>NZ_JBNWCN010000001.1:0-2457852 GCF_053522385.1 Agrobacterium sp. 22-223-1
ATGCTATAATAAAACCAATCAACGCGGGGTGGAGCAGCCCGGTAGCTCGTCAGGCTCATAACCTGAAGGCCGCAGGTTCAAATCCTGCCCCCGCAACCAATGTCAAAAAGACTATCAAAGGGCTCCGAGGAAACTCGGAGCCCTTTTTGCATTCGATGTGGTTGCTCGCAACATCAATCGCGCTACCTACTTCCACGGTCAACTCCATCTTCGGCATTGCCATGCACCACAAAACCGTGATGATGCACAATCATTCCACTTCGGATAAAAACCGCCGTGACCGCTGATCCCTTGCATATCCTCAAGACCGTCTATGGCTACGATGCATTCCGCGGGCGGCAGGCTGACATCATTCGACATGTAATGGCGGGAAACAACGCCTTCGTTTTGATGCCGACGGGCGGTGGAAAGTCGCTTTGTTACCAGATCCCGGCGCTTGCTCGTAATGGCATGGGGTTGATCGTCTCACCGCTCATCGCGCTGATGGTCGATCAGGTTGCAGCCCTGCGTCAGGCCGGCGTGCGGGCCGAAGCTCTCAATTCCGATCTTTCCCCGGAAGAGCGGCGCGTGCTTTGGCGGGACATGCGGGCCGGCAAGGTCGATATTCTTTATGCCGCGCCGGAAACCCTGCTCAAGCCAGATGTCCTCGATGCGTTGCAATCCATCGACCTGTCGCTGATCGCGGTCGACGAGGCTCATTGCCTGTCTCAATGGGGGCATGATTTCCGGCCGCCCTACCGCCAGCTAGACACGCTGATCGAGCGTTTTCCCGATACGCCGCGCATGGCGCTGACGGCGACGGCCGACGAGCCCACGCGCGCCGAAATTCTCGGTCACCTGGGGATTGAAGAGCACGATGCCTTCATTGCCGGGTTCGACCGTCCTAATATCCGCTATGCGATCATGGAAAAGGATAATCCGCGCGCGCAGCTGAAGCGCTTTTTGAAGGATCGCGACGGTGAGAGCGGTATCGTCTATTGCCTTTCCAAACGCAAAGTGGACGAAACGGCCGCATGGCTGCGGGAGGAGGGTCGCGATGCGCTACCCTATCACGCTGGCATGGACAAGGCTGCCCGTGAGGAGAACCAGACCCGTTTCCAGCACGGCGAGGCGGTCATCATTGTCGCGACCGTCGCTTTCGGCATGGGCATAGACAAGCCGGATGTGCGCTTCGTGGTTCATATCGACCTACCCGGCAGCATCGAGGCCTATTATCAGGAAACAGGCCGAGCCGGTCGCGATGGTCTGCCGTCGGACGTGCTCATGCTCTATGGCTATGAAGATATTGCCCTGCGCAATCGTTTCATCGAAGAATCTGATGCCGCGGACCAACGCAAATATATGGAGCGCCAGAAGCTCGATGCGCTGCTTGGCCTCGCAGAAACGGCGAGTTGCCGCCGGCAGGTTCTGCTCTCCTATTTCGGCGACCGGTGTGAGCCCTGCGGCAATTGCGATACCTGCGCCGAGCCGCCGGACCTGTTTGATGGGGCCATCGCCGCGCAGAAACTTCTGTCCTGTATTTATCGCACGGGTGAACGTTTTGGCCAGGCCTATGTCATTCGCGTATTGCTGGGTGTCGAGGACGAGCGGATTTCCCGCTTCGGCCATGACCGCATTACCACCTACGGGATAGGTAAAGAGCACGACAACCGCACATGGCGCGCCATCCTGCGTCAGCTGGTTGCGTTACGCATGATTGAAGTGGATCTGTCGGGACATGGCGGCCTGTCTATCTCCGAGGATGGACGGCGGTTCCTGCGCGAAAAACCGGCACTGATGCTGAGGATACCATCCGCTCCCCGTTCCGCACGGCAGCAGACGCCCCGCAACACGGTATCGACGGCCTTGCCGGAATCCGATCGCAGTCTTTTTGAGGCGCTGCGTGCGAAGCGCATGGAAATTGCCCGGGCACAGAACGTTCCGCCGTATGTGATTTTCCACGACAAGACCCTCATCGAACTTGCGACGGCAAAACCGGTCTCGGCGAAGGAAATGGCAGTGATTCCCGGCGTCGGAGATACCAAGCTCGAGCGATACGGACCTGCTTTTCTGGCGGCGATCATGCAGCACGCCGCTGGCGAATGACCGGCAGATATCCAAATTAATAGCCGAGTAATAAAACCGCAGGGCGTTGCGAGGTCTCAGCCGGTCGTGTCCTTGAACAGTACGTTCTGATCGATAAGATAGCGCGAAAACAGGGGCAGGCTCGCCCCGCCGATTGCCCGCGCCTGGCTACCGACCGCGCCTTCGATTATGTCAGGCACCGTGACACCCTGCAGATCGTGGTGTTTAAGGGCAAGGCGGGTGGCGGCGACGATTCTGGTTCTGACCCAGTCGGGAAAACCGCCATCGATGATAACGCTCGAAAAATCGATGATGGAGGCAGCGGCAATAACGGCCTGCGCCAGCGCCGCGGCGGTTTTCCTGATCCAGCTTTCCAGCGGCTCGCCGAAATCGATCCACTCGTCCGGAGAAAACCACAGGGGGCGCGGATCGATGCCCTTTTCGCGCAGCATGTTTTCCAGAACGAAGATCGACGCGATTTTCAGAAGCTGGACGGTATTGCCATCCTGCCCCTGCACCGGCAGAGGGCCGATGGCGCCGGCCGTTCCCGTCTTTCCGGAAAATAGCGCCGAATTCAAAACGACGCCGCCGCCTATGAAGGAGCCGATGAAGACGTAAAGAAAATCCGGATAGTGCTGGCCTGCGCCAAAAACCAGTTCGGCGCCGCAGGCGCTGGTCGCGTCGTTCTGCAGAAAAACCGGATAGCTGACGTTTTCGGCAATTTCCGACCGGATATCGACGCCCCGCCATCTCTCCATTTCAATCTGTGGAGCGCCCACTTCCTGCGCCCAGTTCCACAATTCAAATGGAGCGGCGATGCCGACGCCGGCAATTTTCTCCCGCTCGGCAGGGGAAAGTTTCGATTCGAGTTCCGTTATGCCGTCGATTACGAAGGGTAGTATCCATTCCGGAAGAGGGTAGGGATAGGTTCTGCGCAGCTTGAGCCTGATCCGGCCGACAAAATCCATCAGCACGAGATCGACGCTGCGTCGGCCGATCTTCACACCGAAAGAAAAGACGGCGTCGGGATTAAGCCGCATCGGCGTCGATGGCTGGCCGACTTTGCCACGCAGTCTTTCACCGCGAATGAGAAGCCCGTCCTTTTCAAGCGAGCGCATGATGACCGAGACGGTCTGCGCTGAAAGGCCGCAAAGTCTTGATATCTCGGCCTTTGACAGTCCGCCGTGACGGCGAACGAGAGAGAGCACAAGCCGCTCATTATAAGCGCGCACTCCGATCTGGTTGGCGCCGCCGCTTATATCCATGGTGGTGGGCGGCGCCGGCGGCGCCGTCTCGACAGATTGTCTCATAGTGTCATCCTCCCGCCCGCCCTATCCGCCGCGACCGATACAGCAGGCTTTATGGCAATCTTGCTATCGCAACGTTAAACGACGCGGCGATATTCCTCCCTGCCGCATATTAGAATGCCATAGGGAATTAATAATTCAATCGGATTTATTTATTGACAGGCGTTTCCTTTGGTGGTTCCATCTGAGCCAACGGTCGTCGATCTCGGAGGAGACGGGATCGTCGGGTAACCGTCACGGTGCTCAAATATCCATTGGGAGGATCTCATGAAGACCACTGTTTCCGCTCTTCTGGGCGCGCTTGCGCTTGGCGTTTCTTTCGCTTCCGTTGCGTCTGCGGCCGATACCTCGGTTTGCCTCATCACCAAAACCGATACCAATCCCTTTTTCGTCAAGATGAAAGAAGGCGCGACCGCCAAGGCTAAAGAACTTGGCGTGACGCTGAAATCCTATGCCGGCAAGATCGACGGCGATTCCGAAAGCCAGGTAGCCGCCATCGAGACCTGCATTGCCGATGGCGCCAAGGGTATCCTGATCACCGCATCGGACACCAAGGGCATCGTTCCCGCGGTGCAGAAGGCGCGTGACGCCGGTCTTCTGGTCATCGCCCTCGATACACCGCTCGAACCCGTCGATGCTGCTGATTCCACCTTCGCCACCGACAATCTTCTGGCTGGTGAGCTGATCGGCAAATGGGCTGCCGGCAGCCTCGGCGACAAGGCCAAGGATGCGAAGATCGCCTTCCTCAACCTCACCCCCTCCCAGCCGACGGTGGATGTGCTGCGTAACCAGGGCTTCATGAAGGGCTTTGGCATCGACGTGAAGGACATCAACAAGATCGGCGATGAAAACGATCCGCGCATCGTTGGCCATGATGTTACCAATGGTAACGAAGAAGGCGGCCGCGCGGCGATGGAAAATCTGCTGCAGAAGGACCCGACCATCAATGTCGTCCACACCATCAACGAACCTGCGGCAGCCGGCGCTTATGAGGCGCTGAAGGCGGTCGGCCGTGAAAAGGATGTTCTGATCGTTTCCGTCGATGGCGGTTGCCCGGGCGTCAAGAACGTGGCGGAAGGCGTGATCGGCGCGACCTCGCAGCAATATCCGCTGCTGATGGCGGCTCTCGGCGTGGAAGCCGTCAAGAAGTTCGCCGACACGGGTGAAAAGCCGAAGCCGACCGAAGGCAAGAACTTCGTCGATACCGGCGTGACGCTGGTAACCGACAAGCCGGTCAAGGGCCTCGACTCCATCGATACGAAGGAAGGTCTCAACAAGTGCTGGGGTTGATGCCTCACCGTTGAAACCCGCGGGGGCATTCGTGCCCCCGCCCTTGGACCAGAATGAATATCAGGCACGATCCGGGGGATCGGACAAAGGAACAAACGAGCGCGTCACGCGTCCTGCGGGGATGATATAGGCCGCTTCACAACACTTTGAAATCTACGCATCATTCTCTTTTGAGATAGACCCCGGTGTCAGGGCTGGTGCGATAGAGCGATCGGGAGGAAAATCCATGAGCGATCAGCCGGTGCGGGCTCAGCCGCATAATGAATTTGAAAAAGTGCTTTCGGGAAGTTCGACGCAGGTCGCCGCTTTCGATACGCACGACAAGAGTGTGCTGGAAAAACTGCAGCACTTTCTCCACTCCAGCCCGGCGGCCGTTCCGCTTATCGTTCTGGTGCTGTCGCTGATTGTTTTCGGCCTGCTTCTCGGCGGCAAGTTTTTCTCGGCCTTCACGCTGACCCTTATTTTGCAGCAGGTCGCCATCGTCGGTATTGTCGGCGCGGCGCAGTCGCTGGTCATCCTGACGGCGGGCATCGATCTGTCGGTTGGCGCGATCATGGTCCTGTCCTCCGTCATCATGGGACAGTTCACCTTCCGTTACGGTCTGCCGGCGGAACTCTCCATTCTCTGTGGCCTCGCCGTCGGCGCATTTTGCGGCTTCATCAACGGTATTCTGGTCTCGCGCATGCGCCTGCCGCCCTTCATCGTCACGCTCGGCATGTGGCAGATCGTATTGGCGACCAACTTCCTCTATTCCGCAAACGAGACGATCCGCGCTCAGGATATCGCCCAGCAGGCGCCGATCCTGCAATTCTTCGGCGCCAATATCCGTGTCGGCAGCGCGGTCTTCACCTATGGCGTCATCGCCATGGTCCTGCTCGTCGCCCTGCTCTGGTATGTGCTGAACCGCACCGCCTGGGGTCGCCACCTTTATGCGGTGGGTGACGATCCGGATGCCGCCGAACTTGCCGGTGTCAACGTCAAGCGCATGCTGACGACCGTTTACACGCTGTCCGGCCTCATCTGCGCCTTCGCTGGCTGGGCCCTTATCGGCCGCATCGGCTCGGTTTCGCCGACCGCCGGTCAATTCGCCAATATCGAATCCATTACCGCAGTGGTTATCGGCGGCCTGTCGCTGTTCGGCGGGCGTGGCTCCATCATGGGCATGATCTTCGGTGCCCTGATCGTCGGCGTCTTTTCGCTCGGCCTCAGGCTTATCGGAACAGACCCGCAATGGACCTATCTGTTGATTGGCGTCCTCATCATCATGGCTGTCGCAATCGACCAGTGGATCAGAAAGGTAGCAGGCTGATGGCAAAAGAACCCATTCTCACAGCACGCAATCTCGTCAAGCGCTACGGTCGTGTGACCGCCCTCGACCATGCCGATTTCGACCTCTATCCGGGCGAAATCCTGGCGGTGATCGGCGATAACGGCGCCGGCAAATCCTCTCTCATCAAGGCGATTTCCGGTGCGGTGACACCCGATGAAGGGGAAATCCGGCTGGAAGGCCAGCCCGTGCAGTTCCGCTCGCCGATCGAGGCGCGCAAGGCTGGCATCGAGACGGTCTATCAGAACCTCGCCCTGTCGCCGGCGCTTTCCATAGCTGACAATATGTTTCTCGGCCGGGAAATCCGCAAACCCGGCATTCAGGGCAGCCTGTTCCGGGCGCTGGACCGCCCGGCCATGGAAAAATTCGCCCGGGAGAAACTGTCGGAGCTCGGCCTGATGACGATTCAGAACATCAATCAGGCAGTGGAAACCCTCTCCGGCGGTCAGCGTCAGGGTGTGGCTGTGGCGCGTGCAGCGGCCTTCGGCTCCAAGGTCGTCATTCTTGACGAGCCGACGGCAGCACTTGGTGTCAAGGAAAGCCGGCGTGTTCTGGAGCTTATCCTGGACGTTCGCTCGCGCGGCCTGCCGATTGTCCTCATCTCGCACAACATGCCGCATGTCTTCGAGGTCGCGGATCGCATCCATATCCACCGGCTCGGCAAGCGCCTCTGCGTCATCAATCCGAAGGACTACTCCATGTCCGACGCCGTCGCCTTCATGACGGGCGCCAAGGAAGCGCCGAAGGAAACGCTTGCCGCATGACGCTGAAGCTTGAAACGATCGCCGAAGACGTTCTTCGGCGGGCAAAAGGTAAATCCCGTTTTATCGTCGCTATTGCCGGTCCCCCTGGGGCCGGCAAATCCACGCTGGCGGATGCCCTTTGTGATGCTTTGCTGGCATGGGACGAAACGGCCGCCGTCCTGCCCATGGATGGCTTCCATATGGACAATGGCATCCTTGAAGAGCGGGGGCTGCTGCCGCGAAAAGGCGCGCCGGAAACATTCGACGTGCGCGGTTTCCTCGATATCGTCTCCGCCGTCCGCAAGGGCGGGCAAGAGGTGCTTGTTCCGGTTTTCGACCGTTCCCGTGAAATCGCTATAGCGTCTGCTCGTGCGGTTGCGCCGGAAACACGCTTTATCCTCGCTGAAGGCAATTATCTGCTACTGGACGAGGCGCCGTGGACAACTCTTTCCAAGAGCTTCGACCTCACCATTTTTGTCGGGCCGTCCGTCGCGGTGCTTGAGGAGAGGCTGAGGAAAAGGTGGCAGGGCTATGGTCTCGATGAGGCCCATATCCACGCCAAACTTTTCGAAAACGATCTTCCGAACGGAAAAAGGGTGATTGAAAACGCCCGTCCCGCCGATATCCGCATCGATATCTGGGAATAGATTAACGCTTTTCTCTGTTTGAGCGGCGGCACGCATGTGCCGTTAAGCCTTTGTTGACCATGTGTTGAATCTTTTTGATCCACAGGGTGGGGCTTTTGTGTGTCTATTTATTGACGCGAAAATTTCCTCATATACTATATGTGGTGTTCGAGGTTCTTCCGATTCGCAAGGGTCGGGAGCTAAGACGGGAATTCGGTGCGTAACGCCATATGGCGGAGCAAGGCCGAAACTGCCCCCGCAACTGTAAGCGGTGAGCATCGTTCCGATTTGGGTCACTGGGGTCAAAAGCTCCGGGAAGGCCGGAATAGATGTTGTGACCCGCAAGTCAGGAGACCTGCCTTGAGCGCAAACGTCCACGGGCGGGGTGTCCGGAGGAAGGTGTATGACGCAAATGATTTGCGTGCGCCCTTTTCTGCCCCCTCCAGAACAAGCTTCGGGGTGAAGTCATGCCAGTGCATTTGTTTAAGTTGCTGCGCTCGTCGGCGTAGAGAGTGATTTTACGTGGCTAAAAGCCGCGCACGCCCACCCTAATGACAGATCCATCGCCGCCCGATTGCGATTGCAATCGGCAATGTTGAGCCTTGTCCGAAATCGGCTTCGAGAGAGGAAATCATGACCGTCACCGTTTACAGCAAGCCCGCCTGCGTCCAATGCATCGCCACCTATCGCGCTCTCGACCGCATCGGTGTCCCCTATGAGATCGTCGATATTTCCGAAGATGCGGATGCGCTCGATCATGTGCGTGGCCTCGGCTACATGCAGGTGCCCGTGGTTGTTGCCGGCGAACGCCATTGGGCGGGTTTCCGGCCGGATATGATCGGCTCGATCAGCTGAGGCGGCGGCGCGATGGGCCTGATCGTCTATTATTCCAGCCGTTCTGAAAACACCCATCGTTTCCTTCTGAAACTGGGACGGCGTCTGTTTCGCCTGCCGCTTGGCGTTGAGGAAGATGTTCCCCATGTGTCCGAGCCCTATGTGCTGGTCACCCCCACCTATGGGGGTGGTGGCACGAAAGGGGCCGTGCCAAAGCCGGTCATCCGGTTTTTGAACGAGCCCTCCAACCGAAATCTCATTCGCGGCGTCATCGCGGCGGGAAACACGAATTTTGGCGCAGCTTTCGCATCCGCCGGAGATATCGTCTCGCGCAAATGCGCCGTGCCGTTTCTCTATCGCTTCGAGCTTCTCGGCACGGAGGAAGATGTCGCCAACGTCAAACATGGATTGGAACGATTTTGGACACGCTGACCTCGAGCGCCATGCGCAAGGACGCCAAACAGCCGGCAGCCGCATCCCAGAAACCGCTCGATGCGGCTCTGGACTACCACGCGCTGAACGCGATGCTGAACCTTTACGACGAGAACGGGAAGATCCAGCTCGACAAGGATCGCCTGGCCGCCCGGCAATATTTCCTCCAGCACGTCAACCAGAACACCGTATTTTTCCATAACCTCAGGGAAAAGTTCGATTATCTGGTGACTGAGGGATATTACGAACAGGAAGTGCTGGATCAGTATTCCTTCAATTTCGTCCGTGACCTCTATGACGAAGCCTATGCCCGGAAGTTCCGCTTCCCGACCTTTCTCGGCGCCTTCAAATATTACACCTCCTACACGCTGAAGACCTTCGACGGAAAACGTTATCTGGAGCGTTACGAGGATCGCGTCTGCATGGTGGCGCTGGCCCTTGCGCGCGGCGATGAGCAGCTCGCCCGCAATCTGGTCGATGAGATCATTTCCGGCCGCTTCCAGCCAGCAACGCCGACCTTCCTCAACGCCGGCAAAAAGAGCCGTGGTGAACTGGTCTCGTGTTTTCTGCTGCGTGTGGAAGACAATATGGAAAGCATCGGCCGCTCCATCAATTCGGCGTTGCAGCTTTCCAAGCGCGGCGGCGGCGTGGCGCTGTCCCTGACCAATATCCGCGAATTCGGAGCGCCGATCAAACAGATCGAAAACCAGTCGTCCGGTGTCATTCCTGTCATGAAGCTGCTGGAGGATAGTTTTTCCTATGCCAACCAGCTTGGCGCGCGCCAAGGTGCGGGCGCGGTCTATCTGCATGCCCATCACCCGGATATCATGCGTTTCCTCGATACCAAGCGCGAAAATGCCGACGAAAAAATCCGCATCAAGACCCTGTCGCTCGGCGTGGTGATCCCTGACATTACCTTCGAGCTCGCCAGGAACAATGAGGATATGTACCTGTTCTCGCCCTATGATGTGGAGCGTGTCTATGGCGTGCCGTTGACCGAAATTTCGGTCACCGAAAAATATCATGAAATGGTCGCCGATAGCCGCATCCGCAAGAAGAAGATCAAGGCGCGCGAATTCTTCCAGGTGATCGCCGAAATCCAGTTCGAGAGCGGTTACCCCTACATCATGTTCGAGGATACGGTGAACCGCGCCAATCCGGTTGCCGGCCGCATCAGCATGAGCAATCTCTGCTCGGAAATCCTGCAGGTCAGCGAAGCGAGCGAGTTCAACGCCGATCTGTCCTATAGCCATATGGGCAAGGATATTTCCTGCAATCTCGGATCACTCAACATCGCCTCGGCGATGGACTCCGCCGATTTCGGCAAGACTATCGAGACCTCCATCCGGGCGCTGACGGCCGTGTCGGACATGAGCCATATTTCCTCCGTTCCTTCGGTGGAAAAGGGCAATGATGCCAGCCACGCCATCGGGCTTGGCCAGATGAACCTGCACGGTTATCTGGCGCGCGAACGCATCTTCTACGGTTCTGAAGAAGGCGTCGATTTCACCAATATCTATTTCTACACCGTGACCTATCACGCCATCCGCGCCAGCAACCGGCTGGCCGTGGAACGGGGCCATAGCTTCAAGGGCTTTGAGAATTCCAAATATGCCTCGGGCGAATATTTCGACAAATATACCGACCGGGAATGGCTGCCTGCGACCGAAAAAGTGAAGGTGCTGTTTGAGAAAGCCGGCATCGCCATTCCGACACAGGAGGACTGGGCAGTTTTGAAGAAGGACGTCATGGCGTCTGGTCTCTATAACCAGAACCTTCAGGCCGTGCCGCCGACAGGCTCGATCTCCTACATCAACCACTCCACCTCCTCCATTCATCCGATCGTCTCGAAGATCGAAATCCGCAAAGAGGGCAAGATCGGCCGCGTTTATTACCCGGCTTCCTATCTCTCGAACGACAATCTCGAATATTATCAGGACGCCTATGAGATCGGCCCCGAAAAGATCATCGACACCTATGCGGCCGCGACCCAGCATGTCGATCAGGGCCTGTCGCTGACGCTGTTCTTCCGCGATACGGCAACGACGCGTGATATCAACCGGGCGCAGATCTATGCCTGGAAGAAGGGCATCAAGACCATCTATTACATTCGGTTGCGCCAGATGGCGCTGGAAGGCACGCAGGTTCAGGGCTGCGTTTCCTGCACGCTCTGAATTGAGGGACAAGACAATGAACATTGCCGTAAAACCCGCGTCCTGCATCCGCGCGGTCAACTGGAACCGCATCGAGGACGACAAGGATCTCGAAGTCTGGAACCGCCTGACCTCGAATTTCTGGCTGCCGGAAAAGGTGCCGCTCTCCAACGATATCCCCTCGTGGGGAACGCTGAAGCCGGAAGAACAGAAACTGACGATCCGTGTCTTCACTGGGCTGACATTGCTCGACACCATCCAGAACGGTGTCGGCGCCGTGCGCCTGATGGCGGATTCGGCAACGCCGCATGAGGAGGCCGTGCTTTCCAACATCTCCTTCATGGAGGCCGTGCACGCTCGCTCCTATTCGTCGATCTTTTCGACGCTCTGCCTCACGCCCGATGTTGACGACGCCTATCGCTGGTCGGAGGAAAACGAATTCCTGCAGCGCAAATCCGCACTAATCATGCGGGAGTATGACAGCGGCGATCCGCTGAAGAAAAAAATCGCCAGCGTGTTTCTGGAAAGTTTCCTGTTCTATTCCGGCTTTTATCTGCCGATGTTCTGGTCAAGCCGCGCCAAGCTCACCAACACGGCGGATTTGATCCGCCTCATTATCCGTGATGAGGCCGTGCATGGTTATTATATCGGCTACAAGTTCCAGCGGGCGCTGGAGCGTCTCGGTGAAACGCAGAGACAGGAGATCAAGGATTTCGCCTTCGATCTCCTGCTCGAACTTTACGACAACGAGGCGAAATATACCGAAGACCTCTATGACGGCGTGGGCCTGACGGAGGACGTCAAGCAGTTCCTGCATTACAACGCCAACAAGGCCCTGATGAATCTGGGTTATGAGGCGCTGTTTCCGGCCGAGGCCTGCCGGGTCAACCCCGCGATCCTCTCGGCGCTCTCGCCCAATGCCGACGAGAACCACGACTTCTTTTCCGGTTCCGGCTCGTCCTATGTCATCGGCAAGGCGGTTGCGACCGAGGATGAGGACTGGGATTTCTGAAACCGGTTTGTCGGCAGGACCCGCAAAACTATTGCGGGTTCACCACCTGGCTCGCAAGGCGGAAGGGGCTGGCGACGGTGGCGCCGATCGCATCGAAAACAAAGGCTCCGGCACTGTTGATGTCACCCCCGCGCCTGCTTGCCTCAAGTTGCGGCACCATGGAAGCAAGCGCCGCATAGCGGTCGTGGTTGAGCGGGTCCGATGCCTTCAGATTGGAAATGTCGACGAATTGCACGCCCTCCTTGAGAGCGGCCTCCTGCACTTGGCGGTCGGTGACATCCAGCGCGCCGATACGGGTAACGTCGGCACCGAGGATGGAAGAGGCTTTCAGCGCACGGTCATCCTTGGAAACGAGAACGGTGAGCGGCGGGCTGAGCCGGCCGACAACCTCGATCTGCTTGCGGAAGACATCAGCATCGATATCGGGCGCAGCCAACACCACCTGCAGCTTGGCGATGACATCGTTTCTGCCCTGGAAGCGCAATTGCCGTAGCGCCTCCATGACCAGCCAGCCGCCCATGCTGTGCCCGAACACGACGACGCTCTTCTTCGGGGTCTGCCGGGTGAGATCGATCAACATCGCGGCGAGCGCATCGCGTGAGAAGGTCGCGGACTCCTTGTCGGCCACATAGCCGGCGACAGAGGCTTGCGACGGCCAGGAAAAGACCAGCGGCACGCCGTTCATATTGGCATCCGCCGCCATCTGCACCGCGCGGAACAGGGCTTCCTGATAACTGTAATTATAGCCGTGTACAAAAAGTGCGATCTGCTTGCCGGAGCGGGCTATGTCGCCAAGATCGGCATTGAAGCGCGTCTTCGTCAGCATATCGGCCCTGGTAACGACGAAATCCTTTTTCGGGTCGGGCTTGCCGCTGGCCCATTCGATTTTCCCGCTTTTATGGGTGGGCGGAATGGAAATATCGAAACTGGCGTAGTTCGGCTCCATCGCCCGCGCCGTGCCGAAGCCCTTTTTTGCGTCCGTGTTTTTCTCCCGCGTGCTCGCCACGAAGGCGGTGACGATTTTCGTGTCGCGGGTCCTGGTGTTGACGGCCTCCAGCACATCCGCCCCCGGTCGGCCTGCGCAGGAGGAGAGAAGACCGAGAGTGAGAAAGAGAGACAAGATCAGGCGCATGAATGGGCTACCGGTGATGAGGACCGGCTCATAAATAACCGGCGACTAAAAAAGTTGCTACTGAAGAATGAATTGCACACTAGCGGCTGTCTTCGGTGCGGGCGGACGTTCCCCACCTTGCTATCCGTCCATCTTCGTTTTAGGCCGTACACATGACGAACAAGGTGTCGCTTTTACGGCTGAAACTCACGGACTTCCGCAATTATGCGGCGGCTGCGCTCACGCTCGATGACCGCCATGTTGTGCTGACGGGCGACAACGGTTCCGGCAAAACCAATCTTCTGGAGGCCGTCTCCTTTCTCTCACCCGGAAGGGGCCTTCGCCGCGCCACCCTGTCTGACGTGACGCGGGTAGGGGCTGAAGCCACTGGTTTCTCGATCTTCGCCGATGTCGAGGGCATGGATGGCGAAGTCGCCATCGGTACGGGAATTGAAGGCGATGGCGAGGTGGTGTCGCGTCGCCTGAGACTGAATGGCACGCCGGTGAAATCCGTCGATGAATTGACCGACCATCTGCGGGTATTGTGGCTGACGCCCGCGATGGACGGCCTCTTTACCGGCTCGTCCTCGGACCGCCGGCGTTTCCTTGACCGGCTGGTGCTGTCGCTCGACCCCGCTCACGGAAGGCGGGCCAGCGATTTCGAAAAGGCCATGCGTGGCCGCAACCGCCTGCTTTCCGAAGGCCGCTTCGATCCGGTCTGGCTGGACGGCATCGAAAAGCAGATGGCCGAACTCGGCATCTCCATGGCGATTGCGCGTTATGAGATGCTCGGCCTCTTGAAGAGCCTGATTGAGGGGCGGGCGGGCAATGCCGCTTTCCCTTCCGCGGCGCTTTCCCTCTCCGGTTTCATGGACGATGGGCTCAATCGTCCCGCCGTCGATCTGGAGGATGAATACAGGCTTATGTTGCGCGATGGCCGGTATCGTGACGCCGCTGCCGGCCGCACACTGGATGGGCCGCACCGCGTCGATCTCTTCGTGCGCCATGCGGAAAAGGACATGGAGGCCGAGCGCTGCTCAACCGGGGAACAGAAGGCGCTGCTGGTGGGGCTGGTGCTTGCGCATGCGCAGCTGACCGCCAATATGACTGGTCATGCGCCGGTTCTGCTGCTGGACGAGATCGCTGCCCATTTGGATGAGGGTAGGCGGGCGGCTCTGTTCGATCTCATTCATGCGCTTGGCGGCCAGAGTTTTATGACCGGAACGGATACGGCGATGTTCTCCGCCCTTGGCGACAGGGCGCAATTCTTCAATGTATCCCACGGGAGCATCACCGCATGACGGCTAAGAGATGGAGGGCGACATGGACCCGCTGAGCCCGGAAGAAATCGAACGCTACAAGCGCCATATCCTGTTGCCGGAAATTGGCGGCGTGGGCCAGCAGCGGCTGAAGGCGGCGCGTGTGCTGGTCATCGGGGCCGGCGGCCTCGGTGCTCCCGTCCTGCATTATCTTGCCGCCGCCGGTGTCGGCACGCTCGGCATGATCGATGACGATGTGGTTTCCCTGTCCAATCTGCAGCGACAGGTCATCCACGATACCGGTACGATTGGGGAGCTGAAGACGGAGAGCGCGCGCAAGGCCATCGCCCGGCTCAATCCGCATGTCCGCACGCGTGTTTATGAAGAGCGCTTTTCGCAGGTCTGGGCGCATGACCATCTGCGATCCTTCGATCTCCTGATCGACGGCTCGGACAATTTCGATACGCGTTATACGGCTGCCGATGCGGCGGAGGCTGCGAAAAGACCGTTGGTGACGGGGGCTGTCGGCCGTTTTGATGGTTCGGTGACGGTGCTGAAACCCTATGAGGCAAGCGCCGATGGCAGTCTTTTGCCGGGTTACCGCGACCTGTTTCCGGAACCGCCGCCGCAGGGCCTCATTCCCAATTGCGCTGAAACAGGCATTGTCGGCGCGCTGACCGGGGTTATAGGCACGCTTATGGCCATGGAGGC
Organism: Agrobacterium sp. 22-223-1; assembly: GCF_053522385.1. Lineage (NCBI taxonomy): Bacteria > Pseudomonadati > Pseudomonadota > Alphaproteobacteria > Hyphomicrobiales > Rhizobiaceae > Agrobacterium > Agrobacterium sp. 22-223-1. The sequence continues at coordinate 14,870 of NZ_JBNWCN010000001.1, forward strand.
GATCAAGGTTATCACCGGTGCAGGCGAGCCGCTGATCGGCCGTCTGCTCCTCTACGACGCCCTGTCGGCCCGTTTCGAAACCGTGCGATACAAGCGGCGGTCAACTGGGAAGAAACCATGATGGAGATCGTCAGGATCGGGGAGGAGTTCGATCGCTGGCAGGAATTGCTGGCGCTCATCATGTCCTCCTTTGCTTATATGGATGGCGTCATCGATCCGCCGTCGTCGGCTCATCGCCTGACGCTGGAAAATCTTGCGGAGAAGGCGAGGACGGAGATCGCTTTCGTCGCACTGAACGGCGATGAACTGCTGGGCTGCCTGTTTTGCAGGCCGGAGCCGGCCTGCCTTTATATAGGCAAATTATGCGTTTCGCCGAAAGCACAGGGAAAGGGCATCGGCCGGATGCTTGTGCGGCAATCCGAAGCGCTGGCCCGCGAACTGGCGCTGCCGGCGCTGCGGCTGGAAACCCGCATCGAGCTCATCGCCAATCACGCCAGATTCGCCGCGTGGGGTTTCGTCAAGACCGCTGAAAACGCCCATGCCGGTTACGATCACACGACCTCGATCGAGATGACCAAGTTCCTCGACTGAAATTGCCTTCAGCCGACCCCATTGTGTCCTTCGCCATCGCAGAGCCTATTGCAAAAGGCCGGATTGAACCATCTGGGAGAGAAAACCGGAGGAGATGCGGTCAATGCCGGTCTGCGGCCGGTCTTCTGCCGACCCGACCCGCCACACAGCTTTGTCCGGCCCGCTGAAGAGCTGGATTTCCGTGCTGACCTTGTGGGTGAGAGGAGCCGCCTTCGTCGCTTCCACCATCTGCTTCATCAGTCTTGCGGACGGCATGCGCGTTCTATCGCCTGTCTCGTTCGCATTTGCGCTGGCCTTCAACCGCTGGAAGGCTGGCGCGACATCCGGCAGAGAGCAGTTCATCTTGATTCGTGCCACAACAACACCCGTGGGCGTTTGTGCACCGAGACGCGCAGGCTCCGCCTTACAACGCACCCGCGCTGTACTCGCCACCCAGAGCCTTGCGAACTGCTCCGATTGTTCGTTTGTCGTCCCCTTGGGTGAATGCATGCCCCTGTTCTTGCGCTGCCACGCGACCGGGTCCGCAACCAGTTCCATATCGGTGTAGCGCGGGCCGCCGCCCGAAGCTCCCCATTCCCTGTTCAGGTGGGACATGCTCGCGCGATCAAAATTCAGCCAGGCGCGATAATAGAGTTCCGCAGTCTCTTCAGGGGAAGGTGAAGCGGCCCAGGCCGGACCGCCGACCAGCATGAGCAGAACGGAAATCAACGCCAAGAACTTCGCCCGGATACCCATTGAATTCTTCCCTCCCCATGATCGAAAGATGGCGGCCCGAACCGGCTCAGTTCCGCCCCGGCAGCACCCGGTTCGGCGGACGGTGGCCGTCGAACAGCGTGCGGATATTGATGATGACCTTGTCGCCCATTTCGATACGGCCCTCAATCGTCGCAGAGCCCATATGCGGAAGCAGCACGACCTTGCCTTCCTTGGCGAGCTTGATGAGCTTGGGATTCACCGCGGGCTCATTCTCATAGACATCGAGACCGGCGCCGGCGATCTTGCCTTCGCGCAGGCACTGGATCATCGCCGCTTCATCGATGATATCGCCGCGTGCGGTATTCACGATGTAACTGGTCGGCTGCATCAGCGCCAGCCGCCGCGCCGAAATCAGGTGATAGGTTGCGGGCGTCGAGGGGCAATTGACGGAGACGATATCCACCCGCGCCAGCATCTGGTCGAGACTGTCCCAATAGGTCGCCTCAAGCTCCGCTTCCGTCGCCGGATTGACGCGTTTGCGGTTGTGATAATGAATGGAAAGGCCGAAGGCCTTGGCGCGCCGCGCCACCGCCGTTCCGATGCGGCCCATGCCGACAATGCCGATGCGCTTGCCTGAGATGCGCCGTCCCAGCATCCAGGTCGGTGACCAGCCCAGCCATTCGTCCGCACCATTGGCGAGCACCCTTGTGCCTTCGATCATGCGACGCGGCACGGCAAGCGCCAGCGCCATCGTAATGTCGGCCGTATCTTCGGTCAGCACATTGGGCGTATTGGTCACGGTAATGCCCTTTCGGGCGGCGGCGTCCACATCCACATGGTCGATGCCGTTGGAAAAGCTCGCAATCAGCTTCAGCTGCGGTCCGGCCTTCTCGATCATGGCGGCGGTGATGCGGTCGGTGACGGTTGGCACCAGAACGTCGACCCGCTGCATGGCGGCCACAAGCTCGTCTTCGCTTCGCTGCGTATCGTCGATATTCAGTTCGGCATCGAAGAGTTCGCGCATTCTGGTTTCGACGACGTCAGGCAATTTGCGGGTGATATAGACTGTCGGTCTCTTCTTGTGGGTCATCGTTTGCCGCTGCCTTGTTCAGAAGTCATTAACCAGAAAGAGCGATAATTTCTTTCAATCAGGGCGTTTCTACCAGACCCACCGGCGAAGACAAATAAAACTCGCTGAAGCTTGAGGCATGTGGAAGCGAGCCTCCTTAAATATCATCCGGTTTGCAGAAGGCGGGAAACGGAAATGGGCATGCGCAGTGTGGTTTCTATCGTTTGCATTGCATTGTCTTTGGGCCTCCTCGGTGCGGCAACCGACGCCATGGCGCAGGGTGCCGCCAAAGGCGCAAGCGGCCTGCCGCTGCCGCGTTTTGTCAGCCTGAAATCCAAGCGCGTCAACATGCGCATCGGGCCGAGCACGGATTATGCCGTGTCATGGATGTATCTGAAATCGGGAATGCCGGTGGAAATCATTCAGGAATATGAAAACTGGCGGCGCATCCGCGATGCCGACGGGACAGAAGGCTGGGTCAATCAGGCTCTGCTTTCCGGTGAACGCACGGCCGTTGCGGCTCCGTGGATGCGTGGCAAGGGCAAGGAAGTTTACGTGAACATGCGCCGCGAGGCGCAGTCGGGCGCTTCCGTCGTGGCACGGCTTGAGCCGGGCGTCGTCTTCAGGATCGGCGAATGTAATGGCGACTGGTGCCGCGCCGAGGCCGGCCAGGCCTCGGGCTGGGTTTCGCAGGGCGAAATCTGGGGTGCTTACCCCGGTGAAGCCTTTAAATAAGGCCGTGCTTCTCGCCAAGCGCCTTGAGCGATGACATCGGGCGCGGCCCGACCTGCTGAATGACGGCGGCAGCGGCAAGGCAGCCGAGCTTGCCGCAATCTTCAAGCGACCGGTCCTGCGTATAACCGAACAGAAAGCCCGCAGCGAAAAGATCGCCGGCGCCCGTCGTGTCCACCACGTCATGCACCGGATAGGCTTTGACCTTCACACGTTCCATGCCGCGCAGGATGACGGCGCCTTCCTCGCTCATCGTCACCGCTGCGATCTTGCAGTCGGCAGCGATTTTGGTCAGCGCAAGCTCGAAATCGTCGGTTTCGTAAAGCGAAAGCGCTTCCTGCTTGTTGGCGAAAACAATGTCCACAGTACCCGAACGCATCAGGTCGAGGAATTCGTCACGATAGCGGCCAACGCAGAAGCTGTCGGACAGCGTCATGGAGACTTCGCGGCCGTTTTCATGGGCAATGCGGGCGCATTCGCGAATAGCGTCCTTGGCGCGCGGCGGGTCCCAAAGGTAACCCTCGAAGTAGGTGACTTTCGTATCCGCCACCACGTCTTCTTCCACGTCTTCAGGACCGAGATCGACGCAGGCGCCGAGATAGGTGTTCATCGAACGCTCACCATCTTCGGTCACGAAGATCATCGAACGCGCGGTCGGCGGGAAGGTGCCTTCCGGCTTGGTTTCGAAATAGACGCCCTGCGCGCGGATATCGTGCTGGAAGATTTCGCCGAGCTGGTCTTCAGCCACCTTGCCGAAATAGGCGGCCTTGCCGCCGAAATTGGCCACACCCGCCGCCGTGTTACCAGCGCTGCCGCCGGAGGCTTCGAGAGCCGGTCCCATCAGCGAGTAAAGCAACTCGGCCCGTTCCGCATCGATGAGGTTCATCGCGCCTTTGGTAATGGCATTGTCGTTGAGAAAGCGATCGTCGCAGCGGGAAATGATGTCGACGATGGCATTGCCGACAGTCAGTACGTCGAATTTCGTCATAGGCCCTATCCGTTTCGCACGGTGTGTGCGTATTTTTCGAAAGGTCTTAAACATTTCTGGCGGCAAGAAAAGCCCAAACAGAAAATATGCGGTTCTCCACGAGGAGCGAAAACGCGTCATCTGCCTGTAATGTGGTTAAGCTATTTCATTTGTCAGAGCAAAAGGTGTGTGAATGCATACCGGAATGGAAGACATGATGGTCTTCTGGCTCAACCGTTATCTCCGCCACGGATGTACTGGCGGCATATAACGGACATAAAAGGCGGGGGAGACCCCGCTTTTTCTTTTTGGGCAACGCTCGGCCTTGCGGATTTTACAGGCCAAGATGAGCTTTCTGCCCGAAGCGGCTCACTGGCCTTCTCCTTCTTGGGCGCCATTTGGCGAAAACAAACAGTGGGAGCGTTTTCGCGATTCCATTCCCGTGGAAAAGGCTCTAAAGCGGAGTATCTCCCGCAAAAGCCGCGAAAGCTTTCCCTCCATGTCTGCCGTTGCCGCGAATGTCGCCCCGATTTTCATTCTCATCCTGATCGGCTGGCTTACGGTCAAGACTGGCCTGTTCAGGGCCGATGCCGGCGATATCCTCAGCGACTTCGTGTTCAAGATCGCCGTACCGACCTTGATCTTCCGCACACTTGCGGAAGCGAATTTTCACGGCGCATCGCCCTTCCGGCTCTGGATTACTTATTTTGCCGGCGTAGCCGTCACCTGGACGGTCGGGCATATCGTCACCCGTTACGTCTTCAAGCAGGATGTCCGCATCGCCGTCATTGCCGGCATTTCCTCGGCCTTTGCAAATAATATCTTCATTGGCCTGCCGCTGGTCGGGCGCTCCGTCGGGGATGAAGGGCTGGTGGCTCTTTCCATTCTGCTGGCCATCCACTTGCCGGTTATGATGATCGCCGGCACGATCCTGATGGAAAACGCCACGCACAAGGCGGTCGGCGGGGAAAAGCGAAGCATGGCGGCGGTCTTCAAGCAGGTGGGCCGCAACCTCATCACCAATCCTTTGGTGATCGGCCTGTTCATCGGGCTTTCGACCAATGTTTCCGGCGTGGCGCTGACGCCCATCCTGAAAACCGTGGTCGATCAGATCGCCTCCATGGCGGGGCCGGCGGCGCTTATCTCGCTCGGCATGGCGCTGACGAAATACACCATTCGCGGCAATCTCGGCATTGCCGTCACCATGACGGTATTCAAGCTGCTGTTTTTCCCGGCCTGTGTCTGGGCCATGGGTCACTTTCTCGGCCTCAGCCGGGAATGGACGGCAGCGCTTGTGCTCACATCTTCCGTGCCGACGGGCGTGAATGCCTGGCTGATCGCCAACCGCTTTGGCATCGGCCACAGCGTTGCGGCCTCCACCATCAGCATTTCCACGGCGACAGGCGTTCTTTCCGTGTCGCTGTGGGCATGGCTGCTGAGCTGATTATTTTGCCGAGTTGATTATTTCTGGGCGCTCAGAATCTTGAAGCGGGCGTTGCGGCACACCTCAGTGCTGGTGCGGAACTCCGCCGCGAGCACCGGCTCATAGGGCATGCCACGATTGGCGACCATCAGCAGCTTGCCGCCGCTGCGCAGCGCGCCGGCGGCAGCCTTGATGAAAGCCTGCCCGAGAGCAGGTTCTGCTGCCTGTCCCGCCGCATGGAAAGGCGGGTTCATGATGATGAGATCGTATTTTTCCTTCGGCGGCTCGTTTGCCAGATCCTGCCAGAAGAAGCGCGCCGTCAGCCGCGGATTGTTTTCGAGAAGATTGGTCTTGGCGAATTCCAGCGCATTCCAGTCCGCCTCGAACAGATCGATACGGGCCGTGCGCGGCGATTTCTCGGCCAGCATGACGGAGAGATAACCCCAGCCCGCGCCGAAATCGGCGGCATTGCCGTCAAAATCTGTGGGCAGGCGCGATGCGAGCAGTTCCGAGCCGTCGTCCACGCGGTCATGGGAGAACATGCCGGGCAGGGCGGTGAAGCGGCCTTCGACCGTGACGGGCTTTTGAGCAAGCTTCGATACGACGGCTGCAACATCGTCCGGCCGTTTGAACCAGAGGGCGACGCCGTGATACTTCGGCGTCGATTCCGCTTCGATGCCAAGCTTTGCCAGCGTCTTGCGCAGCGTCACGATACCGTCTTCCTTCGATCCGGCCGCGACGATCAGGCCGCCCGCCTTCACGCGCGAAAGCGCTTCGGCGACGCGGTTTTCATTCTCGCCGCGATGTTTGCCGCAGAGCAGCAGCGCCGCATCGTAGTCCTCGCCCGAAATATCCGGTGTCACCTCAGCGCCCTGAGCCTGCAGAGCACGATAAAGCGGCCGTAGATGCTGAACCGCGACGATCTCCGCGTCAAAACCATCCAGCCGGGGACCTGCTTCCGCTCCCAGAAACAGAACGCGTTCGCCCTCTTTCGGCATGGAAAGCATGTCCGAGGCAAAGGGATGGAAAAGGGTTTTCACGGCGTCACGGCTCATGGGAGCGTCCTCGAGGTAGGGTGGAGTTTGTCAGGGAAAAGTGGAAACCGGTTTTTCCGAAAAGACAAACGATAACAAAACGAAAAAAAGGCGCGGGCAAAACCCGCGCCTCGATAGGGTCTGGCGGCGCGGCCTTATTCGGCAGCGGCTTCGCCGTCTTCCTTCTTCTTGTCGGCAGCGACTTCCTTGCCGGTTGCCTGGTCGATAACCTTCATGGACAGGCGAACCTTGCCACGCTCGTCGAAGCCCATCAGCTTGACCCAGACCTTGTCGCCTTCCTTGACGACGTCAGAGGTCTTGGCGACACGCTCGGAAGCGAGCTGCGAGATGTGGACGAGGCCGTCACGGGCGCCGAAGAAGTTGACGAAAGCGCCGAAGTCAGCGGTCTTCACAACCGTGCCTTCGTAGATCTGGCCGACTTCCGGTTCCGCAACGATGGAGTGGATCCACTTGCGGGCCGCTTCGATTTCCTTGCCGGAAGAAGAAGCGATCTTGACGGTGCCGTCGTCTTCGATGTTGATCTTCGCGCCGGTCTTTTCAACGATTTCGCGAATGACCTTGCCGCCGGAACCGATGACTTCACGGATCTTGTCGACCGGAATGTTCATCACTTCGATGCGCGGTGCAAATTCGCCGAGCTGGCTGCGGCTCTCGGTGATGGCGTTGGCCATTTCGCCGAGGATGTGCTTGCGGCCACCCTGAGCCTGCTCCAGAGCGATCTTCATGATCTCTTCGGTGATACCGGCGATCTTGATGTCCATCTGCAGCGAGGTGATGCCGTCGGCCGTACCCGCAACCTTGAAGTCCATGTCGCCGAGGTGATCTTCGTCACCGAGGATGTCGGAGAGAACCGCAAAGCGCTCGCCTTCAAGGATGAGGCCCATGGCGATACCGGCAACCGGCTTGGCCAGCGGAACGCCGGCGTCCATCAGTGCGAGCGAGGTGCCGCAAACGGTTGCCATCGACGAGGAGCCGTTGGACTCGGTGATTTCGGAAACGACGCGTAGCGTGTAGGGGAACTGTTCCGCAGTCGGCAGCATCGGGCGGATAGCGCGCCATGCGAGCTTGCCGTGACCGATTTCGCGACGGCCCGGGGAACCCATGCGGCCTGTTTCGCCGACCGAGTAGGGCGGGAAGTTGTAGTGCAGCAGGAAGCGTTCCTTGTACATGCCGGTGAGGCTGTCGACATACTGCTCGTCTTCGCCGGTGCCGAGGGTCGCAACAACGATTGCCTGGGTTTCACCGCGGGTGAAGAGTGCCGAACCGTGCGTGCGCGGCAGCAGGCCGACTTCCGAGATGATCGGACGAACGGTCGACAGGTCGCGGCCATCGATACGGCTCTTGGTGTCGAGAACGTTCCAGCGAACGATCTTCGCCTGAAGGTGCTTGAAGACAGCGCCGATTTCTTCCGGCGTGTACTTGGCTTCGCCTTCTTCCGGCAGGAAATGTGCCTTCACCTTTGCCTTTACGGCGTCGACGGCGGCGTAGCGGGCTGCCTTTTCGGTGATCTTGTAGGCGTCGCGCAGTTCGGCTTCGGCGAGCGCCAGCATTTCGTTTTCGAGCGCGGAGAAATCTTCCGGTTCGAATTCGCGGGGTTCCTTGGCGGCAACTTCGGCGAGCTTGATGATCGCGTCGATAACCGGCTGGAAGCCCTTGTGGCCGAACATAACGGCGCCGAGCATGACGTCTTCGTTGAGTTCCTTGGCTTCGGATTCAACCATCAGAACGGCGTCGGACGTACCGGCGACAACCAGGTCGAGTGTGGATTCTTCCATCTCGTCCAGATGCGGGTTCAGAACGTATTCACCGTTGATGTAGCCAACGCGTGCGCCGCCGATCGGACCCATGAACGGAATGCCGGAAAGGGTCAGCGCTGCCGAAGTGGCGACCATCGACAGAATGTCGGGGTTGTTTTCCAGATCGTGCTGGATGACGGTGACGACGACCTGCGTGTCGTTCTTGTAGCCTTCCGGGAAAAGCGGGCGGATCGGACGGTCGATCAGGCGTGAAACCAGCGTTTCGTTTTCGCTCGGACGGCCTTCGCGCTTGAAGTAACCGCCGGGGATCTTGCCGGCTGCGTAGGTCTTTTCCTGATAGTTGACGGTCAGCGGGAAGAAGTCCTGGCCCGGCTTCGGAGACTTTGCGGAAACCACGGTCGCGAGAACCATCGTCTCGCCGTAGGTTGCGATGACGGCGCCGTCAGCTTGACGGGCAACCTTGCCGGTCTCGAGCTTCAGCGGGCGGCCTGCCCATTCGATTTCCACGGAGTGTTGATTGAACATATCTTGTCCTTGGTTGTGGCTGCCCGCCCCGGCGTCGTACCGGCGGAAGCAGCGCTGTGACTCAATCACGGGCAAGACAGCGGGAGGCTTCCCAAAGAAGCATCCGGCAATCCTGCCCCATGACAGGTCTGCGGTTGAAAAAGGCGGCACCGGCCCATCCGGGTCACCCTTATCGTCCGGGGCCACATTTGCGGCGAACGCCCGGAAATTTCTGTGGCCTCAAAGGCCGGATATAAAAACCGGCGGGCATCGTTGCGAAACCCGCCGGAGAAGTTATTAGCGGCGAATGCCGAGAGCACCGATCAGCTTGGTGTAACGGGCTTCGTCCTTCTTCTTCAGATAGTCGAGAAGCGAACGACGGCTCGAAACCAGCGTCAAAAGGCCACGACGGGAGTGGTTGTCCTTCTTGTGGTCCTTGAAGTGACCGGTCAGGTTGTTGATCCGCTCGGTGAGGATTGCGACCTGAACTTCCGGCGAACCGGTGTCGCCTTCCTTCGTGGCATATTCCTTGATGAGGGCGGCTTTGCGCTCTGCAGTAATCGACATCGGACGATCCTTTCTGTTTTAAGGAAAAATGGGACGCCTAAAGCCGGGATGTCGTCCAGCTCTGGCCATTCAGCAGCATAGGCAAAGCCCAAGCTGGCGCTGCCTATAAACTATTCCGGGTGCAATTGAAAGAGGCGATTGACAGCGCCTCTTGAGCCTTGACTTAGCCGAAAACACGCTTCGGCCGGAATTCGCCTTCGCCGATTTCGCCGATGGCGACGAGCTTGCCATGCGCGGTGGCATAGGCTTCCGGATGGTTGGCCGGTGCATCGCGCCCGCGCAGCAGGATGGGGTTGCCCATCTTCAGCCGGTGCGCCTGGTCGTCGTTGATGATGAGGCGGGGAAGGGCGGAAAGCGCCTCGGCCGTGTCGATCAGGAAGGCATCCAGCGCCTCCAGTCGCTCGTCGCGATCCTCCACGGCTTCCAGTGCCGTCAAGGTTTCGAGGGGCACCATCATGTCTTCGCCGAAGGGGGCGACCATGGTGCGGCGCAGTTCCGAAATATGGCCGAAACAGCCGAGATCGCGGCCCATGTCGCGCGCCAGCGCCCGCACATAGGTGCCCTTGCCGCATTCCACTTCGAAATGTGCGGTATTGGCGTCCGGACAGGCAAGCAGCGTCAGGCGATGGATTTCCACCTCGCGCGCGGGAATTTCCACCGTCTCGCCGTCGCGCGCCAGATCGTAGGCGCGCTCGCCAGCGATCTTGATGGCCGAAAATTGCGGCGGCGTCTGCATGATAACGCCAGTGTAATTGGGCAGAAGATCGCGGATTGCCTGTTCGTCCGGGCGCTGCTCGGAGGAATCGACCACCTCGCCTTCCAGATCGTCGGTCGAGCGCTGCTCACCCCAGGTCACGGTAAACTCGTAAATCTTCCGGCCGTCCATGACATAGGGGACGGTCTTGGTGGCGTCGCCAAGCGCGATCGGCAGCATGCCGGAAGCAAGCGGATCGAGCGTGCCGGCATGGCCCGCCTTCTGGGCATTGAACAGCCACTTGATCTTGGAAACGGCCTCGGTGGAGCCGAAATCCAGCGGCTTGTCGAGAATGAGCCAACCGGAAATCGGACGGCCCTTGGGTTTGCGGTTCTGCTGTTTGCGTGGTTTGGACATGCTTCAGTTCTGTTCGTCGTCTTTTTCGTTCGAAGGTCCAAGATCGCGCTGCACCTCCGGTGACCGCAGGAGTGCGTCGATCTTCTGGTAGTTGTCGAAACTCGTATCGTCGCGGAAACGCAGTTCCGGCATGTATTTCATCTGCCGAAGCTGCGGGCCGAGACGGCCGCGCATGTATTTTGCATGGCGGTTCAGGGCGCTGATGATATCGGTGTGGTCGGCAACGCCGAGCGGCGTCACGTAGGCGGTGGCGATCTTGAGATCGGGCGACATGCGCACTTCCGAAATGGAAATGACGGTGCTTTCGATCAGATCGTCGCGGATTTCACCGCGCTGGAGAATTTGTGTCAGGGCGGCGCGCACCTGTTCGCCAACACGCAGCATGCGTTGCGAAGGGGCCGATGATGTAGCTTTTGCCATTTTATCTCAGGCTTTTTGTTGTTCGTTGAAGCACAATTGCAGTTCCGATAAGGAGCGGGACGCTTAATGAGGCTGTAATGATGATCCACGATAACGAGTGCAGACAGCCTTCTCTTATCATGGCTTCAATATATGGATCGTTTGGATCTCCAAGAAGAGGCTCGTAAAGCGTAACCATTAGCCCCAGCAGCAAATATAGCATCATGGACCAAACAAGCCAGAACCAGCGCTTATATGCTCCCAGAGCGATCAGCAGAGTCGCCAAGGTCGACCTAATTATCCCGCTTATTATCTCAGAAGACAGGGTAACGACGCCGTCCTCTGGTTCCCATCCTGCTTTGTCGCAAACTTCCGCAATAGCAGGGTGCGCGAAAAGAAAACAGACGGCGAGCAGAGCCGCCGTCCATTTCGTTTTCAGGCCATAAGCCAGCATGGCTTAGAGCGTTCTCGTGATGTGCTCGACGCGGAAGCACTCGATGGTGTCGCCGGCGCGGATGTCTTCGTAGTTTTCGAAGGCCATACCGCATTCCTGACCGACCGGCACTTCTGCCACTTCGTCCTTGAAGCGCTTGAGGGTCTTGAGCTTGCCTTCGTGGATGACGACGTTGTCGCGTACCAGACGCACACCCGCACCACGTTCCACCTTGCCTTCGACGACGCGGCAACCCGCGACCTTGCCGACCTTGGTGATGTTGAACACTTCGAGGATTTCCGCGTTGCCGAGGAAGGTCTCGCGACGTTCCGGCGAAAGCAGGCCCGACATCGCCGCCTTCACGTCATCCACCAGATCGTAGATGATGTTGTAGTAGCGGATCTCGATGCCGGCGCGTTCGGAAGCCGTACGTGCCTGTGCGTTGGCGCGAACGTTGAAGCCGATGATCGCGGCGTTGGATGCCTCGGCAAGCGAGATATCCGATTCCGTGATGGCGCCAGCACCCGAGTGAACGATACGAGCGCGGACTTCGTCGGTGCCGAGCTTGTCGAGCGAAGCGATAATGGCTTCGACCGAACCCTGCACGTCTGCCTTGATGACCAGCGGGAATTCCTTCATTCCCGAAGTCTGCAACTGGCTCATCATCTGTTCCAGCGAACCGCGCTGGCCCGTCTGACGTGCGACAGCCTTGTCGCGTGCCAGACGCTGGCGGTACTCGGAAATCTCGCGAGCACGGCTTTCGTTTTCGACAACCGCGAAACGGTCACCGGCAGACGGCGTACCGGAAAGACCGAGAATCTCGACAGGCATGGCCGGACCGGCTTCCTTGACGTGTTCACCCTTGTCGTTGACGAGGGCGCGAACGCGGCCCCACTGGTCGCCGGCCACGATGATCTGACCAGGCTTCAGCGTACCCTTCTGCACGAGAACTGTGGCGACGGCACCACGGCCGCGGTCGAGTTCCGCTTCGATGACGGTACCTTCTGCGGTACGGTTCGGATCTGCCTTGAGGTCGAGAATTTCAGCCTGCAGCAGGATCGCTTCAAGCAGTTTGTCGAGACCAAGCTGCTTCTTGGCGGAGACTTCCACGTCAAGCACTTCACCGCCCATGGATTCCACGAACACTTCGTGCTGCAGGAGCTGCTGGCGAACCTTTTCGGGGTTTGCCTCGTGCTTGTCGATCTTGTTGATCGCAACGACGATCGGAACACCGGCCGCCTTGGCATGGTTGATGGACTCGATCGTCTGCGGCATCACGCTGTCGTCTGCGGCGACCACCAGAACGGCGATATCCGTCGCCTGCGCACCGCGGGCACGCATGGCCGTGAAGGCGGCGTGGCCGGGGGTGTCGATGAAGGTGATCTTCTGGCCGTTCTTTTCGACCTGATAAGCACCGATATGCTGGGTGATGCCACCGGCTTCGCCTGCGACCACATTCGCCTGACGGATGGCGTCGAGCAGCGAGGTCTTGCCGTGGTCGACGTGGCCCATGATCGTGACAACCGGCGGACGCGGCAGCATTTCGCCTTCGTCGTCTGCCTGGTTGAAGATGCCTTCTTCCACGTCGGATTCGGAAACGCGCTTGACGGTGTGGCCGAATTCAACCGCGATCAGTTCCGCCAGATCGGCGTCGATCACGTCGCCCGGCTTCATCATCTGGCCTTCCTTCATCAGGAACTTGATGACGTCGACGGCGCGTTCGGACATGCGCTGCGACAGTTCCTGAATGGTGATGGTTTCCGGGAGGATCACTTCGCGCATGACCTTTTCACGGGTCTCCTGCATCTGGCTGCGGCGGAATTTTTCCTGGCGGCGGCGCATGGATGCCATGGAGCGTCCGCGCGGCGTGCCGTCTTCATCCAGGTTGGACGAGGTGACGGTCAGCTTGCCGCGACGGCGTTCTTCTTCCGTCTTCAGACGGGCAGCCGGCTTTGCCGGTGCAGGCGCGGCGACCTTGCCACGAACCGGCAAGTTGCCACGGCGTGCACCGCGATCATCCTCGTCGTCGCCATCGGTACGGCGTCCGCGCGGAGCGGCGGTTTCGGGAGTTGCGCGGGCAGGGGCGGCAGCGGCGGGCTGAGGACGAGCCTCGGCGCGCGGCGCCGGCTGAGCGGCGGCAGCCGGCTTTTCATCGACAGGTTCCGGCTTTGCTTCCACGGCAGGCTGGCTTGCGGCCACCTTGGCGGCTGCGGCCTCTTCGGCGGCGCGGCGTGCGGCCTCTTCCTTTTCGGCGGCGATGCGGCGCTCTTCTTCCACCTTGCGGCGCGCCTCGTCTTCAGCACGCTGCTTGGCTTCGATCACGTCGCGGGCCTGTGCTTCCATCAGCGCACGGCGGCGGGCTTCCATCTCGCCTGCCGACAGGTCGTGCAGGACGTTGCCGCGCGGACGCTCAGGCTGGCGCTGCTGCGGTGCGGACGAGCCGGGACGCTGCTGCGGCTGGGAGGAACCCGGACGCTGCTGCTGGCCGCTGGGCTGGTGGATGCGCTGCTGCGGTGCCTGTGGACGCGGTGCTGCCGCGGGGGCAGGGGCGGCCGGCTTCGGAGCGGGCGCTGCAACCGAATGAACCTGCTTCTCGTCTTCAGGACGCATGGGGCGGCGCTTGCGTGTTTCCACGACAACCGCGTTCGTGCGACCTCGACCCATATCCTGCCGCACGGTGCCCTGATTCATCCCGCCCGGCTTGAGGGTGAGAGTCTTCTTGGCAGGCGCGTTAAGTGTCTTGTCGTCGTTGTTGTCGGTCATTCCGTTCCCGTTCCTTCGGACGAGAACCGGATGACGTTCATCAGGTCTCGTCGTTCAATTGCTGCATCGGAACGCGGCGACCGTTCATCTCGGGCAACCGCGTCATTGTTCTGTCCGGGCAGCGTCGCGTTCCGCCTGAGATCGACCGCCAAGGCGGTACTGCTCAAGCATCGTTGCGCGCTTCACTACACCCTCACCCGCCTGCCCTGCAAGCGCGCAGGCATGGATAAAAGCATTCTGGCCCATCAACTCGTCCATTTCGGCGCCGCTGAAGAGCCGGAAGGACGGAATTTCATTGCCGGCATCGCTGCCGAGCGCCCAGGCTTTGCGGGCCTGATCCAGTTTTCTCACGCCATCTGCCGCAGCATCGGTCGCGTGGAACACGGCAATCGCGTTCCCGGACCGGACGGCGGCATCGACCTTCATCGCGCCGCTGATGAACTGGCCCGCCTTGCGCGCCATGTTCATCATTCCGGCAAGCTGCTGCGCCATCAGCCGGTCGAGAAGAGCAAGAAGCTCCGGTCCGGCCTTGACGTCGCGTTTGAGTGCCCGCGCGAAAAGCTTCTTCGCAATGGCTTTCTCGATCAGGGCGCGCTCGGGTGTTACCCAGCAGCCGCGCCCCGGCAATTGGCGTTTCAGATCCGGAACGACGCTGCCGTCCGGCCCTGCGACGAAGCGGATCAGCTCATCCGGCGATCCGCTTTGCCGTGTCACAATGCACATACGTCCATTGACGTCGCCTTGGAGCCGCCCGTCGTCATCCGTCTCGGGCAGCTCGTCCGGCTCATGCGCCTGCGATGTCATTCCTGTTCGGCGGTATCCGCCTCCTCGGCAGCTTCCGCATCGGTTTCCTCTTCGGAAGCCAGCTCCTCGGCCGTGATCCAGCCTGCCAGAAGACGGGCCTGCACAACCATGTTTTCAGCCTCGACGCGCGATACGTCGAGCTTGGAGAAGATGCCTTCGAACTTCTTCGTCTCGCCGTCCTTGCGCTCGCTCCAGCCGACCAGATCGTCCGCCGCGCAACCGGCAAAGTCCTCGATGGTCTTGATACCGTCTTCACCCAGCGCAACCATCATCTGCGAGGTCAGGCCGTCGATCTGGCGAAGCTCGTCGGTAACACCGAGTTCCTTGCGCTTGGCGTCCATTTCGGCTTCCAGGCGCTCCAGATATTCGCGGGCGCGGGTCTGGATTTCATCGGCGGTGTCTTCGTCGAAACCGTCAATCGACGAAATTTCGTCGAGATCGACATAGGCAAGTTCTTCGACCTGCGCGAAGCCTTCGGAAGCCAGAACCTGGCCGACCATCTCGTCGACGTCGAGGGCGTCCATGAAGAGTGCCGTACGCTCGTTGAATTCCTTCTGGCGGCGCTCGGATTCTTCCTGCTCGGTCATGATGTCGATATCCCAGCCGGTCAGCTGCGATGCCAGACGCACGTTCTGGCCGCGGCGGCCGATGGCGAGCGAAAGCTGCTCGTCGGGAACAACCACTTCGATGCGCTCGGATTCTTCGTCCAGAACCACCTTGGCCACTTCGGCGGGCTGCAGGGCGTTGACGATGAAGGATGCCGGCTCCTGGCTCCACGGAATGATGTCGATCTTTTCGCCCTGCAATTCGCCGACGACGGCCTGAACGCGCGAACCGCGCATACCGACGCAGGCGCCGACCGGATCGATCGATGAGTCATTCGAAATAACGGCGATCTTGGCGCGCGAACCCGGGTCACGGGCAACCGACTTGATCTGGATGATGCCGTCGTAAATTTCCGGAACTTCCATGGTGAAGAGCTTCACCATGAACTGCGGATGGGTACGCGACAGGAAAATCTGCGGGCCGCGCTGCTCGCGGCGAACGTCGTAGACGTAAGCGCGCACGCGGTCACCGTAACGCATGTTTTCACGCGGGATCATCTCGTCACGACGGATGATGCCTTCGCCACGGCCGAGATCGACGATGACATTGCCATATTCGACGCGCTTGACGGTGCCGTTGACGATTTCGCCGATGCGATCCTTGAATTCGTCATACTGGCGGTCGCGTTCGGCTTCGCGCACCTTCTGTACGATCACCTGCTTGGCGGACTGGGCGGCGATGCGGCCGAAATCCATCGGCGGCAGCGGGTCGGCGATGAAGTCGCCGAGCTTGGCGTCGGGGTTGCGGTCGCGGGCAAGTTCGAGCGGGATCTGGGTCGAATAGTCCTCAGCCGCCTCGACCACTTCCAGAAGACGCTGCAGGCGGATTTCGCCGGTCTTGGAGTTGATGTCGGCGCGGATGTTGGTTTCCGAACCATAGCGCGAGCGGGCGGCTTTCTGGATAGCGTCGGCCATTGCGGCAAGCACGATTTCGCGGTCGATGACCTTTTCGCGCGCCACAGCATCGGCGATCTGCAGAAGCTCAAGCCGGTTAGCACTCACTGCCATTTTTCTATCTCCGTAAGTCGCATAATTGCGTTGATCGCCCGTTTTTCGGGCTTTACGTTGGAATTAGTCTTCGTCTGCTTCGTTTTCGTCGTTCTGGTTTGCGGCGGCGGCCTTTGCCGCCTTGTCTGCCCGCAGCGCATCACGAATAAGGTCGTCCGTCAGAATGAGCTTCGCATCGGAAAGCGCGCTGAACGGAATGATGACGGTCGGCTCTTCGCCATAGGCGATCTGGTCGCGTTCCAGCTTGAAGCCATCGGCATTAACCTCGACGATCTTGCCGCGAAACCGCTTGCGGTTTTCGACCAGAATGGAGGTTTCGACCTTCACCAGATGACCCTGCCAGCGGGTGAAATCCGATTTGCGAACCATCGGCCGGTCGATGCCGGGCGAGGAAACTTCGAGATGATACGCTTTATCGACCGGATCTTCCACATCAAGAACCGGTGAAATCGCCATCGAAATGGCTTCGCAGTCCTGAACGGTCATGGTGCCGTCTTCACGCTCGGCCATCACCTGCAGCGTCATGCCGTTCTGGTTGGAGAGCCGCACGCGCACCAGAAGATAGCCCATGCCCGTCAAAACAGGCTCGATAATCTCGGCGATACGCTGGTCGATGCCCGTTTCGGTTATCAGTCGCGGTTCTTGTGCGGTGTCTGCCATCTGGCCTTCCGGTCTTTGATTTTCACCGGGCTCTCAGCCCGTGGTTTCCGGTTCGCCTAACGAAAAAGAGCGGAGCCTTGCGGCCCCACTCTTCATCAAGCGATCAAGAATTTCAGGGGTCATATAGACCCATCGGGGCAGGATTGCAAGGTTTTCGCGGGCGTCTGCGTTACAGTGACGGCTCCGGCCACATTTTCACCCTTACCATGTCGGAAAGGCTGGCATGATTGCCGGCACTGTCTATAGTTGCCGTTTGACAAATCGCAGTTGCATCAAGTGGACAGAGCGTGCCTGACCGTAAATCGCCACTCGCGCCTTTAAGGCATTTGACTTACAGACGAATCTGGATCGCCAGCCTTGCCTCGAATTTCGGCGGACTGATCCAGGCGGTGGGCGCCGCGTGGATGATGACGTCGCTCTCAAGTTCGGAAAACATGATCGCGCTGGTGCAGGCCTCCACCTCTTTGCCGATCATGCTGTTCTCGCTGATTTCAGGCGCGCTGGCCGATAGTTTCGACCGCCGCCGCATCATGATTTCGGCGCAGCTTTTGATGCTGACGGCCTCCGTGCTGCTGACGGTGTTCGCCTGGTCCGGCTGGCTCACGCCGTGGCTTCTGCTCTTCTTCACCTTCATGATCGGCTGCGGCACGGCGCTCAACAACCCGTCCTGGCAGGCCTCCGTCGGCGAAATGGTGCCGCGCGAGGATTTGCCGGCCGCCGTGACGCTGAACAGCGTTGGCTTCAACATCACCCGCAGTGTCGGCCCGGCGATCGGCGGCATCATCGTCGCGGCTGCCGGCGCCGCTGCCGCGTTTTTCGTGAATGCGCTGAGCTACTTCACGCTGATCTACGCCCTGTTTCGCTGGCAGCCGCCCAAATACGCCTCGACCCTGCCGCGCGAGCAGCTTCTGGCCGCCATTTCGGCCGGCATGCGTTATGTGGCGATGTCGCCCAACATCGGCAAGGTGCTGGTGCGCGGCTTCCTTTTCGGCCTTTCCGCCAGCGCCATCCTTGCCTTGATGCCCATCGTCGCCCGCGATCTCGTCGAAGGCGGCCCTCTGACCTATGGCGTCATGCTGGGCGCCTTCGGCGTCGGCGCCATTGGCGGTGCGCTGATCAGCGCCAGATTGCGCGAGGTCCTGTCCAGCGAATGGATCGTGCGCGTCGCATTTCTGGGCTTCGCCTTCAGCGCTGGCGTAACGGCGGTCAGCACCAGTGCGATCGTCACCTCGCTGGTTCTGACCGTTGCCGGCGCCTGCTGGGTTCTGGCGCTGTCGCTCTTCAACACCATCGTCCAGCTCTCAACCCCGCGCTGGGTGGTAGGCCGAGCGCTCTCGCTCTACCAGACGCTCACCTTCGGCGGCATTGCGGTCGGCAGTTGGCTGTGGGGCGAGCTGGCGGAAGATTACGGTATTTCCTATTCGCTGCTCTGTTCGTGCGCACTGATGCTGCTCGGCGTCGTCGTCGGTCTCAAGCTCGCCATGCCGGCCTTCGCTTCGCTCAATCTCGATCCGCTCAACCGCTTCGTGGAACCGCCGCTGAGGCTGGATATCAAGCCGCGCAGCGGCCCCATCGCCATCCTCATCGACTATGAAATTCACGACGAGGACCTCGGCGAATTCCTGCCGCTGATGGCCGAGCGCCGCCGTATCCGCATCCGGGATGGTGCCCGCAACTGGAACCTGATGCGCGATCTGGAAAACCCCGACATCTGGACCGAAAGTTACCATGTGCCGACCTGGGTGGAATATGTCCGCCACAACCACCGCCGCACCCAGGCGGATGCGGAGGCCTGGGATCGGCTGCTCGAGCTTCACCGCGGCAAGACACGGCCGCGCGTGCACCGGATGATCGAGCGGCAGACCATTCCGCCGACCGACGATATTTTTCATAAGCCCCACACCGATCAGCATTGAGAGGCGAGGGCTAAAAGCGGATTATCTCAGCTTCGCCTTCAGCGTCGCATCCGGAAAACATGTAGGCGCAAGACCGTTTTTCGCCTGCCAGTCGCCGAGTGAGCGGCGCGTCTTGAAGCCCGCCAACCCGTCCGCCTTGCCGACATCGTAACCCTTGGCCACCAGTGCCTTCTGCATGGCGAGAACATCCGAGCGCAGCATCGATCCGACATTGCCCCATTCACCCTTGAACGGGCCCGCCCCATGGGCGATGCGGTCGGCGAGATTGCCGATGAACAGCGCATAGAGATCGGAATTGTTATATTCCTTGATGACGTAGAAATTTGGCGTTACCACGAATTCCGGCCCGTGCCGTCCGGCCGGCACCAGCATCATGCCATCGGCGGATAGGTCGTTGGCCGGAAAGGCTTTTCCGGAAATGCGGGTAATGCCCATCTTCGCCCAGTCGGCTACCGGCCGGGCAAGATCAGGGCCTTCCTGCGCGCAGGAGACATTGGCGGGGATCGAGACTTCGAAGCCCCAGTCGCGATTGCGCTGCCAGCCGCGCTGGGAAAGGTAGTTCGCTATGGATGCCAGCGCGTCCGGTACGGAATTCCAGATATCGCGATGGCCGTCGCCATCGAAATCCACGGCATATTTGAGATAGCTCGACGGCATGAATTGCGGCTGGCCGAGCGCGCCGGCCCAGGAGCCCATCATGCGCGAGGCTGCGATATCACCGCTTTCGACGATCTTCAGCGCATCGATCAGCTCGGCGCGGAACATCTCCTTGCGGGTCGACATATAGGCTTTCGTCGCCAGCACATTGACCACGGAATGCGGCAGTTTCGCCCTGCCGAAACCGGATTCGCGGCCCCATATCGCAACGACGATATCACCGGGCACACCGTATTTCGCCTCGATTCTGCGCAGCGTCGCCGCATGGGTGGCGGCAAGTGAACGACCGGTGCCGGCAAGCCCCTGCAGCCGCTTTTCGGAGAAATAGGCACCGGGCGAGGAGAATTCCGCCTGACTCTGGCTCTGTTCCTTCGGTGGCTTCTGGCCGGGAATGACAAGATCGGGCAGGTTCCAGCTGATGGACAGACCGCTGAGCGTAGCTTCAAGCGTCTTTTGCGAAATGCCGGCCTTGCGGGCTTCCGGCCAGATTTCCTTTTTCAGCCAGGCATTAAATTCAGCGTCATATCGGGCTGCCGCTGCTCCTGTCGGTGCCGATTGCGCCAAGGCCGGCGTGGCTGAAAAAACGGAAAGAAGTGCAGCCAGTGCCTTCGGGGCAAAATGGTTTCGCATTCGGTCTCCTCTTTGAATGACGGGGAGGGAGGGCGGCTTCAGATCGTCGTGCGCGCCCGAAGCGCCGCCGTCAATGTACCCTCGTCGAGATAATCGAGTTCACCGCCCACCGGCACGCCATGCGCAAGCCGGGTGATCTTGATGTCCAGACCGGAAAGGCGGTCGGTGATGTAGTGGGCGGTTGCCTGCCCCTCCACCGTCGCATTGACGGCGATGATAAGCTCGCGGATACCGCCGGCGCTGACACGGTCGATCAGGCCTTTGATATTCAAATCCTCCGGCCCGACGCCGTCGAGCGGCGACAGCGTGCCGCCGAGAACGTGATAGGCGGTGTTCATCGCGCCCGTCCGCTCCAGCGCCCAAAGATCCGACACGTCTTCCACCACGATGATGACCGACTGGTCGCGCCGGTCGTCGGTGCAGACGGTGCAGGGATCGATTGTATCGACATTGCCGCAGCAGGAGCAGATCTTCACCTTGTCGTAGGCCTCGCCCATGGCATGGCCCAGCGGCCCGAGAAGCTGTTCCTTCTTCTTGATGAGATGCAACGCCGCCCGCCGCGCCGAACGGGGCCCAAGCCCCGGCACTTTTGCCAGAAGCTGGATCAGTTTTTCAATTTCGGGACCGGTGACTCGTTTTGCCATGAGCGCTTTCTACTGCATAAATCGGGAAACGGGAATCATGAAGCGCAAAGGGCAGTCCATGAAAATCAGGGCGGTATGCCGGGGCGAGGCAAAAAGCCTGCCGGGAAAGACGGCGAAGACGGGAATCTTCAAACATGCCGTGCAGGGCCCGGTCATGGTGGATGCCGAAGGTATCGTCAGCGACGCCGTCTGCAATCGCAAACATCATGGCGGGCCGGATCAGGCGATTTACGTCATGGGGTCCATCGATCTCGACTTCTGGTCCCGCTCTCTCGGTTTTGTGGTCGAACCGGGATTTTTCGGCGAAAACCTCGTGCTGGAGGGGGTGGACAGCGCAAAACTCCATGTCGGCGACAGGTTCTCGGCCAGCGAAGTCCTGCTGGAGGTAACCGCCGCCCGCATTCCCTGCGCCACCCTGTCAGCCCGCATCGGCGATCCCGATTTCGCACCGCGCTTCCGGCAGGCGGGCCAGCCGGGTTTTTATTGCCGGGTGCTGAAAGGCGGAATGCTCGCCGCCGGGGAGGATATCGCCTTCGCACCTTATCAGGGAACGAAACTGGCCATACCGACTATTCTACAGCGCTTCCGCCCCATGCAGCTCGACATGGCCGAACGCAGGGCCTATCTCGAAACGCCGCTTGCAAGCCGGTTTCGCGCGATGCTGGAAGCCTAACCCTTTCTAGACGCGAGGACGGCGTGCATCACGCCATCCTCTTCGGTCGGATTATATCAGAACGGGAATTTCATGCCGGGCGGCAGCGGCAGGCCGGCGGTCAGGCCCGCCATCTTTTCCTGCGCCTGCGCTTCGCCCTTTTCCTTGGCGTCCTTGTGGGCAGCAACGATCAGGTCTTCGAGGATTTCCACCTCGTCTTCCTTGAACAGCGAAGGATCGATTTTCAGGCCGCGCATTTCGCCCTTGCCGTTGAGAATGACGGTCACGAGGCCGCCACCGGCCCTGCCTTCGACTTCAAGGGCGGCGATTTCTTCCTGCACCTTCTCCATCTTGGACTGCATTTCCTTGACCTTGCCCATCATGCCCATGATGTCACGCATGTGCCAATCTCCTGTTCTTTTTGTTTAAAACTCGATGTCGTCGCCGGGAAGGATGTCGCCTTCGCTCGATTCGGCAACCGATGGCGGTGCGATCTCTTCGGCCTCATCCTGTGCGGCGGCGCGGATGCGTACGTCGGTGATCTTTGCGCCGGGAAACTGCGCCAGAATGGCGGCAACGTCAGGATCCTGACGCGCATCGACAAGACGGGCATCCCGGGCATTGCCTTCTGCTTCGACAAGGGTTGGCTCGCCCTGTTCCTTGCTGAGGCTGACGATCCAGTGGATACCGGTCCATTCCTTGAGCTTGACGCCAAGCTCACCCGGCAGAGAGCCGGGCGCGCCTTCGCCGAGGCGCATATCAAGCCGGCCTGGCTCCAGCCGCACCATCCGCACAAAGTTGCGCACCTTGGCCCGCATGACGGGATCGCGGTTCTTCTGGCAAAGATCGGCAATATCCTGCACCGAATTGACGGGAACTCTCGGCTCCGGCCGCTCTTCGGTTTTCGGTGCCGCGACCTGCATCTCCTGCGGGCGGCTGTCCGGAACCGCGCGCAGCACGGCGGAGGCCTGCGGTGTCGTCTGGCGCTGGGCGGGAAGATCGACAGGTCTTCCCGCAGCCACGGTCTGTCCTGACGAATAGGCGCGGGCACCGCCGCCATTGCCGCCGCCCGAAGGGCCACCATTGGCGTAGCCGCCGTCACCGTTCGAAAGCTCCGCCAAGCGCCGCGCGGCATCTTCAGGTGCGGGCAGATTGGCGGCATGCGAAAGCCGGATCAGCACCATTTCGGCCGCACCCGCCGGACGCGAAGCGTTTTCCGTTTCCGGAATGCCCTTCAGCAGCATCTGCCAGATGCGCGACAGCGCGGTTACCGCAATCGTCTCGGCAAATTCCGCGCCGCGCCCGCGCTCGATCTCGGAAAGCGAGGGGTCTTCCGCCGCGTCAGGCACGTATTTCATGCGGGTGACGAGATGGGTGAAATCGGCAAGATCGTTCAACACGACGACAGGGTTTGCGCCTGCCTCATATTGCCCGTTGAACTCCGAAAGGGCGGCTGCGACATCGCCTTTGACGACATACTGGAAAAGATCGACGATACGTGCACGGTCGGCAAGGCCGAGCATGCCGCGCACGGCCTCGGCTTCAACGCGGCCTCCACCATGAGCAATCGCCTGATCGAGCAGGGAAAGGCCGTCACGGGCGGACCCTTCGGCCGCGCGGGCGATCATCGAAAGGGCCTGCGGATCGGCTTCGAAACCTTCCTTGCCGGCAATGGCGGTGAACAGGCCGACCAGATCGGCGGCGCTGATGCGGCGCAGGTCAAAGCGCTGGCAGCGCGACAGAACGGTAATTGGAACCTTGCGAATTTCAGTAGTTGCGAAGATGAATTTCACATGTTCCGGCGGCTCTTCAAGGGTCTTAAGAAGACCGTTGAAGGCCTGCGTCGACAGCATGTGCACTTCGTCGATGATATAGACTTTATAGCGTGCCGAAACCGGGCGGTAACGCACCTGTTCGATGATCTCGCGAATATCGTCGATACCGGTATGGGAGGCGGCGTCCATCTCGATCACGTCGACATGCCGGCCTTCCATGATCGCCTGGCAATGTTCACCCGGAATGCGCAGGTCGATGGTCGGCTTGTCGATGGTGTCGGTCTTGTAATTCAGCGCACGGGCAAGAATGCGGGCCGTGGTCGTCTTGCCCACGCCGCGAACGCCGGTCAGCATATAAGCCTGCGCGATACGCCCGGTCTCGAACGCGTTGGTCAGCGTGCGGACCATCGGCTCCTGGCCGACCATCAGATCGGAAAAATCCTTGGGGCGATATTTGCGCGCCAGTACCCGGTAGCCGGTCCCGACCTGGGATTCGCTTGATGTGGTGGGTACGGTGTCGCTCATTGCCTCGCCAGTTTGTTTTGCCAGTTGTCTTGGGGCGCTGAACTGGCCCGGCGAAAGCTGAGCACGTCTTTTAAAAAGGTGGGAGGCTGGCACGGCGACCCGTGCCGGGCTCGTTAGGGCTGCTTCCTTCCGGACCTGACCCGGTTGGCGAGTGGCTCGTCCACCACCAACCTCCCGGGGCCACATATCGGCAATATCGAAAGCAAATGCAAGCCAAGCCTTCAAAAAACTGCTATCACAATGAAAACAAACATGGAGGACACCTTGGAGACATTCCGGCTGGACGACAGACTGGCGCGCGACAGCGTGCTTGTGACGCGTTTGGGACTATGTGAACTGCGTTTGCAAAACGACAACCGCTGGCCCTGGCTGGTGCTGGTGCCGCAACGAGACGGCGTCAGTGAATTGTTCGATCTCACCCCGCTTGATCAGGCCGTGCTGACATTCGAGACCAATCTCGTCGCGTCTGCCTTGAAAGAAATCACCGGAGCCACCAAGATTAATGTCGGTGCTTTGGGCAATATCGTCCGGCAGCTTCATGTCCATATAATCGCTCGCAATGAAGGCGACACCTGCTGGCCGGGTCCCATCTGGGGTCACGGAACGCCTGTGCCCTATGCCGCGGGCGAAAAGGAAACTTTGATGAAAAAAATCTCCGGCGCGCTCTGATGATTTCCATGAAAATTTTTGAAACCACTGCCCCCCATCCCGAAGCAAGCCTGCTGACAGCCTTTTCCAAGAACGCCCTCGACCGTTTCGCTGAAAAGCGGACGGAGGAGTGCGTTGCCGATGCGCTGAAAGTCGATGGCACCCATATTTTTGCCTTTTCGGGCAACCGACTTGTCCTGAAGCATGACGAACAGGTCATCGACCCCCTGTTTTCCGCTTATGAGCTGGCTGAACTGCAGCCGGATTTCGACAATGCCGTGCTGCTCGGATATCGCGAAACCGGCGAGCCGAGAATTGCGGTGCCGGTCGCCGTAGCCGAGGACCAGCTGGCCAGCCACTATAAACTCGCCGACGCCCGCACCCTTTATCGCGACCATCTTCTCGATGAGGAATTGCTGAGCGAGGTTGCCCAGGCCGTCAGCCTTACCCACTGGAACGCCGACAATCGGTTTTGCGGTAAGTGCGGCGGCACCATGGAACTGCGCATCGGCGGCTACAAGCGTATCTGCGCCGCCTGCAACCACACGATTTTTCCCCGCACCGATCCCGTCGTCATCATGATGACGATCGATATCGAGCGTGATCTTTGCCTGCTTGGCCGTGGTGCGCATTTTGCACCGGGCATGTATTCGTGCCTTGCCGGTTTTGTGGAGCCGGGCGAAACCATCGAGCAGGCCGTCCGCCGCGAAACGCATGAGGAATCCGGTGTTGAAGTCGGTCGCGTGCGTTATCACGCGTCGCAGCCTTGGCCGATGCCGCATACGCTGATGATCGGCTGTTATGCCGAGGCACTGTCTTTCGATATTGCCCGCGATGAGATCGAACTGGAGGATTGCCGCTGGTTCACACGGGCGGAAGTCGCTAAGATGCTGGAAACGGCGACGGGTGAGGGCTTTTCCGCGCCTCCCGGTGGCGCCATCGCGCATCGGCTGATGCGCGATTGGGTGGAATGGACGAAATAATCGCGTTCGGCAGGCTCAACCCTGGTTGAGCTTGCCGCGCATCGCATGGCCCTTGTAGACACCGAGAATGCGGACTTTTTCGGAGAAGAAGCGCAACTCGTCCAGCGCATGCCGCACCGGCTCGTCATCGGGATGGCCCTCAATATCGGCATAAAACTGCGTTGCTACGAATTTGCCGCCGAGCTGGTAGCTTTCGAGCTTCGTCATGTTGATGCCGTTTGTCGCAAAGCCGCCCATGGCTTTGTAGAGCGCGGCCGGAATATTGCGGACGTTGAAGACAAAGGTGGTGACGACGATTTCGTCGCTAGACTGACGCTTGGCCCAATTTTCATCGCGGGAAAGCACAACGAAACGCGTGACGTTGTTTTCCGAATCCTCGACGTTTTCAGCGAGAATATCGAGGCCGTAGAGATTGGCGGCAAGGCGCGGCGCAAGTGCCGCCATGCTGCGGTCGCCCTTTTCTGAAACGAGCCTTGCGGAGCCCGCCGTATCGCCGGCGATGACGGGCTTCCAGCCGTTGGAACGGATGATTTTCCGGCACTGGCCAAGCGCGTGAATGTGGCTGTGGACGGTGCGGATTTCATCCTTCTTCACGCCCGGCATCACCATCAACTGGAAGCGGATCGGCATGAAATATTCGCCGATGATGTGTAGGCGCGATTCCGGCAGCAGGTGATGAATATCCGCAACGCGGCCGGCCAGCGTGTTCTCGATCGGGATCATGCCGAGATCGGCTTCGCCATTTTCAATGGCGTTGAAGGCATCCTCGAATGTCGGGCACGGCAAAGGCTCCATATCCGGGAACATGTCGCGGCAGGCCATATCGGAATTCGCGCCGAATTCGCCCTGGAAGGCAATGCGATTTGTGCTCAAGGTCATGGGACTGTCCGTTAGAGGGTTCTGCTTACGAGAATTTTGCGGGCTTTTTCCAGATCGTGCGGCGTGTCGACGCCGAGCGGCACGGAACTGACGATTTCGGCGTCGATGCGCATGCCGGCTTCCAGCGCGCGCAGCTGTTCCAGCCGCTCGCGTTTTTCCAGCGGCGAGGGCGGCAGGCTCACGAATGTCTCGAGTGCTGCGCGGCGATAGGTATAAAGCCCGATGTGGTGATAAAGCGGTCCATCGCCATAAGGGGCGGTGGTGCGGGTAAAATAAAGCGCGCGCAATCGCGACTCGGAAAGCGGGCTGCCCACCACTTTCACCACGTTCGGATTGGTTTTTTCTTCCTCGTCGGTGATTTCGACCGTCAGTGTCGCAATATCGACGGCGGCATTTTCCAGCGGACGCAGCGAAGCGCGGATCGTCTCCGCTTCGATGGTCGGAAGATCGCCCTGGACATTGATGACATATTCCGCCTTGCCATAGGGATCGGCTTTCTGCAGCGCCTCGAAAATGCGGTCCGAGCCGGATTGGTGGTCGTCGCGCGTCATCATCACGTCGAAACCGGCATTTTTGACGGCCGAAAACACCTGTTCGTCATCGACGGCTACAACGATTCGCTCTGCGCCGGCCTCGCGTGCGCGCAGTGCCACCTGCACGATCATCGGCTTGCCGCCAATGTCGGCGAGCGGCTTGCCCGGCAGGCGCGTGGATGCCATCCGCGCCGGTATGAGGACGACAGCTTTCTCGAAATCCCGATTCTTCATCCGACACCCTTCAAATCCCGCCCGAAAAGTGTCAAAACGTCACGGTGTGGGGAGCATTATTCAAGTTGCGCAGGCTGTGCAAAAGCCATAGCTTTCGAGCAATTTCAAGATGCCCGTTATATCAAGCGGATGCGAGGGAGCGCATATAGATG
Organism: Agrobacterium sp. 22-223-1; assembly: GCF_053522385.1. Taxonomy (NCBI): domain Bacteria; kingdom Pseudomonadati; phylum Pseudomonadota; class Alphaproteobacteria; order Hyphomicrobiales; family Rhizobiaceae; genus Agrobacterium; species Agrobacterium sp. 22-223-1. The sequence goes on from NZ_JBNWCN010000001.1 coordinate 42,242, forward strand.
AATTCTTATGTAAATATGGGCGTTGGGGCGTTGCTTGGCACGGTTTTCGTCCTGATGTCGGTGTCGATTGCGTCTGAGGGCATTTTCCATGCGCCCGCGCCCGAAAAGGAAGGTTACGCCATTGCTGCGGCAGAGGGTGGCGGCGAAGCAGCCGGCGGTGAAGCCGCTGCCGCGGCGACGCCGATCGCGCAATTGCTTGCCAGCGCCGATGCCGCCAAGGGTGAGACGGTCTTCAAGAAGTGTACGAGCTGTCATACCGGAGAGAGTGGTGGTGCAAACAAGGTCGGCCCCAATCTCTTCGATATCGTCAACCGGCCGATCGCCAGCCATGAAGGTTTCAGCTACTCCGCAGGGATGAAGGATTTCTCCAAGGGCGGTTCCGTGCATTGGGATTACGATCATCTCAGCTTCTTCCTCGAAGCTCCCAAGAAACACGTTCCCGGCACGGCCATGGGCTTTGCGGGCGTGAAGAAGGAAACGGAACGCGCCGATCTCATTGCTTATCTGCGGACGCTGTCGGCAAACCCGGCGCCGCTTCCGGATCCCGCTGCGGCTCCCGCGCCGACAAACTAATCGTTACGATGGTTTCATGAAAAAAGCCCGGCATCGGCCGGGCTTTTTATTTTTGCAGCGGCGGATTGCGGCTGCGGCAATGGCGCCTGAAAAATCAGAACCCCTTGCCGCCGCGCAATTCGGAAATCACCGTTCCGACCATGATCTTGATATCCAGCCAGAGGGAAAAATTGTCGACGTAATAAAGATCGGAGACGATTCGGGCGCGCGCCTTGTCGCTGCGATCCGTCGGGCCGCGCAATCCCCGCATCTGGGCAAGGCCGGTAATGCCCGGCCGCACCCGGTGCCGCATATGGTAGTGCGGCACCAGCTCCTCATAAAGACGGCCGGCCGCCAGCATGCCGATGGCATGGCAGCGGGGCCCGACCAGCGACATATCGCCTTTCAGCACATTCAGAAGCTGCGGCAGTTCATCGATATTGGTGCGGCGAAGAACCGCGCCGATCCGGGTTATTCTGGGGTCGTTCTTCACCGTTTGCGCCACACCGGTGGCATCGCAAAGATCGGTCCTCATGGAGCGGAATTTATAGACACGGATTTTCCGCCCGTTCATGCCCCAGCGGACCTGCGAAAACAGGACCGGTCCCTTGCTGTCGAGTTTGACCATCACTGCCACGGTGAGCAGCACCGGCGCGAGTGCGACAAGGGCGATGGACGCCCCTGCGATGTCAATCGTTCTTTTGAGCGCGAACTGGCCGCGCAGGAATGCGGAGACGGTTTTTTCCGAAGAGGAAGGTTGCGTTTCCGGCGATTCGAAAGTGGTGGCTGCGGAATAGGAGGCACCGTAAAAAACGGCATGCGATGAGCCTTTAGTACCCAGCATAATATAAAGCCCTGAAAAGTTATTTTGATAGAAGAAAATTAATTTATATGAACGATTAATAATTCATTTACCGTAAAAAGTCATCCGAAATGTAACCGCCCCGGCGCAAATGGCAATCTACGGTTAATGCGACTGCACGCGGATGTTGCAGGGTCGGCGTCCTCTCCGCTCGTAGCTGCGGAGACGGCGTGTCCCATGGAACCAAAACCTGCAAAATCGGGAATTTTCGTGCAGCGCTGGCGAAATCGCCATCGGCCCTGAGACAAGCGCCTTTCGGCCACTCTAAGCCGTCAGTTTCCCATCAGAATATCGAGCAGGGTCGTCTGCTTCGGCCCGGATGGCGCCTGGCCGCCGATATCGGCGGGTGGTACAGGCCCGTTGCCGGCTGAATAGCCGGGTTCGATATCGCGGGAAGGGATATTTGCCGGCGGCATCGGTGCACCGGGCTGATTCGGATTCGGCGCAACCGGGGCTTCGGGATAGGCGCGCGTATCCACCGTTCCGCCGCCGAGCGCATTGGAAATGATGTCGCCGATGGAGGAGGGCGCGCTTTCCGGCGCCGGCTGCTGCATTTCCCCAAGCGGCGGCACGCCGCCTGCGCCAAGCCCGAAGAGCGGTGAGGGCGAAAGCCCCGAATGGGCGGCGGTCATGAAATCTTTCCAGGCCTTTGCGGGAAGTCCGCCACCGGTGACCTTCTTCATCGATGTGCCGTCGTCATTGCCGAACCACACGCCGGTGGTCAGGTTGCTTGTGTAGCCGACGAAAAGGGCGTCGCGGAAGGATTGCGTCGTGCCGGATTTTCCTGCCGCCTGCCAGCCCTGCAGCCGTGCCGCTTTGCCGGTACCTTCGGTGATGACGCGCGACAGCATGCTGTTCATGGTCGCGGCTATCTCTTCGCTCAGGACGCGCGGCGGATTGTCGTATTTGTTTTCGTAAAGCACCTTGCCATCCGCATCGGTGATGCGTTTGACGATATGCGGCGTCGCCTTGTAGCCGCCATTCATGAAGGGGGCGTAGGAGGCCGTCAGCTCCATCAGCGACACTTCCGAGGTGCCGAGCGCGATGGAGGCATTGTTCTGCAGCTCGGATTCGATACCCATTCGATGCGCCACCTGGGTCACACGATCCGGACCCACTTCCATCACCAGCTGCGCGGCAATGGTGTTCAGCGAATTGGCGAGCGCGGTGGCGAGCGTCACTTCGCCTCGATATTTCTTCTCGTAATTTTCCGGGGTCCAGTTGCCGATGCGAACAGGCGCGTCGTTGCGGATGGTATAGGGCGTGAGCCCGGATTCGAGTGCGGCGACGTAAACGAAGGGCTTGAATGCGGAGCCGGGTTGCCGTTTTGCCTTGGCGGCGCGGTTGAACTGGCTTTCGGCATAATCCGCCCCGCCCACCACGGCCCGGATCGCGCCCGTGCCATCGATGGAGACCAGCGCCGCCTGCGAAGCGCCTTGCTTCTTGCCGTCACCCTGCAGCACGTGGGTCAGCGCCTTTTCGGCGTCACGCTCGAGATTGGGGTCGATCGTTGTGTCGACGACAATGTCCTGCTTGACCTCGCCGACGAGGTTGCGTACTTCCTCCAGCACCATATCGGCGGCGTAATGTTCGGCGCCAGACCAGAAACGTTTCGCCTTGGTCGGCGGCTGCGACATGGCCGTCTTGATTTCATCGTCGGTGATGAAGCCGACATCGCGCATGGATTGCAGCACGACCTGCGCCCGTTCTTCCGCCGCCTGCGGATCGCGCGCCGGCGAAAGGCGCGAGGGCGCTTTAAGAAGCCCGGCCAGCATGGCCGCCTCGCCCAGATTGACGTCGCGCGCGGATTTGTTGAAGTAGCGCCGCGAGGCCGCCTCGACGCCATAGGCATTGGAGCCGAAATAGACGCGATTGAGATACATCGCGAGAATCTGGTCCTTGGTGAACTTATGCTCCAGCCAGAAGGACAACAGCACTTCCTGAACCTTGCGTTCCAGCGTGCGATCCGGCGAGAGGAACAGGTTTTTCGCGAGCTGCTGCGTCAGCGTCGAGCCGCCCTGCACGGTTCGCCCCGTCAGCACATTCGTGACGATGGCGCGTCCGAGACCGAGCGGATCGACCCCGAAATGCGAATAAAACCGCCGGTCCTCAATCGCCATGACGGCCTGCGGAATATAGGGCGACATATCTTCCAGCGCGAGCGCCTCGCCGCCGGTGGTGCCGCGATTGGCCAGCACGTTGCCATTCACCGAAACGATCTTCACATTCGGCGGGCGTTCGGGAATGGACCAGCTGCTGGCGCTCGGCATGCGCGCGCCGTAATAGAGAACGAGACCTGCAACACCGATGCCGCCCCAGATGCCGAGTACGATGCACCAATAGACGAGGGAGCGAATGAAGCCCGTCGCGCCGCGGCCGGAGCTGCGGGTGCGCTTTTCTTTTTTCCTGGATTTGGTGCGGCCGGATGTCGGCTTCGGTTTTCTGGCTTGCTGCTTTGTGGTTCCGCTGATGCGCTCGCTGGCGTCGAGGCGCAGGTCATCACCGGATTCGTGGAAATCCCCGAAAGAGGGTTCTACCCGTTCGCGTGATTTACCCTTGCCTGCCATCCAGCCGAAGTCGCTCCTATTCGCGAAACCGCGCGCATCCCGTTCGGGTTTAAGGCTTCTATGCCTGCGCGATCCTTAATCCAGGATGAAGAGTTTAAATGCGGCAATTTAAGGCGGGGTTAAGTCCTCGCCGGATCAAATCGGCGTCATTGGCAGACGTCGACCCATTCCGCATCCGTCAGCTCGGCCATCACCTCCGGCGAAATCTTCACCGCCGCATTGGTGGCGCCGGCCGCGGGAACCACCTCATGATAGTTTTTCAGGGAGACGTCGCAAAACACCGGAAGTGGGGAAGGCAGGCCGAAAGGACACACGCCGCCGATCGGATGGCTGGTCACCGCAACCACCTCTTCGGGTCCGAGCATGCGCGGCTTTGCGCCGAAATGATCGCGGAATTTGCGGTTGTCGAGCCGCTTCGTGCCGGCGGCGACGACGAGAAGAATGGTTTCACCCGCCTTCAGGCAAATGGTTTTCGCAATCTGGTCGGGGTCGACACCATGCGCTTCAGCGGCCAACGCAACCGTCGCCGAACTCGTTTCCGTTTCGATCACGGCAACCTCGGGCGACTTTTCGGTGAAAAAGGCTCTGACGGATTCGATAGACATGCGTATTTATTAGGCGTTACGCGGAGAAGCTTCAAGTCACCTCGAAACAGCTATGCATTATGCGCAATGCTGCGCTGCGATGAAACGTCTGTTTTTTAAGCGGCGATCCTGTATCTTCAAATCATCGAAGCGACGCACTCCTCCTCCCAGCGTCGCCCGATTGGACTGACAATACTCCTCCTCCCAATTGTCAGTCAGTTTCAAGAACCCGGCGCACCTCCTCCCGCGCCGGGTTTTTGCTTTTTGGCGTTCCTGTTGTCTGGCTCCCCGCTGAACCCTGACCAGATGGTCGTGTTCAAAGAAACTTGACTTTCAGCCCCTTCCAACCTAGGTACTTCGCCATCGATATTTGTTTGACGACCAGAGCTTCGGCGTCTTTTTAGGCGCTCACGACGATCTTTTCCTTCAAATTCGACCCAAGTCCGCACTGCTCGCAGTGCAAATACAATTGCCAACGGAAGGAAATCGTTATGGCGACTGGTACAGTAAAGTGGTTCAACGCAACCAAGGGCTACGGCTTCATTCAGCCTGACGACGGTTCGCAGGACGTATTCGTTCACATCTCCGCTGTTGAGCGCGCTGGTCTGACCGCCCTCAACGACGGCCAGAAGCTCTCCTACGAGCTGATGCAGGATCGTCGCTCGGGCAAGATGTCCGCAGGCAACCTCGTTGCTGCCTGATAAGCGCTTTGGCCCGAAAGGGTCATTCGCATGAATGGAAAGGCCGGATTTTTCCGGCCTTTTTCTTTTGCAGGAAGGGGCTGGACCGGTTGCCCTTGAAAAAGCCAGGTCACATACCAATATAGGGTTCAACAGTGCTCCGGACCGGAATTGCCGGGAATGGCTCTTTTAAAAGTGCCGCTGCTGTTGTGTTAACCAAAGATTAACCAAAGCAGCCGATCCTGAGCCGGAAAGCAGCGTCGATATCCTTGACGCGCTCTGGAGCATCAGGCCGTTTAAACGCTTTGACCACGGATGTACTGGCATTGACGGAAAACGGATGGAAAGGTCGGGCTTGCCCGGCCTTTTTGTTTTATGTGCCGAGGAGGTGCCGAATATGCGGCGCCTCCTCTTTTTTCTGGACTATTTCGCCGCGAGGGCGTCGAGAATGCGGACCCAGGAGCGAATGCCCTTGTGGAAGGACTGCAGGTCGTATTTTTCATTCGGCGAATGAATACGGTCATCGGTAAGTCCGAAGCCGACAAGCAGCGAATCCATTCCCAGCATCTTCTGGAAATCGCCGACAATCGGGATCGAGCCTCCCATGCCGATGACGACGGCAGGTTTCGGCCACTCTTCCGAAAGCGCGTTTTTGGCTTTGGTCAGCACGGGCGAGTCGTAAGACAACTGGATGGCGGGTGAACCGCCATGTTCGTGGAACTCCACGGAGCAATCGGCGGGAATCTTCGAGCGCACATAGGCCCGGAAGCTTTCACGAATGGCTGCAGGGTCCTGCTCGCCGACAAGGCGGAAAGATACCTTGGCGGAGGCCTTGGCGGCGATCACGGTCTTGAAACCATCGCCGGTATAGCCGCCGATAATGCCGTTGACTTCCGCCGTCGGCCGCGCCCAGGTCTGCTCCAGCACGGAGCGGCCCTTTTCACCCGAGGGAACCGAAAGGCCGACTTCGCCGAGGAAGGCTTCGGCCGTGCGGCCCAGCGTTTCCCAGGAGGCCTTGATGTTGGCCGGGGTTTCTTCCACGCCGTCATAAAAGCCTGAAAGCGTCACCCGGCCGGTTTCGTCATGCAGACCGGCGAGAATATCGGTGAGGATGTGGATGGGGTTTGCCGCTGCCCCACCGAACAGACCGGAATGCAGATCGCGGTCGGCCGCGGTGATGACGACTTCCTCGCCGACCAGGCCGCGAAGGGCTGCGGCAATCGCGGGCGTATCCCGGTCCCACATGCCGGTATCGCAGACCAGCGCATAATCGGCCTTCAGTTCTTCCGCATTGGCTTCGAGGAAAGGCTTCAGCGACGGCGAGCCGGATTCTTCTTCGCCTTCAAAAAGAATGGTGACGCGCACCGGCAGGCCGCCATTGACAGCCTTGTACGCCCGGCAGGCTTCCACGAAGGTCATCAGCTGGCCCTTGTCGTCCGCCGTACCGCGTCCGGTAATCACCTGCCGGCCGGCGCCGATATCCTTGACGGCGGGTTCGAACGGATCGTTTTCCCAGAGCTCGAGCGGATCGACCGGCTGTACGTCATAATGGCCGTAGAAAAGCACATGCGGCGCGTCCTTGGTGGCCGCATCGTGATGCGCCACGACCATGGGGTGGCCGGCCGTATCGCGCACGGAGGCCGTAAAGCCGAGCGCCGAAAGCGTTCTGACCAGCCATTCCGCCGCCTTGCGGCATTCCGCCTTGTAAGCGGGGTCCGTCGAAATCGACGGAATACGTACAAGCTCGAACAGTCGCTCAAGGCTGGAGGTGAGATTATCGTCGGCGGTGGAAAGAATGGGGGAAACGTCTGTCATCGCTGATCCTGTCATGTCTGTCGTGACCCGGCGATAAGACGAAACATCCGGGCATCGCGCATCGCGGGAAACAAGGGTGCCGGCGCGTCGTGAATCGGCAAACGCGCGGCCGCCGGAACGATAGAGCAGTTCAGGGAAAGTGCGAAGCGGTTTCGGGCTGTAAATGCTATTTCGCTTTCTTGGCGCTTTCGATCGCCCGGCGCATATATTCCAGCAGAAGCTGTCTCTCGAAACGCCGGAAATCCTTCAGCAGCGCGTCTTCGGTGGCTTCGGAGGCGGCAATGGCGTTGGCTTCCAGATCCCTGCCGCGCTGGGTCAGTTCGATGATCTGGGCGCGGCGGTCGCTTGGATGGGATTTGCGGACGATCAGCCCGTCGCGTTCCATGCGCGAGAGCGTATTGGCGAGCGTCGCCTGTTCGACATCGATTCTATCGAGCAATTGCCGCTGGGTCAGGCCGTCCTCATGCCAGAGCTCGATGAGGATGGGGAATTGTCCGGGCGAGAAACCCAGGGCGGCGGCTCTTTTCTGCAGCGCCATGGTGAATTCCCGCGCCATTTTCGAAGCGAGATAGATTGCCGATTCGTCCCGGGAAAAACCCATTTTTCCGCCCATAAAGCATCACGGCCGGCTCAGCCCGGCAATTCGATAGCGCGATATATATCGCATGATATGTTTAAGCCAGCCTGAAACGGCGCATAAAATAAAACCGCCATGGCCGGGAGGGGTCGGCCATGGCGGTCATATTGGAGGACAAAGGCCCGGAGAGGGGGAAAGGCCTTTGTCCGGTCTGACGCGGCGGGGGACGAGCCAGCTATCAGACTACGGCGTGATCAGGCGCCGTCCCTTATGAAATGTGTCTGCAAATGCGGCTTTTCAAGGGAAGGGCGGATTACAAATCGGTAACGTTCAGGTGAATTTTGCAGGCCTGTGCTACCGCCTCATTGCCCGCTCTTTACGGTGCGTTGTGCGAAGTTTCGGTAGACGTCAAAACGGCCCCGCGCTATCCATGCTACCCATGAAAAAAGGCGATCATCTCTTCCTCGTTGACGGTTCCGGTTTCATTTTCCGGGCCTTCCATGCAATCCCGCCGCTGAACCGCAAGTCGGACGGGCTGCCGGTCAACGCCGTCTCTGGCTTCTGCAACATGTTGTGGAAGCTGCTCAAGGATGCGCGCAATACCGATGTCGGCGTGACGCCGACCCATTTTGCGGTGATTTTCGACTATTCATCGAAGACCTTCCGCAACGAACTTTATGATCTCTACAAGGCCAACCGCACCGCGCCGCCGGAAGATCTGGTGCCGCAATTCGGCCTGATCCGTGAGGCGACGCGCGCCTTCAACCTTCCCTGCATCGAGACAGAAGGCTTCGAGGCGGACGATATCATCGCCACCTATGCCCGGCAGGCCGAGGCGATCGGCGCCGATGTCACGATCATCTCCTCCGACAAGGATCTGATGCAGCTCGTCACGGCCAATGTACACATGTACGACGCCATGAAGGACAAGCAGATCGGCATTCCGGATGTTGTCGAAAAGTGGGGCGTAGGCCCTGAAAAGATGATCGACCTGCAGGCGATGACCGGCGATTCCACCGATAATGTTCCGGGCATTCCGGGCATCGGCCCGAAGACGGCGGCGCAATTGCTGGAGGAATACGGCGATCTCGATACGTTGCTGGCGCGGGCTGGCGAAATCAAGCAGCAGAAGCGCCGGGAAAATATCATCGCCAATGCGGAGCTTGCCCGCCTTTCCAGGCAGCTTGTGGCGCTCAGAACCGATGTGCCACTGGATCAGTCTCTCGAAGCGCTGGTGCTCGAACCGCAGAACGGCCCGAAACTGATCGCCTTCCTGAAGGCGATGGAGTTCACGACGCTGACACGCCGGGTTGCCGAGGCGACCGAAACCGACGCTTCCGCCATCGACCCTGCCAATGTGCCGGTACAATGGGGTGCCGATGCCCATGGTCCCGATCTCGATGCGCCGGCCGCTGCCGTGAACGCTGGCGAAGTGGCCACCAGCGCCGCCGGCGCTTCGGCTTCGCCTGCCGCTCCGGCAAGGAAAGTAACGGGGGAGGGCAGCGCGCCCGCTGATCTCGCCACAGCGCGACAGGCGCTTTTTTCCGCCGCCAAGATCGATACGACCGCCTATCTGACGATCAGGGACCTTGCAACGCTCGACCGCTGGATCGCGGCGGCCCGGGAGACAGGCGTTGTCGCCTTCGATACGGAAACGACCTCGCTCGACCCGATGCAGGCGGAACTTGTCGGTTTTTCTCTGGCCATTGCCGACAACGGCAAGGATGCCACGGGCACCGATATCCGGGCCGCCTATGTTCCCTTGACGCACAAGACCGGTTCCGGCGGCGATCTCTTCAGCGATGACATCAAACTGGCCGAAGGGCAGGTGCCCTTTGCCGAGGCGCTGGCGCGTCTGAAGGACCTGCTCGAGGACGAAGCCGTTCTGAAGGTCGCGCAGAACCTGAAATATGACTATCTGCTGATGAAACGCCACGGCGTCGTCATGCAGAGCTTCGACGACACGATGCTGATTTCTTATGTCCTCGAGGCAGGCAAGGCCACGCATGGCATGGATTCGCTGTCCGAACGCTGGCTCGGCCACACGCCGATCGCCTATAAGGACGTGGCGGGATCGGGCAAGTCGAGCGTCACCTTCGATTTTGTCGATATCGACAAGGCGACCGCTTATGCTGCGGAAGATGCAGATGTCACCCTGCGGCTCTGGATGGCGCTGAAGCCGAGGCTTGTCTCGGAACGGCTGACCAAGGTTTACGAGCGGCTGGAGCGCCCCCTCGTGCCGGTTCTGGCACATATGGAAGAGCGCGGCATCGCCGTCGACCGGCAGATTCTCTCGCGTCTTTCCGGTGAACTCGCCCAGAAGGCCGCGTCCTTCGAAGAGGAAATTTACGAGCTGGCGGGCGAGCGCTTCAACATCGGATCGCCAAAGCAGCTCGGCGATATCCTGTTTGGCAAGATGGGCCTGCCGGGCGGTTCCAAAACCAAGACCGGGCAATGGTCGACATCGGCGCAGGTTCTCGAAGATCTCGCAGCGGAAGGCGCCGAACTGCCGCGCAAGATCGTCGACTGGCGGCAGCTGACGAAGCTGAAATCGACCTATACGGATGCGCTGCCGGGATATATCCATCCCGAAACGAAACGGGTGCATACGTCCTATGCGCTCGCCTCCACCACCACGGGGCGTCTGTCCTCTTCGGAGCCGAACCTTCAGAACATCCCGGTTCGCACCGCCGAAGGCCGCAAGATCCGCACGGCTTTCATCTCCACGCCCGGTCACAAGCTTCTGTCGGCCGACTACAGCCAGATCGAGCTGCGCGTGCTGGCCCATGTCGCCGATATTCCGCAGCTCCGCAACGCCTTTGAAAACGGCATCGACATTCACGCCATGACGGCATCGGAAATGTTCGGCGTGCCGGTGGAAGGCATGCCGTCGGAAGTGCGCCGCCGCGCCAAGGCCATCAACTTCGGTATCATCTACGGCATTTCCGCCTTCGGTCTCGCCAACCAGCTCAGCATCGCCCGCTCCGAAGCCGGCGACTATATCAAGAAATATTTCGAGCGCTTTCCCGGCATTCGCGACTACATGGAGGCAACCAAAACCTTCGCCCGCGAAAACGGTTATGTCGAAACGATTTTCGGCCGCCGCGCGCATTATCCGGAAATCCGCTCTTCCAACCCTTCGGTAAAAGCCTTCAACGAACGCGCGGCCATCAACGCGCCGATCCAGGGCTCGGCCGCCGATATCATCCGCCGCGCCATGGTTCGTATCGAGCCTGCGCTGGAGGCGGAAAAGCTTTCCGCCCGCATGCTTTTGCAGGTGCACGACGAACTTATCTTCGAAGTCGAGGAAGCGGAAATCGAAAAGACCTTGCCGGTCGTCGTCTCGGTGATGGAAAATGCGGCCATGCCGGCGATTTCCATGAAGGTGCCGCTCAAGGTGGATGCACGTGCGGCTGACAATTGGGATGAAGCGCACTAACTGGCGAACCGGCTTTCTGTGGATTCCGGGACATGAACCACTTCAAGGGGCATGTCGTTTTCGATAAGACGTGAGCCGTGATTTGTGATGCATGAGGGTGGCTCGCCGCGCTGATTCCGTTGAATCGGAAAAAATGTGCGTCAGGGCTGGTCAAAGCCCGTTTGGGCATGTATAAGCGCGCCAAATTTCCGATATCGAGACATCCGACATTCGGCCTTTGGTTCTGGCCGGTTCCGTTGTTTCGCCGCTTAAGTGGAGTAACAAAAATGGCTGTACCAAAAAGAAAAACAAGCCCGTCCAAGCGCGGTATGCGCCGCTCGGCTGACGGTCTCAAGTCTGCGACCTATGTTGAAGACAAGAACTCCGGCGAACTGCGCCGTCCGCACCATATCGATCTGAAGACCGGTATGTATCGCGGCCGTCAGGTTCTGACGCCGAAGGAAAGCGCGTAAGCTTTTCTGAAATCATCTTTGCAAAAAACCGGTCCTTGTGGCCGGTTTTTTGTTTTCAGGACCGTCCACCTGCCTTTTCCGCTCACTTGGAAAATTCGGCCACTCCTCCTACACTCTTTCAGGGAGAGCAGGTTTTGACGCCTGCAACAGGAGGGGAGCTTCGGTGAAATATCGCTGGATTTTATTGATGCTTCTCAGCCTTGGTCTCGGTTACGGCGCTGTGACCAGAGGTGGCGGCATCATAGCGGAAAGCTATTTCGGCGAAATGTCCGAGCAGGGCCGCACGACGCTGCGGCTGGCCGTTTCTGCTCTCGGTGGACTTTTGAACCGTTACGAGCCGCTGCCGGCCCTGATTGCCGATCACGACGACATTGAGGAACTGGTCGCACATCCCAAGGATGCCGAACTGCGCCAGCGCGCCAATATCTACCTCAAATCCATCAATACCCTGCTGGAATCCTCCGATATCTACATCATCACGCTGGACGGGGAGACCATCGCCGCCAGCAACTATGATGGCCCGACAAGTTTCGTCGGTGAGAATTTCAGCTACCGTCCCTATTTTCAGGATGCCGCCAAAGGCTTTCAGTCACGCTTCTTCGCGCTTGGCACCACCTCCCACAAGCGTGGCTATTATTTTTCAGCGCCCATTCTCTTCAACGAGGAGATCAAGGGTGTCATCGTCTTCAAGGTCGATATTGAAGGCATAGAAGCGTCATTCGGCGATGGCGAGAACCGAATTCTGGTATCGGACCCCGAAGGCATCATCTTCATGACCGGAACGCCGCAATGGCTTTATTCCGGCCTGATGCCGCTGACGCCCGAAAGGCTGGCGCGAACGGAGACTTCCCGCCGCTACGCCAATGCCACCCTTAAGGAATTGCCCCTGAAGAACGGCAATTTCGGTTCGCATCAGCTGATGACGATCAGCCAGGATGACGGTGAAAGGGAATATATGGTCCTGTCGCAGCCGATGCCGGACGCGGGCTGGACAGTCAGCGTGCTGATGGACACGGGTTCGCTCCGAACGCAGGTGAAGACGGCGATGATAGCCATCATCCTCTGCCTGTGTCTTGCTGCCGCCCTCATCGCCGCCATGCTGCAAAGGCGTCGGCGTCTGCGGGAGCGTCTGACCCATCAGGCGGAGGCGCAGGCGGAGCTGGAACGCCGGGTGGAGGAGCGCACGGCCGATCTGGCGCGGGTCAATCAGGAGATCGAGCACGAAATCGCCGAACGCCGCCAGACGGAAAAACAGTTGCGCAAGATGCAGAACGATCTGGTGCAGGCGGGCAAGCTCGCAGCGCTCGGGCAGATGTCAGCGGCGTTGTCGCATGAGTTCAATCAGCCGCTCGCAGCCGCCAAGAACTACGCCGAAAACGCCTCGCTTCTCGTGGAGAGGGGACGGCTGGAGGAGGTGACGGAAAACCTCAGGCGCATTTCGGGCCTTATCGACCGCATGGCCTCCATCAGCAAGCATCTCAGGAATTTCGCCCGCAAGCCCAATGAAAAAATGGCCGCGGTAAGTCTGGAAGCTGTCCTTCGCGATACGCTCGAAATCGTCGGTGCGCGCCTGAAGGCCGCCGATGCGGTGCTGGATGTGGATCTCGGCCGGGTGCCGCTTGCCGTGAAGGCCGGCCCGGTACGGCTGCAGCAGGTGCTCGTCAACATCATCTCCAATGCTGCCGATGCGGTGGAGGGGCGAGAGGATCGCCGCATTGCGCTGCGGGCCGTGCAGCATGGCCAGTCGGTGTCGATTTTCATTCGTGATCGCGGTCCGGGCGTGCCGGCGGCGATTTCAGAACGCATTTTCGATCCCTTCTTCACCACCAAGGGCGTGGGGCGCGGCCTCGGTCTCGGCCTGTCCATCTCCTATAACATCATCAAGGATTTTGGCGGCCAGCTCCGTGTCAGAAACCATGAAGATGGCGGGGCGGAGTTCGAAATCGAATTGCCAGCCGCCGCCTGGCGCGTGGAGGCGGCTGCGGAATGACCATGTCACGGGTTCTGTTGATCGATGACGAGGAAGAGCTGCGCTTTTCCACCGCGCAGGCGCTGGAGCTTTCCGGTTTTGCCGTCACCATGCTGGCGAGCGCAGAACATGCGCTCGAACTCATCGGCTACAGCTTCGACGGTGTCGTGGTCAGCGACATCAGGATGCCCGGCATGGATGGCATGACGCTGCTGCAAAAGGTGCGGGAGCTCGATCCTGAAATACCTGTCATCCTGATGACCGGCCATGGCGATGTGCAGCTCGCGGTCAACGCCATGCGCAATGGCGCCTATGATTTCATCGAAAAGCCGTTCACGCCGCAATATCTCGCCGGCATCATCAAAAGGGCGAATGACCGGCGGGCGCTGGTACTGGAAAACCGCCGCCTCAAGGCGGTAGCGGGCAAGCATGACGATCTCGAAACGCGTCTGCCCGGCAGAACCCAGATCATGGTCGATCTGCGGTATCGTATCCGCGCCATCGGCGCGACGGACGCCGATACGCTGATCGTCGGTGACACGGGCGCGGGCAAGGAGGTTGTGGCACGGGCGCTTCACGATATCAGCGCCAGAGCCAACCGGCCCTTCGTGGCGATCAATTGCGCCGCCCTTCCGCAGACACTAATTGAAAGTGAACTATTCGGCCATGAGGCCGGTGCGTTTCCCGGAGCGCTGCGCCCGCGCTACGGCAAGTTCGAACATGCTCGCGGCGGCACCATATTGCTGGATGAGATCGGCTCCATGCCTTTCGAATTGCAGGGCCGCTTCCTGCGTGTCTTGCAGGAACGAGTGATTACCCGTCTCGGCTCGAATGAAACGGTCGAACTCGATGTCCGTTTCATCGCCACCAGCAAGGTAGATCTGGAACAGGAAGTCGCGGCTGGCCGGTTCCGTGCCGATCTTCTTTATCGGCTCAACGTGGCGACGCTTCTTGTCCCCTCCCTGTCACAACGCAGCGCCGACATACCCTTGCTTTTCCTGCACCTCGTGCGGGAAGCCGCTGCCCGTTACGGGCGGGAAGACATGGAGGTACCGCAAAGTCTGCTTTCGGCCGTCTCCCTGCGTGAGTGGCCGGGCAATGTGCGTGAATTGCGCAATGCCGCAGACCGCTTCGTTCTCGGTCTGGAAAGCGATGTTTCCGAAACCTCGCTGCCGTTTCAGGATGACGGAAAAGCGGCCCTTTCCGCGCGGGTTGCGGCTTATGAAAAAAGCCTGATCGCACATGCAATCGCCGCGCACAGCGGAAATCTGAAATCCGTTTATGAAAATCTCGGCATTTCGCGCAAAACGCTCTATGAAAAAATGCAGAAATACGGGCTGCACCGGCACATGACCGAGGTCTGATGGGTGGATTTCCACCCATGGATGAGCCCCCATGGGTAGAAATCCACCCATTGCCGTCCGGGATAGCAATAAAAGCGCACCTTACTACAAGACCGCCATTGCTGAACGGTGATCCCGGATCGCAAATATCTCACCCCGGTCGCCATGGAGGAGCATGCGCGGCTGAAGTGGCGAAACATTTTCATCCGGGAGGAATCGATGAAAATACTGAAGACAGTCACCGGCCTTGCTGCCGCCGCTGCCGTTTCCCTTTTTGCGCTGTCCGCATCCGCTCAGAACTATCCCGAGCGCAACATCACCATGGTCGTGCCCTTTGCCGCCGGCGGCCCGACGGATACGGTTGCGCGCCTTGTCGCTGAATCCATGTCGAAGGACCTTGGCCAGCAGATCATCGTCGAAAATGTCGGCGGCGCAGGCGGTACGCTGGGTGCTGGTCGTGTGGCATCGTCCGATCCGGACGGCTACACCGTTCTTCTCCACCATATCGGCATGGCAACCAGTGCCACGCTCTACCGCAAGCTCGCTTATGACACGCTGAACGCCTTCGAATATGTCGGCCTGGTCACCGAAGTGCCGATGACCATCCTGTCGCGCAAGAACCTCGAGACGACGGATCTGAAAGGTCTGATCGAATACGCCAAGGCGAACAAGGACAAGGTCACCGTCGCCAATGCCGGCATCGGCGCTGCCTCGCATCTGTGCGGCATGCTGTTCATGAGCGCCATCGAAACCCCGCTCGTCACCGTTCCCTATAAGGGTACCGGTCCGGCCATGACCGATCTGCTCGGCGGCCAGGTTGACATCATGTGCGACCAGACCACCAATACCACCAAGCAGATCCAGGGCGGCACCGTGAAAGCCTATGCCGTGACCACGGCCAAGCGGCTGGACGTGTTGCCGGATGTGCCGACGGTTGTTGAAGCTGGCCTACCGAAGCTCGAAGTGGGTATCTGGCACGGCATTTATACGCCGAAGGGCACGCCTGCGGAAATCAACGAAAAGCTCTCCAAGTCGCTGCAGGTCGCGCTGAAGGACAAGAATGTCGCGGCTCGTTTTGCCGAACTCGGCACCACGCCCTCCTCGGAAAGCGATGCGACGCCTGCGGCGCTGAAGGCCAAGCTTGAAAGCGAAATCGCGCGCTGGAAGCCGGTGATCGAGGCTGCCGGCCAATATGCCGACTGATGAACGCGGAATGACCGGCGGTGTCTCGCCGCCGGTCGACCGTGATCATTTTAACAGACGGACCGGTGTGATGCCGGCCGCGGTGGAGAGGCATCTTTCATGAAGTCGTTATTTAATGACCCTGCCGAGGCAGTCTGCGGGGCAATTTTCATGGGACTTGGCGTCTTTTTCGCCTTGCAGTCTTATGGGCTGGAGATCGGAACCGCCTTTCGCATGGGGCCGGGCTATTTCCCGCTCGTGTTGGCAATCATCCTGATCCTGCTCGGTGGCGTCATATTTCTGCGCTCAGCCCGCCCGGCCGGAGAAGGTATCGGAGCAATCGCCTGGCGGGGCATATTCTTCATCCTGCCCGCGCCAATCTTCTTCGGTTTCACTGTCCGGGGTCTTGGTTTCGTGCCGGCGCTTTTTTTCAGCGCCCTTATCGCAGCCTTCGCCTCGCACAAGATGAGCCCGCTCATGGCGGTCATTCTTTCCGCTGCCATCACGGTCTTTTCCGTCGCTGTTTTCAACTACGGTCTCGGCCTGCCGTTCCAGCGCTTCGGCCCCTGGCTTAAATTTTGAGGTGCCGTGATGGATTTGCTCGATAATCTCGCTCTCGGTTTCGTCACGGCATCTTCGCTGGCAAACCTGTTCTTCTGCCTGATCGGCGTGCTGCTCGGCACCCTGATCGGTGTGCTGCCCGGCATCGGCGCGACGGCGACCATCGCCATGCTGCTGCCGATTACCTTCCAGCTCGAGCCCGTCTCGTCGCTGATCATGCTCGCCGGCATTTATTACGGCGCGCAATATGGCGGCTCGACCACGGCTATTCTGATCAATATGCCGGGGGAATCCTCCTCTGCCGTCACCGCCATCGATGGTTACCAGATGGCGCGCAAGGGCAAGGCGGGCGCTGCTCTCGCCATCGCCGCCATCGGCTCGTTCTTTGCCGGCACGGTTTCCACCTTCCTGGTGGCAATCTTCGCTCCGCCCTTGACCGCAATTGCGCTGGAATTCGGCGCGGCGGAATATTTCTCGCTGATGGTCGTCGGCCTTGTTTCGTCCATTGCACTTGCCCATGGCTCCATCGTCAAGGCGCTGGCCATGGTCGTGCTGGGCCTGCTGCTGGGTTTGGTGGGCACCGATATCTATAGCGGTACGCCGCGTTTCACCCTCGGCATCCGCGAATATGCCGACGGTCTGAACTTCGTGGCCGTGGCCGTCGGCGTCTTCGGTATCGCCGAAATCCTGCGCAATCTCGAAAATGAGCGCACCCGTTCGGTGCTGATCGCCAAGGTCAGCGGGCTGATGCCGACACGGGAGGATTTCAGGAAAATGATCGCGCCGGTGCTGCGCGGCACGGTCATTGGTTCCGCGCTCGGCATTCTTCCGGGCGGCGGCGCGATCCTTGCGGCCTTCGCTTCCTATACGGTGGAAAAACGCGTCTCCAAGAACCCGGAAGAATTCGGGCATGGCGCGGTTGCCGGCGTAGCCGGTCCGGAATCCGCCAACAATGCCGGCGCGCAGACCTCCTTCATCCCGCTGCTCACGCTCGGCATTCCCGCCAATCCGGTGATGGCGCTGATGATCGGCGCGATGATCATTCAGGGTATCGTGCCGGGTCCGAACGTCGCGATCGAACAGCCGGCACTGTTCTGGGGCATCATCGCCTCCATGTGGATCGGCAACCTGATGCTCGTCATCCTGAACCTGCCGCTGATCGGGCTGTGGGTGAAGCTTCTGACGGTGCCCTATTATGTGCTGTTCCCCATCATCATGGCCTTCTGCGCCATCGGGGTCTACAGCGTCAATTCCAATGTCTTCGATCTCTATGCCGTCGCCTTCTTCGGCTTCATCGGTTACGTGCTGGTGAAACTGCGCTGCGAGCCGGCGCCGCTGCTCCTGGGCTTCGTGCTTGGGCCGCTGCTGGAGGAGAACCTGCGCCGTGCCATGATCCTGTCGCGCGGCGATCCGACCACCTTCGTCACCCGGCCGATCAGCGCCACCCTGCTCTTCATTGCTCTGGCCGTGCTGATCGTCGTCTTCCTGCCCAGCGTGAAGAAGAAGCGCGAAGAGGTTTTCGTAGAAGAAGACTGAGGAATACCAAAGACTCGGATGCCGGCGATGGAAACATCGCCGGCTTTTTCCGTTTCTGGATCGCCATGACGAATTCGCTTCACCAAAGCGACATATGGTTGACTTAGGCGCTTTTAGGCCCAAGGAAGGGCTGGAAAGAGAGGTCGATATGACGTCGGAAACCGAAAAACGGATCATCGCGCTCGAGGAGACGGCCGCGCACCAGGCCAAGGTGATAGAGGAGCTGTCCGATCAGCTGGCGGAACAATGGAAGGTGGTGGAGCAGACCCGCGCCAAGCTCGACCGCCTGACGGAGAGGTTCCTGAGCCTGGAGGAGCAATCGCTGGACGCGCCCGCGATCACTCGACCGCCGCATTATTGACAGGGAAGAGCCAATGAAAAACGACACCGCCGCGCTGGCCGCCGATATCGTCGATTTCTGGAAGAAGGCCGGACCGGACAAGTGGTTCGACAAGGACGCCGCCTTCGACAACCACTTTCACGACCGTTTCCGCGATGCCCATTTTGCAGCAGCACGGCGTGAGCTGGACGACTGGCTGGAGAGTGCGGAAAGCAGTCTCGCGCTGATGCTTCTGCTGGATCAGTTTCCGCGCAACTGCTTTCGCGGCACCGCTCACATGTATGCAACCGACCCGCTGGCACGGCTCTTTGCCGACGAGGCCATTCGCCGTGGCCACGATCGGGCGATGGGCGGGGATTTGCGTGTTTTTTTCTATCTGCCCTTTTCCCATGCGGAAGATATCAAGGCCCAGCGGCGCGCCTGCGACCTGAACCAGCCGCTTGGCGGGCTTTATCTTCACCATGCCGAAGAACATCGCGATATCGTCGAGCGTTTCGGCCGCTTTCCGCATCGCAACCACATATTGCTGCGGGAAACGACGCCGGCGGAACGGCAATATCTGGATGAAGGCGGCTTTTCCGGCTGAGCCGGAAACGAAAACGCCGCCAGTCCCGAAGGGTGGCGGCGTTCTAAAGGCATGGGAGCGGCGACAGTCAGCCGTCGAAGAATTCCTTCATCCGAGCGAAGAAGCCCGTCGATTCCGGATTGTTCTCCTTGGAGGAGAGCTGCTCGAACTCCTGCAACAGCTCGCGCTGACGCTTGCTGAGTTTCTGCGGCGTTTCGATCTGAATCTGGATATAGAGGTCGCCCGTCTGCGCCGAACGCAGCACCGGCATGCCCTTACCCTTCAGACGGAACTGTTTGCCCGGCTGGGTTCCTTCCGGAACCGTAACGCGCGACTTGGTGCCGTCGAGCGTCGTGACATCGAAAGTGCCGCCAAGCGCTGCCGTCGTCATGGAGATCGGTACGGTGCAATAGAGGTCGGCGCCGTCGCGCTGGAAGAATTCATGCGGACGCACGGACAGGAAGATATAGAGATCGCCCGCCGGACCGCCGCGCATGCCAGCCTCGCCTTCGCCCTGCAGGCGAATGCGGGTGCCGTCCTCGATGCCCGAGGGAATGTTGACGGAAAGCGAACGCTCTTCGGTTACACGGCCCTGACCGTGGCACTTGCCGCAGGGATCCGAGATCGTCTGCCCGCGACCATGGCAGGTGGGGCAGGTGCGTTCCACCGAGAAGAAGCCCTGTGCTGCACGCACGCGGCCGGAACCCTGACAGGTGGCGCAGGTCTTGGGCTGCGTGCCGGGCTTTGCACCCGAGCCGGAACAGACATCGCAGGTGATCGAGGTCGGAACCCTGATCTGCGCCGTCTTGCCGGTGAAGGCCTCTTCCAGCGTGATTTCCATATTGTAGCGAAGGTCGGCGCCGCGCTCGCGTCCGCCGGAAGAACGGCGCGCACGGCCGCCGCCCATCATCTCGCCGAAGATATCTTCGAAAATATCCGAGAAGCCGCCATTGGCGAAACCGCCGCCGCCAAAGCCGCCACCGCCGCCCATGCCGCCATTTTCAAATGCGGCGTGGCCGAAACGGTCATAGGCCGCGCGCTTCTGCGGGTCCTTCAGCGTTTCATAGGCTTCGTTGATTTCCTTGAATTTCCGTTCGGAATCGGCATCGTCCGGGTTCTTGTCCGGATGGTATTTCATCGCGAGTTTGCGGAAGGCGCTTTTCAGCTCTTTTTCGTCCGCGGTCTTGCTGACGCCAAGTGTTTCGTAAAAGTCTGCTTTCGCCATTAAGTTAACAAGCCCCGCAAATGGATTTCCGGCTGCACGTCGGCAGCCGGATGTCTTGCATATGTTTTCAGGAGACGGGAGGTCACGCGATTAGGCGGACTTCTTGTCGTCCTTGATTTCCTCATAGTCGGCGTCGACGACGTCGTCCTTGCCTTCTGCGGAAGCATCGCCGGCCTCGGCCTGCTGCGCTTCGTAGATGGCCTGACCGAGCTTCATGGAAACTTCCATGAGGGTCTGGGTCTTGGCCTGAATGTCGTCTGCATCCGGCTCAGCGGCTTCGACGGCGGTCTTCAGGCTGGCAATGGCGTCTTCGATAGCCTTGCGGTCGGTCTCGGAAACCTTGTCGCCATATTCCTTCACCGACTTCTCGGTGGAGTGGATGAGGCTTTCGGCCTGGTTCTTGGCTTCCACACCCGCACGGCGCTTCTTGTCGGCTTCGGCATTGGCTTCGGCGTCCTTCACCATCTTCTCGATGTCGGCATCGGAGAGACCGCCGGAAGCCTGGATGCGAATCTGCTGTTCCTTGCCGGTGCCCTTGTCTTTCGCCGAAACCTGCACGATGCCGTTGGCGTCGATATCGAAGGTCACTTCGATCTGCGGAACGCCACGCGGTGCCGGCGGCAGGCCGACGAGGTCGAACTGGCCGAGCAGCTTGTTGTCCTGCGCCATTTCGCGCTCACCCTGCGAGACGCGGATGGTCACGGCCGACTGGTTGTCTTCGGCGGTCGAGAAGGTCTGGCTCTTCTTGGTCGGGATCGTCGTGTTGCGATCGATCAGACGCGTGAAGACACCACCCAGCGTTTCGATGCCGAGCGACAGCGGGGTCACGTCGAGCAGCAGAACGTCCTTGACGTCGCCCTGCAGAACGCCGGCCTGGATGGCGGCGCCCATGGCGACAACTTCATCCGGGTTCACGCCCTTGTGCGGCTCCTTGCCGAACAGCTGCTTGACGACTTCCTGCACCTTCGGCATGCGGCTCATGCCACCGACGAGAACGACTTCATCGATCTCGGAAGCGGAAACGCCGGCATCCTTGAGTGCTGCCTTGCAGGGCGCGACGGTGCGCTGCACCAGATCGTCCACCAGGCTTTCGAACTTGGCGCGGGTCAGCTTCAGCGTCAGGTGCTTCGGACCGGAAGCATCGGCCGTGATGAACGGCAGGTTGATTTCGGTCTGCTGCGAGGACGAAAGTTCGATCTTCGCCTTTTCGGCAGCTTCCTTGAGGCGCTGCAGGGCGAGCTTGTCGTTCTTCAGGTCGATGCCCTGATCCTTCTTGAACTCACCGGCCAGATATTCGACCAGACGCATGTCGAAGTCTTCACCACCAAGGAAGGTATCGCCATTGGTGGACTTCACTTCGAAGACGCCGTCGCCGATTTCCAGAACGGAAATATCGAAGGTGCCGCCGCCAAGGTCGTAAACGGCGATGGTCTTGCCGTCCTTCTTGTCGAGGCCATAGGCAAGCGCTGCCGCAGTCGGCTCGTTGATGATGCGCAGGACGTCCAGACCGGCGATGCGGCCGGCATCCTTGGTTGCCTGACGCTGGGCGTCGTTGAAGTAGGCAGGAACCGTGATAACGGCCTTCTCGACCTTTTCGCCGAGATAGGATTCAGCCGTTTCCTTCATCTTCTGAAGGATCATCGCGGAAATCTGCGAAGGGGAATAGGGCTTGTCCTGCGCCTTCACCCATGCGTCGCCATTGTCACCCTTGACGATTTCAAAGGGAACGAGGGCCTTGTCCTTTTCGACGGTCGGGTCTTCATAACGGCGGCCGATGAGGCGCTTAACCGCAAACAGGGTGTTGGTCGGGTTGGTGACCGCCTGGCGCTTGGCCGGCTGGCCGACAAGGCGTTCGCCATCGTCGGAAAATGCCACCATGGACGGCGTGGTGCGCGCGCCTTCCGCGTTTTCAATTACTTTCGTGTCCTTGCCGTCCATCACTGCAACGCAGGAATTGGTCGTGCCAAGGTCGATACCGATTACTTTTGCCATGCTCTTCTCTCCTTGAAGCGAGCTGTCGGAACCCCGTGAGGCATTCTTGTGGCAGCTCCTTGACTTGGATTTGCAGTATTTGCTGCAGTTCTGCGGCGTATATAAGGAGCGATTTTTCCTGCTGCAAGGCGCAAGAGAGGGGGAAGCGCAGCAAAAAAGCGCAAGAAACCCCTGTCTGTGCAGAAGCATAGCCATCACGGCTTGCGGAAGAGGGAAAACGCGACTTGTGTGCTACACGGCGCCGTCGGTCGGCATCGCGGCGGGCGAACCGGTGAGGCTTGCTTTTAACGGCATCGGGGTGGGGTGAAATGGCGGACAGGGTGGGATTCGAACCCACGGTACGCTTTCACGCACACACGCGTTCCAGGCGTGCGCCTTAAACCACTCGGCCACCTGTCCTTTTTCAAATCTGCATGTTTTGAAGAATGCAAATCACTGGAACGGCGCGATATATACCGATGAATTCGCAGGGATCAACACGAATCTGACAGTTTTTTGAAATGTCGGCAATTTCCTGTGTTCCGATGCGATTGCAAACCGGTTTTCCCGCCTTTATCGATGCATTATAGATTTCAAAATATGGCTGTCTGACCGGCAGATCGTAAACGAGGTGTCCCTGATGAAAGCTTTTTTGCGGTTTTTGAGCTTTCTTTTCCTCGTTGCGGCGGTTTTTCTGGGCGTGCTCGATTCGATCCGCTCGGTTTCCACATCCTCGGTCAACATCACCGGCATCCTGTCCGTCTGGAACTATCTTCTTCCTGCTTCCCGCACCATGGTGGAAGCGGCCATGGCTCACTATATTCACCCTGAAGCGTGGCGCTTCATTGAAAATGCCCTGTCGGCGGTGCCCGCATTTGCCGTTTCCCTGGCGCTTTCCCTGTTCTGCTGGATGGCGGGTTACAGGAAACACAAGGCGATGAGGCGGTTATCGGCCTGACCTCGTGTCTGTCGAATTGGGCGCCCGCAGACGTGAACCATGAGAAGCGGCGGAACTGGCCGCATGGAGGACCGAATGTTCCTGTTCGATACGCTTTCAAAAAAAACGACGATGCCGACCGAAGAAACCGCCTTGCCCGGCCGTGAAGAGGCGCTTGCGGTGCCGGAAGCCCATTTCGTCAATGGCCGGCCCTTGAAGGGGCCTTATCCTGACGGACTTGAAACCATCTATCTCGGCATGGGTTGCTTCTGGGGTGCGGAACGGTTGTTCTGGAAAACGCCGGGCGTGTGGGTGACGGCGGTGGGTTATGCCGGCGGCTTCACCCGCAACCCCACCTATCAGGAGACGACGACGGGCCAGACGGGCCACGCCGAAGTGGTCAAGGTTGTCTACGATCCGGCGGTGATCTCGCTCTCGGGCCTGCTGAAGATATTCTTCGAGGAGCATGATCCGACACAAGGAATGCGGCAGGGCAACGATGTCGGCACGACCTACCGTTCCGCCATTTACGCGACGACGGAAGGGCAGTTGCAGCAGGCGCAGAAGGCGAGCGATGCTTTTCAACAGGCTTTGGACGAGGCCGGCCATGGCAGCGCCATCACCACCGAGATCGGGCCGCTTGAAAAGTTTTATTACGCTGAAGACTACCATCAGCAATATCTTGCCAAGAACCCGGGCGGCTACTGCGGCCTGAGGGGAACCGGCGTAAGCTGCAATATCGACTAGATTTTTTGCAGGTCGCCCCGGTGGAAAGACCAAAAAAGCGCCAGAATAAAGTTTTTCCACCGGGTCAAAAAAACCGGATGAATTTTTCATTGAGCCATGCAAGGATATGAGGCAAGCACAGCCGGGAAAACGGCTGGCGGTTCCGCAGACATTCCCGGTCAACGGGATTGCGGGAGGACCCTTAAAATATCAATTGCAACAACAGGGCTGCACAATGAAAAAATCCCTTCTGACGCTTTTTGCGCTCGCCGCAATGTCGGCTTCCGCGCTCGCCGCCGATATCAAGCCGGCGCTGGTCTATGGCACGGGCGGCAAGTTCGACAAATCGTTCAACGAAGCCGCTGCGGCCGGCGCTGAAAAGTTCAAGGCAGAAACGGGCATCGAGTTCCGCGATTTCGAACCGACCAGCGACACGCAGGGCGAACAGGCCATCCGCAACTTTGCGAGCAAGGGCTTCAACCCGGTCGTTGCCGTTTCCTTCGCCTGGACCTCGGCCATGGAAAAGGTCGCAGCAGAATTCCCCGACACCAAGTTCGTCATCGTCGATTCCGTCGTCGAACTGCCGAATGTCCGCTCGGTCGTCTATAAGGAGCACGAAGGCTCCTATCTCGTCGGTCTGCTGGCCGGCATGGCCTCCAAGACCGGCAAGGTCGGCTTCATCGGTGGCATGGATATTCCGCTGATCCGTAAGTTCGCCTGTGGTTATGCACAGGGCGCAAAGGCTGCCAACGACAAGATCGAAGTCTTCCAGAACATGACCGGCACCACGGGTGCTGCCTGGAACGATCCGGTGCGCGGCGGCGAACTCACCAAGAACCAGATCGACCAGGGTGCGGACGTGATTTACGCGGCAGCCGGTGCGACCGGTATCGGCGTGCTGCAGACTGCCGCCGACAACAAGAAGTTCTCGATCGGCGTCGATTCCAACCAGAACCACCTGCATCCGGGTTCGGTTCTGACCTCCATGGTCAAGCGCGTCGATCTGGCCGTCTACAATGCCTACAAGGATGCCAAGGACGACAAGTTCACCCCCGGCATCGTTGCGCTCGGCGTCAAGGAAGATGGCGTCGCCTACGCCCTCGACGACAATAACAAGGCCCTGATCACGCCGGAAATGACCGCTGCCGTGGACAAGGCGAAGGCCGATATCATCTCCGGCGCCGTCAAGGTTCATGACTATATGGCGGATAATTCCTGCCCGAAATGATATGATATGTAACGGGGGCGCATGATGTTTTTCATCTTGCGCCCTTTTCATATCCAGCCTTCGGAGAGGTTTCGGTTTGAGTATGGACCCTGCAATCGAACTGGTGGGCATCGACAAGAAATTCGGTGCCGTTCACGCCAACAAGAATATCAATCTGACTGTCGCCAAGGGCACGATCCACGGCATCATCGGGGAAAACGGTGCCGGGAAATCGACCCTGATGTCGATCCTATACGGCTTTTACCAGGCGGATGCCGGTGAAATCCGGGTGAATGGCACGCCCGTCGCGATCCGTGACAGCCAGACGGCCATCAATGCCGGCATCGGCATGGTGCATCAGCACTTCATGCTTGTGGAAAATTTCACCGTGCTGGAAAACGTCATGCTCGGCGCGGAAGGCGGCGCATCGCTCGCCAAGGGCCGGGCGGCGGCCCGCAAGGAATTGCAGCGCCTAGAGGACGATTACGGTCTGGAAGTCGATCCGGATGCGGTCATCGAAGAATTGCCGGTCGGTCTGCAGCAGCGCGTCGAAATCCTTAAAGCCATGTATCGTGGCGCCGAAATCCTGATCCTCGATGAGCCGACCGGCGTTCTGACGCCGGCTGAGGCCGATCACCTTTTCAAGATTCTCGGCGTCCTGCGCGAGCAGGGCAAGACCGTCATCCTCATCACCCACAAGCTGCGCGAAATCATGGCGATCACGGATTCCGTCTCCGTCATGCGCCGCGGTGAAATGGTCGCGACCCGCAAGACCTCCGAAACCAGCGTCGAGGAACTGGCCGAACTGATGGTTGGCCGCCGCGTGCTGCTCAGGGTGGAAAAGGGCGAGACGACACCGGGCGATGTTCTGCTCTCCATCCGCAATCTCACTGTCAAGGACAGTCGCGGCGTCACCATGGTGGACGATGTCTCGCTCGATGTCCGCGCCGGTGAAATCGTCGGCATTGCCGGCGTGGCGGGTAATGGCCAGTCGGAGCTGCTCGAAGCCATCGCCGGCATCCGCAAACCCTATTCGGGCGAGATATGGGTGGATGGCCAGAAGGTGGACCGCCCCGATCCGGCCATTCTGCGCAGGCTCGGCCTCGCGCATATCCCGGAAGACCGCCACCATATGGGGCTGGTCTTGAAATTCGAGGAATATGAAAACTCCATCCTCGGTTATCACCATGATGAGCGATACGGCAAAGGACCTTTCCTCAACCCTGAGGCCATCCGCAGGGATGCGGTCGAAAAGATAGAGAAATACGATATCCGCCCGCCGAACCCGCAGTTGAAGACCGCCAATTTTTCTGGCGGCAATCAGCAGAAGATCGTCGTTGC
This sequence comes from Agrobacterium sp. 22-223-1, assembly GCF_053522385.1. NCBI lineage: Bacteria > Pseudomonadati > Pseudomonadota > Alphaproteobacteria > Hyphomicrobiales > Rhizobiaceae > Agrobacterium > Agrobacterium sp. 22-223-1. The sequence goes on from NZ_JBNWCN010000001.1 coordinate 68,673, forward strand.
GCGCGAAATCGAGCGTGACCCCAAGATGCTGATCATCGGCCAGCCGACACGCGGCGTGGATATCGGCGCCATCGAGTTCATCCATCGCCGCATCATCGAAATGCGCGATGCCGGTAAGGCTATTCTGCTGGTTTCGGTCGAACTCGATGAAATCCGTTCCCTTTCGGACCGGATCATGGTCATGTTCGCCGGCCGTGTCGTTGGAGAAAAAACGGCGGAAGCCGAAGAACAGACGCTGGGCCTGATGATGGCCGGCATCGCCGCATGAGGCATGAATGAGTACCGCTTCCGTACCCCTACCAAACTGGATCAGCTACGGCCTGTTGCCGTTGCTGAACGTCGTCACCGCCTTTCTGATTTCCGGCCTCGTTGTCTGGTCCATCGGTGAAAACCCGCTGGCAGCACTTCGCCTGCTGATCGAAGGCGCGCTCGGCCGTGGTGATGCCATCGGCTTCACGCTGTTTTACACGACGAGCTTCATCTTCACCGGCCTTTCCGTCGCAGTCGCCTTTCATGCGGGCCTGTTCAACATCGGCTCGGAAGGTCAGGCCTATATTGGCGGGCTGGGCGCCGCGCTGGTGGCGCTGGCGCTCGACCGCTACGTGCCGTGGTATGTGACGATGCCTTTCGCCGTCATCGGCGCCGCGGTTTTCGGCGCAGCCTGGGCCTTCATTCCGGCCTGGCTGCAGGCAAAACGCGGCAGCCACGTTGTCATCACCACCATCATGTTCAACTTCATCGCGGCTGCGCTGATGGTCTATCTGCTGGTGAATGTGCTGATCGTGCCGGGCAAGATGGCGCCGGAAACGCGCACCTTCCTGCCGGGCGGGCAATTGCCGAAATTGGACTGGCTGATGGCGCTGTTCGGTCTCAAACTTGGGCCGGCGCCGTTCAACGTCTCCTTCATCATCGCGCTGGTCATGTGTTTCCTCGTCTGGGTACTGATCTGGCGCACCAAGCTCGGTTATGAGATGCGCACGCTCGGCATCAGCCCGTCGGCCGCCATCTATGCCGGTATTCCCTATGCGCGCACGGTCATCATCGCCATGCTGATTTCCGGCGGTCTTGCGGGCATGATGGCGCTGAACCCGGTCATGGGCGCTTCCGCCCGCCTGCAGGTGGAATTCGTCGGCGGTGCCGGTTTCGTCGGCATCGCCGTGTCGCTGATGGGGCGAAGCCATCCGCTCGGCATCATCTTCTCGGCATTGCTGTTCGGCATTCTCTATCAGGGCGGCGCTGACCTTTCCTTCGAGATGCCGAACATTACCCGCGAGATGATCGTGGTGATCCAGGGTCTTGTGATCCTGTTTGCCGGCGCGCTGGAATATATGTACCGGCCGGCGGTTGTCCGCATCTATCAGCGTTTGGCAAAGGGGTGAGCTGATATGGATTTTTTCGATATGCTGGTCAGCATCCTCGGCTCGACCGTCCGCCTCACCATCCCGCTTCTGTTTACTGCACTTGCCGGGCTCTTTTCCGAACGTGCCGGCGTGTTCGATATCGGCCTTGAAGGCAAGATGCTGGCGGCGGCCTTCGCCTCCGCCTGCGTCGCCTATCTCGCAGCGGACCCATGGGCCGGTCTGCTGGCGGGCATCACGGTCTCCATCCTCTTCTCGCTGATCCATGGTTTCGCCGTCATCACCAATCGCGGCAATCAGATTGTGTCGGGCGTAGCGCTGAACTTCATCGCCGCCGGCCTGACGGTGGTTCTGGGGCAGGCCTGGTTCGGACAGGGAGGCCGCACGCCGCAATTGCCGTCCGAAGGCCGCTTTGCGCCGATCATCCTGCCGGGTGCGGATGCGATGCGCGAAGTGCCTTTCATCGGCCCGCTTTATGCCAATGTCATCTCCGGCAACAATATCCTCACTTATCTCGCTTTTCTGGCGGTGCCGCTCTCCTGGTGGGTGCTTTACCGCACCCGTTTCGGCCTGCGTCTGCGCGCCGTGGGTGAAAACCCGGGCGCGGTGGATACGGCAGGCATTTCGGTGACATGGATGCGCTTTCGCGCCGTCATCGTCGCCGGTTTCCTCTGCGGTTTCTCGGGCGCCTATCTTGCCGTTGCGCAATCGGCGGCCTTCATCGCCAATATGTCGGCCGGCAAGGGCTATATTGCGCTCGCGGCGCTGATTTTTGCCAAATGGAAGCCGGTGCCGGTCATGTTCGCCTGCCTGCTCTTCGGTTTTCTGGATGCCTTCGCCAACTTCATGCAGGGTAAATCCGTGCCCGGTATCGGCGAGGTGCCGGTGCAGATTTTCCAGGCCATGCCCTATATTCTGACCTGCATCCTGCTTGCCGGTTTCATCGGCGTCGCCAAGCCCCCCAAGGCCGGTGGCGTTGCCTATGCGAAGGAGCGTTAAACCCATGTCCCGAGACCCGATGTCCCATGCCCTGTTCGAGGCAGCGGTGGAGGCCATGGCCTTTGCCCATGCGCCCTATTCGAAATTTCCGGTCGGTGCGGCGATCCGCGCCGAAGACGGCAAGATCTACAAGGGCGCCAATATCGAGAACCTCTCCTTCCCGCAGGGGTGGTGCGCTGAACCTTCCGCCATCAGCGCCATGATCATGGGTGGGGCGAAGAAGATCAGCGAAATCGCCGTTATCGCCGAAAAGCTTGCTCTTTGCCCACCCTGCGGCGGCTGCCGGCAGAAGATCGCCGAATTCGCCACGCCGGATACGAAAGTCTATCTCTGCGACGAAACCGGCGTGCAGAAGGTGATGACCATGGAAGAGCTTTTGCCCTTCAGCTTCAAGACAGAGCTGCCCTGATGCCGGATATGCTGATCGATATTCTGGTGGAACGCCTGAACGGCCTGATGCCGCGTGTCGCCATCGTCCTCGGCTCGGGTCTCGGTTCACTGGTGGAAGACGTCAGCGATCCGATCCGGGTGCCCTATGCCGAACTTCCCGGTTTTCCCGCAAGCGGCGTTTCCGGCCATGCGGGCGAGCTGGTGGCGGGCTATCTTGGTGGTGAGCCGGTCATGATGCTCTCCGGCCGGGTGCATTATTACGAAAAGGGCGATCCGTCCGCCATGCGCGCGATCATCGGGGCGCTGGCCGGTCTCGGCGTGCAGTCGCTCATCCTCACCAATTCGGCAGGTTCGGTCAGGCAGGATATGCCGCCCGGGTCGGTCATGCAGATCACCGATCACATCAACTATTCCGGCATGAACCCGCTGATTGGCGAGGAAAGCGACCGCCGCTTCGTCGGCATGACCACCGCTTACGATCCCGATCTGATGCTTGCCATGCGCAACGCCGCCATCCGCGCCACGGTGCCTTTGTTCGGCGGCGTCTATATGTGGTTTTCCGGCCCGAGCTTCGAAACGCCGGCGGAAATCCGCATGGCGCGGCTGCTGGGGGCGGATGCCGTTGGCATGTCCACCGTGCCGGAAGTCATCCTTGCGCGCTTTTTCGGGATGCGCGTTGCCGCCGCATCGGTTATTACCAATTACGGTGCCGGCATGACCGGCGCGGAACTGAGCCATGAGGAAACCAAGGACATGGCTCCGGTGGGCGGCAAGAGACTTGCCGCTATCTTAAAGGAAATGATCGCAGGAGGAGCGTGACCATGGAACTCCAGCGTCCGCGCGAAGCGGCTGCCCTGACACTGTCCTTGCTGGACCTGACCAATCTTAAGGAAGACTGCACACCCGAGCAGATCGCGGCTTTGTGCCAAAGGGCGCATACGGAATACGGCAATACGGCTGCAATCTGCATCTGGCCGCGCTTCGTGGCGCAGGCCCGTGCTGCTTTCGGAAAAGACCATGCTATCCGCATCGCCACGGTCGTCAATTTTCCTTCGGGCGATCTGGACATCGCGACCGTGGTTGCCGAAACCGAGGCGGCAATCCGCGACGGCGCTGACGAAATCGATCTCGTCATTCCCTATCGCAAATTCATAGCAGGCGATGAAACGGCGGTGTCCACCATGGTGGCCGCCGTTCGCAAGGCCTGCGCAGCACCCGTGTTGCTCAAGGTCATTCTTGAAACCGGCGAGTTGAAGGACAAGGCGCTGATCCGTCGCGCATCCGAACTCGCCATTGCCGAAGGGGCCGATTTCATCAAGACCTCAACCGGCAAGGTTGCCATCAATGCCACGCTGGAGGCAGCCGACATCATGTTGCAGGCGATCCGCGACAGCCGGCAGAAGGTGGGTTTCAAGCCCGCCGGCGGCATCGGCACGGTGGAGGACGCCACGCTTTACCTCAGGCTTGCGGAAACCATCATGGCGCCCAACTGGGCCATGCCGTCCACCTTCCGTTTCGGCGCTTCGGGTGTTCTCGATGATGTGCTGAACGTGCTGGCCGGCGGCGAGCCCGCCAAGGCCGCCAGCGGGTATTGAGCTTGATCCCGCAGGAAATCATCCGCCGCAAACGCGATGGCCTGTCACTTGAGCCTCGGGAGATTGCCGCTTTCATAGAGGCGCTTTCGAAAGACGGCATCTCGGAAGGGCAGGCGGCCGCCTTTGCCATGGCGGTGTTCTTTCGCGGCATGAACCGGGATGAGATGGTGGCGCTGACACTCGCGATGCGCGACAGCGGCGATATCCTCTCATGGAGCGATCTCGGCAGGCCGGTGGCGGACAAGCATTCCACCGGCGGCGTCGGCGATAATGTCTCCCTGATGCTCGCCCCCATCGTTGCCGCCTGCGGTCTCGCCGTGCCGATGATTTCCGGCAGGGGCCTTGGCCATACCGGCGGCACGCTGGACAAGCTGGAAGCGATCCCCGGTTACAACGTCATGCCGGACGAGGTGTTGTTTCGCCGGACGGTGAAGACGGTCGGCTGCGCCATCATCGGCCAGACGGGCGATCTCGCTCCCGCCGACAAACGGCTTTATGCCATTCGCGATGTGACCGCGACGGTCGATTCCATACCGCTGATCACGGCCTCCATCCTGTCGAAGAAGCTTGCAGCCGGGCTGCAGACGCTGGTTCTGGATGTGAAGGTCGGCAGCGGTGCTTTCATGCAGAGTGTTGAGGATGCCCGCAATCTGGCCCGCGCGCTGGTCGATGTGGCGAATGGTGCAGGGCTGCCGACAACGGCGCTGATAACCGACATGAACCAGCCGCTCGGCGATGCCGCCGGTAATGCGGTCGAAATCGTCAATTGTCTGGATTTTCTGGCCGGTCGCAAGGCCGGCACCCGTCTTGAAAAGGTGGTCCTGTCCTTTGCGGCGGAAATGCTAGTGCAGGCGCAAAAGGCGGCCACGCTGGAGGAAGGAGAGGCGCTGGCGTCAGCTGCGCTCTCCTCCGGCCGGGCGCTGGAAATCTTTGCGCGGATGGCTTCGGCACTGGGCGGTCCATCGGATTTCGTCGAGCGCCCGTCGCGCTATTTGCCATCAGCGCCGGTCATTCTTCCGGTTCTGGCGGAGCGCAGCGGTTTGCTCGCCTCCTGCGCCACGCGCGATCTTGGCATGGTTGTCGTCGAACTCGGCGGCGGCAGAAGAAAGCCATCAGACACGATCGATCCTTCCGTCGGTATTTCGGATATCCTGCCGCTCGGTACGAAAGTGGAAAAGGGCGAGCCGATCGCCATTGTCCACGCCGCTTCCAGTGACGAAGCGGAACATGCCGTGAAAAGAATAGCGGCCTGCTATGGAATTGCTGACAGCGCGCCGGAAATCGATGCGCCCATTCTCGAGCGGATCACCTGACCAGCCGCATCTCGCCGCCCGATACCTTGAAAGACGACAATTGCTTCAGGAAGCTCATGCCGATCAGCATGTTGTTAAGCGCATTGTCCTTCAGCACCATGGCGTCGACATTCTGAACCCGGATAGCGCCGATCTCCACCCGGTCCAGTTTCACATAGGCCGCCATGGTCTGACCATTGGCCGTTGAAATCGCATATTTAAAATCGAGGCTGTTGACGCCGTAACCGAGACGGCGCGCAATCGTCTCGTTGATGGCGACCATGGAAGCGCCGGTATCGACAAGCCCGTCGAAGGATTTGCCGTTGATGCGGAAGGTGGCATTGAAGTGGCCGCGGGCATCCGCTTTCAGATTGACGCCGCCAAGGGAGACGGACTCCGGTTTGGCCGCTTCGGGTCTGGCTTCCGCTTTCTCGATGCTCGTTTCCGGGCGCGGCTGAAATTTTTCCACCAGCGCCGGAATTTGCGTGGCACCGACCGAAAGACCAACAAGCAGGAAAATCGCGCGCGCCAGCAAGTCGTTGCTCCTCAAAGGGCAGGGTTATTTTTGCCGAGAATAGACGTAAAACATGCTGAAATCTTAAAAGAAAAAGCCATTCGCCGCTTATCGGGCGGCGAATGGCTCAAACGGTTAAGCGATGATGAACGGCGTTATTTGGTGCCATACATGCGGTCGCCGGCGTCCCCGAGGCCGGGAACGATATAACCCTTCTCGTTCAGATGGCTGTCGATGGCGGCGGTGTAGATATGCACATCGGGATGCGCTTCACGGAAATTCTTGATGCCTTCGGGCGCCGCCAGCAGACACAGAAAGCGGATGTTCTTCGCACCGCGTTCCTTCAGCTTTTCCACGGCGGCGATGGAGGAGTTGCCGGTTGCCAGCATCGGATCGACAACGATGATAAGGCGCGCATCGAGGCTTTCCGGAGCCTTGAAGTAATATTCGACAGCTTCCAGCGTGTCATGATCGCGATAAACGCCGATATGGGAAACACGCGCCGAAGGCACGAGCTCGAGCATGCCTTCCAGCAGGCCGTTGCCGGCGCGCAGGATGGAGGCGAAAACCAGCTTCTTGCCTTCGAGCACGGGGGCTTCGATGGTTTCGAGCGGCGTATCGATGGTTTCCATCGTCATCTCAAGGTCGCGCGTCACTTCATAGCAGAGCAGCGTCGAAATTTCCCTGAGCAGGCGGCGGAAGCCGGCCGTGGAAGTTTCCTTCTTGCGCATGATGGTAAGTTTGTGCCGCACCAGCGGATGTTCGATGACTGTGACGCCGTCCATGAAACTGGCCTTCCTTTTATCTTATGCCCCTGTAATTCACCGAAAGCGTGCTTTTCGCAAGCCTTCTTCGCGGTTTTACCCTGCGAACCGCAACGTCAGGCGCCGTCGAGTTTCGCAAGCAGTCGTGCGCGTGTTGCCTCGTCCACGAAGGCGCATTCCAGCGCGGTCCGCGTCATGCGGTCGATCTCGGCATCGCTGAAGCCGAACTCATCCGCAGCCAGCGCATATTCCCGCGCAAGCGAGGTGAAGAAGAACGGCGGGTCGTCGGAACTGATGCACACTCGCACCCCTGCATCGCTGAGAGCTTTCAGCGGGTGGCTGGCAAAATCAGGATAGACGTTGAGAGCGATATTCGAGCCGGGGCAGACTTCCAGAACCGTTCCCGCCTCGGCCAACCGGGTGATGAGACCGGCATCTTCGATGGCGCGCACGCCATGCCCGATGCGGGACGGTTTGACGAGATCGAGCGCATCGGCAACGCTTTCCGGTCCGCAAACCTCGCCGGCATGAATGGTTAGTCCAAGGCCGGCATCGCGGGCGATGTCGAAGGCGCGTGCATAATCGGCGACGCGGCCCATCCGCTCCTCGCCGGCCATGTTGAAGCCCGTCACCAGCGGATGTTGGGCACGTGCCGCATATTCGGCCGCGGCGATTACCCGCTCCGGGCCGAAGTGGCGCTCACCGGTGACGATGATGCGGGTTTCGATCCCCGTCTTTTCCCTTGCGATGCGGATGCCTTCGGCAATGCCGGCTAGATAGGCGTCGGCACCGAGCCCGATGCGGTCGCCGTGATCGGGCGAAATGATCAGTTCGCTATAGATCGTATTGGCTTCGGCGAGTTCGGTCAGGTAGGTCTCAGTCAGGATGGCATAGTCCTCATCCGTTTTGAACACCTGCGCCACCGCATCGTAACAACGGATGAATTCGGCGAAATCCGACCAGACATATTGGCCGTCCCGCAGAAAGCCGCTGGTGTCGATGCCGTATTTCTCCGCCTGTTTCGCGACAAGGGCGGGCGGGGCCGCACCTTCGATGTGGCAGTGAATTTCCGCTTTCAGCAAATGCGATGTCAAATGAAGCTCCTGCCGTGAGAACCGGCCTCGATGCCAAGATGGTGGGCGATGCTTTCGCCGATATCGGCGTAGCTTGAACGGATGCCGACATCGCGTGAGCGAATGCCCGGCCCGAATGCCATGATCGGCACCCGTTCCCGTGTATGGTCCGTGCCCCGCCAGGTGGGGTCGCAGCCGTGATCGGCGGTCAGAAGGGCGATATCGCCTGGCGCCATCTTGCGATGGATTTCGGGGATTCGCGCATCGAAGGCCTCAAGGGCGGCGGCGTAACCGGCAACGTCGCGGCGATGGCCATAAAGCATGTCGAAATCGACGAAATTGGTGAAGACGAGATCGCCGTTTTCAGCCTCGTCGATAGCCTGCAACGTCGCATCCATCAGGGCGCTGTTGCCATTTGCCTTGATGACGCGCGAGACGCCCTGATGGGCGTAGATATCGCCGATCTTGCCGATGGCGTGTACTTTTCGGCCGGCCTCCAGAAGTCTGTCGAGCAGGGTCGGCTCCGGCGGCAGAACGGAGAAATCGCGGCGGTTGCCGGTGCGTTCGAAAGTCGCGACCGTCTCGCCGATGAAGGGGCGGGCGATGACGCGGCCGATATTCAGCGGATCGAGCAGCTTGCGCACGGTCTCGCAGAGCGCGATGAGACGCTCCAGACCGAAATGCGTTTCATGCGCGGCGATCTGGAAAACGGAATCGGATGAGGTGTAGCAGATCGGTTTACCGGTCCTGATATGCTCCTCGCCGAGCGCAGCGATGATCTCGGTGCCGGAAGCATGGCAATTGCCGAGAATGCTCGGAATATCGGCTTGCCTGCAGATCGCTTCCACCAGTTCCGGCGAAAACGCATCGCCTTCCGTCGGGAAATATCCCCAGTCGAAGGTGACGGGCGTACCGGCGATCTCCCAGTGACCGGAAGGCGTGTCCTTGCCCTTGGAGATTTCGCTGGCGGAGCCGTGCAGGCCGAAAATGCGCTCAGGCGGTTCCATGCCGGCGGGAATGTCGCCGCTTGCCTGCCGCGCGATCTCCAGCAGGCCGAGCGAACACATGTTCGGCAGTTTCAGCGGACCGGAGCGAAGCCCCGCTTTGTCGGCAGCTCCTGCTGCACAGAATTCCGCGATATGGCCGAGTGTGTTTGCGCCAAGATCGCCATAACGCTCCGCGTCGGGTGCGCCGCCGACGCCGAAGGAATCCAGAACGAGAAGAAATGCTCTTGCCATAACTCACCGAAACAAAATGCGCCGACGGGCAATGTCAGGCCGAACTGTCGTTATAGATCAGCAAAACGTGAAGAAGGAAGTGCTTTTATGAACCATCCGGTAAAACCAGCTGCTTAGTCCTTGTCCCGTTTCGGTTTGGGGGCGTTGAGGTTGCGCAGGACATACCACCCCGCAGCCACCACCATCGCCGCCAGAATATACCACGTAACGGCATAGGAGAGGTGGTTGTTGGGAAAGGTGAGCATGGTCTTGCCGCCGACCGGCAGGCCGCCCGGATTGGGTGTCGCATCGGCGTCGACATAGAACGGCGCGACATCGGAAAGGCCCGATGCCTGCGAGATTTGCGGAATGTTGCGGGAATACCAGCGGCCGTTTGCCGGATCGTTGGTGCGCAGGAAAAGCCCACCGGTCTCGGGCGCGCGCATCAGCCCGACGATCTCGACGTTTCCGGTCGGTTCGCCTTCCTGGCGGGAGGACGGGTCGCGCCTGTCGGACGGCACGAAGCCGCGATTGACGATGATGCTGGAGCCATCGTCCCGCTTGAGCGGCGTCATCACCCAGTAACCGGGGCCGAGGTCCGTGACCGTATAGACCTGAACCTCCCTGTCATTGAGGAAGGTGCCGGACAGTTTCACACGGCGATATTCGTATTCCGCCGGATCGCCGAGCGCCGGCCATTCTTTGACGGCAGGGGCGTCGACGGGATCGGCATGGGCGCGGGCTTCGACCCGCTCGATAAGATCGAGCTTCCAGGAAAGGCGCTTGACCTGCCAAGTACCGAGCGCGAGCAGCAGACCCGTCAGAACAACGGTCAGGAACAGGACGACGATGGCCGCAGGGCGGATGCGCCGGTTATGGGGTGTGGTTTCGCTCATGTCACGGTCCTTGCGAAGCGCGCCTGGCAGAAACCAGTCTGCTTTGGCGGGTTTCCTAGAGCATTTCCAGGAAAAGTGGAACCCGGTTTTCCGTCCGGAAATGCGCCAAAACAAAGAGTTAGAGTGTTTTCGCGATTCGAAGAAAAGCGAAAAACTCTAGCGCCCGCATGCGCTTTTTCCAGCAAATAACCCCATAAATCGCACCACGATTCATGGGGTTATGTGTTGGTGCGTTAGCCGGCCCGCCGGAAACCCGGCAGGCCGTTTATTATGCTGCTCAGGGCAGGTTCTTCACATCTTCGATGTGCAGCGGCATCATGTTCTTGTTCATGTTGTACATGACCCAGAGCGAGCCGGAGAGCGTGATCAGGAGCACCACGACGGTGAAGATCAGCGCCATGAAGGTCCAGCCGCCTTCGGACTTGGTGTCCATGTGCAGGAAGTAGATCATGTGCACGAAGATTTGGATGACGCCGAGACCCATGATCGCGATGACCAGCAGGGTCTTGTTTTCAAGAACGTCGCCCATGACCAGCCAGAAGGGGATCGCCGTCAGGATGACCGACAGGACGAAGCCGATCATGTAGCTCTTGAAGGTGCCGTGGCTCGCGCCATCATGGTGATGATGGTCGTCGCCATGCGCGTCGTGATGTGCGTGTGCTTCGGAACTCATCAAAGAACTCCCATGAGGTAAACGAAGGAGAAGACGCCGATCCAGATGACGTCAAGGAAGTGCCAGAACATCGACAGGCACATCAGGCGGCGCTTGTTTGCCGCGATCAGGCCGTGCTTGGCGACCTGGAACATCAGCGTGACGAGCCAGATGATGCCGAAGGTGACGTGCAGACCGTGCGTACCGACCAGCGCGAAGAAGGCCGACAGGAACGCCGAACGCTGCGGACCCGCGCCTTCCGCGATCAGGTGATGGAACTCGTAAAGTTCCACGGCGAGGAAGGCGAGGCCGAAGAGGCCGGTCACACCCAGCCAGACCAGCGTGGCCTTTACCTTCTGCTTTTCCATTTCCAGCATGGCGAAGCCATAGGTGATGGAGGAGAGAAGCAGGAAGCCGGTATTGATCGCCACCAGCTTCAGGTCGAACAGGTCGGCGCCGGAAGGGCCGGCCGCATAGTTGCGGCCGACAACGGCATAGGTGGCAAACAGCGTCGCGAAGATAAGGCAGTCGCTCATCAGGTAGAGCCAGAAGCCCAGCGAGGTGCCGTTCTCCGGGTGATGGTCTTCCTTCAGGTAGAAGACCGGTGGTTCAGCGCCGTCGACGCTTTGTGCAGGTGTATGAGACATGTTCCGTTACGCCTGTTCCGCGAGCAGCTTGGTACGCTCCGCTTCGACCGTCGAAACGTCGGAAGCCGGAATGTAATAATCGCGATTGTAGTTGAAGGTATGGGCGATGGAGACCGCGATGATGGCGAGCATCGACAGAGCCGCAAGCCACCAGATGTGCCATACCAGGGCGAAGCCGAGAACCACGCTGATGGCGCTGATGATCACGCCCGCGCCGGTGTTCTTCGGCATATGGATCGGAATGAAGCCTTCCTTGGGACGGTTGTAACCGCGCTTCTTCATATCCGCCCAGGCGTCGACATCATGGATGACGGGCGTAAAGGCGAAGTTGTAGGCGGGCGGCGGCGACGATGTCGACCATTCCAGCGTACGGCCGTTATAGGGGTCGCCGGTCACGTCACGCAACTTGTCGCGCTTCAGGAAGCTGACGATGAGCTGGATGACGAAGGAGGCTATGCCGAGCGCGATCAGGAAGGCGCCGAAGGCGGCGATCACGAACCAGATCTGCAGGGAATTATCTTCGAACTGGCTGATACGGCGGGTGATGCCCATCAGGCCGAGAATATAAAGCGGCATGAAGGCGAAATAGAAGCCGATGAACCAGAACCAGAAGGACAGCTTGCCCCAGAACGGATCGAGCCGGTATCCGAATGCCTTCGGGAACCAGTAGACGATACCCGCAAGCACACCGAACACGACGCCACCGATGATGGTGTTGTGGAAGTGGGCGATGAGGAACAGCGAGTTGTGCAGCACGAAGTCCGCCGGTGGAACGGCGAGAAGAACGCCGGTCATGCCGCCGATGACGAAGGTGATCATGAAGCCGATGGTCCAGAGCATCGGAACGTCGAACTTGATGCGGCCCTTATACATGGTGAAGAGCCAGTTGAAGATCTTCGCGCCCGTCGGGATCGAGATGATCATCGTGGTGATGCCGAAGAAAGCGTTGACGCTTGCACCGGAACCCATGGTGAAGAAGTGGTGCAGCCACACGATATAGGCGAGGATGGTGATGACGCCCGTGGCGTAGACCATCGATGCATAACCGAAAAGGCGCTTGTTGGAGAAGGTCGAGACGATTTCCGAGAAGACGCCGAAGGCCGGCAGCACCAGGATGTAGACTTCGGGATGGCCCCAGATCCAGATGAGGTTGACATACATCATCGGATTGCCGCCGAGATCGTTGGTGAAGAAGTTGGTGCCAACGTAACGGTCGAGGGTGAGAAGGGCGAGCGTGCCGGTCAGGATCGGGAAGGAGGCCACGATCAGGATGTTCGAACACAGCGATGTCCAGACGAAGATCGGCAGGCGCATCATGGTCATGCCAGGCGCGCGCATCTTGATGATCGTCACGATCAGGTTGATGCCCGATAGCGTCGTTCCCACACCGGCGATCTGCAGACCCCAGATATAATAATCGACCCCGACACCCGGGCTTCCATCGATGCCGGAGAGCGGCGGATAGGCCAGCCAGCCGGTCTGCGCATATTCACCGATGAACAGCGAGATCATGGTGATGACGGCGCCGGCCGTGGTCATCCAGAAGGAGAAGTTGTTGAGGAAGGGGAACGAAACGTCGCGGGCGCCGATCTGCAGCGGCACGACGAAGTTCATCAGACCCGTGATCATCGGCATGGCCATGAAGAAGATCATGATGACGCCGTGGGCCGTGAAGATCTGGTCGTAATGGTGCGGCGGAAGGTAACCTTCCGATCCGCCAGACGCGATCGCCTGCTGGACGCGCATCATGATGGCATCGGCGAAACCGCGCAAAAGCATGACCAGCGCCAGAATGATGTACATGATACCGATCTTCTTGTGATCGATGCTCGTGAACCATTCATTCCAGAGATAGCCCCAGAGGCGGAAATAGGTGAGGGCGCCGACGACGGCGATACCGCCCAGAGCCACGGCCGCGAAGGTCGCGACAAGAATGGGCTCGTGAAGCGGGATGGACTCCCATGTCAGCTTCCCGAACAGGAACGACGTTTGATCGGAATTGACGATCATTTTTAGCCTCTTGCGATTCTAAGACATAAGATCGGCGCAGCCATTGGCCGCGCCGCATAATGCCGGGACGTATCCGTCAGCCAGCGACTTGTTTCGTTTCCGGCAGCGCCGCAGGCTCGAAAGTCTGTCCTTCGAGCGCAGCCGGAGTGGATTGGGGACCGCTGGCGACGCCAAAGGGCGCAAGCGGCGTGCAGACGACGGAGTTCAGCGCCTTGGCGATATCGATTCCTTCCTTGCCGCCGCCGCCATTGGCGTCGATATGCATCATGTCACGCATGCAGAGCTTGTTGGGCTCGACGCAGCGGTTGAGGATGGCGCTGTAGAGTTCGGGATCGACCGAAGCGAAATATTGTACCGGCTCGCGCTCGGAAGGCTTGGCGAATTCCAGATATTCCTGACGGCCGAAGCCCTTGCCGCTTTCTTTCGCCTTCGCCACCCACTGGTCGAAGCCCTGCTGGCTGAGGCCGTGGAACTTGAAGCGCATGTGGGAGAAGCCGGGGCCGGAGAAGTTGGCCGAGAAGCCGTCATAAACGCCTTCCTTGTTGATGACGGCGTGCAGCTTGGTCTGCATACCGCCCATGGCGTAGATCTGGCCGGCGAGCGCGGGCACGAAGAAAGAGTTCATCGCCGTCGTGCCGGTGATCTTGAAATTGATCGGAACATCGACCGGAGCAGCGAATTCATTAACGCTGCCAATGCCGAGTTCGGGATAGAAGAACAGCCACTTCCAGTCCATGGCCACCACTTCCACCGTGATCGGTTTGACATCGGCGGTCACCTGGCGGTTCTCGTCGATACGCTCCAGCGGGCGATAGGGGTCGAGACGGTGAGTGGAAATCCAGGTGACCGTGCCGAGCATCAGGATGATGGCGACCGGAGCCGACCAGATCACCATTTCAAGGCGCGTGGAGTGGTGCCACTCGGGATCGTAATCCTCGGCCTTTGCCGATTCCCGATACTTCCATGCGAAGAAAAGCGTCAGGACGATGACGGGGACGATGATCAGCAGCATCAAGACCGTGGACGTGATGATAAGATCGCGCTGCTGGATGGCGACGTCGCCCGAAGGGTTCATCACCACGAGGTTACAGCCGCTGAGCAGCAGCAGAGCCGGGATTGCCAGAAGGGCGGACGGGAGTTTTTTGATCATGCGCACGTTCTTTGAACTCGTACAGTTTGGATTATGCCGCGAATAATTGCCGAACATCATTTTTCAAATGAGGTATATTGTCGCGGTGCAGCGAAACCTTCGCGATGCACCATGTCTCGGGCAGAGCTGCGTTTAAGGACGGAGCGCGTGCATTATCGCATGGTCGGCTGACTGGGCAACCCTTTATTGCCAAACTTCAATTGACGTTACGTAGGGTGCGTGTGACAATCCGTCGCATCGTAACGCAACGGAAGAGGAGCCGGCGCGTTACAGGAAATGGTTCGTCCATGACGCAGGAGGGATATTATGAGTTATACGAATGCTGCTCCATCCTTTGGGCAGGCGCCGGAGGCGAACGGAAATGGGGCCGGTCCCGTTAAGGTCGATCCGGATCGCATCACGATTGCGGTCATTCTTGCGAGAATGACGGAATTCTTTGACTTTTTCATCTATGCCATCGCCTCCGCGCTCGTTTTCCCCCACGTCTTCTTTTCTTTCGTCGATCCGCTGACGGCGACGCTCTATTCCTTTGCGGTTTTCTCACTGGCCTTTATCGCAAGGCCGATCGGCTCGCTGATCTTCCTCCAGATCGACCGCAAATTCGGGCGCGCCGTGAAGCTGATGGCCGCCCTCTTCACGCTCTGTGGTTCCACCATGGCGATCAGCTTTCTTCCGTCCTATGCGGAAGCGGGCATGCTTGCTCCCTGTCTTCTGGCGGTATTCCGCATCGGCCAGGGCCTTGGGCTCGGCGGCGCATGGGACGGTCTTGTTTCGCTGCTCGCCATGAATGCACCGCAGAAACAGCGCGGCTGGTACGCCATGATGCCGCAGATCGGTGCGGCCATGGGCTTCGGTCTCGCCAGCGCCTTTTTTATTGTCTTCGTGACACAGCTTTCCAATGCGGAATTCCTCGCCTGGGGCTGGCGTTTCCCGTTCTTCGTGGCGCTGGCGCTGAATGTTCTCGCGCTCTTCGCCCGCCTGCGCATGATCGTGACGCCGGAATTCCAGGCCATGCTGGAACAGCACGAGCTGGAACCGCGCCCCATGTTCAAGATGCTGCGCTCGCAGTTTCCGGTGGTGGTCACAGGTGCATTCGTGCCGCTGGCAAGCTTTGCGCTCTTTCATCTTGTCACGGTCTTCCCGTTGAGCTGGGTTTCGCTCAACACCAGCCAGCGTGTCTCGGACTTCCTGTTCGTGCAATTCGTCAGCGCCATCATCGCCGGCGGAATGATTGTGGTCTCCGGTATTCTGGCCGACCGGATCGGCAGGCGGAAGCTTCTGGCCATCGCAGCGGTGCTGATCGGCCTTTTCAGTCTGGTTGCGCCGGTTCTTCTTGGTTCCGGCGATATTGGCCGCTATCTCTTTGTGCTGATCGGATTCTCGCTGCTTGGCCTGTCTTTCGGGCAGGCGGGCGGCGCGCTTGCTTCCCGCTTCAGCCGTGAGTACCGCTATACCGGCGCATCGCTCACCTCGGATATTTCCTGGCTGATCGGCGCCGGTTTTGCGCCGCTCGTCGCGCTCGGATTTTCGTCCAAATTCGGCCTTTTCGCAGTCGGTATTTACCTGATGTCGGGTGCGCTCTGCACGCTGATTGCCCTTTGGTTCAGCCGCACGCTGGACATGCCTTCGGAGTGATCTAGGCAATTTAAAAATCTCTGCAGCCATCGCGCCGCGGAATCCTGTCGGATTTCGCGGCGTTTTTGTTTTTTTATTGCGCCGAGTCGATTTTAATCTTGACTCGGTCGATCATGAAATATTATGTAAGCAATACTGACGTAATTCAGTGTATCTCACCGCCGGAAAGCCGGCCATCAGGGAACGCGATGCGAACGACGACGATCATTATTTGCGAAAAAGCGGCCATCGCCGCCAAGCCGTTTGACGGCCGCAAAACGACCGTTCGCGCCATTAAACGCCGATAAGCAGCAGAATGAGGAGCAGCCAGGTCGCCTGCGGCTCCGCCCGCAGAGTGCCGGCTGACGCGCCGGGTTTCGGGAAAGAGGGCGATGCCGCGCGAAATGCGCAACGAGAGGAGAGTGCCTTGAGTGTGACGGAGCAAAAATTCGGCCTTTACGATGCGGCTTTTGAAAAAAGCAGCTGTGGTGTCGGTTTCATCACCCGCAAGGACGGCGTGCAGACGCATGATGTGCTGAAGCGCGGCCATGAGGCGCTCTGTGCCGTGCCGCATCGCGGCGGCATGTCGGCGGAAGGTGTCGGCGATGGTGCCGGCGTGTCGCTGGATTTGTCGCTCTCCTTCTTTCGGGAATTGACCGGTGAGGCCGGCTTGCAGGCCGGCCGGTTCGGCGTCGGTAATTTTTTCCTGCCGCAAAATCCGGCTTTCCACGGCGAGGCTGTCGGTATCATCGCAAACGCCCTCAAAGAGCAGGGCTTTTTAATCCTGCTCGTTCGCGATGTGCCGGTGAATGACGCGGCCATCCGCCCCGCCGCCATCCCTTACCAGTTGCCGATCCGGCAATGGGTTTTCTCGGCTCCTGCCGAATGCGCAACCCTCGCCGAATTCGACTGGCGCATCCACAAGGCGCTGCTGGCCATCGAGGCGCTTGCCTATACCGTGCCGGAACTTGCCGGCTTTTATCCGTTGTCACTCAGCGCCCGCACGCAGGTTCTGAAAGGGCGTCTGAACTCGCATGAGGTCATGCCCTATTTCTGTGACCTTACCGATCCGCGCCATGAAGTGCATACGATGTATTTCCACACGCGGTTTTCCACCAATACCGATCCGCATCCCTCCATGGCGCAGCCCTTCCGCCTGATGGCGCATAATGGCGAACTCAATACCGACAAGAAGAACCGGCTGTCTGAAGCGGCCGTGGCGCTGGCGAAGAATGCCAGCATCATTCGGCCGAAGGGCCAGTCGGACAGCTGCCGTCTGGATCAGACCCTGCAGGCACGGGTAATGGAAGACGGTCTCGACCTCGTCACCGCCGTGGTCTCGATGATGCCGCCAGCCTGGGAAAACGACGATACCCTGTCACCCGACGTCAAGGCGATGCTGGAGTATTTCTCGCTCTATGAGGAAAAGAATGACGGCCCGGCCGCGCTGATCTTCGGCGATGGCACCATCATCGGCGCGCGGCTTGATCGCCTCGGCCTGCGCCCGCTGCGCACCGTCGAGACGCAAGATTATCTCTGCGTCATGTCGGAGGCCGGGCAGATCGCGTTTCCGGCGGAAAGCGTCATCCGCCGCGGCCGCATCGAGGCGGGCGGCATGCTTTATTACGATCACGCCGAGCGTCGTGCTTTTTCCACGGTCGAGGCGCTGGAGCTTCTGGCCGCGCAGCGGGACTATTCCTCGCTGCTATCTGAAGCGCGCGTAATGCTTGGTGATCTGCCGGAGGTGCCCGCCGACAAGCAGGGCTCGCCGCTGCGTTACAATGGCGATCTGGAACGCCACCAGCGTTATGTCGCCTATTCGCATAATCAGGAAAGCTTCAAGTTCCTGATGGACCCGATGCTGGCCTCCGGCGCGGAAAAGATTTCGGCGATGGGTTACGGCAATGCCATCAATGCGCTTTCCGATCAGGAAGGCGGCGTCGCGAAGTATTTTTCACAGCGTTTCGCGCAGGTCACCAATCCGCCGCTCGACAGTATTCGTGAGGCCGATGGCATGACGTTGCGTGTCGCCCTCGGTGCGAAGCCGAACAGCGGCGCGAAGAAGGCCCGCCAGATCGTCGTGCGCTCTCCGATCCTGACCCATCTCGATATGCTGCGTATTCGCGAACAGTCGGAGACGCCCCTTCGTCGTTTTGAAATGCTCTATTCGCCGGTCTTCGATGTTGCGGAGGCTAATGAAACGGCCCTGCGGCAGGCAATCGATGGTCTCTGCGATGAGGTTGTGGCTTTCGCAGCAGAGGAAGGCGGCATCGCCGTCATCACCGACCGGCATGTCTCGGCAGGCCGCGCCGCTCTGCCGATGATCATGGTCGTTTCCGCCATCAATCAGCGGCTGATCGAGGAAGGTCTGCGGCTGCGTATTTCCCTGATCGTGGAAAGTGGCCAGTTTTCTTCCTCGCATCACATAGCAGCCGGCCTCGGCTTCGGCGCTTCTGCCGTCTATCCGCTTGGCGTGCAGTTCCGCGCTGAGGAGAAATTCGGTGCCGATGCCGACAAGGCCTTCAAGCGTTTTGCCAAGGCGGCGGAAAAGTCGCTGATGAAGACCATGGGCAAGGTCGGCCTGTGCACGGCGGAAAGTTACATTGGCGGCGAGTTCTTCGAGCCGAACTTCCTCGACACCAACGATGCTGTATTGAAGCGCTATTTCCCGAATGTGAAGACCCCGGTTGGCGGCGTCAACTTCGCCGTCATCGCGCAGGCCGTGGCGGACTGGCACTGCAAGGCGCTGTCCGTGAAGGGCGAAAACGACATTCCGCTGCTCGGCCTCTTCAAGGAGCGCGCGGAAGGCGCCGGCCATTCCTATGGCACAACGGCGGTGCGCGGTTTCGTGGATATGACGGAGGAAAAGATCGGTTTCGACAAGGGAACCGAAAACGAGGAGGCGCTGCGTCTCCTGCCGCTCAACCGGCTCGAAGATGCGTTCGGTCTCAACGATGCCGCCTATTATCACAACAGCTTCGACCGGCTAACGCCAGACGCAATCGACAGATTCGAGGTAACACCTGGTTACCGCGCCTTCGCCCGCATGATGGCGGAGGAAAGGGCGCGCCGCCCCGCCGCCTTGCGCGATGTTCTGGAATTGCCGGCCGATCTGACCTTCGCCGGTTCCGCGGAAGAATTCCGTCGGGAAATGGGCCGTTTTTCCCGGCAGGGCAATAACAGCTTCATGGTGCGCGGATTGCGCTGCGAAGAGGCGGGAGACGGCGCTTTCCGGCTGCAATTGACCGGCCCGCACGGTCATGAGCTTGCCCGGCTTGCCGCACTCGGCCAATCGCTGCTCGACCGTTTCGGCGCGGATATTCCAGGCCATTGGCTGGAAGGTGGCGCACTCATGGTTCAGGCTAAGGGTGAAGCATCCGCCTATCTCTCGCTTATCCGCACTGCACCGGAAAGCATTCCGCTCGATGCCGTTCAGAAGGCGAGCGAGATCACCAAAACCCTCGCATCGGGTGCCATGAGCCACGGCGCGCTGGTTGCCGCTGCCCATGAGGCGGTCGCCCATGGCACCAACATGGTCGGCGGCATGTCGAATTCGGGTGAGGGTGGCGAGCATATTTCCCGTTACGGCACCATCCGTGCCTCGCGCATCAAGCAGTTCGCTTCTGGCCGCTTCGGCGTCTGGGCCGGTTATCTTGCCGATCCGATGCTGGAGGAAATCGAGATCAAGATCGGTCAGGGCGCAAAGCCGGGTGAGGGCGGGCAGTTGCCGTCTCCCAAGGTGACGGTGGAAATCGCCGCCGCACGCGGCGGCACGCCGGGCGTCGAGCTTGTCTCGCCGCCGCCGCATCACGATACCTATTCGATCGAGGATCTGGCCCAGCTCATCCATGACGCCAAGGCAGCGCGCGTGCGGGTCATCGTCAAGCTGGTCTCGTCGGAAGGCATCGGCACGATTGCGGTCGGCGTCGCCAAGGCGGGGGCGGATGTCATCAATGTCGCCGGCAATACCGGCGGCACGGGTGCGGCGGCCGTCACCAGCCTCAAATATACCGGCCGTGCGGCGGAGATCGGCATTGCCGAGGTCCATCAGGCGCTTTGCGCCACCGGCCTGCGCGCCAAGGTGCTGCTGCGTTGCTCCGGCGCACACCAGACGGCGAGCGACGTGGTGAAATCCGCCCTTCTTGGCGGCGACAGCTTCGAATTCGGCACGACGGCGCTGATGATGCTGAAATGTGTCATGGCCAAGAACTGCAACATCAAGTGCCCGGCCGGTCTCACCACCAATCAGGAAGCCTTCAACGGCGATCCGCGGGCGCTGGCGCAATATCTCATGAATATCGCCCATGAAACGCGCGAGATTTTGGCCGGGCTCGGGGTTGCCTCGCTGCGGGAGGCACGCGGCCGTTCCGATCTTCTTCATCTCCTCGATCATCCGGCGAGCGTCGGCCAGCTTGACCTCCGGGCAATGCTTGCCGTGGTCGAAGAGGTGAAGATCGACAGCCCCGTCTATATGGAAAAGGACTTTGCACTGGACGATGCCTTCATCGAACTCGTGCGCTCGGCCCTGGTCGACAGCAGGCGCGAGAACATCGAGCTTGGCGGCAATCGTTTCCTCAACAATTGCAACAAGAGCGTCGGTGGCCAGCTCGCCGTCGATATCGAACGCATGCTGAACCATGAGCTTTCCGATGAAGAGGCGGATGCGCTGCCGGCGGTGAAGCGGGACAGCCGTGGCCGCCGGTTCCTGGAGGCAGGTTCGGTGCGCATCGATACGTCCGGTTCCGCCGGGCAGTCTTTCGGCGCTTTCTGCAATGACGGCATGGTCATGGTCCATACCGGCACCTGCAATGACGGCGTCGGCAAAAGCGCCTGCGGCGGCACCATCGTCGTGCGCTCCCCCGGCGGCGGCTCAGAAGAGGCGGGCGGTAATGTGCTGGTCGGCAATTTCGCGCTGTTCGGCGCCACCGGCGGCCGCACCTTCGTGGAAGGGCAGGCGGGTGACCGTTTCGCCGTTCGTAACTCCGGCGCCACCGCCGTGGTCGAAGGCGTGGGTGATTTCGCCTGCGAATACATGACCAACGGCGCGGTGCTGAACCTGGGCAGCTTCGGCAAGGGTTTCGGCAACGGCATGAGCGGCGGCTTTGTTTATCAATATGATCCCTATGGCGATTTGCCGAAGAAGGTCAGCCACGATTCCATCCTGCTCGGCGCGATCACGGGAGAGGATGAGCAGGCCGCGATTCACAATCAGGCAGTCCACCAGCTTCTGACCTTGCATGTCGCGGAGACCGGCTCGGCCAAGGCGACATGGCTGTTGGAAAACTGGGAAAGTGAACAGCATAATTTCGTCTACGGCATGCCGCGTGCCCTGCTGCTTTATCAGGACAGCGATGAGATCCTCAAAGCCAAGCCCCGCAAGGAGTTGCTGGAGGAACTTGCATCCGCGCTTGCCGCCCACCAGCTGCGCAAGTTCAAACTCGCCTATCGCGACCGCAAGGCCGTCCTGAACGGAACGGTGCCGGGTTATGGCGAGACGGATACGGAAGACATGTATGCGCTGCTCAACAATTATACCGTGTTGAGCATGGCGCAGGCCATCGCTTTGCAGCGGCTGCCGCTGGCCTCGGGCCCTTCCGATCCCGCCATCGAAAAAGCCGTGCGCAATCTCATCCTCACGGAAGATTATGCGCTGATGCAACGGCTGCTGAAATATGCGCGCGAGGCGCTTTCAGACCATAGCGATGAACAGCTTGCGGTGATGATCGCCGCCAAGCGGCTCGACGATTACAAACAGGCGCTGGCGCGCAGGAACATCTGGTCGGTGGACAGCCCCGGCACCTATGGCTGGATCATTCAGCAGAACCGGAAAAACATCGAGAAGATCGGCCGTCTGCCGGGCTTCGAGGAGCTTTTCGCAGCCCGCGCCATCCCCGACCTCGCCACCGCATCCAGCCACAGGGCAGCATGATGAAGATACCTTATATTCCCGAAGACGCGCCCTTCAACGGTGATCAGCGCGCATGGCTTTCCGGTTTTCTGGCGGGGCTCCATTCCCGTGCCGCCATCGGCCTGGAGACATCGGTTGCCGCCGCTGCTCCCAGGGCGGCGGCCAGTGTGCTGAATATTCTCTTCGGCACCCAGACCGGCAATGCCGAGGCGCTGGCGATGGATATTGCCGCCGCCGCCCGCGCGCAGGGCATGCAGCCGGTGGTGACGGCACTCGATGATGTCTCGATGGACAGTCTCGGCGCCATGAAGCGGGTCATCGTCGTCACTTCGACCTATGGCGAAGGTGAAATGCCTGACAATGCCCAGCTTTTCTGGGAAGCGCTCGCCGCGGACAGCGCGCCGCGTCTGGACGAGGTGAATTTTGCCGTCCTCGCGCTCGGCGATACCGGCTATGACGGCTTCTGCCAGGCGGGCAAGCTTATCGATACGCGGTTCGAACAACTCGGCGGCAAGCGTATGAAGACGCGTATCGATTGCGATATCGACTTTGAGGACGCTGCCGCCGCATGGATCGGTGAGACCCTGCCGCTCGCGGTTGCTGTCGATGGCGGCAGCGCGGCATCTGTCACCATGCCCGACATCGCCGAGCCGCCCGTACGGGCAAAACAGGGCTGGAGCCGCAAAAATCCCTATTCCGCTGAGGTAAGCGTCAATCGTCGCCTGTCCGGTCCCGGCTCGTCCAAGGAAATTCGCCACTACGAATTCGATCTCGGCGAAAGCGGCCTGGACTATGAGGCGGGTGACGCTCTTGGCGTCGTGCCCCTGAACGATCCGAAACTGGTCGGCGCGCTGCTGAAACACTTCGGGGCGGCTGCGGACAGCCAAATCGCCGTGCTGGACCGGCCGGTCGGCGATGCGCTTCTCAACATGTTCGAGATATCGACGCCTTCGCGCGAACTCGTCGCCGAAATCGGCAAGCGGGCGGGGCATGACGAACTCAGCCACATTCTCGCAAACGGGGACAGGGAGCAGCTGGCCGCCTTTCTCTGGAGCAAGGATATTCTCGACCTCATCAATCTCGGCGGAAAGCCACTATTCGATGTTGCTGAATTCGTGACATTCCTGAAGCCGCTGCAACATCGCGCCTATTCCATCTCCTCCAGCCCGCTGGTTGCAAAAAACAGCGTGCATCTGACCATCGCCAGCGTGCGTTATCGCGCCGAGGGCCGTGAGCGTGGCGGCGTGTGCTCCACCTATCTCGCCGACCGCGTGGAGGCCGGGCAGAGTGCCGGGATTTTCGTCTCGCCGAACAAGGCGTTTCGTGTGCCGCAGGACAATGATGCACCTGTTATCATGGTGGGACCGGGTACGGGCATCGCGCCGTTCCGGGCTTTTTTGCAGGAACGGCAAGCCCGAGGCGCAAAGGGCAAAAACTGGCTGTTTTTCGGCGACCAGCACCGGCAGTCGGATTTCATCTATGAAAACGAGCTTGGCGACATGAGCCGCGATGGTGTGCTCACCCGCCTCGATCTCGCTTTCTCGCGGGATCAGGCGGAGAAGATCTATGTCCAGACCCGCATGCGGCAGAACGGCAAGGCGCTCTATCAATGGCTTGAAGAGGGCGGTTATTTCTACGTCTGCGGCGACGCGACCCGCATGGCGAAGGATGTCGATGATGCCCTGCACAGCATCGTCAGCGATGAGGCCGGCATCTCCGCCGAGGCGGCGAGCGAGTATGTGAACCGGCTGAAACGCGAAAAACGTTATCTGCGCGACGTCTACTAACTATTGCCATGACGAGACCGTTCTGACGCACCGATTGGTTCAGCAATTGGTGCAGACGGTCTCGGCGTCGCGTTGCTTGAAGAAATACTCGCGGCCGATCGTGATCGACTTCACCCCGGACGAGGCAAGATCGGGCATGAACATCAGCAATTCATGCGGGATGGAAAGTTCGACGTGGATGAGAAAGCTGTTTTCCACGAGCAGGCGCGTCGGAACGGCGACCGGTGACCCCACCGCATAGGGTCTCAGATTTTTCTCATCCCAGGACCAGGTGATTTTCGCCTGTTTTTGCGCGTCGATCTTGATGCCGCTGATCTTCAGCTGCAGACCCTTGGTACTATAGGGCGCAAACACGGCGGCTGCGACATCCTGCATGCCCGCGAGATAGGTTTTATCGACGGAACCTGTTTTCGATATCAGATCGTTGATGGAAGCTGCTGCGCTGCTTGCCCGCTTGTAGGTGTTGTATCCGATCGTCAATTCGAACGAGGTCAGATAAAGCGCAAGCAATATCGGAAAGAGGATCGCGAACTCCACCGCGCCCACGCCTCGGCGATCTTTGGCAAAGCGTGAAACGAGCGCCATCAGGCGTCGTTTGCCGTTTGCCGCAACGGACACCAGCCCTGCCATCATGAGCCCCCGCCTGTGATGTATTTCTCGTTCATGAACGCATTTGTCGCGACGATGAGGAAATGTGAGGGCATCGATCCGTCGGCCGGACGTATTTTTGTCAGGTATGGCCGGATGATATCGGCAACCACACGCCAGCGATAATAAACACGCAACATGTTGATGGTTTCCGGCCCGCCCGGTTTGAAGCCGAATTGAGCCGTATCGAGATCGTAATATTCGCCATAGGCCTTCAGCGGTATCGTGGTCGGAATATCCTTGAAGGCGGTAAAGGAGCGAAGGTCGATATAGAGCTTCTGTTCTTTCTGGATTTCATCCGCTGAGCAGGTGATCATCACTGAAACTTCATTGCAGAAGCTCTTGCGGAAATCCTCTTTCGAAATCGAGCTGCTGATCTGCCCGGTGCGCAGACGCCGCGCCATGTTCTCGGTGGCATTGGCGACGACCTGTTCCGCCATCAGGGCGATGAAGGTCTCGATGATCGCAAAGACGACGAGGAAATAGGGGATCGCGAGTATCGCGAATTCTATAGCCGCTGTCCCGTCGCGCGAGACTCCGAATTTTTCCAGCAATGGCTTCAGTTTGGCCAGTCGCATGAGGCGATATCGATCTCTAAGAATATGCGGCAAGCGCAACCGTTGAATTTGTTGCGGACCATAACCACCCGATGTTTAAATTCAGTTACTCCAATAAATTATACTTTAGTGATTTCCGAAATTGATACGGCCCACAATATAAAAAGCCCGGCACATGGCCGGGCTTTTGTTGACGCTGAAACGGACGCTTATTCCGCATCCGCTTTGGAGAGAACCTCCAGCGTGGGTGTGGAGGTGATGTTATAACCACAGTCCACATAATGGCATTCGCCGGTTACGCCGCGCGACAGATTGGACAGCAGGTAAAGCGCCGATCCGCCGATATCGTCGATATCCGCCGTCCGCCGAAGCGGTGCGTTTTTCTGGTTCCATGCGTAGATCGCCCGCGCATCCGAGATGCCGGCACCCGCCAGCGTGCGGACCGGACCGGCCGAGATGGCGTTGACGCGGATGTCACGCGGGCCGTAATCGGCGGCGAGATAGCGAACGGACGCCTCGAGCGCCGCCTTGGCGACGCCCATGACGTTGTAGTTCGGAATGACACGCTGCGAACCATTATAGGTCAACGTCAGCATCGAGCCGCCATTGGTCATCAGTTCTGCGGCGCGCTTGGCGATTTCCGTGAAGGAGAAACAGGAAATGACCATGGTGCGGCTGAAATTCTCGCGCGTCGTATCCGCGTAGAGGCCCTTCAGCTCGTTCTTGTCGGAAAAGCCGATGGCATGGACGATGAAATCCAGCGAGCCCCATTTTTCGCGGATCGTCGCGAACAAGGCGTCGACCGAGGCGATATCCTCGACATCGCATGGCACGATGAAATCGGATCCGAGTTCGGCGGCGAGCGGTTTCACACGCTTGCCGAGCGCTTCACCCTGATAGGTGAAGGCCAGTTCCGCGCCCTGTGCCGCAAGCGCCTTGGAGATACCCCAGGCGATGGAATGATTGTTTGCGACGCCCATGATGAGGCCGCGTTTACCCTGCATGATGCCGTTCATGGGCAATTATCCGTTATGACGCTGGAAGACGAGCGTGGCGTTGGTGCCGCCGAAGCCGAAGGAATTGGAAAGGATGGTGTCGATCTTGGCGTTGTCGATGCGGCTGCGAACAATCGGAACGCCCGCAAATTCGGGATCGAGTTCGGAAATATGCGCGCTTTCGCCGATGAAGCGTTCCTGCATCATCAACAGGCCGTAGATCGATTCCTGCACGCCGGCCGCACCCAGCGAATGGCCGGTGAGCGACTTGGTCGACTGGATATGCGGGATCTTGTCGCCGAAGACTTCCCGGATCGCGCCGATTTCCTTGCTGTCGCCAACCGGCGTCGAGGTGCCATGGGTATTGATGTAGTCGATGTCGCCCTTGACCGTGGAAAGCGCCTGCCGCATGCAGCGGATTGCGCCTTCGCCCGAAGGCGCCACCATGTCGTAACCGTCGGAGGTCGCGCCGTAACCGACGATCTCGGCGTAAATCTTGGCGCCGCGCGCCTTTGCATGTTCCAGCTCTTCGAGAACCAGCACGCCCGCGCCGCCGGCAATCACGAAACCGTCGCGGTTGACGTCATAGGCGCGCGACGCGACGCTCGGCGTCTCGTTATACTTGGACGACATGGCGCCCATGGCGTCGAAGAGGTTGGACATGGACCAGTCCAGATCCTCATGGCCGCCCGCGAACATCACGTCCTGCTTGCCCCACTGGATCATTTCAGCGGCGTTGCCGATACAATGCGCCGAGGTGGAGCAGGCCGACGAGATGGAGTAGTTGACGCCATGGATCTTGAACCAGGTGGCAAGCGTCGCGGAGGCGGTGGAGGACATGGCCTTCGGCACGGCAAAGGGGCCGATGCGCTTCGGGCTGTTGTTCTTCAGCGTGATATCGGCTGCCTCGACGATGGTGCGGGTGGAAGGACCGCCCGAACCCATGATGATGCCGGTGCGCTCATTGCCGCTGATGTCGCTCTCTTCGAGACCGGAATCGGCGATCGCCTGCTTCATCGCGACATGGTTCCACGCGCCGCCCTGCGACAGGAAGCGCATGGCGCGGCGGTCGACCAGATCGGTCGGGTCGAGAGACGGCTTACCCCAGACCTGGCATTTGAAACCGTGTTCGGCAAAATCCGGCGAAAATGAAATGCCGGATTTGGCATTGCGCAGCGATGCGGTGACTTCAGCGGCATCACCGCCGATGGAAGAAACAATACCGAGGCCGGTGACAACAACTCGTCTCATGAAAGGGACCTTTTCTTAAGATTTCGGCTGGACGACCGAAGCCGCCCGGCGTTTGTCAGGACTATTCCGTCTGCCTCAGGCAGCCTTTTCCTTCGACAGGCCTACGCGCAGGTCCGTCGCCTGATAGATGGTTTCGCCATCCGCCTTGAGCCAGCCGTCAGCGGTTCCGAGCACCAGACGGCCACGCATCACGCGCTTGAAATCAATACCATATTGAAGGAGCTTGGTGTGAGGGCGAACCATGCCCTTGAACTTCACTTCGCCGGTGGAAAGCGCCATGCCGCGGCCTTCTTCGCCCAGCCAGCCGAGGAAGAAGCCGGTCAGCTGCCACATGCCGTCAAGGCCCAGGCACCCCGGCATGATCGGGTTGCCCTGGAAATGGCAGGGGAAATACCAGTCGTCGGGGCTGACATCGTATTCGGCGCGGATGAAACCCTTGTCGAAGGCGCCGCCGGTTTCGGAAATTTCGGTAATGCGATGGACCATGAGCATGGGGGGCAATGGGAGCTGTGCATTTCCCGGGCCGAACAATTCGCCGCGACCGCAGGACAGGATCTCCTCGTAATTGTAACTTGATTGCCTCGTTGCCATACCGCTTTCACTTCCCCAGTTACTGGTGTTGATCGACTTCACTAGAGCAAGTTAGGTTCAAAATGAAGCGCTGCAAGGGCAGAGGCCGCTCTGCCCACATTCTTTGTCTTCGAACCTTCTTCGCAGAAGTCATTACCTCAATATGCCGTCCGCATACAGGAACCGTACGGCTGGAACCAGAGGAAATTTGCAGGAATGGCCGGTTTGCCGCCATTTGCCGCGCCTAAGCCACGCCGAAACTATTGAAAGCACTCGCCGCAAAAGATATATGCTAATGCAATTGGTAAGTTTCATACCTCTGTTTGGAATGGGATTGCATGGCATTTGACGCCACATTGGATATCGGAACGAGGTTGCGGCGCTCGGGGCTGCGCCCCACGCGACAGCGTGTGGCTTTGGGCGATCTGCTTTTCGCAAAGGGCGATCGCCATCTGACGGTCGAGGAACTGCACGATGAGGCGGTCACCGCCGGCGTGCCCGTTTCTCTCGCCACGGTCTACAATACGCTGCACCAGTTCACCGAAGCCGGCCTCATCCGTGTTCTCGCCGTGGAAGGCGCCCGCACCTATTTCGACACCAACGTCTCGGATCACCACCACTTCTTCGTGGAGGGCGAGAACGAGGTTCTGGATATTCCCGTCAATAACCTCCAGATCGACAATTTGCCGGAAGCGCCCGAGGGCATGGAAATCGCCCATGTGGACGTGGTCATCCGCCTTCGTCGCAAGCGCGGATGAGGCTTAAGTCCGAAAACAGAAATGGCGCCCACGGGCGCCATTTCTGTTTTCGGCGGTCTTCCATATATCACTTCATGATGTCTTCCGGCCGTCTGCCGGGCTTTGCCTTGTAGGGCGGAAAAGTCCAGCCGAAGATCAGCGCGCCTGACCGGACGGCGAAGGCCGTCAGGACGCCTGCGGCTGATGCGGCATAAAGCGGTGCGCCGAGGAAATAGACGACAATGAATGTGGAGGAGCCCAAGAGCGCGCAGGTGATGTAGATTTCCGGGCGCAGCAGCACGGAAGGTTCGCCGGCGAGAATATCGCGCAACACACCACCGAACGTCGCCGTCAGAACGCCGGTGACGATGGCGACGGTTGCGGAGCCGCTGGCGGCAAGCCCCTTGGCGGCTCCCATGACGCAATAAGCGGAAAGGCCCAGCGCATCGAGCCAGATCAGTACGCGGTAACGGGATTCGAACAGATGCGCGGTGAAGAACAGCAGCACCGCGACCGAGACGCAGACGAGGATATAGGTCGGGTTCACCACCCAGAATACCGGCGTCCTGCCAAGCACCAGATCGCGCACCGTGCCGCCGCCAATGCCGGTCGCGGCGGCGAAAAACAGGAAGCCGATCAGGTCGAGCTGCTTGCGCGAGGCGGCGAGCGCACCGGTTGCGGCAAAGATGGCGACGCCGGCATAGTCGAGAAAACCCAGAAGCGTCATGAAAAGGTTCCCCCCGGAAACACGGGCTGCGAACACGTCAGTGTCGCGCAAGCACTAAACTCTAGGCTGGCCGCCCGGATGATCGCAACATCCATAACCGAAACGGATGCAAAGGAAAATGCCGTGCGAATCGCTCTCGTTGCCGCTCTTCAGGCGCTGGTTCTCTTGATGTTTCCGGTGGCGCTCTCGGCGCAGCAGCAACTGGTGAACGACCCCGAGATCTACGAGAAGGATCATTTCCGCAACGAGTGCAAGGTGGCGGCCTTCGGCGACGATTTCGTCACGCGGCTGGATATCAACAATGACGGGCTGATGGACGCCGTCGTCAATCACGGCGTTCTCGATTGCGACGGCGAAGAGGGCCGCAGCTGCGACGACGAGGGATGCCCCTATAATTTCTATGTCCAGGTGAAAGAGGGCGGTTATCTGATGATCGCGACGGCCCGAATTTACGACTATGATTTCATCAAGCGCTTCGGCAACATGGTTTTTGTGCTGAAGATGCATCCGCGTTATTGCGAGCGTACCGACAAGGAGCCCTGCCTGATGACGGTGCGGGTGCGCGGCACGAAATTCGTCACCATCTCGCGAAAGTGACGGCGACGATTTTCAAGGCGTAATTCGCCGGATTTTGACCCTTTGATTGTAGCGCTGGCGAAGCGAGCGCGGGATGATGAAGGTGGCGATGGCGACGGCGAAAACCGTGGCCGCAACCACCCAAAGGGCATTCGATTGCAGGGTGGCGGCGAGAACGGCGCCGCATATCGCGCCGCATATCATGCCAAGCCATGGCACGATCTGAATGCCCCAGTCGAGGCTTCGTTCGCCGAGAAGAAAACGACCGATGCCGCGGCCGAAGCGGGAAAGCGCGCCGGTCACATAGGTAAGCCCGATTGGCAGTCCCTCAATGTGCTCAACGGCGGCGTTGACCATGCCCATGGCGAAAACGACGAGATAAAATTGCGCAAGAGCGGAAGTCTCGCCGCCGAGCAGCGCGGCAATTGTTACCAGCAATCCCACCGCCATCAGAACGGCGAAGATGCGCCGGTCGAACTTATGCGCCACCACGATGCCGCCGGCATTGCCCGCCACGAAGGCAACGATTGCGAAAAGCAGTTTCGCGGCGTGGGAATAGAGGCCAGCCTCCATCGAGACTGCGGCGCGTGTGGTGTTGCCGGTCATGAAGGATACGAAGTCACCTGAAATATGCAGGCCCACCGCATCCGTCATGCCCGCGATGAAGGAAATGGCGGCAACCAGTGCAATTCCAGTTCCGGTTCGCCTTGCCCTGATGATACTGCGACGTCTTTGTCTGGTCATGGAAAGCTCGATATGGAAAAACGGCGGCCTGCGCGCGGGGCCGTGTTATCCTATGTCTAGAATGCCGGATGGTGTATTTGCAATCTTTCTGGAGGCCTTCGGAAGCTTCTATTTTGTCTAGACAAATATAAAATCCCTGCCTACCATGCCTCAAATAAAGCGATAAACAACATCGCACAAAAATAAATCAAAAGGGGTTCAGATCATGAAGAAAACATGGGTTCTCGCCACAGTCGCCGCGCTCTTTTCATCCGCTTCCGCCTATGCCGAGACGTCGGTGACGATTGGCATGTCCGGCTGGACCGGTTTTGCGCCGCTGACGCTCGCCAAACAGGCCGGCATTTTCGAAAAGAACGGCCTGAAGGTCGACATCAAGAAAATCCCGCAGGCGAGCCGCCATCTGGCCCTTGCTTCCGGTGACATTCAGTGCGCCGCCACCACGGTGGAAACATGGATCGCGTGGAATGCCAATGGCGTGAAATCCACCCAGATTTTCCAGATGGACAAGTCGCATGGCGCGGATGGCATTGCGGTGCGCAGTGATGTTGCCAAGGTCGCGGACCTGAAAGGCAAGACGGTTGCCGCCTCCGCGCCGGGCACCTCCCCTTATTTCTTCCTTGCCTGGATCCTCAAGGAAAACGGCCTCACTCTTAAAGACGTCAAGGTCGTCAACCTCGAGCCGGGACCGGCCGCGCAGGCATTCGTTGCCGGTCAAAATGATGCGGCCATGACCTATGAGCCCTATCTGTCCACCGTCCGCGCCGCCCCCGACAAGGGCAAAATCCTCGCCACGACGCTGGATTATCCCGCCGTCATGGATACGTTCGGTTGCACCCCGGATTTCCTGAAGGCCAATCCGCAGGCGGCGAAAGCCCTGGCGGACAGCTATTTCCAGGCCCTCGAGCTCATCAAGGCCGATCCCGAAAAGTCCTATGCGACGATGGGGGCGGATGTGAAGCAGACCGGCGAGGCCTTTGCCGCTTCGGCAAAGTTCCTCGAATGGCAGGATAAGGCCGCCAACCAGAAGTTTTTCGAGGGTGAATTCAAGGCATTCTCGGAAAAATCGGCGGACCTGCTGCTGGAAATCGGCGTGATAAAGTCGAAACCCGATCTTTCGACCCTCGCGGATACGTCCTTCATCAAGTAACAGAAAAGGCGGCCGCATTCCCTGCAGGGAATATTGCAGCCAAAGACAAGTGAGTGCGTCGATTGTGCGTCACGAAACGCGCACGGCGTTCTGATGGCGCGGCGAAGGTGCCGCGCCGGTTTTCCGGACAGGCGACAGATGCAACCTCTTCAACCCATAAGGAACAGCACGAGAATTGCTCTCGGCATCCTGTTCTTCGTGCTGTTTTTTTCCGCCTGGGGCTTTGCCACGCTGGGCGGTTTCGTATCGCCGACCTTTCTGGCCGACCCCATCACCATGCTGAAGGACGGCATCTATTTGCTGACCGATCAGGGTTTTGCCAGCGATATCGGCATGACAATCTGGCGCGTGGTCGGCGGTTTCGTGCTGGCATCGCTCGTTGCCGTGCCGGTCGGCATCGCCATGGGGGCCTATAAGCCCATCGAGGCGCTGCTTGAGCCTTTCGTCTCCTTCGCACGCTATCTGCCGGCTTCCGCCTTCGTGCCGCTCCTCATTCTCTGGGCCGGCATCGGCGAGATGCAGAAGCTGCTGGTGATCTTCATCGGCGCGGTGTTCCAGATCATCCTGATGGTGGCCGTGGCTGTCGCCGGCACGCGGCGTGATCTGGTGGAGGCCGCCTATACGCTTGGTGCGAAGGACCGGGGCGTTGTTCGTCGTGTTCTCATTCCCGCCAATGCGCCCGATATTGCGGAAATCCTCCGTCTCGTTCTCGGCTGGGCCTGGACCTATGTCATTGTCGCTGAACTGATCGGCGCCTCCTCGGGCATCGGCTATATGATCATCAACAGCCAGGCGCTGATGGCGACCGGGCAGATCATCTTCGGCATCATCGTCATCGGCATTATCGGTCTTATTTCGGACTTCGCGTTTAAATCGCTGAACCGGAAGCTTTTCGCCTGGAGGCTTGCCTGATGAGCGAACTCGTTATCAAGGGCGTCAGCCGCACTTTTCCGGGTGTGCAGGGCGGGCAGCCGACGCTGGCCCTCCAGCCCACCGATCTGGAAATCCCCCGCAATGATTTCGTCACCATCCTCGGCCCGTCGGGATGTGGAAAATCGACCTTGCTGCGCATCATCGCCGGTCTCGACCGCCCAACGACGGGCGAAGTGCTGCTGTCCGGCAGGGCGGTGACGGGGCCGGGGGCGGATCGCGGCATGGTGTTCCAGTCCTACACCCTGTTTCCCTGGCTGACGATCCGCGAAAACGTCGCCTTCGGCCTGCGCGAACGCGGCGTTGCCGAGAAGGAAAAATGGGAGATTGTCGACAGCTATATCGACAAGGTCGGCCTGCGCGGCTTCGAGAACCATTGGCCGAAACAGCTCTCCGGCGGCATGCAGCAGAGAACGGCCATTGCCCGTGCCCTGGCGAACGGCCCGAAAATCCTGCTACTCGACGAGCCTTTCGGCGCTCTCGACAACCAGACGCGCGGACTGATGCAGGAACTGCTGCTCGGTATATGGGAGCGGGAGCAGAAGACGGTCATTTTCGTCACACACGATATCGAAGAGGCGGTCTTCATGGCGTCGCGTGTGGTGACCATGTCCGCAAGGCCGGGTCGCATCAAGTCGATCACGCCGGTCGACCTGCCGCATCCGCGTCACTACACCGTCAAGGCCAGCCCGGAATTTTCTGAGCTGCGCGCCAAGCTTACGGAGGAAATCCGCAGCGAGGCGATTGCCGCCGCTGCCCATGGATAGTTGATCCGGCAAAGGGGAGGATAAAAGCATCGGGATGAGGAGCACAGGCGCCGATCTTCAGGAAAAATCGCTGCACGAGCGCATTCGCAATGATGTCGAGCGCCACATCATGTCGGGCGAATGGCCGCCGGGTTATCGTATTCCCTTCGAACACGAGATGACCCGGCAATATGCCTGTTCGCGCATGACGGTGAACAAGGCTCTCGGCGAACTGGTGCAGCGCGGACTCATCGAAAGACGCCGCCGTCTCGGCACCTTCGTTCGCCAGCCCCATGCGCAATCCGCCGTTCTGGAAATCCACGATATTGAGCGGGAGGTGCAGGCGCTGGGTCTGGTCTACGGTTACCGTCTTGACAAACGACGGCTGCGTCCTGCGGGGGAAGAAGACGGCGCGGCCATGGCGCTTGCCGCCGAGGCCCCGGTCCTGGAACTCACCTGCACGCATTTCGCCGGCGGCGTTCCCTTTTGCCTTGAGGAGCGCATCATTAATGTCACCGCCGTTCCGGAGGCGGAAGCCGCGGATTTTTCACAGATCGGGCCGGGGACGTGGCTGCTGAAAATGGTGCCCTGGAGCGCTGCCGAACATCGCATCAGCGCCGTTTCCGCCGACCGTAAAAATGCAGCCGCGCTCGGTATTGCTTCCGGTGCTGCCTGTCTGGTGATCGATCGGCGGACCTGGCATGGGGCGGACTATATCACTCGTGTCCGTGTCACCTATCCCGGTGACCGTCATGCTCTCATTGCGCAGTTTTCGCCCTCGCAGAGCAGCTGAAGGCCTTCGATCGGTCAATTTTTTGTAAAGAAGAGTTTACGGGTCGTCTTTTGACAATATAATAGTTGTCAAAAGAACTCAGGTTTATTATCGGAACGTCAAGCTTTCACGACGGTATCCGTTCATGACCCCGGTTTTCAGGAACCGGTCAATCTGCGGATGAGTTCATCGACGGAAATCCGGGATAAAAATTATGTCAGCTGAGACCTCAACTTCTTCCGCATCCTTCAACAAGGCAAACACAACAAGGCATCTCTCCCTTGCCATGACTGTCACCTTGCTGGCCGGCTTGAGTGCCGGCGCGGTTTTCGCTCAGACGGCACCGGAAACCCAGATACAGACCGCACCGCAAACGGAAGCGGTTCAGCCGGCACAGCCGGCCGCTCCTGCAACGCCGAGCGCTCCGGCTGCCGCGCCCGTCCAGCCTTCCGCGACTGCACCGGAACAGCCGGCTGCCACCGCACCCTCGCAGCCTCAGTCAACTCAGCCCGCACCGGTCCAGCCTGCGCCGGCTCAGCCCGCGACGAATACCGCGCCGGGAGCCGAAGGCCTGGCGCCGCAGCCGACGCAGACCGAGCAACCCGCACAGACGGGCCAGACGACCGCGCCGAATGAAGCCGCGACCCCGATAGAGCCTGTCAGCACCGAGCCCGCGAGCGCTGAACATCGTGCGGATATCCCGCACAACCTTTCTCCCTGGGGCATGTTCATGGCGGCCGACTGGGTCGTGAAGGGTGTCATGATCGGTCTTGCCTTCGCATCTCTGGTCACGTGGACGGTCTGGGTCGCGAAGTCTATCGAGCTTGCAGGTGCGCGGGTGCGCGCCGGCTCGACGCTCAAGGTCATTCGCAGGGCAAAAACCCTGACCGAGGCCACCGAGGCCGTCGAAAAGAAGGGCGGGCCGGCAGCACTGATGCTGCGCATGGCAACCCACGAAATGCAGCTTTCCGATGCGGTGGTCGAACATACGGATGGCGGCGGTATCAAGGAGCGTGTCTCTTCGGCGCTGTCGCGTATCGAAACCCATGCGGGTCGCCGCATGTCGCGCGGAACGGGTGTTCTTGCGACCATCGGTTCCACCGCTCCCTTCGTCGGTCTGTTCGGCACCGTCTGGGGCATCATGAACTCCTTCATCAGCATTTCGGAATCGCAGACGACCAACCTCGCCGTCGTCGCGCCGGGCATTGCCGAGGCGCTGCTCGCCACCGCCATCGGCCTTGTCGCCGCTATTCCGGCCGTGGTGATCTATAACGTCTTCGCCCGCTCCATCACCGGTTACCGCCATCTGCTGGCGGATGCCGCAGCCGGTGTGGAACGCCTTGTCAGCCGCGATCTCGATTTCCGCCGTATTCCGCCGGGCAGCACCAGCAAGCCCGCAGTATCGCTGGTTGGACGGTGATCGGCCATGGCTGGCGGTATTCGCGAAAATAGCGGAGACGATCTCTCCGAAAACCACGAGATCAATGTCACGCCCTTCATCGACGTGATGCTGGTTCTTCTCATCATCTTCATGGTGGCCGCACCGCTGGCCACCGTCGATGTGAATGTCGATCTGCCCGCATCCACCGCAAAGCCGGCGGAACGCCCGGAGGAGCCGCTTTATCTGACGGTCAAGGACGATCTCTCGCTCAATCTCGGCAATGATGCGGTTGCCCGCGAAGCACTGGCCGCCACCATCGACCGGCAGACGGGCGGCAAGAAGGATACGCGCATCTTCCTGCGGGCCGACAAGGCGGTCGATTACGGCCACTTCATGGAAATCATGAATCTGCTGAGAGATGCCGGTTATCTGAAGATCGCCCTCGTAGGACTGGAAAACGCGGCTGCCGCATCGCAGCCCGCCGCCGTTGGGCAACCTGCAGCGCCGGGAACCGCGCCATGACTGAAAACGGCTACCCGCAGGCCCGGCATTCCCGTCTCGGGGAAGTGACGCTGTGGTCCGCCGCGGCGCTGCTCATGCTGGGCGTTCACGCTGGTTTTGCCTATTATCTGATGCAGGAGCCCGAAGAGCTGGATGCCGGCGGGCCGCCGCCTGCTGCAATCATGATCGAAATGGCGGCGATACCGGAGGCCGTCAAGACCGAAGAAACGACGCCCGCGCAGGATGTCGAGGACGCCGAAGAGGTGAAGAGCGACAGCAGCGAACCGGTGGAGGAAGCTGCCCCGGAAGAGCCGCCGCCACCGGAGCCGGTTGCGGAAACGCCGCCGCCGCCAGAGCCGGTGCAGCCGCCTGAACCGCCGGTCGAGGAGATCGTCGAACCGCAGGAAATTCCCGAACCCGTGGAGCCGGTCGATCCGGTTCAGGAGCAGATGATGGCGGAACTCGAAAATGTCGAGGTTCCTCTGCCCGTCATGCGTCCTCCTCCGCCGCCCGTCGAAAAGAAGGTGGAAAAAAAAGAGCCGGAAGAGAAAAAGAAGGTCGAGCGCCAGCGTCCCAAACCGCAGCAGGCATCGGAACTGCGCGAAACGGCGAAGGCTGAAGCCCAGCAGTCCGACCGGACGGCGGCATCGCGCAGCAATGCCGGCTCCTTCTCGTCCTCGTCCATGTCAAATGCCGATTGGGGTGCGAAAGTGCGCTCGGCGATGCAGCGGCGACTGGTGCGTTCGGCTGGAAAATCGGGGATGACCATTACGGTTTCATTCAAGATAGACAGCGGTGGTTCCGTCGGCGGTGCGAGGATTATTTCATCCACCGGTGACTCGGCGATGGATCAGAAGCTTCTGGCCGTCATACAAAGAGCGTCCGTCTCGCCGCCGCCGCCAGGCGCAAATACGAGTTTTACCCTGCCGATTCTTTTCAAGTAGGGTGAAACAGCCCGACCGCATAAGGGCATCCCGACTCTGGAGAGGATGGGATGCCCGATTTATTTTCCATGTTGATTTGCAGCGACCGTATACCGCAAAGTAGGACCAATCCGTCCCATCGCATGCAAGCCAACAGGAATCACGAAAATCATGAAATTCTCAATCGCAGAGGCGGAGGATCTCGTATCCTCTATCTTTGAGCGCAACGGCGTTCTGCCGCAAAACGCCCGTTCGGTAGCAAAGGCGCTCGTCGCCTCCGAGGCGGCCGGTCAAGGCGGTCACGGTTTTCGCCGCATCCCCGTTTATGTCCGGCAGGCGCGGGTTGGAAAGGTCGATGGCAAGGCGCGTCCGGTGGCGACCCGCGTGAAGCCGGGTGTGCTCTCGGTCGACGCCAATCACGGCTATGCCTATCCGGCGATCGATTGCGCCCTTGGGGAATTGCCGGACATGGTCCGGCAGCAGGGCATTGCGCTTGCCGCCATCCACCGCTCCCATCATGCGGGTGTCATGGCGCTGACCGTCGAACGCCTCGCCGAAATGGGTTTTGTCGCACTCATGTTCGCCAACGCCCCGGCATCCATGGCGCCTTGGGGCGGCAGCAAACCGCTTTATGGAACCAATCCAATCGCTTTCGCCACTCCCGTCAGCGGCGCCGATCCGCTGGTCATCGATCTCGCGCTCTCCAAGGTCGCGCGCGGAAAGATCATGGCGGCCCGCCAGAAGGGTGAAACCATCCCCGGCGACTGGGCGCTCGACCGAAATGGTCGGCCGACGACCGATCCCGAAGAGGCCATAGAGGGAACCATGGTGCCCGCAGGCGAGGCCAAGGGCGCTGCGCTGGCGTTGATGGTGGAGATCATGGCCGCTGCGGTGACAGGCGGAAACTTCGCATTCGAGGCTTCTTCCCTTCTCGACGACAAGGGAGCGCCGCCCTCTCTCGGCCACACGATCATCGCCATAGACCCGGTATCGTCAGGTGGTGCGGCCTTTACCGAGCGGCTGGCGCTCATCGCCGGCGAGATAGAAAAGCAGGAAAATGTGCGTCTGCCCGGTCGCCGAAGCCAGGGGATTCGCAAGCAGGCGCTGGAAAGCGGCATCGTGATCGAAAGCGATATTCTGGCCGAAATTCAATCGCTCTGACGTGATAATAAAAACCCGGCGGGTCGAATATGACCCGCCGGGCAAACCGTAAATGGCTGCTTTGCATTTGCGTCGATAGGGCCGGACATCATGTCCAGCCCGCTTTGGTCCGCCATCCCGCCATTGATATGGAAGGATTTTGACGCAGAAAGCCGCTCATTCGGTTTTCAGCTTACGGGAGGGGACGTTTCGCGTAAGCTTGGATATCAGGTGGCGATTACGCGTCCTGTTCGATCAGGCCGCGCAGCAGGGCGATGCTGACGGCATTCAGCAGATTGGTGGCGCCCAGCCTGTGGCGCACCCTTTCAAGAGTGTCCTTCACGTCCGCTTCGTCCGCGCCGGTTATCAAGGCGATGTGGGACGGATGCTTGCCCCGCGCGACCAGCCCCAGATAATGCCGCTCACGCTCCGAAAGGATGATTTCACGCGTCTGGCGATGTTCATGCGGCGTATTTGAAGACATTTTCTTTCAGCCTTAAAAGAGATTGGCCTTCCCGGGGCACGATCAGTCAATGATTCATTCCCCGAAACCAGCTCGTTTACCGCTCTGTCTATACGCGAACAGAAACGCTAATTTCGCCAATAGGTTTCATCGGGCATCGGTAATTATGCAATACAGGGCCGCTTTCGCAGCCAGTCGATCGCGGCGCGGACGCTCTATTCTGTGCATTGAAAGGAACTGCGACATCGATATCGCCAAGGACCACAATTGGTCTGGCGTGAAATGCAGCTTCAAGGCTCTGGAATGTTTTCGTCACACCCGAAGGATATGCGGCGCTCTAATAGGCGATGTGCCACGCCGATAGAATAACATCTCGCGCCAAGTTTTTCGTTTTATTGTTATGTTTCGGCACATATTGCGATGAGCATCGACATATTTCTCAAATTTAATGGGTCATTTCGAAATATTGATGCCGTCAACATGTATCATCCGGCGGAATGATGCGCGTGTTTCTTGCGAATGTCGGTCGGTGTCGCGCCGAACCAGCGGGAAACGGAACGCGAAAACGCACCGGGTGTCGAATAGCCAAGCCTGTAACTGATGTCGGATACCGGAAGATCGCTTTCCACGAGGAGTTTGAAACCGGCATTTTTGCGAATGGCGTCCTTTATCTCGTTGAGATTGGTGCCGAGCTCTGCGAGCCGCCGTTGAAAACTCCGTTCCGACAGGTTAAAATAGGGAGCGATCTCGCCGAGCGAAAGCTCGGCATCCGAGAGCCGCATCTGCATGTACCGCTTCACCTGGTCAATGAAATGGGTCGCGTCCGCCGATGTTTCCGGTCGCAACATGCGGCATTGCAGGTTCATCAGCTCGAACAGCCGCTCATCCGCATTCGGATTGACCACATCGAGAAGCGATACCGGAAGACGCATGGTATGGATCGGCTGGGAGAAACTGACGCGCCTGGTCATTCTTTCTTTAAATAGCTGAATATTACTTGGTTTCGGCCGCTCCAGACCGATCTCGATCTGGTTGATACGATCTCCGAGAATATCTCGGAGACGTTGTACCAGGACGGCGAGCGACAAATCCACATATTGATCGCGTTTGGCGATAACCGGCGCGAAGGACCATGACAGGGTTACCTGCGTGGCATCCGTTACCATGGTGAAATTGCTGTTGTTGGTCGCGTAATAGACATGGTCCTGAAGAAAACGCAGGAACGCCCGTACCGTCGGTGCGCTGATCAGCCCATATCCGAACGCGCCGGATGCACCCGCTGGAAAGGTGGAAGCGCATTGCAGACCGAAGGCGTCGTCGCCGGAAATCAGTGCGCAGGTTTCGAGCAGGCGGGAAAATCTATCGAGGCTGATACGTTCCGTTAGGCTGCTGAATATGGCTGGATCAATGTCCAGAGCCTTGCAGATCGGCGCGATATCGATGCCCCGGGACCGGGCATAATTGCTGACGCCGGCAGCCAGACCGGCCACCACACTTATCTCGTCGCTGACCCTTTTCTCGGGCATCCCTCGCCTTGGCGTACCATGTTTGGAAATTGTCGCCTGATGGTAAGCCTTGAGAGAGCGTTTGTCGAGCAGCCCGGCTCCGGGATTTTAAGTGCGGTCGGTGTCTGCGCTTTGCTCCAGCACTTGCATGATGGCTTGGCCGGCATCTTCGATAGCGCCGCTATTGTCGACGGTCGTCACGTCGAAATCTCCAACGACCGTCAACGAGCTGCGTTCCAGCCGCCGGAGAATATCGTCCCGGCTTTCCCGCCCGCGCTGTTCCAGCCGCCTTGCCAGCACATCCGGCCGCGCAACGATGTTCACGACCTTAAGACGGGAAAAGGCGGTGCCGAAATGCGGCAGGGCGGAACGCGAACCGTTGGCGATGACCACATCTCCCGCATTGAGATGACGATAGACAGCGGCCGGGATGCCATATTTTAACCCATGCGCCTGCCAGGACACCGCGAAGGCGCCCTCATCTTCCAGCCGGTTGAACTCGTGCATCGAAACGGCATCGTGGTTTTCACCCCCCGCATCGCCGCTGCGGGTAATGACGCGGCGGGTGAAGTGAAAGCCCGGCCGCCCACACAGTCGCGCTGCGGCATAGTCCATCAGCGTGTCCTTGCCGGCCCCGCTCGGGCCGACAATCACGATCATCGTGCCGGGCGATGCCGCGCGCCGGCTATCCTGCCCATCATCGGTCATGCCACGCGCTTGCCCTGACGCCAGACGGAACGGGCGACCGGCACACCATCCTCGCGGTGAACCCGGACCAGATCGGCCCGCAATCCCGTCGCGATACGACCGCGATCGAGAAGGCCGACGGTGCGCGCCGGCGTGGCGGTGACCATGCGCAGCGCTTCCGGCAGGCTGATGGCTTCTACCTGATCGGCGAGCAGGAATGGCGCGAAGAGCAGGCTGAAGGGCACATAGTCGGAAGAAAGAACATCCAGCACGCCGATCTCCGCGAGGTCGCGGGCGGCGATGTTGCCGGAGTGGGACTTGCCGCGAACGATGTTCGGCGCGCCCATCAGCACGCTCATACCGGCGCTGTGCGAAGCTTTTGCGGCCTCGACGCTGGTGGGGAATTCCGCCAGCTTCACGCCGTGGCCGATAGCCTCGCCGACGTGCGCTTCGGTGGCGTCGTCATGGCTTGCGACCGTAATGCCGCGCTCGGCGCAGCGGGCGGCCAGATAATCGCGGTGCTTGGCGGAATATTCCGCCGACGCCGCCTGCCGACGCCGCACGAACTCGGCGAAAGCCTCGTCGCTCAGCCCACGCTTCTTCTGGTAATAGAAGATATATTGATCCATCGACTGGAACTGGCGCTGCCCCGGGGAGTGGTCCATCAGGGAAATCAGCCGCACGCGCGGATCGGTTTCGAAATCTTCGAAATGTTCCAGCACATCCGAGGAAGCGACTTCACAGCGCAGATGCAGCAGGTGATCCGAACGAAGGCGGTTCTGATCTGCCGCGGCCTCGATGGCGTCAGCCATTTCGCGCATTTCACCCTTCTTGAAGCCGCCGTCTTCATCCGAGCCGAGCCGCAGGCAGTCGAATACGGTGGTGATGCCGGAGGCGGCCACCTGTGCGTCATGGGCCTGAATGGCGGCGATCTTGTCCCAGATCACGCCGGGGCGCGGTGAATAATGCTGCTCAAGATGGTCGGTATGCAGTTCCACCAGACCCGGGATCAAATAATCACCTTCCAGGTCTTCGCCGGTTTTGGAAGCACCTTCGCTGATATCGGCGATC
This sequence comes from Agrobacterium sp. 22-223-1, assembly GCF_053522385.1. Taxonomy (NCBI): domain Bacteria; kingdom Pseudomonadati; phylum Pseudomonadota; class Alphaproteobacteria; order Hyphomicrobiales; family Rhizobiaceae; genus Agrobacterium; species Agrobacterium sp. 22-223-1. The sequence continues at coordinate 110,610 of NZ_JBNWCN010000001.1, forward strand.
TTGCCGTCACGGATCAGGACTGAGCCCAGAATAATATCGTCTTCCAGAACGATACGGGCATTGGAAAGGGCGTGCTCGGTCATGGGTTCGCATCTTTCTTTGGTGGCTGGCCAAGGGGGTGCCAGCTATGAACGGTAAAGGGCGCGCCGCGCGTTTCTTCAATGAACAAAGCGAGGCTGGAAATGCTGAGAGGTCGATCGGTGAATTCGGAAAACCGCGCCGAAAGCACCTCGTGCATGGCGGGCTGCTCGCTCTCGTCGATGCGGCCGGTCAGCGTCATGTGAAAACGGAAATCATCCATGACATGGGGATAACCCCAGAGCGACAGATTTTGCCGCTGGCTCTCCGTCAGCATCTGTGGTCGCCGACGGGCAATATCGGTCTCGGACAGAGGCGCGCGAAACCGGTCGAAATGATCGACGATCTCGGCGGCAAAATCCTGCAGCGGCTGATAGGTGCGGTCCGGGATCAGTGCGAAAAAGGGCCCGAGTGCACCGACGACGACACGCGGAATTTCGAAGGTGGACTGGCTGGCCGCGAAATCTTCGAAGGCCGTGAGCAGCTCCGCTTCGCTATATTTTTCGGCAAGTTCGAAAGGAGCCTTCAGGGTCGCGTGGAAACCGTAACGGCGTGGCTCCTCCGTCATGTCGGCATAGTCGTCGTGGTCGTCATGCAGCGTGCCGGAAAATGCGTCGCGGCCCAGCCAGCGTGACGCTGCCTCAGTTAGCGGGTGATCTTTAGCCGGAGAAAAATAGATGGCATAGCGCACGGCAAGCACTCTTCAGTGTCATGGGAGACCAGGGATGAGAAGCTATTTGGCGTGACTCGCCGGCTTCCCGCAAGGTCAGGAGTGCGAGGTAATTGGTTTCCGTGACAGAATGATGATGCCGAAGGAAAAAAGCGCCTTGGAAATGCGGCAAGCTTCCGAATGTGCTGAAGACACAGGCAGAGATGATGACGGGATAGGGGCGGCATAAATCGGGACCGCGCAAGTGTCCGGCGGAGATGACGAACATCATTACGACGTTCGCCATTCCATCCCTTCAGACTTAGTGTTGTGTTTTGCCGATCAGGCGTGAACGCAGCGAATTGGAGATGTGGTCGAACAGGAAAACGACGAAGAGGATGAGCAGGACCATATAGGCGACCTTGTCCCAGTCGGCATTGGTGCCCATCGCTTCCAGCAGTTTCAGGCCGATGCCGCCCGCGCCCACCGCGCCGATGATCGTGGCGGAGCGGGTGTTGCTTTCCCAGAAATAGAGTGACTGCGAAATGAAGACCGGCAGGACCTGCGGCAGCACACCGAAGCGGTTGACGGCAATCGGGGAAGCGCCGACCGATTTGACGCCTTCGCGCTGCTTGTCGTCGACATTTTCCAGCGCCTCGGCATAGACCTTGCCGAGCGCACCGGTATCGGTGAAGAAGATCGCGGCGATGCCGGGGATCGGTCCGGGACCGAAGCTGCGGGTGAAGAACAGGGCCCAGATCAGCATGTCGATGGAACGCAGGAAGTCGAACAGCCGCTTCATGCCCCAATTTGCGGCCCTGTTGGCGGTAATGTTGCGCGCGGCGATGAAGGCGAGCGGCAGGGCGACGAGCGTGCCGAACAGCGTGCCCACAAAGGCCATGACCAGCGTCTGCATCAGCTTGGAAAGAATATCGGCATGTTGCCAGACGCTGTTGTCGAGGAAATCATCCACCATATGGCCGATATTGGAGCGCTCGGGATCGAGCCTTTCTCCCCACAGCGCGAGAGCGGCGAGTTCGCCATAGCCCTTGCCCCAGAATTCCGATGTGGTGTCGAACAGGAAATTCGCCCATCCAAGGAAGCGGCGCTGGACATAGACCTGGCTGGTGCGGATTTCCGCCTGTCCGGCAAAACCAAAATGCACGAGAACCTTGTTGCCGTCCTGTTGGATTTCCTGCGGCACATCGTCGGATACCTGGGCCTGTTCTCCATTGATGATGACGGGATAATTCTTGCCGTCGACATAGACATCCACCCGGGTCGGGGTCACGTCGAGGCGGTTTTCCAGGCCCGCATAAACGACGCTGTAGCCACCGCCCGACAGGGGCTGCAGCCAGTCGATCTTTGCATCGACCGGATATTGTCCGCGGCTGGACCATTGCGGCTCCACCTTGCCGTCTTCGAAACGCAGGCGCGGCTGGGCGCGCCAGGAATACCAGTCCTGAATATAGCTCGAGGCACGATCCCATCGGCCCTGCATGAAGGCCGGACCGACATTGAAGAAGAAAAAGCAGCCGATGAGATAAACGGTGACAGTGAGAAGGCCGACGAGCAGGCCATATCGCTGCATGAAACTGCGATTGAACACTTGCGGATGCGCGGCCGTCAGCCTCTCGCGGTCGGCGGTGTTGAGAATGAAGCTGGACGACATCAGGCCGCTCCCCGTCCGAATTCGAAGGATTGATGGCCGATCAACCTGCGACGCAGCCAGCTGGAAAACTGGTCGACGGCGATGATGGTGATCAGCAGAAGGATGATGATGGCATAGGTCTTCGACGCATGATCGTTACCGATCGAAAGCCGGAAGACCTCGCCGATGCCGCCGCCGCCCACGGCACCGATGATGGTGGAGGCGCGCACGTTGATTTCGGCGCGCAGCAGCGCGTAAGACACGAAATTGGGCAGAACCTGCGGTACGATGGCGAAACGCACCCGCTCCAGCCAGTTGGCGCCGGCGGCGCGCAGGCCTTCATCGGGCTTCATATCGGCATTTTCAACCACTTCGAAGAACAGCTTGCCCAGAGCGCCGATCGTGTGGACAGAAATCGCGATGATCGCGGCGATTGGACCGATCGACAGGATGGCGGTGAGCAACCCGGCGACGACGATTTCCGGAAAAGCGCGCAGCACTTCCATGACCCGGCGCACCACAAAGCGCACGAGGCCGGCGCCGACAAGGTTGGTGGAGGCGAAGAAGCAGAGCACGAAGGCAAAACCCGTGCCGATGATTGTCGAGACCAATGCGATGTTAAGGGTGATGATCAGCTGGTAAATGAAATGCGGGATGTAAACGCTGTCGGTGACATAGACGCGATCCGCGACGTAATTGTATTTCATCGAACCATTGTCATAGGGCGACGGCAGATCGAACATGGCACGGAAGATTTCAAGTGGGCTATCCGGCACAAACGTTTTCAGAAAATCGAAGAAATAGGGCAGGCGCTCGAAGAACTTGCCTGAATTCGCCTCGTTGGCAAAATTCAGCGATGCCGCGAGAATGACTAGAAAGACCACGAGCGAAATGACGGTATAGACCCGCCGCGTCGCAAGCTGCTGTTGATAATGACGCATGACCGTTCGGGACGATGCGCTCAATCCCTCGGGCGTGAGGGTACCCTGTTGCAGTGTGGTCGCCATGCCGCTTTTCCTTTATTGGCAAAAAGCGGCGATGCCATAGGGCACCGCCGCTTTCAGAACATTCCGTCAGGATCAGCCGCCGATAACGGATTTACGGGCGTCGATGATCGTCTGGTAGAAGGACGGATCGACCTTGATGTAGGCGGTGTTCTTGCCCTGCGTGTAGGCCTGGAAGCAGGCGAGGTCCTTCTTGGGCAGTTCCATGAAGTAGTCTTCAACCTTCTGCTTCATGCTGTCGCCGAGCTTGTTGGTGACCATCAGCGGGCCGTTCGGGATCAGCGGCGACTTCCAGACTTCGACGATATCGTCCATGTCGAGGTTGCCCTTCTTGACCATCTGGTGAAGGTTGCCGCCCGAGTAGCCTTCTTCCCACTTGCCGACGCCCGAACCGAAGGTGGTGCCAACGTCGAACTTCTTGTCGAGAACGGCGAGAACGAGGTTCTCATGGCCGCCGCCGAAGCCGGTTTCAGAGAAATATTCCTTGATCGGCGTGCCGGTTTCCTTGGGGATCGCCACGTTCGGAACGAGGAAGCCGGAGGTGGAATCCGGGTCGGCGAAGCCGATCTTCTTACCCTTGGCATCGGCCAGCTTCTTGATGCCGCTGTCCTTGCGGGCAACCATGATGGTGTAATAGCCGCTGGAGCCGTCAGAACCCGTATAGGTCAGGATCGGGTCGACAGCCTTGGGGTCGGCCAGGGCGATCTTGGCGTAGGAGGACGCGCCCATGGAAGCGATGTCGATGGTGCCGCCGAGAAGACCCTGGATGACGCCGTTATAGTCCGGCGACGGGAAAACCTGAACTTCGGCAACGCCGGTCGCGGCCTTCAGGCCATCGGCAACGCACTTGGTGTTGCGGATCTGGTCGGCTTCGTTTTCAGAGCCGTCGAGACCGATGCGCAGAACCTTGACGTCCTGAGCCATGGCGGAACCGGCCAGAACGCCAAGCGCGACTGCCGAAAGAAGGACTTTCTTCAACATGGACTTTCTCCTGTTTCCCGGCGAGCCGGAGTTTGTTGTGAAGTATCGGCCCTTGACGCGGGCGCAAACGATGCTGAGCGGTTCCTCAGAGCCCGGCGAGAGCGAGCGGTTCGGGGCCGGCAGATTGCTGCACCGGACGCGCGGGAAGCTGCGCGCCGGGAATATTTATGCTGGTCGAGGTCATGGTCTCGTCGATGCCCGACCCTTGAGAGTCGGTTCCGTAAATCTCCGTGACGGCCGCAGCCGTCAGCTCAGTAGGGGTTCCGTCGAAGACGACGCGGCCCTGAGACATGCCGATGATGCGTTCGCAATAATTGCGTGCCGTATCCAGCGTATGCAGGTTGGTGATGACCGTAATGCCTTCGCGCTCATTGATGTCGCGCAGCGCGTCCATCACGATCTTGGCGTTCAGCGGGTCGAGGGAAGCGATCGGCTCATCGGCGAGAACCATCTTCGGAGACTGCATCAGGGCGCGGGCGATGGCGACGCGCTGCTGCTGACCGCCGGAAAGCGTGCCGGCAGCCTGCATGGCCACATGCTCGATGCCGAGCCTTTCCAGGGCGGCGATGGCCATCAGGCGCTCGTCATTGGTGAAGATGTTGAACAGGCTGAGCGCCGTCGAGCGGTGATTGAGGCGACCGAGCATGACATTGGTGAGCACATCGAGGCGCGGCACCAGATTGAACTGCTGGAAAATCATGGCGCAGTCGCGCTGCCAGCTGCGAAGCGCCGCGCCCTTCAGCGCCGAAACTTCCGTGTCGTTGAAATGGATGGAACCCGAGGACGGATCGACGAGGCGGTTGATCATGCGCAGCAGCGTCGATTTTCCCGCACCCGAGCGTCCGATAACGCCAACCATCTGGCCCTGCGGAATTTCGACATTCACGGAATCGACCGCAGTGTGGTTGCCAAAGCGGCGCGTGACTTGCTTCAGGTGAAAGCTCATTTCCCCGTCCAATCTTCTTTTTGACGGGGTTCGGCGTAACAGCGGTGCGTGAAGTGTGGATGTCAGTTTGATGAATAAAATATTACAGATTTCACGGATCTCGCATCCGCCTGTTCGCCGACAAAGCTTTCGGGAGGAATCTTGGACCGTTCAATTCCGCGTGTCTTTTTTAATCGCATAAACAAAAATCCCGGGGGTGCCCCGGGATTTGCAGGTGTTCGGCAGAGGGAGATTTCATCCGCCATATTTCGCGACAAAACCCTCGGCGTCCAGATTACGGAAATCCTCGAGAGCGACGCGCAATGCCGCGTGGTCCCAGTCCCACCATTTCAGATTATCCATTTGCCGGCCCAGTTCCGCCGGGAAGCGCTCCCGGATCAGCCGGGCGGGCACGCCGCCGACGATGGTATAGGGCGCGACGTCTTTTGAGACGACTGCACCCGCCCCGATCACCGCACCGTTTCCCACCGTGACACCGGGCAGGATCGTCGCACCATGACCGATCCACACATCGTGGCCGATGACGACGCGTTTGGCGCGGCGGGCGGCAAAGAAGTCCGTCTCATCCTCCGCATCGTCCCAATAGTTGTGGGCACGATAGGTGAAGTGATGCAGCGTCGCCCGCTGCATCGGGTGATTGGTGGCGTTGATGCGGACGGAGGCGGCGATGTTGACGAATTTGCCGATGGTGGCGCACCAGATCGCACCGTCCTGCATGATATAGGAGTAATCGCCCATCTCGACCTCCTCTATACGGCAGCGTTCCGAAACTTCGGTATAGCGACCGATCGAAGAGTTGATGACACGGGCGCTTTCGTGGATGACGGGTTCCAGACCCACCTTGACGCTCATGCCGCTGCCTTTCTGGGAGAAAACTGTGAGACGTCCAGAATGCGGTCGGCCACGGCTTCCCGCACCTCCTCGTCATGGAAAATGCCGAGCAGTGCCGTGCCCTTCTGTTTTTTCTCGACGATCATATCGACGACGACACGCCGGTTGAGGGCGTCCAGCGAGGCCGTCGGTTCGTCCAGAAGCAGGATCGCATGGTCGGTGATGAAACCGCGCGCGATATTCACGCGCTGCTGTTCGCCGCCCGAAAAGGTTGCCGGCGGCAGTGACCATAGTTCCCGTGGCAGGTTGAGCTTCGAAAGCAGCATGGCTGCGTGTTCGCGGGCTTCATCGGCGGCAACCTTGCGCGCCAGAAGCGGTTCGGCAACGACATCTATGGCAGCGACACGCGGCACGGTGCGCAGGAACTGGCTGACATAACCGATGGTGCGGTGACGGATATCGAGGATCGTGCGCGGCGAGGCGTTGCCGATATCGACGACCTGGCCCTCATGACGAACGAGAATCTGCCCGCTGTCGATGGCGTAGTTGCCATAGAGCATTTTCAGGATCGAGCTTTTGCCGATGCCGGAGGGACCGCCCAGTACGACACATTCGCCGCCGCAAACGGAGAAATTGACATCGCGCACAACGGGCAGTTCGATACCGTCGCGAAGATGCATGGTGAAGCTTTTGAAGACTTCCGAAACGATAAGAGGCGTCGGCATGGCGTCAAACCTGCAGAATAGAGGAAACAAGCAATTGCGTATAGGGCTCGCGCGGGTCGTCCAGCACCCGGTCGGTCAGGCCGTGCTCGATGACATCGCCGCCCTTCATCACCATCATGCGATGGGAAAGCAGCCGCGCCACCGCCAGATCATGGGTGACGACCACGACAGCAAGACCGAGATCGTTGACGAGACCGCGGACCAGATCAAGCAGGCGCGCCTGCACGGAGACATCGAGGCCGCCGGTCGGTTCGTCCATGAAGACGAGGCGCGGCGAGGTGACGAGGTTGCGGGCGATCTGCAGGCGCTGGCGCATGCCGCCGGAAAAGGCGCGTGGTTGGTCGTCGATGCGGTCGGTGCCGATTTCCACCCGCTCCAGCCATTCGCTGGCCGATTGCCTGATATTGCCGTAATGCCGGTTGCCGACGGCCATCAGCCGCTCGCCGACATTGGCGCCGGCCGAAACCGCCATGCGCAGCCCGTCCGCCGGGTTCTGGTGCACGAAACCCCAGTCGGTCCGCATCAGGAAACGCCGTTCGGCCTCGCCCATATGATAGAGGTCACGCACCGAACCGTCGCGCATGCGATATTCCACGCTGCCCGCCGTCGGCATCAGCCGGGTGGAAATGCAGTTGAGAAGCGTGGTCTTGCCGGAACCGGATTCGCCGACGATGGCCAGAACCTCGCCGGGATAAAGCTCGAAGGAGACATTGCGGCAACCGGCGCGGTCGCCATAATATTTGGAAACGTCCCTGACTTTCAGAAGCGGTGCGTCGCTCATTCTGCGGCCTCCTTCACATCCGCCAGCAGGTGGCCTTTATGGCCATGGGCGCGGCGGTCCTCGCAATGGTCGGTATCGGAGCAGACGAACATCCGTCCGCCCTTATCATCAAGCACCACCTCGTCCAGATAGACATTCTCCGCACCGCACAGCGCGCAGGGCTTGTCGAAGCGCTGGATCTCGAAGGGATGGTCCTCGAAATCGAGGCTGACGACGTCGGTATAGGGCGGCACGGCATAGATGCGCTTTTCGCGTCCTGCGCCGAAGAGCTGCAGGGCGTCCGAGAGATGCATTTTCGGATTGTCGAATTTAGGGGTCGGAGACGGATCCATCACGTAACGCCCGGCCACCTTTACCGGATAGGCATAGGTGGTGGAGATGCGTCCGTTGCGGGCGATATCCTCGTAAAGCTTGACGTGCATCAGGCCGTATTCCTCCAGCGCGTGCATGACACGCGTTTCGGTCTCGCGCGGTTCGAGGAAGCGCAGGGGCTCGGGAATGGGAACCTGATAGACGAGGACCTGACCCGAATGCAGTTCTTCTTCGGGAATGCGGTGCCGCGTCTGGATGATGGTCGCATCCTTGGTGCGGGTGGTGACGGTAACATTAGCCACCTTCTGGAAAAAGGCGCGGATGGAAACCGCATTGGTCGTGTCGTCCGCGCCCTGGTCGATGACCTTCAGTACATCGTCTGGGCCGAGGATGGAGGCGGTTACCTGCACGCCGCCAGTGCCCCAGCCATAGGGCATGGGCATTTCGCGGGAAGCGAAGGGAACCTGATAACCGGGAATGGCGATGGCCTTGAGGATCGCCCGGCGGATCATTCGCTTGGTCTGTTCGTCCAGATAGGCGAAGTTGTAGACAGCCAGCCCGTCGTCAAATGAAACTTCTTCAAGCATTGCGCGTTAGCCTTGTGAAAAAAGGAGTACAAGCTCATGGAGATTGGAATTCTTGCAGCCGTGTTCTTTGCTGTGTTTGCAGCATCGACCGTCTTTTGCGCTTACTGGTTTGGCGAGCAGCACAGCCGCTGAGCTATTCGGCCGCATTGCCCATCCACTCCGCGCCATTGGCGTTGACCGCCTCGAAATCGGCACGCATTTTCCTGACCAGACCGAGTTCGGCCTGGAAATCCACATAATGCGGCAGTTTCAGATGTTCGACGAAGCCCGTTGCCTGCACGTTGTCGGCGTGTGAAATGACGAATTCCTCGTCCTGCGCGGGGGCCACGACGTCCTCGCCGAATTCGCCTGCCCGCAGCGCCCGGTCGACCAGCGACATGGCCATGGCCTTGCGCTCGCTTTGGCCGAACACCAGACCGTAGCCGCGCGTGAATTGCGGTGGCGCCTTGGCAGAACCCTTGAACTGGTTGACCATCTGGCATTCGGTGACCTGTATGTCGCCCAGCGAGACGGAAAACCCGAGTTCCGGCACCTCCAGTTCCACCTCCACCTCGCCGATGCGGATTTCGCCGACGAACGGATGGGTGCGGCCGTAGCCGCGCTGCGTCGAGTAAGCGAGCGCCAGAAGGAAACCCTCGTCACCGCGCGCCAGCGATTGCAGGCGCAGGTCACGCGGCATCGGAAACTCCATCGGCTCCCGTGTCAGATCGCCGGCAATATGGTCAGCCGGCATATCGCCGTCGGTTTCGATCAATCCTTCTTGCGCTAGAATGTCTGAAACCCGCATGACATGTTCCGGCTCGCCTTCGCGCTGGGTGGCTGTCTCAACGGCCTCGTCCTCAAGAAGCGAAGGATCGAGCAGGCGATGGGTGTAGTCGAAGGTCGGTCCCAGCAATTGCCCGCCGGGCAGATCCTTGTAGGTCGCGGAAACGCGCCGCTGCACCGTCATGTCAGCGGTATCGACCGGAACCGAATAACCGAAGCGCGGCAGCGTCGTGCGGTAGGCACGCAGCAGGAAGATGGCCTCAATCATGTCGCCGCGGGCCTGCTTGACGGCAAGGGCTGCAAGCGACTGATCATAAAGAGACGCTTCCGCCATCACCCGGTCGACGGCGAGCGAAAGCTGCGAAACGATCTGCGACACCGTCATCGCGGGCAGGTCACGGTCTCCGCGCCGCTTGTCGGCCAGAAGCCGGTGGGCGTTGGCAATGGCGGTTTCCCCGCCTTTGACAGCAACATACATCTTACGCCTCCACGGGTTGAATGCGCGTCGTGCGCGGCAGGCAGACAAATCTGTCGGCGGATGTCAGGATGACATCGACGCCGCGCGGGAAAATGGCATTGTTTTCCGCCCACAGCCGCGGGAATATGTCCGGCAGGCCGGTGGGGCTGATGATGTTGACGTGGCGGATACCGGGGCCGGAGAGCAGCAATTCCCGTCCCCCATCCAGATCAGGCAACTCGATGATGAGCGTGGTGGAGCGGTCGGGATATTCCTGACTTCCCTGCGCGAAGAGACCGAAGGAGGCTATGGCGCTGCCCGCTTCGATGACGGCGAAATGCGCTGCGCTTTTTTCTTCGGTCGGGACCGCACCGGTATGAAATCCGATCCAGCCGGGGACGGTCGTTTTCCGTAGGGCGCCGCTCAGCCAGACCGGCGTATCGTGATCGCAGAGCGCCAGCAGGACCGCGCCGGTGGCGGGGGCGAGAGGCGATGGCGGGGAGACTGCGGTTTCGATTGTCTGCGGCGTGCCCGGCCGGGCCATGCCATCCATGAGTTTCTTGAAAATCCGTTGGGAATCGAAGACGGCATCGGAAAAACCGCCCGTCAATGCTTCGGCCTTGACGCTCATCAATCCTCTCCTCGAACCATGGTGAAGAAATCGACCCGGGTGGCGGCGGTCTCTTTTGTTTTCCTGTCCTTCTCCTCGGCCAATCGTTTCTCGACCGGTGAAAGAAGCTCGGTCTCGATGAAACCGCGGGTCGGGCTTTCCTGCCAGAGCGCATCGAAAACGGCGGCGTACCAGGCCTTCTTGCGGCCGGTGCCGAGAACATGGGCGTGACCCACTGTGCCCGAAGCAAGCTTGACGGTTGCCCGGGTAACGGTCGTCTCACCCAGATTGAAGGGCGCGCCGCCGCCGCCGATGCGGCCTTTGACCATGACGAGGCCGGTTTCCGGCCCGCGCACATTTTCCGTCCGGGGGCTCTCATCCTGCCGGTTCCAGACGGTTTCGAGTTCCTGCACGGTGGCGCGGGCAAGAAGCGCCGCCACCCGCTTTCTGTCTGCATGCAAGTCTGCAGTTTCGTGAATCATCGCTTGACCTCTAATGTCTATTGATATAGACAACTATACAATATAAGGTACATTTAACGTTCGTGAATGACAAGCGTGTGACATGAGCCCTTCGGCAGCGATGAAAAGAAAGAACGGCGTGGCGCTCTGGCGGCAGATCGCCGACAGGATCAGAGGCGAGATCGCGGCGGGCGATCACGATGAAACCGGCATGTTGCCGCCGGAAATGACGCTGGCCGAAAAATTCGGCGTCAACCGCCATACTGTCCGAAGCGCCATTGCCGCACTGGCCAGCGAAGGCATTCTCGAGCCGATGCAGGGGCGCGGTACGATGATCGCCCGCAAGGAGCGCCTGAGTTTTCCGATTTCACGGCGCACGCGATTTACGGAGGGCATCGGCGATCAGGTCAAGGAAATGGAAGCGCTGCTTCTTTCCCACACGACCGAACCGGCCAATGCCGATCTGGCGGCGCGGCTGCAATTGCCGGCGGGTGCGCCGCTCATACGTCTCGAAACGCTGCGCAAGGCCGATAACCGCCCGGTGTCCCGCTCGACCACATGGTTTCCGGCGGATCGTTTCGCCGGAATAGGGGAGGCTTACCAGAAGAGCGGCTCGATTACCGCTGCCTTCAATATGCTGGGCGTGGCGGATTACGTGCGTATTTCCACCGTCATCTCCGCCAGCCATGCGGACACGCAGGATCTGGCCGATCTGGAGCTGTCGCCGGGTGCAATTCTGCTCGTCACTCAGGCGCTGAATGCCGATATGGATGGCGTACCGGTGCAATATGCCATCAGCCGTTTTTCGGCCGATACGGTCGAATTCACGGTGGAGAATTAAGCCGAAGCTTACTCCGCCTGCGAAAGCCCCAGCACATCCAGCATGGAATAGAAGCCCGGTTTCTTGTCTAAGGCCCAGACGGCTGCAGCAATCGCGCCGCGTGCGAAAATAGAGCGGTCGCCGGCATAATGCGAAAGCTCGACGCGCTCGCCCTCTCCGGCGAAGATCACCGAATGTTCGCCGATCACCGAGCCGCCACGCAGCGTGGCAAAACCGATGGTCCCGGCTTCACGCGCACCCGTATGCCCGTCGCGCACGCGAACGGACGATGTGGTGAGATCGACCTTGCGGCCCGCCGCCGCCGCCTCGCCGAGCAGAAGGGCGGTGCCGGAGGGCGCATCCACCTTGTGCTTGTGGTGCATTTCAAGGATTTCGATATCCCAGTTCTGCGCATCCAGCGCCTGCGCCGCCTGCTGTGTGAGAACACTGAGCAGGTTGACGCCGAGGCTCATATTGCCCGATTTGACGATGCGGGCATGGCGCGACGCCGCCTTGAATTTTTCCTCGTCTTCCGCCGAGCAACCCGTGGTGCCGATGATATGCACGATGCGGGCCTGTGCGGCGAGGCCGGCAAAGGTGACGCTGGTTGCCGGCGAAGTGAAATCGATCACCCCTTCCGCATGCAGAAATGCCTGAAGCGGATCGCTGGTGATTTCGACGCCGATCGGGCCGAGACCGGCGATCTCGCCCGCATCGCGGCCGACAAAGGCAGAGCTCTCGCGCGCGACGGCGGCGTGCAGCTGGACGCCGGGCGTCTGGTGAATAAGGCGGATTAGCGCCTGTCCCATGCGGCCCGCCGCGCCGACCACCACCAGTTTCATGCCGCTGCTGCCCATGCTGTCACTCACTTTTCATCTCGGGCGGATCGAGATCCGCCGGTATCTGTCGATTGATGTTTGCAGCAGCGACGTTAAAGACCGCCCGCCCGCTTCGCAAGCATCACATAAGAACAGGCCAAGCGATCAAGCCCTCCAGCGTCGTCCGTCCAGCGACAGGCCGAAATCGGATGGCGTTCTCGAATAGGTGGCAAGCCCGGAAAGAGCCGCCTGCGGATGGGTGACGACGAAGGTGGGGATGGTCCGCATCAGCGCGCTGTGCGGCGCCTTGTCTTCGAAGGCAGCCCGGAATTCCGGGCTCTTCAGCGCCGGAATGATCTTCTGCGAAATGCCGCCGGCCAGATAGACACCGCCCTTCGCCATGAAGATCAGCGCGAGGTCACCGGCCACGCGGCCGAGATAGGTGCTGAAAAGGGACAGGGTCTCTTTCGCCTGCCGGTTATCGCCCGAAAGCCCCTGTGAGGTAATGTCGGCCGGATCGGAAAAGACAGGCTCGACGCCATCGGCGGTGCAGATGGCCCGGTAAAGATTGACCAGCCCGCGCCCGCAAAGGATCTGCTCCCCGGCGACACGGCCCTCGATGGTTTCGATATGCGGGAAAACCGCATAATCACGCGTGCTTCTCGGGCCGATGTCGATATGGCCGCCCTCACCGGGCACCGGGAACCACATATGGCGGGCGTAAACCAGCCCGGCGACGCCAAGCCCCGTGCCCGGCCCAAGAACGACGCGCGATGCCAGCACATCCTTGCGGCCGGAGCCGATGGATTCGCGGTTGTCGTCGTCAAGTGCTGCAATCGCCAGAGCCTGCGCCTCGAAGTCGTTGATGACGATGACATCCTTCAGGCCGAGATTGGCCAGCATGTCCTTCGGCCTGACGACCCAATGGCAGTTGGTGAGCGGAATCTCGTCACCTTCGATGGGGCCGGCAATCGCCAGAATGGTCGAGACCGGCTGGAGTGAGGTCTTGTCCAGAACCGCCTGCTGGATGGCGTCGTCGATGGTCGGATATTCCGCTGTCTTCACGGTGGTGAGGTGAACTGGTTCGGCAAAGGAATCGATCAGAATGGAAAAGCGGGCATTGGTGCCGCCGATGTCGCCAAGAAGGATCGGAAAGGACAGATATTCGGTATCGGACGTCTTCGGCATTGCCTGTTCCATGTTGGGAGGTTCAGTTGGCGACGTGGAAGTCGATGAGATTTTCTGCGGTGGCGCGGTTGAGCGCCATGGGAATATCGTAAACCGTAGCAAGCCGCGTCAGCGCCTTCACATCCACATCATGCGGCATCGCGGTCAGCGGGTCGGTGAAGAAGATCAGCATGTCCACCTCGCCGGTGGCGATCATCGCGCCGATCTGCTGGTCGCCGCCGAGAGGTCCGCTTTTGAGGCGAATGACTTCAAGACCCGGACAGGCTTCCTGCACGCGCCCGCCCGTCGTGCCGGTGGCGACGATCCTGAAACCGGCAAGCGCTTTCTGGTGGTGACGGGCGAAATCCGCCATATCGTCCTTTTTCTCGTCATGAGCGATGAGCGCGATACAGCGTTGTTCTTCCATGGTCCCAGCCCGTTCCATCAAGAATTAAATCGATTTGAAGCCTTCTATAACAGCTTGCCGCCATTTGAAAAGGGAAGCTGTTGAATGCCCCATTTCTGTTTCAGTTCAATGTCGGGCGCTGGGTGGGAAGCGGAATATCCGAAGGCGGCTGCAGGGCGGGGGCTGCCTGAATGACTTGTTCCACGCTTTGCTGGCGCGTTGCCGGAGCAGGCGAATAGGCTTGGGCCGCAAGTCCCTCGGGGTTAGTGGAAGGGGCGGCAGCCACGGCGGCGCAGGCCGAGGGCAGATCGGAAACCATGACCGGGCGCGGTTTCACCGGCTTGGCATTGGGGTCCTTTTTCGGCGGCGCCCATGGTTCCTTGCTGAACCACCAGGCAAGCGACTTGTCGCAGCCGTCGCCTTTGCCCACGGCCGCCTGCGGTTTGCAGTTGGGCGCGCCGGGCGGGCATTCGAGACGGATGTGGAAATGCTCGTCATGGCCGTAGATCGGCCTGATCTTGCCCATGAAGGTGCGGTCGCCGGTCCATGTCTGGCAGAGTTTTTGCTTGATCGCCGGGTTCACGAAGACACGCTCCACCTGCGGGTAGCTTGCCGCCATCATCACCAGCCGGGCATTGAGCGGTGACCACTTGCGGTCATCGACCGTCAGGAACTTGCTCTTGTCCAGCATGGAGATGAAAGGCACGGTTTCGCGCTGCTCCACGCTCAGCCGTGGGCTCGGCATCGGTCGCCACCAGATGTCCACATCGAGGCCGATCTGGTGCGACGCATGGCCGGTCAGCATCGGCCCGCCGCGCGGTTGGGAAATATCGCCCAGCAGCAGGCCCGGCCAGCCGATCTTCTGGGCATCCTGCGAAAATTGCTCGAGGAAGGAAATCATCTGCGGCTGGCCCCAGCGCCGGTTGCGGGAAAGGCGCATGGCCTGCCAGCCGGG
This sequence comes from Agrobacterium sp. 22-223-1, assembly GCF_053522385.1. Classification (NCBI taxonomy): domain Bacteria; kingdom Pseudomonadati; phylum Pseudomonadota; class Alphaproteobacteria; order Hyphomicrobiales; family Rhizobiaceae; genus Agrobacterium; species Agrobacterium sp. 22-223-1. The sequence goes on from NZ_JBNWCN010000001.1 coordinate 125,614, forward strand.
ACCGTCCGTCGGCATGGCGATGGCGCCGGACTGGCAGCCCTTGGCATAGGAGCCGATCGGCTGCGAGCCCGTGGCGGAAGGCAGCGCCATGTGGCCGAACACTTCTTTCGCAGGCCTGTCCTCGGCCGATGCGGTTTCCATCTGCAACTGCAGCGCGGAGACGACCGAAATCGCCAGCATGGCCGCCTTGAAAACTCTCGATGATCCCGCCGTCATATCGTCGTGCCCGTCCGATCAGATGATTCTCTTCCCCTTAAGATAAACTGGAACGGGATTTTGTTGAAACCATGTTTCGCCCCGCCTGTTGTAAAGCGGGAGGATAAAGGCGCGGATAAAGAGCTTGTGAGCCAGCGCATCTGTTTTTTGCCAATCTTTGTTTTATGCTCTCTTCAACAAACGCGAAAACAGGGACATTCCCCCGATGATATTGGCACCACTGAAATCCCGTCTCCTCATTGCTCTTGCTGCATCCGCCCTGCTGATACCGGCGGCGGCCTCCGCACAATCGGCCGATGTGTGGCGAAAGGGGATTTCGACGGTCGGGGAACTGAAACATCCCGATGGCTTCGATCATTTCGACTATGTGAACACCAAGGCACCGAAAGGCGGCACCCTTCGCCTGTCGACGGCGGGCACCTTCGATACCCTCAATCCGCTGCTCGCCAAGGGCGAGGCGGCGACCGGCCTTTCGCTGGTTTTCGATACATTGATGAAATCGACGGAAGAGGAACTGTCGGCCTCCTACGGTCTTCTGGCGGAGGGTGTGAGTTACCCGGACGATATTTCGAAAGCCACCTTCCGGCTGCGCGCGGAGGCGAAATGGGCGGATGGCAAGCCGGTGACGCCGGAGGATGTCGTCTTCAGCTTCGAAAAAGCCAAGGATTTGAGCCCGCAGCTTGCGACCTATTACACCCATGTCACCAAGGCGGAGGTGAGCGGCGAAAGGGACATTACCTTCACTTTCGACGAAAAGAACAATCGCGAATTGCCGCAGATTGTCGGGCAATTGCTGATCGTTCCCAAGCACTGGTGGGAAGCCGCCGGCCCGGACGGCAAGCCACGCGACATATCGCGTGGCACGCTGGAGCCGGTGATGGGTTCCGGCCCCTACAAGATCGCCTCAGTCTCTCCCGGCTCGACAATCACTTACGAACGCCGCGACGACTACTGGGGCAAGGACGTGAACGTGAATGTGGGAATGAACAATTTCAAGACCATCGCCTACACCTTCTTCGCCGATCAGGATGTCGAATTCCAGGCCTTCAAGTCCGGCACCGTCGATTTCCGGCAGGAAGCCTCCTCCAGCCGCTGGGTCACGGGTTATGATTTTCCGGCCGTCAAGGAAGGCCGCGTCAAGAAGGAAGAGCTGCCGAATATCTATCGCTCCGTCGGTATCATGCAGGCCTTCGTGCCGAACATGCGCAGGGAGAAGTTCCAGAACCCGAAACTGCGCAAGGCGCTCAATTATGCTTTCGATTTCGAGGAGTTGAACCGCACGCTGGCTTACGGCCAGTTCCAGCGCATCAACAGCTTCTTCATGGGCAGTGAACTGGCCTCTTCCGGCCTGCCGACCGGTCGCGAGCTGGAAATTCTTCAGGAACTGAAGGATCAGGTTCCGCCAGAGGTTTTCACCACCGAATATCGCAATCCGGTCGCGGGCGATCCGGCCAAGCAGCGCGACAATCTGCGCGAGGCGGTCAGGCTGATGAAGGAGGCCGGTTACGAGCTGCGCGGCAACCGCATGGTCAATGCGAAAACCGGACAGCCGCTCGATATGGAGTTTCTGATCGATTCCGCCGGCATGGAAAGAACCATCCTTCCCTATGTCCAGAACCTCAAGAAGATCGGCATCAACGCCACCATTCGTACCGTCGACGCCTCGCAATATACCAACCGCACCCGCAGCTTCGATTATGACGTCATCGTCAAGCTCTGGGCGACCTCGGCCAACCCCGGAAACGAACAGGCGGATTTCTGGGGCTCGGCCGCCGCCGACCGGCAAGGGTCCAACAATATTGCCGGAATCAAGAACCCCGCGGTCGATGCGTTGGTCAGGAAGGTCATATTTGCGCCCAACCGGGATGAACAGGTGGCCGCCGCACGCGCTCTCGACCGCGTGCTTTTGGCAAACAGCTATGTCATCCCGCAATTCTATCGCGGTGAGATGTTCATCGCCTACTGGAACACGCTTATCCGTCCGGAAAACCTGCCCCAATATGGTGTCGGTTTTCCGGAAGCATGGTGGTCCAGTCAGGCCGCGAATTGACGCTGGCCTTGCTTTCGCGCCGAAGGCTTGATTCACATAGGGCGAGACGAATCGCTTAAAGCGCAGGCAGCGCTTTCAGGAAAGGACCGGGTTTGACAGAAACGAAAACCGCTGACGTATCGGCCGGGAGCAGAGGCTGATGGGCGCCTATATCCTCAGACGTCTGGCGCTGATGATCCCGACCATCGTCGGCATTATGGGCATTTCGTTTCTCGTCATCCAGTTCGCGCCGGGCGGGCCGGTGGAACAGGTCGTCGCGCAATTGACGGGGCAGGGCGACAGCGCCTCCGACCGGCTCTCGGGCGGCGGCGATCTCATGGGTCAGTCCGGCGGTTTCGATGACAGCGGTTCGAAATATCGCGGTGCGCAGGGTCTCGATCCGGAATTGATCGCCAAGCTCGAAAAACAGTTCGGCTTCGACAAGCCGCCGCTCACCCGTTTTCTCGAAATGATGTGGAATTATATCCGCTTCGATTTCGGCGACAGCTTCTTCCGCAATTCCTCTGTTATCGATCTCATCATCGACAAGCTGCCGGTGTCCGCGTCGCTCGGTTTCTGGATTCTGATCATTTCCTACATCATCTCCATTCCGCTCGGCATCAAGAAGGCCGTGTCCGACGGCTCGACCTTCGACGTCTGGACCTCCGGCATCATCATCATCGGTTATGCCGTACCGAGCTTCCTGTTCGGTATCCTGCTCATCGTCCTCTTTGCCGGCGGATCCTTCTTCGACTGGTTCCCGCTGCGCGGTCTGGTGTCGGATAATTTTGATCAGCTGAACTGGTGGCAGAAGATCATCGACTACTTCTGGCACCTGACTCTGCCGCTCATTGCGCTGTCGCTTTCGGCCTTCGCGACGACGACGCTTCTGACCAAGAACTCCTTCATCGACGAAATCAAGAAGCAATATGTCATCACCGCCCGCGCCAAGGGCCTCACCGAGCGCAGGGTTCTTTATGGTCATGTCTTCCGCAACGCGATGCTGATCGTGATCGCCGGTTTTCCGGGCGCCTTCATCTCGGCCTTCTTCACCGGATCGCTGCTGATCGAGAATATCTTCTCGCTGGATGGCCTTGGCCGCCTCGGTTATCTCTCCGTCGTCAACCGTGACTATCCGATCGTGTTCGGCACGCTCTTCATCTTCTCCCTGATGGGCCTCGTGGTCGGCCTCATTTCCGACCTTATCTATACGTGGATCGATCCGCGCATCGATTTCGAGCGGAGGGACGTGTGATGACGCTTGCCCATACCGCCGCAGCCGAAACGATAGAAAAGCCGAAGCGCCCGTGGTTTTCGCCCACCACCAAACGCCGCTGGCAGAATTTCAAGGCGAACCGGCGCGGTTACTGGTCCTTCTGGCTGTTCCTGCTCCTGTTTTTCCTGAGTCTAATTGCGGAATTCATCGCCAATGACAAACCCGTCCTTGCCTCCTACAAGGGCGAGCTGCTGGTGCCGGTCATGGTGGATTATCCGGAGGAAAAATTCGGCGGCTTCCTGGCCCAGACCGATTACAAATCCTCCTTCATTCAGGACGAGATCAATGCCAATGGCTGGATGATCTGGCCGCCGATCCGCTATTCCTATCAGACGGTCAATTCCAATATTCCGCATTCGGCACCTACCGCGCCGTTCTGGCTGATGGATGAAAAAGACCGCTGCTCGGCCTATCCGCAGGGCAATGCCGACCCCGGCTGCACGCTTGGCAATCTCAACTGGCTCGGAACCGACAATCAGGCGCGCGATGTCACGGCACGGATGATCTACGGTTTCCGTATTTCCGTGCTGTTCGGTCTGACGCTGACCATTGCGTCGGCCCTTGTCGGCGTCACTGCCGGTGCGATCCAGGGTTATTTCGGTGGCTGGACGGACCTGCTGTTGCAGCGTTTCATCGAAATCTGGTCGTCCATGCCGGTGCTTTATATCCTGCTCATCATCGCGGCCATCCTGCCGCCGGGCTTCTTCGTGCTGCTCGGCATCATGCTGCTCTTTTCATGGGTCGGCTTCGTCGGCATCGTGCGCGCGGAATTCCTGCGCGCCAGAAACTTCGAATATGTCCGCGCCGCCCGCGCCCTTGGCGTCGGCAACTGGACGATCATGTTCCGGCATCTTCTGCCCAATGCCATGGTGGCGACACTGACCTTCCTGCCTTTCATCCTCTCCGGTTCGATCACGACGCTCACCTCGCTCGATTTCCTCGGCTTCGGCATGCCGCCGGGATCGCCGTCGCTGGGCGAGATGATCGCGCAGGGCAAGAACAACCTTCAGGCCCCCTGGCTTGGCCTCACTGCGTTTTTCACCATGTCCATCATGCTCTCATTGTTGATTTTCGTCGGTGAAGCGGTGCGCGACGCCTTCGATCCACGCAAGACGTTCCGGTGATCGCCATGACGGAAACAAAGACCCAACCGCTTCTCTCCGTCCGTGATCTCTCCGTCGCTTTCCACCAGGGCGGTGCGACCAGTATCGCCGTTGATCACGTCTCTTTCGATCTGATGCCGGGCGAGGTCGTCGCCCTCGTCGGCGAGTCGGGTTCCGGCAAGTCCGTGACGGCGAATTCCATTCTCAAATTGCTGCCCTATCCGGCGGCAAGCCATCCATCGGGGAAAATCCTGTTCGACGGCAAGGACATGCTGACTTTGCCGGAGCGCGCCCTGCGTGCGGTCCGCGGTAACGACGTCACCATGATTTTTCAGGAGCCGATGACCTCGCTCAACCCGCTCCACACCATCGAGCGGCAGATCGGCGAGATTCTGGAGCTGCATCAGGCAATCACTGGGGCGCAGGCGCGGGCGCGCACGCTGGAATTGCTGCTGCAGGTGGGTATCCGCGAACCGGAAAAGCGCCTGAAGGCCTATCCGCATGAATTGTCCGGCGGCCAGCGGCAGCGCGTGATGATTGCCATGGCGCTTGCCAACCGGCCGAAACTGCTGATCGCCGACGAACCGACGACGGCGCTCGACGTGACGGTTCAGGCCCAGATCCTCGAACTTTTGAGCGACCTCAAGACGAAGCACGGCATGTCCATGCTGTTCATCACCCACGATCTCGGCATTGTCCGCAAATTTGCCGACCGCGTCTGCGTCATGACCAAGGGCAAGATTGTCGAGACCGGCACCGTGGAGCAGGTTTTCAACGATCCGCAGCACGCCTATACCCGCCATCTTCTGGCGGCGGAGCCGAAGGGCGAGCCTCCCCATTCCGACGCCGGCAAACCCGTGGTCATGCAGGGCGACGATATCAAGGTCTGGTTCCCCATCAAGGCGGGGCTTATGCGCCGGGTGGTCGACCATGTGAAGGCGGTGGACGGTATCGATATCACCCTTCGCGCCGGCCAGACTGTGGGCGTGGTGGGCGAATCCGGCTCCGGCAAGACCACGCTCGGTCTGGCCCTCTCGCGGTTGATTGCGTCTGAAGGGCGCATCAGCTTCATCGGCCAGTCGATCGACCACTATTCCTACGAGATGATGAAGCCGCTCAGAAACCGGCTTCAGGTGGTGTTTCAGGATCCTTACGGTTCGCTCAGCCCGCGCATGTCGGTCGGCGAAATCGTCGCCGAGGGCTTGAAGGTGCATGAGCGGTCTCTGTCTGCCGATGAGCGCGATACGCGTGTCGCCACCGCGCTGGAAGAGGTCGGCCTCGATCCGGCCACCCGCTGGCGGTATCCGCATGAATTTTCCGGAGGCCAGCGCCAGCGCATCGCCATTGCCCGCGCCATGGTGCTTAAACCCCGTTTCGTCATGCTGGATGAGCCGACCTCCGCGCTTGATATGAGCGTGCAGGCGCAGGTGGTCGATCTGCTACGCGATCTCCAGGCGAAGCACGAACTCGCCTATCTCTTCATCAGCCACGATCTTAAGGTAGTGAAGGCGCTTGCCAACGATCTGATCGTCATGCGCCACGGCAAGGTGGTGGAGAGCGGCCCGGCGGCGGAAATCTTCGCTGACCCGCAGCAGGACTATACTAAGGCGCTACTGGCGGCCGCCTTCAACATCGAGGCGATGAAAACGAAGGCGATAAGCCAGTAGGCCGCATTGCTGTTTCTGTTAAGGTGATGATTTTTCTGTTGCTTCGCGGAAAATGCCGACCCATGTTGAGGGGGCATGTGATGCGGAAACGGATTGATTGCCATGGCAGCGGATGTGATCGTTTTGGGTGCGGGGATCATCGGGGTCTCCATCGCCCTGCAACTGGCCCGCAGGGGTAAATCGGTGGTGCTGGTCGACCGGCGCGGGCCGGGTGAGGAGACCTCCTTCGGCAATGCCGGGCTGATCCAGAGAGAAGGCGTCGTGCCTTATGCCTTCCCGCAGGATCTCGCCCTGCTGCTGCGCTATTCCCTGAACAACAGCATCGATGCCCGCTATCACCTCTTTGCCCTGCCGAAGATCGCGCCTTTTCTCGGCCGTTACTGGTACAATTCCGCAGCCACGCGCCACGCGGCAATTGCCCGCGCCTATGCGCCGCTGATCGAGCATTCGGTCTCCGAACACAGCATTTTGATCGACGAGGCGAAGGCCGGCGATCTCATCGTCAAGAACGGCTGGATGGAGGCCTACAGAACCGCCGCAAGGCGGGATGCCGATTTTGCTTTCGCCGAGCGTCTGGCGCGCGACCACGGTATTTCCCATACGAAACTCGACGCCGAGGAGCTTGCCGCAGCCGAACCGCATCTGAGCCATGATTTCGTCGGCGGCCTGAAATGGAACGATCCCTGGTCGGTGCGCGATCCGCATGCGCTGACGCTCGCTTATGTCCGGCTGTTCGAGAGCCTCGGCGGAAGCTTCGTTAGGGGCGATGCCTCCACCCTCAGCCAGACGGTGAGCGGGTGGACGGTGCGCACCGAAACCGGCGCGGTCGAGGCCGAACATGCCGTCGTGGCGCTTGGCCCCTGGGCGGATACCGTCACGGAACGGCTGGGTTACCGCTTTCCACTCGGTGTGAAACGCGGTTACCACATGCATTACGCGCCGCAGGAGGGCACGAAGCTCAATAACTGGCTGATCGACGCCGAGCGCGGTTATTTCCTCGCGCCGATGCGAAAGGGCATCCGCCTGACGACGGGCGCGGAATTTGCCGAACGCGATGCACCGAAATCTCCCGTGCAGATCGAGCGGGCAGAGCGGGTGGCGCGCACCGTCTTTCCTCTCGGCGGCCGGCTGGATGCGGAACCGTGGATGGGTGCGCGGCCCTGCACGCCGGATATGATGCCAATCATCGGCAAAGCGCCGCGGCATAAAACATTGTGGTTTGCTTTCGGCCACGCCCACCATGGCCTCACACTTGGGCCGATCACCGGCCGTGTACTGGCGGAAACCATGCTGGGCGAAACGCCGGTTATCGCCATCGACGCCTATCGCCCGGAAAGGTTCAATCCCTGATAGCTAAATCCGCTGGCCTTCCGAGGACAGGCCACGTAACATGGTCGCATGCTGGAGCGGGATGGCGAAAAGTGTAAGCGGTTTTCGCCTGAAATCCCGTTCTAACTATATAATTTAGATCATGTAATGATCTAAAGGGGAAAAGGGGCGAAACGTCATCATGGTGGCGAGGTTTCTCATCTATCAGCAGCAGGACGACTTTCGTTAGCGCAACTCGCTGCGCATGAAACGAGATGGAAACGGCTTGCTGGTGCATGATGGATGATATTGAAAACGCAAAGAAATTTTTCGCCGATAACCCCGATATCGAAATTCTCGAAGCTTTCGTCATAGACGCGAACGGCGTGCCGCGCGGCAAGTGGATTCCGCGCGAACGGGCAATCGACGTTCTTGAAAAGGGAATGGCCATTCCCCGGTCGGTCTATGCGCTGGATATCTGGGGCCGGGATGTGCATGCTGCAGGTCTTGCGGAAGGCACGGGCGATCCGGACGGGTTTTGTTTCCCCGTTCCAGGCACGCTGTCGCGAGTGACATGGCTTGGCCGCCCGACGGCACAGGTTCTGCTGGCAATGAAAAATCCGGATGGAACCGGCTTTTATGGCGATCCGCGCCATGTTCTGGCGCAGGTTCTGGGCGCCTATAAAAAGGCCGGCCTCACGCCGGTCGTGGCGACCGAACTCGAGTTTTACCTGATCGATCCCGTCCGCTCCGCGCTTGATCCCGTTCGTCCGCCGCACAGCCGCGAGGGCCGGTGGCATACGGGCCAGACACAGGTTCTGTCGATTTCCGAACTGCAGGATTTCGAGGACGTCTTCCATGATATTGCCACGGCCTGCCGCGCACAGGGCGTGCTTGCCGATACGACGTTGCGGGAGAATGGTCCCGGCCAATATGAGATCAATCTCAACCATGTGCCGGATGCATTGCAGGCGGCCGATTTCGCAGTCTTCCTGAAACGTATCGTCAAGGGCGTGGCGCGGCGGCATGACCTCGACGCCACCTTCATGGCCAAGCCTTACGGGTTACAGGCCGGCAATGGCATGCACGTGCATTTTTCCGTTCTCGACAGGGACGGCAGGAACATCTACGCCGGAGAGGACGGTCCATCGGATGCTTTGATGCATTCGGTTGGCGGCCTCTTGGAAAACATGGGTGAAAGCATGGCGATCTTCGCCCCCCATGCCAATTCCTATCGCCGCCTGACCCCTAGCGAACACGCACCGACCTACGCCTCCTGGGGCATCGACAACCGCTCGGCGGCTGTGCGTGTCATCGTTGCCAGCAAGGCCGCGACGCGTATCGAACACCGGGTCGCGGGCGCCGACACCAATCCCTATCTCGTTGTCGCGATGATCCTGAGCGCCGCATTGGCCGGCATGAAGGAGAAGCGCCAACCGGGCGGCGCGATTGCCGGCGACAGCCATGCGATCAATCACGAGCCGCTGCCCACCAACTGGGACTATGCGTTGCAGCGCTTCACGCGGTCGAGCTTTGCCTATGCGACGCTCGGCCAGAAGTACCGCACGCTGTTTTCCGCCTGCAAGCAGCAGGAGCTTTCCGAATTTTCCCTGCGTGTAACCGACGTCGAATATGACGCCTATATCAGGACGGTGTGAAATGGCTGAGGTAACGAATATTCCCAATCCCGGCCACACATCGTCATGGTATGCGGCCTCCGCCAATGTCAAAACCGTGCGGCCGACGCTCGAAGGCGCGCTGGACGCCGATGTCTGCATCATCGGCGGCGGCTTCACCGGTATTTCCGCCGCGCTGGAACTCAGTGAGCGCGGCTATTCCGTCATCGTTCTTGAGGGGGTGCGGGTCGGCTTCGGCGCTTCGGGCCGCAATGGCGGCCAGATCGTCAACGGCTATAGCCGCGATCTCGAAACCATTGCCGGCCGCTATGGGCATGACAAGGCGGTAAAACTGGGCGAAATGTCGCTTGAGGGCGGCGCGATCATCCGCAACCGCATCGCCAAATACGCCATCGATTGCGATCTGGTCGATGGCGGTTTCTTTGCCGCCTTTACCCCGAAACAGATCCGCGAGATGGAGGCCCATAAGGCCCATTGGGAGAAACACGGCCATGGCGGTCTCGAAATGGTCTCGAAGGCGGATGTCGGCAACTATGTGGAGACCGATCGATATGCCGGCGGCATGATCGACCGCTTCGGCGGGCATATCCACCCGCTCAATCTGGTGCAGGGCGAAGCGGCGGCGGCGGAAAGCCTCGGTGCTCGCATATTCGAAAATTCGCGGGTCATTGCGGTAGAACAGGGCGCAAACCCCGTGGTGCGCACGGCGACAGGCGGTGTGAAGACGAAATATGTCCTCGTCTGCGGCAACGCCTATCTCGGCAAACTCTTGCCGGAAATCGGCGACCGGATGATGCCGGTCTCAAGCCAGGTCATGGCGACGGAGCCGCTCGATGCCGATCTGATCGAGGCTCTTCTGCCTGCCGATTATTGCGTTGAAGATGCCAACTACATTCTCGATTATTACCGCCGCACCTCCGACAATCGCCTGCTCTATGGGGGCGGCATCGGTTATGGCGGCAGCGATCCGGCCGATCTGACGGGTGCGATCCGCCCGAACATGCTCAAAACCTTCCCGCAACTGGAAAAAACGAAAATCGACTTTGCCTGGAGCGGAAATTTCGCGCTGACCCTGACGCGCATTCCGCATATGGGTAGGCTGTCGGACAATATCTATTTCTCGCATGGCGACAGTGGCCATGGTGTTACGACAACCCATCTGCTCGGCAAGATACTGGGCGAGGCCGTTGCCGGCCATGCCGAACGTTTCGATGTCTGGAGTTCGCTGCCGAACTATCCGTTCCCCGGCGGCAAGACCTTCCGGGTGCCGCTGACCGTGCTTGGCGCATGGTGGTACGGCCTGCGCGACAGGCTCGGATTTTAGAACGTCACCGTCTTCAAACCGGAAAGTGCGTTTTTCGCAATATCCTCCGGTGTGGCATCGATGCTGACGGTCACGACGCCCGGTTCGCCGGTCGGCACTTCCAGCGTGGCAAGCTGGGTCTGCAGCAGCGAAAGCGGCATGAAATGGCCCTTGCGTTCGCCCATGCGCCGGCTGAGAAGCTCCAGGCTGCCATCCAGATAGACGAAAGCCAGCGGGCCGCCGGTGGCTTTGCGAAGGCGGTCGCGATAGATTTTCTTGAGCGCCGAGCAGGAAACGACGACACCGTTGCTTTCGCTGCCCTTGCGCAGTTCCGCGCCGATCAGATCGAGCCAGGGCCAACGGTCTTCGTCCGTCAGCGGAATACCCTCGGACATTTTATCGACATTGGATTTCGGGTGAAGCTTGTCGCCTTCTATGAAAGCAACGCCCAGTTTCTCCGCCACTGCTTCCGCGACCGTGGACTTGCCGGAGCCGCTCACTCCCATCACGACAATTGCCTGTGTCACCCGAACCTCGAATGTTTCTGTTTCGACGGTCAGCCCCTACCATGTGCGGCAGGCATCGGGAATATAAAAATGCGGGGGCTTGCCTGTGTCAGTGCCCGGTTTTGCGCGCCGCAGTCTTTTCCATGGCGGAAAAGGCAGCGTGAATCAGGATCGCCAGCGCCGCAACGATCAGCCCGCCCTGAAGAATGAAGGCGAGATTGTTGGATTGCAGGCCGGCAATGATCACTTCGCCGAGGGTACGCGCCGCGACGGTCGAGCCGATGGTCGCGGTCGAAAGGCTGATGACCGCCGAAAGCCGGATGCCGGCGAGAATGGCTGGAAGGGCAAGCGGCAACTCCACTTTGACAAGGCGTTGCCAGCCGGTCATGCCGCTGCCTCTCGCGGCATCCATCACCGTGGCGGGTTGGGTCGTAAGACCCGTCAGCGTATTTTCGAATACTGGCAAAAGCGCATAGAGAAACAGGGCAATGAGCGTTGGTTTTTCGCCAAAACCAATCATCGGTACGGCTAGCGCCAGCACCGCTACCGGCGGAAAGGTTTGGCCGATATTGACGATGCTGCGCGACAGCGGCAGGAAATCCGCCCCGAATGGCCGGGTGACGAGAACCGCAAGCGCTCCCGCCGTGAGCGTGGCGAGCCCCGTGGCAATCGCCACGATTGTTAGATGCGACAGCGTGAGGGAAAACAGATTGGCCTGCGTGTAGATTGCCGGCGCATTGGCCTGCACGAGAGGGCGAAACACCGGTGCGAAGACCTGCGGCACGGCAAGGAAGGTGGCCAGCGCCAGCGTCAGGAAACCGAGGGCAAAGAAGGATAAGGCGTTTTTCATAGGGCTCCGGCGGCACGCTGGAGGAGAACGTCACGCCGCACCCGGCCGGCGGGTTGTCCATCGTCCCTGACGACCGGCAAGGCATCGCAGCCCGCCCATAACATCGCCGACAGGGCGTCACGCTGGCTTGTATGCTCGGTGAGCGGTTCGCCCTCTGCGTTTCCCGGCTCCACGACATCGGCAACGGAGAGAACGGACAGCAGTTTCAGCGCCCGTTCGTTTTCGCCGATCATGGTGCGCACGAAATCCGTCGCCGGTTTCAGCACCAGTTCGGCTGGCGGGCAGTCCTGCACGATGCGACCCTTGTCCATCACGGCGATCCGATCCGCCAGATGAAAGGCCTCGTCCATGTCGTGCGTGACGAGAACCACGGTTACACCGAGCTTTTTCTGGATATCGAGAAGATCGTTCTGGGCCTTGGCGCGGATCACCGGGTCCAGCGCGCCAAAGGGTTCGTCCATCAGAAGAATGTTCGGTTCGGCGGCCAGCGCACGCGCCACGCCGACACGCTGCTGCTGACCGCCTGAGAGTTCATGCGGGAAACGGTCGGCATAAAGCGCGGGATCGAGCTGGAAGAGATGCATCAGCGCGTCGATCTTCGCCTCAATCCGCTTGCGATCCCAGCCGATCAGCTGCGGAACGGTCGCGATATTTTCGGCCACCGTCCGGTGCGGAAACAGGCCATGGCCCTGAATGGCGTAGCCGATCTGGCGGCGCAGCTTGAAACCGGGTATGGCGCTGACATCCTCACCGTCGATACGGATCGTGCCGGAGGTGGGCTCCACCAGCCGGTTTATCATGCGCAGCAGGGTGGTTTTTCCCGATCCTGACGTGCCGACGATGACGGTGACGGTGCGCGGCGCGACAGTCAGCGATACCTGATCCACCACGGCTGCATCGCCATATCGTTTCGTAATGGTGTCGATTTCGATCATGCCTTTTGCCTTCCGCCTGCGCTGAAGAGATTGCTGTCGATGAGGGCGTCGAGTGTTATTGCGGCGGCAAAGCCGAGAAGAACCGTCGGCACGGTGCCGAGCAGCACGAGGTCCATCGCCGTCTGCCCGATGCCCTGAAATACGAAAACGCCAAAGCCGCCGCCGCCGATCAGGGCGGCAATCGTCGCCAGGCCGATATTCTGCACCAGAACGATGCGGATGCCGGTGAGGATGACCGGCATGGCCAGCGGAAATTCCACCCTCAGCAGCCGTTGCACCGGCGTCATGCCAAGCCCGCGCGCCGCTTCCCGAACCGCCTGCGAAACACCGGAAAGACCGACCACCGTGTTGGAAACCACCGGCAGCAGCGAATAAAGAAACAGCGCCACGAAAGCGGGCGCCATGCCGATGCCAGCAATGCCGATTTTCGCGGCACCCGGCACAGTGGCCGCGATCCATCCGAGCGGGGCGATCAAAAGGCCGAAAAGGGCGATGGAGGGGATGGTCTGGACGATGTTGAGGCTGTTCAGTACGCCTGCGCGCAACCGCTCGACCTTATAACAGAGTATCCCCAGGGGAATACCCACTACGGTCGCTGCGATCAGCGAGCCGATGGCAAGTTCCACATGCCGCAAAGCCTCGGTCCAGAATGTATCGGCCCGGCCGGTATATTCCTTGATGATGGAGAGGTCGTTCCAGAGGCCGCTTGTCAGCACGGCCGCGAGCGCAGCGATGGCCACCAGCAGCAACAAAATCCGGGCAACGGGCTTCGGCTCAAGACGCGCAATACAATCCGTGGCGAGCAGAGCCAGACCGGCAAATATCAGCCAGAAGCCGCTGGCAGGTGAAACGCGGGCAAAACCGTTACCGTCCGGCGTGAGGAAAGAAGCCGCCTGCCCGACGAAAACCGCCAGTGCCGCAAGACCGACCAGCGCGAATGCGAGTTTCAATCGCGTAGGAAAGCGGAAAAAGGCGATGAAGACCGAAAGAAGAACGATGGTGGCGAGAACAGTTGCAGCCGAACCCGGAAGCGCTTCGAAGATCGTCCGTGTCTCACCCTGAACGATCCGGTTGGCACGGAATGTCATGAAAGGCGACGCAAAAAGCGCATAAAGAAGCAGGCACGAAATCACCACGCCCACTTTGTCAGGCCATTTCGTCAAATCCTGCTCCCCTGTCTTCTGGCCCGTGTACTCTGAATTGGGACGGGATCATGGGAACGCACCGGTTCCCGCAACCCGCTCCGGCGCCGCGAGCGGTTACTTGACGAAGCCGTTCTTTGTCAGAAAGTCGAGCGCCACCGTCTTGGCCTGTTCGCCGCCGACCTGCACGCGGGCGTTCAAATCCTGCAGCGTTGCCAGATCGAGCTTTTCGAATACGGGTTTCAGCAGCTCTTCGATATTCGGGTGCTTTTTCAGAACCTCTTCGCGAATGATCGGCGCTGGCTGATAGACCGGCTGCACATGTTTGTCGTCCTCCAGCACCACGAGACCTGAAGGCGCGATGCCGCCATCCGTGCCATAGACCATGGCGGCATTGGCGTTGTTCGTCTGGTTGGCGGCGGCGGCAATCGTGGCCGCGGTGTCGCCGCCGGAAAGCGTGATCAGCTGCTCAGGCTTCATGGTGAAGCCATAGGTGGTCTGAAATGCAGGGAGCGCGGCGGCGGAGTTGACGAATTCGGAAGAAGCGGCAAGGACGACCTCGCCACCATCGGCAACATATTTGCCGAAATCGGAAAGCGTCTTCAGATTGTTCTTGTCGGCAACATCCTTGCGCAGCGCAATTGCCCAGGTGTTGTTTGCCGGCGATGGTGTCAGCCAGACGATCTTGTTAGCGTCGAAGTCGAGTGTTTTCGCCTCTTCATAGCCCTTGGCTGCATCTTTCCAGAGCGGATCGTCCGCCTTGGAGAAAAAGAACGCGGCGTTGCCGGTATATTCCGGATAGATGTCGATCTCACCGGCCGTTATCGCTTTTCGCACAACCGGCGTGGCGCCAAGCTGGATGCGATCCGTCGTTTCGATCTTGTTCTGGTTAAGGACGGCAAGGATGATGTTGCCGAGAACACCGCCTTCCGTGTCGATTTTCGACGACACGACCACCTGCGCCTGAGCGATGGAAACAGAAAGGGCAAGCGCAAGTCCGGCGCCCGTCAACGTCATCAAGCGGTTCATGAATGTTCCTCCGGTGGGTCAGCCTGCCGAACAGGCGAAAGATCGCCGCCGCAATTGCGGCGGAATATAAACGGCCGGGAGGAAAAATGGTTGCATGCCACCTGCGTTTTTGCGTCGATAGCTCCGCTACACGCCGATGGTCAGGTTTCTCCGTCGCGCTTGCGTGCATCCTTGCCCATGACGAGCGGCATGAGAACCGAAAGAAACAAGAGCCTGATGACGTGGTGGGAGCCGACATAGGCGGTATCGGCATGCATCATCACCGCCATCGCCGCCATGGTTTCCAGGCCGCCCGGCGAATAGGCGATCATGACGGCATTGAGCGGAACGCCGGTCACGCCGGAAATCATCCAGGCAATGCTTCCGGCAATCAGCATCACGGCGATGGTGACGACGAAGCCTGCCAGAAAGCCTTTCCGCACGTCCATCAGTGAGACATTCGAAAAGCGCGTGCCGATAAGGCAACCGATCAGCACATAGACGGGCAGGCTGAGCCAGGTGGGAACGCCGCCTTCGGTAAGGCCGGTAATGTGGGTGCCGATGGAAATGGCGACGCCGCCAAGCAGCAGCGCGGCCGGAAACTTCCAGCGCAGGAAAAGCCAGCCGGTCAGAAGCGATGCGCCGATGGTCAGCGCGAGTGTGAGCAGACCCATTGGCGGGTTGGCCACAAGCGGTTCCGTGCTGACGAGATCGAAATATTCGACGATCAGCGGCACGGAAAGCGTCAGCGCCAGCACCCGCACGCTTTGCACGATGCTGACGGTCGCAAGGTCGCTTTTCGTCTCTGCGCCGAGGCTGATAATATAGCTGAGATGACCGGGAGAGGCGCCCAGCATCGCCGTTGTCCGGTCGTAACCGAAGCCATAATGCAGGATCCAGTAGGCGACATAGAGCATGATAACGACAGCGACGAGCACAACGACGAAGCTCACGGGCCAGGTCTTTGCCGCGTCGATCACGGAGGGCGTCACGCTCGTTCCCATAGAAATGCCGACGACGACGAAACAGGCATTGCGGATGAAGGCGGGAACGCCAAGCCTTACACCGGCCAGCCCCGTGATCGTCACGGCAAGCGCCGGGCCGGAAAGAAAAGGTGCCGGAATATCGATGAGGCTGGCGAGTAGCGCCCCTATGCCGCCGACGAGCGCGGTGAGCGCAAATGTATGGAATTCAGGCTTGATGATCATTGCGACGCTGATTGGTTGCTTGAAAAAGCTCGCGACCAAATGCGCCGCTTCCATTCGCGACGTCAACACGCAGGATCAAAAATATTACATTTCATGCGTATTCTATAAAAGAAAAGCCCGTGGCCTGAAGGACACGGGCTATGGCAATTGTCGATGCGACAATGGGATGGTCAGGCAGCCGGAAGGGCGGCGATCTTCGGCATTTCCGTATCGAGGCCCAGCAGGAAGTTGATCTGGGGCCGCGCCTTGACGAGATCGTCGATCGAATATTCCGCCAGAACGTCGAAAAAGGCATTGAGCGCCTTGCGAAGCGCCGAGTTGAGGCCGCAGCTATCCACAAGCGGACACTCCACAGCACCGTCCTCGAAGCATTCGGCCATGGCGAAGCTGTCTTCAGTCACTTTCACCACGTCGAACAGGCTGATCTTTTCGGCAGGTTTGCCAAGACGCACGCCGCCGTTGCGACCGCGCACGGTTTCCACCAGGCCCGCCTTGTTGAGCGGCTGCAGGATTTTGAACAGGAACAGCTCCGAAACGCCATAGGCTCTGGCGATCTCAGGAATGCGGCTCAGATGGCCTTCATTGGCGGCGCAATACATCAACATGCGAACGGCATAGTTGGTCTGTTTGGTCAAGCGCATGCTGGTCTCCTAACTCTCAATGTGGAGTTATATAGTCTCTTTTTCAGTTTAGAACAATTCCAGAAACTGAAAAAACTGGCACCCATCCGATATTTCTCGAACAGCCTTGTTGACCGTCCGGATGATTCATGAACAAACAAGTCAAGAATCGGAATGTAATGGAGGCATTCATAATGGCAAGCTTGAAATCATACTTTTCCGCTGCCGTTTTTTCAGGGCTGACGATCCTTGTCGCCGCGCCCGTCGCTTTGGCAGAGGGGGAGGTTAACGTCTATTCCTATCGCCAGCCTGAATTGATCCAGCCGCTGCTCGATGCTTTCACGAAGGAAACCGGGATAGAGGCGAATGTGCTTTTTCTCGACAAGGGGCTGGTGGAACGCATTCAGGCTGAGGGCGTCAATTCGCCTGCCGATGTGCTGCTGACGGTCGATATCGCCCGTCTCGTCGAGGCGAAGGAGGGCAAGGTTACCCAGCCGGTCCTCAACGATCCCGTCATCGAAAAGGATATCCCTGCCAATCTGCGCGATCCCGAGGGCGAATGGTTTGGTCTCACCACGCGCGGCCGGGTGGTCTATGCGTCTAAGGAGCGGGTGACCCAGAAGGATATTACCTATGAGGAGCTTGCCGATCCGAAATGGAAGGGCAAGATCTGCATTCGCGACGGCCAGCATTCCTATAATATCGCGCTGATCGCCTCGATGATCGCCCATCACGGCGTCGATTATACCCGCACATGGCTGACCGGTCTGAAGAACAATCTCGCTCGCAAGCCTGACGGAACCGACCGCAGCCAGGCGAAATCGATCTTTTCCGGTGAATGCGACATCGCGCTCGGCAACACCTATTATGTCGGCCTGATGCTGACGAATGATCGCGAGCCGGAAGAAAAGGAATGGGCCGGATCGGTGCGGGTGATCTTCCCCAATGCGGGCGATCGCGGCACACATGTAAATATCTCCGGCATGGCGCTGACGAAATACGCACCCAACAAAGACAATGCGCTGAAGCTGATGGAATTCCTGGCCTCGCGCGAGGCGCAGGAAATCTACGCCAAGCAGGTCTTCGAATATCCGGTGCTGCCCGGCGCGGAGCCATCCGATGTCGTGAAGGGCTTCGGCCCCATCAATCCGGACAAGCTGCCGCTGACGGACATAGCGGCCCATCGCAAGCAGGCGTCCGAACTGGTTGATGAAGTGGGTTTCAACGACGGCCCGACCAACTGAGTTAGCTCTTGATCGAACTCTGATAGTTGCGATACCGGTGGGTCAGTTGCCCGCCGGTTTGTTGTCCAGGGAAGCGTTGTAATCGAGAATGGCCTTGCGCCTTTCCGGTGTTCCGGGATGGGTGGACACGATGCTGGTGCCGTCCTTGTCGCCCAGCTTTTCCTCCAGCAGCGCAAAGAACCGTTCGATGGCGGTTGGGTCGAGCCCGGCCTTGCGCATCAGTTCGACGGAGCGCTGGTCCGCCTGCCGCTCGGCATCGCGCGAATGCGATAGCGCCAGAAGACCGCCACCCTGGGTGAGAATATCTTCCATTGCCGAACCGACATCGCCGGCAATCAGCATGACGAGACCGGCAACCCCGGCGGCGCGGTAAAGCTGCCGCAGGCTGTGTTCATATTCCACATGGCCGATTTCATGGGCGAGAACCCCGGTGATCATCTGCCTGTCGTCGCCTGCGAGTTCCACCAGCTCGTCCGTCAGTACCAGCGTGCCATCCGGAAGCGCAAAGGCATTGGGGCCGATATAACCGCCCTTGCGGAAATTCAGCTTGTAGTCCTCGGGCGAACCTTCCGCATGGGCGACGATCCGGGCAAATTCCGCACGGATGGCGTCCTGCTCTTCCTGCGGAAGTTCGCTTGGAGAAAACACCGCCTGGTCGAAGGCCTGCATGGTGCTGGCCGACATGACCTGTGGAACGATGGGCGGCGTTACGGCGACCGCCAGTTCCACCAGCGCCGGAAGCGCCAGCTTATAGGTGCCGTAAGCCAGAAGAACGGCTGCGGCGGTGATGCCGATCAGCCGTGGGCGGAACTGTTCCAGCCAGTGCACGAAACCGGAACGCTTGGTAATGTGCTGGCCAAGCAGCCGGTCCACGCCGTCATTGTCGCGGGTTTCGAACAGCGACCCGTCGGGAAAATGCAACTCCCGGGGGATGGTGCCGACCCGGTGGCTGATCTCCACCGTTTTTATCTCGGCCTGGGTTCTGACGTGGTTGTCCTTCGCGTCGAGCACGAGAAGGACCGTGCCGCCAAGCTTCAGCCTGGCGACGCTGGAAAGGTTGGAGCGAGCGGCATGCCACTCGCCCGCAACGGTTTCTCCGGTATCAGAAACCAAATTCGAAACCTTCCATATCCATATATTCGGCGCTGACGGCGGCGCCTGTCGCCTCCATCGAGGAGAGAACCTCGCCGACATCGCCATTGAAACGGATTGCCGTGCGTTCAACGGTATAACGCGCTTCGCGCACCGCCGCCCATGGCCGCATCAGGCCAAGCGTGAAGACGGTGACGATCAGGTTGGAGATGACGATCCACAGGTAGCGACCGCGATGAAGATCGCTGTGCAGGTCGTGCTTTCCGTCCAGCAGCATGGAGGAGATGACGACATTGCGAACGCCGGTGCGATAGACGACACCCGCAAGACCATAGACCAGAAACGCGCCGAAAATTCCGACATAAAGGGAAGCCAGCGCCGTGGCCATGGCTGCCGTCTCGTCTTCGAGCATAGCGCTATTGGCCGCAAAGGCGGCAATGCCGAAAAAGCCGACTACGATGCCGCCGATCACCACCATGATCGCGGGAATGATCCAGACCCGGTAGAGCTTGCCGATCCTGGGATCGGCGCTGAAAGGCCGGTCGCCGTAACGCAGGTTGCTGAAAATATAGCGGTTCGCCCAGCGGCTGGACAGCGGCGCCAGAATGCCGAAGGAGAAGAACGCGACGAGGCTGCCAAGCAGGATGGAGACAAAAGCGCCCCATGCCGTTCCGACAAAATCAAAACGCACATTGCGATAGCTCGTCACCCGCGCATTGAAACGAATGCTGCGCGTGATCAGCCATGGAAAGAAGATCATCAGCAGGATTGCCGGCACGAAAACCAGGAAGGGATGGATGAGGCCGACGAGCTGCGAGACGACGATGAAGGCAAAGGCGATCAGCCGGCCCTTGAAGATTTGCCCGCCGGTGGCGTGATAACCGAAGGCACGACCGGCCAGCACGGTATTGCCATTGAAATAACGCTTGCGGCGCACCTTTGCCCAGGCGGAATAGATGCCGATGGTGATGATCGTCAGCAGAATATTGACGATCCAGATTCCGAAATATTCCTTGGCATTTCCGCTGAACGAGCCGCGTTCAAGCGCACGCTGATCCGCACTCACTGAGATATCACTCATAATAGTCCCTCATGATATGCCCCTCTCCGGGCAGATTGAGTTTGCAGGCTTCCCCGTTATCGTCGGTTGGCAGCGTCCCCACGCCGCAACTGCTCTCTTACGCCATAACAGCTTTAAGTGGAAATATTTTGAAGGAAAAACTTGATTTTTTAAGTTATCTTTTAATCGAAAAAGCCCCGCCGTGAAAACAGCGAGGCTCTTTGTAATGTAGAGGGCTCTGCCCGCTTACTTCATTGTCGGCATCACGAATTCAGCGCCCGACTTGATACCCGACGGCCAGCGCGAGGTGATCGTCTTGGTCTTCGTCCAGAACTTGATCGAATCCGTCCCGTGCTGGTTGAGGTCGCCGAAGCTCGAAGCCTTCCAGCCGCCGAAGGAGTGATAGGCAAGCGGAACCGGGATCGGAACGTTGACGCCGATCATGCCGATATTGACGCGGCTTGCGAAGTCGCGGGCGGCGTCGCCGTCGCGGGTATAGATCGCGACGCCGTTGCCATATTCATGCTTCATCGGCAGTTCCAGCGCGTCTTCGTAATTCTTGGCGCGAACGACGGAGAGAACGGGTCCGAAGATTTCCGTCTTGTAGATGTCCATATCAGGGGTCACGTGGTCGAACAGGCAGCCGCCGACGAAATAGCCGTCTTCATAGCCCTGCAGCTTGAAGTCGCGGCCATCGACCAGAAGCTTCGCACCCTGTGCGACGCCGCTGTCGATCAGGCCCTTGACGCGCGTCTGCGCTTCTTTGGTGACGAGCGGACCCATATCGGCCTTGTCGTCGGTATAGGGGCCGATTCTCAGGCTTTCGATCTGCGGAATGAGCTTTTCGACGAGACGGTTTGCCGTCTCCTCACCAACCGGAACCGCAACGGAAACAGCCATGCAGCGCTCGCCCGCCGAACCGTAACCCGCGCCCATCAACGCGTTTACCGCCTGGTCGAGATCGGCATCCGGCATGATGATCATGTGGTTCTTCGCACCGCCGAAGCACTGCGCACGCTTGCCGTTCATGGCGGCCGTGCCATAGACATAGCGGGCGATCGGCGTCGAGCCGACGAAGGAGACCGCGCCGATATCGGGATCGGTCAGGATGGCGTCGACGGCGCCCTTGTCACCGTTGACGACGTTCAGGATGCCGGCCGGAAGACCGGCTTCGATCATCAGTTCGGCAAGACGGATCGGCAGCGACGGGTCGCGCTCGGAAGGCTTGAGGATGAAGGCGTTGCCGCAGGCGATCGCCGGCGCGAACATCCACATCGGGATCATGCCGGGGAAGTTGAACGGGGTGATGCCTGCGCCGATGCCGACCGGCTGGCGGATCGAATACATGTCGATGGCCGGACCGGCACCCTCGGTGAATTCACCCTTTTGCAGGTGCGGAATGCCGCAGACGAATTCGCAGACTTCAAGGCCGCGCACGATATCGCCCTTGGAATCCTCGACGGTCTTACCATGCTCGCTGGAGAGCAGCACAGCCAGCTCGTTCATGTCGCGGTTCAGAAGTTCGACGAACTTGAAGAAAACGCGGGCGCGACGCTGCGGGTTGGTAGCGGCCCATTTCGGCTGCGCAGCCTTGGCGCTCTCCACGGCGGCGCGCAATTCGGCGTCGCTGGCAAGCGCAACGGTTGCCTGCACTTCGCCGGTGGCCGGGTTGTAGACATTCGATGTGCGGCCGCTGGTGCCTGGCACATGCTTGCCGTTAATGAAATGACCGATTTCCTTCATGGGTTTTCCTCCAGAATGTGATGGCGCAGCATTACCTTTCGATTTGCACAAATCAATCGCCTGAAATAAGCATCCATTGTGCAAAAATAGACATAAGGAGGGTGTTGTGAACTGGGATGATGTGCGTTTGTTTCTAAGCGTCGCGCGAAGCGGCCAGTTTCTTTCGGCGGCCAGAAAGCTTGGCGTCAACCATGCCACCCTCAGCCGGCGCATTTCCGCACTGGAAGCGGCCATCGGCACGCAGCTCTTCCTGCGGAGCACCAATGGCTGCGAGCTGACCGAAGAGGGGCAGCGCCTTCTTGCCGGGGCCGAGCGCATGGAAACCGAAATGCTGAATGCCCAGGCAAATCTCGGCCGCGTCGATACGGCGGTGGCGGGAACGGTGCGCATCGGCGCGCCGGATGGTCTCGGCGTTTCCTTCCTCGCGCCGCGGCTCGGCCGGCTGACGGCGCGTTATCCTGATCTGAAAATCCAGCTCGTGCCGGTGCCGCGCTCTTTCTCCCTGTCGCAGCGTGAGGCCGATATCGCCATCACCATCGAAAGGCCGGAGCAGGGCAGGCTGATGTTTTCGAAGCTCACCGATTATTCGCTGGGCCTTTATGCCTCGGCGGATTATCTGGCCGATTATGGAACGCCTGATGATGTCGAGGCGCTGAAGCGCCACCGGCGGATCGGCTACGTGGAGGATCTGATCTTTTCGCCTTCACTGAACTTTACCGGTGAGATCATGCGCGACTGGGACGCCGCCTTTGAAATCTCCAGCGCCACCGGGCAGACCGAGGCGGTGCGTTCCGGTGCGGGTATCGGCATCCTGCATAATTACATCGCCGGGCAATATCCAGAACTTCTGCGGATCATGCCGCACCTCACCATCAGCCGGTCCTACTGGACGGCCTATCACGAATCCGCCCGTCAACTGGTCCGGGTCCGAACGGTGGTCGATTTTCTCCAGGAACTCGTAGCCGAAGAACGGCGAATCTTCATCTGACATCCCACATGCCGATATTATTAGTACTATTAATTGTTCGGGCCCGGCCGTTCGGGGCTTGACAAAGGATGGCTGGCTGGACGACCAATGCAGCCATTGGGAGAGATCGGAACTGACATGTCTATGATACGTAAGCTTTCGCCGACTGGCCTCGGCGTGGCCGTCATGCTGCTTGGAATGCTGCTTTTCGCACTGAACGACGCCATGGGGAAATGGCTCGTAGCCACCTATAGCCAGGGTCAGGTGATCCTTATTCGCAGCGCGGCGGCGCTTATTATCCTCGTTCCGATCGTCTGGCGTGCCGGCCTCTCCGGCCTTGTCAGAATTGAGCGTCCCGGCCTTCAGTTTGCGCGCGTCTTCTTTTCCACCGCAGAGCTTTTCTGTTTCTATTTCGCGGTCGCGGCCCTGCCGCTCGCCGATGTCATGACCTATTGGCTGGCCGCCCCCATCTATGTGGCGGCGCTCTCGCCGTTTCTGCTCGGAGAAAAGGTGGGCTGGCGTCGCTGGACGGCCATCGCCATCGGTTTTGTCGGCGTTCTCATTGCGCTCAAACCCAGTTCGGCAAGCCTCACCTCCGCAGCATTGTTTTCGATCCTCGGCAGTGCCGCTTTCGCTTTCATGATGTTATCTGGCCGCCAGCTGCGCAATACGCCGGATACGGTGCTTGCCTTCTGGCAGATCATCGGTGCGGCGCTTGCGGGCATTGTCGCGGTATTCCTCACGCCATCGGGATGGCTGCCGGTTCAGTCCAGTTTCGATCTGGCATTCCTCGGCCTGCTCGGCGTCGTCGCCATGACGGCGCATGTGCTGGTCAACCGGGCGCTTAAACTCGCCGATGCCGCCACCGTCGCGCCGCTGCAATATACGCTGCTGCTCTGGGCGGTGATTTTCGGCTGGCTGTTCTTCGGCGATGTGCCGCAGACGAGTATCGTCGTCGGCGCGGGCCTGATCGTTCTTTCCGGCCTTTATATCTTCTTCCGCGAAAATACTCTCAAACGCCGCCGCGAAACCGCTGAAGGACTGGCTGTGGAGCAGGTTTGATCTTTCTCAGGGCCTTGATCACGATCACGGGACTTGACGAAGGCGTGATCTTCGGGGAGTAAGAAAGAGCCCTGCGATGATTTGTCTCGCAACGGCAGAGGAAACAAAGGTGCCGGGCCCCTCTGGCGAGAGTTTTACGGCGCTCTCGCGATGTCGGTACCGCCTGCAAAAATTGGCCGGCGGATTAAAAACTATGAAAAACCTGAATGTGCTTCGCGCGCGTGCTTTCTGCGTGCGGCCTGACGCCCTGCGTCGGTCCGTGAACGCCCTCGTTATGGGAGGCGACCGGACATGAGCGCTGCCCAGAAAAACACCCTTACCTACTTCAAGTGGGCCTTTATCGTCACCGTGGTCGGTTTGATCCTCGGCGGTTATCTCGGTTGGGAAATGACCGGAACGGTCGGCGGCACGGCGACGATCTTCTTCATCTGCGTCGTGCTGGCGGTGCTGGAAATCTCGCTTTCCTTCGACAACGCCATCGTCAACGCCAACAAGCTGAAGGACATGACACCGGTCTGGCAGCACCGCTTCCTGACCTGGGGTATCCTGATTGCCGTTTTCGGCATGCGTATCGTCTTCCCGCTTCTCATCGTGGTCGTCGCGGCCAATGTCGGCCCGTGGACGGCTCTCGTCATGGCGGCCACGCAGCCGGAACGTTATGCGGAAATCATGCGTGACGCCCATCTGCCGATTGCGGCTTTCGGCGGCACCTTCCTGATGATGGTCGGTCTCAACTTCTTCTTCGACCATGAAAAAGACGTGCACTGGGTGCGCTGGATCGAGGAAAAGGCTGCAACCTATTCCTCCGTCAAGGGCATCGAGATTGCCTTCGTGCTGGTCGTCATGCTGATCTTTTCCCGCATCATCGGTGCTAGCGACAATCCGGAACTTGGTCCGGTCGCGGCCAACACTTTCTTCCATTCGGCGATCTGGGGTCTTTTGACCTTCCTGCTGGTGGAAGTCGTCGGCGGCATTCTCGATCGCAGCCAGGAAATGCTGGAAGGTGCGGCGAAAGGCGGCTTCGGTGCGTTTCTTTATCTCGAAGTGCTGGATGCCAGCTTCTCCTTCGACGGCGTTATCGGCGCTTTCGCGCTGACGCAGAACCTCTTCATCATCGCCATCGGCCTCGGCATCGGCGCCATGTATGTGCGTTCGATGACCATCATGCTGGTCGAGAAGGGAACCCTGGCTGAATATCGCTATCTGGAGCACGGCGCCTTTTATGCAATCCTCATCCTGTCCGTCATCATGTACGTGCAGACCATGGTGCATATTCCGGAGGTCATCACGGGCCTTGGCGGCGCGGGCCTGATCGGCATCTCGCTCTGGTCGTCGATCCGCTATAACCGGCGACAGAATGCCGATGCGGTCGATGCCGCGCGCGGCGCGGAGATCTGATCCGCGATATCCTTGCCTTCCGCTGTCGCGGCGGAAGGCAGTTTTTAAGCATTGAATTATTTTTTGCCTGTTTTTATTGCTGTTTATCCTTTGCGAAAAACTTCGCCACAACGCGGAGTTTTTGCCTTAAGTTGCTGTTTTTACGAGTATTTGTGCGCTGCATCAAAATTGGCACGCTTCCTGCGTCTCATTCCGCAAGTCCAGAGGGGACATCATGGCTCGAAAACGGGTCAACAAACGCCGCCGCGCCGCGCGATCTTTCGGATCTGCGCCGTGCGGCGGTTTTGTTTGTGCGGGATGGTTCTTGAGTTTTTCGCTCTGTTGAATGAAAACGGTAGGACAACGACTGGAAGGGTCACGGCTTGCCTGCACAATTGTCGCCCACGGAGGCCTTGGGGCTCTGGCATCGTGTATCCACGGCGCAGGTCGTTGACGATCAGCCGGATTTGACCTTGCGTCAAACCGCCATCCTGCTGCAGATTTATCTCGTGCCGCCGCCGCACACTGTCCGGGGTCTTGCCGCCATGCTGGGGGTCACC
This sequence comes from Agrobacterium sp. 22-223-1, assembly GCF_053522385.1. Taxonomy (NCBI): domain Bacteria; kingdom Pseudomonadati; phylum Pseudomonadota; class Alphaproteobacteria; order Hyphomicrobiales; family Rhizobiaceae; genus Agrobacterium; species Agrobacterium sp. 22-223-1. The sequence goes on from NZ_JBNWCN010000001.1 coordinate 151,527, forward strand.
AAGCCGGTCATTACCCGCGCGCTCGACAGTCTCGGCGCGCTCGGGCTGGTCGATCGGGTTCGGGATGAGCGGGACAGGCGCAATGTTGTGATAAAACGCACGGTGGCCGGTGCGCTTTATCTGGAAAAAATCGGCGATCTGATTATTGATCAGGCGCGCAAGATCTAACCTCTGGATGTGAAACCCATGATGCTCGACCGCCGCCTGAATGTCTTCCGCTCCGACCTCGCCGATGAAAAACTGCAGGGCGTGGTGCAGGCCGAACGTTTTGTCAACGGCACGGCCGCCCAGATCGTGTTGCCGGTTACTGGCCTGCGGCCGACGCCCGATCTTGCCGCCGGCATCGATACCGAGTTGCTGTTTGGCGAAACTATCCGTGTTTTCGACAGGGCCAACGGCTGGGCATGGGTGCAGGCGGATGCGGACGGGTATGCCGGTTACGTGCCGGAAACGGCGATCGGCGATGTCGTTGTCGCCACCCATAGGGTGATTGCACCGCGCACTTTTCTCTACCCAGCCGCTGAATTGCGCAAACCGCCGGTCGCAGCGCTGTCCATGGGTAGCCTGATCCGCATCGTCGGCGAAGCGGAGACGCGCGGCACCCGTTACCTGCTGACCGAAAAAGGCGAAGGCATCATCGCTGCCCATTGCCAGGCCGTCGACGCGGCGCTTGAGGAAGATTATGTGGCGGTGGCGCTGCGCTTTATCGAAACGCCCTATCTCTGGGGCGGCCGCTCCGGTTTTGGTATCGATTGTTCCGGCCTCGTGCAGCTTTCCATGGCCATGACGGGCCGGCGGGTCCTTCGCGATACCGACATGCAGGTGAAGTCGCTCGGCGTGGAAATAGAGCGGGATGAATTGCGGCGCGGCGATCTCGTCTTCTGGAAGGGTCATGTCGGCCTTATGGAAAACGAGGAAACGCTGCTCCATGCCAATGGCCATACGATGAATGTCGCACGCGAGAATCTCGATGCGGCCATCGAGCGCATTGGCTGGCTTTATGAAAAGCCAACTGCTTACCGCCGGCTCGAGGCCTGAGAAGGGCTTTCACGAAATTGTGCCTGCCACGCCCTTTGTGTGGAGGTCGCCGACAGCCTACATCGGTTGAATGATGGTACGGGACCGGCATCGATGAAGACAAGAACGGCGACACGATTGGCAGCGATCCTCACGGCGGCTTTGCTAAGCGCGTCGGCGCAGGCACAGACTGTTTTCCAGAACGGTTTTGCCCCCGCTCCGGATGCCTATGCAAACCTGCCCGGCGTCAAGGATCCGCGCACGCTGCAGCCAAAGGTCCGCTACAACTGCCATAGCGCACTCGGCGTGACCGGATATTCCCGAGGTCCCTACAGGGATGTTTTCGGCAGCCGTGGGCTTCCTGTTCAGGGGTATCGCTGCACCGACGAAAACGGCATTTCCAGTTTCGGCGGCAGAAATCCCGTCTCCAAGGACTGGTATCCCGGCATAAACCCCGTAGACCCGACCTTTTGAAGCAGCATGTTTGAACACCGGACCGAAAACCCCATTGTGGTCTTCGGAAAATCGATGCGCGGGCGGTCGCGGCGGGCATTTGCCGGGCCAGTGCTCTGGACTTGTTGTCGCTTTTTCAGATAAATCTTTCCGCATGACAGGTTGATACCTGCCGGGGTGCGGAGTGACATCGGCTGTTCTGACCTTTGGCCGATATTGGGGAATGCGAGTATGACGAAGACCGATATAGCCACCCGTGTCCATAATCATACCTGGAAACTCGACCCTATCGTCCGCAGCCTGATCGATACGGATTTCTACAAGCTCCTGATGTTGCAGATGATCTGGAAGCTCTATCCGGAAGTCGACGCGACGTTTTCCCTGATCAACCGCACGAAGACGGTGCGGCTGGCGGAAGAGATCGACGAGATGGAGCTGCGCGAACAGCTCGATCATGCACGCACCCTGCGTCTTTCCAAGAAGGAAAACATCTGGCTTGCGGGTAACACGTTTTACGGCCGCTCGCAGATTTTCGAGCCGGAATTCCTCTCCTGGCTGTCGAGCTATCAATTGCCGGAATATGAGCTTTTCAAGCGCGACGGGCAATATGAGCTGAATTTTCATGGCCGCTGGATGGATACGACGCTCTGGGAAATCCCGGCGCTCGCCATCATCAACGAGTTGCGCTCGCGCAGCGCCATGCGTTCGCTCGGTTATTTCACGCTCGATGTGCTTTATGCCCGCGCAAAGGCCAAGATGTGGGAGAAGGTCGAGCGGCTGCGGGAACTGCCGGGCCTGCGCATTTCCGATTTCGGCACCCGCCGCCGCCACAGCTTCCTTTGGCAACGCTGGTGCGTCGAAGCGCTGAAGGAAGGCATCGGGCCCGCCTTTACCGGTACGAGTAACGTCCTGCTCGCCATGGATTCCGATCTCGAAGCCGTGGGCACGAACGCGCATGAACTGCCCATGGTGGTAGCAGCGCTGGCGCAAACGAATGAGGAGCTGGCCGCTGCCCCCTATCAGGTTCTGAAGGACTGGAACCGGCTTTATGGCGGCAACCTGCTGATCGTGCTTCCCGACGCCTTCGGCACGGCGGCTTTCCTGCGCAATGCGCCGGAATGGGTGGCAGACTGGACGGGTTTCCGTCCCGACAGTGCGCCGCCGATCGAAGGCGGCGAAAAAATCATCGAGTGGTGGCAGAAGATGGGCCGCGACCCACGCAAGAAGATGTTGATCTTCTCCGACGGTCTCGATGTCGACGCCATCATCGACACCTACAGGCATTTCGAAGGCCGCGTCCGCATGAGCTTCGGCTGGGGCACCAACCTCACCAATGATTTTGCCGGTTGCGCGCCAAAAACCATCGCCAGCCTCAAGCCGATTTCCATCGTCTGCAAGGTGAGCGACGCCAATGGCCGGCCGGCCGTGAAGCTCTCGGACAATCCGCAAAAGGCCACCGGTGACCCGGCCGAAGTGGAGCGTTACCTGAAGTTCTTCGGCGAAGAAGACCACAAGGAACAGAAGGTTCTGGTTTAAAGCTTTTCCAGGAAAAGTGGAGCCCGGTTTTCCGCCCGGAAATGCTCTAAATTGAGAACGGGCGCTCCGGTTGAGGAAGCGCCCGTGGAAGCCCGAACCTATCAGCAGATTACTTCGCGAACTGGTGTGCGATGTAATGGAAGAGTGCGCGGATGCCCTGCGCTTCCCCGCCGATCGATGAATGATGCCTCTCGCTCAGAGACCAGCCGTAAATATCGAAATGCGCCCAGCGCCTGGTATTGGTAACGAAACGCTTCAGGAACAGGGCGGCGGTGATCGATCCGCCCATGCCGCCCGAAGGCGCGTTGGTGATATCGGCTGCGCGTGAGCGGATATCCTTGTCGTAGCCCATATAGAGCGGCATGCGCCACAGCGGATCGTCCGTGTCGATGCTGGCTTCCGCGATATCATGCGCCAGATCCTCGTCATCTGTATAGAAGGGCGGCAGATCCGGGCCGAGCGCGACGCGTGCGGCACCCGTCAGCGTCGCCATGTCGATCATCAGGTCTGGCGCATCTTCGTCCGCATAGGCCAGCGCATCCGCCAGAACAAGACGGCCTTCAGCGTCGGTATTGTCGATCTGCACCGTCAGCCCCTTGCGGCTGCGGTAGATATCGCCAGGGCGGAAGGCATTGGAGGAGATAGAGTTTTCGACCGCGGGCACGAGAACACGAAGATCGACCGGCAGCTTCGCATCCATGATCATCAGCGCAAGGCCGAGCACATTGGCCGCACCTCCCATATCCTTCTTCATCAACGCCATCGAAGCGGCGGGTTTGATATCGAGGCCGCCGGTATCGAAGCAGACGCCCTTGCCGACGAGGGTGAGGCGTGGATTGCCCTTCTTGCCCCAGTTCATCTCCAGAAGCCGCGGCGCACTTTCGCTGGCCCGGCCGACAGCATGGATCAGGGGTAAGTTTTCCTTGAGCAGATCGTCACCGGTGGTGACCTTCACCTTTGCCTTGTAATGGGCGGCAAGCGCGCGGAAGGCAATCTCAAGCTCATCCGGTCCCATATCGTTGGCCGGAACATTGATGAGGTCGCGCGCAAGGAAAACGCCGGCCAGAACGCGCTTGATCTCGCCGTCTTCCGCATCCTGCGGAATGAGGAGCTTTGCCCCGTTCGTCTTGGTGGTCTTGTATTTGTCGAAGCGGTAGCTGCCGAGACCGAAACCGAGAGCGAGGCGATTGGCGGTCAGTGGTGCGGTCTCGATGTGCCACTCGCCTTCCGGCAGCTCACGGGCGAGTTTCCCGGTGATGAAGGGGATTTCCGAGGGATTGCCGCCGAGGCCGAGAAGCACGCCGCCCAGCGAACCATCGGCGGAAGGAACGAGGAGAATGGCGCCTGCCTCCGCCTTGAACCCCGCCTTCTTTGCCCAATCCAGAGCAACAGGATCGATGGCGCCCTGTTCGATATGGGCCGGCGTGACGGCGAAAACCGGCAATGTGCTGCCGGCCTTGGAGCTGAAAGGGGTTGGGCGTTCGATGAACTGATAGGGCGCCATTGTATGCTTCCGTAAATGTCGAGAATCGGTGCGATTAACGCTCTGTTAGGGTTAACAGATTATTGCTTAAGCGAAAGTTGCGTCATGTGAGTCTGTCGTGTGTCGGGCGCAAGATTGATCATTCTTGGGCGGGGGCGCTGCCATGACTGCATTTTCTTTGGGCGAGACAGGCCGGACCGGGTTGCTGCGGGGAGCATGTCTTGCCGCATTGGTTCTTGCGGTTTCAGGATGCGCGGGCACCAACAAGCCCGATCGCATGTCCACCGGCTCCATTCCCGCCGCCACACGCTCCTATGATCACATGAACATGGAGCAGCTTCGGCAGGCGGAGGAGAGCGCCGGCAAAGCCTATGAACGCAGCCCCAAGGATAAATCGGTCGGCATGAATTATGCCAGCGTGCTGATGATGACCGGCAAGAACACACAGGCTCTCGCCGTCATGCAGCAGATCGCCATCGCCAATCCAGCCGACCGCGATGTCCTTGCCGCCTATGGCAAATCGCAGGCCGCCGCCGGTCAGCTGGAGCAGGCGCTTTCGACCATCCAGCGGGCGCAGACGCCGGACCGGCCCGACTGGCGGCTTTATTCCGCCGAGGGCGCCGTGCTCGATCAGCTTGGACGCTCGAACGAGGCGCGTTCCCGCTACAGGCAGGCGCTTGACCTGAAGCCGAACGACCCGAGCGTATTGTCCAACCTCGGCATGTCCTATGTCCTGTCGAGCGATCCGCGCACTGCCGAAACATATCTGCAATCCGCCATCGCCCAGCCGGGCGCCGATAGCCGCGTTCGCCAGAACCTTGCGCTCGTGGTCGGTCTACAGGGCCGCTTTGCCGAAGCCGAGCGCATCGCGGTTCAGGAACTCTCGCCACAGCAGGCGCAGGCAAACCTCACCTATCTGCGTGCCATGCTTTCGCAGCAGAACTCCTGGCAGCAACTGGCGAAAAAGGACGGCAAGCCGGCTGGTTGATACGCTTTCGCAGGTATAGAAGGGTTGCGCCCTGATCGAACGATTTCCGGTTTCGCTCCTGCGCGTTTCCGTCGCTAGAACGTGTCGGCGACACGAATGCCGGCAGGCCCGAGAATAACGGCGATGAGAACCGGCAGGAAGAACACTATCATCGGCACAGTCAGTTTGGGCGGCAGCGCTGCGGCCTTTTTCTCAGCTTCATTCATTCGCTCGTCTCGACCTTCCTGCGCGAGAACGCGCAGAGCCTGTGCGAGCGGCGTGCCATATCGTTCCGCCTGGATGAGGGCCTGCACCACGCTTTTGACACCGTCCAGTTGGGTGCGCATACCAAAATTCTCAAGCGCGACACGCCTGTCCTGAAGGAAGGACAATTCCGCTGTCGTCAGGATCATTTCTTCCGCCAGTTCAGGCGACTGTTCACCCATCTCTTCCGCTACGCGGCGCATGGCTGCTTCCATTGATACGCCGGATTCGATGCAGATCAGCATCAGGTCAAGTGCATCTGGCCAAGCCCGCTTGATCGAGGCCTGTCGCTTGGTCATGCGGTTAGAAACGTAGATATTGGGAGCATAAAAGCCGATATAGCCGAAAAGAAGAACGGCCATCAGTCGAATGAAGAAGGCTTTATCCGCAAGATTTCCGAGAACGAAAATCCAGGTGAATGCGACGGCCAGAAAAATGAACGGCAATATGAATCGGGCAGCAAGAAATGTATTAAGCGCATTTTGCGAACGAAAACCGGCTGCACGCAGCTTGTTCATTGTGTTCTTGTCGGCGAGCGCTTCCTGGAGATTGAATTTTTCAACGATTCGCCGTGCGGACTTGTTGTTGTTGCCACGCAGGGAGGCCTTGCCGTCTCTGGTTGCAGTTGCCAGACGCTCGCGCTCGCGGCTGCGAATAAGTTCCCGCTCCGACGATACGGCTTTCATGCGCTTGGCAAAGTCCTTTCGTTCGAAGAAAGGCGTAATGAGCGTATAAAGGGTGGCGAAAACTGCCACTGTTACGAGAATCGCAATGATAGTTTGCGGATTCGTCAGGTCTGAAAGGAGATTTCCCGTCATCGGTGACCTCAAATATCGAAATTGATCATTTGGCGCATGATGAAAATTCCGATGAGCATCCATAGTCCGGATGCACCCAGAATGATGTGCCCGCGCATATCCGTGAAGAGGACTGCAAGATAGTCGGGCGATGTGAAGTGCACCAGCAGCATCACAATAAAAGGCAATGCGCCGATAATGACGGCCGACGCTTTTGCCTCCATCGACAGAGCGTTCACTTTGGCGCGCATTTTCTTTCGGTCACGCAATACCTTCGAAAGGTTGGATAAAGCCTCCGAAAGATTGCCGCCTGCCTGTGCCTGGATATTGATGACGGTGCTGAAGAAGCTGACTTCGAAAAGCGGCATGGTCAGCATCATGCGCTCTATCCCTTGGGGAATCCCGATACCAACCTGCTGCGCGTCTACGACCCGTTGAAACTCTGTTTTCACCGGCTCCTGACCATCCGACGCGATCAGTCGCACGGCGTCATTCAGCGGCAATCCGGATTTGATCGAGCGGCACATGACATCCAGCGCATTGGGAAACTCCTCAAGGAATTTTTTCTGCCGGCGCTTGAGGATAAACGCCAATACCCAACGGGGCAGCCCTAAAGCCACCACTGCGCCTATGAGCAGGGCGGTTATTAATGATAGATCATATAGAAGTGCGATGAGAGTGGCGAAAGCCGAAGCACCTGCGCTCAGGAGATGAAACTGCCGAACGGAGATTGCCAGCCCAGCCTGCACGAGTTTATCGCGCAGGCTGACATTTTTTGCTTTTTTCGCCTTTTCATTTTGTTTTTTTTCCATATCCCGCAGGCTGTCCTGCATGGATTTGCGGCGCTTGCTGAGTTCCTGGACCCGATCGCGTGCAGCTTTGATATTTACGTGATCCGTCTCTGCGGCCTGCACCCGCTTGAAACGGCTTGTGGTCTTTTTCTCGACCTCTATCCGCTGAAAAAGAAAGACGTAGGCGAGTGCTCCTGCCGAGATGGCGACAAGTACGGCCAGTAACACTATTGTCGGGTCCATGGCAGTCGCTTTCCCTTAGGATGTCTTTTCCATTTCATCGAGCGCGGCCGCCAGACGTTTCTCTTCGCCGTAATAGCGTGCACGATCCCAGAAATTGGGCTTGCTGATGCCGGTCGATACGTGCCTGCCGATCAGCTTGCCATTCGCATCTTCGCCTTCGATTTCGTATCGCATCAGATCCTGAGTGACGATGACATCGCCTTCCATGCCGATCACTTCCGTAATCTGCGTTATCCGGCGCGAGCCGTCACGCAGACGCGCCGCCTGAATGACGACATCAATCGAGCCTGAGATGATTTCACGTACGGTCTTGGCCGGCAGGGTGAAGCCGCCCATGGCGATCATCGATTCGATACGGCTGAGGCATTCGCGTGGCGTATTGGCGTGAAGTGTTCCCATCGAACCGTCGTGACCGGTGTTCATGGCCTGGAGAAGGTCGAAAACTTCCGGTCCGCGCACTTCGCCGACGATGATACGTTCGGGCCGCATGCGAAGGCAGTTCTTGACGAGATCGCGCATGGTGATCTCGCCTTCCCCTTCGATATTGGGCGGACGTGTTTCGAGCCTCACCACATGCGGCTGCTGCAGCTGAAGTTCGGCGGTGTCTTCGCAGGTGATAACGCGTTCATCCCTGTCGATGAAGCTCGTCAGGCAGTTGAGAAGCGTCGTCTTGCCCGAGCCGGTGCCGCCCGAGATGACGACATTGCAGCGGACGCGACCGATGATCTTGAGCAATGTCGCGCCTTCGGGCGTGATCGCTCCAAAACGCACGAGCTGGTCGAGTGTCAGTTTGTCTTTCTTGAATTTTCGGATCGTCAGCGCCGGACCGTCGATGGCAAGCGGCGGAGCGATGACGTTGACGCGCGATCCATCCGGCAGGCGTGCGTCGCATATCGGGCTCGACTCATCCACGCGTCGGCCGACCTGGCTGACGATGCGCTGGCAGATGGAAAGCAACTGCGCATTGTCACGAAAGCGGATATCGGATTCGATGGTCTTGCCGCCGACTTCGATGAAGGTTTGGCCGGAACCGTTGACCATGATATCGGCAATGTCGTCGCGTGCCAGGAGAGGCTCCAGCGGCCCGTAACCAAGAACGTCGTTGCAGATATCTTCGAGCAGCTCTTCCTGCTCGGCGATCGACATGGCGAAATTTTTGATCGTGATGATGTCGTTGACGATATCGCGAATTTCCTCGCGCGCACTTTCCGCGTCGAGCTTGGCGAGCTGCGAAAGGTCGATCGTATCGATAAGTGCGGAAAATACCTGGCTCTTGGTATTGTAGTAATCTTCCGTGCGGGTACGTTTTCTCTGCGCGGGCGGTGCGTTTGCAGTTGCCTGACGCATTGCCGGTGATTGGCCGGGTTCAAGAGTGTCAATTGCAGCAGAACGAGGCTCAGGCGCTGTCGTCACCTGCATGGGCGCAGGTGCAGCAAGATCCGGCTTTGTGCTTCTGGCTGGGCTTTCAGGCCCGCGTTTTCCGAACATCGGCGTTTCCGTCTAAGGACGCAGGCAGAAGGCCTACTTGCGCTTGAGAATATTCTTCAGTTTTTCCAGACCGCCACGCCTGCTTTTGCGCAGCACGGAGCGGCCTGTGATGGTATGGGCGATTTGCGAAAAGGTTTCCGCCGTCTGGGATTTTTCATCCATTTCGCTGATCATACGGCCGCTATTGGCGGCATTTCCGAACAATTGTGCGTCGAACGGAATGATCGCGATCGGCTCGATTTCCAGCGGCTCAAGGAAATCCGCCGGCGCGATTTCCGGACGCTTGGGCATGCCGACCTGATTGAGAACGAGATGCGGCAATTTATCGTTGGGTCTCAGCTTGATCAGTGCGTCGAAGAGGTTCTTCGTATTGCGCAGATTTGCGAGATCGGGAACCGCCGTTATGACCACCTCATCGGCTTCCGAAAGGACTGCCCGCGTCCAGTCGCACCATTGGTGGGGAAGATCGAGAACCGCGACCGGGGCACTGCGCTGCAAAACCTCGAGGATCGGCAGAAAGGCCTGACGATCGAGATCATAGGTCCTGTCGAGAAGAGACGGCGCTGCCAAAAGCGACAGATGATCGGAACATTTCGTCAAGAGACGGTCGAGAAATACCTCGTCCAGTCGCTCCGGCGAAAAGACCGCTTCAGCCATGCCTTGGGCAGGGTCCTGATCGAAATCGATATTCGCCGTTCCATAGGCAAGGTCCATATCCGCCAGAATGGTTTCCGTGGAGAAAAGACTCGAAATGCCGAAGGCGCAATTATGCGCGATGGTGGACGAGCCTACGCCGCCCTTGGCGCCAATGAAGGCGATGTTGCGACCCAGCGGCTCCGCGTCCGGATCGACGAAGATCGCAGCGATCGAAGCCAGGAGATCGGCCATATTGACCGGGGCGACGAGATATTCGGAAATGCCGTTGCGGATGAGATCGCGATAGAGCGTTATATCGTTGTGCCGGCCGACGATGATGACACGGGTGGAAGGATCGCAAACCTCCGCCAAAGGCGCGAGATCGTCCAGCAGCGAGGCAGGTGAGCTTGCTGTCTCGAGAATTATGAGATTGGGCGTGGGCGACGTGGAAAACATCGTGGCTGCCGCATTGATATCACCTTTGGTCACCCGCAGGGTGACCTTGCTCATGCGCCGGTCGCTGGACAATGCGTCCATGACGCCTTGCATATTGTCGCTGACGCAGAAAGCGTGAACGGAAATGCGGGGCAGGGGCCGCAGGTGGTCCATATCCGAAGCGCGCACGGGCGGCTCGGCTTCTGTGCCGCCGCTTGGCTTGATATCGTATTCTACAGCGCTCATCGTATTTCCTGCCGTGACAAATGTTGGATCCGCATCAATCTGTCGTCGTCGTCGAAGTCTTACCGCGATAGGTGTCGATGACGACCGCACGGCGCTCGGCATCGATCGGGCTCATGCCGCGCGGGCCGACCAGATCCATGGGATTGGCAATCTGCGCCGCGAGATTGCTTTGGGAAGCGCACCCGAAATTGTACCAGTTCTTGTTGGCGAAGGTATTGTCTGAGAGATCCTCGGGCCATTGGCCGCACTGGCCAGTCATGGCGGTAACGGCGACATAGCTCAGGCGAATGGGGGAGGCGTCGCCATTCGGGGAAGCGGCATAACGCGTCTCCATGATCTTGCCCGGCGCCACACCCGCGCCGGAAAGCGTCGAGCGGATCTGTTTTGCCATTCGCGATGCGGCCGCTGAATTGGCCGATCCCGACGGGGTCTGAATATTGATGATCCCGGTCGACATAGACGCATAATTCTGGGCAAAACCGCGAACATTATCCGCCATCGCTGTGGTCAGCCGGCTGTCGCTGGCCGAGACCGGAATATCCAGCGAATGCTCCGCTTCCGACAGGGTAATCGGGTGGCGTGTGCGATAATCGTCGGGAATGGCGTTGGTGGTCATCGGATCGCGTGCGCAGCCCTGCAACAGGCCGGCGGCAAGCGCGGCAATGACGACGAGGCCGATCCGTCTTCCGGAAAGGCAGGGGGAAAAGGAGGAATAGGATTCCTTCATGACGTTTCCTGCCCTGACCGGGCTTGCTGTGAAGAGGGGATTTTGTGTGCATGTCGTCATTTGTAGATGAACCCCACTGACCCCTGATAGGGCGCCGCCTGAACCTGATCCTTGCGGCCATAGACCTTGTTGACGCGGTTCATGAAATACATGGCGGCGTCGTTTTCCGGATTGAAGTTATCGTCTGGCCGGGCGATCTGATTGCGGGCAACGGGCCGCACCAGATAGGGCGTTGCGATAATGACCAGTTCCGTTTCGTTGCGGAGGAAGTCCTTGCTGCGGAAAAGCGTGCCGAAAATCGGAATCTTCGACATGCCCGGAAGCCCGGACATGGCCTGACGGACATTGTCCTGAACGAGACCTGCGATCACGATCGATCCCCCCGAGGGAAGCTCGACCGTTGTGGAGGTTTCGCGCTTTCTTACCGACATGTAGGTCGAACCTGGGACCGTGCGACCCGAATTACCGGTTACAACATTGCCTTCGTAGGTGGGCTCGGAAACATTGGTTTCAATTTTGAGACTTATTCGGCCTGGCGAAAGCACCACGGGCTTGAAGTTTAACGTGATGCCATAATCGACAGTATTGGTCGTGCGCGTAATTGTGGGCCGCCCGGTGTCCTCGTCGATGTCGACTTCCTGTTCTCCGGCAATCCTGAAATCGCCTCCGACGTAGAACTTTGCCTGCTCTCCGGAAATAGCGGTCAGGCTTGGTTCCGCCAATGTACGCATGACGCCCGCCTGCTCCATTGCGGTGAGATAAGAAGCGAATCTGAGAGACCCCGAGCCTATCGCACCACTGGCAATTCTTGACGCGCCATCGATCACATTGCCAAGATTAGACGGATTCGCAAATTCGAAACCATTACCGCTTGTTGAACTGCTGATGGAGCCGTTGAAGCCGAGTTGCTTCAGAACCTGTCTGCTCACTTCGGCGACGGTAACCTTCAGTGTTACCTGATCTTCCCCCTCAATCGTCAGCATGTTGACAATTTGCGATACCTGCCGGCGCTCCGCAAAAATCGCTGCATCGCCGCCATTGTCACCGCCTGTCAGAGATATATTACGGGTGGTGGCCTCACCGCCTTTTAGAAAGGCGTCGGCAAGTTGAACGGCGCGTGCGGAGTCCTGCGGTGTCCGCACCGATCCTGTAAGAACGATGTTGTCCGAAACGATTTCTACCTTGATATCAGACTCGGGAATGAACCGGCGAATATTTGCCTCGAGTCCGGCGATGTCCCGCTCTACTTCCAGATCGAGACTGACGATTTCCCGGCCGCCCTCACCAAAAATGAAAATGTTGGTCTGTCCTACCGTTTTACCGAAAAGATAAATACGTCTGGACGTGCGGGTGACGGCATCGGCAAGGCTCGGATCGGCAACGAGAATGTCGTGTGCATCTTCGGGCAGGTCGATGACCAGCGCCTTGTTTAAACCCAGCTTTAAGCGCTTGCGAATGCCTGTGCCGCTTTCGGTAATCCGCACGATGCTTGCGCTTTGCGCCTCCGCTTCGCTGACGCGCAGAAACTTGGGGGAATGCTGGCCGGGAACGCCTGAAAAGGCCAGGCAGAATGCGAGCCCACCCGCCATCGATGAACGCAGGCGTTGGTTGAGACGATTTGTCATGAGCCTCCCGGTCATTGTGATGCTCCCTGACCGCTCTTCACGATCGAGCCGGATTTGATCACCTGAATTTCCGGCTGTCCGGAACCGCCGCTGAGAAGATGGCCAGCCGAAAGCGTATCGTTTTCCTGCGCATCGGCGACGGAGCGCAAAGCAAGCGTGAGACGGTCCGCCATTTGCTGCGCCACCGTTATGATCTTCGCCTGTTCCGGGGTCAGTTCGAGTGTAGCGGTTGCGCCGACCACCGCCGACGTCCCGTCCTCGCCTTCCTTGATCTGCTGATCGATCGCCAGGACACGAACATTGTTCAAAACATTTTCGGTCAGAAAGTTGTTGTTGTCGCCCTTGCGGACCATGATCACATCGACCCGGTCGTTCGGCAGTACGAAACCGCCTGCGCCCGTCGAGACGGAAATCTCGGTGGCGACAGCGCGTTTCCCGGCCGGCAAAAGGGAGGACATGATGCGCGTGCTGGAATCGACCACTTTTTCCGGCCGGATCGGTTCACCTTCGAACAGAGGCAGCCGCACGACCGCGCCGGTGAGTTCGGTGATGGCATCAGGCCTTTTCGCTTCCGTTATGAAACTGTCGACCACATTGCCCTGTGGCCAGGGTGTCCAGCGCACGGAACTGTCGTTCAGGCGGCTACCGACGGGCAGATTGACCGATGAAACGAGAACGTTGACCGTCGGTTCTTTCTGGATGATCGTTTCTGCTTTTTCGATGACCTGCTTCGCGCCGGAAATCTGCATGGCGACAAGGCCGGCAAGACCGGCGGCCACCAGAGCAACGGAAAGAATAAAGATACGCGACGGTTTCATGTTCGATCCTTGAGGGAATCAGATTCTTCTTCCCCGAGGATGGCGCGCGATTGGTATAATTATGGTTAATAGTGTGCTTGGATTTGTAGTTAACAATTCTATAAACGATTGGGATCGAAATCCTGATCTAGTATAGGCTTGTGATCGCCGCTTTTACGAGGGGGCAATTCCCATAGGTCAGGAGTCCCGCTGCGGCGATACCGATACCGTATGGAATCTTCTTTGCAACCATAAGGGAATCAGGGATCGGTATGCCGATGGCTATGATTTCCTGGGACCGTGATCTCAACAGTAGTATGCCAACTGTCAATGCGCCGCCGATCAGCGTCACCGCAAGTAAAAATTCTATCAGAGAAATGTTGAAGCCGTACCAGACTGCCGCTCCAGTCAATAGTTTTGCGTCTCCTCCACCCATGACATTGGCAGCGAAGAGCATAAAACAGCAGAGAAAAACGGCGAGGCCGCCTGCGAGACTCAAGGTAAAAGTCTGCAAATCCATTCCCGACAGGGGCGCAACGAAAGCGAAAGATAGCAAGAGCACGACGGTTATCGAGTTGGGGATCGTCATGCTGAAAAGATCGTTCAAGGCAGCGAAACTGAGGCAGAGCGGGACAATAAGAAAAATCGCTGCGACGATCATGATTACCCTGCCTTAATCTATCCAATTCAGCTGGAAGAATAGCAAATGCAGGTGATTTCCCAATTCTGGGTAAATCACCTGCATTATACTTTTTATCAATCAAACGCCGCCGGTGGAGGCTTTCGAGTTCGTGAACGAGGTGCTGATGAAAGTGAAAGTGTCTTTCAGCTTACCGCCGACTGCCGTTGTACCACCGATAATGCCAACGGAAATAAGTGCAGCAATCAAACCATATTCGATTGCAGTGGCACCGGATTCGTCTTTCAGGAAACGAGCGAAAATCTTGGTCATAGGGTCTCTCCTAACTTGTGTTGGTTCAGCACGCCGACAACTGTTCTCCGTTGTTCGGTTGGGTTCAAACTACAACGGAGCGATTTCCAAGCGCTTAAAAAAAACGATTAACTCAAAGTAAACGGCAGGATGAGTTTCTCTTGGTAAATAAAAACGAAAAGTATTGTCTGCATTTTTATATTTGCTGATAAACAAATATATTCAGACGCTGGCCATTTCTCTCGTCCGGCTAAGTTTCGGTTGAAAGAGGCGCAGCTGTTCAGTTTTGACGCGGGGCGGAGAGACGTGAAAATATCAATACATTACGAATGGTTACCATCCTCATTGCGGATTTTTGCCATTTAACGCTTCATTCACTAAAACCGCGCATTCTGTGGAGCAATAAAGTGCGGGTAGTGAGCAAGGGCCAAACGCGTGTCATTCGGAAAACTGGCGAAAATTGTGGTCGGCTTGTCCGTCTTTATATCGGGTTCGCTGCAGCCCGCTTTTGCTGAGGATGACATATTGCGCGTTTCGATGAATCACGCCCGTGTCCTTCGTCTCGACCGTGCCGTCAGCAAGGTTATCGTCGGCAACTCCAAAGTCGCCGATGCCACGGTTGCCGATGCCACCACGATTGTTCTGACAGGTCGCAGTTTCGGCACGACCAATCTCGTGCTTCTGGATGCCGATGGCAATCCAATCGTGGATGAACGCATTCTCGTCTCCATCGACGAGGGCAATACGGTGCGTGTTTTCCGCCAGACGGAGCGAACCGTTCTGTCCTGTACGCCGAATTGCGAACAGCATTCGCAAAATAGTGGCGACAAAGACGCTCAGCCATAACAGGCAAGGTCGATCATATTTCAGACAGGACAACAGGCCTTCCGACAAAAAAGGAAGCGGCCTGTTCGTAGCTTTTATGTAAGTGGAAAAGACGAAAAAGCAACACGCTTCCCGGCGTTTACCGGTCGGCTATATGTTGCTGTTTTTTCGGCTAAGTTCTTGATCTGGCTAAGATCAAAAATGGAATGGTGCCCAGAAGAGGACTCGAACCTCCACACCCTTGCGAGTACCAGCACCTGAAGCTGGCGCGTCTACCAATTCCGCCATCTGGGCGACGGAGAGCGATGTACGAGGGCAGCCGCCCGGTGTCAACAGACTTTTTGAACTTTTATGACGATCATTGATTTTAAAGGGAAAAAACTTGGTTGGGGCTGTTGAAACATGTCGCCGGATCAGGTGTCGAGCCCTTCATGCTTCGTTCTGTCCACATGGCCGAGGTCGCGCTGCGGGTCGATGATGTCACGGATTCTCTGCTTGAGTTCTTTGGGGCCAGGAAAACCGCCATCGCGTTTGCGTTCCCATATGGTCGTGCCGTCCACGGTGATCTCGAACAGACCGCCGGTTGAGGGAACGAGGCTGACTTCGCCGACATCGGAAGCGAAGGTCTGCAGGATTTCCTGCGCCATCCAGCCTGCCCGAAGCAGCCAGTTGCATTGCGTGCAATAGCGGATGGTTATGCGGGGTTTGGTCTCGGTCATCCTCACGTCTCCTTCACTGCCTGACGGCAATAATGTTCACGATAATGTCAACTATAATACTCATGTTTTTACCGGGCGTACGCTTGTTCTTATCATGCGGCTTTGCGAACAGAGAAGCTGTCGAAGGCTGAAACGTGGAGATCCTATGGCCCAGTTCGAGAATAATCGTCAGCGTCTTTTCGTTCCGGCGTTCGCACCGCTTTACAATGCGACACACGATCTGGTGGAGACGATCCTGCGCGTTACGGCCGGGCTTCTCCTCGTCACCCATGGGTTCGGCAAGATCGTCAATCCTTTCGGCGCGGTCGGCATGGTGGAGAGCCTCGGTTTTTATCCCGGCGTCTTCTGGTCGCCGCTGCTTGCTGCCACAGAATTTTTCGGCGGCATTCTGGTCGCCATCGGCCTGTTCACACGGCCGGCATCTTTCGCGGCCATGATCGTTCTTTTGGTAACGGTTTATTTTCACGGCATCGTAAAGGCGGAAGGTCTGGGCGGCGCGGAAAAATCGATCCTTTGGGCCACGATTTTCCTGTTCTTTGCCGTTCGTGGTGGCAACCGGCATTCCGCAGACGCAAAGCTGGCGCGTGAATTCTAAGGCGCATCAGGTCAGGTCATCCGTTTGTCGTCGCACTGACGACGCCGCGGCTCTTGAAAATCGATTTTTCTCGTGGTGAAGCTGGATTCGATCGGCACTCTTGGCCGGTTGAATCCATTGTCGTCTCCACGAGGTTTTATGCGCGTCGCAATCATAGAAAACATGGCGGGTACGCCGCATGGGCAACTCGGCGTAGCGCTGGAAGAAGCGGCGGCGGAAATCCATGTGATCCGCGCCTATGCGGGTGAGCCTCTCCCAAGGGATGCCGCCGACCATGATGCGCTTGTCGTTCTGGGCGGCGAACAGAACGCGCTTGACGATGCGCTTTATCCCTATCTGGCCGATCTCGCCCTTCTCATGAAAGCCTTTGGCGATGCTGGTAAAGCGGTCATGGGTGTGTGCCTCGGCAGCCAGTTGCTGGCGCGCGCCTATGGCGGAGAGAATATTCTCTCGGGGCCGCCGGAATTCGGCTGGCAGGATGTCTCCCTGACGGAAGAGGGCGTGTCCGATCCGCTATTGGCCGGGCTGGAAAAGACATTCCCGATTTTTCAGTGGCATTGCGATACATTTACGCTTCCGCCGGACGCCACGCGGCTTGCGACCAATGGCGCGACACGAAATCAGGCTTTTCGCATCGGCCGGGCAGTCTATGGCACGCAATTCCATTTCGAGGCCTCTACCGCCGTGGTTGACGGCTGGTGTCAGGCGTTTCCTGCTTCCGTCGAAAGAATGTCGCCGGGCTGGCTGGAGAATTATCGTGACCATCGTGGCTTGCGCGCAGAAATGGCCGATGCAGCCGGGCTGGAGATCGCTCGAGCCTGGGTACGGCTCATTGAGATCGGCGATTTTCCGTTGCGAAAGTGATTGAGGCCGAACAGAGTTGCGGCTGATGGACTACCGCGCGAAAGGAGGCGCAAAGATCATGTACAAATTCGAAATATATCAGGACAAGGCCGGCGAATATCGTTTCCGTTTCAAGGCATCCAACGGGGAAACAATGTTCTCGTCGGAAGGATACAAGGCGAAGGCGTCGGCTATCCATGCGATCGAATCGATCAAGAGAAATTCCCCCGGCGCCGACACTGTCGATCTGACCGCCATGACGGCCTGAGCCGCGCCGCTGCGCGGGAACTCGAACCGTTTCGCCTGCCAGAAATGACGGGCGCATCGGCAGGTGCCGACGTAAAGATAAGATTCAGTCTTTTTTGATAATCTTCCGTTAGCATTTGTATTTCGAGGTCTCCGGGCGGCATCAGAGTGCCCCCGATTTGTTTTGCGTACGGGTTCTCATGCGTTCATCGGCTGTGCCAGCACTTTTCTTCGGTTGCTTCCTGCTTGGAGGCTGCACGTCCAGTTCCGGGCCGGAAAGCCTGATGGCCGGTTTGCCCTCGAAGGAAACGACGAGTTCGGTCACGCCATCCGCACCGGTGCCGCAGGCAGGCGTCGGTACCCAGGCCATCGCTGCCCAGCCACGGCAGGAAGTTCTGGCATGGGGCGGGCCGGTGCCTGACGAACCCAAGGCCTTTTCCGCTGTCACCCCCAGGGCGTCGTTAACGCAGAATGCACCTGAAATCCGTTTGCCGGTTCCGTCACAGGCGGCGGGAATGGTGCGGCCGGCGGAGCGCCCCACGATCAACCAGATGGAGCGTCCGGTACAGTTGGCTATGGCTGCGGCCCCGGCGGCGAGCGCCGGTGCACAAATCCGCTCGCGCATTTTCCGCTCCAGCTTCAGCGATGCCAAGCCGATCAATTTCGGCAGGGTCCAGCCGCGTCATTTTCAGGTCCATGGCGTGGATGTATCCCGCTGGCAGGCCAATATAAACTGGCCGCAGCTGCGCACGCGCGGCGCCAATTTCGCCTTCATCAAGGCGACGGATGGCGGCGACCATCTCGATCCGATGTTCCGCACCAACTGGCAGCGCGCGAAGGAAGCGGGCATTCGCCGCGGCGCTTACCACTTCTTCTACTGGTGCCGCAACGCCAGCGAACAGGCGGACTGGTTCATTCGCAATGTACCGCGCGATCCTGACGCCCTGCCGCCGGTGATCGATGTGGAATATAACGGCGAATCGAGCTGCAAGATGCGCCATTCCCGCGAACGCGTTCTGGAAAAGATGCGCGTCTTCATGGACAAGCTCGAGCGCCATTATGGCCAGCGGCCGATCATTTATACGGCGCCCGATTTTTACAAGGACAACCTCCAGGGCGAATTCCAGGATTATCCCTTCTGGCTGCGCGCCGTCGCCCAGCATCCGTCAGTGGTTTATCCCGGCCGCAAGTGGCTTTTCTGGCAATATTCCGGTTCCGGCCTGTCACATGGTGTCGATGGCCGCATCGATCTCAATGTCTTCAACGGCAGTGAGGATGCATGGCATCGCTGGGTGGACCGCCGTTCGAGCTGACGATGGCAATCATCAGCGCGCGAATTTTCGCGCGCCTGCAACGCAGAGCACCACCACAAGCGTAACGGCGATCATGGCCGGGCTCACCTCCTCATGCAACAGGGTCGCGGCAAGTGCCAGCCCGAAGAAGGGCTGAAGCAATTGCAGTTGGCCGACGGCGGCAATGCCGCCAAGCGCCAGCCCGCGATACCAGAAGATGAAGCCAATCAGCATGCTGAACAGGGAAACATAGGCAAGGCCAGCCCAGGCCTGCGGGTCGATGCCGGCAAGCGTTTCCGGCCCGGTGAAGAAAGCAAGCGGCAGCATTACCGGCAGGGAAAGAACCAGCGCCCAGGAAATGACCTGCCAGCCGCCCAGCTTACGGGAAAGGGCAGCACCTTCCGCATAGCCGAGCCCGCAGACGATGATTGCGCCGAGCATCAGAAGATCGCCGGCAAGCGAGGCTTCGATCCCGGCGGCAAACGAATTCGACAGCGAAAACCCTGCAACAAGCGCGCTTCCAAGACAGGAAAAGAGCCAGAACACCGGACGCGGGCGTTCTCCGCCGCGCAGCACGGCGAAGATTGCCGTTGCGAGCGGCAAGAGCCCCACGAAAACGATGGAATGCGCCGAGGTGACATGCCGCAGCGCCAGCGCGGTCAATAGCGGGAAGCCCACCACGACACCGAGCGAGACGATGAAAAGCGATGTCAGGTCATCGCGCGCCGGGCGCCTTTGCCTGAACAGAAACAGCAGCGCCAGCGCCAGCAGGCCGGCAATGCTGGCACGGGCGACGGTCAGGAACACCGGATCGAAACCCGCTACCGCAATGCGCGTCGCGGGCAGCGAACCGCTGAATATCACCACGCCTGTCAGGCCGCTCAGCCAGCCGCTCGTCGTCTTGTCCATTGTCAACTCCTGCGTTTTGCCTTTCTTGATCCCGAATGGCTGGCAGGAACAGCGACAATCATATACAATTTCAACAAACTGTTATGGTATCATAAGCGGTACAGTTAGAGGAAAGTGTGGACGGACAAGTCGCTGCGGGCACGCGCATAGAAAAGGTGATGGCAAGTGTGCGGCAACGCATCGCCTCGCGCAGCCTCGTGCCGGGCGCGCGCCTGCCGTCGGTCAGGGCGCTGGCGAAGACCATGCAGGTTTCCACCTCCACCGTTGTCGAGGCCTATGACCGGCTCGTGGCGGATGGTACGATAAGCTCGCGCCCCGGCTCCGGTTTTTTCGTTTCGGGCCCGCTTGCGCCCCTGTCGCTCGCCGATATCGAGCCGCAGCTCGACAGGGCGGTGGATCCCTTGTGGGTCTCGCGGCAGGCGCTGGATGAAGGTTCCGTTCTCGCCAAATCCGGTTGCGGCTGGCTTCCCGCATCGTGGATGCCGCAGGAAGCGTTGAGGCGGGCGATGCGCGGGCTTGCCCGCGCCGACGCCGCCCTGCTGACGGATTATGGCAACCCGATGGGGCTGCTGCCCCTGCGCCAGCTTCTGTCGCGCAGGCTGGCCGAACACGGGGTGCAGGCGGGCGCCAGCCAGATCATGCTCACCGATTCCGGCACGCAGGCGATCGATCTTCTGTGCCGTTTCCTGCTGCAACCGGGGGATACGGTTGTTGTCGATGACCCATGCTACTTCAATTTCCATGCTCTTTTGCGGGCGCATCGGGTGAAGATCGTCGGTGTTCCCTATACGCCGACCGGACCGGATCTGGCACTTTTCGAGCAGGCGCTGAAAGACCATCAGCCCCGGCTTTATATCACCAATTCCGCAATCCATAATCCGACAGGTGCAAGGCTTTCCGCCGTTTCCGCCCATCGCCTGCTGATGCTCGCCGAGCAGGTGGGGCTGACCATCATCGAGGATGATATTTTTGCCGATTTCGAAACCCAGGCCGCGCCCCGGCTGGCGGCCTTTGATGGTCTGAACCGCGTCGTCCAGATAGGCAGTTTTTCAAAAACACTGTCGGCCTCCGTGCGGTGCGGTTTCATTGCAGCACCCATGGCTTGGGTGGAGGCCCTGACCGATCTCAAGATCGCCACCACTTTTGGCGGAACGCATTTTTCGGCGGCGCTGATCCTCTCGCTTTTGACCGATGGCAGTTACCGCAAGCATGTCGAGGCGCTGAGGCAGCGTCTTGCGGCAACGATGCCGGAGGTGGCGGCGCGTCTGAGGTCGGTCGGATGTGTGCCGTGGATCGAACCGCAGGCGGGCATGTTTTTATGGTGCCGTCTGCCGGACGGGGTCGATGCCGCCGATGTGGCGCGCCGCGCGCTTTCGCGGCAGGTGGTGCTGGCCCCCGGCAATGTGTTCAGTTCTTCGCAGAACGCCTCCGGTTTCATGCGTTTCAATGTCTCGCAAATGGCAGGTCCGCAGGTCATGACGGTGCTGGCGGAGGCGCTTCAGCAAGTGCCCGAACCTCGTCGGTTGTAAGCGTTCTGGAAGGAATCGGAACAAAATCCCGTGAACGTCGTTTTCTCCGCAGAATGAAGAGGAGGAAACACCATGACATTCGATCCGAACAACCCGCGTCCGGACCGCGATCTTCGTCCGGAAGTGAATATCAGCAATGAACCGCGTGCCCGCACGTCGTCGTCCTGGGTGCCGTGGTTGGCGATCATCGTCGTCGTATTGGTGGGCGTTTTCGCCTGGTCGCAGATGAGCGGCCCGACCACCGATCCGGCCACGACATCCTCCACCACGCCGCCTGCGGCAACGGATCAGGCACCGGCGCCCATGGCTCCGACCGCTCCGGCAACACCGCCTGCGAACAACACCGCACCGGCAAGCCCGAATACGGGCGGCACGCAGACCCAGCCGTAACGGGCCTACTGATATGATAAAACCGCCTGCCTCCGGGCAGGCGGTTTTTCTTTGCGGCCCTTATCCGCGCCCTAAAGCTGCTCCATCGCGGAAGGGTGGTTGGAAACCCTGGACCAGCGGCTGATGGATTCCTGTGCCAGCTGCGAAAGGGCAATGCTTCCGAAACGGGACAGCAGAATGTTTTCCGCCTCTTTCATGGCGTCGAAAAGTGCTGCATTGACGGCCTGTTCGATGACGCAGTTCGGATTGTCGCCCGCCAGCCCGATTGAGAACAGTTCCGGCGCGCCAAGCGCCCGGTAAATATCGAGCAGTGTGATTTCGCTGAGCGGCCGCGCCAGCACCCATCCGCCGCCATGGCCTTTTTCCGACGAGACATAACCATGCTCGCGCAAGCCGGCCATTGTCCTGCGCACCACCACCGGGTTGGTCTGAAGCATCGCCGCGATGCTCTCGGATGTCGCCGCACCCTTATGATTTTCCATATGGATCAGAATATGCAGCACCCGTGAAAGGCGCGTGTCGTGTCTCATTGTCCAAACCCGTCTGTTTACACCGAAGCTATCACTTTCGATGTGACGTAACAATATAAGTTGCGTGACTATTGACTCCGAAAATCACGTAACAATATAAGTATCGTGAAATGAACAGGCACTTCCGCCTCTTTCCTGAACCGATGGGTGCATCATGAAATTCGACGTCATCATTATCGGCGGCAGCTATGCCGGCCTCTCGGCCGCCCTGCAGCTTGGACGCGCCAGAAAAAACATTCTGGTGGTGGACGCCGGTGAACGGAGAAACCGTTTCGCCAGCCATTCCCACGGTTTTCTCGGCCAGGATGGCAAGGCGCCGGGTGAGATTATCGCCGAGGCGCGCCGCCAGATCGAACGTTACCCGACCATAGATTGGGCTGAGGGCAGGGTGACCGATGCCGAAGGCTCCTCCGGCGATTTTGTAGTCGAGATCGATGGCAAACGCCGTGAGACAGCGGACCGGCTGATCCTCGCCATGGGGGTCACCGATGAATTGCCTGCTATTGCCGGGCTGAAAGAGCGTTGGGGCTCTTCGGTCTTCCATTGCCCCTATTGCCATGGTTACGAGCTCAATCAGGAAAGGATCGGCGTCATCGCCGCTTCACCCTTGGCCATTCACCAGGCATTGATGCTGCCCGACTGGGGCGAGACGACCTTTTTCACCAATGGCGTATTCGAGCCGGATGGGAATCAGCAAGCATTGTTGTCGGACCGGGGCGTGCGGGTGGAAACAACCCGCATCCGGGAAATTACGGGGCATGCGGATGTCGTTCTGGCGGATGGACGCAGCATCGCATTGGCTGGCCTTTTCACCCAGCCGAAATTGCGTATCTCCTCGAACTGGCTGGAAAAACTTGGCTGCGCCGTGGAGGAGGGGCCGATGGGATCGACCATCGTGACAGATCCCATGAAACAGACCACCGCCCGCGGCATCTTCGCCTGCGGTGATGTGGCAAGGCCTGCCGGCTCGGTCGCCCTTTCGGTGGGAGACGGCGCCATGGCGGGCGCTGCGGCTCACCGGTCGATCCTGTTTCCGGAGATATGAGAATAAAAGGAATTTATAAAACTGGTGGCCTTGGGAGGCCACCAGCACCATTAAAAAGATCAATCAGCCCTTGGGCGGAAACGGATCATTGCCATAGGAGTTACGCTCGCGGATGCGACCGTTCTCTCCGTGAACCAGCATTTCCGTTGCCTGATTTTGTGCGATTCCGCGGGCAATATCGATTGCTTCACGTTGGGTTTCCACCACCCTCGTTGCCCGTTCTGCGCCGGCACCTTTTACGGCCCAGCCATCGGGATGAGGAACAACGTGCTGATTGCGTTTATTCGTCATGTTCAGAACCTTTCGTCACGCGGAGCGCCGGGAAAGCGCGGCTTCACGGCTGCCGACATGTTTCCGCTCTTTAAGGACATCGTTAACGCGGCCCGGATTGACGTCGAAGCTCGCTGCAATCCGGTTCTGGAATTCACCCTTCCAGTGGTGAAGCCAAATCTGGATGGCGTCATCAAAAGTGAGCGTGTAGCTCGGCATATTGTCGTTGGTCATAGGGACCTCCTATTACGACAGAAAGCCCTCTTGAAACGGAGACCGGAAAATGCGATTCTGAGGATGTAACGTGCTTCAGATATCGGCAATTCCAGTCATTCCGTCCAACGGATTTGGGCTTGTCCGCTGACACCATGGGTCACAATTCGCGCCGACTGGTATTCGGTTCGTTTTGTGGCCCTTTCTGTTATTGCCAACCGCGACGGTGCTCGTTGGTGCGGCTGGCTAGTGTTATTCTCGCCATGCGATTCTCCTTTTCAAAGATACTCGGACGATATTTCCGAGGTGTCAATCCTTTGGCGACGATCAACGCGCGATTTTTTTATAAACCAGACAGAATAATTTATCAGATCGATTAGTCGGAATTTACTATCTATTCAGATAGATAATTTTTATCAATAAAAAATACATATTTTACAATGCGTTGTGAAATCAATGTCTGTCATTTTGATGTCGTGTTTATATGTTTGGCGTCTGAGTCTGGTGTGTGTCAGGGTAGATAGTGACTCGCTAGGGCTTATTGACGCGTTTGTGACGCTCTGTAATAATAAAGTAAATAGGAGTCGGAAGATGAATGGTCAAAAATCTAGAGACGCGTTGCTTGCCTTTCTCGACTATCTTTCTCGTAAGGGTCTCATGAACAAGACAACGGTTTCCTCAAGGAAGGCGGCTGTTAACAACGTTCTGGGGATTCTGG
This sequence comes from Agrobacterium sp. 22-223-1, assembly GCF_053522385.1. Lineage (NCBI taxonomy): Bacteria > Pseudomonadati > Pseudomonadota > Alphaproteobacteria > Hyphomicrobiales > Rhizobiaceae > Agrobacterium > Agrobacterium sp. 22-223-1. Next base: position 176,087 of record NZ_JBNWCN010000001.1, read on the forward strand.
ATGTAGAGGAAGCGAAAGATGTGTCCATGATAGATTTGGACGATGTGATGCATCGATTTCAAAACCTGAATGGAATGAAATACACCGGTGATAGCTTGGCTACCTATAAGAGTAGGGTGAGGTCTGCTATCGATGATTTTCTTAGCTATGTTGAAAATCCGATGGCATTTCGGCCAAGCACAGGCAACGGAAAAAAAACGCGTGAGAGTTCACGAGCAGCCAATAGAGCGCAAAAAGAGAATACTACGACGTTCGCTTCTGCGTCGACATTAATCGCTCAGACACCGCCACCGGTTGCCACGTTGATTTTGCCCATACCAGTTCGCGCTGATTTGACGGTCTATGTACAGGGGATACCCCACGATCTAACTCAATCAGAGGCGTCAAGGATAGCGAACGTGATACGTGCTATGGCAATTCTTGATTAGTGTTAGCGGCGGATTTTCCGGTTACTTCTAGTAGGTGCAGGTTAAACAAGCGTAGCGCGCTGCCTGCTGTCGCGCCACGCTTTTGCAGCATTACAGATGCATCACTCGTCGTTCATCTTCAAAGCGGCGATGAAGGCTTCCTGCGGAATTTCCACCTTGCCGAACTGGCGCATGCGCTTCTTGCCTTCCTTCTGCTTGTCCAGAAGCTTGCGTTTGCGCGTCGCGTCGCCGCCATAGCACTTCGCCGTCACGTCCTTGCGCAGCGCGCGCACGGTTTCACGGGCGATGACCTTGCCGCCGATGGCCGCCTGGATCGGGATCTGGAACATGTGCGGCGGAATGAGTTCCTTCAGCTTTTCGCACATGCCACGCCCGCGCCGGTCCGCCGCCGAGCGGTGAACCAGCATGGAGAGCGCATCCACCGGATCGCCATTGACGAGGATCGACATCTTGACGAGATCGCCTTCGCGATAGTCGATGATGTTGTAATCGAACGAGGCGTAACCCTTGGAGATGGATTTCAGGCGGTCGTAGAAATCGAACACCACTTCGTTGAGCGGCAGCTCATAGGTGATCATCGCACGGTTGCCGACATAGGTCAGCTCCGTCTGCAGGCCGCGCCGGTCCTGACAGAGTTTCAGGATGCCGCCGAGATATTCGTCCGGCGTCATGATCGTCGCCTTGATCCACGGCTCGCGGATTTCCTTGATCTTCACAACGTCGGGCATGTCGGCCGGGTTGTGAAGTTCCTTCTCCGTGCCATCCGTCAGCGTCATTTCATAAACAACGGAAGGCGCTGTCGCGACGAGATCGAGATTGAACTCGCGCTCGAGGCGCTCCTGAATGATTTCGAGATGCAGCAGGCCGAGGAAGCCGCAGCGGAAACCGAAACCGAGGGCGGCGGACGATTCCATTTCGAAGGAGAAGGAAGCATCGTTGAGGCGAAGCTTGCCCACCGCCGCGCGCAAATCTTCGAAGTCGGCCGCATCGACCGGGAAGAGGCCGCAGAACACCACGGGCTGCGCAGGCTTGAAGCCGGGCAGGGCTTGCGCCGTCGGGCGCTTGTCGTCGGTGATGGTATCGCCAACACGCGTATCGGCGACTTCCTTGATCGAGGCGGTGATGAAACCGATCTCGCCGGGGCCGAGGCTGTCGACATTGACCATCTTCGGAGTCAGCACGCCGACGCGCTCGATGCCGTATTTCGCGCCCGAACCCATCATGCGGATCTGCTGGCCCTTGCTCAGCACGCCATCGATGACGCGCACCAGAACCATGACGCCGAGATAGGTGTCGTACCAGCTATCGACCAGCAGCGCCTTCAGCGGTCCGTTTTCGCCGACTTCGCTCTTCGGTGGCGGCAGACGGTTGACGATGGCTTCCAGAACATCGGGAATACCAAGACCGGTCTTGGCGGAAATCATCACGGCGTCGGAGGCGTCGATGCCGATCACCTCTTCGATCTGCTCCTTGATGCGGTCGGGTTCGGCCGCCGGCAGGTCGATCTTGTTGAGCACCGTCACCAGCTCGTGATTGTTGTCGATGGCCTGATAGACGTTGGCGAGCGTCTGGGCTTCCACGCCCTGCGATGCATCGACCACCAGCAGCGAGCCTTCGCAGGCCGAAAGCGAGCGGGACACTTCGTAGGCGAAGTCGACGTGACCGGGCGTGTCGATGAGGTTCAGCACATAGGTTTCGCCGTTATTTGCCTTGTAGTGCAGGCGCACGGTCTGGGCCTTGATGGTGATGCCGCGTTCGCGCTCGATATCCATCGAATCGAGAACCTGTTCCGACATGTCGCGTTCGGCAAGGCCGCCCGTCGACTGGATCAACCGGTCGGCCAGCGTCGATTTGCCGTGATCGATGTGGGCAACGATCGAGAAGTTGCGGATATGGTCCAGGGGCGTGCGGGTCGAATTTGTGCTCATGTCCCGCGCTATAGCAGGGGCTTGTCACACCGCAAAGCGGGAATTTGGTTAAAAGCCCTTTAAAATGGGCTTTTCAGATCGCAAATTGCTCCGGCCAGTCGCGGCGGGTGGCCACCTGTCCCTCGGTTCGGAGCCTTGCGACGGCGGCAAGATCGATATCGGCAATCAGAAGCGTGCTCTGTGTCACCGCATCGCTTTCGCTTTCCGCGACGATACCGGATGCGGGCATGCCGTAGTCGGACGGCACGTAAAGGGCGGCGCGGCCGCGATTCTCATCGACGGCGGGAGACCAAGGGGCCTCGCCCGCGGTGGGGGAGGAGAGGATGGCATATTGGTTTTCCAATGCCCTGGCCTGCGCGCCGATGCGTACGCGGTAAGCACCCGCCAGCGTATCGGTGCAGCTCGGCGCGAGCACCAGTTCCACACCCAGCTCCGCCAGCCGGCGGCCCAGCATCGGGAACTCGTTGTCGTAACAGATGAGGATGCCGAGCCTGCCTATCGGCGTCTCGAAGGCTTTCAGGCCCTCGACGCCGGCATGAATGTTCCATTGCTCCCGCTCGAAGCGGGTCATGATCTGCTTGTCCTGATAACCGATCAGCCCATCCGGGCCGAACAGCCATGCGCGGTTGCGAAACTTGCCGTCGGGGTCCTTCACCGGCGCGCTGCCCGGCTGGAAGAGGATTTGATGTTGCCGCGCCAGCTCCTCGCAAAGCTCCACCCAAGAGGGTATCAGCTGTTGAAGCTCTTCAATGGAACGATGCAGATCGGCCCGGATATCGGGCGGCAATTGCCCGGTCAGCGTCATCGCCGAATATTCCGGCAAAAGCAGCAGCTCGGCGCCCTTCTCCTTCGCCTCGCGAACAATGGCGGAAAGATGCGCGGCGTAAGCCTCCCATGTCTCGATCAGTTCGATGGCATATTGGCTGGCGGCAACTCGGGTCATCTGGTTCCGTCTCCTGCGGCGATGTTTTTCATCCAGAAGGACAGGGGTTTCGGGCTTTCGGCGCTTTCGTCGAGGTCCTGCCATGTGAAACTGGTGCGCAGTTCCGGGTGAGGGCGATAACCGCGCTTTTCCCAGAAGGTGTTCAGCGGAACGTAGTCCGCCGGCCGTCGTGGATGGTCTGCGGGCCGCTCCACCGCGCAGAAAGTGCACCGCTCGAAGCCGAGCCGCCTTGCATGCGCCTCCCGTTCCTCAAAGAAGCGCACGCCGACGCCATGGCCGCGATAGCCGGGCAGCAGCACGCTTTCACCGAAGTAGAATATCCGGTCCGGAGCGTAACCCGCTTTGACGAAGGGCGTCTTTACCTCTTCGGTCTCTGCCGCCATCGGCATGCCGGTCGACATGCCGACCACTTTGCCGTCATCAAGCGCCAGCACGAAAACTGCGCCGTCCGTATCGGCATAGGTCGCGAGATAGTTGCGCTCATAGTCCAGCGAGCCATCATAGAGATAGGGAAAGGCGCGGAATACTTCGATCCGCAGCCGCGCCAGGTCATCGAAATAGGGGACGGCGTCGATGCCGGAAAGAGACTTGATTTCGACGGTCATGGGCATTTTCACTTTCGGTTGCACTGGTTATACCGTCATGGAAAACCCGCGCAAGCATTGAACGGAGAAGACGATGACCGCTGCCGAGACCATCCGCGCCTATTACGAAGCCTTCAACCGTCAGGACATGGATGCCTTTCTGGCGCTTCTTCATGATGAGGTCGTGCACGACATTAATCAGGGCAAGCGCCAGACCGGCAAGGCCGCCTTCGCCTCCTTCATGGACCACATGAACCGCTGCTATAAGGAAAATCTCACCGACATGGTCATCATGGCGAGCGAAGACGGCAGGCGTGCTTCCGCGGAATTCATCGTGAACGGCGAATATCTCGCAACCGATGAAGGTTTGCCCGAAGCCGATGGCCAGAAATACGTCCTGCCAGCTGGTGCCTTCTTTGATCTCAAGGACGGGAAAGTTAGTCGAGTAACGAACTACTATAATCTGAACGACTGGATTGCCCAGGTCGGCGCCTGAGACACCCATTTTGCTGCCAAGCAACCGGCGGCAAACACGATGATCAATTTCCACTATCATGGATATTGACTCCATCATATGAGAGTGCAATTCTCATATGATGGAAAACGAAGATCATATTCTTGAACGCTCTATCGGCGAGCGGATCAAAACATTGCGGGCTGAAAACGGCCTAACGCTGGAACGGCTCGCGTCCGAATCCGGCGTCAGCCGCGCGATGATTTCCCGCATCGAGCGTGGAGAAGCGAGCCCCACGGCCTCGCTGCTGGCCCGTATCTGCGCAGCCCTTGGCTTGTCGCTTTCCGGTTTCTTCGCCGAAAACGAAGAGGCTGTTTCCCCGCTCATGAAAAAGCGTGATCAGCAGCTCTGGAAAGATCCGGAGACCGGTTATGTCCGCCGCGCCATTTCCCCGCCGCGTGTGGGATCCGATGTCGATATCGTCGAAGTCGAATTTCCGCCCGGCGCGCGCGTGGGTTTCCCACCGCATGCGGCAAGCCGGGGGATGACGCAATATGTCTGGCTTTTCGAAGGTGTGCTGGAAATGACGAGCGGCGGAAACGTTCACCGGCTGGAGCCCGGCGATTGCCTTTTCATGCCTGTTGGAGAAGGGCATGTCTTCCACAATCCTTCCGAAAAATCTGCCCGTTATGCCGTCGTGCTGGATCAAAAACAGCGCTGATTTTCCCGACAGGAGTTCATATGACCACCATCCGCGTGTTGAACGGACAAGAGACCATCGATGTCTTGCCCGAACTCTGTCAGGTTCTGGCTGCCTGCGTGAACGGCGGCGCATCCGTCGGCTTCATGTTGCCTTTTTCGCCGCAGGATGCGCAGCCTTTCTGGCAAGCCGTTGCAGAAGCGGCAGGCGAGGGCAGCACCATTCATGTGGTGGCGGAGGTGGATGGCAGGGTGGTGGGCACCGTTCAGGTCGGACTTGCCTCCAAACCCAACCAGCCGCATCGCGGCGATCTGATGAAGCTCCTCGTGCATCCGTCCGCGAGAGGCCTCGGGCTTGCCCGCAAACTCATGCAAAAGGTGGAAGAGGAGGCGGCGAAACGTGGTCGTACCCTTTTGGTGCTGGATACGGCCACGGGCAGCGATGCCGAGGCGATTTATCCTCATCTCGGCTGGGAGCGGGTCGGCGTCATCCCCGATTACGCTTTGTTTCCGGATGGACGCTTTTGCGGCACGACCCTGTTTTACAAGCGGATCGGCTAGGCCTCTTAGTCTGCCGCCTTACTGACCCGGCTTAAGCGTGCGGTTGAAGGCGGCAGCGATCATTGTCTCCAATTGCGCGTGAATATCCGCACGGTCCCTCAGTCCGGCCGGTTCGCAGATCGGATCGCGCTCGCCGACGGATTTGAGAAAGGCGTCGGCATCCGGTTTGCACAGCGGCAGGAAGCTGAAATGATTGGCCTCGTCTACCTGCTGATAGGTCGCGCCGGGCACTTCATCCGCGAGTTTATCCGCAAGCACGGCAGGCGGAATTTTGCCCTTGCTGCCCAGATTAATGAAGGTCAGTGGAATATCGATCTGCTTCAGGCTGTCAGGCTGAAAGGCGAGCGCCAGACCGGGATCGACCAGCACGGCGGACCGAATACGGGGATCGCGGTTCTGCTGCTCGAAACGGGCCTTGTCGAGGGTTCTGAGATCGAGCTTCGGCACGTCGACCGCCTCGCCATTGAGATAACCCCGGCCACCGGCGAACCATTGGCAATCCATCATCGTGGAATAGTCTTTGCAATAGCGCGCATAGGCATCGAGATCGGCGCGCGCACCCGAAATCTCCATCGCCGCGCTGCCGCCGAGCGAAAAGCCGAGCACGCCAATCCTTTGCGCGTCGATCGCACTCGACCATTTGCCCTTTGCCGTTAGAACAGTGACAATCGTGGAGAGATCGTCCGTTCGCTCCCAGATTTTCGGCGTGTCGGCGGGTGTGGAATCGCCGCTGGTGGTGCCGGGGTGGTTGGCTCCCGCCACAATGAAACCTTCGCTCGCAAGTTTCGCGGCTATCCACGCCATGCCGGACACTCGTGAACCCGAGCCGTGAGACAGAAGCACAAGCGGCAGCCGACCCGGTTTCACGGCGCCATCCTTGACCATTGGCGTGCCCTGAAAAATCCGGTCATCGCCGGAAAGCGTCTGCGTACCCTTTCCGTCGGATGGGTACCAGATTGTGACGGCCAGGTCCTTGCCGCGTGCTGGCGAATGAATGGTGGTTTCGCTGACGCCGACAGCCTCGCCTGCAAGAACAGGCTGGGTGACGAGAGCGGAAAACAGGATGGTCGTGATGGTGGTGATGGGGCGCATGAAAACCTCGTGCGGTTGGAAAGAACGGGGTTCAATCTGCGCCGCGACATGTTTTTTGCGTCCTTGATCGTGTTAAAGGTCGTCCCGAAACGCGATCTGGTCCATGAATTGGCGATATAGGCCGTTGTTCCGGGGATATTCATTCGTGCTGTTCATTCCGCTACCTTTCGTCGTGGCGCTTCTGCTGGTTGTCATGTTCATCGTTTTCTTGCGAGGCGGAGACGATGTGCGAACCAATCGGGCCTTTCTGACGCTGATCGCGCTTTGTGCCCTGCAATCCGTCCTTGTCGGCCTGCGCTGGGGGTATGGTGTCAGCGAAACCCGTTATGTTTTGCCGGTCCTCGCCGCCTGCCTGCCGCCGCTGGTCTACATTGCTTTTCGTGGGCTGATGAGAGTGGCGGCGGAGAGCAGGATGGTGATGCTTGCCAACCTCGTCCTGTCGCCTTTGCTCATCGTCATCATGGAACTCACCTTGCCGATGGCGATTGATCTTGCGCTGATCGTCATCTTCGTCGGCCACGCCATTGCCCTGCTTCTTCTTGGCAGAAAGGGCCCGGATGGGCTGGACGAGGCGCAATTTGCCAGCGTCACCTCGGCGCACCGGGCGCTTATTATCGCTGCCATCGCTCTTTGTGTTTCTGCCCTATTCGATCTTCTGGTGTTTTTCGATTTCGAATGGGCGCATGGGCAGAATGTTGCAGCGCTGGTCAGCAATGCCAATCTTTTCGGCCTGCTGCTGATTGGCCTCATGGCTGCTCTGGCCGGCAGGAGCAAGGCGCCGCAAACAGCCACGGAACCTGTCGCGGAATTGTCAGCGTCGGCGGAGCCATCGGAACAGGACCGGGATATCGTTGCAAGGGTTGATCGGCTGATGGAGACGCAGGCGCTTTACCGTGATGAGAACCTCAACCTGTCGCGGCTTGCAAGACGCCTCGGCCTGCCGAGCCGGCAGATATCGGGCGCGATCAACCGCTCGCTCGGCGTCAATGTCTCGCAATATGTCAACCAGTTGCGCATCCGCGAAGCCTGCCGGCTGCTGGAAGAGACGGAGCAATCGGTGACGACGATCATGCTGTCCTCCGGCTTCCAGACCAAGTCCAACTTCAACCGCGAATTCCGCCGCGTCACCGGCATGAGCCCGGTCGACTGGCGGGAGCGTGAAGTGTGGAAGCTGGTCTCGCCAAACAAAACGGCCACCCGGCAGATGCCGGATGACCGTCTCAAGATCGTCGGAAAATGATGGGGATCAGAGCGTGCCGTTGCGCTGCTGGATCATCATGTAGGTGTCATAGGTATATTCGGCGATCTGGGCCCAGAGATAGGCATCTTTCTTGAAGGCCTGCTGGCTCTCGTAGATCTTCTTGAAGTTTTCGTTCTTGGCCGAAATCTCCGCATAGGTGTCCTGGGCCGCCTTGTGGCAGACATCGAGGATTTCCTGGCTGAAGGGGCGCAGGATGGCGCCCTGCGCCACGAGTTCCTTCAGCGCCTTCGGATTGCGCGCATCGTAACGTTCCAGCATGCTGGCGCTGCCGGCGGCGCAGGCGTCTTTCAGGATGCGCTTGTAGTTCTCCGGCAGCTCATTGAACTTCTGCAGGTTCACGAAGGCATGCACGGCCGGGCCGCCTTCCCACCATGCCGGGTAGTAGTAATATTTCGCGACCTTGTAGAAGCCGAGTTTCTGGTCGTCATAGGGGCCGACGAATTCGGTGGCGTCGATTGTGCCCTTTTCCAGAGCCGCATAGACATCGCCGCCGGCGATCTGCTGCGGTGTCACGCCAACCTTCTGCATCACCTGGCCGGTCAGGCCGGCGATACGCATCTTCAGACCCTTCAGGTCGTCGATGGTGTTGAGTTCCTTGCGGAACCAGCCGCCCATCTGGGCACCGGTATTGCCGAGGAGGATCGAGTAGATATTGTGCTGGGCAAGGAATTCATTCAGCAACTCGTTGCCACCGGCCTGATTGAACCAGGCATTGGTCTGGCGTGCATTGAGGCCGAAGGGAACCGAGGTTCCGAGCGCGAAGGTCGGATCCTTGCCAACGTAATAATAAGCGCAGGTATGCGCCATTTCGACGGTTCCGGCCGTTACCGCATCCGCCGCCTGAAGCGCCGGCACGATTTCACCGCCGGCAAAGTGCTGAATGACGAAGTTGCCGCCGGAGGCTTCCTTGACATGGTCGGCGACGATCTGGCCCGCGCCGAACAAAATGTCGAGGCCCTTGGTGAAGGACGACGTCATGCGCCAGGTGATCTTGGGGTTTTCCTGTGCGATGGCCGGAGCGGCAAGCGCCGTTGCGGTAACACCGGCGCCGAGAGCGCCCGCCTTGCGGATAAATGATCTGCGATCCATGTCGATAAGCCCTGCTATGTCTGCATATTACAGGCGAACCGCACGGTACGCCTCCCGCCGGCTACTAATCATTTATCCCTGCAGCCATCAAGAGGGAATGTTTGAAACTTGCGTGATCTCCGGTGATGCTTGGCGAATATTGCTTCGTCACGTCTTTCCGCGTCACTTGCTTCGCATCAACGCCGGGTCGTCCATTGCGGGATTGTAAAACAGTGAAAGCGTCAGGCTTCTGGCGATGCGTTCCGCCGTTTCCATGAACCAGCCATGGGCCTCTCTGTTCGGCGCGATGTCATCCAGCGTGGCGGAAAAAAGCGCAAGCCACTGCGGAAAAAGCTCCGCCGACATGCCCTTTACGCCGAGATGCGCCTGCACGGGCTTGCCGCCATAGCCGCCATTCTTGAACGCGACAGCCGCCCAGAACTGTTTCATCCTGGCCATATGCTCCGGCCAGCGCCCGGCAAGCCGCGCATCAAAAACCGGGCCGAGCGTGGGATGTTCAAGAACGCGGCCATAAAATGTTTCCACCAGCAAATCGATGAAACCGGCATCGACGCCGATCTCCGCCATGGCTTTTTCCGCCCTGTCCTGAATTTCCGCGCTGTGGGCGGCTCTGGCCGCAACGTCGTTCTGCATGGTGTTTCCTTTTTGGCGAATTTACCCCGCCGCGATGCCGCCCGCAATGCGACCCTTTGCCATATTAGAATTATTCTAAGGTGGCTTGATCCTGCTGCAGCATGGATGTATTTAGAATTATTCTAAAAAAGGTTTCAGCCATGTTTCGCAGTCTTTTTTCCCTGTCCAAACGCCCCTTTTCCTCCCTCGGTGAGCAGGAAATCCTCGCGCTCGCCATTTCGTCTGAAGAAGACGATTCCCGTATCTATCGCTCCTATGCCGATCATCTGCGTGCACAATATCCGCAGTCCGCAAAAGTCTTCGATGATATGGCCGAGGTCGAGCAGCAGCATCGAAACGTGCTGATCGACATGCATCGCCGCCGCTTCGGAGAAACCATCCCGCTAATCCGCCGCGAACATGTGCGTGGTTTTTATGAGCGCACCCCGGACTGGCTGGTGAAGAACCTGTCGCTCGAAAAAATCCGCGCTCAGGCCGAATTGATGGAAGCCCAGGCGATCCGCTTCTATGATGAGGCCCTCAAGCGCACCAGCGATGCCTCGACGCGCAAGCTGCTCGGCGATCTGGCCGAGGCGGAGCGGGGTCACGAAGACATCGCGCAGATGCTGGAAGAAAAACACCTCGATGAAAACGGCAAGACCGAAGAGGCGGAAACCGCAAAACGGCAATTTCTTCTGACCTATATTCAGCCGGGTCTTGCGGGGCTTATGGATGGCTCCGTCTCGACGCTCGCGCCGATTTTCGCGGCCGCCTTTGCCACGCAGGATACCTGGCAGACCTTCTTGATCGGCCTCTCGGCCTCCGTCGGTGCGGGCATCTCCATGGGTTTCACCGAGGCCGCCCATGATGACGGCAAGCTTTCTGGCCGCGGTTCTCCGGTAAAGCGGGGCCTAGCTTCGGGCATCATGACGGCCATAGGCGGTCTCGGCCACGCATTGCCCTATCTCATTCCGCATTTCTGGACGGCAACGGCGATTGCCGCTGTCGTCGTTTTCGTGGAACTCTGGGCCATCGCCTTCATTCAGAACCGCTTCATGGAAACGCCGTTCCTGCGCGCGGTGTTTCAGGTGGTCCTCGGCGGCTCACTGGTGCTCGCGGCCGGCATTATCATCGGCAATGGGTGAAAAAAGAAAGAGCCCGCAATAGCGGGCTCTTAATTCCATCGAACTTAGGATTAGGTGTCAGCGCAATGCGCCAACCAGCACGTCGCGACCGTCTTCGATGGACACCCAACGGCCCGTATTGAAGGACGCCTGCCGCTTCAGATAGGTGTAGTTGGTGTCGGTCCACAGCTTCACGTCGTCGGTGAGATTGTCGAGAATATAATCGCCGTCGGTGGTGCGAAGGGTCAGCACGGCATGGCCCTCGCCATCCGGCTTGCGCACGACGGTGATCAGAAGATCAGCCACGGAAAAACCACGCTCGACCAGCTTCTTGCGCTTCAGCAGCACGAAATCTTCACAATCGCCGGCGGTCGTCGGATATTCCCAGACTTCGTCCTTGCCGTAGATTTCCTGGTCGGTCATCGCCACGATTGTGGTGTTGACGGACGTATTGACCTCGCGAATGACATCCCAGCCATAATCCGTGACGCGCGGCGGCGGTGTCGCCTTGCTGCGAATATTGCATTCGTCTGCATATTTCTGACAGAACTCATAATGGCCGATCGGCTGGGATGTGATCCCCCCCGTCACCATGGAAGGGCTTCCCTTGGTTTCCGCCGTGGCGGAGGCAGCAGTCATTAGCCCGGCGGCAACTGCAAACAGCAGCGCACGCGCCAGCGGTGCGTTCATCATGAAACCCGTCCCTTAATTCTTAACGAAAAGTTAAGAGGGATAGGGGGCTTGAGTCAATCGCTAGCAATCGGCGGCGCGCAAGACTCGTCGAATATGGTTAAGAGCGTTGCGCAAATGCCTATATTGCAAGGGCTTTGACCGCGGCGAGCATCCGCTCGATATCCTGCGGCCGGGAAAGCCGATGGTCGCCGTCGCGGATCAGCGTCAGCACGAGGTCGTCGGACGGAAGATGTTCGAGAAGCTTCAGCGCATGCTGATAGGGAACATCGGGGTCGCGCATGCCCTGCAGGATGTGAACGGGGCAGCCGGTGGTGATGATCCCCTGCAGCACGCGGTTCTGCTTCCCGTCCTCCATCAGCGCGCGGGTGAAGATGTTGGGCTCTGGGCTATATTCCGAATGTTCCTCGAAATAACCCTTTTCCGCCAGAGAGGTTTTTTCCGCATCCGAAAGGCTGGGCTCTATCAGCTCCTGCGTGAAATCCGGCGCTGGCGCAATGAGGACGAGACCGGCGACGGATGGCGCGCTACCCGCCTTGCGCAGCTCCTCGACCATGCGTAGCGCAATCCATCCGCCCATGGAGGAGCCGATGAGAACGACGCGCGACGGCGCTTTTGCGCGCACCACGGCAAGCGCTTCTTCCAGCCAGCGGGAAATCGTGCCCTTCCTGAAGTCGCCGCCGGAGGCGCCATGGCCGGAATAGTCGAGCCGCAGGCAGGCAAGACCGTTTTCAGCGGCGAAGCGATCGAGTTCAACCGCCTTGGTTCCGGTCATGTCGGAACGATAGCCGCCGAGCCATACCAGCATCGGCATATTCTCGCCCGAAGCCGCCGGGCGATGAAGGAAAGCGATGTCGCGAGTGTCGTTGTCGGGGCCTACACGCAGGAATTCAGCGGCTTGTTCGGTCATGTATATGCAATTCTCCTGATTTTGGTGCAACAACGGCGGCGTATTTGCAAAAACCGTGACAACAGGTGATCTTTTCGGGCAGATATGCTATTGACTTCGCCACGGCAATAACGACATTTCCGCCGCTTGTACCAAACAAGCTGTTTTTTGCTGACGTGATCCAGAAACAGATCAGGAGAATACGACCATTCGCAGACCTTTCAAAGCCGATGCCCCCGTCAAGGAGGGGCCGCGCTCCAACCGGGAAATTCGGGTTCCCAGAGTTCAGCTTATTGATGAAGAGGGCCAGAACCTCGGTAGCATGCCGACGGATCAGGCTTTGAAACTGGCGGAGGAGGCCGGTCTCGATCTCGTTGAGATTTCGCCGAACGCGGAACCGCCGGTATGCAAGATCCTCGATCTCGGCAAGCTGAAGTACTCGACCCAGAAAAAGGCCGCTGAAGCGCGCAAGAAACAGAAGATCGTCGAAGTTAAAGAAATCAAGATGCGCCCGAACATCGACACGCATGACTATGACGTGAAGATGAAGGCGATGGGCCGTTTCTTTGACGATGGCGACAAGGTGAAGGTAACGCTGAAGTTCCGCGGCCGCGAAATGGCCCACCAGGAACTCGGCATGAAGCTTCTCCTCCAGGTGAAGGAAGACACCCAGGCGATTGCCAAGGTGGAGGCCGAGCCGAAGCTGGAAGGCCGTCAGATGATGATGGTTCTCGCCCCGAAATAATCTTTTTACGCGTTCACATCACCGGCGCGTATCCCACCGCAAGGGGAAATTCTCATTCCCCGTTGCGCTTTTAGCCGACTGCGGTTATAAGCGCGCGTCCGAACGGTCCGGCAGGGCATGCCGAGGCCGTTCCTGAATAGCTTGAAATAGGCCTCGTCTGCCTGTTTCGATACAAAAACGGAGTAGCAAAATGCCCAAGATGAAGACGAAGTCCGCTGCAAAGAAGCGGTTCAAGATCACCGCAACCGGCAAGGTTGTTGCAGCCGCCGCCGGCAAGCGCCACGGCATGATCAAGCGTACCAACAAGTTCATTCGCGACGCGCGCGGAACCATGGTTCTCGCCGAAGCTGACGGCAAGAAGGTCGTCAAGAACTACCTGCCGAACGGTCTCTGAGACTTTTCCGCACATTTGGACACTTTAAGGAGATCATGACATGGCACGCGTAAAACGTGGCGTAACTTCCCGCGCCAAGCACACCAAGACACTCAAGGCAGCCAAGGGCTTCTACGGCCGCCGCAAGAACACCATCCGCGCAGCAAAGGCTGCCGTGGATCGTTCCAAGCAGTACGCTTACCGCGACCGCAAGGTCAACAAGCGCAACTTCCGCGCTCTGTGGATCCAGCGTATCAACGCTGCTGTTCGCGAATTCGGCCTGACCTACGGCCGCTTCATCGACGGCCTGAACAAGGCTGGTATCGAAGTCGACCGCAAGGTTCTGTCCGACATGGCTATCCATGAGCCGGCAGCATTCGGCGCGCTCGTCGAAGCAGCGAAGAAGGCGCTTGAGTACCTCAAGGATGCTGGTACGGCCAACGAGTTTGAAACCGCTGTAAAGTAATTACGGCGCGGACAATCTGTTGTTCATTTGAAACCCGCGCCGGTTCTCCGGCGCGGGTTTTCGTTTTTTGGAATTCACGGCAGTTTCGGCAAGGCGTGGAACGCTTTTTGCGCCGAGGTTGCCAAAAGGGTGGGGCATCCGGCTCTCGGTCGGCAGGTTCCATTGGGGGCGGAAAATGCTGGTTGCCGCAAGCGAGGCGGAAAAGGCGAAGGGTTTCCACGTCCATCTCGAAGATGGCGATATCGCAGCCTTGATGCGGGCTTTGCTTAAGAGCGAGCGCCGCGTGCAGAAACTCGAGCTTTCCGCAACAACCGTGTGGATCAAGCGCCAGGGCACGGAAACGCCATCCTGGTGGATAAAGCTGCAGACCTTTCTCGCAAAGCTGCTTCCCTACACTTTCATGCGCCCATCGCCGCCGCTCGATGGCGCAGGCCTGATGCGCCGTGAACTCGAAACATTGCAGGTCTTCAAGGCCCGCGGCTTTCCTGTTCCGCCCATCATCTATTCTTCGTTGACGGCCGTTGTCCTGGGGGATGTCGGCCCAACCATCATGGAGCATATGGACGCGATTAAAACCGCGAGGCCGGCGGAACATGATGCCCTGCTGGTAAAATCTGCCGAGGCACTCGGCGAATTGCATGCGGCAGGCCTTTGCCATGGACGCCCGCATGTGCGCGACTTTTTTCTCGAACATGGCCGCGTCGGTTTCATGGATTTCGAGGAGCGCCCGCAGGACGTCATGCCGCTCGAGACGGCGCAGGCCCGCGATATCTGGCTGCTGTTTTTACAGGTCGCGACACGCGCCTGCGATGCGCGGAGAACCTGCGATGCCGCCTTCGCCCGCTGGCGCGAAAACGCCCCGCCCCGGGCGCTGGAAGAATTGTGCCGTCTGACCGGCATTCTGGGGCGTTTTTTACCGGTTGCCCGGTTGATCGGGCGCGTGCGGATGGGTAGTGATCTGCGACGCTTTATCATGGCGACCGACTATCTGATGAATGCTGTGAACCCCGAAGCCGCTGTTAAAAAGACCGGCAAGGCAGGAAAAGATGACTGAACTTGATACCTTGAAATCGCAATTGATGTCGGAGATCGCCACGGCTGGCGATGAGCCGGCCATCGAAGCCGTGCGTGTTTCCGCGCTTGGCAAGAAGGGCTCGGTTTCGGAGCTTCTGAAGACGCTTGGCAGCATGACGCCGGAAGAGCGCCAGACCCGCGGCGCTGCCATCAACCAGCTCAAGACCGAAATCACCGACCTCATCGGCGAGCGCAAGAATGCGCTGAAGTACGCCGCCATTACTGCGCGCCTGAAGGCCGAAACGGTGGATGTCAGCCTGCCAGTCCGCCAGTCTCCGGCCGAGCGCGGCCGCATTCATCCGATCAGCCAGATCGTCGATGAAATCACCGCCATCTTCGCGGATATGGGTTTCTCGATTGCCGAAGGTCCGGATATCGAAACCGACTATTACAACTTCACGGCGCTGAATTTCCCCGAAGGCCATCCGGCCCGCGAAATGCACGACACCTTCTTCTTCCAGCCGGATGAAAACGGCGAGCGCAAGGTGCTGCGCACCCACACCTCGCCGGTGCAGATCCGCACCATGGAAAGCCAGAAGCCGCCGATCCGCATCGTCATTCCCGGCAAGACCTATCGTCAGGATTCCGACGCCACTCATTCGCCGATGTTCCATCAGGTCGAAGGCCTTGTCATCGACAAGAAGGCGCATGTCGGCAATCTGCGCTGGATTCTGGAAGAATTCTGCAAGACCTTCTTCGAGGTCGACAGCGTCGTCATGCGTTTCCGCCCGTCCTTCTTCCCCTTCACGGAGCCGAGCTTCGAGGTGGATATCCAGTGCGACCGTTCCGGCCCCATCGTCAAGTTCGGCGAAGGCAAGGACTGGATGGAAATCCTTGGCTGCGGCATGGTACACCCGAACGTGCTGCGCGCCGGTGGGCTGGATCCCGATGAATATCAGGGCTTTGCCTGGGGCATGGGCCTCGACCGCATCGCCATGCTGAAATATGGCATGCCGGACCTGCGCGATTTCTTCAACGCCGATGTCCGCTGGATGAACCACTACGGCTTCCGCCCGCTCGACATGCCGACGCTGTTCGGCGGTTTGAGCGTTTAATCCGGTTAGCCAAGGAGCAAAGACATGAAATTCACTCTTTCCTGGCTGAAAGAGCATCTCGATACCGATGCGACGCTGGACGAGATTTGCGAACGGCTGACGGCGATTGGCCTCGAAGTTGAGGACGTTGACGACAAGGCGGCCTACAAGCCTTTTGTCATCGCCAAGGTGCTCTCCGCCGAGAAGCACCCGGAAGCTGACCGCCTGAAGGTTCTCTCCGTCGACGCCGGCGACGGCAAGCCGGTGCAGATCGTTTGCGGCGCGCCGAATGCACGCGCCGGCCTCATCGGTGCGCTCGCGCGTCCGGGCATGTATGTTCCGGGCATCGACGTCACCCTTGCCGTCGGCAAGATACGCGGCGTGGAAAGCCACGGCATGATGTGCTCCGAAAAGGAGCTGAACATTTCCGACGATCACGACGGCATCATCGACCTGCCGGAAGATGCGCCGGTCGGCACCTCTTTCGCCGCCTATGCCGGGCTCGATGATCCGGTCATCGAAATCAACCTGACCCCGAACCGCCCGGACTGCACCTCGATCTACGGTATTGCCCGCGATCTCGCTGCTTCCGGTCTCGGCAGGCTGAAGACGAGACCCGCACCGTCCTTCAAGATCGAAGGCGCAACCCCGGTCGACGTGAAGCTTGAGCTGGACGATGCGGCGCTCTGCCCCGGCTTTTCGCTGCGCATCGTGCGCGGCGTCAAGAACGGCCCCAGCCCGAAATGGATGCAGCAGCGCCTGCTGGCAATCGGCCTGCGTCCCATCAATGCGCTTGTCGACATCACTAACTACATGACCTTCGACCAGGGCCGGCCGATGCATGTCTTCGACGCCGCCAAGGTCAAGGGCGATCTGACGGTTCGCCGCGCAAAAGAGGGCGAGACGATCCTCGCGCTCGATCAGCGTGAATATAAGCTCGGCCCGAACAATGTCGTCATCGCCGACGAGAAAGGCCTCGAATCCATCGGCGGCGTCATGGGCGGCGAACATTCCGGCTGCGATGACAACACCGTCGACGTGCTGATCGAATCCGCACTCTGGGATCCGATCAACATCGCCAAGACCGGCCGTTCGCTCGGCATCATCACCGATGCGCGTTATCGTTTCGAGCGTGGCGTCGATCCTGAATATATGGTCCCGGGTCTGGAGCGCACCACCGAACTGGTCCTCGAACTGTGCGGCGGCGTCGCCGGCGAAGCCCGGGTTGTCGGTTACAAGGGCCATCAGCCCAAGGTCGTGGATTTTCCGCTGGCGGAAGTAAAGCGTCTGACGGGTCTGGAAGTCTCGGCAGAAGAGAGCCTCGCCATTCTCAAAGGCCTTGGTTTCGGTGTCGAGGGAACGGGCGAGCGCGTTTCCGTCACCGTCCCGTCCTGGCGTCCTGATGTCGACGGCAAGGCCGATCTGGTGGAAGAGGTCATGCGCATCCATGGCGTCGACAACATCAAGCCGGAGCCGCTGGAAAGTTTTGGGGCCGTCAACGGCCGTATCCTGACCACGCTGCAGATACGCACCCGTACCGCGCGCCGTGCGCTGGCAAGCCGCGGCATGCTCGAGGCCGTCACCTGGTCCTTCATCCCGGAAGCGCAGGCGAAACTCTTCGGCGGTGGTTCACCCGCGCTGAAACTCGCCAACCCCATCGCAGCCGATATGTCGGACATGCGGCCTTCGCTGCTGCCCGGCCTTCTGACCGCCGCGCAGCGCAATGCCGACAAGGGCTATGGCGATGTCGCAATCTTCGAGGTCTCCGGCACCTATGAGGGCGATACGCCTGATGCGCAGCGCCGCGTTGCCGGCGGTGTTCGCCGCGGCACAGCCTCGCTCGCAGGCAGCGGCCGCATGTGGTCCAATGCTTTGAAGGGCGGTGGAAAGCCGGTGGATGTCTATGACGCCAAGGCCGATGCGCTGGCGGTGCTGGAAGCCTGCGGCCTGCCCATGGCCAATGTGCAGATCGAAGCCGGCGGCCCCGGCTGGTATCACCCAGGCCGCTCCGGCACCATCAAGATGGGGCCGAAGGTCGTGCTCGGCTATTTCGGCGAGTTCCATCCGAAGACGCTGTCCGAGCTGGACGTCTCCGGCGCCTATTGCGGTTTTGAGATTTATCTCGACGCCATGCAGGAGCCGAAGAAGAAGGCAACCCGCACCAAGCCTGCGCTCGAACTTTCGCCCTTCCAGGCCGTCAAGCGCGACTTCGCTTTCGTGGTCGACAAGTCGGTAGAGGCGGGCGCCATCATCAAGGCTGCGACCAGCGCTGACCGCAAGCTGATCACCGGCGTCAATGTCTTCGATATTTTCGAAGGCGCGTCGCTCGGTGAAAACCGCAAGTCGGTCGCCATCGAAGTGCAGATCCAGCCGGTCGACAAGACGCTGACGGACGAGGATTTCGAGGCGCTGACGGCCAAGATCGTCGGCAATGTCGAGAAATCGACGGGCGGCGTTCTGCGCGCCTGAGCCTGAAGGCATCTGTCGAAATGAAAAAAGCCGCGGCAACTGCCGCGGCTTTTTGTTTTTAGCGATTGGCCATCCGTGACATCTGTTCTGGGTAACGCGCGCCGGCGACTTTTGCGGGCGAAAGCAGCGCGCCGAGGCTGGCGGCTTCTTCTGCTGTCAGCGACACCTCCGCTGCGGCAACGTTCTTCTCCAGATTGGCGATTTTTGTCGTGCCGGGAATAGGAACGATGAAGTCGCCCTGCGCCAGAACCCAGGCCAGCGCCAGTTGTCCGGCGGTTACGCCCTTCTCAGTCGCCATGTCTTCCAGAAGCTTGATGAGCGCCAGATTGGCGTCGAAGTTTTCGCCCTGGAAGCGCGGCAGGCCGCGGCGGAAATCGTCGGATGCAAGTCCGTCGAGCGACTTCAGCGCGCCAGTCAACGCGCCGCGTCCAAGTGGGCTGAAGGGTACAAAACCAATGCCAAGCTCACGACAGGTTTCCAGCACGCCGTTTTCCTCCACGTCGCGGGTCCACAGCGAATATTCGCTCTGAATTGCCGCAATGGGATGAACGGCGTGCGCTTTGCGCAGTGTTTCGGCACTCGCTTCCGAAAGGCCGAGATGCTTCACCTTGCCCTGCCGGACCAGCTCGGCCATAGCGCCTACCGTGTCTTCGATTGGAACATTTGGATCGACGCGATGCTGGTAGAACAGGTCGATCTCATCGACGCCGAGGCGTTTGAGAGAGGCTTCGGCGACGGCGCGCACATTGTCCGGACGGCTGTCGGTGCCCACCATCATCTGGCCAGCGGGTTTGCTGGTGTCGATTTTGAAGCCGAACTTGGTGGCGATGACCACCTTGTCGCGATAGGGCTTCAAACCCTTGCCGACAAGAATCTCGTTATTGTAAGGCCCGTAAACCTCCGCCGTATCGAAAAAGGTGACGCCGAGTTCGACGGCGCGGTGCAGCGTTGCAATTGCGCTGCTCTCATCGCCGGTCGGGCTATAGGCATGTGTCATGCCCATGCAGCCGAGGCCAAGCGCCGAAACGGAAAGGTTGTTTCCAAGGGTTCTTTTTTTCATCTGTACGTCCTTCCATAAGGAACCGCCCATCGCTAAGGGCGTGATGAGAAAATAGCGTCTCATGGCGGTAAAAATAATCGCTGCAAATCCGCTTGGGTTATTCTATCATTTAGAACAATGAACCGTGTGCAACTCTCCCAGCTGGCTGTTCTCGCCGCCGTTGCCGAAGGCCGCAGCTTTCGCAAGGCCGCCGCCGAACTTGCCATTGCCCCTTCCGCCGTCAGCCATGCGGTGTCGTCGCTGGAGGTAAGCCTTGGGCTGCGCCTGCTTCATCGTACCACCCGCAGCGTTTCTCCGACAGAGGAGGGCAAGCGGCTTCTCGAGACGCTTGGCCCGGCGCTTGCCGATATCGATGCGGTCATCGAGACGCTTGCCGAGCAGGGCGGAAGACCCGCTGGCCCCCTGCGCATCACCCTGCCGCGACTTGCCGCGGAGGACCTCATCGTCCCCCGGCTGGGCGAGTTCCTGCGGCTCTATCCCGATATTTCACTCGAAATTTCAACGGATGATCGTTTCGAGGATATTGTCGCGAAAGGTTTCGATGCCGGTCTGCGGCTCGGAGAGCACCTCGATGCCGACATGATTGCGGTGAAAGCGAGCGGCGCATGGCGCGGCGCTATTGTTGGCGCGCCCGCCTATTTCGTAGAAAATCCACCACCGCAGGATCCAAGGGATCTCATCCGGCATCGCTGCATCCGCCGGCGTTTCGCCAGCGGCCTTATCTATCGCTGGGAACTGGAGAAGAATGGCAAGCCATTGGTGGTCGATGTGCAGGGGCCGCTTATCCTGTCGGACCAGAGCCTTATTCGAAGGGCGGCGATTGACGGCGCAGGGCTGGCCTTCGTTTTCGAGCAGCGTGTCGAGGACGATATCAGGGAGGGAAGGCTGATCCGCGTGCTGGAGGACTGGTGCGCGCCCTTCGATGGTTTTTACATTTATTATCCCTCGCGCCGGCAGATGCGGCCAGCGCTGAGGGCTTTCGTGGATTTTTTCCGCTTCAGGAGTTGATCAGAACTTGATGCGATAGCGGATATGGCCGTCGCTTTTCACGTAGCTGTCGTAGAGCTTCTGGGCGCGGTGATTGTCCTCGCCGGTGTGCCAGTACAGCCGTGACCAGCCCTTGTCCCTGCAGATGGCGACAAGATCGTCCATCAGCGCCCGGCCCGTTCCCTTGCCGCGGATTTCGCCATCGACAAACAGGTCTTCCAGATAGCAGTCGGGCGTCTTCACCCAGGTGGAATCATGGAAGTGGTGAATGGCGAAACCGGCCATGCGGTCGTCGAGCATGGCCACGCGCATGGAGACGCGGGATGCGGGATCGAGAATGCGCGCCCATGTATGGTCGGTTACGTCATCGGCAAGATCGACATCATAAAAGGCGAGATAGTCGTTCCACAGGCGCAGCCATTCCGTCCGGTCAGCCGGCTGCGCATCGCGAATTCTGAGTTCCATGTTACGCGCCCGCCTTGTCGAGCAGCGTCATCATCTCATCCGTCAGCTTTAACTCGACGGCGCGTTTGAAGCTTTCAAGCTGGGACAGGCTGGTGGCGCTGGCGATCGGCGCGGTTATCGCCTTCTTTCGCAATAGCCAGGCCAGCGCGATATCGGCAAGCTTGGCCCCGGTTTCCACTGCCACCGCATCCATGGCGCCCAGAATGGCAAGCCCGCGCGTATTGACATATTCGCCCACGCGATAGCTGCGGGCGACGCCTTCCGTATCGGCCTTGGCACGATATTTCCCGGTCAGGAATCCGGCGGCGAGGCTGTAATAATTGATGACGCCGATCTCTTCCTTCTGGCAAAGTTCGGCAAGCGGGCCTTCGAAATCCGCGCGGTTATAGAGATTATATTCCGGCTGCAGCACGTCATAACGGGGAAGATTGCTCTTCGCAGCCGTATCCAGCGCGTCCTGAAGCTGGCTTGCCGAATAGTTGGAGCAGCCGATGGCGCGGATTTTTCCCTGTTCCTTCAGCTTTGCGAAGGCGGTGAGTGTTTCCTCCAGCGGCACCTCCGCATCCGGCTTATGGGCGAGATAAAGGTCGATATAGTCGGTTTGCAGCCGCTTCAGCGAGGCATCGACAGCTTCTGCGATCCATTTGGCGCTGAGGCCGGTCTTCTGGCCGCGATTGTCAAAACCGACCTTGGTGACGATTACCGCATCTTCGCGCTTCACGCTCGACTGCTTCAGCCATTTGCCGATGATGGTTTCGGACTCGCCGCCCTCATGGCCATCCACCCATGCGGAATAGACATCCGCCGTGTCGATGGCGTTGAAACCCGCATCGAAAAAGGCATCGAGCAGGGCAAAGGAAGTCTTCTCGTCCGCTGTCCAGCCGAACACGTTGCCGCCGAAGACGATCGGGGCGATGGAGAGGCCGGTGCGGCCAAGGCTTCGTTTTTCCACGGGGAATGCTCCTGTTGCTGTCGTTGTGGCAAGGTTAGCAACTGCTCATCCGCATAACCATTCAATTCCTTTGATGGCATTCATCAGGCAACGGGAGAAAGCTGGCGAGGTCAGGCCTGAAAGCCGCGATAGTGGCTGGGCGGAAGGCGATTATGCTGTTGCCACACGCGCCGCAAATGCCGGGCGGAGGCAAAGCCCGCCCGCTCGGCGATGGCTTCCATATCGAGACGGCTGTTGGCGAGAATGTCGCGCGCGAGATTGACCCGCATCAGGTTGACGTAGTCGATGACGCTGATGCCGGTATGCTCGCGAAACAGACGCGATAAATGCCGTTCACTCAGCGCGGCAATATCCGCCAGCCGTTCCAGCGACCAGTCGCCTGCCGGTTCCGCCATCACCCGGTCCTGAACCCGGTGAATGGCAGGGTGGATGTGGTTGCGGCCGGTGAGCCAGGGGGAAATCTGCGGGTCGTTGCCGCTGCGCCTGAGATAAACGACCATGGTTTTGGCAATACGCGCCGCGACCGCCGGGGAGGTGAGCCGGGAAACGACATGCAGCATGAGGTCGATGCCGGTCGAAATGCCGGCACTTGAGAAACGGTTGCCATCCTCGACGAAAAGGCGGTTCTCCGCCACCTGGGATAGAGGTGCGATACGACGCAGCGCTTCGACGCAATCGGCATGCGTCGTGCAGTTCCGCCCGTCGAAAAGTCCGGCCTCCCCCGCCAGCAGCGCGCCGGAGCAGATGGAAACGACCGTGGTGTCGGCGCGCACCGTGTGACGCAGCCACGCCGCCAGCGCCTGCCGTTCCCGGCGCGTTTCCGGCTCGTAATCGAAGCGTGAGGTGCTGCCGGAAATCAGCAGGAACGCATTTTCCGGAAGGGTCGCGGGCAGGGCTTCCAGCCCGCAAAGCCCAAGACCGATGGAGGATTGCTGCTGGTCATGCGCTGCGATGTAGCGGCAATCGAAATGGATATCCTTCTGTTCCCCGTTGGCATAACGGACAACTTCCAGCGGGCCTGCAATGTCGAGCAGCAGCGCGTGCGGCGGCACAAGCGTATAAAACGGAATGATGCGTGTGCCGCCTTTGTCCATCAGGCGGCCTTTTTAACGGTCGCAAGCACGTCGTCCACGCTAGTGATGCGTGCGAAGCGGCCCGCCAGCACCAGTTCGGTCCGTTTGCGGATATCGTCCGCGCTGAACACGGTGCCAGAGGCATGTGTCATCGGAAAGGTAAGCGTCGCCTCGGTAACGTAGTCGACGCTATAGCCGAGGTCAGAAGCATGCCGCGTCGTTGTTTCGCAGCATTGTTCGGTGCGAATGCCGGAGACGATAAGCCGGTTGATGCCCTTCTGCGTCAGCCAGATTTCGAGGCCGGTGCCGGCAAAAGCGGAGTGACGGTTCTTGTGGAAGGTGACATCAGGGCTGATCCGCACACCTTCCAGCGCGCGGATGTAACCGCTTTCCTTTGCAAAGGCCCGGTCACCATCGACATGGAAGATCTGCACGACGGGTATTCCCGCAGCCTTGGCACCGTCAATCAGCGCCTGCTGTTTTTCCAGATAGGCAGCCAGTCCGCTTTCCTCGAAATAGGGCGCGTGCCGGAAGGATTCCTGAACGTCGATGACAAGAAGGGCTGTCTGAGAAGAGGACATTTCATGGTTCTCCATTGGGTTCACGCTTAGCATAATTCACCTTCAAAAGAACGGATGAAAGCAGGAAAACCGACAAAGGCAGGACAGATTCGGCCATCGTTCCTGCAGAGCCCGTCGCGTGTGGCTTGCCAGGCTGTCCGACAATGATAAGTTTCGGAGAGATTGCAGAATGGGAGAACGGGATGCTGCGCTTCGGAATAATGTCTACGGCAAAAATCGCTCAGGATCATGTCATCCCGGCGATACAGGATGCCCAGAACTGCGTGGTCAGTGCCATCGCCAGCCGCGATCACGCAAAGGCCCGCGCGGTCGCGGACCGCTTTTCCGTACCCCACGCCTTCGGCTCCTATGAGGAGATGCTGGCATCGGATGTGATAGACGCTGTTTATATTCCGCTTCCCACTGCGCAACATGCGGAATGGACCATAAAAGCCGCTGATGCCGGCAAACATGTTCTTTGCGAAAAGCCGATTGCTTTGAAAGCCGGGGAGATAGACGCCCTCATCGCCGCGCGTGACCGCAATGGCGTCGTCGTATCGGAGGCCTTCATGGTCACTTATTCCCCGGTTTGGGCCAAGGTGAAGGAGTTGCTGGCCTCCGGCGCGATCGGAACGCTGAAACATGTGCAGGGCGCTTTCAGCTATTTCAATCGCGATCCCGGCAATATGCGCAATATTCCCGAACTGGGCGGCGGCGCGCTGCCGGATATCGGTGTCTACCCGACCATCGTGACCCGTTTTGCCACCGGCGCCGAGCCGAAGCGCGTGCAGGCGAGCGTCGAGCGCGACAGGGAATTCGGTACGGATATCTATTCCAGCGTCAGGGCCGATTTCGGCGGTTTCGAGCTGAGCTTTTATCTGGCGACCCAGCTTGCCGCCCGTCAGCTCATGGTTTTCCATGGCACTGAGGGGTACATTGAGGTCAAATCTCCCTTCAACGCCAATCGCTGGGGTGCGGAAGAGATCGAACTGACCAATCAGGCCCATAACCAGTCGCAAATATTCCGGTTTCAGGATAGCCGCCAATATAAGCTGGAGGCGGAGGCCTTTGCCCGTGCGGCGAAGGGCGAGGGCGACGTCGTGACGCTGGAAAGCTCGAGAAAGAACCAGCTTTTCATCGACGCTATCTACCGGGCGGCGGAAAAGGATGGCTGGGAGACGGTTTAGTCCTGATCTTGCCGTTGCTTTTGAAGCCGCCAATAGCCGTAGAGCGCCAGTGCCAGTGCTGCGATTATTGAAAAGGCGAGCGGGACGAACGGCTGGACGAGAGGATTGCGCCATTGCAGCAGGGCAAACAGGCCGACACTGACGATACGTGAGGTGAGTGTGACGGCATTCATCAGAAAGCTGTTCAGCCTGGCCGATGCCTCACCATTTGCACGGTTCAGCCGCCAGCTTGTTGCAAGCCCCGTTGCTGCGCCCGGCAAACGGGCGGCCAGCGGATCGACGCCGAGATAGAAAATAAGCAGACAGGTAACGGCAAGGTCGGCGGCCAGTCCGCATGTCTCGGTCAGCGCAAAGTGCGGAAGCTTCAAGACCGTGGGCTTTTAGAGGGTTGGCTGGGTGGAACGCGGGCGTTGCAGCACCAGTAGGCCGAGGACGACACCCACGACACCGAAATTGTAACCGGCGAGCGCCAGAAGCAGCGACATCAAGGGCACGGCCGTGGAAGAAAGTGCAATCGCCACGCCATAGGCACCGATAATCATCATGCAGATGAAAACGATGCTGAAAACCGAACGGAGCGCAACTGCGGTTACGCCGAGCGCTGTGGCGGTAAGAAAAATCATGATGCCGCCTCCTCTTTGGTTGCCGGGCCTGGGGCCAGACGTAACGCCGTTTTCCCTAACGAACCCTTGTTTCCTCCTCCAATCCCCATTTTCCTAACTCGTTAGTTGAGGATATGGTTTCATCGCCGTTAAAATGAGGCTGGCCGGCGCCGGCATTTCCGAATCGACGGGTTTTGGTTACAAACGGGCATGAGCGATATCTTCTCCCACGCAGCATTGAGCAATCTTGCCGAGTTCTCGGTCTCCGAACTGTCGGGTTCCATCAAGCGCACGGTGGAGACGGCTTTCGAGCAGGTGCGGGTGCGCGGCGAGATTTCCGGCTATCGCGGTCCGCATTCTTCAGGACATGCCTATTTCTCGTTGAAGGACGACCGCGCCCGTATCGATGCGGTGATCTGGAAAGGCACCTTTTCACGGCTGAAGTTCCGCCCGGAAGAGGGCATGGAAGTCATCGCCACCGGCAAGGTCACAACTTTTCCCGGCTCATCGAAATACCAGATCGTCATAGAAAGCCTCGAGCCTGCCGGCGCGGGCGCGCTGATGGCGCTTCTCGAAGATCGCCGCCGGCGTCTGGCGGCGGAAGGGTTGTTCGATGCGACCCGCAAGCGCCGGCTGCCCTTCATGCCGCATGTCATCGGCGTCGTCACTTCGCCCACAGGCGCTGTCATTCGCGATATTCTTCACCGCATTTCGGATCGCTTTCCTGTCCATGTGGTCGTCTGGCCGGTCAAGGTGCAGGGCGAAGGCTCGGGCGAGGAGGTGGCGAACGCCATTCGCGGTTTCAACGCACTCCAGCCCGGCGGTGAGATTGCGCGGCCGGATGTACTGATTGTCGCGCGTGGCGGCGGCAGTCTGGAGGACCTCTGGAGCTTCAACGACGAAATCGTCGTGCGTGCCGCTGCCGAAAGCGAAATTCCGCTGATTTCCGCCGTCGGGCATGAAACCGATACGACCTTGATCGACTACGTCGCCGATGTGCGTGCGCCGACCCCGACGGGGGCCGCCGAAATGGCCGTGCCGGTGCGAGCGGAACTGGAAGCGCAGCTCTCCGGCCTTGCCGCGCGTCTTTCAGGCTCTGTATCGCGGCAGATGGACAATCGCCGTCAGGGTGTGCGGGCGCTGGTGCGCGCGCTGCCGTCGCTCGATCAGCTTCTGGCGCTGCCACGCCGCCGTTTCGACGAGGCCGCGAGCGGTCTCGGGCGTGGACTGGAATTGACCACGCTGAACAAGCGCCGCGCCTTTGAACGGTCCGCTTCGGGTCTCAGGCCGGAAACCTTGCTGAACGGTCTCAAACAGCACAGGCAACGGATTACCGAGCGCATGCATCGGGCCGAGACCCTGGTGGAGCGCCGTCTGCTGCAGGGAAAAGGCCGTGTCGATGCCTTCGATTCCGCGCTGCGTTCGCTTCCTGCCCGGCTGCTCGGCCAGGTGGAGCGGCAGAAGGAGCGGGTCGTCACCGGCGCGCGCCGGGCCGATACAGCCGTATTGCACCGCATGGCGCAGAACCGCGCAGGCCTTGCCGCCCATGACCGCATCCTGCAATCGCTGTCTTATAAAAACGTGCTGAAACGTGGTTATGCCGTAATCCGCGATGAGGAGAACCGGCCGCTGACCCGCGCTGCCGCTGTCGCTTCAGGTGCTGTGGTGTCGATGGAATTTGCCGATGGCCGCGTCTCGGCCATCGCGACGGGGGAGGGCGCGCCATCCCCTGATAACCCCGTAGTGCCAAAAAAGAAACCGGCGAAACCGGCTTCTTCCGATCCGGGCAATCAGGGCAGCCTGTTCTGATCAGATCGACGTCGCATCCGAAAAACGGCGGCTGACGGTGAAGGTCTTTTCGATATCGGGATGCAGTTCCATGCCAAGGCCGGCGCCCGGCGGCACGGTTATCATGCCGTTCTTCACCTCAGGCAATGCGGTGACGAGATCGCGATACCAGGTTTTATAGAAGGCGCGCACGCTTTCCTGCACCAGCGCGTTCGGCGCGTTGAGCGACAGATGGGTGGAGGCGCAGAGCACCACCGGCCCGGTGCAATCATGCGGGGCGACCGGCAGATGCCAGGCTTCCGCCATCGAAGCGATCTTGCGCGCCTCCGAAAGCCCGCCGCACCAGCTGATGTCCAGCATCACCACACCGGCAGCACCTGTCTCCAGCAGATCGCGGAAGGCCCAGCGTGAACCGAGCGTTTCCGAGGCGGAAATGGGCGCAGGCGAAACGGCGGCATAACGCGCCAGGCTGGAAAGACTGTCCATCTTGATCGGGTCTTCATGCCAGAAGGTCTGGTAGGGAGTGAGCGCCTTGGCGATCTGCATGGCGGGCAGAAGCTGCCACATGGAGTGAAACTCCACCATGATATCCATCTTGTCACCCACCGCCTTGCGGATTTTTTCGAAAGGCTCGAGCGCGCTTTTTAGGTCCGGCATCGAGATATATTGCCCGCGCGTCTTTTCCGCCGCCGCATCGAACGGCCAGATCTTCATGGCCGTGATGCCCTCTTCCAGCAGCGAATGGGCAAGGTCGTCAGCGCGGTGCAGGAAGCCGTTGAGGTCGTCGTAATCCTTGCCGCTGGAGAGGCCGTAATTGGCCGTCTGCTGCCCGGTGGCCTTCTTGATATATTCGGTGCCCGCGCAGGTATTGTAGGTGCGAATTTCCTTGCGGCTGAAACCGCCGAGCAGCTGGGCGATGGGCTGGTTTGTGGCCTTGCCGAAAATATCCCACAGCGCAATATCGAAGGCGGAATTGCCGCGCACTTCCGCGCCCGATGAGCGGAAGCCGAGATAACCGACGAGGTCCTGCGCCAGAAGGTCGATCTGCAGCGGATCGCGACCGATCACGCGCGGGGCAATATATTCATGCACATAGGTCTCCACCGTCTCCGCTCCGAAGAAGGTTTCGCCGAGCCCGGTAATGCCCTCATCCGTATGGACCAGAACCCAGAGCAAGTTCGTCCGTTCCGCCACGCGGACGGTCTCGAGTTTTGTGATTTTCATGAAGTGTCTCCTCCTCCAGAGGCAGGTCGTGTTCCGTCTGGAACCGTGTTTGAAAAATCAGGCGATGCCGGCTGCCAGAAGCGCATGCACGCTTTCATCGAAATGCCGCGCCATCAGTGTTGAAGCCGTTTGCGGATCGCCGGCGGCAATGGCCTGTCCGATGGCGATGTGAAGCTCGCTTGCGGCATGGCGCTGCGCATCGGATGTGCGGCTTTTCCAGCCGATCGGCCATGTCTGGCGCGTCACGTTCTGAAAAGCACCAAGAATGAGTTCGAAAACCGGGTTCTTGGAGGCCCTGGCAACGGCGATGTGAAAAGCAAGGTCGTGTTCCATGACCTTGTCGTTGTCGCCGAAATCCCGCTCCATATTGTTGGCATGGTCGAGAATGGTCAGCGCTTCCGCATCCGTGCGCCTCAGTGCCGCGAGCGTCACGGTTCTGACTTCGATCGTGCGGCGCACATCGTAGATCTGCTGGATGTTGATCTGCTCGGTGTGAATGCCATGTTCGAACATCAAGGACATTGCACCGTGATCCAGCGTCGCCACCGTCGCGCGCTTGCCGGCACTCACGTCGATCAGCCGCATGGCCGACAGAGAACGGAAAGCTTCCCGAACGACGGTACGGGAAACACCGAGCTGCTGCGAGAGCGAAAGCTCGCTGGGGAGCTTCGCTCCCGGTGCAAGTTCGTTTTCGCGGATATGGCGGGTGATAGCGCCGATCGTGCTGCTGACGAGACCGGACTCATGCGAAATGGCAGTTAACATTTTTCCTCCAACCTGTAGTACAGGTTTATGGAAAATTGCTTACAGGATTTTTGGGAGCGAAACAAGCGCCATCACGGAGCCATTGTGTGTTTGTTGGGCCGAAAAGCCTATTCTTCGAAATCCCGCAAAAACCGTTTCAGCAGCCGGTTCAGCGTCACGCGCTCTTCTTCGCTGAGGCCGGCGACCAGGCGGTGCTGGTTTTCGACGTGAGCGCCTGCCGCTTCCTCGACAATGGCAAATCCCCGTTCCGTCAACGATATCAGAACGCTGCGCCGGTCGTTCGGGTTATGGATGCGCTCCACCAGCCCGGCTTTCTCGAGCTGGTCGATCCGGTTGGTCATGGTGCCGGAACTCACCATCGTCATGGCTAGGAGATCGCCGGGGGAGAGCCTGTAGGGTGAGCCGGAGCGCCGCAATGTCGCCAGCACATCGAAAGCGGAAGAGGAAAGCCCGTGCTTCAGCAGCACCGCCTCCACCTCCCGGCCGAGATGGGTGGTGAGACGGTTCAGGCGCCCGAGCAGCCCCATGGGGCCGACATCGAGATCGGGCCGCTCCCTGCGCCATTGCGCCAGAATGTGATCGACATGGTCCAACGGTTCTTTGCTCATCACCAAGGCATAACAATTGATGTCTTGACGTCAAGATAAAATCGGCTAGATTATATTTATCTTGATGTAGAGATTCTTGAAATGAAGAAAAATACGACCTATGCCGCCGATGTGCTGGTGACAGCCCTTGCCCCCGCC
The DNA here is from genome assembly GCF_053522385.1 of Agrobacterium sp. 22-223-1. NCBI lineage: Bacteria > Pseudomonadati > Pseudomonadota > Alphaproteobacteria > Hyphomicrobiales > Rhizobiaceae > Agrobacterium > Agrobacterium sp. 22-223-1. Next base: position 206,011 of record NZ_JBNWCN010000001.1, read on the forward strand.
ATCTGGGGAACCACCTATTTCGTGACGACCGAATTTTTGCCGCACGGCTATCCCTTTCATGTCGCGATGCTGCGCGCATTGCCGGCCGGCGTGCTTTTGCTGCTTTTCGTGAGAAAGTTGCCGCACGGTATCTGGTGGCCGCGCAGCTTCATTCTCGGAGCGCTGAATTTCTCGTTCTTCTGGGCGATGCTTTTTGTGTCGGCCTATCGGCTGCCGGGCGGCGTGGCGGCAACGGTGGGCGCAGTGCAGCCCCTGATCGTGATTGGGCTTTCCCGGCTGTTTCTCGCCGCACCCGTCCGGCCGCTGGCCATCGCGGCCGGTTTTCTGGGCATTGTCGGCGTCGCGCTTCTGGTTCTGGCGCCGGGCGCTGCGCTGGATGGTATCGGTGTGGCGGCAGGTCTCGCCGGTGCCGTCTCCATGGCTTTTGGAACGGTGTTGACCCGTAAATGGCGGCCGCCGGTGTCGAACCTCACATTCACCGCCTGGCAATTGACGGCGGGCGGCCTTCTGTTGCTGCCGGTCGCCTATTTCCTGGAACCGGCCCTGCCGACGCCGACGGCGGCCAATATTCTCGGCATGGCCTATCTGGGACTTATCGGTGCCGCCCTGACCTATTTTCTGTGGTTTCGCGGGCTTGCCCGCATTGAACCTTCCGCCGCCGCATCGCTCGGTTTTCTAAGCCCGGTCGTTGCAACCCTGCTTGGCTGGCTGGCGCTCGGCCAAAGCCTTACGCCAGCGCAGATCGCCGGTTTCGTTGCGGTGCTTTTCAGCATCTGGCTCAGTCAGCGCAGCCAGTTGCCGAGATAGGTGTCGTCAGGCCCATTCGCCCTTGCGCATCACCGGAACCGTGGAGCCGTCCGGCTTTACACCGTCAATATCCACCTTGTCGGAGCCGATCATCCAGTCGATATGAATCAGGCTTGAGTTGCCGCCCTGCGCCTTGATCTGATCTTGCGACAGCGAAGCGCCGTCGAGGAAGCATTTCGAATAGCATTGGCCAAGCGCGATGTGGCAGGAGGCGTTTTCATCGAAAAGCGTATTGTAGAACAGAATGCCGCTTGCCGAGATCGGCGAGGAATGCGGCACCAGCGCCACTTCGCCGAGACGCCGCGCGCCCTCGTCGGTGTCGAGCACCTTGTTCAGCACCGCTTCGCCCTTCGAAGCCTTGGCTTCGACGATACGGCCGGCTTCAAACTTCACCTGTATGTCGTCGATCAGCGTTCCCTGATGCGACAGCGGCTTGGTGCTGGAGACGTAACCGTCGACACGCAACGCATGCGGGGTGGTGAAGACTTCTTCCGTCGGGATATTCGGGTTGCAGGTCACGCCATTCTTGGCGGTGGAGGCGCCGCCATGCCATTCATGGCCGTCCGCCAGGCCGATCTTCACATCAGTGCCGGGGCCGGTGAAATGCAGTGAGGAGAAGCGCTCGCCGTTCAGCCATGCCGAACGTTTGGCGAGATTGGCATTGTGCTCGGCCCATGCCGCGACCGGATCGGCCAGATCCACCCGCGATGCGGCGAAGATGGCGTCCGCGAGCTTGCGAACAGCTTCGTCTTCCGTCACATCCGGAAAGACCTGCTTTGCCCAGGAGGGGTTCGGATAGGAAATGATGTTCCAGTTGATGTCGAAATTGGAAATCTTCTCCAGCGCCGGCTTGTAGGCCGTGGAGTTGGCCTTGTTGGCGCGGGCTACCTTGGCGGGGTCCTGTTCGGCCAGCAGCATGGGATTGTCGCCGGCAATCGCCAGCCGCGCCGCGCCATTGGCATAGGCTTTCGCCATGCCTTCATAGAGCCAGCCGGAAGCCCGGTCGAAATTGGCGTCGCTGGCGTGGCGATAGCGGGCAAGCGTGGTTTCTTCGTCGGAATAGAAAGTGGTGACCAGTCCGCCACCCGCCATATAGGCGTGTTTGGTCAAAAATCGCACCAGTGGCAGGGCCGCCAGCGGTGCGGTAATCACCAGATCCTGATCCTTCTGCAATTGCAGGCCGACCTTGACGGCGACTTCGGCCAGTTTTTCGAGTTTGACGGGATCGATGGGGGAAACGGTCATGATCTGCCTTCGTCTATTTCAATAGGAGGCGCCGACCATAGCCCATTCCTTCCGAAAGCCAAATGCTTTCAGGTGCGCATCCTGCGCTTCAATCTGCGACCAGCGGCGCCGCAATCGCCTTCAGCGCGCTTTGGGCATCGCGGGGCGAAAGCCTCACCTGCAGGCCGCGTTGTCCGCCATTCATGTAGACATAATCATGTGCCATGGCCCCGGCCTCAATGGCCGTCGGCACCTGTTTCTTCTGCCCGAAAGGGCTGATGCCGCCGACATGGTAACCGGTGGCCCGTTCCGCATCGGCAGGCCTCATCATGCTGGCGGATTTGCCACCGAAGGCGGCGGCTAGTTTCTTCATGCTAACCTCGCGATCCGAAGGGACGACGACGCAGACCGGCTTGCCATCGAGTTCCGCCATCAGCGTTTTCAGCACCAGATGCGGTGGTTCACCGATCGCCTCGGCCGCCTGCAGGCCGATGCGATCGGCATTCGGATCGTAGTCATAGGTGACGGTGGTGAAGGCAACGCCGGCCTTGGTCAGCATCTGGGTGGCGCGGGTTGTTTTGGACATGGCGGGCTGCGTTCACGCAAAAAGGGTCTGGTAGGTTTCAGGCTTGAAACCGACGGTTATCCTGCCTTTCGCCTCCAGCACGGGACGCTTGATCATGGAGGGCTGCTCCAGCATCAGCCCGATGGCCTTTTCACGGGTGAGATCGGCCTTCTGGCCGTCATCGAGTTTCTTGAAGGTGGTGCCGGCGCGGTTGAGAACCGTTTCCCAGCCCGCGGCATCGCACCATGTTTCCAGATGGGCACGGTCGATGCCGGCCGCCTTATAGTCATGGAAAGAATAATCGACACCGTTGGCTTCCAGCCAGCTTCTGGCCTTCTTCATCGTGTCGCAGTTCTTGATGCCGTAAATTGTGACCGTCATGCCATCTGCCTCTTCGTCTCTAAAAGCACTTCCGGCATAACAAAATATCCGTCTTATTCAACCTGCCTGCTGAAGTGCCCTGCGCATATACCCGGTCCCGGTGCCTAAGCCATGCAAAATCGCAATGGCTGATATCCAAACGAGCGCGAGCAAAGCTGCATGGCTTCCCTGCTGCATCATGAGTTGTAGAACGGGCCGGAAATGCCCATTATCTAGGCATCAAAGATGGAGAGAAAAATGCGTCAGGTTGCAAAGACATCGCGTAACTTCTTCGGTGAAACTTTCGCCGTTCTCGGTGCAGCGCTCTCGGTTTCGGCCGCTGTTCGCGCACATCGCAAGCCCGCCCGCGCCGATCTCGAAGCCCTCGGCATCGACGGCAAGGCTTTCGACAAGGTACAGCTCTAAGCTGATCATCATCCGTTGCGAGGCGATATCGCCTCGCTTGCGCTCAGAATCGATAACCGGATCGGTTTTCGGCTGGCGCGGCGGATGTGCAACTGGCGCGAAGAGCGTCGGATTCGCACAAGAAGGTTCCGCATAGTTCCCAATGGAGAATGCGGAAAAATTGTCGGTATCAGAGCGCTATGCCGCTTCAGGTGCATGTTATCGCACCGACGCCCTTTGTGTCGGCCGTTTCGAAGGTCCGATCACTTTTTCCGGCAAATGTAGCTGGCTTTCAGGCCGTTCATAACGCTCCGCTTTCGGCGAGAGTGCGAAGCGCCCGAGCAGTTCATGCCGTGTTTCGCCATTGTGGCTGAAAACGAGTTCGAAGCTCCCCGCAAGCCAGCTATAGGGTTTGTCAGCCGGCATCAGCTCAATTTTCCCGCAGCCGTAGATAACGGTGAGATGTGGCGTAAACGACGATGCGGCGACATAGGGCAGGTTTGCCCGCCAAAGGGCGCGCTGCACCATTTTCGCCAGAGCCTTAAGTTCCAGCATCTCGCGGCTGCTGCGTAGCGCCAGACTGCTGCGATTGCCGAAAAGCGATGTTCCATCGAATGTGATCGGAACGGGCCGCGCCTTGATCTCGCCCAGCGCTGCCTTCAGCCTCTTTACCAGCCCGTGAGGCACGGTCTCGAAACCTCCAATACAGAGCAGGGTTATATGCAGAAGCTCCGGCGGATAGGCCTCACGCTTCGTCCGCCCTGCGGCATGGCGCGACGCATCGGCAAAAATTCGCTCCGCCAGGGCTGCCGGCGGTTTCACCGTGATCAAGAGCTTGCTGCTAAATCGCGGATTGAAACGCCGTATTTTCTCCGGCTCCCATCCTTCGAAGAAAAGCTGCTTTAAACCTCCTTCATCTGCCAACCCGAAACCCATAGCGATGCTCCACGGCCTTTGCCCGGGCCGGGATATTATCACCAATGGCAATAATTGAAAGAACAAAAGGAGAACAAAAGCATTAGGCGCTTACCAGATGCCGGGAAATAGCCGATAGCGCCTTTCACGGGCATAATCAGCATAACCGGGCAATTCGGCCTGGAGCAGACGATCTTCCCAGCCGGTGCGCAGGATCAGCAGGGCGATGGCCAAAGCGGCGGGGAGCAGCGCCACCCAGGAACCCAATGCGAGCGGTATGCCAGTGAACATGGCGATTGCGGACGTGTAACCGGGGTGGCGCACGATACCGTATGGGCCCGACGTGATCACCTGCTGTCCGCGCTCGCTTTGGATGCGGACACCCGGCTCGAAGAACGGATTGACGGCTTGGGCCCACGCCGTAACCCCAATGCCGCCGACAAGCAGGATATACCCGAGCAGAATGGCCCAAAGCGGCACGATGGACCACCCCATCCGGCCGGCGTCGAGTGCCGCAACCGGGATTTCAGCGGCAAAAGCGAGAAGGATACCGGTGACGAGAAACAGGTCCCATGTCTTGGTGCCCGGCTGGAACCGGCTGCGCGCGCGGAAAATGACCGGGTTCACAAGCGCCAATACTAGCGCGGAAAGGCCAAAGGCGGCGACGACAACCGCGAGGAAAACCCAGCCCGGACACCAGCCGATCCGGCCCGCAGGCAGAAAGATCAGGGCCATCAGACTGAGCGGTGAAATAATGGCGTAGAGGATCGCGGCGGCGCGTGACATTGGCTTCGGATCGACATCGTGTGTCATCGACGGGCTCCCCCATTGTCCTTTGCAGGCGAACGTAGCCTGTCCTAACGGACTGCATGGCACTGGCTAAAGCCGTGCCGGACCGACGGTGCTCTGCAAAGGATGGTCGAAATACTGGCGAAAAACGGCGCAAAGTCAAACGTGCAAGCGGCTTCGTGGCTCGTCAACCGCATGACACGAGCTTCTGGACCCGGACGATGCGGCCTCGGTTCGGGGCGTGGATCAGCTGCCATCGGCCTTGGAATAGGCTCGCCATATCCGTCACGCGCACTCGGTCTCCGGTAAGCTCCTTTCAGCGTTCATAGGTTAAAACCGCCTGGCGTTGACATTCTACCTACTAGTTGGTAGGCTACTCTCATGAAAAATCCACAGACCAAAGCCGATGAAATCCTCCGTTGCGCACGCTCCCTGATCATAAAGGGCGGCTACAACAGTTTCAGCTATGCCGACATTTCCGCTGTGGTCGGCATCCGCAATGCGAGCATTCACCACCATTTTCCCAGTAAGTCCGATCTGGTCCAAAAACTTGTCGCTCAATACAGGCAGGAGGCCGAAGCCGGTATCGCCGAACTGGAGCGAAACATTTCCAACCCGCTCGAACAGCTCCGCGCCTATATCGGCTATTGGGAGGGCTGTATCGCCGAGGCCACTCATCCCTTCTGCGTCTGCGCTCTGCTCGCCAGTGAAATTCCGGTTCTTCCTGAAACGGTCGCTCTTGAAGTGCGCGCGCATTTTCGAAATCTCTCCGACTGGCTAACCGCCGTTCTGGAAAGTGGCGTTGCCCAGGGGCGCCTCGCGCTGAGCGGGACCGCCAGAGCGAACGCTGAAATCTTCATGGCCACCGTGCACGGCGCGATGCTTTCCGCCCGTGCCCATGGTGATGCGACGACTTTTGGCGCAATAACCCGCCCCATGCTGGAGCGCATGACCGCTTAAATTCGGAGTTTCGCGAGGGAGCTCGATGCATGACCTGAGCGGCACGCCACCGAAAAAATAGACCGTATTAAGCTCGCAGATTTGTCGATGACGGTCTGCTTCCCGGACCACCACGTCCTTCTGGACGAGAAAGGCAATCTCTCATGTTCGGAATTTCTCCGCTCGGCTGGATCCATACGCTTGGAAGCCTGCCAGCCATTCCCGCCGCCATTTACATGTTTGCCCGCCACGGTCGAATCGTTCCCCGATCAGCGTTAGGCACTCTTTATCTTGTCTCCATGCTGATTGGCGCTGCGACGGTCTTCCTCGTGGCGCATCAGCCGATCAGTTACGGCGTTGGCGTCCTGACCATCCTGTTCCTGCTCGCAGGTTACGGCATCGAAGGCGTTCTGGGTTCAACGCGCATGGCCAGATATATTGAAACCATCTGTCTCAGCATCAGTGCGTTTCTTTTGATGGTCCCGACGGTCAGTGAAATCCTGCGTCGTGTTCCAGACGGTCACCCTCTGGTTACGGACCTGAAATCGCCGCTGCTTCTCGGCGCTCAGGCAGGGTTGCTGGCGATCCTCGTGGTCGGCCTGACCGCCCAGATCATCTATCTCGCACGACAAAACAGAAACGCCGCGAACTAGTCGCAGCGCTATATCCAAGTCTGTGTCCAACCCCAGTGGCGTTGCCGCAGCCACGGTGGATTGGGGAAGGGCCCCTACCGCGCCTAATCATGGAATGGTTGGCGCGCTTCGATTGTACATTGGCGTGCTCCGATACTGCCACCCAAAGACCAGTCAGATAGATTGAGGCTCGTCACAGAATTGGGAAGTGCAAATGACTGGAACGATCCTCATTACCGGAACTTCGAGCGGCCTCGGCCGTGCCACGGCCAAGCTCTTTCAAGCGAAGGGATGGAACGTCATCGCGACAATGCGCGACCCCGGGGCCGAAACAGAACTGACGAAGCTTGCAAACACGCTCGTTACCCGTCTCGACGTTCAGGATGTCACGTCGATCACCGCCGCGCTGGTCGCCGGTTTGGCGCGGTTCGGGCGTATCGATGCTCTTGTCAACAATGCGGGATACGGTGCCTATGGACCCCTTGAGGCGACGCCGCTGGAGAGCATGCGCCGCCAGTATGACGTGAATGTCCTTGGCCTCATGGCAACGACCAAAGCCCTTTTGCCGCATTTTCGGAAAAACCGCAGCGGCACCATCGTCAACATCTCATCGATGGGCGGACGGATCGCCTTTCCAACAGGCGCGCTCTATCACGGCACGAAATTCGCGGTGGAAGGCCTTTCCGAAGCGCTGCAATATGAGCTTGCACCCCTCGGCATCCGCGTGAAAATCGTCCAGCCCGGCATGATCAACACGGATTTTTCCGGTCGGTCCTTCGAGCACAACAACGATCCGGCACTTGTTGAATATCAGCCCGTTATTCAGGGCATGTGGGATCTGGCGAATTCGATGAAGGATCAAACATCGTCGCCAGAAACGATTGCGGAAGTCGTTTACGAGGCCACAACGGACGAGAGCGACCGGCTCCGCTATGCCGCCGGCGCCGATGCGGAGCAGCTCCTTGCCGCGCGCTACGCGTCGGACGACGCAGAGTTCTTCGCTGGTATGAAGGCACAATTCGGGATGGCTTAAGTCGTCGCCCCTGCGGCGCGCCGGAGTATCCAAGGGTTCATCAGCTCCCCCGATACGCCTCCTGCCCGATTTCCCCTGCTTCCGGAGCGGAAGTGGGGGCGGAATCGGGTGGTGAACTTCTCTCCTACCTGCGGGTGCGCGAGCGAGCAGCGACGGCCATTCCTAGGCGCATTCCGCCCTTGTTGGTGCCGCATGGCGGGCCCGACATCCCGTCCTATGAGCAGACACCCAAGGTCGGGCCCGTTGAACACGAACTCCGATCGGGTTTCGGAGCAAAGCAGCATACCGCCCGCCGATGCCCTGGCTTGATCGGCCCAGATCACAACCCCAGCAAAGCAGGTGCATTTTGACGACTTGGACGCAAGGCTATGTAGATGGCCTGGACTATACGTTCGATTTTTACCGGGAATTGACGCCTGCCTTGTTGGGTTTTGCGGCCCTTTGTAGGGGACAGAAGTTTGCCCTGGAAGGCCGGTCACTGAAATATTGCGAGCTTGGCTGCGGTCAGGGCTTTTCGACCAATCTTCTTGCCGCCGCCAATCCCGACATTGAATTTTATGCCAATGATTTCAATCCCGCCCACATTGCCGGCGCGCGATCGTTGGCGGGTGACGCCGCACTCGCCAATGTGCACTTTTACGAGCATGCCTTTGCGGATTTTGCCGATGAACCCTCGCTTCCGAATGGTTTCGATATCATCGCCCTCCATGGGGTCTTCAGCTGGATATCGGCGAGGAACCGCGGCCAGATCATGGACTTCATCTTTCGCAAGCTGAAGCCCGGCGGTCTGGTCTTCATCAGTTACAACACGCTCCCTGGCTGGGCCGCCACCCTGCCTTTGCGGCGCATTCTCCTCGATCGGGCAAATCGGAATTCAGGACCGCTGCAGCTGCGCATCGAGGAAGCCCTCGAATTCGCGGATACGCTCCTCAAATCGGATGCGGGATATTTCAAGAACAATCCCGCGGTGAAAACGCATTTTGGCCAGATGCAGCAGATGTCGCGCAACTACCTCGCGCACGAATATTTCAATGAGGACTGGCATCCCATGTATTTTTCGGATGCCGTCAGGGAATTGTCTGCGGCGAAGCTCTCATTCCTCGGGTCGGTCGACTTGCTCGATGCGGTCGAGAGCCAGTTGCTCAGCATCGAGCAGCAGGCCTTATTGGCAGCAGAGTTGGATCCGATACAGCGCGAGACTTTGAAAGCCTTCGTGACGAATGAGCAGTTTCGTCGGGACCTGTTCGTAAAGGGCGCTATTCCCCATACGGTTCGAAGTTCGGCGGGCGGCTGGATCGATGCCAGGTTTGCGCTTTCCAGGCCTCGCGACGTCGTTGCCGCAGCCCTGAAAAGGCGTTTCTCAAATCAGCAGCTTCAGGAGGCGATTTACGAGCCGCTGCTGAATGTTCTCTCTGGTGGTCCCGTCACCACGCGGGAAATTTTGAGCGATACCATCGTTGGCCGTTCCCTGTCCTGGGGACAGGTTACGGATACGCTGACCGCCCTCGTTGGCGCGGGATACCTCCAGCCATGTTTGCGGGAGGAGGGGCAGGCGCAGCGCGAGAAAAGCTGCGGCGCGTTCAACGCTGCTGTTTGCAGGAATGCGAAGGACAGCGAAACGCTACAGTTTCTCGCTTCTCCGGTGACCGGCGGAGGTGTCAGGCTGGACAGGTTCGAACAGCTTTTTCTTCTGGCGATCGGCGACTGTAAAGAGCGGCCGGAAGAATGGGCCCATCATGCCTGGTCGGTGCTTGCTCCCCAGGGACAAAAATTGTTGAAGGAGGGAAGAGCGCTCGAAACCGAGGAAGAGAATTTGACCGAACTCACAGCACGGGCGAACGTGTTTGCCGATAATCTGCTTCCTGTATGTCGATCCTTGCGTATAGTGCAATAGATACATAAAGCGCCCGGTCGGCATTGCTAAGAGTGCTGCCGGCCATGTTCTTTTCTGTGAAATGTGCTCTGCGAATGGATGGCTTAAATCGTAGCGCGAGAAACCAGAATGGCCCCATCTGACACCTACGCACTCGACACCGCGACATGGCGTATGGTCTTCAAGGACCTCGGCATCGTCCCGGCCAACGCCCTGCGGCGTGCAGGCCTGCCGGACGATCTTCTGCAACACCCCTCGGTTCGCCTCCCGCCCGATGAATACCACCGCCTCTGGAACGGAATGGAGGCGGAAGCGGGTGATGGACTTTTCCCGCTGCGGGTATGCGAAGCGATCCGCGGCGAAGCTTTTTCGCCGCCGATCTTCGCTGCCTTGTGCAGCCCTAACCTCGTGACGGCCGTCCGCCGTATCGCTCAATACAAGCGGCTGATCGCGCCAATGCGCCTTGAGGTGTCGGAGGAGCATGACAAGATGACCCTGGAACTTTCGTGGATCTGTACGACGCAGCCGCCGGGTTCCCTGATCCTGCTGGAATTGCTCTTTTTCGTTTCGCTCGCTCGCATGGGTACGCGCGAGACGGTTATTCCAGTCGCAGTAACGACGCCTGTCCTGCCCTCGCCGATCGCCCCCTATGAAGCATTTTTGGGTGCAAGCCTGAAACAGGGAGCGCGCCATCAGATCGTCTTCGGCGCGGCCGATGCGATCCGCCCTTTCCTGACATCAAATGCGCGAATGTGGGCAACTTTCGAGCCGCATTTACGTCAGCAGCTGGCCGAACTCGATGGAGAGGTCACGACGTCGCAACGCGTTCGAGAGGCTCTTCTCGCGGGGATCCCGAGCGGCCGTATTTCCATCGAGGCGATCGCAGGGAAACTCGTGATGAGCAAGCGAACTTTGCAACGGCGCATCGAATCCGAAGGTGCCAGTTATCAGCAACTCCTGGCAGAGACGCGCGCAGCGCTTGCACACCACTACCTCAGAAAGACAACCCTGCCTCTGGCGGAAATCTCTTTCCTGCTCGGCTTTGATGAACCGAATTCCTTCTATCGGGCCTTTCGAGCTTGGACAGGAAAGACGCCCGATAGTGTCAGGTATAAACAATGAGCGGAGCCGCTAGGCCCACGGGCGTCTGCCGTTCAGATTGGCACGCAGCGGCGTTTTGGCAGGCCAAAATCATTCCCACTCGATCGTGCCGGGCGGCTTGCTCGTCACGTCATAGACGACGCGATTGATGCCGCGTACTTCGTTGATGATGCGGGTTGCCGTGCGGCCAAGGAAATTCATGTCGTAGGGATAGAAATCCGCCGTCATGCCATCCACCGAGGTCACGGCGCGAAGCGCGCAGACGAAGTCATAGGTGCGGTAATCGCCCATGACGCCCACGGTCTGCACCGGCAGCAGCACGGCGAAAGCCTGCCAGATGGTGTCGTAGAGACCGGCCTTGCGGATTTCATCGAGATAGATCGCATCCGCCTTGCGCAGAATATCCAGCTTCTCACGGGTAATCGCACCGGGGCAGCGGATTGCCAGGCCCGGACCGGGGAAGGGGTGGCGGCCGATGAAGCTGTCCGGCAGGCCGAGTTCACGGCCGAGCGCGCGCACTTCATCCTTGAAGAGTTCGCGCAGCGGCTCGACGAGCTGCATGTTCATCCGCTCGGGAAGGCCGCCGACATTGTGGTGGCTCTTGATGGTGACCGACGGGCCGCCGGAGAAGGAGACGCTTTCGATGACGTCAGGGTAAAGCGTGCCCTGCGCCAGGAAATTCGGTGCGCCCTTGCCGTCGGCGGCAATCTTGGCCGCTTCGGCCTCGAAGACCTCGATGAACAGGCGGCCGATGGTCTTGCGCTTCACTTCCGGATCGGAAACGCCCGACAGTTCGCCGAGGAACAGGTCGGCGGCATCCACATGCACCAGCGGAATATTGTAATGGTCGCGGAACATGCCGACGACCTGCTCACTTTCGCCAAGCCGCATCAGGCCGTGGTCGACGTAAACGCAGGTGAGCTGGTCGCCGATCGCCTCATGAATGAGGATGGCCGCAACCGAGGAATCGACGCCGCCGGAAAGCGCGCAGAGCACGCGGCCGGTGCCGACCTGCTCGCGGATTTTGCGGATCATCTCGGCGCGATAGGCCGCCATCGTCCAATCGGATTTGAGCCCCACGATCTTGTGCACGAAGTTGGAGAGCAGCTTGCCGCCGTCGGGCGTATGCACCACTTCCGGGTGGAACATGGTGGAGTAGTAGTGACGCTTCTCGTCCGCGGCGATGGCGAAAGGTGCGTTCTCGGAGGTCGCGATGACCTCGAAACCTTCCGGCAGCTTCGTTACGCGGTCGCCATGGCTCATCCAGACGGGATAGCTCTTGCCCTGTTCCCAGAAGCCTTCGAAAAGCGGGCTCGCCTTCTTGATGTCGATATCGGCGCGGCCGAATTCCGCCGCATGGCCACCCTCGACCACACCGCCGAGCTGCGTGCAGAGCGTCTGTTGGCCGTAGCAGATGCCGAGGATCGGAACCTTGCTGTCGAACACCGCCTGCGGTGCGCGCGGGCTTCCTTCCGCCGTGACAGATGCGGGGCCGCCGGAGAAGATCACGCCCTTGGGCTGAAGCTTCTCGAACGCCTCTGCGGCATTCTGGAACGGATGGATTTCGCAATAGACCCCGGCTTCGCGGATGCGGCGCGCAATCAGCTGCGTCACCTGGCTGCCGAAATCGATGATGAGAATGCTGTCGGGATGGGCTATCTGGGTCATGGCGAGCCTTTAAAGAAAATGGCGGCTTTAGGCAACCCGGAAGCGGGCGTCAAACAGCGGAAATTTGCGAAAATCGCAAGGTTCTAAAGGGCAATCACGCCGTCCTCGATGGCGCGGCAAAGCCGATGGACGGCATCCGCCAGCTTTTCATCGATGATGTGCAGGTACTCCGTCCAGTCGTCCACATGGTTCACATCCACCTTGCCATCGGAAATGCCGCGCAGACTGACGAGCGGTACGCCGAAGCGCTGGCAGGCCCTTAATACCGCAAAGGTTTCCATTTCCACCATATCGGCGTCGATCAGCCCGTAGGCCTCGCCCGAAACGACATTGGCGCCCGTGGAAAGCCGCGCCTCGGCAATTTCGGGTATCCGCAAAGGCAAGGCCACTTCGGCGGGCAGATCGAGCAGCGGCGTGCAGCCCTTTTCGAAACCGAAGGCGGAGGCGTCCATGTCGCGATAGGAAACCGAAATCGCCTGATAGATGCCGGTTTGCTCCAGCGTCCGCGAACCGGCGGAACCGAGCGAAACGACGAGGTCGGGCAGGTGATCGGCCGCATCGAGACCGACAAGAACGGCCGTGACGGCAATCGCCGCCTCGACCGGGCCGATACCGGTCATCAGCGGCGCAATGCGTGCCTGAAGATGTGGGCCGTATTCGGGGGAAGCCGCCATGACGAAGAGGACGGATTTATCCGCAACATGCAAAAGCCGGTAGCTCATCCGGTAATATCCTCGCGCCCCTTCACCACCATCATCGTCCCCGTCATGGAGGCGATCAGCTTCGTCGGTCCGTCGGACAGCGCATAGGCGCGGCCATCGGCGACGATCAGGTTGTTCCCTGGCTTGATGATCTCGCCGCGAAAGAGGAACCGCTCGCCGCGCCCAGGCGACATGAGGTTGACCTTGAACTCGATGGTCAGCAGCGAGGCTTCCGGCTCGATAATCGTATAAGCGGCATAGGTGCAGGCCGTATCCAGACCGGCGGCGATGACGCCCGCATGCAATATGCCGTGCTGCTGCGTCAGCTTTTCATGAAAAGGGAGCTCGATTTCCACCAGCCGGTGTTCGATACGGCTGATCTCGGCGTTAATCGCCTGCACCACGCCCTGCCGCGCAAAGCTTCTTTCTATCCGCTGACGAAAATCGCCGGGATCCGTGATCTCCATGGCCTACCTGCCTGCTTCTGCCTCATCGCAAACTGACATGGCGTGTGGCGGCAGGCAAGGCAAGGGCGGTGCGGGGATTTAGTTCAACATGCCGATGCTTGCATTCAGCACCGTGGCAAAGGCGACCCACACGGCATAGGGCACGAAAAGCCACATGGATATGCGGTCACGGCGGTAGGTGAGCGCCACAAAGGCGACGATGCAGATCAGCATCGGAACGATGATGATGAGTGCACCCGCCGGGCTTTGCATTCCGAAAAAAATCGGAGACCATAGGAAGTTCAGCACCATCTGCGTGAACCAGAGCCGCATGCGCGTTCCCATCGGCTTGCGGATCCATGTCCGTGCGCCGGCAATGCCGATCAGCACGTAAAGCGCGGTCCAGACAGGCCCGAAAATCCAGTTGGGCGGATTGAAGAAAGGCTTCTGCAGCGATTGATACCATTCGCCGGGCACATTGTTGACGCCGATCAGCGCCCCCACGGCAACAACAGCAACCACAAAAACGACATAGACGGCAAGGTTTCTCATGATCCGTCCAATGCGCCGGCCGGGCTTTTGTTCCCCTTTCTTTTCAGTATTTTAGCTGGGCAGACGCACGATGTGCTGGTCCCACGCCACGTCACTGCGCCGGGTCTCGAAAAAGCCGTCATAGGAAGAAACCGCAATGCCTCTTGCGGCGGGCGCGACGCCTGCCGCTTCCCGCACGGTCGTCTCGGAAACGACGCGCCCGGTTTTCGCATCCAGCGTCACGGCGGCGTTGCCGTTGGGCGATGTCAGGCCCACCAGCCCATCGCGCCGGTTGACGGCAATGGCCCCGACATAATTGGCAAGGCGCACCGTCGTTTCTTCCGGCAGATCGACGAAGGTAAGAGCCGCGCCCTTGGAGAAATGGCCGACAAGCGGCGGGAGATCGTTGCGCGGTCCCTCATATTGGCAGGCGAACCAGATACGCCCGTCATCGCCGAGATCGACATGGCGGGTGGAAAGCTGCCGCAGATGCGCCGGCATGGCGTGTTTCTGGATCACTTGCCCGGTCGAGGCGTCCAGAAGCACGAGGGACGGCTGCATATTGTCGATATTGAGCTTGGTTCGGCCGAAATCCGGATGGGTTTCGATGCCGCCATTGGCGATCACGATCAGCCGGCCGTCATCGCTCACCGTCATGTCATGCGTGCCGATGCCATGCGCATCATATTCGCCGATGCGGGCAAAGCCGTTGCGGGCGTCATAGAGCCCGATAACACCGCGATTGCCGTCGAAGTCGTTTTCGCTGGCATAGAGGATTGTTCCGTCAGGGGAAAATTGCCCATGGCCGTAGAAGTGGCGGTTTTCCGGCGTGTGCATCACGATCGGTTCGCCGCGCCGCGCGGGGTCGAAGGCCATGAAGAAGGTGCCGGGCCGGCGCGCAAAGGCCACGGTCATGCCGGTCGCGTGGCTCGTCGCCATTCCATGGGCGCGGGCAGGAAGCGCGACGCGGTCAATGATCTCGCCGCGCTCGCTCACCGTCGCAATGCCGTAGGACCCGTCGCGGGCCCGGAAGGCGGAGGCAAAGACCGCGTCTGTCCGCTCAAGCGCATAAAGTGAACGGGGAGCCAGCGCGGCGAGGAAGGGAACTCCCGCCGCTTTGATGAAGTTGCGCCGATCTATCAGCATCCGTTTGGTGCCGGAGATCATCGGCTCAGTCCCCATCGGCGAAGGAAAAGCCGGAGCTGAGGCCGATGGCGCCGCCATATTGATCGTTCAAGCGGTAGATCAGGTCTTTGCCATTGAGCAGCAGATAATCCACCTTGGCGCGCTGATCGTCCTGATCCAGTGCCTTTTGCACATCCGTATCGATGGTCCCGGCAACGCGGATCATCGATTTGGCGATGAAATCGATGGAGTTGACGATGGAGCGTTGATCGGGCGGTACGAGTTCGGCCATATCCGCCGTGTGCAGCAGCGTCTGAACCGCCTTGATGTTGGTGGAAATGCTCTGCCATGTCAGGCCGGAGCGCCAGTAAATGGCGGTGCGGGGAAATCTTGCCTTGTCCGGTCCCTTGTAGAAGGTTTCGATCCGCTGGTCGCGAATGGCTTCGGAGCCATGGACGAGAATGCCGAGCAGGGCGACCAGCGCCTCGCGCTCGTCACGAAAGACGGGGTTGTCTGCTCCGGGCTGCGTCCAGTTTTTCTGCGCGCCCTCAGGCGCATTCCAGCTGTCGGAAAGTTCCGCCGCCACATTGGCGATATTACCGGCGATGGCCGCACCGTAACGGCAGCGGAAATCACCCTTCCTGTCGAGCAACTCTTCCGCTCCGGTTCCGTAAAGCACGAACTCAAGAGCGCCGAGCCCCTGCGCCGCAACGCTCTTGCCGCTGAGGCCATCCGCACTCGTGACGCTCTCGTCCTTTTCGGTGAGATAACGCTGCACCTGTTTCAGCCCGAGACCCTTCTTGTCGGGATAATAAAGCACGCGTTCGAAACGGTTCTTCTCGATGACAGGGCCGACACGCACGATCTCGATGGTCGACCAGCTTGACACCGTATCGGCAAAGGCAGCCTTGGCCGCTGCTGCGGTCGTTTCGGAGGGGGCGGTGCAGAAAGCTTTCATGCGGCCTTCCAGCGTCTCCGCCGACTGCCGGAAGCGGTCATAGCCGGGACGGATGAAGCCGTTCACCGCCTTTTCCATCACGCCTCGCACCTCAACCGGGTCGAGCGGCGGCGGCGGCATCAGTTCCACATCCTGCGCCCTCGCCGGCGGCGTGGTCAAAAGCAGCAGCACGGACATGACGCCGGAAATTTTTCGCATGGCATTTTTCATCAAAGGGACTCCAGAAAGGCCAGCAAAGCCTGCCGGTCGGATTTTTGCAAGGCGGCAAAGGCGTCGCGCGCTTTTTGCCCTTCGCCGCCGTGCCACAATATCGCTTCCGTCAGGCTGCGCGCCCGCCCGTCATGCAGGTAAAAACCGTTGCCATTGACCTTTTGCGTCAGGCCTATGCCCCAGAGCGGCTGGGTTCGCCACTGTCTGCCGTTTGCTTCGCCCACCTGCTGGCCATCGGCAAGTCCTTCGCCCATGTCATGCAGCAGAAAATCGGAATAGGGCCAGATCAGCTGGAAAGAATGCATGGGGTCGGCAGCGTCGCGGCGTGTGACGAATTTCGGGGTGTGGCAGGCCGTACAGCCGGAGGCGTAGAAAAGCTGCTTTCCCTGCAGGACCGTCGGATCATCGACGTTGCGGCGGCGCGGCACGGCGAGATTTTCGGTGTAGAAGGTCACGAGGTCGAGAACCGGATCGGGCGCCTCCACCGGCCCAAGCCTTAGCTGCACGCCGGTCGGCATGGCAAGACATTCCTTCTGGACGTCCGTGCAGTCGCCATAGGCATTCGGCGCATCCGGTGTGGAAATGCCGATATCGTGGGAGAAGGCGCCGGCGCTCTGGTCTCGCACGCTCGCATTCTGCGCTTTCCAGCCAAACCGCCCGAGTTTCACCTCGCCGGTGCGATGGTCTTTGACCCATGCGGGACGCCCGGCAATGCCGTCGCCATCATTGTCGTCCGGGTCGGCCCTGGCCAGAATATCGGTCTCGGCAATGGCCTCGATCAAGCCAAGACCGAGGGTGGGCATGGCGATGCGCGCCGAAAGCGTCGTGTCGGCACCGAGCGGGCCATGTTGCAGGTTCGCCACGGCATAGTCGGGCTTGCGCAGCATCACCACCTCACCATCCGCCAGCTGAAACGGCTCTTCCGTATAGGCGATGACCGGTTTGCCTTCGGCGGCGAGGCCGGGAATGGCCAGGTTCTGAAGCTGCCGGCCATAGGTCTCATCGGGAAAATTTAAGGTCTGGTGGCTGGCAATGGCCTGTCGTTCGGCTTCATTGCGCGCCGGTCGCGCCAGTCGCAGAAACAGCGAGACGGCATCTTCTCCGGCAAGTGGCGGTCGACCCCTGCCATCCTTCACATGGCAGGTCTGGCATGATCGAGCGTTAAACAGCGGCCCGAGCCCGTCCGAGGCCTGTGTGGAAGAGGGGGAGGAGACCCAGAGCTTCTGGAACAGTGCATTGCCGAGCTTGAAATCCTGCTTCCGTTCGAGCGGCATTGTGGCGGAAGGATGGGAGAACGCGCCGCTGTCGGCCTTGCTGGTGCTGGTCGTCGCTCCGCCGGCCATGGCCTCGAAAGGTTCCGGCCCGGTAAAATCCGCCGTTGGCACAGTCACGGCCAGCACACGGCTTCGATCTTTCTCCGTCAGGTCGTCCCGAAGCGGTTCGGCAAGCGCCATCGACGCCACAAGGCAGGCTGCCCCGGCGAAGAAGAATGGCTTGCGGATCGGCGGCAGCAAAAATTGCATGACAATAAGGGCGGGTGAAAAGTAACGGGCCGCAGCGATCTGCGGCCCGTTTTACCGCTTATTTGAAGACGGCGTTCGGATTGTCGAGGCTGTCGGAGCCTTCAAGCTCGATCTTGCCGAGATCGAGCGCCGCGATGACGCGTTCGACAGTCTTTGTCTGGTCGAGAAGGCCGTCGATGGCCGTCTGAACCACGGCGTTGCCTTCCTTATTGCCTTCGCCGATCATCTGGTCATAGGCCTCGACGGTCTGCGCGCGCTTTTCCATGGCATGCATGGCGTCGAGCGTCTTGTTCAGCTTCGCCAGCATCTCGTCGTTCAGCGCCTTGTCCTTGGCGCCGACCAGTTCCGACAGCGAGGCGCCCGTCATCTTCGTTCCGTCCACGCGGGTATAGTCGCCGGTATAGGCCGAGGCGATGCCGATCGCGTCGTAAAGATGGGAATTGTAGGTGTTGTCGGAGAAGCAATCGTGCTCCTCTTCCGGATCGTGCAGCAGAAGGCCGAGCTTCATGCGTTCACCCGCCAGCTCGCCATAGGAGAGCGAACCCATGCCGGTGAGAATGGCGGTCAGGCCCGCTTTCGGATCGGCTTCCACCGTTTTCGTGGCTTCGCCTTCCGGCGCCCAGGCATCCACCATCTCCTGAAGATCCTTGATCAGCAGGGTCGAGGCGGATTTCAGGTAGTCGGCGCGGCGGTCGCAATTGCCGTTCGTGCATTTCGCCTTGTCGTAATCGGTGTAGGAGCGGTTGCCTGCGCCCGGTCCGGTGCCGTTCAGATCCTGACCCCAAAGCAGGAATTCGATGGCGTGGTAACCGGTCGTCACATTGGCTTCGACATCGCCCGCCTCGTGCAGGCTTTCGATCAGCTCGGGGGTGATCTTGGAGGCGTCGACCTCTTCACCGCTGATCTTGATCTTCGGATTGGCGATGATGTTGGCAACGTAAAGCTCGTTCTCGTCGCTTTCCGTGCCATAAGAACCGTCGACATAGTCGATCAGGCCTTCATCCAGCGGCCAGGCATTCACCTTGCCTTCCCAATCGTCGACGATCGGGTTGCCGAAACGATAGACTTCCGACTGCTGATAGGGAACGCGGGCCTTGATCCATGCTTCCCGGGCGGCCTTCAGGGTTTCTTCGCTCGGCGTTGCGATCAGCGCATCGATGGCCTTGTCCAGCGCCTTCGCCGTGGTCAGCGAATCCTCATATTTCGCATGCGCGACATCGGCATAATGCTTGACGACGGCGGCCGCGTCGGTGGCGGCCCGGGCTGGGAGCGCGGTGAAAGCCGCAGATGCGGCGAGAAGCGCAAAAGAAGCGCTGAGAATGGTTTTGCGGATCATGATCCCTCTCCTTCGGCAGGCGTGAAATGACTTCGCGCCGCGGCAAGCGAGTTCTGACCCAATCACAAACTTGTGTCAAACATTCTAGTTTAGAATGCTTTGAAACAAGACCTGGTGTTGTTTTCCAAGTAAAATCAGTGCTTGCAAAGACAGCGTTATGCTTTGCGTTTCATCAAGCAGAAGAAGAAGCCATCCGTATCTGTGGTTGCAGGCGTCAGCGTCACTGTCTTGCCGTCGGAAGAATGCGGTTTATTCGCGTTGCCGCCGAAAGTCGTCTGCCAGCGTTCCAGTGCGGAGCCGATGGAAAATTCCGGATTTTCCGCGCAGAAACGCTTTACCTGCTGCTCGTTTTCTTCGGGCAGAACTGAACAGGTGACATAAAGCAGCTCTCCGCCCGGGCGTACGAACCCCTTGGCCTGTGAGAGCGCCTCGCCCTGCTGCTGCACGCGCTCTTCCAGATTACGGGCCGTCAGCCGCCATTTGGTGTCCGGCCGGCGGCGCCATGTCCCGGTGCCGGTGCAGGGCGCGTCGACCAGAACGCGGTCGAATTTTTCCTCAAACGGCGTCAGGCCGGAGGCGCGGTCGTGTACCTGCACATTGCGCGTGCCGGCCCGCTTCAGCCGTTCGATGATCGGCGCAAGGCGCTTGCGGTCGGCGTCAAAGGCGTGGACCTGGCCCTTATTGTTCATGCTGGCAGCCATGGCCAGCGTCTTGCCGCCGCCGCCCGCGCAATAATCGAGGATCTGTTCGCCTTCATGCGCACCTGCAAGATCGGCAACAATCTGCGAGCCCTCGTCCTGCACTTCGAACCAGCCTTTCTGGAAGGACAGTTCGGCGGTGACGTTCGGCAGGCGGGAAGGGCCCTCGCCGGCGGGAATGCGCACGCCCTGCCGGGCGATACGTGTGGCTTCCGCGCCGCTTTCTTCCAAAGCCTTTAGCACCTTGTCGCGCGTCGCTTTCAAGGTATTGGCGCGCAGATCAAGCGTGGGTCGCTCGTTCAGCGCCTGAGCCTCAGTGAGCCAGCGCTCTCCGAATGCCGTTTCGAGGGAAGATTGTACCCATTCGGGTATGTCGCCCTGAATATGGGCCGGTGCGTCAGCGAGGGAGCGGGAGAGAAAGGCCTGCTGCCTTTGTTCATCCGGTGCGGCGGGGGCGAATTTGTCGCCGTCGAATTCCGTCAAAAGGTCCGAAAAGCTCTTGCCCCATTGGCGCAGCAGCACGGCATAACCAAGCGAGGCAGCGCTGTCGTCATCCATCAGCCAGGCGTGCGACAGTTTCATGCGCAGCGCGTCATAGACGATGTTGCCGATTGCAGCCCTGTCGCCGGAGCCGGCGAAACGATGGGCAAGGCCCCAATCTTTCAGAGCATCGGCGACGGGACGCCTGCGTCCCTCAATATCCGCCAATACTTCGATTGCTCCGGCCAAACGCCCGCCTAAACGCATTGTCTACCTCGTTCTTGTGCTAAGCCCGGTTGGTAGACGCGAATGGCGGCGAGGGCAAGGCTCAATCGGCCTTGACGATCTCGTAGCAGACCTTGGCGGTGCCGGAGTTGATCATGCCGATGTTCTTGGCGGCTGCCTTGGAAAGATCGAGAACGCGGCCCTTGATGAACGGCCCACGGTCATTGATGCGCACCACAACGGCTTTGCCATTGCGCGCATTGGTCACCTTGACCTTGGTGCCGAACCGCAGCGAGCGGTGGGCGGCGGTCAGGTTGGCGGCGTTCATGCGCTCACCCGAAGCAGTCTTGGAGGTCAACGCATACCACGATGCGCCTCCACAACCATTTGCCGCATTCGCCTGAAGAGGCGCAATGATGGAACAGGCGGCGATAGTTGCAGCGGTGAAAGTTATACGACGGATATTCAACAAACTGTGCTTCCCTGAAAATCGGCCCCGCGCCGATTGATTGTGCCCTTGCTAAACGGCCATGAACTGGCCTGAACGCCTTTTGATGCGAGATTGTAGGGCGAGGGAAAAATGGCGAAAAAAAGCTGACCTCAAATCACGAACTGTTACAGTCTGTAATATTCGTGATCGTTAGCCGGAAAGCTGCCGGCAGGACATCCTGGCCAAAAGCTGGAAAAAATAACGCAGAATCAATGGATAACGGAAATGCTGTTGCAGGTCACGGCTTCGTGAATCCAGTTCACGAAATGTGAGTGAAATATTTTTCTAATGACTACGATTTTAGTGATTTTTGGATGGTTAATAAAATCCTAATTGGCTGAAATAAGACGAAAACCATCCGCAAAAGCGGGATTGGAAGGATTTTTCATCGCTTTTCAGGGTGGAGTTTTTCAGCCTCGCCAGAGGCCGTTTTCCCACAATTGTCTGAGGGAGAACCTGTACTCCGGAAAGCGGAAATCGAAGCCGAGATCGCGCATTCTGGCATTGGAAACGCGCTTGTTCTCGCCATAAAAAGAGCGCGCCATCGGCGTCAGATCGGCGGTCTCGAAGGCCTGCTCGGGTGGCGGTTCCACACCCATCAGCGCTGCTGCGAAACTCACCACATCCTGCGGCGGACAGGGTTCGTCGTCGGTCACGTTGAAGATGCCGCGTTCGTTTTTCCGTGCCAGAAAGGCAAGTGCGGCGCCGATATCCTCGACCCGGATGCGATTGAACACCTGGTCTTTCTTGACCAGCCGCCGTGCCGTTCCCTTCTCGAAATTCATGAAGGCATTGCGTCCAGGGCCGTAAATTCCGGAAAGGCGCAGGATGGAAAGCGGCACTGCCGCCTTTTCCGCTGCCGCAGTCCAGGCGGTTTCCGCAGCCACCCGTTCCACGGATCGCGCGGAGACCGGGCGGCAGGGCGTTGTCTCGTCCACCCAGGCGCCGCCATGGTCGCCATAAACGCCGACGGTGGAAAGATAAGCGACCCATTTCAGATTGGGCATGAGCTTTTTCAGATCGCCGCCCAGAAGCGCAAGCAGCGGATCGCCATCCTTGCCCGGCGCGACGGATTGTACGAGATGCGTGATATTGCCCATTGCGGCGACGAGTTCGTCATTGAGCTGAACGCCGTCAAAGAGGAAGGGCGTCATGCGTGCGGCGACGAGGTTTGGGAACTTGTCCTGGCTGCGTGTGGTGCCGGAAACGCTCGCTGCTTCGGTTCTCAGCGCGTTAGCGATGGCTTTGCCCGAATATCCCGCGCCGAAAATCATCACATGCATGCGTCACGCCTCTGCCAGTTGCCATTCCATTTCCGCCTCCGGATCAGGCTCCGGCGCGCGACCGGCAGAGTATGTACGGAATTCGTCCCTGTCCATAAGCCGTGACAAAGCCCATGCGGCCATGCCGCGTACTTCGGGCGAAGGGTCGGTTTCGGCAAGCGCCTTGCATCGTTCGATGAATTGCCGGTCTGCGGAGTTGCCCGCCGCGATCAGCACATTGCGGATGAAGCGATTGCGGCCGATGCGCTTGACGGGTGAGCCGCTGAAAAAACCGCGAAAGGCGGCGTCATCGAGCGTGAGCAGGAAGGCGATGGAAGGTTCCTTCAGATCCTCGCGCGCCTGCAATTTCATCTCGGAGGCGCTAGCCGCGAATTTATTCCACGGACAGGCGGCAAGGCAGTCGTCGCAGCCATAGATGCGATTGCCGATCATCGGCCGGAATTCGTGCGGGATCGGCCCCTTGTGCTCGATGGTGAGATAGGAAATGCAACGGCGCGCATCCAGTTGATAGGGTGCGGGGAAAGCGGCCGTCGGACAGGCATCGAGACAGGCGCGGCAGGAGCCGCAATGGTCCCTCTCGGCCTCGTCAAGACAGAGTTCGGCCGTGGTGAACATGCTGCCGAGAAACAGCCAGGAACCATGGGTGCGGCTGACGAGATTGGTGTGCTTGCCCTGCCAGCCGAGACCGGCGGCGGCGGCAAGCGGTTTTTCCATTACGGGAGCGGTATCGACAAAGACTTTCACATCCTCGCCGGCGCGCGCGGCAAAACGGGTAGCGATTTCCTTCAGCCGCCCCTTGATGACGTCGTGATAATCACGATTGCGGGCATAGACCGAAATGGCAGCCTTGTCGGGTTTGGAAAGCAGGCCGCGCGGATCTTCTTCCGGACCGTAGTTCAGCCCGAACATGACGATGGAGCGCACGTCTCCCCACAGCGTTTTCGGCTCTGCCCGGCGGGCCTCGGTTTCTTCCATCCACGCCATCGTGCCGTGATAGCCCTTGTCGAGAAACTGTCTCAGCCGTTCGGGTGCGAGCGGAATGCTGTCTGGGGCAGTGATGCGGCAGAGATCGAAGCCAAGCGAAAGCGCTTCCTGACGAACGAAGTCCGTCAGTTTACGCGCGCGTATCCGCTGCTTTTCGCTCGCGACGTCGATGGTCGTCTCTCCTGCGGGTTATTCTGCGGCATATATAATGCATGTCGCCCGAAAGTGTGCAGCGGTTTCGGGACAACGACATGCTTTAGATACAGCCGCGCGCCACAGCAAATAACCGGAAGGGCAGACCTCAGAAGTCCAGATCGGCGTAGTGGGAGGAGGGGGCAAGGCGCGGAATGCGTTCGCTGAGGAACGGCCGGAAGGAGGGCCGGGATTTCACCCGCTGATACCATTCCTTGGCAATCGGCGCTTCGAGCCAGTTGATCTCACCGAGATAATCCAGCACCGAGACCGCGGCAGCCGCGGCAAGATCGGCATAGCTCAACCGGTCGCCGGCGAGCCAGGTGCGCGAGCCGGCCAGCCATTCCAGATATTTGATGTGCTGGCGAATGTTGTTGCGGGCGGTGCGCAGCAGCTTGGAATCCGGCGGTCCGCCACCCTGCGCCGCCGTCATCTGCAATTTATAGACCCGTTCCCGCACCAGCGGCCGGGTCACGTCGTTTTCCATCTTCTGCAGAAACCATTCCGTCAGGCGGCGGATTTCCGCGCGCTGAAACGGGTCTTCGGCAAGAAGCCGACGGTCGCGCTTCAGAACCCCGTGCGTTTCATCGAGAAATTCCGCAAGCACATAGGGCCCGCTCAGCGAGCGCATATTGTCGTCCAGATAGACCGGCAGGGTGCCGGCCGGATTGAGCGCCAGAAACTCCCGCCGTCTTTCCCACGGCTGCTCCTCTACGAGATCGGTCTGGAACCCGTATTCCGCGAGGATCAGACGAACGAACCGGGATGCGGTCGACATCGGAGAGTGATAGAGAGTTGGCATCGGTACTCAATTTTTACGATTGGTTGTCATGATCGGCATTTGCCGAAAAACTTTTTCAGTTTCGCTTCATCAAGACGCTATAAGAGCTTGGCTACTTTAAAACAAGTTTAACGCAATTGCCTTCCATTGCCACTTTCCCCCTGAAAAGAAGGATACCTCATGGGTGACCAATCGATCATCAGCGCGCTTCTGCTGGGCATTATCGAGGGTCTGACGGAGTTCATTCCCGTCTCCTCAACGGCGCACGTGCTGCTGGCCGGGCATTTCCTCGGCTTTAAATCACCCGGCAACACCTTTGCCGTTCTTATTCAGCTTGGTGCGATCCTTGCGATCCTTCTTGTTTATTTTCAAAAGCTTGTGTCGATTGCGCTCGCTCTGCCGACAAGTGCGAAAGCGCGCCGCTTCGTGCTGGCCGTTGCTCTCGCTTTCCTGCCGGCGGCGATAATCGGCGCTTTGGCGCATGACTTCATCAAGACCGTGCTGTTTGAAACGCCGATGCTTATCTGCGTGGTGCTGATCATCGGCGGCGTCATTCTGCTCGGCGTCGACCGCATGCCGCTGAAGCCGAAATATACCGACATCATGGATTATCCGCCGTCGCTTGCCTTCAAGATAGGTCTCTTCCAGTGCCTTGCGATGATTCCCGGCACGTCGCGGTCCGGCGCCACAATCGTCGGGTCGTTGCTGATGGGAACGGACAAGCGCTCCGCCGCCGAATTTTCGTTCTTCCTGGCGATGCCGACCATGCTCGGCGCTTTCACGCTCGATCTTTACAAGAACCGCGATGCGCTGAGCTTCGATGACGGCGCGCTGATCGCCGTGGGCTTCATCGCCGCTTTCGTCTCGGGCCTCTTCGTCGTTCGCTCTCTGCTGGATTTCGTATCGCGGCGGGGCTTTGCACCCTTCGCCTGGTGGCGCATCGCCATCGGTTCGCTGGGACTGATCGCGCTTCTGGTTCTGGGTTGAACCAGGGGCGGGAATAATCTCCGTTTGCGACGAACGAACAGAAAAAGCGCCCCCGGAGAACCGGCGGCGCTTTTTCTTTGAAACTTTTAAAGGCCAATCAGTTGGTGCTGATCGAAGCCGTTGCGCAGGGGTCGACGCCATAGGCGGGAGCGCAACCGCTCTTACCCGCTGCAACCGTTCCCGGCGCCATGAAAGAACCCGCCAGAACCACCAAAGCCGCACACGCAAAAAAGAGTGCGATAGATCTGCCCATTTTATGATTGCCTTTCAGACGTTCGTTCGCGCGGATCATGCCGCCGTGTGTGAATTGAGTGGTCGGGATATGTTTGGAATGTGGCGAATATCAATAAAGCAGCTTGTTGAATACCGGGTTAATACGAAGTCTTTTCCACAGTTGCGCTTGTGCCACGCTTGCCTGTGGAGGCCAGACCGCCGTTAACTTTTACCCGGCTTTGCAAAGCAGCCCTGGTTCATTCAACACCTCCCCTGCAGTTGAGGGGAAAATGCACGAATAGCGGTTTGGTTGCAATTGAATTGCGCAAAAACAAAAAGCGGGAATGGCTCCCGCTTTCGTTTATGGTCGATGAGGCTGAAGATGGGCTTCAGGCCGCTTTTCCGGCATTGGAGAACTGGCCGTGCGGGCGGTATTGCACCATGTAGGAAGGCAGAATGGACGCGACGCGAACGGGAGTGATGCCGATGCCTTCCAGCGTCAGGCCGTTCTTTTCGGCGTCAGCGGAAACGACATTGTCCTTTTTCAGCATAGTCACTTGATCGGGCGTCAGCGGCGGCGCAATCAGCGGCACCATTGAAGCGATCTTGCCAATCATCGACGCGACGCCGAAGGGCAGGTTGACGAAGGGGCGCTCCCGATAGGTCGCGGCAAGAACCGCCTCGAGACAGTCACGGAACGTCATGACATCCTGACCGCCGAGTTCATAGATCGCGCCGGGCTTCAGCTTGCCATCGACGCCAAGGGCGACGGCCTCCGCGACATCCTCGACATAGACCGGCTGGAACCTGGTTTTCCCGCCGCCGATCAGCGGCAGGAACGGCATGCTGCGGGCCATCTTTGCGAACTTGTTGAAGAAATCGTCTTCCGGTCCAAAAATGATCGACGGGCGCAGGATCACGGCGTCAGGCAGGATGGAATGAATGGCAGCCTCGGCGCGGCCCTTGGTGCGGCCATAACCGGTCGGCGAACTGGCATCCGCGCCGATGGCGGAGATATGCGTCAGCGTGGCGCCGGCATCGCGGGCCGCCTCGGCAATGGCTTTTGCGCCGAATTCCTGTACGGCGTCAAAGGTGTTGCGGCCGCTTTCGGTCAGGATGCCGACGCAATTGACCACATGGTCGGCGTCTTCCACGGCTTTGACGATGGAATCGCGATAACGCAGGTTCGCTTGGGCGAAGGAAATCTGGCCGACATTGCCGAGCGGCTGCAGGAAACCGGCGAGATCCGGGCGGCGCACGGCGACGCGGATGCGATAACCGCGCTTCGCAAGTATCCGCACGACATGCCGCCCGACAAAACCCGAACCGCCGAAAACGGTGACGAGGGGTGGAAGGTTGGCCAAGGTCATGGGAGGCTCCTCAGAAGCTGTCGATAAAGCGTTTTTCAGTCTCTTAGCCCAAAGCCGCGCGCGCGTGAAGAGATGTTGTCGCGAGGCCGGAAGCCGGTTTGGGAAATGCGGTTGACGGTCGTCAAATTCCTTCGACGATCATCATCTCCGCATCCGCGACTTCCTGGCGGATTTTGGCCGCGGCCTGATATTCGGGAGAATTATAGCAGTCGATGGCGTGTTGCACCGAGGGGAACTCGATGACGACGTTGCGTGCACGCGCCTTGCCCTCCAGCTCGGTCAGCGCGCCGCCACGGGCCAGGAAATTGGCGCCGAACCGCTCGAAAGCGGGCTTTGCCGTCGTGACATAGTCCTTGTAACGCTCACTATCGCGCACATCGACGCGGGCGATCCAATATCCCTTTGCCATTTCATCTCCTCCGATTGTCGTTACTGATTGGCCGGAAAGCTGGCGCGCAGCATGTCGTCAAGAATGGCGCGGGCCGCCGCTTTCGGGTCTTCCGCCCTGACGATCGGGCGGGCGACGACCAGATGGCTCGATCCGGCCTTGATGGCGTCATAGGGTGTCATCACCCGCTTCTGATCGCCCAGATCCGCGCCGGCCGGGCGAATGCCGGGGGTGACGACGGCAAGGTCCGGACCGAGGATTTCGCGCACGGCGGTCGCTTCTTCCGCCGAACAGACGATGCCGCCCATGCCCGCCTCGCGTGCCTGCTCCGCTCGGCGCAGCACCAGCGAACGGGCGTCAGAGGCATAACCCGCCTCGGCGAGATCGACGTCGTCCATCGAGGTCAGCACGGTGACGCCCAGCAGGCAGAGACCGGAGCCTTCGGCGGCCTTGACGGCAGCGCGCATCGCTTTGGGATAGGCATGTAGCGTCAGCATCGACATGCCCATGCGGGCGATGTTTTCGACACCGGAGGCGACGGTGTTGTCGATATCGAGCAGCTTCATGTCGAGAAAGACCTTCTTGCCGCTCTGGACAAGGTCGCGCGCGAATTCGAGACCGCCGGCAAAGACCAACTGATAACCGATCTTGTAGAACAGAACCTCGTCGCCGATTTTCGACACGATGTCTTCGGCTTGCTGCACAGTCGGAACATCCAGCCCGACGATGAGTTTTTCGCGCGCGGTCATTGTCTTATCCCTGCCATGTTTCCATTGCCGTCCAGTCGCATGTGGGGGACGCGGCTGCAAGTGAAAAGTCGGCGATGGAGAAGCGAAAGAGATTGCCGCCGCCGGGCGGCTGGTCCTTGCTGCGGCTGATGCCGCGGCCTTCGATATGGCATTTCAGAAGCGTACCCACGCCACCATGGCCGACAAAGGCAATCGGCTGCTGCGGGTCGTGCCGGTCAAGAATGGCCTTGACCGCCCTGACGATCCGCGCCTGCGCGTCGATTGCACGCTCCCAGCCGTGAAAGCTTTCCTCGGGATGGGCGAAGAACCAGTCCGCCGCCTTTTCGAATTCCGGCGGCGGCAGGAAGCCGGTGGCGGACCGGTCGTTTTCATGCATCGCCTCGACGATGTCCATTTCCGCCCCGGAGGTTTCAGCCAGGATGCGGGCGGTTTCGATCGCCTTGGTTTCGGCACTGGAAACGATGCGGCGCAATGACCGTGCCCAGGGCAGGCGGCTTGCCTCGCGCGTCCGCTCGGCCCCCCTGTCCGAAAGCCCCCATTCGGGAACGGGAACAGCCGGATCGATCTTGACCTGGGGGTGGGTGATGTAGAGCGCATGCATGGCAATCGGTCCTCAAGGACGATGGAAAGGGCAAATCGACACCCTAACCATTCGTCACGACCGGGAAATGACGGGTTCCGGCACTCTGTCGAATATCAGGCCCGCGTATAGGTCCACAATTGCGCCGGCGGAATATTGCGCACGATGAAATCGAAATGGCGGATGTGGTAGAGATGCGGCTGCGCGACGATGGGGGAAATCGGTCCGTAGGATATCTGCACGACGGGGCGGCCATGGGGCACGCGCTTCAGCAATTCGTCGAGAAGCTTGATACGGGCGGCCATGGGGAAATTCAGCATCGGCACCGCGGAGACGACGCTGTCGAACATCTGGCCCTTGTGTTCGCCAAGCGTCGCATCGAGATCGAAGGCGTCGCCATTGACGAAATTGACGCCCGGATAGCTCCTGAGCAGCTGATTGTAGAAATCGGTCGAATATTCGATGGCGGTCAGGTTCTCCGGCTTGATGCCGCGCGCCAGAATGGCCTTGGTGATGACGCCGGTGCCAGGGCCGAGTTCGAGAACCGGCAGGCCGGAATGGGGATTGATGACACTCGCCATTTTTTTCGCCGTGATGGACGATGTCGGCACAATGGCCCCGACTTTTTTCGGCTGGCTGACCATGCCCTTGAAAAAGCGGATTTCTTCTTCAAATTTCTGTTCAAGCCGTTGCTTCAGGTTAAGTGCCATAGTTCCCTCAGATGCTTTTGGTCATTGTCAAAAAACTGTTACGCAATGTTGATCCCATTTGGCGCAAAAACAAGGCAAAATGTCGTAACTGGAAAAATTCGCTTACGGTTCGAAATGCGCTGTCGCCGAATCAAAAAAAGCCGGTGAAGCGTTCCACCGGCTTTTTTGATGAAATTTGCGGAAAATTCCCGTTTCAAACGCGCATCGGCATCAGAACATAAAGCGCATCGTCACCGGCGGTGTCGCGAACGAGCGTCGGCGAGCCGGCGTCGGCCAGCAGGAAAATCGCGTCGTCGCCGGAAAGCTGCGAGGTGATGTCGAGGAGATATTTGGCGTTGAAGCCGATTTCCATCGAATCATTGTCGTAACCGACAGCCACTTCTTCCGTAGCACTTCCCGAATCCGGGTTGTTGACGGTCAGCGTCAACTGGCCGTTGGTGAGCGCGAGCTTCACGGCGCGGCCGCGCTCGGAAGAAATGGTCGAGACGCGGTCGACAGCCTGCGCGAAGGTCTGGCAATCGACGCGCATTTCCTTGTCGTTGCCGGTCGGGATCACGCGCTGGTAATCCGGGAATGTGCCGTCGATCAGCTTCGAGGTCAGAACGACCGAACCGATGGTCAGGCGGATTTTTGCATCCGAGACTTCGACGGTGACTTCCAGCTCAGGGTTGTCCATCAGCTTCTGCAGCTCGCCGACGGTCTTGCGCGGAATGATGATGCCCGGCATGCCTTCGGAACCGGAAGGCGCATCCACATCGGCGCGCGCCAGGCGGTGGCCATCGGTCGCGACGGCGCGCAGCTTCAGGTCGCCATTGCTTTCGATGGTATGGAAGAAGATGCCGTTCAGGTAATAACGCGTTTCTTCGGTCGAGATCGCAAATTGCGTCCGGTCGATCAGCATCTTCAGGTCGGTCGCCTTCAGTTTGAAGGTGTGGCTGAAGGTGCCGGCGGTCAGATCAGGGAAATCCGTTTCCGGAAGGCATTGCAGCGAGAATTTCGAGCGGCCGGAAGCAACCGTCATCGAGGAGCCGTCCGGATTGGTCGCCAGAAGCACCTCGGAACCGTCCGGCAGCTTGCGCACGATTTCATAAAGCAGATGCGCCGGCACGGTGGTGGCGCCTGCCTGCTCCACCATGGCCGGTGTCGCTTCGGTGATTTCGAGATCGAGGTCGGTCGCCTTCATGTCCAGATTGGCGCCGGAGGCGCGCAGGAGGACGTTGGACAGGATCGGGATCGTGTTGCGACGCTCGACGACCCGGTGGACGTGGTTCAGCGATTTCAGAAGGTTCGACCGCTCAAGAGTAATACGCATGGACGCTACCGCTTTCAACCGTTGCGAACCGGCCACCGCCGGATCGGCAAGAAGAGTCTTCACCGGCCAGAAAGCCGGATAATGTGGACGGGCAAAATGGCAGAGTTATTGCAGGAAATGCAAGAGCCGAGTGCATCTGCCGCGGGTCATTTTGCTGCTATACAGCATGATCCACAGGCTGGGGGCGTCCGTGGACCTTGTTCGTCGGTTTTCTATTGCCCATAAAGAGAGGAAACCAGAGCGACCGGCCGCGAATAATCGGCCAGAATGATTGGAAGCCGTGTGACGGAAGAAATATCGAACAGCGACTTGAGAGATGCGACAAAGAGCTTCAGGATCGGCACGGCCACCATTCCGGCGCGGCCGCTGGAGCCTGCGCTCTATCTCGTGGCCACGCCCATCGGCAATCTTGGCGATATCACCATCCGCGCGCTGGAAACGCTGGCCTCGGCCGATGTTCTCGCCTGCGAGGATACCCGCGTCACCCGCATCCTGCTCGAACGTTACGGCATCCGCACCCGCCCGCTCTCTTATCATGAGCACAATGCAAACGAAGCGGGGCCGAAGCTCATTGCGGCGCTTGAGGCGGGAAAATCCGTGGCGCTGGTCTCGGATGCCGGAACGCCGCTCGTTTCCGATCCCGGTTACCGCCTCGGCCAGCTCGCGCTCGAGGCCGGGCATCGTGTCGTGCCGGTGCCGGGAGCATCCGCGCCGCTCGCCGCCCTCGTGGGTTCGGGAATGCCGAGCGACGCTTTCCTGTTTGCGGGCTTCCTGCCGGTGAAGGATCGCGGCAAGCGCGACCGTTTTGCCGAACTCGCGAAAATTCCGGCCACCTTGATCTTCTTTGAATCGCCGCATCGCATCGGCGCTTCCGTCAAGGTCGCGTCCGAAGTGCTCGGCCGCGACCGCCGCGCCGTGGTCTGCCGCGAGCTGACCAAGACCTTCGAGGAGTTCCGACGCGGCACGCTGGGCGAGCTTGCGGATTATTACGGTGGTGACCGTGTGGTGAAGGGTGAGATCGTGCTTCTGGTGGAGCCGCCCTCCTATGACGAGATTCCCGATATCGAGGATGTCGAGAAGCTGCTGAAGGATCTCGTCGCCACCATGCCCGCCGCCAAGGCGGCAGGCGAAGCGGCGAAGCTGACGGGCCTGCCGCGCAAGGAGCTTTATCAAAGGCTGCTGGATATGAAGGAAACGGATGGCCGCTGAGGGGCGAAGCAATAAAAGGCGCAAGGCCGAGCGACGTGGCCACGCCGCGGAATATTGGGCGGCACTTTATCTGCTGCTGAAGGGATATCGTATCCTCGCCATTCGTTATCGCACCCGGCTGGGGGAAATTGATCTCATCGCCCGCAAGAAGGACCTCGTCGCCATCGTCGAGGTCAAGGCGCGAACGTCCGGCGAAGGTGCCGTGGATGCTGTCGGTTTCCATTCGCAGCAACGCATTCGAGCGGCGGCCGATCTATGGCTCGCCCGTCGCAAGGATGCCGCGCGGTTTTCGCTGCGTTTCGATATCATCGCCGTTTTGCCGCGACGCCTGCCGCAGCATTTTATCGACGCCTTTTAAGGGGAGGGAAACAATGTCCACCGAGCGGGAAAAAATGGCCGCGGGCGAATGGTACAGCTGCATGGATGCCGAGCTGGATATATTGCGCTGGCGGGCACGAGGGGCCGTCCACCAGCACAATACGATGCCGCCGGATGAGCGCGGGGCAATGGCCCCCTTGCTACGGGCTCTGTTCGCTTCTGTTGGCGAAGGGGCATTTATCGAAGCGCCGTTTCATTGCGCTTACGGCTTCAACATCACGCTGGGCAAAAATGTCTATCTCAATGCCGGCTGCACCATTCTCGATTCCGCGAAGGTTACGATAGGCGACGGTGCGATGCTCGGGCCTGCGGTGCAGATCTATTGTGCGGAACACCATCTGGACCCGGTGCCGCGAGCGCAAGGCATTGAAATCGCAAAGCCTGTCACGATCGGCCGTGATGTCTGGATCGGCGGCGGAGCGATCCTTCTGGCTGGCATCACCATCGGTGACGGAGCGATTGTCGGCGCCGGTTCGGTGGTGACGCGCAATGTGCCGCCGGGCGTGACGGTGGTTGGAAATCCGGCTCGGCCCATAAAGCGCATGGCCGACTGAGATTTTCGTCAGTCGCTGTAATAAATCTGACATCGAACTGTCAAAGAGGCGTCATGGAACGTCTCTATTCGCATCCTCATCCCAATAAATGGTGGAGAGGATTTAGTAATGTTGAAGAAGATTTCCATGGCCGCAGTGGCCGTCAGCATTTCGGCGACGTCTTCCATGGCTGCTACCAACATCACCTGGTGGCACGGCATGGGCGGCCGCAATGGCGAAGTCATCAACGAAGTCGCCCAGAAGTTCAATGAAGCCCAGAAAGAATGCGCTCTGACGCCGGTTTCCAAGGGCTCCTATGAAGAAGCCCTGGCCAGCGGCATCGCTGCTTTCCGCTCTGGCGAACAGCCGAACATCCTCCAGGTTTTCGATGCTGGCGCCGCCACCATCATCAACGCCAAGGGCGCTGTCATTCCCGCCGAAGATCTCATCAACAAGGCCGGTTACAAGTTCGACCGCGACGCCTTCATCAACGGCGTGCGTTATTTCTATGCTGCCGCTGACGGCAAGTTTGTCGGCATGCCGTTCAACTCCTCCGCCCCCATCATGTACGTCAACGACGAAGCCCTGAAGAAGGCCGGCGTCGAAGCCCCGAAGACCTGGGAAGAGTTCGAGCAGGTTGCGCCGAAGCTGAAGGAAGCCGGCTACATTCCGCTCGTTCAGTCGCAGCTCACCTGGCAGTTCACGGAGAACTTCTTCTCCCGCAACAACATCCAGTTCGCCACCAACAATAACGGCTACGACAGCGTCACCGACACCAAGCTCAAGGTCACCGACCCGAACCTCGTCATGATGTTCGACAAGCTGAAGGACTGGAAGGACAAGGGCCTGTTCGCCTATTACGGCGCCGGCTGGAACGACAACCAGAAGCCCTTCGAAGAAGGCAAGGTCGCGTTCTGGATCGGTTCTTCGGGCTCCTTCGGCGGCCTGCAGAAGACGGCGACCATGCCGTTCTCGGCAACCTTCCTTCCCTACTGGGGCTCCATCAAGGGTGCCGGCACCAACTCCTTCATCGGCGGCGCTGCGCTCTTTGCAATGTCTGGCAAGTCTGAAGCCGAAAACAAGTGCGTGGCCGACTTCTTCCAGTTCCTGACCTCGCCGGAAATCCAGGTCTTCTACCACAAGGCAACCGGTTACGTCGCCATCACCAAGGCCGCTTACGAAAAGGCCAAGGCTGAAGGCTTCTACAAGGAAAAGCCGGTCGCGGAAGTCGGTATCCAGCAGCTCTCGCTGCCGGGCGGCGAATGGTCCAAGGGCTACCGCCTCGGCTTCTACCCGCAGATCCGCGCCGTCATGGAACGCGAATATAACCGCATCTTCTCCGGCGAAGTTACGCCGAAGGCTGCTTTCGAGATCATCGAGAAGGAAGGCAACGACCTGCTCGCCCGTTTCGCCAAGACGGCCGGCTGATCGCCTGTTTCGAAACCAATGACCATTGCCGAGCCTCCTTTCCCACGGAAGGGAGGCTCGCTCTCGGATAAGGAAGCGCAAGCGTGGCCTATACATCGTCTCAACCGCGCCGGTTTTTGTCCGGCTGGTCCGCAAAGGCTGGAAAGCCAGCCAAACCTGTCGACGCCGGTATGAAGCGCGTGCAGTTCTCCTCGTCCTACGTACCTTACCTGTTTCTGGCACCGCAGCTTGCGGTGATTTTCATCTTCTTCTACTGGCCATCGGTTCAGGCCATACATTCGTCCTTCTATATCGAAGACCCGTTCGGTTTCGGCGCTTCCTTCGTCGGACTTGCCAATTATTCGGATGCGATCTTCAGCGCCGAATATCTCAGCATCGCCAAATTCACGGTTGTCTTCACCGTGCTGGTCACCTTCTTTTCGCTGGCGCTCGGCTTGCTGCTCGCCGTCAAGGCCGACGCGGTCATTCGCGGCAGCTCGACATACAAGACGCTGCTGATTTCCGTCTATGCCATCGCGCCGCCGGTCGCCGGTCTCATCGGCATGATGTTTTTCGACCAGCATATCGGCCCCTTCGTCAAAATGGCCGCATTCCTCGGTTGGGACATGAAGGTCGGCCTCAACTATTTCGATACGGCCTTCGCTATGATCGTCGTCGCGGTCTGGAAGCAGATCCCTTACAACTTCATCTTCTTCCTTTCGGGTCTTCAGGGCGTTCCGGTCTCCGTGCGGGAAGCTGCCGCCATCGACTGCCGTTCGGGCTTTCGCCGGTTCTGGACGGTGATCATGCCACTTCTGGCGCCCACGGCCTTCTTCCTGCTGATCATCAACATCACCTATGCGCTCTTCGACACGTTCGGCGTCATCGACGTGATGGTGAAGGACAAGGCGGCCAACAATCCGATCACGCTGGTCTACAAGGTGTTTCTGGATGGTTTCCGCGGCAATGACATCGGTGGCTCCTCGGCCCAATCCGTCATCCTGATGCTGGTCGTCTTCGTTCTCACCATCATCCAGTTCCGCTTCATCGAAAAGCGCATCCACTACAATTGAGGGAAAAGACCATGTACAAGACAAAACCCCTCGATCATCTGGTGCTGATCATCGGCGCGCTGTTCCTGATATTGCCGGTCATCGTGGCCTTCATGACCTCCACCCACACCGCTGCGGAAATCCACCGCAGCGGTCTGACGATGATTCCCGGTGACAATTTCATCGAGACTTATGAAAAGGTTCTGACCCAGAAAGGCGGCTTCACCGGGCAGATCACGGGTCTCAACATGGTGCTGAATTCGCTGATCCTCGGCATCGGTTTTGCCGTCGGCAAGATCGTCCTGTCAATGACGGCGGCCTATGCGATCGTCTATTTCCGGTTCCGGTTCGCAACGCTCGCCTTCTGGATCATTTTCACGACGCTGCTTCTGCCGCTCGAAGTGCGCATCATGCCCTCCTACGAGGTGATGAGCAAACTTGGCCTTCTGAACTCCTATACCGGCCTCATCGTGCCGCTTCTCGCTTCGGCGACAGGCACCTTCTATTTCCGGCAGTTCTTCAAATCCGTGCCGGAGGAGTTGCTGGAGGCTGCCCGCATTGACGGCGCAGGGCCGGTGAAATTCTTCATCGACGTTCTCATCCCGCTGTCCCGCACCATGATGGCGGCGATCTTCATCATCATGTTCGTTTATGGCTGGAACCAGTATCTCTGGCCCATGCTGATGACGACGGATGAGGGCTTCTTCACCCTGATGCGTGGCATCAAGTCGATCCTGCAGGTCTGGGTCGGTTCGCAAATTCCCGATTACAACGAAGCTTTCGCGCTCGCCGTGCTGGCTATGCTGCCGCCGGTGCTGATCGTCGTCATTTTCCAGCGCTGGTTCATCAAGGGCCTGACCGAAAGCGATAAATAAGGAGACCGAAATGGCCGCGATAGAAATCAGTCAGGTCTGCAAGGATTATCATGGCGGCGTGCGCGCCGTGCACCACGTCGATATCGACATCCGGGACGGTGAGTTCATCGTTCTGGTCGGCCCCTCCGGCTGCGGCAAATCCACGCTTCTGCGCATGGTCGCAGGGCTTGAGGATATTTCCGAAGGCACAGTGAAGATCGGTGACCGGGTGGTCAATCAGGCCGATCCGGCTGACCGGGATATCGCCATGGTGTTTCAGAACTACGCCCTATATCCGCATATGTCGGTGCGCCAGAACCTGGAATACGGGTTGAAGAACCGCAAGACGCCGAAGACGGAGATCGATGCGCGTGTGGCCGAAGCCGCGCGTATGCTGCAGCTCGAACCTTATCTGGA
This sequence comes from Agrobacterium sp. 22-223-1, assembly GCF_053522385.1. Classification (NCBI taxonomy): domain Bacteria; kingdom Pseudomonadati; phylum Pseudomonadota; class Alphaproteobacteria; order Hyphomicrobiales; family Rhizobiaceae; genus Agrobacterium; species Agrobacterium sp. 22-223-1. The sequence goes on from NZ_JBNWCN010000001.1 coordinate 242,444, forward strand.
TCGCAAGCCGCGCGCCCTTTCCGGCGGCCAGCGGCAGCGTGTCGCCATGGGTCGCGCCATCGTGCGCAAACCGGCGGCCTTCCTGTTCGATGAGCCCCTGTCCAATCTCGATGCCAAGCTGCGCGTTTCCATGCGCGGCGAGATCAAGCGCCTGCAAAAGCGCCTCGGCACCACCTCGATCTACGTCACCCACGATCAGCTGGAGGCCATGACGCTCGCCGATCGTCTTGTGGTGTTGAATGGCGGCCGTATCGAACAGATCGGCGCACCGCTCGATGTCTATCACACCCCTGCTTCGACCTTCGTTGCGAGTTTCATCGGCTCTCCCGCCATGAATTTGCTGAACGCCGAGTTGCATGGCGATAGCCTCGCCATTGGTCCGTCGCTCTTTGCGCTCAACGGTTTCGCGCCTGTCTCCGGCCCCGTAACGGTGGGCATGCGGGCGGAAGATTTCCGCCTCGCTGCGGCCGGTGAGCAGGGCTTCCCGCTTCGGGTCGATTACATCGAGGAACTGGGTTCGCAGCGACTTATCCACGGCATGATCGGCGACCAGAACCTGACAGTTGCTTTCCCGCCGGATGTCGAGGTTCCGTCTGCGCTCTCCGTCACGATCGCGCCGGAGAAACTGCATTTCTTCTCCAGCGAAACCGGCAAGCGCATCGCCGGTAAAGCCGAGCAGCTGGCGGCGCAGCCCGCGCAAATGGCGACGGCCTGAGCGCATCGCAGAAATCGGCGCGATGACTAAAATTGCGCCGATTGTCAAAACCGCTTCGTTACGATCCCGATGATAGAAGACCTCCAATATTTCACGGGGGTTTTCTAATATGTCCTTCAAAATGATGTTCGCTGCCGCAGCAACCATGGCGGTCCGGACCGTGCCGATATTGCCGGCCTATTTGCGCCGGTCAAAAGACGAGGCCGTCGTCAGCGCATCCTGCACCGATCTGCGGCTTCAGCCGGCCCCCATCAATCCGGAATGGATCATTTCCGGCAACCCCCAGGCGCGCGCGGCGGATCATTCCAGAAGCGGCGACCGTGCTTCAAGCACCGCCATGTGGGATTGCACGGCGGGGGAATTCCGCTGGTTCTTCGGCTGGGATGAAACCGTCTATATTCTCGAAGGCGAAGTGCATGTGACCGCGGAAGACGGTTCCATCAGCATCCTGCGGGTCGGCGATGTCGCCTATTTCCCTGCGGGAACATGGGCCACCTGGCGAGTGGATGATTATGTCCGCAAAGTCGCTTTCATGCGCCGTCCGTTCCCCAAGGCGCTCGCTTTTGCCTATCGCGTCAAGAACAAGCTGTTTGCCGGCCGTTCCTATAAGCTGGCGGCCTGAACCCATAAAACATTCCAGTCGGCGGGGCCTGCACGGCTTCGCCGACGGAATTGTGAAGGTTCAATAAAACTCACACAAACCACCGCTTGCAGCAGTTGCCTTTGAATGGTCGCTGCCCTACATCTTCAGGGTTTTCTGAAGCATTTCCGGGTTTCTACCGGTCCTGCAGGGAAGCTTGAAAAGGCGAGGCAATGGGCACCGCGGGCCGACAAAGCGTCCGCATGCTGCAAGAGGAACATGCGCATGGCGAAGATCAAGAACGTCGCGATCCAGATGGATCATGTCTCCGGCATCAATATCGCCGGTGACTCCACCTTCGCCATGAGCCTTGAGGCGCAGGCACGCGGATACCGGCTGTTCCATTATACGCCCGAGCGCCTTTCCATGCGCGATGGCAAGATTTACGCCACTGTCGAGCAGATGGAACTGCGCGACATCAAGGGCGACCATTTCTCGCTGTCCGAACCGGAGCGCGTCGATCTGTCGACCATGGATGTCATCCATCTGCGTCAGGATCCGCCATTCGACATGGCTTACATCACCTCGACCCATCTGCTGGAACGCATTCATCCGAAAACGCTGGTGGTCAACGATCCCGCCTGGGTCCGCAACTCGCCGGAAAAGATTTTCGTCACCGAATTCGCCGATCTGATGCCGAAGACGCTGATCACCAAGGATGTGGAGGAAATCGCCCGCTTCCGCAACGAAATGGGCGATATCATCCTCAAGCCGCTTTATGGCAATGGCGGTGCAGGCGTCTTCCATTCCGCGCGCGACGACCGCAATTTCTCTTCTCTGCTGGAGATGTTCGGCCAGATGTTCCGCGAGCCTTACATCGCCCAGCAATATCTGCCTGACGTCCGCAAGGGCGACAAGCGCATCCTCCTGGTAGATGGCGAACCGGTTGGCGCAATCAACCGCGTGCCCGCGGAAAACGACGCCCGCTCCAACATGCATGCCGGCGGCCGGCCGGAACCGACGGAACTGACGGCGCGCGAGAAAGAAATCTGCCGCCGCATCGGTCCTGCCTTGCGCGAGCGCGGTTTTCTCTTCGTCGGTATCGATGTGATTGGCGACTATATGACGGAAATCAACGTCACCTCGCCGACCGGCATTCGCGAAGTGCGGAAATTCGGCGGTGCCGATGTCGCAAGCCTGTTGTGGGATGCGATCGAGAAAAAGCGCGAAGCCCAGGATTTCTGAGGCGAGCTTTCGCCGGTCCAGCTTTGTTCCGCGAGTACAACTAGACACAACTAAAATACATCGTCAGCGAGAAATTGTTCGCTGGATGTTCTTGTTTTATTCTTTTCCCTGTGGCACGTTGCTTGCGGGTGGCCGCGGTAGGGCATGAAGCTCTGACTAGCGCGGCCGGTTTGCGGGGGCAGGCCATGGTGGCAAGGGTCAATACGGTTGCATTTCAGGGCATAGAGGGTGTGCCCGTCGAGGTGCAGGTCATGGTCGCGCCGGGAAAGGTGGGCATCCAGATTGTCGGCCTGCCCGACAAGGCGGTGGCCGAAAGCCGCGAGCGGGTGCAGGCCGCCCTGCATGCCTCGGGTCTGGCGCTGCCGGCAAAAAAGGTCACCGTCAATCTCGCGCCTGCCGATCTGCCCAAGGAAGGATCGCATTTCGATCTTCCCATTGCGCTTGGCCTCATGGCCGCTCTGGGTGCGATACCGGCAGAAATGCTGGCACGTTATGTGGTTCTCGGCGAACTCAATCTCGATGGCACCATCGGTATGGTTTCGGGCGCCCTTCCAGCGGCCATGGGTGCCAATGCGCTTGGCAAGGGGCTGATCTGCCCGGCTGAAAGCGGGCCGGAAGCGGCCTGGGCCGGCGCCGGTATCGATATTCTCGCCCCGCGCAGCCTGATTGCGCTGGCCAACCATTTTCGCGGCACCCAGCTTCTCTCGCGCCCGACGCCCGCCATTCGCGCCAACCCGGTCAATCTGCCGGATTTAGTGGATATCAAAGGACAGGAGAGCGCCCGGCGCGCGCTGGAGGTGGCAGCCGCCGGCGGACACAACCTGCTCATGGTCGGGCCGCCCGGCTCCGGCAAATCCATGCTCGCAGCCCGCCTGCCATCCATCCTGCCGCCGCTGGAGGCGGCGGAATTGCTGGAAGTGTCGATGGTCCATTCCATCGCTGGCCAATTATCCGGCGGCAAGCTTTCGGACCGCAGGCCGTTCCGCACCCCGCACCATTCCGCCACCATGGCGGCGTTGATCGGCGGAGGGCTCCGCGCCAAGCCGGGTGAGGCTTCGCTCGCCCATCACGGTGTTCTTTTTCTGGACGAGTTCCCGGAATTTTCGCCGCAGGTGCTGGATGCACTGCGCCAGCCGCTGGAAACGGGCGAATGCATCATTGCGCGGGCCAATCATCGCGTCAGCTATCCGGCGGAAATCCAGCTCGTTGCGGCGATGAACCCCTGCCGCTGCGGCATGGCGGGAGAGCCGGGTTTCACCTGCGCCCGAGGCCCGCGTTGTGTGACGGATTATCAGGCCCGCATTTCCGGCCCGCTGCTGGATCGTATCGATATCCGCATCGACGTTCCCGCCGTCTCTGCCGCCGATCTCATCCGCCCCGTCGCGTCCGAGCCGAGTGCGGCGGTGGCCGCCCGTGTCGCCCGGGCGCGCCTTGCGCAGCAGGAACGTTACGCGTCGGCGGGATTTGACGCCATTCGCACAAACGCTCGCTGCACGACGACCCTGATAGAAAAATATGCCGAGCCGGATGCGTCCGGGCTGCAATTGCTGCGCGATGCGGCCGAGCGGCTGAAGTTCTCCGCGCGCGGTTATCATCGCATTCTCAAGGTTGCCCGCACCCTGGCCGATCTGGATGGCAAACAGACGGTCGGCCGTATCCATGTGGCGGAAGCCGTGTCCTATCGTATCGCTGGCGAGAGGCTGACGACGGCGGCATAGAACATTTCCAGTAAAGGCACGAAGCGGTTTTTGGTGGGGAAGTGTGTAAAAACAAGTAATTAGAGCACATCTAACGATTCCGTTTAAACCGGATATGCTCCAGAAGGTCGCCTGTTGTGCCTTCCCTGAAAAAACATTGTGCCGCCAGCGGAAGCCGGCGGCACATAAGAATATTCGCTACTCTGGCGCGCGATCGTACCGCGCTTGAAAGCCTGGCTTAAAGTCCAAGGCCTTCGAAAAGCGCCGTCGAAAGGTAGCGTTCCGCAAAGGAAGGAATGATGACGACGATGTTCTTGCCGGCATTTTCTTCCCGCGCGCCGACCTTGATTGCCGCCGCCAGCGCCGCACCCGAGGAGATGCCGACCGGCACGCCTTCCAGCCTTGCCGCCAGACGTGCGGTTTCGAAAGCCTCGTCATTGGTCACGGTGACGATCTCGTCATAAATGCCGGTATCGAGGATGGCGGGTGCAAAACCGGCGCCGATGCCCTGAATCTTGTGCGGGCCGGGGTTGCCGCCGGAAAGAACCGGGCTGTCCGCGGGCTCGACGGCAATCACCTTCACCTCGGGCTTGCGGGATTTCAGCACCTGACCCGTGCCGGTGATGGTGCCGCCGGTGCCGATACCCGAGACGAGAATATCGACCGTGCCTTCGGTGTCGTTCCAGATTTCTTCAGCCGTCGTCTTGCGGTGAATATCGGGATTGGCGGGGTTTTCGAACTGCTGCGGAATGATCGCGTCAGGCAGGGTCTCGGCCAGTTCCTGCGCCTTGGCGATGGCGCCCTTCATGCCCTTGGGGCCTTCGGTCAACACCAGTTCGGCGCCGAGCAGGGCCAGCATTTTCCGGCGTTCAACCGACATGGTTTCAGGCATGGTCAGGATCAGCTTGTAGCCCTTCGCAGCGGCGGCGAAGGCAAGCGCGATGCCCGTGTTACCGGAGGTCGGCTCCACCAGCGTGGTCTTGCCGGGGGTGATCTTGCCCTGCGCTTCCAGAGCTTCGATCATGGCGACGCCGATGCGGTCCTTCACGGAAGCGATGGGATTGAAAAATTCGAGTTTGGCGAGAAGGTTGGCCTTCACGCCCTTCTCCTTCGCCAGCTTGTCGAGCCGCACGATCGGCGTGTCGCCGATTGTTTCCGTAATTGAGGAATAGACGCGTCCGCGTCCGGGCTTTCTGGCTTCGGGCATGATGCTCTCCTGTGTAAGACCGCAAGATTTGAGCGGCAGAATAGGAGCAATAGCTTTCGCAAGCTAGCGAACGTTCGTCCTAATATCCCTAAATTGCAGGAATAATTTCACGATAAATCGCATAAATGCACGAATTTGTTTTACGTGCTGCGGATCGCGATCATGGTGGCGGTTCCGGCCAGAATACCCGCCGCCGTGCGGTTGAGGATCGTCAAGGCGCTCGGCCTTTTCAGGAGGTTACGCGCCTTGGCCGCAAGCAGGATGTAAGGCAGGAGAACCGCCATCAGCACGACGAAGGTGATGGCGAGAAGTGTTGCATATTCCGAAGGGCCGATCATGCGGATATCGATCAGTGTCGGCACCAGCGCCACATAAAACAGCATGGTTTTCGGGTTGCCGAGCGTGATCAGCAGTCCGGACAGGAAGGACATGGGCATGCTGGTGCTTTTCTTGGCCTTCAGCTCCTGCGGCAGCAGACCGGCGGTCCAAAGCTTCCAGGCAATATAAAGGAGATAGGCCGCGCCCGCGAATTTCAGCACCATGAAGGCTTCCTGAAAGGTCTGCGCGACGAAGGCCAGGCCCAGGATCACAGCGGTCAGGTAAATCATGTCGCCCAGCACCAGCCCGAGACCCATGAAGAAGGTTTCGCGAAAGCCCGAACCCAGCGCCCGCGCCACGATCGCCGTCATGCCGGGGCCGGGAATGGCGGCGGCGATGAAGAGGGCGGTGGCATAGGCGAAAAGTGTCGTCAGCGTCATGATCGTGTTTCCTGAAAAATCCGCTAAATCCATAACGAAATTGCCGGGTAAAGACAATCAGTCCGCACGTCTGTCCCAGCGGTGTCGCTAAACGCCGGTGGAGCCGAAACCGCCGGCGCCCCGCGCCGTCTGCGAGGTCTCCGTCACCTCGCTCACAACAACCTGGGTTACCGGAGCGATCACCATCTGAGCAATGCGCATGCCGCGCTCGATGACGAAAACGTCCTGGCCCAGATTGGCGAGGATGACTTTCACTTCGCCGCGATAATCGCTGTCCACCGTGCCGGGAGAGTTGAGGCAGGTGATGCCGTTCTTGATGGCGAGGCCGGAGCGGGGGCGGATTTGCGCCTCGTATCCCTGCGGAACCTCGAAGATGAAACCGGTCGGGACCAGGGCGCGTTCGCCCGGTTGCAGGGTCAGCGGTTCGCCGGCAGGTACGGCAGCGCGCAGGTCCATGCCGGCGGCGCCACGGGTTTCGTAGGACGGCAATTCGAGGTCAGCGCCATTGGCGAGGCGGACGAGCCGGAGAGGGGGGCGATTGTCGTTTTGAAGGGTCATGCGGCATTAGTTTGCCGAGATCGCGGCAAGGTCAATTGCAAATGCGGGCCTGAAACGCTAGATAGCCCGCAATTCCACAGGATTTGTCAGATGGCCGAAACACTTGCCGAGGCGGTCTCCCGCCGCCGCACCTTTGCTATTATCGCGCACCCGGATGCGGGTAAGACCACGCTTACCGAAAAACTGCTGCTGTTCGGCGGAGCGATCCAGCTTGCCGGTGAGGTGAAGGCGAAGAAGGATCGCATCCAGACCCGTTCGGACTGGATGAAGATCGAGCGCGAGCGCGGCATTTCGGTCGTCACCTCGGTCATGACCTTCGAATATAACGACCGTGTCTTCAACATTCTCGATACGCCCGGCCACGAGGACTTCGCCGACGACACCTACCGCACGCTGACGGCGGTGGATGCGGCGATCATGGTCATCGATGCCGCCAAGGGTATCGAGCCGCGCACGCTGAAGCTCTTCGAAGTCTGCCGCATGCGCGATATTCCGATCATCACCTTCATCAACAAGATGGACCGCGAAAGCCGCGACCCCTTCGAGATACTGGATGAGGTGGAAGAGAAGCTCGCGCTCGATACCGCGCCCATCACCTGGCCGGTCGGCCGGGCAAAGACCTTCTGCGGCGCCTATAATCTCGCCGACAGCACCTTCCGTGGCGTCGATACGCAGGTGGAAGCCATGCCGGTCAACGGTCCGCAGGCGGTTGCCGATCGCCTGCCGGAAAATGAGCGCCATCTTTTCGTCGAAGAAACCGAACTGGCGCTGGAAGCCTGCCGTCCTTTCGATCGTCAGGCATTTCTCGAAGGTCATATGACACCGGTGTTCTTCGGTTCGGCGCTGCGCAATTTCGGTGTGCGCGACCTCATCAATGCGCTTGGCGATTTCGCGCCGCCGCCGCGCGATCAGGTGGCGGATACCCGCACCGTACATGCGGCTGAAGAAAAAATGACGGCCTTCGTCTTCAAGATTCAGGCCAATATGGACCCGAACCATCGCGACCGCATCGCTTTCGCCCGCATCTGCTCCGGCAAGCTGGAGCGCGGCATGAAGGCGCGGCTTGCTCGCACCGGCAAACAGATGGGCCTCACTGCGCCGCAGTTCTTCTTCGCCTCGCAGCGCCAGCTGGCCGATACGGCCTTTGCGGGTGACGTGGTGGGCATCCCGAACCATGGTACGCTGCGCATCGGCGATACGCTGACCGAGGGTGAAAACCTGGTTTTCCAGGGCGTGCCGAACTTTTCGCCGGAAATTCTCCGGCGCGTGCGTCTGGAAGACGCCATGAAGGCCAAGAAGCTGAAGGAAGCCCTGCAGCAGATGGCGGAAGAGGGCGTCGTGCAGCTCTTTTCGCCGGAAGACGGTTCGCCGGCCATCGTCGGCGTTGTTGGTGCGCTGCAGCTCGACGTGTTGAAGGAGCGTCTGATGGGCGAATATGGCCTGCCGGTCTCCTTCGAAATGTCGCGCTTTTCCGTCTGCCGCTGGATTTCCTCCGATCAGCCGACGGAAATGGACAAGTTCCTCAACGTCAAGCGCGGCGATATCGCCCGCGATCTGGATGGCGATCCGGTGTTTCTGGCGCAGGATGCCTTCTCGCTCCGCTATGAGTCCGAGCGTTTTCCGGCGATCAAGATGGTTGCGATCAAGGAATATCACGTGGCCAAGGCAGCGTGATATCGGCCGGATTGCACTTTGTATGCCAAGGGCCGAGCATTTTCAGGAAAAGTGCGCAGCGGTTTTCCGTCCGGAAATGCGGAAAAAACAAAGAGCTAGAGCATTGAAGGTGATTACGTTTTCACTGGAAATGCTCTAGTTTCCCCTGAAACGGGAAACTGGTCCGGCATCATGACGCTTTCAGGCAAACATATTCTCCTCATCATCTCCGGCGGCATCGCAGCCTATAAGAGCCTCGATCTCATCCGCCGCCTGAAGGAGCGCGGCGCTAAGGTGACGCCGGTGATGACGAAGGGCGCCCAGGAATTTGTCACGCCGCTTGCTGTCGGTGCACTTTCCGCCACCCATGTCTTCACCGATCTCTTTTCCCGGCAGGATGAACAGGATGTCGGCCATATCAGGCTGGCGCGTGACTGCGACCTCGTGCTTGTGGCGCCCGCCACCGCCGATCTGATGGCGAAGATGGCGAATGGTCTGGCAGACGATCTTGCCTCCACCATTCTTCTCGCGACGGATCGAAAGGTGCTGGTGGCACCGGCGATGAACCCGAAAATGTGGGCGGCAAAGCCCACACTGCGTAATGTCGAAACGCTGAAAGAAGACGGCGTGTTTTTCGTCGGCCCGATGGCCGGTGAGATGGCAGAGAAGGGTGAAACAGGTCTTGGCCGTATGGCCGAGCCATTGCAGATCGTCGAAGCCGTCGTCGCACTGCTGGATGAGGGGCCAAAGCCCCTGAAGGGCAGAACGGCGATCGTGACCTCCGGCCCCACGCATGAACCGATTGACCCGGTGCGCTACATCGCCAACCGCTCCTCGGGCAAGCAGGGCCATGCCATTGCGGCGGCTCTGGCGGAACTGGGGGCGGAGGTTACGCTGGTTTCCGGCCCGGTCACCATCGCCGATCCTGCCGGGGTCACGACGATCCATGTCGAGCGCGCCGAGGAGATGCGCGATGCGGTGATATCGAGACTGCCGGCGGATATCGCCGTCATGGTCGCCGCCGTCGCCGACTGGCGGGTGACGGGCTCGTCGGAGCAGAAGATCAAGAAGCAGCCGGGCGATGCGCCGCCGGCGCTGCAACTGACGGAAAATCCCGATATTCTCAAAACCGTCGGCCATCATGAAAAGCGCCCGAGGATTGTGGTGGGCTTCGCCGCCGAAACGCAGGATGTCGAGAAGAACGGCCGGGCGAAGCTGGAGCGCAAAGGCGCGGACTATATCGTCGCGAATGATGTTTCGTCTGAAACCGGCATCATGGGCGGAGACCGCAACAGCGTGAAGATCATTTCCGCAGATGGCATCGACGCCTGGCCGGATCTCGACAAGGCCGACGTTGCAAAACGTCTGGCGGCCCTGATCGCGGAGAAACTCGCATGAGCCTGTTCGATCGCAAGACTTTCGACAAGGTGCTCGGTAAATGGCCGGGCGTGCGTTTTGTCGATCAGTGGGATTCCCATGTCGCCAAAGTGGGCGACAAGGTCTTTGCCGTGCTTGGCGAGCGGGAGGACTGGCGGCTGGTCGTGAAATGCTCGGAAGAGAGCTTCGAAATACTGACCTCGCTGGAAGGCATAGGGCAGGCGCCCTATTTCGCCAAACGCAAATGGATATCGATTGGCGATCATTCCCCGCTCGAACAGGAAGAACTGGAGCATTATGTGCGCCGCTCCTATGAGCTTGTCGCAGCCGGTCTGACCAAAAAACTGCGGGGCGAACTCGGTATCGTGATCGATACTGCGCGTGCCCTCTAGTTTTCGGTTCAGTCCAGTTTGGTGTCCTTGCCGATGATCTGGCGGACGCCTTCCTTGGTGAAGGGCTGCAGGAGCTGCGGCAGGAATCCTTTCGCAATCTTGCCCTTGATACCGATATCGGTGGAAGAAGGCCTGTCGGGATTATGGTAGGAGCCGAAGATCAGATCGAAGAAGACGAGGTTCTCGCCGTAATTGGTGTTTCCTTCCGGAAGCTGCTTCGAATGGTGCCAGCGGTGCAGGCGCGGTGTGCTGAACACGTAATCGAGCGGCCCCGTTTTCATATCGACGTTGCAATGGGTCAAAATACCGATGAATGCGGTAACGGCACCTAGCCACCAGAAAACCTGTAGCGGCGCACCCATGAAATAGAGTGGAATCTGGCTGAGCGCGATCTTGAACAGGGAATCGGCCACATGGAACCGTCCCGTATTGACGACCCAGAGCCGCACGACGCTGTGATGCAGCGCATGGAAACGCCAGAAGAATACGGTTTCATGCGCAATACGGTGGGACCAGTAGAGGCCGAATTCGGCAATCGTCACCGCAAGGGCGACCTGAACGATCATCGGCAGATGAGACGGCCAGAGGTCGAAACGCATGGCGGCGAGCGGCTGCAGCACATTGGCGGTCACCATCGGGAAGATTGCCGCTGCGGCGGCTGCGAGCTGGACCAGCCCTTTCGTCAAAAGCGTGTGGCCGATGCTGTTCACGGTCTCGCCATCACCCTCAAGCCATTGGATTTCGTAGGGAATATAGCGTTCGAGAAGAAACAGGCTCAAAACCGCGCCCGCATAAACGGTCAAAAAGGCCGCGATCGGATGGCTGCTCGTGAAAGCGAAATAGGACCCCACAAGGCCGCCGACGAACACCAGCGGCCACGAAGAATAGGAAAGGGCCTCTTTCAGTACTTGCGCTTTTGCCATCAAAATCAAATCCCGTCCGGCATCATCCGTCTATACCGCCGGCGCAATTCCGCGCAGGCATCAAAGCAGCCCTTACCCCGCATCGATCACCTGTCTCGATTGGAGATCAGGCCCTTATCGCTCCAATGCATTACACAAACATGGCACTCACCGGTGCCGAGATGCTCAGCTTATCCTGATTGCAATGTAAAGAAGCGTCAGCGCTATGACCCAGAGTGCCGCCCGTCCCCATTTGGTGTGGCGCGCTTCCGCCTTGCCGATGGCTTCAGCCGTCTGCGCATCGAAACGTAGGCCGTTCTCGCTCATATACATCAACTCGGAATGCAGCTTCTCCGTCTTGGCGGCGATCTCCGGCGCTGCCTCGGCAAGCTTGAGGGCCGCCTTCACGCCGTCCTTCAGATCGGTGACGATGCGTTTCGGGCCGAGATTGTCCCTGATCCAGCCGCCGACGACCGGATCTGCCGCCTTCCACATGTTGAAGCGCGGATTGAGCATGCGCGACACGCCTTCCACCACCACCATGGTCTTTTGCAGCATCACCAGTTCCGGCCGCGTTTCCATGTCGAAAAGCTCGGTCACTTCGAATAGCAGCGTCAAAAGCTTGCCCATGGAGATCGTCTCGGCCGGCTGGCCGTGGATCGGTTCGCCAATGGCGCGGATCGCCTGGGCGAAGCTTGCTATATCGTGATGGCCCGGCACGTAACCGGCCTCGAAATGCACTTCCGCCACCCGCATGTAATCGCGGGTAATGAAGCCGTAGAGGATCTCGGCAAGGAAGCGGCGTTCCTTTTTTCCGAGACGTCCGGCAATGCCCATGTCGACGGCGACGATCTCGCCCTCAGCATCGACGAAGAGATTGCCGGGATGCATGTCTGCATGGAAAAAACCATCGCGCAGCGTGTGCCGCAGGAAGGACTGGATCAGCGTGTCGGCGAGTTTGTTCAGGTCGTGGCCGGCGGCCTTCAACCCCTCGATATCCGACATCTTGACGCCGTCGATCCACTCCATGGTGACGACATCGCGCCCGGTGCGCTCCCAATCGACCTCGGGAACTCGGAACCCGGGATCGTTCCTGGTGTTTTCCGCAAGTTCGGAAAGGGCGGCGGCCTCGAGCCGCAGATCCATCTCGATCTTGGTGGTCTGCTCCAGCGTGCGTGTCACTTCGACGGGGCGCAGGCGACGGGCGGAGCGGACGAAACGCTGCTGCAGATCGGCGATCAGATACATCGCTTCGAGGTCGTTCTGGAAACGCTGGCGCACGCCGGGGCGGATGACCTTGACGGCCACCTTGCGCGGCCCCTTCGGCGTATCCACCATTGCCGGATGAACCTGGGCAATGGAGGCGGCGGCGATAGGATCGCCGAACTCCCTGTAGAGATCGGACACCGAACGGCCGAGCGAGCCTTCGATATTCGCCTTCGCCGCAGCCGCCGGGAAGAAGGCCATGCGGTCCTGAAGGCTCGCGAGATCGTCGGCGAAGTCGGCGCCCACCACATCCGGCCGGGTGGCGAGAAACTGACCCATCTTCACATAGGAAGGACCAAGCCGCTCCACAGCCACCGCCAGACGGTCGCTGCGCTGCGCCCTTTTCGCCTTGCTGCGGGCGAATGGCTTCAGCAGCGCTTTCAACAATTGGGCGGGAGCAGGCAGGTCATCGGAAGGCAGGGCCAGCACGACGCCTTCGCGCACGAGAACCCAGCCAACCCTTGCGAGGCGGAAATATGCGCCCAAAGTACTCATGCTTATGCTTGTCTCCTGCGTCTGCCGGCCATGGTCTTAAAGCTTCCAGCCGGAATGCAGGGCGGCGATGCCGCCGGTGTAATTGGTATAGGTGACACGGGAGAAGCCGGCGGTGCGGATCATCGTCGCGAAATCCTCCTGATTGGGGAATTTGCGGATCGATTCGACCAGATATTGATAGGGCTCGGCGTCACCCGTGATCATCTTGCCGAATTGCGGGATGGCGTTGAACGACCAGGCGTCGTAAACGCGGTCAAGCAACGGCATTTCGACCTCGGAAAACTCCAGCACCAGCAGCCGCCCGCCGCGCTTCAGCACGCGATGGGCCTCCTTCAGCGCGACGTCGATGCGCGGTACGTTGCGAATGCCGAAGGCGATCGTATAGGCGTCGAAACTGTTTGCTTCGAAAGGCAGTTCCTCGGCATTGGCTTCCACGAAGGTCAGATTGTCGGAAAGCTTCTTTTTTGCCGCGCGTTCTTCGCCGACGGCCAGCATCGAGCCGTTGATATCGAGAACAGTGGCATGCGCCAGACGGTTGGAGGCTTCGATGATGCGGAAGGCGATATCGCCGGTGCCGCCCGCAACGTCCAGAACCTTGTAGGACGCATCCTTGCGCGGCGAAAGCGAAGAGACCATGGCGTCTTTCCACAGCCGGTGCAGGCCGGCCGACATCACATCGTTCATGATGTCGTAGCGTTTGGCCACCTTGTGGAAGACTTCGTTGACCAACCCCTGCTTTTTGCCTTCGTCCACCTTGTGGAAGCCATAGGACGTTTCCATGCCGCCTTGGGCAGTGGTACGGGCGTCGGTCATCGTCTGTCTCCATATTTATTGCGTGGCGGACCATAGCGGAAACGCCATGGCAACGCTATCTGTTGCCGCATCGCCTGGGCGCGACATTTCGCGTGCACTGTATAGACCACATGGTCCTAACGATAAACTGTCGGATAAGCCAGATGCCAGAATTGCCAGAAGTCGAAACCGTCAGACGCGGCCTTGCGCCCGCCATGGAAGGCGCAAGGGTCCGCAGGCTCCATCTCGGCCGCCCCGATTTGCGCTTTCCATTCCCGCAGGATTTTGCAGCGCTTATCGAAGGCAAGACGATCCTGTCGCTCGGGCGCAGGGCGAAATATCTTCTGATCGAACTGGAGGATGGGCTGACCATCGTTTCCCACCTCGGCATGTCCGGCTCGTTCCGCATCGAGGCGGAAGCGGGCGAGGCCGGCGATGCACCCGGCGTGTTTCACCATGCCCGTTCCAAAGACGGCAAGCATGGCCATGTCGTCTTTCATCTGGATAAAGGAGAAGAGCGCGTCTGCGTCATTTATAATGATCCGCGCCGCTTCGGCTTCATGCATCTGGTGGAGCGCAACAAGCTCGACCTTTACCCTGCCTTTGCCGAGCTTGGCCCGGAGCCGACAGGCAATGCGCTGAGCGCGGATTATCTGGCGAGCCGGTTTGAAGGTAAAAGCCAGCCCCTGAAAAGCACGCTGCTGGACCAGAAGGTCATTGCCGGTCTCGGCAATATCTATGTCTGCGAGGCGCTGTGGCGCGCGCATCTTTCGCCTTTGCGGGCGGCGGGAACGCTGGTGACGAAAGGTGGCAAGCCCAAAGCGCAGCTCGTCGATCTGACGGAGAAAATCCGCGACGTGATCGCGGATGCGATCGCCGCCGGCGGTTCCTCATTGCGAGACCATATACAGACGGATGGAACGCTCGGTTATTTCCAGCATTCCTTTTCGGTCTACGATCAGGAAGGCCAGCCTTGCCGGACACCCGGCTGCGGGGGTACGGTTGAAAGGGTGGTGCAGGCCGGTCGTTCGACCTTTTATTGCGCCGCCTGCCAGAAGTAACGGAGCCGGAGTGCCGGAAGGGGAGATTGCCGTGGACTATGAAACGATACTGGTCGAGAAACGCGATGAGGTGGGTGTCATCACCCTCAACCGCCCCAAGGCGCTCAACGCTCTCAATTCGGTGCTTCTGAAAGAGCTGCGGCACATTCTGTCTTCGTTTTCCGCCGATGATTCCATCGGTGCGATCATTATTACCGGTTCGGAAAAGGCATTTGCGGCAGGCGCCGATATCAAGGAAATGCAGGGGCTGGATTTCGTCGATGCCTATGTCGGCGATTTTCTCGGCGGCTGGGACGAGGTTGCGGCCACCCGCAAGCCGGTCATCGCCGCCGTATCCGGCTTTGCGCTCGGCGGCGGCTGCGAACTGGCGATGATGTGCGATTTCATCATCGCTTCGGACACGGCAAAATTCGGCCAGCCGGAAATCACCCTCGGCGTCATCCCTGGCATGGGCGGCTCGCAGCGGCTGACACGGGCGGTCGGCAAGGCGAAGGCCATGGATCTGGTTCTGACCGGGCGTATGATGGATGCGGCGGAGGCTGAGCGGGCCGGTCTCGTGTCGCGTGTCGTGCCGGCTGCAAATCTCATGGACGAGGCGGTGGAGGCGGCAACCCGCATCGCTTCCCTGTCGCGTGCTTCCGTTCTCATGGCCAAGGAAAGCGTCAATCGCTCCTTCGAGGTGCCGCTTGCGGAAGGACTGAGATATGAAAGACGATCCTTCCAGTCGCTCTTTGCGACAGTGGATCAGAAGGAGGGCATGGCCGCCTTCGTGGAAAAGCGCAAACCCGCTTTCCGGAATCGCTAAGGATTCGGAATATCGGCGCTTTTAAGCGTTTTGCGCGTTGACGGGCGTAAGCTTTAGCGGTATATGCCCGCCCACGGTTAAGGAAAGCCATCCGGCTTGTCCGAAATTACTCCCGCATTCTTGGGTTACGTGAGGTCTTCGAACGACCCGATCCTATGGTTGCGGAATTTGGTTTGAATTCGAAGAGAGGCATACATGGCCAATACAACTTCGGCGAAAAAGGCGACCCGCAAGATCGCTCGCCGTACCGCAGTCAACAAGGCTCGCCGTTCGCGCGTTCGCGGCTTCATCCGCAAGGTCGAAGAAGCCATCGCTTCCGGTGATCTCGCAGTCGCCACCGAAGCTCTGAAGGCAGCTCAGCCCGAGATCCAGCGCGCCGCCACCCGGGGCGTTCTGCACGGCAACACCGCATCCCGCAAGGTGTCGCGTCTCGCACAGCGCGTTAAGGCTCTTTCCGCCTAATCCGGCTAATCACAAATAATTATTCAAAAAGCCTGGTCTTTTGACCGGGCTTTTTGTGATTCTAACTGCCCGTTAACCATTGCTGCCGTAACGTGACAAACGCATGTCAGATGGACGACAGGAAATTTGTAATAAAAACAATAGCTTGTTGGAGGTCTCTGGAAAACTCGGGGGCTTTCTCTACGGAAGTCGCGGCTAGTTTTGAGTCAAGAAGATTTTTATTTTTTTGCCAAAATCAGCTCTCAAAAATTGCCAAAATTGAATCTCATTGATTCATAAGCGATTCTGCTTCGCACCTTGTCGGTGATGCAAAACGGCCTTTGCGAGTCAATGGCCGATCTGAGTTTTTGCAGAAAAAACGCCATTGATCTCTCCCCACGATCCTGCCTAAATGCATTTCAACAAGGGGTGCGGATCTCAGTCCACAGATTATCTCGATGATCGTATCGACGATATTCACCTTCTTGCTGGCGGGTCTTTCGGGGTCCGTTTTTTCAGGTCATGGAGCTTTTTGTGCCGTTTCGGTCTCCGGAACGGGCGGGAGTTTTTTGTCCTCAAGAATGCGCCTTAAGGTTGTAACGAAAGGAGCGTTTTAGCGTGTCGCAGGCCTCTCCATGAGGGGGAGGGAAATGGGATAACCGGCTCGCAAACGAGTAGTCGCCTTTGACGTTCTTTCGAGGGGAACGCTGGAGGCAAAAATATACGAGGGGGATCTCTGGCGATCGATCTTTGATCGTCAGGCTATGATTGGCAATTTGAAAGGCGGCAATATGCAATTGAATTTGGCGATGGGTGCGGTGGCTGATGGGGACCGCGCACCAAAGACGCGTGATGCAGCTTGCTCAGATGCGGCAGGGGACAAATCGGCAATGACGCACGATGCGCTGTTTGAACGTTTTAGCGCGCGGCTCAAGGCACAGGTTGGTCCGGAGGTCTATGCAAGCTGGTTTGCACGGCTCAAACTCCATTCCGTTTCGAAAAGCGTCGTCCGTTTTACCGTTCCGACGACCTTTCTGAAGTCCTGGATCAACAACCGTTATATGGATCTGATCACGAACCTCGTCCAGAGCGAGGATCCGGATGTGCTGAAGGTGGAGATTCTGGTCCGCTCGGCCAGCCGCCCGGTCCGTCCGGCTCAGACCGAGGAAAGGGCGCAGCCCGTTCCGGAGGTCGGCGCGGTTCAACGTAACAAGTCCTTCATTCCGTCGCAGCCCGCGACGCCTGCTGCACAGCCTGCGGCTTCGCAGGCGACCCTGCGTCAGGGCGGTTCCGGGCCGTTGTTCGGTTCGCCGCTCGACACACGTTTCACCTTCGATACCTTTGTCGAGGGCTCGTCCAACCGCGTCGCCCTTGCGGCGGCAAAGACGATCGCCGAAGCCGGTGCCGGCGCCGTGCGCTTCAACCCGCTGTTCATTCATGCGGGTGTCGGCCTCGGCAAGACGCATCTTCTGCAGGCAATCGCCAATGCCGCCATCGACAGCCCGCGCAATCCGCGCGTGGTCTATCTGACGGCCGAATATTTCATGTGGCGTTTCGCCACTGCGATCCGCGACAATGACGCGCTGACGCTGAAGGACACGCTGCGCAATATCGACCTGCTCGTCATCGACGACATGCAGTTCCTGCAGGGCAAGATGATCCAGCACGAATTCTGCCATCTGCTCAACATGCTGCTCGACAGCGCCAAGCAGGTCGTGGTCGCTGCTGACCGTGCGCCATGGGAGCTGGAATCGCTCGATCCGCGTGTCCGTTCGCGTCTTCAGGGCGGCATGGCCATCGAGATCGAAGGTCCCGACTATGACATGCGCTACGAAATGCTCAACCGCCGCCTCGGCTCGGCACGTCAGGACGATCCGTCCTTCGAGATTTCGGATGAAATCCTGACCCATGTGGCCAAGAGCGTGACGGCAAGCGGACGCGAACTGGAAGGCGCCTTCAACCAGCTGATGTTCCGTCGCTCCTTCGAGCCGAACCTCTCGGTTGATCGTGTCGATGAGCTGCTGTCGCATCTCGTCGGGACGGGTGAGGCCAAGCGTGTACGCATCGAGGATATTCAGCGCATCGTCGCCAAGCACTATAATGTGTCGCGACAGGAGCTGGTGTCCAACCGCCGTACCCGCGTTATCGTCAAGCCGCGCCAGATCGCCATGTATCTGGCAAAGATGCTGACGCCGCGTTCCTTCCCCGAGATCGGTCGCCGTTTCGGCGGTCGCGATCACACCACGGTTCTGCATGCCGTGCGCAAGATCGAGGAACTGATTTCCGGCGACACCAAGCTCGGCCATGAGGTCGAGCTGCTGAAACGCCTGATCAACGAAAACAACGCATAAAAAAAGCGGCCTTCGGGCCGCTTTTTTTGTCGTCTTGTTTATTGGGCTAAAGCTGGGTGGAGGCTAGCGTCAGCAGGCGAGATCGGCCACCACCGCATCCAGAATAAGCATGCCGGAAGGCGTGCAGCGCAGGCGGGAATTGCCGAGCCTCTCCACGAAACCGTGCTGGAGGAGGAATTCCTCCTTTTCCGGATCGAGATCGCGGCCGGAAAGATCGCTCCAGCGGGCGAGATCGATGCCTTCGCGCAGGCGAAGCCCCATCAGCAGCAATTCATCGGCCTGCTCATCAACGCCAAGCAGTTCCTGATCGACCATGCCGTGGCCTTCCCGCTCAACGGTTTCGAGCCAGTTTTCCGGGTGGCGCTCGGTGGCGGTTGCGAGCTTGGAAGCGCCTCTCGTCAGGCGTCCATGCGCGCCGGGGCCGATGCCGGCATAATCGCCATAACGCCAGTAGGTCAGGTTGTGACGGCTTTCAGCGCCGGGCCGGGCATGGTTGGAAACCTCATAGGCCGGCATGCCGTAACGCTCGGTGATTTCCTGCGTCGCCTCATAAAGCACGGCCGAATGTTCGCCATCCGGCACGATGAGCTTGCCGGCCTTGTGCAGCCCGTAAAAGGGTGTGCCTTCCTCGATGGTCAGCTGATAGAGCGAAAGATGGTCGACCGCGTAGGAGACAGCCTCTTTCAGCTCGGCGTCCCATTCGGCCACCGTCTGGTTCGGGCGGGCATAGATGAGATCGAAGGACATGCGCGGAAAAATCTCCCGCGCCAGCCGGATGGCTTTCAAGGCATCGGCAACATCATGCAGGCGGCCAAGGAACTTCAGGTCGCGGTCGTTCAGCGCCTGCACGCCGAGCGAGACACGGTTGACGCCCGCCGCGCGGTAACCGCGAAAACGCTCCGCCTCGACGCTGGAAGGATTGGCTTCCATGGTGATCTCGATACCATCCGGCACATGCCAGAAGCGCGAGACGCCATCGAGAAGTGCCGCGACCGTCTGCGGGTCCATTAGCGATGGCGTGCCGCCGCCCATGAAGATGCTGGTTACGACACGCGGGCCGCTCAGCGTCCGCATATGTTCCATTTCACGGAGAAAGGCCGCCGTAAACCGTTCCTGATCCACCGGCCGGTGGCGGACATGGCTGTTGAAATCGCAATAGGGACATTTGGCCGCACAGAAGGGCCAATGCAGATAAATCCCGAAACCGGGATCGCCCGTATCCGGCAGAAGCGACGCGCCGGGGGCAGAAAGTTGATGCTCCCCGACCATCGGGTTCATGCCTCCAGGCAGGTTTCTACGAATTTTTTAAACGCCCGGGCACGGTGCGAAAGCGCGAAGGCGTCGCCATGTTTCCAGCCGTGTTTTTCATCCGCGCTCATCTCGCCGAATGTGGTGTCGTATCCTTCCGGTTTGAAGACCGGATCGTAACCGAAACCGCTCGTTCCGCGTGGCGGCCACACCACCGTGCCTTCCACCTCGCCGCGGAAATATTCGAGATGCCCATCCGGCCAGGCTAGGCACAGCACGCTGACGAAGCGGCCGGTGCGGTCTTCCGGCTTCGATGCGCCACGCTCGGCCAGCGCATCCTCGACCTTTTGCATCGCCATGGCGAAGTCGC
The DNA here is from genome assembly GCF_053522385.1 of Agrobacterium sp. 22-223-1. NCBI lineage: Bacteria > Pseudomonadati > Pseudomonadota > Alphaproteobacteria > Hyphomicrobiales > Rhizobiaceae > Agrobacterium > Agrobacterium sp. 22-223-1. The sequence continues at coordinate 262,357 of NZ_JBNWCN010000001.1, forward strand.
GCGTGCCGTCGGCCGTTTCCGCCCAATTGGCGGTATAGACACCTGGCGCACCATCCAGCGCATCGATGACCAGCCCGGAATCGTCGGACAAAGCCGGAAGGCCGGATGCCTTAGCGGAGGCAAGCGCCTTGATTGCGGCATTTTCCTCGAAGGTCGTACCCGTCTCATCCGGCTCTTCGAAATTCAGCTCCGCCGCCGACTTGGCGGAGAAGCCGAAAGGCCCGATCAGATCGGCGATTTCGGCGATCTTGCCCTTGTTGTGGCTGGCGACGACGATCGTTCTGGTATCGAGCTTGCGCATGGTGCTTTCCTGTCGGCTCAGGCGATCGCCTGTTTTTGAAGGGCGACCAGTTCGCTGCAACCGGCCTTGGCAAGACCGAGCAGCGTCAGGAATTCTTCCTCCGAGAAGGGCGCGCCTTCCGCTGTGCCCTGAACCTCGACGATGCCGCCGGAGCCGGTGATGACGAAATTTGCATCGGTCTCGGCGGAGGAATCCTCGAGATAATCGAGATCGATCACCGGCTGGTTGGCGAAGATGCCGCAGGAGATCGCGGCGATATGGTCCTTCAGAACCTTCTCAACCTTGATCATGTTACGGGTTTCCATCCATTTCAGGCAATCGTGCAGCGCAATCCATGCGCCCGTGATGGAGGCGGTGCGAGTGCCGCCATCGGCCTGGATCACGTCGCAGTCGATGCTGATCTGGCGCTCGCCGAGCGCCTGCAGATCGACGACGGCGCGCAGCGAACGGCCGATGAGGCGCTGGATTTCCTGCGTGCGACCGCCCTGCTTGCCGGAAGCGGCTTCGCGCTTCATGCGCTCATGGGTGGAGCGCGGCAGCATGCCATATTCGGCGGTGACCCAGCCCTTGCCGCTGTTGCGCAGCCACGGCGGCGTCTTTTCTTCAAGGCTTGCGGTGACGAGCACATGCGTGTCGCCGAATTTCACGAGACAGGAACCTTCGGCATGTTTCGAGAAATTGCGCTCGAAGGAAACCTTGCGCATCTGGTCGGTTTTTCTGCCTGAAGGCCGCATATGATCCACTCTCCATGTTGGTCCCTGCCTTCTAAGGCGAGGTCCGGGCTTTTGCAAAGCCAATTTCCATTTTGCCGCGGCGTTGCAACGCATTATATTGATGTGAGCTGGTTTGAACGACAAAGAACGGACGAAATGGGTTTTTCCGCACCGCTATCAAAAGATCAGGCATCGCTGCTGGATGAACGGTCTCGGGAAATTTTCCGGCGCATCGTCGAAGGCTATCTCGATACGGGCGAGCCGCTCGGATCGCGCAGCCTGTCGCGGCTGTTGCCGATGTCGCTTTCACCCGCCTCCGTTCGTAATGTCATGAGCGATCTCGAAGAGCTTGGCCTCATCTATTCGCCGCATATCAGCGCCGGTCGCCTGCCGACCCAGACGGGGCTGCGTTTCTTTGTTGACGCTTTTATGCAGGTGGGTGATCTGCCCGCCGAGGAAAGGGCGACTATCGACCGTCAGATCGGGCCGGTCGCCGGCCACGAACAGTCGCTGGAAGGCCTGTTGACGGAGGCGAGCCGCATGCTGTCCGGCATGTCGCGCGGCGCGGGCCTCGTATTGACGGCGAAGAACGACGTCATCCTCAAGCATGTCGAATTCATAAGGCTGGAGCCCACCAAGGCGCTCGCCGTGCTGGTGGGCGACCACAATCAGGTCGAAAACCGCATCATCGAATTGCCGGCCGGTATCTCCTCGTCGCAATTGACCGAAGCGGCGAATTTCATCAATGCCCATCTCTCCGGTCAGACGCTGCATGAGTTGCGCGGTCAGTTTCAGACGCAGCGGGCGGAGCTGCAATCGGAACTCGGCATATTGGCGCAGGACCTCGTGGAGCGTGGTCTGGCGGTATGGGCGGGAGATAACGAGGAAGGCAAGCTTGGCCGTCTCATCGTTCGCGGTCGCTCCAACCTGCTCGAAGGTCTCGCCGGTGAGGAAGATATCGATCGGGTGCGCCTGCTGTTCGACGACCTGGAGCGCAAGGAAAATCTCATCGAAATCCTCAATCTCGCCGAAAGCGGCTCGGGGGTCAGGATTTTCATCGGCTCGGAAAACAAGCTGTTTTCGCTGTCCGGTTCGTCGCTGATCGTCGCGCCCTATCGTGACGAGGATAATCGTGTCGTGGGTGCGGTCGGTGTCATTGGCCCGACCCGTCTGAATTACGCCCGTATCGTGCCGATGGTGGACTATACGGCGCAGATCATGGCCCGCCTTTCCCGCAAGCAGAGATAGGACAGACCGGCAAGGTCAGGGAATGCGGCAAGCTTTTCGCCGCAAGCCTTGATTTTTGCCCGTCAAAGCTCGATATCGGGCGCAACCAACATATTCAAATCTGGAGAACGTCATGACCGACGATACAAAAAAGCCCGGACCTGACGCGGACGTCGCCGAAGAGTTTGTCGAACCCGTGCTCGCCGGGGAAGAGCCGATTGACGCTGCCGAACCTGATCCGGTCGAGCTGCTCAAGGCTGAAAATGCCGACCTGCGTGACAAGTTCCTGCGCCTTGCGGCCGAAATGGACAATCTTCGCCGTCGCACGGAACGCGATGTCAAGGATGCGAAAGCCTATTCGCTCGCTGGTTTCGCGCGCGATATGCTCGCCGTTTCCGATAATCTTCGCCGCGCGCTTGAAGCCATTCCCGATGAACTCAAGACCAATGGCGAAGCCGGTCTCAATGGTTTGATCGAAGGCGTCGAGATGACGGAACGTTCGATGCTGTCGACGCTGGAACGCCACGGCGTGAAGAAGATCGATGCCGAGGGCCAGAAGTTCGACCCGAATTTCCATCAGGCCATGTTCGAAATTCCGAATCCGGCGGTTCCGAACAATACCGTGCTTCAGGTCGTTCAGGCCGGTTTCACCATTGGCGACCGCGTCCTGCGCCCGGCAATGGTCGGCGTTGCCAAGGGCGGCCCGAAGGCGGAAGTTGCCGCATCGGCCGAGCCGGGCACCTCGTCTCTCAATGAAAAAGACGCGTAAGGCATCTATCCTTACGTCATAAAAAACGCGCCTTCAGGGCGCGTTTTTTATTGCCGTTAAACAGAAGGAGTTAGCCTGCGATCAAGCCGCCGTCGCCTGCTCCTGATTGAGGAAAGCGTAGATTGCGGTGTCGGAATCGGTGGCGCGCAGCTTGGCGACCAGTTCAGGGTCGCGCAGGGCGCGTGCAATTCTGGACAACGCCTTCAGGTGATCCGCGCCGGCGCCCTCGGGCGCGAGCAGCAGGAAAACCAGATCGACCGGCTGGTCGTCCAGCGCTTCGAAATCGACCGGTGTTTCAAGACGTGCGAAGACGCCGGTGATCTGATGGATGCTGTTGAGCTTGCCATGCGGAATGGCGATGCCGTGGCCCACACCGGTGGAGCCGAGTTTCTCACGCTGGAGGATGACGTCGAAAACTTCCCGTTCCGAGACTCCGGTAATTCTGGCTGCCTTTGCGGCCAGCTCCTGAAGCAACTGCTTTTTGGAATTCACCTTGAGGGCGGGAATAATCGCATCTTGTTGCAGCAAATCTGCCAACGCCATTCTCTTTTTCCTTCATGCCATCGAGACGATGCAGGAGGCAGCTACGCTTTCGCGCTCTGCCTCCCACGTCTTGTCAGACTGTTCAGCTCTTGATCGTTTCCGCGTCGATCCAGCCAATATTGCCGTCATGACGCCGGTAAACGATGTTGAGATATTCCTTGCCCGGGCTGCGGAACAGCAGAACCGGTTCGTCCGTCATGTCGAGCGCCATCACGGCGCTGGCGACGGACATTGTCTTAATCTGTTTCGAACTCTCCGCTACGATGGTGGGTGCGTAATCTTCAGGAACCTCGTGGTCCTCATCGGGAATAGCATCCATCACCGTATAGGCGATTTCCTGCGACACGCCATTCGCACCATTGTGGTGGTCCTTAAGCTTGCGCTTGTAGCGGCGCAGGCGCTTCTCGATCCGCTCTGCGGCGGCATCGAAGCTGGCCTGCGGATCATTTGCCTGACCCGCCGCATGCAACACAACGCCCGTATCGAGATGCAGCTTGCAGTCCGCGGCAAAACGCGATCCGGACTTCTCCACGGTCACCTGGCCTGAATACCCCCCATCGAAGTATTTGGTAACCGCCAGACCTATATTGTCCTCGATCCGCTGGCGGAAAGATTCACCGATCTCCATATGTTTACCAGATACACGCACACTCATGGAAATTTTCCTTTTTGTAGTGATTTGCGAGTACCAGCTTACGTCAAGCCGCGCGCGCATCCAAGCGTTTCGAAGACCTTAAAAAGCCCTCATTCGAATTTTACGCCCATGGACGGTGGAGATGAATCCGTTACAAATGACCTTGCTTACGTGTGCGGCGGGCTTCTAGCCCTTGCCGTGGCAAGAGTCAATGGTGCGGCAAAAAACCGCCATAAACGTGATCGCGGCCGCCGCTCAGAAGGCGGACAGCTTGGCCAGCGCCTTCTTTTCCCGACGTCTCTGCACGGAGGAGGGGATGTTCATCGCCTCGCGATATTTGGCGACGGTGCGGCGGGCGATATCGATGCCGCTCTTTTTCAGATTGTCGACGATATCGTCGTCTGAAAGAACCGCCTCGGCGGCCTCCTGCGCGATCATGGCCTTGATGCGGTGGCGCACCGCTTCCGCCGAATGGCTGTCTCCGCCTTCCACGGCGCTGATGGACACGCTGAAGAAATATTTCAGTTCGAACAGACCGCGCGGCGTCAGCATATATTTTTTCGATGTCACCCGGCTGACGGTGGATTCGTGCATCTTGATGGCGTCGGCCACCGTCTTGAGGTTCAGCGGGCGCAGGTGATCCACGCCATTGACGAGAAAGGCGTCCTGCTGGCGCACGATTTCCGTCGCGACCTTCATGATCGTCCGGGCGCGCTGATCGAGGCTGCGGGTCAGCCAATGCGCCGTCTGCATGCACTCAGTCAGGAAATCCTGATCCTCGCCTGCGCGTGCCTTGTGTTTCGACACCTCGGCGAAATAACTCTGGTTGATGAGCACGCGCGGCAGCGTCTCGGGATTGATTTCCACCAGCCAGCCGCCGGTGGAGGAGGGGCGAACGATAATGTCGGGAACGATGGTCTCCGAAACCATCGAATCGTAACCCGCGCCGGGGCGGGGGTTGAGCGTGCGGATTTCCGCCAGCATGTCGAGGAGGTCTTCCTCATCGACGCCGCAGATTTTTTTAAGGGAGGCGAAGTCGCGTTTCGCCAGAAGTTCCAGATTGTCGATGAAAGCCCGCATGGCCGGGTCGAGCCGGTCCTTCTGGGCAAGCTGGATCGCCAGACATTCGCTTAAGGAACGGGAAAATACACCCGGTGGATCGAAGCCCTGAAGCGTCTTTAGAACGTGCTCGACCACTGACGGGGCCGCGCCCAGCCGTTCGGCGACGTCGTCGACGGCATCCGCCGCAATATAGCCGGTCTCGTCAAGCTGGCCGATCAGCGCATCGGCGATCATCCGGTCCTCGGCGGCGGATATGGCGAGCGGCAGTTGTTGATTGAGATGGTCGCTGAGGCTCTGTCTGGCCGCGACGAAATCATCGAGATCGTAACTTTCCCCCGACTCCTGGCCGGGCATGGATTTCCATTGGCCAGCCAGTTCAGGCGCATCGGCCTTTCTGGGCTCGGCATCGTCGGGAAAGACGTTTTCGAAGCTGGTATCCAGTTGCTCGCCGAGATTTGCGGCGCGGTCGCCATACCAGTCGTCGCTGTCGGGCGTCACCGTGGCGGATCTCTCCGAGCCTTCGCCGTCCGCGTCGCCGAAACTTTCCGTCTCTGCCGGGGCATCGCTGCTCAAATCGCCATCGTTTGCCGCAATTTCCAGCAGCGGATTGCGCTCCACCTCCTGCGCGATGAACTGCGTCAGCTCGAAATGCGTCATCTGAAGCAGCTGGATGGACTGCATCAGTTGCGGTGTCATCACGAGAGACTGGTTTTGACGCAGCAAAAGGCTGGCAGACAATGCCATGGTGGACGCGAAACTCCCCTTACAGCTTCTCCGTCGCCTGATTTTCCAGAAATTTTACTGAGACGACGGAACTTGGCCCAAAAATTGCTTTTTTATCTTGTTTGGTCAAGCGTCAGGGCGGGGCGCGATGAAGAATCTTTCGCGCGCCGATCATGATGATTTTAGGTCGAAACGACCTGAAATCTTAAATCATGATCTAGATCATATAATTAGAGCGGGATTTCAAGCGAAAACCGCACACACTTTTCGCTATCCCGCTCTAGGCGTTTAAAGGCTAAAATTATTGCCGAGATAGAGACGGCGTACATCCGGATTGTTGACGATATCGTCCGGACGTCCATGCGTCAGCACCTCGCCGGCATGGATGATGTATGCGCGGTCAATGAGACCGAGCGTTTCACGGACATTGTGGTCGGTCACGAGAACGCCGATCCCGCGCGCTGTCAGGTGTCTCACCAGATTCTGGATATCGCTGACCGAAATCGGATCGACGCCCGCGAAAGGTTCGTCGAGCAGCATGAAGGTCGGATCGGTCGCGAGTGCCCGCGCGATTTCCAGACGCCGCCGCTCGCCACCCGAAAGCGCCACGGCAGGCGACTTTCGCAGTTGCGCGATATGAAACTCTTCCAGCAACTCATCGAGCTTGCGGTTGCGCTTGGCAGCGTCCGGCTCATGCACTTCCAGCACGGCGCGGATGTTTTCCTCGACCGTCAATCCCCGGAAGATCGATGCTTCCTGCGGCAGATAACCGACGCCGAGACGGGCGCGTCGATACATCGGCATGGTGGTGACATCATTGCCGTTGATGGCGATCTTGCCGGTATCCACGGGCACCAGGCCCGTGATCATGTAAAAACAGGTGGTTTTGCCCGCACCGTTCGGGCCGAGCAGTCCCACGGCCTCGCCACGGCGCACGACCAGCGAAACCCCGTTGACGACACGGCGCGTATTATAGGTCTTCGTCAGGCCATGCGCGATCAGCGTGCCCTGATAGGGGGTCTTGTCCGCCGGCGAGGCCGCGTCCGCGGATCGGCTGCGCCCGCCGCTGAATATCTTTGAGATCGAGGGTATCTTCACGAGGAAAGACTACTGTTTTTTCTGCGATTTCGGATCGAGCATGATCCGGACAGGGCCGCCGCAGCTTTCCAGCTTGGCCTGTCCCGTATTCATCAGAACGGTGAGCTTGCAGCCGGTGAACACATTCGTGCCCTCCGAAAGCACGACCTGCTTGCCGGTCAGAATGAAGGTCTGCGCCGCCATGTCGAATTCGCCGTGATCGGCCGTCGCCTTCTGGGTCTCGGACGTCAGATAGACATTATTGTCGACGAAGATTTTTTCGATATTGGCATCGCCGCTGGTGAGCGAAGAACCCTCGCCCTTGTAATTCACGGTCATCTTGCCGGCCTGAAGGGTGGTCGTTCCCTGCACCACTTTCACATTGCCGGTGAAATAGGCCTTGCGCTCCTGATCGCGAATCTCGAGCTGATCGCTTTCAATCGCGATCGGCTGGTCGCCGGAGAGCTTGACGCCCTGCATGTTGCTGGTGGTGTTCTGGGCGAAAGCCACAGTTGCAAGACACGAAAAAACAAGACCTGCGGCTGCAAGGCCGGCGGATTTGCCAAGGGAAACGGGACGGGAAATTTGCATCATCTGGACCGGGCTCTCACTTGCCTTCATTCTTGATATTGGATGCAGCGATACGTGCCCGTACCTGCCCCGAAAATGTAATTGTCTTGCCATTATCGGCGATGTCAATCGATTGCGCAACAATCGAGCCGTCGTTTGTTTTGATCGAAACCGGCTCCTGGCTGCTCATTTTCCCGGCCTTCAGATCGACATCCGCAGACTGGAACTTCGCTTGTATGCCATTGCTGAGATTGATGTCAAAAGGGGCGGTCATCTTCAGCTTGTTGGTCGCCCGGTCGAAAATGCCTTCCTGGGCGATCACCTGCGCGACGCTGTCGTTTACCGGCACTGCCGCCAGAACCTTCTCAAGCGTCATGAGATTGGGGTTGGCGATGTCCTGCAACGCACGGTCGGCGTTCATGGAATAATCGATCCCCTTCTCGTTGCGGCCGGCAACAGCGGGTTTTTCCATCACGATCTTGCCGTCTTCAATTCGTGCGCTCTCAAGAGAGACCTCGTCGGGCGCCCAGGTTCGGATAACCGAAACGGCGATGAAGGCGAACGAAATGATTGCCGCGCCGAGCGGCAGAATGATTTTCAGCCGCTTCACGCGCGCAGAATGCCGCAGCGCGGTGTCATAGGCGCCGTTCTGGTCATTGGGCAGCGAAAATGCTGGCGCGGGTTCGCGGAGTCTTTCGAGCATAAGAGTGGGTCCGGAATGCTTCTAGGGCGCCATTCTGGCGCACAATCGAAGCTTGTGTCTCTATCTAAATGTCTTTGGCATGAGTGCTTTGTCCTGCCAATATGGTTTTTGTCTGGAGAGGTGCAAGGGAAATGCGAATTTTATCGTAATTCTGGTTTCCTTATTGTTTCCTTGCGGCTTCGCGTTAGAAGAACCATATGGCCTGAAGCGCAAAAGCGGATGACAGAGGTTTTTATGGACAATATGGCGATAGCGGATCGCAGGCGGTTGCGCCGCAAGCTGACTTTCTGGCGGATTGCCGCCGTTCTCCTGCTTGTCGCCGGTGCTTTCGGTCTCTACCGGTTTTTATGGGATGGACCGCAGCAAAGTGCGAAACCCCATATTGCCCGCGTCGAGGTCTCCGGCCTGATCACCGACAATACCGAACTTCTCGAGCGGCTCGACAAGATCGCCAAGAGCGAGAATGTCAAAGGGCTGATCGTGTCGATTTCCTCGCCAGGCGGCACCACCTATGGCGGTGAGCGCATCTTCAAGGCCATTCGAGGCGTGGCGGAAAAGAAGCCGGTTGTCTCGGATGTGCGCACGCTCGCCGCTTCCGCAGGTTATATGATCGCATCGGCAGGCGATGTCATCGTCGCTGGCGAGACCTCGATCACCGGCTCGATCGGCGTGATCTTCCAATACCCCCAGCTTGGCCAGTTGATGGAAAAGCTCGGCGTTTCGTTGCAGGAAATCAAGTCGTCGCCGATGAAGGCGGAGCCTTCGCCTTTCCATGAGGCGCCGGAGGAAGCGAAGACGATGATCCGTGCCATGGTGATGGACAGCTATGGCTGGTTCGTCGATCTTGTGGCCGATCGCCGCAAGTTGCCGCGCGAGGACGTGCTGAAACTGGCGGATGGATCGATTTTCACCGGCAGGCAGGCGCTCGCCAACAAGCTGGTCGATACTCTGGGCGGCGAAAAGGAAATTCGCAGCTATTTCGAAACGCGCGGTGTTGCCAAGGATTTGCCGATCGTCGAATGGCGCGCGCCGTCGTCCCGTTCGCCTTTTGCGGTTTTCAGTGTTGCGCAAATAGCGAAGTTTCTGGGATATGACGATTTAATTCCCTTCGCAGGCCCCGGCCAGCTCGGTACGGACAAGTTGTTTCTTGACGGTCTTGTTTCCGTTTGGCAGGTTGAGCCGCGTTAAAAATCCAATTCTTTCAGGGGGCAACCGTGATCAAGTCTGAACTGGTGCAGATCGTTGCTGCGCGTAACCCGCACCTTTATCACCGTGACGTGGAAAACATCGTCAATGCGGTGCTGGATGAAATCACCGACGCCCTGGCGGCAGGAAATCGTGTCGAGCTTCGTGGTTTCGGCGCATTTTCGGTGAAAAACCGTCCATCGCGTTCCGGTCGGAACCCGCGCACGGGTGAGTCGGTTTTTGTCGAGGAAAAATGGGTGCCTTTCTTCAAGACGGGCAAGGAACTGCGCGAGCGCCTGAACCCCGGCATGGGTGACGAAGAGGACGATTGATCGTCCTCACTGCCCGCGCCGGAAACGGAGCCGGCGAAATGCCGGCCGCGATGGAGTATTGTCGGATGTCGAAAAAAATCATCAACCTCATCATCCTGCTTCCGCTGGCGATCATCCTCGTCATCCTGTGCGTGGCCAATCGTCAATCCGTGACGCTGGCGCTCAATCCGTTCCGACCGGAAGATGGCGTTTTGTCCTTCACCGCGCCGTTTTTCGTATTCCTGTTTCTGGCGGTCATTTTCGGTGTGCTGCTGGGATCGGCGGCCACATGGTTCGCCCAGGGCAAACATCGCAAACGCGCCCGTATCGAGGCGAAGGAAGCCGTTCGCTGGCATGATGAGGCGAACCGGCAGAAAGCCGCTGCGACAAGCCATCTTCCAAATGCCGGACAACTCCCGGCAAAGTGATGTAGCCGACATTCGTTCCGGCTCCCGGTCGTGATGACTTTAGGCCGGAATGGCCTAAAGTCATCACGACCTAAATCAAAGAACTAGGGCGGGATTTCAGGCGAAAACCGCTTACACTTTTCGCCATCCCGCCCTAGGCGAGCGGCGCATGGAATGCTATTTGCTGCGCCATAAGACGCGGGCAGAAGCGGAAAGATTTCCATTGAAGAAAAAAGACAGTCGGCCGGGCAATCGTGCACGTGCCGGGAGCGAGAAAAAACAGGTTCATGCCGCAAAGCCGGCACGACGGGCGGACGTGGCACCGAAAAAGCGCGAGCCGGACGCTGTCCGCAGCGCGCCAAAACCTGCGCCGAGGGAAAAGGTTACTCCGGCGACAGCCGTTGAGCAGGTGCCTGCGCGACCGCTCAAGCCCCGCACCGGCGACCGTCCCGCTGAACAGGTTCCGGTTATTCTGGAATCGAGTGGCGCGGGCGATTTTCACCTGATCGACAGCGGCAACGGCCTGAAACTTGAACAATACGGCGAATACCGCGTCGTCCGTCCCGAGGCGCAGGCGCTGTGGCAACCGTCGGTTCCCGACCGTGTATGGCAAAATGCCGACGCCATTTTCACCGGTGATACAGATGAGGACGGCATGGGCCGCTGGCGTTTTCCAAAGGCGGCGCTTGGCGAAACCTGGCCACTATCCCTGCTCGGGGTCGATTTTCTTGGCCGTTTCACCGCTTTCCGTCACGTTGGTGTCTTTCCGGAACAGATCGTCCATTGGGAATGGCTGAAAAACGCCGTCGAGACCGCCGACCGGCCGCTGAAAGTGCTGAACCTGTTCGGTTATACCGGCGTTGCTTCGCTGGTCGCGGCGGCCGCAGGCGCTGAAGTCACCCATGTCGATGCCTCCAAGAAGGCGATTGGCTGGGCCAAGGAAAATCAGGCGCTCGCCGGGCTCGAGCAGACGCCGATCCGCTGGATCTGCGAAGACGCGATGAAGTTCATCCAGCGTGAGGAGCGTCGCGGCAATAGCTACGACATCATCCTCACCGACCCGCCGAAATTCGGCCGCGGCACCCATGGCGAGGTCTGGCAATTATTCGACCATCTGCCGCTGATGCTGGATATCTGCCGGGAAATCCTGTCGCCCAAGGCGCTCGGCCTGGTGCTGACGGCCTATTCCATCAGGGCCAGCTTCTATTCGATGCATGAGCTGATGCGTGAAACCATGCGCGGCGCCGGTGGCGTTGTCGCATCCGGCGAACTCGTCATTCGTGAAGCCGGGCTTGACGGCAAGACGCCGGGCCGTGTGCTTTCCACATCGCTATTCAGCCGCTGGGAGCCGAAATGATGAAAGATATGCGCGAAAACACCACGCGCCGGGTTGGCCAGGTCAAGGAAGTGACCAGTCTTGCCAATCCCATCATCAAGGATATCAAGGCGCTCACCCAGAAAAAGGGCAGGGAAGAGACCGGCACCTTCATGGCGGAAGGCCTGAAGCTGGTCATCGACGCGCTCCAACTGGGCTGGACGATCAAGACGCTGGTTTATGCCAAGGCCGCCAAGGGCAAGCCGCTGGTGGAGCAGGCGGCGGTGAAGACGGTCGCATCGGGCGGTCTGGTGCTCGAAGTCAGCGAAAAGGTTATCGCCTCGATCACCCGCCGCGACAATCCGCAGATGGTCGTCGGCATTTTCGAACAGAAATGGAAGCCGCTGAAGGATATCCGGCCAGAAAAGGGCGAGACCTATATCGCGCTCGACCGGGTTCGTGATCCCGGCAATCTCGGCACCATCATCCGGACAGCGGATGCGGCGGGTGCTTCGGGCGTCATTCTCGTCGGGGACTGCACCGATCCGTTTTCGCTGGAAACGGTGCGCGCCACCATGGGGTCGGTTTTCGCCACGCCCGTCGCCCGCGCTTCGGTCGAGGAATTCCTGTCCTGGAAAAAATCGGCGCAGGTCAGCGTCGTCGCCACCCATCTGGCCGGCTCAGTGGATTATCGAAAGATCGACTATGCCGGAAAGCCGGTCGTGCTCCTGATGGGCAATGAACAATCCGGCCTGCCGCCGGAACTCGCCGGCAAGGCCGACCAGCTGGCGCGCATTCCCCAGCAGGGCCGCGCCGACAGCCTCAATCTCGCCATCGCAACTGCCGTCATGCTGTTTGAAGCACGGCGACATCTCCTCGAACTCGCACCGGTGACGTAATGGCCAAAGCGGCATTGTTCTCGAAATTCGGCCCGGCATTCGCGCTGATCGTCGCCGCACTGGTGCTGGACCAGATCGTCAAGCAGCTGGTCGAAGCCTATCTGCCGCTGCAGGAGATGGTGCCGGTCATTCCGTTCCTGGCGCTTTACCGCACCTATAATCTCGGCGTGGCCTTTTCGATGCTGGAGGACATGCATGGCTGGTTCATCGTCAGCATGCGGCTCGTCATCGTGGTCTTCGTCTTGTGGCTGTGGCGCAAGACGGCGGCGGACCGCACCTTTGCCCATCTCGGCTTTGCCTTCATCATCGCGGGTGCAGCCGGCAATCTGCTCGACCGTTTTTTTTATGGACATGTCATCGACTATATCCTGTTTCATACGCAGACATGGTCTTTCGCGGTCTTCAATCTGGCTGACAGTTTCATAACCATCGGCGCAGCCTGCGTCATTCTCGACGAGTTTTTGCACGCCCGGACGGCAAAAAAGTAAAATTTTAGGGTTTCAGCCAAACATATCAAAACCGCTGCCGTGGTAGCGGTTGCCTATGAGCGAACTGGCAAGACTTCGGCAAAAAGTTTCAGATGAGCTGGGCCTGGCCGCGACGGCGGCGCAGCCGGCGGATCGTGTCGAGGCAACAACGCGCCATGCGGATGAAGAACATGCGACCGATACCAGGTCGATTGCGCTCTATGTCGCCGCGTCGTTATCGGTCGGAGCTTTTTCCGCAGCCCTGATCGCGCTTGCTGTGCCTTATGCGGTTACGGTTGCGCTGGCGACCTTCTTTGGCGCCGTGCTCGTCGGTGTCCTGCTCTATGCGCTCTTTGATGAATCTTTCCATCAGCCCGCCGTGCGGGCTGCGGATTCCGATCTTCGGCTGCGGCAAACGCAAAACCGCTCGCTGATTGCCGAGATGCAGGAATTCATGGGCGATATCGTCGTGATCCGCGACATGAACCGGCGCATTGTGGAAGCGAACCGGGTCTTTCGCGAAATGACCGGCTGTGCGGCGCCCGAGGGGCTGAGCTGCGAGGAAATCGGCATCGCTTTCCGTCCGGGCGACAAGGTCCATGCTTATGATGTGGAGATCGCGACCCCGTTCGGTCAGCGCATCTTTTCCTGGCATGATGTCGTGACCCGCGATCTGGCAAGCAGCCGTCTTCTCATCAGCAGCATCGCCAGAGACGTGACCGAAGAGCGGCTTGCGCTCGGCGAGCGCGAGGACGCCCGGCTGCGCGCCGAAAAGGCCGATGCTGAAAAGGCGAGGCTGCTTGCAACCGTAAGCCATGAAATCCGCCTGCCGCTTTCCGGCATGCTGGGCATGAACCATCTTCTGTCGCAGACGAGGCTCAACGAGGAGCAGCGAAATTATCTCGATGGCATGCGGCAATCCGGCCAGTCGCTGGTGCAGCTTGTCGAGGATCTGCTGGATTATTCGACCATGGAGGCCGGCCGCTTCAGGCTCAACCCGCGCGCGGAAAACCTGCGCCGGCTGATCGAGAGCATCGTCGAGATGCTGGCCCATCGCGCCCATGAAAAAGGCATAGAAATTACCTCCTTCGTTGCGCCGAATGTGCCCGATCATCTCGATTTCGACCCGGCGAGGCTACGTCAGGTCCTCTTCAATCTCCTCGGCAATGCCGTCAAATTCACGCAGGAAGGCGGCGTCGTCATCCGGGCGCGCATGGCCGACGACGAATTGCACATTGCCGTCGAGGATACCGGCCCGGGCATGAGCCGGGCGGAACAGGCCCGTATTTTCGGGGAATTTGAGCAGGCGGGCCCGTTGTCGCAGCGAAGTGCCGGCACCGGCCTTGGACTTGCGATTTCCGCCCGTATCGTGCGGGAATTCGGCGGCCGCCTCACGGTTTCGAGTCGCAAGGGCAAGGGCAGCACTTTCAAACTGGCGTTTCGCCCGGCGGGCGCCCCTGCCGAAATGGCGGATCCGGCAAGGCGTCATTGCCTGCGGCATACAAATGTCCTGCTCATCGCACCAAAGGGCGTGGCGGCGGCGGTGACGATGGAGGCGATCGAGGCTTTCGGTGGTCAATGCACTCTCATCCATCAGCCTGAGGATCTGGAAAAGCTGAGGAAGAGTTCTGCCGCACGGGCGGCCGACCTTACCGATATCATCGTCGACCGGCGCATTTCGCCGCTGTTCAGGGACGTCCTGAAGGATTGGCCGCAACAGAATGTCCGCCGCACGCTGCTGGTCAGCCCCGAAGAGCGGCCGTCGACCATGCATGTGGCCTTCGACGCCTGGTTGATCCGGCCATTACGGGAAAAATCCCTGATCGACGTCTTGTGCGGCCGTCTGCGCGGCATTGAGAGGCGCGACGCCATCAACGACAACCACCCGGATGTGGGATTTTCCTCGCGGGTGGCGGAAGGGGCGAGCGGTATCGAGATACTCGTGGCCGAAGACGATGCCGTCAATCAGCGCATCATCCGCGCCGTTCTGGAAAAAAGCGGCTATATCGTCCGCGCTGTCGAGGATTTTGAGGCGTTGCGGCAATCTGTGGAGCCGGGCGCATCCCGCTTGCCTGACCTCATCGTCTCCGATCTCAACATGCCGGGCGGCGAGGGGCTCGATGTGCTTCCCGACCTTCTCCATACGCTGAAGGGCGAAAGAAATATTCCCGTCATCGTGCTCAGCGCAGATGCGAGTGACGCGACCGCCGAAATCCTGCTTGGGGCCGGTGTCGGTGCGGTTTTGAGCAAGCCTGCCGACCCGCGACGGCTGGTTGAGGAAATTCGCCGTCTGCTGGAGGCGAAACGCCTGTCGCTATCATAACTTGACAGACTCGCGCTGGCGGCATTTTGTCACTATTCTGTCGTCAATTAGTGATTTATGACAGGAAAATTCTTTGGTGGCGGAGCGATTCCCCATGGTTGCCGAAATCCTCAATCACGACATTTGTGAAAGCAATGTTGTCATTAATCCTCGTCCCGAGGCAGCTCAGGACAATGAGGGTCTTTTCGGCCGTATCGGCACGCTGGAAACACGGCTCGCCAGAAATGAACGCGAGATCGATGCCGCGCAATCCGTGCGTTACCGGGTTTTCGTCGAGGAAATGAAGGCGCGGCTTCCCGCGGAAGCCATGCGCCGCAAGCGCGACATCGATGCCTGGGACAGCGTTTGCGACCATCTGCTCGTGCTCGACAAGGCGATCGAAGGCGACAGCGAAGACCAGATCGTCGGCACCTATCGCCTGCTGCGGCAGGAAATCGCGCTTGCCAATAACGGTTTTTATTCCGCCAGCGAATTCGATATTGCCGGTCTCGTTGCGCGCCATCCGGGCAAGCGCTTCATGGAGCTTGGCCGTTCCTGCGTGCTGCCGGAATATCGCACAAAACGCACCGTCGAGCTTCTGTGGCAGGGCAACTGGGCCTATGCCGTGAAACACCGCATGGATGCCATGATCGGCTGTGCCTCCTTCCCCGGCGTGCAGCCGGAAGCCCACGCGCTTGCCCTGTCTTTCCTGCACCATAATTGCGTGGCCAAGGGCGAGTGGGAAGCTTCCGCTCTTCCCGAGCTTTACCATGAGATGGACCTCGTGCCCGCCGAAGCGCTCAACGCCCGCAAGGCGCTGAACGCCATGCCGCCGCTGATCAAGGGCTATATGCGCCTCGGCGCCATGTTTGGCTCCGGCGCGGTCGTGGACCATGCCTTCAATACCACAGACGTCCTCGTAGTCCTGCCGGTTTCGTCCATCGCCGGCCGTTACATCAGCTATTATGGCGGCGAGGCCGAGCGCATCAACGGCTGACCGGGTTTTGGCGCAGCCGGGCGGGATGTTCCTGTGGGCAGCGTCCCCGCGCGTGTTGTCTTAAGGTGGAGATTGCCGCTAGTGTCGGCGCTCCTTTTCCGCAACACGATATGACATCGGCAGGCCATTGACGGACGTTCTGACAACCGCTTCCCTGATCTCGGAAGAGAGCCGCGCGACGGCCACGCCGATGATGGAGCAATATATCGAGATCAAGGCGAACAATCCGGGTTCGCTGCTGTTCTACCGCATGGGCGATTTTTACGAATTGTTCTTCGACGATGCGGTTGAGGCTTCCCGCGCTCTCGGCATCACGCTGACGAAACGCGGCCAGCATATGGGTCATGATATCCCCATGTGCGGCGTCCCCGTCCATGCGGCGGATGATTATCTCCAGAAACTCATCCTGCGCGGTTATCGCGTTGCCGTCTGCGAACAGGTGGAAGATCCGGCGGAAGCCAAGAAGCGCGGATCGAAATCCGTGGTCAAGCGTGATGTGGTGCGGCTTGTCACGCCCGGTACGCTGACCGAAGAAAAACTGCTGTCGCCGACGGAATCCAACTATCTGATGGCGCTCGCCCGCATTCGCGGCAGTGCCGAGGCGCAATTTGCGCTCGCCTGGATCGATATTTCCACCGGCGTCTTCCGTCTGGCGGAAACCACGCTGACTCGGCTTCTGGCCGATATCTGGCGCATCGATCCGCGCGAGCTGATCGTCGCCGACAGCCTCTTCCATGACGAGGAACTGCGGCCGGTCTTCGATGTGCTTGGTCGCGTGGCGGTGCCGCAGCCGGCGATCCTCTTCGACAGCGCCACGGCGGAAGGGCGCATCGCGCGTTATTTCAGCGTCTCGACGCTGGACGGCTTCGGCACCTTTTCGCGGGTGGAAATGGCGGCCGCCGCCGCTGCCGTCGCCTATGTCGAAAAGACCCAGATCGCCGAGCGCCCGCCGCTTGGCGCGCCGGAGCGCGAAAGCGCCGCTTCGACCCTTTTCATCGACCCCGCTACCCGCGCCAATCTGGAGCTGGTGAAGACGCTGTCGGGCGAAAGGGATGGATCGCTGCTGCATGCCCTGAACCGCACGGTAACAGGCGGTGGCGCGCGGCTTCTCGCCGAGCGGCTGATGTCGCCCTTGACCGACCCGGAAAGGATCAATGCCCGCCTCGATGCCGTCGCTTATCTCATCGATGACGTTTCGCTGTGCGACGGCCTGCGCGATGCGCTGAAACATGTCGCCGATATGCCGCGTGCGCTTTCGCGTCTGGCGTTGGAGCGCGGTGGGCCACGCGATCTCGGCGCCATCCGGCTGGGGCTGGTTTCCGCCGAAAAAATAGCGGCCATTCTCGATGACGGGTTGTTACCGGATGAGCTGGCAACGGCTCTGAAGGATTTGAAAGCCTTGCCCGGTGGGCTGGAAGCCATGCTCGGCTCGATGCTGGCCGACGATCTGCCGCTTTTGAAGCGTGATGGCGGTTTCCTGCGTGAAGGCGCCAATCCCGAACTCGATGAGGTGCGGGCGCTTCGCGACCAGTCGCGCCGGGTGATTGCGGGTCTGCAACTCAAATATGCCGATGAGACAAGCATCAAGTCGCTTAAGATCAAGCACAACAATGTGCTGGGCTATTTCATCGAGGTGACGGCTGGCAATGCCGATGTGATGATGGCGACGGACGAGGCCAAGGCGCGTTTCATCCACCGCCAGACCATGGCAGGCGCCATGCGCTTCACCACCACCGAGCTTGCCGATCTTGAAAGCCGCATCGCCAATGCCGCTGCGCAGGCTTTGACCATGGAACTGGAAGCCTTTGAGCGCATGGTCAAGGCTGTGGTGCAGCAGGCGGAAGCGATCAAGGCCGGTGCACTGGCGCTTGCTGTGATCGATGTCGCCTCGAGCCTTGCCTATCTCGCTACCGAACAGGCCTATTGCCGGCCGATCGTCGATGCTTCCATGACCTTTGCGATCAAGGGCGGGCGGCATCCGGTGGTGGAGCAGGCGTTGCGGCGGCAGTCTGCCGGACCATTCATCGCCAACAACTGCGATCTGTCGGCCGTCAATGGCGGCAAGAACGGTGCGATCTGGTTGCTGACCGGCCCGAATATGGGCGGTAAATCGACCTTCCTGCGCCAGAATGCGCTGATCGCCATTCTCGCGCAGATCGGCTCCTTCGTTCCGGCGGAGGCCGCCCATATCGGCGTCGTCGACCGGCTGTTTTCCCGCGTTGGTGCCTCCGACGATCTGGCGCGGGGCCGCTCGACCTTCATGGTGGAGATGGTGGAAACCGCCGCCATTCTCAATCAGGCGACGGATCGCTCGCTGGTCATTCTGGACGAGATCGGCCGGGGCACGGCGACTTTTGACGGTCTTTCCATCGCTTGGGCGGCGGTAGAGCATCTGCACGAGGTCAATCGCTGCCGTGGTCTCTTCGCCACCCATTTCCACGAATTGACCGTGCTGTCGGAGAAACTCGGCCGCCTTTCCAATGCCACGATGCGGGTGAAGGAGTGGGAAGGTGACGTCATCTTCCTGCACGAGGTCGGACCGGGTGCTGCGGATCGTTCCTATGGCATTCAGGTGGCCCGGCTTGCGGGCTTGCCCGCATCGGTGGTGGAGCGCGCCCGCGAGGTACTGACGAAGCTTGAAGATGCCGACCGCAAGAACCCGGCGAGCCAGCTCATCGACGATCTGCCGCTGTTCCAGATCGCGGTTCGCCGCGAGGAAACCCGCAAGGTCGGACCATCGAAGCTGGAGGAAGCTCTGAAAGGCTTCAACCCCGACGAAATGACGCCGCGTGAGGCATTGGACGCGCTCTATGCGTTGAAGAAAGAACTTGGCAAGGCTTGAAGGGATAGATTGCCTGTCCATCGCCTTTAAAACTCGCTATAGGACACTCCCATCGCAAGTGGTGGGATTTCCCACAGGACATGGATACCGGCATAGATGGCCATCAAGGACCTGGATTTTTCCGACATTCTCGATGTATCGGCGCTGAAGCGCGAATGCGACATCATCTTCAAGGAAGACGGCAAACGCATCGCCGATATTCGCTCCGATCTGCTGCCGATCTTTCGAAAGGCCAGCACGGAAGGCCGGGAAAAGGCCAGAGAGCTGCTGAAAGCCGATGGCAGCGGCATCGATTGCGCCAGACGCATCTCCTGGCTTCAGGATCGGCTGATCGAAATCCTCTATGATCTCGCCTGCCAATATGTCTATCCGAAAGATACGCCGCAGATCGCTGTTGCCGCAGTCGGCGGTTATGGTCGCGGTACGTTGGCGCCGGGATCGGATATCGACCTTCTGTTCCTCCTGCCGGCCAAGAACACGCCTGACATGCACAAGGCCGTGGAGTTCGTGCTCTATCTCCTCTGGGACCTCGGTTTCAAGGTCGGCCACGCCACCCGCACGGTGGATGAATGCATTCGCCTCTCCAAATCCGACATGACGATCCGCACCGCCATTCTGGAAGTGCGGGCGATTTGCGGCAAAAAATCCCTGACCGATGATCTCGAAAAACGCTTCGAGTCGGAAGTCGTCACCGGCACCGGCCCGGAATTCATCGCCGCAAAGCTCGCCGAGCGCGACCAGCGCCACCGCAAGGCGGGCGACACGCGTTATCTGGTGGAGCCGAACGTCAAGGAAGGTAAGGGCGGGTTGCGCGACCTGCACACGCTGTTCTGGATCGCCAAATATTATTATCACGTCCGCGATACGGCCGATCTGGTGAAGCTCGGTGTCCTGTCGCGGCGCGAACTCAGGCTGTTCGAAAAGGCCGATGATTTTCTCTGGGCCGTTCGTTGCCAGATGCATTTCATCACCAACAAGGCCGAAGAGCGCCTTTCCTTCGACATTCAGCGCGAAATCGCCGATGCGCTGGGGTATCAGCCGCGCCCCGGCCTTTCCGCCGTCGAACGCTTCATGAAGCATTATTTCCTCGTGGCGAAGGATGTCGGCGATCTGACCCGCATCGTCTGTGCTGCACTGGAGGACCGGCAGGCGAAGGACGTGCCGGGCCTTTCCGGCGTTCTCAGCCGCTTCGCCCACCGTGTACGCAAGATTCCCGGCTCGGTGGAATTCGTTGAGGATCGCGGCCGCATCGCTCTGGCCAAGCCGGATGTCTTCAAGAACGACCCGGTCAATCTGATCCGGCTGTTCCACATAGCCGATATCAACAATCTCGAACTGCATCCCGATGCGCTGCGCGTCGTCACCCGCTCGCTCTCGCTCATCAATGACGAGCTTCGCGAAAACGAGGAGGCAAACCGGCTCTTCCTGTCAATCCTGACGTCGCGGCGCGATCCGGCGCTGACGCTGCGCCGCATGAACGAGGCCGGCGTGCTCGGCAAGTTCATTCCCGAATTCGGCAAGATCGTCGCGATGATGCAGTTCAACATGTATCATCACTATACGGTGGATGAGCATCTGATCCGCTCCGTCGGCGTTCTGTCGGAAGTGGACAAGGGAACGGCTGTCGATGCCCATCCGCTCGCCAACCAGCTGATGCCGAGCGTCGAGGAACGCGAGGCGCTCTATGTCGCCGTGCTGTTGCACGATGTGGCAAAGGGCCGGCAGGAGGATCACTCGATTGCCGGCGCGCGCGTGGCCCGCAAGCTTTGCCAGCGTTTTCGCCTCACCGGCAAGCAGACCGAAACGGTGGTCTGGCTGATCGAGCAGCATCTCTTGATGTCCATGGTCGCCCAGACGCGCGATCTGCATGACCGCAAGACCATCACCGATTTTGCCGACAAGGTGCAGTCCATGGAGCGGCTGAAGATGCTGCTCATCCTGACGGTCTGCGATATCCGCGCCGTTGGGCCGGGTGTCTGGAACGGCTGGAAGGGACAGCTGCTGCGTTCGCTTTATTACGAAACGGAACTTCTGCTGTCAGGCGGCTTCTCGGAGGTCTCCCGCAAGGAGCGCGCGCAGATCGCCCGGCAGGCGCTCTACGACGCACTCGACGACTGGGGCCAGAAGGCGCGGCGCAAATATACCAAGCTGCATTATGAGCCCTATCTGCTGACGGTAGCGCTCGAAGACCAGGTGCGCCACACCCGCTTCATCCG
This sequence comes from Agrobacterium sp. 22-223-1, assembly GCF_053522385.1. Taxonomy (NCBI): domain Bacteria; kingdom Pseudomonadati; phylum Pseudomonadota; class Alphaproteobacteria; order Hyphomicrobiales; family Rhizobiaceae; genus Agrobacterium; species Agrobacterium sp. 22-223-1. The sequence goes on from NZ_JBNWCN010000001.1 coordinate 283,620, forward strand.
TGAAGCCGACAAGCAGGAAAAAGCGCTGTCGACCATGGTGCGCACCCATTCCTTCCATGCCATCACCGAAATCACCGTGCTGGCGCCGGACCATCCGCGTCTGCTGTCCATCATCACCGGCGCCTGTGCTGCCGCCGGCGCCAATATCGCCGATGCGCAAATCTTCACGACGTCCGACGGGCGGGCGCTGGATACGATCCTCATCAACCGCGAATTTCCGATCGATGAGGACGAGACGCGGCGCGGCAACAATGTCGGCAAGCTCATCGAGGAGGTTCTGTCCGGCAAGCAGCGCCTGCCGGAGATGATCGCCACGCGCACCAAAAGCCGCAAGAAGAAAAGCGCCTTCACCATTCCGCCCTCCGTCATCATTTCCAACGGGCTGTCGAACAAGTTCACCGTCATCGAAGTGGAATGCCTCGACCGGCCGGGGCTTCTGGCGGATATGACGGCTGTGATCGCCGACCTGTCGCTCGATATTCACTCCGCCCGCATCACCACCTTCGGCGAAAAGGTCATCGATACCTTCTATGTGACGGATCTCTTCGGCCAGAAGGTGACGAATGACAATCGGCAGGCCAGCATCGCCACGCGCCTGAAAGCCGTGATGAGCGAGCAGGAAGACGAATTGCGAGACCGTATGCCCAACGGCATCATCGCCCATCCAGACGTGGCGGCCCTGCCGGCCGCGCGCACGGCAAAGGCTTGAGATTATGAGCCTGATCGGCAAGTTCGCCACCGTCGGCACCGCCACGCTCGGCAGCCGCATCTTCGGCTTCCTGCGCGAAACCCTGATGGCAGCCGCCGTCGGCACCGGCCCGGTGGCGGATGCCTTCAATGCCGCTTTCCGTTTCCCCAATACCTTTCGGCGGCTGTTTGCCGAAGGTGCGTTCAACTCGGCTTTCGTGCCGCTCTTCGCCAAGGAAATCGAGGCGAACGGCATGGAAGGGGCAAGGCGCTTTTCCGAGGAAGTCTTCGGCGTCCTGTTCACCGTGCTTCTGGCTTTGACGATCCTGATGGAACTGTCGATGCCGTTCATCGTGCGCACGGTGATCGCGCCGGGCTTTCTGGAAGACCCGGTGAAATTCGACAACACCGTCCATCTCGCAACCATCATGTTTCCCTATCTCGCCTGCATGTCTCTGGCGGCAATGATGGGCGGCATGCTGAACTCGCTGCATCGTTATTTCGCAGCGGCAATTGCTCCCGTTTTCCTCAACATCATCCTCATCGGCGTGCTCGCTTTGGCATGGTGGAAGAATTACGATCCGCTTCAGGTGGGTTATGCGCTCTCCTGGGGCGTGATGGCGGCGGGCCTGGTGCAGCTTGCCATCGTCTGGATTGCCGTGCGCAATGCCGGCATGCGCATCGGTTTCCGCAGGCCGCGGCTGACGAAGAACGTGCAGCGCCTTCTGGTTCTTGCCCTGCCGGCAGCCATCACCGGCGGCATCACCCAGATCAATCTGCTGATCAACACCAATATCGCCTCTGCCGGCGAAGGCGTGATCTCCTCGCTTGCCTATGCGGACCGGATCTACCAGCTGCCGCTCGGCGTGGTCGGCATTGCGGTGGCCACCGTGCTCTTGCCGGAGCTGGCACGGGCGTTGCGCGGCGGGCATATGGTCGAGGCCGGAAGCCTGCAGAACCGCTCGGTCGAATTCGTACTGTTCCTGACATTGCCCGCTGCCGCAGCACTTCTCGTCATGGCGGAGCCTATCGTTCGTTTTCTTTATGAACGCGGCAATTTCTCGCCTTTGGCCACCGTCACCGTTGCGCAAATCCTCGGCATCTATGGTCTTGGCCTGCCGGCTTTCGTGCTGATCAAGGCCTTCATTCCGGGCTTCTTCGCCCGCGAGGATACGCGTACGCCAATGATCTTCGCAGCGATTTCCGTGGTAGTGAACGTTTCGCTGGCGCTGACGCTCTTTCCGCGTCTTGGAGGCCCGGGCATCGCCATTGCCGAAATCACCGCCGGCTGGGTCAATGCCGCCCTGCTGTTCGGCATGCTTTTATGGCGCGGTCACTGGCAGGTGGATATTCCGCTGCTCACCCGCATTCCGCGTTTGCTGCTGGCTGCGGCCTTGATGGCCGGTTTCGTGCATTATGCGCTGACCTGGCTGACTTTCGAACTGTCTTCCGCCTCGTCCATTTTCGTGCGTGCGGGCACCATCATGGCTCTCGTCTTCGCGGCCATGCTGGTCTATTTCGTGTTGGCCTTTGTTTCGGGTGGAGCCGATATCGCCATGGTCAAACGAGCCATCCGCAAGCGCGGCAAAAAGAACGTCGAAACGGAGGCGGGCTGATGTCCTTTGCCGAAAACCGCCGCATCGCGCTCGTCACGCTTGTCGTGGACGATTACGATCGGGCGAAGGCGTTTTATTGCGACATTCTCGGGTTCGAATGCCTTTCCGATCAGCCGCTTGGCGACGGCAAGCGGTGGCTGGTGGTGAAACCGCGAGGCACCGAGGGCGGCGCCCTGCTGCTTGCCGAGGCGGACGGTGAACCGCAGAGGCTTGCCATCGGCAACCAGACCGGCGGCCGTGTCGGATTTTTCCTGCATACCGATAATTTCCAGCGCGATTATGAGACGATGCTGGCTCGCGGCGTGCGCTTTCTGGAAGAACCGCGCCACGAGGTTTACGGCTCCGTTGCGGTCTTTGTAGACCCTTATGGCAATCGCTGGGATCTTCTGGAGCCGCGCGGCTGACATGCCCTGAAACCGCTTGATTGCTGGGGGCTGCGGGTGCATAAGCGCGCGTGCAATTCCAACCATGGGGCGGGGCCCTCCACAAGCCTTTTCGAGGACGACAATGAACGCATTCAAGCCGCTGGTTTTCTCGGGCGTCCAGCCGACCGGCAATCTGCATCTCGGCAATTATCTCGGCGCCATCCGCAAATTCGTGGCGCTGCAGGAAGATAACGATTGCATCTATTGCGTCGTCGACATGCATGCCATCACCGCCCAGCTCGTTCACTCGGACCTGAAGGCGCAGACCCGCTCGATTGCGGCCGCCTTCATCGCCGCGGGCATCGATCCCGTAAAACATATCGTCTTCAACCAGTCTGCCGTGCCGCAGCATGCGGAATTGGCATGGGTGTTCAACTGCGTGGCGCGCATCGGCTGGATGGAGCGCATGACGCAGTTCAAGGACAAGTCCGGTAAGAACGCCGAGCAGGTCTCGCTCGGCCTGCTGGCCTATCCGAGCCTGATGGCCGCCGACATTCTGGTCTATCGCGCCACGCACGTTCCCGTCGGTGACGACCAGAAGCAGCATCTGGAACTTGCCCGCGATATCGCCCAGAAATTCAATATCGATTTCGGCGATCATATCCGCAAGGCCGGCCTCGGCCTCGACATCACCGTGGGCGATGAGCCGGTGCATGCCTATTTCCCGATGGTGGAGCCGTTGATCGGCGGCCCGGCGCCGCGCGTGATGTCGCTCAAGGACGGCACCAAGAAAATGTCGAAGTCCGACCCTTCCGATCTGTCGCGCATCAACCTGATGGATGATGTCGACGCGATCTCGAAGAAGATCAAGAAGGCGAAGACCGACCCGGACGCGCTGCCGAGCGAAGTGGAAGGCCTGAAGGGTCGCCCCGAGGCCGAAAACCTCGTCGGCATCTATGCCGCGCTGTCCGACAGGACCAAGGCTGATGTTCTTTCCGAATTCGGCGGACAGCAGTTCTCGGCCTTCAAGCCGGCCCTCGTCGAGCTTGCCGTCAATGTTCTGGCCCCCGTCAACAACGAGATGCGCCGCCTTCTCGATGACCCGACCCATATCGACGCCATCCTCAAACAGGGCGGCGAGCGGGCGCGCACCATTGCCGAAAAGACGATGAACGAAGTGCGCGACATTATCGGCTTCCTGCGCTGACAGGTCGCTGCTGCGCGAATGCGGCGGGCGGTTTGCGCCTGCCGTGATTTGATATAATCTCCGCCCGAACCGTCGGGCGGTTTCTCGGATCACGGCGGACCTAAGGGAGTGCGGAATGGTTTCAAAACGGCTGTCGCGTCTGGAAGGGCATCGTCGCAAATTTCTCGCTGTTATCGATGACACACCGGAATGCGAAAGGGCCGTGCACTATGCCGGTCGTCGCGCCAAGAACTCCAATGGCGGACTGGTGCTGCTCTACATGATCCCGGAAGGCGATTTTCAGCAATGGCTGGGTGTCGAACAGATCATGCGGGCCGAGGCGCGTGAGGAGGCGGAAGCCACGCTTGCCAAGATCGCCCAGAAGGTGCGCGAGACCATCGGCATCGAGCCGGAAGCGGTGATCCGCGAAGGCAGCGCCACCGAGCAGATTCATGGGCTGATCGAGGAAGACCGCGATATAGCCATTCTGGTGCTCGCGGCTGGCTCGACGAAGGAAGGGCCGGGACCGCTCGTCTCCTCCATCGCCGGGCGAGGGGCGGCTTTCCCCATTCCTGTCACCGTGCTGCCGGATACATTGTCGGATGAGGAAATCGACGCTCTCTGCTGATCCGGGTCCCGGACAAGATTTAGGGGCTGACGATTTCTTGAATGTAATTATCATGTCAGGGCTTGAAGTGAAGCTTCGCCGGGCGTATTTTTTGGAAAAGTTCTAAATTGCGGGGCGTGAACGGCGACCTCGAAGGAGAAGACGATGTTCATTCAGACGGAAGCCACGCCGAACCCGACGACGCTGAAGTTCCTGCCGGGCAAAGTGGTGTTGGAAAGCGGTACGGCTGAGTTTCTCAACCCGTCGCAGGCGCAGGCTTCGCCGCTGGCGGAACGCCTCTTCACCATTCCAGGCGTGACCGGCGTTTATTTCGGTTTCGATTTCATCACCGTCACCAAGGACGGCGCGGAATGGCAGCACCTGAAGCCTGCTATTCTGGGCTCGATCATGGAGCACTTCATGTCTGGCCGCCCGATCATGGGCACGGCTGTTGCGGCCGAAGTGTCGGATGAGGAGGGCGAATTCTTCGAAGAGGGTGACGAAACCATCGTCGCCACCATCAAGGAGTTGCTGGATACCCGCGTCCGCCCCGCCGTGGCGCAGGATGGCGGCGACATCACCTTCCGCGGTTTCCGCGATGGTACCGTGTTCCTGAACATGAAGGGCGCCTGCTCGGGTTGCCCGTCCTCCACCGCCACGCTGAAGCATGGCGTTCAGAATCTGCTTCGCCATTTCGTGCCGGAAGTGCGCGAAGTCGAAGCGGTATAAAAGCGCAAGCCAGGCCACCATGATTGTTCTCGCACTCGACACCTCAGGTGTGGATTGTTCCGCCTGCGTTTATGACAGCGCCTCCGACAGGGTGCTCGGCGAGGTATGCGAAACGATTGGCAAGGGCCATGCCGAAAGGTTGATGGCGGTGATCGACGGTGCTCTGGAGCAGGCGCAACTCTCGCTCCAGAATGTCGGGCGTATCGCCGTGACCATCGGGCCGGGGTCTTTCACCGGTATCCGCGTCGGGGTCGCCGCCGCGCGCGGCTTTGCCCTGTCGCTCGGCGTCGAGGCCGTGGGCGTCACCACGCTTGAAACGCTGGCGCTTCATCATCTGCTTGCAAATCCCGGCCGGCCCGTGGCCGTCGCGCTGGATGCCAAACGCGGCGAAGCCTATCTGCAGACATTCGGTGCGGATGGATCGCCGCTGCGCGATGCCGCGCTTCTGTCTCTGGACGACGCCAAAACGGTCACGACCGGTTTCGACGGCGCCGTTATCGGTTCAGCCGCGCCGCTTTTGGCGGGGCTGGAGGCGGGTTCGGGACCGGATCACTTCCCGATTGCCTCGGTCGCGCGTGCTGCTGCGCGCAAGCCGGCTGGCCAGCCGAAACCCGCGCCGCTCTATCTGCGCGGGCCGGATGCCCGGCCACAGACCGGTTTTGCGCTGGCACGTCAGGGCGTTGCCTGATAGGGCATTCGTCAGCCTGTGCGAATGATTCCTGTGATGCCCGATTCCTGTTATGTTTGACGACTATCTGACCTGGAAGCCCTATTTCGAGATCGTGCCGATGCAGCATGAGGATTGCGCCGCGGTGGCGGAGCTGCATGCGCTGCGCTTTCCGCGCCCTTGGAACGACGGGGAGTTTTCCGGACTGCTGACGCAAGGGTCGGTTTTCGGTGCTGTCGCACGCCAGACCAACGCCTTTTTCAGCAAGCCGCTCGGCGGTTTCGTGCTGGCGCGGGAAGTGGCGGGCGAGGCGGAAATCCTGACCGTTGCCGTGGCCGACAAGTTTGCACGCGCCGGTCTCGGCTGGCGTCTGATGCAGTCGGCCATCCGCGAGGCGATGATGCGCGGCGCCGAAACCATGTTTCTTGAGGTGGATAATAATAATGCCTCTGCGCTGGGGCTTTACAGGAAGCTCGGCTTCAAAACCGTCGCGGAACGCAAGGCCTATTACACCGCAAAGGATGGAACGAAGTCGACGGCGCTTGTCATGCGCCGCGATCTTCGCTAGTTCCCTGCGACAGGCATTTTTTCGGCGAAAGCCGCAAACCGGAATTCTCAAAAGGCCAGAAGACGTGACAGACCTTTCGAAAACGCTGGAGGAGCTTTGTGCCGAACGCGGCATGCGGATGACGGATCAACGCCGTGTCATCGCCCGCGTCCTTCAGGAGTCAGCCGACCATCCCGATGTCGAGGAGCTTTACCGCCGTTCCTCCGCCGTGGATCCGCGCATCTCGATTTCCACCGTCTACAGAACGGTGAAGCTGTTCGAGGATGCCGGCATCATCGAGCGTCACGATTTTCGCGACGGCCGTTCGCGCTACGAAACCGTGCCCGAGGAACATCACGATCACCTGATCGACCTGAAGAACGGCGTGGTCATCGAATTTCATTCGGCCGAGATCGAGGCCCTTCAGGAAAAGATCGCCCGGGAACACGGCTTCAAGCTCGTGGATCACCGGCTGGAACTTTACGGCGTGCCGTTGAAGCCCGGCGAACACTGAGACGCCGGTGAGCAAGCGGGCGTTTTTCTCATGATGTGGCTGCGGACAGCCTATATTGCGGTCGTTCTCCTGATCGTCACGCTTGTCTTGCTGCCGCTTCAACTGCTGGGCCTTGCCTTCGACTGGCGGCTTCGCCGTCGCATTCCGCGTCTCTGGCATCGTATCACCTGCCATGTTCTCGGCATCCGCGTGCATGTGCACGGCGATGTGGAGCGGGCGAAACCGCTGATGCTGGCGGTCAATCACGCCTCGTGGAAGGACATTCTCGTTTTGGGCAGCATTGCTGATGTGGTGTTCATCGCCAAGACGGAAGTGCGGGACTGGCCGGTATTCGGCTGGCTCGCCCGCTTGCAGAAAAGCATCTTCGTTCAGCGTGAGCAGAAACGCAGCACCGGCGCGCAGGTGAGCGAGATCGCCAGTCGCATGGCCGATGGCGAGATCGTCGTTTTGTTTCCCGAAGGCACCACCTCGGACGGCAACCGCATGCTTGCCGTCAAATCCTCGCTGTTCGGCGCGGCCTCCACCGCCGCTGAACAGGTGCCGGGCAAGCTGGTTTATGTGCAACCGGTCGCCATCGCCTATACTAGGGTGCAGGGCATGGCCATGGGGCGTTACCATCGCGTCATCGCCGCCTGGCCGGGCAGCATCACGCTCGTGCCGCATCTGCTCGGCATCATCAGGGCCGGCGCCATCGATGTCGACGTGACATTCGGTGACAGCGTTCCGTTTCACAGCACGGATAACCGCAAGCGCCTGGCGACCGATATCGCCGCCTCCATCCGCTCCATGCTGGCCTTCAGCCTGCGCGGCGGGTGGCGGAATTAGCGAGATCGTAGCTTTTCCGGCATTTTTCTGTTTAATCTGGCCGTGAAAAACACTAGATAGCCGCCATGACCCAGGAAACGCTTGGCCTTGACGCCCCACACATGATCGCCCGCGAGGGTTCGAACAGCCGAAAGGTCTTCATCAAGACCTACGGCTGTCAGATGAACGTCTACGATTCCGTTCGCATGAGCGATGCGCTGGCGAAGGACGGTTACGTTCAGACGGAGGATATGGGCGAGGCGGATCTGGTTCTGCTGAACACCTGTCATATCCGCGAAAAGGCGGCTGAAAAGGTCTATTCGGCGCTCGGCCGCCTGCGCGATATGAAAAAATCGCGCGAAGAACAGGGCCGCGAATTCATGATCGGCGTTGCCGGCTGCGTGGCGCAGGCGGAAGGCGAGGAAATCCTTCGCCGTGCGCCCGCCGTCGATGTCGTCATCGGCCCGCAGACCTATCATCGCCTGCCGGATGCCCTGAAGCGGGTGCGCGGCGGCGAGCGTGTCATCGAAACCGAATATGCGGTTGAGGACAAGTTCGAGCACCTGCCTGTCGCCGAAAAGGCGACGCTGCGCACGCGCGGCGTAACAGCGTTTCTGACGGTGCAGGAAGGTTGCGACAAGTTCTGTACCTTCTGTGTCGTGCCCTATACGCGCGGTTCGGAAGTCTCCCGCCCCGTGCGCCAGATCGTCGATGAGGCGATGAAGCTCGTCGATGCCGGCGTGCGCGAAATCACACTGCTCGGCCAGAATGTGAATGCCTGGCAGGGCGAAGGTCCGAAGGGCGAGAAATGGGGTCTGGCCGAACTGCTTTACCGGCTGGCGGAAATTCCGGGCCTCGCCCGGCTTCGTTACACCACCAGCCATCCGCGCGACATGGACGAGCGCCTGATCGGCGCGCATCGCGATCTGCGCATCCTGATGCCCTATCTGCATCTGCCGGTGCAGTCCGGTTCGGACCGCATTCTGAAAGCGATGAACCGTCGCCATACGGGTGAGGAATATATCCAGCTTATCGAAAAAATCCGCGCCGCCCGCCCTGATATTGCCATGTCGGGAGACTTTATTGTCGGTTTCCCCGGTGAGACGGATCGCGATTTCGAAGATACGATGGCGATGGTCGAGACGGTGAAATATGCGCAGGCCTTCTCGTTCAAATATTCCACCCGCCCCGGCACGCCGGGAGCCGATCTCACCGATCAGGTTGCGGAAGAGGTGAAGGCTGAGCGATTGGAAAGATTGCAGGCCCTGTTGCTGCGGCAGCAGAAGGAATTTGCGGAATCGCTGGTCGGAAAAACCATGGATGTGCTGCTGGAAAAGCCCGGCCGCATGCCTGAGCAGTTGATAGGTCGCTCTCCATGGCTGCAATCCGTGAATCTTGATGCAAAGACTTTGAAAATCGGTGACATTGTTAATGTACGAATCACCGCAACGGGTCCAAACAGCTTGTTTGCCGAGGTGGCAGGGAGTTAGAGTGAGGAGCCGACACTGATTGGGACAGGAGCCTGACCGCTTGAACGCACACGAATTGGTATCAAATTCATCGCGCCAGCCACGCCAAGCCGCGACCGACGCCAATCACTTCGTCCTCACGTTCGAGAATAACAGGATAGCGGGAGAGCTATTCGGTCAGTTCGATCAGAACCTGAAGCTTCTGGAACAGCGCCTCAATATCGACGCGCGCCCGCGCGGCAATTCCGTTGCCATCACTGGCGATGTCGTTGCCACCAATCAGGCCCGTCGGGCGCTGGATTTCCTTTATGAACGGCTGCTCAAGGGCGGAACCGCCGAGGTTTCCGACGTGGAGGGCGCGATCCGCATGGCCATGGCCGCAGACGACCAGCTGACCTTGCCGACGATGGAGCGCAAGGCGAAGATTTCCATGGCGCAGATTTCCACCCGCAAGAAGACCATCGCTGCCCGCACACCGACGCAGGATGTCTATATGCGGGCGCTGGAACAGTCCGAACTGGTTTTTGGCGTCGGCCCCGCCGGTACCGGCAAGACCTATCTTGCCGTCGCTCATGCGGCGCAGCTTCTGGAACGTGGAGCGGTTGACCGCATCATCCTGTCGCGCCCCGCCGTCGAAGCGGGTGAGCGTCTGGGCTTCCTGCCGGGCGACATGAAGGAAAAGGTCGATCCTTATCTGCGTCCGCTTTATGACGCGCTTTATGACATGATGCCGGGCGACAAGGTGGAGCGCGCCATTCAGGCGGGCGTCATCGAAATCGCGCCGCTGGCCTTCATGCGCGGTCGCACGCTGGCCAATGCCGCCGTCATTCTGGACGAAGCCCAGAATACCACGACCATGCAGATGAAGATGTTCCTGACCCGCCTTGGCGAGAACGGCCGCATGATCGTGACCGGCGACCCGAGCCAGGTGGATTTGCCGCGCGGCGTGAAATCCGGTCTTGTCGAGGCCCTGCAAATCCTCACCGATGTCGAAGGCGTGTCCGTTGTCCGCTTCAAGGATGTCGATGTCGTACGTCATCCGATGGTGGCGCGCATCGTCCGGGCCTATGAGTCCCACACGGCCGTGCCGGATGAAAGCCTCGTGAAGGGCAGCTGACGTAAAGCAATGACAGCTCTGGATATTCAAATCAGCGTCGAGGCCGAAGGCTGGTCCTCGGAAGAGGACTTGGCTGCCTTTGCCACCAGGGTGCTGGATGCGGCGGTCGATTTCCTGAAGCGGGAAGAGGACCAACCCTTCCCGAAAATGCCGGTGGAACTGTCGCTGGTCTTCACTGACGACGAAAATATTCGCGAAATCAACGCTGAGTGGCGCGACAAGGACAAGGCAACCAATGTCCTGTCTTTCCCCGCTTTTCCGCTGGAGCCGGGCGGAATGCCAGGCCCCATGCTGGGCGATATCGTCATCGCGCGCGAGACGGTTGAACGCGAGGCCCTTGAACTTGAGAAGAGTTTCGGGGATCATCTGACCCATCTGCTCGTTCATGGGTTCCTGCATTTGTTTGGTTACGACCACATGGACGAGGAAGAAGCGGAAGAAATGGAGTCGCTTGAGACTCGCATTTTGGCGGTGCTTGGCCTATCTGATCCTTACGCGGGTCAGGAACCGCTTTAAATATTGTCTGGAGCCATGAACGAACATTCTGCACGACCTGCCAATGAGAGCAGAGAAAACGGCGAGCAGTCCTCTTCGGAGGAGGGCAGTAGTCACTTACGTCAAGACTTCACTGCAAAGCCGAGATCGACGATCTGGTCGCGTATCGCGCGGTTGCTGAAACCGTCACAGGGCGAGCGCCTGCGCGAGGATTTGACCGACGCGCTGATGGACGACACCGAAATCGGTGCGGCCTTTTCGCCCGAAGAACGGGCGATGCTGAACAATATCCTGCGTTTCCGCGAGGTTCGGGTCGAAGATATCATGATCCCGCGTGTGGATATCGACGGTCTCGATGAGAATATGACGATTGGCGATGCGCTGATCCTCTTCGAGGAAACCGGGCGTTCCCGCATGCCGGTCTATGACGAGACGCTGGATAACCCGAAGGGCATGATCCACATTCGCGATCTGCTGGCCTATGTCGCCAAGCAGGCCCGCAACAAACGCCGGGCCGGTTCGCGAAGCGTCGCTTACGGTGAGGTGAAGGCGCCGCGTTCACCGCGACCGAACTTCGACCTGGCACGTGTCGATCTGGAGCAGACGGTCGCCGCTGCCGGGTTGGTACGCAAAATTCTTTTCGCACCGCCCTCCATGCTGGCCTCCGACCTTTTGAAAACGATGCAGGCCCAGAGAACCCAGCTTGCGCTGGTGATCGATGAATATGGCGGCACCGACGGTCTCGTCAGCCATGAGGATATCGTCGAGATGGTCGTGGGTGACATCGATGACGAGCACGACAAGGACGAGGCGATGTTCTCCCGTCTTTCCGCCGATGTGCTTGTCGCGGATGCACGCGCGGAACTCACCGAACTTGCCGAGGCGATCGGGCCGGAATTCGATGTGCGGGAACATCTGGAGGAAATCGATACGCTCGGCGGTCTCATCTTCTTCGCGCTCGGCCGCATTCCGGCCAAGGGCGAGGTGGTCCGGGCCGTGCCCGGTTTCGAGTTCCAGATCCTCGATGCGGATAGCAGGCGCATCAAGGGCGTTCGTATTGTCCGGGATCACGGCTCCGAAGGTGAGGATGATCGCGCTCCGGGCGAAGCGGGCGCCAATGAGGTGATTGCGCTGCCTGCGCCGGATGTTCGCCTTATCACGCACCAGCAGAACGCCGATTAAGAAAGGGCGACGGGGTTTTTCCCCGTCGCTTCCACCTTTCGACATATCAATCCGACAGGTATGAATGCCCGTGTTCGGCGTCGAAAAGAACACATGGCGCTTCGGTCGCCACGCCTCCTGTGGACTGCGAATCTTTTTTCCTTTACGTCGGGTCTGAGGGGAAATTCCGTGGCGCGGCCTTGTCGGCTGCGGGCTTTTTCGGACGCGCATAAACGGAGATGGCATGGAGCGTCTTGCAGGCAGGGTAATGCTGGCCGGCGGCATGAGCCGCGCAGTTATGGCGATTGCCGCAGGTGCGGTCGGGGCGCTCGCTTTGCCTCCATTCGGCTTTTTCGCGGCGCTGTTTTTCTCTTTCACTCTGCTTGTCTGGCTCGTGGATGGCTGCACCGGAAAACCGGGCGGCGGCCTCTTCAGCCGCATCCTGCCGGCCTTCGGCATCGGCTGGTGTTTCGGGCTCGGTTACTTCGTAGCGGGCCTGTGGTGGCTCGGCAATGCTCTCCTGCTGGAGGCTGATGAATTCGCTTGGGCGCTGCCGCTCGCCATTCTTGGTCTTCCTGCTTTTCTGGCGTTGTTTTACGGTTTTGCGGTTGCCGCAGCCAATCTCCTCTGGTCGGAGGGCCTCGGCCGTATCGCTGCACTTGCTGCCGCGTTCGGCTTTTCGGAATGGCTGCGCAGCTTCCTGGCCACCGGCTTTCCCTGGAACGCCATCGGCTACGGCATCATGCCTATCCCGATCATGATGCAGTCGGCACATCTGCTTGGCCTTTTCAGTATAACGACGCTTGCGGTTTTCATCTTCGCCTCGCCCGCGCTGATAGGCACGAAAAAAGGCATGTGGCCGGGTCTCGCCTTGGCGGGGCTGCTGCTGGCCGGCCATTTCGGTTATGGCTTCTACCGTCTCCAGACGCCGGCGGAAGTGCCCGCAGACGCACTGACCGTTCGGATCGTGCAGCCTTCCATCGATCAGTCACGCAAGATGCTGAACGCGGACAGGGCGGAGATTTTTGGTGAGCATCTGCGGCTCTCTGCTTTGCCGCCCGGCGAAGGGAAAAAGCGCCCTGATATCATCGTCTGGCCGGAAACCTCGGTGCCGTTCATTCTGACGCAAAACCCGGATGCTCTGGCGGAAATCGCCAAAACGCTCGAGGATGGACAGGTGCTGTTCACCGGCGCCGTCAGAATGGAAGATCAGGGGGCAGGCCGCCCGCCGCGTTATTACAATTCGGTCTATGCAATCGACAGCCAGGGCGAAATCATCGGCGCGACCGACAAGGTGCATCTGACCCCCTTTGGCGAATATGTTCCCTTTGAAGGCATCCTGCGGGAATTCGGCATCGACAATGTCATCGCCCTGCCGGGGGGCTTTTCCGCCGCTTCCTCGCGCACGCCGCTCACGCTTCCTTCGGGCAAGACCTTCTATCCTCTCATCTGTTACGAGATCATTTTCCCGGGTGAGATGACGCCGGGGCTGGCCGGATCGGCCGCCATCCTGAATGTGACCAATGATGGCTGGTTCGGCGACACGCCTGGCCCCTATCAGCATTTTCTGCAGGCGAGAGTCCGGGCCGTTGAGACGGGCGTGCCGGTGATTCGCGGTGCCAATACCGGAATTTCCGCCGTCATAGACCCTTATGGCCGCATTATTGCGGGGCTCGACTACGGTCGGGTGGGAATTGTTGACGCCACTTTGAGTGGTGGGTCAAACGACGCATTTACTTACGACACACATCGGACGTATTTCTGGTTGATTTTTTCTATCTTGATGATCGTTGCGGTATTTCCCGCCTTGAGTTTCGCTCGGCGCCAGAATTGACCGGGAACCCCTGTAATTGCATAGTGAATACGTCAGTCGTAAAACAAGTTTAGACGCTGTCGAATTGCCGACTCATTTCTTCGAATAGTAATGAAGCGAGATATCAACCCTTTCCGAGTGTCAGGACCGCATGATGACCGAGAATAAGAAAAAGCCTAACCCCATCGACATTCATGTCGGAAGCCGAATTCGCCTTCGCAGAACCATGCTCGGAATGAGCCAGGAGAAGCTGGGTGAAAGTCTCGGAATTACCTTTCAGCAAATCCAGAAATATGAAAAAGGCACGAACCGCGTTGGCGCCAGTCGCCTCCAGAATATTTCCGCGATCCTCAATGTGCCCGTTTCCTTTTTTTTCGAAGATGCACCCGGCGATCAGGCTGGCGGCACACCCGGCATGGCGGAGGCGTCGAGCTCCAATTACGTGGTCGACTTTCTGTCCTCGGCTGAAGGTCTGCAGCTGAACCGCGCCTTCGTGAAGATCGCCGATCCGAAGGTTCGCCGCCGTCTCGTCGATCTCGTCAAGGCGCTCGCCGCCGAAGGTGACGCCGAGTAAGCGCAGCCCGCGCGACGCAGAAAATTTCCGGCACGGGATGCCGGGCACTCAACGGTCCGCAAGGACCGTTTTTTTGTGCCCGATTAGAAAGGAATTCTCACATAAAGATATATTTATGTGGTTGTGTCCTTGTTTTTCACGGCCGAAATGACTAACAAACTCCAAGACCGTTCTTTGAGGGGAATCCCGCATGCGTGCCAATTACCTGTTCACCAGCGAGTCCGTGGCCGAGGGTCATCCGGACAAGGTTTGTGATCGTATTTCCGATGAAATCGTGGATCTCATCTATCGTGAAGCGTCCAAGACGGGCGTTGATCCCTGGACCGTGCGCATCGCATGCGAAACGCTTGCGACGACCAACCGCGTCGTTATCGCCGGTGAGGTTCGGGTTCCCGATACGCTTCTGAAGAAGGACAAGGACGGCAAGGTCCTCAAGGACGCCGCTGGCCATCCGGTCATCAACCCCTCGAAGTTCAAGTCCGCCGCCCGCAAGGCGATCCGCGACATCGGCTACGAGCAGGATGGTTTCCACTGGAAGACCGCCAAGATCGACGTTCTCCTGCATCCGCAGTCGGCTGACATCGCGCAGGGCGTGGACAACGCCTCCGACAAGCAGGGCGACGAGGGCGCCGGCGACCAGGGTATCATGTTCGGTTACGCCTGCAAGGAAACGCCGGACCTGATGCCGGCTCCGATCTATTATTCCCACCGTATCCTGCAGCTGCTCGCCACGGCCCGTAAAAGCGGCGAAGGCGAAGCGGCCAAGCTCGGCCCCGACGCCAAGAGCCAGGTCACGGTTCGTTACGTCGACGGCAAGGCGGCGGAAGCCGTATCCATCGTTCTGTCCACGCAGCATCTCGATGCAAGCTGGGATTCGAAGAAGGTTCGCGCTGTTGTCGAGCCCTATATCCGCGAAGCTCTGGGCGACCTGAAGATCGCTGACGATTGCCAGTGGTATATCAACCCGACCGGCAAGTTCGTCATCGGCGGTCCCGATGGTGACGCCGGCCTGACGGGCCGCAAGATCATCGTCGACACCTATGGCGGCGCTGCGCCCCATGGCGGCGGTGCATTCTCCGGCAAGGACACGACCAAGGTCGACCGTTCCGCCGCCTATGCCGCCCGTTATCTCGCCAAGAACGTCGTGGCCGCCGGTCTTGCCGAGCGCTGCACGATCCAGATTTCCTACGCAATCGGCATCGCCCAGCCGCTGTCGATCTATGTCGATCTGCATGGTACCGGCAAGGTCAGCGAAGATCAGGTCGAGGCCGCGATCCGCAAGGTCATGGATCTTTCGCCGTCGGGCATTCGCCGTCATCTCGATCTCAACAAGCCGATCTACGCCAAGACGTCTTCCTACGGCCATTTCGGCCGCAAGGCCGGCCGTGACGGCTCCTTCTCTTGGGAGAAGCTCGACCTGGTGAAGCCGCTCAAGGAAGCTTTGAGCGCTTGAAGCATTTCCAGTAAAATTGCGTAGCGGTTTTACGTCCGGAAAATGCGTCAACCAGATATCGCGCTTGTTATTTGACGGCGATTGAGAGATACCGTCACCAACTTTTGTAACCCGCACAGTGCCTCATCTGGCGCTGTGCGGGTTAAGTCTATTTGTTCTTGAGAGTATGAGATGACGGAAGAACGGCGTTCGCGCGCGACGGAAGCTTTTTTTGGCAGACGCAAGGGCAAGCCCCTGCGCAATCAGCAAGTCGATACAATCGAGAACCTGCTGCCTTTGCTGAAAATCGATCTGGAAAGCGCCCCGCCGCAAAATCTCGCCGCTCTTTTCCCCGCGGATGTGCGGTCGATCCGTCTGGAGATAGGCTTTGGCGGCGGCGAGCATCTCGCCCACCGCGCGGTTGAAAACCCGGAGACGGGTTTCATCGGCGTGGAACCCTTCGTCAATTCCATGGCCAAGCTGCTCGCCGCCGTGCGCGAACGCGAGTTGATGAATATCCGCCTTTACGACGATGATGCGACGCAATTGCTGGACTGGCTGCCTGAGGGATCGATCGATCATATCGATCTTCTCTATCCTGACCCGTGGCCGAAGAAGAAGCACTGGAAGCGTCGTTTCGTTTCAGACGTCAACCTTGCCCGCTTCCATCGTGTGCTGAAACCCGGCGGAAAGTTCTGCTTCGCTTCCGATATCGATACCTACGTCAACTGGACGCTACAGCATTGCGCCCGCCATGGCGGCTTCGAATGGACGGCGACGAGTGCTGATGACTGGCGCACGCCCTACGCCAACTGGCCGGGCACGCGTTACGAGAACAAGGCGAAAAGAGAAGGCCGCAGCTCGGCCTATCTCACCTTCATTCGTCGTTGAGCGACTGATCCCTTAGAGTGCCGCATCCACTTCCGCGGCAAGCGGAATGGAAGGCTGGGCGCCGGCGCGGGTGCAGGCGAGCGAACCTGCGACGGCGGCGCGCTTCAGCGCCTTCTCGAAATCCATTCCCTGATCGAGGCTCGCGGCGAGATAACCGCAGAAGGTGTCGCCGGCACCGACCGTATCGACCGGTTCGATCTTGAGGCCGGAAGCCCGGAAAACCTTGCCGTTGCGCATGGCGATCACGCCATCGGCACCGAGTGTCACGATCAATGTTTGGCCGGTCCTGTCATGCAGGGCTTTCAGTTCGTTTTCCCGCTCAGAACCGGAAAGGCCGTTCTTTCCGATCAACAATTCGAACTCGGTTTCGTTGGCGATGACGATATCGGCAAGGCCCGCAAGGCGCGGCCCATCGGCGGTCAGTGGCGCAGTATTGATGACGGTGGTGACGCGCTTTGCCTTCGCAGCCGTCAGCGCCGCTTCGATAGCGGATGCGGGTATCTCGAACTGCAGCATCAAAATATCGCCTGCCGACATTTCCGCCAGGGCTTTCGCGGCGTCGGATGCGGAGACTTCACCATTGGCGGCGGGAATGACCGAGATCATGTTTTCCCCGCCTTCGCCGATAAGGATCACTGCCGTCCCCGTAGGGCCGGGCGTGGTCTTCACCAGTGAGAGATCGGTGCCGGCGTCGCGCAGCAATGTCAGCGCCGGCGCGGCAAAGGTGTCATCGCCCGCAGCCCCTGCCATCTTGACCGTGGCGCCCGCACGCCGTGCGGCCAGCGCCTGGTTGGCTCCCTTGCCGCCGGCGGCCGTGGAGAAGGTCTCGCCCGTCACGGTTTCACCGGGCTTTGGCAGGCGTTTGGCGGTGGCGACGAGGTCCATGTTGATGGAGCCGAAAACAGTAATCATGGAGGGCGTATCCGTATAGAATTCAAGCAAGGCGGCGACTTTGCCCGAGCGGATCACTCGTCGTCAACCACCCGCAACTTTGTCGTTCCCGCCCTGTTCTCGGCAAAGCGTCGGGCCTGCTCGATTTCCCCGTGCGAAGTCTCTTTTTCCGTCGGTGAAAAATCGAGACCCTCGATTTTCTGGCCGCGCGCCAGCACCTTGTCGGAGGAGATCAGCATCATGTCGATGTCTTTTTGAGCCAATCCGAAATGAGCCTGCAGCTTGCGCGTCCGGTCGTCCAGCCGCCGCACATCGTCCATGAGAAGTGCGACTTCACCCTGGATGAGATGTGCCTGCTCGCGCATGCGCTGATCCTTGAGCACGGACTGGATGACCTGTACCGACAGCATCAGAAGCGACGGGGAAACGATGACGACGCGGGCACGGTGGGCGCGCTGCACCAGATATTCGAAATGCTGGTGGATATCGGCGAAGATCGATTCGGACGGCACGAAGATGAAGGCCGTATCCTGCGTCTCGCCGCGGATGAGGTATTTCTCGGCCACATCGCGAATATGCACTTCCATATCGCGGCGAAACTGCTGCACGGCGGCGCGTTTGGTTTCGGGCGTCTCGTCCGCCTTGATGGCGTTCCATGCCTCCAGCGGAAACTTGGCGTCGATGACGAGCGGCGGAGCATTGTTGGGCATTTTGATGGTGCAGTCCGGCCGGTAGCCGTTCGAAAGCGTCGGCTGCAACTGGAAGGCTCCGGCCGGAAGCGCATCGGCAATCAACGTCTCCATGCGGGCCTGTCCAAAGGCGCCGCGTGTCTGCTTGTTGGAAAGGATGGCCTGAAGCCCGACTACGTCCTTCGCCAGATCCTGAATATTGCCCTGCGCGGCGTCGATGACCGCGAGGCGCTCCTGCAGGCGGCTCAGATTCTCATGCGTCGACCGGGTCTGCTCCGTCAGTGTTTCGCCAAGGCGCTGCGACATGCCGTCGAGGCGCTGGTTCAGCGTCTGGCTCATCTCGGTCTGGCGGGTGCCGAGCGTTTCCGCCATGGCGGCGATGCGGCCATGCAGTTCGGACTGTGTTTTGAGGAGGTCGGAGATTTCGCCATCCGCACCCGCTTTTTTCGCGCGGCTCGCCGTCACCAGCCAGGTGGTGACCAGACCGAAAACCAGAGCCGCGAGCAGCGCGCCGAAGCTGATGTCGACGGAGCCGGCCCGCAGCGCGGGATCGAGGAGAACGGAGAAATCTATGCTCATGATTAAATCTAGCAGGTTTCTTGTGATTCGGAAGATCAAAACAAGAACATTCCTACGGCGGAAATGAGTCGGGCGGGGCGGATGCCGGAGGCGGTTTGAACCTCGTGTTTTTTATTTCCTCCGCGCAAGAGATACGTTATGGGAAGCCATGACCATCAAACCGCTTATCATTTTGCCCGATCCCGTGCTGCGCCAGCAATCGAAGCCCATCGAAAAGGTGGATGCCGAGGTGCTGCGTCTTGCCGACGACATGCTGGAAACCATGTACGATGCGCCGGGTATCGGCCTCGCCGCCATTCAGATCGGCGTGGCGCGCCGCATGCTGGTGATCGATGTTGCGCGTGAAGGCGAGGAAAAGACCCCGATCGTTTTCATCAATCCGGAAATCCTCAAGGTGTCGGACGATGTCTCGACCTATGAGGAGGGCTGCCTCTCCATCCCCGATTATTACGCTGAGGTGGAGCGTCCCGCGTCGCTCACGGTGCAATATGTCGGCCGTGACGGCAAGCAGCAGACGGTCGAGGCGGATGGCCTGCTCGCCACCTGCCTGCAGCACGAGATCGATCACCTGAACGGCGTTCTCTTCATCGACCATATTTCGCGGCTGAAACGCGACATGGTCATCAAGAAATTCACGAAAGCGGCCCGCGCAAAGATCTGATCCGTCCTCTCTGGACCGGAATGGACGACAGGGCAGGGGGCGACGATGGCTCTTCGCATCATTTTTATGGGTACGCCGGAATTTTCCGTTCCCACCCTGCGTGCACTGGTGGAGGCCGGCCACGAGATCGTTGCGGTCTACACCCAGCCGCCGCGTCCCGGCGGCCGTCGTGGCCTCGATCTGCAGAAGTCACCGGTGCATCAGGCCGCCGAACTGCTGGGCCTGCCCGTGCTGACGCCGGTGAACTTCAAGGCAGAGGAAGACCGCCAGCAGTTCCGGGATTTCAATGCCGATGTCGCGGTCGTCGTGGCTTACGGGCTGCTGCTGCCGGAAGCGATCCTCAGCGGCACGCGCCTTGGCTGTTATAACGGTCACGCCTCGCTGCTGCCGCGCTGGCGCGGCGCTGCCCCCATCCAGCGGGCGATCATGGCCGGCGATGCCGAAACGGGCATGATGGTCATGAAAATGGAAAAGGGGCTCGATACCGGCCCCGTCGCGCTGACCGCCAAGGTCGCGATCGACGAGAACATGACCGCCGGAGAACTGCACGACAGCCTGATGCTGGCCGGCGCGCGGCTGATGCGGCAGGCTATGGACAAGCTGGAATCCGGCGACCTGCCGCTTGTCACGCAGGCGGAAGAAGGCGTTCTCTACGCCGCGAAGATCGACAAGGGCGAGACCCGCATCGATTTTTCGAGGCCGGCGCAGGACGTGCATAATCACATTCGCGGCCTTTCGCCGTTTCCCGGCGCATGGCTGGAAATGGACATCGGCGTCAAGGCGGAGCGCGTAAAGGTTCTGGCCTCTGAACTGGCAAGCGGCATGGGAGAAGCGGGCGCGGCGCTCGATGACGCCCTTACCATTGCCTGCGGCAGCGGCGCCGTGCGGCTCACCCGTCTGCAGAAGGCGGGCGGCAAGCCGATGTCGGCGGCCGATTTCGTGCGCGGCACACCGGTTCCGACCACAACGAGGCTCGGCTGATGCCACGTTTCCGCATGACCGTCGAATATGACGGCACGCCTTATTATGGCTGGCAGAGACAGGATAACGGCCCCTCGGTTCAAGGTGCGCTGGAGGCTGCGGTTCGCTCGTTGACGGGAGAGAGCGTCTCCATTCGCGGCGCCGGCCGCACCGATTCCGGCGTGCATGCCGTCGGGCAGGTCGTCCACGTCGATCTTTCCCGAGACTGGGAGCCCTACAAGCTTCGCAACGCCCTCAATGCGCATCTCGCCATGGCGGGCGAAGCCGTGGCTGTCCTCGATGCCGCCTCCGTGACCGAGGATTTCGACGCCCGGTTTTCCGCCCTTCGTCGGCACTACCTTTACCGCATCATCTGCCGCAAGGCCCGGCTGGCGCTGGAGCAAAAGCGGGCATGGTGGGTGTCGAAGGACATGGACCATGAGCGCATGCATGAAGCCGCCCAGATGCTCGTCGGCCGGCATGATTTCACGACCTTCCGCTCCGTGCATTGTCAGGCGAACAGCCCGGTGCGCACGCTCGACCGGCTGGATGTGACGCGCACCGGCGATCTCATCGAGATACGTGCGACGGCGCAGAGCTTCCTGCATAACCAGATCCGCTCTTTCGCGGGCACGCTGAAACTGGCGGGCGAAGGCACGATGACGCCGGAGGATGTGCGTGCCGCACTGGAGGCGCGGGATCGCAAGGCCTGCGGCCCGGTCGCACCGCCGGACGGTCTTTATTTCATGCAGGTCGATTATCCCGACGTCATTCCGCCGCGTCGCAGGTACCCTGAAGCCGATATGGCTGAGGACGCGGACTGACCGCTAAAACCCATACCGGTTCTCAGGCTGGGTAAACGCCGAGAAAACGTTGCAGCGCTTCCGACAGAAGCATGCCGGGCACCAGCAGCGTCATGACGATGGCCGAGACGAGCAGCGACTGGTCGCGGATGAAGAACCGCACAATTCGCGAGAAGGCGAAGACCAGCGACAGAAGCAGCGCCAGCCAGAGAATGGCGATCAGCCCCTGCAAGGGCGGCAGGAAGAATGCGATCAGGATCAGAACCGCATAGGCATAGGAAAAAGGCAGCGACAGCCAGTTCATGGTGGTGACGAGCGGCGCGAATTTTTCCCGTGCGCCGAAGGCAAACAGCAGCATGCCGATCAACAGCAGCGGCACGATCCAGCAGATGGCCTCGACCATCGCCAGACGGAAGAAGAAGATGAAGCCCGTTCCGGTGCCGGGCGGATAGCTGGCGAGGAAGGCGGCGCGCAGCCACAGCCATGAAACCAGCATGGCGGGCAGGCACCAGAGAGCAGAATAAAAGGACCGCCACATGCCGCGCTCTGAAAGGTCCAGATAGCGTGCGCCGTTATGGTCGCCGAGCAGCAGAAGCCACAGGCCCGTCAGATAGAGCCTTATTTCACTTGCCGTCGGCATGGGCGAACCAGCGTTCGATAAAGGTCTCGTAAATGCGCGTCAGCGTCTCGAGATCGGCAACCGCCACACGCTCGTCGACCATATGCATGGTCTGCCCGACGAGGCCGAATTCCACCACCGGGCAATAATCCTTGATGAAGCGCGCATCCGAGGTGCCGCCGGTGGTCGAAAGCTTGGGTTCCTTGCCCGTCACGGCCTCCACCGCGCCGGAAAGCGACGAGATGAGGGCATTGTTCCGGGTAAGAAAGACATGGGCCGGGCGGTCGGCCCAAACGATATCGTATTTCACCGGTGCACGGTCGGGGCGAAGCTCGCCTTCTGCTGCAGCGGCATCGAGGCGGCGGACGATTTCCGCGCGCAGGCTCTCCGCAGTCCACGTATCGTTGAAACGGATGTTGAAGGAGGCTGTCGCCCGTGCCGGGATTACATTGGTGGCGGCATTGCCGGTATCGACTGTCGTTACTTCCAGGTTGGAGGGCTGGAAATTGTCGGTGCCATGATCGAAGGGCGGATGCATCAGCGCGTGGGTCAGTTGCAGCAGACCGCGAATGGGATTGTCGGCGAGATGCGGATAGGCGGCATGGCCCTGCACGCCATGGACCGTGATGCGGCCGGAAAGCGATCCCCGGCGGCCGATCTTGATCATGTCGCCAAGCTGGTCGGGATTGGTCGGCTCGCCAACCACGCAGGCATCCCATGTCTCGCCCTTGGCGGCTGCCCATTCCAGCAGCTTGGAGGTGCCGTTGATCGACGGGCCTTCCTCATCGCCTGTAATCAGGAAAGAAACGGAGCCCTGCGGCTTGCCATGTTTTTCGATATGGCGGGCAATGGCGGCAACGAAACAGGCGATGCCGCCCTTCATGTCCACTGCGCCGCGACCGAACATTTCGCCGCCGGCGATTTCGGCCGCAAAGGGCGGATGGCTCCATGCGGCCTCATCGCCCACCGGAACGACATCCGTATGGCCCGCAAACATCAGATGCGGACCCTCGGTGCCGAGTCGGGCGTAAAGGTTCTCCACGTCAGGCGTTCCCGCCTCGCTCGCCACCATCCTGTCCACCTGGAAACCAAGCGGCGAAAGCAGGGTATCGAGCAGGGAAAGCGCGCCGCCTTCCGCAGGCGTCACCGAAGGGCAACGGATGAGGGCGGCGAGATTGGCAACGGGATCGGTCGTGGTCATGGCAGTCGCTTTATATCAGTCGCGCAGAAGCTCGTTGATGCCGGTCTTGGAGCGGGTCTTTTCATCGACGCGCTTGACGATGACGGCGCAATAAAGGCTCGGGCCCGGCTCGCCGTTCGGGAAAGGCTTGCCCGGCATGGTGCCGGCAACGACGACGGAATAGGGCGGCACTTCGCCATAGGTGATCTCGCCGGTGGCGCGGTCGACGATCTTGGTGGACTTGCCGATGAAGACGCCCATGCCGAGAACCGCACCTTCACGCACGATGCAGCCTTCG
Organism: Agrobacterium sp. 22-223-1; assembly: GCF_053522385.1. Taxonomy (NCBI): domain Bacteria; kingdom Pseudomonadati; phylum Pseudomonadota; class Alphaproteobacteria; order Hyphomicrobiales; family Rhizobiaceae; genus Agrobacterium; species Agrobacterium sp. 22-223-1. The sequence continues at coordinate 306,974 of NZ_JBNWCN010000001.1, forward strand.
ACGACTTCCGAACGGGCGCCGATGAAGCAATTGTCCTCGATGATCGTTGGGCCCGCCTGCAAGGGCTCCAGAACGCCGCCGATGCCGACGCCGCCGGAGAGGTGCACATTCTTGCCGATCTGCGCGCAGGAGCCGACGGTTGCCCAGGTGTCGACCATCGTGCCTTCATCGACATAGGCACCGAGATTGACGAAGGAGGGCATCAGCACCACGTTCTTGGCGACATAGGCGGAGCGGCGCACGACGGCGTTTGGCACGGCACGGAAACCGGCGGCGCGGAACTGGTTTTCGCCCCAGTTTTCGAATTTCGACGGCACCTTGTCCCACCAGGTGGATTCGCCCGGTCCGCCGGTCACGATTTCCATGTCGTTCAGGCGGAAGGAGAGAAGCACGGCCTTTTTCAGCCACTGGTTCACCTTCCAGCTTCCGTCAGCCTGCTTTTCGGCCACGCGTGCCTTGCCGCTATCGAGAAGTTGAAGAGATGTGTCCACGGCGTCGCGAACCTCGCCCTTCGTCGATACGTTCACACCATCGCGGTTGTCGAAGGCGGTTTCGATGATGGTTTCGAGGGAGGTGAGATCCGTAAGGCTCATGGAAAATTCCTTAAAGTCGCGTGGTGTTCGTGGTCACGGATGGTCCCGCGCCGCTGGAAGGCTTTGGTCATTTGATCTAAGGGAGTGTTGGAAAGGCGTCAATGTGATTTGGGTGATTTGGCGCGTCAGACGAAAGGCATGGAAATGACACGACTGAAAAACGGCAAGTTGCGGCGCAAGGACGGGGTATGGGACCCGTTGAAGCGCAGTGCCGTGGACAAGCAGCAGGCCGAGGTCGTTCAAAAAACACCGCAGTCGGATTCCCCGTCCTATCGCCTCGCCTATGTGGACATGGATTTTCTCTGCCGCGAGGAATTGCGCCCCGTCAGGCTTCAATTGGAACTGCTGAAGACGGAAATGGCGCTGACCGAGCGCGGGATCAAATCCACCGTCGTCATGTTCGGCGGCGCCCGCATTCCCGAACCCGGCGGCGAGGCCTGGGCGGCGCGCAACGAGACGCAGAAGCGCAATCTGGAGCAATCCTCGGTCTATTATGACGAGGCGCGCAAGTTCGCGCGGCTTTGCACCGACTATGCCGCGAAATCCGACCACCTCGAATATGTCGTGGTCACCGGCGGCGGTCCCGGTGTCATGGAAGCGGGCAATCGCGGCGCTGCCGATGCCGGCGGCCCGTCCATCGGCCTCAACATCGTCCTGCCGCACGAGCAGGCGCCGAACCCCTATGTGACGCCGGAGTTGAGCTTCAACTTCCACTATTTCGCCATTCGCAAGATGCATTTCCTGATGCGGGCGAAGGCGGTGGTGATCTTCCCCGGCGGTTTCGGCACGCTGGACGAATTGTTCGAGGCCTTGACGCTCATCCAGACGAAACGCATGGAGCCCATTCCGCTCATCCTGTTCGGCGAGAAATTCTGGCGATCGGTGATCAATTTCGAATTCCTGGCGGATTTCGGCACCATCGCGCCTGAAGATATGAATCTTCTGCATTTCGCCGAAACGGCCGACGATGCATGGAAAATCATCTCGGCCCACTACGAACACTGATTATGCTTGGCGCGACGAAGTAATTTTAGGGCTTAATTAGCAATCTTCTTCTAATTTTGCCCCGTCGCGCTGCAGCGCACTGTCCCCTGCGGACGGGCCTCCATGACGGAGATTTATCATCCGTTGACGTCAGCCTTTTCGGGCGGGCGATTTGATCGAGGCCAAAATGTTCAATTTCCAAGTGAAGTCGCTTGCGACCAAGCTGATCCTCGTAACCGGCTGCGCCATCACCACGGTTCTCGTTGCATCGAATTCCTTCCTCATTTCCCAGACGAGTGAGCGCGTGCACGCGCTGACCATGGATCAGGCCAATACCGAAGCGCGCGCCATCGCCAATGTCATCGCCGCCGATGTCGGTGAACTCGGCAGCGCCGCGCGCTCCATGGCCGGCGTCATCGGCCGTGCGCATCAGGCGAAATCGATGGATCGCCCCGGCATCGTCAACATCCTCAAGGCCAATGTCGAGCAGAATGCCTTTGCTTTCGGAAGCTGGTTCTGCGAGCAGCTCGGTCTCTTTGACGGGCAGAGCAAGGAGATTGCGGGCAGGCTCGATCTCGGCACCAATGAAAACGGCGCGTTTGCGCCCTATTGGTCGAAGACCCAGAAGGGCGACATCCAGTTCTCGACCTTCAAGAATGATTATGCGGCGGAATGGTATGCGCTCGCCTCCAAATCCGGCAAGGGCGCTATCACTCAGCCCTATCTCGCCGAAGGCACGGAAGTACCCACAACCATGACCTCGCTTGCCTATCCGGTCATGTCGGACGGCAAGATGATCGGCGTGGCGGGTGTGGATATCTCGCTGGCCTCGCTGTCGCAGAAGCTACAGGCGCTGCACCCTTTCGAGACCGGCCGCGTAACGCTCGTTTCGCAGGGCGGCCAGTGGCTGGTGCCGCCGACGCCCGCGCAGAATATGAAAGCCTATGACGGAGACGGTGCGAGCACCGTTCAGGCGGCAATCACCTCCGGCAAGCAGGGCCTCATCGAAAATCTCGGCCTCGATACGGACGCGCCCTATAACCGTCTGGTCTATCCCTTCGCCGTTCCGGGCCTCAACGCGACCTGGGTGGTGCTAGTGGATATTCCCCATCAGGCCCTGAACGCACCGGTTCAGGAACAGACCTACATGATGATCATCGGCGCGATCGTCATTCTCGCCGCCGTCATCACCGCGCTTTATTTCGCCGTGCGTTATTTTGTCCGCAATCCGCTCGCCTCGCTGGTTTCCGACGTCAGGACGCTGAGTGATGGGCGCTACGATGTGCCGGTCTCCGGACAGGAGCGCCGGGATGAGACGGGTGCCGTGGCTACTGCACTTGAAGGTTTCCGCGCGAAGCTTGCCGGCATCCGCGAGATGGAGGCCGAAGCCGAGGCCCAGCGTGGTCACGCGGAAACTGCGCGCCAGCGCTCGGAATCCGAGCGTACTGAAAACAGTCGCATGCAGCAGCACATTGTCGGCGTGCTGGGTGCTGGCCTCAATGCGCTTTCGCAGGGCAATCTCACCTACCGTATCGAGGACGAGTTCCCCGGCGAATATGCGAAGCTGCGCGAGGACTTCAACTCGGCGCTTGCCAGCCTCGAGGAAACGGTTTCCACGGTCAACGCAACCGTCGTCAGCATCGGTAACGGCACGGGCGAGATCACCCGCGCCGCCAGCGATCTTTCGCACCGCACGGAACAGCAGGCCGCAAGCCTGGAAGAAACCGCTGCCGCCCTCAATGAGCTGACCGCGCAGGTTAATTCCAGCGCGGAAAACGCCGCAGAGGCGGCCGGAGCCGTCAGCCATGCCTGCGACGATGCGGGCAAGTCGGGTGAGGTCGTGCAGCAGGCCGTAAACTCCATGGAAGGCATCGCGCAATCCTCGGCCGAAATCTCCCGCATCATCGGCGTTATCGACGAGATCGCCTTCCAGACCAACCTTCTGGCGCTGAATGCGGGCGTGGAAGCCGCCCGCGCCGGTGATGCCGGCAAGGGCTTTGCCGTCGTCGCACAGGAAGTCCGCGAACTGGCGCAGCGGTCTGCCACCGCCGCCAAGGAGATCAAGGGCCTCATCAACACCTCGGCCATGCAGGTGGGCGAGGGCGTCCAGCTGGTCGGCAAGGCCGGTGAGACGATGAAAAAGATCGCCGATCAGGTTCTGCAGATCAACCAGTTGATACGGCAGATTTCCGCTTCCGCCAGCGAGCAGGCAGTCGGCCTCAAGGAGATCAACTCCGCCGTCACCCAGATGGATCAGGTGACCCAGCAGAATGCGGCGATGGTGGAAGAAACTACCGCTGCGAGCGTAACACTGAACAGCGAGGCCGAAACGCTGAAGTCGCTCGTTGCCGGTTTCTCCGTTTCCGGCGGCCATTCCAGCCAGCAGTTGCGCGCCACGGCGGCGGCAATGCGCGCACCCGCCGCTCCGGCGCAGGCGTCGGGCCGCCCGACCGCGCCCCGCGCCCGTCCGAGAACCAGCGGCGCAAACGCGCTGGCGCAGGATGACTGGACGGAGTTCTGACGCGCCATTTCCGCCTCAAATAAAAAGGGCCGCTGGTATCGCCAGCGGCCCTTTTTCATGTCCGCTTCCGTCACAGACGGGCGAAACGTTCCGTCAGCAACTCGAAGAAGCCGTCGGCATCCACATTTCGCATCACGCGGGCATTGGCGGGTCGTTCGGTAACATGCCACCAGTCCACCACGGTCATGCCCATGGTGAGTTCCGAATGGACCTCGATTTCGACATTGCACTCGCGACCCTGAAACAGTTCGGGTTTGACGAGATAGGCAATGACGGTCGGATCATGCAGCGGGCCGCCGTCCGAGCCGTATTTTTCGATATCGAAACGCTCGAAGAATTCCAGCATTTCCGCCATGGCGATGGCCGGCCGCGTGCCAATGTCGCGAATGCGGCTGACCCGAGCCTTGGTTGTCAGCAACTTATGGGTGACGTCGAGCGGCATCATGACGATCGGCATGCCGGAGCGGAAGACGATATCGGCGGCCTGCGGGTCGACATAGATGTTGAATTCCGCCGCCGGCGTGATGTTGCCGCCCTCGAAGAAGCCGCCGCCCATCATCACCAGTTCTTTGACGCGGTCGGCGATTTCCGGCGCCTTCAGGAGCGCCAGCGCCACATTGGTCAGCGCCCCGAGCGTGCAGAGCGTTACGGTGCCGGCGGGTTCCCGCATCAGCGTTTCGATGATGAAATCGACCGCGTGCTGCTTTTGCGCTTCCATTGTCGGCTCATCGAGAACCGGGCCGTCGAGGCCGGTGCTGCCGTGAACGTGCTCGGCGGTGATGGGCTTGCGCACCAGCGGCTTCTCGGCGCCCTCATAGACGGGAATATCGGTGCGGCCGCACAATTCGCTGATGATGCGGATGTTGCGGCTGGTGAGCTTCAGCGGAACGTTGCCGGCGACGGCGCACAATCCGAGAATGTCGATTTCCTCCGGGCTTGCGAAGGCGAGCATGATTGCCGCTGCGTCGTCCTGGCCCGGATCGGTGTCGATAATGATTTTTCTGCGTTCTGCCATGTCTTGCCCGCCGTTGAGATGAGCGCTTTTTTCGAGCGGCGGGTGCTCACTTGTCAAGCCTCATTCCCCAGTGTCCCCTTTGCTCGTCGCCGCGTCTTGCGTATTGCGGTTGTGCTTCCCATATTGCAGGGGCCGGTGCGATTGACCGGCGAGGTTGCCGGAAGCGGGACCGCGAAACGTCGCTTGGTTGCAAGGACAAAAGAGACATGAGCCACATGACGCCATTCACCCACCCGCTTTTGCTGGGTTTTGATGCCATGGAAAAAACGCTGGAGCGCATGGCGAAGGCCAATGACGGCTATCCTCCCTATAATATCGAGCGCCTGCCGGGCAGCGGCGATGTGCCGGAACGCCTGCGCATCACCATCGCGGTTGCCGGTTTTTCGCAGGACGATCTGGATGTGACGACGGCCGATAACCAGCTCGTCATTCGCGGACGCCAGCAGGAACAGGAGAAGCGCGATTTTCTCTATCGCGGCATCGCGGCCCGCCAGTTCCAGCGGGTTTTCGTGCTTGCCGATGGCATGCAGGTCAGGGAAGCGCGCTTGCGCAACGGCCTTCTTTCCATCGATCTGGTCCGGCCGGAAATTTCAAACGTGGTGAAGAAAATTAATATTTCCGTCTCAGAGTAGAACGTGAACGCCGGAATCCGACACGAATCGCTCGGCGTGAAGAAGGAGGCTGAAATATGCTGTTGAAAGAAGCGCATGCGCGTCTCACCCAATCCCAGCTCGCCCATATCGGCGAAGGAGAAGTGGGATATATCCGCAAGATCCGCGCGGAAGACGTCAGCCGCTGTTTCCCGGAAGCGCCCGATCTCGATCCGCAATTGGACCTTTGGGCGCTGTTCGGTGCAGATGGTACGCCGATCCTCCTGACGGACAACCGGTCCAGTACGTTTTTCAAGGCTGCCGAAGACGATCTCCAGACCGTCAGCCTGCATTGAAGAAAAAAGCCCGCTTTTGAGCGGGCTTTTTCTTTAGCGGGTTAAAGGAACGGGCGGTCCGGCATGTCGTCGATGGAGATGACGCCGTCCTTGTTCTTGTCCAGCCGTTCGAACATCTTTTCGCCGGCGGCGGTGAATTCGGCCTTGCTGACCTGACCGTTCTCGTCGGTATCGGCCCAGCGGATCAGCGCGAAACCTGCGCCCTTGCCGCCATGCTTACCCCAGCCCTGATGGCCGAAACGGCCGCCATGTTCGCGCTCGGCATGTCTTTCGGCGCGCTTGCCCTCGGGGCCCTTGCCGTCTTCGGCTTTGGCGTCCTCACGCTCGGGGCGCGGATTGGCGGCGCGGAAAGCTTCCATTTTCGCCTGGCGATACTCACGCATTTCCTTCGGCGTGATCGAGCCGTCCTTGTCCTTGTCGATCTCTGTGAAGAGCGCGTCCTGACGGGCGGCGAATTCCTCCTTGGAAATCTTGCCGTCCTTGTTGCTGTCAGCCACCTTCAGCAGGTGAACGAAGGCCGCTTCCTGGCGGATCGGCATGCGCTCGCCATGGCCTTTGCCCGGAGCGGGTGGGGCGGCAAAGCTTGCCGTCGCGGCCGTGCCGATCAAAAGGGCTGCGCCAAGAGCAGACAGGGCGATTTTTCGTGTGGTCATCGTCATTACCTTTCTTTGGTGTCCCTGAAGAGAAGATAGTGACGTCCAATGCGCCTCACCACTTAAACATCCGTAAGGTGGATGAAGCTTCGGTAATGTTCGCTGCTCAGCCTGCGATGGTTTTCGTCAGGAAACCGGTCAGGTCGTCGGTGATGTAGTCGATATGCGCATCCGTGACGGCGGGGATTTCCCAGCGTTCCATGATGATGCCCTCGAGATTGGCGGGGACGAGCAGAACGGTCTTCATGCCGAGCGCTTTGGGCGCCGCGAGATTGCGGGGTAAATCCTCGAACATGGCGGCTTTTTGCGTGTCGAGTTTCGCAAGCGCCGCGAACTTCTCATAGGTCGCGCTGGCCGGTTTCGGCAGATAGCCCGCAGCGACGATATCGAAAATATCCTCGAAATGATCGAGAATGCCGAGCGCACCGGCGGCGGCCTGCGCATGTTTGACGCTGCCATTGGTAAGAATGAATTTGCGGCCCGGCAAAGCCTTGATTGCCTCGCCGAGTTCCGGATGCGGCTTCAGCGCCGAATAATCGATGGCATGGGCGCGTTCCAGAAACTCGTCCGGGCTGATGCCGTAGTGGATCATCAGGCCCTGAAGCGTCGTGCCGTGGTCATGATAATAGCGTTTCTGCAGCGCCCGGGCCTCGTCGGGATCGAGCTTCAGAAGCTCCGCCACATAGGCCGTCATGTTACGGTCGATCTGCGAAAACAGATTGATGTGATGCGGATAGAGCGTGTTGTCGAGATCGAAGACCCATTCGCTCACATGGTCGAAATCGGCGGCTTCGGGCAGGTTTTTCGGCTTTGTGTCCATGGCCTGCTTTATGCCCGTTTCGAAAGCCGAAGAAAATCGAAAAGACGACGATTGATCAGAAAATCGGGCTTGGCTGCGGCCTCCGGCCCATGATACCGCCAAGGCCATGGAACTCTGGATAGGCATCACTTTCGCAAGCGCGTTCTTGCAGAACCTGCGCTCGACCCTGCAGAAGCACCTCAAGGGCATGATGGGCACCACGGGCGCGACCTTCGTGCGCTTCGTGTTCGGCATGCCTTTCGCTCTCGCCTATCTTGCTTTCCTGCATTTCGGGCTCGGTCGCCCTCTGCCGGTGCCCAACACGTCCTTTGCCGTGTGGGCGACGGTCGGCGCCATGGCGCAGATCGCCGCCACCTTCCTGCTGGTGCACCTGTTCTCGTTCCGCAACTTCGCGGTTGGAACGGCCTATTCCCGCACAGAACCGGCGCAGGCAGCGCTGTTCGCGCTTATTTTCATCGGGGAAAGCGTCAATGGCGGCACATTGGCGGCCATCGCCATCTCGGTCGCCGGCGTCATGCTGATTTCGGTGGCACGCACGGAAGTCACGCCCGCTTCCTTCTTCACGTCGATCTTCAGCCGGACGGCGGGTATCGGCCTTGCCTCGGGGGCTTTCTTCGGCCTGTCATCGGTCGCCTACCGATCGGCGTCGCTTGCGCTTGCGCCGAGCCTTCCCGCTCCGGACGCGATGATGCAGGCGGGCTTTACCCTCGTTGTCGTCATCGTCATGCAGACGGTTTCGATGTTCCTGTGGATCGTCTGGCGCGAACGGGAAGAGTTGCGGCGCATCGCCAGGGTGTGGAAACCGTCGCTTGCGGTCGGTTTCGTGGGCGCTACGGCCTCGTTCGGCTGGTTTACGGCGATGACCCTGCAGCAGGCCGCCGTGGTGAAGGCATTGGCGCAGGTGGAGATGCTCTTCGCCTTCGCCTCGACCGTGCTTTTCTTCAAGGAGAAGATCAACCGGCTCGAACTGTCCGGCTGCCTGCTGATTGTCGTGGGTGTGCTGTCGCTGCTGGCATTCGGCTGAATGCCAGTTGTTGTGGCGGACAGGCTTGCCGTCCGCCACCTGAAGCACATCAGGGCACGATGAGCGTGCCGGCGCCTTCCGTGAAGATTTCCAGAAGCACGGAATGCGGCGTCTTGCCGTTGAGGATCACCACGCCCTGAACACCGGCCTTGATGGCGTCGATGCAGGTCTCGACCTTCGGGATCATACCGCCGGAAATCGTGCCGTCCTTGATGAGCGCACGCGCCTGCGAGACGGTGAGTTCCTTGATGAGTTCCTTGTTCTTGTCGAGAACGCCGGGAACGTCGGTGAGAAACAGCAGACGCGAGGCGTGAAGCGCACCCGCAATCGCGCCGGCGAAGGTATCGGCGTTGATATTGTAGGTGGCGCCATCGCGGCCTGGCGCGACCGGGGCGATGACCGGGATCATTTCCGACTTGGCGAGCAGGTCGAGCAGGGTGCGGTCGACTTCGGTGACTTCCCCGACAAAGCCGAGATCGAGCACACGTTCGATATTGCTGTCAGGATCGATGACGGTCTTTTTCGCCTTTTCGGCGAAGACCATGTTGCCGTCCTTGCCGCACAGGCCGATCGCCCATTCACCCGTCTGGTTGATAAGGGCGACGATTTCCTTGTTGATCGAGCCGGCCAGAACCATTTCGACGATCTCGACCGTCTTGGCGTCGGTGACGCGCAGGCCGCCCTCGAATTTCGATTCGATGCCCATCTTGGTCAGCATCGCGCCGATCTGCGGGCCGCCGCCATGTACGACGATGGGGTTAATGCCGGATTGCTTCAAAAGGGCGATGTCTTCCGCGAAAGCCTTGCCGAGCGTGGAATCCCCCATGGCGTGACCGCCATATTTCACCACGATGGTCTTGTTCTCGTATTTCTGCATGAAAGGCAGAGCCTGTGCGAGCAGCCGCGCCTGAGTTTCGCTTTCGGAAGACGTCATCTAAAAACCTCGGTCTGTGGTTGCGGCCGTTGAAAGCCTGTCACCGCTCTAAAGCAAGTCTTTGACGGATGAAATAACCTCCTGGCCTTATTGTGTCGGCAGCGGTCAAATTTCTTTTTTTTGGCTGTCCCGGCCCCGTAATGAGATTGACATAAAGGCCCAATGGGACCAGCCTTGCAGGGGAAAGGGGAGGGGTTAATTCAGGGCGATATGGGATATCGCGCGCCGCGGGAGCGATGCTGACCTGAACGACCGAGGAGCGAGAGACCACATGACGGCACCCGATCGAGACAAGCAAAGCGGTTTGCGGGATGAAGTCCTTGCGGGCGAATATGTGCTGGGTGCCCTGCCGCCGGAAAGCATGGCGGAGCTTGCCAAGCGCGTCAAACGCGACCGCCAGTTCGCGGCCATGGTCAGGCGCTGGCGGGACAATCTGGCGGAAACCGAATATCGCGAAAACGCGACCGTCGCCGCGCTGCTTGAACGGGACCCAGGCCGCTCCGGCCTGCCATTCAGGGGCCAGCCGCTACGGGGTGGCAGCATGTTCGCAGCCATGCTTTCGGAGGTCTGGCATTCCGTGCGCTTCTGGCGCCTTCTGGCGTTGACGGCGACGCTCTGGACCGCCGTTCTGCTTTTCACCATCGCCTGAGAGGTGTGTCTCTCAAAGAGAGATCGTTCTGACGATCTCGGCCCGCAGGCTATCCAGCCCGAATGATTTTTCCGAGGATGTGGCGAGAACTTCCGGATAGGCGGCGGGACGCTTGCGGATTTTCTCCAGCGTTTCGCCGATCAGCCGCGGAACGCCGGCATCTTTGATCTTGTCGGTCTTCGTCAGCACGATCTGATAGGAAACGGCCGCCTTGTCGAGCAGGGTCAGAACCTCCTCGTCGTTCTTTTTCACGCCGTGGCGGGAATCGATCAGCACGTAAACGCGCTTCAGCGTCGCACGGCCGCGCAGATAATCGAAGACGAGCTTGGTCCAGGCATCGACCTGATCCTTCGGGGCCTGCGCATAACCGTAACCGGGCATGTCGACCAGCGCCATCGGCGGCAGATCGCCCGCTTCGCCGGAATAACCATCCGGAACGAAGTAGTTCAGTTCCTGCGTGCGTCCGGGCGTATTGGACGTGCGGGCAAGCCCCTTGTGGCCCACCAGCGCATTGATGAGCGAGGACTTGCCGACATTCGAACGACCGGCGAAGGCAATCTCCGGCGGGCCTTCGGGCGGCAGGAATTTCATTGCGGGAACGCCGCGAATGAAAATCCAGGGTCGCCCGAACAGGGGCTTTTCGGTTGCCGTGCCGGTCTCACTCATTTCGATTGCACCGGCTTTCGCTTGAACAGCCCCTTGATGTTATCGAACAGCTCGATCTTGGCGCCCTGGCGCTTCATGATGACGGCCTGCTGGGTGATGGAGAGCGTATTGTTCCATGCCCAGTAGATGACCAGACCTGCCGGGAAGGAGGCCAGCATGAAGGTGAAGATCAGCGGCATCCAGTTGAAGATCATCGCCTGCGTCGGATCGGGCGGCGTCGGGTTCATGCGCATCTGCAGGAACATGGTGATGCCCATGACCAGCGGCCAGACACCGATCATCAGGAAGTGCGGCACATCATAGGGCAGAAGGCCGAAGAGGTTGAACAGCGACGTCGGATCCGGCGCGGAAAGGTCGTGAATCCAGCCGAAGAACGGCGCATGCCGCATTTCGATGGTGACGTAGATGACCTTGTAGAGCGCGAAGAAGACCGGGATCTGCAAAAGCATCGGCCAGCAGCCGGCAACAGGATTGATCTTCTCTTCCTTGTAGAGCTGCATCATTGCCTGCTGCATGGCCATGCGGTCATCGCCATGCTTGGCCTTCAACTCTTCCATCTTCGGCTGCACGCGCTTCATGTTCGCCATGGAAGCATATTGCTTGCTGGCGAGCGGGAAGAAGAGCGCCTTGACGACGATGGTGGTGAGCAGGATCGCCACACCGAAATTACCAAAATAACGGAAGAAGAAATCCATCAGTTTGAACATCGGCTTGGTGATGAAGTAGAACCAGCCCCAGTCGATCAGAAGGTCGAACTTCGGAATGGCGTAAGTCGTCTCGTAACGATCGACCAGCGGCACTTCCTTGGCGCCAGCGAAAACGAGGCTCTTCAGCTCGATCGACTGGCCGGGCTCGACCGTCAGCGGGTCGCTCTTGAAATCGGCCTGATAGCTCGGCTGATTGCCGGTGATGTGCGAATAACGGGTTTCGAACGGCGTCGTCTGCGGCGGAACGATGGCCGCGGCCCAATATTTGTCGGTGATGCCGAGCCAGCCGCCGGTCGCCTTGGCAACCGTTACCGGTGCTTCTTCGACGTCCTTGTACTTTTCTTCCGTCAGGCTGCCGTCTTTGCCCGAAACGCCGAGGAAACCTTCATGGATGACGAAGACCGGGGGAACTGCGGGCTTGTTGTTGCGCGTCACGCGGCCATAGGTGGCAAAGGAGATCGCCGCCTGTCCGGGGTTCTCCACCTTGTCGGCGACGGAGATCATGTAATGCTCGTCGATCGAAACCGTGCGGGAGAAAATCACACCCTTGGAATTGGTGTAGGTGAGGGTGACCGGAGTGGTTTCCGTCAGCTTGTCGCCGCTTGCCAGCGTCCACACGGTGGTCGGGCCGGGAACGCCGCCGACTTCCTGTGCCGCAACGTAACCGAGTTCGGTGAAGTAGCCGTCCTTGGTGTCGGAGGGCGAGAACAGCGTGATGATCGGGCTCGAGTCATCGACGGTCTCATGGTAGTCCTTGAGCCGGATGTCATCGAAGCGGGCGCCGGTCAGGTTGATCGAGCCGGCGATGGCGTTGGTCTCGATGGCGACGCGCTGGGTTCTCGCAATCGACTCTTCGCGGGTCGCCGTGGCGGCAGTCTGCGGTGAGGAGGCGGGCGGTGCGCCTTCAACGGCAGCACCTGGTGCGGCGCCCGGCGCCGGCTGCTGTTGCTGCGTCGTCTGCTGCTGCGCCTGGCGGGCCTCTTCGGCGCGGCGCTGCTGCTCGATACGCGGATTCATGTAAAGGAATTGCCAGGCGAGGACGATGACAACCGAAAGGGCTATCGCGATGAAGTAATTACGGTTCTTTTCCATCATTCTTTCCTGGAGCGGGTCTCCTGGGACCGTTTCGGTTTCGCCGTTCCTTCAATTCGCTCGTTAAGGAGAGACTGAAGTTTCGGGAAGGCCGTATCGAGCACGTCCCTGCGGGCGACAATCACATAGTCATGACCGGGCTTCATTGCGAATCCGGCAGAAAGCCTGACGGCTTCCTTGAGACGGCGGCGCATGCGATTTCGCTCGACCGCGTTGCCTTGTCTTTTCGTTACGGTAAAACCGACGCGAGGCTCGGTTTCCGGGGCTTTCCGGTCAAGCACTTCCAGAAGAAAGGTGCCTCCCCGCCGTTTTTCTCCTGCCTGAACGGCAAGGAAATCCGACCGGTTTTTAAGCCGGCCGGGCAGTTTTCCTGTCTTACTCATGTGCCCGCGACTTTCACCGGGTCACAGAGGCGGCAATTAAGCCGAAAGACGAGCGCGGCCGCGCGCACGGCGGGCTGCGAGAACCTTGCGGCCGCCGGCGGTAGCCATACGGGCGCGGAAGCCATGGCGACGCTTGCGGACAAGCTTGGACGGTTGGTAAGTACGCTTCGACATTTATTTAATACCGCGGTGTGCGGCCCTTCTTGAATTTGCAATAATTTGCAAGAGCGTTTCGTTTTTTGCACGGCTAACCCCGCCTGGGCGAGCTTTCAATGGCCGAGCGTGCGCGGCTTATAAGGGCATAGGCCGAACAAAGTCAATTGCCGAAGGGGTTTTCGCGCTTCACCTTTTGCGGAAAACGCACCGCCATCTCCTTCGCCGACTGCCGATAGAGGCCGATTCCGGCGCGCAATCGATAAAATCTGAAATTCTTTCTTAACGCAGCATTGATAAATCTTGTGACGCGAAAAGTTATGCCAGCTTCCCATTTTCATCGCGCGGCTGGTTTTTGTTGGGGGAACGAAGTTGAGAATTCGCGGTCGTATCAATCTTCTTGTCGGGCTGATGAGCCTTGTGGCCTGTACCATTGGCGGGCTGTCCATCTATGCGATCAACGAATTCCGGGTTCGGTCGCATCATTTCGAGGAAACCGCCGAGAGGGCTTACAAGGGCGAGGCACTCAACCGTCTGGTAACGGCAGTCGTCATGGAGGCACGCGGTGTCTACGCGGCAGCCGATGTGGCGGCAGCCACCCCCTTTGCCGACGGCATGGTCAAAAACCTCGATGCCATGGAAAAGCTCATTGCCAGCTGGGCGCCGCTCGTGCCGGCGGAACAGCAGGCGAGTTTCGACAAGCTTGTCGGCCGGTCCAAGGAGTTCCGCACCTTCCGTCTGGAGACCGTGCGACTGGCGAAGGAAAACGGGCCGCAGGCGGCCAGCCAGCAGGGCAATAACGAGGCGAACCGCGCCAACCGCAAGGCCTATCAGGCGGAGATCGACAGCGTCGTGAAAAACGACCTTGCCGAGCTCGAAGTCGTGAAGGCGGGAGTCGATTCTTTCAGCACCGCCATATTCTGGGTGATCGTCGCGGTGACGGTTGCAGGTGTCGGCGCGGGAGCCGCCTTCGGCCTCTACATCGGAACGCGGCAGCTCAGCGCGCCGATCCGCAGGGTTTCGCAGGTGATGAATGCCGTGGCCGATGGAAATCTCGACGCGGACGTCCCCTATCTCGGCCGCAACGACGAAATCGGCGAAATGGCTGCGGCCGTCGAGGTCTTCAAGAAAAACGGCAGCGAAGTGCGCCGCATGAATGCGCAGGAAGCCGCCATGCGCGCCAAGAGCGACGATCTGCAGGCCGGCATGGCCATCGTCGTCGACGCTGCGGCCCAGGGCGATTTCAGCCGCCGCATCAACAAGGATTATGGCGACGACAACCTCAATCGTTTCGCCGCGACGATCAATTCGCTCCTCACCGGCGTCCATAATGGCGTATCCGAGACCAGCCGCGTCATCGAAGGCCTTGCGCGGGGCGATCTGACGGAGAGAATGGATGGCGAGTTCCGCGGCGTCTTCGCTGAACTCCAGGGGAACGTCAATCAGACGCTGACGAAGCTGCGCGAGACGATGCGCGAAGTGCGCGGTAGCACGGAAGGCATCAGCGGCAACGCGAACGAATTGCGCTCGGCGGCCGACGACCTGTCTAAGCGGACCGAACAGCAGGCGGCGGCGCTGGAGGAAACCTCCGCTGCTCTGGATGAAATTACCGCCGTCGTCCGCAATTCGACCGATCGTGCGCAGGAAGCCAGCGCCATGGTTGCCGAAACGAAGCAGAAGACGGAAGAGTCCGCCAATGTCGTGCGCGATGCCGTGTCCGCCATGGATCGCATCGAGCACGCCTCGCGCGAAATCAGCCAGATCATCAACGTCATTGACGAAATCGCCTTCCAGACCAACCTGCTGGCGCTGAATGCCGGCGTGGAAGCCGCCCGTGCGGGTGAAGCGGGCAAGGGCTTTGCCGTCGTCGCTCAGGAAGTGCGAGAACTTGCGCAACGGTCCGCAACGGCTGCGAAGGACATCAAGGCGCTGATCACCAAATCCGGCGAGGAGGTCGGGCGTGGCGTATCGCTGGTGCAGAGAACCGGCGGCGCACTGAGCGAGATCGAGACCCGCGTTCTGGCAATCAACGAGCACATCCATTCGATCGCCACGGCCGCCAGGGAACAGTCCACCGGCCTGCATGAGGTGAATACCGCCATTAACCAGATGGACCAGGTAACGCAGCGCAACGCCGCCATGGTGGAGGAGACTTCGGCCGCAACCCACAAGCTGAGCAGCGAGGCCGACCATCTCGTGACGCTCGTGGCGCGCTTCAACGTCGGCGCGGAGAATGTGCAGCGCGCGCCCCGCATCGAGCAGCCCGCGAGGCCGATGACGGTCTCCGCCGGACCGGTGGCAGTCTCCGGCAGGACGCCGGCGGTGGCGTCTCCGGCCCGAAAGTTGATGAACAGCGTCAGTCGCGCGCTCAATGCCCAGCCTGCGGCAGCACCCGCGCATGGCGACTGGCAGGAGTTCTAGACGACCAGCGGTCCGCTTCAAACCGGCTTACCTTCGAACGCCGCCCTTGCCGGGCGGCGTTTGTTTTTCCGGCAATGAAAACCTTTATTTTGCAGCGCATTGGAAAAATATCCATTAGGTCCTATTATCATCGCTGCATATAAACCGAGCCGTTCCACGCAAGCAGCGGCGCGCATACAGGATCATGGCCCGGTGTTTTCTAAAGGCGTAGACAGCTTGGACCGCACGCAAGACGATCCGGTGCATTGCATGCCGGGATTGACCGCCGGTCTTTCGGGACGGCTGCTGCTGCTCACGGTCATCTTCGTGATGATCGCCGAAGTGCTGATCTTCGTGCCTTCCGTCGCCAATATGCGTCTTTCATGGTTGCGCGACCGTCTGAACACGGCTGCGGCCGCCGGCGCTGTTATCGACGGCCTGCAGGCCGAACTGCCGCGAAGCGTGCAGAACGACACGCTGATGGCAACCGGGGCGAAGCTTATCGCGCTGCGCAAGGACGGCACCTCACGCCTGCTCGCCGTGGCGGAAACGCCGCCTGGCGTCGATGAGCAATATGATCTTTCCGACGTTTCGCAGGTGGCGGCGGTGCGGGACGCCTTTTCCACCCTGCTGTTCGGCGGCAACCGCGTCATCCGGGTTTTCGATGTCGTCGGCGACAGCGACACGATCATCGAACTGGTGCTCGGCGAAAACAAGCTGCGGGCGGCAATGCTTGCCTATGCCCGCAACGTTTTCCTGATTTCCATTGTCCTGTCGCTGATCACCGCAGGCCTGATCTTCATCTCCATCAACCGCATCATGATCCGGCCCATACGCCGGCTGACGCTCGGCATGCAGAACTTCTCGGAGGATCCGGGCAATCCCGAGCGGATTTTCGTGCCCGAGCAGGGGGCCGACGAACTGGCGGTTGCGGGCCGCCACCTCGCCGACATGCAGACCGAACTGCAGAAGACCCTGCGCCAGCAGAAGAACCTCGTGGATCTCGGCCTCGCGGTCTCCAAGATCAATCACGACATGCGCAACATCCTGTCTTCCGCGCAGCTCATGTCGGACCGTCTGGTGGATGCCAAGGATCCGATGGTCAGGAGCTTCGCGCCGAAACTGCTGCGCACCATCGACCGCGCCGTGGCCTATACCGGCGAGGTGCTTGCTTATGGCCAGGCGACCGAAGGCGCACCGAAACGCAAGATGGTGCAGTTGAGCCTCTTGGTGCGGGATGTACGCGATATTCTGGCGCTCGATCCGGATAGCGGCATCGAGTTTCAGGACAGCGTGCCATCCGACCTCACGGTCGATGCGGATTCCGAGCAGCTTTTCCGGGTCATCCACAATCTCTGTCGCAATGCCGTTCAGGCCCTGCAATCGGATACCGCGAATGCCGCGCTTCGGCATCTCTCCATCTCGGCCCAGAGGGCCGGCAGCGTCGTCAGCATCGTCATCGACGACAATGGGCCGGGCATGCCGCGCAAGGCCAAGGAGAACCTGTTTTCCGCTTTCAGGGGTTCGGCCCGCTCCGGCGGCACGGGCCTCGGGCTGGTCATTGCCCGCGAACTTGTGCTTGCCCATGGCGGCACGATCGCGCTCGTCGAAAAGCCCGGTCCCGGCACGCAGTTCCGTATCGAGATCGCCGACCGCGCCGCCTCCGTACAGGCGGCCAGAACCGCCTGAAAAACCTGCTTTGCAGCCGGTTCGTGCAATCATTCTCCCCGCCCAAACGGACAGGGTATCTGGCTCGTGGAAAATGATCCTCATGGAATTTCAAATATAATCAATGAGATACATGAATTGCTGCGGAAAAATGACAATTTCGAAGCGAAATCGCTTGCATTCGGAATGAGGACGTTTTAGAGGATCGCCACGCCACCGGAAACGACCGGAACGGCACGCACCCGTAGCTCAGCTGGATAGAGCACCAGACTACGAATCTGGGGGTCAGGAGTTCGAATCTCTTCGGGTGCGCCATTTCTCTTCCCATAAAATTAAGTCCCGAGACAATCGCCGTCACGCGCGATATAGATGATATCGGCAAGTCCGTTCAGGCGGATCTTCGACGCTCCGCAGGACCGCGTGAATTCCGAACGTCCCGAATATGTGCTAAAGTCACCCCGTCATCAGATGTCCCTAGGGTGGAAGCCATGTTGGAAGCGGACAAGGTGTTTGCGGGTTCGATTCCGGAAAATTACGACCGCTATATGGTGCCGCTGATTTTTGCGCCATTCGCCGCCGATCTGGCGCGCCGGGCGGCGGCCTTGATGCCGATTGATATTCTGGAAATCGCCGCAGGCACCGGCGCCGTCACGCGCGAATTGGCCCCCCGATTATTGCCCGCGGCAAACTATGTGGTAACCGACCTCAACCAGCCGATGCTCGATTTTGCGGCGTCGCAACAGGCGCCGGATCGCCGCATAAAATGGCAGCAGGTGGATGCCCAGATGCTGCCTTTTGAAAGCGCCGTTTTCGATCTCGTCTTCTGCCAGTTCGGCGCTATGTTCTTTAATGATCGCTTGTCGGCTTATCGCGAGGCAAAGCGGGTATTGAAGCCCGGCGGACATTATTTATTCAATGTATGGGACCGCATCGAGGAAAATCACTTCGCGGATGATGTGACGAACGCCCTGGCGCGCCTGTTCCCCGATGATCCGCCGCGTTTCATGGCCCGTACCCCGCACGGTTATCATGACACGGCACTCATTCGCCGCGAGCTGGAGGCGGCCGGTTTTTCCCGCGTGACGATTGAGACGGTGACCGCGCAGAGCCGCGCCTCTTCACCGCGCATTCCGGCCGTGGCTTATTGTCAGGGAACCGTTCTTCGGACGGAAATTGAGGCGAGAGCACCGGGAGGGCTCGACACCGCGACAGATTGCGCCGCCGCCGCCATTGAAGCGCGGCATGGCGGTGGCGCGGTTGCCGCGAAAATTCAGGCGCATGTGATTCTCGCCGCCGTTTAAACCGGCGCTGCCGACCCGGTTCTCAGTCTATAAATGCGCGCGGAGAATATTTGAGCAATACCCCCTAAATATTAGTGGTTTTGGGTGGAGGCCTATACCAAAGGGTTTTCCGATAGTCCAAGATTACCGGGCTTTCGAGTGTCATCGAACTTTCCGCAAACCTTCGTCATATTGTCATACAATATAAGCATATGCGCTCCAGAAAAGGAGCGCAGAATGACGCCACAATCACTTGAACTTTCGGGCATCGGCAAAGGCTTCGGGGCTGACGATGTTCTGAAAGAGATCGATCTCTCCATCCGTCCCGGAGAGTTTTTGTCTCTCGTCGGCATGTCGGGCTGCGGCAAGTCCACGCTTCTGCGTATCATTGCGGGGCTGGAAACACCGGATCGCGGTTCGGTCTCCATCGGCGATCAGGATGTGACGGAGGTTGATCCGAGCGATCGTAATCTGGCGATGGTTTTCCAGTCCTATGCCCTTTATCCGCATATGAGCGTGCGCCAGAACATTGCCACGCCGCTCAGGATGCGGCGTCTGCCCTTTGCCGCACGCCTGCCGTTGGTCGGACGGTTTGCGGCCCCGGCGGAAACGCTGAGCCAGATCGACGCCGCCGTCGAACAGGCGGCCGAGACGCTACAGATCGCGCATCTGCTGGATCGCAAGCCGGCGCAGCTTTCCGGCGGCCAGCGTCAGCGTGTGGCGCTTGCCCGGGCGCTGGTGCGTTCGCCCGCCGCCTTCCTGATGGACGAGCCGCTCTCCAACCTCGATGCGAAGCTTCGCGCCCACATGCGTGAGGAACTGGCCGGCCTGCATCGCCGGCTGGGGGCGACCTTCATCTATGTCACCCATGACCAGATCGAAGCCATGACCATGTCCGACCGCATCGCATTGATGTCGGAAGGCCGCATTGAGCAGCTTGGTACGCCGGACGAGCTTTACCGCAGGCCCGCGACGCTGACGGTCGCGCGTTTCATCGGCACGCCATCGATCAACCTGCTGCCGGTCGAAATCGACGCGCAGGGTAAAGTCACGGCCTTTGGGCGCGATCTCGGAATCGAGGGTGTGGGCCGCGATGCCGGCCCGGCGACGCTCGGCCTTCGTGCCGAAGATTTGCGCCCGGGCGAAGAAGGTTTTGCCGTGCGCGTGGTGCGTAGCGAAACCCACGGGGCCGACCGCTTCGTGAGCTGCCGCCTGCTGAGCGACGAGACGGTCGCCATCACACTGCGTCAGGGCGCCGGCGATGCCGTGGGCGCGGATATGAATGGCGTGATGAATCTTGGCTTTGCGCCGGAACGCGCGCATCTTTTCGCGGCCGATGGCCTGCGTCGCAAGGTGACGGTGCGCGAACGGGTGCCGGCATGACGGCGGTCGATTTTTCCACGGCCGCGCGCGTGAAGGCTCGCCCGCGGCTGTCAAAGGCGGACCGGCGGATGATCTGGCGCGGCCTGATGTTCGCGGCCCCCGCAAGCCTGCTGCTTCTGGCAATCTATATCGTCCCGATGCTCGTTCTGGCCGGTTTTTCCGTCACCGATTACCAGCTCGGTTCGCTCTCCACCCGCTTTGTCGGCCTCGGAAACTTCGTCAAGGCGTTTCAGGATCCGGTCTTCCTGCGCTCTTTGGCCAATACCGCCATCTATGCGCTCATCGTCATTCCCTTCGGTGTGTTTCTGGCGCTCGGCGTGGCTTTGCTCGTTTATAACCGCAAGCGCAGCCGGGCTTTCTGGGAGGTGGCTTATTTCCTCCCCGTCACCGCAACCCTAGTTGCCATGGCAACCGTGTGGCAGTTCCTGCTGCATCCTTCGCTCGGTCCGGTGAATGCGGCGATCAAATGGCTGGGCTTCGAGCCGGTCGCCTTCCTCTCCAATCCCGTCCTCCTCATTCCCACCATGGCGCTGATGGGCGTCTGGCAGATCCTGGGTTTCAACATGGTGCTGTTCCTCGCGGGCCTCACCGCCATTTCGAAGGATCTGCACGAGGCGGCGCGGCTGGATGGGGCCAAGAACCCGATCGACCGCTTCCTGACCGTGACTTGGCCGATGCTTGGCCCGACGACCATGTTCGTGGTGGTCACCACCTCCATCTCGGCCTTCAAGGTGTTCGAGACGGTGGCTGTGCTCACCAAGGGTCGCTTCGGATCGGAAACCCTGCTGTTCGATCTCTATCTCGAAGGTTTCGAATATTCGAACACCGGTTATGCCGCCGCGCTGACGATTATCTTCCTCGCGATCGTGCTGGTCCTGTCTATCGGCCAGACGCTGCACATGGACCGGAAGGTGCATTACTGATGGCCGCACTCCGCAAATATCTCCCACATCTCGTGCTTGCCCTTGGCGCTTTCGTGATGCTCCTGCCGTTCTACTGGATGGTGTTGACCTCGATCCGCTCACCGGCAGAGATTTTCGATGTCTCGCTTTGGCCGATCCCGCAGAAATTCGACGCTGTGGATAATTATGCCCGGGCGGCGGGTCAGGTGCCGATGGCGCGTTTCATGCTCAACGGCGTCATCGTCTGCGTCGGCATTCTCGTCGTGCAGATCCTGACGTCGGTTCCGGCTGCCTATGCGCTGGCGAAGCTCCGGTTCCCGGGCCGCAAGCTGCTGCTGGGCCTCGTCATTGCGGCGCTCTGCGTTCCCATTCAGGCGCTCGCCCTCCCGCTTTTTGTCGGTCTCGCCAAGACGGAGCTTCTGAACACCTATTTCGCGATGATGATGCCGTTCTTCCTTTCGGTCTTCGCCATCTTCCTGTTCAACCAGTCCTTCCGCAGCTATCCGAATGAAATCATCGAGGCTGCCCGCATGGATGGGTTCTCGGAAATGGAGATTTGCTGGGGGCTGGTCCTTCGCGGATCGCTGCCTTCGCTCGCCGCTTTCTCGATCTTTTCGCTCGTTGCCCACTGGAACGACCTTTATTGGCCGATGATCGTGGTCTCCGACACCAATCTCGCCCCGCCGCCGCTTGGAATGATGCTCTTCGCCGATGTCGAATCCGGCGCGAATTACGGTGCGCTGATGGCGGGCGCCACACTGATTACCGCGCCGATGGTGCTGTGCTTCCTCCTCGCACGGCGGCACTTCATCGCCGGTATTACCATGACCGGCGTCAAGTGACGCCGTTCAGATTTCCTCCTCCCAACCTCTCTGGAGACTGACATGAAACTCAACCGACGCGCTGTGATGGGCGGTCTGGCTCTCGGCATGGCTTTTGCGGGCCTCGCTCAGCCGGTTCTGGCCAATGAAATCACGCTCAACGTTCTTTACAACCTGCCGGGCTTCACCAAGTTCCATCAGCCGCTGGCCGATGAATTCATGAAGAAGAACCCGGATGTGAAGATCAACTTCCTCGCTCCGGCCGCCGGTTATAATGAAGGCCAGCAGCAGGTTCTGCGTTCCGCCGTAACGGGCAATCTGCCGGATGTTTATTTCTCGGGTTACAACCTGACGGCGGAACTCGTTCACACGCTTGCACCGCGCAACCAGATCACCGATCTCGGCCCGTTCATTCAGGCTGAAGGCGGACAGGCCTTCCTCGACAAGAACTACAGCCCGAAGATGGCCGCCCTCGGCCAGATCGACGGCAAGCAGTATGGCCTGCCGGTCAACGCCTCCTCGCCGATCATCTACATCAACTCCGACCTCGTCACCAAGGCTGGCGGCGATCCGGACAAGATGCCGACGACCTTTGCGGAACTCATTGCTCTCGCAAAGAAGATCAAGGCTCTCGACCCCAAGTTCGCCGGCATGAGCTACGACATCAACGGCTGGCCGGATGACTGGTTGTGGCAGGCGCTCATCGTCGAACAGGGCGGCAAGCTCGTTGACGAGAAGGCTAAGACCGTTGGCTTCGACAACGAGATCGGCCTCAACGCCCTGAAGATGACCCGTCAGTTCGTCACCGAAGGCGGCCAGAACCTGCTCGACTGGGATCAGTCGCGCCAGCAGTTCGGTGCAGGCCTCACTGGTTTCATCTTCTCGACGCCTGCCCATGTTCAGACGATCCAGGGTCTGGTCGGCGACCGCTTCAAGCTGAAGACCGCGACCTTCCCGCTCGACAACAAGGAAAAGGGCGGCGTTCCGACCGGCGGTAACTCGGCTGTTATCCTGACCCAGGAAAAGGCCAAGCAGGACGCCGCCTGGAAGTACCTGAAGTGGATTACCGGTCCGGAAGCGCAGAACACCATCGTTCGCATCACCGGTTACCTGCCGACCAACAAGCTGGCCACCGGCCCGGACTTCCTCGCTCCCTACTATGTCGAGAACCCGAATGTGAAGACCGCTTCGCTTCAGGCTGACCGTTCTCTGCCCTGGGCCGGTTATCCGGGTGGCGATTCCGTCCGCATCTGGCGCACCCAGCGCGACATCATCGGCACCGTCATGCGCGGTGAGGTGACGCCGGAAGCCGGCCTCAAGCAGATCGTCGAGCAGACCAACGCCCTGCTGAAATAAGCAAAACCATCGAAAAGGCTGCGGGGAAATTCGTTCCCGCAGCCATTTTGCGCAGAGAGACCGACGATGAAGATCATCCAGATCACCGACACCCATCTCGTACCCCCCGGCATTGCTGTAAACGGCGTCGACCCGGAAAAGCAGCTGCGCGCGGCGGTGGCCGATATTGTCGAAAAACACGCCGACGCCGATCTTCTTGTGATGACGGGTGATCTCTGCAATTACGGCGAGCCGGAAGCCTATGAGCTGCTTCGCGATATTCTCGCGCCCGTTTCGATCCCCGTGCAGTTGATGCTCGGCAATCACGACCGCCGCCCGGAATTCGTGGCCGCCTTTCCGGAACAGCCGCGTGACGATAACGGCTACATCCAGTCATTCATCGATACCGAATTCGGTCGGCTGCTGTTTCTCGACAGCCACGAGGCCGATGTGATCGGCGGCATGTATGGTGCGGATCGTCTGGCATGGCTGGAGAGTGCGCTGGAAAGCGCGGGTGACTTGCCGGTGACGGTGTTCATTCATCACCCGCCGATGGATTGCGGCATCCGCCATTTCGAACATATCGGCATGCATGATGACGGTGCTGTCATGCGCCGTCTCGCCGCTCATCCGGCCGGTATACGTCATATCATTTTTGGCCATATCCATGTGCCGATGGCAGGCACGACCGCCGAAGGCATCGCCTACAGTTCCGGTCAGGCCTGCGCGCACCGTTTCATCACCGATATCGATGTTGTCGATCCGCTGTGGACGGGCGGCAATCCCTGCTACCGGGTCATAAGCCTGGGCGCATTCGGTCTGCGTGCCTATGATGCGGAAGTGGGGCAGGTCGTGCTCGGTCAGGCGCCTGTCTGCGAAGGCCCCTGACACCGGACGTTTCCGTGTTGCACGGAGATGACCTTCGCCTCGTCGCCTGTTGGCGGTGGTGAGGGAGAGATTTTTGACGATTGCAAGGCTGCGGTGGTGAGAAGACCCCGTGGCCTGTCGCGCCGATGCGCCACTTCTGGTTTGTTGAACGGGATGTGATGCATCGGAACCATGGTTCCGTGCGCACCCTTGATCTATGTCAGTTTCATCGATGAAACTGCACGCCATAGTCGCCGAAAGGTGGCCAGCCGAATGCGGTGCCATCGTGATGACAGATCATGGAGAATTGCATGCTTGAAAAGCGTATCCGCAACGCGTCCCTCTTGAACAGGATCGTCAGCGCCGAAGAGGCCGCCAGTCTCATTCGGGACGGCATGACGGTGGGCATGAGCGGCTTTACGCGCGCCGGCGAAGCGAAGGCGGTGCCGCTGGCGCTGGCCGAGCGCGCCAAGACGAACCCCATGAAAATCACCCTGATGACCGGCGCCTCACTCGGCAACGATCTCGATAAGACCATGGTGGAGGCGGGCATGCTGGCGCGCCGCATGCCGTTCCAGTCCGATCCGGCTTTGCGCAGGGCGATCAATGACGGCAAGGTGATGTTCATCGATCAGCACCTTTCCGAAACGGTCGAGCAATTGCGCGGCGGCCAGATCCACGGGGTCGATATCGCCATTGTCGAGGCGGTAGCGATCACGGCGGAAGGCGGCATCGTGCCCACCACTTCCGTCGGCAATTCCGCGAGCTTCGCCATTCTGGCTGACAAGGTGATCGTTGAAATCAACCTGTCGCAGCCCGAGGTGCTGGAGGGGTTGCACGACATCTTCATTCCCGCCAGGCGCCCGACCCGCATGCCCATTCCGGTTGTGGCGACGGATAGCCGTGTTGGCCTGCCGTTCATTCCGGTGCCCCCGGAAAAGATCGCCGCCATCGTGCTGAGTGATAAGAGCGACAGTTTTTCAACCGTGCTGCCGCCGGATGACGAGACGAAGGCCATTGCCGGCCATCTCACCGAGTTCCTGTTGAACGAGGTGCGTCACGGCCGCATGACCCATGAGCTCCAGCCGCTCCAGGCCGGCATCGGCACCATTGCCAATGCCGTGATGCACGGTTTCATCGATACGCCGTTTCACGATCTCAAAATGTATTCGGAGGTCCTGCAGGATTCGACTTTCGAACTGTTTGATGCGGGCAAGCTGACTTTCGCCTCCGGGTCGTCGATCACGCTGTCTTCTGCCATGAACGAGCAGGTGATGCCGCGACTGGCGGAGTATAAGAGCAGGCTTATCCTGCGGCCGCAGGAGGTCAGCAATCATCCGGAAGTCATCCGCCGCCTTGGCATTATCGGCATCAACACGGCGCTGGAATTCGATATCTACGGAAACGTCAATTCCACCCATGTCGGCGGAACGCACATGATGAACGGCATCGGCGGCTCGGGGGATTTCGCCCGCAACGCCTATATGTCCATCTTCGTCACCAAATCGATCGCCAAGGGCGGGGCCATTTCAAGCGTCGTGCCGATGGTCAGCCATGTCGATCATACCGAACATGATGTCGATATTCTCGTCACCGAAATCGGGCTTGCCGATCTGCGTGGGCTGGCGCCTCGTGAGCGCGCGGCGGTCATCATCGCGAACTGCGTGCATCCTGATTATCGCGATGCGCTGATGGACTATTACCAGCGGGCGGCGGCGCGGGGCGCACATACGCCGCATCTCATCGAAGAAGCGCTATCCTGGCATGCGGCTCTGCGCGAAAGGGGCACGATGCTGCCGCAGAAATAGGCCTGCATTTTACGAGGCGCCCCGTTGCCGGTGTGACAGCAGTGCAATTGGGTCCGTTTGGACACACCGGGGCGGAAATTGTCCGCTCCTGCGCTGTGGTTGCTGGCGCGTCTGTTCCGCCTCCGGTAGAAAATCCTCTCCCCCGGCTGCTGTCCGGCTGCCTCTGGGTTGTAGGAGAGTAAAGTGATGCCCATTCGCTTCGTGGCCATGATCGCCATTGTCGCCCTGCTCGCCGGCTGCGGGGGGCGTCCGATCGGGGTCATGACGCCGACGGGGCAGACCGTGGCGGGAACCACACCGGTCAATCTTCTGGTCGCCACCACCCGCGCGCCATCGGAAAACGCCGCCGTGCTTTTTGGCGGCGAGCGTGGAACGGGTCTGAAGGTGGATGCGGTGACGGTCTCCATTCCGCCCAATGCCAACCGCAAGGTCGGGCAGGTGCAATGGCCGAAGAAACTGCCGCCGAACCCGCTGAAGGATTTTACAACGGTGGCGGTGGAGCCCATTCGCTCCGAAGCCGAGACACGAAGCTGGATCGGCAAACATATCCAGAAGGACCGCCGCGTGCTGATCTTCGTGCATGGTTTCAATAACCGTTACGAAGAATCCGTCTATCGTTTCGCCCAGATCGTTCATGATTCCGGCACGGATGTCGTGCCGGTGGTCTTCACCTGGCCGTCGCGGGCGAGCATTTTCGACTATAATTACGACAAGGAAAGCACCAACTACTCGCGCGATGCGCTGGAAGAGATGCTGACCCGCCTTGCGAAGGACAAGTCCATCGGCGAGGTCACCGTCATGGCCCATTCCATGGGCACCTGGCTTGCGGTGGAGGCGCTGCGCCAGATGGCTATCCGCAATGGCCGGGTCGACCCGAAGATCAGCAATGTCATTCTGGCCGCACCCGATCTCGATGTCGACGTGTTCAGCCGGCAGTTCGCAAGCCTCGGCAAAACCCCGCCGAAATTCACCCTGTTCGTTTCGCAGGATGATCGCGCTCTCAGCCTGTCACGCCGTATTTCCGGCAATGTCGATCGTCTCGGCCAGATCGACCCATCCGTCGAGCCCTATCGCAGCGAGCTTGAAAAAGCCGGCATCACCGTTCTGGATTTGACCAAGCTGCAATCCGGCGACCGCCTGAATCATGGCAAGTTTGCCGAAAGCCCCGAGGTTGTCCGGCTTATCGGCGACCGCCTTATCGCCGGGCAGACGGTAACGGATTCAGATGTCGGTCTGGGTGAGGCGCTGGGTGCCGTCAGCATCGGCGCTGCGCAAACGGTTGGGACGGCGGCCAGCGTCGTGGTCAGCGCGCCGATTGCGGTCTTCGATCCGCGCACGCGTGAAAATTACGGCAGGCAGGTGGAACGGCTCGGCCGTTCCGTGGAAAATACCGTCGGATCGGTGGGCGATACCGCCGGTTCCGTGGTGGACGATCAGGCTGTTCAGTCATCGAGAGTCAATTGCGAGGCTGCCGCCAATCGAAACCGGGCAGAGTGCCGTAATCGATAGATC
This sequence comes from Agrobacterium sp. 22-223-1, assembly GCF_053522385.1. Taxonomy (NCBI): domain Bacteria; kingdom Pseudomonadati; phylum Pseudomonadota; class Alphaproteobacteria; order Hyphomicrobiales; family Rhizobiaceae; genus Agrobacterium; species Agrobacterium sp. 22-223-1. The sequence continues at coordinate 334,090 of NZ_JBNWCN010000001.1, forward strand.
AAAAATCAAGAACGAGATGGTGAAACCGTAAGCGATTTTCACCATCTCGCCTTCGCAGATTTGTATACAGCTTGTATTTTTATCTATATGGTCCGGTCAGCAGCTTAACTTCCGGAGTAGACCCCCATGCGTTGGAAACGCACCCTCCAGCTTCTCGATGTTCATTGCGAAGGCGAAATCGGCCGTGTCGTCACCGGCGGCGCGCCGAAAATTCCCGGCAACACGGTGGCCGAACAGCTTCACTGGATGAATACCGATCCGCAGGGTGAGGCGCTTCGTCGCTTTCTGACACTGGAGCCGCGCGGCACGCCGATGGGGTCGGTCAATCTTCTCCTGCCACCGAAGCACCCGGATGCGCACGCCGCCTTCGTCATTCTCCAGCCGGATCAGGCGCATGCCAGCTCCGGTTCCAATTCCATCTGCGCGACGACGGCGCTTCTGGAAAGCGGCATGGTGGAAATGCAGGAGCCGGAAACCGTTATCATCCTCGAAACGGCCGCCGGTCTGGTCAAGGCCACGGCCACCTGCCGCGACGGTCGTTGCGAAAAGGTCAAGCTGACCATGGTGCCGTCCTTCGTGCATGAGCTGGATATCAGCATCGACACGCCCGAATGGGGCAGGGTGATCATGGATATCTCCTATGGCGGCATCTTTTATGCGCTGGTCGATGTCCGCCAGATCGGCCTGACGATCGAAAAGGCCAATGCGGCAAAACTGGTCTCGGCGGGCATGATCCTGAAAGATCTGGTCAACCGAGAAATGACCGTCGTTCATCCGGAAATTCCGGCCATTTCCGGTGTCGCCTATGTCATGTTCCGCGATGTGGATGCGGATGGCTCCATCCGCACCTGCACCACCATGTGGCCGGGTCGGGCGGATCGCTCGCCCTGCGGCACCGGCAATTCCGCCAATCTCGCCACGCTTTATGCGCGCGGCAGGGTGAAGGTGGGAGACGAGTATAAATCCCGCTCGATCATCGGTTCGGAATTCGATGTCGGCCTTTCCGCCGTTACCGAGGTGGCGGGCCGCCCGGCTGTCATTCCCACCATTGCCGGGCGCGGCTTCACCTTCGGACTGCATCAGGTGGGTCTCGATCCGTTCGATCCACTGGCCGATGGTTTCGCCATGACGGACGTATGGGGGCCGGAAGCGGGCAACATCTGAGGCATGCTTTAAAAAAATGACATTTACAGCCGCCGGATGGACTTTGGCGGCTGTTTTCCCGCGGCAAAAGATGCTAAGCGGGCGCCAATTCCGTCATGCTCCGAGGTATCCCGATGAAGTCGCTCACCCTGCGCCGCCCTGATGACTGGCACCTGCACCTGCGTGATGGGGCAATGCTGGAAGGGGTGATCGGGGATACGAGCCGCCATTTCGCCCGTGCCATCATCATGCCGAACCTGGTGCCGCCGGTCGTCACCACGGCCGATGCCCGCGCCTATCGCGAACGCATCGTCAAGGCAATTCCCGCGGGTGACCGTTTCGAGCCGCTGATGACCCTCTATCTGACCGAGGACACGCAGGCCGACGATGTGGAAGAGGGCAAAAAAAGCGGCCTCATCACTGCCGTAAAGCTCTATCCGGCGGGTGCGACCACCAATTCCCATGGCGGTGTGCGCGATTTCAACAAGGCCATGCCGGTTCTGGAGCGCATGGCGAAGATCGGTCTGCCGCTTTGCGTGCATGGTGAGGTGACGACGCCGGAAGTCGATATTTTCGACCGTGAGAAGGTGTTCATCGATACGGTTCTGGAGCCTCTGCGCCAGCGCCTGCCGGAACTCAAGGTGACGATGGAGCACATCACCACCCGTGACGGCGTGGACTATATCAAGTCGTCCAAAGCCAACCTCGCCGGTTCGATCACCACCCACCATCTCATCATCAACCGTAACGCCATTCTCGTTGGCGGTATCAAGCCGCATTATTATTGCCTGCCCGTCGCCAAGCGCGAAGAGCACCGGCTGGCGCTGCGGGCTGCCGCGACTTCGGGCGATGCACGCTTCTTCCTCGGCACGGATTCCGCTCCGCATGTGGACCCGCTGAAGGAATGCGCCTGCGGCTGCGCCGGCATCTATACCTCGATCAACACCATGAGCTGCCTTGCCCATGTCTTCGAGGATGAAAACGCCCTCGATAAACTGGAAGCCTTCGCATCGCTCAACGGCCCGGCCTGGTATGGTCTTGCGCCGAACGAGGAAACCGTCACGCTGGTCAAGCGCGAGGAAGCGGTGGCCTTTCCTGAAAAAATCGAGACGGGCGCCGGGCCGGTTACCGTGTTCGATCCGATGTTCCCGCTCCATTGGGATGTGAGTTGATTTTTTAGTAACCGCCGGCACTGCCGGCGGTTTTGTTATGGTCCCCAGGCATTCGCCCTTCTGTGCCGCCTGCGGATACCTGCAATGCTGAACCGAGATGTTGTGCTTTCCGAAAACCGATCCGGGTTTTCGGAGCGATAAACCAAGGCCGAAAAAGGAGAACGCCTATGAACCATTTCACATTCACTGACCGCGCCGTCGTTGCGGAACTGGTTGCGAAGATGTTGTGGGAAATCAAGGCGGTCCACTTCAATTCCGAAAGCCCCTACACCTTCGCTTCGGGCATGAAGAGCCCGGTTTACATCGATATGCGCAAGCTCATCTCCTTCCCGCGCATCCGCTCGGCGGCGATGGATTTTGCGGCGGCGGCGGTGATGCGCGAGGCCGGTTTCGAGAAGTTTGACTGTGTGGCAGGCGGCGAGACGGCGGGCATTCCCTTCGCCGCTTTCCTTGCCGAGCGCCTCGGCCTGCCGATGATCTATTGCCGCAAGAAGCCGAAAGGCCATGGCCGCAACGCCCAGATCGAAGGCCATATGCCGGAAGGCGCACGCGTTCTCGTCATCGAGGATCTGACGACGGCCGGCGGCTCGATGTTCACCTTCATCGATGCCATCCGTGCGGCGGGCGGCATTGTCGATCACGGCATCGCGCTGTTTTATTACGGCATCTTCGAAGAGGCTGAAGCGCGCTTCGCCAACGGCAATGTCAAGCTGCATTACCTGACCACCTGGCGCGATGTTCTGGCGGTTGCCCGGGCTGAAAAACTGTTCGACGAAAAGACCCTCTCCGAGGTCGAAGCCTTCCTCGATAACCCGCTGCCGTGGTCGGCAAAACGCGGTGGTGTCAGCGAATTGCCGCAATCTTAATTTCGGATGCGGCCAGCCCGGTTTTGCGGCTGGCCTTCCGATCGATCTTCGTCTAAATCGATTTAAGTCCATTTGATTTGCTGTTTTGAGGAGGACCGTAATGATCCTGTGTTGTGGTGAAGCCCTGATCGACATGCTGCCCCGGCAGACGACGCTGGGTGAGGCGGGTTTTGCCCCCTATGCAGGCGGAGCGGTCTTCAACACGGCGATTGCGCTTGGGCGTCTCGGCGTTCCATCCGCCTTCTTCACTGGTCTTTCCGATGACATGATGGGCGATATCCTGCGGGAAACCCTGCGCGCCAGCAATGTCGACTTCAGCTATTGCGCCACCCTTTCGCGGCCGACCACCATCGCCTTCGTGAAGCTGGTGGATGGCCATGCGACCTATGCCTTCTACGACGAAAACACCGCCGGCCGGATGATTACCGAGGCGGAGCTTCCGGCACTGGGCGCCGATTGCGAGGCGCTGCATTTCGGCGCGATCAGCCTCATCCCGGAGCCCTGCGGCAGCACCTATGAGGCGCTGATGACGCGCGAGCACGAAAGCCGCGTCATCTCGCTCGATCCGAATATTCGCCCCGGCTTCATCAAGGACAAGCAGTCCCACATGGCCCGCATTCGCCGCATGGCGGCCATGTCGGATATCGTGAAATTCTCGGATGAAGACCTTGCCTGGTTCGGGCTGGAAGGCGATGAGGACACGCTTGCCCGCCACTGGCTGCACCATGGTGCGAAACTGGTCGTCGTCACCCGTGGCGCCAAGGGCGCGGTGGGGTATAGCGCCAATCTGAAGGTTGAAGTGGCCTCCGAGCGGGTGGAAGTGGTCGACACTGTCGGCGCAGGCGATACCTTCGATGCCGGCATTCTCGCCTCACTGAAAATGCAGGGCCTTCTGACCAAGGCGCAGGTTGCCTCGTTGACGGAAGAGCAGATCAGGAAGGCTCTGGCGCTGGGCGCGAAAGCTGCTGCTGTGACGGTTTCGCGGGCGGGCGCGAATCCGCCCTTTGCGCATGAAATCGGTTTGTGATGAGCGCGGTTGAACCATTTTGAAAAGGTGGTTCAACACTCTTCCCGGCTTTAGAACCGTAAAAAACCGTTATTTCGATATTATGAAGCTTGTGTCCGCTGTTTTTTCACGAAACAAGCATCGCATGAGCGTTCCCAAGTCCCATCCTTTCGATTTCGACCCGACCTATGGCATGCAGCGCGAGCAGCTGCTGGCTATTACCCCGCCCGAAGCGCCGCCGGGCTTCGATGATTTCTGGAAAAAGCGCTATCGCCGCGCGCTCGCCACGGATCCCCGGCCGGTGCTGCGAAAAAGCAGGCTCAGCGACCCGCGCTGGCATGTTCTCGATATGACCTACACCTCCACCGGCGGTTTTCGCATCGGCGGGTGGCTGCTTTTACCGCGCGAAGGGCAGGTGCGTCGCGGCCTCGTTGTCGGCCATGGTTATGGTGGGCGAGGGGAACCCGATTTCGACGTACCGGTGGAAGAAACGGCCGTGCTGTTTCCCTGTTTTCGCGGGCTTTCGCTGAGCGCCTGTCCGCCGATCTCGTCCGATCCCGCCCTTCATGTTCTCTATAATATCGACAGGAAAGACGACTACATCATCGGCGGCTGCGTCGACGATCTGTGGGTTGCGGTTTCCACGCTCATCAGCCTTTATCCGTGGCTGGAAGGGCAAGTGGGCTATAGCGGCATCAGTTTCGGCGGCGGCATCGGTGCCCTGGCCATTCCTTTCGACGAGCGCCTAGACCGCGGCCATCTTGTCGTGCCGACATTCGGACACCGGCCGTTCTGGCTGACGCTGCCCACCGTCGGCAGCGCGGATTCGGTTCAGACCTACCAGAAGACCCACGCCAACCTGCTTGAGACGCTGCGCCTGTTCGATGCCGCCTGTGCCGCCACCCGCATAAAAGTGCCGATGCTGGTTGCGCCCGCGCTTTTCGACCCGGCGGTCGCGCCGCCCTGCCAGTTCGCAGTGGCCAATGCGCTGCCAAAATCAAAATTTAATGAAATATTCATCCTCGACGCCGGGCATTTCGATTACCCTGACAGCGCATCGCAAGATGCGGTCCATAAGGACAAGGTCAGACGGTTTTTCAAGGTGCCATGAAACGCGAATATCTCCGTTGGTATAGTCAAAGGCTCCATCGCGACATGGAGCTGTTAATATTCGGACATTCCGGCGCCAAGGTGCTGATGTTTCCCACCCGCGACGGGCGTTTCTTCGAATATGAGGAACTTGGTCTTGTCGGCAGTTTGGCCGACAAGCTGGAGGCGGGCCACCTTCAGCTCTATTGTATAGAGGGGCTGGCCAGAGAGACCTTCTATGCGGCCGGGCATCATCCCGCCGATCGCATTCGCCGGCATGCCGCCTTCGAAGACTATATTCTGAACGAAGTGCTGCCGCTGATGGCCGAGAAAAACCCGAATAGCGATACGATCGTGCAGGGTTGCAGTCTGGGTGCGTTTCAGGCCGCCAGCCTCGTTTTTCGCCACCCGCATCTTTTTCGCAAGCTCGTGGCCTTTTCCGGCCGTTATGACCTGACGATGAAGGTGGAATCCTTCGGCGATCTGTTCGATGGCTATTACGACGACGACATCTATTTCCACATGCCGAGCCATTTCCTGCCGGGCCTCGCCTGCCCGTGGCGGCTTGATCACCTGCGCCGCATCGACATGGTCTTCACCATCGGCGATGCCGACCCGTTTCTGGACAACAATCATCATCTGAGCCGTGTTCTGTCGGAAAAACAGGTGGGGCATCGGATGCACGTCTGGGATGGCCGCGCCCACCGGGCGGGCGCGTGGCGCAAGATGGCGGCGCTTTATATTTGAGCCGCCAAATTAAAAAAAGCCGGAGGTGTCTCCGGCTTTTTAGATGACGGTCGTAACGTCCCTCAGCTCGCCAGTCCCGCCAGCGCTTTCACCAGCCCCTGCGTCGAGCTGTCATGGCCGGCTGCACTTTCCTTGCCTTCCACGACGGGAAGCAGGCCGGTCGCCAGTTCCTTGCCAAGCTCCACGCCCCACTGGTCGAAGGAGTTGATACGGAACAGCACGCCTTCGACGAAAACGCGATGCTCGTAAAGCGCGATCAGGCGGCCAAGGGCGAACGGCGTCAGCTTGTCGTAGACGAAGGTGATGGAGGGGCGGTTGCCGGTGAAGACGCGATGCGGCGCGATGAAATCGGCAAGTTTGTCTTCCATGCCCTTGGAGGTGAGCTGGGCTTTCGCTTCGGCAAGCGTGCGGCCCTTCATCAGCGCTTCCGATTGCGCCAGGCAATTGGCGATGAGAAGCTGGTGCTGGTGGCGCAGTTCGGGCTCGAAACCGTTGGCCGCGATCATGAATTCCGCCGGAATGACGCTCGTGCCCTGGTGGATGAGCTGGTAGAAGGCGTGCTGGCCATTGGTGCCGGGCTCGCCCCAGACGACCGGGCCGGACTGGCCTTCGACGGGCGTGCCGTCGATGGTCACACCCTTGCCGTTCGACTCCATGTCGAGCTGCTGCAAATAAGCCGGGAAACGCGACAGCCGCTGATCATAGGGCAGGATCGCGCGCGTCGGATAATTCAACACGTTGCGGTTATAAAAGCCGATGAGGCCGAGCAGCATCGGCAGGTTTTCGCGGATCGGCGCTTCGCGGAAGTGCCTGTCCATGGCATGCGCACCATCCAGGAACTTGCCAAAATTATCCGGCCCGATGGCGATCATCAGCGGCAGGCCAATGGCCGACCAGATCGAGTAGCGTCCACCAACCCAGTCCCAGAAACCGAAGATGCGGTCGCTTTCGATGCCGAAGGCGGCAACCTTTTCCAGCGCGGTGGAAACGGCGGCGAAGTGATGCTTGACAGCTGCCTCACCCAGTTTCTCAGCGATGAAGCGGCGCGCGGTGGCGGCATTCGTCATGGTTTCGATGGTGGTGAAGGTCTTCGACGCGACGATGAACAGCGAGGTTTCCGGGTCGACAAGCTTCAGCGTGTCGGCGATATGAGCGCCATCGATGTTCGAGACGAAATGCGCGCGCGGGCCGTCATGGAAAGGCGCAAGCGCCAGCGTCGCCATCACGGGGCCGAGATCGGAACCGCCAATGCCGATATTGATGACGTCGGTAATCTTCTTGCCGGTCGCACCCTTCAGCGAACCGGAGCGGATCGCATCGGCAAATTTGCCCATCGCGGTGAGAACGGCGTTCACGTCAGGCATCACGTCCTTGCCATCGACGAGAACGGGCGTGTTGGAACGGTTGCGCAGCGCGGTATGCAGCACGGCGCGGTCCTCGGTGAAGTTGATGGCCTTGCCGGAGAACATCTCCTCGCGCTTGGCCTCGACGCCGCCCTCGCGGGCCAGCGTCTCGAGGAGCGTCACGATTTCTTCATTCACCGCGCATTTGGAATAGTCCATCAGCAGGTCATCGAATTTCGCGCTGAAACGGCTGAATCGTTGGTCATCGGCCGCAAACGCGGCGCGAAGATCGGTTGCGGCTGTGCTGCTCGCCGTTACTTTCAGTTTTTCGATGGTGGCCTGCATCTTGTGCTCCTCGGCTTCCGTGGAAGGATGAGGAAACTATTCTTTTTCAGGCGGCCAAATCAAGGCGACTTTGATAAAAGAAAAGGGCCGCGATAAAAGAAAAGAGCCGGTTTCCCGGCTCTCGTCATTGGCTTCGAAGCGCTCAGTTCAGATTGCGCAATTCGCGTCGCAAAATCTTGCCGACATTGGATTTCGGCAGTTCGGTGCGGAACTCGATGATTTTCGGCCGCTTGTAATTTGTCAGGTTCTTGGCGCAGAAGGCCTTGAGTTCCGCTTCCGTCAGCGACTGGTCCTTCTTGACGACGAAAAGCTTGACGGTTTCGCCGGAATGTTCGTCGGGAACGCCGATGGCGGCGCATTCCAGCACGCCCGGGTGGCTGGCGGCCACTTCCTCGACCTCGTTCGGATAGACGTTGAAACCGGAAACGAGGATCATATCCTTCTTGCGGTCGACGATCTTGGTATAACCGCGATCGTCCATGAACCCCATGTCGCCGGAGCGGAAGAAGCCGTCTGCCGTCATGGCTTTGGCGGTTTCATCCGGCCTCTGCCAGTAGCCGGCCATGACCTGCGGTCCGCGAATGCAGATCTCGCCGACTTCGCCTGTCGGCAGGCTGTTACCGTCCTCGTCGCGAATATCGATTTCGGTCGAGGAAATCGGCAGACCGATGGTGCCACTGAATTCCGTCGAATCGAGACGATTGACCGTTGCAACGGGCGATGTCTCGGAAAGACCGTAACCTTCGGCAATCGGGCAGCCGACGATCGAAAGCCAGCGCTCCGCAACGGGCCTTTGCACTGCCATGCCGCCACCGAGAACCAGAATAAGCGACGACAGATCGAGCTTGCGGAAATCCTCATTATTCATCAGCGCGTTGAAAAGCGTGTTGATGCCGGGGAAAATATGCGGCTGATAATGCGTCAGCTCCTTTACGAAGCCGGGAATGTCGCGCGGATTGGCGATGAGCAGATTATGACCGCCGAGCGCAATGCCCATCAGCGAATTCACCGTCAATGCGAAGATGTGGCAGAGCGGCAGCGCGCAGATGAAGTTGAGAACTTCCGGGCGGTCCTTTCGGCCGTTGAAGGCGGCGTCCAGCCACAGGCTGATCTGAAGCTTGTTGGCCAGAAGATTGGCATGGGTGAGAACCGCACCCTTGGATACACCGGTTGTGCCGCCGGTATATTGCAGGAAGGCGATGTCCTGCGCCGTAAGGCTGACCGGCTTCAGCGAAAATCCCTGACCTTCCTTCAGCATCGCCTTGAAGCTAATGGAACCGGGAATGGTGTAGGCGGGCACCAGTTTCTTGACCTTGCGAACCACCAGATTGACGATATGTCCCTTCAGGCCGAGGAGATCGCCCATCGCCGCGACGACCACATGCCGAACCGCGGTTTTCGGCACCGCCTGCTGGGCCACATGGGCGAAGTTTTCCAGAACAAAGATCGCCTTTGCGCCGGAATCCTTGAGCTGATGTTCCAGCTCGCGCGGTGTGTAGAGCGGATTGACATTGACCACGATCATCCCCGCCCGCAGGATCCCGTATACCGCGACGGGATTTTGCAGGATATTCGGCATCATCACGGCAACCCGGTCGCCTTTTTCCAGCCCTCTGGATTGCAGCCAGGCAGCGACCGCGCGGGTTTCAGCGTCCAGTTCCCGATAGGTCAGGGACTTTCCCATGCTGGAAAAGGCCTTGCGGTCGGCAAATTGCGCACAGCTCTTTTCGAGAAGTTCGACAAGGGAGGCATGGGCGGATGCGGGGATTTCGGAAGGTACGCCCGGCGGATAGGATGCCAGCCAGCGCTTCTCTGCGCTGACATTTTCCGGGTGTCCCAAGGACAGTTCACTCATGCTTCTCCTCCCAGAGTCTTTGTCGCGCCGCGCATTCCTTGAAACGCGTGAAGGGCGCTTTCGGCTGCCTGATGTTCACGAAGCTCCCGCATTCAGCCGGCTCAATCGGCCGGGTTGAGGGAACTCCCTGTGGCGTCACCGGATCGACCGCTCCTCTCGCTCCCCGGTGACGAATGATAGACGCGTAATCCCTTGACGTCCATCTCGTCGGCAAAGCCTATTTAACTCTAACGTAAACGTCAATATTGCTGCCGCACATCTCGCCAACTCGTGAAGGGAAAAGCATTTTGCCCGGCTTTTTTGACTTTAATCCTGATTTGAGCGATCAACATAATTCGCAAAGCAGGGCAGGATTGGAAATGGCAGGCAGGGCAGCGCTTGAACTGAAATCGGTCGGGAAGAGATTCGGCGATACGGAAGTGCTGTCCGATATCGATCTTTCCGTCGAACGCGGCGAAATCATTTGTCTGGTGGGACGCTCCGGCTGTGGAAAATCGACCTTGCTGCGCATCGTGGCGGGCGTGGAGACGCCGGACCATGGCAGCGTTTCCCTGAACGGCGCTGCCGTTGCCGGCCCCGCTGTTTTCGTCGAGCCGGAAAAGCGCAATATCGGTTTTGTCTTTCAGGATTATGCGCTGTTTCCGCATCTGACCGTCGAGCAGAATGTGATGTTCGGTCTTCGGTCTTTGCCGAAGGTGGAAGCCCGCCGCCGCGCCGCAGAGATGATCGAACATGTTCACCTGCAGGAACTGGCGAAACGTTATCCGCATACGCTTTCGGGCGGCGAGCAACAGCGTGTGGCGCTCGCCCGCGCGCTTGCCCCGCAGCCCGGCCTGCTTCTGATGGACGAACCCTTTTCCAATCTGGACAGGGGATTGCGCGACAGCGTGCGCGAGGAAACGCTCGGCCTGTTGCGGCAACTGGGCACGACGGCGATCATGGTGACGCATGATCCGGAAGAGGCGCTTTCCGCAGGCGACCGTGTGGTTCTGATGCAGCGCGGGCGCATCGTGCAGAGCGGCACGGGTTACGAAATCCACGATCATCCCAAAACCCGTTATGCCGCCGATTTTTTCTGCGCCTTCAACAAGATCGAAGGCCGGGTAAGACAGGGTCGCGTCGAAACGCCGCTCGGGCTTCTGGGCGACGCGTCCGATCTGCCTGACGGTCTCGCCGCCATTGCCTATGTTCGCCCAAATGCGATTTCGATCATCGAGGACGGTGCGGCGAAAGAAGGAATTGCCGGCGAAATATCGAGCCGTGTCTTCCTGGGGGAGATCGAGCAGCTTGGCATAGCCGTGCCCGGACTGTCGGCCGATCTGCGTGTCAGGACAATGCAGCGCACACCCGCCAGGACGACAGCGGTGCGTTTCGGTATCGATCCCAAGGGAGTGCTGATATTTACTGCAAGTTGAGTGAGCGGATTTGTATGTTTATTTCCGCTCCATTTTCAACTCTTGGTGATCGAATCCGCGCGAAAAACAGAGAAATAAAACTTGATTTGGGTCATCAGGTATGATGTCTGCTCCCTCTATATTGCCGCTATCGGAGAGGGAGACAAAACATGACGAAATTTACCAGATTTGCCCTGCTTGCCAGCACGGTTGCCTTTGCAGCCGGAACGGCCAGCGCTGCGGAACTCAACATCTACACCACCCGCGAACCGGGCCTGATCCAGCCGCTTCTGGAATCCTTCACCGCCTCGAGCGGCGTCAAGGTCAACACCGTGTTCCTGAAGGACGGTCTTGCCGAGCGCGTTCTGAGCGAGGGCGCAAGCTCGCCTGCCGACGTTCTGATGACGGTGGATGCCGGCAACCTCGTCGATCTCGCTGAAAAGGGTGTCACCCAGGCGGTCGAATCCGAAACCTTGACCAAGGCTATCCCGGCTGAACTTCGTGATGCCAAGGGCCATTGGTTCGCGCTCTCCATGCGCGCCCGCGTTCTTTATGCGGCGAAGGATGTCGATCTCGCCTCCTTCAACTATGAAGATCTGGCGGATGCGAAGTGGAAGGGCAAGGTCTGCATTCGCGCCGGCCAGCACCCCTATAACACGGCGCTCTTTGCCGACTACATCGCCCATTACGGCGCTGCGGACACCGAGAAGTGGCTTGCCGGCGTCAAGGAAAACCTGGCCCGCAAGGCAGGCGGCGGCGACCGCGATGTCGCCAAGGACATCCTCGGCGGCATTTGCGATATCGGCATCGCCAACTCCTATTATGTCGGCCTGATGCGCTCGGGCAAGGGCGGCGAGGAGCAGGTGAAGTGGGGCGACGCCATCAAGGTCGTTCTGCCGACCTTCAAGAATGGCGGCACGCAGGTCAATATCAGCGGCGCTGCCGTGGCCAAGAATGCACCGAACAAGGCGGAAGCCGTCAAGCTGCTGGAATATCTCGTCTCCGACGAAGCCCAGAAGATCTATGCTGAAGCCAACTACGAATATCCGGTCAAGCAGGGTGCGGCTCTCAACGAGATCATCGCTTCCTTCGGCACGCTGAAGATCGATAACAAGCCGCTGACGGAAATCGTCTCGCACCGCAAGCAGGCGAGCGAGCTGGTCGACAAGGTCGGTTTCGACAAGTAAAGGCCAATCAGCGATAACTTGGTGGAAGGCGTTCGCATCTGCGGGCGCCTTTCCGCGTATTTTCTGAAAGCACATGAATCCAGACGCCATCCAGCCACTGACACCTCGTGCCCGAGCCAGGTTTTCATCCTCCTTCTGGTGGCTGTGCCTCTCCGTGCTGGCGGTCTGCGGCGCTATGGTGCCGGTTCTGGCGCTTGTATCGCAGGCGTTGCAGGGTTCTGAAGGCCTGTGGGCGCATCTCGGCTCGACCGTGCTCTGGACGGCGCTTCCGGATACGGCGATCCTTCTCGCCGGGGTCGGGCTGCTGGCCGGTGTCGTCGGAACCTATGCCGCCTGGTTGGTCACCGCCTATGATTTTCCCGGCCGCAAAATATTGGAATGGGCGCTGCTGCTGCCGCTGGCCATGCCCACCTATATCGTCGCTTACGCCTATCTGGATATTCTGCATCCCATCGGACCGGTGCAGGGCGCGATCCGCTGGCTGCTCGGTTATTCCAGCCCGCGCGAATTTCGTCTGCCGGACATAAGGTCCATGACGGGCTGCATCGTCCTTCTCGGCTTCGTGCTGTTTCCCTATGTCTATATTCCCGTGCGCGCCATGTTCCTGACGCAGGCGGGCAACCTGCTGGAAGCGGCACGAACGCTCGGCGTTTCCAGACGCGCGGCCTTCTTCAAGGTGGCGGTGCCGCTGGCGCGCCCGGCGATTGCGGTCGGCATCAGCCTTGCCCTGATGGAAGCGCTGAATGATATAGGCGCATCGGAGTTTCTGGGCGTCCGCACGCTCACCGTTTCCGTCTACACCACCTGGGTCACGAAATCCGACCTGCCGGGTGCGGCGCAGATCGCGCTTTCCATGCTGTTCATCGTTGTCGCCCTCGTGGCGCTTGAGCGCTGGGCGCGGCGCAAGCAGCGTTATGCGGTTTCGGCGCAGAAAAGCAGGGAACTGGAGCCGCTGCGACTCAACGGCCTGAAGGGCTGGGCCGCTTTCGTACTCGGCGGCCTGCCGGTCCTGATCGGCTTTGTGGCGCCGGCCAGCTATCTCGTCATCGAGGCATGGAAACGGTTCCGTTTCAGCGGCCTCTCCGCCCGCTTTGCCGATGAAGCTCTGAACACCATCGTCTTTGCCGGCCTGGCGACGGTTATCACCCTGATCCTCGGCCTTGCGGTTGCCTACGCCATGCGTCTTGCACCGGGGCGTCTCTCGCTCTGGTCCTACCGGCTTTCGACGGTCGGATATGCGGCCCCCGGCACGGTCATCGCCATCGGCGTGCTGATCGCGCTTGGCGGCTTCGACCGGTTTGTCGACCAGACCATGCGTGACTGGTTCGGCATCTCTACCGGCCTCATCTTCATCGGCAGCGGTGCGGCGCTGATCTATGCCTATTCGGCGCGTTTCCTCACCATTGCGGCGGGCGGTGTGGATGCCGGCCTCAGCCGCATACCGCAATCCTTCGATCACGCCTCGCGAACGCTCGGACGATCCGCGACGCAGACATTCCGCCAGATTCATCTGCCGCTATCCAAGGCGTCGCTTGCGGCAGCGGCGCTGCTGATCTTTGTCGATTGCGTCAAGGAGCTTCCCGCCACGCTTCTGTTGAGGCCGCTGAATTTCGAAACCTTCGCTACCCATCTTTATGGCGAAGCGGCGCGCGGCACCTATGAGGAGGCGGCAATCGCAGCGCTGGCAATCGTCGTCATCGGCATGCTTCCGGTCATGCAGCTTGCAAGGATCGGCCGGCGCAAGGGCTGATATCGAAGCCCTGTCCGATAAATGACGGGCGCAAAACTGTGCGAGAGGCCAATAAGCTTCAAATCCCGCCAGAAAACGACAAGCATCCTGCCTTAATCCTGATGTAAATACTCAGCTTAATTGAGGTGCCGCGGCCTGTCGAATTTGGACATCGGCTGCGATCTGTTTCGGGGCATATCTTGAAAAATTTGCATGGGATGTTTTTGAGCCGTCTGGCTTTGGGCACGGCCGCCGTTGTTTTGCTGGCGCCAGCGATGGGCCACGCGCAGGACACGACCGTTCTGCAGCAGATTACCGTTGAAGGGCAGGGCGCGGAAAACGCGACAGGTCCGGTCCGGGGTTATGTCGCGAAGAAAAGTGCGACCGGTTCGAAAACCGAGACGGAAACCAGGGATATTCCGCAATCCGTATCGGTCGTCGGCCGCCAGGAAATGGATGACCGCGGCGCAGTGACGAAAATCGACGAGGTACTGCGTTATACCCCCGGTGTGACGGCGGAGCCCTTCGGCACCGACCCGGATACGGACTGGATTTATATTCGCGGTTTTCAGGCCACCCAGACCGGCGTGTTTCTGGATGGTCTGAACCTGTTCAGCTACGGTTTCGGCGGTTTCCAGATGGATGCCTACGGTCTGGAGCGCGTGGAAGTTCTGAAAGGCCCTGCCTCGGTGCTTTATGGCGGCGCCAATCCCGGCGGTATTGTGCAGATGGTCCGCAAGCGCACGCAGGATGAGCCGGTGCGCGAAACGGAAATCGGCATCAATAATTTCGGCAATGCCTTCTTCGGTTTCGATCTCGGCGACAAGGTCGATGGTGAAGGCGTGTGGAAATACCGCGTCACCGGCAAGGTCTCCGGCGGCGACAATTACACCGATTATTCCGAGGATTTGCGCGGCTTCATCATGCCGCAGATCACCTTCGAGCCGGACGCGCAGACAAGTGCCACGCTTTACGGTTATTTCTCGGCGCTCGATCAGGTTCATATCGGCAACGGCTTCCTGCCTTATGTCGGCACCGTGGTCGACGCGCCCTTCGGCAAGCTCGACCGCAAGGCCTTTTATGGCGAGCCGGATATCGACAATGGCCGCGTCTACCAGTCCATGGTGGGTTACGAGGTCAGCCATGAATTCGACAATGGCTGGAAGATCAGCCAGAACGCCCGCTATGGCCACCTCTACAAGCATGAGACCGGACCCTATGCCGGCGGCTGGGCCAATACAGATGCAAACGGCCAGCCGATCCTCGATGCCACCACCAACGACTATATGTTGACTCGCTTCGGTTACGATGGCGTGTCGAAAGTCGACAGTTTCGGCGTGGATAACCGGGTCGAAGGCCAGTTCGATACCGGCGCGGTCAATCACTCTCTGCTCTTCGGTCTCGACTATAAATATTACCGGCTGGACCAGGTGCAGGCCTGCTGCGGATCGAATGCAATCGGTGCGCTCAACCCGGTCTATGGCTCGACGCAGGGAACGAATTTCGTCTATGCCGACAATATCGTGACCCAGCAGCAGATCGGCATCTACGCGCAGGACCAGCTGCGCTTCGGCGATGGCTGGCTGGTCACGCTGAACGGCCGTTACGACTATGTCGACACCGAGCTGAACAATAGGCTCCCTGCGGGTCTCTCCCGCCGCTCCAATGACGATGCGCTGAGCGGCCGCGCCGGTCTCGCCTATGAATTCGACAATGGCCTGACACCCTATGTCTCGGCGGCCACTTTCTTCAATCCGCTCATCGATACGCTTGCGGATGGCACTCCCGCTTCGCCGGAAGAGGGACACCAGTTCGAGGCCGGTATCAAATATGAGCCGACCTTCTTCGACGGCAGCATCACCGCCTCCGTCTTCAAGCTGGTCAAGGACAATGCCATCGTTTCCTATACGGCCGGCGGCGTGACCACGAGCGGTCAGTTCGGGCAGGTGGAATCCACCGGCTTCGAGCTGGAGGCCAAGGCCAATCTCACCGACAACTGGAAGGCGCTCGCCTCTTATTCCTATACGGATCTGGAGATTACCCGCGACGCCAATCCTAACCTTATCGGCAAATCGCCATGGATCGTGCCTGCCCACACCGCCTCGCTGTGGCTGGACTATGCCTTTACCACAGACGCGCTGGAAGGTCTCAGCCTCGGCGGCGGCGTTAGGTATCAGGGCAAATCCTGGGCGGATGAGGCAAATACGCTGCGTGTTCCGGATGCCGCCGTCTTCGACGCTGCAATCCGCTACGAGAAGAACGACTGGACCGCATCGATCAACGTCGCCAATGTCTTCGACAAGGAATATGTGAAGAGCTGCGCCGGCGTCTCCGTCTGCGGCTGGGGCGATAGCCGCACCATCACCTTCAAGCTTTCCAAGAAGTGGTAAGGCTTGGCCGAAGGCCGGCAGTTGCGGGGAAAGCAGTTTGCCACTATAAACATGAATAGATTTATCATGTTTATAGTGGCGCCATGGCGCCCTGCGGGATCGAGAGGCCATGGCTTTCCGCGTGCGGATGGAAAATGAGATCGAGGGCTTTGCCGTCATCGGCGGCCCGCGCTCGCGGGTGTGGAACGGCATCGTCGCCGATCTCTGGGATGTGCGTTGCGCCCCGAAGGCGGGCGGCCGTTATGTCGGCAAGGATCCGCGTTTCGTTTTCCTGCTGGACATGGACGGGACGGATGACGGCCGGTTCATGATGAACCGCTGCCGCCGCGACAATTACGGTTCGTCCAAGGCGAACCGTATTTCCTTCGTGCCTGCCGATCTGGATGTGCATGCCGAACTGAGCAACGTCTCCTTCGTGCGCCACCTCGATCTGCATTTCGATGCGGGATTGCTGGGCGCGCGGCTGGTGCAGGGCTTCGATCCGCACAGCCTGCTCGATCCGCATCTGATGTTCGAGGATGAGCGCCTGCTGGCGCTGGCGCGATTGATTGCCGCCGAATGTGATAATCCCGATCCGCTGCATGACCTTTATGGCGAAAGCCTCGTGCTGGCGCTATTAACGGATTTCCTGAAAGTGAAGCGGGAGCCGGTCAAAAAACGCAGCAAGCTCGCCGCCTGGCAGTTGAGGGCGGCGACGGATTACATCCGCGAACATTGCCTGCGGTCGATCCGGCTGGAGGAACTTGCGGAACTCACCAACCTGTCGCAATCGCATTTCAGCCATGCCTTCAAGGCCTCCACCGGCGTGCCGCCCCACCAATGGCAGATGCAGGCGCGCATCGATCGCGTCAAGGAACTGATGATGCGGACCGACATGGCGCTGACCGACATCGCCATTGCCGCCGGTTTTTCGGATCAGGCGCATTTCTCTCGCGTCTTTCGCAAGATGGTCGGTGTTTCTCCCTCCGTCTGGCAGAAAATCCGCCAATAAAGACGCGTTTTCGTTCCATTCTCCTTCAAAAAAATTCCCGCCGAAGCACCTGAAACGCCGCGGAACGAATTGTCCGTCGAGGGGTTTACCAGACGTGACACAAACGAGGAAAATCAAGGAGGAAAGGCACATGATGCATCAGGAACCCCGCGCCGGACAGGACCCCTATGTCAAGGATACGCCGAGCCTGATCGCCAGCGACAAGGTGGAAGGCACGCGCGTCTACGGCGCCGACAGCAAGCATATCGGCTCGATCCAGCGCATCATTCTGGAAAAGCGCGGCGGGCGCGTGGCCTATGCGGTCTTGAGCTTTGGCGGCTTCCTCGGCATCGGTGACGACTATTATCCGCTGCCCTGGGAAAAGCTGCATTACGACGAAGAACTCGACGGCTACCGCATCGATCTCACCAAGGAAGAGATCGAAAACGCGCCGCACTTCGCCAATCTCGATGATAACGACCTGCTGAACGCCAAGGACCGCAAGGTCTACGATTATTACGGCGTCGCACCCTATTGGATGTAAGGCCAAGGAAAAGCGCTTCCGGCTGTTTGATCACCGAAAGCGTCGCAAATAAAAGAACGGCTCCTTTTCAGGAGCCGTTTTCTTTTGGGTGCGTCAATGCGGGTTTTTCTGCATCTCGGAAACCGCATCTGTGAAGCACTTTCGTGCTTCTTCGGGCGATTTACGTCCGTCAAGGGCGGCACGGCAGGCGCTTCTCGCTCTCACGAAGCTCAATCCGCGAATTTTGGGCCAGCCTTCGGTCAATAATGTCAACGCTTCGAAGGGGCCGGCGATGACACTCTTGCCATTCGCCTCGAGATTGACCTCGACAGGCTCTGTCCATCTCTCGTTCTTCATCGTGCACCTCCCAGAGCAACGCGATCCCGAAATACACCCGACAGCGAAGCAACCCATGAACGCAGTCGTGTGTCACTGCTGCTTAGGATATGCGCAAGCGATCGAATTGACAACGGGGATCAGCGGAAGCCGAAAAACGACAGGATCGCCAGAACGATGACGACGAGGCCGACGATGTAGATGATCTGGTTCATGATTTTCTCCTTGGCTGGTGTCATCACCATAACGTGAGGGAGAAGATGAGGTTCCAGCAGCCAATGAGAATTTAATCACGTACTAAAATGTTGCGGGCGTCCCATCGCCGGTGAGAGCGGATGTCACCTCCGCAGGATCACCCAGATCGCGTGGATAATGCCGGGAACATAACCGCACAGCGTCAGGAGAATATTCAGCCAGAAATGCAGGCCAAGCCCGACCTGAAGAAACACGCCGACGGGCGGAAGGATGATGGCGATCAGGATACGAATGACGTCCACGATGACAGGCTTTCCAGTTGTTTATGACCTGCCGGAGAACGTGTGGTGGGCGGTTTGGTTTCAAAGGTTCCGGTGATCGCGGGAACTGGGTGAAGACTCATCCAGCAACAGCATTGCCGACTCTCGGATTATCTCTGGTCGGTGCCTGATAATCTGCAGATGACCATCAGGCCGACGATCAATGGGAAAGACGAACTCATCGACAAGCTTCGCCTTGAGTTGCTTGCTGGCGAGGCGATAACGCACCAAAATTCTTATCAATGCCAGCAGGAAGCAGGGAGGAATCAATAGCCATAACGCCTTGATCCAGTCCGGCGATGATTGGAATGTATCCAGAAGGTCCGCCCAAAAGTTGTAATCATTCATGATCTTGCGCCATAGGTGGCAGGTGGCTCGAAATCAAATATGTATTAAAATACATGGAGAAATTTTTCGCGCAACGGCCTTGTGCCGTTCATGGAGATAAAGAAACGCTTCGGATTGGCTGTAAAGGAAAAGCGGGTTGCGCTCGGCATTTCGCAGGAAGAGCTTGCGATGCGCATCGAGGCCGATCAGGCCTATGTAAGCCGGGTTGAAGCGGGGCAGATAAATGTAACGCTCGAAACCATGCAGCAGATTGCCTCCGCTTTAAAAACGGATGCGGCAGAGTTGCTGATATTGCGGCAAATTTAGTCGAGCGGACGAAGACGATTACTTTGCCGCCAAAAAAGACGGGCAGCGACCGTAATGCAGCAATTAAAGCATCCCACATCGTCCGCCATCTCCGGCAAATTTAATGTAGTATATAGTCAACATTTTGAAAATGACAACCAAAAATGAGACTCATAGTACGTGGGCATATCGTCGTCATTCGCACTTATTGCCTTCATGGAAGATGTACGCGCGATCCTGGCCCGAAATATCAAATCGGCCCGCAAACGGCTGAATATCTCGCAGGAAGAACTTGCCTCGCGAACACAAATCGATCGAACTTATGTATCGGGTATTGAGCGGCAGGTAAGAAACCCCACCATCACCGTGGTCGCAAAATTTGCTGAAGCGCTGAACACGACGACCGCCGACTTGTTGTGCAACAACGGTGAATAAAAACCCATCATCGATCGACGTAGATCACCATTCTAAGCGGCGTAGCCGATCATTATTTGCCGCTTGCGTTCGACATCTCGTGTTTAGCTGCACGCGCAAGAAACCCGGATCGTGTTAGCCCTCTCGATTCAGCGAAGGCGTCAATCTCCTTCAGGACATCTTCCGGAAGCGTGATGTTGAGGCGAACGGATTTTTTGCTCTCTGTCCTGAGAGCGACGAGAATGGCGACGCCATCCCTGTTTTCAGGGGCAGCCATCACCGTATCGAGAGACGACGGTTCGGGAATCGCTTCCCCATCCTCGATCATCCCCTCAACATGGAGCGCCAGGGCTTCTTCCGCCATGCGGCGGGCATCGTCAAGATCGGTGCCGGCAGTCACGACACCGGGAAAATCAGGGAAGGAAACACCGTAATCGCTATCAGCGTCCTTGTGGATCAGCCCGATATAGTTACGCATTGTTTTCACCTCAATTTCAGTCCGGATTGTTTTTCAATGCTTTTGAGCGTGCCTATCGGCAAATCCCGTTTCGGATGGGGAACGGTCACACGGCCCTGTTTCGTAGGGTGTTTGAATTGAACGTGGCTACCTTTGGTGTTCACCTCGTACCAGCCGTCCGCCTTCAATACCGAAATGATATCGCCGCTCTTCATATGTGTATAAATACACATAATTATGTGAAAAGTCAACAATTGGCGGACTGCGAAAATAAACCTTTCTGCCCTCTAACGCGCGTAAAGACGGATAGAGACAAGGCTTGGCAACCCAGCGCTTTGAAATGGATTTGTTATTTGGAAATGGTGCCGCTTACGTGACTCGAACACGTGACCCCGTCATTACGAATGACGTGCTCTACCAACTGAGCTAAAGCGGCCCGATTGTGACCCGTTTGGTGCGGATCAGCTTCATGGCGGGCTGATACAGGCAATGCTGACGGATTTCAAGCCTTGAATGTGCTGGTTTTGAAATTTCCGCAAAAAGCTTTGCCTGTCCATTGTTTACCGGAGCCTTCAGCCTTTCCCGCAGATGCGCTTTTTGGCCGTTTCATATTCATTTGCCAGACGATCGACGAGCGCCGCCACCGGTTCCACCGCCTTGACGGCGCCGATGCCTTGCCCCGCGCCCCAGATGTCTTTCCAGGCCTTGGCGCCGCCGGAGACCGTTTCGAAGTCCATTTTCGAAGGATCGGCTTCGGGCAGATTGTCGGGGTCCATGCCGGAGGCGACGATCGAGCTTTTCAGGTAGTTGCCGTGTACGCCCGTGAAATAGTTCGAATAGACGATATCCTTGGCCTGCGCGTCCACAATCGCCTGCTTGTAGCCTTCGGAAGCGCGCGCTTCCTCGGTGGCGATGAAGGGGGAGCCGATATAGGCCATATCCGCGCCCATAGCCTGCGCCGCGAGAATGGAGCCGCCATTGGCGATGGCGCCGGCCAGCAGCAGCGGGCCGTCGAACCATTCGCGGATTTCCTGAACGAGGGCGAAGGGCGAAAGCGTGCCCGCATGTCCGCCGGCACCCGTCGCCACCGCGATGAGCCCATCCGCGCCCTTGCGAATGGCGGAGCGGGCATGGCGGTCGTTGATGACGTCATGCAGCACGATGCCGCCATAGGAATGCACGGCCGCATTGACCTCGGGCACCGCGCCAAGCGAAGAAATCACCACCGGCACCTTGTATTTCACGCAAAGGCCGAGGTCATGCTCCAGCCGTCGGTTGGACATGTGCACGATCTGGTTGACCGCGAAGGGCGCCGCCGGGCGCTCGGGATTGGCCCGGTTGTGAGCGTCAAGCTCCTCGGTGATCATTGCCAGCCACTCGTCGAGCTGGCTTTCGGGCCGCGCATTGAGCGCCGGGAAAGCACCGATGACGCCGGCCTTGCACTGCGCCAGCGTCAGCTGCGGATGTGAAATGATGAATAGCGGTGATGCTATGACCGGAAGACGCAGATTGTCTTTCAGCACGGACGGTAGCATGTCTCCTCCCACGAATTACGTTTACGCGCACGTAAGTCAATATCGCGTTCAGCAGCAGATTGAAAGCGAAAACAGCGTGGCATTCGCCTCTCGAATCTGCGTTCGTAGCGCCACAATGAATTGATTTTCCCCAAGGCAATCCGGTCTTTATCACAAACGATGCTTGCGGAGGGGCGGTATAGCCGTTACCGAATCGTGAACCCATGGCGCAGCGCCGCATATTTTTTGCAAAGCGCAATAGAACAAGGATCGGTCGTGAGCGGACTGGAAACGGCAATCAGAAATGCTCTGGAAAAATCGGACAGATCGAACGCCGAAGTTCGTGCACGGATTTACCAATCCTCCCGCCAGGCACTGGAAGCGGGCCTGCGCAAGCAGGGCATAGACGATCCGCAGGTTGTCTCCCAGCAGCGCCAGCGGCTTGAAGGCCTGATCCACCAGATCGAGAATGAAGAGCGCAACCGGCTTCTGGACAGGGTGGAGCAGCAATTGCGCCCGCCCGCACCGGAAAGTCCGGCGCAGGACGATCACTCGGTCGACCCCGTTTCGCAGTCGCCCCACCACGACGATATGGGTGTTGAGCCGGAGCTGCGTGGCGAAACGCGCGATGTGCGGCCGGGGGCCGCCGCTGCTCCGGAGCCGCTGAGTGCGGGACAGCGCAATGGCAAGCCGCCGAAGAGAGGTTCCCGCGCGGGCGCCTCCTCGCTTGCCTTCCGTCCGGAGGGCGCGGTTGGCCGCCGCAAGCGCCGGGGTCTTTTCGCCCGGCTTTTCATCTACGTGACGCTTCTGGCCTTTATCGGTTTCGGGGCCTGGTGGGTCTATTCCTCAGGCCTCCTGCTCTCTCCGGAGCAGCGCGATACCAGCGTGCCCAATCCGCCGGCGCAGGTGCAGGCAGAGGATTTCAACGGGACGGAGCCTGCGCCGAGCCTTTCCGCCGGCCGTGGTTTTTCCGATGACTGGGTGGAAGTCTTCAATGCGGAGCGTGGCAGTTCCGGTGTTTCGGCCGGCCCGCGCGCCAGTGTCGAAAACATCGCCACACCCGCCGGCAAGGCTATAAAGGTGACCTCGAGAAGCGTTTCGCAGGATGGCGCGGTCAGCGTCGAGGTTCCGGTGGAGGTGATGCGGGATATGGCGGGCAAGTCCTCGACCATTTCGATCACGCTGCAATCCTCCAGCGACCGGCAGACCCAGGTGTCCGTCGCCTGCGATTTCGCGACATTGGGCGATTGCTCCCGCCACCGCTTCACCGCCACGGCCGAGCGCGCGGACATGCTGCTGAACACGACATTCGAACGATCTCTCGCTCCCAATGCGCCGGGCAGGATCTTCATCAACAGCGATATCGATGGCAGCGGCCGCCCGGTCAATCTTTATTCCGTGCGCATTCTGCCGGGCCAGTAAGGGAAAACAGGCGTCTCGAATGGAGGCGCCTGTCAGCGTCTTCCGGTCCTATTTGAGAAAATCCGGCCCAGATCCCAAAATCTTGTCGTCGATTTCGCCGATTGCCTTTTTGTCCTTGCCCTCATAGTCGAGCGCAAGAAGAATGTGGCGGATGAGGTTCACCCGCGCGCGGCGCTTGTCGTTGGCGCGCACCACCGTCCAGGGGGCGGCATCGGTGTGGGTCTTTTCCAGCATTTCGTCGCGCTTCTGCGTATAGTCGTCCCATTTCGTCAGCGCGGCTATGTCCATATCCGAAAGCTTCCAGCATTTCAGCGGGCTGTGGCGGCGGTCATGGAAGCGTTCGATCTGCGTTTCGCGGCCGATGTCGAGCCAGAATTTGAAAAGATTGATGTCTTCATGGGCTAGCATCTTTTCCAGACGCGGCGTTTCCTTGAGGAAGCGCTTGTGTTCCTCCGGCGTGCAGAAACCCATGACCGGCTCTACGCCTGCGCGGTTATACCAGGAGCGGTCGAAGAGAACGAATTCGCCGGCGGTCGGAAAATGCGAGATATAGCGCTGGAAATACCATTGGCCGCGTTCGGTTTCCGTCGGTTTGGTCAGCGCCACCACGCGGGCATAGCGTGGGTTGAGATAGGCCCGGGTCGCGAAGATCGCCCCGCCCTTGCCCGCCGCATCGCGGCCCTCGAAAACCGCCATGACCCTTTTGCCGGTAGCCTGCAGCCAGAACTGCACCTTGACCAGCTCCACCTGCAGCGCCTCGAGGGCAGTGTCATAGTCTTCCCGCTTCATCTTCTTGTCGTAGGGAAAATTGCCGGCGGAAAGTTTCTTTTCCTCAACCCATTCAGGAAGAACCGGATTGTCGATGTCGAAGCTGCGCAGTTTGCCGCCAATGGTGATCTCGACCGTCCGCTTCTTCGTTTCTTCGCCCATGGGTTCCTCCAGATGTTGTTGTGTAAAGGCAACTCGCCGCCAATGAGTTCACATCCATTGCCAGAATTCAAGTGAAACAGGACCGGTTGACCGGGATGCGGCGGCGGGAGCGATTGCCGCGTTGATTTTGCGCATATACGTTGTGGAAAATGCGCGATGATGAATCTCTGTCATGAAGCTGGCCTATGAGATTTCGATGCGCTGTCAGATGAAAGTGGAAAGAGCAGGCTGAAATGGCAGTCATGGAAGGCGATGGTGGATTAAGGCGTTTGGGAAGGAAGCTCGGCCGAAACTGGTTGCCCGTTCTCATCGTCAGCATGCTCGCCATCGTGGCCGTTGCCGAGCTCAACACGCCCTATATGCCCGCCGCCCTGTGGCTTTGCGCCGTCATTGCCATCCTCGCCGCTCGGGAGGGGCCGGCGGCGGCTTCCGCAAAGGACGGGAGCCCGGTTGCGGAGGCAGATGAGCAGGAAATGCCCGGCGAAAGCGTCATTTCCGGCGTAAGGGCGGGCCTCGCGGTTCTGGATACCCCCGTTTTCATTCTCGACAGGAACGCCAGCGTGCTGTTTCAGAACGGCGCGGCGGAGCGCGCCTTCGGCCAGTTGCCCGCCGGGGCGCATATTTCCGCCCGGCTGCGCTCTCCCGGCCTCTTGGATGTCATTCGCGAAACCATCGCCACCGGCCAGCCCAATCAGGTCGAACATTCGGAGCGCTTCCCTTCCGAACGGGTCTTCATCGTTCGTATCGCCCGTGCGGATGTGGGAGAGGGGGCAGGCCCGCCATTCTACATCCTGTCGTTCCGCGACGTCTCGGAGCTTCGCCGCATCGACCGCATGCGCAGCGACTTCGTCGCCAATGCCAGCCATGAATTGCGCACACCGCTCGCCTCGCTGCGCGGTTTCATCGAAACCATGCAGGGGCCGGCGCGCAACGACCCGAAGGCGCAGGAACGTTTCCTTGCCATCATGCTGGATCAGGCAACCCGCATGAGCAGGCTGGTGGACGATCTCATGTCCCTGTCGCGGCTGGAATTGCGGGCCAACATCGCGCCCGACCAGAAGGTCGATCTCGTTCCCGTCATCGGCCATGTGCGCGATACCCTGCTGCCGCTTGCCGACGAGCTGGATGTGACCATCACGCTGCATCTGCCCGACCGGCCGGCAGAGGTGCAGGGGGACCGCGACGAGCTGGTGCAGGTGTTCCAGAACCTCGTTGAAAATGCTTGCAAATACGGCCAGGAAGGCAAGGTCGTGGATGTCTGGCTGCGGGCCGAACCCGGCAAGCCGGTGGAGGTGAGCGTCATCGACAAGGGGCCGGGCATTCCCGCCGAACATGTGCCGCGCCTGACGGAGCGTTTTTATCGTGTCAGCGTCGCCGACAGCCGCTCGAAAAAGGGCACGGGTCTCGGGCTTGCCATCGTCAAGCACATCCTCACCCGCCACCGCGCCCGCCTCATCATTAAATCGGAATTGGGCAGCGGCACGGACTTCACTGTGAGATTCTGACATAAAATATGCATCTGTTTTTAATGTCGTGGATATTTGTAAATAAAATCAATTATTTAGATTGTCACAAATCTTTCGTCAAAGTGACATAAAAGGATGGGGCTACGGTGGTTAAGAAAAGGTCGCCGAGCGCAAGCTAAGAGCGAGTGTCGCTATTGGCTGCGTCCACAACAAAGCCCACGACGGGAGAGACAAATGAACATCGTTAAATTTTCCGCAGCAGCTCTGGTGGCTTCTGTCGCCTTCGCTGGCGCCGCCGCTGCTCGCGACCAGATCCAGGTTGCCGGTTCCTCCACGGTTCTGCCCTACGCCAAGATCGTTGCCGAGACCTTTGCCGAAACCTTCCCGAACTTCAAGGCTCCGGTTGTTGAGTCCGGCGGCACGGGCGGCGGTCTGAAGGCGTTTTGCTCGGGCGTCGGCGAAGGCACCATCGACATTGCCAACGCTTCGCGCAAGATCAAGAGCGATGAACTGGCCGCCTGTAAGGCTGCTGGCGTTGCCGACGTTCAGGAAGTGAAGATCGGCTACGACGGTATCGTCTTCGCGATGGACTCGTCCAACAAGGACATCAAACTCGAGCCGAAGGACCTTTACCTCGCTCTCGCCGCTGAAATCGTCAAGGACGGCAAGCTCGTTGCCAACCCCTATAAGAAGTGGTCGGAAATCAACAAGGAACTGCCGGACGTCGCTATCGCCGCTTACATCCCGGGCTCCAAGCACGGCACGCGCGAAGTCTTCGAAGAGAAGATCATGGCTGACGGCTGCAAGGAAGCCGGCGCCACCGACGCCATCAAGAAGATCGTCACCGACGCCAAGCAGGCTGCTGCCAAGTGCGTTGCAGTCCGCAAGGACGGCGCTGCAGTCGACATCGACGGCGACTACACCGAAACGCTCGCCCGTATCGACGCCAACAAGACCGGCCTCGGCGTTTTCGGCCTCGCTTTCTATGAAAACAACGCTGACCGTCTGAAGGTCGCGACCGTTTCGGGCGTCGTTCCGTCCACCGAAACCGTTGCCAGCGGCAAGTACCCGGTTTCCCGCCCGCTGTTCTTCTACGTGAAGAAGGCTCACCTGGGCGTTATCCCGGGCCTTAAGGAATATGTCGAGTTCTTCGTTTCCGACGAGATGATCGGCCCGGATTCCCCGCTCGCCAACTACGGCCTGGTTGCTGCTCCGGACGCGGAGCGCGAAGAAATCCGCTCGAAGTTCTCGGCCGGCTCCACGATGTAATGAAGAAAGAGGGGTGCGGCTTTGCCGTGCCCCTCATTCGGCTTCGCTTGGGCCGTCGTCCGCGGTTGACAGTTCCTACTCATCGCCATCCACATGATTGTCGATGGATTACAGATGGATAGGATGTATCAACCTTGACGCTTGCCGGACTATGATACAGTCAGGCGGCAGGCATCATGGGATGGTCCAGCGGTCTCGTTTTGATGACTTTTTGATTTGCCCGATATCGCACCGTGCTCTTGAGGCACGCCGAGGGAACTCTAATGAACACATCGATCCTTTTGCTGATACTGGCGCTCATCGGCATCGGCAGCTATCTGCTCGGCAGCCGCCGTGCCGTTTCCCTGTCTGGCGGTCGCCCCTCCAGCATGCATTCCCGTGCCGGTTATCACGGTTCCTACGCGGTCGTCTGGGCGGTGCTGCCCGCGGCGTTCATTCTCTGTGCCTGGCTCATTGTCAGCCCATTGCTCGTCACCTCGGCGGTGCGCGGTAGTTTCCCCGAGGATGTCCGGGCGCAATCCGAAGCGCAGCAGAGCCTGACCTACGGTATGGTGACCTCCATCGCCCGTGGCCTCCAGCGGCTGACGCCGGAGGAAACCGCGCAGGTCGAGGCGGACACGGCTGCGGTCCGGCCGCTTCTGGCATCGAAGGGTGTTGCAATCGCCGGCGATCCCGAGCGGTTCATGGTCGATGCCGCCCACACGCTCAACAGCATGACCTCCACCAGCCGTACCGCGATGATCGCCGTCGTGCTGCTGGCCGCGCTCGGCGGCGGCGCCTATGCGCTGCGCGCGATTGCGCCGCGTTTCCGGGCGCGCAACCAGGTCGAGAAAGTCATTCTCGCGGCCCTGCTCGTCGCCTCGTCCATCGCCATCCTCACGACCATCGGCATCGTCCTTTCGATGCTGACCGAGGCGATCCAGTTCTTCACCATGGTCCCGGCGCACCAGTTCTTCTTCGGAACGGTCTGGGATCCGCGTTTTGCGGCGGCAGGCGCCACCGACTCCTCCGGCCAGTTCGGCCTGATCCCGCTGCTCGCCGGCACGCTTTATATCGGCCTGGTCGCCATGCTGGTTGCGGTTCCGGTCGGTCTCTTCTCGGCGATCTACATGGCGGAATATGCCTCGCCGCGCTTCCGCTCCATGGCAAAGCCGCTGCTTGAAGTGCTCGCCGGCATTCCCACCATCGTCTACGGCTTCTTCGCGCTCACGACGGTCGGTCCTTTCCTCAGAGACATTTCCACGCAGATCAACGGCCTGGCGACGGGCAACTACGCCAACTTCATCCAGGCGCAGAGCGTCATCACCGCCGGCTTCGTCATGGGCATCATGCTGATCCCCTATGTGTCGTCGCTGTCGGATGACATCATCACCGCCGTGCCGCGCTCGCTGCGTGACGGTTCGCTCGGCCTTGGCGCCACGCGCTCCGAGACGATCAAGAGGGTCATTATTCCGGCCGCTCTTCCGGGTATCGTCGGCGCCGTGCTGATGACGGCTTCGCGCGCCATCGGCGAAACCATGATCGTGGTTCTTGCTGCCGGTGTTGCTGCCCGCCTGCAGCTCAATCCCTTCGAGCCCATGACCACGGTGACGGTCAAGATCGTCAGCCAGCTCACCGGCGACCTTGAATTCACATCGCCGCAGACGCTGGTTGCCTTTGCACTCGGCATCACGCTTTTCGCCATCACGCTTTGCCTGAATATCTACGCGCTTTACATCGTGCGCAAATACCGGGAGCAATATGAATGACCGACATCGTTTCTCCCGCAGCCGGCGCGAGCGCCGTCAACAAGGCCACGCGCCGTGATATCGGCATCAAGCGCCGCTATGCCGCCGAACGCCGCTTCCGTGCCTACGGCATGGCAGCGATTTCCTTCGGCCTCATCTTCCTCTTCCTGCTGCTTTTCTCGGTGGTTTCCAAGGGTTACACCGCTTTCCAGCAGACGATGATCACCGTTCCGGTCGAGTTCTCCGAACAGATCATCGATCCGAAAAATGAGCGCGCCACCAATCCCACAAAGCTGATGACGGCCAATTATCCCGTCATCGCCCGAGATGCGGTCGCTAAGGTCCTTGGCGTTGCACCGACTGACCGCGCCGGTCTTCGCGCCGTCAATCTCCTGATTTCCGACAGCGTGCGCACGCAGCTTCGCGACATCGTCGTCGCCGATCCCGTCGTCATCGGCACCACGCGCACCGTCACGCTTCTGGCGTCGGGCGATGTCGACAGCGCCTTCAAGGGCCAGGTCGACCTGACGGCGGATGAGGCCAATCGCCGTATCTCGAACCAGCAGCTCGGCTGGATGAACCAGCTTGCCGAAAGCGGCCAGCTCGGCAAACATTTCAATACCGGCATCTTCGTCAACGGCGCGTCGAGCCGTCCGGAAGCGGCAGGTGTGGGTGTGGCGCTGATCGGCTCCTTCTACATGATGCTGATCGTGCTGGTGCTGTCATTGCCGATTGGCGTCGCGGCCTCCATCTATCTCGAGGAATTCGCCCCGAAGAACCGTCTGACGGATCTTATTGAGGTGAATATCAACAATCTCGCGGCCGTTCCCTCGATCGTTTACGGTCTGCTCGGCCTCTCGGTCTTCATCAACTTCATGGGCTTTCCGCGCTCGGCCTCGCTGGTCGGCGGCCTCGTCCTGACGCTGATGACCCTGCCGACGATCATCATCGCGACGCGCGCTGCCCTGAAAGCCGTGCCGCCGTCTATCCGCGCCGCCGCCCTCGGTCTCGGCGCTTCCAAGATGCAGACGATCTTCCACCATGTGCTGCCGCTCGCCATGCCCGGCATTCTGACCGGTACCATCATCGGCCTCGCCCACGCGCTGGGTGAAACGGCGCCGCTGCTCTTGATCGGCATGGTGGCATTCGTTGCGAATTATCCGACAACGCCGATGGATCCGTCCACGGCCCTGCCGGTGCAGATTTACATGTGGGCGAACGAAGCCGAGCGCGCCTTTGTCGAAAGGACATCCGGCGCTATCATCATCCTGCTTCTGTTCCTCATCGTCATGAATGTTGGCGCAATCCTGTTGCGTCGCCGCTTCGAACGGCGCTGGTAGAGGGAGCTTGAGCAATGAACATGTTGTCGGAAGCAGCAGTTGAAAAGGCGCTGGACAAGAAAATGAATGAAGTCTCATACAAGATGATCGGCAAGGACGTTTCGGTTTATTACGGCGAAAAGCGCGCGCTTTACGACGTGAACCTCAACGTTCGGGAAAATACAGTGACGGCGCTTATCGGCCCGTCCGGCTGCGGCAAATCCACCTTCCTGCGTACCCTGAACCGTATGAACGACACGATCGACGGTTGCCGGGTCACCGGCAAGATCACGCTCGACACCGACGATATCTACGATCAGGCGATTGACGTCGTGGAATTGCGCGCCCGTGTCGGCATGGTGTTCCAGAAGCCGAACCCCTTCCCGAAGTCGATCTACGAAAACATTTCCTACGGTCCGCGCATCCATGGTCTCGCCCGCAACAAGGCGGATATGGACCAGATCGTTGAGCAGAGCCTGCAGAAAGCGGGTCTCTGGAACGAGGTCAAGGATCGTCTGCACGAATCCGGCACCGGTCTTTCCGGCGGTCAGCAGCAGCGTCTGTGCATCGCACGCGCAGTTGCCGTCAGCCCGGAAGTGATCCTGATGGACGAGCCCTGCTCGGCTCTCGACCCGATTGCGACCGCAAAGGTCGAAGAATTGATCCACGAGCTGCGCACCAATTACACCATCGTCATCGTCACGCACTCCATGCAGCAGGCGGCGCGTGTTTCCCAACGCACGGCCATGTTCCATCTTGGTCATCTTGTCGAGGAAAACGAAACCGACAAGATGTTCACCAATCCGGACGACCAGCGCACGCAGGATTACATCATGGGCCGCTTCGGCTGATCCCGGCCGGCGCTTTATCGAAACCGAACAAGACTGGTGCTTCTGCCGTGCCCGCTTCCGGGTACGCGCATGCAGGCCAAGCCGGAGGACTAGACCATGACACAGACAACGACCCATTCGCACATCGTTTCCGTTTATGACGATGAATTGAAGTTTCTGACGCGCCGCATCGCCGAAATGGGCGGTCTTGCGGAGCAGATGTGCGCCGACGCCGTGCGTGCGCTCGTCAATTCCGATGCCGCGCTCGCCCAGAAGGTCATTTCCGACGATGCGATCCTCGACCACGCCGAGCGCGAGATCGGCGACAAGGCCATCGTCACCATCGCCAAACGCCAGCCGATGGCGGCAGACCTTCGCGAGATCATCGGCACCCTGCGTATTGCAGCTGACCTTGAGCGCGTCGGCGACCTTGGCAAGAACACCGCCAAGCGCGTCATCGCGGTTGCCGGCACCGGCGTGCCGCGCAAGCTCGCCCGTGGCATCGAGCACCTGTCGGAACTGGCGCTGGTACAGCTCAAGGAAGTGCTGGACGTCTATTCCACGCGTTCCGCCGAGAAGGCCAATGCCATTCGCGAGCGCGACGAGGAAATCGACGCCATGTACACGTCGCTCTTCCGTGAGCTTTTGACCTACATGATGGAAGATCCGCGCAACATCACCACCTGCACGCATCTTCTGTTCTGCGCCAAGAACATCGAGCGTATCGGCGACCACGCCACCAATATTGCCGAGACGATCTATTACATGACCACCGGCAGCCAGCCGGAAGGCGAGCGTCCGAAGGACGACAGTTCCAACACCCTCGGTTCGGTGACCGAGTAACAGACAGGCAGCGGCTTGCGGAGTTAGTATATGGTGCCCAAGATTGCAGTTGTGGAAGACGAGGAAGCGCTGAGCGTCCTGCTTCGTTACAATCTCGAGGCTGAGGGATATGATGTCGACACGATACCCCGTGGAGACGAGGCAGAAATCAGGCTGCAGGAACGTATTCCGGACCTTCTGATCCTGGATTGGATGCTTCCCGGCGTTTCCGGTATCGAACTGTGCCGTCGGCTCAGGATGCGGCCGGAAACCGAGCGCCTGCCCATCATCATGCTGACGGCGCGCGGCGAGGAAAGCGAGCGGGTTCGCGGTCTTGCCACCGGCGCCGACGATTATGTCGTCAAGCCGTTCTCGACACCGGAACTCATGGCCCGCGTCAAGGCGATGCTGCGCCGCGCCCGCCCCGAGGTTTTGTCTTCGGTGCTGAAATGCGGCGATATCGAACTGGATCGCGAGACCCATCGCGTTCACCGCAAGAGCCGCGAAGTGCGCCTCGGCCCGACGGAGTTCCGCCTGCTGGAATTCCTGATGACCTCTCCCGGCCGGGTGTTTTCCCGCTCGCAATTGCTGGATGGCGTCTGGGGTCACGATATCTATGTGGATGAGCGCACCGTCGACGTGCATGTCGGACGCCTGCGCAAGGCGCTCAATTTTTCGCATATGCAGGATGTCATCCGCACCGTGCGCGGCGCCGGATATTCAATGGAAGCCTGAGAAAACCGAAACCGATGGTTTCACTTGGGATAAACTCCCAAAAAATCAGAAGGCCCGATACCGGAATGGTGTCGGGCCTTTCGATTTTGAACCTTCCGCAAACGCGTATCCTTGTTCTTTTGAAGGTGACAGACGGTCTGCTGAAAGCCGGATTGCGCGGTGAAACCCTGACAGGAGAAAGGGCGCGGCACGTCGCCGACAAATTCAGAGCACTTGCCGCAAGGGCGCATCGCGGTTTTACATCCGGAGAATGCGCGAGAACAGGGATTGGGAGCGCCTCTTAGACAGCGTGCGCTCTATTCCGGAACCACCTTGAGTTTTGCCATAAAAAAACGGGCCCGAAGGCCCGTAGTTTTTGAGTGTCGAATGCGTGCCGCAACACTCAAGCCTTGCGACGCTCGCTTACCGGCTGGTAGGCGAGCTTTGCATGGAACTTGCAATAGGGCGAAGATTCCAGTGCTTCACAACCGCAGAAATGGAAATCATCCTTCAGCGGATCGCCGACCGGCCACTTGCAGGTGCGCTCCGTCAGTTCCGTCAGCGTCAGGCGGCGGGAAATCGGTGTAACGACATTTTTGGAGGGAACGTAATCGAGAACTTCGGCGGTCTCGATATCGATCTCCTCGTGCAGCGCGGTTGCCGCGCTCGAGCGGTTCAAGGCGCGTGCAGGTGCTGCGCTGACGCGGGTCGCGAAATTCGTCGCGCGCGGGGCAGGGGCGGCGGTGCGCTTGGGCGCGGAACGCGCCGACGTGACCGGGCCGCCGGCCTTCACGCGTCCCGGCAGGTTGAGGCGATGGACCTTGCCGATGACGGCATTGCGGCTGACACCGCCCAGCTGTGCTGCTATCTGGCTGGCGCTAAGCCCCTCGGACCACAATTTCTTGAGTTTTTCGACCCGTTCGTCTGTCCAGTTCATGCCGCTTCTCCGCTTGTCGCGTATAATGTCGGCAGAATCCTTCTCCGCCTCGCGGGCGTGCCGCGAGCGTGGTTTCTGCCTGATTTTTGGTGACTAGTTCCGCCGCAATGCAGTCTAGTAATTAGCGATTAACCTAGTGCCACGCAGACTCCGTGGCAAGAGTCGCGGGAATCATCTCGAATCGATTTTCCGGTTTTCCCCAACTTGCTGGCGAGTTGAGTCTGAAAGGCAACACCTTGGGCCTCGTCCGTCGCTACCTACTAGGGCTTGAGAAGCCCGGGAAACGCGGACTTTTGTTGACATCGGCAGGCGAAGTGACAATAGTGCCCCTGCCGCCGCGAGGCGGCATTTTTGATTTTCAGGCAAGGGATAACCCCGGAAGCCTATTGACAACCGTCTGACAGCGCATCCGCGCAAGGAGTGATACAGCCATGGCCGAAGCCGCCGCGCCATTGTTCGATACGTTTGCAAGAGCCCCCCTGCGCTTCGAGCGAGGCGAGGGCGTCTGGCTGTTCACGGAAAGCGGCGAACGATATCTGGATTTTGCAGCCGGCGTCGCGGTCAACTCGCTGGGCCACGCCCATCCGCACCTCGTGGAGGCGATCAAGACCCAGGCCGAGAAGGTCTGGCACGTCTCGAACCTTTATGAAGTGCCGGGCCAGGAAAAGCTCGCAAAGCGCCTGACGGAAGCGACATTCGCAGACAAGGTCTTCTTCACCAATTCCGGCGCGGAAGCGCTTGAATGCGCGATCAAGACCGCGC
This sequence comes from Agrobacterium sp. 22-223-1, assembly GCF_053522385.1. Taxonomy (NCBI): domain Bacteria; kingdom Pseudomonadati; phylum Pseudomonadota; class Alphaproteobacteria; order Hyphomicrobiales; family Rhizobiaceae; genus Agrobacterium; species Agrobacterium sp. 22-223-1. The sequence goes on from NZ_JBNWCN010000001.1 coordinate 367,916, forward strand.
GCCGTTATCATTATTCCAAGGGGCATCCGGAAAAATTCCGTATCATCACCTTTGAAGGCGCCTTCCATGGCCGCACGCTGGCGACGATTGCTGCCGGCGGCCAGCAGAAATATCTCGAAGGTTTCGGTCCCAAGGTCGAAGGTTTCGACCAGGTGCCCTTCGGTGACGTCGATGCGCTGAAAGCCGCCATCACGGCCGAGACGGCCGCGCTTCTGATCGAGCCCATTCAGGGTGAGGGCGGCATTCGCGCACCAGCCAAGGAATTCCTGCAGCTGCTGCGGTCGCTCTGCGACGAGCATGGCATGTTGCTGATTTTCGACGAGGTCCAGACCGGCGTTGGCCGTACGGGCAAACTCTTTGCCTATGAGCAGACGGGCGTTGCACCGGATATCATGGCGGTTGCCAAGGGTATCGGCGGCGGTTTCCCGCTCGGCGCCTGCCTTGCGACGGCGGATGCCGCTTCCGGCATGACGGCGGGCGTGCACGGCACCACCTATGGCGGCAACCCGCTGGCCATGGCTGTCGGCAATGCCGTGCTCGATGTCGTCCTCTCCGAGGGCTTTCTGGAAAAGGTCCGTGATGTCGCGCTGGTCTTCCGCCAGGGCCTTGCTTCGCTGAAGGATCGTTATCCTGACGTTATCGAGGAAATCCGTGGCGAAGGCCTGCTTCTCGGCATCAAGGCCAAGGTTCCATCGGGCGAGCTGTTGCAGGCCATGCGCGCCGAGCATCTGCTGGGTGTGCCGGCGGGCGACAACGTCATCCGTCTTCTGCCGCCGCTCGTCACCACGGCGGAAGAGGCCCGCGAGGGTCTGTCACGCGTGGAAGCGGCCGCCGCTTCCCTGACAGCGAAACAGGCAAAAATCGCCTGAGGAAACAATAAAGGGCGGGCCTCTTCCCCGAGGCTCGCGAGCATGGGACAGTTTGAAATGGCTTCACCTAAACATTTTCTCGACCTGTCGGCCGTCAGCTCGCAGGACCTGCGGGCAATTCTCGACGATGCCCGCGCACGCAAGGCCGCCACCAAGGCCGGAACGGCGGAAAAGCCGCTTGCCGGCAAGATGCTGGCAATGATCTTCGAAAAGCCTTCCACCCGCACCCGCGTCTCCTTCGATGTCGGCATGCGCCAGCTCGGTGGCGAGACGCTTTTCCTCTCCGGTACGGAAATGCAGCTCGGCCGCGCCGAAACGATCGGCGACACGGCCAAGGTGCTGTCGCGTTATGTCGACGCCATCATGATCCGCACGACGGATCATTCGCGCCTGCTGGAGCTTGCCGAACACGCGACCGTGCCGGTCATCAACGCCCTGACGGATGACACGCATCCCTGCCAGATCATGGCGGATATCATGACCTTCGAGGAACATCGCGGCCCGGTCAAAGGCAAGACCATTGCCTGGACGGGTGACGGCAATAACGTCCTGCATTCCTTCGTGGAGGGTTCGGCGCGCTTCGGCTACCGCATGACGATGGCCGTGCCGATGGGCTCTGAACCGCATGACAAGTTCCTGAACTGGGCGCGCAACAATGGCGGCGAGATCATGCTGTGCCACGACGCCGACAAGGCCGTTGCGGGTGCGGACTGCGTCGTCACCGATACCTGGGTGTCCATGAACCAGGAACACAAGGCGCGCGGCCACAACATATTCCAGCCCTATCAGGTGAATGAAGCCCTGATGGCCAAGGCGGAAAAAGACGCGCTGTTCATGCATTGCCTGCCGGCCCATCGCGGTGAGGAAGTGACGGATGCCGTGATCGACGGCCCGCAATCCGTCGTCTTCGACGAGGCGGAAAACCGCCTCCACGCGCAGAAGTCCATCATCGCCTGGTGCATGGGCGTCATCTGATGAGCAATCGCCCGGCCTGACACGCGTCACGCCGGGTGCTTGAACTTGACCGCATAGATTACCATCTGTGGGACTTCGAAGAGGCTCGTCGGTTTTGCTGGCGGGCCATCATCACGATTTGCACGTTTTTCCCCGGAAGCGGTTTCTCTTCCCGGGTCTCTGTGCGACAAGCGAAAAAAGCACATTTTAAAAGCCGGACTTTTGGACGGTAGCGGCGCCACGGCTGCGCCAGGGAGTATGACATGGCAGATGTAACGGTTGAACTGGACGATCTCGATTTTGCTGGCGACGACAAGGTTGTGCCCTTTCAGGTCGAAGGTCTGGATGTGCGCGGCCGCGCCGTGCAGGTGGGTCCGCTGCTGAATGCCATTCTCGAACGGCACGACTATCCCCCGGCGGTCGCCCGCCTGCTGGCGGAAGCGACCGTTCTGACGGCGCTGATCGGCACGTCGCTCAAGTTTTCCGGCAAGCTGACTGTCCAGACCAAGGGTGACGGCCCGGTCGACCTGCTGGTTGCGGATTTCACCGCGCCGGAAAGCATGCGCGCTTATGCCCGTTTCGATGAGGAGCGGCTGGCGGAGGCAATTGCGGCCGGGGCGACGTCGCCGGAGCAATTGCTCGGCAACGGCATTCTGGCCTTCACGATCGATCAGGGGGCGGGCATGCAGCCTTATCAGGGTATCGTGCCGCTCGATGGCTCGTCGCTGGAAGACATTGCCGGGGTCTATTTCCGTCAGTCGGAACAGCTTCCCACCCGCGTGCGGCTGGGCGTTGCCGAATTCTTCGACCGTGATGGCGAAGGCAAGCCGCGTCATGGCTGGCGTGCGGGCGGCGTTATCGCGCAGTTCCTGCCGCAGGCGCCTGAGCGGCTGCGCATGCGCGACCTGCATGGCGGCGATGGCGACGAAGGCGGTCACGAGGTGCTGGAAGACGATGCCTGGACCGAGGCGGTGACGCTGCTGAACACGGTGGATACCGACGAGCTGACCGATCCGCAGGTGCCGGTGGAACGCCTTCTCTTCCGGCTTTTCCATGAGAGCGGTGTGCGCATCTATGATCCGCAGGCGGTTTTCGACCGTTGCAGCTGCTCGCGGGACAAGATCAAGGGCGTGCTGTCCGGCTTCACCGCCGAGGAGATCGAGGCAAGCGAGGAAGACGGCGCCATTGCCGTGACCTGCGAGTTCTGCTCCACCACCTATCGCTACGATGTCAGCGAATTTGAGAATGCCTGAATGAAAGCCGCGTCCTGAAGGGCGCGGCTTTTTCATTGCCGGGTGAATGTCAGTTCAGGACCCGCATCAGGCCGGGTGAATCCAGCGAAAAGGCGGGTATGGTGACGTTGAACACCTCGCCATTTTCCGTTTCCATTTCATAATGGCCGAACATCAGGCCGGAAGGTGTATCCAGCGGGCAGCCGGAAGAATATTCGTAGCTGTCGCCCGGTTTCAGATGCGGTTTCTCACCCACAACGCCCGGCCCATAGACCTCATCCACCTGTCCGTTCTGATCGGTGATATGCCAATAGCGATTGACGAGGGTAACCGGAATATCGGAATTGTTCGCGATCACGACTTTGTAGCCCCAGACGTAACGATCGTCATCCGGGTCGGATTGTTCCTCGAGATAATACGGATCGACCGTTACCTCGATATCCCTTGTCAGAGCACGATACATACGCGCCACACCTCGATATTATGCCTGCCGCCGCATCCTACACTATAGGCTCTGGCTATCGTCAAGAAAATGAATGACTTGACGGGCAGGAGGCGTCTCCTGTTGCGCTGTTTTCCACCGTTAGGGATAACGGGAAAGGTAAATATTGGTTGCCTGAAGCGGTCTTTTTGGACCATGCAGGCGAACCATGGCCCGACACGCGGTCAGGCCATGGCAATTTGCAGATTGAATTTTCAGGCCGAAACGGCCGCCAGACCCTTCGCCAGATCCTCCAGCAGATCGTCGGTATCCTCGATGCCGCAGGAAAGGCGCAGGGTGCCGCCGGAAATGCCGAGTTCGGCACGCGCCTCATCGGTGAGGTTCTTGTGCGTCGTCGTGCCGGGGTGGGTGATGAGGCTCTTGGCGTCGCCGAGATTGTTTGAAATCTTCACGATCTCAAGCGCGTTCTGCAGCTTGAAGGCCGCTTCCTTGCCGCCCTTCAGTTCGAAAGCCACAAGCGTCGAGCCGCCGGACATCTGCCGCGCGATGATATCGGCCTGCGGGTGATCGGCGCGGCCGGGATAGATGACCTTGGCGACCTTGCCACTATCGGCGAGAAAATCGGCGATTTTGCCGGCATTGGCCGTCTGCTGTTTGACGCGCAGCGGCAGGGTCTCGATGCCTTTCAGAAGCGTCCAGGCATTGAAAGGCGACATGGCCGGGCCGGTATGGCGGAAATAATCCTGCAGTTCTTCTTCGATCCACTTCTTGTCGGAAAGGATCACGCCGCCAAGGCAGCGGCCCTGGCCGTCAATATGCTTGGTGGCCGAATAAACGACGATATGGGCGCCGAGTTCGAGCGGCTTCTGGAAAAGCGGTGTGGCGAAGACGTTGTCGACCACCACCTTCGCACCGATCTGGTTAGCGAGCTTCGCCACGCCGGCAATATCGATGATTTCAAGCGTCGGATTGGTCGGGCTTTCGAGGAAGAACAGCTTGGTGTTCGGCTGGATCGCCTTTTCCCAGTTTCCGAGATCGCGACCGTCGATCAGCGTGCATTCGATGCCGTATTTCGGCGCAAGCGTTTCGACCACCCAGCGGCAGGAGCCGAAGAGGGCGCGGGCCGCAACGATATGGTCGCCGGCGCGCAGCTGGCACATGATGGCGGCGGTGACGGCGGCCATGCCGGAGGCAAGTGCGCGGGCGTCTTCAGCGCCTTCCAGCAGGCACATGCGCTTTTCGAACATGTCGTTGGTCGGGCTCGCATAGCGGGCGTAGATGAACCCATCCGTTTCACCCTTGAAGCGCGCTTCGGCGGCTTCGGAGTTTTCATAGACGAAACCCTGGGTCAGATAGATTGCTTCCGACGTTTCACCGTAAGGGGAGCGTAGCGTACCGCCGTGAACGAGCTGGGTTGCCGGGCGCCATTTATTGCTCATGTGATCACCTTCAAAACAAAAAAACCGGCCGCAAAAGCAGACCGGTTCCTAGCACCCGGTCTTTTTAGCCACTTGTTTAACGTGGCTGCAAGCCGACCGGCCAAATCACCACGGGATAAGCTTGCCATACTGCCGTTACCGGCTTGCGTCAATGCTTTCCTTTTGGTTTTGTCGCCGTAAAAAGGAATGATGACCATGACCAGAACCACGGGCATTTTGGCGGATGGCGCAATCAAGGCGCTGTTTGCGGGCGGCAAGCTGAAGAGCGAGGCCGATCTCGATGCTGATCAGGTGCAGCCCGCCAGCCTCGATCTCAGGCTCGGCTCGAAGGCCTATCGCGTCCGCGCCAGTTTCATGCCCGGCCCCGGAAACCGCGTCATCGACAAGCTCAATCGTCTCAGCCTGCACGAGATCGACCTTACCCAGGGCGCGGTGCTGGAAACCGGTTGTGTCTATATCGTTCCCTTGATGGAAAGCCTTGCGCTGCCGGCGGACATGTCGGCCTCGGCAAATCCGAAAAGCTCGACCGGCCGTCTCGATATCTTCACCCGCGTCATGACTGACAGCGCGCAGGAATTCGACAAGATACCGGCGGGTTATGCCGGCCCGCTCTATCTGGAAATCAGCCCGCGCACCTTCCCAATCGTGGTGCGACGCGGCTCGCGCCTGTCGCAGATCCGCTTCCGCATTGGCCATTCGCTGCTCAACGAAAGTGAACTGCTGAAGCTGCACGAGACGGAAACGCTGGTTGCCAGCGACACGCCCAACGTGACCGGCGGCGGCATCGCGCTCTCGATCGACCTCAAGGGTTTCGGTGAAAACGGACTGATCGGTTATCGCGGCAAACATCACACGGCGGTGGTGGATGTCGACAAGAAGGCCCAGCACGACGTTCTCGATTTCTGGGAGCCGCTCTATGCCCGCGGCCGCGCCGAACTGATCCTCGATCCGGATGAATTCTATATTCTCGTCTCGCGCGAAGCAGTCCACGTTCCGCCGCTCTATGCGGCCGAAATGACACCCTTCGATCCATTGGTGGGCGAATTCCGCGTGCACTACGCCGGCTTCTTCGATCCCGGCTTCGGCCATGCGCAGGCCGGCGGCACAGGCAGCCGCGCCGTGCTCGAAGTGCGCAGCCACGAGGTTCCCTTCATCCTCGAACACGGCCAGATCGTCGGCCGGCTGGTTTACGAGCACATGTTGCAGAAACCGGAAGGCCTCTATGGCACCGGCCTCGGCTCCAATTATCAGGCGCAGGGGCTGAAGCTCTCCAAGCACTTTCGCGCCTAATAACGACCCCGGCGGGTGCTTGACACCCGCTGCGAACTATCCGATGTCTTATGCGCGGTGCGGGTGTAGCTCAATGGTAGAGCAGCAGCTTCCCAAGCTGAATACGAGGGTTCGATTCCCTTCACCCGCTCCAGCGACCTTTCCAACAAGATCAATGACGTCCAACAAGCGCTGATTTTCCAGCGTTTTTGCCTCGCGCGCGCGTAAGGTCGTGCAACGGTATGCAGTGACATCCAGCAATTTTGTCGGTAAAAATCACGGTATTCGTCATCGTGGTGGGAAGCCGATACCGTAAAATGGCACTGACAGATATTCAGGTTAAGAACGCTAAAGCCGACAGCAAACCGCGCAAGCTGTCTGATGAGAAGGGGCTTTACCTCTACATATCGGTTGCCGGTGGCAAGTCCTGGCGCTTCGATTACGATTTTTTCGGAAAGCGAAAAACTCTTACGATTGGGGCGTACCCAACAGTGGGGCTGGCGGACGCTCGTCGATTGCGCGACGAGGCCAAGAAGAAGCTCTCTGAGGGCTTAGACCCGTCACTCGTGAAAAAACGCGATCAGCTTGCCGCCAAGGCAGCTGCTGGAAACACCTTCGGCGTCATTGCGGATGAGTTCATTGAAAAGCTGAAACGTGACAAGCGTGCAGAGCCGACTATCACGAAAAACAAATGGATGTTGAAGGATCTCGCGGCAAAGCTTGGACCTTATCCGGTCACCCAGATTACCGCGCGTGATGTCCTTGCGGTGTTGACCACTATCGAAAAGAGCGGTCGTGTGGAGAGCGCACTGGCTACTCGCGCTGCCATCGGTCGCGTGTTTAGATATGCCATCGCCACGGCAAGGGCGGAGAATGACCCGACGTCGGCACTACGGGGGGCTCTCCAGCGCCATGTACCGGTCAACCATGCCGCCTTAACGACCAAGGCTGAGATGGGCGGCCTGATGCGGGCCATCTACGGTTACGAAGGCTGGCCGTCGTTGGTAGCTGCCTTGAAAATCCAAGCCTTGTGTTTTGCCCGTCCCGGTGAGACGCGCTCGATGGAGTGGACTGAACTCGATTTTGATAAGTTAGTTTGGACCATACCTGCAGAGAAAACCAAAATGCGCAGAGAGCATCATGTGCCGCTTTCGACACAAGCAGTGGAAGTTCTCACGGAGATGAAGGAGCTGTTTGGCGAAAAGCCCTATGTCTTCCCTTCAATGATGTCCGGCAAGAAGATTCTATCCGAGAACTCCATGAATTCAGCTCTCCGGCGCATGGGGGTGGCTGAGACGGAACATACGGCACATGGCTTTCGTTCTTCCGCCAGCAGCATTTTGAACGAGTCTGGAGAGTTCAGCGTTGATGCTATTGAGGCTCAGCTTGCACATCTCGACACCCGGGCTGTTAGACGTATCTACAATCGGGCCACATATTGGGACGAGCGAGTGCGGATGATGCAATGGTGGGCAGACTTACTCCAGGAGGAATGCGTCAAAAATGCGCGCCAATAGTAGAAGGATTGCTCATATATTTAGGGCGTCGGCGAGAAATTTATGGTTTAAGTGAAGTTTTTGCCGAATTTGGAATATGTGGATTGTAGAAATGCAAGATTATATAGTTGCAATACGCCTATCTGCGGCGAAAAACCAAAGCATCTCCTCATAAAATCCGTCGAAAGATTGTTTCCACGAAGGGGTTTTTACATGCGTGGCTAACTCGGCCATTGCGAGGCCACTGTCTAAAAACTGTCGTAGGATATTAGGCCCGAAGCCACTTAAGGTTACGTCCGTGATTTCTTTCCCTTGTTCGGCGTAAGTAGATTCTATCCAGTCTCGAGTCGCTTTGCTGTATCCCTTAGAATCAAGGTCGCTTCCGCGAAATCCGCATTTTATATCGAAGTATAGCCAAATTTCACTTCTGTATTCGGCCTCCAAATTATACATTAATTTACTAAGTTTTTCGTATTCTGCATAAGATGGGCAGAGATTGTTAGCCTGAATAATCTCTGCTGGCAGATGATTTTCCACCTCGCGGCACCTTGTTACGAATATTCCGCCAACGTACGATCCAAGGTTTGCAACTTGTCTTAATCCCTTAACTGTAGCGGATTCAGGGTGAGAAGGAGCGACCTTATCACTATCCACTAAACACACTGCTATTCGTTTATTGTTCAATTCTTGATTGAAACAGTTGACTACGGTTGATCCGCCGCCGTGTCTCGTATCGAATGAAAAATGCTTCACTGGGTGTTTATTTTTCAGAATCTGAAAGATGGAACGGGCAAAATCACCGTCATTTTCAGCATTTTCAACCAGCAGAACCGCCTGTTCCAGATATCTACCTCGCAATAGCGCTCGATGGCCTATTTCATATCCTCCGCCTGTTAGAGATTGGAGCCCAGATGATCCGATTCCGACCTTTAACACGTTTTTAGCTTGCCCGAGAATAGAGGCCTTCGTAGTAAAATCTTGCTTAATGGAATTTAGATGAGCCTTATACTTCCGGCCAAGATCTAAGTTGTCACTGGCCCATCCGCAGGCATCGCGTGTAATTATCACGTAATGACTTGCAAAAATACTCGCTCTAACCAACTCTGAAAAAAGTTGTTCTACTTCTTCTATCGGTGCAGAAACAAGTTCGTCCAACGACGTCTCAAAGCTTATGATCATGATGCTTCAGTAATTAAAAAAGCCGAATGGCCAATTTTTTAGCGTGCCGTCTGGAGCGAAGGTCGCAATTCGTACTTGGTCCGGACTCTCATTGTCGTCCTCTCCAAATATCGCAATTTGCACATTCTCGGGTGGAATCACCCCTTGTGCGATAATCTCACCAAGGCGGTTTATTAGGCTTTCGCTATGTGTCTCAACGACGAATGAAACGGGAGATACGTTATCCTTCAAAGCCTCTACGAAAACGTCTGCTAGAAGCGCTTGGTGGGCAGGATGCAAGTGAAGTTCAGGCTGCTCGATTAGGAGAGTTTTGGTGTTGAAGCCATTGGGCCTTACGCGACCTCTGCCGTAGCGCTGGCTTTGCTGCATCCACCATATCTGGGTAAGCACGGGGAGTACTTGGGATACTCCATATCCCGTGTCCAATACGTTTACTGATTTTCCGCCGAACTCGAGATTTATGCTCAAGTGTCCTTCGGTTTTATGGACACTCACGCCATAGCCAAAAATTTTTTCTACCCAACTTGAAAATTTTTCCAACCTTTGAGAGGGGAGAGATGCTAAAAACATCGGCAAGTTACGGCCATCAGGCGATATTTCAGATACCTCAAGTTCCTGCTGCCGATAAAATCTTTCGCTTCTGGCGCGTGCTGGCCCGATATATTCGACAGATCGAAACAATGAAGTTAAGCTGCTGCTTAAAGCATCAAGTACGTTAAATGCATGATGTGTCCGACATAGTTCATCTATACGGAGGCGGCGTTGTGGATCCCAACCATTTAGAAGTTGTTTGTAATACTGCATAAACGTTTGCGTGTCAGTCTTGGATAACTCCTCTAGGGAATCATCCGTCAAGCTGCGTTTTTCAAGGATTCGGTTTGCTTCCGTTGAAATGCGTTGTCGGCCTACTCGCCCGTCATAATTACTGATTTCGCGCTCAATAAGACGCCTGAATATATCGCGTCTGCTCTCAGCCGTGAGCCTTCCATCCTTGCCACGCGAGAAGAAGATAAACGGGCTAAAAAGTTGTTCATCTTGGAAGTAGATGACATTATTTTCAGTTATTCCCTTAACTTCATTTCCATTCAAAAATATCTGGTGCGAAAGCTCTTGCCCTTTGAGGAAGCCTACCGATAGTGATGTTGTAATTTCTGGTAATTCAATTACGATTTTGTCGCGATACGTACCGTCTCCATCTCCGGCGACAATATAGCGTACCTTAACATTGCCGTAGTTGACCTCCTTAGTAGCAGAACGCGGATGCTTGAGTGTGAATATTTCTGGTGCTGCTGCGGATCTTGAAAATTCATCAATGCTGAAACTAAAGGTTATTTTCCGATCAAAGTCATTATCTGATACGGCGCTTCTATAGTTTCCAAAATCCACATAATCACCATACCATAGTATTGGAGCGCTTGAGTTCGTCTCAATTGATTGACGTAGCAAAGGCAAAGACCGAAGGAATGTACTTTTTCCGGCGCTGTTCCGGCCGAGAAGGATCGTCAGAGGCCGGATTTCTATCATCGGCATTGACGAAATTCTTCGCAGATTGTCCACGGAATAACTGATTTTCATAGGTCTCACGGCGTAAATACTGGAATGACAGACGTCAGTTGGCAAACTATTTCGGTTTAGATTAATTTTAGGTTGCTGTCTGCTTGAATAACATCTCACGTTGAAATTATGTGGAATTAGCTTCGTTCTTGACGTACCTGCTAGCGATCCGATAAATCTGCATACGAGAGCAATTCATAGCTCTGGCGACTTCAGATACTTTCATCCCGGCCGCCAATTTCTGCAGCACCTCTTCCCGAGCGATACGACGCTTCCCGCCCTTGTACGTATTCGATAACTTTGCGCGTTCAATCCCTTCGCGTTGGCGCTCTTTGATCAAACGCTTTTCCATTTGAGCCACCATGCCCAGCACCGTTAATATGATGTGCCCTATTTCTCCTCGCGTTGTAACGTGGGGATCGAGAATAGTTACGAATGCACCACGCTGCTGACAATCGTGAACGATGTTTAGTACATCACGGGTATCGCGCCCCAACCTGTCAAGGCGCGTCACCAACAGTTCGTCGCCTTCTCGTAAAAATTCGATAACGGTTGCGAGTTCAGTTCGGCCGTCGCGTGTACCACCAGATACTTTTTCGGAACGTACAATCTCGCAGCCTTCGCTTCGAAGACGATCAAGCTGAACCTGCAAATCCTGATCGAGCGTGCTAACGCGCGCGTAGCCTATTCGAGCCATGTGTCACCTCAAGCTTTAGGCTTGACGATAACCTGTCACAAATAGTTGATGTCAACCCAGATGTTACATCGGTGGCTGTAACCGCTAGTTCGTCACGCGGGGGTATACCCTGACGCGACCCGTCATTGTCGTATTTTGTGGACAGTCAGGTTCTCTTATCAAGCGACGGTTTGCGCCCCATTCCGGACGTTAGCATAGCAATTACACGCTCCCTAAAGCAGTCTTTCGCTTATCGGCCTTCAATGATGTTAAGGGATGGGAAATTGACTGGCAGGTTTCGGACGACGGCGGCGGGAAAGCTGCATCCCACCGAGCCAGCGAGCTTTGGGCGGCAGTGCACTTTACATCGCCACTCCTTCATTCCTGCCGCTCCTCAGGAGTGAGCATCGCGTGTATCGATGGAGGGTCAAATTAGCCCTCGTTCTTTGATATTAACGGTTTTACAGAACGGCAAATATCTGTGCGGGTTGGCTTCGAAGCTATCCCGCCCCCAAATGACCTTAATTGAAGGATTGCTAAACAGACGAGCGGGCCTCATCATCGTGACCTCGGCAGCAATTACACCGGGCGCTGCCGCCGGGGGCTTTAATGCCGCGCCCGCAATCTGAAAGGAGGACACCATGTCTTCCAGCGTCCACGCCGTCGATTTCGATCCCGGCAGCAATCGAATTCTCAACCAGATGCTTCATAAGGCCGGATATGTAACGGCGAGGATGAAACCGCTGTCAGGAGTGCTTTCAAGTCAATCGCGCACTGTGTTGCTCCGGTTCATGTCCGGAGTTATACTCCAGCGAGACGGTGGTTTTCCGTCGGGACCGGAGTCCATTTCTGCTTTCGGACGACCGTGATTCCATAGGTGAACCTAGTGTCGGGTTACGCTCCCAGCTCCGTTTCCGCAGTCTAGGCTGTGAAACGGCCTCGGAAATTACAACTAAATGCTGAGAGTATTGGTGAGAAAAAACTAAAAGTTGACAATCGCATATGAGCGACCTATATGTTGATTGTCGATATTTGCTTGCTTAGCTTTGGTTATCGCGCGTCTGGCACCGTGCCCTGAACGAGCCTTTTCTCTCAAAAATCGCTATCGCATCTGCAGCGCCGCAGGCGTTGTGGTCCTCTTATTGCTATGAAAGGGTTCATCATGACCACTGGCACAGTTAAATGGTTCAATTCCACGAAGGGCTTTGGCTTCATCCAGCCTGACAATGGCGGCACCGACGCGTTCGTGCATATCTCGGCCGTCGAGCGCGCCGGAATGCGCGAACTCATTGAAGGCCAGAAGATCGGCTACGACCTTGAGCGCGATAACAAGTCGGGCAAGATGTCGGCTTGCAACCTTCAGGCCGCTTAATCATCCCGGTATCCGCTCTCCGTTGACCACGGATGTACTGGCACTGGCGAGAGCATGATACCAGCAAGGTCAGGCAGATTGCCTGACCTTTTTTGTTGCCACGGCGGCGTTCAATCTGGAAAAGCCATGTCACAGACACACAGCAAATCCCGGCAGAAGGCGGAGATTGCCTTCGCCAATACTCAATCGCAATTCTTCGCGCGTAACAGCGCCGTCGAGGAACTCGACTCCCTCGTTCTGGCCCGCGAGGAAAAGACGAGGCGGCTTCGTGAAGCGCGACTTGTGAAAGAATTGAAGGACCGTGAGGCGACGACCGCCTCTCTTCTCACGAAACGACGGACCAAGACGGTCTGATCTGCCCAGGAAGAGTGGGGCGCGGACGGATAAAACACGACGAGGCCGCCCGCAAGGCCGAGCACGATCGGCGGTACGCCAATCGCAAGGCAAGGCGGTTATAGCAAATGGCTTGGTCACGTGAGATCATCAATCAGGCTCTGTCCGCAGTTTCTTTCAAACCGTTGCACTCCGCAACCGAAAGGGATACCTATGACAGACAGTATCGGCGAACTTCAGGCACTCAACACGGCATGGCAGATCGCAATCCAGGAAATCCTGCGGATGGTGATCCGAGACATGTATCATGCGGCCGGAGAGGAAGCCTTTCTGGCGAACATCAAGCGGATCGAAGAGGCCGCCGTCGACAGCATTTATGCAGACCTGCGGCTACGCGGGACGAATGAATGGACGGAAGCGCTTGTCAAGGATAATGCGAGTAACTTTGTAACCACGCTGCTGACATCGTTCACATATGATCGAATCTAGTGGAAGATCGGGCCGTGAGCCGCATCGCTGCTGTTTCGTATGAGCATGTTGATAAGTTCGGCTTTGCGCGCGGCAAGTCGCTGGCGAGCGTCTGCTTTCAGGAACTATATGGGAGGCTCACAGCCCTAATGTCCGGACGGACGCTATGGCGGCAAGATGGAAAACCGCGCGCGTCTTATACTCGAAGTCACGGCCACGGTGGTGCAGGAAATCGGCGGCGAGCGCACGGGTGTGCCGGATTTCGCCAGTTTCGCCTACAAATAGTATTTCCTGTAGCGATCCCCAGACGCGATACGAGTATATCATCAATCGACTTGACGTTCTCGGCATCACCTGCATTCACGTCGTTGAGGGCGCGACGGGTCGCCCGCGCGAGGTCGCACCCTTCGAATACGGATCGCTCGCCGTCGCTTCAGCAGGACATATATCGCCAATAATGGCTGTGACCTCGACCTTGCAACGCCACATCTGGCCGATGGCAAGGCAGATCTGATCGCCTTCGGACGCCCGTTCGTCGCCAATCCGAATCTCGTCGAACGACTGCAAAGCGACCCCGGCTGAGATCGGGTCACGCTGTATGGCGGCGGCGCTGCGGGTTATATCGATTATCCCGCTTCATCGGGACTTCCGGCAGTGAGCCATCAGGGGGCGTACTTCGGGGGGCTCCTGCGATATCGATCATCATCAATCCCCGATAATTCCCAAGGCTGCGTAGCCGGATGCCGCGCCATATCAAAAAATCTCTGGCCACCGTCGCCTCAAAGGACACCTGTCCGCACCCATGATCCATAGCACAGAGTGAAAACAGAGAGCATCAAGTTTTGTGATGGGGTTGATGAAATCAGGGGCGGAGTCCGCAGGCTATCTTTCGTCGGGGAAAAATCTTATGAGCTGTGTCTTCCTAAGCCTATCTCGACTCGCTGTATCAGAGGAGATGCAATATTCAATATGTGCGCGTAAATCCGCTGGCACTTCTGGTCCGCCGGCTTTCAAGAGCTTGTCGCCCATCGCGAGAAGAGTCGCCAGTTCTACACCGCATCGGGACGCAGACATAACTACTCCTCCGGCCGGACCGGATCGTATTTCTTCAAGGTCTTTGCTGGCGGTATAAAGCGTCAACAAATACCAGATCAGAAAGAAAGCGGACCAAAGCATCATGCTTCCAAGAACATATGCGCGCACAGGTGTTTCCCCGCTATCTGCCGAACCCCGGAAGACCTTGGATTGCATACCTCGGGAGTGGTCTGCGGGAGGGCACACGTTCCCGTTTCTGTACCCCGAACAGGAACAGCATTTCTCCTTTGAGTTTGGAAGGGTCGGTCATTCCATCCTGAAAAAGATCGATTATCTTGCGGGTGGCCTTGTTGAATGACCGGTCGTCATCCGAGCGCGTGTCGATTTCAAAGCCGGCATCTGACAACAGGGACAGCAACATATTCAGATCGTGAGACGAAATCGGGCCGTATTCTTGTGTGGAAGACATCGTGTCCTCCTTTCGTTGGGGCCAAGGGATTTCACCTTGAAGCGGTAACGCCCTTTAAAAAAGCTACCGAAGGAACGAGCCTGCGCGTTTTGAGGTTCATTAGCAAGGGAATTCCAATGTGCTAGAACGCAGCCGCCGCTCAATAATGACCAGCGAATGGCTGGTGAACTTCGCTGGAGCTTTCCAAAACCGTATTCGCTTGCGTCTTAAGCTATTCAGGCGCACTGTAAGGCGTCGGTAGCGATGTCACGGGCACTACTGGTTGAGGGTCGGTTACCCTAGCCCCAACGAGAGGAGGACATTATGTCTTCCCACCCCAGTTTTGCAGCCATCTCCCCCAAAGAGATGGAGATGATCCAGTCAGTTTTGAAGAGTGCGGGCTATAACGCCACATTGCTGGGCAATGACCAGCGACAATTCAACACGGCCGCGTTTCTTGTAATGAGACTGTTTCTTGCGGGAGAAACATCTGCCGATGCTCTCGCAGCACAATTGAAACGCCGTCTTGGGAATGCGGACTCACTCAATCAATCCTACCAATCACGGCCTGTCCTTGAGACCATCAGAAGTGTCCCGCGCAACACGATATACGTCCTCAGCTTTTTCAGGAAGGCCAGTGGTCGATCAATTGGGGCTAATGAATAGCCCTGGAAGAGCGAAGCCGGCGCGCTATAGGCAATCTCTTTGTTAATCCTTCTCAGGGGTCGAAATCCACTTAGTGGAGAGCGATGACGGTCAAGGATAAACGTTGCGCCGCGGTGTGAATGACGTGTCAGGAAAGAGTGTAAGGGTATGAAAGAAAGAACGACATACAAAGAAATCACCTTCGCGAATCCGTTCGTATTGGATGGATTAGTAGTACCTTTGGAAGCTGGAACATATCGTCTGGTCGTTGATGAACAGCTCATTGAAGGTCTCAGTTTTCCTTCGTATCAACCTGTCGCAACACACCTTGAGATACCTGCTATCTCCGCCCAATTAGTGAAGCGCCAGTTTTTGCAGGTGTCCGCGGAGGAAATAGAAGTGGCGCTACAAAAAGATACCGAATTGCAATGCGGCGAGTCGGACCAGTGATCAACGTTTCACAAGTTGGCCGGCGAGTGCGCTGGTCAGTTATGGGCAAGCGGTAATACAACGCCACTTGCGCTGCTTAGTTTTCTCCAGCAGAAATCTATCTCTGGCGTAGCACGGGCGAGCGCAGAACGAATAAGGATATTCCTGTGTTACGCGCCTTCAGAGGCAAGAAGCTGATAGTGGTAGAGCGGCGTCCGTCGTTGACGGCGGCGTGCCATGCGCAACTTACTGCCGCCGGAGCCACCGTTGCAGGCCCTGTTTCTTCTGTCGAGCAAGTCTTGAACCTGTTGGAAGCCGGCGATGTCGACGGGGCAATTATTGACGTCAAAGTTGACGTAGAAATGATGTTACGCGTAGCCATGCTACTGGAATCAATGGCGACGCCGTTCGTTTTCGCATCTTTCATCGATGTGAACTCGGAAGGCTACGCTTTTAGCGGTGAAAGGAAGCATCTCCGCAAGATAGCTGACGTTCTTTTTGGCTCGCCTGGACCGGCGTCAACCCTCCATTAAAGTGGTCCCCTTGAATAGATGGTGTGGTTGATGGTCCACCCACCCAGCACGTTTTTTGTCAGAGGATGGCCGGATTAAACCCAACGGGTGAAAGGACGGCGGCATGACATCCAATACTATGAGTGGGATCGATTTCGCGAAGAACGTTTTCCAAGATTCATGGAGCTTCGCTTTCCGAAGAGGTCAAGTTTCGGCGGAAGCTATCCCGGCAGCATTTCCTAGATTTGTAGCCGGGCAGGGCGTTTCGATAGTCTTAATGGAGGCTTGCGGGATGGCTCGTTACTGGTCACACGAACTGACGAAACTCGGCCATGAAGTACGGCTGATAACATCACAGTATGTGTGTCCATTCGTAAAGCGTGAGAAGAACGATGCTGTGGATCGCACTATGACCTCTATGACAAACCGGAGCCGGTCGAAAAAGCGTTGGCGAAACTGATCCCTTTCTACACGGAAAACCTCTGAGCATGGCTAAATTGCCGCCATGTTACAATGGCGGCCCCTCTGCATGCGCAAACGAGCAGCATCAAACGTCTGTTTGGAGGTCTGGTAACTGAACGACAGCTATCCGATAAATGCCTCCACCACCGGACAGTCCGCTCCCGGCCTTATTCAATACATGTTGAGATTTTAGCGCACCTGCTCAAGTGGCGGACGACAGCACGGCTTCGGAGCGTCTGCATTCGTCGCATCTTTCTCAGGTAGACATGCACGGTGGCGTGGAAATACCTGATGACCTTATCTATCCGTATCTTCCAAGCAGGCATTCAGCTGCCAAAACGCGCCTAACGCTCTGTCTAGATCGGTGGTAATGACTGTGCCCTTGTCATCGGTAATAGTAAGCGTTTTTTGACCCGATATCATCTGGTCCACAAACGCCGTTTTGAAACCGGAAAAACTGTGCCAACCGAAATAGTCGTTAAGGTCGCCTTCGGAATTGACGGGCGGTTCATTATCCACCTTCCATGAGGTTTTGACGCTTCCGTTGAAGCCACCGTTCTCGATAAAACCTTCTAGATCATGTCCGCGCGCCTTCATGAACCCGATGGTGATAGCGCCATTCTTCTTCTCCGCGTAACAGGTCTGGCCCCAATCCTCTTCGCGCCTGCTGAACTCCCAGGGTTTCGGTGTCGAAGACGCTGAAGCGTCGGTTTTGGGTGGGGCCGCGAACGGTGACGTCGCTTCGTCTTCCGATGAGAACAGTTTAGGCCCCAGCTGCTTCAATGCGACGTCGCAGTCATTCAGTCCCTCGTTCAGCGCGTAATAGTCCCGCTTATTAATGGCTGGAATAATCCAAGGCTGCTCGTTGCCTTCGAACTTAAGTGCCATTGCTGAGGGCAGTTTAGGAGAGAACGCGAAGCTTGTTGCCAGAGCAATGCCAATGGCGCCGTCTTCATCCTCAGGATAGCTAACATATAACTCCTCTGGGGAAATCACATCCAGTTCATGTGGCGCCGGGCTAAGAAAGTTTACGCCAACCTTTACCTGTGTGGTTTTACCGACCGGCAGGTTCCAGCCGGTTTTTCGAATGCGAAGGCCGCGAGCGATCTTATCAACGCCAATCAGGCGCGTTTCAATCGACAAAGACCGGCTAGGCCACGCCGTCGTGCGCAGTACGCACGCCGGTTTTGCATCAGCCCCCTCAGGCTGAGTGAGCAGCAACTCCCAAGGAGTGCCCTGAAAGTAATAGGTTTCCTCCGCAGCCGCGGCCGGGTTTAGCAACCCAGCGCCGAGCAGTCCGACAGCGGTCAGCGTCGTTAGTGTTTTAATGTGGCTCATGGCGCAACCTTCTTTCGCTTTTCTGAGCGCCACGTGAAGAATCCCATGACAGCAAGCACGAGAGCAATCACTCCCCAAACCGACATATCGCCGAAGGTACCTTGCGAAGACGCGATAATGGCCATCAAGGCCGACACGAAGAAGATGATGGCACCCACCAGCGGCAGGCCGAAGGAGAACGCGCCACCGATCACCAGCAGCACGCCTGTGAGCATGCCGACCGCGCCGGCGCTGCCGGTTGCATGATCGTTCAGCAGACCGCTTCCCGCCGTCACCGCGCAGGATTGCAGCAGCACCAATATGCCGAGGAAGAGTCCAATAATTCCAACTGCGATTTTCATAGTACCCCCAATTTGAAGCCGAGTAGGCAACCGTAAGTCGTTAACAAGAAATATGTCGTATATATTCTATGGATTAATGCCCGGCAAGATGGTCGCCATGCCGGTATGGAACATCGCGAACGCATTGGATGGAATCTCAGGAAGGTCAGGACCGCTAAGCGCGTTACGCAAGAGAATCTTGCTGTTGACGCAGGGGTAGACCGAACCACCATCAGCGGCATCGAGAGAGGCGATTTTAATGCCTCGGTCGATTTGCTCGCGCGGCTTGCCGACGCGCTCGCCATCGATATCTCCTTGTTCTTTGAAGTACCTGCTGAGGCTACCCCGCCTGAACCGCTGAAGGCGGGTCGCAAGCGGGGGCGCTGATCGCCGGTCAAGCTGAAAAGGTGCTTGACGATGAAAAGATGGAGCGCACTGGTCAGTACTCATCTGCCCGCATGACCGTGAGCACTCGGCAGGTTACATCGTCATCTGCCGGATCGGATGATCCGAATTGCAGGTCGAGATCGTAGTAGTCGATCTTCCAAAAGAACACGGCGTCTTCGAGTGTGACCGCGCCAAAATCGTGCTCGCCGTAAGGGTCGTTGTCTGGCGAGAAATCATCGAACGTCTGCACCGCCACTATGACCGCTCGCCGTTGTTCGTCGCTAAGGTTTGTGACGCCCGGTGTCAGCAGCACTCGTCCGCCGGAGAAGCTTTTTCGAAAAGCGTCGTTTTTATCGCGGATGGCTGCGACCCGAACGGCCGCATCCTCGCTGATGTTCTGTTTCAAAGCGCAGCCCATGCGATCACTTCTCGACATAGGCAGGGTGAATAAGGGCCACCTGATCGACGCGGCGGGTGAAAGGCAGCATATCGAGATAATCGCGCCACTTGAGCCGAAGTCCTGTGTCGCCCTCGATCTTGATGACGGTGGCTTCATACCAGCCCTCCAAGGGGCCCTCAGTCGCCAGCACGAGGCTACCCACGGTCAACTGATCCCAGCTTTCGGGCATATTTTTGGGCGGAACAGGGTACTCGATTTCGGGCGCGGGCTTATCCGGTACCGCACGCGGTTGCTCCAGCCGTTCGCGCTCCTCATCGGCTAGGTGGGCGGCAATCGCCTGATAAAGCTCTTGCTTCACGAACGGCACGAATGCCTTGCCGCTATCGAACAGCTTGCCCTGCGGCAACCTGCCGAGAAACGCCCTGAGTTCGTCGCCTTCCACTTTGAGCGCCACCATGCCCATCAGTTCGGCAGCCTTCTCAGCTGCGCGGGTATCGGTGGCAGGGAAGAATGACGCGTGGGGCCTGCCGTTGTCGTCACGGCCGAGGATGATGACGGGGCAGGGCAGGGTGACGGCGGGTGCGGTGGTGAGGGCGGTCGCCGTGGGTGTAGCGGTTGAAACGTTCATGATCGTAGCTCTCCAAAACAAGAAGAGGGGCCAAACGGCCCCTCGCGCCGGCAGCAGCACCGGCGTGTTATGGTATAGCATTACAATCACAGATTGTCAAACTGTATGGTTGCAACCGTCACCACGGAGGCGGTTTCGGCGTGCTGAGAACATTTCCAGCGCGACCCACGCCGAACCTGATTAACGTTCTCTAGCTGCAAAAATCACAGCCGGTAATTGAGATTGAACGCCATGCATGGTTCCATGCCGGACGCGTAGCTGATTCCTCCCCGTCGATGCCAAACTGCGATCCGAGAGGTCCATGTCGATTTCAGATACGATTTTCCGCCCCTTCGAGACGCTGATACGGCCGCTCGACATTCCCTTTCGGCCGTTGCCGTCGAAAGGCCCTGTCGCGGTGCTGCTGCATTTCATCGGGATGTTTCGCGGCGTCCTTATTGCTCTTGCCCTGTCGTCCATGGCGGTTGAGGCTATCAACCTGTCGATCATCTGGGGACTGTCCGTTATCGTTGATGGCGTGACGGCGCAGGGAGCAGACGCTTTTCTGCGCAATGAGTGGCCACTGCTGACCGTGCTTGGGCTGTTGATTTTCCCCGCGATGCCGATAGCGTCGTTTCTTCTCAACACACTCACCTCGCACACGCTTGGCATCGCGATGCCGGCGGCCATCCAGTGGCAGGGTCACAAGGCGGTGGAGCGGCAGGATCTGGCGTTTTTCCATGAGCTTTATGCGGGGCAGGTCGCCTCGCGTCTTTCGCAGGTCTCGTCAGCCGTTCAGCAGCAGATCATCAACGCGTTTCAGACCGGACCGCGTTTCCTGTTGCAAATGACAGGCTCTCTTGCGCTTCTTGCCGCCTTGTCCTGGCAGCTGGCGCTGCCGGTGTTCATCTGGATCGTGCTGAATGTGGTTCTCGCCGTCAAACTTGCCCCCGTTTTCACGGAGCGGTCACGCCGGTCGGCGAAACAAAAGAGCCTTGTCTCAGGGGCGATCACCGATCTCTACAGCAATATGCAGATGATCAAGCAATTCGCTGCGGAAGATAGCGAGGCGGGCGCGATCCGCCGTATCCTGATGAAGGCCGTGCAGACGCAGCATCGGGAACAGCGTGTCTATCGCGCGTCCGAACTGGTCGTCGTGGCGCTCAACATGGCGCTGTGGCTGGCAATTCTGTCGGTGGGATTTTCCGGTCTGGTGAAGGGCTTTATCACGGTCGGAGAATTCGTCGGCGCCGTCTATATATTGCAGCGGCTATCAGGGCACACATTTACCTTCCTGCAGATGGGCCAGCAAATATTTCAGGCGATTGGCACCATCAAGGATGCCATGCCTGTCATGACGACGCCGCCGACCATTACCGACACGGCCGGTGCGGCGGAACTCAGCGTTCCTCATGGGAACATTGATTTCGACCATATCCGTTTTGCCTACAAGTCTGGCAGACCGGTGATCGATGGTCTGTCGCTCAAGGTCCGCGCGGGAGAGAGGGTTGGGCTGGTGGGCCTGTCGGGTGCGGGAAAAACGACGTTGGTCAATCTGCTTCTGCGCTTCTACGACATTCAGGAGGGCGCCATTCGCATCGACGGTCAGGATATTCGCGAGATCACGCAGATGAGCCTGCGCCGCAATATAGGGGTGATTGCGCAGGATGTGGCGTTGCTGCACCGGTCGGTTGGCGACAATATTCGTTACGGGCGACCAGAAGCGACGCAGGAGGAGGTGGAGCAGGCGGCGAAAGTGGCGAAGGCTGATGTGTTTATTAATGATCTCGCCGATAGTGAAGGACGAAATGGGTATCTCGCTTTTGTCGGAGACCGTGGCATCAAGCTTTCCGGCGGGCAGCGACAGCGGGTCGCCATTGCGCGCGTGCTGTTGAAAGACGCGCCTATCCTGATCCTCGATGAAGCCACCTCCGCGCTTGATAGCGAGTCCGAAGCCGCCATTCAGGAAAAGCTCAATCTGGTGATGGAGGGCAAGACGGTGATCGCCATCGCGCACCGCCTGTCTACCATCGCCAGCATGGATCGGATTATAGTTCTTGACCACGGTCGCATCGTCGAAGAAGGGCGGCCGGGAGAGTTGATCGAGCGCGATGGATTGTTCGCGCGTCTCTGGAAACGTCAGATCGGGGGCTTCATTCCTGAAGACGAGTGGGTGGAGCCGTAAGTTGCAGCGGGTCGATGCTGTGGGCGGAGAAATTCGTAACGCGTGAAGAGGGTATGATGAGAACCGACTGGAATTCGATCAGAGGCATGCTGAATGCAGCTGTCGATGCCTGCGAACGCATAGAAGCGTTGCAGTATGCCGAGGCTGACCGCGAAGCCACGACCGATATCGGTGACCAGAAGGTCAGCGTTCATGATTTTCTGGTGAGCGCGTGGACATACCCGGAGAAGCTTCGCTATCAGATCATACGCGAACGCCACGACACTGGCCTCGATATGCCATACGTGCCGGAGACAGCACGCATTCTGTTGGCAATGTCCCAAGCTGCGATTGAATTGGTAAACGCGGGTGAAGTGAGCCCTGCCAAACATGATATTCAGAAAATGATCAACTGGTTTGAGGAAGATTTAGTGCGCGGGATTGAACGTGCAATCGCCACTCGTCGATAGAAAGACCGCTATCGACAGAATTGCGTAACACGCCAACGACGGGTCAGATAGCCGCCAGACTTTCCACATTGGAATGTTCCTGACCCCGCAGCTTTGCCAAGTCCTCATCCATTTCGCTGAGCCGCATCATATGTGCAGTGATCTGCAATGAAATGATGTGCCGGTCGTCAATGGAGAAACGTTCCCACCTCTTGAGATTGTCGATGACCTCAATGAGGTCGAGACGTTCTTGTTCGAGCTTCCCCAAATTCCAGATCATCGCAGCCGGGCTCCTGTCTCGACTAGCATGAAACGTGGCATGCCGGGATCGGTTCAAACCGAGAAGAATTAGCGTAAATTTTATCTAAATCGCCGTTTGGGCTTTTAGAGACGAACCGCAGGTCACCGCCGATACGCGTGTCCCTGTCCCCTGCGCCCCATAAATCTCTCTGAGATGTCGCCGTAAATAACTGTCGGCGTAAAGCCAATTAAATTTGCAAGCCAAAACGCTAGTGCGGGGAATCTCCACGCATGGCAGGTCTTGCTCCATCTGGAGACATCAATGCCGCGCTCGCGAGGGTACAGGCATATGGGGAAGCTGTACCCAAATTACCTACAGATACACACTCACACACAATCAACCTCGCAATAACCAAACGAAGGAACAAACACTATGAGTACCCAACAGATACTCGATGGCTATACGCAAATGGTTGAAGAGAGAACAGCAGGCGGTTGGGAAAGTTATATGCTCACGCTGATGTTCAATGCGCTAAGCGGCAATGAAAAAGCCAAGAAGGCCCAGATGCGTTACACGGTGGAGCAGCTTTATGTTCGCGTACTGACCCGCCTCATCAAACGGCCCTATAAGACCCCGAGTATTCAGATGCCATTCTGGCTCGCCAGTTACGACTGGCCAGTGCGGAAGCTGTCTGGCTGGTCCACATCGGACAGCGCAATCAACGACGGGATGCATATTCACGTACTGGCAATGGTGCCGCCGAATGCGCGTACCGGACGCCGAGTAACGGACCTTATCGCGAACGCACCAACTAGTTTCCTGATCGGCAAGACTGCGCCACTTTCCCGCATTCATGTCACGCCCATCGAAAAGACGCTGGCACGGGCCGCGGCATATACTCTGAAGTCAGTAGATAGAAAGAGAGCGACCCCGGAAGAGGTTATTGTTCTTCCGAAGTCGAAGCGCGAATTGACTAGTTGGCGTACGTGATTGGTGGACCGTCTGGAGGCGGTTACGCTTTCTTGTGCTTGATCGAGCGTACAAGAATGCTCGTGGCGGGGCCAATCGTGATGATCTCACATTTCATCTTGAACAGCTCGCCCTGCGGCAGACGCCTGAAGGCCTTCGCTGATTTTTTGATCAGTAAGTCCGCATGTACGATGGTCAAATCGTTCTCTGCTGCCAATGCTTTGTCTTTATCGGAAACAGGAGACCGCTCTAGGTTTTTTGCCTTCTCGGAGACAACGCCCTGATCGGTCGCGTTCGAAGAACTAGCAGGCAACGCCTGCGTTTTGGAGCGCTTATTGGACTTCTCTTCACGCGCAGTCTTGTTTTTGTTTGCGTGTTTGTCTGCCAGTGCCTTCAGGCCCTTATTATTGAGTTTGACTGCTAGGTCGTTCCCCGAAAAACCTTTTTCGACCAAAGGTCCAGCGGCGCGAAAGTAGAAGCTTGCCCTTTTTTGCGCATCCTCCCCCGGGCCCACCATGTACTTCAGAACCCACCGGACAGCGTCGTCCTGCTCGGTTTCTTTTGGCTTCCCGATGCTGTTCGGGAAACGATTGCAGAAGGCTTTCCAGAGCTCGGCGTTCTTTTCCAACTTCAAGCCAAGATCGCAAGCCGTGGCAATATCTTCGCATACCCCTAGCCTATAGCCCTTTTCCCGATTGAAGTGCCGGAATTGCAATTTCGAAACAGCACTGTTCATATCAAATACCGACAGTTCTTTCGATTTCGGATTATCCGATTTTCCCTTCAACTTAGCTGCAGGCGCTGCGCCGCGATTTTTTGAGGAAGAAGTGGACATGTTATTTGCCTCCCCGCTCGATTTCACGCAGGAGGTCATGGATATCCTCGGCTTTCCATACGGTCACCCTTGGAGAGATTTTGAGCGGTTTTGGAAATTTGCCGTTTTTGACGCCCGCCCAGAAACCTGACTTGCTGATTGGCAGCGGGCCGCTGGGGCCAACAATCTGGTTGAGGCGTACAAATCCCGTTTGCGGGAAGGTCGGCGGTACACTGCGTTCGTGCAGTTTGTCGTTTTGAAAAGGTATGTGCTTCATGTCTTTCGTCCTTTCGATCTTGAAGACGGAGAAAGATTGACGCGAAATTTATCGATTTAAAATTCTGTGCATGTCCATGGACATAGCAGCCAAAAATGGACAATATTTTTGTGTTTAGTCTTTGATTATCTTTTGAAAAATTTCATTGAAGGATGCGGCCTCTATATCGTTAAGCTTGGCAGGTGCAAAAGCGGTGGCTGGCCCGTCGCCAACGAGGCGCATCGTCTTCCGTTCGAGGTCAGTGTCGGTCATCCGTCCAAAGATGTGAGCGGCAACATAGCGAGTGCGGCGCATCCAAATGTCGAGGTAAGGCTGGTGGTTTTGATAAGAGAAGAAGCCATCTAGAATGAGTTGCAGCAACGTTTTTCGGTTTATGCGGATTGTTGAGGCCGCATACAGCAGCGCCAATGTTTGCTTGTTCTGGCTCCATCGTTGATGAAGCAACGACCGCGAGACGTATTTTTCTTTGTAAGGGAAGGAGGGGTTTTTATCTTTCAGCACATCCAACATGAGGACAGCTTTGCTGAGGCTCGGAAGAAACGGGCGGCCTCTTGCACTGGATCGATCAATAGCATGATGAAGAAAACGCATGGCGAGCACGCACGTATTTATCGATTTTTCATCCCGCTCAAATGTTATCCAGAGTAGCTCGAAAGACGGATTTTGTACGAAAGCGTGATAGCCACCCAAGCAGTCATAGATTTCGACCAAAAAGTCCATGCTTGTGAGAATGTAACGGGCCGTTATGTCTCTCTCTAAGCTCAACTCAGCGTCGCCCAATTTCCATTCGGCATCACGCATGTGATCAAGAGCTGCGTGTACCATGAGAACTTCTCGCACCCGACGCTCTCGAGGTGTAATCAGCCAGCCGCCGAAACTCGCGGCCAGAACCTCTTTGTAGCCGGGGTAATACTCACGGCTGTCGAGCAGCACCTGCAAGATTTCAGTGGCTTTGTATTTGCCGACAAGCGCAAGGACAGTTGGGCGGACGTGGTCGGTTGCTTGGTGTTCGGGAGCCCAACGCTGTTTCAGCGCGTTGAGAGCCGCGACGACATCCTGCATTTCCTTTGATTCAATCACATCTTTGATGTCGACCATGCTATCTCGCCTACTTTGATGAACGAGGAAAGCGTATCTGATTCATGGAGTTTTATGCAGTACGCGTGCGGTGTCCTGCTTTTCGACACAGCTTTAAGGGCAGCTGTTAAGATCGAACGAGCTCCAGTTCGTCCAGCAACATCCAATAAATTTACGGTATATTGCGCGGTAAAATGACTTAGATAGAGAAATTATACACAAGTTTTCAGTTGCTTATACTAGCGTTTTGATTCCCTTCACCCGCTCCAACGATGCCGCGATCCACGTGCCGGATATTGCGTCACAAGCCGAATGTGATCGGCATTGAGCTTGACGCTGAAGGGTGGGTAAATATCGAGGACCTGCTAGCAAGGCCCATATTCCCCTGATACCCGAACTTCTGCTTGAAGTTGTTGAGACCAGCGACAAGAAGCGCTTCGCCATTTCCGCGGATGGGCAATTCATCATCTGAGAGTCAACTGACGCAAAAATGGTAATAATTTAGATAATTTATTATAAAGAGAATTTCTATCCTCAAAATATTGATGTTCAAAAAATATTCGAAATAACGAAGTATTGTTCATAGTAATGAGTTTAATATTAGATTTTTTCTAGTGTATGGATCGATATTATGGTCGAGAATATTGTTTTAGGAATATTTTATATATCTGTGACGGCGTATTTTTTGGTGTCTATGACAATATCAGAAGTTCGAGATATTATGTTTTATAAAAACAACAACTGGAACTTTGAACTTGATAGTCACCCGAAATGGAAGTCGTATGAAGGGGATTCAGATAAGCAGATTTCAAACAAATCAAGAGTAATATTTTGCATGCCAACTGCGATTCTATTTTTGTCTTTGCAGATGGTTGCGATAGTTTACGCAATTATACTTAAAATATTCTTAAATTAGAATTTAAGTCTGAATTTTTACTTAGAGTTATCGGTTTGATGGCGTGATATGCGACCTTTGAAGGAGCGACGCGGCAGAACGCCGCGTTGGGCTATTTGAAGTGTAATATCTGCAAAAATCTCGGTTCGACGGACATCCGATGTCGTTCGGGTTGTGGATGGCATCACGCTTCGGAAGAAAGAGCGTTACCATAAAAGAATAGTACACAATTTAGCTTGACTACGATTAAATTGCACGTAATAGTTGATGCAGTCGTAACATAGGGGAAGTGTTATGAGTCGCAAACTTCTTTCGGAATTTCTGGGAACCTTTTGGCTCGTGTTCGGAGGATGCGGCAGTGCGGTTTTTGCCGCCGGCTTTCCTGAACTCGGTATCGGCTTCCTTGGTGTCGCTTTCGCTTTTGGTCTGACGGTTCTGACCATGGCCTATGCGGTTGGCGGCATTTCGGGCGGTCATTTCAATCCGGCCGTTTCAGTCGGCCTCACCGTTGCCGGTAAATTCCCGGCGGCGAACCTCGTGCCCTACATTGTGGCGCAGGTTCTGGGGGCGATCGTCGCGGCTGCGGCGCTTTATGTCATCTTCACCGGCAAGGCGGGAGCCGACATTGGCGGTTTTGCCGCCAATGGTTATGGTGAACATTCGCCGGGCGGATATTCTCTCGTATCGGCGCTGCTGATCGAAGTCATCCTGACGGCGTTTTTTCTGATCGTCATTCTGGGCTCAACGCATGGCAGGGTTCCTGCCGGTTTCGCGCCGATCGCCATCGGTCTTGCCCTTACCCTTATTCATCTGATTTCCATCCCGGTCACCAACACATCCGTCAATCCGGCCCGCTCCACGGGACAGGCATTGTTCGTTGGCGGATGGGCGCTGCAGCAGCTCTGGCTGTTCTGGCTCGCTCCGATCCTCGGCGGCGCCATCGGGGCCGTGATCTGGAAAATCTTCGGCGAGGAAGAGAAGGCCGGCCATGCCGGTTCGGTTCAACCTGCGCAGACATGAATAAGAGGCTTTGTTTCCTCGAATGGTCGGGGAAACGACTGAGGAGGATGACATGGATCTTGCTTCGATATTGGCCCAGATCGTCGGCGGTGCGGTAGGCGGCACGGCAGGCGGAAAGATAGTGAAGGACTCCGATCTTGGTTCGCTCGGTAATCTGATTGCCGGCGCCATCGGCGGTCTCGGCGGCGGAACCGTGCTCGGTTCGCTGCTCGGCGCGGCGGGCGATGCGGCAGCCGGCGGCGTGGATATCGGCGCTCTCGCGGGCCAGCTCGTTGGCGGCGGCGTCGGCGGTCTGATCGTGCAGATCATCGTCGGCCTGATCAAGAACAAGCTCGTTACCAAGTAGAGCGGTTCGGTCGCCTTCAGGATGAAATGACGGACCTTGCCGAAGGAGGAGCTTCGTTCGGCAAGGCGCTGGCTCCCGTTATCGATGACGGCGGTAGTGGAAAGTGTGAAGTGGCTTTGCTGGCAGCAGCAATGTGACTGAAGCCATGAGCCACTGCCGCGGCTGGTCGAAAGAAGTATCAGGACTGTTTTGGCTCTGCCGAAGATGCCGGATCATGAGGTATTTTTGGCGACCGGCGCGTGTGGCGTCTTGTTCCATGCGAAGGGTTTGGTTTTGAGTTCCACCACGGCCCGCCAGGCCGCGATGGAGAGCATCAGCCAATATGCGGGCATTGCCAGCCACCGCCTTCCGACATGCCTTCTTTCATAGGCAATCATTCTTCTGCGGCCCATCAGCACGAAGATCGTGTAGCTTCCGACGATATTCAGCACATCGATAAAAAACAGAAGACCCTGCCAGGTGAGCAGCAGGTCAGCGCCATTTTCCCGGAGGGCGATGGTCATGAATGCCAGCGAAACGAAGAGCAGGGGGTGCGCCAGCGACGACAGAAGCATACCGCCGATCAGCAGTTGAAAGACCACATAGGCAAGCCATCCCATGTCACGCGCGGTCGCAAAGGGGGCGCGAGTCATCACCAGCCAGCTTTGCAGCCAGCCCTTGTACCAGCGTGTTCGCTGGTTCAGCCACACGGGTAGCGAGGTCGGCGCATCCTCCAGCGTCTGTCGCCGGATAACGCCGCAACGATAACCCAGCCGATGCAGCCGGAGGCCGAGATCGGCATCCTCAGTTACATTATAGGGGTCCCAGGCACCGGCCTTCCGCAGCACGGCGGTCCGGAAATGATTCGAGGTGCCGCCAAGCGGCAGCGGCAGGCCGTGTGCGGCAAGGGCAGGTAACATGCAGCGGAAGAGACCGGAATATTCCAATGCGAAACAGGCACTGAGCCAGGAGGAAGAGGCATTGCTGATGATAAGCGGCGCCTGCAGGCAGGCCACCTCGTCCGGTTCGTTGCGGAAGGTGGCATAGGCTTCGCGCAATTGCTGCGGATGGGGCCGGTCCTCGGCATCATAGACCGCAACGAATGCGCCGCGCGCGCCGGAAAGTGCGTAAGTGAGGGCTTTGGGTTTCGTGCGCGGCAGGGAGGGCGGCACTCTGACGACCTCCATATGCGGGCCGGGATTCATCCGCTGGATCGCCTCGATCGTCGCGCCGTCGTCCGCCTCGCAGACAAGCTTGATGTCCAGCCGGGATTTGGGCCAGTCGAGACGTTCCAATGCGCCGATGAGCTGTCCGACGACGGCCTCTTCCCGGTAAAGCGCCACCAGAACGGTATAGACAGGTAATTCGTTTTCCTGCCGAAGAGGTAAGATGGCGTCCTTTTCCATGGGTAGATGGAAGAGCGCGAACAGCCTGAAAAGCAGGGTCAAAAGGTACAGCATCGTCAGGGTGACATGCAGATACGTAAATGCCGCTTCCGTGTAAAACAGCAGCGACAGAATGAGCAGGGTAAGGAGAACGCCGCTACAAAAACCCTGCTGGCCGTGCAGCGTGATCCTGGCGGAATGGTGCGGTGCCGTGTTGAAAAGTCGCTGTTGGGTCTCAGCCGAGCGGCGGGCCTCGCCCGCTTTCCAGATTGCGCTGCGCATGGCCTGCGGAGTTGTCACGGCAAATTCGTCGAGAAGACTCGGACGCTGATCCAGCATGCTTTTCAGCGACGCCATCCGCGCCAGTTCCGGCACGATCAGCAGCGTTGGCGTGCCGTTCAGCGGTGTCAGCCGCAGGAACCTCGGTTCGGAGAGCTGAGTGTCCAGCTTATTCAAGTCCGTCACACGATCCGGATCGATTTCCGGGAGAAACGGCAACCGCAGGAATCTGGCGAAAGCGCCGAAATAGGCATCCGTCGTGACGAGACCGCTTGCCAGCAATTCGTCCTCCAAAGTCGAGCCATTTTCCAGAGCCTGCTGTTCGAATGCCTCGATATAGGGCCTGCCAAATCCCAGCGAAGAGAGAAAGCGGGCTTGTCCGGCCTGGTCCTGTTCGGAAACGGTTGGGAGTAGATTTTCACTGACATGGGAAAATGCAATTTTTCGTGTCGCCGGCGTCGTGCGAAACGAATCTCGTGTATATTGCCTAAAATAATCCATGCATCGCCGCCGCCGTCATGGTAACGCCCCACTTCCTGTAACGGATAGTATATATGAGAATGACGAATGTAACGCGGAATATAAGTCTCGGATTTACTTTAGCTTTCGCTTTACAATTTACTGGTTTTTTTAGCGATGTACGTGCGGAAGGCCTGTCGGACGGGAACCGGATGCCGGTGCTGTTCGATGCGCAGGAGCGGTTTCCAGGCGGCGATCTTTCTTCCGTTCCCCGCATCAGATTTCTGATGTCGGTCGATTTCCCGCCCTTCAATTTTACCGATCAGGAAGGCCGGCTTGCGGGTTTCCATGTCGATCTGGTGCGTGAAATCTGCGCCCAGTTGAAGGTCGAAAGCAAATGCCAGGTGCAGGCGCTGCCGTTTGACGAGCTGGAGGCGGCTTTGGAAATGGGTGAGGGCGAAGCGGTGATTTCCGGCCTCGCCACCACCGCCGACCTGCGCAAGAGTTTTACCTTCTCGCGGCCCTATCTCTTGATGCCCGCCCGTCTTGCGGTGAACAAGGCGGCGAAATTCACCGGCTCCGGTGCCGATGCGCTTTCGGGAAAGAAGGTGGGTGTGGTTGCCGGCTCGCGGCACGAACAGATGCTGAAGGCGTTCTTCCCAAAGGCCGCGGCCGAGGGCTTCGATGGCTACGAGCCGATGTATGACGCGCTGAAGAAAGGCAAGGTGGATGCCATCTTCGCCGATGGTCTGCGCCTGCCTTTCTGGGTTTCGGGAAGCGCTTCCGAAGGCTGCTGCGCACTCTTCGGCGGTCCCTATATGTCCGACAGGTTTCTCGGTGAAGGCCTATCCATCATGACCGTCGATCCCGACAACGTGCTTGTTCCGGCTTTCGATCAGGCGCTGGCGGCCCTTTCCCGCAACGGCCGGCTGGAAGAAATCTACCGGCGTTATTTCCCTTATGGGCTCTATTAGGGAGAGCCGGCCACCAGATCGGTTCTTATGCCAGCTTCTATTTTGCTGGCGCGAAAACCTCTTCATTGCGGCGCAGGCGCAGCAGCGCGATCCATACGGCGGCGGCGATGGCGGTTTCCACCATGAAATAGCTGCCGATCGTTCCCGAAATACTGAATGACCAGGTGAAGAAGGCAACGACGACGGAGCCGATGAGGTTGCCGCTGTTCCAGATCTTCGCGCGAATATCCTGCCGCCCGGATGCGCCGAGCGCCTCGAGCGCGGTGGCGGCAACGGCCATGGGGAGAACCGCCCAGCAAAGCACGCGGGTGATGATGGGCAGTGAAACATATTCATCGCCGAACAAAAGCGGCAGGAAGGGCGCGATGATGAAAATGACGAGCGCACTGCCGGTCGCGATGAAAAGTGCGGCCTTCAGCACGTTATAGGCGCGTTCTATGGTCTTGCTGATGCCCTGCAGGGCGGCGGAAGCCGAGCCGGGATAGATCAGCCGGTTGAGGGCCTCGACGGAGAGATAGGAACTGTCGAGAATGCGCCGGGCGATGGAATAGCTGCCCAGCACCTCGGCGCTGGCAATGGCGCCGAGAACGAGAATATCGGCATTGCCGCGCACGGCCTTGAACAGGAACTGGGTGGAAAACAGGACGCCGATGCGGATTTCCTCACGCACGATGCGGAACACCGGGCTGCCGAGTCTCGCTATCGCCTTGACCGAGATCATGGCCGCAATGGTGTGGGCGGCAAGGTTCCACAGCGCCCAGGCCTCCACCGTTTCCACCTTGAAGATGAGGCAGGCGACCACCGCGGCAATAGTGCGGGCGACGGCAAACATCACTTCCAGTTTGTTGGCGGAGGCGAAGTCGGAATGGGCGATAAAGCTCTGCGTGGAAAGCGAGATGACTTTCAGGAGGACGAGGTTCGTGAACAGGATCAGGAAGGTGGTGATCAGCGTGTGCAGCAATGTTTCCGAGGTCGGGAAAAATACCGGGATCGTCACCATGCCGATGATGGTCAGCACCACGCCTGTCGCGGCGCTCAAGAGATAGCTGTGGCCGAGCATGACGGGAAACATGCTGCGATCCTGCGCGACACGGCGGATCAGCGATTCCTGCGAACCGATGCCGCAGATCTGGACGCCAAGATTGGTGACAGCCGTGATGGAGGCGTAAAGCGCGAATTGTTCGACACCGAGATGGCGGGCAAGCAGCGCGAAGGTCAGAAGCTGGGCGGCGCTGGACATGAGGAGCGCTCCGCCGGATGCCATGTAGGTCAATCCCAGTCTCACTAGATGGCCGAGCCGCGGCGTATTGAACGACACCTCATTCTCCATGTTTTCCGGCATTGCCGGGCGAATTCAAAAATGACTGCGCTGCTTTTTAAAATCTGGCGAACTGAAAAAGCCGCAACCGGCCAATAAAGTGAAAGTCCGCGACCCGAATGAATGGCAGTTTATTCTGTCTTATCCCTCTTGAGGTAAGAGAGGGTTAAAGCAATTGCATAATAATGATGATAATGACTGTTTATGGTTATTTGGACATGGCCCTGTTTCAGAAGGGTTTCGTTGTTCGTCACAAGGCAGGCCAATGATCCGACTATCCATTTTCGATGCAGGCGACCATGCCGCGTTTGGCTGATACGCAGCCCGTCTCTGCGCAAGGCAGCGCCATTTCCCTTGCCGGCAGCCGGCGCGACGCGTTTTTTTTCGTCGCCACCATGCTCTATATCTGGATTTCCGTCGCGCCTTTCGAAAATCTCGCAGCACCGCCCGTGCCGCACGCCGCCGCAAACCAGCTGACCGGCCTCGTGATCGCATTGATCCTCGGCGTTTTTGCGCTGCGCCACCGGCTGACGGGGCTTCTGCTGCGGCCGCGGCTGCCCATTCTGCTGCTGTTCTTCTGGCTGGCGATATGCTCGGTGGTTGGAACCCAGCCCGGCACGTCGCTGCAACGTTTGATCTTCACGGCGCTCCTGTGCTTCATCACCAGCGTCCTTGTCGTCATGCCGCGCGACCGGCGACAGTTCGACCGGATGATGGCCATCTTCGCCATCATTCTCTTGGCGCTGTGTTATCTGGGGGTGATATTCCTCAGCTCGCGCTCGATTCATCAGCCCTATGATCTCGATGAAAAAGCGCTGGCGGGTGACTGGCGCGGTATCTTCAATCACAAGAATGCCGCCGCGCCGGCGATGATCATTCTCTTCATGATCGGGCTTTACCTGCGCAATGCCTGGTCGACGCTGGGCGGCCTCGCCATCACGCTGCTGGCAGGGTTCTTCCTGTGGAAGACCAACGGAAAAACTGCGGCCATGCTGTTGCCCGTCACCGTGGCGCTGATCTGGATCATGGAAAGGCATGCCAACCGTACTTTGTTGATGATCGGCGGCCTTCTGGCCTTCATCAACATATCCGCGGTCGGCTCCACTTATTTTCCAAGCATACAGAATTTTGTCGAAGGCCTGGGCATCGATTCCACCTTCACCGGGCGGACGGACATATGGCGGCTATCCTTCGACACTTTCGCGCAATCGCCGATCTTCGGGCAGGGGTTCCAGGCATTCTGGACGAGCGACCGGCTTCTGTCGCAGGCCGATATTGCCGGCACCTGGGCGGTCACAGCCTTCCATGCCCATAATGGCTATATCGAAAGCCTGCTGAATGGCGGCCTGCCGGCCTTCATTCTCACTGTCATCTGGCTGGTCATCATACCCGCGAACGATTTCCGCACGGCGGTGGATAAGGGCACGGATCCGGGCCTGACCCGACTTTTTGCGAGAATCTGGGTGTATGCGTTACTTTCTTCGTGTTTAGAGAGTAATTTCTTTACCGGAACCGGGCCTATCTGGTCTTCTCTTCTAATCGCAATCTATTGTTTGAGGCATCAGGCTTACGACATACTCGAAGAGGGACAGTAATTTGCAGACAGGCCGGGGGGCTTTGTATGACGCAAAAAATCGGGACTTTTACAGACCGGATCAATAACCGGCTGGTGCGCTATTTCCCGGGACCGGCGGTGCGGATCGAAACGTCCGAACCGATCGTGTCCTTCACATTCGACGATGTGCCGGCAAGCGCCTGGACGGCGGGTGCGCGCATTCTGGAAAGCGAGGGCGTTTGCGGCACGTTTTACATCGCCGGCGTGTTTATCGACCAATACGATGAACAGCAGCAGATGATTTCCGCGAAAGGCTGCTCGGAACTGGCGGCAGCCGGCCATGAGCTTGCCTGCCATACCTTTTCCCATCGCAAACTCTCGAGCTTTTCCCGACGGGGGCTGGAGGAGGATCTCGATCGCAATGACCGCGTGCTCGGCTCATTCGATGCAAGCCGCCATGGGCGCAATTTCTCCGTTCCCTTCGGCATGGCTTCACCGGTCATGCAGCCGCTGCTGCGACGCCGGTTCAGGACGGCGCGCGGCATCATGCCAGGGATCAACCGGGGCAGTGTCGACCCGCATAATCTTGCCGCGGTCGAGTTGCGTTCGGATCAAAACTATCTCGACGCCGCCGATGGCTGGCTGGAGGATGTTCTGCAAAAAGGCGGCTGGCTCATCATCTTCACCCATGATGTTTCGCAGACGCCGAGCTTTTACGGTTGTCCGGAAGGCAGATTTCAGGGTCTCGTCCGCAGGGCGGTGTCGGGCGGTGCGAAGATCATGACGGTCGATGCCGCCGCAAGGACACTCGGTCTTTAAAGGAATATTCTCAGCGCATGTGCCCGGTCGATACCGCGGAAAACGCAGTTGCGGGTTATTGGCTGGCCCAGATGATGCGGGCGATCCATTCCACATCGGCCATGTCGAAGCTGCGGTTCGGATGTTCCGGGTTGAGCGAAAGAAGCTCGATGTTTTTCGGGCTTTGCCGCGCCAGCACCTTGGCCATCACTTCGCCGTCGCGGCTTTTCAGCACCACGCGGTCGCCGCGCCGCACCTGTGCGCCGGGCTCAACGATGAGGATGTCGCCGTCACGGTAGAGCGGCATCATGCTCTCGCCCTGCACCTCCAGCGCATAGACGCCCTGCCTGCGCTCGGGAGAGGAGGGGAATTCCACCACATCCCAGCCCTGACCCGCCGGAAAGCCGCCATCGTCGAAAAAACCGCCGGAGCCCGCCTGCGCGAAACCGAGCAGGGGAATGGCGTTGTCGGCGCCGGAAGGCTGCATGGTCTGCGCCCTGCCGAAAGCATAACCGAAAAACTGGTCGACGCTTGCCCCCGTCGCCTCCAGCACCTTGGAGACGGATTCCGTCGAAGGCCAGCGTTTGCGGCCATCCGGGCCGAAACGTTTCGATTTATTGAACGAGGTGGGATCGAGGCCGGCGCGCTTCGCCAATGCCGAAGGCGTTAGCTGGTGGCGTTCGGCAAGCGTATCGATGGCGCTCCAGATCGTCTCGTGTGACAGCATGATAGAAAGCCCGCAAGTGGAGCCGATAGCGGAAAAGCTCCTGTCGTTTACTGACCGGAATCTAGACCATATCCGGTCAGGAGTAAAGCAAGGAAAGGAATAAAATCCTTTTCTAGGCCACCATGGCCGATGTATTTATCTTGGCGAGCTGGATCACCGCCTGGGTGCGGCTGTCGACCTTGAGCTTCAGCAGGATCGCGGAGACATGCGCCTTGATGGTGGCTTCGGAAACATTGAGCTCATAGGCGATCTGCTTGTTCAGCAGCCCTTCGGCCAGCATGCCCAGAACCCGGCTTTGCTGCGGCGTCAGCGTTCTGAGCCTGCCGATGAGATCGGCCACGTCAGGATCCTGTTCCTTGTCGCCCTGGTGGCCTGCGGGTATCCAGACATCGCCTTCCAGAACCGCACGGATGCCGTCCCTGATATCGTCGATACCGGAGGATTTGGAAATGAAACCGGAAGCACCGAGTTCGATGGAGCGGCGCACGGTGGTCGCATCGTCCGTTGCCGAAACGATGACGATCGGCAGGCTGGAGAATTCCGCCCGGAGCGCCATCAGGCCTGAAAATCCGCTCACCCCCGGCATGGCGAGGTCGAGAAGCATGAGATCGGCGTCGTTGCGCGCTGCGGCTGCACTTCGGGCGGCCTCGAAATCCCCGGCTTCAATAATGCTCTGTTGCCCGTCGAGGCCGGATACGGCCTGTTTCAGGGCGCCGCGAAAAAGCGGGTGGTCATCTGCTATGATAATGACAAGTTCCGACATTCTGGCCCCCTCCCAAGGGCGTTATGCGGTTCTTTTTCTGATACTGGCTCACTCCCATTTGCCGGTGGTCGAAACACGTCCGGCTCCTCCGCCAAAGGTTGCGCCAATCGGTCCCGCATTACAAGGAAAAGCTTGTGGACAGGCGGTCTTTCAGGCTCTCCGCAATAAAAATGCCGTGGAAACTGTGGACAATCTTCGAGCTTTGCGGCAAATCCCGCTGAGTGGAAAGCCTTGGAGAGCCCTATGCAGGAAACGCCCGCGGTCATCTATAAAATCGTGCCGGAGACGTTATGGAGCGCGGCAAAGGCGAAGGGCGTCTTCGAAGGTGCGGCCATCGACCTGACCGACGGCTTCATTCATTTTTCAACGGCAAAACAGGCGGCAGAGACCGCCGCGCGGCATTTTTCCGGCCAGGTCGATCTGCTTCTGATCGCGGTCGACGGCGCGGCCCTCGGCGACAAGCTGGTTTATGAACCCTCCAGAGGCGGCGATCTTTTCCCGCATCTTTATGCGCCTCTTCCCCTGACCGCCGTGCTTTGGGAAACGCCGCTTTCGCTCGGTCACGACGGCCAGCACCAGTTCCCGGAGATTTTGTGATGAGCGGATTATTTTCCTCTATCGGCCGCAAGGGCCTGTTTCTGGTCGATCCGGAAAAGGCGCATGGCCTGTCCATTGCGGCGCTGAAAAGCGGTTTCCTGCCCACCTGCATGGTGCCGCACGATCCGCATCTGCAACAGACGGTGGCTGGCCTCGTCTTCCCCAATCCGCTCGGCATGGCGGCGGGTTACGACAAGAATGCGGAAGTGCCAGGGCCGCTTCTGAGGCTCGGTTTCGGCTTTACCGAAATCGGCACCGTCACGCCCAAGGCGCAATCCGGCAATCCCAGGCCGCGTATCTTCCGTTTGGTCGAGGATGAGGGTGTCATCAATCGCCTCGGCTTCAACAATGAAGGCCATGCGGCTGCGCTGGAACGTCTGAAGCAGACAAAGCTGCGCGGCATCGTCGGCGTCAATATCGGCGCCAACAAGGATAGCGAAGACCGCATCGCCGACTATGTGCAAGGCATCGAGGCATTTTATTCGGTCGCATCCTATTTCACCGTCAATATTTCCTCGCCCAACACGCCCGGCCTGCGCGATCTTCAGGCGCGCGAAAGCCTTGCCGCGCTTCTCGCCGCCGTGCTGGAGCGCCGGAAAGTGGAAGCCGAACGCTTCGGCAAACGCATCCCGATCTTCCTCAAGATCGCGCCCGATCTGACCGAAGAGGGGCTGGACGACGTTGCCGAAGAGGCGCTCGCCCATGATCTCGATGGCCTGATCGTTTCGAACACCACGCTTTCCCGCGAAGGTCTGAGGCCAGGCCCGCACAAGGGCGAGGCAGGCGGTCTCTCGGGCAAGCCGCTCTTCGAGCTTTCCACCACGGTTCTCGCCAAGATGCGCCGCCGCGTCGGCGGCAATCTGCCCATCATCGGCGTCGGCGGTGTGTCATCCGCAGAGACAGCTTTGGAAAAGGTGAGGGCAGGGGCCGATCTCGTGCAGCTCTATTCCTGCATGGTCTATGAAGGCCCCGGCCTGCCCTCGGCCATCGTCAAGGGCCTGTCGAAGCTGGTCGCCCGCGAGGGCGTACAGTCCATTCGCGACCTGCGCGACAGCGCGGTGGACCGCTGGGCGGATCGCAAGCTCGGCTGAGCGCACGATTTACCGAAAAGGCGCTCAAACCTCTCATCCGTCATCCTCGGCCCCGTGCCGAGGATCTAGTCACGTCGAATAAAATCAATCGGTTGCAGATTCTCGGGACAGGCCCGAGAATGACGTCGGGATGTATGTCGACGTTTGCTATTCATCGGACGACGCAGGCGTGTCTGGCAGGTATGAGGCCGCTTTCAGTCGGTGAGCACGCTCAGCATCCTGTCGGCACGGACCAACTGGTCCTCGTTCAGGCGCGAGAGCTTGGTCTGAATCTTTGAAAGAATGCGGGTCCTCTCGCTATCCGTCGTCACAACCAGCCCGACGCCGAAAAAAACGACCTCCGGCACATCCAATATTTCGGACAACTTTTCGATCGTCATGAAAGATGGCGAGGTGTTGCCGCGCTCGATCCTGCTGATCATCTCGGTCGATAGTGAAGCCTTTTCGGCAAGCTCCGCCTGCGTCAGGTGTTTCGCCTTACGCAGATTACGCAGATTTGTTCCGAATATGATTGCAAGCGACAAGCTGTACCTCCGCTATGACATTCGGAGGTGAAGCGCGCCAAAAGAAGGAAACGATGTTGCGATTGTCAAATAATTCGTAATATAAGTACGAATTATGGATTTATACGCCGTTGGTTACGAATTATGTCGGATTTCCTTCTGCTCATTTGGAAATGGCTGGCAATCGCTGCGGCGGCATCGCCAATCCTCGTTGCCATCTGCTGGACCCTGTGGGCGGCCGTGTTCCTGCCGCGATTCACTCCCCGTGCAGAAATCGAAGGGATTGCCGAGCAGGTGATGCGGGATCACCCCAATGACCCAGAAGAATGGGCGCTGATGGAAGAATATGCGGCCTGGCACCGCAGCCAGAGTTTTGAACAGGGGAAATGGCGGCTTGTCCGCAAGGCGATCAATCGGAGACTAAGGGCTGGCGACGGGCTGTCCGCTGGCTGAAGAGGCGTGTCTATATAATCCAAGCGCTGGCGGCTGTTAAAAAGGGGGGCTCAAACCTCTCCTCCGTCATCCTCGGGCTTGTCCCGAGGATCTGCAACCGATTGATTTTATTGGACGTGATTAGATCCTCGGCACAGGGCCGAGGATGACGTCGAGTGTGGAGGGAGCCGGCGGAATGGCGAAAAATATGAGTGTTTTCCGCCCAAAACCCCACCACTATCTCAGGCGCAGAGCACCATCGCCCAATAGGGCCGGTTGCGGCTGGCCGCGTCATAAGCGACCGCGACGCCGAGGCCGTTATAGGGCCCGAGCATGTTTTCGAGGTGATGTTGTGAGCCGATCCAGGCCTTCACCACCCGCTCGACGCTGTCCTGCCCGGCGGCCACGTTTTCCGCTGCCGGAAGCGGCACATTGCCGTCTTTCATGCGGATCAGGAAACTGTCGGTCAGGCCGATCAGATGCGCCATCTTCTGCGCCTTGACCATGCGGCCGGCCTGATAGGCGGCAGCACCGCTTGCCGCGCCATTGATGGCAAGCGGCGAAAGCCCCTTGGAGCGGCGCAGATCGTTGACCATGGGAAGCGCCGCCGCCGTCTCGTCGCGGGTGCCGGAGGGCATGCCCTTGTTGGTGGGCATGGAAACGCAGGCGGAAAGAACGGAGCCGGCGGAAAGCAGCACGAAGCCGCGCCGTGAAAGCGTTTGAAACGTGGAGTGGGTCATGTCAGCGGCGGTAGCTCAGGAGGCGCAGGATGATGAAAACCGGAATGACGATCGTTGCCCCGAGGATTAGATAGTCGCCGATTGCGCCCAGCGCATGGAAACCGCTGCGCCACAGGTCGACCACGAAATCGCGCGCGCCGTAGATGATGTTCCATGGCGTCAATCCGAAGATCGCCATCAGAAAGCCGACGAGCAATGAAACCACCAGCAGCTTCACCACGGTACGGGCCACCGTGTCACCCAGCATTTTGTTGACCTCACCGGCCATCAGCACGTCTCCTGTTTTGTCCTGACATATGAAGCACGACGCTTCGATGCAAGTTTCGCCGCACTATATCGCGTCAAATTCGCCAATTCCACGAGGCCGCCATGAAATAGGACTTGAGTTTTTTTATGGCTTGATAAATGACAGCCGACATCTTCTCAGGAATCTTGAATGGCCCCAAACCAGTTTTCTTCCGGTGACGTCATTGCCGACCGCCGGGCGGACTATGCCCGCATGCTGGCGGAGAGCGGTGACTTTCCCGCTGCCGCCGAACTCATGGAACAGGCGCTGGAGCTTGCGCCGCGGTGGACGGCGGGCTGGTTTCGCTTCGGGGAATATCACGAAAAAGCGGGCGAAACGGAAAAAGCCGTGGCGGCCTACGGGAAAGTCGCCGAACTGGACACCGAAGGACTGTTTGC
Source organism: Agrobacterium sp. 22-223-1 (assembly GCF_053522385.1). Lineage (NCBI taxonomy): Bacteria > Pseudomonadati > Pseudomonadota > Alphaproteobacteria > Hyphomicrobiales > Rhizobiaceae > Agrobacterium > Agrobacterium sp. 22-223-1. Next base: position 408,318 of record NZ_JBNWCN010000001.1, read on the forward strand.
AGCCGAGCTGAAACTCGCGGTTCTCGGCGCCGCCGAAACGCCCGAGCAACCGCCGAGCCGCTATGTGGAAGGGCTCTTCGACGATTATGCCGACCGTTTCGAAACCTCGCTTTTGGAAAAGCTGGATTACAGCGTGCCGCAAAAGCTGGCGGAACTGATCGGCAAGGCGGCGGGAAGCGGCGTGTTCGACACCATTGTCGATATTGGCTGCGGCACCGGTCTCCTTGGCGTTGAAATCCGCACCTTCGCAAACCGGCTGGAAGGTTTCGATATTTCCCAGAACATGCTGGCCAAGGCGGAGGAAAAGGGGCTTTACGATCATCTCGACCAGGCCGATCTTTCGCTGGAGCCGGAAGCCTCGGGGCTCTTCACCTCCACGCTTGCGCAGCACCGCGCCGGCCTTGTGGCCGCCGCCGATGTGATGATGTATCTCGGCAGTCTCGAAACCGTCATGCCGCTCGTTTCCGCCCTGCTTTCGCCTTCAGGCTTTTTCGCCTTTTCGGTGGAGGATGCGGGGGATGAAGACGGTTTCGTGCTTCGGGAATCCCTTCGTTACGCCCATTCGAAGAGCTATGTGACCGAGCTTCTTGAGCGGACGGGCTTTTCTCTCATCGAAATTAGCAAAACCACCATTCGCAAGGATGCCGGAAAACCCCTTTCCGGCATTCTTTTTCTTGCCCGTGCCAAAGCCTGAACATTCCGTTTCTTGCCATTTTCGCGATAGGTCAGGCTTCCTTACGTATCCATCTTGCTCAGATGTTTTTTGCAGTGCAAAATATGCCTGAAGCTGAGGAAAAAAGCGTGAGCAGAACGAGAAGCGTTTACGGCATGTGGAGTTCCGATCCGGCCAAACATGCGCCGGTCGAAGACGTGCAGGGCATCGTCACCGGTGCCATCGTCTCGGCGCTCGGCTTTTATCTTCTGAACAAGGTCGGCCTTCTGACCGGCGGCACCGCCGGCGTCGCCTTTCTCCTGCATTATGCTTTCGGCATCAGCTTCGGCCTCCTGTTCTTCCTCGTCAATCTGCCGTTTTATTACCTGTCCTTCCGCCGCCTCGGTCTTGCCTTTTCCTTCAAGACCTTCATCGCCATCGGCCTTGTTTCGGTGCTGACGGAAGTGGAAGCGCGCTGGATGGTGATCGACAGCATCAACCCGCTCTGGGCGGCGCTGCTTGGCGGTCTGCTTCTGGGTTACGGCTTGCTGGCTCTTTATCGCCACCGCGCCAGCCTTGGCGGCATCGGCATTCTCGCCATTTATATTCAGGATCGCTTCGGCATCCGCGCCGGTCTCATCCAGCTCGCCTTCGATGCCTTCGTGATGCTCTGCGCCTTCCTCGTTATCGATCCGGCGACCGTCGTTTATTCGATTGTCGGCGCCTTTGTCCTCAACATGTTTCTGGCCATCAATCACCGCTCGGACAGATATATCGTCGTGCGCTGAGCGACAGCGGTTGAAATCCGTCGCGCTTTTGCGCAATAGCTCGACAGAGGCCGGAAAATCAGGGGAACAGGCATGGTCGATACGACTGCACGCAAGCGCTTGAATATCTGGGCTTCCGCGCCCGATCGTCATTCGCTGCTGGAGGATGCTCAGGGCGTTCTGGCCGGCAGCATGCTCGTCTCGCTCGGTGTGACACTGCTTTCTGCCGCGGGCCTGCTCACCGGTGGCACCGTCGGCCTTGCCTTTCTGGCGCATTATTCCACCGGCTTCAGCTTCGGCGCGGTGTTCTTCCTCGTCAATCTGCCGTTTTATTATCTCGCCTTCCGTCGCCTCGGCCTTGCCTTCACGGTCAAGACCTTCTGCGCCATCGCCATGACGGCGCTGCTGTCGGAATATATGCCTGGTTTCTTCGCCTTTCAGAGCATCAATCCGGTTGCTGCGGCTCTCTTTGGCGGATTAACCGTCGCGGCCGGCATGCTGGCGCTGTTCCGTCATCGCACCAGTCTCGGCGGTTTTGGTATCCTCGCGCTTTATCTTCAGGATCGTTTCGGCTGGCGTGCAGGCCTCGTGCAACTCGCCTTTGATGGCATGGTGCTGGCCTGCTCGTTCTTCGTGGCCACACCTTTCGTCATCGTCTGCTCCGTCCTCGGCGCGCTGGTCATGAACCTCACGCTTGCCATCAATCACAGGAACGACCGCTACATCGCCATGTAGCGGCCGCCCATTTTGGGTTTAAGAGGTCACGCCGCCTTCGCAGCCGCATCGACCGGATGCTGCGAGCGGAAGCCGACGGCGATGCGGTTCCAGGTGTTGATCGCGCCGATGGCGACGGTGATCTTCACGATATCCTCATCGGAAAAATGCGCCTTCAGCGCCTCGAAGGCGTCATCCGGGGCGCCGGTTTTGGCAATCTTCGTCACCGCGTCCACCCAGCCGAGCAGCGCCCGTTCCTGCTGGGTATAAACGGGGGATTCCCGCCACACGCTCATCAGGTTGATCCATTGTTCGGAAAGCCCGTCATGGCGGCTCTCCTTCACATGCATGTCCACACAGAAAGCGCAGCCGTTGATGATCGAGGCACGCAGCTTGATGAGGTGAACGAAACGGCGCTCCAGCCCGCTGCCCTGAACGTAATTCTCCAGAGCCATGACGGCCTTGAAGGCTTCGGGGGATGCTTTGGCATAGTTGATACGGGTTTTCATAGGTCTCTCCATTGGTTGGGGTCTGTTTGAGGACATGCGTTATCGATCCGGAAAGCCGTGAGGCTTCCGGTATTTCGGTGATCCTGTCTTTTCGGGTCTCAGCGCGTTGCTGTTTTGCGCTCGTTCAGCTCCAGAAAGGCGCAGCCACGCGCGGCAATCCCGCCATCGTCATTGGCGGCAAGGTCGCCCAGAATGTCGGCGATGGTGGTTTTGGCGAGTTCGGCCCGATAGGCCTTCTCCGCTTTCAGCATCGCGGCATTGATGCCGCAGGGCTTGGTGAAATAACGCCCCGGCAAGGGGTTTGGCCCGCGCTGGCGGATTTCCGCGCAGCGGAAGGCAGGTTGCGGCCCTTCGACAGCCAGCACGATATCGAGCAGGGTGATCCTGTCGGTCGCCCGGGCCAGACGGTAACCTCCCTTCGGCCCCGGCACGGTGGCGACAATCCCGGCATTGGACAGCGACTGGAGATGCTTCAGCAGATAGCTGGTGGAAACGCCGTGAAATTCGGCCAGCGCCGCTGCAGACAGCACGCCGCCTTCGGAAAGCCCCGCCAGCATGCCCACGCTGTGAATGGCCTGTTCCACGCCGTCGCCGAGTTTCATCCGACTTGTCCCTGTGCGGTTTGTTTCAGTATCGTGGATAAAATTTATCCGTGATTATGCTTTCTGTCAAGCGGTCCCGTTCCGCCCTTCTTTTTTGCAGCTTTTTCACTACTTTGAAGTTGTGAAACACACCGAGTCTCCCATTTCCGGCACGCATGTCGGCGCTTTGCCCCTTCCATTCCAGAAATGGTTTGCCGAAAAGGGGTGGTCTCCGCGCGCGCATCAATTGGAGTTGATGGCGCGCGCACGCGGCGGTGAAAACATGCTGCTGATCGCGCCGACGGGCGCCGGCAAGACGCTGGGCGGCTTCATGGCCTCGCTCACCGATCTGGCGGAACGCGGCAAGGTGCCGGCAGGCTCGGGCTTCGTCGGCGTGCACACGCTCTATATCTCGCCGCTCAAGGCGCTGGCGGTGGATATCGAACGCAACCTCACCAGACCCGTCTCCGAAATGGGCCTGCCGATTTCCATCGAGACGCGCACCGGCGATACGCCGCAGGGCAAACGTCAGCGCCAGAAGGTCAAGCCGCCGGATATTCTACTGACGACGCCGGAGCAGGTCTCTCTTCTGCTCGCCAACAAGGAGGCCGAGCGCTTTTTCCGTGACCTGAAATATGTGGTGCTCGACGAGCTGCATTCGCTCGTCACCTCCAAACGCGGCCATCTGCTGGCACTGGCGCTCGCCCGTGTGCGCCGGCATGCGCCCGATGTGCGCTTCATCGGCCTTTCGGCCACGGTGGCGGAGCCGACGGATTTGCGCCGTTATCTCGCGCCGCAGGGGCAGGATGAGCCGCCCGCCGGTCTCATCACCGTCGAGGGTGGGGCAAAGCCGGATATCTCCATCCTGAGTACGGAAGAGCGCATCCCATGGTCCGGCCATTCGGCGCGTTACGCCATGAAGGATCTATATGCCGCGCTGAAGGACCATCAGACGACGCTGATCTTCGTCAACACCCGCTCGCAGGCGGAGCTGATCTTCCAGGAACTCTGGACCATCAATGACGACAATCTGCCGATTGCGCTGCATCACGGTTCGCTGGATGCCGGCCAGCGCCGCAGGGTGGAAGCGGCCATGGCGGAAAACAAATTGCGCGCCGTCGTCGCCACCTCCACGCTCGATCTCGGCATAGACTGGGGCGATGTCGACCTCGTCGTGCATGTCGGCGCGCCGAAGGGCGCAAGCCGCCTGGCCCAGCGCATCGGCCGCGCCAATCATCGTATGGACGAGCCGTCAAAGGCGATCCTCGTTCCCGCCAACCGCTTCGAGGTGATGGAGTGCCGCGCCGCACTGGATGCCAACTACATCGGCGCGCAGGACACGCCGCCGATTGCCGAGGGCGCGCTCGATGTTCTCGCCCAGCACATACTTGGCATGGCCTGCGCCGAGCCCTTCGATGCGGATGATCTCTATCGCGAAGTAACCAGCGCCTCGCCCTATGCCGACCTGCCGCGCGCCACCTTCGACCGGGTGGTGGATTTCACCGCCACCGGCGGTTACGCGCTGCGCACCTATGAGCGTTACGCCCGCATCCGCCAGATGAAGGACGGCCGCTGGCGCGTCTCCAATCCGGCGGTCGCGCAACAATATCGCCTGAACCTCGGCACCATCGTCGAGGCGGCGGAACTCAATGTCCGCATGGTCAAGCGCAATGCCAAAGGCACGGTCGGGCGCGGCGGCATGTCGCTCGGCAAGGTCGAGGAATATTTCCTCGAGCAGCTGGTGCAGGGCGATACCTTCCTCTTCGCCGGCAAGGTGCTGCGTTTCGAAGGTATACGCGAGAATGAATGCCTGGTCTCGCAGGCCTTCTCCATGGACCCGAAAATTCCCTCCTATGCTGGCGGCAAGTTCCCGCTCTCCACCTACCTAGCGGATCAGGTGCGCTCCATGCTGGCAGACCCGACGCGCTGGCATGCCCTGCCGGATCAGGTGCGCGACTGGCTGGCGATCCAGAAGGAAAAGTCGATCATTCCCAAGCGCGACGAACTGCTGGTGGAGACCTTCCCCTTCCGCAAGCGCTTCTTCATGGTCATGTATCCCTTCGAGGGGCGCTTGGCGCACCAGACGCTCGGCATGCTTTTGACGCGCCGGCTGGAGCGGGTGGGCGCAAAGCCCATGGGCTTTGTCGCCACCGATTATTCGCTTGCCATCTGGGCCATGGAAGATATCGGCAGACGGCTGAAATCCCGCCGCCTGTCGCTTGCAGACCTGCTGGACGAGGACATGCTCGGCGACGATCTGGAGGCGTGGCTGGACGAATCCTTCATGCTGAAGCGCACCTTCCGCAATTGCGCCGTCATTTCCGGGCTGATCGAACGCCGCCATCCCGGCAAGGAAAAGACTGGTCGTCAGGTCACGGTCTCCGCCGATCTTATTTATGACGTTCTTCGCAGCCATGAGCCGGATCATATCCTGATGGAAGCGACGCGGCGCGATGCCGCGGCGGGACTTTTGGACATTGGCCGTCTTGGCGATATGCTGAGGCGAATCAAGGGTCACACCACCCATTGCGCGTTGGAACATGTCTCGCCGCTCGCCGTTCCGGTCATGTTGGAAATTGGTCGCGAGACGGTGGCGGGTGAGGCGATGGACGATGTGCTGGCCGAGGCCGCCGACGAGCTGATCGCCGAGGCCATGTCCTGAAACATCTGGGCGGAATGAAGGAACAAAGGCAAAAGTGCTGAGCCGGCTGACATTGAGCGACAGGTTTTCCAATGGCTTCGAATGCCTCGGCAGCGAAACCGTCGTGAACGGCGTCGCCGCCTGGTGCGATCCTTTGGGCGGGCTTTACCTCCCGGACCTGTCGCTGCTCGTCGTTTCCGATCTGCATCTGGAAAAGGGCGCGGCTTTTGCAAGGCGCGGACGCATGCTGCCGCCTTACGACACCATCGCCACGCTTAAAATCCTCTCCTCCCTCGTCAGCCGTTACGATCCGAAGATCGTCGTCAGCCTTGGCGACAATTTCCACGACCGCGTCGGTTCCGAGCATCTGCCGCTGCCGTTGCGCGAGCTCATCCGCGACATGGCCCGTGGCCGCGAATGGATATGGATCAACGGCAATCACGATCCCGACGGAACGGTCGATCTGCCGGGCTCTTCGGTAGACGAGATGTTTTACAGCACTCTCGTCTTCCGCCACGAGCCGAAGCCGGGCGATGCCGCCGGCGAAATCGCCGGGCATCTGCATCCCTCCGCCACGGTCCGCCGCCGCGAAAAGACGGTGCGGCGGCCCTGTTTCGCCACCGACGGTTCACGTCTGTTGATGCCGGCTTTCGGTGTCATGAGCGGCGGGCTGGATTTGCGGCACAAGGCCATGCGCGGCCTGTTCGATCATGCCGCTCTCGTCGCGCATCTGATGGGGAGGGACCGCATCTATTCGGTGCGGTTTTCAAATCTTCTCGGCTGAGCGTCTCTTCCGGACGTAAAACCGCAACGCAGCTTTACTGGAAATGCCCTATTGCCGGTAGACCAGCACCGGTATCTTCGAATTCTTCAGCACCTTGGCCGTGACACTGCCGAGCAGCATCTCCACGAAGCTCCTGCGTCGGTGCGAGGCCATGGCGATGAGATCGCAGCCGCTCCTGTTGGCGGCTTCGATGATCGCCTCGTCGGGCCTTCCCGCTCGCGCCAGCAGCGCTTCGCAATTCAGCCCCATGGAAGTGGCCTGCGCCTGCGTATCCCTCAGCAGATGTTCCGCTTCCTCGCAGCGGTGGAATTCTTCTTCGGCAATGGCGGCAATGTCCTCGACATCGCTGGCAATCACGTGAAAGGGTTCCGATACCGTCACGACGGTCACCTTTGCGCCTGCCTCCTTGGCGAGAGCGAACCCTTGGTCGATTGCGATCTGCGCCAGCGGCGAGCCATCGGTGGGAATGAGAATGTGCTTGAACATGACATTTCTCCTTTTCATCCCGGTCACAACCACACATGCTCGCCTGGAGCTGCACGTATGATTGTAAGGCCTTGAATTTTACTGCAAACCGATGACGGAAGCGAATGCTATCTTTGCCGACAGGGGCGGCAGACGCTCTCTTTTGCGGGATGAAAACCAATCAGTCCTTGCGGAAGATGATGCTGGCGCCCCAGCCGGTCACGACGGCGAGCAGAACGCAGAGCGCACCATAGGCAAGCGGCGTCTGATGCGCGGCGTCGGTGATCGCCTGTTCCATGCCGGTCTTGACGACGCGTAGTTTCAGTTCGCGCTGGGCGATGAATTTGCCGCTCTTGAAGAGATAGGCGCGGGCGGTGTGCACGCCGTTCGGCACGTTGGCCGGCAGGCGCAAAGTCGCCCAGAACAGGCCGGTGCGTTCCAGCCGCACCCCGGTCGTGTCGTTGCGATAGATGCCGCTGGAAAGCTTCAGACGCCGATAGGCTTCCTGAAAATCGAAGACGTTGTCGGGCACGCCGGAAAAGACCGCGCTTTTCAGTGACAGATGGTCGACGCCAAGCCCCATGGCGCGGAGCGTTCCGGGCGAGGCGACATCGCTGATATTGCGCGTGCTGGCCATGGAATAGGATTCCGGCAGCGGCGTGAAGGTGATGGCGCTGGTATTGATCCAAATGCCCGCCACGCGTTCCTTCTTGCGCACGGTCATATAGTCGCTCGGACCCTCGAGCGTCACGACAATGTCGTATTGCCCGATGGCGAGCAGCAACTGGTCGGTATTGTTCAGCGCGCCGAAAAGCGTGAAATCCGCGCCGCGAAAATCGGAAGCAATTGGAATTTCGGTCGTCGATGCGCCGATTTCGATATTTTCCAGCAGGGATCGCTGCTGCGGGCCGGGCGGCAGGGCAAGCGGCGGCGTCTGGGCCGAAGCGGTCTGCCCGAAAGTGAGACATGAGGCCAGTGCAAGGGCGGCAAGCAGCAAATGGCGGGTCAATAACCTAACCCCCCGACGGCAACCGAAAACAGGTCTTCGGGTCGCACCACCAGCGATACGGCAAGGCGAAGCGCAACAGCGAGAACGAGAAGCGCAAGCAGGGCGCGCAGCTGTTCGCCGCGCAGTTTCTGGCCGACGCGCACGCCGTATTGCGCGCCGATGACGCCCGCCACCATCAGGATGAAGGCCAGCACCACATCGACGGAATAGTTGGTCGCCGCCTGAACCACGGTCGTATAGGCGGTTACGAAAATGATCTGGAAAAGCGAGGTGCCGACAACCACGCTGGTGGGTATGCGTAAGAGATAGATCATCGCCGGCACCATGATGAAGCCGCCGCCCACACCCATGATCGAGGTGAGGATGCCGATGCCGAAACCCAGCGTGACGATGGGAATGATGCTGAGATAGATCTTCGATTTCTTGAACCGCATTTTCAGCGGCAGGCGGTGCACCCAGTTGTGATGGCCCGGCCGGCGCAGCGTCACGGTTTCGTTGCGGGCCGCGCGGCGAAGCGCCGAAATGCTTTCCTTCAGCATCAGCCCGCCGACGGTGCCGAGCAGGATGACGTAGAGCAGCGACACGATGAGATCGAGCTGGCCGATGCTGCGCAGGAAGGAGAATATCCATACGCCGACCGTCGCCCCCACCAGGCCGCCCACAAGCAGCACGCTGCCGAGCTTGACGTCGAGCGTGCCGCGCCGGAAATGCGTGATCGAGCCTGATACGGAGGAGGCGACCACCTGGTTTGCACCCGTCGCCACGGCCACCACAGGCGGAATATTGTAGAAAATCAGAAGCGGTGTAATCAGAAAGCCGCCGCCCACGCCGAACATGCCGGAAAGAAAACCGACGGCCGCGCCCATGCCGAGAATGATGAAAATATTCACCGACAGTTCTGCGATCGGCAGATAGACAGTCACGGCTCGGACCTCGGGCAAATGGTTCCGGGCGGCAGGGCTTGTCCGGGTGAGGGGGCCGCGCCGCGATTTACACTTTCTGTCTGAAAAGACCGGGCATGCCCGGCCTTCATTCGTCATGCCCGCGAGGGCCTGACCTGTCAACATTCAACGGTAAATACGTTGATAATTTGGAAAGATAGCGGCCGTGTGTCGGCAGCCGGCCACATTCCTGCGCCGGGCTGAGCGAAAGCGGCCTAGGGGCCGCTTCGCCGGTTCTCGAATGTTTATTTGTTGCGGGCGAGAAGCGCGGTCACCAGCTCGTTGGTAATGCGGCCGTCCGGCGTCTGGCCCACGGACTTCTGGAAGTCCTTTATCGCCGTCACGGTGTTCTTGCCGAGCTTGCCGTCAGGCTGACCGGCATCGAAACCGTTCTTGTTCAGGATCGCCTGAATGTTGCGGATCGCCTTTTCCATGTCCACGGAAGCAGTTTTCACGCCTTCCTTGCCGGCCCATTCCTCGGGCGGGTTGACGCTGTTGGCATCTTCCGAAAGCGGCTTGACCTTCCAGGCGTCCACCTTGGCCTTGGCGCTCTGAAGTTGCTGCGGGTTCAAGGCTCCTGCCACTTCGTCGCGCTTCTGGGCGGCGTCGGCGTCGCCATCCCTGGCTGCGATGGCGAACCACTTGTAGGATTCCTCGATATCCTGCTTCACGCCGCTGCCGCGCGCATAGAGAATGGCGAGGTTGAACTGGCTGTCACGAACGCCGAGGTCGGAAGCCTTGATGAACCATTGTGCGGCGGCGGCGAAATCCGGCTGACCGGCCGCATCGGAAGCAAGCAGGACGGCGAGATTGTGCATGGCGCCGGCATTGCCCTGTTCCGCGGCCAGCGTGTAATAGCGCTTGGCTTCGGGAAGGTTGCGTTCGACGCCGTTCGCCTTCTCGTAGAGATTGGCGAGACGATATTGCGCGGGTGCAAGGCCGCGATCAGCGGCGAGCTTGTACCATTTTGCCGCCTCGGTGCGGTCGGCGGCAACGCCGCGGCCATCGGTGTAGCGGGCTGCGATCTCGAACAGCGCCTGCGTGTCGCCCTTGGCGGCCGCTTCGGCAAGCGATGCCGGCTCGATGCCGGCGGGAACGGCGATGGCGTCCTGGGCGGGAGCAGCCGTGGCGGCGACCTGTGCCGGAGCCGAAGGTTCGTTCTGCGCGACGGTGCCGGAATTTGCCGCATCCACGGCGGGAACGTCGGCAACCGGCGGCTCGTCAGGCAGCGGTGCGCCGCCAACGGTGCGGGGATCGATGATGTTTTCCGCCGGTGCGGTGTTTTCGATGCTGTCGGCGGATGCGGCCTGTTCCGGATCGATGGCGAGATCGGACGGAATGGTCACGGCCTTGTCGCCCGCTTCGGGAAGCGCGGAGACCGGGCCATTGTCCTGCTTCTGCTCAATGACCGGAGCCGGAGCTTCCGCGCCGCCGATCAGCGTCTTAACGAGCGGCATGGCCATCATCGCCAGAAGAATGGCGCCGATGCCGAGCAGCAGCGGGCGGCGATAGCGCGAGAGCCCCGATGCCTCGGCCTTGCGGCCCTTCTTGCCGGTATCGAGCTTCTCCGGCGATGTTTCCATGGCGGCGGCCTGCGCCGCACGACGGGCGGCGGCAATGAAATCCGTCCGTCCTTCGGCGTCTGCGGCCTTGCCGCTGGCGGCCACCTGGCTGGCGCGCACGCGCTCGAGGATTTTCTTGATATCGGGCGCACCCGAACCCGGCTCCAGAAGTTCGTTCTCCTGACCCGCCGGCAGAACGTCGATCGGATCGAGCGACGGGGCGGGCTCGACCTGCGTGCGGGCGGAGGAGGAGGCCGATACGGGTTCTTCTTCGGCTTTGACGGTCTTTGCAGTACCCGTCTTGAAACGCTTCGTCAGGCCGGCAAGCAGGCTCTTTTTTTCCGCCTTCGCGGGCTTCGCCGCAGCGGGAGGCACGATGGCATCCCCATCTTTCCCGTCGGCGTCGAGAATGGCCTGTTCTTCGGCGATATAACCCTCTTCCGGGAAGATGGCGGCCGGCATGGACACATCTTCGTGCGCGGGGGCCGACACAGGCTTCGCGACGTTGCGGGGCGCGGCCTCTTCGCGGTAGACGGGGGCATTGTCGAGGTTATCCAGCCGGCCGGCGATCTGCACCAGCGTCTCATGCAGCGCTTCGAATGTGCGGTGCGTGCGTTCTTCGGTGTTGCGGCTCAAGGCTTCGAGATTGCGCAGATCGGTCGCAAGATCGGTCAGCATGGTCATGTCGGCAAGGTTTGCGCCGGCCGAGAGATTGTTACGGGTATAGGCGTCCAGAACGGCCTCGGCCGCCTGCCGGGCTGCTTCGATGATATATTCGTCGTTGGACGCCATGTAGTCTTCGATGGCCGCCATGCGGGCATCGAGTTCAGGCGGCATGCCCGCGGCCTGCATCTGCACCGGCTGGCTGATCAGCGTCGAGAGATGGGCGATCTGGTTTTCGAGGCTTGCCAGCGCGTGGCTGTCGGCGGGCGCGGCATGGGCGGTCTCATCGAGACGGGCTGCAATATTGCCGAGCCGCTCTTCCAGACGCGAGAAGGCGCTTTCGCTGAGGCCCGATGCCGGTTGCGGCTGGCTGTAACGATAGTCGAGGTCCTCGATCCGCCGCGAGAGCAGGTCGAGCCGCTCTGCCAGACCGTCATTGACGGCGCCGTGATCCAGCGCATCGATCTTGCGGGAAATGTCGCTGAGGAAAGACGTCAGTTCCGCCTGTTGCGAGGGGCGCTGCGAACGCTCCAGAAGCAGGGAAAGCTGGTCCAGCCGCTCATGCAACTGGGCGGCGTCGCGGGCGGTGCTGAGTTCGTCGATCTTGCCGGCCAGCGCTTCAAGACGGGCGGTCAGGTCCAGCGCCGGTTCAGGTTTTGTGGCGGCAAGGCGGTTGATGTCGCCGAGCTGTTCGGCAAGGCCGTTCAGCCGGGTTTCCAGACGCTGCGCCAGCGCATTGTCCGTTGCCTGTGCATTGGCGCGCGTGCCGGTTGCGGCAATGGCGCGGCTGATTTCGTCCAGCCGCTGGTCGAGACCGGAAAACTGTTCGGTAAAGGCCGCTTCGTTCGGCTGCATGTGCTTGCCGAGCTGCTCCACGGCGCTGGCAATGGTGATCAGCTTGTCTTCGAGCACGCGCACGGCCGGATTGTTGCTCATGCCGCCGAGCTGCGTCTTGATGTCATCGAGACGATAGGCGAGCGAAACGATCTCATCCTGCAACGCGCCGGCGTCGAAACCGCGCAGCGTGTCTTCCACATTGTTCCAGCGGCTTTCGATCCGGTGCACGCTGTCTTCGCGCGCAAGCTGGTCGATCGTCAGGCGCAGGTCCTCGAATTCGTTGCGCAGCCCGTAGGCATCGGGAGATGCCAGATTGCCGAGCTGGTCGATGCTGCCGGCCAGCCGCGCGATATCGTCGCGCAGATCGCCGATGAACTGCTGGTCTTCCGCCACCGCGCGAATATTGCGGATCTCGGTGCGCAGTCCCTGCGCTTCGCGGGCAACGCCCTCGGCAATGTCGTGCTTCAGCTCATGCCGCAGATTGACGAGCGCCTGTGCGATTTCCTGCAAGGCTGCATCATTGCGCTGCGGCTCCTGATAGGGCGGGATGGAACGCGCGCGCGGTGCGGGAGCGGCTGTTGCCTGCTGCGCGTCCCTCGGCCGGTATTCCGGTGCAAGCGGGCGGGTAATCGTCCGCTCCGGACGGGCAACGGGTTCCTGCGGGCGCTGGAAGCTCGCCTCGAGGAGGCGTTGGCGCTGGCGGATTTCGTTGACGGGATCGAGCTGCGGTGGCGTGACGGCGGCGCGCGCGGCATAAGCCTCGCTTTTCGCTTCGGGCTGAGCGCTCGCGGCCCGGGGGTCGCGCGGGAACTTCTGGCTCATCAGCCCTTCGATACGGGCTTCGAGGCCTTCGATGGTGCGATTGAGCGCATCAAGAGACGATCTGTCGCTTGGCTGTTGGGTTTTCGATCGCAATCCGTTCATCTTTTCGCTCGCTTCGCTTCCGCCCGCCGTGCCCGGTTATCTGTCGCGACGTTGCCTGCCTGGACACGCCGTCGCCGCAACATGCAGCAATCCTAAAGCCGGTATTCGCCCCCGTTGAGGAAAATGCGCCGGAGTACGAAGCAGTTACCTCTGTCGGGAGAATTCACGAAACGTGGTAAAGAAGTGGTTAACTATGGTCGGAATTTTTTAACTTTTGCGGCACGCGGCAGCCCTGCGCCGGGCCGGACGTCCATTCCGCGAAAAAGGAGAAGGGATATTCCGCTGAAATTTATTTGACGTTTACGCGCACGTCAAATATTGTCATCCCATATCGGCCGGATTATCGCCGGCGCCCACGATGCGGAGGAACATCGGTAATGCCTGTTTACAAGGCCCCAGTTAAAGACACGCTTTTTATCCTGAACGACGTTCTCGGCCTGGAGCGGTATAACAACCTGCCCGGCTTCGAGGATGCAACCCCCGACATGATCGAGGCCATTACCGGTGAAGCCGCAAAGCTTGCCGAAGAGCGGCTTTTCCCGCTCAACCTTTCCGGCGACCAACAGGGTTGCAAGCGCGCCGATGACGGTTCGGTTTCTGTGCCGGATGGTTTCAAGGATGCCTATGACGCCTATTGCGAAGGCGGCTGGATCGGCCTTGCCGTTCCGCCGGAATTCGGCGGGCAGGGCCTGCCCTATACGCTGCATGCCGCCATTGGCGAATATATGTCGTCGGCCAACCTGTCGCTGATGATGTATCCCGGCCTGACGCAGGGTGCGATTGCCGCCATTCTAGTGCATGGCACGCAGGAGCAGAAGGACACCTACCTGCCGAAGATGGTGGATGGCACATGGTCCGGCACCATGAACCTCACCGAACCCCATTGTGGCACCGATCTCGGCATGCTGCGCACCAAGGCCGTGCCGCAGGCTGATGGCAGCTACAAAATTTCCGGCCAGAAGATCTTCATCTCCGCCGGCGAACATTCCATGACGAACAATATCGTCCATCTGGTGATCGCCCGCATCGAAGGCGCGCCTGAGGGCACCAAGGGTATTTCGCTCTTCATCGTACCGAAGTTCCTGGTGAAGGAAGACGGCACGCCGGGCGAGCGAAACGGCGTCACCTGCGGCGCCATCGAACACAAGATGGGCATTCACGGCAACGCCACCTGCGTCATGAACTACGATGACGCGACCGGTTATCTGCTGGGCGCTGAGAACAAGGGCCTTTCGGCCATGTTCGTGATGATGAACGAAGCCCGCCTTGGCGTTGGCCTGCAGGGTCTTTCCGTCGGTGAGATCGCCTATCAGAACGCGGTTGAATATGCCCGTGAGCGCATTCAGGGCCGCTCGCTTTCGGGTGCGAAATTCCCCGACAGGAAGGCCGATCCGATCATCGTGCATCCCGATATCCGTCGCACGCTGATGACCATCAAGGCCTATAACGAGGCCGGCCGCGCCTTCCTGCTTTGGACCGCGCTGCAATCCGACATCGCCCACCGCGCCGCCGATGAAAAGCAGCGCCAGGCGGCGGACGACCTGCTTGGCCTCGTCACGCCGATTCTGAAAGGTGTGCTGACCGATAAGGGCTTCGACCATGCGGTGATGGCGCAGCAGGTCTTCGGCGGTCACGGCTACATCGAGGAACATGGCATGAGCCAATATGTCCGCGATGCGCGTATCACCATGATCTATGAGGGCGCCAACGGCATTCAGGCGCTCGATCTGGTTGGCCGCAAGCTCGGCATGAATGGCGGCCGCGCCGTCATGGCGCTGTTCAAGGAAATCGGCGATTTCTGCGAGGAAAACCGCGCCGATGAAAAGCTGAGCCTCTACACCAAGGGCTTGAAGAAGGGCTTGAACGACCTGCAGGCCGCAACCATGTGGTTCATGCAGAACGCCATGGCGAAACCCGACAATGCCGGTGCCGGCTCGACCGACTATATGCATCTCTTCGGCATCGTGGTGCTGGGCTACATGCAGGCGCGCATGGCGAAAGCCGCCAGCGAAGCGCTTGCAGCCGGCAGCGCTTCGGACGAGGATTACCTCAAGACCAAGCTTGTCACGGCGAAGTTTTACATGGAGCGCATCATGCCGGAAACGGCGCTGCGCAAGGCCCGCATCGAAACCGGCGCGGACACCATGATGGAACTGGCTGCGGAAGCATTCTGAGAAATCTGGCGTTCATAACGCCACAGGGAGAGAGTTATGACCGACGTATTTATCTACGACCATGTCCGCACCCCGCGCGGACGCGGCAAGAAGGATGGCAGCCTGCATGAGGTGCCTTCCGTTCGCCTTGCCGCCAAGACACTGGAAGCCCTCCGCGACCGCAACGGGCTGGACACTTCTGCCGTCGACGACATCATCATGGGCTGCGTCGATCCCGTCATGGATGCCGGTGCGGTGATCCCGAAGGCCGCCGCCTTCGAGGCCGGTTATTCCAACAGGGCGCCGGGCATGCAGATCTCGCGCTTTTGCGCCTCGGGTCTCGATGCCATCAATTTCGCAGCCGGCAAGGTCAAAGCGGGGTCGGACGATATCGTCATCGCCGGCGGCGTCGAAAGCATGTCGCGCGTCGGCATGGGCATGTCCGGCGGCGCCTGGTACATGGACCCTTCGGTCAACTTCCCGGCCTTCTTCATGCCGCAGGGCGTGTCGGCCGATCTCATCGCCACGAAATACGGTTTTTCCCGTGACGATGTCGATGCCTATGCCGTCGAAAGCCAGAAGCGCGCGGCGCATGCCTGGGACAAGGGCTATTTCAACAAGTCGGTCATTCCGGTGAAGGACTCAAACGGCCTGACGATCCTCGACCGTGACGAGCATATGCGCCCCGGCACGGACATGCAGGCGCTGGCCTCGCTCAACCCATCCTTCCAGATGCCGGGTGAAATGGGTGGTTTCGAAGCCGTCGGCATCATGGCGCATCCGGAAGTGGAGCGGATCAATTACGTGCACCACGCCGGCAATTCGTCCGGCATCGTTGACGGTGCTGCGGCCGTGCTGGTTGGCTCGAAGGCGGGCGGCGAGGCGATGGGCATTAAGCCCCGCGCCCGCATCAAGGCTTTCGCCAATATCGGCTCCGATCCGGCGCTGATGCTGACCGGCCCGGTGGATGTGACCGAAAAGCTCCTGAAAAAGACCGGCATGTCGCTTGCCGATATCGATCTTTTCGAACTCAACGAAGCCTTTGCCGCGGTGGTCCTGCGTTACATGCAGGCCTTCGACATCGACCACGACCGGATGAACGTCAATGGCGGCGCCATCGCCATGGGCCATCCGCTCGGTGCAACCGGCGCGATGATCCTCGGCACGGTGCTGGATGAGCTGGAGCGGCGCGATCTGAACACCGCGCTCGTCACGCTCTGCATCGGCGCTGGCATGGGCACGGCGACGGTTATCGAGCGGGTTTAAGGCTGGTCATGAGGCGCGAGGTTTACGAGCGGCCCAAGAATGAGATCGAACAGCAGCTGGCTCGGCACAATCTGGGAAAGGATATGGCACAGGATCACAGGGCGTCCATCCGCCCCGTTTCCCCTGTCCACATCCGGCGGCTCCGGGCAGAGCGCTGGGGTTTGATCGTGTTTCTCGTTCTTGTGGTCGGTTGTATCGGCCTCGCAATCGGACTGTCGTAACCGCAGGGAAATTTGAGGGAAGAGGAATCCCAAATGAGCACTTACACCAATTTCACCATCGAGACGGACGCAGACGGCATCGCCCTCGTCACCTGGGACATGCCGGAAAAATCCATGAACGTCTTCACGTCAGAGGTGATGGACGAGCTGAACGCCATTGTTGACGCGACTGTCGCCGATAGCGCCGTCAAGGGCGTCGTTTTCACGTCAGGCAAGAGCACCTTTTCCGGCGGCGCCGATCTTTCCATGATCAAGTCGATGTTCTCCTTCTACAATGATGAGAAGACGAAGAACCCGGATCAGGCCGCTGCAAGGCTGTTCGAACTGGTTGGCCGCATGACGGGCCTGTTCCGCAAGATCGAGACCAACGGCAAGCCCTGGGTTTCCGCCATCAACGGCACCTGCATGGGCGGTGCGTTTGAGCTGTCGCTTGCCTGCCACGGCCGGGTCGCCTCCAGCGCCAAGAACCTCAAGATCGCCCTTCCGGAAGTCAAGGTCGGCATCTTCCCCGGCGCCGGCGGCACCCAGCGTGTGCCGCGCCTGACGGACGCGCAATCGGCATTGCAGATGATGACCACCGGCCAGTCGCTGACCGGCGCGCGCGCCAAGGCCATGGGTCTGGTGCATCAGGTGGTGGAGCCGGATCAGCTGGTCTCCACTGCAAAGCAGATGATCAAGGACGGCCTGAAACCGGTCGCCCCCTGGGATGAAAAGGGCTTCAAGGCCCCCGGCGGCGGTATCTGGACGCCTGCCGCAGCCCAGCTCTGGCCCGCCGCTCCGGCAATCCTGCGCCGCGAAAGCGCCGGCAACTATCCGGCCGCGCTCGCCATCCTCAAATGCGTCTATGAAGGCCTGCAATTGCCCTTCGATACGGCGCTGAAGGTGGAGCAGCGTTATTTCACCGAAATCCTTCGCTCGAAGGAAGCCTTCGGCATGATCCGCTCGCTGTTCATTTCCATGCAGGAACTGGGCAAGGGCGCGCGCCGCCCGGCCGGCCAGCCGAAGACCGAGTTCAAGAAGGTCGGCGTTGTCGGCGCGGGCTTCATGGGCGCTGCCGTCGCTTATGTCACGGCTGCCGCCGGCATCCCCGTTGTGCTGGTGGACCGCGATCAGGAAGCTGCCGACAAGGGCAAGGGCCATTGCGAGGAAAGCGTCAAGGCCGCCATCGGCAAGGGCAGGCTGACCCAGGATGAGGCCAAGGCACTGCTCGACCTCGTCACCCCGACAGCGGATTACAAGGCGCTCTCCGATGCCGATCTCGTCATCGAGGCCGTCTTCGAAGACCGCGACGTGAAGAAGGCCGTCATCGAGGCCGTGGAAGCCGTCTTGCCGCAGGGCGCGATCTTCGCCTCCAACACCTCCACTTTGCCGATCACCGGCCTTGCGAAGAACGCGAAGCGCCCGGCGGATTTCATCGGCATCCACTTCTTCTCGCCGGTCGAGAAGATGATGCTAACGGAAGTGATCCTCGGCAAGGAAACCGGCGACAAGGCGCTCGCCGTCGCGCTGGATTATGTGGCGAAGATCAAGAAGACCCCGATTGTGGTGAACGATACGCGCGGCTTCTTCGTCAATCGCTGCGTGCTGCGTTACATGGCGGAAAGCTACGACATGCTGATCGAAGGCGTGCCCGCTGCCATGATCGAAAATGCCGCGAAATTCGCTGGCATGCCGGTCGGCCCGCTGGCGCTGAATGATGAGGTGGCTATCGATCTTTCCTACAAGATCCTGAAAGCCACCGTCGCCGATCTCGGCGAAAAGGCCGTCGACCCGCGCCATATGGAGCTGGTGAAGACGCTGGTGGAAGGCGAGGGCCGTTTTGGCCGCAAGAACGCCAAGGGCTTTTACGACTATCCGCAAAAGCCCGCCAAGAAATCCCTCTGGCCCGGGCTGAAGGACCTTTATCCGCAGCAGAAGCCTGAAGCGGTGGATATGGAGGTGCTGAAACAGCGCTTCCTCGTCACCGTGGCGCTGGAAGCCGCCCGCACAGTGGAAGAAGGCATCGTCACCGATCCACGTGAGGCGGATGTCGGCTCCATCCTCGGTTTCGGTTTCGCGCCCTATACCGGCGGTGCGCTGTCCTACATCGACGGCATGGGCGTGAAGAACTTCGTGGCACTCGCCGAGAAGCTCAGCGAGACCTATGGCCCGCGCTTCAAGCCGACACCGCTGCTGAAGGATATGGCCGCCAAGGGCGAGACCTTCTACGGTCGCTTCGATCCCTATGCCAGCGCCGCCAAGGCGGCCTGAGGCTTTAAGCGAGACATTGAACAGGCCCTTCGGGGCCTGTTTTATTATGCCTGTCTCCCCGCTTTCCGTGCATCCTTTGCCCGGCTGAGGCGTTGAAAAGGCTGAGCGGGCAAAAGCGCCCGCCGCCGTAATTCAGCACGCCTCAGGAGACAGCGATGAAAGCACCACTGCGATCCCACGGTTTCGACAAGCCCTCTGACCTTGACGAGCATCTGGCCGAACTGGACGAAGAGGCCGTGGAGAAGAAGGCTGCTAAACCCGCTGCTGCCCGAAGGGCGCGTGCCGCCGCCCCGGCGGAATCATCCTTGCGCGCGGAACTGGATGATCTGCGCAAACAGCCCGAAAAAATTCGCCGCGACGTCAAACGGCTGGAAGCCGCCGCCAACACGCCGCATCATAAATCCACCAATGCCCGGCATGAGCGCGACCGCGAGAATTCGCGCCTGATGACGGTGGTGCGCTCCGTTGCCGTCACCTCGCTGGCAAGCCGCATCTTCGCCTCCTCGCCCGTCATGGCGGCGCTGGTGGCCGTTGTGCCAATCGCACTTGGCCTTGCCGCACGGCGCAATGAGGGGGCGTAAGCCGCCCCCTGCCGCGCCACCGCCCGCTGGTCCGGCGGATGCCCAGGAGCGGGTTTTCCGCCGCAATCCGGCCTTCGCCGGGCAGACTTTCCAGCCATCCACAGGCGCCGTGAAAAAACTGTCAAAAAACTTCGCGATGGCGCTTGCCATGTCCGAACAAGATGTTATAACCCCGCTCACTTTCGGGGCACCAAACAGCCCCGCCCGCCAAAAGCGGAGGTTCTTCAAGGACCTGAAGTGCCCGGATAGCTCAGTTGGTAGAGCAGCGGATTGAAAATCCGCGTGTCGGTGGTTCAAATCCGCCTCCGGGCACCATTTCTTATTCAAAATTAAACTTTTCCGCTTGCCCTTTCTTGGAATAAATTAGTTTCCAGACAAACAGCACTTTTTATATTTTATGCCGCTCCCGCAGGGGCAAGGATCGTTTCTTCCGGTTTTTTGTTTACGAATTCGTTTTGAAAGGCTCTCTATAGGTATCATGGACTTACGAGGCCATGTGGCAAGAACCTTATCCATTTCTGCGTCGGATTTCCATTTACTCTGAACGACTAATGCGCTCTTAATTTTACCAGTTCCAGGTGTCAGTAAAATTCCATACCAAGCGTCTGATTGGGTTTCGTATTTTCTCACTTGGCAATGAGTACTAAGACGTTCTCGCGCCTCATCGTCTGGCTTCGGGCTCACATGAATGGTGAACCCTGCTCTTTCCGCCTCTGCTGGAACAGACATGTCATGAACTTGGCCCCCTAGCATAGCGGACCGAACCAATTGTTCTATACCGTTATTAATATGTGTTGCCGAATTAGAACCGAACTGTAGGAGTAGCATTCCCAATCCAACGAGTTCCGGCGTCTTGCTTGCTTCGATTTCTGCTAACAAGTCGCCAATTGGCGTGTTGTTGAAGCGTGTCAGTATGCCTTTAGGGGTTCTCTCCCCGGGAACTCCCATTCTACGTGCTGACATCGCAATATCGAGCGCGCTTGTGAAATCATCTCCTAAGTTTACAATGTTGTATTGTTCTTCGAGCCAAAGATTGTGCTTAAGATGATAGCCTAGTGTCGTAATTTCTTGAGAAATTAAGAGTTGTTTATCAAATTTGGATCGTAGTGCCAGATAGTTAAGAAGGTTAAGTGGCGTATCCAGCATCTCTGTCAGAACGTCAACGAAGAATACGTCGGTAACCATCGGGGGATGGATGGTGTTATTTGTGGTTAATTTTAAGAATTGTCGCGCTTGGGCGGACAATGCTGGATAATGGTCGGAAACTGTGCATAATGGTAGTATCGTTTTTGGTTTTATTGGCAATATTATTTCTTCGCCGGAACTTACAGTAAAGCGGTACCCGTCACCAAGGATGGCTTGGGCACAAAGCAAAGCTTGATCGTACGCATCGTGAATTGCTTTCTTGAAATCATCCTTGAGTTGTAGATCGTTTCCTTTGCGCGCTTCGATTGTTAGTCGTTTTGACTTAGCTTGAACAACGATCGCACGATCACCATACAGAACAAGTACATCAGCCTCGGCAAATCTGTTTTTTCCTTTGTAGATATCAACGTTTCGAAAGACGTTTGAATGCCCAAATACATGTGTAAGTCTGTCGAATAGAAATTGTTCGGCAAACTCGCCGCGATGTTTTGAAGCTGCTGCGGAATATGATTTATCTAATAACATCCAAAAGTATGGTGCTTCGTATAGCGCTTCTAAAAGGCTATAGTGTTGCAATAGTATGAAAGAGTTTTCGGAAATTTTGAATATAGGTGCAGCATTCGTTTCATTGAAAGAACTTAGGCTGGAAAATGGGGAGTTAGCACCTTCTGTATTGAAGCAAAACGCCTTAAGTATTTGTTCTATCTTGGCAATAGCCATTCCTGTGGGAGTTTCCAATTCCTCCGCACTGAAGACGAACCCGGGTACGAAACTCCACTGCTCTGGCGGTAACTTCAATATTGTTTTGCGAAGGCGGACGATTTTCTCTAGTTGTAACTGGCCCAGCGCTCGTACAAGCTCATATGCCTCATCAATTGTAAAGCCGACGTGAGCATTGAGCCAATCGTTGTCAGCGTGGTACTTCAGTCGAGCAAGTTCTTGATACTGGAAATTATAGGCAGATTCTCCCGCGTAGAAGATTGGCTCCCGTAGCCCTTCGGCATTATCAAACGGATTAATGGGCTTTGCTTTTTCTTGATTCTTTACCATTGCCTGAAAGGCCGACAGCCAAGGCTTTTGAAGACTCATATGCATTTCATATAAAAGAGCTTCTGAAGTGTCGATGTAGTGCTGAATTGTTGCAGGTGACGGATGGTCGAGGTCAATTTTTCCCTTTGCCATGAGGCCAATTAGCGTGGAGATTTCCGTTCTTAACAATTTGTCGTGGGAATATTGGTGTTCGACATCCGCCTCGGTCACCTGATCACCGGAGAATTTTATTAAATTGTCTCGCCAGCAAAAGTAGGCGATGGCGTGGATGAACCCTGGCGATGTGCAGAGTTTTTCCAATTCTGCAAAAATTTCGGCTTCATTTCTTGCGTTTTGCGGGGTTATTTCTTTCTTGTCCATTGATAGAAGCCGCCAGCCACGTTTGAGTGAATTGGCACTAAGCTAGCACGCTTTTAAATGCAAAAGTTCCGGCAGCGATCTGTTTTCAAATAATTCCTAAAAAGTAGCCTAGCATCTTGCCTGCTTTTTGCTGGCTTGATCAATTCTTCCCATGGGTATTTGGAATATCCTCATATTATCTGCGGATAAAAGCCTCCAGCATACGTGTAACCCGCACAAGGTCATCCTCATTCATATTCGCAAGTGCCGCATTCACACGGTGAAGCAGACGACCCCTCTCGCCTTCGGGAGCAATAACAGTACCGGAGCCAAAGAACGCGATGGCGGGAAGGCCGAGGGCTTTTGCGATACTCTCGATGGTTTCAAATGAGGGCGAGGCGTCGCCCCGTTCCAGACGTCCCATCATCTCAATCGAAAGATCGGCTTTTTCCGCAAGGGTTTCCTGCGTCAGACCCAACGCTTTTCGGTGATGGCGAATATTGCTGCCGAAAATCTTTCTAAGTTCCAATCGCTACCCTCCGAACTGAAGGGACAGTCGTCTTTGCAACTGCGCGACTTAAGGCATTCCTATTGCTGAAAATAAAAAATATGTAATAATGATGCAGTATGTGGAATTTCTGTCGTGAGATTGCATATGTCCTCTATTCACGCGGAGCATCTTTCGCTCATCGCATTCGGCGTGTTCGTGCTGATCGTCTTCCTGTGGGTGAAGTGGGAAAGTTGTGGACGGTCAACGTTCATTTCCGACGCGGAAATAACAAGAATGACCGACGAGCTGGTTCAGGAACATGGCCAACGTGCCGAAGAAATAGCTTTCATCGAAGAAGACAGGTCGTGGCGATATTCCCAAAATTTCGAGCAGGGCAAATGGCGGCGGGTGCGCGCGGAGCTTCGCCGCCGTAAAGAGCCTTAGCCTAAAGATGCTCCCGATTATCCGTATTCTGCTCCGCCCGGTCCCGATAAAGCGCGGCGCGTCCCAGCAGCATCAGGGAAACCGGGGTCGTCACCGTCATGAAGATGCCGATGAAGATTTCGTGGAAGGCGAAGCGGTCGCCGGAGACGGAGAAATAGATGATCGAGGCCATGACGATGCCGCCGGTGCCCCAGCTGGTGCCGAGTGTGGGTGCGTGCAGGCGTTCATAAAAGCTGTTGAGCCTGGCAAAGCCGATGGTGCCGATCAGCGTCAGCGAGGCGCCCAGCAGCACGAAGAAGGCCACGGCAATGGCGGCCCAGAGGGGAAATTCGTGCGCCTCGCTCATTCGATCACCTCGCCGCGCATCAGGAATTTGGAAAGGGCGACGGTGGAGACGAAGCCGAGGATGGCGATCAGCAGCGATGCCTCGAAATAAATGTCGTTGCCGGTGCGCAGACCGAAGGTCAAAAGAAGCAGCATGGCGTTGACATAGAGCGTATCCACGCCCAGCACGCGGTCCTGCGCGCGCGGGCCGATGGCGATGCGATAGACCGAGATCGCCATGGCGATGGCCAGCATGAACTGCGCCAGCGAAAAGGACCAGAAAAGGATAATCGAACTCATTCGAATATCTCCATCAGCAGTTTTTCATAACGGTTCTTGATGAGGCTTATCCAGGCCGCCTCATCCACATCGTCGAGAACGTGAAGCAGCAGCGTGCCCTGGCTGGAATTATATTCGAGCCATGCGCTTCCCGGCGTCGAGGTCAGAATCGTCGCCAGAACCGCAAGCGCCATCGGGTCGCGAATATCGAGCGGCACGGCCAGGAAGCCGGATTTGCGGTCCCTCTCGCGCTTGAACAGGATGATCTTCACGACCGAGAGATTGGACCTGACAATATCGTAAAGCACGATCAGGATCAGCTGCACCAGCCTGTGCCAGTTGCGGATGCGCGGCTTGGCGGGCCTGAGCGACGCCATCGCCCAGGAGGCGACAAGCGCAACCCCGGTGCCGAGCAGCAGATGTCCCGGCGAAAAGCTGTTGATCGTCATCCAGAAGAAGATCAGCGAGATTGTCAGCAGCGGGTAGGGCAGGACACGGCTTATCATGGCTCTGCCTCCGGGTTGCTTCCCGCTCGGGGTGCGGAAATGACGCCCTGAATATAGCTTGCCGGCAGGTCGAGAATACGCGCCGTTTCCTGCATGTAACGCATCACCGGCCCCGCCTGCACGGTCATGGCGAGCGTCAGGCCGAGCAGCAGCATCACGGGGGCGATTTCTATGACGAGCACGCGTGGCACGGTGCCTTCGATGGAAGCCCAGAAGGTGCGGATGCCGGCGCGCGTCATGGAAATCAGCGAGGCGAAACCGGCAAAGACGATCAGGAAAACCAGCCACCAGGACAGTGTGGAAACGCTGTCATTGGCGCCGAGCCCGGAAGGATTGAGAATGGCGGTCAGCATCGAGAATTTGGCGATGAAGCCCGAAAGCGGTGGCAGGCCGGCCAGAAGAATGCCGCAGGCGGCAAAACAGGCGCCGAGCACCGCCATGGTGGCGGGCATGGTCACGCCGACTTCCTCTTCCTCCTCTTCCTCGTCGCCCTCGCCATAGGCCTCCATGGTCACGGCAAGAACGTTCGCGCCGGCATCCTGCCCGCGCTCGACGAGTTCGATCAGCATGAAGAAGGCGCTGATGGTGAGAGTGGAGCTGACCATGTAATAAAGCGCGCCGGCCGCAACCGTCGGATTGCCGGTGCCCATGGCGGCAAGCAGCGTTCCCGACGAGACGAGAACCGAAAAGCCGGCCAGCCGCCCCAGCGCCTGCGACGCCAGAACGCCGATGGCGCCGAAGATGATGGTGGCGATGCCGCCGACCAGCAGCGCATCATGGCCGAAACCGGCCGATTCCCCGGCCGTCTGCCCAAAAAGCAGGAAGGACAGGCGGGCGATGACATAAATCCCGACCTTGCTCATGATGGCGAAGAGCCCGCCCACCGGGGCCGATGCCGCACCATAAGCGGAAGGCAGCCAGAAATTCAGCGGCCACATGCCGGCCTTGACCAGAAAGGCGATGCCGAGGATGGCCGAGCCGGTTTCCAAGAGCATGCGCTGATCGGGGTTGAGCCCCTCGATGCGATGGGCGAGATCGCCCATGTTCAGCGTGCCGGTAACGCCATAGATGAGGCTGACGCCGATCAGGAAGAACAGGGCCGCCACGAGGTTGATGGCGATATAATGCAGCCCGGCCTTGACGCGCTGCTGGCCGGAGCCATGCAGCAACAGACCGTAGGACGCGGCCAGCATCACTTCGAAGAAAACGAAGAGGTTGAAGAGGTCCCCGGTCAGGAATGCGCCGTTGACGCCCATCAGCATCATCTGGAACAGCGAATGGAAATGCGCGCCCGACCTGTGCCACTTCGCCATCGAATAGATCAAGGACGGAATGGCAAGCAGCGCCGTCAACAGCACCATCAGGCCCGAAAGACGGTCGGCGACGAGCACGATGCCGAAGGGCGCCGGCCAGTTGCCGAGCAGATAGACGCCGCTCGACACCACGGCGGCGATCTCGGTATTGACCGTCGAGTTCACTTCGCGGAACAGCAATATGGCGACCACCAGCAACAGCACGGTCGAGGTGAGGCTGATGGCGGCTTTCGCCACGCGCTGGCGCTCGTCGAAGAACAGCAGCAGCGCGGCGGTAATCAGCGGCAAAAGAATCGGCGCGATGACGATGTGGAAGGGGAAAGACATCATTTCGACTCCCTCCCGTCCACATGGTCGGTGCCGGTGAGGCCGCGGGCGGCAAGCAGCACGACGAGGAACAATGCGGTGGTCGCAAAGCCGATGACGATGGCCGTCAGCACCAGCGCCTGCGGCACGGGGTCGGCGAGCGTCGAACTGTCGACGCCATTGACCAGCACCGGCGGCGCATTGGTCTTGATGCCGCCGACACCGAAGATGAAGAGGTTGACGGCGTAAGACAGCAGCGAAAGCCCGACGATGACCTGATAGGTGCGCGGGCGCAGCACCAGCCAAACGCCGGAGCCGGTCATGATGCCGATACCGATTGCAAGAATGAGTTCCATTACACGTCCTCCGCTTTTGCGGCTTCAGGCGTGCGAACGCGGTAGTTACGCAACGATTGGTGTGCCAGTGCTATCAGGATAAGAACGACGGAGCCGACGACCAGCGAGAAGACGCCGAGGTCGAACAGCAGGGCGGATGCCGTCGGCATTTTGCCGATATAGGGTATCTCCGTATATTGAAAATAGGAGGTCAGGAACGGGTAGCCGAAATACCAGGAGCCGATACCCGTCGCCGCCGCCATCAAAAGGCCGAAACCCATCCAGCGCAGCGGCAGGATGCGGATGCGGTCCTCCGCCCAGCGTGCGCCGCCGGCGAGATATTGCAGCAGGAAGCCGATGGCCATGGTGATGCCGGCCGCAAAGCCGCCGCCCGGCAGGTCGTGGCCGCGCATGAACAGGAAGATCGAGAAGGTGATGATGACCGGGAACATCCACTGCATCACGATCGACGGCACATAGAGATAGTCGCGAACCGTATCGCCCTTGCTGCGGTCCGGCCGTTCGGCATCGAAGGCGTTCTGCATCTGCTGCTGTTCCGGCACCCCGATGCTTTCATGGGCGGGGCGGAAACGGCGAAGCAGCGCAAAGACGGTGAGCGCCACGATGGCCAGCACCGCGATTTCGCCGAAGGTGTCGAAGCCACGGAAGTCGACGAGGATGACGTTGACGACATTGGTGCCGCCGCCTTCGGTATAGGCGCGTTCGAGGAAATAGGTCGCAATCGCGTTCGGCACCGGCAGCGTCATCACGGCATAGGCGATGACGGACATGCCGATACCGCTGCCTGCGGCGAGCAGGAAGTCGCGGGCGCGGCGAAGCTGCGCCGGCAGTTCATCGCTGCTGTCGACCTTCTCGACGCGTTTCGGCAGCCATCTGAGGCCGAGCAGGATGAGAACCGTGGTGACGATTTCCACCAGCAGCTGGGTGATCGCCAGATCCGGCGCGGAAAGCCAGACGAAGGTAAGGCAGGTGACGAGGCCAGAGACGCCGAGCATGACGAGCGCGGCGAGGCGATGATATTTCGCCTGCCAGGCCGCACCCATGGCCGCGATCATGCCGATCAGCCAGAGAATGGCGAAGATCGGATCGAAGGTCGTGACGCGCGGCAGCGACAGGGAGAATTCCGAAAGGAAGAGAGGCGAGAAACCGGCAAGAAGCGCCACGAGGATAAGAAGCCTCAGCTGCGGCTGCAGACGCCGCGTGCCGAGCGTGCTTTCCAGCCACCGCGCCCATTTCCAGGACACGGTGACGAGAATGCGCTCGAAGATGCGCTGTCCCCGCAAATGCCGGAAAACCGGCGGGCCATCGTCGCAGCGCGAGAAATAACCGCCGAGCAGGGCATAGATCGTAACCCCGCCGATAAGCGCCGCGATACTCATGATCAGCGGCAGGTTGAAACCGTGCCAGATCGACAGGCTGTAGACCGGCGTTTGCGCACCAAGTACGGAAAGCACGGCCGAATGCAGGAAGGGGCCGATGGAGAGGCTCGGAACGATGCCGACGATCAGGCAGGCGAAGACGAGGAATTCGATGGGGAAACGCATCCAGCGCGGCGGCTCGTGCGGATGTGGGTTCGGCAGATCGACGGGCTTGGGGCCGAAGAAGACCGTATGGATGAAGCGCAGCGAATAAGCGACGGCGAAGGCGCCCGACAGCGTCGCGACATAGGGCAGCGCCCGGTCCAGCAGCGAGTCTGCATGGGTTTCGACGGCCTCGGCAAAGAACATTTCCTTGGAAAGGAAGCCGTTGAACAGGGGCACCCCGGCCATGGCCGCACTCGCCGCCATGGCGAGCGTCGCGGTTGCGGGCATATAGGTATAAAGCCCGCTTAAGCGCCGCATGTCGCGCGTGCCCGTCTCATGGTCGATGATGCCGGCCGCCATGAAGAGCGAGGCCTTGAAGGTGGCGTGGTTGACCATGTGGAAAATGGCCGCCACTGCTGCAAGCGGGCTGCCGAGGCTGAGAAGCGTGGTGATGAGGCCGAGATGGCTGATGGTGGAATAGGCGAGCAGCCCCTTCAAATCCTGCTGGAACATGGCGAAATAGGCGCCGAGCAGCAGGGTTATGATGCCGGCCGCGCCCACCAGCCAGAACCATTCCGGCGTGCCCGCCAGCACCGGCCAGAAGCGCGCGAGCAGGAAAACCCCCGCCTTCACCATGGTCGCCGAATGCAGATAGGCGGAGACCGGTGTGGGCGCCGCCATGGCGTTGGGCAGCCAGAAGTGAAACGGAAACTGCGCGCTCTTGGTCAGCGCGCCGCCGAGAATGAGGATGAGCGCCGGTACATAGAGGGAATGGGCGCGGATGGCCGCACCGGCCTCGATGATCTTGTCGAGGTCATAGCTTCCCGCCATATGGCCGAGGATCAGCAGGCCCGCCAGCAGGCTGAAGCCGCCGATGCCGGTGACGGTCAGCGCCATGCGGGCGCCGTCGCGCGCACCGGCGTTCTGATGCCAGTAGCCGATCAGCAGGAACGAAAAGATGCTGGTCATTTCCCAGAAGATCGACAGCAGGATGACGTTGCCGGAGAGCACCACGCCAAGCATCGAACCCATGAAGGCGAGAAGGAAGGCGAAGAAACGGGGGATCGGGTCTTCGGCCGACATATAATAACGCGCGTAGAGCACCACCAGCAGGCCGATGCCGGTAATGAGCATCGTGAAAATCCAGGCGAATCCGTCCAGCCGCAGGGTAAAGTTCAGGCCGAGCTGGGGCAGCCATTCCACATCATACTTGAGAACCGCGCCGCCGCTGACGCTCGTATAAAGAAAAATGCTGCTGACAAGGCCGAAAAGGGCGACTCCGCCCGCAACGGAGGCGGGACCGGCGGCCGCACCCTCGCGCGGCATGAAGGCCGTCAGAAGCGCGCCAACGAAGGGCAATGCGACAATGAATGGAAGAATGGTTGCAAGTGTCATATGCGGCGGCGGTTTTCTCTCTGGAATGGGAGCCTACGGCGGGTTTCCGACGACTCCGATCCCTCAAGGTTCGCAATGAACCGAATGATGAGGACCGCCGGAATGACTAATACATAATATGCGGAGGCGCGCGTGGAACCACGCTGGCAAAGTCTCGGAAAGCTTGTGGCACGATGGCAACAGCAACGAGCGAGACGTCGGCATTATCCCTGAGGCTCGGGGCGGGTGAGGCAAACGCGTCCAGGCGAAAGCCTGAGCCGGCATCGCCGGCCCTGCAGCCGAAATCATTGCCGCTATTGCAATCCTTTTCGCGAAGAGAAAGGGAACGGCCGGGATCGACGCTCTGCAATCGTTCGAGGCGGCTGGTTTTGGAAAGGGGCTTGACGCCGGCCGGTGCCTGAAAGCCGATCATGACCAGCAGGCTCGCGACCACGAGACCGATCAGCACTTGCGGATGGCGCCTTGAACTGCGGCCTTTCTCCATCCATGGCAAGTTGGCATCTCCTTGATCGTAAAGGTCTCTTTAAAGCATCACCGTTGAGCGAATATCCTGTTGATTTGTTTTAGGGGAAGCCGGACATGCTTGTCCAGCGCGCATGCGGGAAAAACCGCCCGCGGCGTCCGATTCCTTTTCGTTTTTGCCCGTTTGCGGCAAAGTGAGGGCGGCATTGGCTAAAAGCTTTTACAAATTTTACCGTTTGACGCCGACGCCTGTGTTTCTTAACTTTCAAGCAAGGAATTAACCATAAAGATTGATGGTATTTCCACGGCGGAATGGGGTTCTCTCCCCTTCCAGGCATGACGCCGCACTGCCGTACCGGTGCCGATCCGGTATTTTCGTTTCTTGGTTCAAGAAGGTCTGGCAGGCGTCGATGCCGCATCGTCCGCGATGGGTATGTTCGTTCAAAAATCCCCTCAGGGTGCTGGCGTTCTGAACCTTGGCCAATTTGGCCGGGTTTTACCGGCCGTCATGTTGTTGGGGACGTCGGTTGGGGCAGGATTTGCCATCAGATCAAGCGCGTAGATCGGCAGGCGGAAGTCTGGCGGGACGGTTGCGTTTTGCCGGCCTCGACGAGACGCAATCCGATTTCCTGCGCAGCTATCGCAGCATGCTGGAGCCTTACGTCAAGGCCGGCCTGCGGGACGTGATGACCCGTTTCCAGTCCATGCCGGACTGTTCTCCGTCTTTCGAAAGCGAAAACCAGCTCGACCGCCTGCACGATCTGCAATCCTCGCACTGGAGCGTTCTGACCGATGCGCGTTTCGATGCGCTTTATGCCGAGCGGGTGAAGGTTCTTTCCGACAATGCCAGCCGCATGGGGCTCGATCCGCGCTGGCAGATCGCCAGCCACGCGGTGGTTCTGGAACATCTCGTCGGCGGGCTGGTGGCCGAACATGCGCCACGCTCCATCCTGCCCGGCAACCGCAAGAAAACCCGTGAACTGGCGGAAGCCGTCAAGAATGTCGTCCGTCTGGTGATGGTTGATACCGAAATCGCCGTCTCGTTGCGCTTCAACGAATTGCGTCTGCGCCATGGCCGCGAACTGGCGGAACAGCGCGACAATGACCGCTCCGAAGCGGCGAAGTTGCTGGGCACGGCATTGACGGCCTTTGCCGCAGGCGATCTGCAGGCCCGCATCGGCGGCGAAGTGCCGGAAGCCTATCGAGATGTTGCGGCTTCCTTCAACACGGCTTTGGAAACGATCGGCGCATCGCTGATCGCGGCGCAAAACAGCATCGGCGAGGCCGAGGCGCTCGGTGCGCGGTTTGCCGATATGGGCCGCTCCATGGCCGAGCGCTCCCGCCAGCAGGCCGAAGCGCTTGCCGAAACCTCCCGCGCCATCCAGACGATGATCGGGAACGTTGCTGAAAACGGCGCCCGCATATCGGCCACGGAAACGGCTGTTTCCCGCGCCCGTGAGGCGGCGGTCGAAAGCGGCAAGGCTATCGGCGAGGCGATCGACGCCATGTCTGACATCGAACAATCCGCCGAACAGATCGGCAGGATCATCGGCACGATTGACGAGATTGCTTTTCAGACCAACCTTCTCGCCCTCAATGCCGGCATCGAGGCGGCGCGCGCGGGTGAAAGCGGACGTGGTTTCGCTGTCGTCGCGCAGGAGGTCCGGGCGCTCGCCCAGCGTTCCGCCGACGCTGCAAGGGAGATCAAGAGCCTTGTCGGCACCACCAAGACGCAGGTCGAGGGCGGTGTGCGCATGGTCAACCGCACGCAGGACGCAATCGGCGGCGTCGTCCGGCAGGTCTCTGGCATCAACGACATGATCGCGGAAGTCTCCCGGCATACGGCCGAGCAGGCCGGCGAACTGCAATCGGTTGCCGCCGATATCGGCGAGCAGCAAAGGCCGGCCGGCCGGAACGCCGTCGATATCAGCGCGAGCGCTTCCGAGGCCGACGCGCTTCAAACCGTCATTCTGGAACTCGGCCGCACCATCCGCGAATTCTGCATCGCCCGTCAGGGGCAGGCGAGAGCGGCGTCCGGTGCGGACCGGCAGGACATTTCATTTATGGCCCGTGCGGATAATCGCACGGATTACGGCCAGGATTACCAACAATTCAGACGTCAGGGAGTCATGTAATGGCAGCCAGAAAAGCAGCTGAGGCGACGCTGAAACTGTCACCGGTGCTGGATCTCAACGAAGCATCGGCCCTGCACGGCAAGCTGATGACGCTGAGGGGAGCACCTTTGTCGGTAGACGCGTCCGAGGTGGAGCGTATCGGTGCGCTTTGCGCCCAGGTCCTCATGGCCGGCGCGAAATCCTGGGAAGAGGATGGCAAGCCCTTCGGTTTTGCCAGGGTGTCCGATGCATTCGACAAGACGATGAAACTGATAGGCGTCGATATTGACCATTTGCTCCCCAAGGAGATGCAAAAGTGAAGAAAAAAGTTCTTACCGTGGATGATTCCCGGACGATCAGGAACATGCTCCTGGTCACGCTCAACAATGCCGGTTTCGAAACCATTCAGGCTGAAGACGGCATCGAGGGCCTCGAAGTGCTCGAACAGAGCAACCCCGATGTTATCGTGACGGACATCAACATGCCCCGTCTCGATGGTTTCGGCTTCATCGAGGGTGTACGGCGCAACGAAAAGTATCGTGCGATCCCGATCCTCGTTCTGACGACCGAAAGCGACGCAGAGAAGAAGAACCGCGCCCGTCAGGCCGGTGCGACGGGCTGGATCGTCAAGCCGTTCGACCCTGCGAAACTCATCGATGCCATTGAACGCGTAACCGCCTGATACGGGACATTTCACGATGGATATGAACGAAATCAAGGAAATCTTTTTCCAGGAATGCGAGGAGCAGCTCGCCGAACTGGAATCGGGGCTTCTTAAATTGAATGACGGCGACCGCGATCCGGAAACCGTCAACGCCGTTTTCCGTGCCGTTCATTCCATCAAGGGTGGGGCGGGTGCCTTCGGTCTCGATGATCTCGTGGCCTTCGCCCACGTTTTTGAAACGACCCTCGACTGCGTCCGCTCCAACAAGCTGGAGCCGACACAGGATGTTCTGAAAGTCATGCTGCGCTCCGCCGACGTGCTGGCGGACCTGACCAATGCGGCAAGAGACGGCGGCAGCGTCGATGAAAGCCGCACCCGTGGCCTCGTCAAGGAACTGGAAGCGCTGGCAAACGGCGAAACCGTGCAGGTTTCCGCGCCCGTGGCAGCGCCGGCCGCCGTCAAGGCGCCGCAACCCGTTGCGCCCAAGCCAACGGATGAGAGCGGCTTCGAGCCGATCCCGTTCTCCTTCACGGACTTTGCCGACGAAACCACGCCGCTGATGGAAGCGCCGTCCTTCCAGATCACCTTCAAGCCGCATGCGTCGCTTTATTCGAAGGGCAACGAGGCAGCACTTCTCCTGCGCGATCTTTCGCGCATCGGCGATATGAGCATTAATTGCGACATGTCGGAACTGCCTTCTCTGGACAAGCTCGATCCTGAAGCATCCTATCTTTCCTGGACGGTTTCGATTGCGACCGACAAGGGCGAAGAGGGCATCCGCAGCGTCTTCGAATTTGCCGAATGGGATTGCGATCTGGAAATCGTGCCGGTTGTTTCGGATGCCGCAGACGACGTGGAAGAGCTTCCGATGATCCCGGTGCCGTTCGATCTTTCGGCCCTCGATAGCGGACCGGAAGAGCAACCCGCTGTTGAAATCGCCACGGCGGAAGCGTCCTACGTTGCCGCAGCCGTCGAAACGGCCGTCGCGACGACGCAGATCGCCCAGAGCGTCAATGCCGCCATCGAAAAGCGTGAAGCGGCAGCAGCGCCTGCCGCGGCCCAGGCGAATGCCAATGCAGCGGCCAATGCCAGCGCCGGCCAGACCATCCGCGTCGACCTCGACCGTGTCGACCGCCTGATCAACCTCGTCGGCGAACTCGTCATCAATCAGGCGATGCTGTCGCAGAGCGTCATTGAAAACGATGCGAGCGGCACGTCTGCCGTCAATATGGGCCTCGACGAGCTGCAGCAGCTGACGCGCGAAATTCAGGACAGCGTCATGGCGATCCGCGCGCAGCCGGTGAAGCCGGTGTTCCAGCGCATGTCCCGTATCGTCCGCGAAGTCGCCGATATGATCGGCAAGCAGATCCGCCTTGTCACCGAAGGCGAGAACACGGAAGTCGACAAGACGGTCATCGACAAGCTGGCCGAGCCTTTGACGCATATGATCCGCAATGCCGTCGACCACGGCATCGAAACGCCGGAAAAGCGCGAAGCGGCGGGCAAGAACCCGGAAGGCACCATCAAGCTTTCGGCCAAGCACCGTTCGGGCCGCATCCTGATCGAGCTTCAGGACGATGGCGCGGGCATCAACCGCGAGCGCGTTCGCCAGAAGGCAATCGACAACGACCTCATCGCCGCCGATGCGAACCTGACGGATGAAGAAATCGACAATCTGATCTTCGCGCCGGGCTTCTCTACCGCTGACAAGATTTCCGACATTTCCGGCCGCGGCGTCGGCATGGATGTGGTCAAACGCTCCATTCAGGCGCTGGGCGGCCGCATCAGCATCTCCTCGCGCCCCGGCCATGGCTCGACCTTCACCATGAGCCTGCCGCTGACGCTCGCCGTTCTCGACGGCATGGTGGTGACCGTTGCCGGCCAGACGCTGGTGGTTCCGCTGACGGCAATCGTCGAAACCCTGCAGCCGGAGGCGAAGAACATTCACTCCTTCGGCGCGAACCAGCGGCTGATCTCCATCCGCAACTCCTTCTGCCCGCTGGTCGATGTCGGCCGCGTGCTGAACTTCCGCCCGACCCAGGCCGATCCGGTCGAAGGTGTCGCTCTTCTGGTGGAATCGGAAGGCGGCGGCCAGCGTGCCCTGATGGTGGATGCGATTCAGGGCCAGCGTCAGGTTGTCATCAAGTCGTTGGAAGCCAACTATACCCATGTTCAGGGCATCGCCGCCGCCACTATTCTGGGTGACGGCCGTGTCGCGCTTATTCTGGATGTCGATGCCATCGTCAGCGCCTCGCGCGGACAGCCCCTGAAGCAGGAAATGTCGCTTGCGGCGACAGGTTGAAAGCGGATCGTTCATGGCAGCACTTAATTTCAGCGATCAGCGCCAGTCTCCCGACGAGGTTCTTGCCAGCGGCGAATACCCGCTGACGAGACGCGACCTGTCGGAAATCGCGGCGATGATCTATGCCGATGCGGGCATCTACCTCAACGACACCAAGGCGTCGCTGGTTTATTCCCGCCTGTCGAAGCATATCCGCAATCTCGGCCTGTCGGGTTTTCGCGAATATTGCGCATTGGTGTCCTCGCCGGATGGCGCGCAGGCGCGGCGCGAAATGCTGTCGCATCTGACGACGAATTTCACCCGCTTCTTCCGCGAAAACCATCATTTCGAACATCTGCGTGACGAGGTCCTGCCGGGCCTCATCGCCCGGGCAAAGAGCGGCGGACGTGTCCGCATCTGGTCGGCCGCCTGTTCGGATGGGCAGGAGCCCTATTCCATCGCGCTCACCGTGCTCGCCATGTTTCCGAATGCGGCGGATTACGATTTCAAGATTCTCGCGACGGATATCGACCCGAAGATTTTGGCGCAGGCCCGGGCAGGGGTCTATGACGATAATGCGCTCGAAACCGTGTCTCCCGCCATGCGCAAGCAATGGTTCACGGAAGTCGATGCCGGCGGTCGCCGCAAGTTCCGCATCGACGACAAGGTCAAGCGTCTCATCACCTTCAACGAATTGAACCTGATGACGCAATGGCCCTTCAAGGGCAATTTCGACGTGATCTTCTGCCGCAACGTCGTCATTTATTTCGACGAGCCGACGCAGATGCGCATCTGGTCGCGTTTTGCCGGGCTGCTGCCGGAAGGCGGTCATCTTTATATCGGGCATTCCGAACGCGTCTCCGGTGACGCCAAGAACCTGTTCGACAATACGGGCATCACCACCTACCGCTTCACTGGCCACGCTTCGGGGAGGAAGGCATGAGCGCACTCGCACGGGTACTCGTCGTCGATGATTCGCCCACCATGCGCGGCCTGATTTCGGCTGTCCTCAAGGCCGATCCGGAAGTCGAGGTGGTCGGGCAGGCCGGCAACGCCATGGAAGCACGCGCGGCCATCAAGCAGCTCAATCCCGATGTCGTGACGCTCGATATCGAGATGCCGGAAATGAACGGGCTGGAATTTCTCGAAAAGATCATGCGCCTGCGGCCCATGCCGGTCATCATGGTCTCGTCGCTGACCCATCGCGGCGCGGATGCTTCGCTGGCCGCGCTTGAAATCGGCGCCTTCGACTGTGTCGGCAAGCCGGCGCCGGGCGATGCACGCCCCTTCGGCGATTTGGCCGACAAGGTGAAGGCCGCCGCCCGCTCGCAACACGCCGCCTACCGCGCGGCGCGCCCGGAAGCGGCGGCCGCGCCGCAGCCGGTCCCGGTCAGTGAATATCGGGCTGGGCGCAAGGTCGTGGCCATCGGTTCCTCCACGGGCGGTGTCGAAGCGCTGATCGCCGTGCTGCAGAAATTCCCGGCCAATTGCCCGCCGACCGTCATCACCCAGCACATGCCGCCGACCTTCACCAAGAGTTTCGCCGAACGGCTGAACCGCATCTGCGCGCCCGTGGTGGAAGAGGCGACGGACGGTGCGCGTCTGCAGACCGGCAAGATCTATCTTGCGCCGGGCGGCGAGCGCCATTTGCAGATCGCCAACAGGTCCGCACCCTGCTGCCGGCTTGTCGAGCGCGATCCCGTCAACGGCCACCGACCCTCCGTCGATGTGCTGTTCGACTCGGTAGCCGAGCTTGCCGGCCGTAACGCCGTCGGCGTCATTCTCACCGGCATGGGCCGCGATGGCGCAGCCGGGCTGTTGAAAATGCGTCATGCCGGTGCGCGCACCGTCGGACAGAACGAAAAAACATGTGTCGTCTACGGCATGCCCCGCGTGGCCTATGAACTTGGCGCCGTGGAACAGCAACTCCCGCTGGCCTCCATCGGCGAAGAAATCCTGAAACTAACCACTGCCCGCAAAGAAGGTGCTGACTAATGTCTCTCGCAGAAAAGATCAAAGTTCTGATCGTCGACGATCAGGTGACCAGCCGGCTGCTCCTCAGCGATGCGCTGACACAGCTCGGCTTCAAGCAGATCACCGCCGCCGGTGACGGCGAGCAGGGAATGAAGATCATGGAGC
Source organism: Agrobacterium sp. 22-223-1 (assembly GCF_053522385.1). Classification (NCBI taxonomy): domain Bacteria; kingdom Pseudomonadati; phylum Pseudomonadota; class Alphaproteobacteria; order Hyphomicrobiales; family Rhizobiaceae; genus Agrobacterium; species Agrobacterium sp. 22-223-1. The sequence continues at coordinate 444,969 of NZ_JBNWCN010000001.1, forward strand.
AGCAGCCCCATCATCTCGTCATTTCCGACTTCAACATGCCGAAGATGGACGGTCTCGGTTTCCTGCACGCCGTCAGGGCCAACCCGACCACCAAGAAGGCCGCCTTCATCATCCTCACCGCGCAGGGCGACCGCGCGCTGGTACAGAAGGCAGCTCAGCTCGGCGCCAACAACGTGCTGGCCAAGCCCTTCACGATCGACAAGATGCGCGCTGCCATCGAGGCGGTTTTCGGATCGCTGAAATGATTGAAGCTGCGGCCAAGCGCGTACATATCATTCAGGGCGAGTATAAGGTCGTCAGCGATCCCGATGTGGTGCTGACGACGATACTCGGTTCGTGCGTGGCTGCCTGTCTGAGAGACCCCGTTGCCGGCTTGGGAGGCATGAATCACTTCCTGCTGCCGGGAACGGGAAATGTGACCGGCGGAGATGCGACGCGTTACGGCGTGCATCTCATGGAGCTCCTGATCAACGGCCTCCTGAAGCAGGGGGCGCGGCGCGACCGGCTGGAAGCCAAGGTTTTCGGCGGCGCCAAGACGATTGCCAGCTTCTCCAATGTCGGCGAGCAGAATGCCATCTTCGCCATGCAGTTTCTCAAGGATGAAGGTATTCCGGTCTTAAGCTCCTCCACGGGCGGGGACCACGGCCGAAAGATCGAATTCTGGCCGGTCTCCGGGCGTGCGCGTCAGCATCCGCTCAGCGGCGCGGAAACCCAGAAGACGGTTGCCATGGAAACGCGTCCGGTGCCGGCCCCCAAGCCAGTCGCCAACGACATCGAATTTTTCTAGTCACGGAGTTTCCAATGCAGCTTGCAGAGCACACCGCCGCCACTCCGTTCGAAGAAGCCCTGCCGGACGTTCTGATGCGCGTGGTATCGGAACTGCACGACGTCGCCTATCTCATCGAGCGCATCGAGCCGCAATTGCTTGAGGTGACCAGCGGTCAATTGTCCAGTGAAGGCGTCAAGCTGCTGCAGGGCATCGACCTTGCCGTCCAGAAAACCCGCGGCCTTGCGGAATTCATCGATACCATCACCGGTTCCATCCCCGGAGACTGGATCGTGGATGTCTCCACCGCCCTCAGCCTCGTCAAGCTGGCCGAAATGCAGAAGGCGCTCGGCGCGGCCTTCCGCCATGGCCATTCCCAGCCGCTCGACAAGGCCTCGGGCGACTTCGACCTCTTCTAGAACTATTTCGGCCAGCGTTGCCGTCCTTCGCGGAATGCGGAGAAAGGCAACGCTCGCGCAAGCTTCGCACCCTATTGTCACGACGGGGCCAAAAGGTCTCGGACTCTATGAATGACGGTGCGGAACAGAATGAATCTGTTAAATCAAATCCCTCAGGTCTTGAAGAATGTCGCGGCGCTGGGGCAGACACGGCTGCTGATGCTGGGCGGCGTGGGCGTTGTGTCCATGGCCATCATCCTTGCCGCAGCTCTTTACGTGAACCGTCCCGCTTACGAGACCCTCTATGTGGGGCTTGAAAAAAGCGACCTTAACAAGATCAGCATTGCGCTCGCCGAATCGGGTCTGGACTTTCAGGTGGGGACCGATGGTTCCAGCCTTCAGGTTCCCGTCGGCCTCACCAGCAAGGCACGACTGCTTCTGGCCGAGCGCGGCCTGCCCGACAGCGCCAATGCCGGCTATGAGCTTTTCGACAATGTCGGCTCTCTCGGCCTGACCTCCTTCATGCAGGAAGTGACGCGCGTTCGCGCCCTTGAGGGCGAGATCGGCCGCTCCATCCAGCAGATCGACGGTATTGCGGCCGCACGCGTCCATATCGTCATGCCTGACGTCGGCAATTTCCGCCGTGGCGAACAGAAGCCCACCGCATCGGTCATGATTCGCGCCAGTGCTTCGGCCGGCCGCAAGGCGTCCGCCTCCATCCGTCACCTCGTCGCCTCGGCCGTTCCCGGCCTTGAAGTCGACGATGTGACCCTGCTTGATTCGACCGGCCAGCTTCTCGCTTCCGGCGACGATGTCACCAATGCTGCCATGAACCGCTCGCTGACGCTAGCGCAGAACGTGCAGCAGGAAATCGAAACCAATATCGACAAGGCGCTGGCGCCTTTCCTCGGCATGGACAATTTCCGCTCCAGCGTCACGGCGCAGCTCAATACCGACAGCCGCCAGATCCAGGAAACCGTCTACGATCCGGAATCGCGCGTCGAGCGCTCCGTGCGCACGGTAAAGGAAGACCAGAAATCCCAGGAAACGCAGCCGGATACGGCCGCGACCGTGGAGCAGAACGTACCGCAGGCCGCACCCCAGGGCGGTGGCGGCGGTCCGCAGTCCTCCGACCAGTCGGCCAAGAAGGAAGAGCAGACCAATTACGAGATCAATTCCAAGACGGTAGCCACGGTCAAGAACGGCTACACCGTAGAGAAGATTTCGGTCGCGGTCGTCGTCAACAAGGGCCGGATCGCCAAAATGGTCGGCGAGCCCGCCGATCAGGCGAAGATCGACGCCTATCTTGCCGAAATGCAGAAGATCGTCACTTCGGCGGCGGGCATTTCCTCCGACCGTGGCGACATCGTCTCGCTGACGGCGATGGACTTCCTCGAAACGCAATTGCTGGATGAGGCCGCAACCGGACCGGGCATCATGGAAGTGCTGAGCCGCAATTCCGCCGGCATCATCAACTCGCTTGCCTTTGTCGCGGTCGCCTTCCTTGTCGTCTGGCTCGGTGTACGCCCTCTGGTCCGCACGGTGACCGGCAACGGTGCCGCCGCAGGTCAGCTCAGCCAGGAGGCCGCCGGTCTCGAACTGCCGGATTTCTCTCCCGGCATGGATGCGGGCGCAGGCGGTCTCATGGAAGGTTTCGGGGCGGATTTCGGCTTCGACAGCACCGACGACCTTCTGGCGGGCGGCGATGGCGAGGGCACATTCAACCGCCGGGTTCGCGAAGGACCGGAACGCAGGCTCTCCCGTATGGTGGAAATCAGCGAGGAAAGAGCCGCCAAAATCCTGCGCAAATGGGCGGTGGAAAAAGCAGCATAATATCGAAAAGGCCGGTTTTACCCGGCCTTTTTTCCGTTTTTGGGCTTTTCGCTATGCTTGGCGGGCGAGCCGTGGCAATCTCGTTTCAGGACAGTGTTTACAAAAAATTCAGCAACGATACAGTTTGCTGGGAATTGGCTGAGAATGCCGTTTATGGATTGAACAGCTTTTCAGTATGTTTTTTTAGTAATAGACGAGCAGGGAAATACGTGGAAAGGCTGGTGTCAGGTAATGGCAAATCCCAGTCCGTTCCATAAAATGAAGTGATTCGGTCTCCGGGGGCTTGCCGTCCCATTTTGGTAAGCTTCTCGAATGGAATGATTCCATCCCGAGGTATAATCTCCCACTGGGAGCAAGAGGGCGTAGGCGATTGAAAGTCGATGTTGATATCCGCAGGCTGTCTGCCAAGCCTATGGAGGGCATGGGTAAGCCCTTGCCGCGCGATCAGCTTGCTAAAAACGTCGCAGCCACGGCTGCTGCCGGTAACGTTGCAGGCGCACTGGATCTGCTCGTAACCTACGCTGGCGCCTCGCATTATTTGCTGGCGCGGGATGATCTTCTCGAAGAAACCGGACTGAAATTCATCGTCACCTCCGACTGGCCTTTCGATCTGGTCCGCAGGCTTGGTATCGAACTGGCCAACAGCCAGAACAGATCGAGCGAAATGGAGAAATGCCTTTCGCTTCTGCAGCCGCGGCTGCTCTTCCTTCCCGACGATGTTTCAGTTCCCTACGGCATAGATCGGCAATATTCGGCGCTGTCTTTCTGTGTGGGACGCATCCGGCTTTCGCTGCTGCTGCTGTTTCCCGAAGAAGCGGTGCCTTCGCCGGAACGGCTGCGCGAAATCGCCCTGCTGACGGGCTATTGCGTCAGCTTCGGCATTGCCAGCGAAGCAAAGACCGTGCGCGATATCGATCTCACGGAGCGCGAACTGGAATGCCTGTTCTGGATCGCGGAAGGCAAGACGAGCGATGAAATTGCGATGATCCTTGGCATTTCGCGCAATACGATCAATAATTACATTACAAGCGTGATGCGTAAAACCGCGACGAAAACCCGCTCGGAGGCAATTGCCTACGCCGTGCGCAACAACCTCGTATAATGGTCGGACGGATGGTACAGACGAAAGACAATGAGGGTTCAGGTCAGACGGGCATGTTTTACCGCAGCCCTGTCGTGACGAGCCGGTCGGATCTTTTTCCGAAGCTCGTCGCCATGCAGAAGCTGGTCGGCGCGCGCAATTTCGTGGTGACGAAGGCTGCCGCTTCCGGTTTCCCCAACAAGAAGAAGCTGACCTGCGAGCTGGAAAACTGGGGCATGAATGCCGCAGAGCAGAGCGCGCAGTTCATCCGCGCCGTTGGCGACATTCTTCTCGATCATATCGAGACATCGCTTTTGCCGGTCATCTGGCGCAACAAGAATGCCGGCGGCTTTGCCGACCTTCCCGATGTGCCTGCACTTCTGCGCCGCATCGAGAATGACACATTGCCCTATGCGGGGCTGGCGCTCCCGGTGCGGCTCGGCACCATCGGCAACGGTTACATCGTCTTCTGCGGCACCAACCTCGTTCTCGACAATGAGGTCGTGATCGAACAGCACATCAAGTGCTGCGAGATCATGGTGGACATGCTGGCGCTGGACGAGCGCAAGGCGGCGCCTTCCGAGGCGCTGAGCGAGAGGGAAATCGCCTGCCTGCAACTGGCGGGGGACGGCCGTATCAGCGAAGAAATCGCGGTCAAGCTCGGGCTTTCCGTGCACACCGTCAACGCCTATCTCGGTTCGGCGACGATCAAGCTCGATTCCGTCAACCGCATCCAGGCGATCGCCAAGGCCATCCGGCTCGGCTATATCCACTGATGGCGGACGGGTTTTCCCGTCCCTCATAAGCCGGCAGGCGCCGGCCCGGCTTGTGCCCCGCTAAAAGGCGCTATAGACACTTCGCGTTTTTTTAACAGTTGCCTACTAGAACTTTTATAAGTTTGGCTTTGGGGAACTGTTTCATGCACAACCGGCTCTTTAAGTCCGTTGCCGGCAAGGTCGTCGCGTTGACGATCGGCCTGATCACGCTCAGCGTGGCGGCAGTTGGTTTTTCGACCTACATTCGCTTGAAGGACAACATCATCACCACCGCGCTGCGTGATACGCACAGCGCAATGCGCGGCATGGCCATCCTCTATGAGATGAAGGTCGGCGGCGTTGCCCTCGAAATGGTGGATGGCGAGTTGAAGAGCGTCGGTCGCGCCAGCATCGGAACGATGCGTGACAATGATCTCGTCGATCGCACGGCAGCCGGCAACGGCGGTATCTCTACTGTTTTTGAAGCCAAGGCCGGCGAGTTCATTCGCCTGACCACCAATCTGAAGAACGAAAAGGGTGAAAGAGCAGCAGGCACCAAGCTTGCTACCGATCATCCCGCTTTCCCGAAAGTTTCCAAGGGCGAGGCCTATTTTGGCACCGCCACGCTGTTCGGCACCAGCTACATGACCGGTTATATGCCGGTTACGAACAAGACCGGCGCAACCGTCGGCATCCTGTTCGTGGGCGTTCCCATGGATGTATACGATGCGCAGATATACAGCCTGCGCGACATGATGCTGATCTGCGGCGCGCTCGCCATGCTTGGCGTCGGATTGCTCGCCTATTTCGTTATCAAGCGCACGCTTCAGCCGCTTGGCAAGCTGACCGATGCGGTGAAGTCCCTTTCGGACGGCAATCTCGACACGCCGATCCCCTACGCCACCAACACCAATGAATTCGGCAACATCGCCCGCGCGCTGGTGATTTTCCGCGAGAATGCGATCGAGAAACTGGCGATTGAGGGCAAAAGCGCCGAGGAACGCTCCGCAGCCGAGTCCGAACGTCACCGCAACGACGCCGAGAAACAGGAGCTCGACGGCCAGATCGAATTTGCGGTCAGCGAGATTGCTTCAGGCCTCGGCAGGCTGTCGCGTGGCGATCTGAGCCGCACGATCGAGACGCCTTTCGCTGGCCGTCTCGACCGTCTGCGCACGGATTTCAACGAATCCCTTCTCAATCTGCGCGATGCGCTGGGGCAGATCCGCGAGCGCACGCTCATCATCCAGCATAGCGGTTTTGAAATCGAGCAATCGTCGGTCGATCTGTCAAAGCGTACCGAAAATCAGGCCGCCTCGCTGGAAGAGACTGCCGCCGCCGTGGACGAAATCACGGTTACCGTCAGATCCTCGGCCGAGCGGGCGCGGGAGGCCAATGAGGCCGTGCGCATCACCAAGCAGAGCGCCGACAGTTCCGGTTCGGTCGTCAGCAACGCCGTCGACGCCATGGGCCGCATCGAAGACGCCTCGCGCAAGATCGAGCAGATCATCGAGGTCATCGACGACATCGCCTTCCAGACCAATCTCCTTGCGCTCAATGCCGGCATCGAGGCCGCGCGTGCGGGTGAGGCGGGCAAGGGTTTTGCGGTGGTGGCGCAGGAAGTGCGCGAGCTTGCCCAGCGCTCCGCCGACGCGGCCCGCGAGATCAAGCAGCTCATCAACCAGTCGACGCATGAGGTCAGCTCCGGTTCGAAGCTGGTGCAGGAGGCGGGCACGGTTCTTTCCGCCATCAGCCAGCAGATCGTTACCGTCAGCCAGCATGTCGAAACCATCGCGACGGCGACGCAGGACCAGTCCTCCGCGCTTCATAACGTCAACAGCTCCGTCAACCAGATGGACCAGATGACGCAGCAGAATGCGGCGCTTGCCGAACAGTCGAGCGCGGCCAGCCGGGTACTGTCAGGCGAGGTGGAAGCGCTGCTCGATCTGGTGCAGCGGTTCCAGATGGAGCAGGGTTCGGCGACCGGCAGGGATCGCTACAATCAGGCGGCCTGATAGGTCTGTTTTTTGAAGGTCAAAACCGCTCCCGGATCGCAAGGTCCGGGAGTTTTTATTCGGCCGCTGCCCGCACCGTACTGGATATCTGGTTGATATAGGCCCGCAGCGCCGCCGGTTTGACCGGTTTGTGCTGAACCGAAATCCCGTATTTTTCGGCATCGCTGCGCACTTCCGGGCTGCGGTCCGCCGTCACCAGCAGGGCAGGGATCGTCTTGCCGTAAAATGTCCTGATGAGACGGATGGCGCTGATGCCGTCGCCATCGTCCAGATGGTAATCGGCGACGATGACGTCGGGAGCTTCGGTCAAAGTGAGGAAGGGCTCCTCAAGCGTCGCCACGGAACCTGCGGGTAAAACCTCACAGCCCCATCCCGTCAAGAGCAGCGTCATGCCCTCGAGGATTTTCGGCTCGTTGTCGATGCACAGGACCCGGACGCCCTGAAGGCGGTCGCTGGCCGCGGGACTGATTGTCCCGCCATCGGCTTTGGTCGGTACGAGGCGATCCGCCTCGCGCGGCAGGTGGATGCGGAAGGTTGTGCCTTTTCCGGGGGTGGAAATCAGCTGGACCGGATGGTGCAGCATGCGCGACAGCCGGTCGACGATAGAAAGACCGAGCCCGAGGCCGGACGCCGTTCTCGCACCCTCGTCCAACCGGGCGAATTCCTTGAAGACGGTGCGAAACTTGGATGAAGGAATGCCGATACCGGAATCCGTCACCTGAATGACCACTTCGCCGCCCCGGCGGCGCGCGCCGACGACCACCTTGCCCTTCAGCGTGTATTTGATGGCGTTGGAAACCAGGTTCTGTATCAGACGCCGCAGGAGATTGGGGTCCGAGCGGACCGTGAGCGAGGTCGGCATGACCACGAGGTCGAGGTTCTTCTCCTGCGCCATCGGCGCGAAATCGGTTTCGATGCGTTTCAGCAGCTCATTCAGCGGCACGGATGTCATGCGCGCCTTCATCGAGCCGGTGTCGAGACGGGAAATATCGAGAACCGCGCCGAGAATGGTTTCGACCGATTCCAGCGCCGAATCGATATTGTGGACGAGATCGCTTTCTCCCGATGCGCCAAGCCGTTCGACCAGCGAGGAAGAATAGAGGCGGGCGGCATTCAGCGGCTGGAGAATATCGTGGCCGGCGGCGGCGAAAAACCGCGTCTTGCCGATATTCGCCTCGTCGGCGGATGCCCTCGCTTCCGCCAGTTCGCGGTTGACGCGGGTAAGCTCCACTGTTCGCTCCGCCACGCGCTGCTCCAGCGTCTCGTTTGCCTGTTTCAGCGCCTGATCGCTCGCAACACGCTGGGTGATATCGGTGAAGGTGGCGACGATGCCCTTGTCCGGCATGGTGTTGGAGCGCACTTCGATGATGCGCTCGCCGCCCGCCAGCACCAGCGAGAAGGGCAGGTCCATTGTCAGGAAGCTGGTAATCAGCTCGTTCGTGTCGCCGTCAGGCATGTCGCCGCGTTCCTGCAGCATCGAAACGATATCCGTGAGCGGTACGCCGACCTGCCCGAATTGCTCGGGCAAATCCAGCAGCGTGCGGAAGCGCCGGTTCCAGATGGTGAGCTGCTGCGAACTGTCGAAAACCGCAATGCCCTGATCCATCTGGGCGAGCGCGGTCTGCAGCATGTCCTGATTATATTGCAGGGCCTCGCTTGCCTGATCGAGCAGCCATGCCGTGTCCGCGCTGGTATCTTCCGCCTTCTGAAGAATGATCGAAAGCACCAGGCGGGCGGAGGAGGAGCCGATGGCGCTGCCCAGCAACTGTTCGGAGAAATGGATCAGCGCCATGTCCGCCGGCTGATCGTCATTGAGCTTCCTGCCCGCTGTCTTTTCATAGGTCGCGAGTGACCGCAGCATGCGCTCCTCGCCGAGATAACGGGCGACCGCGCTTTTGAGGTCGCCGACGCTGACACGGGTTTTCCAGCCGCGCGTGGCGAATTGCGATTTCGAGTGGCGCTTGACGAAGATGCCGGACTGGATGCGCTCCACCGGCCTCGGATTGCGCGAAAGCGAGCCGAGCACGAAGGCAAGGCTGTTGACGAGCAGGCTGAGAATGACCGCATTCACGAACGGGTCGGCTTCAGGTCCGTTGAACACCGTGCTGCCGGAAAACAGGAAGCCGAGAATATTCGCCGCTACCTCGGAATTATCAGGCCCACCGAAGCTTGGCAGGAACAGCAGATAGGCCCAGACGAAAAAACCGGAACTCAGCCCGGCGATCGCGCCGCGCGCATTGGCGCGCCGCCAGAACAGCCCGCCGAACAAGGCAGGAGCCATCTGAGCGATGGCGGCGAATGCCAGAAGGCCGATGGAGGCGAGGCCCGTGGCGCTGTCGGCGGCGCGATAATAGCCATAGCCCAGAAGCAGCACCGCAAAGATTGCCGTCCTGCGGATGTTGAGCAGCGTCTTGGCGAAGTCGTCCCGGTGCGGAGAACGGTTCAGCAGCTTCTGCCGCAGAAAGATCGGCATGACGATATCGTTGGAAATCATGATCGATAGCGCCACCGAAGCGACGATCACCATCGCGGTCGCCGCCGAAAATCCGCCGATGAAGGTGATCAGCGACACGACCGGCATTTGGTGATTGAGCGGCAATTGCAGCACGTAGAGGTCGGCATCGCCATTGGCGCCGAGCGTCAGAATGCCGGCCAGCGCAATCGGCAGCACGAAGATGTTGATCGCGATGAGATAAAGCGGCAGCAGGAACCCCGCCATGCGCAGCTCTTGCGGGGTGCGGTTTTCAACCACAGTGACGTGGAACTGGCGCGGCAGCAGGATGATGGCGAAGCAGGAAAGCAGCGTCATCACGATCCAGCGGCTGACGGGCGTGTGATAGGATATGGCCCGCATGGCCTGTTCGTTCTCGGAGGCGAGTTGCCATAGGTGCACGGGACCGTCGAAGAGCACGAAGAGCACGTAAAAGCCGACGGTGCACATCGCGACCAGCTTGACCAGCGATTCCATCGAGATCGCCAGAATGAGCCCGTCCTGATGTTCGGTGGCATCGGTGTGCCGGGTGCCGAACATGACGGCAAACCCCGCCATGACGATGGTGACGACCAGCGGCAGATCGAGGAAATAAAGATTGCCGCTGCCAATGCCATAATCGCCGGGATCGACCATCGTCGCCACCGAGCTGGAAACGGCTTTCAGCTGCAGCGCGATATAGGGAATGGCGCCGACGAGCGCGATGATGGCGACGATCATCGCCACGGTGGAGTTCTTGCCGTAACGGGCGGCAATGAAATCCGCAACGGACGTCAGCTTTTCCGTTTTCGCCAGTTCGACGATGCGGCGGATGATCGGCATGCCGATGGTGAAGGCAAGGATCGGACCGGTATAGATGCCGAGGAATTCCAGCCCCCTGTCTGCCGCGAGCCCCACGCCGCCGAAATAGGTCCAGGAGGTGCAATAGATCGCCAGGCTGAGCGCATAGACGAACGGACGCCCCTTGTTCGGAGCGTTTCTTTTGCGGCTCTTCCTGTCCCCATAGCTTGCAACCGCAAACAGCAGCAGGACATAAGCGAAGGCCGAACCGAATATGATCCACCCAGGAAGCACGCATCCTCCCCATGCAAGAATTCCCTGATATCAAGCATAGGCGAATTCCACGCCGTTGAGAATGAGCGCGGTCTGAGCATAAAGTTCAAGGTGAGCGTGCAAAAAAGCTAATAAATGCAATCCCGCGGATTCCAAATGACGCCCGGACCCTATATGGTTCGACCCGTAGGGACAGTCACATAGCTTCAGCTCGCGAAGCAGGAGAGAGGGACAATCTGAATGCTTAACGAATTTAAAACCTTCATTGCCCGCGGCAATGTCATGGATCTGGCCGTGGGTGTTATTATCGGTGCGGCTTTCAGCAAGATCGTCGACTCCGTCGTCAACGATCTCATCATGCCGATTGTCGGCGCGATCTTCGGCGGGTTCGATTTTTCGAACTACTTCCTGCCGCTGAGCTCCAGCGTCAACGCCACGTCGCTCGCCGCCGCCCGCGATCAGGGCGCCGTCTTCGCCTACGGCAACTTTCTGACGGTTCTCATCAACTTCCTTATCCTGGCCTGGATCATTTTCCTGATGGTCAAGGGCGTCAACAAGCTTCGTGATTCCGTTGAGCGCAAGAAGGTCGAGGAAAAGCCGGAAGCAGCACCGCCGCCGGAAGACGTCAAGCTCCTCACCGAAATCCGCGATCTGCTGAAGACGCGTTGATTGCCGCTATCGTCCCCGGCCTGATGTGCCGGCCCATGAGGCCGGCGATCTCCTGCCGGGGATGACCCATAAAGAAAATCCATGATCGCCTCACGGAATATCATGCACATGGCTGGTTCGATGCGATAAGAAGGCACCAAACGGAGTGTCTTTAATGTCCATTTTGAACAGTCTGAGTGCGCGCTCTCTGGCGGCTCCCGAGAGCGGCATCGTTGAAGTCGTGAATTATGCGAGGGGGCGGGACAATCTCCTGCCGCTGTGGGTCGGCGAAGGCGATCTGCCGAGCCCGGACTTCATCAATCGGGCCGCCATCGATGGGCTGAACAACGGCGAAACCTTCTATACCTGGCAGCGCGGCATTCCCGAATTGCGCCAGGCGCTGAGCCGCTATTATCAACGTCATTTCGCAGCGTCGCTGCCGCCGGAGCATTTTTACGCGACCGGTTCCGGCATGCAGGCCATCGTGCTTGCCGTGCAGGCGCTGACCTCGCCCGGCGACGAAATGATCTATCTGTCTCCGACATGGCCGAATATCGTGGCTGCCATCGGCGTGGCGGGTGCGAAGGCGGTTCCGGTCGGCATCGATTTCCGCGACGGCCGCTGGGATCTCGATATCAACAGGCTGGAAAGCGCGATCACCGGCAAGACGAAGGCGCTTTTCATCAATACGCCCTCCAACCCGACCGGTTGGACGGCGACGCTCGACAATCTCCGCGACGTTCTGGCTCTCGCCCGCAAACACGATCTGTGGATCGTCGCCGACGAGATTTATGCGCTTTATCATTATTCCGGCAGCCGTGCGCCGTCCTTCCTTGATGTCATGGAGCCGGATGACAAGATCGTCTTCGCCAATTCCTTCTCGAAGAACTGGTCCATGACCGGCTGGCGCGTCGGCTGGCTTGTCGCCCCGCCGGCCATCGGTCAGGTGATCGAGAATCTCATTCAATATTCCACCTCAGGCGTGGCGCAATTCATGCAGCGCGGCGCTGTTGCCGCCCTCGATCACGGCGATGGTTTCGTCCGCGAAAATTACGAACGCGCTTTGACGTCCCGCGATATTCTCTGCGATGCGCTCATCGCGACGAACCGTGTGGAAACCCTGAAGCCGGACGGCGCCCTTTACGCCTTCCTCAAGATTGACGGCGTGACGGACAGCCGGGCGACGGCGCTCGATATTGTCGACAAGACCGGGGTTGGTCTTGCGCCCGGCACGGCCTTTGGCCCGGGAGGGGAACTGTTTCTCCGGGCCTGTTTCCTGCGCAACCCCAGGCAGATAGAAGACGCGGCCGAGCGGCTGGCATCCTATATCCTCGGCAGGTAAGCGTCGGCTTTCCGTGCAATGGTTTCCCCTGCCGTGCCGGGATCGCGCTGCGGTAGGGAAATCGACAACAAAATCACAGCGAAGACCTAAAACTGCAACCCCACGGCGCAACCATCGACGTGGGGCATTTTCTGTGATATGCGCTCCTAGTTCCATTTATGAGAACATTTTCACTAATAGATAAAAAGCACTTCATTGCGCTAACCAATCGTAAGCCACCTTTTTAATGGGGTGGTGGATTGGCTGCGTATTCGCTGTGCAAGTAATCAATGATGAAGAATTATTGGCTTTGATGAGCTCAAGAAAAGCAAACAGGGAAGTAGTGTCATGGCTGTTCTGGTCACGGGTGGGGCCGGTTATATAGGAAGCCACATGGTGTGGGCTTTGCTCGATGCCGGGGAAGAGGTCGTTGTCGTCGACCGGCTTTCGACGGGGTCGCGCTGGGCTGTTGCGCCGGCGGCGCGTTTTTATCTGGGCGATGCGGCGGACCGCGCCCTGCTGGACCAGATTTTCGAAGAAAACCAGATCGAGACCATTTTCCATTTCGCAGGCTCTGTCAGCGTTCCTGAATCGATCAGCCAGCCGCTCGAATATTACGAAAACAATACGGGCACGACCCGCGCCCTCGTCGCTGCGGCGGTCGCCCATGGCATCCGCAATTTCATCTTCTCCTCGACGGCCGCCGTCTATGGAAACCAGCCCTTTGATGGCCCGGTTCCTGAAACCGCGATCCTCAGCCCGGAAAACCCCTACGGCCTGTCGAAACTCGCCTCTGAAATCATGCTGCGCGATGTCGTGCAGGCGCATGATTTCAACTATGTGGCGCTGCGTTATTTCAACGTCGCCGGAGCCGACCCGCAGGGCCGCGCCGGGCCTTCGCCCACGGGCGTGGCAAACCTCATCAAAGTCGCCTGCGAAGCCGCAACCGGTCGCCGCGACCGGGTGGAAGTTTACGGAACGGACTACCCGACCGCCGATGGCACCGGCGTCCGCGACTATATTCATGTCAGCGACCTGATCGACGCCCATATGCTGGCCATGGCGCATCTGCGCGCCGGCGGCGGCACCCGCACGCTCAATTGCGGTTATGGCGTCGGTTATTCGGTTCTGGACGTCCTGCAGGCCGTGCAGCGGGAATCGGAACGCGATTTCCCGATCATCCATTGTCCGCGCCGCCCTGGCGATATTGCGACCATGGTGGCGGATTCATCGCGTATCCAGTCGGAACTGGGCTGGCGTCCCCGCTTCAACGATCTGGCGACAATCGTTCGCACCGCGCTTCAGTGGGAGGCCAAACGTCAGGCCCAGCAAAGCGACAGGATTCCGCCGGTGCGGCGCAAGCTGGCTGCAATAGGCTGAGCGGCCTACGCCTCACCGGACACGGTCTTTCTTGACGGACGCATAGAGCGCCGGCCGATCCGGTGGAGCGGCTGGGCTAAGCCAGCGATCCCGGTCGAAGAAACTGCGTGTCAGCTTCAACCCCGGCGATTGTTCGTTTGCGAGCAAAATCACGTTCAGGCGATGCGGCGCCGTCGGTTCCGGTTTTATGGAAACCGAAATACCGAAATGTTGTGCCTGATAGGGCTGCATCCGGCGTGCCGGCTCAAGCATGTCCGCCAGATCGGCCCAGCGTGTCTGTCCGATAATCATGGCGAGCGCTTCATCGAGCTTCGTCAGAACGGCCGCGCCGTCCGGTGTCTTGGGCGCAACGGCCTTCATCCGGATGGAGCGAATTTCTCCCGAGGCTTCCCCCCTGATTTCAAGAAAGAGCGATGCCCGCTCGGCCGGGTCCGATGCGTTTCCTGCCGCAAGATCGGCCATGCATTCGAAATTGCGGATGTTGACCGGGCTCGCGTGCCAGCCTCGCGGGTTGGAGAAACCTGCGGCGGTAAAGCGGTCGCAGAGCTCCTTGCCGGAAACAACGAAATCGCGGGCGAAAGATGCTCTGTCGCCCACTTGCTCGAACTTCAGCAGATGCGGCGGCAGAGAGACTTTTTGGACGGCGAGTTTCTGCCGCTTGACGGGCTTCATCTTCGGTGGCGTGGCGGATTGTATGGCGGGCGCCAGATTGAGATAGGCCAGCAGGCTTTTGAGGTGCTTCTTGTCATTGGCCAGCAGCACCGTCGCGCCTATGGCAAGGCAAACGGCCAGCACCGCAAACAGCAGCGCGCCATGGCTCACTCTCTTTTGCAAGCCTGCGTCCATCGCAAGACCTTAAGGGGCTGGCGGAAAAAGGCGTCAGCCGGTTCTGATATGGTTTTTCGGGCTGTCGGCAACCCGGTGAATATGTGGTGTGAGCGGTGGCTCTGAAAATCTTATGCAATTCACCGCCGAGGTTTCCGGCGGTGCACGGTCTCATTCGGCGTTATTTTTAGCGCCGTCCTGTCCGCCGGCGCTGCTCTCATCGTCCGCAACCGGAATGGCGTAGGAGCCGTTCAGCCAGCGGGCGAGATCGAGCGAGCGGCAGCGATCCGAACAGAAAGGATAGTCTTCGCGCGTCGAGGGCCGCCCGCATTCCGGGCATGGCTGGGATTTGCGAAGCGGGGTGACGTTTCCAGTGCCTTCGGTGGGGGACTTTGCCATGGCCTATCCTTCGAGCCAGCCCGAAGTCACCTCAAATCCTTCTCCGGAAAGAAGCGACATGGTTTCATAAAGCGGCAGGCCGACGACATTGGTATAGGAGCCGGTCAGTTTCTGCACGAAGGCGCCGGCAATGCCCTGGATGCCATAGGCTCCCGCTTTGCCGCGCCACTGGCCCGACGCGATGTAAGCCTCGATCTCCCGCGTGGAGAGGCGCTTGAAGCGCACCTTGGTCTCCGCCACCTTCTGGCGGATCTTGCCGCCGGGGGTCACGAGGCAGATGCCGGTATAGACCCAATGGCTGCGTCCCGAGAGAAGATGCAGCGCCGCCGAGGCCTCTTCCGTATATTCGGCCTTGCCGACGATGCGGCGACCGACGGCGACCACCGTATCGGATCCCAGAACATAGGCGTCTTTCCACGCCTGTTCGTTCTTCAGCGCCGCCTGCGCGGCTTCCGCCTTCTGCAGTGACAGACGGCGGCAGAGCGTGCGCGGATGCTCGAGCTTGGCCGGCGTCTCGTCGATATCCATCGGCATCAGACGTGCCGGTTCGATACCGATCTGATGCAGCAGCTCCAGACGCCGCGGCGAGCCGGATGCCAGAACGAGCTTTTGTTTTGAATTGGTCATTGCGCTGCCCGGGCGTCCGATGCGGAAGGTGGATTACTTGAAGCGATAGGTGATGCGGCCCTTGGTGAGGTCGTAAGGCGTCATTTCGACCAGCACCTTGTCGCCGGCCAGAACGCGGATACGGTTCTTGCGCATGCGGCCCGCCGTGTGGGCGATGATTTCGTGGTCGTTCTCAAGCTTCACGCGGAATGTTGCGTTCGGCAGCAATTCGGTTACGATGCCCGGGAATTCAAGGACTTCTTCTTTTGTCATGTAAGGGTTTTCTTCCTGTTGATAGTGCCGGACATATCGAGTCCGGGAAAATTGCGCGGAAACTACACAATCCCGGCACATTTGTGAACCTCTAAAGCATCGGCTTGAAAATCGCGATTGATTTTAACAGGCCGAGGCAGTTTTCAGTCTTTTGAAAGCGTATCCGCCACCGGCTGCTGCCGCCTCGGCAGTCGTTCCGAGATCAGCTTTGCCAGATGGTCCCGCACCTCGCGATAGGCGTCAAGAATCTGCTCGCGCGTGCCTGTGATCACCGTCGGGTCCATGGTCGGCCAATAGACCACGTCGAGCGAATTCGAGCGCGTCAGTTCCAGTGCGGCGTGATGGGCTTCCGGCGTCAATGTAATGATCAGATCGAAAAAATCATCCTCGATCTCGTCCAGAGTGCGCGGTTTGTGCTTGCCGAGCGAAAAACCCTGTTCTTCCAGCACCGCATCCACGAATGGATCGCGCTCGCCGGCTCGCACGCCGGCGGACTGGATGTAGATGCCGGGCGCCACCAGCCGTTTGGCGATGACCTCCGCCATGGGGGAACGGATGGAGTTCATGCCGCACATGAAGAGGACCGATTTGGGCGCTCGTCCCTCGTTTGGCGCTGCGGCAGGATCGATCATCTCTAACCCCGCCAATAAAGCACGCAGACAAGGGTGAAGAGGCGGCGCGCCGTGTCGAAATCTATCCTGATCTTGCCCGAAAGCCGGTCCATCAGCGTCTGCGAGCCATCATTGTGAATGCCGCGCCGGCCCATGTCGATCGCCTCGATCTGGCTCGGCGTAGAGGAGCGGATCGCTTCGTAATAGCTTTCGCAGATCAGGAAATAATCCTTGATGATGCGGCGGAACGGCGTCAGCGACAGAATGTGGGTCGCGACATCCTTCTCGTCTTCGGTGCGGATCGAAAAAACCAGCTTGGCATCGACCAGCGATATATGCAGCCGATAGGGGCCGCCATCATGGCCGAAAGGTTCGAAGCTGTTTTCTTCGATCAGGTCGAAAATGGCGACGGCGCGTTCATGCTCAACGTCGGGCGTGGACCGGCCGATGCTGTCGTCCAGTACCACGTCGCAAAGCCGGAAATCGCCTGAAGCCATCGCTTAACTTTCCGGATTGAGGCGAATGGAGACGGAACGCGCATGCGCGTCCAGTCCCTCGGACCGGGCAAGGGTGATGGCCGCGGGTGCAAGCTGTCGCAACTGCTCCGGCCCAAGCCGCAGGATCGAGGTGCGCTTGACGAAATCCAGCACCGAGAGGCCAGAGGAGAAGCGCGCCGACCGGGCCGTCGGAAGCACGTGGTTGGAGCCGCCGACATAATCGCCGATCACTTCCGGCGTATGGCGTCCGACGAAGATCGCGCCCGCATTGCGGATATGCGCCATCAGGGCATCCGGGTCATCGACGGCAAGTTCCAGATGCTCGGCGGCGATGCGGTTGGCGAGCGGAATGGCGTCGGTGAGCTTTTCGACCAGAATGACCGCGCCGAAATCGGCCCAGCTTGCCGCCGCCGTCTCGGAGCGTGACAGGCGCTTCAACTGTCGCTCGACAGCGGCTTCAACGGCCTTGCCGAGTTCGGCATTGTCGGTGATGAGGATGGATTGCGCGCCGCGATCATGCTCCGCCTGCGCCAGAAGATCGGCGGCAAGCCAGTCGGGATCATTGTCCCTGTCGGCAATGACAAGCACTTCGGAGGGACCGGCGATCATGTCGATGCCGACGGTGCCGAAGACCTGGCGTTTTGCGGCCGCCACATAGGCATTGCCGGGACCGACGATCTTGGCGACCGGTGCGATGGTTTCCGTGCCATAGGCAAGTGCGGCGACGGCCTGTGCGCCGCCGATGCGATAGATTTCTTCGACGCCCGCAATACGCGCCGCAGCCAGCACCGCCGGATTGACCGCGCCGCCATTGGCCGGCACGACCATGACGATGCGCTCCACACCGGCGACCCTGGCAGGCACGGCGTTCATCAGCACCGAGCTTGGATAGCTCGCCGTGCCGCCGGGCACATAAAGGCCCACAGCTTCGATGGCGGTCCAGCGCGAGCCGAGGCCCACGCCGATATCGTCCTCGTAAATATCATCCTTCGGCATCTGCCGCGCATGGTGTTTTTCGATACGCCGGGCAGCAAGTTCAAGCGCCTCGATGACGCTCTTGTCGACGGCGGCAAAGGCCGCATCGATCTCGTCCGCCGTGACACGCATCGAGACCTTGGTGAAATCGATACCGTCGAATTTCTGGGAATAATGGGCAAGGGCCGCATCGCCGCGATGTCGGACATCGTTGATGATGTCGCGAACGGTTGCGTTGACGTCTTCGGAAACTTCTCTCTTGGTTGTCAGGAAGGCCGCGAATTTCTGTTCGAAATCCGCCGACGCCTGCTCCAGCCAGATTGCCACGCCACTACCCTTTCATTGTCCCCGCGGGCGATCCCGCGAGGTGCACGAACTTACCGCAGAAAAATTGCGGCTCTGGTATGTGGCATAAATCGAAACGGTGACGAAAGGCAACCGTTGCAATGGCGCGGTGTGCTTATTCGCTGTCTGGATGATGCGGTTTGGCAGCCGTTTCCCATGCGCCGCTCACATCGGTCAATTGCGCTTCGATGCATTCGACATCGAGCGCGATGGCGCCGCCGCCCGAAAGCGTCAATTCCACGGCTCCATCTGGTCCTTCGCCGTTCTGCACGAAGCGGATGGCAAGAAGCGACAGCACCTGTTCCCTGTCGGCGCGGTTGATGCCGTGCGAGCGGACGGCCGAGACGCGTTTCAGGAAAACGACGCTTCGGCAGCGTTCCGGCGGCAGGTTCTTTTTGTCAGTGCTTTCCCAGACGAAACGGTTGGCGGAAAGCGTGAACTGGCCGTGCTTCGGCTCGAAGGCAACATCCTTCAGCTTGAAGACACTGTCCTGCATATGCGTCGAGATGACGGAGAGATCTTCAGTATCCAGCGCGAGCAATTTCAGGCCGCTCATCTTTTTCTTCCTTCTTCTGCGGTGCGGACCGCTATTTCCATGACTTACATTGGAAATAGGCAGTCCGGGCCCACTCTGCAACGGGTAGAAAACGGATGAGCGGCGAAGACAGGATCAATCGCTGACGCGTTCGACCAGCGCACCGCAGCGGGTGAGCTTTTCCTCAAGGCGTTCGAAGCCGCGATCGAGGTGGTAGACGCGCGAAACCATGGTCTCGCCTTCCGCCACGAGGCCGGCAATGACCAGCGATACGGAAGCGCGCAGGTCGGTCGCCATGACAGGCGCGCCCTTCAGGCGGGAGACGCCCTCGATGCGGGCCATCTGGCCGGAAAGCGAAATCTTCGCACCGAGACGGGCGAGTTCCTGCACATGCATGAAGCGGTTTTCAAAGATGGTTTCGGTGATATGCGAAACACCCTGCGAGCGGGTCATCAGCGCCATGAACTGCGCCTGCAGGTCGGTGGGGAAGCCGGGGAAGGGCTCGGTGACGATATCGACCGGCTGGATGCCGTTGCCGTTGCGCACGACGCGAAGGCCTGTCTCCGTCTCGCTGATCGTGGCGCCTGCAAGCCTCAGCGTGTCGAGCGCGTTGTCGAGCAGCGCTGCGCGCGTGCCTTCCAGCACCACGTCACCGCCGGTCATTGCCACTGCCATGGCATAGGTGCCGGTTTCGATACGATCCGGCAGAACGCGGTGACGTGCTCCAGAGAGCGAGGTGACGCCTTCGATGGTGATGGTAGAGGTGCCGGCGCCTTCGATCTTCGCGCCCATGGCGATCAGGCATTGCGCAAGATCTACCACTTCCGGCTCGCGGGCGGCGTTGTGGATGACGGTGGTGCCGCGGGCAAGGCTTGCGGCCATCAGCATCACATGCGTCGCGCCGACGGAAACTTTCGGGAAGGTGTAAACCGCGCCGATCAGACCGCCCTTGGGCGCCGTGGCGTTGATGTAGCCGCCATCGATCTCCATCGTTGCGCCAAGCGCCTCGAGGCCCTCGATGAACAGGTCGACCGGGCGCGTGCCGATGGCGCAGCCGCCGGGCAGGGAAACGCGGGCGCGGCCCTCACGCGCCAGAAGCGGGCCGATGACCCAGAAGCTTGCGCGCATCTTGGACACCAGCTCGTAAGGTGCGGTGGTATCGACAATGGTGCGGCAGGTGAAGTGCACGGTGCGGGAATAGGCTTCGCCCTGGCTTTCGCGGCGACCGTTGACGGAAATATCGACGCCGTGATTGCCGAGAATGCGGATGAGCTGCTCCACGTCCGCCAGATGCGGCACGTTTTCGAGCGTCAGCGTGTCGCTGGTCAGAAGCGATGCGATCATCAACGGCAAGGCGGCGTTTTTGGCGCCGGAGATGGGAATGATGCCGTTTAGCTTGTTGCCACCCGTAATTCTGATGCGATCCATGCGTCCCTACGGGCCTGTGCCCGCCTTTCTTTATCGTGCCTTGCGGAAAGGCGCGTCCTTAGACGAATTTCCGCGGCGTTTCAATTTATGCTTGGTGAATTCTCTATGAGGATGATTCGTCCGTTTTTGCGGCAGGCAGGCCAATCGTCTCGTCCTCTTCGCCGGCACGGCGCGCGCGAACCTGCTGTTTGCGCTTTAAAAGATTTTCACGAAGCTTCTTGGCCGCCCGCGCCTTGCGTTCCGCCTCGCGCTGCCGCGCCTTTTCGCCGGGCCCCGCCTGCGGCTTGCCATCGGCCACCGGGGCGGATGCTTCCGCGGAAGCGACGGCGGAAACCGATGCCTTTGCCTGTTTGTCATGATGTTCGTTCATAGATTCAGCAATATCTGAAAAATGTATTTTTCAACAGGGGGCACGCTTTTTTGCCCCGCTTGGTGAAGAATATCGTTTTGCGACTTGCGCTCGTCAAAAACCTATGGCAATAGGCCGCCACGCTTGATGCTGAAGCAAACGCTTCGGCACCGGATGCTGCTATAGCTCAGGGGTAGAGCACTCCCTTGGTAAGGGAGAGGCCGAGAGTTCAAATCTCTCTAGCAGCACCATTTCTCTCCGAAATTTCAAATGTTTACGCGGTTGTTGAACCGATCGCCTGCGGCGGTTGATGCATGCGCGCGCCGCGCAGTTAGCGGCAAATGGAAAACCGCGCCCCTTGCGAAGCGCGGTTTCCATATCCGAATATTCTGTTGCTGCCAGAGCGGGACGAAACCGCCCGTAGCCATCGGGCGCCGCTTACTGACGGAATAGCGACAGGATATTTTCGGAACTGGTATTGGCGATGGAAAGCGACTGGATGCCCAGCTGCTGCTGTGTCTGCAATGCCTTGAGGCGCGTTGATTCTTCGTTCATGTCCGCATCCACCAGGCGGCCGATGCCGCTGTCGATGGAGTCGGTGAGCTTGGAGATGAAGTCTTCCTGCAGGCCGATGCGCATCTTGATGGAGCCGAGGGCGGAAGATGCGCTGCTGAGCGACTGAAACGCGGTTTCGACATCGGTGAGAAGATTGCCGATCGTGTAGGTCGGGGGCGTTGCACTATCGAAAAGTTTGAGATCGATATCCCATACGGAAATGCCCGAGGCTACTCCGGCCTCTCCGATGATGCCTTTTGTGGTGTCGAGCGTTGCGGGCGTGCCGGTCAGGCCAAAAATCACATTGGGTGTTTCTGTCGCGGTCGTCGTATCGATAAGCGTATAGTCGGTTTTCGTCACGTTGACGGAACCGCTGCCGTCACGGACAAAGCCGGAAACGACGGTCTTTGCGCCGGTGCCCAGCAACCAGTTTTCACCGCTGAAAGATGCGCCCTGCGCAATCGATTCCAGCTGCTTTTTCAGCTGGTCGATTTCTTCCTGGATCTTTGTCTTGTCGACGCCCTCTTCGGTTGCCGCGACGATTTTCGATTTGATTTCCTTCACGACTTCGACGGCGCTTTCCATTGCGGAATAAGCGACATCGATCTTCGCGGCACCCAGTCCCAGTGCATCCTGAACCGCGGAAAGGGCCATGTTGTCCGAACGCATGGTGGTCGCGATCGACCAGTAAGCGGCGTTGTCGGAAGCCGTTTTAACGCGCAGCCCGGAAGAAACTCTGGATTGCGTGTCTTCGAGCTGGCCGCTGATTGCACGCAGTGTCTGAAGCGCCGACATGGCGGCGGTGTTTGTCAGAATACTTGTCATAATTGCCCCTCTGAGCTGGCTAAATGGGAAGGGACATTCCGGGATCGCCGGAAACGACAACGCGGCGTGATGCCTGTTAACCTCTTTTTCGTCTTGGTTAACGAGTCGTTTCGATGGCTTGATTTAGCGGTGATTTGGTTAATGAAGTCTTAATCAAGAAATTAATGAATTTTGCAGTCAATTGCACAAACAAAAACCGCGCCTTTCGGCGCGGTTGATTTTTTCGCTTTCGGTCTTCGATTAACGGAAGAGCGACAGGATGCTTTCGGAGTTGCTGTTGGCGATCGAGAGAGCCTGAACGCCGAGCTGCTGCTGGGTCTGCAGGGCCTTGAGGCGGGTGGACTCTTCGTTCATGTCAGCGTCCACGAGGCGGCCGATGCCCTTGTCGATGGAGTCGGACAGCTTGGAAGCGAAGTCTTCCTGCAGGCCGATACGCATGGAGAGCGAGCCGAGCTTGGCTGCGGCGCTCGTCATTGCCTTGAGAGCGTTTTCAACCAGCGTCAGTGCTTCGGCCATGTTGGTGGCGCGGTCTGCGGCTGCATACTGGGTGATGTCCAGTGTGTAGACGGACTGAGCGGTGACAGTCGTGAACGTTCCGGTCGTGCCGAGAATACCGCTCGTGTCGGGGGCGCCCGTGGCGTCAACCGAACCGAAAAGAGTGTTGCCGGTTGCGGTGTTGTCGAGGGCGTATTTCGTGGTCGTGACGTTAACGGCACCGCCGGTGGAGCGAACGAAGCCAGCGACGACCGACTTGTCCGGGTCCGTGCCGGGCGTGGTAGCGCCGAGGGTCGAAGTGCCTACGAGCCAGTTTTCGCCGTAGAAGGATGCGCCCTGTGCGATCGATACGAGCTGGTTCTGCAGCTGATCGATTTCTTCCTGAACCTTGGTGCGGTCGACGCCTTCTTCCGTTGCCGTGACCAGCTTTGCCTTGATTTCCTTAACGACTTCGATTGCCGATTCCATACCGGCAGAAGCGGTGTCTACCTTGGCGGCGCCGAGGCCGAGAGCGTCGGAAACCGAGGAAAGCGCCATGTTGTCGGAGCGCATGGTGGTCGCGATCGACCAGTAGGCAGCATTGTCAGCAGCTTCGCCAACGCGGAGGCCGGAGGAAACGCGTGCCTGGGTGGATTCCATGTTCTGGCCGATGGTGCGCAGAGTCTGGAGCGCAGACATTGCTGCGACATTGGTAATAATGCTCGTCATAGTAGTGTGCCCCTTGAATGGCTGATTAAAGAAGGGACATTCCGGTTTCACCGGGAACGGCGCACAGCATCATGCCTGCTAACTGGCTGATTTTTAACGTTAGCTCGCCGTTTCGATGAGCTTAGGTAACGCCAGTTTGGTTAATGAATTGATAAGCGGGAAAAGAAAATCAGCATTATGAAAATTCAAAATTACAACTCTCGCGCGTGCGCGCGCGTATCCCGAAATATTTAAAAAAAAGATAAGGCCGCATCCTTATTCGGGATGCGGCCTGTCTGGTGCATTCGGTTCGATTCAGCCTATCGAACCTTTATGCTTTCTGCCCGGATATGCATTTGGTCAGCCCCCGAATGCATGTGGGAAGAAAATGGGTCCCCCAGCCCCGAAGGGCTATGAGAAGTTCAGCTCTTAGCGGAAGAGCGACAGGATGTTCTGCGAGTCGCTGTTGGCGATCGACAGAGCCTGGATTGCCAGCTGCTGCTGCGTCTGCAGAGCCTTCAGCTTGGTAGACTCTTCGTTCATGTCGGCGTCGACGAGGCGGCCAACACCCTTTTCGATGGAGTCGGACAGCTTGTCGGCGAAGTCGGTCTGCAGGTCGATACGTGCAGACAGCGAGCCGAGCTTGGCGCCGGCGCTGGTCATCTTCGTCAGGGCCGTTTCAACGGAGTAAAGAGCGTTGTCCAGGTCATCGGTGCCGACGTTGAGGTCGAGAACGGAGATCTGGGTGTAGGTCTTGGCGCCGACGGTGGTGGTTGCACCGGTAGCGTTCAGGATACCGGAGTTGGCATCGATCGTGCCCGGCGTCGCTTCGGTGTAGAGCATGGACGATGCATCCAGCGCGTAGTCCGTCGTCTTGACGCTGACATTGCCGTTGTCGTCGCGGACGAAGCCGGATACGACCGTCTTGGTGGCGTTGGCGGTGGAAACGAGCCAGTTTTCACCGTTGAACGAAGCGCCCGTGCCGATCGACTTCAGCTGATCGAGAAGCTGGGTAACTTCTTCCTGAATCTTGGTCTTGTCGACGCCTTCTTCCTTTGCGGCAACGACCTTGGCCTTGATCTGGGTGACAACATCGATAGCGGCTTCCATACCGGCAGATGCGGTGTCAACCTTGGCAGCGCCCATGCCCAGTGCGTCAGATACTGCACCGAGAGCCTTGTTGTCGGAACGCATGGTGGTCGCGATCGACCAGTAAGCAGCGTTGTCCGAAGCCGAACCAACCTTCAGGCCGGAAGAAATGCGGTCCTGCGTGGTCGACAGGTCGGAAGCGATGGAACGCAGGGTCGAGAGAGCGGCCATTGCGTTGGTGTTGGTGAGAATGCTTGCCATAATAAATGTGTCCCTTGTTTTTACGAGATACTGGAGTGGGGACATACCGGGTTTGGTATTACCGGTCGCAACGTTTCGGCTTCATGCCACTCGGTTCGGAAATGCTTAGTTTCAGAAACCAAACCCGCTGCGTGTAGAAAGAAATTCGCAGCGAAAAATTGCCCAATTATTAATTTGGTGGCCAAGAAATATTGGAAAATACTTATGGTTACTTTTTGATTTAGTTAAATGGTAATTTTTTTATTTAAAAAGATAGTTACCAAGTCGCCAGAAAAACTGGTAACCAAAGCGTAAAAACGCGCAAAACCCGCGTACCTGGGCACGCGGGGTTAAAAAACAGGGTTAACGGGTGTCAATCAGGCACAGAGGCCGTCAGTTGAACGATCTGACGAGACTGCCGACCAGCAGGTTCCAGCCGTCGATCAGCACGAAGAACAGGATCTTGAACGGCAGCGAAATCGAGGTCGGCGGCAGCATCATCATGCCCATCGCCATCGTGATGGTGGCGACGATCAGATCGATGACCAGAAACGGCAGGATGATGAGAAAACCGATCTCGAAACCGCGCCGGATTTCCGACAGCATGAAGGCCGGAACCAGCACGCGATAATCGACGACATTGTCGGTCATCACTTCCTGGCCTCGCTCGCGGGCGATATCCACGAAAAGCTTCAGATCCTTGTCACGCGTATTGGCGTTCATGAAGGTGCGGAAGGGCTCGGCGATGCGCTGCACGGCCTGCTGTTCGTTGATCTGGTTCTGCAGAAGCGGCTGCACGCCGTCGGTCCAGGCTTTGTCGAAGGTCGGCGACATGACGTAGAAGGTCATGAACATCGCCATCGACAGCAGGATCATGTTGGACGGGGTCGAAGCCAGTCCCATGCCGGATCTGAGGATCGAAAAGGCGATCACGAAGCGCGGAAAGCTCGTGACCATGATCAGGATGCCCGGCGCGACCGAGAGAACCGTCAGCAGGCCGAAGGTGCGGATGATCCATGCCGCAACGGAGCCGTCTATCTGCGTGTTGAACAGATCGGACGGAAATTGCTGGGCACTGGCAAGACCCGGCAAGGCAAGGAGGACGGCGATGGTTACAAGAAATCGAATCATTCGATGACAAAGGTCCGGAACATGACCTTGGATACGCGCCCTTGAGAGCGCAGGTCAACTCGTTCCTGAATGTCATCCTTAAGATATTGAAAGCCGCGCGGCCCTTCCAGCTGCTGAAGGGAAACGGTGCGGACATAGGCCATGATGTCCTGGTGGATATCTTCCGCCAGACCCACCTCGACCGGCCCCTTGAACATCAGCGCCACTTCCAGCCGCACCCAGTTCGTCGAGGGATAGGCGAGGTTGGTGGTGATGGGATCGAGCTGGACGATGCCGTTCGCTTCGGCCGAGATTTTCTCGATCCCTTCTTCCTTTTTCTCGCCGTGTCCGCCGGCGGCAGCCGGGGCATGCGCCTCCGCGCCGGCGATCTTCGGCGCGATCATGCCGCCCACCAGCCAGCCGCCGCCCGCGCCGAGCAGCGTGAGGATCACAACGCCTGCGATGGTCATGACCAGAGGGGAGGATTTTTTCTTGCCCTCAGCCTGTTCGTTTTCCATGGGTCAGTCCCGTTCCCGTGTGCCGAGGTCAGAGCGGCGAGAACAGGTCGACGACCTGTTGCCCGACCGGGGGCTGCTGCACTTCCGTCAGACGTCCGCGACCGCCATAGGAGATGCGCGCTTCGGCGATGCGCTCGTAGGAGATCATGTTCTGTGCATCCACATCCTGCGGCCTGACGATACCGCCGACATTGAGGATGCGGATTTCGTGGTTCACGCGCACTTCCTGCGAACCGCTGATGATGAGGTTGCCGTTTTCCAGAATGCCGGTCACCACGGCGGCCACCAGCAGCGTCAGCTTTTCAGACCGCTTGGTCTTGCCCTTTGCCTGGGTGTCGGTGTCGGAACCGTAATTGATGCTGGAATCGGCCTTCGGGTTCCAGCCGAACACCTGCGCATCCGCCTTCCAGTTCAAACCGCTGGAATTGGTGCGGTTGCGCTCGGTCTCGTTGTCGAAATCGGCCTTGTCGTTGATCTGGATGTTGACGGTCAGGATGTCGCCGATGTTGAGCGCGCGCAGATCCTTGAACAGGGCGCCCTGGCTGTCGCTCCACAGCGAGTAGCCGCTCGCCATATGTTTCGGCTGCTTCGGATACATGCCCATTTGCGGCGTCTGGCTGAATTGCAGGCCGCTGCCGATCGGGCTCATCGCGGGTGCGTTGCCGATTTCCTTCAGGGTCTGGTTGTTCTGGCAGCCGGCAAGCAAGGCGAGCGGCAGGAGGAGGGCCGGAAGACGACGCGTGCTCATGAAGGATCCTTCGAAGTGTTTTTATCGGTTGCCTGCGACATGATGCCGGCGACGACAGCGGCCTTCTGCGCATCCATCTCGCTGAGGATGAGGCCCGATTGGCGCGGGGGCAGCTGCATGATGATGGCGGCCGCTATTTCCACATGCATCTTTTCGAGCTGGGGTGCGGCGGCATCGGCCTTCATCGTCTTGTAGATATCGACGAGATTGCTTTTCGCCTGATTGAGGAAGTGTTCGCGGCGGGCCAGCCAATCCTCATATTCCGCCTTGCGGTCTTCCAGCACGGCAATGCGCTCGTTGACGTCGGACTGCAGCTTTTCCAGCTCCTGCTTTTGCAGCAGATAGCGCTGGTCGCGGGCCGCATCGGCGATGTTGGTGCAGAATTTCTGGATTTCATCCTGCGTGCTGAGTTCCGAAACCACGTTCTGCTGGCTTTCGGCGCCAGCGGCGGGAAGCAGGAAAAGCAGCGAGGCGACGGCCGCGAAGCGGACAAGGCCATTCGGGAAAGCGTTGTTCTTCCGAGTTTCCATCATTGCAGCACAAGCTCCGCCTGAAGGGCGCCGGCGGATTTGATGCCTTGCAGAATGGCGATGATACCGTCCGCCTTGAGCCCGATGCTGTTGAGACCGGCAACCAGCGTGCGAAGGTCAGGCCCTTCGACGATGGCGACCTTGCTGCCTTCCTGCAATGCCATGATATCCGTCTGCGGCTGCACGGCCGTCTGGCCGCGCGAGAAGGGCGCCGGCTGGATGACCTGCGGCGATTCCGTCACCTGCACGGTCAGCGTTCCGTAGCTGACGGCGACGCGGGAAATGCGCACATCCGCGCCGATGACGATCGTGCCGGTGCGCTCGTTGATGACGACCTTGGCCGGCGTATCCGTTTCCACGGTCAGGTTTTCGATTTCCGCCATCAGCCGGGTGAGATCCGCGACACGGGGCTTCTGCACCGCGATTTCCTGCGAATCGCGCGGTTCGGCAATGGGATCGCCATAACGGGCGCGGGCAAAGGCGTTGACGACATCGGCGACGCGCACCGCCGTCGAAAAATCCGGATTGCGCAGCTGAAGGACCAGATTGACCGAATCCTTGAACTTGGACGGCAGCTCCCGCTCGATGATCGCGCCGTTCGGCACGCGGGCGGAGGTGGTGACGCCTTGCGTCAGCGTCGCGGCATCCCCCTGTGCGGAAAAGCCGTTGACGATCAGCGCACCTTGGGCGACCGCGTAAATCTGCCCGTCCGCGCCGGAAAGCGAGGTCATGATGAGCGTGCCGCCGCGCAGCGACGAGGCGTCGCCCAGTGAGCTGACCGTCACGTCGACACGGCTGCCGGGGCTGGCGAAGGGCGGGAGATTGGTCGTCACCATCACGGCGGCGATGTTCTTGGCGTTCGACTGACCGCCCTGCGTGGTGATGCCGAGATTTTGCAGCATCGCGCGCATGGATTGTTCGGTAAACGGCGAGGAGCGCAGGCTGTCGCCCGTGCCCTGCAGGCCGACCACGAGACCGTAACCGATCAGCTGGTTGTCACGCCCCGCCTGCAGCGATGCGATATCCTTGATGCGGGATGTATCCGCGTGGGCTGCCGGAACGGGAAGGAAGGGCTGGGCCGAAAACAGAATGGCCGCGGCCAGGATACGAAGCACTCTCATTTCGCCATCACCTGAATGGTTCCGTCCTTCATGACCGTGCCGTTGACGATGACGCCGGAATCGATGTTGCGCACCCGCACGATTTCGCCGAGCGAGCCGTCGGTCATCGGCGTTCCCGAAGCCATCAGCGTCATATTGCCGATGGTGAAGACGAGTTTGACGCTGGTGCCGCGCACCACCAGCGAGGGTTCGCGCAGGGCGGCAACGGGGATCGTGCGTCCGGGAAGCAGGGTCTGCTTGGAGATCATGCCTTCCACTTCGCTGATATCGCTCGCATAACCCGAGGAAATATTGGGATTGGTCACTTCCACCGGCTTCACCTGTTCGGGCGTGATCGTTTCGCCCGGATAGATCGTGCGGGTGGGAACCAGCGCCATCGGCGCCTGGGCAAGAGCGGGCGTCAGGGCGCCCAGTGAAAAGGCAGACGCAAGGCATATACGGACGAGCGCCGTTCTGCTGCTGCTATGTTTCCGGCCAAACCTCATGTTCGCCTGCCTTTCCGTTCTTACTTCAGGTTCTTGCTGACAATCGAAGCCATTTCGTCAGCGGTGGTGATGACCTTGGAATTCATCTCGTAGGCGCGCTGCGCCGTGATCAGGTCGGTGATTTCCTTGACGGCGTCGACGTTCGAGCCTTCGAGATAGGACTGCTTGATGTAGCCGTAGCTCGGATCGTCAGGCACGCCGATCACCGCGTCGCCGGAGGCCGGCGTCTGGGCGAAGAGGTTGTCGCCGAGCGGCTTCAGGCCGGCTTCGTTGGCAAAGTTGGCGATGGTGAGCTGGCCGAGTTCGGTGAATTCCGTGGCATTGCCGATACGGGCGGTCACCTGTCCCGTGCGGGTAACGGTGATGTCCTGCGCATCGGTCGGGATATTGATGTTCGGAATGACGTTATAGCCATCGATCGTCACCAGATTGCCGTCGGCATTCTTGTTGAAGGCGCCGGCGCGGCTGTAGAGCGTCGAACCGTCCGCCGCCTCGATCTGGAACCAGCCCTGGCCGATGATCGCGACGTCCAGCTTGTTGCCGGTCTCGATCAGGTTGCCCTGGGTGTGGATGTTGCGCACGGCCGAGGTCTGCACGCCGAGGCCGATATTGGCGCCTTCGGGCACGATCGCCTGGTTGGCCCGGTTCGGCACGCCCTGCATGCGCTCGGTCTGGTAAAGAAGATCGGTGAACTCCGCACGCGCGCGCTTGTAACCGGTGGTGTTGATATTGGCGATGTTGTTGGCGATGACTTCCAGATTGGTCTGCTGGGCGTCCATACCGGTGGCAGCGATGGCAAGAGCTCTCATGTCAATATTCCTGCTGGGCTAGATCTGCATCTTGGTAATGTCGAGATAGGCCGACACGATCTTGTCTCGGAGCGCGATGGCGGTCTGCAGCGACTGTTCGGCCGAAAGCATGGCATCGACCACTTCACGTGTATTCGCCTTGCCCTGAATGCCTTCGAAGGAAGCGACTTCCGCCTTCTTCAGATTGTTCATCGCATCCACCGACATATTGCCGAGAACGCTGGCGAAGCTTGCGCCCGTCTGCTGGGCGGGCGTCGTCTGCTCGCTGCCGAAAACGCTTTCCGTCAGTGAGGAAATGCCGCTTGCACCGCGGGTGAGCGAAAGGGAACTGACTTGCTTGATACCGTCGATCATTGCGATGCCTTCAGAAGGTCGATTGTGGAGGCGACGAGGTCGCGTGTCTGGCGGATGACCTGAAGATTGGCGTCGTAGCTGCGGTTTGCTTCGCGCATGTCCGCCATTTCGATCAGGATGTTGACGTTCGGCATCTTCACCATGCCGTTGCTGTCGGCGGCCGGATTGCCGGGATCGTATTCGTTGAT
This sequence comes from Agrobacterium sp. 22-223-1, assembly GCF_053522385.1. Taxonomy (NCBI): domain Bacteria; kingdom Pseudomonadati; phylum Pseudomonadota; class Alphaproteobacteria; order Hyphomicrobiales; family Rhizobiaceae; genus Agrobacterium; species Agrobacterium sp. 22-223-1. The sequence goes on from NZ_JBNWCN010000001.1 coordinate 475,304, forward strand.
GAAATCGCCACGGTCGACGCCGAGCTTCTTCACCGTCACGCGCTCCACGCCGCTGACACGGTCGAGCTCGGAACCGAAAGTGATGGTCTTGCGGCGATAGGGGTCGGCGCCGGGGGTGTCGCCGGTCGATCTGGCGTTGGCGATGTTTTCGGAGACGATGCGCAGTCGTGTGGACTGCACTTCCAGGCCGCTGCCGGCAATCTTGCTCGCCGCACTCAAGGGATCCATGGCTTACCTCTTAACCGTCATCAGCATCATGCGATGGAAGGATTTGACGAGATTGGCGTTCAGCTCGTACTGCCGCTTGATCTCGCCGGTCTTGGTCATTTCTTCCGCAAGCGCGACCGAATTGCCCGATTCCTGCATGCCGATCTCGTTATTGACCGGGTTGTCGCGCACCGCGATATTGTCGCTGAGGGTGCTCTCGCCGAAGTGGGCAGGGTTGGTCCTCGCCATGCCGACCTGCTGGCTGGTGGCCTGCATGACCGCTTCGAAAGGGCTGACATCCTTGGCGCGGAACTTGGGTGTGTTGGCGTTGGCGATGTTGGTCGCCACGACTTCCTGCCGCACGCTCAGCCATTCCGCTTGGCGGGATGCCAGATCGAACAGTTGAATCGGTTGCATAGACTTCTCCATCTCGTATGGCCCGAACCTACGGGGCTAATCTTGCGTCAGACTTGCGGGGAGGGGAGAAGGCGCGGAACGGCGCAAGACGCGGATATGGATGCGGCCTGCCCAAACAAAAAAAGGCGCGCCGGCAGATGCGGCGCGCCTTTCGAACCAGAGAAAAATATTCTATTTTTCAGGACGATAGGTTTTCCCGGAAGACGTCTCTATCAGCCACTCGCCATTGCGCTGTTCGATCTTCGTCAGCAACGCATTGTCCGGCAGGGTAGAGCCGACCCTCACCATATACATGCCCGAACCGTCCTCGATCAGGGCGCGCCCGTTGGAAACATGCAGCAGACGGAAGGAGGTCTGGCCGGGGAAGGGCTGGTCCTCGATCCCGGCTGCCAGATTGTTCTGTTTTTCCTTGCCGCCTGCGTTCACGGTCGCCGTCGTCAGCATGTCGGGCAGATCCGCCGGCGGCGGGGTATCTTCCTTGTTGCGGTTGGTCATGGCCATCGGCGAAACGCTGAAGACCTCCCGCGGGCCGGTATGGGGCAGATCGCGGGTGCGGTCGCCGCCCGCCACCTTCATGCCGAATTTTTCTTCGTTGAAAAATACGTACCAGGGGAAAAAGGCTGCTGCAGCCGCAAGCCCGATGCCCGTCCATGCGAGAATACGGTCAGGCGTAAAGAAAACGGGCCTAGGCAGCACGTCTTCATCGTGGCTAGTGTCGTTCCGCTTCTTGTTCACGGGTCAGCCTCTCATTCTCGGGTTTACCTGGGGCTGGCCATTCTGTGCTCCCCCGCGCAATGCGGTCGCCAGATCGGCATAGGCATCCTGCGCCGCCGGTTCGCTCGGCAGCTGTTTCAGCGTTTCATAGATGATCGGAACCTGCTTCACCGCCATGTCGAGATCAGGATCGGTGCCGGGCCGATAACCGCCGATGAGGCGAAGATCGCGCGTTTCCTCGAAGCGATGCACCAGCGCCTTGAGGCGCGACACCAGCTTTTCCTGATCCGGTGTCCAGGCCTTCTTGGCGAGACGCGAGATCGAGGCGAGCGGGTTGATCGGCGGGTAACGGCCTTCTTCGGCAAGGCTGCGGTCCAGCACGATATGGCCATCGAGAATACCGCGCGTCGAATCGGCAATCGGGTCGTTGTGATTGTCGCCATCCACCAGAATGGAGACGATGGCGGTGATGGTGCCGGTGCCTTCCGCGCCCGGTCCCGCCCGCTCCAGAAGGCGCGGCAGTTCGGTGAAGACCGAGGCCGGATAGCCGCGCGCCACCGGAGGCTCTCCCGAAGCGACCGCCACTTCGCGGATCGCATGGGCAAAGCGCGTCACGCTGTCGATGATGAGAAGGACATTGTCGCCCTGATCGCGAAAATGTTCGGCGATGGTGACGGCGGAAAGCGGGGCCATCTTGCGCAGCATCGGGCTTTCATCGCTCGTCGCGACGACGGCGATGGACTTGCTCATATTCTCGCCCATCGTGTCTTCGATGAATTCGCGCACTTCACGACCGCGTTCGCCGACAAGAGCAATCACCACCTTGTCGAAGGCGTCTGCCTTGGCGAGCATCGACAGCAGCGTGGATTTGCCCACACCGGAACCGGCAAAAATGCCGAGGCGCTGGCCGAGGCAAAGCGGCGAGAAGATATCGATTGCCCGCACACCGGTCTTGAAAGGCGTTTCCACCCTTTTGCGCGTCATCGAGGGCGGCGCATTGTTGGAAATCGAACGGCGCTCGATGCCGGAGGCCAGAGGGCCTTGGCCGTCGATGGGTTCGCCGAGCGCGTTGATGGTGCGTCCGCACCAGCTGTCGTCGGGCGAGACGCGGAAGGCGCCCTTGCGGATGACGGTGTCGTGAATGCCGATCGGCTCGCCGGGCTCGATGGGGCAGACATAGCAGATGTCCGGTTCCACGCGCACGACTTCGCCGAGATGAATGCCGGTCGCGCTGCGATGGGCGACGAACTCTCCGAGCCGCACATGCCGTGACAGGCCGGAAACCGTATAGTGCCCGGCGGCGATGGTGCGGACATGCCCGCCATGCGCCACCGAAAACTCCGGATCGGCATAATGCCCGGCAAGGCTGGCCAGCTGTGCGAGCTTCGGTGAAATGGCGTCAGCCGAGAGCATGGATTCCGGCATTGTCATTACTCAGTTCCTCAACGCGCGCCGCCAAGCGTCTTGATGCCTTCGCCGAAGGTCGATTCGGTATCGCGCATCAGCGAGGAGATGCTTTCAAAGGCGCGGTTGACCTGGATGAGCTGGGTCATCTGGGAAATGCCGTTGACGTTGGACTGTTCGAGATAACCCTGAACGACGCCGACTTCATGATTGTTGACCACCGGAACCGGCTGGGCCACCGGCTTCACACCGCTATTGGGATGACGCAGGAACCCTTGCGAGAAATCCGCCTGGAAGATGCCGAGGGTAGCGACGATGTTTTCGTTCTGCCGGATGGCGCCGTCGAGGCCGACGGTGATCGGGCCGCCATTCGGATTGAGCTGGATCGGACCGCCGCCGGCATCGAGAACGGGATAACCGTTCGAGGAGATGAGCGCGCCGTCCGGACGCATGGTGAAACGGCCGTCGCGGGTCAGAATCTGGCCGTCGGGCGTATCCAGCGAAAACCAGGCGTCGCCCTTGATGGCGAAATCGAAGGAATTGCCGGTCTGCTCGAAAGCGCCCTGACGGGTGGAAAGATAGTCGTTGCCCTGCGAAACGAAGGCCACCCGGGCATTCATGTCATTGTGGTTCTTGGCGACCATTTCGTCGAATTTCACTTCGGAGCCGCGGAAGCCGACCGTGTTCACATTCGCCATATTGTCGGAAATGGTGGTGAGACGGCGCTCCAGCGCGATCTGCGAGGACAGGGCGACGTATAGTCCGGATTGCATATCATTTGCCTCCGAGTTTCAGGGAGTTGATGGAGATCAGCAGGTCGGGGGAAATGCCGTAGCCGCTGGAGGAGCCGAAAACGGCGAGAGGGTCATAGGTCGTCGAGGGGTTTTGCATTTCCCACATGATGGTGAAACGCTCGAGCAGCTTGCCGACCTTTTCGGGATCCTGCAGATCCTTGATATCGATGGTTTTTTCGATGAGCGCCGCCTGTTTGTCGACATCGGCGGCGGCAAATTCGTCGGGAAGGTTGTAGGCCGTGCGAAACACCTGCGCGAGCGCATCGTCCGCCAGAAAGTCGAGGCCGGATGTAATGGTTGACGCCTTGCGTTCGAAATAAAGGGCAAGCCGGACGCCGTTATTGTCGTCGCCCGCTTCCTGTTCCAGCGTCTGGCGGGTGTATTTGCCGATGACGCCCGATTTGGCGGCGTCGGTGGCGGTCGCCGCCGCCCCCAGGCCGGCAAAATCCAGCGACTTCGCAAAATCCGCATAGCGGCTGTCGGAGAGCTTGTTGGCGAAGGCGTCCTTGTCCGAGGTGCCTTCCGTCAGCACCTTGCGGATGAAGGCCTTCGCATAGGCCATGTCCTCGAGCCCGTGGGCTTTCAGCGCGTAATTGTAAAGGCGCGTATCGGCCATGAAGTCGTCGATGGATTTCACATCGCCGATCTTCGCGCGATAATATTCGGTCTCGCGCGCCACGTCGGGCTGCTCCGACACCCGCTCAAGCGATTTGCCGATATCCTGACTGATCAGTCTGTAGCTGGTGTAGGTGGAAGTCACTGAACCGCCGCTCTCGTTTGATCCCGATCTCAAGGCGCACGTCCGCCTTTGCCGGCATAGTGCCGTGGCTTGCTTGTGCGAAACTGGCTGGAGGCGGCAGCGCGGGAGAGGCTTTGCGGACAGGTTCACGCAAGCCACATTTTTTAGACATGGCGGCATGGAACACTGTTCGGGCGTGGTCGATCAATGAATATTGTAATTGGACTTATAATCACCTTCGGCTGCATCATCGGCGGCTATATGGCGATGGGCGGTCATCTGGACGTGCTGATTCAGCCGTTCGAATTGATGATCATCGGCGGCGCCGGTCTCGGCGGCTTCATCATGGCGAACCCCATGAAGGTCGTGAAGGACTCGGGCAAGGCGCTCGGCGAGGCCTTCAAGCATTCGGTCCCGAAGGAGCGAAACTATCTCGACGTGCTCGGCGTGCTTTATTCGCTGATGCGCGATCTGCGCACGAAATCGCGCAACGAGATCGAGGCCCATATCGACAATCCGGAAGAATCCTCGATCTTCCAGAGCGCGCCCTCGGTTCTGAAAAACAAGGAACTGACCTCGTTCATCTGTGACTATGTCCGCCTCATCATCATCGGCAACGCCCGCAGCCACGAAATCGAGGCGCTGATGGATGAGGAAATCGAGACCATCCTGAACGACAAGCTGAAACCCTATCACGCGATCACCACCATGGGCGATTCTTTCCCCGCCATCGGTATCGTCGCGGCGGTTCTCGGCGTCATCAAGGCCATGGGCAAGATCAACGAATCGCCGGAAGTGCTGGGCGGCCTGATCGGCGCCGCACTCGTCGGCACCATGCTCGGCATCATCCTGTCCTATTCGATCTGCAACCCGCTGGCGTCGCAGGTCAAGATCGTCCGCACCAAGCAGCACCGCCTCTACATCATCGTCAAGCAGACGCTGATCGCCTACATGAACGGCTCGGTGCCGCAGGTCGCGCTCGAATATGGCCGCAAGACCATCTCCAACTACGAGCGGCCGTCGATTGACGCCGTCGAACAGGAGATGATGAACCCCGGCGGCGAAAACAAGGCGGCATGACGATGGCAAAAGCTGCAGCGCAACAAGCACCCGCCATCGACACCGCCCTGCTTGCAAAATTGACGGGAGGGTTGTCAGACCGCAAGACGATCGCCAAGATCGGTTCCGATATCGGCCATCTCTACAGCGAATTCCTGCCTGATATCTTCCACAGCGAGACCGGCATCGCGATCGACGTCGAATATGTGGGTTCCGAATCGGGACTGATGACCGACCTGATCGCCAATGTCGGGCGCAATGTCGCGGTTGCCGATTGTTCCCTGCGCAACTGGTGCCCCAATTTCATGATGACGGTCGGCAACGGCTTCGTCATCGCGCTCATGGAGCGCATGCTGGGCGCGTCGCCGGACATGATCGGCGAACCGGACGAGCGCAGCCTGTCCCATATCGAGCTCGACCTCGCGGCCATGGTTCTTGGCCGCATCGCGGGTGTCCTGCGCTCCGGTGTCAATGCGCCGGGCGGTTTTGAGGCGGCCATCGATCCGCCTTTCAATTCCAACGGTAAAAGCGCCTTCGACGAGATGATCGCCGGCCTTTACGGCGTGACCATCCGCCTGAAGATCGATATCGGCAAGGTATCGTCGGAATTCTCGCTGATCGTGCCGCAGCGACCCCTGCTCAAGACTTCCATCGTTGCCCCCAAGGCTTCAGCCCAGGCGCTGAAGAAGCAGGAGGAATGGATGGAGATGATTTCAGAGCAGGTGAAGCGATCGCAGGTAACGCTCGAGGCGCGCATCAAGCTCGAAACGCTGACGCTGCGGACGATCTCGAAGCTGGTGGCCGGCGATGTCATTCCGTTCCAGTCTCTGAAGCAGGACGATATCGGTGTCGAGGTCAGCGCCAACGGTTCCAAGCTCTATAATTGCGAATTCGGCAAGTCCGGCGACCGCTACATGGTTCGGGTGAAGAACAATGTCAGCACGGACGACGAGATCTTACGACATTTGATGGGTTAAAATCCTGCCCGGCCTTCGGGGATTTGGGCAGGCTGACGCAAGTTTCAAAGGGAATAATCAGCGCATGGCTACGAAGAAAACACCTGTGACCGATGATGCGGCGCTGCCGTCGTTTGAAGACGGCGGCGACCTCGACCAGGCTATCGGCGATCTGCGTGGCGTCCTCAAGACGGATGCGGAAGGTTCGCTCTCCGATTTCGGCGACTTCGGCGATTTCGGAAGCACGGACGAGGTTTCGACGGATACCGACCTTTCCGCTTTCGGTGGCGGAACGGCCGATTTTGGGATGGATGATTTTGCTGCCGCCCCGCAGGTTGCGGGCGTGAAGGCGCCGCTTGGCAGCGGATTGTCCGAAAACATGGAAATGATCATGGACATCCCGATCGATGTCCAGATCGTTCTCGGCACCAGCAGAATGCTCGTTTCGGGGCTGATGAGCCTTGAAGAAGGAGCGACGATCGCACTCGACCGCAAGATCGGCGAGCCGGTCGAAATCATGGTGAATGGCCGCCGTATTGCGCGCGGTGAAATAACGGTTCTGGAAGACGACGATACGCGCTTCGGCGTAAAATTGATTGAAGTACTGAGTACGCGAAAAGCCTGATCCCTGTGGGGACGGAGAGGAAAGACCATGATGGACTTCGAGGATTTCGGTAACCCCCTGGCAGGGAAACCGTTGTCTCAGGCCGACAAGGCGGCCGCGGTGCTTCTTGCCATGGGCAAGGGCGTCGCCGGCAAGCTGCTCAAATTTTTCACGCAGCACGAATTGCAGATGATCATTTCCTCGGCCCAGACCCTGCGCGTCATTCCTCCCGATGAGCTTGCCCAGATCGTAGCCGAGTTCGAGGACCTGTTCACCGAAGGAACGGGTCTGATGGACAATGCCAAGGCAATCGAGAGCATTCTCGAAGAGGGCCTCACCCCTGAAGAGGTGGACAGCCTTCTCGGCCGCCGCGCCGCCTTCCAGGCCTATGAAGCATCGATCTGGGACCGCCTGCAGGAAGCCGAGCCGGAATTCGTCGGCAAGTTCCTGCTGCGCGAACATCCGCAGACCATCGCTTATATTCTCTCCATGCTGCCCTCGTCCTTCGGTGCGAAGGTTCTCCTGACCATTCCGGAAGAGCAGCGCGCCGATATCATGAACCGCACCGTCAACATGAAGGAAGTCAGCCCCACGGCTGCCCAGATCATCGAGAAGCGTGTGGTCAACCTCATCAACGAAATCGAAGCCGAGCGCAATGCCGGCGGTTCCACGAAGGTTGCCGATCTGATGAACGAACTGGACAAGCCGCAGGTCGATACGCTGCTCAGCTCGCTCGAGACGCTCAGCAAGGAAGCCGCAAACAAGGTCAAGCCGAAGATCTTCCTCTTCGACGACCTCATGTTCATGCCGCAGCGCAGCCGCGTCCTGCTGCTCAACGATGTTTCGGCCGATGTTCTGACGATGGCGCTGCGCGGCGCCACGATGGAAATCAAGGAATGCGTGCTCTCCAGCATCAGCCCGCGCCAGCGCCGCATGATCGAATCGGACCTTGCGGTGCCGCAGGCCTCGATCAACACCCGCGAAGTGGCGATCGCACGCCGCGCCGTCGCGCAGGAAGCGATCCGGCTCGCCAATTCCGGCCAGATCCAGCTGAAGGAAGCCTCCGCGGAGGAACAACCGGCCGCCGCTTGAGCGGAAGCCGGTTGATAACCCGCCCTTACGGCGGAAGCGGCCATTGCGATGGCCGGTCACGGACGCTAGTTTCGGGAATGACGGCCTGCCGGGATCGGCGGGCCTTTTTTTGATCCCGGGGACGTGCCTTGGCAGACGATCAGGACAAGGACAGTAAAACAGAAGCCCCGACGGAGAAAAAACTCCGCGATGCGGCGGAAAAGGGCAATCTTCCCTTTTCCCGCGAAGTGCCGATCTTTGCCTCGTCGCTTGCCTTTTATTGTTACCTGGTTTTCTTCCTGCCCGATGGCGCCGGTCGTCTTGGCGTCACATTGAAGGACCTGTTCGGCCAGCCGGAACAGTGGGACCTCAGCACCCGGCCGGATGCCCTGTCGCTATTGTATTTTCTCGGCACCTCGATGGCCTATCTGCTCATGCCGGCGATGATCATGTTCATCGTCTTCGGGCTTGCCTCGTCGTTTTTCCAGAACCTGCCGTCGCCGGTGCTTGAGCGGGTGCGTCCGCAATGGTCGCGCGTCTCGCCGGCGAAGGGCTTCACGCGCATCTACAGCAAGCAGGGTTTCGTTGAATTCGGCAAATCCGTATTCAAGATCATGATCGTCTCGGTCATCATGTTCCTTGCCCTGCGTGGCGATTTTTACAGCCTCATCGATCTGATGTTTTCCGATCCGCAGGTGATTTTCGTCCGGGTGGTCGAGATCGTCAAAAAGATGATGGTCGTGATTCTGCTTTCGACCGCGCTGCTTGCCGCCGTCGACGTTTTGTGGACGCGCCATCACTGGTTCAGCCAGCTGAAAATGACGAAGCATGAGGTGAAGGAAGAATACAAGCAGTCGCAGGGCGACCCCGTGGTCAAATCCCGCCAGCGCTCCATCGCCCGCGACCGTGCCCGCCGCCGCATGATCAACAATGTGCCGCGCGCCACACTTGTCATCGCCAACCCGACACACTTTGCGGTGGCGCTGCGTTATGTTCGCGAAGAAGGCGACGCACCTGTTGTCGTCGCCAAGGGTCAGGACCTTATCGCATTGAAAATCCGCGAAATTGCGGAAGAAAACAATATCCCCGTTTTTGAAGACCCGCCGCTTGCACGCTCCATGTTTGCGCAAGTCTCGGTAGATAGTGTGATTCCACCAGTCTTTTACAAGGCTGTGGCTGAGCTCGTTCACCGGGTTTACGCCATGAAGTCATCGAAAATACGGGTTCAATAAAACCAATGAAAAAATCCGCCTATTCCGAACAGCGGGAAATGATCGTCGCAGAGGCGATCAACCCGATCGCCACCGAACTTCGATTGTTAGACCCGGCCGACCTGATTTCGCTGCTCCGATTCGAGTGCTACGGCAGTATCGCTGACCTCGTTTCGTCGGCTGCGGAGCTTTATTATCATCCCGGAACGATCAATTTCGGCGCCGGCGGCGAATATAAGCTCGAATGGGAAGGCGCGCCGGAGATCGTCCTCGATCTCGAACTGAAGCCGAAGGGCGCCACGGTCTATGCGCGATTGACGCTCGCCAACGAACATGCGGCGATCGAGATCAATCACGTCTCGTTTCAGAACCCTTCCGAAAATCCGGACGAGAACACCGAGTTTCTTCGTCAAAGCCTGACGGCTGCCCGATTCGTGCCCACCCGTCAGGGCGAAGCGGCTTAACCGGATCACCCGCTCCCCATTTCCGTCATGTCCGTTGCGCGCGCCGAAATCGCGGGCGCAACGGCCTCGTTCCGGTGCGTTTTAACCCGAGCTTGCCTGAAGCCTGCCGGTTTATGCGAAACCCGGCTGCGAAAGCGAGGAACGCCTTGCAAATCAGTCTCGTTGTTTGTTACCTATCGCATTAACGATTTGTTAACGAACGGCAGGTCGCGGTGGTCGGTTCAGGCCATTGCCGATGCGCATGATGCCCCTGCTCGTTGTCGGCACAGCGCCGGATTTTTTCTTAAATTTTGAGTTGGGTGGACCCCATGACCAGCATTTTGACCAATGCGGCGGCAATGGCCGCGCTGCAAACCCTGCGGATGATCGACAAGAATCTGGAAACGACGCAGGCGCGCGTGTCCTCCGGCTATCGTGTCGAGACTGCGGCGGACAACGCGGCCTACTGGTCCATTGCAACGACGATGCGCTCCGACAATAATGCGCTTTCGGCCGTGCAGGATGCTTTGGGTTTGGGTGCGGCCAAGGTCGATACCGCCTATGACGCGCTTGAAAGCACGATCGAGGTCGTCAAGCAGATCAAGGCCAAGCTCGTCGCCGCCTATGGCGTGGGCGCCGACCGCAGCAAGATTCAGGATGAAATCAAGCAGCTTCAGGAACAGCTGAAGAGCATCTCCGAATCGGCCTCCTTCTCGGGTGAAAACTGGTTGCAGGCCAGTATCAGCAACGGTGGCACGCCGCCGGTTGAAGAATCGATCACCAAAAAGGTCGTTGCATCCTTCACCCGCACTGGCTCGGGCAATGTCGGGGTCACCACCGTTGACTACACGCTCGACAGCAGCACTGTGCTTTTCGACCTCAGTGGCGGAAAGCTCGGTATTCTCGACAAGAACGCCGTTTTCGTCAGCAAGACGGAATATGAAGTCACCCAGACGTCGACGACCGCCGGCACGGCGACGGAGGCGGGTTTTGTCGTACCGAAGCTCACCGACGCAGAAATCGGCGCGCTGAATGCCGCGACGACGGATACGAATACGGATCCGAATGTCTATAGCGACGGCACCGCCAATTATCTCCGCCTTGCCGAAAATGTGTGGGTCAAGGTGACGGGGACGGATCCGTCGAGCGGCGGCACCACCGTTTCTCCCGCCTATCGCGACACCAGCAGCAATGACTGGTTTTACGATACCAGCAGCGGAGCGGCTTCCGCCGATCGTTCCCTCGGCTTTTCCGTCTCCACCCTCGATCTCGGCAATCTCGATATCGTTGCCGCGGCCATGGGCGGTTTTGCCGGCGGCGGCACGACCTATACCGACGCAGACGCCATCGACATGATGATGTCCTTCGTCGACGGGCAGCTTGAGGCGATGACCAGCACGGCTTCCAGCCTGGGTTCGCTGCAGAGCCGCATCAGCATGCAGGACAACTTCGTTTCCAGCCTGATGGATGTGATCGACAAGGGCATCGGCCGTCTCGTCGATGCCGACATGAACGAGGAATCGACCAGGCTGAAGGCGCTGCAAACGCAGCAGCAGCTCGGCATCCAGGCGCTCTCCATCGCCAACGCCAATGCGGAAAATATCCTCCAGCTCTTCAAGTAACGGGTCTGGCCGGCGTGGGCGCGCGGGGATGAATGGGCGCAGGCTTCCTGATCGAGCCCGCCTTCATCCTCGCACAAGTTTGAACACCTAACGTCGGGTCAATATGGGGCGGATCGCATGGCGTGATCCGGCCGGGAAACGTGGAAGAGACGGGCAGGGTAGCAAGGATGACGGTGGTGCCGCCAAACGGCTTAGAGCATTTCCAGGAAAAGTGGACCCCGGTTTTCCGTCCGGAAATGCGGCGAGGCTTTTGCGATTCGCGCGGGCAACGAAACATGTCTGGCCCCTTTCTCCTGTTTTGCCGGGGGCAGGCATGAGCGCGTCCATTGCACGGTTTCTCAAGGACTTCGGTGAAGCGCAACCGCAACCGGCGGCGCAGGCCTTCGGCGACCCGTTGGCCGATACAGATTTCCTGTCCGGTTTTGCCGATGGCGCTTCCGGTTTCGACGAATTTGCTCCCGTCGATGTGGAGAGCGAGAAACAGGCGGCCTATGACCGCGGCCGCGAAGATGCTACCCGCGAGATCACCGAGAAGATGCAGGCGGAGCGGGAAGAGCTGATCGCTGCCCATGCGGCCGAGCTGGAGACCCTGCGTTCGGGGCACCTCGAAGAAATCGCGGCTTCCCTGTCCCATGGTCTGCGCGAGGGTATCGACGCGATTGCGGCCAATCTCAGCGAACAGACCGCCAATATCCTTGCTCCGCTCCTGACGGAAAAGCTGTCGCTCAAGGCGGTCTCGGCGCTGGCGGATGTGGTGCGTAGCGCCATGCCGGATGGCGAAGGGGTCACGCTTGTCGTGAAAGGCCCGAAAGATTTGTTCGAGCGGCTGAAGACGCAGCCGGGCTTTGAAGAAGAAACGATGAAATTTACCGAGACCACCGATATCGATCTTTCCGTCGAGTTGGGTGAAAGCGTGTTCGTGACGCGCATGTCCGCCTGGGCGTCCAGTCTTCGCAAGGTGATGAAATGAGTGAAGGCGAAAATCACCACCACGGTAAAAACGAGATCATCATCGTCAAGCGCCACAAGGGCGGTCATGACGGCGCCCATGGCGGTGCGTGGAAAATCGCCTATGCCGACTTCATGACGGCGATGATGGCGTTCTTCCTCGTCATGTGGCTGGTCAATGCCGCCAATGAGGAAACCAAGGCCTCGGTCGCCAGCTATTTCAACCCGATCAAGCTGTCCGATGAGAAACCCTCGTCCAAGGGGCTGGAAAAGCCGGTGGACAAGGAAGAGGGCGTCCAGAAGAAGGACCAGTCCAACATCCAGGCGGAAAAGGTCACCAAAGGCTCGGCCGCGGCGACAGGCGAAGACCTGACCTCGCAGACCGGTGAACAGTCGAACTTCTCCGAAGCGGACTTTTTCGAAAATCCCTATTCCGTGCTGGCGGAAATCGCCCAGCAGGTGGGCCAGCAGGCCAATGTCAGCGCCAAGGGCGAGGGCGGCGCCGCCGATTCCGGCCCGGCGACGGGCGCAAGCGGCGGTGAAGCCTATCGCGATCCGTTCGATCCCGATTTCTGGACCCAGCAGGTGAAAATCACCCGCGCCGATCAGCCGCAGAAACCGGTTGAACAGCAGCAAGTCGCCGAGAGCAAGCAGGAGGATGCGGCCGAAAACGCTCAGGCGGTCGCGCTCAAGTCGTCCGAGACACCGGCCGACAAGGCGGAAGACGGCAAACCGATGGAAGTCGCCGCCGTTGTGCCGCAGCAGCGTCCGGATGCCGCTGAGCAGGCAGCGCTCGCACAGCCAAAGCCGGACGAGCCGCGCCAGGCGAGCGATGCGCAGCAAAAGGCCAGCGACGCCGATTGGGAAAAGGCCGACACGCTGCGCGAGGAGATCGAGAAGCAGATATCGGGCATTACCGGCAAGCTTTCCGAAGGTCTGGTGGTGACGCCGGCCGAAGGCGGATTGCTGCTCACCATTTCCGACCAGACGGAAACGCCGATGTTCAACATCGGATCGGCCGTTCCCCGGCGTGAAATGGTTCTGGCCATGGAAAAAATCGGCAAACTGCTTCAGGAGCGCGGTGGTAGCGTGGTGATACGCGGCCATACCGACGGACGGCAGTTCAAGGGCGAGGCCAATGACAACTGGCGGCTTTCCATGGATCGCGCTCACAGCGCCTATTACATGCTGGTGCGCGGCGGCCTGTCGGAAGAGCGGGTAAAGCAGGTCTCGGGTTTTGCGGACCGCAGATTGCAGGTGCCGGCGGACCCTCTGGCGGACGCCAACCGCCGCATCGAAATTCTGCTTGAGGCCGATCGGGGGTGAGTGTGACGAAGACCTCGAAACGCTGGCTTCTTCTTGTGGCGACGCTTTGCGGTCTCGGCTCCGAGCCGGGCAGGGCATTTTCGCAGTCGCAAGACAATCTCATGCCCTATGCCATGCTGCGCTCCCTGCAATTCGTGCAGGATTCGGTCGCCATGGGCGACCATTCCGCCTCGGAAATGCAGCGATTTCTACTCCAGACCATCGACGAGAGGCTGAAGAGCGCGCCTTCGGCGATCTTCAAGGATCCGCGCAATGTCGATGCGGCGCTTATCTATGCGATGAGCGGCGGCAATCCGGCCACGCTGGAATTGCTGGTCGCGCGCGATGTGGATGGCAATTTCGACAGCCGCGTTGCCGATATCCTGCGCAAATACCTCTCCGGCAAGGGAACGCTGGTCGCGCAGAGCATTGCGGCCATGGTGCCGGAATATCGCGGCAAGCGGATTGGCGCATATCTTGCGCTGATCGGCGGCAATGTGACGATCCCGCGCGATCCGCTGGCGGCGCTTGGTTTTTACGATATCGCCCGGCTCGAAGCGCCGGGCACCATCGTCGAGGAGGCGGCATTGCGCCGTTCGCTCGCCATCGCGGTCGAGGATGGCGATGCGGCACGCGGCGTCGATTATGCGCAGCGTTATGCGCGGCGGTTCCTGCATTCGCCCTATGCCAGCCAGTTTGCGGACCTTCTGGTCTCGCTGGTGGTCAAGCGCGCCGATTCCATCGGGGAGGAGGCGATACAGGAAACCTTCGCCATGATGGATACCGAGAGGCAGAAGGAAGCCTATCTGCGGCTTTCCCGCCTCGCGGCGATCAGCGGCAAGGATTCGCTGGCGCGCATGGCGGCTTTGAAGGCGAAGGCGCTGTCTCCTGCGCTGCCGGGTGAGCCGGAAGTACAGGCAAATCTCTATGAAAGCCTTTCCAACATCGGCACGCCCGATGTGGTGAGCGCGATCGAAACAATAGGGCAGATTCCCGAAGCGCAGCTTTCGGATCGGGACAGGGCCTTGCGGGAGGCGGCAAGGGCGATTGCCGAGCAGGTGGTTCGTCCTCCTTCCCCGCAGTCCGGTGTCGAGGCCGACACTGCGGCCACGAAGGACACCGGGCGGAATGCGCCCGAACACGAAGCGAACGCTGCCGATGCAAGGAGCATATGGCGGGTCGAAACCCAGAAGGCTGACGATGAGGGCGACAACGTGCGGCAACTCGTGACGAGCGGTCGCAGCAAGCTCGATGAAATCGACAGCCTGTTGAAGAAAGGCGAGGGGGCACCATGATCGACGCAACCATCAACGCGATAGTGAATGCGCCGCCATCCGATCCGCGCGCCGGCAGCGCCAATGCCAGGGACGACGCCAAGGGCGGCAGTTTCGGCGATGCCCTTTCCACGGTTCGGGACGAGCGCCCGCCGCAGGCGCTGCATTCGCGGCATCAGCAGGACGAGAACCCGGCTGAAGAACAGCAGGCGCAGCCCGATGGCGAGGCGGAAAAGATGGATGTCCCGGTCAAGCGGCCCGCAACATTTCTCAATGTGATCGTCAACGAGCATGCCGGCGAAGGTCGTGCCCAGGAGACGGTGGCCGAGTTTCAGAGCGCCGTGAAAACGGCCCGCACCACGCCGGAAAACGGCAAGACCGGCAAAAAGCTCAAGGACGACGCCGACAAGGACGCCGAGGTGACGGACGATACGATCGATCCGAAGCTGGCGGAACTGCAGCTGGTGACGGCCAATGCCGCCGATATGGCGACGGCCAAGACACCGCTTGAGGAAATTGCACAGGCGATTGCCGGCAAGGCCGACCCGGTGAAATCAGACCGTCCTGAACCTGTCCGGGGCAAGGTCGAGCATTCGGATAAGGACATGCCGACAGGGATCGCACCAGCCGGTAATGAGGCGGGCTCGGCTTCGGAAAACGAGGGGGATGCCTCGGCATTCCGTTTTTCGTCTCCGCGCTCAGGCGCGGCGCGGGCTCTGGATATGAGCACCGTTCAGCGTGAAGGCCGTGTCGAGTTCGATGCACGCGAAAGCACCGGCAAGGCGGCCGACACCATAACGGTTCTCGATTCGCGGCGGTTCATCGGCCTGGCGCCCTCGACCAACGCTTCGGCCCTGACCGGCCTGATCGTCAACGATCCGGAATGGGTGAGCGCCATGCAGCCCGGTTCGTCGCTCTCCAATGCGGCGGCCCAGAGCAGCACCGGCAAGGTCGTCCATACGCTGAAGCTGCACATGACGCCGATTGAGCTTGGATCGGTGACAATGTCGCTGCGTCTTGCCGGTGACGAGCTTGCCGTTCACATGACGGTGGAGAGTGTTGCGGCCTATAAAAAGCTCCAGGAAGACAGCAAGAGCATCCTCGATGGTCTCAAGGCGCAGGGTCTGACGGTCGATAACATCACCATCAGCATCGCTTCTTCCGACAAGAGTGACCAAACGGGCACACAAGGCAACAATCAGCAAAATCAGCAGGCGCAGCAGCAGGGTCAGCAGGCCGCCGCCGGGCGCAACCGTGACGAGTCCGGAGCACGGGGCGGCCGGCAAGGCAATGGCGATAATTTGGGGGTGCATAATGAAGGCATGGATGGCGTTTCTGGCTCTGCCCGCTCTTCTGCTGACAATGGCGTCTACCTCTGAGAATGCGTCCGCTTCGGCAACGTCAGGTGTCTGTGAAAGAGAGATCCAGTCGGCGGCACGCAAATATGGCGTGCCGGAGGGAATTCTCTATTCGGTGGGGCTGACCGAAACGGGCCGCAAGGGGCGTCTCGACCCCAACGCCATGAATATCGAGGGAAAACCGGTATTTGCCTCCTCCACGGAGGAGGCTTTGACCACTTTTGACGCGGCGAAGCGCAACGGCGCCAAGCTGATCGACCTCGGATGCATGCAGATAAATCATTATTTCCATGGCGAAAACTTCGCATCCGCGCGGGAAATGTTCGATCCGCGCCGCAATGTGGAATATGCCGCCATGTTTCTGCGCAACCTTCACAACAGGCATGAAACTTGGACCATGGCGGTCGCCCGCTATCATGCCGGCCCCAACAATGACCCGGCGCAGAAGAAATATGTCTGCCGTGTCATCGCCAATCTGGTGGCGACGGGCTACGGGAAATGGACCGCCAACGCGAAAAATTTCTGCGACGGTTGACAACCTGAAATTGCTTTCAGGCGCCGCAGGACTCGTATTTTGAAATGTGGCGATAGATTGATCGAAAAAAGGCATTTCAAGCGGTTTTTTCGGAATTTTGAAATTTCTACACAAAAATTTTGTGCCATATATGGTTAATACCCACTATATATAGATCAAATCGGCACAAAATGGTTAATCAATTATTAATATCTATCGATGATTTCCTACAGTTGTCCCTGAATCGCCCGATTCGTACCAATGCCACATTGGAAAACACCACACTGATTCGGAGGCGGACGAATGATCGTAGTGGTTGATGAGCGCGAGCTCGTTAAAGACGGCTATACATCTCTATTTGGGCGTGAGGGCATTCCCTCGACCGGGTTCGATCCGGTCGAATTCGGTGAGTGGGTCTCGACGGCGGCGGAAAGCGATCTTGCGGCTGTGGAAGCCTTCCTGATCGGCCAGGGCGACCGGAGCTTTTCTTTGCCGAAGGCGATCAGGGATCGCACGACGGCCCCGGTGATCGCGGTCAGCGACCAGCCCTCGCTGGAATCGACGCTGGCGCTTTTTGACAGCGGCGTCGACGACGTCGTGCGCAAGCCGGTACACCCCCGTGAAATCCTTGCACGTGCGGCGGCGATCCGTCGCCGATTGCAGGTTATCTCGAACTTCACCGATGCTGGACCGATCCGGGTTTTCTCCGATGGCCGCGACCCGGAAGTGGGTGGTGAAGTGTTCCCCCTGCCGCGCCGTGAGCGCCGCATCCTCGAATATTTGATCGCCAATCGCGGACGCCGCGTTTCCAAGGCGCAGATTTTCAATGCCATCTACGGCATCTTCGATGACGACGTCGAAGAAAACGTCGTTGAAAGCCACATCAGCAAGCTGCGCAAGAAGCTGCGCAAGAAGCTTGGCTACGATCCGGTCGATTCCAAACGTTTCCTCGGCTACAGCATTGATTGGCAATGATTTTCATTGACCCGCGTGGTCTTTTTCAAACGCGGTATTTCCGACAGCTTCACGCAAGCCAAACGCTTTACCTTCTCCCTGAAAGATGACCACGAGGGTTTTTGAATGAGTATTTTCGGCACTATGCGAACCGGTGTGTCCGGCATGAATGCACAGGCGAACAAGCTGGGGACCGTGGGCGACAACATCGCCAACGCAAGCACCACCGGCTACAAGCGCGCATCGACGTCGTTCTCCTCGCTCGTTCTGCCCTCCTCGTCGGGCAGCTATGCGTCCGGCGGCGTACAGTCCAACGTTCGCTACAGCATTTCGGAGCAGGGCAACCTCTCCTACACCACCTCGAGCACCGACCTTGCCATTCAGGGCAACGGCTTCTTCGTGGTTCAGGACGGCGCAGGCACGCCCTACCTCACCCGCGCCGGCTCCTTCCAGAAGAATTCGGAAGGTTATCTGGAGAATGCGGCAGGCTTCATGCTGATGGGTTACCCTTACGGCGCCAACCCGCCGGCTGCGGTCGTCAACGGCTTTACCGGCCTCGAGGCCATCAATATCAATGACTTCGGTCTGACGGCGTCTCCCTCCACGCAGGGCAGCTTCCCGGCCAACCTCAACCGTGATGAGGCAATCGTTGCTGCGGGATCGCGCCCGAGTGACAACCTCGCAACGTCGACGGTTGGCAGCAAGACGTCGCTCACGGCGTTCGACAGCGGCGGTGCCAAGGTTCTTTACGACTTCTATTACACGCGCATTGACAACGATGCGTCCGGCAATCCGCAGTGGGAAGTGTCGGTTTATCGTCAGGATCAGTCGACGGATGGCGGCTTCCCCTATACGGCAACCGCGCCGGCTACGCTCGTCAAGGAAACGGTCACCCTGACCTTCGATCCCGCCACCAACAAGCTCACCAGCGGATCGGATAGCTCGATCACGATTAACGACAGCAACAGCGGCGTGGCGCAGGCGATCGAGATCGACCTGTCGCAGATGACGCAGTTCTCCTCGAAGTTCACGCCTGGCACCGCTGTTCTGAACGGTAACGGCCCAAGCCAGATCAAGGATGTCGAAATCGGCAAGGATGGCCTGGTGACGGCGGTCTATCAGGATGGCGGTCGCCGCAATATTTACCAGCTGGCGTTGGCCACGGTGCCGAGCGTCGACAATCTCAGCCCGCAGAACGGTAACGTCTATCTGCCGAGCAACGAGTCGGGTGTCGTCACCATCGGCTTCGCGCAGACCGGCAGCTTCGGTTACATCCAGAAGGGTGCGCTGGAAGGCTCGAACGTCGATATCGCCAGCGAACTCACCGACATGATTGAATCCCAGCGTATCTACACAGCGAATTCGAAAGTCTTCCAGACTGGATCGGATTTGATGGACGTCCTGATCAATCTGAAGAGATAATACTTCTCACGAGGACAGATGAATGTCGCTCACGTCAGCAATGAATACTGCGCAGTCGATTTTCAATAATACAGGTAAGCAGACGGACGTTACCTCCAAGAACATTGCCAATGTCGGCAATGCTAACTACGTCAAGCGAACCGCCATTCTCGGCACGACCATGGCTGGAGCGAGTATCGTCTCCAACGGCCGTGCCCAGAATGAAAGTCTTCTCAGGCAGACGATTTCCAGCTCTTCCCTTGCTTCCGGCCAGAGCACGGTTCTGACCGGTCTTGAGGAAATGAAGAGCATTTTCGGCGGCAACGATTATGAGAGTTCGCCGGCCACCTATATGAAGGAACTGCTGAAGAGCCTGGACGCTTACGCCGCCAAGCCGAGCGATGCCGCTCTGGCCGCAACGGCCGTCACCTCGGCTACCGATGTCGCCAGTTCCCTGAACAAGGCCTCGAGTGAATTGCAGGCGATGCGTCTGCGCGCCGACAAGGAAATCGCCCTTCAGGTCGACAAGCTGAACGGGCTGCTTGCGAAGTTCGAGGAAGCCAATAACGAGGTCAAGGCGCAGACGGCGATCGGCGGCGATCCAAGCGACGCTCTCGATCAGCGCGAGACGCTTCTGAAGGATATTTCCTCCATCATCGGCATCAATGTCGTCAATCGTCCCAACAACGATGTGGCGCTTTATACGACGGATGGCGCGACGCTGTTCGAAGTCGTGCCGCGCAGCGTCACCTTCAAGACGCAGCCGGGCTTTGATGCGACGACCACGGGCAACGCAATCTATGTCGATGGCGTAGCGCTGAAGGCAGGAAGCGGCAGCAACACGACGTCTGAGGGGTCGCTTCAGGGCCTGATGCAGGTTCGTGACGATCTGGCGCCGACGATGCAGAGCCAGCTCGACGAAATCGCCCGCGGCCTCATCACCATGTTTGCGGAAAAGCCGGCCGACGCGACCAGCGGCCTGCCGGATATGCCGGGTCTCTTCACCTACGGCTCGCCGGCGGCGACGACCATTCCGGCAGACGGGATTGTCTCTCCCGGGCTCGCTGCCAGCATTACCGTCAACCCGGCGTTAATTATCTCCAAAGGTGGCAATCCGGAATTGTTGCGTGACGGCGGTATCAACGGTACCGATTACGTGATCAATACCGCAGCGTCGGGGGGAACCGGTTTCTCCGAGCTGATCCGCAGCTATGTTACTGCTTTTGACGCGCCCATGAATTTTGCCGCGTCGACACGTATCGATACGAATACCAGCATCCTGAAATACGGCACCAACTCGATGGGGTGGCTCGAACAGGAACGTTCCGGCGCGACTTCTGCGAACGAAGCGAAAAGCGCGCTTTATGAGCGCTCCGCCACGTCCTATTCGAACAATACGGCGGTCAGCCTGGACGAGGAACTGTCGCTGCTCATGGATATCGAGCAATCCTACAAGGCCGCGACCAAACTGGTGACGACCGTTGACGAAATGCTCAAGTCCCTGATGGACATGGTGAGGTAAACGATGAAAACGTCATTCATTTCATCGCTGGCGATGCAGAACAGCATGCGCAGCACCATCCTCAAGGCTCAGCTCGAGATGACCAATCTCAATACCGAGCTGACGACGGGCAAGCATGCCGATCTCGGCGTGACGCTGGGCGCCAACACCGCCCGCAGCCTCGATCTCAATCGCGATATCGACCGCATTACCTCGTTGGTCAGCGTCAATTCGATTGCAACGCAACGTCTCAAATCCTCGCAGACGGCGCTGGACGGCATGGCGCAGGCCGCACAGGAAATTCAGAAGGTTCTTGTCCCCAATACCAGCAGCGAAGCGCCGACGCTGACGACGGTGGCCAAAACCATCTCGAATGCCTTCAACAATTTCACCAGCTTCGCCAATACGGCGGTCAATGGCGAGTTTCTGTTCTCCGGCATCAATACGGATGTGAAGCCCGTCGATGACTATTTCGCTGAAGGGTCTACCCTGAAGGAAGCCTATGAGACCGAGCTGAACGCATTCATGGCGGCGCAGACGCCGGCGGTTGGTGACATCACCGGCCTGTCCAAGACCCAGGCCGAAGCCTTCATGACCCATATCGAAGGTGTCTTCAACGGCACCACGACGGTAACGAACCCGCCCCATAGCAGCCTGACGGCCGGCCAGAACTACGATTTCTGGACGACTTTCGGCTCCAAGGCGAGCGACACCAACATGACGAGCCGCATCAGCCAGAATGAGGTCGTGGAAACCTCCAGCAACAGCAATTCACAGGGCATGCGTTATTTTGCACTGACGGCGATGACGGCGATGACCTTCCTCGACGAAAAGGTGGATAGCGGCGTTCGCGAAATGGTGGCGACCAAGTCGGTGACCAATATCGGCACCGCCATCAGTGGCCTGAACCAGCAGCAAAGCCAGCTCGGCCTTTCCGAAAGCCGCGTTTCGAAGGCCAATGATTCGCTGGCAGCCCAGAAGAAGATCATCGAAACGCATCTGCTGGATATTGAGGGGATCGATACCTACGAGGCGAAGACCCGCCTCGATCTGCTGCAGCAGCAGATTGAAATCGCATACAGCCTCACGTCGCGTCTGCAAAAAATGAGTCTGGTGAACTACCTCTGATGAACAGGGGTGGCGGCAGATAAAGGATACATGAATGTACCAGTTTTCCTACGCCGAAATCATGGAGGATGGTGTCGCCAACGCGAAGGATCGCGAGCGGCAGGCGTTGACAAAATCGATCGACCTTCTGGTGGAAGCAAGGGATTCCTCTTCGCAGCGCCACACGATCGAAGCGCTTTTTTACACTCGACGGGTCTGGATCCGCTTCATTGAGGATCTCAAGCAACCCGACAACCAGCTTGCCATGGAGCTCAGGGCGAATCTGATTTCCATCGCGATCTGGATATTGAAAGAGTGCGAACTGATCCGGAAACGTCAGTCGACGAATTTCCAGGGCATAATTGACGTGACAACCATCATCAGGGATGGACTGAAATGAAAAGTACACTTCGGATTTCGCTGAAATCGGGCGAAAAGATTTTTATCAACGGCGCGGTTCTGCGTGTGGATCGCAAGGTGGCGCTCGAATTCCTGAACGATGTCACGTTCCTGCTTGAAAACCACGTTCTGCAGCCCGATCAGGCGACGACGCCGCTCAGACAGCTTTATTTCATCGCGCAGATGATCCTCATCAACCCGGAAGGGCGCGAACAGTCCACCAACATGTTCCGCAAGTCGGTCAGCATGCTGCTGAACTGCTTCCAGCATGACGAGGTTCTGGCGGAACTCAAGCGGATCGACGGGCTGGTTGCCTCGGGCAAGGCTTTCGAAGCGCTGAAGGCCATTCGCGGTCTCTACCCGATCGAGGAAAAAATCCTCAACAATCAGGAAATGACCCCCGCAACGATCGAACAGATTCGCAAGGAGATCGCACCATGGCGGTAGATGCAGTCACTTCGGCAGCGTCAAATCCCTGGGCCAATGCCGGGGCGAGCAGCTCCGACAGCAGCGCGGCGTCGCTGAACTACGACAGCTTCCTGAAGCTCCTCATCGCCCAGATGAAGAACCAGGATCCGACCAGTCCGATGGATGCCGGCGAGCAGATGTCGCAGCTCGCAAGCTTCTCGCAGGTCGAGCAGACCATCAAGACCAACACCCATCTGAAGAGCATGCTGCAGGCGGAAGCCCTGACGCGCGCCTCCGATCTGGTCGGAAAGACGGTCAAGAGCGCCGACGACACCGTCACCGGCGTGGTGAAGGAAGTCGAGGTCTATTCGGACGGCGTTGTCGCCATCACCGAAGCTGGTGACAAGGTGCTGCTGCAGGCCGGCGTGACCTTCTCCAACGGCCCGATTACGAGTACATCTGATAGCGGAACCGATTCGGATAGCGCGACCGGTTCCTGACATTGAAGAGGCGGCATGACGCCGCCTTTCCGGATTGAGGATGCGACGATGAACGAGGCCGATGCGCTTGACATCATGCAGGCGGCTGTCTGGACGGTTCTCGTCGCGGCCGGTCCCGCGGTTCTCGCCGCCATGATCGTCGGTGTCGTCATCGCCTTCATTCAGGCCCTGACCCAGGTTCAGGAAATGACACTGACCTTCGTTCCCAAGATCGTCACGATCATGCTCGTGCTCGGCGTTGCCGCCCCCTTCGTGGGCGCGCAGATATCGCTCTTTTCCAATCTCGTCTTTTCCCGCATCCAGTCCGGCTTCTGACGCCGTCCGCTGCGGATGCCACCTTCGCGCAAGCTTCAGCCGCTAGGGATAGGCGGAAAGCATCGGGACGAATTGCGTGCGCTTTTCGAAAACCGGTGCCGTGGAACCGTGCGGCGACTTTTCCGTCGCCCTTCTCATGAAGAGACAGGACGAATTTATGGCGCAACCACCAGTCATCTCCTTGCCCAAGGTCAGTCCGAGCACGCGTGACATCGGTTTCGCACTGGGCATCGTGGCGATCCTCTGCGTTCTCTTCCTGCCAATTCCGGTCATGCTGGTGGATATCGGTCTGGCCTTTTCGATTGCGCTTTCGGTCCTCATCCTCATGGTTGCGCTCTGGATTCAGCGACCGCTGGATTTCTCGTCCTTCCCGACCGTGCTGCTGATCGCGACGATGATTCGCCTGTCGCTGAACATCGCGACGACGCGCGTTATTCTCTCCCACGGCAATGAAGGGCCGACGGCGGCGGGCGGCGTGATTGCGGGCTTCTCCAGCCTCGTCATGTCCGGCGATTTCGTGATCGGTCTGATCGTCTTCCTGATCCTGATCACCGTCAACTTCATTGTCATCACCAAGGGTGCGACGCGTATCGCCGAAGTCGGCGCCCGCTTCACCCTGGACGCCATTCCCGGCAAGCAGATGTCGATCGATGCGGATTTGTCCGCCGGCATCATCGACGAAAAGGAAGCGCAGCGCCGCCGCCGCGAGCTGGAAGAGGAAAGCTCCTTCTTCGGTTCGATGGACGGTGCCTCGAAATTCGTGCGCGGCGATGCCATTGCCGGTCTCATCATTACGGCGATCAATATTTTCGGCGGCATCATCATCGGTTATTTCCGCCATGGCATGCCCATTGGCGAAGCGGCCGACGTTTTCGTCAAGCTTTCGGTCGGTGACGGTATCGTCTCGCAGATCCCGGCACTGATCGTATCGCTGGCCGCCGGCCTTCTGGTCTCGCGCGGCGGCACCGCCGGTTCGACGGACCAGGCGGTCGTCAACCAGCTCAGCGGCTATCCGCGCGCGCTGATGGTTTCGGCCATGCTGATGGGACTGCTCGCTATCATTCCGGGCCTTCCCTTCCTGCCCTTCATCTTCCTCGGCGGCATCATGGCCTTCGGCAGCTGGTATATTCCCCGCCAGGCGGAGGCCGAAAGCGCGCTGCGGCGTCAGGAAGAGGAGAACAAGGTTCTCCAGACCACCGAGGCGGAAAAGGATTCGGTCAAGCAGGTGCTGAAGACGGCCGAGATCGAACTGGCGCTCGGCAAGCAGGTTTCGACCCGCCTTCTCGGGGCGCATCAGGAACTGGCCTTCCGGGTCGGCAAGATGCGCAAGAAATTCGCGACCCAATACGGTTTCGTCGTGCCGGAGATCAAGGTTTCCGACGACATCATGATCCCGGAAAAGGCCTATCAGATCCGCGTTCACGGCACGACCATCGCATCCAGCAACCTGCGCGTCGGCGACGTTCTTGTCGTGACCGGGGCAGGGCGCAAGCCGAGCATTCCCGGCGACGAAATCCGCGAACCCGCTTTCGGCATGCCCGCCGTCTCGATTCTCGAAACCTTCACCGAGGATCTGAAGCGCGAAGGCTTCCATCCGATCGACAACGTCTCCGTGGTGCTGACGCATCTGAGCGAAGTCATCCGCAACAACCTGCCGCAGCTCCTGTCCTACAAGGACGTCAAAATCCTCATCGACAGGCTCGATCCCGAATACAAGAAGCTGGCCGACGAGATTTGCTCGTCGCACATGTCCTATTCCGGCCTGCAGGCGGTGCTGAAACTGCTGCTTGCCGAACGCGTATCGATCCGCAACCTGCATCTCATTCTCGAAGCGGTTGCCGAACTTGCGCCGCATGTGCGCAAGACGGAACAGATCGTCGAACATGTGCGGGTGCGCATGTCGCAGCAGCTCTGCGGCGATCTGGCTGACAATGGTGTGTTGCGCGTCCTGCGCCTCGGCAACAAGTGGGACATGGTCTTCCATCAGGCGCTGAAGCGCGACCAGAAGGGCGAAATCGTCGAATTCGACATCGATCCCCGCCATCTCGAGGAGTTTTCCGAACAGGCATCCAAAGTTATCCGTGAATTCATGGATCGCGGCCTGCCCTTTGTCCTTGTAACCTCGCCGGAAACGCGGTCCTATGTGCGCATGATTATCGAGCGACTCTTTGCGACCCTGCCGGTTCTTTCGCATGTGGAACTGGCCAAGGGTCTCGAGATCAAGATTCTGGGCGCCATTTCATGATAACCGACCCGCAGGGGACAATCATTGCATTGTTCCTTGCCATCTGCCGTATCGGCGCATGCTTCATGACCATGCCGGGCTTTTCAAGCTCGCGCATTTCGCCGCAGATTCGCATGCTTCTGTGCGTCGCTGTGTCCATGGCGCTTCTGCCCGTGCTGTGGGACACGATCTATCCGAAAGTTTCCGGTGCAAGCCAGGGCACGGTCGTCGGTCTCATCTTTACCGAGGTCGTTATCGGTTCGATGTATGGCCTGATCGCCCGGTTCTACACGCTCGGTTTCCAGTTCACCGGTGCGCTCATCGGCGCTTCCATCGGTCTCAGTGCGCCGGGCGGTGCCGATGTCATCGAAGACGTGCAGGAAAACCAGATATCCAACTTCATCACCTTCGGCGGCCTGCTGGTGCTGTTCATATTCGATTTCCACCACATTGTCCTCAAGGCGCTGGTGGATTCCTACACCGCCACGCCGGTCGGTGCGCTGATCAGCGGCCAGAAGATGCTGATTACGCTGACCGACACGCTCAGGGCCTCCTTTTCGATCATGCTGCGTCTTGCCAGCCCCTTCGTGATTTACGGCCTGATGTTCAACGTCGCGGTCGGCCTCATCAACAAGCTCGCGCCGCAGATTCCGGTCTTCTTTATCTCGACACCCTTCGTTCTCGCGGGTGGTCTTTTCATGCTCTATTTGTCGATTGCGGCCCTCATCCGCCAATTCGTGGATGGTTTCGGCCCGGTCTTCATCGGCTTTTGATCGGGGGAAATGCGATGGCTTCGGACAAGCGCTCGGCCAAACTCAAGCGTCTGGTAACTGTCCAGCGGCACATGGAAAAAATGGCCGAGGTGGAACTGGCCGATACCACCCGCACACGGGCGGAAGTTGCGCAATCCATGGAGAACGTGCTGGAGGCCATGAGTTCCATGGAACCGGTACATCAGACATTTTCCCGGCACTATTCGGACCGCTACGGCCGTCTCGTCGTCCAGGACCGCCAGCTTGAAGGCGTTCAGCAATTTCAGGAAAACAAGGTCCTGAAGGAAAAGACCAAGGCTGACCGGCTGGAGGACAGGATGCACCTTGCGCGCGATCTTGAGGACCGCGAGGCCGACGATAATGCAATCTATGATTTGTTAGAAATTACGAATGTTTCCCACACACCAGCCTCCAGCAAGGTTGGCGATCCATAGTCTGTCCCATTGTTGCATCGCGGGCGTTTTTGAGGACGTCTCCGGCGATGTTTCTTGATTGAGCGGATGCGCCGGCTTTCTGTGCCGCCCATTCGTCAGCTCGGGAGATCTGGACGTGGCGATATCGGTGATAAGTGATCTGGTGATGGATGTGGTTCGCGCTGCGGACCCCCAGGAAGTTCAGGTCGCCCAGGAAAAACTCAAGGCGAACAAGGCGGCTTTTGCCGCAACCAGCCTTGCCGATGCCGGCAAGGGTTTTGGCGCCGCGGTCGAGATGCTGGATGGCGCTTCCTCGAAGGCTGGTCTCGGCGACACCAATATTCGCGCGGCCCGCACCGAAATCCCGGAAACATACCGCAAATATGAAGCCTCGGTGCTCCAGACCTTCGTGGCCAACATGCTGCCGAAAGACAGCGAGGAAGTTTACGGCAAGGGCAATGCCGGCGAGATATGGAAGAGCATGATGGCCGAACAGTTTGCCGACACGATTTCCAGAAATGGCGGCGTCGGCATCGCGGAACAGGCTTACAAGGATGCGCTTCGGAAGGCTGAAAGCAAAGGCATTACCGACGTATCGATGAATGAAAAAGACAATAATGCTGCAATTCGGATGGTGGCGGAGTTCGAGCGGCAGGTCCTCGGCGTTTCCAATGAGAAAACGGACGAGGCTTGAGAATGAAAAACCCAAACGAGGAGACAAGCATGGACCTTATGTCGAACGACCACCGTATCCAATCCGTTCTCGGCCGCCTTGAGATGATCATCGACAACGAGAACGACAATATCGGTAAGGACCCCAAGTTCGACTTCAAGGTCTCCAACGCCCACAAGAGCCGTTGCCTCTATGAGCTGACGATGCTGTTCCGCGATACGCCGCGCGAGGAAATCGCCGCCGGTTACATGGAGCAGGTCAAGGGCATCAAGTCCAAGCTCGCCACCAATGCCAGCCGCGTCGAGGCGCATCTGAATGCGGTTCGCGCGGTCGCGGACCTCTTGAAGAACGCGATCCAGGAAGCCGATACGGACGGCACCTATTCGCAGGAACAGTTCATGTACGGCGCAGCCTCCTGATGTTGAAGCTTCTTCTCACCGGCGTCTGGGTTTGCGCCGTCACGCTCGGCGCGGTGTATTTCTCCGTCCAGTTGGCGACGGCGCCCGCGCCGGATGAGGCGGGGGCAAAAAAGGCCAATCTGCAACTGGTCAAGGGCGAAAGCATCACCATCCCCGTCATCAATGATGGCGGTGTGAACGGCTATTTCCTCAGCCGTATTTCGCTGCGCGTCGACAAGACCAAGATGGCGAAGATCGAGCTGCCGGCAACGCAGTTGATGACTGACGAACTGTTCACGCTGCTCGCGGGTTCTTCCATGGTCAATATCGCCAATATTTCCACCTTCGATCCCGAAGCCTTCAAGCAGCGCATCCGCGAGGGGCTGAACAAGAGGCTCGATGACGAGGTGGTCGAGGACGTGCTGATCGAACAGCTCGATTATCTGTCGAAAGCCGACATCCGCGAGCAGAACGGCAATGGCACGCCCCGTTCGGTCAAGCTCGTCGAGGGCGAGAAGGCCGAAGCCGGCAAAGAAGCGGCGCCAAGCCACTGACTATCAGGAGGCGAGGGGCGCCGGCCGGATAGGGGATGCGAGCATCCTTCTGGTTAATTGTCTCTTGCCGCATCCCCAGGCATTCTAGAGATTGCTTTCAAGCTAAATTCAACCTGCACCTGTATAACAAACCCATGAACCACCATCCCGCAGGCCATGCATTGGATCGGTGGCGATGGGTTTGGCATTTGGGGGTTGGTAATGAGTTTCGCGTCAGGTTTTGCGCGGTCGGAATCGCAACGGAATATCCACGGACTGCGCGTCTGTGGTCTCGACTGGAATGGGGCGCTGGAATTGGTCAGCGGCAGGGCGTCTGCCTGTGAAGGGCACACGATGCTGTCCTTTCTCACCATCGAGAAGGCGAAGCTTTCGCTCAAGGACAACGCCTACCGGCAGATTCTGGAAAGCTGCCTGCTTCTGCCGCAGGGCAAGGCAATGAGGGCCGCCGCGCGCAGCGATAATGGTGAGCCTCTGCCTGCGCCCATCGATGGCGTCGCCTTTGTGATGGCGCTTCTCACCTATATGGCCGTGCCGAAGCGCATCGGTGTGGCGGGAGATGATGCGGCGCAGATCGGCGAGGTTCTTGCCAGGTTGCGGGCGCACGCGCCCTGGCACGATTTCGTCATGCTGAACCGCGATGCATCGGGCGTTAAGGTGGATGTTCTGCTGGCGGGAATGTTGAAGGAAAACCAGGAGACATGGCTGCACCGCACCGTCAGCCGTGAGAATGCACGGGTCACCATCGCGGTTGGCCCGCTGTTCAAGGTCCTGTCGTCGGAAGTGGCCGGCATGCCGGAAATTTTCCGTAAGCTTCACATGAGCTGGCTTTACAGCCTTTGTGCCGAACCCTGGCACATCGCGCTCGGCAAGAGTTGAGGCCGTTCCCGCAGGCGTTGCGTTAACCATTTGTTTGCCACGATCCTTTAACCTCTCGTAAGGTTTTGACAGTCGCCCGTTGCGGGCGGCACCGAGGGCGGCAGACGGCTTCAGATGGTTGATGACAATCCGGACATGATGGCGATCCGCCCTGACGAGGATGATGTCGCTGCGCCCGTATCGCAATGGCGCAGACATTGTCGGCGGCTCCTGACGTCCGGCTGCATCGCCGCCGCCACCGTTGCCGGGGCTGCCCTTCCGCTTCTGCTCGTCGATTCGGGCTTTCGCGGTTATGTTTCGCAGGCCCGGATCGAGGTCTCCCAGACCGCTTACGATGCTCCCGACGCGGCGCGTTTTCTCGCGATGGCGCGTCGTACCCTGCTTTCACCCTCCGGGCTCGACCGCATAACCGCCGATCTCAAGCTGAAGTCCGCCGATATGGTCGGCGTTCGCAATCAGGGCGAGCTTGGCCTGCTTTTCGACCTTCTGACCGGTGCGGATGCGCGTCCGCTGTCCGAGCGGGAGGCGCTGAACGGTGCGGTGGGTGAAGCGATCCGGCTGGAACTGACCCCGGATGAAAATACGCTGATCGTGACCGGCAAGGCCGCAACGCCGGAAACCGCCATGCGGCTGACCGATTATCTTTCGATGCGCGTGATCGCGGATGGCAAGGCCGGCACCATGACGCCCGCCATGCGCGAGACGGAGAGGGCGCGGACAAGGCTCGATGAGGCGGAAGCGGCGCTGAACGGTTTCCAGATGCGCCACGGTGACACCGTGATGGCCGAGGCGCAGCAACTCGAACAGCAGCTGCGCGACGTAAACGACAATCTGGCGCGAACCACCCGGCAGCAATTGTCCATTCAGGCCGATCTGACGGCGGCTTCGGCGCTGAAGCCCAATGATGTCTTTGCGAAGCCTTTGCCGGCCGGCGTGGGTTTTTCGGCGCTTGAGGATATCAGGCAGAAGCATTCGACCGCCAGCATGGCGCTTGCTGCGGTTTCGGTCGATTACGGCCCGAAACACCCCCGCCGCATCGCCGCCCAGAATGCGGTGGATGCCGCACAGGCGCTTGCCGCCCCCGCATTGCGGCAATTGCTGGAAGGCCTGCGGGCGGATGAAAAGCGCATCTCTCAGGAGATCGCGACCGCCAATGGCGAGCACAAGAAATACCTCGACCGCCTGAGCGAACTCGGTGTCGCCCCCGGCGAGTTCTCCAGGTTGCAGGGCGAACTGGAAACGGCGCGAAATGCCTATCTCGAGGCAAGCGAACGCCGCGACCTGTCCGCATCCGCCACGCCCGCAGTCGAAACCCGTTTGGCGAAGAAGGCCGCACCCGGCGAGTTGACCCGCGATCTGACGCAGGCCGCCATGCTGGCGGGCGGCGGTGCATTGATCGGCCTGCTGGGCAGTCTTTATCTCCTGAGCTACCGTCGCCATGACGAGGAAGAGGAGGGCGCATTGCGCA
Source organism: Agrobacterium sp. 22-223-1 (assembly GCF_053522385.1). Classification (NCBI taxonomy): domain Bacteria; kingdom Pseudomonadati; phylum Pseudomonadota; class Alphaproteobacteria; order Hyphomicrobiales; family Rhizobiaceae; genus Agrobacterium; species Agrobacterium sp. 22-223-1. The sequence goes on from NZ_JBNWCN010000001.1 coordinate 505,908, forward strand.
TCGAAGAGGACGCGCAACTTCCGTCCTCCGTCGAGCCGCCGATCCAGTCTCTTCAGATTTCCGAGTTTGAACCGATCGAGCCGGCGGTGTTCGACGATCTGCAGGATCTTGCCGCAGAGGACAACATCGAGCCGGAAGAAGACGGCTTTGCCGATTATTACGGCGAGGCCGTCAATGACGACGACGACATGCCGCTGGACGAGCGCGTGCGGCAGGTCCTGATGGGCAACCGCACGGTCAGGAGTGCTGATCCGGCCTCTTCCGGACTTCCACCGCTTCTGGCCGAAGCCCTCGCCGGGAACTTCGACCATGCCCAGGCCGAAGCTGAGGAACTGATGGAATTGCGACGCGAACTGGCGTTCCTGAGAGAGCGTCTTGCCGATTACGCCGATCGCCGCGAAGACTACCGCAAAACAGCCTGAAAACGCCGCATTTTCGCTTGCATTCCTGCGAAGGGGGCACCATACGGAGCCTACGTAACCCAGCAGGAGCAGGACGCATGGCAGTTGTGATTGACGGGAAGGCGAAGGCGGCTTCGGTAACGGAGGCGGTCCGCAAATCGGCAGAAGCGCTTGAGGCGGAAAAGGGCGTAAAGCCCGGTCTCGCGGTTGTCATCGTCGGCAACGATCCGGCCAGCCACGCTTACGTGAACTCCAAGAGCAAGATGGCCAAGCAATGCGGTTTCAACTCCATCCAGCACACGCTGCCGGAGGAAACCACGCAGGCCGCACTCCTCAAGCTGGTCGGCGAACTGAACGCCGACGCTTCCATTCACGGCATTCTGGTGCAGCTGCCGCTGCCGAAGCACTTCAATTCCGATGAGATCATCCAGTCGATCCTGCCCGAAAAGGATGTGGATGGCTTGAGCGTACTCAATGCCGGCAAGCTCGCGACCGGCGATCTCGCAACCGGTCTCATCTCCTGCACGCCTGCCGGCGCCATGCTTCTGGTACGCGGCATTCATGGCGAAGACCTTTCCGGCCTCAACGCCGTGGTCATCGGCCGCTCCAACCTGTTCGGCAAGCCGATGGGCCAGCTTCTGCTGAATGCAAATGCCACGGTGACCATGGCGCATTCCCGCACCAAGGATCTGGCCGGTATCTGCAAGACGGCGGATATTCTGGTCGCGGCGGTCGGTCGCGCCGCAATGGTGAAAGGCGACTGGGTGAAATCCGGCGCGACCGTCATCGATGTCGGCATCAACCGCATCCCCGCTCCGGAAAAGGGCGAAGGCAAGTCGAAGCTGGTCGGCGATGTCGCCTATGACGAGGCGAGCGCCGTTGCCGCCGCCATTACGCCCGTTCCGGGTGGTGTCGGCCCGATGACGATCGCCATGCTGATGGCCAACACCGTCATCGCCGCCCATCGCGCGCAGGGACAGGCCGCGCCGAAGTTTTAAGCCTGTCGCGTTCAATCGAACTACACGGCACAGGAATTTTTGTGCGCTGCCCCCTCACTTCCGTCATTCCGGCCTTGAGCCGGAATCCAGCCGACGCGCGTCTGCGCGGCGAGACGACTCTTTTCAGCCCAAGGACTTGGGCTGGCTGGATACCGGCTCAAGGCCGGTATGACGGCCGGGGGATGGAGGCCAGCCTTTAAGTTTTCGGAGCCGGCCCCGTCGAGGCGCGCACCACAAGTTCCGCCTTCCAGAGTTCCTGATGCGGTTCCGTCTGGTTAAGCTTGATCCGGTTGATCAGGCGTTGGCCCACGCGCACGCCCGCCGCCCGGAGTGACGAGCGGGTGGTGGTGAGCGGCACGGAGAAATTATCCGGCTTCAAAAGCGGCAGCACGTCGTCATGGGCGATCAGCGAAATATCCTTACCGGGTTTCAGGCCGCGCTGGTTGAGCGAGCGGATCGCGCCGAGCGCAAGCGCGGTACTGGCGCAGAGAATGGCGGTCGGTTTTTCCGGGCGTGACAGCAGCGCTTCCATGCCGAGATAACCTTCCTCGTCGGTCATGCTGCTGTGCCGCTTGTTGTTCGCATGCAATGTCAGGCCATTTGCCGAAAGCGCCTTTTCCACCCCGAGACAGCGCCGATAGGTGAAATCATAACCCTCCGGACCGTTCAGAAGTCCGATCCGCGTGTGGCCAAGCTGGAGGAGAAGCTGGGTCGCATCGCGGAAGGCGCCCTCGTTGTCCACGTCGAGATAGGGATAATCCTCCTCCACGCCGACAGAGCGGCCATGCACGAGGAAGGGCAGGGAGAGCGATTGCATCATGGCGATGCGCGGGTCGTTCTTCTTCATATAGGCGAGATAGATGCCATCGACGCTGCCGCTTGCGGCGAGCCCCCGCAGGGCTTCGCGTTCCTTTTCAGGCTCCGTTGGCATGATCACGAGATGAAAGCCGCTGCGCGATGCTTCCTCACCGAGACCGCTCAGGAATTCGCCGAAATGCACGTCGGAACGGTGATGCTCGCCAATCGGCATGACAAGCCCGATGGAGCCGACCTTGCCCGTCGCCAGCCGTTGCGCTGCCGCATTCGGGCGGTATCCCGTCTTTTCGGCAGCCTCCATGACGCGGCGGCGCGTTTCGGCGCTGACCTCGGGATAGCCGTTGAGCGCCCTGCTGATGGTCGTCTGCGAAATGCCCAGCAGTTGCGACAACTGTTTCAGGTTCATGTCTCTCATTTCCTCCATGCGCGCGCCCGAGAATACGGCAAAGCCTCTCCTCAATTCCCAAAGCGCTTTAGATTTTTACCAGCCTCCACCGTATTTCTCAATCGAAAAGGATAGCCGCCTTCCGAATTAAATATGATTATTCATAAGGCACTGCAACGTTTCCGCAGAAAGAGCCTCTTGACTCCGTCTTGATGACAATGAGATGAATAGGCAGCCAAAGCGCTTTGATTGGAGAGGACGCTTTGAGCCTTTTATGTGATGGGAGGTAAATCACATGCAGAAGACTCTTTTGGCGACGGCTGCCGTCATGGCTTTGCTGTCCGGTGCGGCCTTTGCCGCCGACCTGAAGTTTGCACCCGGCGGCGACGCCAAGTTCAACTGGAAAAGCTACGAGGACTTCAAGGCGGCCCATGCCGATCTGAAAGGCCAGACGCTGACGATTTTCGGCCCCTGGCGCGGTGAAGACGAGGCCCTGTTCCAGTCGGTGCTCGCCTATTTCGCCGATGCGACCGGCGTGAATGTCCGTTATTCCTCGTCGGAAAATTACGAGCAGCAGATCGTCATCGATACGCAGGCGGGTTCGCCGCCCAATATCGCCATTCTGCCGCAGCCCGGCCTTCTGGCCGATCTGGCCGCCAAGGGCTTCCTCGTGCCGCTCGGCGACAAGACCGCCGACTGGGTCAAGGAAAACTACGGCGCCGGCCAGTCCTGGGTCGATCTCGGCAGCTACAAGGGCAAGGACGGCAACAAGGCCTATTTCGCCTTCCCCTTCAAGGCGGATGTGAAATCTCTCGTCTGGTACGTGCCTGAGAACTTCGAAGAAGCGGGCTACAAGGTGCCCGAGAGCATGGAAGACCTGTTCAAGCTGACGGACCAGATCGTTGCCGATGGCGGCACCCCCTGGTGCATCGGCCTCGGCTCCGGCGGCGCCACCGGCTGGCCGGCAACGGACTGGGTGGAAGACCTGATGCTGCGCACGCAGCCGCTCGACGTCTACCAGAAATGGACGACCAACGAGGTCAAATTCACCGATCCGGCCGTGGTCGAGGCGATCAACGAATTCGGGAAATTCGCCAAGAACGAAAAATATGTGAGCGGCGGCGTCGCGGCCGTGGCCTCCACCGACTTCCGCGACAGCCCCAAGGGCCTCTTCGACATTCCGCCGAAGTGCTACCTGCACCATCAGGCGTCGTTCATTCCGTCCTTCTTCCCGGAAGGCACCAAAGTGGGAACGGATGCGGATTTCTTCTACATGCCGACTTACGCGTCCAAGCCTGACCTCGGCAAGCCGGTTCTCGGCGCTGGCACGCTGGTCACCATCACCAAGGAAGCGCCGGCTGCCAAGGCTTTTGTCGAATTCCTGCAAACGCCGATCGCCCATGAAGTCTGGATGGCTCAGTCCAGCTTCCTGACACCCTATAAGGGTGTGAATGTCGATGCCTATGCCAATGAGCAGATGAAGCGACAGGGCGAAATCCTGACGACCGCGACAAGCTTCGGTTTCGACGGTTCCGACCTCATGCCCGGCAAGATCGGCGCCGGCGCATTCTGGACCGGCATGATCGATTTCGTCGGCGGCAAGTCCGCCGATCAGGTCGCGAGCGATATCCAGAAGGCTTGGGACGGCCTGAAGTAAAGATATCGGATCAGGCCCGGCGGTTTGCTGCCGGGCCCTTACCAACGGCGCTGCCCCGACGACTACATAAATCAGCGCGGCGCGGAGAGGATCAAGGGAGGGAACATGGCTCAACAACTCGTTTCGGCCATCGGCGTGATGGTGGCGGGGGTCTTTGCCTGCGCTGCCTATTACTGGCTATCCGACAAGGTGCTTCAGGCGATCTTTCCGGTCCGCTCGGGAGACGTGCTGCAGGCATCCCGCAACCTCAATCGCCGCGCGGCGGTCCGGCCCTGGCTGTTCATCGGCCCGGCTTTGATCCTCCTGCTGGTCTATCTGGTCTACCCCGTCATCGCCACGCTGATCCTGTCTTTCTATGACCGGACCGGTAGCGAATTCGTCGGTCTCGCCAATTATCGCTGGGCGTTTTTCGATGCCGGTTTCCGCCAGTCGATCTTCAACAATATTCTCTGGCTGGCCGTCGTGCCGGCCGCCTGCACCTTCTTCGGTCTCGTCATCGCCGTCATGACCGATCGCATCTGGTGGGGCAACATCGCCAAATCCATTGTCTTCATGCCGATGGCGATCTCCTTCGTCGGCGCCTCCGTCATCTGGAAATTCATCTATGAATACCGCGCCGAAGGTCAGGTGCAGATCGGCCTCTTGAACGCCATCGTCGAGTTTTTCGGCGGCAATCCCGAAGTCTGGATTTCCATGCCCTTCTGGAACAATTTCTTCCTGATGATCATCCTCATCTGGATCCAGACCGGTTTTGCCATGGTCATCCTGTCGGCAGCGCTGCGCGGCATCCCGGAAGAAACCATCGAGGCGGCCGTCATCGACGGGGCCAATGGCTGGCAGATCTTCTGGAAGATCATGGTTCCGCAGATCTGGGGCACCATCGCCGTCGTCTGGACGACGATCACCATTCTCGTGCTCAAGGTCTTCGATATCGTGCTGACCATGACCAACGGCCAATGGAACACCATGGTTCTCGCCAATCTCATGTTCGACTGGATGTTCCGCGGCGGCGGCGACAGCGGCCGAAGTGCGGTCATCGCGCTCATCATCATGGCGGCCGTCACCCCGATCATGGTCTGGAACATCCGCCAGGCGAACCGCGAGATGGAGGGCCGCTGAGATGAATATTTTCAAACGCCTTCGCCGCGTCGGCCTGCCGCGCCTCATCGTCCATGCCAGCGTTCTGGTCGTCGTGCTGCTCTGGCTCCTGCCAACGCTCGGCATTCTCGTCAGCTCGCTGCGCGACAAGGACCAGATCACGGTCTCCGGCTGGTGGACGGCCTTCTCCAGCTCCGAACAGACCTCGGCAGTGCGCCTCGCCGATGCTTCGGTGCAGAAGCAGGACGGCAACCGCTACGTGATATCGGGCAATGTTTTCGAAAGCGGACAGGGCGGCAAGGTTGCAGCCTTCGGCGTTCGCGTACAGGAACCCACGGCGTTCAAAGCCGGCGAGGCGGCCGATATCGGTGACGGCGAAACACTGCTCGTTAATACGGACGGCAGCTACGAATATAGCAAGGCCTCGAGCTTTGAAGGCTCTCGCGGCAAGCGCGTCTATATCTCCGTCGCGACGCCGCCCGTCTTCACGCTCGACAATTACCGGACGGTCCTGACCTCGGAAGGCATCGGCCAGTCCTTCGTCAACTCTCTGACCGTAGCCGTGCCGGCAACCGTCATCCCGATCCTCATTGCCGCCTTCGCCGCCTATGCGCTGTCATGGATGAGCTTCTCCGGCCGCAATCTGCTGATTGCCATGGTGGTGGGCCTCATCGTCGTGCCGCTGCAAATGTCGCTGATCCCGCTTCTCAGGCTCTATAATGAAATCGGCACCATCTTCGGCGTGCCGTCCAAGACCTATGCCGGCATCTGGCTGGCGCATACCGCCTTCGGCCTGCCGCTCGCTATCTATCTGCTGCGCAACTATATTTCCGGCCTGCCGAAGGAGATTATCGAAAGCGCCCGTGTGGATGGTGCGAGCGATTTTGAAATCTTCGTCAAGATCATCCTGCCGCTCTCCTTCCCGGCGCTCGCCTCCTTCGCCATCTTCCAGTTCCTGTGGACCTGGAACGACCTGCTCGTCGCCATGGTCTTCCTCGGCACGCAGAAGGACGAGCTGGTGCTGACCGGCGCCTTGAACGCGCTGCTCGGTTCGCGCGGCGGAAATTGGGAAATCCTCACCGCCTCGGCCTTCGTCACCATCGTTGTGCCGCTCTGCGTTTTCTTCGCCCTTCAACGTTATCTCGTGCGTGGCCTGCTCGCAGGCTCCGTCAAGGGAGGCTGATTATTCCATGAACGCCCATACCAGACAGGACACTTCCATGACCGCTTCGGTGACTTCCGCTTTGACGCCCAACAAGGACTGGTGGCGCGGCGCTGTTATCTATCAGATCTATCCGCGCTCCTATCAGGACTCCAATGGCGACGGCATTGGCGACCTCAAGGGCATCACCGACCGTCTGGCGCATATCGCCAATCTGGGTGCCGACGCGATCTGGATCTCGCCCTTCTTCACCTCGCCGATGAAGGATTTCGGTTACGACGTCTCGAACTATGTCGATGTCGATCCGATGTTCGGCACGCTTGCCGATTTCGACGGCCTGATCGCCGAGGCCCATCGCCTCGGCATCCGCGTCATGATCGACCTTGTGATGTCGCACACCTCGGACCAGCACCCGTGGTTCGTGGAAAGCCGCGCCAGCCGCAGCAATTCGAAATCGAACTGGTATGTCTGGTCGGACAGCAAGCCGGACGGAACACCGCCCAATAACTGGCTGTCGATCTTCGGCGGTTCCGCCTGGCAGTGGGATCCGACCCGCATGCAATATTACATGCATAACTTCCTGACCTCGCAGCCGGACCTCAACCTGCATAATCCGGAAGTGCAGGAAGAACTGTTGAACATCACCCGCTTCTGGCTGAAGCGCGGCGTCGATGGTTTCCGCCTCGACACCATCAATTTCTATTTCCATGACCTTGAGCTGCGCGACAACCCGGCGCTGGCGCCGGAGCGCCGCAATGCCTCCACCGCCCCGGCGGTCAATCCCTATAACTTCCAGGAACATCTCTACGACAAGAACCGCCCGGAAAATATCGCCTTCCTGAAGCGCTTCCGCGCGGTGCTGGACGAGTTTCCTGATATCGCCGCCGTCGGCGAAGTGGGTGACAGCCAGCGCGGCCTCGAAATCGTCGGCGAATATACATCCGGCGATGACAAGATGCAGATGTGCTACGCCTTCGAATTCCTGGCGCCCGACGCGCTCACCCCGCAGCGCGTCGCCGATGTGCAGGCGGATTTTGCGAGAGCCGCACCGGAAGGCTGGGCCTGCTGGGCCTTCTCCAACCACGATGTCGTGCGCCATGTCAGCCGCTGGGGTGAGCATGTCGAGGACAAGGACGCCTTTGCCAAGGTGCTCTCGGCACTGCTGATGACACAGCGCGGTTCCGTCTGCATCTATGAGGGCGAAGAACTCGGCCTCACCGAAGCGGACATTGCTTTCGAAGATTTGCAGGATCCCTACGGCATCCAGTTCTGGCCGGAATTCAAGGGCCGCGACGGTTGCCGCACGCCAATGGTGTGGGATGCCGGTCATGCCCAGGCGGGCTTCTCGACGTCGGAAAAGACGTGGCTGCCCATTCCGGCCGAGCACAAGCAGCGCGCCGTCAGCGCCCAGCAGGGCAACGAGGCTTCGGTGCTGGAACACTACCGCCGTTTCCTGACCTTCCGCAAAAAGCACCCCGCTTTTGCAAAGGGCGGCATCGAATTCCAGCCAGTTGAGGGTGAAGTGCTGAGCTACACCCGCACACTCGGCAACGAAACCGTGCTTTGCCTCTTCAATCTGTCCGCAACGCCGGCAAAGGCCACGCTGCCGGAAGGGAACTGGGAGGTTCTCGAAGGCCACGGCTTTGCAGGCGGTCTTGAAGGCAGAAGCTTAGAACTTCCGGCATGGGGCGCATTCTTCGCCCGTTACGCCTGACAGAATAGGGAGGAACACCCATGACAAGTCTCGTTCTCAAGGATATCCGCAAATCATACGGGCAGGTGAAGGTCCTGCACGGCATCGATCTTCAGATCGAACAGGGCGAATTCATCGTTTTCGTCGGTCCCTCGGGCTGCGGAAAATCGACGCTGCTGCGCATGATCGCCGGTCTGGAGGAAATCACCGGTGGCGAGATGTATATTGACGGCCAGCTCGTCAATGAAATCCCGCCCTCGCGGCGGGGTATTGCCATGGTGTTCCAGTCCTATGCGCTTTATCCGCATATGACGGTTTACGACAACATGGCCTTCGGCATGAAGATCGCGAAAGAGAACAAACAGGAGATCGACCGCCGCGTTCGCGCCGCCGCCGAAATCCTGCAACTGACGCAATATCTGGAGCGTCTGCCCAAGGCGCTCTCCGGCGGCCAGCGCCAGCGTGTCGCCATCGGCCGCGCCATATGCCGCAACCCGAAAGTCTTCCTGTTCGATGAGCCCTTGTCGAACCTCGATGCGGCGCTGCGTGTCGCCACCCGCATCGAGATCGCCAAGCTCAACGAGCAGATGGCCGATACCACGATGATCTACGTCACCCACGACCAGGTGGAGGCGATGACGCTGGCGGACCGTATCGTCGTTCTGAATGCCGGTCGTGTGGAACAGGTGGGTGCGCCGCTCGAACTTTACGAAAGGCCGGCCAATCTCTTCGTGGCGCGCTTCATCGGCTCGCCGGCCATGAACATCATTGCTGCAAAGATCACCGGAACCGGCGAAAAGACCTCCATCGAACTTGCGGGCGGCAAGACGCTCGCCGTTTATGTTCCCACGCCCGCAACCGAAAAGGGCAAGGCGGCGAGCTTCGGTGTGCGGCCGGAAGATTTGAGCATCGTCACCGGGGACGATTATCTTTTCGAGGGAAAAGTCGCGATCGTCGAGGCGCTCGGTGAAGTGACGCTGCTTTATCTCGAAGCGCCCAAGGGGCAGGAGCCGATCATCGTCAAGGTGCCGGGCATCGTTTCCGTCGGCAAGGGCGAAACCCTGCGTTTTGCCGCACCGCAGGAAAAGCTCCACCTCTTCGACGCCGAGGGCAAGACCTATCGCAACTAATTGCCGTCGATACCGAAACCGTGCCCCGGAACCTCCTCGTTCCGGGGTTTTTTCCTGATCGTTTGCCGCTGTGGAAAAATGTCGGAAATGTCCCGCTTCCGGTCTGTTTAAGCCTGCGCTGATATGAATTGTTAAAGACTATGACCTAGTCTCAATCCATTGATCGAGCATGGGAGTCTGGGCGTGCAGAGCGGTACGGGTGTCATCAGGAACCATTACCTGAGCAAGGAAGAATCCTTCATGTATGACCGCGAAAGCCGGTTTCGCATGGAAGATACCATGAACGCCGCGCGCATCGAATATACCGAAAAGGCCGTGATGCACATGGCGGCGCGCCGCTGCGATGTCATCCGCATCTCCCAGACCGAAGCGGTGCTGGCGCTGCTGACGAAATATAACCTGCCGAACCAGTTCTATCTCGATATTCCCGACGCCCGCATCACCAAGATCGGCTGCGTGATGTTGCGCGTCAACGCCAACAACACCATCCACGTCCGTTTCCTGCGCATGCTGACGCAGAAGGAACTGGACCGCATTTTTGTGTTCAGCACGCATCCGGCGCATAGAGACCGGAAGCTCGATATCCGGTCGTTCTGAAGTCCTCTCGACCATTGGCAAAAATGGTCTGGCCGGTTGTTTTAACGGTTTGCGTTGTTGTGGCCGTCTCCTGTCGTTGCTAACTATTATCATCGGATGGTATAGGTGAAGGCAGAGAGGATATCGGCATGGCAAGCAGTGCAAATCTCGGCCGTCACCTTGAAGGCTATGTTTCCGATCTTGTGAAGTCGGGACGCTACAACTCGCGCAGTGAAGTACTGCGGGAGGGCGTTCGGCTGGTTGAAGAGCGTGAAAAAAGGCTGGCGGCTCTCGATTTGGCGATTGCGCGCGGTATCGCCGATGCAGATGCCGGACGGACTACACCAGTAGACGATGTTGCCTCTCAACTCAGCGCCAAATACCGGAAGATGGCGGAAGAACGCGGACTGTGATCGTTGTTCTCACCAACGAAGCCAAGGCAGACCTGGAGCGTATCGGCGATTTTATCGCGGCCGATAATCCGCGACGGGCGGAAACATTCATCGCCGAACTGCTGGACCGCTGTCTGAGACTGGCGGAAATGCCGCAAGCCTATCCTCTGATACCCCGTTATGAGCAAAGCGGCATTCGCCGTCGTCCCTATGAAAACTATCTTGTTTTCTATCGCGTCACCCAAACGCGTGTGGAGATTTTGCACATTCTGAATGGTGCCCAGGATTACGAATCCATTCTCTTCCCACAGTCCTAATTCGTGCCGTACCACTCAAATCGTGGCACAACCGCGCGGCAATGAATCAGTCGTCTGTGGAACAGTGAGGAGGACTGTCACCACCTGCGGCATATGCGACCTTAAGAAAGCCCGCCCAGAACCGTCTGCTTCAGCTTCACATCCGGCACTTCGGTAAAGGTGAGATCGCTGCGGCCGAAATAGGATTTCTGGTTGGTGGCGGACCAGTCGTTGCAGACCAGCTTGTAGCGCTCTTTGTTTTCCGGCTTTTCCGGCATGGCGTAGAGATAGTCGCCGGTGCGTGCGGCGAGCGGAATGTCGCCATCCTGATTGCAGCGCTTGAGGATTTGGGCGAGAGCCTCGCCATCGACTTCCGCCACCATCAGCTTGCCGTCGAAACGCACCGAGGCGTTGAAATCGTAGCGGCGAATATCGCCCTCGGGCAGGCCCGCGCCGAAGGAGGTGTGGCCGATGAAGCCGACGTCCGCACCGGTTTTTGCGGCGATGAGTTGCGCCACACGGCGGCCCGCCTCATCGACGGTCATTGCCTTCGCGGATTTGCCGACGATTGCCCGTTCTTCTGCGGTCAGGTGCTTTTCGAGTGTCTGTTCGATCAGGGTCTTGAGAGCCGATGAGCTGGGAGCGCTGCGATCGATCGTAACGGTCTCGATGGCCGAAGCCTTGCCGGGAGCCGCAATCGTCGCCACCGTCATGGAGGTGCACCATGAGCCGGTATGGACATAACGGGTGGCGCCCTGTTCGTGTACGAAGTTCAGATGGTCATGACCGCCGACCAAGAGGGTGCCATCCGGCAGCAGCGGCAGTATATCGCGGTCGGCGACGACGCCGGCATGGCTGAGAACGATGTTGATCGCATCCGCTTTGACGATCCCCGGCAAATTGGCCTTCGCCCATTCGACCGGCTGCGGAATATCGAGCATCTCGCGCGTGGCCTTCGGATAGGTGTTGATCGCATTGGTGGCGAGACCCGCCACAACGATCTTCCGTCCGCCGACGCTTACTTCGGCGCTGGCCGCCGCATAGGGTTTTCCGCTGCGCTTGTCGATGATGTTGGAAAGCACGGTGATGCCGAGGGCCTGCGCGCGGGTGACGAAATTGGAAAGGTCGTTGTCGATATCGGACTCATGATTGCCGATATTGATGACGGTGGGGGCGAGCTTTGCGAGCGCCGCCAGGAAGGTCCATTCGATTTCGCCGGCCGAACGGGCGGCCACCGCATTGCCGATCTCGAAAAGATCGCCGTTCAGCAAGATGATATGAGGCGCCTTGTCGGCGGCGATGCGCGTTTCGATGGCCGCGAGAAGCTGGCCGATACGCTCATAGGCCGAATGCAGGTCGGAGATGACGATTGCACGCAGCGCCACGTCCTGCGCCATAGCCGGCTTTGCCGCCACCATCAGCGGCAGCAGGGCGGTGCCCGCCATAAGCTTCAGCACATCGCGGCGTTTGCTCGAGAAAATCGTCATATCAGGTCCCATCATCCGAAACTGCACCGCCGTCCCGCGGCCGGCTGAGAAGGCCCTAAAGGGCGATCATCACAGCCGCATGACAAGTCTGACGTTTAAGACGTGGGAAATAAAGCGGTTTCTGCGTCAGCTCTCCGCGATGAGGCGTGCATTCAGGCGATGCCGCAAAGTGGGGTTGAAAGGCGAAAGCCGCATCCGGCCTTCGCCCATCAAAAATCAATGGAACAGAACGCTGGCGCCCTGATCGGCCGGACCGGCATTGCGGCGGAAGGGGGCGAAAAGCTCGCGGCCCATGCCCCATTCATTGCCGGAAAGATCGGCGCGCGCCGGTTCGCGTTTCGCGAGTTCAGCGGCCGAAACGAGCACTTCCAGCGTTCCTGAAATGGCGTCGAGACGGATGATGTCGCCATCGCGGATAAGCGAGATCGGGCCGCAATCGGAAGCTTCCGGCGTGACATGGATGGCGGCCGGCACCTTGCCGGAAGCGCCGGACATGCGCCCGTCGGTCACCAGCGCCACCTTGAAACCGCGATCCTGCAGCACGCCGAGCGGCGGTGTCAGACGGTGCAGCTCGGGCATGCCATTGGCCTTCGGTCCCTGGAAGCGGACGACAGCGATGAAGTCGCGGTTGAGCTTGCCGTCCTTGAACGCGTCCTGAAGCTCCTGCTGATCGTGGAACACGATTGCCGGCGCTTCGATGATGTGGCGTTCCGGCTTGACGGCGGAAATCTTGATGACCGATTTGCCGAGATTGCCGGTCAGCATCTTCAGACCGCCGGTCGGCTGGAACGGGGTCTCGATGCTGGAAAGCACCTTCGGGTCGTGGCTTTGCTCGGGCGAGGGCTGGCGGGTGACGGCGCCCTTTTCATCGAGCTTCGCATCCACGGTATAAGCTGAGAGCCCCTGTCCGAAGACGGTGCGCACATCGTCATGCACGAAGCCCTGTTTCAAAAGCTGCTTGATGAGGAAGCCCATGCCACCGGCGGCGTGGAAGTGGTTCACATCGGCAAGACCGTTGGGGTAAACGCGGGCGAGCAGCGGCACGATGTCGGAAAGATCGGAAATATCCTGCCAGGTGAGGATGATGCCGGCGGCGCGCGCCATGGCGATCAGATGCATGGTGTGGTTGGTGGAGCCGCCCGTCGCATGCAGGCCGACGACGCCGTTGACGACGGATCTTTCGTCGATCATCTCGCCTGCCGGCGTGAATTCGTTGCCCTGCGCGGTAATCGCCAACGCCCGCTTCGTTGCCTCGCGCGTCAGCGCATCGCGCAGCGGCGTGCCGGGATTGATGAAGGAGGAACCGGGCATATGGAAGCCCATGATTTCCATAAGCATCTGGTTGGAATTGGCGGTGCCGTAGAAGGTGCAGGTGCCGGGGCCGTGATAGGATTTCGATTCCGCTTCCAGAAGCTCGGCGCGGCCGACCTTGCCTTCGGCATAAAGCTGGCGGATGCGGGATTTCTCGTCATTCGGCAGGCCGGATGTCATCGGGCCGGCGGGAACGAAGACGGCGGGCAGATGGCCGAAGGCGAGGGCTGCGATGACGAGGCCGGGCACGATCTTGTCGCAGACACCGAGATAGACGGCGGCGTCGAACATGTTGTGGGAGAGGCCGATGCCAGCCGCCATGGCGATGGCGTCGCGGGAAAACAGCGAAAGTTCCATGCCGGGCTGGCCCTGGGTCACGCCGTCGCACATGGCGGGAACCGCGCCTGCCACCTGGGCTATACCGCCCGCTTCTTTGGCCGCATCGCGGATGATCGCCGGGAAGGTCTCATAGGGCTGGTGCGCCGAGAGCATGTCGTTATAGGCGGTGATGATGCCGAGATTGGGAACCCGGTCGCCGGCAAGGATGTCCTTGTCGGCGGGGGAACAGACCGCAAATCCATGCGCGAGATTGCCACAGGAAAGTACGGAACGGTGAACGCCTTTTGAGACCTGCAGCCGCAGCCGCTCGAGATAGGTCTCGCGGTAGGGCTTGGAACGTTCGACGATGCGGGCGGTGATGGCCTGAATGCGGGAATCGGCGGACATGGGCGTTCATCCTGTTCGTTGGTCGGCAACCGGCGTTCCGGGAGGTGAACGGCCGGTTGTCGTGTTTCAGTCTTCATGTCTTCGGGGCGCTTTTCGCGGGCCGCAGAGGCGGCAACCGCGTTGGCTTATGGCGCCCAGTATATATCCACGGGCGTTTCAGCGCGGTTCAGCACGGCGCGGATCGGCATTTCATCCTCATCCTCGCCCGACTGTGCTTTTTCCAGCGTCGCCTTCTTGGCAGCACCTTCGATATGCAGCACCAGAAACTCGGCATCGTGCAGGCTGGAGAAGTTGAAGGTTAACCGCTCCTCTCCCGCATTCTCCGCCGCCATGGTCAAAACGCCGCGCGGTTCATCGAGGTCCAGCGCTTCGTAGAGATTGTCTCCACCGGGGAAGAACGATGCCGTGTGGCCATCCGTTCCCATGCCGAGAATGACGACATCGAACGGGTCGCAGATCGCCTCGGTCTTGACGGTCGCAAGCGTCGCGGCATCTTCCGGTGAGGCCGCCGGCTGGAACAGCGGCACGAAATAGGCCGACTTCGCCTTGTCCTGCAAAAGGTTCTCGGCGACGAGGCGGTGGTTCGAACGGTCGCTTTCCGGCGGCACGAAACGTTCGTCCACCAGCGTCACGCTGATATTGGGCCAATCCAGATCGTGTTTGGAAAGCGCCTGAAAGAACAGCTTGGGCGTCGAACCGCCGGAGACGGCAATGCTTGCCGCACCGCGATCCTTCGTTGCTGCATCGAGGCGCTTGGCAACCTCCGCCGAAAGAGCGGTTGCCAGTTCGGCGGCGGTGTCGAAGACGTGGATCGTTTCGCTCATCGCCAGGCCCTCAATCGGCATCGTGCCAGGTGCGGCCGTCGCGCTCGATCAGTGCGATCGAGCCGCTCGGACCCCAGGTGCCGGCGGTATAACCCTGCACGCCCTGTCCCAGATCTTCCCAACTCTTGAGAATGGGGTCGATCCAGTCCCACGCGGCCTCGACCTCGTCGCGGCGCATGAACAGCGTCTGGTTGGAGCGAATGGTGTCCATCAACAGCCGCTCATAGGCATCGGGGCTGCGCACGTTGAAGGCTTCGGCAAAGCTCATGTCCAGCGAGACCTGACGCAGGCGCATACCGCCCGGGCCGGGGTCCTTGATAAGCAGGGACTGCTTGACGCCTTCATCCGGCTGCAGGCGAATGACCAGCTTGTTGGCTTCGATCTTGCCGGCTGCATCGTCGAAGATCGAATGCGGGATCTGCTTGAAGGTGACGACGATTTCCGAAACGCGGGTCGCGAGGCGTTTTCCTGTGCGGATGTAGAAAGGAACGCCGGCCCAGCGCCAGTTGGCGATTTCAGCCTTGATGGCGACGAAGGTTTCGGTGTTGGAAACGCCGCCTTCCAGCTCTTCCAGATAGCCCTTGACCGGGCCGCCTGCGGAAGCGCCGGCGCGATACTGGCCGCGAACCGTCTGCTTTTCGACATTGCTGGTGTCGATCGGCTTCAGCGAGCGCAGAACCTTGAGCTTTTCATCACGCACGGCTTCCGCATTCATGGATGCGGGCGGCTCCATGGCGACAAGGCAAAGCAGCTGCAGGATATGGTTCTGCACCATGTCGCGCAGCGCGCCGGCCTTGTCGTAATAACCGGCGCGGCCTTCAAGGCCGACCGCTTCGGCAACGGTGATCTGCACATGGTCGATATGGGCGGAATTCCACAGCGGCTCATAAAGCGCATTGGCGAAACGCAGCGCCATCAGGTTCTGCACCGTCTCCTTGCCGAGATAGTGGTCGATACGGAAGATCTGCTCTTCCTTGAAGACGTGGCCGATGGTGTCGTTCAGTTCCTGCGCGGAAGCCAGATCGCGGCCAATCGGCTTTTCAACGACGATACGGGTCGAGCGGGTGATGAGCTTGTGCTCGCGGATCTTGTCGGCAATATCGCCGAAAATGCCGGGCGCAACAGCCAGATAGAAGGCGCGCACGCGCTCCTTGCCTTCGTCCAGCAGCTTCTTCAGCACGTCCCAGCCATTATTGCCCTTGGCATCGACTGGCACGTAGAAAAGCCTGTTCAGGAAGATGGCGACCTGCGCATCGTCATATTCGCCGGCCTTCAGGTGCTCCTTCAGCGCGTCCTGCGCGAATTTGCGATATTCCTCATGGGTCATGACCGAGCGCGACGCGCCGATGATGCGGGTCGGCTCCGTGAACTGGCCTTCGACCTGCCGGTGATAAAGGGCCGGCAGAAGCTTGCGCTCGGCAAGATCGCCCGTGCCGCCGAAAACGACACAATCAAAAGGTTCAACAGGAATGATCTGACTGCTCATATCGATTCTCTCGATCTTCAAAGGTTGGGGCATCAATAATCTAATCGATTTAAAAATGCCAGACTCAGTTATGTGAAATTATGAATTTTGCTTCCGGCAACTCGTCCGCCGCCGGCAACAGTCTGTAAACATTGGCCTAAAACCTGTCTCGCAACGCGTACCAGGAGAGCGCGAGGAAAAGCAGCGGCGCGCGCAGCGACGCCCCGCCGGGAAAAGAGGGCACCTTCAGCTGCGCGAAGGGCGCCAGCATGTCCTTTTTGCCGAGAACGAGATCGGCATAGAGCTTGCCGCAATAGTTCGACAGCATCACCCCATGGCCGGAATAACCGCCGATGGAGGTGACGCCGGGCATGACGTCGCGCACGAAGACTTTGCGTGGCAGGGTAATGCCGACGGAGCCGCCCCAGGAATGGCTAATCTCAATATCTTTCAGCGCAGGATAGATTTCCGCGATCTGCCGGCGGATGTGGCTGGAAATATCGCGCGGCGTATCGGCCGTATAGGCTTCGCGCCCGCCGAACAGCAGCCGGTTATCGGCCGTCTTGCGGAAATAGCGCACCACGAACCGCGAATCCGCCACGGCCTCCCGGTCGGGAATGATGTCGGGAAACGCATCCAGCGGCACGGTGGCGCCGATGAAGGAACGGATCGGCATGATATGGGCGGCCGTGACCGGTTCCAGATTGCCGATATAGGCATTGGTGGCGATCAGCACCCGCGGCGCGGTGATCGTACCGAAAGGCGTTTCGATGATGGTCTTGCCGCCCGTTTGGCGGATTGATTTAGCCGGCGTCATTTCATAAATGCCGGCACCGGCGGCTTTCGCCGCCTTCGCCAGCCCGACCAGCAGCTTCAACGGGTGGATATGGCCGGTGCCGGTATCGCGCGTGCCGCCGAAATAATGGGTGGAGCCGACGCGTTTGCGTGCTTCTGCGCGTTCCATGTAGGAAATATGCGGATAGCCATAACGGTTGTTCATCGCATCGACACTGCGGCGATAGTCGTCCTCGTAAGCGGCCTTGTGCGCCACATAGAGCTGCCCGGGAAGATATTCCATGTCGATGCCGCGGCTGACGGCGAAGCCGCGCAGGTAGTTTTTGGCGTCCTCGGCAATGTCGAACAGCAGCTTCGATTGCTCGAAACCGATCTCTTCTTCCATCTCGTCGGGGAAGGAACGCTGGCCGGTGCCGAATTGCCCGCCATTGCGGCCGGAAGCGCCATCGCCGAAGCGATGCGCTTCGATGAGGGCGACGGAGACGCCGTTTTCGGCGAGGTTACAGGCGGCCTGAAGACCGGTATAACCGCCGCCGATGATGGCCACGTCCACCTCTTTCGACCCGTCGAGAGCGGGATAGTCCGGCCGCTCGCCAACGGTTGCCTGATACCAGGAAATTCCCGGCGCAATCGGGCTTTGCCATGTCATGCTCGGGGTTCCTCACACGTTGAGAAGCAGGAATTCCCGCTCCCAGGGGCTGATGACCTGCATGAAGGTCTCGAACTCCCCACGTTTCAGACCGGCATAGAGGCCGACGAATTCATGGCCGAACACCCGGTCGAACTGCTCTTCGCCTTCCAGCAGCGCCACGGCTTCCAGAAGACCGCGCGGCAATTCGATGGAGCCTTCATTGGCCGTATCGGCGGTAGGTTCGGTCGGCTCGATATTGTTGACGATGCCGAGCCAGCCGCAGCCGAGCGAGGCGGCAAGCGCGAGATAGGGATTGGCGTCCGAACTCGGCAGGCGGTTTTCGACGCGCCGCGCCTGCGGGCCGGAAATCGGCACGCGGAAGGCGGTCGTGCGGTTGTCGTAGCCCCAGGCATTGTTGACCGGGCAGGCCATGTCGGGCGTCAGGCGGCGATAGGAATTCACATAGGGCGCCAGCATGACGAGCGCGTTCGGAACATAACGCTGCATGCCGCCCACGAAGGAGAAGAATTCTTTCGAAGGGCTGCCATCGGCATTGGAGAAGATATTGCGGCCGCTGTCGATCTCCACCACCGACTGGTGGATGTGCATGGCCGAACCCGGCTGGCCCTGCATGGGCTTGGCCATGAAGGTGGCGTAGATGCCATGCTTCAGCGCCGCCTCGCGAATGGTGCGCTTGAACAGGAACACCTGGTCGGCAAGCTCGATGGGATCGCCATGGCGCAGGTTGATTTCCAGCTGCGCCGGGCCTTCCTCGTGGATCAGCGTATCGATCTCGAGGCCCTGTTTTTCGGAGAAATGATAGATGTCGTCGATCAGCTCGTCGAATTCGTTGATGCCGGCGATGGAATAGCTCTGCCCGCCGACGATGGAGCGGCCGGACCGGCCCTTCGGCGGATGCAGCGGATAATCCGGATCGTCATTCATGGCGACGAGGTAGAACTCGATTTCCGGCGCCACGACCGGCTTCCAGCCCTTTTCGGTATAGAGCGAAAGCACATTCTTCAGCACGTTGCGCGGCGTGTAGGGCACGAAATTGCCCTCGGCATCCACCACGTCGCAGATCACCTGCGCGGTCGGGTCGGTTTCCCAGGGCACCACGGAGAGGGTGGAAAGATCGGGCACCAGCTTCAGGTCGCTGTCGCGCGGCTCGTAACGGAAATTGGCGGTCTCATCAGGATATTCGCCGGAGATCGTATGGCGGTAGAGCGCGGATGGCAGGGCAAGCGAGGTGTCGCCCGTGAATTTCGCCGTCGGCATCATCTTGCCGCGCGGAACCCCGGCAAGGTCGGGCGTGATGCATTCTATGTCTTCGATCCCGCGCGCCCGCAGCCATTGCGCGGCTTCGCGCCAGGAGGAAACGCCACGGGGGGAGGAAAGGTCGAGGGGAGGTGTCTTTGCCATGGTTGCCTGTTTCTTCGGGCGGAGCATGGTTTTCTTGGCGGGCATGTATCACCGGGTCTGTGTTTCGACTGGCGCCATCATAACCGTAGTTTGGCAATTGGCGAGGGGGAAAGCGCCATTGACAAGCGGCGGCACTTCGAAAAGAGGAAAGGAAACGGATCGGATGGAATGATGACAGAGAAATGTGACGTGCTGATTTTGGGGGCGGGCGCCGCCGGCATGATGTGCGCCATCCGCGCCGGCCAGCGCGGCCGCTCCGTCGTCATTCTCGACCATGCCAAGGCGCCGGGCGAAAAGATCCGCATCTCCGGCGGCGGCCGCTGCAACTTCACCAATATCCATGCCGGGCCGAAGAATTATCTCTCCGCCAACCCGCATTTCGCCAAATCCGCGCTCGCCCGTTACACACCGCGCGATTTCATCGCCCTTGTCGAAAAACACCGCATCGGCTGGCATGAAAAAACGCTCGGTCAGCTCTTTTGCGATGACAGCGCCAAGGACATCATTCGCATGTTGCTTGGCGAAATGCAGGCGGTGAATGCGAAGCTGCGGCTCGAAACGTCAGTTTCGGCCGTCACCCATGATGGCGCCCGTTTCCGCGTCACGACATCCGCCGGCGTCATCGAGGCGGAAAGCCTCATTGTGGCGACGGGCGCCAAGTCCATCCCGAAAATGGGCGCGACCGGTTTTGCCTACCAGATCGCCGAACAGTTCGGCCTCAAGCTCATCGAGACTCGTCCGGGTCTCGTGCCGCTGACACTCGATCCCGCCTTGCTGGAAAAGCTGAGCCCGCTTGCCGGCGTCGCTGTTCCGGCCGAGGTTTTCCACGGCAAGACCTCGTTTGAGGAAGCGCTGCTCTTCACCCATCGCGGCTTGAGCGGCCCTTCCATCCTGCAAATCTCATCCTACTGGCGCGAGGGTGACGTGGTCCGCCTGAAGCTCGAGCCGCATCGCGATATAGCCGCGCTGCTGAAGCAGGCAAAGCAGAAGAACGGCCGCCAGTCGCCCCAGACGGCTCTGTCGGAAATTCTGCCGAAGCGTCTTGCCCAGCACGTCGTCGAACAATCCGGCCTCACCGGCCATCTGGCGGATATGTCCGACAAGGCTCTGGCAAAGCTGGCGGGCGAGGTGCAGGACTGGCAGATCAAGCCCGCCGGTTCTGAAGGTTATCGCACGGCGGAAGTCACGCTCGGCGGCGTGGACACGACCGGCCTCGATTCCCGCAGCATGGCTGCGAAATCCGTGCCCGGCCTCTATTTCATCGGCGAATGTGTCGATGTGACCGGCTGGCTCGGCGGTTATAATTTCCAGTGGGCCTGGGCGTCTGGACAGGCGGCTGGTGAATTTGCGTGAAACCTTGCCCGTTAAGACCTTGTTAACGGGCGCGGAGTCATCCTGACCAAATGCCAGCAAAGCGGATCGCTCGATGATCCCGCTGCACATGAAGTCATGCTGGAGGCCTTAACAGGGCATGGGTCGGTTGAGTTTTTCGTCAGGAACCCGCGCATGAACAGATCCGCACATCGCCGCCCTCGGGCCATTGCCATCGCCCGCACTGACAACGAGAGCCGTCATCTGGCCTTTCGCCTGAGCCTCATCGCAGCCGGTGCCCTCGCGGCCCTGATCGCCCTCTTTCACTGATCTGCGGCGCTTCGCCTTCATCAAGCGGATGAGCGCGCTGAAAAACCGTGACGGGCGCGATGCCTCGGCCATGTCAGTATAAAACTTCTCTTCCTGCAGAATGGCTTCGCGCCGTGTGCGAGGCTGCTGGTTTTCGATGATGACCCGTGCTGCAAAAATCGCATGCATGTCGCTCTCCTTCTAAGTGCGGAGGGCCATGATGCACGCCGTTTTTTGATTTATCTGCGTAAGAAAATGCGCTACGTTTTTCACCCATGAAAAACGTCACCTGGGATTCCTATCAGCTTTTCCTCGATGTGTCACGCAGCGGTGGCCTGACGGGTGCTGCGGCGCTGACGGGCTTGAGCCCCGCGACGGTGGGGCGGCGCATGGTCGAGCTGGAGGAGCGTATCGGCAAGGCGCTGTTCCAGCGCAGCCAGACGGGATACGCCCTGACCGCGGACGGTCGTACGCTGTTCGACCGGCTTCAGGCGATGGAGAATGCGGCAAGGGACATCGAGGGATGGCAGAAGGCGTCGTCGGCCTCGTCTGTCGTGCGCATTGCCGTCGGCACCTGGAACGCCTGGCTGCTGACCGGAAATTTCTCCGCCATCTGCACCGATCGCGACGATTTCCGCATCGATCTTTTCATTGCCGAACAGAGGGCGTCTCTGGCCCATCGCGAAAACGATATCGGCATCCGCGCTTTCGAGCCGCAGGAAAAGAACCTTGCCGCCGTCAGGACGGGGGAGGTGGCCTATGCGCCCTACAGGCTGCGCAACGCGGCCGTTTCCGTCGCCGACCGCTGGCTGGCGGTGGCGGAGGAAAACGCCATTTCAACCTATCTGCGCTGGCCGCATGAAAATCGTAACAACGAGATCGTGGTGACGGTGAACCGGCCGACGGCGCTTCTCGATCTGGTGCTGGCCGGGGCGGGGGTCGCGGTGCTTCCCTGTTTCGTGGGCGATGCGGATGCGCGGCTCGCTCGGGAAGGCGAAGAGCTGGAGAGCCTTCGCCACAATCAATGGATCGTCATGAACAATGACGATCGCCACCGCCGCGATATCAGGGCGGTGGCGGATCGGATGACCCGTCTGATCAAGAGCCATTCCGATCTATATGCCGGGCGCAAGAGCCGCCCCGCATAGGTAAAATTACTTTTAGTTGTATAAATAACTTTAAATAATTTATAGTTGCGTGTGCGTCAAAATATCCATAGGTTGCCTTTTGTAAGTTTAACCCCTTTAGGTTGAGGCCACCATGATAGTTTCAGCATCATATGTAAATGCGATGTCCGCAGCGGGAACGCCGGAAGAAGCAGCAAAGCTCTTTTATGCAGCAGTCAGCAAGGGTCTCGCGGCAGTCGTTGCCGATGCTCTTTCGCAATCTGTCACGGCAATTGCGCCGGCAGCCGCAGGCACCAAGATCGCAGGCTGGGAAAAGCTCGTGGGCGGTGTAGCGATGCATCTGGCGTGGGAATCGCCGGCCGTTCTGAACCCGATTCCCCTGACGCAGCTTGCCTGCTTCGCTCCCTATGCGCCTCAACTCCAGGGTAACGTCGAGGCGATGGGCGTCAATGTAAGCATCGGCGTTTCCGTATCGGCGAGCTTCTGAGGCGGCCACTTCTGACGTTTGCATTGAAGACCGGAGCATCGATTATGATGTTCCGGTCTTTCGTTTCAGGCGGCGTCACGCCCCTGCGCGACGATGACGGGGATAAGCAGATCCCCCCAGTTGCCGCCGCCGCCATGGTGGCGGGCCGAGCGGACCAGCTCGACGGAAACGCCGGCCTCGACGGCTTTCATGACGGCCTGGTTGAGGCGGTGCAGATCGTTGGCCAGCATGCGGATGGCGGCTTGCTGATCCTGCGTCA
Organism: Agrobacterium sp. 22-223-1; assembly: GCF_053522385.1. NCBI lineage: Bacteria > Pseudomonadati > Pseudomonadota > Alphaproteobacteria > Hyphomicrobiales > Rhizobiaceae > Agrobacterium > Agrobacterium sp. 22-223-1. The sequence continues at coordinate 528,666 of NZ_JBNWCN010000001.1, forward strand.
TGGCGGAGGACTGTTCCTCGGCGCGTTCCTTGACGTGGGTCTTGATGGGGTTATGGGCATTCATGGCATTTCTCCTCTCATTATTGGTTGGGGTTCTTGATCCGGTTTGCAAGCCCTTCCCGTCGCCGGGAAGGGCAGTTTTTCGATTTTATTCGGCCGCCGGGCGGAACTGGTCGTGCTCGGTGGATTCCTTCATGGCGGTGGTCGAGGACGTGCCGCCAGAGATCGCCAGAGACACCGCGTCGAAATAGCCGGTGCCGACTTCGCGCTGGTGCTTGGTGGCGGTGTAACCATTGGCCTCGGCTGCGAATTCCGCTTCCTGAAGCTCGGAATAGGCCGCCATCTGCCGGTCCTTGTAACCGCGCGCCAGTTCGAACATGCCGAAATTCAGCTGGTGGAAACCGGCGAGCGTGATGAACTGGAACTTGTAGCCCATCGCGCCGAGTTCTCGCTGGAACTTGGCAATCGTCGCGTCGTCGAGGTTCTTTTTCCAGTTGAACGACGGCGAGCAATTGTAGGCGAGCTTCTTGCCCGGATGCACCTTGTGCACGCCTTCGGCAAACCTGCGCGCCTGCTCGAGATCCGGCTTGGATGTCTCGCACCAGATCAGGTCGCAATAAGGCGCATAGGCCACCGCGCGGGCAATGCAGGGCTCAAGACCGTTCTTGACCTGATAGAAGCCCTCAACGGTGCGGCCGGCATCGTAATCCACGAAGGGACGGTCGCGCTCGTCGATGTCGGAGGTCAGGAGCTTGGCGGCCTCCGCATCCGTGCGGGCGATAACCAGAGTCGGCACACCCATGACATCTGCCGCAAGCCGTGCCGCCGTCAGGTTGCGGATATGCGCCGCCGTCGGTATCAGAACCTTGCCGCCGAGATGGCCGCATTTCTTTTCCGATGCCAGCTGGTCTTCATAATGAACACCGGCAGCACCTGCCTCGATAAAGGCCTTCATGATTTCGAAGGCGTTGAGCGGCCCGCCGAAGCCGGCCTCCGCATCGGCAACGATCGGCGCGAACCAGGTGTCGACCGAAAGACCCTTGCCTTCCGCCGTCTCGATCTGGTCGGCGCGCTGCAGGGTGCGGTTGATGCGCTTTGCAAGCTCCGGTGCGGCATTGGCCGGATAAAGCGACTGGTCCGGATACATGGCCGACGCCGTATTGGCATCCGCGGCAACCTGCCAGCCGGAAAGATAGATCGCCTTCAGCCCGGCGCGAACCATCTGCATGGCCTGGTTACCGGAAAGCGCGCCAAGCGCGTTGACGAAGTTTTCCTCGTTGATCAGCTTCCACAGCCGGTTCGCGCCCATCTCGGCCAGTGAATGGCGGATGTCGACGGAGCCGCGCAGCCGTTCCACGTCGGCGGCGGTGTAGGTGCGCTCGATGCCATCGAAACGTCCCTGCGGTGCGCCCGGAACAAGTTTGTAAAAATCCGTCATATTTCTCTCTCCCATGATAAATGCGGTTTCCGTAACGGGCCCTCTTCAACATCATATGGCGCCGTTTGATGTGACTACATTTACATTTTTCGATATTTGAGCGCCAGAATAAACATAAAAACAGTGACTTGAAAGAGGTTATCCTGTAGAGTACGTGACAGGGTGGAGGTGTAAAATTGTAAATTTTGTAAAAGTCCTTCACCCCGCGAATTTGTAACAGATTTGTATGAGTCGCAGGCACGGGGAGGCGAGGCGGTGTCGGAAAACAAGATTTTTGCAGGCCCGCGCGTGCGCCGCATTCGCAATGGTCTCGCGCTGACGCAGACGGCAATGGCCGAGGCGCTGGCGATTTCGCCGTCCTATCTCAATCTCATCGAGCGCAACCAGCGGCCGCTGACGGTGCAGCTGCTTTTGAAGCTTGCCTCCGTCTACAAGGTCGATCTGGACGATCTGCAGGGTGAAAGCGCCGGTTCCGCCGGGCAGCTGCGCGAGGTCTTCGCCGATCCGTTGCTTTCGGGTGAAGTGCCGTCGCCACAGGAGCTGATCGAGGTCGCCGATGCCGCGCCCAATGCGGCAAGCGGTGTCCTCAAGCTTTATCGCGCCTATAGGGAACAGGCGCAGCGCCTTTCCGATCTCTCCGATCTTCTGGCGCGGGAGGGGCACGAGACGGCGCTCTCCTCCACCCGCCTGCCGATCGACGAGGTGCGGCATGTCTTTGAAAACCGACCGGTCTATTTCCATGCCATCGACGCGACGGCGGAAGAACTCCACAAACACCTGTCGGCGGGCGACGATCTCGCCTCCGGCCTTCGTGCATGGCTTCAGAAAAACCACGGCATCGTGGTCCGCACCCTGCCGGTTCATGCCATGCCGAATCTCAGGCGGCGTTATGACCGCCATTCCATGCGGCTGTTTTTATCCGAACGACTGTCGCAGCCGGACCAATTGCGGGAAATGGCCATGGAGACCTGTCTTCTGGCGCTTCGCGAAGAAATCGGCACGGAGCTTGAAGGGCTCGGTCTGAAAGGGGAGGAGGCAAGGCGCATCGCCCGCTTCGAGCTGGCGCGTTACGCCGCCCATGCGTTGATGATGCCCTATGGCGCATTCCTCAGCGCCGCCCAGCGGGCAAAATACGATCTCGAGGTTTTGCGGTCGCGCTTCAACGTTTCTTTCGAACAGGCGGCCAACCGCCTCGTCAGCCTGCAACGGCCGTCAGCCGCGGCGATCCCGTTTTTCCTGATGGAGATCGACAATGCCGGCAACCGTTTCCGCCTTGCGGGGGCCGGCGGTTTTCCAAGGGCGCGTTTTGGCGGCCTCTGTCCGCGTCTCAACATCCATGCCGCTTTCGCCCAGCCGGGACAGGTGCTGGTGGAGGCGGTGGAGATGCCGGATGGCGACGCTTTCCTCACGGTGTCGCGCACGCTGGAAGGCCCGCAGGCGGGTTTCGGCGAAAGGGTGCGGCGAACGGCCGTGCTTCTCGGCTGCGATCTCGCCCAGGCCGGAGACACCGTCTATGGCCCGGCCGCCTCGGGTGCTGCGCCCGTCGCCGTCGGGCCTTCGTGCCGGCTGTGCGAAAGGCAGGGCTGTCTGTCGCGGGCCGAAGCGCCGCTGACGCGGCCGCTGGGGCTCGATGAAATGGTTACCGGTCTCAGTGTTTTCGACTTCCAGTAGGTGTTTCCATTCGCTTTTTCCCGTCCGGAACACATTTGGTTGAAAATGCTGTGCTGCACATTTCCCGCTTGCTCCCTTTTGTTTTCCTTTCTAGTCTCTCCCAAAAAAGGGGATCACGCTCCCATCGTGAGGATGCGTTAACAGGAGACATCATGAAAAACCGTTCTCTCCGCCTGACCTTGGCTCTCACCACCGCGCTCGTTGCAGCAGGCTCGGCAATGGCCCAGGAGAAGGTCGTCCACGTCTATAACTGGTCGGATTATATCGACGAATCGATCCTTGCCGATTTCACCAAGGAAACCGGCATCAAGGTCGTCTATGACGTTTTCGACAGCAACGAACTCGTGGAAACCAAGCTTCTGGCCGGCAGCTCCGGTTATGATGTCGTGGTGCCGACCGGGCCCTTCCTCGCCCGCCAGATCAATGCCGGCGTGTTCCAGAAACTCGACAAGTCCAAGTTGCCGAATCTGAAGAACATGTGGCCCGAGGTTTCCGAGCGTCTGGCCAAATACGATCCCGGCAACGAATATGCCGTGAACTACATGTGGGGCACCACCGGCATCGGCTATAATGTCGCCAAGGTGAAGGCCGCTCTCGGCGATGTTCCGGTCGACAGCTGGGATATTCTCTTCAAGCCGGAAAATGCCGAAAAGCTGAAATCCTGCGGCATCAATATTCTCGATGCGTCGGACGAGACCTTCGCCATCGCCATGAACTATCTCGGCAAGAATCCGGATAGCAAGGAAACCGCCGATCTCGAGGCGGGCGGCGACGTCTACATGAAGATCCGCCCCTATGTGAAGACCTTCAACTCCTCCGCCTATATCGATGAACTGGCGAATGGCGACAGCTGCATCACCATCGGCTGGTCGGGCGATATCCTGCAGGCGAAAAGCCGCGCCGAGGAAGCCAAGAACGGCGTCGAAGTGAACTACGTCATTCCGAAGGAAGGCACCTATATGTGGTTCGACAACCTTGCCATCCCGGCGGATGCCAAGAATGTCGAGGAAGCCCACGCCTTCATCAATTATCTGATGCGGCCGGAAGTCATCGCCAAGGCCTCCAACTATGTTCAGTATGCGAATGGCAACCTCGCCTCGCAGGCGCTGATGGATGAGTCCGTCGCCAAGAACCCGGCGGTCTATCCCGATGCCGAGACGCTGAAGAAGCTCTTCACCATCTCGCCTTACGGACCGAAGGAACAGCGCGTCCTGAACCGCGTCTGGACGCAGATAAAGACCGGCAGCTGACACTTCCGCCCGCTGGTTGAGGAACGGCCGGCGGGCCTGTTTCTCTGATCCTTTGCCGGCAGGTTCCGTTACCTGCCGGCGTCGCCCGCCTCAAAGCATCGGACCGAAAGTCGGAAAATCCGATGCTCAAATCTACAAGACCAACGGGATTTGAGGGTAGGGTGAATGGCGAAAACTCTGGGGCCGGTCAAACGCAAATTTAGCCCTTGGGACAATCCCGATGCGGTGCCCTTCATCCGCTTTGAAAACGTCACCAAACGTTTTGGCGATTTCGTCGCCGTCAACAATCTGACGCTCGATATCTATGAACGCGAGTTCTTCTCGCTGCTCGGCCCCTCCGGCTGCGGCAAGACAACGCTGATGCGCATGCTGGCCGGTTTCGAAGAACCGACCGAGGGCCGCATCCTGCTGCAGGGCAAGGATATTTCCGGCGTGCCGCCCTACAAGCGCCCCACCAACATGATGTTCCAGTCCTACGCGCTTTTCCCGCATATGTCGGTGGAAAAGAACGTCGCTTTCGGTCTGGAGCAGGACGGTCTGCCCAAGGCGGATATCGCCGCCCGCGTCGAAGAAATGCTGCGGCTCGTCAAGCTCACGGAATTCGCAAGGCGTAAGCCAAGCCAGCTTTCAGGCGGCCAGCGGCAGCGCGTGGCGCTTGCCCGCTCGCTTGCCAAGCGGCCCAAGGTGCTTTTGCTGGATGAACCGCTCGGCGCGCTCGACAAGAAGCTGCGCGAGGAAACGCAATTCGAACTGATGGACATCCAGACCAATCTCGGTCTCACCTTCCTCATCGTCACCCACGATCAGGAAGAAGCGATGACGGTCTCGGACCGCATCGCTGTCATGGACAAGGGCAATGTCGTGCAGGTGGCGACGCCGGCCGAGATCTATGAAGCGCCGAACAGCCGCTACGTGGCGGACTTCATCGGCGATATCAATATTTTCGACGCCAATGTCGTCGCCAATGCTTCCGATATCGGCAAACCGGGTCTGGTGACGCTGGATTGCGAAGGGCTGAAGGTGGCGGTGGAGCAGGAATGCGCCGCTGCGACCGGCAGCCAGGTGGCTTTCGCCATCCGCCCGGAAAAGGTCCGCATCTCGCTCGACCAGCCCGCCGATAGCAGCATCAATTCCGCCTATGGCGAGGTCTGGGATATCGGCTATCTCGGCGACTTCTCCGTCTTCATCGTCAAGCTTGCCGATGGCCGCGTCATTCGCGCCGCGCAGGCGAATGTTTCGCGTCTCGTCGATCGCCCGATCACCTTCGGCGATATGGTGTGGCTAAACTGGAAGCCGGATTCCGGCCTCGTCCTGACGCGCTGAGGGAGGCTTCGATGGCGATCACCACTCCTGAAAACCGGCAAAGCCCCTGGCGCTGGCTGGTCGTCGCGGTTCCCTATTTCTGGCTGCTGCTATTCTTCGCAGCACCGTTTTTCATCATCTTCAAAATCTCGCTGTCGGATACGGCGATCTCCATGCCGCCCTATACGCCGGTCTTCGAAGGATTTTCGAAACTCGGCGCGTTCTTCTCCGAACTGGATTTCGAGAACTACCTCTTCCTGACGGAAGACCCGCTCTACATCGACGCCTATCTGTCGTCGCTGCGCATCGCCTTCATCTCTACCTTTCTGCTTTTGCTGATCGGTTATCCCATGGCGCTGGCCATGGCGCGCGCGCCGTCTTCCATTCGCCCGACGCTGGTGATGCTGGTGATCCTGCCGTTCTGGACCTCGTTCCTGATCCGCGTTTACGCCTGGATCGGCATTCTGAAGCCGGAAGGCCTGCTGACGGTGCTGTTTCAGTGGCTCGGTTTTCTCGGGCCGGACCAGCAGGTCAATATTTTCCGCACCGAGACGGCGATCTTCATCGGCATCGTTTATTCCTATCTGCCCTTCATGGTGCTGCCGCTCTATTCGGCGCTGGAAAAGCTCGACAATACGCTGCTTGAAGCGGCGGCCGATCTCGGCTGCCCGCCATGGAAAGCCTTCTGGAAGATCACCTTCCCGCTGTCGCTGCCGGGCGTCGTTGCCGGCTCGATGATCTGCTTCATTCCGATAACAGGGGAATTCGTCATCCCTGATCTCTTGGGCGGCGCCCAGACGCTGATGATCGGCAAGACGCTGTGGACGGAATTCTTCGGCAACCGCGACTGGCCCTTGGCATCCGCCGTCGCCGTGTTGCTGCTGCTGTTGCTGGTGGTGCCCATCGCCATCTTCCAGAACCAGCAGAAGAAGGTGGGGTGAGGCCATGAAGCGCGGAAAATTCGACATCACCGTCCTCACCCTCGGTTTTGCCTTTCTTTATATCCCGATCATCATCCTGATCGTTTATTCCTTCAACGCCTCGAAGCTCGTCACCGTCTGGGGCGGTTTCTCGCTGCAATGGTACCGCTCCATGTGGTCGAACCAGGGGCTGATGGATGCGGCCTGGGTAACGCTGCGTGTTGGTATCCTCAGCGCCACCATCGGCACCATTCTCGGAACGCTGGCGGCGCTGTCGCTGACGCGATTTGCCCGTTTCCCGGGCCGGGTGCTGTTTTCGGGCATGATCTATGCGCCGCTCGTCATGCCGGAGGTCATCACCGGCCTGTCGCTGCTGCTGCTCTTCGTGGCCGTCGGCGTGGATCGCGGTTTCTGGACGGTGGTTATTGCCCATACGACTTTCACCATGTGTTACGTGGCGATCGTCGTGCAGTCGCGGCTCCTGACCTTCGATCGCAGTCTAGAGGAAGCCGCGCTCGATCTCGGCTGCCCGCCGGTCAAGACCTTCTTCCGCATCACCCTGCCGCTCATCTTCCCCGCCGTCATTGCCGGCTGGATGCTGGCCTTCACCCTGTCGCTTGATGATCTGGTGATCGCCAGCTTCGCCACCGGCCCCGGCGCAACCACGTTGCCGATCAAGATTTATTCGCAGGTTCGCCTCGGTGTGACGCCGGAAATCAACGCCATCTGCACGATCCTGATCGGGCTTGTCACCATCGGCGTGATTGTCGCCTCCATCGCTTCCAAACGCACCGAATTGCAGCGGATGCGGGACGAACATGCGGCGGCGCGAAACTGATCGAATATCCTGCGTCGATTTTTACGCGTTACTGTTGAAATCGCGAGAAAAGTAGAAACTGTTAATTTAGTTTCGGCGCTTTACGGTCTCAGAATAGGAATTTTCGTCGGTAATTGATCGATTTTGGTTTTAACCGCTTGTTAATAGGAGTTGGCGGAAAGTAAACCCAACGCAGGGCCGTCAAATTTTTGATAGCCGGGACTGATAATTTCCATCTGGCGAGATTGTCCCCCTTTCTCTCGTTGAAAAGCACAACTCATCCAGGCGGCCGCAAGGCCGCCTTTCTTTTTGCCGCAAAGGCCCGTGCCACTCAGCGGTTTTCCGGATGATCCATCGATTTCGAGACGAGAAGCACGGGAATAAGCCCGGCAATGATGATGATGATCGCCGGCACGGCCGCATCCTGCACCCTTGAGCGGGACGCATCCTCATAAACCAGCGTGGCCAGCGTGTTGAAACCGAAAGGCCGGAGCAGGATGGTGGCCGGAAGTTCCTTCATGGATTCGATCAGGACGAGCAGAAAAGCCGTCAGCGCCGCTGGCCGCATGTTGGGCAACAGCACCTTGAACAGCGTCTGCGCCCGGTTGCGTCCAAGCGTCCGCGAGGCCATGTCGATATGAGGCGAAAGCTTCTGGAAACCGGCATCGAGCGTGCCTTCCGCCATGGTCATGAAGCGCACGGCATGGGCGTAGATGATGGCGAAGGCGGTGCCGGAGAGCAGCAGCCCGGTGGAAAAGCCGAAATGTGCGCGGATGAAGCCATCGACGCCATTGTCGAGACTGGCCAGCGGAATAAGCACCCCGATGGCGAGCACGGTTCCCGGCACGCCATATCCCATGGAACCGAAGCGGGCGGCCGCCTTCGAGGTGCGCGAGCGCTCGGTGCGGATGGCATAGGAAAACACGAAAGCGGCTATCAGCGTCACGAAGGCGGCGGAAAGCGAGACTTCGAGACTGTGTCCGAGCGCTTTCAGAAGCTTCGGCGCAAACAGCGCATCGAGCCTCCTGGCGGCGTAACCGCCCAGCACGATGACGGGAATGAAAAAGCCGCTCGCCACGGGAACGAAACAGAAAAGGCTCGCACCCCAGCGCCGCCAGCCGTTGAGCGCTTTCAGCCGGTGACGCTGCGCCATGCTTGTCGCTTTCGGCGCACCGAAGCGCTGTTTTTCACGGGCATTGCGTTCGATGACGATCAGCGCACCGACGATGACGAGGATGACGGCGGCGATCTGCGTCGCATTGGCGAGATTGCCGCGATTGAGCCAGGTTTCGTAAATGGTGAAGGTCAGCGTCTGGACGCCGAGATACTCGACCGCGCCGATATCGTTCAGCGTTTCCATCAGGACCAGAGAGAGCCCGATGGCGATGGCCGGCCGGGCCATCGGCAATTGCACGGAGAAGAACACGTTCAGCGGTTTTGCGCCGAGCGTGCGGGCCGCTTCGGCCGCAAACCGCCCCTGCATGGAGAAGGCGGCGCGGGCCGAGAGATAAACGTAAGGATAGAGGACCGAACTTAGAACGATCACCGCACCGCCGAGCGAGCGTATGTCCGGAAACCAGTAATCGCGGATGCTGTGATAACCGAAAGCGGCGCGCAACGCGCTTTGCACCGGGCCGGTAAAGTCGAGAAACTCGCCGAACGCATAGGCGGCGAGATAGGAGGGGATGGCGAGCGGCAGGACAAGCGCCGCGGACAATAACCGCCGCAGCGGAAATTCGAATGTGGTGACAAGCCAGGCGCAGACGATGCCGAAGAAAGCCGTCGTTGCGGCCGTCATCCCCAAGAGCAGGAAGGTACGAAACCCGGCGCGCGGCAGGACATTGGCGAGAAGATGCTGCCATCCTTCCGTGCTGCCGGTCAGCGCCAGCCAGAAAATTGCCAGAATGGGCATGGCGGCAATGGCCGCGACGATGACCGCCGTGATGGGCAACACCGAGAAGCGTCTTGTTGCCGGAAGGGAAACCGTCATGGACATGCCAGTCTACTGTCGTGCAAAGGCCTCAACCGGCGATCATTGTGCCGGCGGCTTTCGCATTGCTACGCCCGCATGACCTCAGTTGGCAAGAACCCGCTGCGACGGAAAGGTGATTTCCACCAGCGTGCCCTCATTCGGCGTTGAGGTGATGGAGAAATTCGCACGGTTGGCGTCCACCATGGCCTTGGTCAGCGGCAGGCCGAGTCCGGTGCCGTCGCCCCGCACACGTTTGCCGGAAGAGGCCACCTGCCGGAACGGCTTCATGGCCTGCTCCAGTTCTGCGCGCGTCATGCCGATGCCGGTATCGCGGATACGCAGCGACACGCTGCCATTGGCTTCATAGGCTGTGGAAACGACGATCTGGCCGCCTGATGGCGTGAAACGGATGGCGTTCGACAGGATGTTCAGCACGATCTGCTTGATCGAGCGCAGGTCGGCGACGATCTGCGGCACAGATTGCGCAAGGGCCGTGCGGATAATGACACGCTGGTTATTGGCTTGCGGCTGCACCAGCGACACCGCCTCGGCCACCGTCTCGTTCAGCGGCACGGCGATGAAATCCACATCCATCTGCCCGGCCTCGATCTTCGAAATATCGAGGAGATCATTGACGATATCGAGCACATGCCGGCCGGAGCGGCCGATATCATTGGAATATTCCACATAGCGCGAATGGCCGATAGGCCCGAAGCGTTCAGTCGCCATCATGTCGGCAAAGCCGATGATGGCGTTGAGCGGCGTGCGGATTTCATGGCTGACGCGCGCGAGGAAATCGGTCTTGTGGGCATTGGCGGTTTCCGCCGCGCGCTTGGCGTTGCGCAGTTCCTCTTCCGTGCGCTTCCACTGGGTGATGTCACGAATGACAACGCAATAGCCATGCGAGGATTTAAGCCGGCCAATGGTCATGAACAGCGGCAGGAAGCCGCCGGATGCCTCGCGGCCGATCACTTCGCGGCCATCATTCAGCACGCTCGCGACACCGTTATTGGCAAGGCCGGAAAGATAATCCAGCACGGCGCGCTGGCTCTCATGGGCAAAGAGGGTGACGAAAGGTTTGCCGGCGATTTCACCATTATCATAATTGAACAGCGCGCTGGCGGAACGGTTGAGCGAGCGGATTTCGCCTTCGTCTCCCAGAAGCACCACGCCATCGGTGGCGGTTTCCAGAATGGAGTGCAGTTCCTCCACTTCGCCCTGCAGGAGGGAGAGGCTGCCTGCTTCCGCATTTTCGATGTCGCCGGCCGCAATATTTTCGTTGGCGGCCGCAACCGGCGCCTGCTTTTCTTCGAGCGGCACCAGCGACAGCATCAGCGCCTTGGTTTCTTCCCAGCGGATGGATTGCAGCCGCGCCTTGACCGGAATGATGTCGTTTTCGGCGCTGACGACGACCATGCCGCCCTCATTGTCCGGCATGTCCTCCAGATCCTGCCGCTGCAGCAGCGCTTCCAGCCCGCCAACATCTTGCAGTTCGGCGAGAGACCCATAGCCCGTCAAGCGCAGGAAATCCGGATTGGCGTGGATCAGCCTGTCGCCGGCATGCACCAGAAGCGCAACCGGCATCTGGTCCAGCGTTTCGGCCGTCAACGCATTTGCGGGGCGAACGGACGGGCTGACCATGGAGGCGGCAATATCGGCAGTCGGCTGCTCGTCAATTGCAGTCTCCTGCTTTTCTTCAGAGCCGCTTTCACCCGCCGCTGCGCGAATAGCCGCGGGCTGCTCGCCACGAACGTAGTCCGCAAAAAGATCGTCTTCTTCCGCCGGTTCGTTCGTCTTTTCGTCATTTTTCGTATCGAAGGGTGCGCTTTCCGGCGCATCCGCAACGATATCCTGCTGGATATCTTGCCCTGCCGGCTCGGCGGAAATGGTCTCCGCATCTGTGCCCGGGTTTTCCTCCGAAGCAGTATCCGCCGGCGCCAGGGCCCGGCCGATTTCGCGGAAGGCAGCCTGCTCGCCTGCGGTCAGGCCCTCGCGGGAGCGGGAACGGCGCTCCTCCAGATGGACGACCTTGCCGGAATAGGTTGGCTCCAGCGCCGGCGCCACAACAGGTGCCTCGAATTCCGGCGGAGTATAGTCAGCGTGCGGTTCTTCGACAGAGACCGCATCCGATGCGTCGTCTGACGCATCGACGTCCGTTGCCGGGTCCTCATCCTCACCAGAATCGCCGCCTTCGTCGTCATCCTCATTGATAAAGGCCAGCAATTCGTGGCTTTCATCCTCGATAGACGGCTGCGGCAGTGCTTCTGCCGGATCGGCCTCTTCGCCATCAAGGAAGGTAAGGCCCGTGGCATGCGGGTCTTCGGTGGCATCGGCAAGCCGCACGATACCGAAACCGCGGAAACCGTCGAATTCGCGTGAGCGCGTATAGGTGGGCAGGGCGGCGAGATCGATCGGCACCATCAGCGATGTGCCTTCCACCGGCCAATAGATCGTCTTGCCCGACCAGGTGTCGCGACGGCCGAGAAGCTCGCGGATCTTGCCGTCGGGATCGAGATTGAACAGGGCCGCGACATCGGCAAAGCCCATGCCTTCCACGGCAGCAGCCTTCGCGCCCACGGCTTCCGCAAACTCATGCGAGATCGAGCTGAAGCGTCCTTCGGCGTCGATTTTCCAGACGAAACGGGAGGCGCGCGCCCCGGCATTGAAAACAAAAGGTTGCGCTTCTGCGCCAGCGCCGAAGTCCGTCTCCTCGGTCTCCGTTGTTATCTCCTCATCCGCCGCAGGAGCAGCTTCTGACGGCGCGGTTTCGACGATTTCATCGTCCGCGGCTGCATTGTCTTCGGCCCGGGCCTCTTCGGCAGGGACGTCGGCGGCGGCGATTGCTCGCTCCGTTAAGGGAGCCTCTGCTTCATCCTCATCAAGTTCGAAAAGATCGGCGATGTCGTCAGTCATCGCCATATCAGCAGCGGCGTCGGCCTCCTGCGCGGAAAGCTCCGCCGGGGTCTCCGCTCCGATTTCCGGCAACGTCAGAAGGCTGTTCTCATCCTGCTGTGCTGCCACTTCCTCTTCGGGATCGGCCGGCAGTTCCTGCACCTCTTCCACATCTTCGATGCCAGCGACGGCATCGAGCACGGAATCGAAGGAGGCGGCTGTTGCGACAGCAGGCGCGGCCTCCGCAACCGGCAAGGCGGGTTCGGCGGCGGTGGGCGTTTCCTGCGGCTTGTCTTCCGCAAAACCATTAACGGGGTCGAGTGTGCCCAGCGCGGTTTCGACCACGAACATCAGGTTCAGTTCGGGCGACGCGGCGATCTGGCCGGTGGCGGCGGGCAGATAGCCCTTGCCGGTTGGCACCGGCCGCTTGACGAGATGGCCGGACTGGCCGGCTGCCATTTTAACCAGCGTCCGCGCCGTGTGCGGCGTAATACCGAGCGACGAAAAGCCGGGCGAGGCGGCGATAATCTCGTTCTCGCCGTTCAGAACCGCCATATGGATATCAGGGTCGTCAAAACCTTCGATCATGCGCTGGGCGCATTCTGCCGTGTCGGGTGCGGCCTGATCGGTAAGGGCCGAAAACAGGATGGCCGGCTGGCCGGGCTCGGCCTCGATGATTTCCGCGTGCGCGGTGACGGCAAGGCTGCGGAAACCCGATGTGATGCGAATGGTAAACGGCAGGCTGTCGCCCGCTTTGGAAAGCCGCGCCGCCGTGGCCGCCAATTGCCGGAAGGTCACGTCCTGTGGCTTCGGGCCCTGTTCCAGAAAATCATAGACCATCGGCGTGCCGAACAGCGCCGCACCCCGGCCATTGGCCCAAAGGGCGTTTTTAAGGTCAAGCGAGAACAACGCCATGGCCGCGCCGCGCCCGAAACCTTCACGCACCCGTTCATGCACTGCGATATCGATAAAGGGATACTGGACGGCGGGCATGTCGAAACCTATTCTGGCACTACCGGACCTTGCGGGCTTTTCGGCTTCCTCATGAAGCTCTAAACGTAAACCCGCCGAGGCATCACGTTAACAGAATTTTAAATAACTTCACAGCGCGGTCCGGTCCACCATCCGCCGGATGAATCGCCAAATAGAGTTAACATCAACAGGCCGCTGCGGCCTCTTTATGTCAGCCCGGCCCATTGAAAAGCACTTGCCTTTCTCAGCCTTTTTTCGCAAAATTCGAAGAGGCACTTGCAAATGGGGAAAACACCTTTTATGTCACCCCCCGTGACGCCGCTTCGGCGTTTCATGTGCGGTTGTAGCTCAGTTGGTTAGAGCGCAGGTTTGTGGCACCTGAGGTCGGTGGTTCGACCCCACTCAACCGTACCATTCCCCTCTCCCGATAAGTCTATATGTCACAGTGACTTACCGGGAGAGGGGAGTTTTCCCTATAGATCTGCTGTCCATGAGCTTTGTTGGGCTCGTCGCGAAGCGAGCAGAAATGCCGTTCCCGCATTGCCTCGCTGATCGGGTCCGTCACAACGGCAGTGAATTCATCTCCGTCAACGCAACAGGTCCAAACGGCGCATCTGGCGTTCGATCAGCGTCTCGACTTCCTTCACGGCGAGCGTGCTCAGCGGTGCGCCTGGGCGGCGCTGGGTCGCGCTGGCGATGGCGCCGCGTTTTGCCAGAACATGTTTTCGCACGGCAAGGCCGAGACCGGGCTGCTGTTCATAGCGCATCAGCGGCAGATAGGCATCGAACAAGTCCTGCGCGGCTTCGTATCTGCCCTCATTGCTGAGACGGACGACATCCACCATCATTTCCGGATAGGCGAAACCGGTCATGGCGCCGTCGGCGCCGCGCTGCATTTCCTCCGTCAGGAAAACACCGGCATTGCCGCACAGGATAGAGGTGCGGCGACGGCCTTTGGCCTCCGCTTCGCGCAGGTCGGTGATCTTCTGCAGGCCCGGCCAATCCTCATGCTTGAGCATGACGATGCTCGGATGGGCCTCGAAAATGACGCCCAGCGTTTTTGCGCTTATCTGAACGCCGGTGGAAAGCGGGAAGTCCTGCAGCACCACAGGCACGTCGGCGCCGACAGTCTCGACGACGTTGCGGTAATAGGCGACGATCTGCTCATCGGTCCGCAGCGCGGGTGGCGGAGCGACCATGACGCCGGCAGCCCCCAGATCCATGGCTGCCTTGGTCAGTTCCCCGATGGCGGCAAGGCCGGGTGCGGAGACGCCGACCACCACGGGTTTTCCTTCGGAACGTTTCAGCGTCAGCTTCGTGACTTCGATCGATTCCGCCTGGGTGAGCTTGGGTGCTTCCCCCATCATGCCGAGGATTGTCAGCCCGTCCGCGCCTTTTTCATAATAGAAGTCGACCATGCGGCCGATGCTTTCGCCATCGAGCGAACCGTCTTCGGCAAACGGTGTGCAGGCAATGACGAACACACCCTTGGTACTGGAATTTATGAGCGACATGACATGTTCCTATTTGAGCCGCCTGTGTTGCAAGGGTTCTGTTCCAACCCGTGGAATTGACCGCAGCGGAGCCGGGTCTGGTGGATGCCGGCCCTGCGCATGGGAGCGCTTTAGCCGGCAAACCGTTTGCGTCAGTTACTCGCCAGCATATCCGGAACGATCGAAACGATTTCCGGGAAGACGGCGATGAGCAGGACGAAGGCGCACATGATGAAGAAGAACGGCATGGTCGCCCGGGTAATGCGGGCCATGCTGTCGCCGGTCAGGCGCTGGATGACGGTGAGGTTGAAACCGACGGGCGGCGAGACCTGCGCCATCTCCACCACGATGACGATGAATATGCCGAACCAGACCTTGCTGTAACCGGCCGCCATGACCAGCGGCAGGGTGATTGGCAGCGTCATGACGATGCAGCCCAGCCCTTCCATCACAGTGCCGAGGATGATGTAGAAGATCAGGAGCACGATGATGAGCATGAATGGCGAAAGGCCCCAGCCCTCGATGATGCCGGCGATATAGCGCGGCATGCCGAGATAACCGATGACGGTCGACAGGAACATCGCGCCGACCATGATGAGGCCGATCATGGCGCAGGAATCGGCCGCCTGTTTCGCCGCCTGCATGAGGTTCGAAAGGTTCAGCGTCTTCTGGAAAGCGCCGATAAGGATTGCGCCGCCGACGCCGACTGCGGCTGCTTCCGTCGGTGACGCGATCCCGCCATACATCGAGCCGACCACGCCGATGATGAGCAGCAGCAGCGGTCCCAGATCCTTCAACGCCACCAGCTTTTCGATGAAGGTGGTGGGCGCGAGGGCCTCCCCGACAAGGGCCGGATTCATCAGCGCCCGGATGCCGATATAGCCCATATAGGATGCGGCCATCAGCAGGCCCGGCAGGATGCCCGCCATGAACAGCTTCAGGATCGATTCCTCCGCCATGACCCCATAGATGATCATGATCGTCGATGGCGGGATGAGAAAGCCCAGCGTTCCCGCCCCCGCAAGGCTGCCGGTGATGAGGTCGCGGTTATAACCGCGCGAAATAAGTTCCTTTGCGGTGATGCGCCCGACCGTTGCCGTGGTGGCCGCGGATGAGCCGCAGACGGATGCAAAGAGCGTGCAGCCGAGAACGGTGATATGGGCAAGCCGGCCGGGTACATGCCGAAGCCAGGGGGCGAGGCCGGAGAACAGCGCCTCTGAAATCTTCGTTCGGAACAGGATTTCCGCCATGAAGATGAAGAGCGGCAGGGCCAGCATTTCCGGCGAAACCAGCGTGTTCCAGGTTTGCTGGGCCAGCAGCTTGAAAAGCGGCAAAGCGGGGCGATAGAGTGCGGCCAGCGCCGCCCCCGTGCCGACGAGGCCAAGGCCGATCCAGACCCCCGTACCCAGAATGAGCGTCATCAGGCCGAGCAGGCTGAAGGTGATCTTTCCCATGATTTATTCCAGTCCCGGGCCGGTTGAAAGTGTTTCGCCACGAAGAAGCCGCAGGAACTGCGCCAGCATCTGCAAATTCAGGATGATCGCGCCGATTGCGAGCGTGCTCTGCGGATAGACGAGCGGAATGCGGATGACCGACGAGGAGGTCGAACCGCGCAGCGCGGACAGAACGGCCATGTCCGTCAATGCGACCGAAAGCGCAACGCAGATAACAAGGCCGACAAGGCACGCCACCATATCCAGCCGCCTTGCGCCGGTTGAAGAAAGCGTCTCGCCTATTGCGGTGACGCGGACATGCGAACCGGATTTCAGCGCGCTGGCGCCGGCGAGCATGAAGCTCGTGGCCATCAGGTAAGCGGCGACATCCCAGGCGAATGGCAGCGAGTAGCCGGCAAGGTTTCTGAGAAGGATTTCGCAGGCGATGAGAATGAAAATGCCGAGGAGAGACAGGGCTGCAAGCAGGTTTGCAGCCTCCGTCAACCGGTCGATCGGCGTTATGATGGCAGCGAATGCGGGACTGGCTGGATTTCTCATGATGTTTCTCCGGAGTGCGCAGAAGGAGGCGGACAGCCGGCCGGGATTGCCGGCTGCCCTTTCATTTCCGACGGGAGAAAGTCAGTTGCGCGCCTTCAGATAGGCTTCGACATAGGGCGCGGCATCGGGCACGCGCTTGAGAAAATCGTCCCACAACGGTTTGGCGCGCTCGATGAGGGCGGCCTTGAGTTCGGGAGAAGGCGAGGTGACGGTAATGCCCTTTTCCTTCAGGGTGGCGAGCTTGGTTTCGTCCTCGGCCCGGCTGACCAGCCAGAATTCGCCTTCGAGTTTCTTCGATGCCTGTTCGATCGCCGCCTGATTTTCAGGCGACAGGGCATTCCAGGCATCGAGATTGACGGTGACGATGTTGGAAGATGCCTGCCAGTTGAAGGTGCTCATGTTTTTCATGAACTCCCAGAAAGCGCCGTCGACACCGGACGAAGAGGAGGTCGTGACACCGTTGATGGTGCCGGCGGCCAGCGACGGCACGACTTCGCCCCACGGCATCTGAACGGGAAGAGCGCCAAGGGCGTGGAAGAAATTATGGCCGTTGGCATCGACGACGCGGATTTTGAGGCCGTTGAGGTCTTCAATTTTTTCGATCGGTTTCGGCGCATAGACGGCCTGTCCCGGCCACGGCACCATGTAAAGCAGCTTCTGGTTCATCGAGGTTGCGACTTCCTCGATCTTGGGGCGGAAGAATTTGTGCAGCAGCGCGAGGTCAGGCATCGTCGGGGCCAGATATGGCAGCGTCTCGACACCCAGTACCGGTGCTTCACCCACCTGCTGGCTCATCAGAATATCGGCGATGGGAACGATGCCGTCGCGCACGGCGGTCATGCCTTCCGGGCCCTTGATGCCAAGTGACCCGCCGGAATGCACGGTGATGGCAACCTCGCCATTCGTGACGGTCTTTACGGTTTCAGCGAATTTTACCGCGTTCTTGGTGTGAAAATTACCTTCCGGCCAAACGACCGACATGTCCCAGGCCGTTTCGGCGGTGGCGGAGGTTGCAAAGCCGGCAATCGTCAAAGCCAGCCCGGCGAGAATTGCGTTTTTCATGGTTGTGATCCCCTCACTTATTGTTTCCGGCTCGCCCTGTCCCTTGGCGACAGGACGGCGCGGTTATTTTCGGTATACAGCACGTACTCCGAATGAAGGGGACTATATGGGCGTTTTTTGAGCGGCGCAATAAGGTGATTAATCTTTGTTCGATTTCGAGCGGATTCCCTTGCCGCCAGCCTTTGCGGTGCTGGCGTCAGTGGATTGCATTTCAGGGAAATTACCGAAAAGGCGCGGATCGGCAGGCAAGGAGTTGCCGCTGTGTGCCGAATAAGGGAGCCAGGCGTGCGGAGCCGTCGGGGGTGCGGCGGCTCGCTGAATGCGGGCTGAAAATCAGATCGCCGATGCGAGGCGGGTCTTTATGTAAAGCTCACGCAGTGTCTTCGAGACCGGGCCGGGCTTGCCGTCACCGATGATGGCTTCGTCGATCTTGACGACCGGCATGGCAAAATTTGTCGCCGATGTGATGAAGGCTTCGGCTGCGTCCTTAGCCTCGTCCACCGTAAAGGCGCGCTGTTCGACGGCAATCCCGGCGCCCTGCGCAAGATCGAGAATGCTTCCGCGGGTGATGCCGTGCAGAAGTGCGTTGGAAAGTTCGCGCGTGACCAGCGTGCCGTCCTTTTTGACGATATGCGCATTGGCGGCGCTGCCTTCGGTCACGAAACCATCCTCCACCAGCCATGCATCGTCTGCACCGCGTTTCAGCGCCTCCATCTTGGCCATCGAGGGGTAGAGAAGCTGTACCGTCTTGATGTCGCGTCGCTCCCAGCGCCAGTCCGGCATGGTGGCGATGGCAATGCCGGTTTCCGTGCGCGGATTGTCCAGCACGGGTTTTGCCTGGGTGAACAGGGTTATCGTCGGCGTGGCATTGGCGGGAAAAGCGAAATCGCGATCCGCCACACCGCGGGAGATCTGCAGATAGATCAGGCCTTCGTCCATGTGGTTGAGGCGGACGATTTCACGGTGAACGGCCAGAAGTTCCTCCGCTTCGAGCGGGCAGGTCAAGTCGAGTTCGGCGAGCGAGCGCTGAAGGCGGGCGCTGTGGCCGGCATAATCGATCAGCTTTCCGCCGATCACGGCGGTGACTTCATAAATGGCGTCCGCGAACAGAAAGCCGCGGTCGAAAACGGAAACCTTGGCGTCGGCTTCGGCAAGCCAGTCGCCGTTCAGATATACAATGCGTGTCAATGGAACGTCCCCGGATCAGGTGTTTGGTGTGGCGAAAGGAGCAAATTGCAGCCCGTGTCGGGCGAGCGATGAACGAAGGGCGCGCGCCATATCCACGGCGCCCCGCGTATCGCCGTGAACGCAGATGGTGGCGGCTTCCACCGGCAGTTTTTTTCCGCCCGTTGTCGGGATTGCGCCGTCGCAGACCATGGACAGAACCTGATCCACACTCTGGTTGGGATCGTGGATCACTGCACCCTGCATCTGCCGGGAGGTGAGCATTCCCGCATCGTCATAGGTGCGGTCGGCATAGACTTCGCAGGCAACGCGCAGCCCCGCTTTTTCGGCGGCCTTCATGGTTTCCGAATAGGGCAGCGTAATAAAGACCAGCGACGGATCCACCGCCTTGATGGCCCGGATGCAGACCTGCGCGAGATCTTGATCGACGGCAGCCATGTTGCCCAGCGCCCCATGGGTTTTGACATGGGTGATGGGCCAGGAAAGCGCAGCCGCCATGCCCTGCATCGCGGCGATCTGGTAGATCAGCTGGGCCTCCACATCCTCGGGACGTTCGCCGGATATACGGCGGCGGCCGAAGCCGTAAATATCCATGAAAGACGGGTGGGCGCCAACAGCGATGCCCCTTGCCTTGGCAGCGAGAATGGTGTCGCGCATGACAACCGGATCGCCGGCATGAAAACCGCAGGCGATGTTTGCCGTGGTAATCAGCTCCATCATCGCTTCGTCTTCGCCCATGGTCCAGGCCCCGAAGCTTTCTCCCATATCGCAGTTCAGATCGATCGTCGCCATAGCCCCTCTTTCCGGGCGAGATATTGCCCGGCCTCGTCCAGTTTATACGCGTGATATCAGGCAGCACGCATTCATTGCATCTTTTCATTGACATACAATTGGTATACTGAAATAGCAAGGAAGGATTGGCGGGAGAATCGAATTCGCATGCGTGGACGTGAGGGAGTGTAATCGATGGGCGGCAAATTTCCGCGCATTCTTGCTTGTGGTGACAGCGCCCTGTCCGTTGAACTCGCCGATACCATCGATGAAACGGTGAGCGAGCGCATCATCGCGCTTGCGGCAGATCTTGCTGCAACGCCCGTGGAAGGCATCGAGGAACTGGTGCCGACCTACCGGTCCCTCATGGTCATCTATGACCCATCCGTCATTCGCGGCCATGCGCTTGACCGGGAGTTGCACCGGCGCCTGATGACGCTGACGGTGAACAGCGTTCCGGCCAGACGTTTCGATGTTCCTGTGGTTTATGGCGGATCGGTCGGGCTTGACCTGCAGGAACTGGCGGACATGAAGGAAATGACGCCTGCCGCCCTGATCGAGCTGCACGCATCCGCCGAATATCGTGTCTATATGATCGGTTTCGCGCCGGGTTTTGCCTATCTCGGCGGCCTGCCAGAACAATTGCATACGCCGCGTCTTGCCACGCCGCGCCAGCGGATCGAGGCAAGTGCGATTGGAATTGGCGGCAAGCAGGCAAGCATCAATTCCGTGCCGGGACCAAGCGGATGGCGCTTCATCGGCCGCACGCCGCTTCGGCTTTTCGACCCGCATCGTCCGGAGCCGTTTCTGTTGCAGGCGGGAGACCGGGTCCGTTTTCGGCCGGTGAGCGAAGACGAGGCCGCAGAGCTTGACCGGGCGGTCGCCGCCGGCCAGCCCGTCATGGAGGCGCAGCTTTCATGAGTTTTCTCGTCATCCAGCAGATAGGGCCGATGGCCACCGTTCAGGATCTCGGCCGCAGGGGATTGAGCCATGCCGGCGTTTCCGGTTCAGGCCCGATGGATATGCCTTCTTTCCGAATTGCGAACGCGCTGGTCGGCAATGTCGAAAACAGCGCGGCAATAGAATTTGGCGGCACCGGAGGCAGCTTTTCCGTTTTGCGGCCGGCACGCATCGCCGTGACCGGAGGCGCGGTCGATATCCGCCTCGGCAAACGAAAGCTGTCGCCATGGGAGAGCTATACTCTTTTGCCCGATGAGGTGCTTTCGATCGGCGCCCTGCGCGATTGCGTCTGGGGCTATCTCGCCGTCTCCGGCGGCGTGGATACCGTGCCTGTGCTCGGTTCGCGTGCCACCCATGTGCGAACGGGTCTCGGCGGTTACGAAGGGCGTCGTTTGCAGGCGGGTGACCGCCTGCCGCTCGGCCGGGATAATCCCGGCGTCAATTTGGCGCTCCGGCAACTCTGGCGGCGGTCCGGCGGTCCTGTCCGTATTGTTCCAGGCCCACAGGACGACTATTTCTCTGCCGAAACCCAGCGGGCTTTCCTGAAAGCCTCTTTCATCGTTTCTCCGGCCCGGGATCGCATGGCGCAGATGCTGGACGGACACGCCGTTCATGCCGAAGGCGGGCACGATATCGTCTCCGACGGAACCTGCGCGGGATCGATACAGGTCCCGGCGTCGGGACGGCCCATCGTGCTGATGGCGGAGCGCCAGACGACAGGCGGCTATCCGAAAATCGCAACGGTCGCCACCGTCGATCTGCCCCGGCTTGCGCAGGTTCCGAGCGGCCGACATGTCTCTTTCGCGGCCATTTCACGGGAAAAAGCCGAAGAGCTTCTGATTGCGGAGCGCACGGCCTTGCGCGAACGCCTGGCAAATCTGGTAGAAAAGCCGGAAACGGATGATGTTTCAGGAGGTATGCCATCATGAATCAGCCACTTGCCAAGCAGGCTTATGGGAAGATCATCGAAATGATCCTGTCCGGTGCGCTGACGCCGGGTGACGCTTTGCAGGAAGCGAAACTGGGTGATCTGCTGGACATGTCCCGGACGCCCGTGCGTGAGGCGATCAAGCGGATCGAGGCCGAAGGTCTCGCCACGCAGGAAGGACGATTTCTCAAGATCCGCCGGCTGAAGGCGGAAGAGGTCGAAGAGATTTTCTTCCTTCGTCAGGTGCTGGAGACCCATTGCGCCAGACAGGCGGCGATGGCCCGGCCGGAGCTTGGCGAGCTGGAAGCCCGGATACGGCATTTGCAACAGCATGGCCCCGGCGAGGACGATGAACAGCGCCGCGTGGACGATGCTTTCCACCGGACGCTTGCCCTTTCCACGGGCAGCGAGATGATGGTGAGCACGATCGAGGATTTGCGCCGCCGTACCTGCATGTTCGACCATGCCCAGGTGCCGGATCGTTTTCTGAAAAGCTGCGACGAACATCTGGAGATGATTGCCGCCCTGCGCGCCGGCGACGGGGAACGGGCAGGCTCGCTCATGGCCCGCCATATCGCTCACGCCCGCGACGCCATTCTTGAGAAACTGGAACAATTTCCCGAAAGGAACAGGGACGCATGAAATGCCTTATTGTCCAGCCTATTCATGCCGACGGCCTCGCCCTTCTGCGTGAGGCGGGGGTTGAACCGGTTTTGTGTCCAAAACCGGACATGGCGACCGTGGCCGCAATGATCAAGGGTTGCGATGCCGTCATCACGCGTGATGCTGGCCTGTCCGCATCGGCCATCGAGGCCGGCGACAGGCTGCGGGTCATCGCCGTTCACGGCACGGGCCATGATGCTGTCGACAAGGAAGCGGCGACGGCGAAGGGCGTTCTGGTCTGCAACACCCCCGGCGCCAATGCCCGCTCGGTTTCCGAGCTGGCGCTCGGTCTGGCGCTGGCCGCCGCAAGACGTATTCCCGCTGCCGACCACAGCGAAAGGGCCGGGGTTCATGGCTTTCGCGAGACGGAGAGTTTTTCCGAATTGTCCGGCAAGACGGCGCTTATCGTCGGCTGGGGGGCGATTGGCGCCGGGCTCGGCCGGATGCTGAAGGCCGCTCTGGATATGCGGGTGCTGGTCTATTCGCCGCGGGTGGCCGATCTCGATGGCTTCGAACGGGCTGACAGTCTTGAAGACGGGCTGAGGCAGGCCGATCTGATTTCCCTGCATACGCCGCTCCGCGCGGAAACACGCGGCCTGTTCGGAGAACAGGCCATTTCAGCGGTGAAACCGGGCGCGATACTAATCAACACGGCACGGGCGGGACTGGTGGATGAGGCGGCCCTTGCCCGCGCCATCGAAACCGGCCGCATAGCCGCAGCCGGGCTGGATGTTTATTCGCCTGGCGCGCCGACAGGCCCTCTGGCCGCCGGCGGCCGGGTGATTTTCACACCGCATCTCGGCGGCACGACGCTGGAAGCGCTTCGCCGCGTGGCTCTCGGCTCCGCAAGGCATGTTTTGACGGCGCTTGCGGGCGAACGCCCGGTCACTGCGCTCAATGCGCCGCAGGAGATGATGGCATGACGCAAGCCGTGATCGCAGAGACGGTCGACCGTCTGCTGGACCGCATCAATGCCATTTCAGCGGAAGGCCCCGGTTTTACCCGGCCTTCCTACAGTGCGCTGGAAAGCGAAGCGCATCAGGTGATTGCCGAAGAATGTGAAGCCCTTGGCCTCACTGTTACGCAAGATGCCGCACTGAACCTGTTTGCCCGGCTGCCCGGCAGAGACCGGCAGGCCACGCCGCTTTATATCGGCTCGCATCTCGATACGGTGCCGATGGGCGGCGCTTATGATGGCACGGCAGGTGTGGTGGGCGCCATGGCACTCGTCACCGCATTCGTGAAAAGCGGACAGGCACCGCCGGCAGATATTGTCGTGACGGTGACGAGAGCGGAGGAGAGCGTCTGGTTTCCAGTCTCCTATATTGGGTCACGTGCGGCGCTGGGCCGGCTCACGGCGCCGGAAATGCAGGCGCGTCGCGCCGACAGCGGCAGAACACTCGCCGAGCACATGAAGGAACTTGGGGGCGACCCGGACGCCGTCCTGCGCGGGCCGGGATTGCCGCCGGCGCGTTTCGTGGAATTGCATATCGAGCAGGGGCCGGTGCTTGACAATGCCGGTGAGGCTTTCGGCGTCGTCGATGGCGTGCGCGGCGGCCTGCGTTACCGTGAAGCGCGGATTGAAGGGGTGTGGGCCCATTCCGGCGGCGCGCCGCGTGATGCCCGCTCGGATGCCGTTTTTGCCCTTGCGGATATCATCGTCGCCATGGACAGGGCCTGGGAAGGAATTCTGGCGGAAGGGCACGATCTTGCCGTTACCTTCGGCCGTGTGGATGCGGCAAGCAGTGAACATGCTTTCGCCAAGGTTCCGGGCCGGGTGGATTTCTGCATCGATATCCGCAGCGCCGACGACGCGGTGCTGGACCGGGTGGATGGAATTTTCCGACAGGAAATCGCGAAGATCGAAAAACGAAGAGGCGTGCGCGTCGTCACCGGCGTCCAGTCCCGCAGCAAGCCCACCCGTCTGTCCTCCGCGCTTGGCCGGCAGATAGTCGCTGCGGCCGAACGGACCGGCATCTCGCCCCGGCAGATGTTATCGGGCGGCGGGCATGATGCGGCGGCATTTGCCCAGGCGGGATGGGAATCGGTGATGGTCTTTCTGCGGAACTGGAACGGCAGCCATAACCCGGATGAGGCCATGGATCCGGCCGATCTGGCGCATGCCGTTGATATTCTGCAACAGACCTGGTCGGCTCGGTAAAGGGGAGAGAGCATGAGCGAAAAGGAAACTTTGACCCAGCAGGCCTATACGGATGTCAAACAACGCATTCTGGAGGGCAAGTTCAAAGCCGGTGACGTTCTGACGGAGAGAGCCCTGGCGCTCGAATCCGGCATTTCCCGCACGCCGCTGAGGGCGGCAATCTCCCGGCTTGAAAAAGAGGGCGTGATTTCGCGGCTGGCCAATGGCGCATTGATGGTTCGGCCCGTCACGGTGGAGCAGCTGCTGGAAATCGTGCAGATACGGCGCTTGCTGGAGAGCGCTGCGGCGGCACGCGCCGCTGAGCGTCCCTTTCCCGAGGCGCTCGAACATTCGCGGCAAATCATGCAGGCTTATGCGGATGGCAGGAACGTGGCCTTCGATCAGTTCTGGCTGGACGACGACCAGTTTCACGAGGCCGTGGCCGCTGCCGCCGGGCTTGAGCTTTTGCCTGCCATGCTGACCGAAATGCGCAGTATCGCCCGACGCTGCACCATCACCCGCACGCATGACCGTTTTGCCGAGCAGGCGCGCGAACATATTGCGGTTATCGACGCCATCGAGGCGCAGGATCCGCAGAAGGCTTCCGCCGCCATGGAGGCGCATTTCGAAAGCGTGAAAAGCCGTTTTCTGGGGTGGCTGAGCCGCCCCTGAAACCGGCACCCGCCAGCGCTTTTTCTTTCTTCATTCCGGTCTTGAGACGCTTTTGGAGGCTTCTCATGCAAAAGCCGAGCACGACGATATGGACAGTTTCATGCAGGAATTCGCCGATTTGCAGGGGTGTGACGCCTCTTTCCCCAGGGAGGAGTTCGCCGCGAGGCAAGATCGTGCGCGCGCCGCCATCCGCAATGCGGGTCATGAAGCGCTCGTCGTCACCGGTCCTGAAAACATCTACTGGCTGACCGGGCGGCAGACGGCCGGATATTTTGCTTTCCAGGCGCTGATCATGCCTGTGAATGGTCCGCCGACGCTTCTCGTCCGGCAACTTGAACTGGCAGGATCCATCGCCAATACCTGGCTGGACGACGTCGTCGCCTATCAGGATGGCGGAAACCCGGCGGTGGCCCTGGTCGATCTCTTGAAAAAGCGGCATATCGAGCGGCCGGCCATCGAACTGGACGGCTGGTTTGTTTCTCCGGTACTTGCCGCAAAAATCGCGGAGCAGATGGGTGTTGCGTCCATCCCGGACGGTTCCTCCATTCTTTCGCCGCTGCGGACGATAAAGTCCGCAGCCGAGCTGGAGGCCATTCGGCTGGCGGCGAGTTACACCGAGGCGGGGCTTTCGGCCGGTATTGCCGCCTGCGCCGCCGGAACCGACGAAAACGCGATAGCCGCCGCCATGCTGGACGCCGCCACAAGGGCGGGCTCGGAAGTCATGGCCATGGAACCGCTCGTATCTTCCGGGCCGCGCAGCGGTTTGCCCCACATGACCTGGAGACGCCGCAAGCTTGAGAATGGCGATGCGGTTTTTCTGGAACTCGCCGCCTGCCATGCGCGCTATCACGCCGCGCTGATGCGTACCGTGTGGATCGGTTCTCCGCCCGCCGAAGCCCGGCGAATGATGGATTGCGCTTTGAAAGCCCTCGATGCGGCGCTGGCCGCCATTCGGCCCGGTGTTTCATGTGCCGAACCCCATGAGGCCGCGCAACGTGTGATCGACGCGGCAGGTTACAATGCCGCCTTCCGCAAACGCATCGGTTATTCCATGGGAACCGCTTTCGCGCCGGACTGGGGCGAAGGCGCGCTGTTGAGCCTGTTTACCGGCGTCGACAGGATAATCGAACCCGGCATGGTGTTCCACCTGCCAGCCACCCTGCGCAGCTATGGCGTGTGGACGGTTGGCGCATCCGAAACGGTCATCGTGACAGAGACGGGGGCGGAACCTCTCTCCAGCCTGCCGCGTGACCTGACCATCCGCTGATGGCCCGATAGCGGCCATTTCCCTTTAAAAATTGAAAGGAGTCCGAAATGCGTTCACTTTTTCACCTTGCCTATCACGTCACCGACCTCGACGAAACGCGTCGCTTCTATGGTGGCGTTCTCGGGTGCGAGGAAGGCCGTTCCACCGATACCTGGGTGGATTTCGACTTTTTCGGCCACCAGATATCGATGCATCTGGGCAAACCGTTCGAGGTTACCCGGACCGGCAAGGTCGGCAATCACATGGTGATGATGCCGCATCTCGGTGTGGTCCTGCCTCTCGATGACTGGTTCGCACTTTCGAAGCGTCTGGAAGATGCCGGCGTGGCCTTCGATATCCCGCCGGTCGTCCGCTTTGAAGGCGAGCCGGGGGAACAGCGCACCATGTTCTTCTTCGATCCGAGCGGCAATCCGATCGAGGTGAAGGGCTTCAAGGATTTCGACGGCGTTTTCGCCCACTAAAATAAAAAAACAAGGGCGGCGGCTATTGGCCGCCCCCCAATGGACTCTGTGCCCGCATACCGGCGGTCGCCTTGCCGGAAACACTACCACCAGTGGCTGGGCGAACGGGTCAGAAGCTCGTTGCCGTCGCGCCCGACGATGATGATATCCTCATAAAAAGCGGCGCCGACACCGTCGAGCGAAAGGAAGGATTCGATACCGAACACCATGTTTTCCTCGGCGATATCTTCAGGCTGCGACATGCTGGTTGAAATTCTCGGCTGTTCGAAGCCGAGGCCGATGCTGTGACCATAAAACGGGAAGTTCTTCATGATGGCGGATACCGAGCCGCCGAAGGCCTGCGTCAGACGGTCGCCCTCAGCGGCAATATCGATGAGCTTCACGCCCGGCCGCATCATGTCGGAAAGACGATGAACGATATTGGCCGCAGCTTCGATCAGCCGTCGCTGGTCCGCTGTCGGTTTGCCGCATATGCCGGTGCGGCCGGGGTCGAGATAATAGCCCTGAAAAAATGCCGCATGGATGGTGCCCGTGACGATGTCGCCGGGCTTTGGTGTGTCCGCGCTATAGCCGGTCAGGGGAAAACGCTGGTCGAAACCCAGCGTTTCGCCATGGTTGCAGCCGATCATCTGCAGCCGGCCGCCGCGCCGCACCACTTCACGGGCCGCCCCTCCCGCCGCTTCCTGCTCGGAAAGGCCGCCGGTCAGGCCTTCCATCAACCTGTTCAGGCCGGCAGTCGCGCCTTCGCCGGCAACGCGATAGCAATCCAGTTCCTTCAGGCTTTTGATGCGCCGGACGGAGCGGATCAGATCGTCCTCGGCTACCCACTCAATGTCTGGAGCGTCCTGAAGCAATTGCTGGTAATATTTGACGGGGATGAACTGCGTGCCGACGATTGCGACACGCCCTTTGATGCCCCTTTCGACCAGGGCTTTCGCCACGCTTCGGAAAGGATGGTTGGAACAATGCGTATCGCGGATCGAGACGAGATCGGTGCGCACTTCCGGCTCATCGATATGAAGCTGCGGCTCGCGGCCCTGCTGTAGAATGATCCCGGAAAAGGACCGGGCGGTCCATATCAGGGAATCCATGCCGCCGCTGATGGCGTAGTGGTTGGAAAGATAGAGTATGTCGCCGCAATTGTCCGTGGTGCCGCCACCGCGGCCGAAGACGACCGCTGTTTCATAGCCACGGCGCTGCATTTCCCGCAAAACCCGCTGCCAGCGGCTTTCATATTCCTCGATCGCAAAATACCGGATCACGCGTTCCACTCCATTCAATCTACTGTTCTGCCGGGCGGTCTTCGCGCGCCGATCCACCGGGACCTGCGGCAAACTCGGACAGCATTTCCATCAATGCGCGGTCCTCCCGGAGAAGCCCGCATTTGCGGATTGCGACCGGAAGATCGCCGGGCCGGATTTTTAGGTACACCAAACGTATCCCGTGATTGATGGCAGTGCAAGCGAATGATGCGGGAGGCATAAATGATGCAATTTTGTGCATTTTATTGCTCGTTTTATGGCTGTTTAGCCTAATATATTTGCTATAAATAGTTGAAAATCTTTATTGAATTCCGTTGGTATACTGAATATAAATTGTTTCGACCGAGCGGTATCGATCCGGGTCTATTGCCTGCTTGCCGCCGTCTCACCGGTTTCAGCATTCCTTCCAACGGTGTCCGATGACTGAAAATGTGCAGAATTTATTGGCAGGTCATGGCGCAGCCTATCGCATGCTGGCCGGCGAGGTCGCCATCGTTACGAATTCCCACGGAAACCAGGTCGTGGATGCGTGGGCTGTTGCGGCAGGCGATCCATCCGAGATCAGCTCGATGGACCATACGCGCTCGGTAAACAGCAATATCTTCATCGAGCGCGGCATGGGTATCTTCAGTAACCGCAGAAGAGCCATGATGACGCTGGTGAGCGACAGTGCCGCCCTGCGGCATGATACGCTGCTCTGCCCATGCAATGCGGATCTTTACCGGCAACTGGGATGCGAGGGTTTTCATCGCAGCTGCTCCGGAAATTTCCATGAGGCGCTGGCGGAGAAGGGTATTGCCGTCGCCCAGACGCCCGCATCTCTCAACCTTTTCATGAATGTGGCGGTGAACGCCGATGGCAGTCTCGACCGACGCCCGCCGGCGTCCGCGGCGGGTGACCATGTGGCGTTGAGGGCCGAGATGGATCTCCTGCTCGTGCTGTCCGCCTGTCCCCAGGACATTACCGAGATCAACGGCGTGGACCGCACACCGAGGGATGTCGCGGTGCAGATCGTCGATGAATACAAGGAGACGACCCCATGACCGAACCGGTTTTGAACCTGCGGGATATTCGCAAGAGCTTCGGGGAAAACGAGGTTCTGAAAGGTGTCTCGCTCAGTGTCGAACCGGGTGAGGTGGTATCCATCATCGGCGCGAGCGGTTCGGGCAAGAGCACCTTCCTGCGTTCGATAAACGGTCTGGAAATGCCGCAGTCGGGTTATCTCGAATTCGAGAACCTGTCTTTCGATTTTCGGCCGGAATCGCGATTTTTCCCGACGCCCTCGCAGCTGCAGACCCTGCGCGCCCGCGTCGGCATGGTGTTTCAGAGTTACAATCTCTGGCCGCATATGACGGTTCTGGAAAATGTCATCCATGCTCCGGTCCGGCTGCTGAAACGACCCAAAAGCCAGGCTGTCGAAGAGGCGGAGGCCCTGCTTTCCCGCATCGGCCTTTATGAGAAACGCCACAGCTATCCGGCACGCCTGTCCGGCGGCCAGCAGCAGCGCGTCGCCATCGCCCGGGCGCTGGCCATGAAGCCGCGCCTGATGCTTTTCGATGAGGTGACCTCCGCGCTCGATCCCGAACTTGTCCATGAGGTGCTGGTGCTGATGGCTTCGCTGGCGGCGGACGGCATGACCATGCTGCTGGTGACCCATGAAATCGCCTTTGCCCGCGACGTTTCATCGCGTGTGCTCTTTTTCGACAAGGGTGTCATCGCTGAAACCGGCGCGCCCGACATTCTTCGCAATCCGCAGAGCGATCGCCTGCGGCAATTTCTTCACCGCATTTTGCATGACCAGCTTGCCCCCAGCGGCGCAGCAGATGGCGCCGGGGGAGCGTGACGACGATGGCGAATTTTATCGACGAAGTGCAGCTTTACGGTCCGGGCTTTCTGCTGGCTGCCTGGACGGTGTTCTGGCTGACGATCCTGACCATTATCGTCAGCTGGGGCTGCGGCCTGCTTGCGGCGCTCAGCCATCGTTCGCCCTGGCGCGCGGTGCGTGCCGCCTCCGCCTTCTATGTCTGGTTCGTTCGCGGCACGCCAACCCTGATCCAGGTCTTCATCATCTATTTCGGCCTGCCGCAATTCGGCGTGAAGCTCTCGCCCTTCACTGCCGGCGTGCTGGCGCTCGGCGTCAATAGCGGCGCCTATGTCGCGGAAATCATCCGGGGAGGCCTGTCCGCCATCCCGCGCGGGCAGACGGAATCGGCTCTGGCGCTGGGGTTCAGCCCGGCCGAAACCATGTGCAGCATTATCCTGCCGCAGGTATTCCGCATCATCCTGCCTTCGGTCACGAATGAAGCCATTTCGACGTTGAAGAATACATCGCTGCTGTCGACGATCACCGTC
The DNA here is from genome assembly GCF_053522385.1 of Agrobacterium sp. 22-223-1. Lineage (NCBI taxonomy): Bacteria > Pseudomonadati > Pseudomonadota > Alphaproteobacteria > Hyphomicrobiales > Rhizobiaceae > Agrobacterium > Agrobacterium sp. 22-223-1. The sequence continues at coordinate 559,107 of NZ_JBNWCN010000001.1, forward strand.
GTGGAACTGACGCTTTATGCCCAGACGCTGATTGCCGCAACATTCAGGCCTTTCGAGTTCTACATCGCCGTGGCCGTCATCTATCTCCTGCTTACGACGGTGCTGACACAGCTCGCAGCCTTGCTGGAACGCCGTTATGCCCTTTCAAGCTGAGGCCCCGACGGTTCTCAGCGATGCCTGAAATATCCGGCGGAGCGATCCGCAGGATCGACTGCGGGTGACGCCAATGCCGCCTGACGAACAGGAAAATGCAAAAAATCAATAAGGGAACGAGTCATGAAATTCAAATCTATCGCATTTGCCGTCGCCGCACTCGCTGCGACCATCACCAATGCTCCGGTCTTTGCCGCAGAGCTTGAATTGCTGGAGCCCGGGAAGCTGCAGGTTGCAACGGAAGGGACCTTTTCGCCCTTCAGCATGCGTGCCCCGGATGGAACGCTCGACGGTCTGGAAATCCGCGTGATGAAGGAAGTGGCAAAGCGCCTCGACCTTACCTACACGCCGGTTCTGATCAAATGGGACTCCCTGCTGGTCGGTCTTCAGGCGGATCAGTACGATATCATCAGCGCTTCGATGGATATAACCGAAGAGCGGCAGAAGCGCGTTACCTTTGCCAATGGCTGGCTGGAATCGGGCGGTCGCATCGTCGTCCAGAAAGGCTCGGCCATCAAAAGTGCCGCTGATCTCAAGGGCAAGACCGTCGGTGCGCTCGTCTCTTCCACCTTCGCAAAAATCGCCGAGGAAAAGGGTGCGGTCGTCAAAGGATACAAGGCTGAATCGGACGCGATGCAGGACCTCGTCAACGGCAATATCGACGCGACCATTACCGATGCGATCGCCGGTGCATGGGCGATCAAGAACTCCGGCCTTCCCCTCGAAATGACGCCGGATTTCGTCAGCCACGTCCAGAAAGGTTTCGCCATCAAGAAGGGCAAGCCCGAGCTGGTGAAGGCGGTAAACAAGGCGCTCGCCGACATCGTGGCCGACGGCACCTATGCGAAGCTGACCGTGGAACTCGTGGGTTTCGATCCGGCACCGAAAGACCCGATCAAGAGCCTCGAATAAGCGCCCGGTCGCTGCTTTTTTAGTCCCGTGCCGCTTCAGCCCTTCAAGCTGAGGCGGTGCTTTTCCCGATCATCTATCCGAAGACGGGAGATAATCGCGCCTGGGCCTTCAGCATTCCACCTGCTGGACGGCAAATTCCCTGAACCGTTCGGCAAGCGACGTCGAGACCGTTCCGTCGGTGACCACGATGTCGATGTCCCGCCATTCCGCGTAGCGTGCGGGAAATATCCTGTCGTGTTTGGAATGGTCGGCGACCACCATCGAGCGTGCCGACCGCGAAAGCATGGTCCGGTAAACCAACCCGCATTCAAGAAGCGCGTCGGTGGGACCGTCGGGGCCGAGGCCGGAGGCGCCCAGTATCGCGAAATCGGCATTGAATTCCTGAAGATACGATACCGCATGCGCGCCGATGGTGGCGCCTTCTGTCGGATGATATTTGCCCGGCAGCATCACGACGTCGATGGTGGGATTGATGGCGAGGACCGTGGCAACACCAAAGGCATGGGTAATGACGGTGATGTTCTTCATTTCCGTGGCAATACGCCGGGCGACATGAACGGTGGTCGCTCCCGAGCCGATCATCAGCACCCGTGCGTCCTTGAGCAGCGGCACGGCGGCGCGGGCAATGCGTTCACGCTCGGAAACAAACAGTGCATGTCGTTCCGTGACGGAGGGTTCGGTGCCGAGGGAGCGCACCGCCCCGCCATAGGTGCGGTTCAGCAGGCCCTGATCGGTCATCTCGTCGAGATCGCGACGGATGGTTTCGGTTGAAACCGCCAGCATCTGGGCAAGTTCGGCGACGCGCAGGCTGGGCGACTGGTCGAGTTCGCTGAGAATCCTGTTCTGCCGCGTCGATTTCGGTTTCTTCATCTATGCCTCGTCTCATCCCGCTTTGCTCAACTGCTTTTTGGCAGCATAGCGGGTGGCCTGCAAGTCCGGCAGCGGAGCGCAGGCTGTTTCAGCCGTAGCCGCTTTTGATTCAGGCCGCCATGCGCCTGCGTCGCAAGAGAGTGCCGATCAGCCCGCCACCGATCAGGAGCGCCGCCGCCGAAAGCGTGCTCATCGTGCCGAGCGCCGGCACCATCGGCGTGTAACCGGCAACCATCTTGGAATAGAGCCATTTCGGAACGGTGGAATCGACGCCGGCCGTATAGAGCGACAGCGGAAAATTGCCCCACGAGAGCAGGAAGGCGAAGAGCGCGCCGGACCATATGCCGGGCCAGAGGATCGGTAACGTCACCTCACGCAGAATGAACCAGCGGGAGGCGCCGAGGTCGCGGGCGGCTTCCTCCAGCGTCGTGTCGAAACCATAGACCTGAATGGCGATGACCAGCGTTACCACCGGCACAATCCAGACCAGATGGGCAATGACGGCGGTGATCCAGCTCGGATTGACGCCGAGCGCGTTGAACCACAGGAGCAGCGCCAGACCCAATACCGGCTGCGGAAAGAATACGGGCAGGAGAATGACCTTCTGGTAGAGTTTGCGGCCTTTCCAGTCGTAGCGGGCAAAGGCGAGCGCGCCGAAAAAGGCGAAAACGATCGAAACGAAGGTGACGATGGTTGCGATCAGCAGCGAGTTCGAAACCAGTGTCTGTATTTCGAGAGAATCGAGAGTTTTTCCCCACCACTCGCCGGAGAATATTTTCACCGGGAAAACAAAATATCGTCCCTTGGCCAAGCCTGCGAGTGCGCCGCAGAGTATCGGCAGATAAACGACGATCAGAACAAAGGCCGTCCAGAGGCGAATAGCCAGACCGGTTTGGATTTGCGCACGGGTTTCCATGGGTTACCTCCGGCCGAGAATGCGGTCGAGATCGAGCTTCGACAGCACGAAAAGCGACAGGCCGCTGACGATGACGACGAGGATGAGAGCGAGCGCCGACCCGAGCGGCCAGTTCTGCGCATAGGTGAAGGCCACCTCGATATCCTGGGCGATGGTGATGACGGATTGCCCGCCGAGGATTTTCGATTCCGCCACCGCACCCGCGCCCAGCACGAAGGTCAACAGCATGCCGATCAATATGCCGGGCATGGCGAGCGGCAGCTCGACCTCGCGCCAGATCATGAAACGGCGCGCGCCGAGATCGCGGGCGGCATCGACCAGATCTTTCGGCACCATGGCGATGCCCAGTGTCATGGGAAAGAGCATGAAGGGCAGGTAGACATAGAGCATGCCGAACAGGATGGCGCCCTGCGTGTAGAGCAGTTCCGGGCCGCCGGAAAAGCCAAGATATTTCATCAGCCCGTCGAAAACGCCATTCTTGATGAAGAACAGCACCCAGCCATAGAGCCGCACATTTTCCGACACGAAGAGCGGGAAGACGAAAAGCACGGAAACGAGACCCGCCCATTTGCCGAACAGGCGGTTGAGACCATAGGCGATGGGATAAGCGACGATGGCAAGCCCGATGACGGTGGCCAGGGCATAGGCCAGCGACCACGCGAACGAAATCCAGACGGTGTTGGCCGGATTGAAGATCGTGGTGAAATTTTCAAGGGTGAAGGAGCGGAAGGCATCGAAGCTCTTCGGTGTGGCAAAGGCATAGGCAGCAACGGCCAGAAGCGGCGCAAGAAAACCGAGGCAAAGCAAGGCGAGCACCGGAGCGGCGGCCAGAAGGCCCGGCTCCACCTTGATACGTTGCGCCGGCGTTTCCGCAAGATTGCTGCTGCCTTGTCCAACTGCGATGGCCATGGTCAGCCTCCCACCACGATCGCATCTGCCGCATCCCAGCCGATCGTCACCCTGTCGCCAGCCGCAACCGCTGCGCCGCGTGCCGCCTCGACCAGGTAGATGTGCTCGCCGGCATGGATCTGATATTGGATGCGCGAACCCAGCGAATATTCATTGTAAATGGTGCCGGCAATGGTGTTGTCGGCCGAGGCGCCGGGCGACACGAAGCGCATGGTTTCCGGCCGCACGATGACGGTTGCCTTTTCGGCCACACCCTCGGGAATGCCGGATACGGCCAGCACCTTGCCGCCGGCGGTCATCCAGCCGGTCGCGGTGCGGGTGATGTCGAAACTGTTCACCTCGCCGAAGAATTCCGCCACGAAACGGTTGGCGGGGCGGGTGTAGATTTCCTCCGGCGCGCCGATCTGCACCAGCTTGCCGCGGTTCATCACGCCGACGCGGTCGGACATCACCATCGCTTCTTCCAGCGAATGGGTAATATAGACGAAAGTTTTGCCGCTGACGCGATGCAGGTCCTTGAGTTCTTTTTCCAGCGCCTTTTTCAGCTTGTAATCGAGGGCCGACAGCGGCTCGTCGAAAAACAGAACATCGGGATCATAGGCGAAGGCGCGCGCGAGAGCCACGCGCTGCTTTTCACCGCCCGAACAGCGCATGACGTTCTTGCCATAGTAATTTTCCGGCAGCCGCACCATGCGCATCAGCGCCAGCGCACGGGTCTTGCGCTCGGCGGCGGGCATCTTGCGCACCTTGAGCGAAAACTCGATATTTTCCCCCACCGTCTTGTGCGGGAAAAGCGCCAGAGACTGGAAGACGAGGCACGTCGGACGTCTGTCCGCCGGCACGTCGTTGATGAGGTTGCCGCGCAGCGTGATGTAACCCTCACTTGGCCGCTCCATACCGGCCAGCATTCGCAGAAGCGTCGTCTTGCCGGATCCGGACGGGCCGACGATGGAGACGAATTCGCCTTCCTTAAAATCGACGTCGATGCCATCCACGGCAGCGAAATCGCCAAAAACCTTGCGAACGCCGACGAGCTGCAGCACCGGTCGCGATTTCGCTGCCGTATCGAAGGACGGAATGTCGGGGGAGGTCAATGCGAAAGCCATGTCCATACTCCGGACGGAGGCGCGCCTTCCGCTCTGGAAAACACGCTTTCCTGTTTCATTGAGAATTCAAATATCCAGTCAGCCGCGCAGGCGCTTGGCCGCGGTCATCAGTTCCAGCGCCTTGTCGTAATCCGGTACGATGTCGTATTCGACCGACCTGGCCATTTCCTCTTCCAGGCTGTCCCACTGGATGGCTTCCAGCTCATCCTTGGTGAAAAGGTCGAAGCACTTCTTGTTGCCCATCTGCGAGACCGGGTTGAACGTACCCTCGGCAAAGGCGACCGCATGTGCCACTTCCGGGTGCTGCACATATTTCAGAAAATCGCTGGCGAGCGGTGAAATGTCGGGATTGTTGACGATCGAGGTGATCTCGATCCAGGCGATGCCGCCCTTGCCCTCGATCGGCCCCTTCAGCGGCGTGACGGCGCGCAGGTTGAGATAGCCATCGGCCCGGGCCGGCGAAACGGAATAGGTGCCGCCCGTCAGGTGCAGGTCGATCTCGCCGGAAACCAGCGCCTGGTTCAATGCCGCACCGTCTCCGACCATTTTCGCACCCTTGAACACCTTCTCCGCCGTTTGCGCGAACAGTTTCATTTCCTCTTCGGTGTGGGTCTTGAACGGATTGATGCCGGCGACCATGAAGATGCCGAACACGTTCCAGTCGTCGGATTCGAGAATGCCGTAACTGCCGGCAAGGCCTTCGTCATTGAACAGGTTCCAGCCCTGTTCCTCCGCCGTGACGCGGCTGATCTTGTCGGTGTTGACGACGAAGGAATAGGGCCCGAAGCGTTGCGCCATGCCCAGCAGTTCCTTGCCGTCCTCGCTCATCGCCCAGGGATATGGCGCCTTGAATTGCGGCAGCATCTCATCGAAAAACGGCTCGAATTCCGCTTTTGGCAAAGGCTTGATCAGGCCGGCCGGCGCCATGACCTTGCGCGCCCAGGGATTGTTGACGTTGATGAGGTCCCAGATTCTGGTTTCGCCGGCGCGAAGCCGGTTGATCATCGTCGGATCGTTGGTCAGCGACTCCGCCTTGACCGTCGCGCCCTTGGCCGAACGGTAGGGGTCGAGCACCTGGGCGGAATTGTACCCCTCCCAACACAGGATATTGAGTTCCTTGTCCCGCGTGGCGGCGAAAGCGCTGCCGGCGTTCGCGAAGGGGGCGGTCAATGTCGCCGCACCCATGGCCTGCATGAAATTGCGTCTCGTCAGTTCCATTTCGCTTCCCCTTTTATTGCGCTGTCGGCACCAACTTTTGATGTTGGAAGTGTGTCGTAAAAATGTGTTATTTACAACATTTATTTTTTCCTTCATTTTGTTTTCGAAGATGTGGCGCTCATGAGAATAGGCGGATATGTGCCGGGTATCCGAGAATGACAGGGACATAAAAGCCATGTTTTTCAGGGAATTTCCGGGGGTTTGAATTGACTGACGAGGTTTTGTGCAAACGCGGCATTGTCGCAAAGGCAAATGCTGCAAATATTGGCAACTGCCACAGGAAGGTACATAAAAATGTTGAAGTCTCTACAGGGCAAAACCGTTATTGTCACCGGCGCCAGCCGCGGCATCGGCAAGGGAATTGCCAGACGTTTCGGTGAAGCCGGGCTCAATGTGCTGGTCGTCTCGCGCAGCCAGGCGGATGCAGACGGGGTGGCTGCGGAAATCGGTCCGAACTGCGCCGGTTTCGCCGCGGATGTGTCGACGCCGGAAGGGGCCGAGGCGATGGTGCGGGCGGCGGTCGAGCGCTTTGGCGGCGTCGATATTCTTTGCGCCAATGCCGGTATTTTTCCAGCCGCAAAGCTTGGAGAGATGACGCCTGCCGATTTCGATCACGTCATTTCCACCAATCTGAAGAGTACGTTCCTTTCGGTCTCGGCGGTGCTGCCGGAAATGACAAGGAAGGGAGAAGGCCGGATCGTCATCACCTCATCAATCACCGGGCCGGTTACGGGTTATCCCGGCTGGTCGCATTACGGCGCCTCGAAGGCCGGCCAGCTTGGTTTCATGCGCACCGCCGCCATCGAACTCGCGCCGAAAGGCATCACGGTCAACGCCGTCCTTCCCGGCAACATCTTCACCGAAGGGCTGGAGGGCATGGGCGCGGATTATATCGCCTCGATGGAAAGCTCGATCCCTTTGAAGCGGCTGGGCACGGCGGCCGATATCGCCAATGCGGCGCTATTCTTCGCCTCTCAGGAGGCGGCCTATATTACCGGCCAAACGATCACCGTCGACGGGGGCCAGATCCTGCCGGAATCGCCCGGCGCTCTGGCAGCCATGTAAAAACGAAAACCCCGCAAAACCTTTGCGGGGTTTTCCTGTCGATCCCATCACGGCACGTTCAGCGGTTGCCGAGAATCTCTGACAATACCTCTGAAAAATAATCGGCATCTGCTTTCGAGAAGCAGAGCGGCGGGCGGATTTTCAGCGTTGCGCCGTGCTTGCCGGCCGCGCCGATCAGGATGCCCCTTTTCTTCATTTCGTTGATGACGTGGATGGCAAGCGCCGTATCTGGCTCGCCATTATCGTTGCTGACAAAATCGAGGCCGATGAACAGCCCGGCGCCCCGTATATCGCCGATTGCCGCATGGCGGGACTTGAGGTCGCCGAGACTGCCGGCGAAATACGAACCGACACTATCGGCATTGCCCATCAGTCCCTCATCCGCGATCACGTCGAGAACCGCAAGACCCGCTGCGGCGGCAACAGGATTGCCCCCGAATGTATTGAAGTAACCGGTCTCCTCGCAAAAGCGTTGGAGCAGATCAGGGCGAGTGACGACGCCGCCCATCGGGAAACCATTGCCCATGGGTTTGCCCATGGTGACGATATCAGGGGTTATGCCGTGGCGCAGGAACCCCCAGAGCCCGAAACCGGTGCGGCCGAAACCGGGCTGAACCTCGTCGGCGATGAACAGCCCGCCGGCATTGCGCACCGCCTCCACGGCGGGTTTCAGAAAACCGGCCGGATCTGCATAGATGCCGTCGCTCGAGAAGATGGAGTCGACGATCAGCGCCGCCACACCGTAACCCGCTTTCTTCAGGTCGGCGATGGCTGCTTCGACATTTGCCGCAAAGGTCGCTGCGACCGTGGACGGGTCCCCGCCCGATGGGGCCGGAACGGTGCGCACGAAAGGCGCGGGCTGGCGTTTCCTCAACGCTGAAGGCGAGATTTCCGTCACCAGCGCCGTGTTGCCATGATAGGCGGTCTCGGTGACGATGAAGCCTTCGGCGCCTGAGCCGATGCGTGCGATACGCAGGGCGAGATCGTTGCTTTCCGATCCGGTGCAGGTCATCACCAGATTGGAAAGATCCTCGGGATAGGTCGCAAGCAGCCGCTCCGAATAGGTCTCGACAATACGGGTAAGATAACGGGTGTGAATATTGATCCTGGCCGCCTGTTCGGCAATGGCGGCGACGACGCGCGGATGACAATGCCCGACCGAAGGAACATTGTTGTAGACATCGAGATATCTACGTCCGCTGGCATCATACATATAGGTGCCTTCCGCCCGCACCATCTCGATAGGCTGTTCGTAGAACAGCACGGAAGATGCGCCGAATGTGGCGGAGCGGCGTCGGACCCGTTCGGAAAGATCTTCAGGAAAGCCATCCATGCGGCCGGCGTCGAACCTGTTCAGCGCCAGGATTTCTTTGAAGGGAGCGGCGGTCATGGGGATCCTTTCACAGCGATGCGAGATAACGGTCGGCGAGCGCAACGGTGCCATCCGTATAGGCGGCGCCCAGCGATTGCGCCGTCGGCGTTTCCGAATGTGAGGCGATCCACGCCGTCAGTTGCATGCGCCTCAGCATGATGAACATGGGTAAGGCCGCCACCTGTTCCGCAGCCAGCGGTGCGACTTGGCGATAACCCTCCAGCCAGGCATCCATCAGTTCGGGAATGTAAGGCTCGTGCTCCATGAAGCTGATGGCTGCGGCGAAGTCGTAGGCGAACCACGAAAGTCCGCAATCGTCGAAATCGATGACGCCGAGCCTTTCCCCTTCGACGAGCAGGTTCGCTGCCCGCATGTCGCAATGAACGAGGCCGAAACGATCGACACCGTAGCCAAAGGCCGCCGTGCCCCTTTCCAGTTCGAGATAGGTCCGTTCAAGTGTCGCGCTGCCATCCGCCGTCAGGCCGAGGGCTGCGCGCCAGTCCCCCCACCAGGCGGATGGGCCGATAATATGTTCGAAGTCCCACAATTTTCGAACGAAACCTTCGGGCCTTTTCCAGCGGCGGCTATGGTCGTGGAGGCGGGCATTTATCCCGCCCAGCACGCCATACCATTTCACGAGATCGGTTTCCGCATCCGGTTCCCTGCCGGACATGAAATCGAAGGCGACGGCAAAACGACGGGTCTCGCCGTCGGAAAAAGATTGCAGAAGCCTGCCGTTACGGGACGCCATGACTTTCGGCGTCTTCACCACCCCGTCGCTGCGCAGGGCCTCGGTCCAGGCGAGTTCGGAAAGGATCTCCGCCTCGCTGTGATAGTCGGGCCGATGGACCCGCACGATCACATGACGTCCCGCCGGATCGGTGACCCGGAATGTTGCGTTTTCCGATATGGTCAGCAGCTCGACCCGCGCATCGGGATCAATATCCCAACTCGGTATAAGGCTGGCGACCCCGTCAGCCAGACGCGTCAGGAATTGATCATCATACAACATATGCGTGATTCCAAGCTTCGTTAATGTGGAAATCCAACACTAAAAATGTGGAACATGCAACATAATTTATAATCTGAAAAAGTCCGCCTCCCGGTTTGCCAGGGCAAGGAGCGTTCAGGGTCGAACAGGCGAAGATAATATCGCCTGTTCGATCTGGCGTCTCCGATGCCCGGAACGGCGATTGCGATGAAACCGGACTTAGCCGTTTCGACGTCCTCGGCCCCAATACATTCCGGCTCGTGCAGTCAAAAGCATCACCGTTGCTCGCCGGAGGATGCCCATATATTTTGAGAAAATGTCACGCATGGCTTTTCCTTTCTTCTTGTTTGATCGACCGGATATAGGCGCGCCACCCTCCAAGGCCTGTCACTTCCACAGCACCCTTGAGCGCATAGGGTTCGCACAGGAAGCCGGAGATTTGTGATCCGTCGTCCAGCGTCACCTTGCCGATGCCAAGGGGAGCGGGAATGTTCTGCACGAAACGTCCGAAGGCTTCGGGCGTCACCCTCCAGACCTCCACCTCCAGCCCCGCGCCTTCGAAGCCGGGCTCCCGCAGCAGGCCGGGTTTCGGTGGAACGGTATTCGGCAAGACGAACAGCCGGTAGTCGCCGGCCGTGCGGCAGGATTTCATCAGCCGGCCGCCGGGGCCTGTGAGTTCGTGATTGAGCGGCATGCCGGTGAGATGGGCGCCGACAACGACAATCGGCACCAGCCCGTCATCGGTATCCGCCACTTTCGAAGCTTCCGGCAGGGCAGCCCTGCGGTCCCTGCCCATGCCCGGCTGCAATGCGCGGTGCAGCATATCGGCAAATGGCGCCAGCGCATCGTCGGAAAAGGCCGGGCCGAACAGGGTGACACCCGCCGGCAAATGATCCGCGGCATCGAAGCCCGCGGGAACAGCGATGGCCGCATAACCGAACAGATTGGCGAAATTGGTATATCGTCCGAAATGGCCGTTCTTCGCGATCGGATCTGCGCGCATCTCCTCCACCGTGTAGGTGGTGGGCGATGTCGGCAACATCAACACGTCGGCTTTCGCCCATTCCGCCGATGTCTTCTGGCGAAGCGCCTCGAGCCCGTATAGTCCCTCGAAGGCGTCGACGGCATCGTATCGCCTTGCCCCCTCGATGATTGCCCTTACGGCGGGATCGAAATCGCCGGCATTGGTCGCCAGGAAATGCTTCACCGCCGCCAGACGCTCGGCCACCCACGGGCCGTTATAGAGCAGCTCAGCGGCCTGACGGAACGGCGCATAGTCGAAGGGGACGATGTCTGCGCCGAGCATTTTCGCTTTTTCGATAGCCGCGTCATAAAGCGCCTCGAAAGCGGCATTGCCGAAAAATTCCCGTTCCCCACGCTCAAGCACACCAATGCGCAGCCCGGCAGCCGGCAGGGCGGCCGGCTTTGCCCTGCGCGAGAAGGGATCGCCGGGATCATAACCCTCCATGACCCTGCGCACAGCCGCACCGTCGCCCACCGTGGCGGAAAAAACGGTCACGACGTCCACCGAGCGGCATGCGGGTACGACGCCGACATTCGGCACCAGTCCGGGTGTTGGTTTGATGCCGACAATATTGTTGAAGGCCGCGGGCACGCGGCCGGAACCGGCCGTATCCGTGCCGAGCGCGAAACTGGCAAGGCCGGACGACACCGCCACGGCGGAGCCGGAGGACGAGCCTCCCGACACATAGGCCCTGTCGAACACCGATCGCGGTGCGCCGTGCGGCGAGCGTGTGCCGTTCAGCCCGGTGGCGAACTGGTCGAGATTGGTCTTGCCGATGACGATTGCGCCTGCGGCCTTCAGCCGGGCGATGACGGTTGCATCCTGTTGTGGCCGGTAGGCAAAGGCAGGGCAGGCGGCCGTCGTCGGCAGGTCGGCCACGTCGATATTGTCCTTGACGGCAAAAGGCACACCCCACAGCGGCAGGCTGTTGGCTCCGGGCGCGCGGGCCAGCAGGTCGCGGGCGGCGGCGCGCAGATCCTCGTCCGGCGTCTTCGTTATGAAGATCGCCGGATCGTCCGACGCCTCGATGCGAAGAATTATCTCCTCGACGAGATCGAGCGGGCTCAGCCCCTTTGCATAGGCATCTTTCAGCGACGCGATATCGAGAATGATCGGCAACATTACATGGCCTCCAGAACGACCAGCACGTCGCCGGCCCTGACATTGCGGCCCGGCCCGGCGCGGAGATCGCGCACCTTGCCCGCGGCGTGCGCGTTGACTGTGATTTCCATCTTCATGGATTCGATGATGGCGAGCGTTTCTCCTGCCGCCACCTTCTGCCCTTTTTCCACCAGCACCTTCCAGACATTGCCCGGCACGGCACTTTCAATGCCGAAGCAGCCGTCGGGAATATCGCCCCCGAGGCCGGGGCCGACGCCTTCATCGACAACGAAACTATCGAGCCCCTCATCCTTCCAGCGTTGGCGTTCCGCCTCGAAGGCGGCCTGCTGGCCCGCCTTGAATGCGCCGATTGCGGCGGCATTCTTCTGAAGCTCCGCCTCGTAATCCGCATAGGAAAACTCGCCCTCTTCGATACGGACGGGATAACCCCCATGGGGAAAGGCGGCGCGGGCTTCGGTCAATTCGCCGTGGCTGACGGGAAAGAAACGGACCTGATCGAAGAAATCGAGCAGCCAGGGTTTGTCCTTGCCGAAGACCGGGGTTTGCCGCCACGTATTCCACATCTGGATGGTGCGCCCGAAGAGCTGATAACCGCCCGGTCCCTCCATGCCGTAGATGCACATATAAGCGCCGCCGATGCCGACGGCGTTTTCCGGCGTCCAGGTGCGCGCCGGATTATATTTCGTCGTGACGAGGCGATGGCGCGGGTCGAGAGGCGTGGCAACCGGGGCGCCGAGATAGACATCGCCAAGCCCCATGACGAGATAGGAGGCGTCGAAGATTTTGTCTTTTACCGCCTGTTCGTCATCCAGACCGTTGATGCGGCGGATGAATTCAATGTTCGAGGGGCACCAGGGCGCATTGGGGCGCACCAGCTCCTGATATTTACGCATCGCCAGCGCCGCATCCGGATCGTCCCACGACAGCGGCAGCCAGACGGTGCGGCTCGGCACCTTCACCGAGTGAACGGAAGGCATGCCGCTTTCGATTTCGGAAAGAAGGCCGAGCAACCGGCCACGCGTCACATGCGATCCATCGTAGTGAATTTGCAGCGAGCGGATGCCGGGGGTCAGGTCTATCAGGCCGGGAACGCCGGCTTCCCGCACCGCCTGCATTAAAAGATGGCTGCGCAGGCGCAGGCTGATATCGAGTTGCATCGGCCCATATTCGACCAGCAGGTTGTCATCGCCCTGCCGGCGATAAACGACCGGAACCTCGCCGTCATCGCGACGGCCGAGAATGGGAGAGCCGGCATTGTCGCCAATGCGTTTGACGATGGGACCGGCAATGGGATCTTTCGCCCGCGCAACCGGATGAAAGCGGATTTTGTCGCCCGGTTTGAACTGTCCCATCTTCCATTGCTCATCCGCGGCGATCACCGCCGGGCAAACGAAGCCGCCGAGGGACGGGCCATCCGGCCCGAGAATGATCGGCATGTCGCCCGTAAAATCGATGGCGCCGATGGCATAGGCATTGTCATGGAGGTTCGAGGGGTGAAGTCCGGCTTCCCCGCCGTCCTCGCGCGCCCATTTCGGCGCGGGGCCGATGAGGCGTACACCCGTGCGGGCGGAATTGAAATGCACCTCATATTCGGTCGCAAACAGGGTCTCGATATCGTCCTCAAGGAAAAAATCCGGCGCGCCATGGGGCCCGTAGAGCACGCCCACCGACCATTCGCGGGTCAGGTCGGCAGGTTCGGAGGCGGCTTTCGCATCGGCCTGGGGGACGCGGGCGAGGCGAAGAACGTGGCCGGCGCGCAAGGTGCCGGTGGCGTTGCCGCCGAACTGACCAAGCCCGAATGTGGCGCGCGAGCCGAGCACGACCGGCGCGTCAAAACCGCCGGCCACCGCCAGATAGGCCCGCTGCCCCGCCCCGCCGATCTGGCCGATGGTAAGCGTCTGCCCGGCCTTGACCGTGATCGGGGTGTTATGCGGAACGGGTTCGCCGTCGCACTTCATCGGCATTTCCGCGCCGGCAAGCGCCACCGTCACATCCGCAAAGAACTTGAGCACGGGACCGGAAACGGTGATTTCCAGAGCCGCGGTGTGGTCGTGATTGCCGACCAGCCGGTTCGCATGACGGAAGGAACGTTCGTCCATCGGTCCGCTCGGCGGCACCCCGACATGCCACAGGCCGAGACGGCCGGGCAGTTCCTGAAGGCTCGATTGCGCTCCCGGTGCAATGACCTCGACGACATCTGGCACGAAGGGAAAATCCTTCAGCGCCGTGGTCGCGACATTGCCGGTCCGGAAAAGGCTGGAGCCGGCAATCGCCCTGAGATAGTCGAGGTTGGTCTCGATGCCTGAAATCGCGGTGTGCGACAGGGCGTCGTCGAGACTGGCGATCGCCGCGTTGCGATCCGCCCCCGTGACGATGATCTTGGCCAGCATGGGATCGTAAGAAGGCGTTACCTCCGTGCCGGTCTCTATCCAGCCGTCGACCCGGACATCTTCGGGAAAAACCACCTCGGTCAGAAGACCGGCGCTCGGGCGAAAATCGGCATGCGGCATTTCCGCATAGACACGCGCCTCGATGGCCGCCCCCTTGGGTATCAGCTCCTCTGCGCCGGTCAGGACATCGTCGCCGGCGGCCTGACGGATCATCCATTCCACCAGATCGATGCCGAAGACGGCTTCGGTCACCGGGTGCTCCACCTGCAGCCTCGTATTGACCTCCAGGAAATAGAATTCCTCGCGGGCCGGATCGTAAATGAACTCGACCGTGCCGGCGGAGCGATAATTCACCTGTTTTCCCAGCGAGACGGCGGCCGCGTGCAGGCGCGCCCGAACCTCATCGGAAAGCCCGGGGGCGGGTGTCTCCTCGATGACCTTCTGGTTGCGGCGCTGAAGCGAGCAGTCGCGTTCGCCAAGTGCGATCACCCGTCCCTTGCCGTCGCCGAATATCTGCACTTCGACATGGCGAGCCTTCGCCACGAACCGTTCCAGATAGACGCGGGCGTCGCCAAAGCTCGCTTTCGCCGTGCGCTGCACGCTCTCGAAGGCCGCTTTCAGCGCGGCATCGTCGGCGCAGAGCTGCATGCCGATGCCGCCGCCGCCGGCGGTGGATTTCAGCATGACCGGATAACCGACGGCTTCCGCGGCGGCGAGCGCGTCTTTGACCGAGCCAAGCAGCCCGGAACCCGGAAGCAGCGGCACACCGCTTTTCTGCGCCAGTTCCCGGGCGGTGTGCTTCAGGCCGAAATCGGCGATGTTTTCCGGTGTCGGGCCGATGAAGACGATGCCTTCGGCCGCCAGCCTTTCGGCAAAGCCGATATTTTCGGAAAGAAAGCCATAACCGGGATGGACTGCTTCCGCCCCCGTCTTTTTGCAGGCGGCAATCACCGCTTCGACATCGAGATAACTTTCTGCGGAGGGCGCGGGCCCGAGGCGTATCGCTTCGTCGGCCGTCAATGCCGCCCTGGCGAAGCGGTCGGCATCGGAATAGACCGCCACAGAGGCAATACCCATGTCCCGGAGCGTCCTGATGATGCGGACAGCGATTTCGCCACGATTGGCGATGAGAACTTTCTTGAACATCGGCTCAATCCTCCCCGTTCCAAACGAGCACCCGGATCGGCGTCGGATCGAAACCATTGCAGGGATTGTTGATCTGCGGGCAGTTGGAAATGACCAGCAGCACATCCATCTCGGCCACCAGTTCGACGTAGTCGCCGGGCGAGGAAATGCCGTCCACGATGGTCATGCCGCCATTGGGCGAGATGGGCACATTCATGAAAAGGTTGATATTGGAAACGACATCGCGTTTGCCCATGCCGTATCTGGCGACCTCGGCGACGAAATTGTCCCGGCAGGCATGGAGATATTTCGTTCCATGGCCGAAACGCACCGTGTTGCTTTCGCAGGAGCAGGCGCCGGCGGAGGTGTCGTGACGGCCGCAGCTGTCGGCGGTCACGGTCAGCATCACTCGGCCCTCGCTCGACATGATTTTCGTGCCGGTCGAAATATAGGCCGCGCCCTGCGCCCGCACCGTATCCTGACTGGAGTAGCGTTCGGAAAAGTCCCCAGCGTTGTAAAACAGCGTATCGATGGCCTGCTGGCCGTAGGTGTCTTCGATACGAACCGTGGCGCCCTTGCGGATGAAGGTGGAGAAGGGTTTTTCAGCCGGGACGTAGTGGTTTTGCGCTGCATTTTCAGATGTGCGCAACGAAACGGTTTCAATGAAATCGGTCATGTTCATTTCTCCCGGCTCAAAGGTTGGAAAGCGCGTTGTTCTCGAAACCGCGCACGGCCTCGGCGGTGGCGGTCCGGCACAGGTCGTCGGCGGCAACCGGAGCGGCCGCAAGGCGGGTGACCGTCACCGGGTTCGGCGCATAGGCCGGGTTGGGATCGAGCGGATGCGGGCAATTGGAAAAACCGACCAGCATGTCCATTTCCGCACGCAGTTCCACATAATCCCCGCCATTGAGGAGGGCCGGGTTCCAGAAAAACCGGCCTTCGGCATCAACACGCACGGGCGCGAAAAGCGTCAGCGCGGCGGGAATGTCACGGCGCTCGAGGCCGAGCTTCATCGCCAGCTTGATGAAGTTATCGCGTGTGTCGCGCAGATGTTCGCCCTCATAACGGGCGTTGCTCTGCGCGTTCGAGCCGCCGACAAGGCAATCATGCGCGCCGGAACTGTCCTCGGTAATCGAAAACATCACACGCCCCATGTCGGAAAAGATGACGCGACCTTTGGAAAGCCCCGTCGTCCACTGCACCTTGATCGTGTCGGGCAGATTGATGCGTTCCGAGGTATCGGCGGCATTCCAGGCGATGAGCGCAATCGAAGAGAAGCCGTGGCTGAGGCTGATGCGCAGCACCTCTTCCCTGCGCAGCCTGGTCGTCCAGTACCAGCCGCCGGGAATGATTTCGCGGTGAAGGATTTTCGTTTCGTCGAGCGTGGGTTCGGGCAGGAGGCTGAAGCCGGGCAGCGCCTTGGGCGCGAATTCCAGCCCCTTTTTCTGGTGATCTTCATAACGGGCGCGGTTGGCGGCGATTTCTTCGGGCGAACGTCTTTGGTGCATAAGGTGCTCCATGGCGGTTGAGTTCGGGTCGTCCCGGTGTCTGCCCTTGTTTGCCGGGTCGTCCCGGCGGGCCGTCGGAAGCAATTCCGGCAGGGGTGTTGAGCCGCCCCTCTATCCGCAACTGCGCAGTCGACATCAGGGCTTGGCCCTGATGCATATCGTTTCAGGCGGCGACGCCGCCGGCCCGGCGCGGCGGCCAGATCGAAATGTCGCGGGTGACCGTTGCGCCATAGCGCAGTTTTTCCTCCGGGCGGTCGCGTGGGCGCTCGAAAGCGATGACGCGGGTGGCAAGCGTGAAGGCCTCGCGCATGTCGTGCGTCACCATCACCACCGTCATCTGCGCTTCGTTCCACAGCCGTTTCATCAGCTGATGGATTTCGGCGCGAATGCCGGGATCAAGTGCGCCGAAGGGCTCGTCGAGCAGCAGGATTTTCGGCCGCATCAGCAGCGTCTGGGCAAGCGCCAGGCGCTGCTGCATGCCGCCGGAAAGCTGGGCAGGATATTTGTCTTCAGACCCTGAAAGGCCGACATCGGCGATCATGGTGCGGGCCTCGTCGATCGCGGCCCGGCGGGCGGCGCCGAACAACCTGCCGCTGACGGGCGAGGCGGCAAGTTCCTTGCCGATCAGGACGTTACCGAGCACGGTCAGGTGCGGAAACACCGAATATTTCTGAAACACGACGCCGCGGTCCGGTCCCGGTTCGTCGGGCAGCGGTTTGCCGTCGAGAAGGATCGTGCCGCGGCTCGGCCGCTCCTGGCCGAGGATCATGCGCAGGAAGGTGGTCTTGCCGCAGCCGGACGGACCGACAAGCGCGACAAATGCGCGGGATTCGATCTCGAGCGAAACATTCTCGAGCACGATCTGGTCGCCATATTCCTTCCAGACATTGTCGATGGTGAGCGTGCTCATGCCTTGTTCTCCGTTGCCGACCAGGGAAAGACGGCGAGGCGCAGCCGGTCCAGCAGCCAGTCGGTCAGCACGGCGATAAGCGTGATCCAGATGACATAGGGAAAAATCACATCCATCGCGAGATAGCGACGAACGAGGAAGATGCGATAACCGAGCCCCGCATCGGACGAAATCGCTTCCGCCGCGATCAGGAAAAGCCAGGCCGGTCCGAGCTGGAGACGCAGACAGGTGATGAGCCGCGGCAGGACCTGCGGCAGCACTACGCGCAGCGCGATCTGCCATGAGTTTGCCCCGAGCGTCTCGGCCTTGATGATCTGCTCGCGCGGCAGTTCGATGGCCCTGAGCGCCAGATCGCGGATCATCACGGGCGCCACACCGATGATGATGAGTGCGATCTTGGAAATTTCGCCAAGGCCGAGCAGGATGAAAAGGATGGGCAAAAGCGCCAGCGGCGGCACCATGGAAATGGCGCCGACGAAGGGCGAAAGCAGCGATCGTGCGTAAGGCAGCATGCCGATCAGCATGCCGATGGCCAACGCCATCGCGGTCGCTATCCCCAGTCCCGAAAACAGGCGGACGAGGCTTGCGGCCGTATCCGTCCATAGAAGAATGTCACCCGTGCGGGCATCGGGGATGACGGCCAGCCGGTTGATGGCGTCGGCAAGGCCGGCAAAGCCCGGCAGAAGCTTGTCATTGGCGTTTTCGGCAAGCCGTGCCGCCGAGCCGACCGTGTAAGCGATCAGCACGGCCGCAAAGGGCAGGACGGCAAGTCCAAGACGGGCGCCGTTCGAAGGACGCGAATTGATCCAGCGCATGGGAAACTCCGGGGTGATGGCAGGGTGGAAGACCGCGCCGGGGCGCGGTGCGGCTGGTCCTCAGAGCATTCCCTTGGCCGCTTCGGCCATGTAGTCCGTCGTGAAGCGGAACTTGACGTTGGACGTGTCGCCGCGGACGGCCCCATCCGGAAACGCGATGCCGATTGCGTCCGCCGATGACGCGCCGTTGCCAAGCAGGCCCTTGTCGAACAGGAAGTGCCGCACCCGGTCCATGGTCTTCGGCAGGTCCGGCGAAGCCGTGAAGGCGACCGCGTCCGCCGGCTTGTCGAACAGCTTGGTGGCCGCCATCTGGGCTTCGAAACCGGCAAGATCCGTGCCGGATGCCTTGCCCATCGCCTCGCGCGCCGCCTTGCCTTCCGCGCTCTCGGCGGTCATCACCTTCATCGTATCGTACCAGATGCCCGCGAGCGCCTTGCCGAAATCGGGATTATCCTTCAGCACATCGGTATGGGCGACCATCAGATCGATGATCTCGCCGGGGACTTTGGAACTGTCGAAAACCTTGTTGGCCGAGGAATTCTGGAGAATGGTCGAAACCAGCGGATTCCACGTCACGACAGCGGAAACCTCCGGTGTCTGATAAGCGGCGACCATGTCCGCGTCGGACGTATTGACGACTTTCACATCGCGTTCGGATGAGCCGATGGTTTCGAGCGCCCGTGCAAGCAGATAATGCGACACGGAGAACTCCACGAGATTGATGTTCTGGCTCTTGATCTCGGCAAGGTCTTTTTTGTCCTTGAGGATGACGGCATCGTTTCCATTGGAGAAATCGCCGACGATGACGGCGGTTGTATCGACGCCGCCGGCAGCGGGAATGGAGAGGCCGTCCATGTTGGTCAGCGTCACGGCGTCATAGGCGCCCGCCGTATACTGGTTCATCGATTCCACATAGTCGTTGAACTGCGTGACCTCGATATTGATGCCGTATTTGTCGGCCCATTTCTTGACGATGCCATGGTCGGCGGCATAACCCCAGGGCATCCAGCCGACATAGATCGACCAGGCGACCTTGAAATCCTTTTTGGGCGCAGCATCCGCTGTGGAAACCAGCGGGAGCGCAAGAAGGCCCCCCAGCGCGGAAATGGAAATGATTGTTCTGAAAGTCTGCATTGGTATTCCCCTTTTGCTTGTTCTCAAAAAGGGATCGGCATAGACCAACGCCGCCAATCCCTTGGCTAACGAGGTCTCCCGGGCTTTTGTCCCGCCGTGCATCCGTGCGAGATTTCTCCTCGCACAGTGGCTGCTCTCGGACCAATCGTGCAAACCTGCACCGGAACCCTAGCGGCCAACTCGGAATAAACGAAGCAAACCGCGTGCCAGATTGGATTTCGGGCTTTTACGCGCAATTTCGTCAAAATGCGAAGAAGAGTGCCCGATTTGTGTTCTTGTCGATGGGCTTCCAAGCATATTTTTTAGGCGCAGCTTCGGCGAGCCGCCGTGTCGTGGCTTTCACCAGGCCATTCAGTCACCATCGTCACTTCAGAATTGCTGGCGGGCAACAACGCAAAATAACAGCGTTGACTTTCGTGAAATATCACAACATTCTAGTTCGTGGATGAGGAAGCATGTCCGGCGGTGGAGGAAAAGTCCGTCGGATATGTATAAGGATGGAGGATCCAAATGGCTTATCTGCATTCAAGACGTGGAATTGTTCGCGGCGCCCTAGCGTCCGTGCTGCTGGTCTCGGCGTTATCGGGCACGGCCTTTGCGCAGCAGGCGAAAGAGAAGATCACATTTGCTGCGGCGATGTTCTCCGAGGCAGGCCGCGGTGACCGCGCCAAGGCGTGGGTTCAGAAATTCAATGAAAGTCAGGACAAGATCGAGGTCGAGCCGATCGCGATCCCGTTCTCCAGCTTCGCCAACACCGTCTTCACGCAGATGGGCGGGGGCGGCGGCCCGGATTTGGTCCGTTTCGACCAGATCGACTATTTCGCAGCCGTGCCATCGGGGCGCGTTCTTTCCCTCGAAGGCCTTATCGATCCGTCGCAGTATAAATTCATCGGCCCCGACAAATATCTCGCGGTGAACGGCAAGCGTTATGGCGTGATCTTCGATTCCACCGGTTACGGGCTTCTTTACAACAAGGATATCGTCAAGGGCGCACCGCCCACGACATTTGAGGATTTCCTCAAGGTTGCCAAGGAAACAACGGGTGACGGCAAATATGGTTACGCCTATCGCGCCACGATGGCAGAACGGGCCGGTTTCTGGCAGGACGTCTGCAATTTCGTCTACGGATTTGGTGGCCGCTGGAGCGACGCTTCCGGCAATCTGACGGTAAACAGCCCCGAGGTCATCAAGGGTATCGAGGCCTATAAGGCGGTCTACGATCTCGATGTCATTCCGAAAGGCGCCGATGCCGCCACCTACCGGCGCATGTTCTGGGAAGGCAAGATTGCCATGAATGTCGACAATGGCGGCGTTGCGGCGATCTTCCACCAGAATTCCCCGAACCTTCCCTTTGCCGCCGCACCTTCTCCTTTCCCGACGCCCGCCCAGGGCCTGATCATGACCATGCTGTCGATCAACGCCAATACCAAGCACAAGGATGCGGCCGTCACCTTCCTGAAATGGGCGCTGGAACCGGAAAATCAGCAGGGCCTGCAAAAGGCCATGGGAACCATCGTCGGCACGGTGACGCAATATTCCGCCGAGGACCTGGCGGCGCAGCCCTGGCTCACCGTATACGACAAGCAGGTCGAAACGGCGGTCCCGCAACTGGTCATGGGGCTTGAGACGAAGACGCCGGAAATCCAGCAGATCGTGCTCGAGAGCGTGCTGAAGGTTCTTCAGGGCGGGGAAAACCCCAAGGACGCCATGGATGCCGCGCAGCGGCTGATCGAGCGACGGGTGCTGCGCCGCTGATGCGGCGCAGACTTTACCTGCAATTTTCACAAAGCGAGTAATGTCGATGCGATCATCCGACTCACGCAGCGGGATCGAGGGCAGCCGGTGGACACCTTATTGGTTCGCCGCGCCTGTCGCCCTTTATCTTCTGCTGTTTCAAATCTACCCCTTGCTGCAGGAGTTGAAGCTCAGCTTCACATCGACTTCGCTGCTGTCTCCCGACGACCAGCTCTTTGTCGGTTTCGAAAACTATCTCTACATCTTCGAAACCAGCGATTTCGCGCAGGTTCTCTGGGTCACGCTGATCTATACGATCCTCTGCGTCGTGCTGGCGATCGGTTTCGGTCTCGGTACGGCGCTGCTTCTCAACAACCCCTTTACCGGACGCGGCATTGCCCGCGCCCTGGTAACGGTGCCATGGGCGGCGCCGCCGGTTGCCGTTGCACTGATCTTCACCTGGATGCTCAACTCCCAATATGGCGTGTTCAATTATGCGCTGCGGGTGCTGGGCCTGCCGTTTTCCAGTGAAAACTGGCTGGACAATCCCTCGCTTGCCCTGCCTGCCATCATGATCACGACCATCTGGCAGATCTTTCCGTTTTCTTCGGTCGTCATTCTGGCGGCTCTGCAGGGCGTTCCATCGGAAGTGCGCGAAGCTGCGATTATCGATGGAGCCGACCGGTTCAACGTCTTCAAGACGGCTGTATGGCCTACCATCCAGCCGACCGTGCTGTTGCTCGCCCTCTTCGTCACCATCTGGTCGCTGCGCCGTTTCGATCTGATCTGGCTGATGACGCAGGGAGGTCCGATCGGCGCGACCAATACGCTGGTGATCGAGCTCTACCGCCAGGGCTTCGTCTATCGCGAGCTCGGCAGTGCTGCCTCCATCGGCATGGTGGGCCTCGCCATCGCGCTTGTCGTGACAATGATCTACTTCAAGATATCGCAGCGTGCCGAACGTGCGCAGGGGAGACGCGCATGAAAACCTCTCCCTGGCAGCACAGCCTGCGCATGATCAGCGTCCTTGCCCTTCTCGGTGTTGCTGTCTTCCCGATCTATTGGATGTTGGTGACATCGCTCACCACGTCTTCGGAGCTTTTTGCCGCAACTCCGCAGTTCCTGCCGTCGTTTTCGGAATTGAATGTCTATCAGGACGTGTTCAAGACCATACCGGTTGCGACATGGCTGAAAAACAGCGTGATCGTTGCTTCCGGCACGACGGTGCTGAGCATTGTGCTGGCGATCTTGCCTGCCTATGCGCTCTCCCGTTTCCGGTTCGCCGGTCTCGCTCTTCTCGGCTTCGTGCTGTTTGCCACCCAGATGCTGCCCGAAGCCATGCTGGTCGTGCCGCTCTACGCCATCTTCGGCGATCTCGGGCTGCTCAATACTCTGACCGGCCTGATCCTCGCCAACACCGCCTTTACGGTGCCGGTCATCGCCTGGATTCTCAAAGGGGCCATCGATGCGGTGCCGATCGAGGTTGAAGAGGCCGCCCGTATGGAGGGGTGCTCCAAACTCGACGTGGTGCTTCTGATCGTGGTGCCGCTGATTGGGCCGACGCTCGCCGCCGCCTCGGTCATCGCATTCTTCAACGGCTGGAACGAGTATGTTTTCGCCCAGACGCTCATCAGCAGCGAAAGTCTGCGCACCGCCTCGGTGGGGCTCGCCGGTTTCGTCGGCGAATTGTCGACGCCCGTGCATTCCGTCATGGCCGTCGGCTTCATCTACACGCTGCCTGCTGTCCTGTTTTACCTTCTTGTCCAGCGTTATGTCGTGGCCGGTATGACGGCCGGCAGCGTCAAGGGCTGATAAAGGATCTTTGAAATGGCATCCATTACCCTGAAAAGCGTCAGCAAGAGTTTCGGCGCAAAGGACGTTATCCGCAATATCGATATTGCCGTTTCGGACGGCGAGTTTCTGGTGCTGCTCGGCCCTTCGGGCTGTGGAAAATCGACGCTTCTGCGCATGCTGGCCGGTCTTGAAAGCATTTCCGGCGGAGAAATACTGATCGGCAGCCGCCGCGTCGACAATCTGCCGCCAAGCGACCGCGACATGGCCTTCGTTTTCCAGTCCTATGCGCTCTATCCGCATCTGACCGTGCGCAGGAACATGACGTTTCCGCTGGTGATGAAACAGTTCCGCTGGTGGCATCACCTGCCAATCATCGGAGGCCTTGTCAGGCGGCGGATCGAGAATTCGCCGCAGGTGAAGGAAATGGTGCAGCGCAATGCGAAGATACTGGGCCTGACCGAGATGCTGGACCGGTTTCCGCGCACCCTGTCGGGCGGGCAACGGCAGCGTGTCGCGCTAGGCCGGGCGATGGTGCGGCAGCCCGAAGTCTTCCTGATGGATGAGCCGCTCTCCAATCTGGATGCCAAGCTCAGGACGTCGATGCGGGCGGAAATTTCCAAGCTGCATGCCGATATCGGCGGTACATTCGTTTATGTGACCCACGATCAGGTCGAGGCCATGACGATGGGAACCAAGATCGCGCTGATGCGCGACGGTGTCGTTCAGCAATTCGGTTCGTCCCGCGAAATCTATAGCGATCCGGCCAATACCTATGTCGCGCGCTTTATCGGCACGCCGCCGATGAACCTCATCGAAGCCGATGCGGCAAGCGGTGTCGTCAGCGTCGGTGGCATTGCGCTGGCATTGCCGCAGGGCCTGTCGGCAGCGGTCAGGGAGGACGGCAAGGTTCTGTTCGGCATCCGCCCGAATGCGATCCGGCTGACGCCCGAACGTCAACCCGGCAGCGTCGAAGGCACGGTGACGCTGGTGGAGCATATCGGCGCCGAATCCGTCATCGCGGTCACGCTCAGCAATGCCCGCACGGCGCATCGCGAAGAAGGTGAACTGGACGCCGTCATGGTCACCGAACAGGGGTACACCGGGCTTAAAGTCGGTGATCCGGTTTCGCTGGCGTTCAACCTCGATGACGCCGTTCTGTTTTCCGCCGAAACCGGCCTGCGGCTACGCGCATAATCTTCAGCACCGGAGCCGGATCATGCAGGACGCAAGAGGCGATACTTCACAGCGAGATCAGCGATTCCAGGCTGGAATCGAGGATGGATGGATCGATGTCCCTCTCGAGGGCATCGAACATCCGGTCGACATAGTCGATCAGCTGGTCGGACGCCTCGACGGCCAGCGCGACATTCCGCTTGGCGATTGCCTCGAGTATGCCGATATGGCTCTGGATACTTCCGGCCAGGCTTTCCGCGCCGCCGATATTGCGGTGATGGATCAGGCCGATGCGCCGGAACAGGGTGTGGAGCGGCCGCAGCGTATGCTCGAGGAACGGCTCTCCCGCCGCCAGCAGGATCAGCTTGTCGATGCGGCGGTCGAAAATATTGAAATCGCCGATCGCCATCGTGTCGCGCTGGTCTTTCAGAATGCGGGTGATGTGCAGCATCTGCGAACGGTGCGTGGACGTGGAGTGCTCGGCTGCCAGCGACACGACGAAACGCTCGAGGTCGCGCCGCAAACGCAGAAGCATTCGCTCGCGGGCGAGGTCGATGGGCGCGATCTGCAGGCCATGACGGGGCTGAATGATCACGAGCGTATCGGCGGCCAGCCGGCTGACCGCCTGATGCACGGGCGTGCGGCTCAATCCGGTCTCTCTCTGCAGGTCTTGAATGGAAAGAAAGCGGCCCGGCTTGAGTTCACAGGTAATGATCAGGTGCTCGATGCGCTCATAGGCAAGCTCCGTCAGGTTGACGCTGTTGCGTCTCTTCTTCTCCTGCGGATTGCCGTCCTCATCTTTCGTCCCGTTCTTGTCTTCACCGGTCATGCTTCATTCCTCGAGATTCTGCCTGACGTTACCGTTCCGTCTCGTCAGTTGCAAAATGCAATAACAGGAAATTTCTCAATATTTCAGATTTCCAGAATTTTCAAAGGAAGCACCGTCGCGGCGAGAAAGCTTTTCGCCAGCGTGCGGCACCATCAAACCAAAAATTGTCTCGCTTGAAGGCTGCTCAGGCACCGTCACAGCGAAATCAGGAAGGAAAATTCGATGTTAGGCGTTATCATTCACGCTCAGAAGGATCTGCGGATCGAACCCGTGGCCAGCATCGCCCCGGCTGCCGGTCAGGTTCGGATTGCCGTCAAGGCCGGAGGCATTTGCGGTTCCGATCTTCATTATTACCTGCATGGCGGTTCCGGCAGCATCCGCGTGCGTGAGCCGATGGCGCTCGGCCACGAGATGGCCGGCGTTATCGAGGAATGCGGCGCCGGTGTTTCGCATCTGGTGCCGGGCATGCGGGTGTCGGTCAATCCGAGTTCTCCCTGTTACGAATGTGAATATTGCCGGGAGGGCGCCCATAACCAGTGCATGAACATGCAGTTCATGGGCAGCGCCATGCGCCTGCCGCATGCGCAGGGCGGTTTCCGCCAGAGCATCACCGTCAGCGCCGCCCAGGCAATTCCGATTGCCGAGACGGTTACCATGGCGGAAGCGGCCATGGCCGAGCCGCTCGCCGTTGTTCTGCACGCCATGAAACAGGCGGGGCCGCTTCTGGGCAAGCGTGTGCTGGTTACGGGCTGCGGTCCGATAGGGGCGTTGTGCGTGCTGGTGGCGCGGAATGCGGGCGCTGCGGAGATCATCGCGACGGATGTGGGCGAATTCCCGCTGCAGGTCGCGCGTAAACTCGGCGCGACAGCGGCTCTCAACATGGCGACGACGCCGGAAGCGCTTGCGCCCTACGCCACGGGCAAGGGTACGGTCGACATCTTGTTCGAGGCCTCGGGCAATCAGGCTGCGCTCAACGGCGCACTCGCAGCCATCCGCGCCGGCGGCATCATCGTCCAGCTCGGGCTTGGCGGCGATGTTACATTGCCGATCAACGCCATCGTCACCAAGGAATTGCAACTGCGCGGCACCTTCCGTTTCGACAGTGAGTTCCAGCAGGCCGTCGATTTGATGAACTCCGGCCGCATCGATCTGACACCGCTCGTAACCCATACTTTGCCGTTTCAGGAGGCGAATGACGCGTTCATGCTCGCCACTGACAGGTCGCGGGCGATGAAGGTGCAATTATCGTTCTGAGAGACATCGCGGGTGCGGCGATCCGCTTCGATGGCGGAGATGAAGGCAACTATCATGAAGATCACAAAACTCACCACCTATATCGTTCCGCCACGCTGGCTGTTCCTCAAGATCGAGACGGATGAGGGCATCACCGGCTGGGGCGAGCCCGTGGTCGAAGGCAGGGCTCTGACGGTTCAGGCTGCCGTGCATGAGCTGGAGGATTACCTCATCGGCAAGGATACGTTCCTGATCGAGGATCACTGGACGGTCATGTATCGCGGCGGGTTTTATCGTGGCGGTGCGGTCCATATGAGCGCGATTGCCGGGATCGACCAGGCGCTCTGGGATATCAAGGGCAAGGCGCTCGGCCAGCCGATCCACGCGCTGCTCGGAGGCCAGTGCCGCGACCGGATCAAGGTCTATTCGTGGATCGGCGGCGACCGTCCGAGCGACGTGGCGAACAATGCGCGGGCCGTCGTTGCCGCGGGCTTCAAGGCGATCAAGCTGAATGGCGCCGAAGAGCTGCAGATCGTCGACGGCAACGACAAGATCGACGCCATCGTCGCGACCATAGGCGCCGTGCGCGATGCGGTGGGGCCGCATATCGGCATAGGCGCCGATTTCCACGGCCGGGTTCACAGGCCGATGGCCAAGGTGCTGGCGAGGGAACTCGAGCAGTTCAAACTGATGTTCATCGAAGAGCCGGTACTTTCGGAAAATCTAGAGGCGCTGAAGGAAATCGCCAATCATTGCTCGGCTCCGATCGCGCTCGGCGAGCGGCTTTATTCACGTTGGGATTTCAAATCCGTCCTCTCCGGCGGCTATGTCGATATTATCCAGCCGGATCTTTCGCATGCGGGCGGAATTACCGAATGCCGCAAGATTGCGACGATGGCGGAGGCCTATGACGTCGCCCTTGCGCCGCATTGCCCGCTTGGGCCGATTGCTCTGGCTGCCTGCCTGCAAATCGATGCTGTCAGCTACAACGCATTTATCCAGGAGCAGAGCCTTGGCATTCACTACAATCGGGGCAGCGACCTTCTGGACTACATCACCAACAAGGATGTCTTCCGTTACGAGGACGGGTTTGTCGAAATACCGCAGGGTCCCGGTCTGGGTATCGAGGTTGATGAGGCGCATGTGATCGAAATGGCGAGGCAAGGCCATCGCTGGCGCAATCCGCTCTGGCGTCATCAGGATGGCAGTCTCGCCGAATGGTAAGCGCAGCGATGAGGCAGGCTTTTCGGACTGACGATTCTCTCCGTTGGAACCAGTGCATCGGAGAGCTGACGAGAACCGCCTTTGGGACTGGAGCATGTTTTCTTGTGAGAGATAAGTAGATGGTCCTGTCCATGCAATTTGGAAACGAAACGACGGGCAGACAGAAATGGAAGCAATGATGAAAATAACTGCGATCAAGACTTTTCGAGCAGAAGAGTTCTCCAATGTTCTCTGGGTGCATGTGGAGACCGATCAGGGCGTTACCGGCCTCGGCGAAACCTTTTATGGGGCGGCGGCCGTCGAGGCCCACATCCACGATACGCTGGCAAGCCGGCTGGTGGGCCGTAACCCGCTTCATATAGAAGCCCTTCACCGGGAAATGCTCAACCTGCCGATGGCCCATGCCTCGACGGGGGCGGAACATCGGGCGGCTTCCGCAGTCGACATCGCGCTGTGGGATATTTTCGGCAAGGTATGCGGGCAGCCTGTCCACCAGATGCTGGGCGGGCTCTGCGTGGAGAAGATGCGTGTCTACAATACCTGCGCCGGAAGCCGCTATGTGCGGACGAAGAAGATCAAGCCGGTCGATACATGGAATTTGGGGGAAGAAGCCGGCCCTTACGAAGACCTCGACGGTTTCATGAACCGGGCGGGCGAACTGGCGGAAGACCTCCTGTCGAACGGCATTACGGCCATGAAGATCTGGCCGTTCGATCCTCCGGCGATGGAAAACCGCGGCCTGTTCATCACCGCGGAACAGATGAAGACGGCGATCAAGCCGTTCGAGCTGATCCGCAAGGCGGTCGGCGACAAGATGGATATCATGGTCGAGTTCCACTCGCTGTGGAACCTGCCGGTTGCCAAGCAGATCGCGCGGGCGCTCGAACCGTTCAAGCCCACATGGTACGAAGATCCGATACGGATGAATTCGCCGCAGGCGCTTGCCGAATACGCGCATTCCACCGATGTGTGGACCTGCGCTTCCGAAACGCTCGGCACCCGTTTTGCCTATAAGGACTATCTCGACCGCGACGCCGCCCATGTCGTCATGGCCGACCTGTGCTGGACGGGCGGCCTGACCGAGGGCCGCAAGATCGCGGCCATGGCGGAAACCTATCACCGGCCTTTTGCCCCGCATGACTGCATCGGCCCGGTCGGCTTCGCCGCCGCGATCCACATGAGCTTTTCGCAGCCCAACACGCTTATCCAGGAAAGCGTGCGCGCTTTTTACAAGGGCTGGTATCGCGAACTGGTGACGGAGGTTCCGCGTATCGAGGGCGGCTTCGTTTATCCGATGGAAGGCCCCGGTCTCGGCACTGAACTGCAACCGTCCTTCTTCGAGCGCTCGGATCTGTCCGTCCGCGTCTCTGAACTCTGAGGGGAATCGTCATGAGCGTTTCACTATTCGATCTCAGCGGCAAGACGGCGCTGATCACCGGTTCGTCCCGCGGTTTGGGGCGGGCCTTCGCCGAGGGGCTGGCGAATGCCGGCGCCCGGGTGATCCTCAATGGCGTCGACGCCACCCGACTGGAAGAGGCGGCTGCGGCGATGCGCTCGACAGGTCGTGAGGTGCTGACCGCGGCGTTCGACGTGACCGACGAAGCCGCTGTCATCGCAGCCTTCGAGCGGTTCGACCGGGACGGTATCCGGGTGGATATCCTCGTCAACAATGCCGGCATCCAGTTCCGCAAGCCTATGCTGGAGCTGGAGAGCGCCGACTGGCGAAGGGTGATCGACACCAATCTGACGTCGGCCTTCCTCGTCGGCCGGGAGGCGGCCAGGCGAATGGCGGAGCGCGGTTCCGGCAAGATCATCAATATCGGATCGCTGACCTCCGAACTCGCCCGGGCAACGGTTGCGCCTTATACCGTGGCGAAAGGCGGCATCAAGATGCTGACCAAGGCCATGGCGGCCGAGTGGGCCGAAAAGGGCATTCAGGCCAATGCGATCGGCCCCGGCTACATGATCACCGATATGAACGAGGCCCTGCTCGCCAACCCGGAATTCGACGCCTGGGTCAAGGCGCGTACGCCGGCGCGGCGCTGGGGGCGTCCGGAAGAACTGGCGGGAACCGTCATCTATTTTGCGTCCGCCGCATCCGATTACGTCAATGGCCAGATCGTCTATGCCGATGGCGGCATGATCTCCGTGTTGTAGGCGAGCGCCCGCAATTGGTTTCGTCACGCTTGGGGAGAGCGTGACGGGTTCCAGCAAAACCAGCGGAGGAGCAGCATGAAACTCCTATCGATAAAGCGTGCATTCCGCGCGGGCGTCACGCAACCTTGGTGACGTGTGAGCCTTTGCCACACGCCGCCCGGCAAAAACCATTTGGCTAAAATCGCTTGCGCTGGTATTGTCCGCCCAACGAAACCTTATGAAAGCCAGCAGCATAGCGTCTACGCTTGTGCGCGGCGAAATGGACAAGACAGTGATCGACCCCGGAAACGGCCCAAAGCCGTCGGAACAAGGGGCGTCGGTGGCGAACAAAGGGAAAGCGAAGCGATCCCGTCGTGGCAAGAAACACAAGCGTGACGGTCAGCCCCGTGACGCTGCTGTGCTGTCGCATGATGTTGCCGCGGATGTTCCGGCCGGTTCCTCCTATGTATCGGCTCTCGAGCCGGATGCCGAGCCGCGCAAGAGAAAGCGCCGCAGGCGCTCTCGCGGCAAGGGTACGTCTCAGCAGGCTGCCCCAGCTTCCACCGTGCAGACGCAGGCTCCAGCCGCAACAGATGCTGCCAATCCATCCTCCGTGCCGCCGGGCGCAGGGCGAAAGTCGCGCCACCGCAAGCGTGGTCACCGCGATCCGCGCGGCCGCGATCCACAGGGCCGTCCGCTGGTTCCCACCCATGCGCCGAAACATGTCGGCAAGCAGAATGGCCGCGCCAATGGGGCCGGGCAGGAACCGCATCGGCAATCTGAGATATCCGCGCGCCATGCAGGCCGCCAGCATGAGCATGGCCAGGAGCCGCCGGCGGATATGTATGCCGCGCTCGATCTCGGCACCAATAATTGCCGCCTATTGATTGCGCAGCCGACGCGGCCCGGCCAGTTCCGGGTCGTCGATGCCTTTTCGCGCATCGTTCGGTTGGGCGAGGGGCTGGTGTCGAGCGGCCGGCTTTCTGACGACGCCATGGATCGAGCTGTCGAGGCGCTGAAAGTCTGCTCCGCGAAACTCTCCGGTCGTCCGATCAGGCGCATGCGGCTCATCGCCACCGAGGCCTGCCGCGCTGCGTCGAATGGCGAGGAATTTCTGGCGCGGGTTACGCGGGAAACGGGACTGAAGCTCGAAATCATCAGCCGCGAGACGGAAGCCCGCCTTGCGGTGTCTGGCTGCGCCTCCCTCGTCGGGCGCGAGGCGCGTTCGGTCGTGCTGTTCGATATCGGTGGCGGATCGTCGGAAATCGCCGTCATCAAGGTCGGGGAAAACCGCTCGAACCGGCTCGCCAATCACATCACCCACTGGACCTCGTTGCCGGTCGGTGTCGTCACGCTCTCGGAACGCCATGGCGGGCGCGATGTGACGCCGGACGTCTTCGCCGCCATGGTGCGGGAAGTCGAAGGGCTGCTCGATGCCTTCCATTGCCCGCCTCTCGCGCCGCAGACCCATCACGAGGATTTTCATCTGATCGGAACCTCGGGCACGGTGACGACGCTTGCCGGCGTCCATCTCGATCTGCCGCGATACGATCGCCGCAAGGTGGACGGTTTGTGGCTTTCCGATGCCGAAGTGACGGCCATGCAGGACAAGCTGCTCGCATGGGATTTCGCCGGCCGCGCCGCCAATGCCTGCATCGGGCCTGACAGGGCCGATCTGGTCCTGGCCGGCTGCGCCATTCTCGAGGCCATTCGCCGCCGCTGGCCGGCACGCCGTATGCGCGTGGCGGATCGCGGCCTTCGCGAAGGCCTTTTGACGGATATGATGGCGGATGACGGCGCATGGCGGCGCAACCGCATTAGGCGCATGCAGATGACACGGCAGGACAGGACGGAAGGTTTGACATGAGCAAGGCGCCGACAAGCAACAACCGTACCGGCCGCAAGATCGGCCAGAAGGTCAAGAAGACCAAGCTCAAGGCCTCGTCGCGCCGCTGGCTGGAACGTCATATCAATGACCCCTATGTGCAGCGCGCCAGGCTTGAAGGCTATCGCGCCCGCGCGGCCTTCAAGCTCTTGGAAATCAACGACAAGCACCAGATCCTCAAAGGCGCGCGCCGCATCATCGACCTTGGCGCCGCCCCCGGCAGCTGGTCGCAGATCGCTTCCAAGGTGACGGATTCCACCGAGGACGATATCCGCGTCGCGGCTATCGATTTCCTCGAGATCGATCCCATTCCCGGTGTGAAAATTCTGCAGCTCGACTTCCTCGATCCGAGCGCGCCGGAAAAGCTGATGGAGGCCGTTGGCGGCACGCCCGATCTGGTGCTGTCGGACATGGCCGCGCCCACCACCGGGCACCAGAAGACCGATCATATCCGCACCATGCATCTGTGCGAAGTCGCGGCCGATTTCGCCGTTCAGGTGCTGGCGGAAGGCGGTCACTTCCTTGCCAAGACCTTCCAGGGCGGCACGGAAAAGGCATTGCTGGATATGCTGAAGAAGAACTTCAAGCAGGTTCTGCACATCAAGCCGGCGTCCTCACGCTCGGAATCGGTGGAAATGTTCCTGCTTGCCAAGCACTTCAAGGGCCGCAAGAGCGAGCCGCACGTCGATGCGGAAGCCGAAGAGGCTTCCGAAGACTGATCATTCCGCCGGTTGCGAGACCTTGCCGCGGTGGCCGGAGACGGCCGCCCCGGCATTGCCGTCCATGCGGATGATCGGCACGATGGCGAACAGCGATACCAGCGCGACGATGGTGAAGGCGATGTGGAAATCGGCGAGCTGCAGATGCGTGCCGGACATCATGCTGCTGACTTCCAGAATGGAGGCGGCGAAAGCCACGCCCAGCGCCAGGCTGATCTGCTGCAGCACCGACGCCATCGAGGTCGCCTGGCTGGCCTGACTGTCCTCGATATCGGAATAGCTGAGCGCGTTCGATCCGGTGAAGAAGAAGGACCGGGCAAATCCCGCTGTCACAAGGAAGATCATGATCAGCGGATAGGGTGTTTCCGGTGTGAAGAAGCTGTTGGCGAGCGTCGTGCAGGCGCCGACGATGCCGGCTCCGATCAGTGTCGAGCGGAAGCCGGTTGCCGCAAACACCCGCTTGGCCATGAATTTCGTGGTGATCGCGCCGATTGCGCCGGCAAAGGTGATCATGCCCGACTGGAACGGATTAAGCCCGAAACCGATCTGCAGCATCAGCGGCATCAGGAAGGGTATGGCGCCCGTGGAAATGCGGAAAACGGTGCCGCCGACGGACGCCGCCCGGAAGGTCGCGTTCTGGAAAATGCGGAAATCCAGAATGGGGGCAGGGTGGCGCGCGGCGTGGCGCAGATAAAGAAAACCGCAGATGAAACCGATGATCGTCGAGGCGATGCCGATGGCCGGTGGCAGCGCGGGCAGGCTGACGACGGAGAGGCCGAACACCACGCCGGAGGCGGCGATGCCTGACAGCACGAAGCCCTTGCCATCCATCGGCGGCGGGTTGGTGGTTTCGATTTCCGGCAGGAAGATCGTCGAGAGCCAGATGCCGATGACGCCGATCGGCACATTGATCAGGAAAATCCAGTGCCATGAAAAATAGGTGGTGATGAAGCCGCCGATGGGCGGGCCGGTGAGCGGCCCCACCAGCCCCGGAATTGTCAACAGCGCCATGGCGGAGACGAGTTCGCTGCGCTTGGTCGTGCGCAAAAGCACGAGGCGGCCAACGGGCGTCATCATCGCCCCGCCCATGCCCTGCAGGAAACGCGAAAGCACGAATTCGAACACCGAGGACGATACCGCGCAGCAGATCGACCCCACCACGAAGACGCCGATGGCGAAACGGAAGATTTTCTTCGCGCCGTATTTGTCGGCCATCCAGCCGCTGATCGGAATGAAGATCGCCAGCGCCACCATATAGGCTGTCAATGCGAGCTTGAGCGTGATCGGGCCGACATGAAGGTCGGCGGCAATTGCCGGCAGCGAGGTGGCGATGACGGTGGAGTCCATCTGCTCCATGAAGAGAGCGACTGCCAGGATGAGGGGAATGATGCGGTTCATGAGGCTGCCTGCGGCTTTCCGCTGCGACAAAGGATATCGCCGTTCCTCCTACGCCTGATAAGCGGGCTTGCCAACACGTTAATTA
This sequence comes from Agrobacterium sp. 22-223-1, assembly GCF_053522385.1. Taxonomy (NCBI): domain Bacteria; kingdom Pseudomonadati; phylum Pseudomonadota; class Alphaproteobacteria; order Hyphomicrobiales; family Rhizobiaceae; genus Agrobacterium; species Agrobacterium sp. 22-223-1. Next base: position 592,857 of record NZ_JBNWCN010000001.1, read on the forward strand.
TCAATTTCTCAAGTTCCGATCAAACCTGCGTGAGGCCGGTTTTCTTGCAACTTTATCGCTCTATTGTCCGTTGGCTTGGTTCAGTTGGCGATCACGGCCAGTTGGCGATATCGGAGACAAGATAATGACCCAATCCTTGAGCATGAGCAGACGCGGCCTCATCGGTGCGGCGGGCGCAAGCGTTCTCGGTGCGCCGCTGTTGATGGCGCGCACGGCAACGGCCCAGACCAACCAGCCGCAAACCTCCATGGAGATAGAACACGCGATGCCGCCTGAAACCAACCGCTTCAAGCTCGGCAATTTCGAAGTGCTGGTGGTGAAGGATGGCGCACGCGCGGCCCCCAATCCCGGCGAGACCTTCGGCACCGACCAGTCGGCGGAGACGGTCGGAAAATTGCTGGAAGACAATTTTCTGCCGAAGGAGCAATTCGTCAATTCCTTCTCGCCGGTCCTCGTCAATACCGGCACCGATCTCGTGCTGTTCGATACCGGTTTCGGTGAGGCCGGGCGCGGTGCGGGCAATGGCCGGTTGATCGAGGGCATGGCGGCCGCCGGTTATACGCCGGAAGATGTGACCGTGGTGGTGCTGACCCACATGCATGGCGACCATATCGGTGGGCTGATGGAAAAGGGCGCTCCGGCTTTTTCCAAGGCGCGCTACGTGTTCGGCCAGGCGGAATATGATTTCTGGACGGATGAGAAGCGCGTGGGCACGCCTGCCGAGGGCGGTCACAAGGGCGTTCTCACGAACGTCAAGCCGCTGGCGGAAAAGGCGACCTTCATTGGCGACGGCGCCAGTGTCGTATCCGGGATCACCGGCGTGGCGGCCTTCGGTCATTCGCCGGGTCACATGATCTTTCGTGTCGAATCGGAAGGTAAACAACTCATCCTGACGGCGGATACGGCCAACCATTTCGTCCTTTCCCTGCAGAAGCCAGACTGGGAGGTGAAGTTCGACATGGACAAGGCGGCAGCCGCCGCGACCCGCAAGAAGGTCTACGACATGATCGCCACCGACCGTTTGCCTTTCCTTGGGTATCACATGCCTTTCCCGGCGGTCGGTTACGCGGAAAAGCTGGATACCGGCTATCGTTTCGTGCCGAAATCCTATCAGTTCGACATCTGATGCATGTCGCGCAAAAGTGTTAAGCGGTTTTTGCGATAACGACATGCATAAAAACAAGCAGTTAGAGCGCGTCGTGTGGAACAGGAATCCACACGACGCGCTCTAACGTCTGCTGCAACGCAGCAACAAAGAAAGCCCGGAAGGCAATTCCGGGTTTTTTCTATTCCCTTCCTGTCATGAACGTGTTACCAGCCCTCGCCAACTTCCAAGCAATCCTTGCAGGGCGCCGGGGTGAACTTTTCGTTCCGGAACGGCCACGCATTTTCAGTATGAAGGAATTTGGTCATGGCACGCATCATTCAAACACCCACTGGTTTGGACGCTCTCACATTTGACGATGTGTTGCTGCAACCCGGACATTCCGAAGTCATGCCGGGACAGACGAATATCGCCACCCGCATCGCCCGCGATATCGATCTCAACCTGCCGATCCTGTCTTCCGCCATGGATACGGTTACCGAAGGCCGTCTCGCCATCGCCATGGCCCAGGCCGGCGGCATCGGCGTCATCCATCGCAACCTGACCCCCATCGAACAGGCCGAAGAAGTACGGCAGGTGAAGAAGTTCGAAAGCGGCATGGTCGTCAACCCGGTTACCATCGGCCCGGATGCGACGCTTGCTGAAGCACAGGCCTTGATGAAGGCGCATGGCATTTCCGGTATTCCGGTCGTGGAAAACGGCGGTTCCGGCGGCCACAAGAACGGCCGTCTCGTTGGCATTCTGACCAACCGCGACGTGCGCTTCGCCTCCGATCCGCAGCAGAAAATCTACGAACTGATGACCCGCGAAAACCTGGTCACGGTCAAGGAAAGCAGCGTCGATCAGCAGGAAGCGCGCCGCCTGCTGCACAAGCACCGCATCGAAAAGCTGTTGGTGGTGGATGGAAAGGGCAATTGCGTCGGCCTCATCACCGTCAAGGATATCGAGAAGTCGCAGCTGAACCCCAACGCCACCAAGGATGCGCAGGGCCGCCTTCGCGCCGCTGCCGCCATCAGCGTCGGCGCTGACGCCATCGAGCGCGCCGAGCGCCTCATCGATGCCGGCGTCGACCTTCTGGTCGTCGATACCGCGCATGGCCACTCGCAGCGAGTGCTGGATGCCGTCTCGCAGGTCAAGAAGATGTCGAACTCGGTTCGCATCATCGCCGGCAATGTCGCCACCGCCGACGGCACCAAGGCGCTGATCGATGCCGGCGCCGATGGCGTCAAGGTCGGTATCGGCCCCGGCTCCATCTGCACCACCCGCATCGTCGCCGGCGTCGGCGTTCCGCAGCTCGCGGCGATCATGTCGTCGGTTGAAGTCGCCAATGCGGCTGACATCCCCGTCATCGCCGATGGTGGTATCAAGTTCTCGGGCGATCTGGCCAAGGCAATCGCCGCCGGCGCTTCCGCCGTCATGATCGGCTCGCTCTTGGCCGGCACGGATGAAAGCCCGGGCGAAGTGTTCCTCTACCAGGGCCGCTCCTTCAAGGCCTATCGCGGCATGGGCTCCGTTGGCGCCATGGCGCGCGGTTCCGCCGACCGTTATTTCCAGGCCGAAGTGCGCGACACGCTGAAGCTCGTTCCGGAAGGCATCGAAGGTCAGGTTCCCTATAAGGGTCCGGTTTCCGGCGTCCTGCACCAGCTGGCAGGTGGCCTGAAGGCTGCCATGGGTTATGTCGGTGGCGGCAATATCAAGGAATTCCAGGAGCGCGCCACCTTCGTTCGCATCTCCAGCGCGGGCCTGCGCGAAAGCCACGCCCATGACGTGACGATCACCCGCGAAAGCCCGAACTACCCAGGCGCGGTTTGATCTTTCGAGGCGAATCCGTAAAAGGATACTGAGTATTTGGCGCTCCCCGATTCATGCCGGATCGGGGAGCGTTTTCATGATTGGAGAAGAAAGCATGTCACCCACGACCGCAATGTTCTGGCCGATGATCGCCCATGTCTTTCTGGTCTTCTGGCTTTACGGGCTTCTGATCGTCCGGCGCAACAAATACACCTTCAAGGATCGCGAATCGGCGATCAAGCTGCGTGACCGGGGCGAGGAGGCGCGCGAAAGCCATCTGGTGAACCGCAACATCGCCAATCAGTTCGAACTGCCGGTGCTGTTTCACATCGCCTGCCTGCTGCTCTACATCACGGATGCGGACAATATCGTCACCGTCGTTCTGGCATGGCTGTTCGTGCTCTCGCGTTATGCCCATTCCTATGTCCACGTCACCAGCAACCGCCTGCGTCAGCGTGGCGCATTGTTCGGCATCGGCTTTGCGCTGGTCGTCTGCCTGTGGGCATGGCTCGCCATATGGTTGGCGCTGGAGTAAATCAGCACCGTGAGGTTGCCTCATAAGTGAGACAATCCCGCCTTGCAAAATGCTCCGATTTGCGATGGGTCAATTCCATGACGCCCCATCCCCGTTAATCTCTGCCTGCCGTCGAGGATTTCAGGCGAACAGAGATTAGGGAGTATGTCATGGCTAAGACAATGAAGGCAGCCGTCGTCCGCGCGTTTGGAAAACCGCTGACCATCGAGGAAGTGGCGATACCGGATCCCGGCCCCGGTGAAATTCTCATCAACTACAAGGCGACGGGCATTTGCCACACCGACCTGCACGCCGCAACCGGCGACTGGCCGGTCAAGCCCAATCCGCCTTTCATCCCCGGCCACGAGGGCGTGGGTTATGTCGCCAAGATCGGCGCTGGCGTCACCGGCATCAAGGAAGGCGACCGCGCCGGCACGCCTTGGCTCTACACCGCCTGCGGATGCTGCATTCCGTGCCGCACGGGCTGGGAAACGCTTTGCCCGAGCCAGAAGAATTCCGGCTATTCCGTCAATGGCAGCTTTGCCGAATATGGCCTCGCCGATCCGAAATTCGTTGGCCGCCTGCCGGATAATCTCGATTTCGGCCCGGCCGCACCGGTGCTCTGCGCCGGCGTCACCGTCTATAAGGGGCTGAAGGAAACCGAGGTCAGGCCCGGTGAGTGGGTGGTCATTTCAGGCATTGGCGGGCTTGGCCACATGGCCGTGCAATATGCCAAGGCCATGGGCATGCATGTCGTTGCCGCCGATATTTTCGACGACAAGCTGGCGCTTGCGAAAAAACTCGGAGCCGATGTCGTCGTCAATGGTCGCGCGCCTGACGCGGTGGAGCAGGTGCAGAAAGCGACCGGCGGCGTCCATGGCGCGCTGGTGACGGCGGTGTCGCCCAAGGCCATGGAGCAGGCTTACGGCTTCCTGCGCTCCAAGGGCACCATGGCGCTTGTCGGCCTGCCGCCGGGCTTCATCTCCATTCCGGTGTTCGATACGGTGCTGAAGCGCATCACGGTGCGCGGCTCCATCGTTGGCACGCGGCAGGATCTGGAGGAGGCGCTGACCTTCGCCGGCGAAGGCAAGGTGGCGGCCCACTTCTCCTGGGACAAGCTCGAAAACATCAACGATATCTTCCACCGCATGGAAGAGGGCAAGATCGACGGCCGTATCGTCGTGGACCTCGCCGCCTGATGTGAAAACTGGCTGGCGGCGCTCACGCAAATGTGTGACGCCGCTTGCCCCCGCCTCGTTCCCCGCGGGGCGATCTGCGCTATCCTTCCGCATCCGTGCGTTCAAGGAGGATAGAGCGATGGACAAGCCCAAGATCACGCAGGCCATGATCGACGCTTACGATGAATATACCCATCTCAGCCTCGATCGCCGCAAATTCATGGAAAAGCTCACCGTACTGGCCGGGTCTGGTGCAGCGGCGGCGGCCATCGCCCCGCTTCTTTCGGCCAACAGCGCCCGTGCGGCGGTCATCGCGGCCGATGACGACAGGATCGTCGCCGAGGAGGTGACCTATCCCGCCCCCGGCGGCGAGATGAAGGGTTACCTCGTCACGCCGAAATCCGTTTCCGGCCCCATCGGCTCCGTCATCGTCATCCACGAGAACCGTGGCCTGAACGACCATATCCGCGATGTGGCAAGGCGTGTGGCGCTCGCCGGTTTCAGGGCGCTTGCCGTCGATTTCCTCTCACCGCAGGGCGGCACGCCCGCCGATGAGGAGAAGGCGCGGCAGATGTTCAGCGGTCTCGACATGGACGCGACCGTCGCCAATGCCGAAGCGGGCCGGGTATGGCTTGCGGCGCGGCAGGGGGCAAATGGCAAGGTCGGTGCTGTCGGTTTCTGCTGGGGCGGCGGGCTGGTCAACCGTTTCGCCACCAAATCGGCAGGTTTGAATGCCGGCGTCGCCTATTACGGCCAGCAGGCCCCGGCGGCCGATGTGCCTGCCATCAAGGCGCCGCTGCTTTTGCACTATGCGGGTCTCGACGAGCGCATCAATGCCGGCATCGATGCCTATAAGAAGGCGCTGGAGGAAAACGGCAAGACCTTTGAAATCTTCGTCTATGACGGCGTCAACCACGCCTTCAACAATGACACGTCCTCGGCGCGCTACGACAAGGCGGCTGCCGATCTCGCCTGGAGCCGGACGACGGAGTTCTTCAAGAAATATCTGGCGTGATGGGGGTTTTGGGCGCGCATTGTCTGCGAACCGGAGGTGCGTGGGGCTTCACCCCCCTCTGCCCTGCCGGGCATCTCCCCCTCAAGGGGGGAGATCGATCTGCCGCGATGTTTCGTCCATCTTGAAGATTGAGAATGAAGTGACAAGGGGGCCTCTTGCCGATCTCCCCCCTTGAGGGGGAGATGCCCGGCAGGGCAGAGGGGGGGTAAGCTCCACGCGCCCTCAATCCGCTAATCTAAACGCCCCCAGCCCCACGCTTCAAATGCTCGTCAAGCCTCGGCATGATCTCCACGAAATTGCAGGGCAAGTGGCGATAATCGAGCTGGGCTTTCAGAATACCGTCCCACGCATCCTTGCACGCACCCGGCGAGCCGGGCAGCACGAAGATGAAGGTCGCGTTCGCCACGCCGCCGGTTGCCCGCGACTGGATGGTGGCGGTGCCGATCTTGTCATAGGAGATGCGGTGGAAGAGGGCGGAAAACCCATCCATGCGCTTTTCGAACAGCGGCTCCAGCGCTTCGGGCGTCACATCGCGGCCGGTAAAGCCGGTGCCGCCGGTGGTGATTACCACATCCACGCCTTCAGAGAGCGTCCAGTCGCGCACCGTGCCGGCAATCGCTGCCTTGTCATCAGGCACGATGGCGCGGGCCGCGAGCCTGTGGCCCGCTTCCTCCAGCCTTGCGACGAGCGTATCGCCGGATTTGTCGTTCTCCAGCGTGCGGCTGTCCGAAACGGTCAAAACCGCAATGCCAAGGGGAATGAAGGGTCTTTCGCCTGCCATGGCCTTATCCTCGAAGTGTCTGATTTTCAAATGGTCCGCGTCGCCTGAAAATACCAGCCGGGGCGCCTCTTCCGAAGCGATGTTTCCGCTTTCCTGGCCGCTTCAAGGGAATGAAAAATCCCGAAACAGGTTGCCCCCGAACCGGACATGCGCACAAGCGCAGCACCTTCCTGCGACAGCAACCCAATGATTTCCCCGATCTCTGGCAGAAGCGCCTGAGCCGGCGGTTGCAGATCGTTACGGCTTTGGGCGAGAAAATCCATCCAGCCGATTGTCGCAGAGGCGGGCAGGGGTGGATTGGTCTTGTTCTGCAATCGCCGGAAAATCTCCGGCGTCGAGACGGCCTTCAGCGGATTGGCCAGAACCATGGACAGTTCCGGTAGATCGGTAACCGGTTCGATGTCCTCGCCGATGCCGCGCGCGATCAGGGATCGGCTCTCAAGGCACATCGGCACATCCGCCCCGAGCGTCAGCGCCATGGATGCAAGCGTATCCGGTGCGATCCCGGCACGCCAGTGCCGCAAAAGCCCCCGCAGTGTCGCTGCCGCATCCGCCGAGCCGCCGCCGATACCGGAAGCCACCGGCAGGTTCTTTTCAAGATGAATGGCGACCGGGGGTGCCGGTTGACCTGTCGATGCGAGCGCATCGCGCAACAGGTCCCTGGTGCGGGTGACGAGGTTATCGCCGCCATTGCCCGCGCGCAAAAGATCGCCGAAAGGGCCGGAGATGGAGAAACTGTCGGCATCGGCGTCGCGAATACGGATCGTGTCGCCGGCTTCGGTAAAGGTCACCAGCGTTTCGAGCAGGTGATACCCATCCGCTCGCTGGCCGGTCACATGCAGCGCCAGATTGATCTTGGCCGGGGCCGCCTCGATGGTCTCGGTGGCCCCGGAAATCTCATGCCCGCGCATGCGGCGTCAGGATTTCTTGTCCGGAGTGGCAGCCGGTGCCGGTGCCGGAGGAGCCGGCGGCGCCGGCGCGACGTCCTTCTTGGCGGTATTTTCGGCATCTTTTTCCACCGGCGGCAGGCCGCTGGCGATCTTTTCCTTCACCTTGGCCTTGTCCACGTCGTCGCTGTCGCCGATCAATGCGCGGTTCCACTGATAGACCGCCTCGATCTTGCGGCCGACCCGCCAATAAGCGTCGCCCAGATGGTCGTTGATGGTCGGATCGCCGGCTTTCAGCTCGATCGCCCGCTCCAGTTCGGTCACGGCTTCATCGAAAGCGCCGAGGCGATAATGCGCCCAGCCGAGCGAATCGACGATATAGCCGTCATTCGGCCGAAGCTCGACGGCGCGGCTGATCATCTTCATGCCTTCATCGAGATTGATGCCCTTGTCCACCCAGGAATAGCCCAGATAGTTCAGAACCTGCGGCTGCTCCGGGTTCAGCTCCAGCGCCCGCTTGAAATTCGGTTCGGCCTTGTCCCATTCCTTCAGCCGCTCATAGGCGATGCCGCGCTGGAAGAAGACGGACCAGTCGGATTTCTGCGGCACAGAGCCGATTACCTCGATGGCCTTGTCGTAGTTCTCGGCCATCGCCTTATAGTCCTTGGCGTCCGAAAGCACGCTGCCATAGGCGAGATAGGAACGGATATCCTTCGGATCGGATTCAAGCAGGGACTGGAGATGCTTGCGCGCCTCGTCCACCTTGCCGGTCTGCGCAAGCGTCAATCCGAGCTGCAGCTCGGAAATGCGATACATCGGCGAATCCTTCGGCACCTCGCGGTAGAAGGCGATGGCGCGGTCAGGCTGTTTCAGCGCTTCGGAGAGGCCGCCGAGAAGGATGAGCGTATCCGGGCTCTTCGGATCGAGCGCGCGCGATGTCTGCAGATAAAGCGTGACGATTTCTTCCGCACCTTCGCGGTTCAACGCACCGGCGATGGAGAACATGACGCTGGCAGCGCCCTCCACGGCATTGGTAATCTGCTGCTCGGGCTTGTCACCACTCTCGATGGCCTGTCGAAGCGCCTTGAGCGGTGCGTAATTCGGCGCGAAAGTATCACCAACCGCAATCGCGTCCAGCGCCTTCTGCTTGTTGCCGGCGGAAGCTTCGAGCCGGGCAAGCGCCATCACGGCGCGCATATAGGTGTCGGAGGCGGTTGCCCCGCCTTCGCGGTCCGTCACCGCTTCGTTCAGGCTCTTGCGGGCGGCCTCGTTATTACCGGAAACAAGGGCGATGGCCGCCGCATTGTATTTCTGGAAGATCGAAATCCAGCCCGGGCCCTTCATGTTGTTGACGAGCGCCAGCGCTTCCTTCGGCTTGCCGGAGCCGGCACGCGCCCATGCCGTCAAAAGCGTGTTGACCATGCGGTCGAGATCGTTCGGGCCGGTATATTTCAGGATCTTCTCGGCCTTGGCGAATTCCTTGTCCTTGATGGCGTCGAGACCGCGCACGATGGTCGTCACGCGCTCCACCGAGGTATCGTCCTTCATCGAATCGGCGATCTTGGCGCCGGCCTCGAAATTGCCGCTCAGAAGTTCGGCGATCATCAGCCGCTGGCGGATTTCCGTATTGGCCGGGTCGAATTCCAGCGCCTTTTTGTAAAGCGAAATCGCGGTGGGATAATCCTGATCGACATCGGCATTGCGCCCGGCGAGGAAGGCGCCGGAAAAGGTGTTCACCTTGCCGGGATCGAACGTGACGGCCTTGTCTTCCGGTGTCGCCTTCGTCTCCGCAAAGCCGGGGCTTGCACCCGCGCCGATTGCGAGAGCAGCGGCAAGAGCCGCGCTGCAGAGAAGACGGAGTGCTGGTTTACGCCGCATGAGGGAACCTTTGCCTTTGTGCAGAAGCACGGAAAAATCAGTTTCCATTGTTGGTCACGATAGAATGGCTTTTTTGAAGCAACGCCGCAAGAAATTATGGCCCCGGCCACAATCACGCCTTGCGGAGAAGCTGGCCCGAAACATTGGGCGGATGGTTTTTTCCATCCGCCGTTCGCCCGGCCTGCGGCGTCAGTTCAGACGCTCGATGCAGAAGTCGATCACTTCCAGAAGCGCATCTTTCCAGGGGCTCTGCGGCAGCGGTGCGAGCGCATCGCGGGCGATGGTGCCGTAGTGCGTGGCGCGGCCGATCGTATCGCCAAGACCGTTGTATTTGGTGATCAGGCCCAGCGCCTTTTCAAGGTTCTCGTCGCTGCTTTCACCCTTTTCGATGGCATTGCGCCAGAAGGCGCGCTCATCCTGCGTGCCGCGACGATAGGAGAGGATGACCGGCAGGGTGATTTTGCCCTCGCGGAAATCGTCGCCGGTATTCTTGCCGAGATCGGCGGATTTGCCGCCGTAGTCCAGCACATCGTCGACAAGCTGGAAGGCGAGGCCGAGATTCATGCCGTAGGATTTCAGCGCGCTGCGGGTCGCCTTGTCGGTCTTGGCGACGATGGGGCCGACTTCCGCCGCCGCCGCAAAAAGGGCGGCGGTCTTGGCGCGAATCACCTGCAGATAATCGTCTTCCGTCGTTTCCATGTTCTTGGCGACCGAAAGCTGCAGCACCTCGCCTTCGGCGATCACCGAGGCGGCGGTGGACAGCACGTCGAGCGCATCGAGAGAGCCCACATCCACCATCATGCGGAAGGCCTGGCCGAGCAGGAAGTCGCCGACGAGAACGCTCGCCTGGTTGCCCCAGATGGTGCGGGCGGTGGATTTGCCGCGGCGCAGATCGCTTTCATCCACCACATCGTCATGCAGAAGCGTTGCCGTGTGCATGAATTCGACGCTGGTGGCGAGCTTGATGTGGTTGTCGCCCTCGTAACCGAACATCGAGGCGGAGGCGAGCGTCAGCATCGGCCGCAGGCGCTTGCCGCCGGAAGAGATGAGGTGGTTGGCCACCTCGGGTATCATCTGGACATCGGAACCGGCCTTGGAAAGGATAAGCTGGTTCACCCGTTCCATGTCGGGGCGGGTCAGGTCGACAAGCGGCTTGACGGATGCGAGTTTGTTTTTGCTTTCTTCAAGCGGTATGACGACGCCCAAGGGACAGGACTCCAGTTCGAATTTGAATTCGACAATAAAAACTGACGCCTTGCGCGGCAAGGGGCGAATTGCCGCTAGCCATTCAAAAAGATGGGAATTTAAGGTCTATCCATGCGTGAACTGATCCGTACCAACGATGCCGTGCTGCTCTCCTTCGCCGAAAGCCTGATGAGGGATGCCGGCATCCATTGCCTCATCGCCGATCAGGCGATGAGCATTCTGGAAGGATCGCTCGGTCTTTTGCCGCGAAGGTTTCTGGTGGAGGAAGATCGGGCCGATCAGGCCCGCCGCATTCTCATCGATGCCGGGCTCGGCGACGAGTTACGCAACGAAGAGGCTTGAGCGGCGGTGGGCGACGGCATTTCCGAAACGATCGACGCCTTTCACCGGGGCCGGTTTCACATCATCCAGCCGAAGGGCAGGGGACACCGGGCCGGCATGGACGCCATGCTCCTGGCCTCGCTGGTGGCGGATGAGCGTGCCTGCCGGATAGCCGATCTCGGCGCGGGCGCGGGAGCTGCGGGCATGGCGGTTGCGGCGCGGCTCGAAAAGGCCGAGGTGACGCTGTACGAACGCTCGTCGGAAATGGCGAAATTTGCCCGCCGCAGCCTCGAACTGCCCGAGAATGCTGCTTTTTCTGCCCGCGTCAGCGTGCGCGAAGCCGATGTGACCCTGCGGGCGAAAGCACGCGCCGAAGCGGGGTTGCCCGACGATCATTTCCATCACGTCATCATGAACCCGCCCTATAACGATGCGGGCGACCGCCGCACGCCGGACGCCCTGAAGGCCGAAGCGCATGCCATGACGGATGGCCTGTTCGAAGACTGGATCAGGACCGCAGGCGCGATCATGGTGCCGGGCGGGCAGCTTTCTCTGATTTCAAGGCCGCAATCGGTGGCGGAAATCATCGCCGCCTGCGGCAGTCGTTTCGGCGGCCTCGAAATCACCCTCATTCATCCGCGCCCTGGCGAGGACGCGGTGCGCATGCTCCTCACCGCCATCAAGGGTTCACGGGCGCGGCTGTCCTTCCGCGCGCCGCTCATCATGCATGAGACCGGTAGCCATGCCTTCACCCCCTTCGTGGATGACCTGAACAATGGCCGCGCCGCCTATTCGCGTAATGTAAGGGCAATCCGGCCCGCGTCATAAATATCGCCGTTCCGCCGGCCGTAAACCATTGTGTTTTCCGGGGCGATACATACATCCCTGACGAACGGATAAATGCTGCGAGGATTGAGTAGTGGGTTTTCTGAAGTATCTGGTGCCGAAACGCTTTCGTAAAAAAGAGCTCGTCATCCCGGTGGTGCGCATGCACGGCGCGATCATGGCCGGCGGCAACCAGTTCCGCCCCGCCCTCAATCTCGCTTCTTATGCGCCGCTTCTGGAAAAGGCCTTCGCCGTCAAGGATGCCCCGGCTGTCGCCATTTCGCTCAACTCGCCCGGCGGTTCGCCGGTGCAGGCGCGGATGATCTATAACCGCATCCGCCAGCTCGCCGAGGAAAAGGAAAAGAAAGTCCTGATCTTCGTGGAGGACGTTGCAGCCTCCGGCGGCTACATGATCGCGCTTGCCGGCGACGAGATCATCGCCGATCCCACCTCCATCGTCGGTTCGATCGGCGTCGTTTCCGGCGGTTTCGGTTTTCCGGAAATGCTGAAGAAGATCGGCGTGGAGCGCCGTGTCTATACGGCCGGCGAGAACAAGGTCATCCTCGATCCCTTCCAGCCGGAAAAGGAAGGCGATATCGATTACCTGAAGTCGCTTCAGGTCGAAATCCACAATGTTTTCATCGATATGGTCAAGATGCGTCGCGGCTCGAAACTGAAGGGCGACGAGGCGATCTTCTCCGGCCTGTTCTGGACCGGCATGCGCGGTCTCGACCTCGGCCTGATCGACGGGCTGGGCGACATGCGCGAGGTTCTTCGCCGCCGTTACGGTGAGAAGGTCAAGCTCCAGCTCGTCAGCGGCGGGCGCACTTTGTTCGGTAAAAAGGTGCCGGGCGTGAATGCTGCTCTGGACGTAAATGCCGAAAGGCTGGCCGCCGGTGCGGTATCGGGGCTTGCGGAAGTTGCCGAAGAAAAGGCATTGTGGTCGCGTTTCGGTCTATGATGTCTCGGGAATAAAGCCTTATGGCGCAGCTCATTACAATTCTTCTTCTGGTGGTGGGATCCGTCATCCTTTACCGCCGCTTCGTCCGAGACGCGGAAAAGCTCTCGGCGAAATCGAAACAGCGCGAGAAGGAACGCGAGACCGGCGCCATCGGCACGCTGATCAAGGACCCGGAAACCGGCGAATACCGCGTGAAGCGCGAGGATGAGACGTAATTTTCCTGTAACGCAGAATTTGCTATAGTCGCTTTCAAGTAAGGAGACCGTCATGCGTGTCACGAAATGGGGCGATAGTCTTGCGGTCCGCATTCCGGCGGATGTCGCGGAAGCCTTGCACATCAAGGAAGGCGATGAGGTGGATGTTTCTGTACCGACACAGGAACCGTCTGCTTCTATTTCGCAGGAAGAGCGCGAAAAGATACTGTCTTATATTCGCGCTCAGCGTTGGCAGCTACCGCCCGGGTGGAAATTCGACCGCGAAGAGGCAAATGAGCGTTGAGCCATTTGCCCTTTCTCGACACGAATATCTTCATTTACGCCTTTCTGGATGACGAACGTTCATCCAAGGCCCAAGAGATCGTTTCGAAACCTTATGTGACGAGCGTTCAGGCATTCAATGAATTTGCCAGTGTAGTCCGGCGGAAGTGGCCTCAAAAATGGGGCGAAATCCGCAGATCGCTGGATGGTCTCCGTCGAATGGCTGTGACAGTCGTTGAACTCGATGTGCAGTTAAATGCGAGCGCCGTGGATCTTGTCGATAAATATAACTTCGCCTTCTATGATGCATTGATGGTAGCAGCAGCCCTGGAGGCTGAAAGCACCGTATTCCTCTCGGAAGACATGCATGACGGTCTTACCGTTGACGGGCGAATGAAGATCGTCAACCCGTTCACCGCCCGTCTCCACGCATAAAACCTTGACCCTCACGCCATGCCGTGGCACCAGTCCGCATCCGAAGTAAGTCAATGCTTACTTGTCCTCCTAACGCCGCGATGACTGCAATGACCGATGTTCCCGACCATATGAACCCGAAGCGTTCCTTTCAGGCGCTTATCCTGACGCTGCACAATTACTGGGCCGACAAGGGCTGCGCGGTGCTGCAGCCCTACGATATGGAAGTGGGCGCGGGTACGTTCCATCCGGCGACGACGCTGCGCGCGCTTGGGCCCAAGCCATGGAAGGCCGCTTACGTGCAGCCGTCGCGCCGCCCGTCTGACGGTCGTTACGGCGAAAACCCCAACCGCCTGCAGCATTATTACCAGTATCAGGTCATCCTGAAGCCCAACCCTTCCAACCTGCAGGAACTCTATCTCGGCTCGCTGAAGGCGATCGGCCTCGATCCGCTGCTGCATGACGTGCGCTTCGTCGAAGACGACTGGGAAAGCCCGACGCTCGGCGCCTGGGGTCTTGGCTGGGAATGCTGGTGCGATGGCATGGAAGTGTCGCAGTTCACCTACTTCCAGCAGGTCTGCGGCATCGAGTGCTCGCCGGTCGCGGGTGAGCTTACCTATGGTCTGGAGCGTCTCGCCATGTATGTTCAGGGCGTCGACAATGTCTATGACCTGAACTTCAACGGCCGCGAAGGCGAAGAGAAGATTTCCTATGGCGACGTCTTCCTGCAGGCCGAGCAGGAATATTCCCGCCATAATTTCGAATTTGCCGACACCGCCATGCTGCATCGCCATTTCATCGACGCCGAAAAGGAATGCCAGGCGCTTCTCGCTGCCGGTGCGCCCGGCGATAACGACAATCAGCGCCTGCACAAATGCGTGTTCCCGGCCTATGACCAGTGCATCAAGGCCAGCCACGTCTTCAACCTTCTGGATGCACGCGGCGTAATTTCGGTCACGGAACGCCAGAGCTACATCCTGCGCGTGCGCACGCTGGCGAAAGCCTGCGGCGAAGCTTTCCTGCTGACGGATGCGGGCGGGCTGAACTGGAACAGGGCCGCCTGAACGTTTATGTAAGGCGGGGAAACAGTCTAACGTGCGGACGCCATTACGGTGTTCGCGCCTCTTGAGGAGGGGTCGGGAATGTTCATCACGCTGGCAATCATCGCGGCAATCGCGCTTTATGTCGTCTTCATCTATAACGGCCTCGTCAAGGCGCGGCAGATGAAGGAAGAGGCGTGGTCGGGCATCGACGTGCAGCTGAAGCGCCGCGCCGATCTCATTCCCAACCTCATCGAGACCGTGAAGGGTTACGCGGCGCATGAAAAGAGCACCTTCGAGGAGGTGATCGCCATGCGTAACCGGGCGCAGGCCGTGCCGGCGGGCGATGTCGAGGGCCGCGCTCAGGCGGAAGGCCTGCTGTCGCAGGCGCTTGGCAAGCTCTTTGCGCTTGCCGAAGCTTATCCCGATCTCAAGGCCAATACGAATTTTCTGGAATTGCAGCGTTCGCTGGAAACCATCGAAAGCGAAATCCAGATGTCGCGCCGTTATTATAATGGCGCCGCCCGCGATCTCAACGTCAAGGTGGAAAGCTTTCCATCCAATCTGGTTGCAGGCCAGTTCGGCTTTGCCAAGGCGCCCTATTTCGAGATCGAGAACCCGGCCGACCGCGCCGTGCCGACAGTGAAATTCTAAGCGCACTGTTCCCCCGGCGGCTTAAGACCTCCCGTTCAAATTCCGATAATCCGGCCCCGCGCCGCATTCTTTGACAAGACGACAATCATGATCGAACTGACCATCACCCCGCCCGACCACCCGCTTTCCGGCAAGGTCGAGCCGCCCGGCTCCAAGTCCATCACCAATCGTGCGCTTCTCCTGGCCGGTCTTGCCAAGGGCAAAAGCCGGTTGACCGGCGCACTGAAAAGCGATGACACCCTTTATATGGCCGAAGCCCTGCGCGAGATGGGCGTCAAGGTCACCGAGCCTGATGCCACCACCTTCGTGGTGGAAGGCACGGGTGTACTGCAGCAGCCGGAAAAGCCGCTTTTCCTCGGCAATGCCGGCACTGCCACGCGCTTCCTCACCGCTGCTGCCGCACTTGTGGATGGCGCCGTCATCATCGATGGCGACGAGCACATGCGCAAACGCCCGATCATGCCGCTGGTGGAGGCCCTGCGCTCCCTCGGTGTCGAGGCGGAAGCGCCGACCGGCTGCCCGCCCGTCACCGTCTGCGGCAAGGGCACAGGGTTCCCGAAGGGCAGCGTCACCATCGACGCCAATCTTTCCAGCCAATATGTGTCGGCACTTCTGATGGCCGCCGCCTGCGGCGACAAGCCTGTCGATATCATCCTCAAGGGCGAGGAAATCGGCGCCAAGGGCTATATCGATCTCACGACCTCGGCCATGGAAGCCTTCGGCGCTAAGGTGGAGCGGGTCAGCAACGCGATCTGGCGCGTGCATCCGACGGGTTATACGGCCACCGATTTCCACATTGAGCCGGATGCCTCCGCCGCCACCTATCTCTGGGGTGCCGAGCTTCTGACCGGCGGCGCAATCGATATCGGCACGCCGGCCGATAAATTCACCCAGCCGGATGCCAAGGCCTATGAGGTCATGGCGAAGTTTCCGCATCTGCCCGCCGAAATCGACGGTTCGCAGATGCAGGACGCCATTCCGACCATCGCGGTTCTCGCCGCCTTCAACGAGACACCGGTGCGTTTCGTCGGCATCGCCAATCTGCGCGTCAAGGAATGCGACCGTATCCGCGCCGTCTCGCTCGGCCTCAATGAAATCCGTAACGGTCTGGCGCATGAGGAGGGCGACGACCTGATCGTGCATTCCGATCCGGCTCTTGCGGGCCAGACGGTCAAGGCCTCCATCGACACTTTTGCCGACCACCGCATCGCCATGAGCTTTGCGCTGGCGGCGCTGAAGATCGGCGGCATTGCCATCCAGAATCCGGCCTGCGTCGGCAAGACCTATCCGGGTTACTGGAAAGCACTCGCCTCGCTGGGCGTCGACTATACCGAAAAGGAAAGCGCTGCCGAGCCGCAGCATTAGAAGAACGGTATTGGTTTTCCGTCATTCCGGCCTTGAGCCGGAATCCAGCGCGATCAAGTCCTTGATCGCGAAAGACTCTTCAAGCCGCGCAGACGCGCGGCTGCTGGATACCGGGTCTAGCCCGGTATGACGGAATGACCGCGCTGCGCATCATCACTTGAAACCGGAAACGCTCCATTCCCTTAAGGAGAACCGCCCGTGAAGACCATCGCCGCAAGACTTCTCGCGCTGTTCGTCTTCCTGGGCGCGGCCTTCCCGGCTTTCGCGGAGGAATTCATCCGCTCCTACCATTCCGTTGTCGAGGTGGCGGCGGATGGCAAGCTGACGGTGACGGAAACCATCACCGCCCGTGCCGAGGGCCAGAACATCAAACGCGGCATCTTCCGCGATTTCCCGCTTTATGCGCTGGATGCGAATAACCGCCGCACCAAGGTGGATTTCAACGTCGTTTCGGTGGAGCGCGATGGCGCGCCGGAAAACTGGCGCACCGAAACTATCGATGGCGGCATCCGCATCTATACCGGCAGCGCCGAGCGTTTTCTGCCGACCGGCGAACATATCTTCCAGATCACCTACACCACCGCCCGGCAGATCCGCTATTTCAGCGATTATGACGAGCTGACCTGGAATGTCACCGGCAATGGCTGGCAATTCCCGATGGGCGAGATTTCCGCCACCATCACTCTGCCGCAGGGCGTCAGGGCCACGGATACGGCCGTCTTCACCGGTCCGCTTGGCGCGAAGGGCAAGGATGCGCGCATTCTGAACGAAGGCAACGAGGTGTTCTTTGCCTCCACCCGCCCGTTTACGGTTGGCGAGGGCATGACGGTCGCCGTCAAGCTGCCCAAGGGCGCGATTGCCGCACCCGACACCTCACAGGAGGCGGGCTGGTGGCTGCGGGACAATCTCGCCATCCTGCTTTCAGGCGGCGGGCTTTTCGCCGTGCTGCTTTATTACCTGCGGGCGTGGTTCGCCGTCGGCCGCGATCCGGCGAAGGGCGTGGTCGTGCCGCGCTGGGATGCGCCGGAGGGGCTTTCGCCGGCTCTGGTCAATTACGTCGATAACAGGGGCTTTTCGGGTGCCGGCTGGACGGCGCTCTCTGCCTCGGCCCTTGATCTCGCGGTGAAGGGTTATGTCGTTCTGGAGGATTTGAAGAACGCCATCGTCATTCGCCGTACCGAAAAGACAACCGTCACTGATCTGCCCACCGGCCAGAAGACGCTGCTGTCCTCCATCGGCGGTCCGGGCGAGACTTTGACCATCGACAAGGCCCATGGGGCGGAGGTGGAAAAGGTCGGAAAACAGTTCCGCGCGGCGATAGAGAAAGAACATCGCGGCAAATATTACCGCAGCAATGTCGGTTACACTGTCTTCGGCATCTTCCTCAGCATCGCCCTCATCGTCGCAACGCTGATCTTCGGCGATCTGGATGAAAGCGCCATTGCCGCCGTGCTGGTCTTCGGCTTTTTCGCCTTCTTCTTCAGCATCCTGTCGATCGGCATCGGCCGGCAGTTTTCGCGCGGCGCACCGCTGCGCAAGCGGATCGGCGGCATCGTCATGCTGGCCTTTGCCGGTTTTGTGGCCTTTTCCGCCATTGGCGGCATCGCCACGCAAATCCTGCTGGATGTGACGCATGACACCAAGTCGCTGGCGCTGGCTGCCATCGGCGGCATCGTGCTCACCAATGCGCTGTTCCTGTTCCTGATGGGCGCGCCGACGCCGCTCGGCCGCAAGCTGATGGACGGCATCGAAGGCCTCAGAACCTATCTGACGCTGGCGGAAAAAGACCGGATGAACATGGCTGGTGCGCCCGCCATGTCGCCGCAGCATTTCGAGACATTGCTGCCCTATGCCGTGGCGCTCGGCGTCGAAAAACCGTGGAGCCGTACCTTCGAGGCCTGGCTCGCAACGGCCGCTGCCGGTGCCGCAGCGGCAAGTTATGCGCCCGGCTGGTATGCGGGCAGCAATTACGGAACCTTTGGCGACAGGATCGGCGGCTTTTCCACCTCCATGGCCAATACCATCGCCTCCACCATTCCCCAGCCCGTCAGCTCCTCCGGCTCCAGCTTTTCGGGCGGTGGCGGCGGCGGTTTTTCCGGCTCCGGCGGTGGTGGTGGCGGCGGCGGCGGCTGGTAACGCCCGCCGGCGGTTATTTAACCGATAGCTGGTGACTTTTGCCGCTGGTCTTGCTAAGTCCGCGACACTCTTTTGCAACAGATTAAAGTCCTTATCCCATGCCCGATCTTCTGCTTGAACTTCGCTCCGAAGAAATCCCCGCCCGCATGCAGCGCAAGGCGGCGGGCGATCTGAAGAAACTCGTCACCGATGCCTTGGTGGAGAGAGGGCTGACCTATGAGGGTGCGCGCGAATATTGGACGCCGCGCCGCCTGACGCTGGATATTCGCGGCCTCAACGCCCGCTCCGCCGATGTGCGTGAAGAAAAGAAGGGCCCGCGCACCGACGCCAATGAAAAGGCCATCGAAGGCTTTCTGCGCGGCGCCGGCCTCAACGATATCTCGGAAGCGCAGGTCGTTTCCGACCCGAAGAAGGGCGATTTCTACATCGCCATCATCAACAAGCCCGGCCGCCCGGCGGAAGAAATCATCGCGGAAGTGATGCCCGGCATCATCCGTTCCTTCCCCTGGCCGAAATCCATGCGCTCCGGCCCGGCCTCCATGCCGAAGGGATCGAGCTATGCCGGTATCGAAGGCAAGGGCTCGGAAAGCCTGCGCTGGGTGCGGCCGCTGCAATCCATCGTCTGCCTGTTCGGCCCCGAACATGACGAAACCCAGGTCATTCCTTTCGTGATCGACGGCATCGTCGCCGGCAACGTTACCTATGGCCATCGTTTCCATGCGCCGGGCCCGATCACCGTGCGCCGTTTCGAAGATTATGTCTCGAGCCTCGAAAAGGCGAAGGTCATTCTCGATGCCGAACGCCGCAAGGATATCATCCTGCACGACGCCAAGGATCTCGCTTTCGCCAACGGTCTGGAACTGGTGGAAGATGAAGGCCTGCTGGAAGAAGTCTCCGGTCTCGTCGAATGGCCGCAGGTGCTGATGGGCACCTTCGAGGAGGATTATCTGCAAATCCCGGCGGAAATCATCCGGCTGACCATCAAGACCAACCAGAAGTGTTTCGTCACCCGCAATCAGGGTGCGGAAGAGGGTCTTTCCAACCGTTTCATTCTGATCTCGAACATCGAGGCGAGTGATGGCGGCAAGGAAATCATCCACGGCAATGGCAAGGTCGTGCGCGCCCGCCTGTCGGACGCCCGCCATTTCTGGAACCGCGACCAGGGCGATCTGCCCGATCTGGAAACGCTGAAAGATTCGGCTGCAAAATTCGGCCTTGATCTCAAGAAGCCGCTCGATCAGCGCATGGCGAAGCTCGATGCGCTGAACGTTACCTTCCATGCCAAGCTCGGCACGCAGGGTGAGCGCGTGGCCCGTATCCGCGAACTGGCGAAGGTGTTGGCCCCGGTTGTCGGCGCCGATGCCGATCTGGTGGACCGCGCCGTTGTTCTGGCGAAAGCCGACCTGCGCACCGAAGCCGTCGGTGAATTCCCCGAGCTTCAGGGCCTGATGGGCCGCAAATATGCGACGCTGCAGGGCGAAAACGAAAGCGTTGCCGCCGCCATCGAAGACCACTACAAGCCGCAGGGGCCCTCCGACCGTCTGCCAGCCGATAAGGTGGCGATCACGGTCGCTCTGGCCGATAAGCTCGATACGCTCGTTGGTTTCTGGGCCATCGACGAGAAGCCGACCGGCTCGAAGGACCCCTTCGCATTGCGTCGCGCGGCGTTGGGTGTTGTCCGTATTCTGCTGGAGCGGAATGTGCGCCTGTCAGTGTTGGAAATCCTTAGAGATTCGCAATCGGCTCTCTTTAAACAGATAAAAGAAACTTACCTAACCTTCGCACCTGATGATGACTTGCGAAAGGCACTTAAGAGCGAGATTGATTTAAACTCTGCGTTATCCGCTACTTTTGAAGTACTTGAGAGCCAGCTCGCCGAGACGGTGGCCCCCCTAAGTGGAAACAAAATATCATTTGATCTCGACAGAGCCGATCTTATCTCCTTCTTCCATGATCGCCTGAAAGTCTATCTCCGCGACCTCGGCGCGCGTTACGATCTGATCGACGCCGTTTTGACGCCGGAATCCGACGATCTCCTGATGATCGCCCGCCGTGTCGAGGCGCTCACCGCCTTCATCACCGGCGAGGATGGCCGCAACCTACTGGCAGGCGCCAAGCGTGCAACCCAGCTTCTGGCCGCCGAGGAAAAGAAGGGCACCGTGGTGGCGAACAGCGTTTCGGAAGAGCTGTTGAAGCTCGATGCCGAAAAGGCGCTTTATGCGGCGATCAAGACCGCATCTGCCGACGCTGCGAAGGCCGTTGCGGGCGAGGATTTCCGCTCCGCCATGCAGGCGCTTTCGACGCTTCGCGCACCGGTCGACAGGTTCTTTGAGGATGTGCTCGTTAATGACGAGGATGCGGCCATCCGCGCCAACCGTCTGGCGCTGCTGAAGGCTATTCGCGAAGCGACCGGAACGGTTGCGGATTTCTCGAAGATTACGGGGTGAGGGGTTTCGGGGTAGCCAGGTATGTCAGCGTGCTTGGTTCACCCCCCTCTGCCCTGCCGGGCATCTCCTCCTCAAGGGGGGAGATCGGCAAGACGGTCGCTCCCCGCTAAAATTTGCAACGTCGAAGATGATCGACACGTTGCCACGATTCGATCTCCCCCCTTGAGGGGGAGATGCCCGGCAGGGCAGAGGGGGGTAAGCTGCGACCGCGACCTTGCAGGATGACCCCATTGACCCACACCACCCCCAAAATCCTCATCAGCGCCTGCCTCCTCGGCCAACCTGTCCGTTACGACGGCAGAGGCAAACCCTTCTCCCACCCGGCGATAGACCGCTGGCGGCAGGACGGCAGGCTGGTGATGATCTGTCCGGAGATGGCGGGTGGCATGTCCGTGCCGCGCCCGCCGGCGGAAATCGAAAATGGTGCCTCCGGTGTCGATGTGCTGGAGGGCCGCGCCCGCGTGCTGGAAGTGACCGGCGGCGATGTCACGGCGCAATTTATCGCCGGCGCGGAAAGGGCGCTGGCCTTCGCCAGGGCCAATGGCTGCACATACGCGCTTCTGATCGACGGCAGCCCGTCCTGCGGGTCGGTTGCAATCTATGACGGTTCGTTCTCGGGCGTCAAACACGCGGGCAATGGGGTGACGGCGGCACTGCTCGAAAAAGCCGGTATTGCCGTATTTTCACCTGCCGATATCGACCGGCTGGATGTGCTGACCCGCTGAAATGAGGCGCTGCAAATACGGCATCGCCTGCTTCCCGAGGAGGTAAATACTCCCTGCCGTCATCCTCGCCCTTGAGGCGAGGATCCATAATGCAATCTGGCCATGGGTCCTCGGGTCGAGCCCGAGGACGACGCCGAATATGTAGGGAACGTTTTGGAGAGCACATAAAAATGCCGGGTTTGTGCCCGGCATTTTTGTTTCAATCGCCGAGACCGTTCGTGGTCACCCCGCCATACGCATCTGCTCTGCCATACCATGAAGCTGGTGGCCGGAAGAGACGCGGAAGCCGCGGATGAGGTTCAGCAGTTCCTCGGTGTCGACGGCCAGCGCTTCCGCCGAAGCCGTGGTTTCTTCCGCCATCGCCGCATTGTGCTGGGTGGCGACATCGAGCTGGTTGAGCGACGAGGAGATTGAGCGCAGCGTCGTATCCTGTTCGGCCGCCGAATGGGCGATCTTGCTGACGATTTCGTTTGCCGATTTGATCTGGTCCGAAATCCGTTTCAGTGCGTCGCCGGCCTCACCGACAAGCCGCACCCCGTTTTCCACCTGGGCGGAAGAGCGGGCGATCTGGTCCTTGATCTCCTTGGCGGCGGCGGCGGATTTCTGCGCCAGTTCGCGCACTTCCTGCGCCACCACGGCAAAGCCCTTGCCGGCCTCACCCGCACGCGCCGCTTCCACACCGGCATTCAGCGCCAGAAGGTTGGTCTGGAAGGCGATGTCGTCGATCACGCCGATGATGTTGGAAATCTGGTCGGAGGATTGCTCGATACCGCTCATCGCGGTGATCGCCTCTTCCACCACCCGGTCGCTGCGCATGGCCTCCGAGCTGACGGTGGTGACGCGCTTGGCGGCGTCGGCGGCCCCTTCCGCCGTCTGGCGCACCGCAACCGTCAATTCATCGAGAGCGGCCGAGGTCTCTTCCAGATTTGCTGCCTGCCGTTCGGTGCGCTGCGAAAGCTCGTTGGAGGCCTTGCGGATTTCTTCCTTGGAGCCGCCGATGTCGATGCTCTTGGAATTCACCTTGGCCATGGCGGCGTCGAGATGGATCAGGGCCTCGTTGAAATTGTCGCGCAGCGCCGCGTAGCGGTTGCCGAGATCGCCGCAACGTACGGTCAGATCGCCGCCCGCCAGCTTTTCCAGCGCCTCGCCGATGGTGGTGACGACACGCGCCTGCAATTCCGCCTCGTCGCGCTGCATGTCGAGATTGTTCTGGCGCTCCGCATTGAGCTGTCGCTGCTGTTCTTCCTCACGGCGCTGCATGGCATGGCGCTCACGCACCTTGTCCTGAAGCGAGGCAGTGGCCTTCGCCATCATACCCACTTCGTTGGTCAGGCCGGTATGGGGAATGGCGAGCGAGACGTTCTCATTGGCCACTTCACCGAGCGCACGGTGAATATCGCCGAGCGGCTTCGAAATGCCACGGATGACGTAAAAGGCGGCGGCAAGCGCCAGTACGAAGATGGCGGCACCGATGGACAGCGCCTTCATCACCTCGCCGCGAACCTGCGCGTTCAGATCGTCGATATAAACGCCGGTCACGACCACCACCTGCCACGGCTCGAAGGCAAGCGCATAGGAGCTTTTGGCGTAGTCATTGCCTTCCATGCCGGGCTTCGGACCATAAAAATCCGTCTGGCCGCCGCCATTGCGGCCAAGCCGCACCAGCTCGTCGCGATAGGCGAAACCCTTGCTGTCCGGCTTGCCCTTGAAGCTTTCGCCGACGCGCTTGGCATCGGGGTGGAACTTCATCGTCACGTCGTAGTCGTAACCGAACAGATAGCCGTCCGGCGTGAAGCGCATGGCGCTGACAGTCGCGTAAGCCTGTTTCATGGCCTCGTCGCGCGAAAGCGTTCCGGCCTTTTCCTTGTCGTGGAAGGATTGCAGGATGGAGATCGCCGATTGCACCTGCGTTCGCAGCATGCCGTAGCGTTCCTCATAGATAGCATCGGTGGCGGATTTCAGCTGGTAAAACGTCGCCACGGCGAAGGCGGCCATCAGGGCCACCACGAGAACGATCAACTGACGGGAAATGGAAAGGTTCTTCATGGGCGCTCACAAGCGTTTGGGATCGCGCGCCTGAAAACGCCGCGCGGTACCGATGTTTCGGAGAAGGGAGAGGCGCATGATGCGCGATAAAAGGGCCAAAAAGCGCGTGTCCGCGCCGTGGCCTCATCCTGTGCTGCATCGCACTATAGACGCACTTAGCGGCTAAAAATTTGAATAAATATTTAATTAGCGAAAGCTTTATCAGGCCCGACAGGCAGAATAAGCGGAGATGAAAGCAATATTCCCCGAATGGTTGCGGCCCCATTTCGGGAATGCAGCGATGACGCGATTATTTGACCTTCGTCATGAAAGGCGTCATCGGCCGGTCAATTGCCGCGCAATTTGAAATCCGGGAACTGGGGGGCACCGATCACCGAGGCGCTGGCCGGTTCGGCTGCGTTTTCGGGGGAAATTTCCTTGACGGCTGCCGTGGTCGTCGTCACGTCGATGCCGGCCGGTGTCGAAACCGTCTCAGCGGGATGCGACGCCGGTTCTGCGTCGTCATAGGTCGCGATGGCGGTGCTGGAGGTTTCCGCCATCCATGCGGGATTGGTGCTGACGAAGGTGACGGGCGCGCCGCCAAGCCAGGCTTCTGTGCGCAGCAGGGTGCGCTTGCCGTCGACTTCGCGCATTTCCGTGTGCTGCGTGCCCGGCTCAATGGAGGGAACGGCATAACCCTGCGCCACGGCTTTGCCCTTCATGGGCTTGCAGCCCGCGCAATCGCGACGAATGAAGCTGCCATTGGCCACATGCACGCCGTTTATATATTCGATGGAAGACGCCATCGCCGACCCGCCGGTCAGCGCGACAATCGCTGTCAGAAAAAGACGACGCATCGAAAAACCCCCGAAATGACGGCGCGGCCTCGTGATCGAGACACAATGCGCCATTCAATGTTCCGGCAAGTATTACCGATGTTTCGTTTCCATCGGGTCAGCAAACTTGGTAAAAATTGAACGAAATATTCGCGTCCAATCCCATTTGCCTTAAGGATCAGGCCTTTTCACGCGCGACGGCCTGCCAGCCGATGTCGCGGCGGCAGAAGCCGTTTTCCCATTCCACCTTGTCCGCCAGCGCATAGGCGCGGGCCTGCGCTTCCGTCACTGTCTTTCCAAGGGCGGTGACGTTCAGCACGCGTCCGCCCGTGGCCACCAGTCCGCCGTCCTTCAGCGCGGTTCCGGCATGGAACACCTTCGCCTCTTCGCGGGCCTCGGGAATATGGGCGATCGGCGTGTTCTTGTCGTAAGCGCCGGGATAACCCTTCGAAGCGAGAACGACGGTCAGCGCCGCATCGTCGCGCCATTCCGCCTCAACCTTGTCCAGCGTGCCGGTGGCGGTGGCATAGAGGATCGGCAGCAGATCGCTTTTCAGGCGCATCATCAGCACCTGGCATTCGGGATCGCCGAAACGGACGTTGTATTCGATGAGTTCCGGGCCCTTGGCGGTGATCATCAATCCCGCGAAAAAGACGCCGGAGAAGGGATTGCCATCCTTGGCCATGCCCGAGATCGTCGGCTCGATGATCTCCTTCATGGTGCGCTCCACCATGGCAGATGTCATGACAGGGGCGGGGGAATAGGCACCCATGCCGCCGGTATTCGGGCCGGTATCGCCATCGCCGACGCGCTTGTGATCCTGCGCGGTGGCGAGCGCCAGCGCGGTCTTGCCATCCGAAAGGCAGAAGAAGCTGGCTTCCTCGCCATCGAGGAAGGCCTCCACCACCACTTCGGCTCCGGCCGCGCCGAAAGCGCCGTCGAAACAGTCGTCGATGGCGGCAAGCGCTTCCGCTTCCGTCATGGCCACGGTCACGCCCTTGCCGGCGGCAAGCCCGTCCGCCTTGATGACGATCGGCGCGCCCTGTTGACGAACATAGTCCTTGGCCGGCTCGGCGGTCTTGAAACGCTGGTAAGCGCCGGTCGGAATATCGTAGCGCGTGCAGAGATCCTTGGTGAAGCCCTTGGAGCCCTCAAGCTGGGCGGCGGCTTTCGAGGGTCCGAAAGTGGCAATGCCGGCGGCACGCAGGTCATCCGCAAGACCGGCAACCAGCGGCGCTTCCGGCCCGACGACGACGAAGTCGATTGCCTTTTCCTTCGCAAAGGCGATGACGGCCGCGTGGTCTTCCACATTCAGCGCCACCAGCGTCGCGTGATCGGCAATGCCGGGATTGCCGGGGGCGGCATAAAGCTCATCGAGCAGGGGAGACTGGGCGATTTTCCACGCCAGCGCATGTTCGCGTCCGCCGGAACCGATCAACAGAACTTTCATGGTCAATACCCCTGCAAATTCGCCAGTAACCTTGTGGGACGGGCGTTAAGGGCAGGGGGGCGAAAGGTCAAGGAGAAAGCGCCGCAAATGCCCGTCTTTCCCTTGAACGCCGCCTTTCCTGTGGAATCGTTGCCGCCTCTTGTTGTCACGCCACAATCAGACATTATGTTCGCCGCTCCAGATGTGACATCAGAGAACCCCCAAGAGTCCCCTATGACCGCAGACAATGCCCGCCTCGCCTCGCTCATCGCCTCCGAAATCAACGCCCGCCCCGATCAGGTAAAGGCGGCGGTGGCGCTGCTGGACGAGGGCGCGACCGTTCCCTTCATCGCCCGTTACCGCAAGGAAGTGACGGGAGGGCTGGACGACACCCAGCTTCGCACGCTTTCGGAACGTCTTGTCTATCTGCGCGAACTCAATGCGCGCCGCGCTTCCATCGTCGATTCCATCACCGGCCAGGGCAAGATGAACGATGAACTGATGGTCAAGATCATGCAGGCGGGCACCAAGGCGGAGCTGGAAGACCTCTATCTGCCCTATAAGCCGAAACGCCGCACCCGTGCCGAAATCGCCCGCGAACGCGGTCTCGGCCCGCTGGCAGAAGCCATCTGGGAAAACCGCGCCGCCGATCCGGCAAAGCTTGCGGAAGCTTATGTTCAGGGTGAGGTGGCCGATGTGAAGGCCGCACTCGAGGGCGCGCGCGACATCGTGGCGGAAACCATGACGGAAAATGCCGATCTTCTCGGCCGCCTGCGCGATTACATGCGCCAGAACGCCACCTTCCGGGCCAAGGTGGTGGATGGCAAGCAGGCGTCGGGTGAGAAATTCTCCGACTATTTCGATCATTTCGAGCGCTGGGCGACGGTGCCGGGCCACCGGGCGCTGGCCATGCTGCGCGGCTGGAACGAGGAAATTCTGACATTGACCATAGACGTCGATGCGGATGATCCTTCGCCGGTCAAGCCCGCACAGCGCACCATCGCCGCCGCCTTCGATATCCGCAATGCCGGCCCCGCCGATCAATGGCTGATGGAAGTGGCTGGCTGGACGTGGCGGGTGAAGCTTTCCATGTCGCTCTCGCTCGATCTGATGCGCGAATTGCGCGAGCGCGCCGAAGAAGAGGCGATCCATGTTTTCGCCCGCAATCTCAAGGATCTGCTGCTGGCCGCACCGGCCGGTTCCCGCGCCACCATGGGTCTCGATCCGGGCATCCGCACCGGCGTCAAAGTGGCGGTGGTGGATGGCACCGGCAAGTTGCTTGATACCACGACGGTCTATCCCTTCCCGCCGAAGAACGATGTGCGCGGCACGCAGGCGGAACTTGCTGTCCTCATCCGCAAGCACAATATCGAGCTGATCGCCATCGGTAATGGCACTGGCAGCCGCGAAACGGAAAAGCTGGTCGCCGATCTTCTGGCGCAGATGCCGGCTTCGGGCGCAAAGCCCACCAAGGTCATCGTCTCGGAGGCGGGCGCTTCGGTCTATTCCGCTTCGGAGCGGGCGGCGGCGGAATTCCCCAATCTCGATGTTTCGCTCCGGGGCGCCGTCTCCATCGCCCGCCGCCTTCAGGATCCGCTGGCTGAACTGGTGAAGATCGAGCCGAAATCCATCGGCGTCGGCCAGTACCAGCATGACGTCGATCAGGGCCGCCTCAGCCGTTCGCTCGATGCCGTGGTGGAAGATGCGGTGAACGCCGTCGGTGTCGATCTCAATACCGCTTCTTCACCGCTTCTGGCGCGGGTGTCCGGCCTTGGCAGCTCGATTGCCGATGCCATCGTCGCCCATCGCGACCAGACCGGCCCCTTCGCCAGCCGCAGGGAACTGCTGAAGGTGCCGCGCCTTGGCCAGCGCACCTTCGAGCAATGCGCCGGCTTCCTGCGCATCCCGAACGGCAAGGAACCGCTGGATGCTTCCTCGGTGCACCCGGAAGCCTATGGCGTGGCAAAAAAGATCGTCGCCGCCTGCGGCCGCGATCTGCGCTCGCTGATGGGCGACAGCGCCGCGTTGAAGGCGCTCGATCCGAAGAAATTCATCGACGAGCAATTCGGTCTGCCGACCGTGAAAGACATCATCGCCGAACTGGAAAAGCCCGGCCGCGACCCGCGCCCGAGCTTCAAGACCGCGACCTTTGCCGAGGGTGTGGACGAGATCACCGATCTGAAACCGGGCATGCTGCTGGAAGGCACCGTCACCAATGTCGCCGCCTTCGGCGCTTTCGTGGATATTGGCGTGCATCAGGACGGGCTGGTGCATGTCTCGCAACTCGCCGACCGTTTCGTGAAGGACCCGCATGAGGTCGTCAAGGCGGGCGATGTCGTCAAGGTGCGGGTCGTGGAAGTGGATGTGAAGCGCAAGCGCATCGGCCTCACCATGCGCAAGGATGGCGGCGAGGCTGCGCCGCAGCCGATGCGCGAGAAGGGCAATGCCAGCGCCATGCGACACGCCACATCCAAGCCGAAAGAGCGCAACGAGGGGTCGCAAACCGGTGGTGCGCTTGCCGCCGCTCTGGCTGAAGCCATGAAGCGACGCTGACCTCCGGTTGAAATGTTTTTTTAGCAAAAAGCCCCGCCGCACACTCTGGCGGGGCTTTTTGCTTGATGAAATCGTTCAATTTTTTTGAAATAAGACTATCTTGAAACTTGTGCCGAAAGGAATACGGTCAGCGAAATTGATAAGTGAGACTTAGCAATTGGGGGTGCCATGGCGTCGTCTCTGCATGTTCTTCTCGAAAAGATAATCAAGACCGGTGATCTCACCGTCAACAGCCCGGGCGGCAGCCGCACATTCGGCAACGGCGCGGGAAAAAAGGTGGTTCTGAACTTCACCGACGAAGCCGCCATGCAGGAGATCGCCGCCGATCCGGCGCTGAAGCTGGCTGAAATGTATATGGAAGGCCGGGCGAAGGTCGCGGAAGGCGACATCTACGATTTTCTGGCGCTGGTCAAAGGCAATACGCTGAGCGAGGCGCTGTCCTTCGGCATGATCTGGCGTGGCATGGCGCGCATCATCGCCGCCCGCATCAAGATGCATCTGCCGGTCAACCACAACAAGAGCAACGTCGCCCATCATTACGATCTGAGCGCCAAGCTGTTCTATCTCTTCCTCGATGAGGACTGGCAATATTCCTGCGCCTATTTCAATCCGCCGGGCATCAGTCTCTACGAGGCGCAGGTTGCCAAAAAACGGCACATCGCCGCCAAGCTGATGACCGAGCCGGGCCAGAGCGTGCTGGAAATCGGCTCCGGCTGGGGCGGCATGGCGATGTATATTGCCGAAAGCGCCGGTGCGGATGTGACCGGCATCACGCTCAGCGAAGAACAGCTGCGCGTTTCCCGCGACCGCGCCGCCAAACGCGGCCTTGCGGCAAATGTCCGTTTCGAATTGCAGGATTACCGTTATCTGCCGGCCTCGAAGAAATATGACCGCATCGTCTCTGTCGGCATGTTCGAACATGTCGGGCCGACCCATTATCGCGATTATTTCGACAAGGTGGCGGAGGTGCTGGACGACAAGGGCGTGATGGTGCTGCATTCCATCGGCCAGCCCTATCCGGCGCTGGCGACCAACCCCTTCATCGAAAAATATATTTTCCCCGGCGGGTATATTCCCTCGCTTGCCGAGGTGCTGCCGGCCATCGAAAAGTCGCGGCTGCTGGTGAAGGATATTGAAATCCTGCCCATGCATTACGCCCATACGCTTCGCCATTGGCGCGAGCGTTTCGTGGCGCGCAGGGCCGAAGCGGTAGCGCTTTATGACGAACGCTTCTTCCGCATGTGGGAGTTTTATCTGGCGGGCTCGGAAATGGCCTTTACCCACGAAAACTTCCACATTTTCCAGATCCAGATCGCCAAGGATCGCGATGCCGTGCCGCATAGTCGCGACTACATTGCGCAGAACGAGGCGAAGCTGCTGGAATTCGAGAAGACGCGCGCGCCGCTGGAGAAGGTGACGTTCTGACGAGGGCGTGGGTAGCGGGCGACCGAATTGTGGTGATTGTTGACAAACGTCTCCGCAATCTCGGCGTCATCCTCGGGCTTGTCCCGAGGATCTATCCACGTTGCGTAAAGTCCGTCGGTCGCAGATGCTCGGGACAGGCCCGAGCATGACGGAGGTGGGGTTTTGAGGCCTTGTCGCCACCCTCCGCAGGAGGCGAATTTCATCCCGCGCTGGTTAATGGAATGGAAAGACAATCCCTCTAAGTCTACGGACACCTGTCTGTATTGCGTTTCTGGGGTGCTTTCATGTTCAAGCCATCAGCGGCTGCCGCCGCCTGTGTTCTGTCGCTTTTTGCCGTGGGCAATGCCCATGCGGAAGGCTGGTTTTCCGGCGACTGGTATCTGAAGCTCGGCGGTGCGGGTTTCACCGCACCGAAATATCAGGGCGACAACAAGAATGAATTCGGCTTCTCGCCCATCATTTCGCTCGGCCGCCAGGGCCAGGGCGCGCGTTTCACCTCGCGTAACGACAGCGCCTCGATTTCGCTTCTGGATAACGGCCCGATCAGCATGGGTCTTGCCGGAAAGCTGGTGTCCCCGCGCGACGAGGGCGACTCGTCCGATCTGAAGGGCATGACCCGCATCAAGCGCGGCGGCGAGCTTGGCGGTTTCGCCGAGGCCTATCCGACTGACTGGCTGCGCGTTCGCGGCGAAGTCCGTCAGGGCATTCGCAGCCATAGCGGCGTGGTCGGCGATGTTGCCGTCGATGCCTTCACCGATATCGCCCCCGGCATCCAGATTTCCGCCGGTCCGCGCGCGACATGGGTGAGCAGCAAATACAATGAGCGTTACTACGGTGTAAGTGCCGCACAGACGGCTGCCGGCGCGCCATCGCCCTATAGCCCGGGCGGCGGCCTGCATTCCGCCGGCATCGGCGCCGCCATCACCTGGAAAGTCACCGAAAACGCCGAAGTCGGCTCGTTTGCGGAATATCGCCGCCTGACCGGCGACGCCGCGGATAGTTCGCTGGTGCGCGAGCGCGGCTCGAAGAACCAGTTCATCATCGGCGTTCAGGCGAGCTACAAGTTCAATTTCTCGCTGCCCTGACAAATAGCCGAGATATCGTCCTGCAAAGCCCCGTCGCGAAACCGCTGCGGGGCTTTTCTACATGTGCGGCCAACTGCTGAAATCCATTCCGATTTTCCCGCCGATGCTGTAGAACCATCCCATGGTTCACCACAGCGATTTGTCAGATCGCGTCTCCGACGCGCCATCCAATAACTGGGTCTATCGGATTTTGCCGAGACCCCTCTGGCCCTATGCGCAGCTGGCCCGGTGGGATCGCCCCATCGGCTGGCAATTGCTGATGTGGCCGTGTTTCTGGTCCGCAGCCCTTGCGGCAAATGTCGCGATGGCGAGCGGCGGCTTTTCCTGGGCGACGCTGATCTGGCATCTGGTGCTGTTCTTCATCGGATCGGTGGCGATGCGCGGCGCGGGCTGCACCTATAATGACCTCGCCGACCACAAGATCGACATGGCCGTGGCGCGCACCCGTTCGCGGCCGCTGCCTTCCGGCCGCGTGAGCCGGTCGCAGGCCAAGCTCTTCATCGTCCTGCAGGCGCTTGCGGGGCTTGTCGTGCTCCTGCAGTTCAACAGTTTCGCAATCGCGACTGGTATATTCTCGCTGATCTTCGTGGCAATCTATCCCTTCGCCAAGCGCTTCACCAACTGGCCGCAATTTTTCCTCGGCCTTGCCTTTTCCTGGGGTGCGCCGATGGGCTGGGCGGGACAGTTCGGATCGATCGCCTGGCCGGCTGTCCTGCTTTATGTCGGCTCCATCGCCTGGACGATCGGTTATGATACAATCTACGCCCATCAGGACAAGGAAGACGACACCGCCGTGGGCATCGGTTCAACCGCCCTGCTGTTTGGCGAGAACACACATCGCTGGCTGGTTTTCCTTTATGGCACAGCCCTTGTCATGATGTTCCTGTCGTTCTGGGTCGCGGGTGTTAACGTCATTGCCTATAGCGGCCTTGCCGCCGCGGCCATCATGCTGTTCCGGCAGGTCTGGGTGCTTAATATCGATGACGTCGATCAGTGCCTCGTGCTGTTCAAATCCAACAACCGCGTCGGCGTGTTGATTTTCGCGGGCCTCATCCTGCCGCTCCTGCTGGCGTAAGCCTGTGAAAATACGGAATGAAAAAGCCCGGCCGCGTCATCCGCGCCGGGCTTTTTGATTTGTCTGGCTGAAGATTATCAGCTGCGGGCGATGATTTCCTTGCCCTCGATCTTCATGCTCATGCCCAGCGAACCGGTGGAGCGGCGAACGAGGAAGCGGGGGCGGCGTTCCGCGAAATAGGAATGGCGGCGGCGCGGGCGGGTATTCTGGGTGCGCACCTTGCCTAGATGTTCTTCCAGCGGACGGGCGACGCCATCGGCTTCCACCATCAGCATGGGAATACGGTAGGCTTCGGACCAGCTGCGCCAGTCGGCGGCGATATCGCAGAGATCATGGGCGACGAGAAGCGGAACGCAGAGATCCGGATCGTCGTGGTGCAGCTCCAGCGTCACCGTTACCTGTCCATCGCCATGGTCGATGGCGCGGGCGGCAACGCCCTTGAAGGCGCGGGCTGGCAGAGCGAAGGACAAAGGCAGGCCGGAAGAGGACAGAACCTTTCTCAGAACGGCGCCCCGTTCATCGAGAGTGACGGCGACATCGGTCGCGCCATTGCCTTTTCCATAAGTGACCTGTTGCGGAAAACGTGCCGGGTCGAGTCTGAGAGTGGCGACGGCCCAGTCGGGCTTCAGAACGGTCTTGGTCATGTTTATTCTACCCTTGTTTTACCTGAGAGCCGGTTTCCGGTCTTCTCATCGGGACTTTTCGTCCTCTGATGTCGGGAGAATATCCGCCGCATGTTCGAGACTGCTTAAAAATCGCGGTTAAGAAAACTTTGCATTCCCAAATGGTTAGCAAAACACACTGTGGCATGGTTTCGCTTAGGTAAAAGAGATCGGGACAATGCGGTTTTTATCCCGGCCGAAATTGTGCTCTTTCAAGCTCCGGGCAAGGCGTCTCCCGCATAGTCAGGCAAAGGCTTGCCGTGCGTCCCGATGGAGGCGCGATGAGTGGATTGAAAACCGGAGCATTCGGCGTCTGAAGCGGCGCGCGGATCTCCAGGGGGCATTCGGATGGTATCGACTTATCTCAGCTACGACCTCATCAACCGCGATATGAAGGCAAGCCTGTCGCGCGTGTCGCAGCAGGGGCTCATCGAGCGGCAGACGACATATTACAAGGAAAACATCGGCAACGTGAAAAGCGTCGATGAGTTCCTCGACAACTACCAGCTCTATTCCTATGCCATGGATGCCTTCGGTCTCGGCGAGATGACCTATGCCAAAGCCTTCATGAAAAAGGTGCTGGAAAGCGATCTGAACGACCAGAACAGCTTCGCCAACAAGCTCACCGACGAGCGCTATCGGGAATTTGCCGCAGCCTTCAACTTCACCACATCGACAAAGACCGTTCAGACGGAAGCGCAGCTCGACAAGATGATCGGGCTTTACGATACGTCGATAACCGATCTCGATGACAGCCTTGCGGAAGAGACCCGTTATTACAAGGCGATTGTCGGCACGGTAACCAATGTCGACCAGCTGCTGCGCAACGACCGCACCCGCGCCTATATCTTTCAGGTCTTCGGCATCGATGAGAAGACCTATTCCTATGCCCATATCAAGGGATTGATGACGAGCGACATCAACGATCCCGACAGCTACATCAACCAGAAATACGGCACGGCCTATAATGACGCAGTCGAAAAACTGACGATGAAGGGCAATATCGAACTGCACGCGCAGGTCACCGCCCGGATTACCGCAATCGACACCGAACTCGCCGACACCGGTTTGACGGCTGAGGAGCGCACGGAGCTGGAGGCGGAAAAGGTGACGCGCCAGGACCAGCTGACCCAGCTTGAGGCGGTGTTGCCGCCGCAGGATGAGTGGGAAACGAAGCTCGCCGCCATCAAGGCCGAGCAGACGACGCTCACCAGCACCGTCACGCAATATAACAAGATGGCGCAGCTCGCCACCGCCTTCGAGTTCAAGAACGACGGCACGGTCACCGCCGGTCAGGCGCAGACGGCGGATAATCTAAAGGCCCTGACGGATGCCTATATCGGCAGCGCGCCGCGCGTGACGCCGACCGTCGCCACGCTGAACCGGGATTATTTCGAATCGAAGATCGGTTCGATCAAGACGGTAACCGAACTGACGTCGGATACCCGGCTTCTCAACTATATTAGGACCGCCTTCGACCTTGACGACCTCACAGTCGTCACGGCAACGATCCAGAATATCCTGACCAGCGATCTGAGCGATCCGAGCAACTACATCGCGACCGTCGGCAAGAACGACAAGCGTTATATCGCCCTGAGGAATGCCTTCAATTTCCAGACCGACGGAACGCTGGCAGACGGCACGACACCCCAGACGACGGCACAGACCGCAACCACCACCAGCGGTTATATGACCTATTATAACGACAAGGATGACGCCGCCGACGAGAAGGCGCTGAAGCTGTTCAAGAGCGATATAGCCAGCGTCACATCCGTCAAGGATTTCATCGACAGCAGCGCGGTCTATACCTATGCGCTGAAAGCCGTGGGCCTCGATCCGACCAAGGTGAATTCCGCCGATATTCGCAAGGTCCTCACCAGCGATCTGCAGGATAAAAAGAGCTTCGTCTACACGCTGAAAGACGAGCGTTATGTCAAGCTGGCGGAGCTGTTCAACTTCGCCTCCGATGGCAGCGTCGGAACACCGGTTCTGGCGCAGTCGGAAATCGAGATGCAGACTATGTCGGCCGACTACATCAAGAAAAAATCGGCTTTCGGCACGGAAAAGGACAAGGAAACGGCGACGAAGGAATCGGAATATTTCACGGCCGAGATGCAGAAGATCAAGACGCTCAAGGAATTCCTGAGCAATGATCGCCTGACCAAATTCGCGATGGAGTCGCTCGGCATCGATCCCGAAAGCGTGACGAAGGAACAGCTCGAAAAGGCCTTCACCTCGAAGCTCGATGACAAGGACAGCTACGTCAACAAGGAGATGGACCCGGTCTTCCGCCGCCTCGTCACCGCCTTCAACTTCAATACCGACGGTACGCTTCTTCATGAGGACCGCAGCCTGATCCAGACCCGGCGCGGCCTTTACGAGACGCTGGACAACTACCTCACCCAGACGCTGGAAACGCAGGCGGGCGAAGAAAATGCCGGCGTGCGCCTGGCGCTCTATTTCCAGCGCATGGCGGCCGGAACGACGTCCTATTACTCGATCCTCGCCGACACGGCGCTCCAGAGCTTCATCAACACCACTTTCGGGATTCCGGACGAGCTCGCCAATGCCGAGGTCGATACGCAGGTGACGATGATGAAGAAATATTTCGACATCGAGGATTTTCAGGATCCGGAAAAGGTCAAGAAGCTGGTCGCCCGTTTCACCATCATGTACGACAATCAGCAGAACACCACCGATCCGATCATGACGCTTTTCAACGGCAGCGGTTCGGTGGGCATCAGCGCCGATACGCTGCTGGCGGTGGCGACGCTGCGGGCGCGGTAGCACAGAAAACGCGGACGAGCGACGGGAGGAGCGGGGTTAGCCGGCTTGCGGCTGATGACAAAGCCTCCCGCATAGGCGACGTCATCCCCGGAATTTGTTCTATCCTCTTACCATCCCGGCAGCATGTGTCCGGCGCGCAGGCGGGGCATCTTGGGGTAGGTCTTCACATCGCTGTCCATTTCGTCGGCAACGCTCATCGGCGAAATATTGTCGAGGCAGGCGGTGATGTGGTCGGTGATGGCGTTCACCAGCGAAGGGGAGAGGCCCGGCCGTTTCATCAGGCCGATCTGCACCGGCGGCAGGGGCGGGAACCCGTCCGCGGCGGTCAGAACCTTCATGCCGGTGCGCAGCGCCGATTCCGGCAGCACCGAGACGGCCATGCCCGCCAGAACGGCGGCGGCGACGACGGTGGAAGACCAGCTCGTGAACAGGACCTGATAATCCCGCCCATCGGCATCGAGCGCCGAACAGGCAAGCTGGCGCCAGTGGCAATCGCGTCGCCCGACGGCGAGCGGCACGGGTGCATCGTCCTTCAGCGGGTGGTTGGCGGAAGCGACCCAGCAGAGCGGCTCGGTCCGCACCACATCGGAGGAGCGGGCACGGGGGTTGTGGGTGACGAGCGCGATATCCAGCTCGCCGCGCGCCATTTTTTCGGCAAGGCTGACCGAAGGTTCGCAGACGATATAAAGCTCGACATTGGGATGGGTCTTGGCGAAGCGCCCGATGATTTCGGGCATATAGCGGTCGGCATAGTCATCGGGCGTGCCGATGCGCAGCATGCCTTCCAACCGGTTGTCGTCGAAGGCGGCGATCGCCTCATTATTGAGGCGGATGATGCGGCGGGCGTAATTCATCAGCTTTTCGCCCTCCGCCGTCAGGCGGTTGCCGCGCCCGTCCTTGGCGAAAAGCTGCTTGCCGATCCGTTCTTCCAGCCGTCGCATCTGCATGGAAACGGCGGATTGCGTCTTGAAAACGCGGTCTGCGGCCTTGGTGAAGCTGCCCGTATCGACGATGGCGATGAAGGTATGCAGCTGGTCTATGTCGAGAGGTGCGGACATGGATGGCCATCCATCAGAATGATTGATGCCTCACATTAGAAACATTCGTTGGACTGATCAATAGTCTTGCGACATTTTGACACCCAGCAAATCAATATCAACCCCGGGCCGGCGAAATGTCAGGCCCCCAACCCGAGGCAGCTTCTCGCGCGTGGTGCGCCGGGGGCGGTGCCGCATCGTGCCGTTACGAAAGGATAAGTGTCATGCGCACGGCAGAACGGAGAATGGAACTGGAACTCGCAACCTCCCGGCAGAACGATACGCTTCGTCGTGTCGCTGGCCTCTTTGCTTTCCGCGTCAAAACGTTCTTGCAGCGCATCTACAATCGTATCGTGGCCAATGGCCTCACGGAACTCGATGACCGCCTTCTGGCCGATATCGGTCTGGCGCGCTCGGATGTGAGGGATGCGCTCAATACCGGCCTGCTCGAGGATCCGACCGCCCATCTGACCCGCGCCGCACGCAACCGCGCGGTGACCCGGTTCAAGACCGTTTAAAGCATTTCCGGGAAAGGCGAGCCCCGGTTTTCCGTCCGGAAATGCACCAAAACGTTCCAGAACGTCCAGGCAATTCCGGCAGACCTCCAGCCGCCGGAATTGCTTTCGAACGGAAAAGTTTTCCCCGCAGGGTGATTTGCCAATAGCCCTGCCTTTGCCCGGTGTCAGGCCCCTCGGCCGCGCCGGGCTTTTTTAATGGCGGGGCAATTTTCTCAATACTGATATTCTTCGAATACCGGCAGCACGGAGCCGCCCCAGCGACCGTTGTAAAGCGCAAGCAGGTCTTCGGCGAGCGTGGTCTTCTTGGCAAGAACTTCATCCAGCGACGACAGGAACACGGTCTCGTCCTGGCCTTCGCCGTTCAGGCGCTTGCGGTTTTTGAGGCCGGTGTGGGAAATGTCGAGCACCTCGCGGGCGAGACCGAGAAGCGGCTTGCCGGCGATCTCGGCGGAGAGACCCTTGGCCGGAACGGCGTCGCGAAGGGCGATGACCTCATCGAAGCTCCAGCCGGCGGTCAGCGCATCGGCAGCGGTCAGCGCCTCGTCATCGTAGAGAAGGCCGACCCAGAAAGCGGGAAGGGCGCAGATGCGTCTCCACGGGCCGCCATCCGCACCGCGCATTTCCAGAAAGCGCTTCAGGCGCACATCCGGGAACAGGGTGGAAAGATGGTTCGTCCAGTCGCCCATGGTCGGCTGCCAGTCGGCGATTTCGCCCTTCAGCGCCCCGTTCATGAACTGACGGAAGGTGACATGGGTGCAATCGTGATATTTGCCGTCGCGCACGATGAAATACATCGGCACGTCAAGCGCCCATTCCACATAGTCCTTGAAGCCGAAGTCATCGCTGAAGGTGAAGGGCAGCACGCCCGAGCGGCGGTTGTCGGTGTCGCGCCAGATATCGCCGCGCCAGGAAAGAAGACCGTTCGGCTTGCCTTCGGTGAAGGGCGAGGAGGCGAAGAGCGCTGTCGCCAGCGACTGCAGCTTCATGGAAACGCGCATCTTCCGGCGCATGTCCGCTTCGGAGGAGAAATCGAGATTAACCTGAATGGTGCAGGTGCGGTACATCATGTCGAGACCCTTGGTCCCGACCTTCGGCATATAGCGCGTCATGATCGCGTAACGCGATTTCGGCATGCGCGGCGTTTCGTCGTAGCTCCACAGCGGGCTGCCGCCGATGCCGAGGAAACGGATGCCCATCGGCTCGGCCACTTCGCGCAGCGTCGCCAGATGCTGGTTGGATTCCTTGCAGGTCTGGTGCAGGTTTTCGAGAGGCGCGCCCGACAGCTCGAACTGGCCGCCCGGCTCGATGGAGATGGCGCCCATGCCGTGCTGCTCGCCAAGGCCGATGATGTTTCCGCCGTCCATGATCGGCTCCCAGCCGAGCTTTTCCTGCATGCCCTTCAAAAGTGCTGAAATGCTGGCTTCGCCGAAATAGGGAACGGGACTGTTATCCTCGCGGAAAAACGCGAATTTTTCATGTTCGGTGCCGATGCGGAAGTCGGCTTCAGCTTTGCAACCGCCCGCCAGATAATCTGTAAGCTCCGTGACGGAGGAGAGGGGGGTCTGGTCGGTCGTGTCGCGTGCCATGGCTTACCTTGTTATGACGTCTCTGTTGCGGCGAGGCATATGATTGGCAGATAGGGCCGGATCGTATCCGGAGGCAAATGAATTTCTTTTAAAGATGCATGAAGCGCAATGGGGCCATTCAATTCCAGTCGCCGATCGCCGCCTGAATGACCGCGAGCGCGGCGACGGCGGCCGTATCGGCCCTCAGGATACGCGGCCCGAGCGGAATGGGGGTAACGAAGGCAAGGCCGCGCAGAAGCTCCCTTTCTTCCTCGGAAAATCCGCCTTCCGGGCCGACCAGCAGGGCAAGTTTGCGCTCCGTGACGGCTTGCAGGATCGGCAGCGGATTTTGCCCCGCATCACCTTCGTCGCAATAGATGATGCGCCGGTCGTGGGGCCAGCTCTCGAGCATGTCCTTCAGTTTCACCGGCTCAGTCACCTCGGGCAGGGACAGTATGCCGCACTGCTCGGCGGCTTCGATGGCGTTGGCGCGCAGTTTTTCGGTATTGTGGATCTTGCCCTGAACATGCTGCGTCATCACCGGCTGCAACAGGCCGGCGCCCATCTCCACCGCCTTCTGCACCAGATAATCCATGCGCCCGACTTTCAGCGGCGCGAAAAGATAATGCAGGTCCGGGGCGTTCGGCTGGGGCCGTGTCTGCTCGAGGGGGACGAGTACGATCTTCTTGCGGCTCGGAAAGGCAAGTTTCGCTTTCCATTCCCCGTCGCGACCGTTGAACAGCAGGATTTCCGCACCGTCGGTCATGCGCAGCACGTTGGCGAGATAATTGAACTGTTCGCCCGTCGCCTCCTGCGCGACGCCCTCGGCAAGGCTGGCTTCGATATACAGGCGTTGCATCCGGAAATTGGCGCGCATGGGATTCTGTTTCGGGTTCAGAGAAAGAGGGAGGACATGAGCCAGTAGAGCAGCGCCGCAAGCGCTGCACTGGAGGGAACGGTGACCAGCCAGGCGGCGATGATCGTCATGAAGTGGGAGCGGCGGACGAGATAACGGCGGCGTATCTCGGAAGGATTGTCGGCATATCTTTCGGACCGGCGGGGCCTGCCGTCACCTGCCTGAACGAGCTCCTGCCGCCGCCGCGACGATTGCGTGTACCATTCGCGGAAGAAACCGACGCCGAACACCGCGCCGATTGCCGTGTGGGTGGTGCTGACCGGCAGGCCGAAGCGTGAGGCAACGAGCACGGTGAGCGCCGTGGCCACGGAAACGCAGAAGGCGCGCATCGGATTGAGCTTGGTGATCTGCTCACCGACGAGGCGGATAAGGCGCGGGCCATAAAGAAGAATACCGCAGGAAAGCCCGAAGGCGCCGACCAGCATCACCCACATCGGTGCGCGGGCGGACGTGCTCACCGCCTCGTCATGCAGGGCCCGCACGATGGCAACGACTGGCCCGATGGCGTTCGAAACGTCATTCGCCCCATGGGCGAAGGACATCAGGCCGGCGGCGAGAACCAGCGGCCACTGGAACAGGATTCGAAGCGACTGGTTGCGGTTTTCCAGTCCTTCCGATTGTTTGCGGATGATCGGCACGCAGAGCCGCCAGACCACGAGCCCGGTCACCAGCCCTGTGAGGCTGGCATGGCCAAGCGACACATGCATGAGCTGCCGCAATCCGACCCAGATGAGATAGGCCGTGAAGACGCCCGCCATCAAACCGATAAGAACCGGAACCCACAGCCGAGCGGAGGTGAGCTTGTCCTCGCGGTAGATGATGAATTCCTTGATGAAAGCAAGGATGGCGACGGCGATGATGGCGCTGATGAAGGGCGCCAGAACCCATGCGAAGGCAATGCTGCCGAGCGAAAGCCAGTCGACCGCCTTCGCCCCATAGGCGGCCATTCCCGCGCCCGCAACCCCGCCCACCACCGTATGGGTGGTGGAAATCGGCGCCTTGGTCCATGTTGAGATATTGACGAGAAGGCCGGCGGCGAGAAGCGCCGACAGCATTGCCCATGAAAAGGCGGTCCTGTCGGGAATTGTTTCGATGTTAATGATGCCGCTGGAAATGGTCTCGACGACGTTGCCGCCGGTGATCAGCGCGCCGGCAATCTCGCAGATGGCGGCGATGATGAGGGCGGCGGCAAGCGGCATGGCCTTCGCCCCAACCGCTGGGCCGACATTGTTCGTAACGTCGTTCGCGCCGATATTGATAGCCATATAGGCGCCGATGGCGACGGCGGCGATGATGATGACCGAACCCGCGGTGCCGGTGACGAAGACGCCGGCGAAGATGGCCGCCAGGACAACGAACATGAACCCCGCGCCAAGGCCGGCAAGCTGCTGCGTGACATGCAGCGTCGCCTCTTCGACACGGGTAATCTTGTCGAGATCCTTGTCGAGCGTCGGTTTCATATTCGATGGCGGCTTGATTGCCATTCAGACCTCGTTTGCCAGCATTCCCTTTCGTCCGGCAGTGTCGCAGGTTGAAGGCAATTTTACAGAAAGACTGTTACATCTCGCACATCTTTCCAAAAGGAAAGACGATAAAAGCCATGTTGGAAAAACAAACTGCACATTGCCACGTTCGAGGCGGGCGCGCTATTTCGAATGCGTCATCCGCTTGTCGAAAGCGAGCATCAGCGCTTTCAATTCCGGCTCGTTGACGCGTTTTCCCGCCTCCTGGGGGCTGACCCATTCCAGACGTCTGGATTGCTTTTCGGGAAAGCTTTCCTGCATCTCCGAAACTTCGAGCAGATGCACCTGAACCCTGCACGGCACGTTGACGCCGCTGTTCAGCTTTTTCTCATATTCGTAATAACCGAAGGGCGCCTTTTCCACCGTGCCTCTGACACCGGCTTCCTCATAGGCTTCCTGCTCGGCCACCGCATGGGCTTTCTTGTTGGCCATGGGCCAGCCCTTGGGAATGACCCAGCGTCCCGTATCCCGGCTGGTCAGCAGCAACACTTCCGGCTCCGGATTCTTCTTGGACAATCGATAGCACAGCGCCGCATATTGCTGTCGCGGCGGTCTGCGCAACATCAAGCCAACATCTGTCGCCAATCGATTCAAAATCTTCAATCCGAATAGGTCCTTCTTTGCCCGCTAATGATAATTGCTAATATAGATATCCCGTAAATTCCGCCAATCCCTCATGACCCATAACCCACTACTGTCTTCATGCGGATGAAGCCTGTAAGCCCGGAAAATGCGGAAGATGTGCGAACATGGCTTCGACCGGGCGGCTTCCCGGCCAAACAGCCGATTGCGGCAATACCGTCTCTGTCTGCTTTCAAGTCCTGAAACGCAAAACCGCTATGAATAATCGCCGGTATTGCGCTTGTCGGGATTTAATCCCCAATGCCGGAGGCCTTCGATAACGCCGTCGGCTTCCGTCGCACGCGCCTGGAAAAAGCGATTGTCGAGACCCGCCAGTGAGACAAGCTCCGGCAATGCATTGCCCACGATCACGCCGCGAATATCATTCAATTCGAACATCGCCCGATCGTTGCCAGTATCGCCCGCGACCGCTGATTCGTCGAGGCCGATGCGCAATTGTCCACATAACCATGCAAGCGCGGCACCCTTGTCAGCGGCCTTCGGCAATATGTCGAGATCGCGGTCGCTGGAATAGACGATGCGGGCATCGATATCGGCGGCCAGAAGCGCTGTTTCGATCTCGCCAAGTGCCGCATCATCAGCGCCATGCAGGAACCAGCTGGATTTCAGGCCGTGCTGATAGCGCTCCTCCTGCATCGTCACGCCCGGCACGCCGGCCATCACGTCGACGATCCGTTGCGGATCGAAACCGGTGCCGAGAGAAGCTTTATAGGCGCTTTCAAGTTCGCTGCGCTCTTTCGCGTGCAGCATGGTGCCGACCCCGCCGATGATGTAGTCGGGCTGCGGCAGCGGCACCTCTTCGAGAAGCGCAAGCTGGTCGTCGATCAGCCTGCCGCTGTTGAAAACAAGAAGGGGACGTTGACCCTCCGGCAACGAATGCCAGAAATCGCGGAACCGGCGCGTGGCGTCGTTATCGCCGACGACGGTTCCGTCGAGATCGGTGGAAAAAAGACGAAGCGGTCTCAATCGCCGTCGTTCCATGGTTCGGCCCAATCGGCTTCTTCCAGAACCGGCATCATGGTCCTGCCTTCCACAAGGGCGAGAAGCTGCTGGGCAATGCCGGTCCATGTGAACAGGCTGCGCGCCTTGTGCGCCCCCATGCGGGAAAGCCGCCCGTAAAGCCGCTCATGCTTGAACGGCTTCATCATGGTGATGCCGAGGTCTTCCTTGTCGAAAGGATCGGCAAACAGCGCATGGCGGCCATAGCTGATGGCCCGGAACAACCCGCCATGGGTGGTGACGACGGTGGGCGTACCGCTCGCCATCGCCTCGATCGCGGTCATACCGAAGGGTTCATAGCGGCTTGAGAGCACGAAGAGATCGGCGGCGCGATAGATGTCCGGCAGGTCCTCATCCGTGACGTAACCGGAAAAGGCCACCTTGTCTTCGAGACCGAGCGCTTTCACCCGCTCCTTCAGCTGGTTGAGGATCGTGGTTTCCTGCTCGTCCATATTCTCGCCGCCGACCGCCAGATGCAGTCGGGCTTCCGGTTCGCGCTCGGCAAGAACGGAGAAACCGTCGATCAGCAGGTCATAACCCTTGTTGGTGGCAAGGCGTCCGAGCGCCAGCACCGTCTTGCCCTCGAAACCGAAACGCTGCCGGATCATCTGCCGCGTCGCATCGGAAACAGGGAAGAAACGGTTGTCGTCATAACCCGGCGGGATCATGTGGATGTGCTTGCGCTTCAGACCGTAATCCTCGATCAGAACGTCCAGCTGTACCGGTGTCGTGGCGATCACCATATCGCAGCTGCGATAGATGATAAGCTCGTGCTGGATACGTTCCCTGAAGTTGAATTCCAGTTCGAACGTATCGGCCTTTTCCGGATAGTCGGTCTCCATCTGGCGCTTTTTCCAGATGCCGAGCGAATGCGGCGTGTGCAGATGCGGGATTTTCAGCGCTTCGGAAAGCCGCTGCCCGGCGACGCCCGCATCCCAATAATGGCTGTTGA
Source organism: Agrobacterium sp. 22-223-1 (assembly GCF_053522385.1). Lineage (NCBI taxonomy): Bacteria > Pseudomonadati > Pseudomonadota > Alphaproteobacteria > Hyphomicrobiales > Rhizobiaceae > Agrobacterium > Agrobacterium sp. 22-223-1. The sequence goes on from NZ_JBNWCN010000001.1 coordinate 636,605, forward strand.
TGAAAGAATAATTCAGGTCGTTTTTCTTGATGAAACGCAGTGCATTTTCGCACCATTCCATCAGGTGCCGGTGCAGATATTCCTTGGGAATGAAATCCCGCCCGCCGCAGGGAATGCGCACCACGCGGACGCGCTCATCGACCTCATCGAATTCCGGCTGGTCTTCGAAACGGCGGGTATAAAGATCGACAGTATAACCGAGCTGGCCGAGTTTGCGTGCAAGCTCAAGCACATAAACCACCTGTCCACCGGTGTCCGCAGCACCCAGCGGCGGGTGCGCGGCGACATAGCCATGCGTCGATATGAGAGCTATCCGCGGATAGCGTTCAGTTTCGCTCGTGGTCGTCATGGGTCCCATCTTGGTAAATTTTTCCAATTAACCCGATAAAAAGACCAAAGAGCACAAAAGGTTCCATCAAAACCTGAAAAAACAGGGTGCCGCATTTCGCCGGATGGCGTTTTCAGCTGCTGCGCTGCTGCTGCCTCAGACGCGAAATCCGGTCCCATTCCCGCGCCTGGTGGGCCTTGGATGTCGTCTCCACGATGAAGTCGATATGGGCCTCCGCCGCCGCCCTTGCCGCGGCCGGATCGCCGGCGGCAATCGCATCGTGGATGGCGATATGTTGCCTCAGCACCTCGTCATGGGCGCCCGCGATAGTGAAGATGAGATGGCGATTGTAGAAGATGTCGTCGCTCAGAAGCCGATAGCAGGACCGCAACGTGTGCATCAGCACGATATTATGCGCCGCCTCGCCAATGGCGTTGTGAAACTCCACATCGCCCGCAAGCTCCTCTTCGAAACGGCCCGCCTCATGCGCTTCCCGCATTCTGTCCACGATGGCGGCGAGGTTGCGCCTGTCGGGTTCCGTCGCCCGCTGTGCAGCAAGTTCGGCGGTCATGCCTTCGATATAGCGGCGATATTCGAGGAAATCCCGCGTCGCCCGGCTGTGGCGGGTAATCAGCGCGCTCAAGGGATCGGAAAAGACCGGGCCGACAATATCGGCGACATAGGTGCCGCCGCCATGCCGGCTGGTAAGGAGGCCACGGTTTTCAAGCTCCTTCAGCGCTTCCCGCAGGATAGGCCGGGAGACATCGAGGCGTTGCGCCAGTTCGCGCTCGCCGGGCAGCCTGTCGCCATCCCGCAATATGCCGTCGAGGATCAGTTCCTCGAAACGTAAGATCACCTCCTGCGATGTGCGGCTGTGCTCGATGCGCGCAAAAAGCGTTTCGTCCATCGCAGAAGTCTCCGGCGAAATCCCGCCCCGTATTTCGATGGGGGGCAAATTATCAGCGAAGCATCGCACTGGTCAAATATTCTATCCAGTTCCGCGCCTCATCCGTGCCATGCCTGCGGCAACACGGCATCTGCCTTTTCGAATTGGCTTTTGTTAAAGCAGCAGCAGGACAGGGTGACGATGGCGGATTTTTCCGCCAGGTGGATCAAAACAATGACAGCGGCTTCGATTGCGGTGTTTTCATCGTGATCGATGTTTTAGAGTTTTTTCGCTTTTCTTCGAATCGCGAAAACACTCTAACTCTTTATTTTAGCGCATTTCCGGACGGAAAACCGGGGTCCACTTTTCCTGGAAATGCTCTGATGAAACCGGCGCAACAGGCGGGGACGATATCGCAATGGCCAAGGGTAGATTTGCTTTCGCAAGCGCGCCGGAAAGATCGCTGGCGCTCGGGGAGGTTCATGCGCGGCCGACGGTGCTTCTCGCACCCTCGCGCATCATCGTCCAGCTCGCCTTCATGATGGATGGCGGTTCGGCCGTGCATCACTCGGTCATCGCGGAAATGTCGCGCAGCCGCGGTGTTGCGCCGCCGGAGCGCGATGCCCGTCACCATGCCATGCCCTGGGGGCAGGGGACCTTGCGCTGGGAGCGGCATACCGAATTTTCGACCTGGTTCTGGGATGGCCCCGCGCCGGAAAAATTCGGCGGAGAGATTGCCGGCGATCCCTTCGGCGACGGCTTTTCGCCACCCGGCTCGCTGATCTCGGGCGTGCGGCTGGAAATCCGCCCGGAAAATGGCGTGGCGTCTCAGGCGGAGACGATCTTCGAGCCGACCAGCCTCTGTCACAGCGACGTGCGCGACGGTCAGGCGGCGATCCTCACCGATTTCCGGCAGGATCGCGACGGGCTGACGCAGATATTGGTGATCGACCGGGGCTTGAGCGATTACAGCCGCGGCGCACTGGTGCAGCGGCTGTTGGATATCGAGACCTATCGCACCCTTGCCATGCTCGGCCTGCCGATGGCGCAGACGCTTTCGCCGGAAATCCGTCGCATCGAAGATGGCCTGACCGGCATCACCCAGCGCATGAAAAACGGCGCGCGCGACGAGGCCGATGCGCTGCTGGCGGAAATGACCCGGCTTGCGGCCGAACTGGAAGCCAATGCCGCGCTCAGCCTCTATCGTTTCGGCGCCAGCCGCGCTTATGACGGCATCGTGCGCGAACGCATCCGGGCGCTTGCGGAAACCCCGGTGCAGGGCCACGAGACCATGGGCAGCTTTCTGGAACGGCGCATGGCGCCGGCCATGCGGACCTGTCAGTCGGTGGAGGAGCGGCAGGCCAACCTGTCGCGCAAGCTCTATCGCGCCACGGCGCTCGTCCGAAGCTGGATCGACGTGGAACTGGAACGGCAGAATACGGTGCTGCTCAACACCATGAACAAGCGCGCCGCCATGCAGCTTCGCCTGCAGCAGACGGTCGAAGGCCTCTCGGTCGCCGCCATTTCCTATTATGTCGTCGGCCTCATTGGTTATCTCACCAAGGCGATCAGCCATGATGTGCTGCCGCTCGACCCTGCCGTCGTCACCGGCATCTCCGTTCCCTTCGCGGTTCTCGGCGTCTGGTGGGTGGTGCGCCGCATCCGCCGCTCCCATGCCGAGGGCGGGCACTGAGGGGTAAGTTTCCCTCATTCCTGTGCTTGTCACAGGAATCCAGCCGACGCGCGTCTGCGCGGCGAAAGGACTCTTCTCAGCCCAAGGACTTGGGCTGGCTGGATCCCTGTGACGAGCACAGGGATGAGGGAGTGGACCCGTTTCAGCCCTGCTCCCAATAGGGTGAAGGCCCATAGAGCCCGGCCAGATAATCGATGAACAGCCGAACCTTCGCAGGCAGGAACTGCCGGCTCGGATAAACCGCCGAGAGCGTCACGTTTCGCGATCCCTCATAACCCGGCAGAACCTGCACCAGCTTGCCGCTGCGCAATTCATGGCCGATATCCCAGGTGGAGCGCAGCGCAATGCCGAGCCCCGATATCACTGCCTCGCGGATCACCTCGCTGGAATTGGTGATGAGCATCCCTTCCGGGCGAATGCTCATCGCGCCGCCCGGTCCTTCCAGCCGCCAGACATCGTTATTATGGGCCGGCAGGCAGCGGTGCTTTTTCAAATCCTCGATTGTCGCCGGCATACCATGGGCCGCAACGTATTCCGCAGAAGCGCAGAGTACGCGGCGCACTGGCGCCAGCCTGCGGGCCACAAGGCTGGAGGAATTGAGATCGGCGATACGGATGGCCAGATCGTAACCACCCTCGATGATGTCGATGAATTCGTCGCTCAGCACCAGATTGACCGAAAGATCAGGATGCCGCTCCATGAAACCTTTCAGATGCGGCGCGATATGCATGCGCCCGAAGGAGGTCGGCGCGGAAACCTTCAGCGTGCCGTTGACCGTATTGGCGCGGCCGGACACGAAATCCTCGGCCTCCTCCAGCCCTTCCAGCACGGCAAGCACCCGCTCGTAAAAGCCCTGTCCCGCCTCGGTCAGCGAGATTTGCCGTGTGGTGCGCTGGAAAAGCCGCGCGCCGAGTTTTTCTTCCAGCCGCTTGATGCGCTTGGAAATGACGGCGGGCGAATAACCAAGCTCCCTTGCGGCCAGCGACATGCTGCCGGAGGCGGCAACGCTTGCGAAGACTTCCAGATCGCCCAGATTCGTCATAGTTGCCCTCGATTGTTTCCGGAATGGAAAAAATCCATAACATTTGATTGCGTCGTTTCAAAGTGGTAAAGAAAGAATACCAGTTGGTGAGATGGCATGGAGGAGGGGCGGTGACGCAGCCGATCAAGTTTCTGGAGCCGCGCGCGAAAGTCGTCGCAGGCCGCGACCGCATCATAGCGGACCTCAAGGATATTTTGCCGGCGGACTGTCTTGTGCACGAACCGCGCGAACTTGTGCCTTTCGAAACCGATGCCTTCGTTTCCTATCGCCGCCTGCCGCTGGCCGTGGCGTTGCCGAAAACGACGGAAGAAGTGGCGGCGGTGATGAAATATTGCCACCGTTACGGCATTCCCGTCGTGCCACGCGGGGCCGGCACCTCGCTCTCCGGCGGCGCGATCCCGCAGGAGGATGCGGTGGTGATCGGCCTTTCGAAGATGGCCTCGATCCTCGAACTGGATTTTTATAACCGTACGGCGCGGGTGCAGGCGGGCGTCACCAATCTTTCCATTTCCGATGCGGCCGGCGCGGAAGGTTTCTTTTATGCACCGGATCCCAGCTCGCAGCTTGCCTGTACCATCGGCGGCAATATCGGCATGAATTCCGGCGGCGCGCATTGCCTGAAATATGGCGTCACCACCAATAATCTGCTCGGTGTGAAAATGGTGCTTGTCGATGGCACAGTGCTGGAATTGGGCGGCAAGCACCTCGATGCTGCCGGCTACGATCTGCTCGCCCTCGTCTGCGGCTCGGAAGGCCAGCTCGGTATCGTGACGGAAGCGACGGTGCGGCTGATCGCCAGGCCGGAAGGCGCGCGACCGGTGCTGTTCGGCTTCGAGACGTCGGAGGAGGCCGGCTCCTGCGTGGCCGATATTATCGGCGCGGGCATCATCCCGGTCGCCATCGAATTCATGGACAAGCCGGCCATCGAAATTTGCGAGGCCTTCGCCAAAGCGGGCTATCCGCTGGATGTCGGCGCGCTGCTGATCGTCGAGGTCGAAGGCTCCGAGGCGGAAATGGACGCCATGCTGGCCGACATCGTGGCGATTGCCCGAAAACATGGCGTGAAGACGGTGAAGGAATGCCAGTCGGCCATGGAGGCGGCGGCGATCTGGAAAGGCCGCAAATCCGCCTTCGGCGCAACCGGCCGCATCGCGGATTATATCTGCATGGATGGCACCGTGCCACTCTCCCAGCTTTCCTATGTGCTGAAAAAGACGAGCGAAATCACCGACCGCCTCGGCCTGCGCGTCGCCAATGTCTTCCATGCCGGCGATGGCAACATGCACCCGCTTATCCTGTTCAACGCCAACGATCCGGAGGATGCGGCCCGCGCGGAAGAGGCAGGCAATGAAATATTGAAGCTCTGCGTCGATGCCGGCGGATGTTTGACCGGCGAACATGGTGTGGGCATCGAAAAACGTGATTTGATGCGCCACCAGTATGGCGAGGCCGATCTTGCCCAGCAGATGGCGGTGCGCGCGGCTTTCGATGAGGGCTGGCTGATGAACCCTTCCAAGGTGTTTCCGCTGGAGGGGAGGGGATGATGGGTGTGAGTTTTGTGATCTCTGTGGGTGTGGCTTACCCCCCTCTGCCCTGCCGGGCATCTCCCCCTCAAGGGGAGAGATCGACTCGCGGCGACCTCCCGCTCAATTCTCGAACGGTGCGATTGAAACGATGCGCCAGCCTCTTGCCGATCTCCGGGGAGAGGCCCGGCAGGGCAGAGGGGGATATCCCTCGCGCAAACGTCGCTGTCCGATGCCCGGAGCTCGCCGCCCCATGCTGACCCCCTACGCAGAAACCCAGGTCGCCGACATCATCCGCGACCACGCCGCGCGTAAAAGCCCGCTGAAAATCATCGGCGGCAACACCCGCTCCGGTTTCGGCAATGCTGTCGCAGCAGATGAAGCACTCTCTTCCCGCGCGATGAACGGCATCGTCTCCTATCTGCCCGCCGAAATGGTCATGACCGTCAAGGCCGGAACCCCGCTCGCCACCGTCGAAGCCGCCCTTGCAGAAAACCGCCAGATGATGGCCTTCGAGCCTATGGATCACCGCCCGATCATGGGCACCGAAGGTGAGCCGACCATTGGCGGTGTCTTCGCCGCCAATGTTTCCGGCCCGCGCCGTTATGTGGCCGGTGCGGCCCGTGACAGCCTGCTCGGCATCCGTTTCGTCAATGGCAGCGGTGAGGTCATCAAGGCCGGCGGCCGGGTGATGAAGAATGTCACCGGGCTCGATCTGTCGAAGTTCCTGGCCGGGTCTTTCGGCACGCTCGGTTTCCTCACAGAAGTCACCTTCCGCGTGCTGCCGAAACCGCCTGCGGAAAAAACCGTGGTCGTTTCCGGTCTCGACGATGAAGCGGCGACGCGCATCATGGCGGCGGCAATGGCGATGAGCGTCGAGGTTTCGGGCGCGGCGCATCTGCCGGAAAGCGTTCGTTCCCGTTTCATCGATGGCGGATTGCCGGACGGACCGGCGACCATCCTGCGGCTGGAAGGGCTCTCCGCCTCGGTGGAGGCGCGCACGGCCAAACTCCTTTCCGTCATGGACCGGGTCGGGCCGTGGGCGCTGCTGGAGGGTAAGGAGAGCGGACTTTTGTGGCGTCAGGTGCGCGATGTCGCGCCCTATGCCGGACAGGCGGCGAAGCCCTTGTGGAAAGTATCGGTCGCGCCTTCGGTGGGTCATCAGCTTGTCGCGGCGCTGCGCATGGAAGCGGGCATCGACGCCTTTTACGACTGGCAGGGCGGCCTCGTCTGGATGCAGATGGAGGCGGACCCCGAGGCGAATTTGCTGCGCGGCGCGATCCGGGCGCTCGGCGGCGGCCATGCAACTTTGGTGAGGGCAAGCGATGCGGTGCGCGCCACGGTCGCTGCCTTCGAACCGCGCCAGGCGGCGGAGGCGCTGCTTTCTGCGCGTATCGGGGAGAAGCTCGATCCGGCGGGCATCTTCAATCCCGGCAAGATGGCCGTAACGATGGAAGGGGCCGTCTGAACCATGCAAACATCCTTCACGCCCGAACAACTGGCCGATCCGCATGTGGCGGAATCCGAAAAAATCCTGCGCAAATGTGTGCATTGCGGCTTTTGCACCGCCACCTGTCCCACCTATGTCACGCTCGGCAACGAGCTGGACAGCCCGCGCGGCCGCATCTACCTCATCAAGGACATGCTGGAAAACAGCCGCCCGGCAGACCGCGAGGTCGTCACCCATATCGACCGCTGTCTTTCCTGCCTTGCCTGCACCACCACCTGTCCCTCCGGCGTGGATTACATGCATCTGGTCGATCATGCCCGCGCCCATATCGAACAGACATACAAGCGTCCCTTCATGGATAGGCTGATCCGCAATCTTCTGGTTGCCGTCCTGCCCCATCCCGCCCGTTTCCGGCTGGCCCTGCATCTGGCCCGGCTGGCGCGGCCTTTCTCCGGTCTGCTTGCCAGGGTTCCGGCGCTGAAGCCGCTGCAATCCATGCTCGCTCTCGCCCCCGCCGCCGTGCCTGCGGCCTCCGCATCAACCCGTCCGGGAGAGCGGCCGGCCGAGGGCGAGAAGCGTGGACGCGTTGCGATCCTCACCGGCTGCGCCCAGCCGGTGCTCGATCCCGGCATCAACGAGGCGACGTTGCGCCTGCTTGCGCGGCTCGGCATTGAGGTCGTGGTGCCGAAGGGGGAGGGCTGCTGCGGTTCTCTGGTGCATCATATGGGGCGCGAGGAAGAGGCGCTCGCCTCGGCAAGGCGCAATGTCGATGTCTGGACGCGCGAGATGGAGAGTGGTGGTCTCGACGCCATCATCATCACCGCTTCCGGCTGCGGCACCACCATCAAGGATTACGGTCACATGCTGCGGCTCGATCCAGCTTACGCCGAAAAAGCCGCGCGGGTCTCGGCTTTGACGAAAGACATCACCGAATATCTCGCCACCCTCGATCTGCCGCAAGGGCAAAGCCAGGGTCTCACGGTCGCCTATCATTCTGCCTGCTCCATGCAGCATGGCCAGAAGATCACGCTTGCGCCGAAACAACTCCTGAAGGCGGCGGGTTTTACCGTGCGCGATCCGGCGGAAGGGCATCTCTGCTGCGGTTCGGCCGGTACCTACAACATCCTGCAGCCGGAGATTTCCGCCAGGCTCAAGGCGCGCAAGGTGAAGAATATCGAGGCCACCCGGGCGGATGTCATCGCCACCGGCAATATAGGCTGCATCACGCAGATCGGAACCGGCACGGATATGCCTATCCTGCACACGGTGGAGCTACTGGACTGGGCCTATGGCGGGCCGAAACCGGCGAGGCTTTCGGTTTAGATCGTGGTGCGCTCATAGGGCAGTGATCCAGCGCGCCATAACATGTGGCGCAAAGATTGGGTCGTAAGGGCTTTCTTTGTCCCCTCCTCATCCCTGTGCTTGTCACAGGGATCCAGCCAGCCCAAGTCCTTGGGCTGAAGAGACTCTACCCGCCGCGCAGACGCGCGTCGGCTGGATTCCTGTGACAAGCACAGGAATGAGGGAAGAGAGCTAGAACTTATACGCCACGCCGAAATTCACCGCATTGGTAATGATATCGGTCTTCAACGAGCCGCCATTGTCGATATCGACGTCGACGAAGGAATAGGTGCCCTTATATTCCACGAAAGTCGACCAGTTGTCGGTGATGCGGTAGCTGAGGCCGGCCTGCGCCTGCAGGGTTGCGCCGCCGAACTGGTATTCGAAGGTCTTGCCTGACGGGCGATATACTTCCACATGCGGCACGTTGATGCCGACGCCGGCGCCCACGTAAGGCGTGATCGGCAGCGATTCCAGCGGAAAACGGTAGAGCGCGTTGAGCGTCAGAAGGTTCAGGCCGTCGGTGAATTCGAAATGCGACCAGCCGGAGCGGGCAAGCGTCTGGTCGTCGGCATAGACCTTGTCATGGGTAAAATCGAGTGAGATGCCGAAATTCCGCAGCTGGCCCTCATCGAACCAGTAGGTGCCGCGCACGCCCCAATAGGGCGGATTGGAAAACGACTTGCCTTCCCATCCGGCCCGGAAATCCGGCCCGTCGGAAACCTTCACATCGCTATGCGGCGCGCTTTGCCAGCCGCCATAACCGGAAATTTCAAATTCGCCCGCGATTGCGGTAGAGAAGGAAACGCCGCTGAACAGCAGGGCGCAAACAAATAAACTATGGCGCGGCATGAAGTGAATCCAGATTGATATCAGTAATTCACCAAACCGTTTTTTGATAACATTTGAATGACAGAAACGAAAAACGGGCGGCCGATTGACCACCCGTTTTAAGACCGTTCCATCATCCCCCTGAGAGAGGTCCGGCTCCTGGCGTCCCCCGCCAAGTTTCATTCCAATGAAGTGAGCCGGATTGTACCGCCGCAAGGCGGCAATTCAAGCGGATACGCCGCCACACCGGCCCTGAAGCGGCCGGAAAGGCTGAACCGTTGCCGTCATATCACAATGACCTTCGTTCCGACGTTGACGCGCTCGTAAAGATCCGTGACATCCTCGTTGCGCATGCGGATGCAGCCGGAGGAATTGTTGCTGCCGATCGTCCAAGGCTGGTTGGTGCCGTGGATGCGATAAAGCGTGGAGCCGAGATACATGGCGCGCGCGCCCATCGGGTTGGCCGGGCCGCCTTCCATGAAGGCCGGCAGATAGTGTCCCTTCGTCGCCTCGCGGCTGATCATTTCCTTCGGCGGGGTCCAGCTCGGCCATTCCGCCTTGCGGGTTACCTTGTGGGTGCCGGCCCATTCGAAACCGGGCTTTCCGACGCCGACGCCGTACCGCCGGGCCTTGCCATCGGCGAGCACGAGATAGAGGAAACGGTTCGGCGTATCGATGACGATGGTGCCGGTTTTTTCATTGGTCGGGTAGGTGACGATCTGCGGCAGGAATTGCGGCGCGATCTGGGTGCGCACCGGCGCATTGGGTCGGACGGCGGCATTCTGCACCCGTGCCGGGCGCTGCGATGTGACGCCGGAGCTGGGGCGCTGCGGCATGGCGGCCTGGCGCTGCTGGAAGAACGGCTGGCGTGCGGCAGGCGCGCGCGGATAAACCACGGGGCGCACATTGCCGCGACCGCCGAGCTGGGTGACCCAGGGGGCGGAAAGATCCGGGCTGACGACGACGGGCGGGCGCTCGCGATAACGCTCATTGGCCATGGCGGCCGGGGCGGCAAAGGTGGAAACGAGGCTCAGCGCCAGAAAAACGGACTTCATCGTCATCGGGTGGACTCTCTCTGCGGGATGTCGCAACTATGGATTTGCGGGACTGTTTGCCCGCTTTGCCGGACACGTTCGCACCTCGACGCCAGCGAATCGTAAATGGCTGTTCATTAAAAAGCGCTTGATTATGGAAAGCTGGATTTAAGGTTAGCACCCGGTTTTGAAACGTGGTGAATGAGTGGTAAGTGCGCGGTCTGAACCGGTCACGGGCGGGAGCGGAAAAGGGTGGTTGCGGAATGAATGAAGCGGGACTTGAAACGGGCGCGGATGGCCTTGTGCGGTGTTTCTGGCAGCAGGGGCTTGCGGATTACAGCCGTTACCACGACGAGGAATGGGGTTATCCCGTTACCGATGATCGCCGCCTTTTCGAGAAGATCTGTCTGGAAGGTTTCCAGTCCGGCCTCTCCTGGCTGACGGTTCTGCGCAAGCGCGAGGCGTTCCGTCTCGCTTTCGCCAATTTCGAATTCGAAAAAGTGGCGGAATTCGGTGAGGCCGATATCGAGCGTTGCCTCGCCGACAAGGGCATCATCCGCCATCGCGGCAAGATCGTCTCGACCATCAACAATGCCCGCCGCGCCATGGAGTTGCGCGATGAATTCGGTTCGCTCGCCCGTTATTTCTGGGGTTTCGAACCGGCCGCCGCAGAAAGGCCGCAAAGGCTGGACTATGCGACGTTAAGGGCTAACCCCACCAGCGCCGCCTCCATCCGCCTTTCGAAGGACCTGAAGAAGCGGGGCTGGAGTTTCGTCGGCCCGACGACCGTCTATGCATTCATGCAGGCCATGGGTATGGTCAACGACCATATCGAAGGCTGTCATTGCCGCCAGCCGATAGAGGCCATGCGGCGGGAGTTTGTACGTCCATGAAGGTAACCTCCCTTCTTCTGGCTCTCACCATGGCCGTGGCCGCCGTGCCGCATGCCTCCTTCGCGGAAGGCCGCAATGTCGACGGTATCTGGCTCGATGACGGCGAAAGGCTGAAGCAGGTGGCGCTGCCGCCAGCCGGGCCGCTGAAGCTTGACGGCTGGACGCGGCGCGGGCGCGGCGATGTCTATCGCCTGAAGGTGAAGGCCGGGCAAACGGTGAAGATCGAGCTTGCCGCCTCCAGCGAATTCGTGCTGATGGCGGTCTTCGATTTTTCGACGCCGGATGAGGACGCGATCTTCTTCAGCGATTCCGAAGGCAAGGTCGCAACGCTGACGCCGAAGGTGGATACGGAGTGGCTGATCCGCCCGACGCTCATCCTGGGATCGCCACGCCGCGGTCTCGGCGCGCATTACACGCTGACGGTCAGCACCGGGAAATAACAGCCCGCCTTTTGCTTAGGCCGCCTGGGTCAGCACAATCAGGCCCAAACTCAAGACACCAAGCAACACAAGCGACAGGCTGGCGGCGACGATGACCTTGCCGCCGGCATGGCGAAGGCTGCGAATATCGACCGAAAGGCCCAGCGCCGCCATCGACATGATGGTGAGGATGTTGGAGAGCGAGGCGACAGGGCCGATCAGAGCCTCGGGAATGAGGCCGAAGGACCGGGCCATGATCATCAGCACGAAGGCGATGATGAACCATGGAACCATCTGCTGTAATCTCAGGCGTTCCGCGCCGGACTGGCCATGGATGACGGAGAGGGCGGCGATCACAGGTCCCAGCATCAGCACGCGGATGAGCTTGACGATGGTGCCGGTCTGAACGGCGATTGCGCCGAGCGGGGCTGTGGCAGCCAGAACCTGCGGCACGGCATAGACCGTCAGCCCGGCGAAAATGCCATATTGGGTGGCGTCGAGACCCAGAAGCTGTGGCAGAAACGGCATCAGCAGCACGGCGACGACACCGAGAACGGCGGTGAAGGCAATCGAGGCGGCGACATCTTCCGGCTTGGCGCCGATGGCGGGCGCGGCGGCGGCAATGGCGGAGTTGCCGCAGATGGAATTGCCGCAGGCAATCAGCGTTGCAAGCTTGGGCGGCAGACCGAGCATCCGCCCGGCGGCATAGCTGACGATCAGCGATAGCGCGACGATCAGCGCAATGCCGCCGATCAGCAAACCGCCGGCACCTCTGAGGATGGAAAGGCTCAAGGATGCGCCGAGAAGCGCCACCGCGATTTCGAGCAGGGTCTTGGCGCTGAATTTGATGCCGGCCGAAGCGACGGCGGGCAGCGATACCACCGAACGCAGCAGCGTACCGATCAGAATGGCGAGCACCAGATCGCCGAGCCATGCATGGCCTGCAAGCCGCACCTGAAAGCGCTCCGCCAGAATGGCGGCGCAGCTGACCGCCGCGCAGAGGAGAATGCCCGGCAGAAGCGGGGTGAGCCAGCGAAGCGAAAACTGAAAGGGATGAGCGAGGGTGCGATGTTGTGCCATGGCCAGACAATGCCGTAGCGGCCTGTTTTATTCTATCAAATAATATGGCATATATTATTCGATAAAATCGAATGAAAAGCCATGACCTTCGAACAACTCCGCATCTTCATCGCCGTTGCCGAACGCGAGCACCTTACAAGGGCCGCCGAAGCCATCGGTTTGACCGCCTCCGCCGTCAGCTCCGCCATCAAGAATCTCGAGGCCTTTTATAATGTCGAGCTGTTCCATCGCGTCGGCCGCAACATCGAACTGACGGAAAGCGGCCGGGCGTTTCTGGGCGAAGCGAAGGCGACGCTGGCGCGTGTGCGCAATGCGGAATTGATTCTCTCTGAAATGGGTGGGCTGACGCGCGGCGAAATCACCGTCTGCGCCAGCCAGACGATTGCAAGCTACTGGCTGCCGCCGATCCTGATGCAGTTCAAGAAGCTTTATCCGGGCGTGACCGTGCGGCTCGATATCGGCAATACCAAGACGGTTACACAGGCCGTGCTCGACGGTCTGGCAGAGGTCGGTTTCATCGAAGGCAGGATCGATGAGCCGGCCTTGATGGTGCAGCCGGTCGTCTCCGACAAGCTGCTGGTGGTCACCGGTTCGGCCCATCCCTTCGCGGATGGCCGTTATCTCACCGCGCTCGATATGCTCTACGGCACCTCATGGGTTCTGCGCGAACAGGGCTCTGGCACCCGCTCCGCCTTCGAGGCGGCGGTGCGGCAGATGGGGGTGGACCCCGCTGAACTGTCCGTCATGCTGGAACTGCCGTCCAATGAGGCGGTGGTAATGGCGGCACGCTCCGGCGGCGCGGCCACGGCAGTTTCTGCCTCCGTCGCCTCGCTATTTCTGCGGCAGGGGCTGCTGGTCCGAGCCGGCATCGATTTGCCTGCCCGCAACTTTGCTTTGCTGCGCCACAAGGAACGCCATACCAGCCGGGCGGCCATGGAGCTGGAGCGCCTCAGCCGTGCGGCCTCGGAGGACTACAAGGCCGGTCTTGCGGGGTTGTAACCTTGGGGGGAGGGAGCGCCAGCCGGCGCTCCCCGTTTGACACTAGCGGTCGTCACTTGCCCTTGGACTTCAGCCAGGCCTTCATCATGGCGATCTCGCCTTCCTGCGCCTTGATGACCTCTTCGGCCAGCTTGCGGATTTCCGGGTCCTTGCCGTATTCGAGCTGGACCTTGGCCATGTCGATTGCGCCCTGATGGTGCGGGATCATGCCGCGCACGAAATCGACATCGGCATCGCCGCTATAATCGATGGCCATATCGCCATGCATCTTCTTGCTGGCTTCCATGAAGGCCTTGGTGGAAGCGCTGTCGCTCATACTGCCTTTTGACATGTCATGTCCGGCATGGCCGCCCGCTTCCTGTGCGAGAACGGGCATGGCGAGAGAGGCCGCAAAAGCGGCGGCGAGCGTAATGGTCTTGATAGACATGGATTATCCTTCCTGTGTCTGACGGATTTTTCGAAGACGGGTCTGAAAAAATCTGGGGTCAGGCGCGGGGAGGCGGTAGCGGCGGCGCGGAAGCCTTGCCGTGAAAGACGATGCCGCGCTGCGGCTTGGGATAGTCAAAGGTCACCCGGCCACTATCGGCGAAGATAGTTCGCGGAACCACGATCAGGCAGGCGGCGCAGGAACCGGGATGTGCGGCATCTTCACCATGCGGGCACCAACCGCCCGTGCCCCCTCCGTGAGCCCCATTCTCCGCATGCGCCCGAGACACTTGGTCCCGATCCGGGGCTCGATGCGAATGGGCACCGTCATGTTTCATTGGCGACTGCGAGGATGCTGCCATGCCCGAGGCCATCGGCATGCTCATCGCCATCTGCGCCGGCATTGCGCCGTATAGCAGGAAGGCGAGGAACATCAATGTGCGGACCACCTGGGACATGGCGTGAATTTACTGCTGGAATTATGGAATAAGCATGACGATCAGGTCAGTTCACGCGCGATGACGTGATGCACGATGCGATAATCCCTGCTTTCCTCGCCAAACGGGGCAAGCGGCCATTCCCATGCGGCGGCGGGGGCGGGAAGCTCGATGCCATGCAGCAGGTCTTCATGCTGGTGCAGGTTGCCGTCTTTGCCGATCACGTCGAAGGAGGTGTCCGTTATCAGGCAGGCCTTGCAGGGCAGGCCAGCCAGCGCTTCCAGATGGGTGTGAATGAGCTTCGGCAGAAGATCGTCCGGGGCATCTGCGATCTTTTCCCGCTCCAGCCGGTGGCGTGCGCCGGTGCCGATCTGTGACAGGAGATTGGCCGATACCACGAGATCGAGATAGGGCACCCGCCGCAGGAAATCGAGCGGTTCCGCCGGCCGACCGGCGAGAACATCGTCAAAGCCGGAAAGATCGCGGTTGGCGATGCGGACATTCTTTTTGGCATTGAGGCGCAGCTTCGCCTGCACGCTGGCGAGATGCACCAGATCGACCAGCACGACCGTATCGAACATCGCCACCAGCGCATCATAGGGCACATCGCGTAACAGGCCAGACCCCAGCACGACGGCCGTTCGCCGCTGCTTCAGCTTTCTGGCCGATTGCAGCACGAATTGCCGGCTGTTGTTTTCATGCTCCGCCCAGGCTTTGGCGCAGCGGTTGGCGCGCGCCCAGAGGTTGACGGAATAGCGGATATGCGGCCGGAATTCTTTCGGCGTGACCGCGCGCGTGGCGGCATATTGCAGGGCTTCGAGGATCATGAATGCCTAACGGTAGATTTCACGGCGATGGCCGATTTCGACCACCAGCACGACGAGCTTGTGATCCTGTATATCGCAGATGATGCGGTAATCGCCCACCCGGTAGCGCCAGAAATTTCCGAGTTCGGAGCCTTGCAGGGCGGCGCCGGTCTGGCGTGGATCATCCAGTGCCGCCAATCGTTCATGCAGAAAACTCCGGATTCGCTGGCGCATTTCCGGATTTATCTTGCGCATCTCTTTCTGGACAAGCGTGTGATATTCAATTGTCCAGATCACGCCAGAACTCCTCGGCGCTTACAATCTTCGATTCTCCACGCTGGATGCGCCGCGTCGCCTCCTCCGCAAGATAGAGATCCTCCATATCTTCGATATGTTTCTCGATTGCCTCGCGGATGTAATAGGCGGATGTGCGGCCGGTGCGCTCGGACAGCGCTTTCAGCCGCTCATAGGTCTCGTCCGGCAGGCGTATGGCCGTCTGTTTGCTCATGGGTCGCGTCCTTCCCGATCCGAATTGGGATACATGTATCCCATATAGCACCGCTTGGCCGCAGCGGCCAGTAAAACCGGAGCCTTTGCGGCTTGCCGCACCGGGCTTCATCCTCTAATACACCGGCATAATTTCAGGAAAATATCGGATCGGCATCATGAGCGAAAAAGCAAAAAAGCCTCAGAAACTGAAAGCCCGCCTGCCGCGCGGCTTCGTGGATCGCTCGGTTGCCGATATTCATGCCACCAACGAGATGATCGAGAAGATCCGCAGGGTCTATGAGCTTTATGGCTTCGATCCGGTGGAAACCCCGCTGTTTGAATACACCGATGCGCTCGGCAAGTTCCTGCCGGATAGCGATCGCCCGAACGAAGGCGTGTTTTCGCTGCAGGACGATGACGACCAGTGGATGAGCCTGCGCTACGATCTGACCGCGCCGCTCGCCCGTCATGTTGCGGAAAATTTCAACGAAATCCAGCTGCCCTACCGCACCTATCGCGCCGGTTATGTCTTCCGCAATGAAAAGCCCGGCCCCGGCCGCTTCCGGCAGTTCATGCAGTTCGATGCCGATACCGTTGGCGCCGCCGGTGTGCAGGCCGATGCCGAAATGTGCATGATGATGGCCGATACACTGGAAGCGCTCGGAATTCAGCGCGGCGACTATGTCATCCGCGTCAACAACCGCAAGGTGCTCGACGGCGTCATGGAAGCCATCGGCCTCGGCGGCGAGGACAATGCCGGTCGACGTCTCAATGTGCTGCGCGCCATCGACAAGCTCGACAAGTTCGGTCCCGAAGGTGTGAAGCTGCTGCTCGGCCCCGGCCGCAAGGATGAATCCGGCGACTTCACCAAGGGCGCTGGTCTTGGCGAGGAGCAGATCGAAAAGGTGCTGTTTTTCGTCGGCATCAAGGACTATGCGGCAAGCGCCGATGATCTGGCGAAATTGGTCGCGGGCACCTCGAAAGGTGAGGAAGGCGTTGAGGAACTGAACATCATCGGCGCTCTGGTCACCAGTGCCGGTTACGATGCGACGCGCATCAAGATCGACCCCTCGGTCGTTCGCGGCCTCGAATATTACACCGGCCCCGTCTATGAGGCCGAGCTGACATTCGACGTCACCAATGAGAAGGGCGAAAAGGTCGTGTTCGGCTCCGTTGGCGGCGGCGGCCGTTATGACGGCCTCGTTTCGCGCTTCATGGGCCAGCCGGTTCCGGCCACGGGCTTCTCCATCGGCGTTTCGCGCCTGATGACGGCGCTCAAGAACCTCGGCAAGCTCGGTCAGGTCAAGCCGCTTGCACCGGTTCTGATCACCGTCATGGACGGTGATGTGGAGAGTATGGGTCGTTACCAGCGCTTCACGCAGGCGCTGCGCGCCGAGGGCATCCGCGCTGAAATGTATCAGGGCAACTGGAAGAAATTCGGCAACCAGCTGAAATATGCCGACCGCCTCGGTTCCCCCATCGCCATCATTCAGGGTGGTGATGAGCGCGCCGAAGGTGTGGTGCAGATCAAGGATCTGATCGAAGGCAAGCGCCTCTCCGGCGAGATCGAGGACAATGCCAGCTGGCGCGAGGCGCGCGTGGCGCAGGTCAGCGTGCCGGAAGCCGAGCTGGTGGCGAAGGTCCGCGAGATTCTGGAGCATCAGGCAGAGGACGTTCGCCGCGCCGCCGAAGGGCGCTGAAGCCATGGCGATCCTTGCGCTCGACCATGTTCAACTGGCGATGCCGGCGGACCGCGAAGATGAGGCGCGCGCTTTCTATGGCGGCCTGCTCGGCTTTGCGGAGCAGGCAAAGCCCGCCAATCTGGCCACGCGTGGCGGGTGCTGGTTCAGCCGGGGTTCGATAAAACTGCATCTCGGCGTCGAGCAGGATTTCCGCCCGGCGAAGAAATCCCATCCGGCCTTTCTGGTCGATGATATGGCAACCTTGCGAAAAACACTTGAAACAGCAGGCTGCCATGTGGTTGAGGATGAGCCGCTTGAAGGGTATCACCGGTTTTATGTCCATGATCCCTTCGGAAACCGCATCGAAATGATGCAGCCGCTCGAACCGTGACGAAAAGTACCGTTCCATGCCCCTGATCGACATGCCGGAATTTTCCGGAGAGCTACTGGAAGAATTCGCCGCGCGCCGCACGAGCCGTGTGAACACGCCCGTCATCCAGCCCGCCGAACCGTTTCTGGATATGGCCGGCGAGGATTTGCGCCGCCGTATCTTCATGACGGAGAGCGAAACGGGTGAGAGCCTCTGCCTGCGCCCCGAATTCACCATCCCGGTCTGCCTGCGCCACATCGAAACGGCGACCGGCACGCCGAAGCGTTATTCCTATCTTGGTGAAGTCTTCCGTCAGCGCCGCGAAGGTGCCAATGAGTTTTATCAGGCCGGTATCGAGGATCTCGGCGATACCGATATCGCCGCCGCCGATGCCCGTGCCGTCATTGACGCCACCGGCATTCTGCAGCGCCTGCTGCCGGGCCGGGCGCTTGCCGTCACGCTGGGCGACCAGCAGGTGTTCGAGGCGGTGGTTGCAGCGCTTGGCCTGCCGCTTGGCTGGCAGAAGCGGCTGGTGCAGGCATTCGGCGATATGGCGCAGCTCGACGCGCTGCTGGAAAGCCTTGTGCATCCCAAGCCGATGACCGGCCTCGATGCCCGGGTCGCCGGCCTTCTGGCAACGGGCGACGAGACGGTGCTGGTCGATTATCTCGATACGGTGATGCAGGAAACCGGCTATTCCACCAATGCCAGCCGCGCGCCGCAGGAAATCGCCCGCCGCCTGCGGGAAAAACTGGCGCTTGCCGCCACGCGTCTGCCGGATGAAAGCTTCGCGCTGCTCAAGCAGTTCCTGGCCCTGAAGGCGCCGTTGCCGCAGGCATCGCAGGTTCTGGCGGATTTTGCCGCAAAGGCGAAGCTGAAACTGGATGGCGCGCTTTCCGCTTTCGACAAACGCGTCGCAGCGCTTGCCAATGCCGGTGTCGATCTCGAAACCGTCACTTATGGCGCGGCCTTCGGTCGTCCGCTCGACTATTATACCGGCCTCGTTTTCGAGGTGGTGGAAGCGGGCGCAGACAGCGTGCTGGCCGGTGGCGGCCGTTTCGACCGGCTGCTGACCCTGCTCGGCGCACAGGAAAAAATCCCGGCCGTGGGCTTCTCGCTCTGGCTGGATCGCATCGAAGCGGTGCGCGGGAGCGACAAGCCATGATCACCATCGCATTGCCCTCCAAGGGCCGGATGAAGGAAGACGCCTCCGCCGTTCTGGAGCGCGCCGGGCTGAAAGTCGCGGCTGTCGGCAATGACCGCTCCTATCGCGGTCGCATCGAAGGGCGCGACGATATCGAGATCGCCTATCTCTCGGCTTCCGAGATCGCCCGCGAGATCGGCGCCGGCACCGTGGATTTCGGGGTGACGGGTGAGGACCTCGTGCGTGAGGGGCTGACCAATGCCGATGCGCAGGTGGAGTTCTGCGCCCGCCTCGGTTTCGGCCATGCGGATGTCGTGGTCGCCGTGCCGGAAATCTGGCTGGATGTGGACAGCATGGCCGATCTCGGCGATGTCGCTTCGGAATTCCGCGCCCGTCATGGCCGCAGGCTCGCCATCGCCACCAAATATTGGCGGCTGACACAGCAGTTCTTTTCGCGCCAGCACGGCATTCAGCTTTATCGCATCGTCGAAAGCCTTGGCGCGACCGAGGGTGCGCCCGCAGCGGGGCAGGCGGATATCATCGTCGATATCACCTCAACCGGCTCGACGCTGAAGGCCAACCACCTGAAAATCCTCTCGGACGGCATCATCGTCCGTTCGGAAGCCTGCTTCGTGCGTGCCCGCAAGCCGGAACATGAGGGCGATGCGGCGGTTCAGGAAATCGCCTCGCGCATCAGGGCTGCGGTCTGACGACGTAAAACAAAAAAGCCGCCGGAGCGATCCGGCGGCTTTTTTATTGGTCAATCTGTCTGGCTCAGGCGTGAGCCACAGCCGCGCCACGCTTAGCGTCGACGGAATAGGCGCCGGGGCCGAAGGCGGCAAGCAGTATGTAAGCGCCGGCAAGGGTGATGTTCTTCACCATCATGATGCCGTTCAGCGTGTTGATCCAGCCAAGAGCCGGCTCAGGCCAGCCGGGAACGGCAACGGTGCCGCTGTGGAACACCAGACCGGTGAATACGCAGAAGACGGCAAGCGCCCAGGCAGCGATTTTGGTCTGGAAACCAGCGAGAATGGCAAGACCGGCAACGAGTTCGAACAGGCCTGCAATATAGGCAAGCGCGGTTGCGGCGGGCAGGCCGGCGCCCGTGATCATGCCGGCCGTACCGGCCGGATCGACGAGCTTGCTGAAGCCCGACGTGATGAAGATGAAGGAAAGCAGAATACGGGCGATGAGAACGAGAACGTTCTGGCTGCTGGACATGGATATCTCCGGTAAATAGTCGGCGTGTCGCCGGTTGAACTGCAATGTCTGGAGATATCAATGACCGAAAATCATCCGCCCATAAAGATGAACAATAGAAGACAAATCGTCTTCATTTTGTGAACGGCGCTGAGCGTCTGTCCCGCTATGTTCAGGCGGCGAAGCGAATATCCTCAAAGCGCGGAAACAGGAAAAGCCCTGATATGCGCCCTTGCTGGCCGTCTTCGAAGCCGGAAGATTCACCCATGCAGATGACCGGCTGCCGCATCGCCGGCAAGATGGAGAGGCCGGTTGAAAAACAGAAACGTGAGGGTGCGGTGGAAACCTGCTCGAAAAGTTCCAGAACGCGGGCGTGGTCAGCGCGGTCGTAACAGCGGACGAGGCTGAGCAATCCGCACTCGCCCGGCGGCAGGCCGTGCATGAATGATGCGTGTTCGCCGAGCCGGATGACGCCACTGGAAAGATCGCTGCTCCACTCCTCCGACATGAAGAAATGCGACAGGGTCCGGGGATCGGGCGTGGTCGTTACCGCCGCAGGCAGAGCATCGTTGCGTCTTGATATTTCAAACAAATCGCGCCCCCGCATGAACACGTGCCAGCGCCGCCACTTCAAGCGCCACTGCCAGGTTGAACCTTTACCGCCACCCGCAGTCGAACGTGTTTGCCACGCATCGAAACCCCTTCAATGCTGGCCGCCCCGTCGCGGAACCCTTACGGGGGGTGACTTATAGTTTATTTTCCCCTACCTACAACAACCAGCCAGTGAGAAAATCAAAAATATTATGTATTTCTTCTTCAATATCGCGAGATATGCGAAAAAGCACAACTAAATAGCGCACTTATAAGCCGGTCCGAGTGGAAATCGGCCCCGTATGGGGTGGTGATTCGCTCTTGAATGTGCCCTATTATTGCATAGGGCTGCAAAAAATAGCCGGATAAAATCACGCCTGTTCCAAAACGGGACAATACACGAACCTTTCCGCTTTTGGCCTTCAGAATTGTGCAACCTGTTGATTTTCATGAAGCATCTCTCGCGAGAACGCTGACGTCATCCTTGGGCCTGTCCCCCACTGCCGTCCGATTTAAATTCCGGACGGGCGGCAGCCTTTTCGTAATGGAGGGTCAACATTCCCTCGACGTCATCCTCGGCCCTGTGCCGAGGATCTAATCACGTCGAATAAAATCAATCGGTTGCAGATCCTCGGGACAGGCCCGAGGATGACGTCGGCATGATTGGCTTCGGCACGGCATGCCCGAAAATAATAGAACCAATGACACCTGACTTCTTCGAGAAATTTAAACGGGACGGCAGTGGCCTATCCCAAGGATGAGGCCGATAAAATGCGCCGCCTTCCATCATCACGCATGGGCGGCAAAGAAAAAGGGCGGTCCGAAGACCGCCCTTTCTTAATCCGGTGACAGGACTGATTAGAAGTCCATGCCGCCCATGCCGCCGCCCGGCATTGCCGGCATTGCAGCTTCCTTCTTCGGAAGCTCGGCGATCATGGCTTCGGTGGTGATCAGCAGCGAAGCAACCGAAGCTGCGTTCTGCAGAGCCGTACGAACAACCTTGACCGGGTCGACGATGCCGAGCTGGATCAGGTCGCCATATTCGCCGGTCTGGGCGTTGTAGCCGTAGTTGTCTTCGTTCTTCTCGAGGATCTTGCCGACAACGATGGAAGCTTCGTCACCTGCGTTGTCTGCGATCTGGCGAACCAGAGCCTGCAGGGCGCGGCGGATGATGTTGATACCGGCTTCCTGGTCGTCGTTTTCACCCTTTGCGGTGATCTTCGTGGACGAACGCAGCAGGGCAACGCCGCCGCCCGGTACGATGCCTTCCTGAACGGCAGCGCGCGTCGCGTTGAGAGCGTCGTCGATGCGGTCCTTCTTTTCCTTCACTTCGACTTCCGTCGAACCGCCGACGCGGATAACGGCAACGCCGCCAGCGAGCTTGGCAAGACGTTCCTGCAGCTTTTCGCGGTCGTAGTCGGAGGTGGTTTCTTCGATCTGGGCCTTGATCTGGGCAACACGGCCTTCGATGTCGGACTTCTGGCCGGCGCCGTCAACGATCGTGGTGTTTTCCTTGGAGATCGAAACCTTCTTCGACTTGCCGAGCATGTCGAGGGTAACGCTTTCGAGCTTGATGCCGAGGTCTTCGGAAATGACGGTACCACCGGTCAGGATGGCGATGTCTTCCAGCATGGCCTTGCGGCGGTCGCCGAAGCCCGGAGCCTTGACGGCAGCGATCTTGAGGCCGCCACGCAGCTTGTTGACGACGAGCGTTGCAAGAGCTTCGCCTTCTACGTCTTCAGCGATGATGACGAGCGGCTTGCCGGTCTGAACGACAGCTTCGAGAACCGGCAGCATAGCCTGGAGGTTCGAAAGCTTCTTTTCGTGCAGAAGGATGTATGCGTCTTCGAGGTCAGCAACCATCTTTTCCGGGTTGGTCACGAAGTAAGGCGACAGGTAGCCGCGGTCGAACTGCATGCCTTCGACGACTTCGAGTTCGGTTTCAGCGGTCTTGGCTTCTTCAACAGTGATGACGCCTTCGTTGCCGACGCGCTGCATTGCTTCAGCGATGTCGAGACCGATCTGACGCTCGCCGTTTGCGGAGATCGTGCCGACCTGTGCAACTTCTTCCGAAGTGTTGATCTTCTTGGCCTTGGCCTGAAGGTCCTTGACGACTTCTGCAACAGCAAGATCGATGCCGCGCTTGAGGTCCATCGGGTTCATGCCGGCAGCAACTGCCTTTGCACCTTCGCGAACGATGGCCTGGGCCAGAACCGTTGCGGTGGTGGTGCCGTCACCGGCGATGTCGTTGGTCTTGGAGGCAACTTCGCGAACGAGCTGTGCGCCCATGTTCTCGAACTTGTCTTCCAGTTCGATTTCCTTGGCGACCGAAACGCCGTCCTTGGTGATGCGCGGAGCGCCGAAGGACTTGTCGATAACGACGTTACGACCCTTCGGGCCGAGGGTTACCTTCACTGCATCAGCGAGAATGTCGACGCCCTTGAGCATCTTTTCGCGCGCTGAGCGGCCGAATTTGACTTCTTTGGCTGCCATTTTCAAAACTCCTGGTTTCGAACGGCCGGAATGGATCCGGCTTGAAATTTAAGGAAACGATGGGTTCGGCGAAATCAGCCGATGATACCCATGATGTCGGCTTCCTTCATGATCAGAAGGTCTTCGCCGTCGAGCTTGACTTCGGTGCCCGACCACTTGCCGAACAGAACACGGTCACCAGCCTTGACGTCGAGAGCGACGACCTTGCCGGACTCATCGCGTGCGCCGGAACCGACGGCGACGATTTCGCCTTCCTGCGGCTTTTCCTTGGCGGTATCGGGAATGATGATGCCGCCCTTGGTCTTGGCTTCGGATTCAACGCGACGAACGACGACGCGATCGTGAAGCGGGCGGAAATTGGTGCTTGTCATTGCCTAATCCCTCGATCAAATGACTTCATGAACCTTCGCAGGCTCGCGTGATGGGTGTTAGCACTCTTCTTGTTTGAGTGCCAGCGGAACCGAGATAAGGAGGGCTTCTTCCGGAGTCAAGAACGCCCTGTCTGAAAAATTTCATGGCTTATGGTTATCAGCGTTCCATGACAGAAATTTCCCATGCGCGGACGGGCGCGGCGACGTCGTTCTTTTCGCGCGTTGCGGCCGCATCGCATCTAAGGGGCATTTGTGTTCATGCTGCGTCAGGCGGGCCAAAGACCGGTCTGGCAGCGCTTTTTTCCTTGCCATCGGCGTCCCGCTTTGCGATGTGACGCTCACCTTCTTCTCGCATCCGGAAAGCATCTCATGGCCCATCGCATTCTCACTCTCGGCGAAATCACGGCTGGGTTCGACGTTATTCTTTCGGATGTCTGGGGCGTGCTGCACAATGGCGTCAGCGCCTTTCCGGATGCGGCAGTTGCCCTGCGGGAAGCGCGCAAGGCCGGCAAGACGGTGGTGCTCATCACCAATTCGCCGCGTCCCGCTCCCGGCGTCATCGCCCAGCTTCGCGTTCTCGGCGTGCCGGATGAGGCCTATGACCGTATCATCACCTCCGGTGACGTCACCCGCGGCCTGATCGCGGAAGGCCCGAAAAAAGTCTTCCTGCTCGGCCCGGAACGCGATCTGCCGCTGCTGGACGGTCTCGATGTCGAGCGCGTCGGCGAGCCGGAAGCGCAGTCCGTGGTCTGCACCGGCTTTTTCGATGACGAGACGGAAACGCCTGAGGATTATACCGAAATGCTCAAGGGCTTCATTGCCCGCAACGTGCCGATGATCTGCGCCAATCCCGATCTGGTGGTGGAGCGCGGCGAGCGCATCATTCCCTGCGCCGGCGCCATGGCCGCTTACTATGAACAGCTCGGCGGCGAGGTCCGCATTGCCGGCAAGCCGCATGCGCCGATCTATGAAGCCTGCCTTGCGGCGGCCAAAGAAGTGCGCGGTGCCTTCGCCAAGGATCGCGTGCTTGCCATCGGGGACGGCATGCCGACGGATGTGAAGGGCGCGATTGCGAGCGGTCTCAACCTTCTTTATATCAGCGGCGGCATTCACGCCGCCGAATATACGCTGAACGGCCAGACGGACGAGGCGCTTCTCAACGCCTATCTCAAGGGGCAGGGTGCTGCTCCCGGCTGGTGGATGCCCCGTCTCGCCTGAGGACATCTTGCCTCAAGGAATAGCTGGCGCAGGAATGGATCGATTGCCATGACCGTCTTTCACCGCAATGAAAAAAAGGAGCCGCTGCCGGAAGCTCTTCGCGGCGGCGTCATCGCCATCGGCAATTTCGACGGCGTGCATCGCGGCCACCGGGCTGTGCTGGATCGTGCCCTGGAACTGGCGGAAGCCCGTGGCGTTCCCGCGTTGGTGCTGACCTTCGAGCCGCATCCCCGTTCCGTCTTCCGTCCCGATACGCCGGTCTTCCGTCTCACGCCCGCGCCGCTGAAGGCGCGCATCCTTGAGGCCATCGGTTTCCGCTCCGTCATCGAATATCCCTTCGACCGGGAATTTTCGCAGCGCTCGGCGGAGGAATTCGTCCAGTCCATTCTGGTCGACTGGCTTCACGCCAGCGCTGTCGTCACCGGCTTCGATTTTCATTTCGGCAAAGGCCGCGAAGGCGGTCCGGCATTTCTGATGGAGGCCGGCAAACGCCATGGCTTCGACGTGACGCTGGTGGACGCCTTCCGCGACGAGGGCGCGGATGTCGTCTCCTCCAGCCGGATTCGCTCGCTTCTGTGCGAAGGCGATGTGGCGGGCGCCGCAGGCCTGCTCGGTTATCGCTTCACGGTGGAAAGCGAAGTCATTGGCGGCCAGAAACTGGGGCGCACGCTGGGTTACCCCACCGCCAACATGGCGCTGGCGCCGGAAACGGAACTGAAGGCCGGCATCTATGCCGTGCGGTTCCGCCGCCCGGACGGTTCGATCCGCGATGGCGTGGCAAGCTTCGGTTACCGCCCGACCGTTACCGAAAACGGTGCGGCGCTGCTTGAAACATTCGTCTTCGATTTTTCCGGCGATCTTTATGGTGAGGTCTGTTCGGTCTCCTTCTTCGGGCACCTGCGCGACGAGCTGAAATTCGACGGTCTCGATCCGCTCGTCGCCCAGATCAGGCGCGATGAAGAAGAGGCGAGGGCGATGTTATCGGGCGTGCGCCCGCTCAGCGAACTGGACGCCAGGATCGCGTTCTGACCGGGTAAGGCCGGTCAGCCTCTGTTCCGGCCGATATTGCCGTCGCTTTTCTCTTCCTTTTTGCCGGAAAACCGCATAAACAACCGGCCATGTCCCAATACCGGTTGATGTTCAAAACTCAGATTGGCCGAATTATTGGCCCGGCCTTCCGCCCGCTCTGACGAGCCGGAAGGTCCGGGATTTTGGCGCTTGTCATGACTTTGGTCATGGCGCTTTCCGTATTTGCCCTCTTTGAAATTGAGACGGCGCGACCGACACGGCGCGCAACAACGGTACGATTATGAGCGACACCGCAGAAAAACTGGATTACTCCTCCACCCTCTATCTGCCGCAGACGGATTTTCCGATGCGCGCCGGCCTGCCGCAGAAGGAACCGGAAACGGTCAAGCGCTGGCAGGAAATGGGCCTCTACAAACGCCTGCGCGCCTCCGCCGCCGGCCGCGAAAAATTCGTGCTGCATGACGGCCCGCCCTATGCCAACGGCAATATCCACATCGGCCATGCGCTGAACAAGATCCTGAAAGACGTCATCACCCGCTCTTTCCAGATGCGCGGTTACGACGCCAATTACGTTCCGGGCTGGGATTGCCACGGCCTGCCGATCGAATGGAAGATCGAGGAAGCCTATCGCGCCAGAGGCAAGAACAAGGACGAGGTTCCGGTCAACGAATTCCGCAAGGAATGCCGTGACTTCGCGGCCGGCTGGATCAAGGTTCAGTCGGAGGAGTTCAAACGCCTCGGTATCGAGGGCGACTTTGAAAACCCCTATACGACGATGAACTTCCACGCCGAAGCCCGCATCGCCGGCGAACTGCTGAAGATCGCCCGCACCGGCCAGCTTTATCGCGGCTCGAAGCCCATCATGTGGTCGGTCGTCGAGCGCACCGCGTTGGCGGAAGCCGAAGTCGAATATGCCGATGTCGAGAGCGACATGATCTGGGTGAAGTTCCCGGTTGTGCAGGCATCTCCTGTTCTTTCCGGTGCTTCCGTCGTCATCTGGACGACCACGCCGTGGACCATCCCCGGTAACCGCGCCATCGCGTTTTCGTCGCGGGTCGAATATGGCCTCTACGAAGTCGAAAGCGCGCAGAACGATTTCGGTCCGCAGCCGGGCGAAAAGCTGATCTTTGCCAAGAAGCTCGCCGATGAGGCCGCAGCCAAGGCGAAGCTGACCTTCAAGCTCGTTCGCGACGTGAAAACCGAAGAACTGGCCGCCATCACCTGCGCTCATCCTTTGGCGTCGCTTGGCTACGATTTCCCGGTTCCGCTTCTCGAAGGCGATCACGTCACCGACGATGCCGGTACGGGCTTCGTGCACACCGCGCCGAGCCACGGCCGCGAAGACTTTGACGTCTGGACCGCGCATCAGCGTGAGCTGGAAGCGCGCGGCGTTTCGTCGGCCATCCCGTTCCCGGTTGGCGATGACGGTTTCTACACCGAAGACGCCCCCGGTTTCGGCCCGTCCGCCGAAGGCGGCGCTGCCCGCGTCATGGACGATAACGGCAAGAAGGGCGATGCCAATGACCGCGTCATCAAGGCGCTGATCGCGGAAAACAACCTGTTTGCCCGTGGCCGTCTGAAGCACAGCTATCCGCATAGCTGGCGCTCCAAGAAGCCGGTCATCTTTCGCAACACGCCGCAATGGTTCGTCTATATGGACAAGGAACTGGGCGACGGCACGACGCTGCGTTCGCGCTCGCTGAGCGCTATCGACGACACCCGCTTCGTTCCGGCCTCCGGCCAGAACCGCCTGCGCGCCATGATCGAAGGCCGGCCCGACTGGGTTCTGTCGCGCCAGCGCAGCTGGGGCGTGCCGATCGCCGTCTTCGCCGATGAGAAGGGTGAAGTTCTGATCGATGAGGCCGTCAACGCCCGCATCCTCGAGGCCTTCGAGGCCGAAGGTGCGGACGCCTGGTTCGCTGAAGGCGCCAAGCAACGGTTCCTCGGCGATGACCACGACCATGCCCGTTGGCAGCAGGTCATGGACATTCTCGACGTCTGGTTCGACAGCGGCTGCACCCACACCTTCACGCTGGAAGACCGCCCGGACATGAAGTGGCCGGCGGATGTCTATCTGGAAGGTTCCGACCAGCATCGCGGCTGGTTCCACTCGTCGCTGCTTGAAAGCTGCGCGACGCGCGGTCGTGCGCCCTATAACGCCGTTGTCACCCATGGTTTCACCATGGATGAGAAGGGCGAGAAGATGTCGAAGTCCAAGGGCAACGTGGTTTCGCCCCAGGAAGTCATGAAGGACGCCGGCGCGGATATCCTGCGCCTGTGGGTCATGACCACGGATTATTGGGAAGACCAGCGCCTCGGCAAGGCCATCATCCAGACCAATGTCGATGCCTATCGCAAGCTGCGCAATACCATCCGCTGGATGCTCGGCACGCTCGCCCATTACAAGGGCGAGGAGATCGCCTATGCCGATCTGCCGGAGCTGGAAAAGCTGGTGCTGCACCGCCTGTCCGAACTGGATGGTGTCGTGCGCGAAGGTTATGACGGCTTCGAGTTCAAGAAGATCGCCCGCGCGCTGGTGGATTTCGCCAATGTCGAGCTTTCGGCCTTCTATTTCGATATCCGCAAGGACACGCTCTATTGCGACGCGCCGTCGTCGCTGAAGCGCCGGGCGGCCCTGTCGGTCATTGCGAAGCTGTTCGATTGCCTCGTCTCGTGGCTGGCACCCATGCTGCCCTTCACGACGGAAGAGGCCTGGCTGTCGCGTTATCCGGATGCGGAATCGGTGCATCTCGTCCAGTTCCCGGAAATCCCGGCGGAATGGAAAAACGATGCGCTGGAAGCGAAGTGGGAAAAAATCCGCAAGGTCCGCACGGTCGTCACCGGCGCGCTGGAAGTGGAACGCCGTGAAAAGCGTATCGGCTCTTCGCTGGAAGCCGCTCCGGTCGTGCACATCGCCGACGCCGATCTTCTGGCGGCGCTGAAGGGGCAGGATTTCGCCGAAATCTGCATCACCTCGGCCATCTCGGTGGTGGGCGATGAAGGCCCGGCCGATGGCTTCCGCCTGCCGGAAGTGGCAAAGGTCGTGGTCGAGCAGAAGCTGGCGGAAGGCGCAAAATGCGCCCGTTCCTGGCGCATCACCACCGATGTCGGTTCCGATCCGGCCTATCCGGAGGTTTCCGCTCGCGATGCGGCCGCGCTGCGAGAGCTTGCAGCCCTCGGATGATCCGAGGCTGCGCATCGTTCCTGTTGAAACCCGATTCCGGGTTTGGGGCCGATGCGCGATGAAAATGACCGGATGAATTGCGCTTTGCCTCTTCATCCGGTACACCTGCCTGAAAATGGCCGGATTTGCACGGCAATGCGGGCTGCCGCCTGCCGAAAGACGATGTCTGGCGAAGTGGGACGGACGGCTGGAAGGGTTTCAATGAAGACGATGCAGGGTAATGCGCAGGGTTTGGGCATGTTTCGCACGGTTGTTGGCATCACGACGATAGGCGTGTTGCTCGGCGCGTGCACGAGCCCGACCTACGGCACGGGCAAGACGGCGGCGGAACAGCTTGTCGACGATCTTGGCAACGCGACCTCGATCACCGGCAATGACCAGGAAAAGCGCAACCTGAAATATAGCCCCCGCCCGGGCCTCGTCGTTCCCGCCCAGACCCGTGCCGAACAGCTGGCCGAGCCGCAGCAGAACATGGCAAGCCGCGAAAACAATCCGCAATGGGTCGAATCGCCGGAAGAAACCCGCGAACGCCTGCGCGAAGAGGCGGACGCCAACAAGAACAACCCGCATTATCGTTCGCCGCTGCTCGCCGGCAACGGCACGGCCGGCCAGATGACCGAAACCCAGAAATGGGAAGCCTTCCGCAAGGCCAAGGCCGATGCCCAGGGCGGCTCCGTCGTCAACGCCCAGCGCAAGTTCCTCACCGATCCGCCGGCTGAATATCGCAGCGTTCCGCAGGATCAGCTGACCGATCTCGGCGAACCGGAGCAGAAGAAGGAAAAGCGCCGCAAGAAAGAAGCGGCCGTGGCAAATACCGGCAAGAGCTGGTGGAACCCCTTCCAGTAATAACGAATGGCTGATGGCCCGCGGGAAAGCTTGCGCCTCCCGCCGGTCGCTCAATCGTCGAGACGTTTCTCGCGGAAAAATTGCCGCAGGATTTCCGCACTTTCGCTTTCCGCCAGTCCCGAATAGACATCCGGCGCATGGTGACATGTCGGCTGGCTGAAGAAACGCACGCCACTCTCCACTGCGCCGCCCTTCGGGTCTCGCGCGCCGTAATAGAGCCGGCGGATACGGGCGAATGAAATCGCCGCCGCGCACATGGTGCAGGGCTCCAGTGTCACGTAGAGATCGGCGCCGGGCAGGCGTTCCTGCTCCAGCGCTTCGCAGGCCATGCGGATCACGGCGATTTCGGCGTGAGCCGTCACATCGTTCAATTCACGGGTGCGGTTGCCGGAACGGGCGATGACGCGGCCGTCCATAACCAGTACCGCGCCGATCGGAACCTCCTGCCGCTTAGCCGCGGCACGGGCTTCCGAAAGCGCCAGCTCCATGAAATGCGTCCTTTCGGCCATTGCGTTTCAATTTCCTCTTAACCCTTGTGCTTGGACCTGATAGGACAGCCCAAACAACAGGCAAACAGCAAATGACTTTTAAAGACAAGCCGAAGCGTGACGGCGGCAAGACATTTAGCCGCGACAGGAAGCCGAAAGGCCCCGGCAAGCCCGCCGCAGAGCGCGAAAAGAAACCTACCGAGGCAAAGGCCGCCCCGGTGCCGGAAACCGTTGGCGCTTCCAAGCCCGAGCGCATTTCCAAGATCATGGCACGCGCAGGCGTCGCCTCGCGCCGCGATGTCGAGCGCATGATCATGGAAGGCCGCGTGTCGCTGAACGGCGTCAAGCTGGATACGCCGGTGGTGAACGCCACGCTGTCCGACAAGATCGAAGTCGACGGCATGCCGATTCGCGGCGCCGAGCGCACGCGCCTGTGGCTTTACCACAAGCCCGCCGGTCTGGTGACGACCAACTCCGACCCGGAAGGCCGCCCGACCGTTTTCGACAATCTGCCCGGTGAACTGCCGCGCGTCCTGTCCATCGGCCGCCTCGATATCAATACCGAAGGCCTGCTGCTGCTCACAAACGATGGCGGACTTTCCCGCGTGCTGGAACTGCCGACCACCGGCTGGCTGCGCCGCTACCGCGTGCGCGCCCATGGCGAGGTCGATCAGGCCGCACTCGACAAGCTGAAGGAAGGCATTGCCGTCGACGGCGTGCTCTACGGCGCAATCGATGCCACGCTCGACCGCACCCAGGGCCACAATGTCTGGATCAGCATGGGCCTGCGTGAAGGCAAGAACCGTGAGATCAAGAACGTGCTCGGCGCGCTCGGTCTCGAGGTCAACCGCCTGATCCGCGTTTCCTACGGTCCGTTCCAGCTCGGCGATCTCGCTGAAGGCAAGGTGCTGGAAGTGCGCGGCCGTATGCTGCGCGACCAGCTCGGCCCGCGTCTGATCGAACAGGCCGGCGCCAATTTCGACGCGCCGATCTACAATGCGCCCGTTGAGGATGAAGAAGACGACGCGCCGAAGCGGCCCGTAAAATCCGAATGGGCAA
Source organism: Agrobacterium sp. 22-223-1 (assembly GCF_053522385.1). NCBI lineage: Bacteria > Pseudomonadati > Pseudomonadota > Alphaproteobacteria > Hyphomicrobiales > Rhizobiaceae > Agrobacterium > Agrobacterium sp. 22-223-1. The sequence goes on from NZ_JBNWCN010000001.1 coordinate 667,957, forward strand.
AGAGCGATGCCCCGGAAGGCAAGCCGCGCTTTGAAAAGAGCGGCAAGTCCGAGGACCGTCGTGAAAAGGCGCTCGGCCGTCTCGACACCAAGCGCGGCGACAAGCCGGCCGGCAAGTTCGGCTCCAAGCCCGCCGGGAAATTTGGCGCCAAGGGCCGCAGCGAGGATGAAGGCGACGACCGCCGCCCACGCCAGGCCGCCGGCACCAGCCGCACGGCCAATGTCTGGATGGCGCCCGGTGCAAGGCCCACCCGTGACGGCAAGGAACGCAAGTCCTCCGCCCGCGCGGAAGCCGAAAACCTCTTCAAAAAGCCTTCCGCCCAGGACGAAGCGCGGCGCAACGTCGTCCGGCATGCGGATGCCGAGGGCGAGTGGATCCGTTCGGATTCCCCCCGCGAAGAAGAAGGTGGTCGCGGACGCGGCGACCGCCCGCGTGGCGAAAAGAGCTTCGGTGATCGTGGTGGACGCGGTGGAAAGCCGTTCGGCGACCGGCCATTCCGCGACAAGCCGCGTGAAGAAGGTGATCGCCCGCGTGGCGACCGTCCGCGCGGTGAAAAGAGCTTCGGTGACCGCCCGGCACGCGGCGGCAAACCTTTCGGCGACCGGCCGTTCCGTGACAAGCCGCGCGAAGAGGGTGACCGCCCACGTGGCGAAAAACCTTTCGGTGATCGTCCGTTCCGCGACAGGCCCCGTGAAGACGGTGACCGCCCACGCGGCGAGCGCCCGGCGGGAGACAAGCCCCGTGGCGGCAAGCCGGCCGGTAAACCCGGATTCGGCAAGCCATCTTTCGGAAAATCGGGCGAGCGTGGTGAACGTTCGGGTTTCTCGGGCAAGAGCAAAGGCCCCGGTGGTCCCGGCGGCGGCAAGCCGGGCGGCAAAGGCCCGGGTGGCAAACCTTCTGGAGGCAGGGGAATGACACGTAATGCGGATCGTAGGCGGTGAGTTCCGCGGCCGGAGTCTGGCCGCGCCGAAATCGAATTCCATTCGTCCGACCATCGACAGGACGCGGGAAAGCCTCTTCAATATTCTGAGCCATGCCTATCCGGAAAGTCTGGATGGCACGCGCGTTCTGGACGTTTTCGCCGGAACCGGTGCGGTCGGTCTGGAGGCGCTTTCGCGCGGCTGTCGCGTGGCGCTCTTCGTCGAAAACGGCGTGGAGGGCAGGGGGCTGCTCTGGGAAAATATCGATGCGCTGGGTCTGCATGGCCGCGCCCGTATCCTGCGGCGTGACGCCACCAAGCTCGGCGGCGTCAACAATATCGAGCCCTTCGATCTTCTCTTCGCCGATCCGCCCTATGGCTATGGCCATGGCGAGAAGGCTTTCGCGGCCGCCCATGGCGGCGGCTGGCTGAACCCCGGCGCGCTTGCCATTCTCGAAGAGCGCGGCGATGTGACGGTCAAGGTCGATCCGGTTTTCAAACCGCTCGAAAGCCGCATCTTCGGCGATACGAAAATGCATTTCTACCGTTACGAGCCCTAAAGCATTTCCAGCAAAAGTGGAGCCCGGTTTTCCGTCCGGAAATGCGACATAACAAAGAGTTAGAGTGTTTTCGCGATTCGAAGAAAAGCGAAAATGCTCTAACAGCAGCGTTTCCCGTCACGCCACGGTCTTGTCTTGTTTGCGCAATAGGCAGAGTCTTTGCCGTGGAAAGAATTTGGGTATTCGCATGGAGCAGGGTGTAAACGAGAGCATAACGATCGTCCGCGCCGGGGAAGAGGTTCTCGAAGGTGACGGCGCGGGCGGCCATGAGCCGACTTTCGGACTGGCGCTCGGCGGCGGCGGCGCACGCGGCATCTGCCACATCAACGTCATCGAGGCGCTGGACGAACTCGGCATCCGGCCCGTGGCGATTTCCGGTTCGTCCATCGGCTCCATCATCGGCGCGGGCAGGGCGGCCGGCATGACCGGCCGGGAAATCCGTGAATACACGCTTGAACTGATGGGACGAAAAGGCTCGGTCGCCAACCGGCTCTGGAGCCTCGGCCCGGCATCGATGCGCCATGCGGTGGACGGTTTTCGCCTTGGGCAGTTCAACCTCGAACTCATCCTGCACGCCCTGATGCCGCAGGCTCTGCCGAAGGATTTTTCCGAGCTTGCCATTCCGCTCAAAGTGATAGCCACGGATTATTACGCCCAGACCGAAGTGGTGGTGGAACGCGGCGAGATCATCCAGGCGCTGGCCGCATCTGCCGCCATTCCCGCATTGTTCATGCCGGTGCGTATAGATGGCCGCATCATGATCGACGGCGGCATTTTTAATCCGGTGCCCTATGAGCATCTGCTGGACCGCGCCGATATCGTCATCGGCGTCGATGTCGTCGGCGGCCCGGAAGGCGACGGAACCACCATGCCGAACCGGCTGGACAGCCTGTTCGGCGCCAGCCAGCTGATGATGCAGGCGGCGATTGCCCTGAAACTGCGGCTACGCCCGCCGCATATTTTCCTGCGCCCGCCCGTGCACCGTTTCGGTGTGCTGGATTTCCTGAAGTCCGAAGAGGTGCTGAACGCATCGGCCGGCATCAAGGACGATCTGAAACGGCAGATCGACATGCAGGTGGAACTGTTTCACCGCGGGCAGGGTGTGGAGGCGTGACAAGTGAGGCGAGTTTTCTTCTCCCCGAGGGGGAGAAGGTGGCCCGAAGGGCCGGATGAGGGGGTACCCTCTCCGAATATCGCTACCCTTGCCCCCTCATCCGCTGCCACGGACTTCTCCCCGGCGGGGAGAAGAAACAAGTGGCGCTCGCCCAGTCACTAAGTTGAACTCAATTCACAGCGAAACTTCCGTCTCGCTGTCCTCCGCATCCTCTTCTTCTTCCCACTTTTCCGCCTTGGTCTTCGGCTTCATCAGCGGTTCGGGCTTCACCTCGCGCACCGGCTTGTTGTGCAGCATCTGCCGGCCGGCGGCGAGGCCTTCCACGGCCTGTAGCTGAAGCCGCTCCTCGTCGCGTTCGCGAATGTCGTCGGCAATCGCCAGCGCCCTTTCGCCGTCCATATCCAGCCCCTCCAGAATGCGCCTGCCGAACAGGAGGCCCGATTCCAGCGTCTCGCGGATTTCATATTCCACGCCCTTTTTCCTGAGGTCGAGGGAATGCACGCGGTCATAGGAGCGGGCATAGATGCGCACGCTCGGAAATTCCGACTGGATCATATCGATGATACGGTCGGTCACCTCCTTCTTGTGGGTGCAGACCGCAACGAGATCGGCCCGCTCGATGCCGGCGGCGATCAGCACGTCCTTGCGGGTGCCATCGCCGAAAAAGATGCGGAAGCCGAAACGGGCGGCCTGGCGCACGCGGTCGGCCGAGCTGTCGATGACGGTTACGTCGCGCCCGCCGGCGAGCAGGATCTGCGAGGCGATCTGGCCGAAGCGGGAAAAACCGATCATCAGCACATCCGCGCCCGCGCCGTCGAAATCCTCTTCCAGCTTGTCCTCGTCCGCATCCTCCGCCGTCAGCCGGCGTGAAATAACCGCCAGAAGCGGCGTCAGCGCCATGGAAAGCGTGACGACGGCAACGAGGATCGAGGCCGTCGCCTGCGGAAACAGCCCGGAGGCGGCAGCCGTAGTGAAGAGCACGAAGCCGAATTCCCCGCCCTGCGCCAGAAGCAGCGCGATGCGGCTCGATGCATAACGCGACGAGCCGGCGATGCGGCAAAGGCCATAGATCAGGGCTGCCTTCACCGCCATCATCGCCGGTACGGCGATCAGGATGAGCAAAATATGCTCATAGACGATATGGATATGCAGCGACATGCCGACCGCCATGAAGAATAGCGCCAGAAACAGGCCGCGAAACGGCTCGATATCGGCTTCCAGCTCATGCCGGTAGGAGGATTCCGACAGCATCAGCCCCGCCAGCAGCGCGCCCATGCCCATCGACAAGCCCACCGCCTCCATGATGGCGGCGGCGCCGATGACGACGAAGAGGGCGGCGGCGATCATCACTTCCCTCGCACCGGTGCGGGCGATGATCTGGAACATCGGCGTCAGAAGATAACGCCCGGCCAGCACCATGCCCGCCACCGCAAGGACGGAGGCGATGAGATCGGACACCATCGAATCCGTCGGCACATCCGGCCGGTTGGAAAGAATAGTGACGAGGGCAAGAAGCGGCACGATGGCGAGGTCCTGAAACAGCAGGATGGAGAAGGAGCGATTGCCGTGCCGCGTATTCATGTCGCCGTCATCGGCAAGGATTTGCAGCGCAAAGGCGGTGGAGGAAAGCGCAAGGCCGAAACCGGCGACGAGGCTGCCGCGCCAGTCGATCAGCCCTGCCCACCAGGCAATGGCCGCCAGCACGCTGCCCGTCACCAGCACCTGCGCCATTCCCAGCCCTAAAATATCGCGCCGCATCTGCCAGATGCGCGACGGCTTCAGTTCCAGCCCGATGATGAAGAGCAGGAAAACCACGCCCAGTTCCGAGACGTTGAAAATGTCCTTCGCATCCGTGACCAGATGCAGGAACGGCCCGATGATGATGCCCGCCACCAGATAACCGAGCACGGTGCCAAGCCCGAGCTTGCGGAAAACCGAGGCCGCGATGACCGCGCCGGCCAGAAGCAGCAGGGGTTCGGAAAAGAGAGCGTCGTGCTCGGTCATGCGGGCGGACTTTCGAATAGGGTGGCGACAATACCGTCCGAATGGAGAAAGCGGCGTTTCGCCCTTGATGCGGGGTTGCTGGCACAATAAATGGAACAGGAATGAAAGGCCAACTCATGTCCTCAGAAATAGATTCTTCCAAACTTCTCGATCGCGCCAGCCAGCTTGTCGATCTTGCCCGCGCCGCCGGTGCGGATGAGGCGGATGCCGTTGTCGTCCGCTCCCGCTCGCAATCGGTCGGCGTGCGGCTCGGCAAGGTGGAAAGCACCGAATCCTCCGAAAGCGACGATTTTTCCCTGCGCGTCTTCGTTGGCCGACGGGTGGCGAGCGTTTCGGCCAATCCGGGCTTCGACCTGAAGACCTTGGCGGAGCGGGCCGTGGCCATGGCGAAGGTTTCGCCGGAAGACCCCTTTGCCTGCCTTGCGGACAAGGAACGGTTGGCCACTTCCTATGACGATCTTCAGCTTTTCGATGCGACGGAAGTGTCGGCGGATCAGCTGCGTGAGGCAGCCCTTGCTTCGGAAGAGGCGGCGCTGGCCGTCAAGGGCGTCAGCAATTCCTCGGGCGCCGGTGCATCGAGCGGCATGGGCGGCCTCGTTCTCGCCACCTCGCACGGTTTTTCCGGCAGCTATATGGGCAGCCGCTTCAGCCGTTCCGTCAGCGTCATTGCCGGCGAAGGCACGAAGATGGAGCGCGACTACGATTTCGACAGCCGCCTTTATTATGCCGATCTCGATGCCGCCGAAGAAATCGGCCGCCGCGCCGGTGAAAAAGTGGTGCGCCGTGTCGGCCCGCGTCAGGTCGATACCGGCAGCAACATCACTGTGGTTTTCGATCCGCGCATCGCCCGCGGTTTCGTCGGTGCGATTGCCGGCGCCATCAACGGCGCGTCCGTTGCCCGCAAGACCAGCTTCCTGCGCGATAAGATGGGCCAGCAGGTTCTGAAAAAGGGTCTTTATCTTACCGACGATCCGCAGATCGTGCGCGGCCCGTCCTCGCGTCCCTTCGATGGCGAGGGCGTGCGCGGCGAGAAGATGACGATGATCGAGGACGGTGTTCTCAAGCACTGGTTCCTGTCCACTTCGGCCGCGCGGGAACTCGGCCTTGAAACCAACGGTCGCGGCGTGCGCGGCGGCACGGCGGTTTCGCCGGCCTCCACCAATCTGGCGCTGGAGCCGGGGGATCTCTCGCCGGATGACCTGCTGAGACAGGTCGGAACCGGCTTTTACGTCACCGAGCTGATCGGCCACGGCGCCAATATGATCACGGGTGAATATAGCTGCGGGGCGAGCGGTTTCTGGATCGAGAACGGCGAAAAGACCTTTGCGGTTTCCGAGGTCACCATCGCCTCGAACCTGAAGGACATGTTCATGCGGGTCACGCCGGCTAACGATATCGACCGCAAATACGGCGTCGCCGCCCCGACGCTCGCCATCGAAGGCATGACGATCGCGGGCAAGTGAGACGGCCTGCGGGTTGTTTTCGCCGGCACTTTGTGTGCAAGTGCGAAGAGAAAAACGGGCGCGCCGTTTGAGGCGCGCGGAAAAGACGGCAAAATGAACGATATGGCTGAGGCCCGCTGGGCCTCCGATCTGAGGCTGGTCCTCGAAGCCGCCCGCAAGGCGGGCGAGACGGCCCTCGGTTTCTTCCGCAAGGATCCCGAGGTCTGGTGGAAGAATGGCGGGCTTTCGCCGGTCAGTGCGGCCGACTACGCCGCCAATGAAATCCTCGAAACCATCCTGCGCTCTGCCCGGCCGGATTACGGCTGGCTTTCCGAAGAGACGGATGACGATACGGACAGGCTTTCCCGTTCCACCGTCTTCGTCGTCGACCCCATCGATGGCACCCGCGCCTTCATCGGCGGCCGGGACACCTGGTGCGTCAGCGTTGCGGTGGTGCATGAGGGGCGGCCGGTGGTCGCGGCCCTTGTCGCCCCGGCGCTTGCCGAGGAGTTCACGGCATTTGAAGGCGGCGAAGCGCTGAAAAACGGGGCGCCCGTTTTTGCCGCGCGCGAAAACGCCGGTATCTTCCATCTGGCGGCGCCCGAAGACGTGATCGCGCATCTGCCGGAAGAGGTGCGGGGCGGCGTCAAGCGCATTCCGCACGTGCCCTCGCTCGCCTACCGGCTGGCCATGGTGGCGGATGGCCGTATCGACGGAACGCTGGTCAAGGCGAACTCGCACGAGTGGGATCTCGCCGCCGCCGACCTCATTCTGGAGAAGGCCGGCGGCCGGCTGGTCGGGCTGGATGGAAAACCTCTGATGTATAATCGCCGGCAGGTGAACCACCCCGCATTGTGCGCCGCAGCAGATTATGCGCTGCCTGCACTTTTGAAAGCGTTTTCACATCTGTCTGACAGTTGACGTTTGCCGGGAAATCCCGCAGATGAATGCCTCTCTCAGAGTTTAAGAAAGAGACAAAGACATGACGGAATCTGGCAAACAGAAACAGCTGCTGCACCTCGTATTCGGCGGCGAACTGGAAAACCTTCAGGATGTTCAGTTCCGGGATTTGAAGGCGCTCGATATCGTCGGTATCTATCCGGACTATGCTTCCGCGCTCACCGCATGGAAGTCCAAGGCGCAGATGACTGTCGATAACGCTCATATGCGTTATTTTATCGTGCATATGCATCGTCTTCTCAATCCGGACGACAAAATTTGAGTCCTTTTGCCCTTGCGTTGTAATACTATTGGGTGAAAGCGAGTTTTCCCGTGATTCCTGCGCGAGCGGCGCAGGCCGGGAATACCGGGGCGAGAAAATGTGATCGCGCTTTCGTTTCCGATGACAAAAAATGACGCAATTTGAGAAGAAGTAGGCGGCGATAACAACAAGAACAGGGGAAGGGCATTGCGCGGAATGATCAAGGGCAGAATGTCATGAGCAGCCGTATCGCACGTTTCGCTCTTTCCGGTTACCGCATTGCCGGTATCGCCGCTTACCCGTTCGCGAAACCCTATCTTTCCTATCGGGCGGCGAAGGGCAAGGAAGACAAGCGCCGTCGGCTCGAACGCTTCGGTTATGCGAGCGCCGAGCGTCCGCGCGGGCCGCTGGTCTGGTTCCATGCTGCAAGCGTGGGCGAAACGCTGGCGCTTATTCCGCTGATCCGCGAAATTCGCAAGCGCGACATCTTCGTGCTTTTGACCACCGGCACCGTCACGTCGGCCGAACTGACCCGCACGCGGCTCGGCGACGATGTGATCCACCAATATGTGCCGCTCGATATCAAGATCGCGGTCAACCGTTTCCTGACCTACTGGGCGCCGGATGCCGCCATCACCGCTGAATCGGAAATCTGGCCGGTGACGATGATGGAGCTGGAACGCCGGCACATTCCGCAAATCCGGGTCAATGCGCGCCTCTCCGACCGTTCCTTCGACCGCTGGAAAGCCCGGCATGACATTGCTGAATCGCTGTTTTCCAAGCTGGCGCTGGTAGTTGCGCAGTCCGATCTCGATGCCGAACGCTTCCGCGATCTCGGCTCCTGGCCGGTGGTGATTTCAGGCAACCTCAAGGGTGACACCGACCCGCCGCCCTGCGACGAGGCGCTGCTGGAGAGCTATCGCGAGCAGGTCGGCAATCGCAAGACATGGGCCGCCATCTCCACTTTCGACGGCGAAGAGAAGGCTGCCGCCACCGTGCATGCGGCGATCAAGTCGCGCAATGGGCAACTGACCATCATCGTGCCGCGCCATCCTGAGCGCGGCGACGATGTCGAGGCGATGCTGAAGGGCATGAATCTTTCGGTCGCCCGCCGCAGCCGCAATGACGTGATCACCCCGGAAACCGATATTTTCCTCGGCGATTCCATCGGCGAAATGGGGCTTTACCTGCGCCTGACCGAGCTTGCCTTCGTCGGCCGCTCCTTGACTGCCGAGGGCGGGCAGAACCCGCTGGAGCCGGCGATGCTCGGCTGCGCCGTCCTGTCTGGCGCGCATGTGCAGAATTTCCGCGAGGCCTATCAGAAACTGATCCGCGCCGGCGGCGGTCGCATCATCCGCGATGTGGAGATGCTGGCCAAGGCGGTGCACTATCTGCTGGTCAACGACAATGAGCGTTACAAGATGATCGATGCGGGCAACCGGGTCATCCAGGATATGCGCGGCGCGCTGTCCTCCACCGTCAAGGCGCTGGAACCCTATATCAATCCGCTCACCGTTTCCGCTAAGCTGCAACCGCGGAGCGCCATCGGTTCATGGTAGCGGATATCGAACTCAACGCGGCGCAATCGATCGCCGCAGTCCTTTTCGACAAGGACGGCACGCTTCTGGGCTATGACGCCAGCTGGGGTCCGGTGAACCGCGAACTTGCGGCGATTGCCGCCAAGGGCGATCCCGTTCTTGCCGACCGGCTTCTTTCCGCCTGCGGCATGGACCCCGTTACCGGTCATGTCGTACCGGACAGCCTTCTGGCCGCCGGCAATACGGCGGAAATCGCCGCTGGTCTGGTTGCCGCCGGTTCGCCCTGCGATGTCGGGGAGCTGACGGCGCGCCTCGACCGGTTGTTCACCGAGGCGGCGGATAAATCCGTACCCGTCACCGATCTCAAGGCGTTTTTCGCAAGGTTGAAGGCGCGCGGCTACAAGCTCGGCATCGCCTCCAGCGACAATGAAAACTCCATCCGCCAGACGGCCATCCGCTTCGGTTTCGAAAAGGATGTCGATTTTGTCGCGGGATATGACAGCGGTTACGGCACCAAGCCGCAGCCCGGCATGGTTCTCGGTTTCTGCGAGGCGATAGGCTTTCCGCCGGAACGCGTGGCGGTGGTCGGCGACAATAATCACGATCTGCACATGGCGAAGAATGCCGGTGCCGGTTTGCGCATCGCCGTTTTGACCGGAACAGGCTCGCGCGAAAGTCTCGGCGCTGACGCCGATTATTGTTTCGACGACATTACCGCGCTTGAAGCGCTTTTACCGGAACGGGCTCTCTGAACCCGGTGGAATTTCCGCCGGGCCGGGTGCGGCTCCATCAAACCCGTTTATTCCATTTTTGCAATTTACGGTTTTTTCTGGCAAACAACCTCCTGACATGTGACGGGCGAACGGAATGCCGTGGGCGACGCGGCCGGGAGCGGGAATAGATGGTTTCTGAAGCGCCGCCGTTCTGGTGGCAGAAAGCGGGATGGCAGGCGTGGCTCCTGTCTCCTTTCTCGCTTCTTTACGGCAAGATCGCCGGCCGGCGGATGCGAACGGCGAAGAGGGCAAGCGTTGCCGTTCCGGTCATCTGCATCGGCAACTTCACCGTGGGCGGCGCCGGCAAGACGCCGACGGCGATGGCAATTGCGAGAGCCGCCGTCGCAAAGGGCCTGAAACCCGGATTTCTCAGCCGCGGTTACGGCGGCACGCTCGACGTCACCACCCTTGTCGATCCCGGACAGCACCGCTCGGCCGATGTCGGCGATGAGCCGCTGCTCCTGGCGCGAGAGGCGGTCACGGTCATTTCCCGCAAGCGGGTGGAAGGCGCACACCGGCTGGTGAAGGAGGGCGTCGATCTCATCATCATGGATGACGGTTTCCAAAGTGCACGCCTGACGCTGGATTACGCGCTCGTCGTCATCGATACGATGCGCGGCATCGGTAATGGCCATCTCGTGCCGGGCGGCCCGGTGAGGGCGCCGCTTGCCGAGCAGATGCGGCACATGACCGGGCTCCTGAAGGTCGGCAGCGGCCATGCGGCCGATGCCCTGGTCCGGCAGGCGGCAAAGGCCGCCAAACCCGTCTTCGTGGCGGCGATCACGCCGCAGGAGCCGCAGGATTTCAGGGGAAGACGCGTGCTGGCCTATGCGGGCATCGCCGACCCCGCCAAGTTTTATCGAACCGTCGAGGCGCTCGGCGGCGACATCGTGCTGCAGCGCGCTTTCCCGGATCATCATCATTTTAGCGACGATGAGATCGCCGATCTTCTACAGGACGCCGGTAAAGAGAACCTGCAACTGGTGACGACGGCCAAGGACGCGGTGCGGCTTAACGGACACCACGGCCGGGCGGAAGAATTGCTGTGGAACAGCCTGGTGATCGAAATCGACATGGTGTTCGACGACCCCAACGCGGCCGCGACGATCATCGATACGGCGGTGAGGAACTGCCGTGCGCGCCTGCTGCGGGACAATGCGCGGACGTCGCTTTAGAGTACCGAAGAAGATAAACCGCCGTGCACCCACTTCTCCTCATTCCTGTGCTTGTCACAGGAATCCAGACGACGCGCGTCCGCGCGGCGGGAAGAGTCCTCTCAGCCCAAGGACTTGGGCTGGCTGGATCCCTGTGACAAGCACAGGGATGAGGGGAGGCACATGCGCTATACTCAACGCGCCGCTTCCCAACTCACGCCGGCAAATTGCCAGCCTTCTTTTCGGCTTCCAGCGAAGCCGCCGCATCCACATAGGCCTCCTGCCGCGCCACGCTCCAGTAGCGCAGCTCATCGAGCGGAATGCTTTTGCCGGTGATGGCGCAGATGACGTGCGAGCCGGTCTGGACGATGCGGAAATCACCGTCGAGATATTCGATGACGGCGAGGCGGTTGCCGCCTCCTTCAAATCTGTTCATCCGTTTTCGTCTCCTGCTCTGTCCCGTCAGGGCACCCAGTCCGAAACGGCGCAGCGTTTTCCTGAACAATTTGGTGCTCCAGTATCTCAAATTTATATAGCCCGGCGCGGCGCAAGGCCAGCCCCGCCTGCTTGCGGCGTCAGCTACGGCCGAAGAGCCGTTCTATATCGGAAAGTTTCAGTTCGATATAGGTCGGACGGCCGTGATTGCACTGACCGGAACCCGGCGTGTTTTCCATCTGCCGCAGAAGCGCGTTCATCTCCTCCGGCCGCATGCGCCGGCCGGAGCGCACGGAACCGTGGCAGGCCATGGTAGCCGCGACATATTCCAGCTTGTTGGCAAGCGTTGAGGCTGCGTCCCATTCGGCAATCTCGTCGGCAAGCTGGCGCACCAGCCCCTGCACATTGACTTCGCCCAGCATGGCCGGCGTTTCCCGGACGGCGACGGCGCCCGGCCCGAAACGCTCGATGACGAGCCCCAGCGCATCGAAACCGGCGGCGTGATCCATCAGCCGGTCGCAATCCTCTTCCGGCAGGTCGATGATCTCGGGGATGAGCAGCACCTGCGAAGGCGGCCGCCTGGAATGCAGCGCATTGCGCATCTGTTCGAACACCAGCCGCTCATGCGCGGCATGCTGGTCGACGATGACGAGGCCGTTTTCCGTCTGCGCGATGATGTAGTTCTCGTGGAGCTGCGCCCGCGCGGCTCCGAGCGGATAAAGCACAGGTTCCGGCGAGGGGCTTGCGGTGGTCTCGTCAGTGTCCCGAGGCTCGGCCCGCGCCGTCGGCATGGTGATGTCGGAAAAGCGTGACTGCACCGCCTCTGCAAATTGCGCTCCGCCTGAAATCGCAAGCGGGCGGGAGGGCGAGGTGGCGGCGGACCACGGCGCGGGGGCTGCCATGGAAGGCGAGGGCCGGAGGCCGGACGGGCTGTAGCCGGGGCGGAAGGCGTTCATCATCTGGCTCGCACCCGTCGTTGCGGCCCTGTCGCCGTCACGCGTCAGCGCCTGCCGGATCGCGCCGACGATCAGCCCGCGAATGAGGCCGGGATCGCGAAAACGCACGTCGGATTTTGCCGGGTGCACGTTCACATCCACAAAGGCGGGGTCGAGCGTGATGGACAGCACCGCGACCGGATATCGCCCATGCGGCACGGTTTCGGCATAGGCGCCGCGAATGGCGGATAAAAGCAGCTTGTCCTGCACCGGGCGGCCATTGACGAAGACATATTGATGCGCCGAGTTGCCGCGATTGAAGGTCGGCACGCCGGCAAAACCGGTCAGCGTCACATCCTCGCGCCCGGCATCGATCTCGATGGCGTTGTCCTTGAACTCGGCACCGAGGATTTGCGCCATGCGGCCAAGATGATCGTCGCCGGTCGAAGGGATTTCGAGCGTCGAGCGGTCGGTGCCGGAGAGCACGAAACGGATATGCGGAAAGGCGATCGCCATCCGTTTGACGACCTCGGTGATGGCGGCGGCCTCCGCCCGTTCCGTTTTCAGGAATTTCAACCGCGCCGGCGTGGCGAAGAACAGGTCGCGCACCTCGACGATGGTGCCGGCATTCGAGGCGGCGGGCCGCACATCGGACACCTTGCCGCCGGTAACGGAAATCACCGAACCCTGTTCCGCGCCCTGTTGGCGGCTGGTAATCGTCAGCTTGGCGACGGAGCCGATGGAGGGCAGCGCCTCGCCGCGAAACCCGAGCGTGCGGATATCGTCCAGCGTATCGGAAATTTTCGAGGTGCAGTGACGCCGGACCGCAAGCTCCAGATCGGCAGGCGACATGCCGGAGCCGTTGTCGGTGATCCGCACCAGCCCCTTGCCGCCGCCCGCCGTGGCGATTTCGATCCGGGTCGCGCCCGCATCGATGGCGTTTTCCACCAGTTCCTTCGTGGCGCTGGAGGGTCTTTCGATGACCTCGCCGGCGGCGATCTGGTTGATGAGGGTTTCTGAAAGCTGCTTGATGGCCATGATCGTCATTTTCGCGGATTCGCCGTGGCTTCGAAAGCAAAAAACTCGAGCTGCGGAAATTTGCACATGTTTTGCGGCCTGTCCGGCATTCGATCATTTCCGTCAACATGGCGTTAAGCGTTAATCCGCCTTTAATCGGCCTTGATTATGGTGAGGCGGCTTGAAATGACCGCAGGAACGGGGCCGCCTTCGCCGGGCGGTGTGTGACGTCGAATATGGGTGAGCGTCATCTTCCCCTCAAGACTGCTTCAAGTTGCAAACCCTGATGTCTCTTTTTCGGAATTTTTCGTTTCATCCCGGCATTTGCCCTGGACGATTCCACTAGAAACATAAGCCTGACCCCTGAAAAACAGGCGGGAGTTTGCAGTTGAGTGATTTGGCGTCCTCTGGCGCGGGCGTTCATACGGTGATGCTTGATGCCCTTTGCGACGCGCTTGGCGCGGCGATCGTCGTTTACGACCGGAACGATCACATTATTTTCGCAAGCCGGAAACTCTTGAGCTTTTTTCCGCTGGAAGAGGCCGTCATCGGCCCGGGCGCGCGGCTGCGCGACTATCTGAGCGCGCTTTACGATTGTTATCTGCTCGAGGCGGAGAGCCTCTCCGCCAATGCCCGCCCGCTCGGCCGGGAGGAATGGATCGGCGAGCGGCTGGCGCTGCACTGGAAGGAAAGATCGGAAAAAACCGAGCGGCTGAAGGGAGAACGCTTCCTGCGCTTCGTCATGAATCGCCTGCCGTCCGGCCTCGGCATCAGCGTGGTTGCGGATATTTCCGAACAGAAGAAACGCGAAGAGCAATGGCGCATCGACCTCGAGCGCGTGCAGCTCATCGAGGATATTCTCGACAATCTGCCGTTTCCCGTCTTCGTCAAGGACCGGAACATGGCCTATGCCGCCGTCAACAAATCCGCCTGCGCTTTGGTCGAAACCAGCCCCGAGAGCATTCTCGGCCGCACCGTTTTCGATCTCCACTCGCGCAAGGTCGCCGGAAGGATCGATATTGCCGATCGTATGGTGCTGGATAGCGGCACGCCGAGCGTCATCCCCGAAAGGGTGCGGCGGCTGAGCGGCGAAGAGGTGCTGACCATCACCCGCAAGCAGCGTGTGGGCAGGCCCGGCCGATATTTCCTGGTGACGACGATGGAGGACGTGACCGCTCTCGCCACCATCGATGCCAACGGCACGCCCGTCATCCCCTCGCTTGAACATGTCCCTTTCGTCGCCTCCACCTATGGCAAGGACGAAGAAACGGACAATCGCGGCGGGGTTTTAAAGAGCAAGGCGGTGCTGATCGTCTCTGAAAACGGACGCTTTGCACAAGCGGCCGGTCGCCGGCTTACGGCGGGCGGCATGGACCATGCGGCGGTGACGAGCGAGGACGAGCAGCGCGCCTTCATCGACGTCGCGACCTCCGCCGGCGTGAGCATCGATGTGGTCGTTGTCGACGCCCAGATGAGCGTCGCCTGCCTCGATATTGCCGCCGAGCATGATCTGCCCGTCGTCACCATCGAGGAAGAGGAGATAGACGCTTCGTTGCTGCATTATCTTGCGGCCGGGCTGCAATCGTCCCCGAAGGAAAAAACCGCCGACGAGGACTGGGAGATCATGACGGAGGACCTGCCTGAAATCCTCAAGACCGGCGGCGTCTGCGATATACTTCTTGTCGAGGATAACAGGGTCAACCAGATCGTCTTTTCGCAGATACTCGAGGGCCTCGGGCTTTCCTGGCGGCTCGCCACCTCGGGCGAGGAAGCGCTGCGTCTCTTTGCCGAACAGCCGCCTTCCGCCGTCCTGCTCGACACGACGCTGGGCGATATCGACGGCTTCGAAGTCGCGCGCCGCATGCGCGGTCTTTGCGGCGAAAAGCACATTCCCATCGTCGGCGTCATCACCCACGCTTTCGAGGGCGATCTCGACAAATGCCGCGCGTCGGGCATGGACGACATGCTGCTGAAACCCGTCAGCCCGGATATGGTCGAGGCGGTTTTCCTGCGGCTTTTCGGCAAGGATGTCCTGCGGCTGCAGGCCTGACATTGCCTTTGTCGGGAGGCTATGGCTTTTTTAATACTTGCCCTGCATTGTGAGCGCGGTTGACACAGGATTCACGAGATGCAGGAATGAAACGGGCAGAGCCGCAAACGTTGCAGGTCAGCCAGAACGAGCTGCAGGCGATGGCCTACAGCGACCCGCTGACGGGGCTCGGCAACCGCTACCGTCTGCGGGACAAGATTCGCATGCTTGCCAGCGAGCGCTCCAGCGATCCGGCGCCTTTCACGGTCGGCATCGCCAATATAGATGGCTTCAAACCTATCAACGATCTGTTCGGCGTGCAGGCGGGCGATGAAATCCTGTGTCAGGTCGCGCACCGGCTGAAGGCCTGCATTCCCGATGGCGCGGTCGTGACGCGCCATGACGGCGACGAATTCGCCTTTGTGCTGCCGCTGGTGTTCGAGCGCACCGGTGCCGAGCGCATCGGCAACATGATCAAGGACGTGCTTTCGGCCCCTTACGATCTCGGCGACCGTAACGTTCGCCTGTCCTCTTCCTTCGGTTTCGCCATCTATCCCTTCGCCGGCGATGAATTCGAGGATTTACTGAAAAGCGCCGAGACGGCGCTCTATCGCTCCAAGAGACGTGGCCGCGGCCAGATCACGGTCTATTCGCGCGAGATCGCGCAGGAGATGAAGCGCGCCACGCAACTGGAACAGGCGCTCAGAAACGCCATCATAACCGATGCCATCGACGTGCATTTCCAGCCAATCGTCAGGCTGGAAGAGGCGAAAGTCATCGGTTTCGAGGCGTTGGCTCGCTGGAACGATCCCGATCTCGGTTTCGTATCGCCCGCCGTTTTCGTGCCGCTTGCCGAAGAGCGCGGTTTCATCGATGCGCTGTCGGAAGCTTTGCTCCGAAAGGCGGCGGAGGCAGCCCTGTTCTGGCCGCGTGAGCTTTTCCTGTCCTTCAACCTCTCTTCCGCGCAATTGATGGACCCCAGCACGGCGGACAATATTCTCTCCATCCTCTCGCGTGTCGGCCTCGACCCGCATCGGCTGGAGCTTGAAATCACCGAAACGGCTGTGATGACTTCCGCCGATACCGCCCAGCGCATCATCAGCGAATTGCAGAGCGCCGGCGTTCGCATTTCTCTGGATGATTTCGGCACCGGCCAGTCGAGCCTCGGCCGCCTGCGGGATTTCACCTTCGACAAGGTGAAGATCGACCGCGCCTTCGTCTCGCGCATCAGCAGCGACCGCCCTTCCGAACACATCATCAAGGCCATCGTCGCCATGTGCGAAGGGCTCGACCTCGAGGTCGTGGCCGAAGGGATCGAAGAACGGGCGGAAGAGGAAAAGCTGCGCGCGCTCGGCTGCGCCATGGGGCAGGGCTATTTCTACGGCCGCCCCGCCGATGCCGCCGCGACCCAGCGCTATCTGCACGAGAATTACCGCGAGATATTGTCGGATATTTCCTGAGGCGGTACGGCTTGGCCGTGACGCTTGTTGGAGAAAACTGCATCTCGGCCAAGCTTGTGTGCGCCGGCGCATCCCCACAACCCTCATTCCTGTGCTTGTCACAGGAATCCAGCCGACGCGCGTCTGCGCGGCGAAACGACTCCTTTCAGCCCAAGGACTTGGGCTGGCTAGATTCCTGTGACAAGCACAGGAATGAGGGAGGTCGTTTCGGGAACAACCCTTGCCAGAAGGCTCTCCACGTTTTGTTGCGTGCGGCCTGCGCCGCGCCTTAGAGCCTGTAAAGCGGCTCGAACCGGCCCTTCACCTCAACCCCCAGCTCGAACGTCAACCCATGCTGCGGATTGGCGGCAATGGCGTCATCATCGAGATGTTCGCGCGCCGAGGTGACGAGAAGGTGCGATGCGTCGGGGCCGATGAAGGCCGGGCAGGTCGTCTGTCCGCCGGGCACCTCATATCGGGCGATGTGATTGCCGTCCGCATCGTAACGATCCACAGCACCCACGCCCCAGCGGGCGTTCCAGATATGCCCTTCGGCATCGCAGACCGACCCGTCGATGCCGCCTTTGATACCGGTGGAATCGATGAAGACTTCAGCCTTGCCTGCGGGAAGGCCGGTCTCCGCATCGAGCGGTACCCGCATCAGCTTGTTCACCTTGGTATCGACGTAATATCCCGTCGCGCCATCGGGCGAAAAGCAGATCGAATTCGGAATGCTGATCTCGGCAAACAGCTTGGTCACGGTGCCCTTCGCGACATGATAGATGCTGCCCGCGCCGGTCTCCGCCTTGCGGCCCATGGTGCCGATCCACAGCGCGCCGGAGGGGTGCATGCGCCCATCATTGGAGCGGTTGCCGGGTAAATCCTTTTCCAGCTCCGCATGCAGCGTCAGCACGCCGGTTGCCGTGTCGCGCAGGAAAAGCCCGTCATCGGAGGCGATCAGCTGCTTGCTGTCGCTGACCTTGGCGAGCGCACTGCCCATGAAGGGCAAAGCGTGCACGGTCTTGCGGCCGGAGGCGAGATGCAGCTCATGCAGTTCCCGCTCGAGAATATTGAACCACCAGGCGGTGCCGGTCGCAGGGTCGAAGGTCGGGCCTTCGCCGAGCAGCATCGGCGTCTCGTCCAGAACACGTCCGGCAAAGGGAAAAACAGTCGCCAAGCTCTTATCCTCCGATGGCTGCATCATAGGCTGAAAGTGTGACAGTGGCGCGTTCGCGCACCTCCGCCGCCGTCATACCCGGCTTGTAAAGGCTGGTGCCAAGACCGAAAGCCACGATACCGGCCGAGGTATATTCAGCGAAATTCTTGTCCGAGACGCCGCCGACGGCGGCGATCACCAGATCCTTCGGCAGGATCGTCCGGATCGCATTGATGCCGGCGGGGCCGATGATGCTGGCGGGAAAGAATTTCAGCCCCGTCGCGCCGGCCTTCGCGGCCACCAGCGCCTCGGTGGGGGTCAGAACACCCGGCATCGTCACCATGCCCTTGACGCGCGCGGCGACGATCACATCGGCGTCGGCATTGGGGCTCACCATCAGCTTGCCGCCGGCCGCATCCAGCGAGGCCACGTCTTCCACGCTGAGCACGGTGCCAGCGCCGATCAGGCAATCGGCGGGCGCCATCTTTGCGGCGATCTCGATGGAGCGGAACGGATCGGGCGAGTTGAGCGGAATTTCAATGGCCCGGAAGCCGGTTTCGATGAGCGCGCCGACGACGCCTTCGGTCTCCTCGGGCTTCAGACCGCGCAGGATGGCGATCAGCGGATATTTGATGGAAGGGAAGGGAATACGCATGGTCGATCTTTCTTCTTATGGCCAGATGGCATTTGCAGCGGCCAGCAATCCGCGCCGCACGGCCTCGTCTGCATCGATGACCGTATAGTGGATATCAAGGGCGGTGAAGGCGCCTTCGTAAAGCGCGCCGAGCGCACCGGAACCGATCAGCACCACCGGTGTCTCGCGCCGCGCTGTCGAATGCGCGCCGGCGATTTCCAGCCCGATCATGATGCCGGAAAGCTTGGCCTTGGCATCGGTGGCGGTGAGGCCGTGCAGCAATTGGCCGGAACGAAGGGTGAAAAAGCGATTGGTCGCAAGCTGCGGATTGGCATAGATGTCGCGCACCGCCGCCGTGAAAGCCTCATGCGCGCCGGTAAAGGCTTCGGCCTCGGCCACCGCATGGGAAAGGATCGTCTGTTTCGAGACGACTTCGAAGAGTTCGCCGGTCATGAAAGTGGCAAAGCCGGTCACGGCGCCATCCTTCACGGTCACCCATTTGGAATGGGTGCCGGGCATGCAGACGAGTTTTTCACCGGCATCCGAGGAGGCGAGAGCGCCGAGCAACTGCGTTTCCTCGCCGCGCATGACGTCGGGCGCGTTTTTGTCCCGCTGCGCCAGCCCCGGCAGAATGCGCACATCCCGCGCCTGGCCCGGCACGCGAACCGCACCGTCGAGAACCGCCGAAAGCGATGTCGGCACGTCGATATAACCCGCCTCGACCCAGCCCTGCCGCGCGCCTGCCATGCCGCAGACGAGAACCGGCAAACCTTCCGGCGCACCGATGGCGTCGAGATGTGATTGCAGCACATCGGCAAAACCGGTCCGCATGGCCGTGGTCATGCCTTCCGTGCTTCTGCGCTCCGCCAGCACCGCGCCCGATCGGCTCATGAGCCAGAGCCGGAAACTGGTCGTGCCCCAGTCGACGGCGATGAAAGCGGGTTCGGACATTATAGAAGGCCTCCGTCTACGATTATGGATTGCGCCGTGATGGCGCCCGATGCCGATGATGCGAGAAACAGGCACGGGCCCGCCAGATCGGCGGCGACGAGCGTGCGTTTCAGACATTGCCGCGCGGTGGTGGCGGCAATGCCCTCATCCGTCAGCCATAGTTCCTTCTGCCGTTCCGTCACGATCATGCCGGGCAGCAGCGTGTTGACGCGGATATTTTCCGGCCCCAGCCGTCCGGCGAGGCTTTTCGTCAGCCCGATGATGCCGGCCTTGGCCGCCGCATAGGAGGGCAGCTCGCCCATGTTGAGCAGAAACGAGATGGACGAGAAATTGACGATGGAGGCGTCCTTCGCCTGCCGCAGATAGGGCAGGGCTGCCTGAACCGTGAAGAACATCTGCTTGAGATTGACCGCCTGATTGGCGTCCCAATAGGCTTCCGTCACCGTGTCTATGTCGTGGCGGTCGTCCCAGGCGGCGTTGTTGACCAGCACCTTGATACCGCCGGTGGCGGAAGCCGAGGCCTCCACCGTCTTTTCGATCGCCGCAATATCGCGAAGGTCGGTCTTGAAGAAGTGGACCGGATACGGCGCCGTCGTTGCAAGCCGCTTGACGAGCGCCAGGCTCGGCTCTTCGGCGATATCGATGAACGAAACCTTCGCGCCCTGCATCGCAAAGGCTTCCACCAGCGATGCCCCGATGCCGGAACCGCCGCCGGTGACGAGCACGCCCGCATCCTTGAGGTCCGGAAATTGGGCTTGCGTCATCGGCGTCATCTCGTCCATGAAAGGCTTGATTGTTCCATTATTTGGAACTAGATTTTACTAAATGGAATTATTCTCTTGGCGTCACGCTTATGTCAAGGCAGATGATGGTGGATGTTGCCATGCCCGATAATAAAAAGCCCAATGGGCAAAAGCCTGATGCGGTTCCGATGGCGCAACGGAAAGCCGGAGTTGAGACGGGCACGCTCGGCAAGGCCGTCTCGCTGCTGGAGTTGATCGCCTTTGCTGAAAAACCGATGCGCTTTACCGATGTGGTCGAAGCATGCGGCCAGCCGCGCGGCACGGTTCATCGCCAGCTCGCCCATCTCGTTGCCGAAGGCCTTGTCGATCACGCTGCCGATCAGACCTATGCCGTGGGGCTGAGGCTGCTGCAACTGGCCGCGAAAGCCTGGAGCGGCAACGACCTGCGCAGCGTCGCGGCCCCCCATCTAGCGGCCTTGCAGGAGGTGACGCAGGAGTCGGTGCATCTCGCCGTTTTGAACGGCAGACAGGTCACCTATCTGGACAAGATGGAGGGGCAGCACACATTGCGCATGCATTCGCAGGTCGGCAAAACCTCGCCAGTATATTGCACCGGCGTGGGCAAGGCGGCGCTGTCGCTGCTGTCAGCCGACGATCTGGCGCAGCTGGCCGCGGAGCTTGATTTTCATCGCTTCACGGAAAGCACGCTCACGACGCCGGAAGCGCTGATGGCGGAGGTGGCGACCATTCGCGACAATGGCTACGGGTTCGACCTTCAGGAGCACGAGATCGGAATTCACTGCGTCGCCGCGCCGGTCCAGGCGCCCGGCCGCAATTTTCGCGCGGCGATTTCCGTCACCGGTCCGGCCTATCGCGTGGATGTGGAACAGCTTCGCAAATGGGCCCCCCTGGTGCGCGAGACCGCCGACAGGATTTCCGACGATCTTGCCTGCAGATTATCCCCGGTTGCGGATGGTTGAAGAAAACAGGGTGCGCAGTCCCTGGATTTTCCCGTGCGGAACCGCCGGCCATGCACCCATTCTTATGCGTTCGATATTATTTTCGACTATTCTGAATTAAGTTTTCAACTTTTGTTTGCATGAATCGTTTTGGTGAGTAACATCCGCAACGATTTCCGGGCAAGGGCGGGCCTTTGCGGCGGCATTTTCTCATTCTCGAAGAACAGCTTTGATGCAGAAAACAGAGACGGCCGCCGTTCAGTCGATTGGTGTTGATTGCGTTCGCGAGATCGCCGATCTCAACACGCAATTCGATATATTCCGGTTTTTGAAACGGCTGACGGAGGCCTGGGAATTCAAGGCTTTCATGGTGCTCGACCTGTCTTCGGAAGTGGCGAGCGAACTGTCGCAATATACGATCATCACCAGCTGGCCGGCTGAGCTTCTGCAGCGTTACGATGAAGAGGGCATGCTCCAGACCAGCCGGGTGATGGCGCAGTTGAAAAAATCGACCGTCCCCTTTTCCGTCTCCATGGATTTTCTGGTCAGAGGCGACGGAGAAATCGCCAAGAAAACCGTGATCAACCTTTTCGAACGGTTCGAGATGATCAATTCGGTCTGGTTTCCCGTTCACGACATCACCATGCGACGGGGCGCGGTATCCTTTTCCGGCAACAAGACGGCTGTGCCCGCCAGCCGGCTTGCGGAGCTTTTTTACATTTCCAGCCATGTCTTTGCCCGGCTGTCTGAAATCCGTCGCCTCGATCTCAGGGTTCCCGAAACCTTGAGCGAGCGGGAGATCGACTGCCTGAACTGGACCGCCGCCGGCAAGACCAGCGCCGAAATCGCTGAAATCATGATGCTGTCGGAACATACCATCAATCATTACCTGAACCGCGCGACGAAAAAACTCGACACGGTCAACCGCACCCAGGCCGTCGCAAAAGCGCTGCGGGTCGGCCTGATAAAATAGCGAAATCTTAATTTTATCATTGTGATAAACCGCTTCCTGGGCGATCCTCTTTTCGAATCACCGGAAAGGAGAAATCGTTTGCCGGAACGGCATAAGGTAAAAGCAGGATTTTCTCCGACTATCGATTGCGCCGTGCTGATAGCCGCTGCCGAAAAAGGCTTTGCTGCCGATGAAGGCATAGAACTCGAACTTTTCCGAAAACAGTCCGCCCGCGCCGTGCTTGCGACGCTTGGCGAGGATGGCGTTCACGTCGCGCATCTGCCCGCCCCGGTTCCCGTCGGCTCCGCTGTCGGCCTCGACGATCTGCCGGCCGATATTGTCGGCGTTTTCACGCTTTCCCTCGGTGGATCGGCGACGACCGTTTCCCACGGATTTTATGACGAACTCTACCGCGAAGGGCTGAAGCTGCCGGATCCGGCGGCTTTTGGACGCGCCATGGCCCGTGTCTGCGCCGCGCGCCGGGCGGCGGGCGGAAATCCGCCGGTCTTTGCGGTCGAAGATATCGTCTCCACGCCGTTTTATGCGCTGCGTTACCTGCTCGGAAGCTGCGGCGTGCTGCTCGGCCGGGATATGGAAATCGTCGAGGCCCTGCCGAAGGCGATGCCGGCGCTCCTGGAAAGCGGCAAGGTCGATGCGCTCTGTACCGCCGAACCGGCGGGCAGCGCCGTGGTGCTCGGCGGCGCCGGCCGGATCGTCACCACCGGGGCGTTGATCTGGCATAATGCGCCGGAAAAGATACTGGCTACGAAGAAGCGCTGGGCGGAGGACAATCCCGCCCTTCTCGAAGGGCTGTTGCGTGCCCTTTACCGTGCCGGCGAATGGTGCGCCAATGCCGCCAATATCGAGGAACTGGCCGGCATCCTCGCCGCCCCTCAATATATGGATGAGAACGGCGAATTCCTGCTGCCGGCGCTGACGGGCTATATTTCCACCTCGCAGCGGGACATGCAGCGTTTTCAGGAGTTTTTCGTGACCAGCGCCAAGGCCGCCAATTTTCCCTGGCAGAGCCAAGCCCTGTGGTTCTTCAGCCAGATGTTGCGCTGGGGCGAGGTTTCCGCCGATTACCGGTTCGATCCCGCCATGGTGGAGGCGGCCCGCAACGCCTACCGGCCGGATATTTTCCGCAAGGCGATGAAGCCGCTTTTCGTGCCGGTGCCGGGCGCTAATCTGAAGCTCGAGGGCACGCTGCGTGAGCCTGTTCATGTCGGCGCATCCCGCACGGGTCTGGTGCTCGGCCCCGACTGTTTTTTCGACGGCCATGTTTTCGATCCGGAAACGCTCGAGATGGACGACGAAATCTGAAACCGCAGCGTTAAATCGTCGCGAATGCCGGACTGTCGCGCTTTGGCATTGGCGAAGCGCTCCGGCTTGTCTATGGATGGCACGCAATACCCGGTCGGATGATGAAGCGGAGCAGGAATATGGCAGAGGTCAGCAGGAGCCAGGTGGAAAAGGCGCTGGAAGCGGTGATCTATCCCGGCAGCGGCAAGAGCATCGTCGCACTCGGCATGGTCTCGGAAATCTTCATCGCCGATGCGAAGGCCTACTTCTCGATCACTGTCCCGGCCGACAAGGCTGCGGAGATGGAGCCGTTGCGGCTTGCCGCCGAACAGGCGGCCAAAAGCGTAGAAGGTATCGTCGGCGCGGTCGTGGCACTGACGGCCGACCGCAAGCCCGGCCAGCAGCAACCCGCACCCGCCGCGCGCCGCGCCGCCGCAACCGGCCGGCCGGCCCAACAGCCCGGCTCGTCGAAGGTGGGCGTTCCGGGTGTGCGGGCAATCATCGCTGTCGCCTCGGGCAAGGGCGGGGTGGGCAAGTCGACCACCGCGGTCAATCTGGCGCTCGGCCTCCAGTCGCTCGGCCTTAAGGTCGGCATGCTCGATGCCGATATTTACGGCCCTTCGCTGCCGCGACTGCTGAAAATTTCCGGCCGCCCGCAGCAGCAGGAAGACCGCATCATCCTTCCCATGGAAAACTACGGGCTGAAGGTCATGTCCATGGGCTTTCTGGTGGATGAGGAAGCCGCGATGATCTGGCGCGGGCCGATGGTGCAGTCCGCCCTGATGCAGATGCTGCGCGAAGTGGCCTGGGGCGAACTGGATGTGCTGGTGCTCGACATGCCGCCCGGCACGGGCGACGCGCAGCTTACCATCGCCCAGCAGGTGCCGCTCGCCGGCGCCGTCATCGTTTCCACGCCGCAGGATCTGGCGCTGATCGACGCACGCAAGGGCATCACCATGTTCCGCAAGGTGGAGGTTCCGCTCCTCGGCGTCATCGAGAATATGAGCTATTTCATCGCGCCCGATACCGGCGCGCGCTACGATATTTTCGGCCATGGCGGCGCGAAGGCGGAGGCTGAAAGGATCGGCGTGCCCTTCCTCGGCGAAGTGCCGCTCACCATCTCCATCCGCGAAATGTCGGACGCCGGAACGCCGGTCGTCGCCGCCGAGCCCGATGGCCCGCAGGCCGCGATCTATCGCGATATTGCCGAAAAAGTCTGGGCGCGCATCGGTGCGGGCGAGAGAAAAGCGGCGCCGAAGATCGTTTTCGAGTAGCGCGGCAATCATGGACGCAAAATCGGGCAGGTGTCTGCCCGCTTTGAATAATCCTTTGAAAACAGAAGATTAATCGCCAGTATCGAGCAGGCTTCCCGGATTTGAACTACAGAGATGCTTCGCCTGCAATGCTGTCGAGAAAAAATATTGCTTGATTGCATCTCGCTTTGGGCGCATACGCCTGCGCCGTTTGGCTCTTGGTCCATCGGGCTGGCGAGATTGTGAAAATCCCGCTCGTTCCGGCGTTCCCTGAAGTGTCGTCCAAGGGTTTGCCGAGCGCAAACAGGATATGTTAAGCAGCATTGCGGCTGAAGCCTGCAATGTGGAGCGGAGAAACGGATTGATAAAAGCCTATCGCGCCAATTGCGAGGCGATCAGCCTGTCGTCAGACGACGGCTCCGGACAGATTCCCGACGACATCGTCTGGATCGATCTCGTCAATCCGGACAGGGCGGAAGAGCAGCATGTGGAAAAGCTGCTGGGGCTCGATCTGCCAACCCGCGAAGATCTGAAGGATATCGAACCCTCCAGCCGGCTTTATATGGAAGACGGCAATGTCTTCATGACCGCCTCCCTGGTGTGGAAGGCGGATTCGGACGATCCCCGTCTCACCGACGTCGCCTTCATCCTTGCCGGCAAGCGTCTGGTGACGATCCGTTACGCCGAGCCGAAATCCTTCCATCTCTTCATTGCCGCCATCACCCGCGTTCCGCACGAGATGCGCAGCGGCGCGGCGCTGCTCCTGAAGCTGCTGGAAACCATCGTCGACCGCACGGCGGAAATTCTCGAAAACTCGGTTACGGGGATCGACAATCTCGCCGCCGACATTCTCGGCAGCCAGGCTCGTTCCAAACGCAAGGCGCCGCGCTATCTCGAAGACCGCCTCGGCAACATCGCCGCCTATCACCGGCTTATATCGAAGGTCCGCGTGAGCCTTGCATCTCTGGCGCGCCTTCAGACCTTTCTGTCCACCAGCGATCAGGTGCGCGAAGACAAGGGCGCGCGGGAGCAGGGCAAGTCGATCGGCCGCGATATTCAATCGCTGAACGAACATGCCTCCTTCGTTTCCGGCAATCTGACCTTCCTGCTGGATGCCTCGCTTGGTATCATCAACATCGAGCAGAACAGCATCATCAAGATTTTCTCCATCGCTTCGGTGGTGTTCCTGCCGCCGACGCTGGTGGCCTCTGTTTATGGAATGAACTTTCAGCTCATGCCGGAGTTGAACTGGACATTCGGTTACCCACTCGCGCTCATCGTCATGCTGATGTCCGCCATCATCCCGTTTCTCTTTTTTCGTTGGAAGGGCTGGCTCTGAGGAGCCAGGATCATCATGTCCCAGATCGCTGACAAGGATGTTGCCGAGAAACCGGATGCGGATGACGAGCACAAGAACAAGGGGCTTTATGCCGCGATCCTTGGTTCCATCGGCGTCGTCTATGGCGATATCGGCACCAGCCCGCTCTACGCCTTCCGCGAGGCCCTGCGGCCCATCGCCTATGACGGCGTGACGCAGGAAGAAGTCATCGGCCTCACATCGCTGATGATCTGGTCTTTGACCATCATCGTCACCTTCAAATACATTACCCTGCTGCTGCGCGCCGACAATGACGGCGAAGGTGGCACGCTGTCGCTGCTGGCGCTGCTGATGAAAACGGCGGGCACCCATCGCGGCGTTCTCATCGTGCTCGGCCTCATCGGCGCGGCGCTGTTTCTGGGCGATGCCATGATTACCCCGGCGCTTTCGGTGCTTTCGGCGGTGGAGGGCCTGAAGCTCGTCACGCCGGAAATGGACGCCTTCATCATCCCGATCTCAGTCGGCATTCTCATCGGCCTTTTTGCCATCCAGTCCCACGGCACGGGCACGGTGGCGAAATTCTTCGGACCGATCACTGCCGTCTGGTTCATCGTCATGGGTCTGGCCGGTCTCCTTCATATCGCCGATGATTTCAGCATCCTCTTCGCCTTCAACCCGTGGCATGCGGTGGAGTTTCTGGCCAGTGAAGGCTTCTACGGCATCGTTGTGCTTGGCGCGGTTTTCCTGACGATCACCGGGGCGGAAGCGCTTTACGCCGATCTCGGCCATTTCGGCCGCCGTCCCATCCAGTGGGCGTGGTTCTGTCTGGTTTTCCCGGCATTGACGCTGAATTATCTCGGGCAGGGCGCGCTGGTGCTGAAAGACCCGGCGGCAATGTCCAATCCCTTCTACCTGATGTTCCCGCAATGGGCGATCCTGCCGGCCGTTATTCTGGCGACCGCCGCCACCATCATCGCCAGCCAGGCGGTCATCACAGGCGCGTTTTCGCTCGTGCGTCAGGCGATCCATCTCGGCTATCTGCCGCGCATGGAAATCCTCTTCACCTCGGAAACCAATACGGGGCAGATTTACCTGCCGGCCGTCAACACCATCCTGCTGTTCGGCGTCGTGGCGCTGGTGCTCACCTTCAAGAGTTCGGATGCGCTGGCCACCGCCTACGGTATTTCCGTCACCGGCGCGATGGTCGTCACCAGCCTGATGTTCTTCGAATTTGTGCGCAAGCGCTGGCAGTGGTCGGTCTGGCTGGCCATTGCCGTTCTGGCCCCGCTTCTGGCGCTGGAGCTGATCTTCCTCGGCGCGAACCTCCTGAAGATTCACGATGGCGGTTATGTGCCGGTGCTGCTGGCAATCGCCTTCACCGTCATCATGACCACCTGGCAGCGCGGTTCGAGAATCCTCTTCGCCAAGACCCGCCGTATCGATGTGCCGCTGAAGGCTTTCATCGCCTCGGTGGAAAAGGAAAGCGCCCATGCGCCGGTGCGTGTGCCCGGCACGGCCATCTTCCTCACCGGCGATCCGGAAGCGGCGCCGGCTGCATTGCTGCACAATCTCAAGCATAACCACGTCCTTCACGACAAGAACGTCATCCTGACGATCCGCACCGAAGACCAGCCCCGCGTTCATCCCGCAGATCGTTATACGCTGACGAAGATGAGCGAGCGCTTTGTCGTGGTCGAACTGCATTTCGGCTTCATGGAAACCCAGAACGTCACCCAGGCGCTGGGCTATCTCCGGCGTACCGGCTACAAGTTCGACATCATGTCGACCTCGTTTTATCTCGGCCGCCGCAAGCTGGTGCCGGATCCGAAATCGGGCATGCCGGGCTGGCAGAACCGCCTGTTCATCGCGCTGGCCGAAACCGCCGCCGATCCGTCCGATTATTTCCGCCTGCCGGCCAACCGCGTGGTGGAACTGGGTTCGCACGTCGTCGTCTGACGAAGTGGGCATGCCCTCAATGTAGCTGGGCGATCTCGTTCTTTCCGTCATACCGGCCTTGAGCCGGTATCCAGCCAGCCCAAGTCCTTGGGCTGAAAGGAGTCTTTACGCCGCGCCGATGCGCGTCGGCTGGATTCCGGCTCGAGGCCGGAATGACGGATGTGGAGATGCCCTGCGGGACAGTTATGATCGGCACATGCGAACTCGACTCCATGCCACGCGCATTAGAAGATGGTTACACATTAACGTGAAGCCGCGTCCGCGCGCGGCGTTAACCAAGCATCAAGGTTAATAAGAGATTCTCGAACACCTGTAGCAAATATGGTTGTCGGTGTTCGGAGTGCTGGTTTTGCGTTCGAAAAGAGTAATGCGTCGTCGGTCCCCCGTGTCCATTCAGGGGTGGGCGTCAAAATGGACCTCGCCCGTCGTCTTCGGCCTTGCCGCCTGGCTTGTTTTTCCCTCCCTCGCTGCGCGCGCGGATCTGGCCTCGCTTCTGGCCGGTCTGGACAATGGCGGCGAGCAATGGCGCATGGTGCTGACGGCCTCTCCGGCGGGCTCGGTGCACAATGCCTCGCTCACCTTCAACGATGCGGCAGGGGAGGCGGCGCTGCAAGGCGGCGGCATGACCCTGCCCAATGGCAGCAAGGTCGCCTTCGTCACCAACAAGAAGGGCGAGGCGACGACGCCCGACAGCGAGCGTGTCAACCGCGCCGCCAAGAAGGGCCGCATCGTCGCCACCGAAATCATGCAGCCGCCCAAGGCCTTCACCGCCGGTTCCGTCCTGCAACGCACCAGTATGCTGGATATCGAGCCGCTGAAGCGCAAGGACCGCACCGCTTTCGTCAAGCCGAAGCGCGGCAAGGATGTGGAACTCGCCTCCTTCTATTTCCGCCGCGAGGAAAAGAAGGCGGACAGAAGCGTCTCGCCGATGCTGGCCGAGCTCATCACCAATCGCACGCCGGATATTCTCGCCACGGCCTATGCGCCGTCCGAACCGGATTTCGCCCGCGAGTCGCCCTTCGACGCCATTCTCAAAAAGCCCGAGGCCGGCCGTTTCGTGCCGCAGATCGCCGAGGACGACCACGCCTGGGCAGCCACCCCGCTGCCCGCCACCGTGTTTTCCGCAGCCGAACAGCAATGCCTCGCCTCCGGCATCTATTTCGAGGCGCGCGGAGAATCGGTGAAGGGGCAGGCGGCGGTGGCGCAGGTCATTCTCAATCGCGTGCGCAATCCCGCCTATCCGAAAACCATCTGCGGCGTCGTCTATCAGAACAAGGACTGGCGTAACCGCTGCCAGTTTTCCTTCGCCTGCGACAATATCAAGGACCGGGTGAATTCCGAACGCCACTGGAAAATGGCGCGCGAAGTGGCCATGGCCACCACCGCCGGCAAAATCTGGATGAAGGAAGTGGGTTCGGCAACCCATTATCACGCCGTTTATGTGCGTCCCGCCTGGGGCCGCACGATGAAGAAGGTCGGCAGAATCGGATTGCACGTCTTTTACCGTACCTATGGTGGCGGCTGGAGCTGATACCACCGCCGATTTGTCGCATTTTGCGTGTCAAAAATGCCGATTCCTTTGCGAAACATCGCGGTCAAACGGCGACTTGAGGTCAAGCTGTTGTTTTTGCATGATTAATTTGTGCTGCAACAACCGTCGCCAGTGCCTTGACTAGAGAAGCCCCTAAAACTATGTTGCGCGCGACTTCAGAGCGGGCTGGAACAGGCTTAATCCGTCACCGTTTACAACTCCAAAGGGTTCTGGCATGGCTGGAACGGAGAAAATGGGTGGGATTTTAAGATGACTGGCAACCGTGACGATAGTCTGGACGAGCGCCGCAAGCGCCTTGCTGACGAGTTGGCGAAGGTGAAGGCGGAGGATGAGGCGGAAGTGAGGGCGGAGACCAACGCTGCGGAAAGCCGGAAGGGCTTTGCGATGGCGGTTAAGCTCTCATCGGAGTTCATTTCGGCCATCGTGGTCGGCGCTATGCTGGGTTATCTTCTGGACTATTTTGCCGGCACGACGCCGTGGGGGATGATCGTTCTTCTTCTTCTCGGTTTCTGCGCAGGCGTATTGAATGTGTTGCGCTCGACCGGCGCGGTGGCCAAGCCGCCGCTGCTGGAGAAGGCGGACAGGCGAGACGAGGGTGGAAAAGGCGGCGTTTAAGCTGTTTTTTCTTGCAGTTGAGATGCCGCGACAGGCGGCGACAGGTAAAGAGGGCAGCCGGTGGCAAACGATCCGACCCATCAGTTCTTGGTGCAGCCGATCATTCCGATCGAAATTGGCGGCGTCGATTTTTCCTTCACCAATGCGTCGCTCTTCATGGTCGCGACCGTGGCTGCGGCTTCCGGTTTCCTTTATTTCGCAACGTCGAACCGCGGTCTGATCCCGACCCGCATGCAGTCCGTCGCTGAAATGTCCTATGAATTCATCGCCTCCATGCTGCGCGAAGGCGCCGGCAAGAAGGGCATGGTGTTCTTCCCATTCGTATTCTCGCTGTTCATGTTCGTGCTGACGGCCAATCTTCTCGGCATGTTCCCGTATTTCTTCACGGTCACCAGCCAGATCATCGTCACCTTCGCGCTCGCCTGCCTCGTCATCGGCACGGTTCTGGTTTACGGTTTCTGGAAGCATGGCCTGCATTTCTTCGGCATCTTCGCCCCCTCGGGCGTGCCCAAGGCGCTTTTGCCGCTTGTGGCGTCGATTGAAATGATCTCGTTCCTGTCGCGCCCGATCAGCCTTTCGGTTCGTCTTTTTGCGAACATGCTGGCCGGCCACATCACGCTCAAGGTTTTCGCAGGCTTCGTCGCCTCCATGAGCGCGCTCGGCGCGCTCGGTGTCGGCGGTGCTGTCCTGCCTCTCATCATGACGGTCGCCATGACCGCTCTCGAATTTCTCGTTGCCTTCCTGCAGGCTTATGTCTTCGCGGTACTGACTTGCATGTACCTGAACGACGCCGTGCATGGTGGTCACTGAGAAGTAAAGTCGCTGGCCCCGGCAACGGGCGTCAAAAACAGCCGCAACAACCAATATCTCAAGGAGTCTCACATGGAAGCGGAAGCAGCAAAGTACATCGGCGCAGGTCTCGCATGCCTCGGCATGGCTGGTACGTCCCTCGCACTCGGCCGTATCTTCGGTGATTACCTGTCCGGCGCACTGCGCAACCCCTCTGCTGCCGACAGCCAGTTCGGCCGTCTGGTATTCGGCTTCGCCGTTACGGAAGCTCTGGGCATCTTCTCGCTGCTCGTTGCTCTCCTTCTCCTGTTCGCTGTTTAATATCGGCATCAGGTCTGGATCACGGCCCGCAACTGGCGTGCCGTGATCCTTCGCATTTGCAGTACCCCTGGAGGTGAGCATGTTCGTGACCGAGGCTTATGCCCAGTCAGCACCGACCGTAGGTGAAACGCATACGGAAACTCCGGCTGTCGGCCAGCCGCAACCGGAAGCCACGCACACGGAAACCGGTGTGGCGCACGGCGCCGAACACGGCGCTTCCGGCGTATTCCCGCCGTTCGACCAGTCTACTTATGCATCGCAGGTTCTCTGGCTGGCGATCACGTTCGGCCTTTTCTACCTGCTCATGCAGAAGGTCATCGTTCCGCGCGTCGGCGGCATTCTCGAAAACCGTCACGGACGCATCGCACAGGATCTCGATGAAGCGGCACGGCTGAAAAGCGAAGCCGACGCTGCCGTCGAAACCTATGAAAAAGAACTCGCGGCAGCCCGCGCCAAGGCGGGCTCCATCGGCGCTGCGGCCCGTGACGCCGCAAAGGCGAAGGCCGATGCCGACCGCGCCGCTATCGAAGCCGGTCTTGCCGAAAAGCTCGCCGCCGCCGAAAAGCGCATTGCGGGCATCAAGGAACAGGCATTCGCCGATGTCGGCGCAATCGCCGAAGAAACCGTGACCGCCATCGTCGACCAGTTGGTCGGCGCCAAGGTCAAGGACACGGACGTCAAGGCAGCGATTGCCGCCGCTTCGAACGTGAAGGGAGCCTGATATGGCATTTGATGCATCATTTTTCGCTCTCGTCGGTCTCGTCCTCTTCTTCGTTCTGGTTGCCTATCTCAAGGTTCCCGGCATGCTCGCCAAGTCTCTGGACGAGCGCGCCCAGAACATTCAGGACGAGCTGGCCGAAGCCAAGCGCCTGCGCGAAGAGGCTCAGCACTTGCTGGCCGAATATCAGCGCAAGCGTAAGGAAGCCGAGGCGGAAGCCGCAGGTATCGTTGCCGCCGCCGAGCGCGAGGCCGCAGCCCTGACGGAAGAAGCCAAGCAGAAGACGGAAGAATTCGTCGCCCGCCGCACGGCCCTTTCGGAACAGAAGATCAAGCAGGCCGAAGACGACGCCATCGGCGCCGTCCGCGCCGCCGCCGTGGATATCGCCATTGCCGCTTCCGAGAAGCTCATTGCCGAAAAGACCACCGCCGCCGCAAAGGCCAAGCTTTTCACCGCCACGATCGGCGAAGTGAAGTCGAAGCTGAACTGAGATTTATCTCGGTATTGTTCAAAGCCCCTCCGGCGAGAGCCGTGAGGGGTTTTTGTTTGAGGTGGTAAGGCTGGTTCCGGATGTGGTGAAGCCTGAACTATGGAAATGCGGCATGCGCTTCAGCAGGCCTCCCTCGGAGGTGGCTGTGATTGGCTTTAGTGTTTTTGTCGCTGAATGTCGGATTGCGTTTCCGCTCTGCGCCAGAAGCGGACGGATGAAGTGTGCGTCGCCTGATTGCCATGGCGCCGAAAGCGAAGGCGGCCATTCCATACCTGGCGGAGCATTTTCCAAGGGTCGACCGTCAGCAGTGTGGGCTAAGCCGCCGTTCGTCTAATCGTTCAGACTCTTTAGAACTTGTTGGTAGAACGCGCCTTGTGCATTCTCAGCGGTAGACCTTACGACCCATTCCCAATCCAAATTCAGTTTTCCTGCCGGGACCATTTGCTGCGCGATTTCAGCCGGTGTGGTTTCGTTGCTGGTTCCGTTCTCCCAGTCGTGAAAGGCCGATGAGTATCGAACGACCGCTCCGCTGATCGGCAAATCGAGCAACCCTCCCTCGGCAAAAAAACTCAACCCGTCGCCCATTTCTTCCCCGATGAGTTTGAGCCTACGTCCCAAACGATGTTTGAGGATGGCTACAAACACTATCGCTGCGGAAAACGTGAATTTGTCGACAAGCACAGCAACCTGCCCGCCTGCGTTTTCAGAGATGGCGTCGATCAAGGGCATCGTTTGAAGGAAGTCGCCACCCGTGTTTCCGCGAACGTCAATCAAGAGTGTTTTGTTCGAGCAGGTGCTTACATGCTCCGCTGCACCAGCGATGGCTTCCGGCAACGCAGTTTCGCCTGGATCGAAGAAACTTGGCAATGATATTGAAAGCCCAAGCCCCTGCCAGTCCTTGATCTCCACAAATCTCTCGGGCTTCCAGGCCGGATCAGCCTTGCCATGCTCGTTTCTCGGGTAGAGCATCGATGCAGGAACCGTATGCCCGTTCTCCACTTTCAAATCGGTTATTCGCCCATTCTCGTCTTTCACGCGATATTCAGTCGTATTCTCTTTTGAAGAAAAACCGAGGTGGGCCAATGCATACGGCCATGCCAGAAGAATCGGCCCGATGACCCGTTTCCTCTGGCGCGTTCCCGCCAGAAATTTCTCTGCGGCGGCTTCAATTTGGCCCAAAGGTGTGCCGTTGACTGCTATCAGCTCTCCTCTTGGCGCAGTTGTTTCCAGTGCCGTGTCAGTTAACTGTACCACCGTCCCGACGCTCACAAACCTCAGCGGGAGTACCGCGATGGAATCGTTCGGGATCAGCCGTGTGTGTCCGTTGTCGGGAAGTGCGAGCAGGCGCATCGCGGAGAACAGAAAGGCCTCTTTGGAGCCCTCCAAAGCGTATCGTCGAGTGTCACAAATGCAGCTGTCTATCGTCGCTTGTTCGATCCGCCGAAAGCTGGGATCGGTTGGCAGGACAGTTTCCAGAATTTTCTCGAGGTCTTGCGTCAGGGACATGATTTACGGTGCGCATAGTTGCTCGTCGATGTCCAGATCGGGTCGATAGCGGAGGTTCTGGTTGGAACTCCATTACTTGTCATCAATCCCGCTTCAGCGGCCTGAAGCTCATCCGGTGCAGCGGGCAGGGCCCGTGGCTTTCAATGGCGCGCAGGTGGGCCGGCGTGCCGTAACCGGCATGGCCTTCAAAACCGTAGGATGTGTGCACCACACCCGCGCGTTCCATCATCCGGTCGCGGGTTACCTTGGCGATGATCGAGGCGGCGGCGATGGAGAGGGAGCGGGAATCGCCCTTGATGACGGCTTTGGCCTCGCAGGCGATGCCGGGCGGGCGGTCGCGGCCGTCGGCCAGCACGAGGGCAGGGGAGATTTCGAGACCGAGCACGGCGCGGCGCATGGCGTCGAGGCTGGCGCGCAGGATATTCATGCTGTCGATCAGGCCGGGGCCGGAAGAGGCGACGGACACGATCGAGGTTTCCATGATCTGTACGAACAGGCTTTCCCGCTTCTGCTTCGTCAGCTTCTTGGAATCGTCCATCCCCTTGGGAATATTGTCCGGATCGAGAATGACCGCTGCCGCAACCACCGGTCCGGCCAGAGGTCCCCGGCCTGCCTCATCCGTGCCGGCCACGGGCCAGAGGCCCTTCTTTTTCGCTTCCAGTTCGAAGGAAAAATCCGGACCGGTATCGGCAAGATCAAAAAGAGCAGGAGAATCGGGTGTGGCCGTGCGTTTCATGCGGCGAAACTGGCACACACACCCGATCTCCTGCAAGCCCCCGGAAGCGGGCGATGACAGGCGCGGTGAGCCGAGGTCAAGGGGCGTGGCTCACCGTGCCCCGAAGGTCATCATGACCTTTGATCCTCCAACGGGGCGGCGGAGGAAAAACGATCGCACGCGAGGCGGCGGTTCCGGGGGCGATGTCCGGCGGGCCAGGGAAAACCCGCCGGGCATTTCGTGGGAGTGTGGCCGGTCCAAAAAAGAGGCCGCCGCTCCCTGTCATATTCTGCCTGATATCGCCGCACGCTCCGTATGGTGCTTCGATCAGGCGGAGTTCTTTTCAGCATCGGTCTTTCAAAGCAGCGACAATTGCACGCCTGCACCGCCCGGCGGCACGAAGAGATCGTCGCGCAGGTGGATGCCGCGACGGATGAGGCCGAGCCTTTTTGTCGCCATCTCGAAACGCCTGCCGATCTGCCAGGCATAGGGGCCGGCGCCCTTCATGCGTTTTCCGAATTCCGCGTCGTAGTCCTTGCCGTCGCGCATGGAGCGCACCAGCGACATGACATGACGATAACGGTCCGGATAGTTGCGCAGCAGCCAGTCGCGGAACAACGGGCTCACCTCCAGCGGCAGACGCAAAAGCACATAAGACGCTTCGGTGGCGCCGGCGGCCTTGCCGGCCTCGAGAATACGCTCGATCTCATGATCGTTGAGCGCCGGAATGACAGGCGCCATCATAACGGCTACGGGAATGCCGGCCTCGGTCAGCGCCTTGACGGCTTCCAGCCGCTTCTCCGGCGTGGCGGCGCGCGGCTCCATGTTGCGTGCGAGCTTCCGGTCCAGCGTGGTGACGGAAATACCGATCTTGGCGAGCCCCTTTTTGGCCATGGGCGCCAGAATATCGATATCCCGCTTGATCAGCGCCGATTTGGTGACGATGGCGACGGGATGATCGGCCTTGGCCAGCACTTCCAGTATCTGCCGCATGATGCGCCATTCGCGCTCGATCGGCTGATAGGGATCGGTATTGGTGCCGATGGCGATCACCCGCGGCTTGTAGCCCGGCTTAGCCAGTTCCCGTTCAAGCAGCTTCGCCGCATCCGGCTTGGCGAAGAGCTTGGCTTCGAAATCCAGCCCGGCGGAAAGCCCCATATAGCTGTGCGTAGGGCGCGCAAAACAATAGATGCAGCCATGTTCGCAGCCGCGATAGGGATTGATGGAGCGGTCGAAGGGGATATCGGGCGATTCATTGCGGGTGATGATGCTGCGCGGCTTTTCCACCTGCACCTCGGTGCGGAATTCCGGCATGTCCTCGAGAGTCTGCCAGCCATCGTCGAAAACCTCGTGCTGAAGGGTCTCGAAGCGTCCATCCGGGTTCAGCCCGGCGCCACGGCCGCGACGGCGGTCGATCTCGATGCGCAGGCCGGATGCATCGGCCAACGCATTGGCAATATCCGGCATATGGCTCGGCTGGAAGGCAGCCTGCCCCGAAAGCGTATGGTTTCTCATCTGGATGCTCCCAGGACGCCGCACGCCTCTCAAGGCACGCTCAACGCCCTAAACCGTTTCCGTCCGGACAGGCTTTCAACCGCCTTCCGAATGATTAAATTCCTACATCAGGAATGAGAACAATACAAGAACAAAATTGCAAATTCGGCTCGTTCTCCAGAGATGGATGCGTGGCCGCGACAGGCACGGCCACGTCCGCAGACTTTGCGGTCGGTGGGCATGGACAGCCTTGGATTTTACAGCGATGAGCATAGTGGCAATTTATTGTGCGATGCGTTAGAGCTATGCAGATGTTGACAGTCATAATGGAATGCCGGGATCACGAGCCGGAACTGGCGCACACATTGTCTGCGCTTGTAACCGGGGCCGTGGAAGGGCTTGTAAGCGATGTTGTGATTCTCGATCACGGTTCGCGCGATGGATCCTCGCGCGTCGCCGATGCCGCCGGTTGCCGTTTTTATGGGCAATGGGACATCGAGGACGTCGTGAAGTCCGCACGCGGCGGCTGGCTGCTTCTGATCGAGCCGGGCGCGCGCCCGCAGGCGGGCTGGATCGACGAGATTCTCGAATATGTGGCGATCTGCGCGCAGCCGGCCCGTTTCTCGCCCTCGCGCTATCACCGGCGGAATGTCTTCAGCCGTATGCTGCGGCGTATTCCGCCATTGGAACACGGGTATCTTCTGCCAAAGAAGCATGCCGTGTCGATTGCGAAATCGGGCATGAGCCTGACGCAATTTGTCGGCGCGCAGAAACCGCGCCGGCTGAATGCGGAAATGGTGCCCGCCTGGGCGCTGCGGGCCTCGGCCTAACCTCGGGGCCGCTTTACCCGGCCAGAACCTTGCCGGGGTTCATGATGCCGGCGGGGTCGAAAGCGTGCTTGATGCGCCGCATCAGTTCCATTTCGATGCCGGGGCGGATGGCGGCCAGTTCGTCGCGCTTTAATTGCCCGATGCCGTGTTCGGCCGAAATGGAACCGCCGAGCGACAGCACGATGCCGTGCACGATCTCGTTCATGTCCCGCCAGCGGCCGATGAATTCGGCCTTGTCAGCACCCACCGGCTGGGAAATATTGTAGTGAATATTGCCGTCGCCCAGATGTCCGAAGGCGCAGACGCGGGCGCCGGGTATGGCGGCAAGAACCGCCTTTTCCGCCGTCGCCATGAATTCCGGTATTTTCGACACCGGAACGGAAACATCGTGCTTGATCGAGCCGCCTTCGGGTTTCTGCGCCTCCGACATGCTTTCGCGCATGTGCCAGAGCGCCTGCCGCTGCGCTTCGGACGCGGCGATCACCGCATCCTGAACCAGCCCGGCCTCAAAACCGCGCTCCAGCAGCGATTGCATCATGCTATCCGCCGTTTCGGCAGAGTCGGAGGTGGAAATATCGATGAGCGCGTACCAGTCATGCGGCTGTTCCAGGGGATCGCGCACGCCGGGAATATGCCGGGCGGTGAATTCGACGCCGATTCGCGGCATGAGTTCGAAACCGGTCAGCGCCGTGCCGCAGAGATTGGAGGCCATCTCGAACAGCTTCAGCGCGTCTTCGGTGGAGCTGAGACCGGCAAAGGCCACCTGATGGCCGAGCGGTTTCGGGAAGAGCTTCAGCACCGCGCCGGTGATGATGCCAAGCGTACCTTCGGAACCGATGAAGAGATCGCGCAGATCGTAACCCGTATTGTCCTTTTTCAGCCGGCGCAGCCCGTTCCAGATTTCGCCGGTCGGCAGCACCACTTCCAGCCCAAGGCAGAGCTGGCGCATATTGCCATAGGCGAGCACCGCCGTGCCGCCGGCATTGGTGGCGAGGTTGCCGCCGATGCGGCAGGAACCCTGCGAGCCGAGCGACAGCGGGAACATCCGCTCCACGGAATCGGCAGCCTTGTGGATGTCATCGAGAATGCAGCCGGCATCGGCGACGATGATGTTGGCAACGGGATCGATATCGCGAACGCGGTTCATGCGCTCCAGCGACAGGATGATGTCCGTTCCTTCGGCGCGCGGTGTCTGGCCGCCCACGAGGCCGGTATTGCCGGTCTGCGGCACGATGGCGGTGCCGGTTTCGCTGGCGAGCTTCAGGATGGCGGCAACCTCTTCGACCGAACCGGGCTTGATGAGCAGCGGCGAGGCGCCGCGATAAAGTCCGCGATTTTCCACCAGACGCGGCGCCATTTCCGCCGGGTCGCGGACCGCGTTCTTTTCGCCGACAATGGCGGCAAAGCGGTCGAGGATGTCGGAGGAGGGGATGGCGGTGGTCGTCATGGGCGGCGTCTCGCTGTCTTTTGAAACATGGGCGAAAGGATTGGGTGCCGTCAGCCTCGCGGCGCGGCGGCGCGGGAAAGGCGGTCGTTGATCGCCTCTCCGAGACCATGGGTGGGAATGGCGGTGATGGCGATCATGTCTGCGCCGCTCGCATCGGCGGCTTTCAGATAATCGAACAGATTGGCGGCGGCCTCGGAAAGATCGCCGGAGGGGCTGAGATCGAGCACGGTGCGCGCCGTCTCTTCGCCGGCGATGGCGATGCCGCCGAAGCGGATCAGCGCTTCGCCCGGCAGAACCGATGTGGCGTGAAGGCGCACGGCCGCACCCGGCGCGTAATGCGAGGCCAGCATTCCCGGCGCCTCAATGGCGGCGGCTGCTTTTTTCGGCCGTTCGAGCCGTTTGCCGGCAATGCGCTCTATGTCCGCGGTGACGATGCCGCCGGGACGAAGCAGCCGCACCCGGCCATCCTCTTCCACCTTGACGATGGTGGATTCGACACCGACGGCGGCCGCACCGCCATCGAGAATGAGATTGATCTTTCTGCCGAGATCCGCCTCCACATGGGAGGCACTTGTCGGGCTGATCTTGCCGGAACTATTGGCGCTGGGGGCGGCGAGCGGCCTGTCGAAGCGGCGGATCAGATCGCCGGCAAAACCCTGCGGCACACGAATGCCGACCGTATCGAGACCGGCTGTCGCCAGCGAATGAATGTCGCTTGCCGGTTTCAGCGGCAGCACCAGCGTCAGCGGGCCGGGCCAGAAGGCTTCTGCCAGCTTCAGCGATATGGGGTCGAAGACGGCGTAACGTTCGGCCATGGCGATATCGGCCATGTGGCAGATCAGGGGGTTGAATTGCGGCCGGCCTTTTGTCTCGTAAATGCGGGTAATCGCCGCCGGATTGGTGGCGTCGGCGGCAAGGCCATAGACCGTTTCTGTCGGCAGGGCGATGGGCTGGCCGGCGGCAAGCTCCGCCACAGATGCCTGCAGGGCCGTTTCCCGCTCTTTGTCTATATCGATATGACGCGCCATGATGCTGCCTTTCAGGGCGGTCAATAGCGTATTTCAGAGGCTTATGGAAAGTTTTATATCGCCTTGATGATCCTGCGCATCTCCTCGGACCGCGCGCCGAGCATGAGCACGTTTTTCAGCGCCACCCGCGGATCGTGGGTCTGGAACAGCAGGCCGCCGCGATGGACGGAGGTATCGACGGCGATCTCCTGATCGGGAAGCGCGTTGATGGCGACGGCGAAATACATCCGCGAATAGCGCGCATCAATATTTTCGAAGAAGTTTTCAGCCCCGCTCAGCTCGGCGAAGAAATTCGCGAAATAGAAGGACCAGAGC
Organism: Agrobacterium sp. 22-223-1; assembly: GCF_053522385.1. Classification (NCBI taxonomy): domain Bacteria; kingdom Pseudomonadati; phylum Pseudomonadota; class Alphaproteobacteria; order Hyphomicrobiales; family Rhizobiaceae; genus Agrobacterium; species Agrobacterium sp. 22-223-1. Next base: position 707,561 of record NZ_JBNWCN010000001.1, read on the forward strand.
ACATGGCGCTCGGCATCGAAGCTGGTTTTCGCCGCCGTGACGTGACAATAGCCGAGATGCGGCCGGTCATTGAGCAGATGGTGAAAAACCATCTTCGGAAAACGGATGGACTGGTGAAAGCCGTTCAGACGGCTGTGGGTGGCATCGGCGGCAGCTTCCAGCTTTCGCCCGGTCAGCGCAGCGACGTCGTCATGGCTGTAATAGACGCGTTCTTTCGGCAGCCATCGTTCTTCATAACGGCTGATGCGCCCTGTCCGCAGGAAATCGGAATGCGCGGTCTTCGAGCGTATCGGTGTGAGCGAATGCCTGCTCGCATCGAAATAGCGTATGCGTGTCGCCTTCTCCACCGGGAACACCCTCGTTGCTGTCGATCCGGCAAGATAATTTAGGGCGCGTTAATACTCCGTTGCGCCGCATCCCCTATTTTTTAATGGGTGGGGAGCAGGACGCGCGCCATCATGCGTCATATTGCGACGTCATTTCCGTCATTGAATAGCTGTCGGATTTCCCAGCGGAATGGGCTGAGAGGGCGAATTGCGCATGTCGCAATTTGTCGCCAATGCGGAAGGTAATGTCGCTGTTTGTGCTGCCGCAAATGAGCGCCGGTGTTTAGATGAGTACATGCTTCCGCAACCCCGCAAATGGTGTCGGGCAGGGCGGTTTGATCGAGGATTTGGCCATGGAATTGCGTGATACCGTATTGCGCCAGCTGAAAAACCGCCGCGAAGGCTTCAGCCTGGAACAGCCCTTCTACACGGACCCGGATTATTTCAAGCTGGATATGGAAACCATCTGGTATCGCGACTGGCTGTTTGTCGGCCATGATTGCGAAGTGTCGAAATCCGGCAGCTATTTCACTGTGCAGGTCGGGGCCTATTCCGTGGTCATCGTTCGCGGTCGCGACGGGCAGATCCGCGCCTTCCACAATTCCTGCCGCCATCGCGGCTCGCGCGTCTGCACCACGCAGAAGGGCCAGTCTGCCCGCCTCGTCTGTCCCTATCACCAGTGGACCTACGATCTCGACGGCAAGCTGCTGTTTGCACGTCACATGGGAGAAGAGTTCGACAAGGGCGATTTCGGCCTGAAGCCGGTCGCCTGCGAAACCGTCGCCGGTTACGTCTTCATCTGCCTTGCCGATCAGCCGGCCGATTTCGAGCCCATGCGCAGGGAAGTCGAAAGCTACATGGCGCCGCACCGCATCTGGGAAGCGAAGGTCGCGCATGAGAGCACGATCATCGAAAAGGGCAACTGGAAGCTCGTCTGGGAAAATAACCGCGAGTGCTACCATTGCGCCGCCAACCACCCGGAACTCTGCCGCACCTATCCCGAAAACCCGAGCGTGACGGGAACGGACGGCGGTGCGAGCGATCCCGAGATCGGCGGCCACTGGGCGCGCTGCGAGGCCGCCGGCCTGCCGAGCCGTTTCAAGATCGACCCCAAGGGCCAGTTCCGCGTCGCCCGCATGCCGCTGATCGGCGAGGCGGAAAGCTACACCATGTCCGGTAAGCGCGCCGTGCGCCGGCCGCTGTCTGACGATGTCAGCATCAGCCATATCGGCGCGCTGCTCCTGTTCCATTACCCGACGACCTGGAACCACTTCCTCGGCGACCACACCATTTCCTTCCGGGTGCTGCCGCTCAGCGCCACGGAAACCATGGTCACCACCAAATGGCTGGTGCACAAGGATGCCGTCGAAGGCGTGGACTACGATCTCGAGGACCTCACCCACGTCTGGAACGAGACCAACGATCAGGACCGCCGCATCGTCGAGGAAAATGCCTTCGGCATTCGTTCCCCGGCCTACGAGCCCGGCCCCTATTCCATGGAGGACGAGGGCGGCGTGATGCAGTTCGTCAACTGGTACTCCGATTTCATGGTCGACCGGCTCTCCGGCGATAAGGCCCGGCTTTCGGCTGTAGCGTGATGCGAAGATGAATATGGTTGTGACCTATAAGCATATTGACGAGATGAAGCCATGGAGCGACAAGCTCCAGCTTCTGGAGTGCATCTCGGTGACGCCCGAGACGCCCGATGTGATGACGTTCCTGTTCCGCTCAGAGGATCAGAACTGGTTCCGTTATCTGCCGGGGCAGTTCGTCACCTTGGAATTGCCGGTGGGCAAGGAGCCGCTTTACCGCACCTACACATTGTCCTCCAGCCCGTCGCGGCCCTATGCGCTGTCGGTCACGGTCAAGGCGCAGGCCAACAGCATCGGCACGCGCTGGATGTTCGACAATCTGAAACCCGGCATGAAAATCCGGGCGCTCGGACCGCTCGGCGACTTTTCCTACGTCAAACATCCCGGCGACAAATATCTGTTCATCTCGGCAGGCTCCGGCGTTACGCCGATGATGTCGATGGTGCGCGATATGAGCGACCGCGCCCCGCAGAGCGATATTGCCTTCATCAATTGTTCGCGCACACCCGGCGATATCGTCTTCCGTCACGAGCTGGAATATCTCGCCCGCTTCATGCCGAACCTGTCTCTCGGCTTCATTGTCGAGAAATGCGGCCGCACCGATCTGTGGTCCGGCCTCAAGGGCATGGTGGACAAGGCCAAGATCGCGCTGCTCGCGCATGATTTCATGGAGCGCACCGTCTTCTGCTGCGGGCCGGAGCCGTTCATGGCCGCCGTCCGCTCGATGCTCGATGCCTCCGGCTTCGACATGAGCCGCTATCATCAGGAAAGCTTCGCGCCGGCCGCGCCGGTCACCGTCGGTGAAGCCGTGCTTACCGGTGCGGATGGCGAAGCGCTGTCGATGGTGGGTTTCACCCTTTCCGGCAAAGAAATGCCCTGCCAGCCCGGCCAGACGGTTCTGATGACGGCGCGCGCTGCCGGGGTCCGTATCGGGGCGGCCTGCGAATCGGGGATTTGCGGCACCTGCCGGGTGCTGAAGCTTTCCGGTGAGGTGGAGATGAACCACAATGGCGGCATTCTCGATGAGGAAATCGAGGAAGGCTATATTCTCGCCTGCTGCTCACGCCCGTTGACCGATGTAAAGGTGGAAGCCTGATACGAGCAGGCGTTTCATTTAATACGTCTTTCACCGGATGGTTGTCTTGGAACCAAATTTCTCTAAACTCGTTTGCACGTCATCGAATTCTTTTCGGGCATGAAACGGGGCTGTCCCATATCTCCGACAAGAGCGAGTGGGTGAAAAGGCGCGGGTCCAACGCGCTGAAGCAAACGGAGGAAGATCATGATGAATTTCCGGACAACGAGTGTCGCCACGGCGATGATCGTGTTCCTCACCAGCTTTACGCCGTCGCAGGCGTTCCAGGTCCCTGTTCCGATGCCCAAGCCGGCGGTTTCGACCGACAATGTCGTGCCGGTGCAGTACCGTGAATGGGACCGCCGATACGACCGCAGGCATGGCGACCGCATGTATCGCCCGCGCCCCCCGCGTGACGGCTATTATAACGGTCACCGCGGCTATCGCGATCGTCGTCCGGGTTACCGTTATCACAATGGTTACTGGTTCCCGCTCGCTGCCTTTGCGGCCGGTGCGATCATCGGCGGCGCCATGCAGCAGCCGCGTCCGACCTATGGCGGCAGCCACGTTTCCTGGTGCCAGAACCGCTGGCGGTCCTACCGCGCTTACGACAACAGCTATCAGCCGAGCAGCGGTCCGCGCCGCATATGCGTATCGCCTTACAGCCGCTGACAGGACTTTCGAAAGCCCGGATTTTGATCCGGGCTTTTGTTTTGCCGCTGCCGGATCGGGTAAACGAAGCGTGATGGGATCGTTAATGCTGGGTTCAGGCGAAAACGCCTAGCCTGCAACCTGCAATGTTCCAGCCAGACCGAAAAACTGGCCGAATGAGAATAAAAAAGTGTTATTATTCACGGAGAACGGCCTGTTGACCGTCGTGAATGGAGGAAGTCAGATGAGAAGCTATATGAAGAATATCCTGGCTGTCGGTCTTTCTGCGATTGTGGTTGCGGGAGCGATTGTTCCGGCGGAAGCAGCAATGCCTTTGCCGATCGCGCCGAAGAGCGTTGAGACCGCAGGCAACGATGCCAGCAAGAATATCGTGAACGTGCAATATTGGCGTGATCGCGACGGCTGGGGCGATCGTCGCGGCTGGTATCGCGGCCACCGTGGTTATCGCGATTACCGTCCGGGCTATCGTCACCATGACGGTTACTGGTTCCCGCTCGCAGCCTTTGCGACGGGCGCGATCATCGGCGGCGCACTCTCGCAGCCGCGTGAAGTCTACCGCCCGGTACCGGAATATCGTCCGCGCCCGGTCTATCGCGAATATCGCCCGGTCTATCGTGGCGGCATGAGCCGCGCGCATGTGAACTGGTGCTATGGCCGCTATCGTTCCTACGATGCCTATAGCAACACGTTCCAGCCGTATCACGGCCCGCGCCAGCCCTGCTATTCGCCTTACGGCTGATAGAGCCGCTTCAATCGAGAGAGCCGTCCGGTCGCCACCGGGCGGCTTTTTGCTGTCACAAGATCCGCGCGCGCTTCAGCACGAACCAGGCGAGCGCAACCGAAATCATGATGAAGATGCTGGCCGACAGCGTGCCGCCCGTGCCGACGGTAAACGGCAGCTCATCCGTATTCATGCCGAAGAAACCGGTGACCAGCGAGGGCGGCAGCAGGAATGCCGTCATCAGCGACAGAATATAAAGGTGCCGGTTGGTTTCCGACGAGAGTTTGGAATCGATTTCTTCATGCAGCAGCCTTGCCCGCTCCTGCAGGGCGTAGACATCGTGGTCGACAGCCTCCAGACGGCCCATCAGGCGTGAGGCGACATCCTCGAAACCATTCGGCATCTCGTCATCATCGGCGGCCGAAGCCCGCCGCATCAGGGTCAGCACGGTGCGCAGATGCCGGTGCAGGCGAACCACGGTGCGGCGCAGCGGGGCAAGACGCCGCCGCTCGTCACGGTTCTCGCTGTCATAGACCATATCCTCGATGGCGTTCAGCTCTTCCGTCGTCTCCATCACCAGATTGATGAGCGAGCGCTGGAATTCCGCCACTAGCCCCTCGAACACATGTGATGGCGTGAGGTAACGGTTGGAATTCTTGTCGACCGCCGCTTTCAGCCGGTCCACCGAATGCAGCGGCTGCAGGCGGGTCGTGATGATGAAACGGTCGCTCACCGCAAAATGCAGCCAGCCGAAATCGCGCGTTTCCTTGTCGAATTCCCGCTGGAAATCGACCAGCGTGCCGTAAAGCGATTTTTCATCGACCACGATGGAGGGATGCGTCTCATGGGTCGTAAGGCTTGCCCGCGCCGCCGGATCGAGACCCTCTATGGTCTCGAGAAAACCCGCGACACGCTGATCGGCGAGGTTGAGGTGCAGCCAGAAGAAGCCTTCGCACTCTGCCATTTCGTGAAAGCCGGCATCGGGCGCGAGCCGCCGGCACGGGGCCGTACCGGGATGAAATTGATAGGCCCAGACAAGGCCGGGAATAACGGGCGTTACGAGATCCATCGTGGCAGTCCTGACCGGCTGGATGGGAGGAGGGAGGCGTCCGTCGTTCCGGTGTGGGAGCGGCGGCGGCGAGGCGCCTTTCAGCGCATGCTGAGCAAATTCATATGACAGTTTTATAACAATCCCGCCGAAATGACGGGAATTTTCAAATTGACGTTTACGTAAAAATCATTTAGCCCGAAGGCAGTAGCAAGATGCCAGAGCTTCGGGAGGAGGCAGCATGTATAGCGCGCCGGTGGACGATATCGCCTTTACACTCAAACATGTAGCGGGTCTTGAAGACGCGCTGTCGACGGGTGCGCTGGGAGACCTTGGGGAAGATCTGGTCGATGCCATTCTGCACGAAGCCGGCCGTTTCGCCACCGCAGAGGTCGCGCCGCTCGCCGAGATCGGCGACCGCCAGGGCGCAAAGCTTGCCGACGGCAAGGTGACGACACCGGATGGCTGGGCCGATCTTTACCGCCGCTGGGCGGAAGCGGGCTGGAACAGCCTGACGGCGCCGGAAGAATTCGGCGGCCAGAACCTGCCGCATATGCTGAATGTCGCCGCTCTCGAAATGTGGAATTCCGGCTCCATGGCCTTTGCGCTGGCGCCGACGCTGACCATGGGCGCGGTGGAAGCCCTTGTCGCCCACGGCAGCGATGACCTCAAGCGCACCTATCTGCCGAAACTCGTCTCCGGCGAATGGACCGGCACGATGAACCTCACCGAGCCGCATGCGGGTTCTGACCTCGGTGTCCTGAAGACCCGGGCGGAGCGCAATGGTGATGGCACCTACCGCATCTTCGGGCAGAAGATTTTCATCACCTGGGGCGAACACGACGCGGCGGACAATATCATCCACCTCGTTCTCGCCCGCCTGCCGGATGCGCCGGCCGGCACGCGTGGCATCTCGCTGTTTCTCGTGCCGAAATTCCTGCCCGATGACAACGGCGCGCCGGGCAGCCGCAACGATCTGTTCTGCCACTCTCTGGAACACAAGCTCGGCATTCACGGCTCGCCCACCTGCACGATGATCTTCGGCGACGGCAAATTCGGCGAAGGGAAGGGCGCTCTTGGCTGGTTGATCGGCGAGGAGAACAAGGGGCTCGCCTGCATGTTCACCATGATGAACAACGCCCGCCTTGCCGTCGGCATGCAGGGTGTGGCGATCTGCGAAGCGGCGACCCAGAAGGCCATCGAATATGCCAGGGAGCGCACGCAGGGCAAGGCGCCCGGCTGGCAAGGCTCCGGCATGAGCCCGATCATCGAACACCCGGATATCGCCAGAACGCTTCTGACGATGAAGGCGCTCACTCAAGGGTCGCGGGCGATTTCCTTCAGCTGCGCGCACGCCATCGATATGGCGCATGCGACTGAAGACGCCCGGCAGCGCGCTCACTGGCAGGAGCGCGCTGCCCTTTTGACACCCATCGCCAAATCCTTTTCCACCGATGCCGGCGTCGATGTCGCCTCCATGGGCATTCAGGTGCATGGCGGCATGGGCTTCATCGAGGAAACCGGTGCTGCGCGTTATCTGCGTGATGCCCGCATCGCGCCGATCTATGAAGGCACCAACGGCATTCAGGCCATCGATCTGGTGCTGCGCAAGCTGCCGCTCTCCGAAGGCGCGCAGGTGCGCGGTTTCATCGCCGAACTGCGTGAGATCGCCGCCCGCACAGCCGCTTCGAACCGCGACGATCTCGGCGAGACCGGCCGTTATCTCGAAGCGAGCCTTGGCGATCTGGAAACGGCGACCGACTGGCTGCTGGACCGCATCAAGGCAGGCGAAACCGAAACCGCGCTCGCCGGCGCGACGCCCTATCAGCGCCTCTTCGGTCTGGCGCTCACCGGCGCATATCTCGCCAAGGGCGCATTGGCCGCCGTCGATGATGGCAGGGGCGGACATCGCGCAGCCCTTTGCCGTTTCGCTGCAGAAAATCTGCTGGCGGAAACGGCGGCGCTGAAGGACCGCGTTATATCAGGTGCGGCAAGCCTTGCCGCCGCCCGCACCGTATTGGCTTGAGGAGCTTCAGATGTCGGACGAACACATTCTCGTCGAGCGCGTCGGCCATGCGCCTGATGTCTTGACCATCCGCTTCAACCGGCCGGACAAGAAAAACGCCATCACCGATGCCATGTATCTGCGCATGGCAGACGCCCTGCACGCCGCCAATGCGGACCCGGAAATTCGCGTCGTCGCCTTTCTCGGCACGGAAGGCTGCTTCTCCGCCGGCAATGACATGGCTGATTTTCTCGCCTTCGCCATGTCGGGCGGAAAGGGCAAACTCGCCGCATTGGAACTCCTGAAAGCGCTCGTCGCTTTCGAAAAGCCCATGGTATCCGGCGTCGACGGGCTCGCCATCGGCATCGGCACGACGCTGAACCTGCATTGTGACCTGACGGTCGCCTCCAGCCGCAGCCTGTTCAAGACCCCTTTCGTGGATTTGGCGCTCGTGCCGGAAGCCGCCTCCAGCCTGCTCGTGCCAAAACTCATCGGCCACCAGCGCGCCTTTGCGCTGCTTGCCATGGGCGAAGGTTTTACTGCTGAACAGGCGTTACAGGCCGGAATGATCTGGAAAGTCGTCGCCCCTGAACATGTGGAGAGCGAAACGCTGGCGCTTGCCACCCGGCTTGCAGCCAAACCGCAGCAGGCGCTGAAGATCGCCCGCGATCTGGTTCGCGGCAACCCGGACGCTCTTCTCGCCCGCATCGAAGAGGAAGGCCGTCATTTCATCGCGCAGCTGCAAAGCGCCGAAGCGCGCGCCGCCTTCGAGGCATTCATGCGTCGTTAAGCGTTCCGGCAGGAATTCCTTGCGGTTAAGCAACCGGGCAATATGGGTTGGGTTAAATAATGCAACGTCATCGCCCGAAAGCCACCCGCATGCGTCACGTCGTTTTCGCCCTGTCCGTCTTCCTCTGCGCCGCCACTGTCACCGAAGCGGCGGCGATAACGCGCCCTCCGGCGGCTTCCGCCGGCAATGTCATTCTGGCGCAATCCGTCATTACCGAAGACGATGGCTCGGATTATTATTCCGGCCGCAATCGCGACCGCCAGCGCCGCGCCCGTTTCGTCTGCGTCATCACCCCGCCGGAGAGCGCCAATCGCCGCCGGCCCTATGTATGCCCCATCGAGCGGGGCCGCGTGGGCGGCGCCTGCCGCTGCTCGGGCGTGGTCGGTAACGGCACGGTCGATACGGCCTGGTGATTATTTCTCCAGCGTCGCCACCGCTTCCACATGCGGCGACCACAGGAACTGGTCGACCGGCGTGACGCGGGTGATGCGATAGCCGCCTTCCGTGAGGATGGTAAGATCGCGCGCAAGCGTCAGCGGATTGCAGCTCACCGCAACGATCTTCTTCACCGTGCTGCGGGCCAGTTCCTTGCACTGGAATTCCGCACCGGCGCGCGGCGGATCGAACACGACAGCATCGTAATTCTTCAGTTCGCTTGTCATCAGCGGCCGGCGGAAGAGGTCGCGTTTCTCGACGCTCACCGGCTTCAGGCCCTGTGTGTTGCGGGCGGCGAAGTCCAGTGCCTTCAGCGGCTTGTCTTCCGCTTCCACCGCATGCACCTTGCCGATGCGTGCGAGCCTCAGCGCGAAGGTGCCGGAACCGCAGAAGAGATCGGCAATGCGCTTCGATTTGCCGATATGGCCAAGAACCAGCTCGGCCATGGCGTCTTCCGCCTGTTTCGTCGCCTGCGTGAAACTGCCGGCCGGCGGGGAAACCGCAACGCCGCCGAATTCGATGATCGGCTTTTGCGGTTCGATCAGGATTTCACCTGAGAGCGAAACACGGGCAATGCCGCGCATGGCAAGCACCGTTTCCGTGAGTGTGCGCCGCTGCTTGTCGCTGACCGACTTGATGCCTTCGACCGAAATATCGAGACCCGAGAGCGTTTCCAGAACGGTGATGCGGAACGGTTCGGCATTCGCCACCATGGAAAGGCCGATGGCGCGGATAGCGTCCAGCCGCGAGACGATCCCGGGCGAGGTGACGGGACATTCCTCGATAGCGACGATGTGATGGCTGTTCGCCTGACTGAAACCGAGCAGCAGGCCCTTTTCCGTCTTGCGGGCGGCGAACACCGCGCGGCGGCGCTCGCCGGGGCGACAGATGACGAGATCGTCCACCGGCGGCGTCAGACCTTTCGATTTCAGTGCCGAAACCACCAGCTCCCGCTTGTAGGCATGGTAAGGCTGATCGGCCAGATGCTGCAGCGAACAGCCGCCGCAGGTGCCGTTCTTGCCATCGGGGCCGAAATGGCGGCAGGCCGGTTCACGGCGCTCCGCCGAGGCTTCCGTTATCGACATGACGGTGCCGTGATCTTTCACCTTCGCAATCGCGACCGTTTCTCCAGGCAGCGCGAAGGGCACATAGACCGGGCCGTCGGGACAGTGCGCGATGCCGTCGCCCTGCGCGCCGAGGCTCTTGATGGTGACGGTCTGTGTGCTCATGGCTTTTCGCCTCCGAGAAGAAATTCGATATTGCCGTCGCCGCCGGAAATCGGCGAGGGAATGAGGCCGAGGCTTTTCCAGCCCATGTCCTCGGTCAGCCAGCGTTCCAGCTCGGCAGCCACGGCAGGCGCCGTTTCCGGTTCTTTCAACAGCCCGGCCTTGCTGATGGCGTCGCGCCCCGCCTCGAATTGCGGCTTCACCAGCAGAACCGCCAGCGCGCCGGCTTCCGCAAGCTCGAGTGCAGGCGCAAGCGCGAGCTTTAGCGAAATGAAGGACACGTCGGAGACGATGAAGCCGATGGGCCGGTCATCGATGTCTTCCGCCGTCAGGAAACGCGCATTCAGCCCTTCCAGATTGGTCACGCGCGGATCGTTCTCGATTCTGGCATGCATCTGCCCGTGGCCAACATCGATGGCGGTGACGTGTTTGGCACCGCGCTCCAGCAGCACCTCGGTGAAACCGCCGGTCGAAGCGCCGACATCGAGGCAGTCATGGCCCGAGGGGTCGAGCCGGAAATGATCGAGCGCGGCCACGAGCTTCAGCGCTGCGCGGGAAACATAGGCCTGCGCCGGATCGCTGATGGCGATTTCGGCATCGCCGGCGACGGTCTGGCTTGGTTTGGTGACGATCTTGCCGTTGACGCTCACGGTGCCGCGCGCAACCGCGTCGCGCGCACGCGAGCGGCTGGCGAAGTGGCCGAGCGACACGAGAAGCTGGTCAAGCCGTTCATTTTCAGATGTTTTGGACATGGTCCCGTGTCAATGACCGCCAAACCCCGCCGATGCAAGCGATTTATCGCTGAAAGGGGCCAGCGATGCCCGCTGTCGCCCATTGATGTTGCACCGCAAAGTCAGAATGTTCGATTAATCCAATATAAAGGCTTGTATTGCACTTTGTGCACAAGGCCCGTGCGGCCACCGGAACCTGCCATGACGGCATCTCCTCCCATCCACAAAATTGCGGCCGTTGCAGCGCAGACGCTTGCTTCGAGGCATCGGGTCGCCGAGAGAGTTTGCGATGTCGCTTAAAAACCTCCCCATCAATCTGAAGCTCATAGCCACCTTCTGTGCCTTGATGAGCGTGTGCCTGCTCGCTTCCGCGGTCGTATTCTGGCAGACGCTGGGGAGCGAGCGTGTCACGATCGAAAACAACCGCACCAAGGATATCATCCAGGCCGTGGATGGCGCGACGGCAGCCATGCTGGAACAGGCCGTCAACCAGCGCGGCTTCCTGCTGTTTCGCAGCGACAGCACTTATAACGATGTATTCGCCCAGCGCGACCTGATGCTGAAGAAGCTCGATGAGGCCCGCGCGCTGGCTGTCGGCCGGCCGGACATCCTGACATCCATCGACGACATGCAGAAATCCGCCACCGTATTCTTCAAGGAACTGGCGGAACCGCAGATCGCCGCACGCAAGACGACCGAAGCGCCGATTTCCGAAATCATCGAGATCGGCCGCAACCAGGCCAAGGGCCAGCTCGATGGCTTCCGCGCCTCCGCCGCCAAGATCAAGGAGCAGTTGAACGGCCTGTCCGCCGCTTACGCGGCAGAACAGCAGGCAGCCGCACTGAACCTCAAATATGCGCTTCTGGGTGGCGGCGCTGTCGCCGGTCTTCTGGCCGTTGCCCTCATCTGGGCGCTGTCGCGCTCCATCGTCACGCCCATCGTCGGCATGACGGCGGCGATGAGCAGGCTCGCCGATGGCGATCTGACGACGGAAGTTCCGGCCACGGATCGTGGCGACGAAGTCGGCAAGATGGCGAAGGCCGTTCTGGTCTTCAAGGAAGCCGGGCTGGAAAAATCCCGCCTTGCCGGCGAGACCGACCGCATGCGCTCCGCGACGGAGGCTGAACGCCGCCGCAACGAGGAAGAAAAGGCCAAGGACGAAGCCGCCAGCGCTTTTGCCAGCGCCGAGCTTGGCAAGGGCCTTGCCGCTCTCGCGGATGGCGATCTTTCCTATCGCATCGAGACGCCTTTTGCGCCCGCCATCGATCCGGTTCGCGTGAATTTCAACAGCGCCGTCGAAAAACTCCAGCAGGCGCTGCGCACGGTCGGTGAGAACGCAGCCGCGATCAATGCCGGCGCTTCGGAAATGCTCTCCGCCGCCGACGACCTGTCGCGCCGCACCGAACAGCAGGCGGCTTCCATCGAGGAAACCGCCGCAGCGCTGGAAGAAGTCACCACCACGGTGCGCGATAGCGCCCGCGGCGCGGAAGATGCCGGCAATCTGGTCCAGCGCGCCCGCGCCGGTGCGGAAAAGTCCGGCGTCGTGGTCCGCAAGGCGGTTGCCGCCATGCGCGAAATCGAGAAGTCCTCGGGCGAAATCGGCAATATCATCGGTGTCATCGACGATATTGCCTTCCAGACCAACCTGCTGGCGCTGAACGCCGGCGTCGAAGCCGCCCGCGCCGGTGATGCCGGCAAGGGCTTTGCGGTGGTTGCGCAGGAAGTCCGCGAACTCGCCCAGCGTTCCGCCAATGCCGCCAAGGAAATCAAGACGCTGATCGGCGCTTCCAGCCAGCAGGTGGAAAACGGCGTCAATCTGGTCGACGAGACCGGCAAGGCTCTGGAACTCATCGTTGCGGAAGTCGAGGAGATCAATGCCCATGTCAGCGCCATCGTTGTCGCTGCCCGCGAACAGGCGACCGGCCTGCAGGAAATCAACACGGCCGTGAACACCATGGATCAGGGCACGCAGCAGAATGCCGCCATGGTGGAACAGCAGACCGCCGCCAGCCACTCGCTGGCCCGCGAAGCGGGAGCACTGAACAGCCTGCTCGGCCAGTTCAGAATGGATGGCGCACGCGCTGTCGTTGCCAGTGCCGGCGGATATTCCGCACCGCGCCAGTCTTCCGCCAGGCCCGCCTTCCAGCCCGCGCCGGCCGCACCGGCCCGCAAGGCGCCGGTAAAATCCGCCTCCGCAACCGCAAGGCCTGTCGCCTCGCCGGCCCGTGCGCTTGGCCAGAGCCTCGCCCGCGCCTTCGGCGGTGCTGCCGAAGCGCCGGCTGCCAAGGATCAGGACTGGACGGAGTTCTGAGCCGGGCTTTCAGATTGAACTTATGGATTGGGGGCCGAAAGGCCCCCTTTTTGCGTCGGTCATTTCAGACGGGAAACGCCGCTTAGAGTTTTTTCGCTTTTCTTCGAATCGCGAAAACACTCTAACTCTTTGTTTTGGCGCATTTCCGGACGGAAAAACGGGGCCCACTTTTCCTGGAAATGCTCTATGTGCCCTGTAGCCGGAACATCCGCGCAAAGAACAACTCGTCCGACAGGCGGTGAAGCAGGGCGGCGATGCCGGCGGTCGCGGCAATGGCGAAAACAAGCCGCCCGGCCAGTACGCCATAAACATCCGCGCCAAGCGACATCACCACGAGCGTGTCCTCGATCACGCTATGGGCAAAACCCATGAACACGCAGGAAAGAAACACCTGACGCGGCGAGATCGTGCCCGATTGCGCCTCGCGGATCAGGAAGCCGGCGCCGTAGGAAATCCCGAGAAACAAGCCGATGGCGGTAAGATGTTCGGCCTCGCCGCGAATGCCCGCAAGACGCAGCAGGGGCGAGAGCGCTTTCATCATCAGCGCCAGCAGGCCCGTCAGCCTGAGGATTTCAAGGCAAAGGGAAAGTGCAAGCAGGATGACGAGCATCCAGACCATGGTTTCCCCGAGACCGAGGAAATAGGCGGTCCATTCAGGCGTGGCGCCCATCGCAATCCAGGCGGGGTTTACCGGCGCGGACAGCCATCCCATCGCCTCCAGAACGTGATGCAGCATGAAGGCATAGAGCAATCCGCCGCCGACGCGCAGCGCCGTGGTGACGATCATGCCCGGTCCCGCCTTTTCAATGATCTTCTGTTCGATGGGCAGGCCATGGGCGAACAGGATGAGTGCCGAAAAAACGGTGATATCCGCAACGGTGAGCGACGATGCGGGCACAAGCGTGAAGATGAGCGGCACCGCACCCCATATGCCGACCAGCATTGCGGTCAGCCAGGCAAGACCAAGCTCCGGCGGCAGCCCGATGAGGTTCATAACCGGCGCAAAGGCAGGCGCCACCGCCTCGATCGCGCCCATCCTCGACAACAGCTCGGTCAGAATGGCGATTGGAACCGTGATCCGCACAAGCACCCAGTAGATTGCAAGCGTTTCCCGCGTTTTTTGCCAGACGGGCAGGAAAAGTGACATGTGAGACTCCCTGAAGGTTGTTCCCATTCACTAATCCCGGCGCGTTCGCATTTGCGGTCAAAGATTGCAGTTTCATGCAATTTTATTGCAAATCTAATGGCGAGCGATATGCTGCCGGCATGGATCGGATCGACCGGAAACTACTGAACCTTCTGCAGAACGATGCGTCGCGCACCAATGTGGATATGGCCGATGAAGTCGGGCTGTCTCCATCCAGTTGCCTGCGCCGCCTGCAGCGGCTGCGCAAGTCGGGCGTGATCGACCGCATCGTGGCGATCCTCAACCCCGCAAAGGCGGGACGGGTGATCAAGGCTCTGGTGACGGTGGAGCTGAAATTGCACGGCGAGCAGCATATGCGCCGCTTTCTGGATATTGTGAGCGCCGAAGAGGCCGTGTCGCAGGCCTATGCCGTTACTGGCGCAACCGATGTTGTGCTGATGCTGCGCCTGCGGGATATGGAAGAATTCGACGCCCTGTGCGACAGGCTCTTCCGCGACCAGCACAATGTCGCGCGCTTTGTCACCATGGTCGTCATCAAGACGGCGAAAGAGGAAACGGCCATCAGGCTTTAACCGGAGCCCTTCAATGCGGGACATTCCCTCGTCTAGGAATCCATTTCGCCACGACGTTTTTAGAAGAGGTGCGTTTTGAATAGTGAAATCGAACTGCCGGTACAAAAGCAGCTTGAGGCCTACAATGCCCGTGACATCGATGCCTTTATGCTCTGGTGGGCGGATGATTGCCAGTATTACGCTTTCCCGGCGACGCTTCTGGCAGGAAGCGCGGCAGAGATTCGGGAACGTCACATCGAGCGCTTCAAGGAACCGGATCTCTATGGGAAGCTGCTGAGGCGCATTGTCGTTGGCAATGTCGTCATCGACCATGAAACGGTCACCCGGAACTTTCCAGAAGGAAAGGGAGAGGTCGACGTTGCCTGCATCTATGAAGTTGAGAACGGCAGGATCGCCAGGGCCTGGTTCAAAATCGGCGAACCGCGGATATTGTCGCGAAAATCCTAGCGCGTGCAAAAGGATGCACGCGCGGCTTTCCCATCGTCCACGTCGCTATGCGGCGTGATCCGCCCGCATGGGGTGCCAGACGGAAATATCGCGCGGGGCGTCGAGAAGCTCGGGCAGGGCATCGTGCCATGCCTGCCGATAGGGCCGGTGAATCTGAACGTCGATGACGTCCTGATGGTCGCTCCAGGTCTCATGCAACAGGAAGCGGTTCTCGTTTTCACCATCCCGGTGCAGGGTTGCGTTCACGAAGGTCTTTTCATGCCGCATGGCGTCGAGCAGCGCATTCAGCAATTCGAGAAAGCGCTCGCGCTGGCCGGGGCGGACCTGAAAGCCGATGAGATAGGTGGTGTGCACGGGGTGTTACTCCTTGGTGCCTTGCATCAGTGCTTCGCGGGTTACCGCGTCAGCGGGGTAGAAACATTCCAGCACCAGTTCGGACAGCGTGACGTCTGTGGCCGTTCCGAAAACCGTGGTGGTTGAAATGAAGCTCAATATGCCGCCCGAAGATGGATCGTGAAGCTGGAGCGGTATGGCCAGAGGATCGGCCCCGGCGGCGTGGGGCGAGGCCTTTGGCGCGGGATAGGCCGCAAGCTCCGCATGCAGCCGGGAAAGCACCTCGTCTCCCGTCTCTTCGCCCTGACGGCGCAGGCGTTCCAGCAGGTGATGACGCCATTCGGCAAGATTGACGATGCGCGAACTCAGGCCCTGTGGATGCAGGCTCAGCCTCAAGGCGTTAAGCGGCGGGCGAAGCAGCTCTTCGGAAACGCCAGCCAGAAGCGACGTGATCGCCCCATTGGCGAGAACGACGTTCCAGTGCCGGTCAACGGCAAGGGCGGGGAAGGGCATATGCCCGTGCACCACGGTTTCGACGGCCTGCCGGGCCGCCGCCATATCGGGCGCATCCATCGGCCGTTCGGAATGAACAGGTGCATAACCCGCCGCCAGCATCAGCCGGTTGGCGGCGCGGGCGGGCATGGAAAGCTGCTCCGCCAGTTTCGCGAGCATCTCGCGGCTGGGGGACGAACGCCCGCTTTCCACGAAACTCAGATGGCGCGCGGATATGTCCGCCTCCATCGCCAGATCGAGCTGGCTCAACCTGCGGCGCGCACGCCATTCCTTCAGCACCTGGCCGACATGTTCTCGATGATGTGTCATGCCCCGCAGCCTAGCAGAAGAGAGCGGCAATGCGATTACCTCTGAGGTAATTGTTCCGCTTCCCGACCCTCGGCATGTTTGGGCTGTCAACCAGAAGGAGCGCAATCATGACGCAGCATCTCGCAATCGCCGAAACCTATCTCGCAGCCTGGAACGAGGAGGACAATGAACGCCGCAGGCATCTCGTCGGTAAGGCATGGTCGGAAAACACGCGTTATGTCGATCCGCTGATGCAGGGTGAGGGGCAGCAGGGGATCGCTGCGATGATCGAGGCGGCGCGGCAGAAATTTCCGGGATATCGTTTCGTACTCACAGGCACCCCGGACGGCCACGGCAATTTCACCCGTTTCTCATGGCGTCTGATTTCGCCTGACGGAGACGATGTCGCTGGCGGAACCGATGTCGTCAGCCTGAATGTCGAGGGACGGATCGAAAACGTTGTCGGTTTTCTCGACGGCGCTGCATCCTGAGGCAGAGGCGGGATCGTCCCGCCTCCTGTCCCGGCAATCTTTTCAGCCGGCGAAACCGACGCCGGCCTGACGCTGGCCGAGCGCATTAAACACCGTGGAAACGATGCCGGCCCGGTCGAGGCCGGCATTGGCATACATGGTCTCGGGCTTGGCCTGTTCCACCCACTGGTCGGGCAGGGTCAGCGTCCGGACCTTGGGGCCATGGTCAAGCAGGCCGGCGCTGGCCATGAAATGCAGGACATGCGCGCCGAAACCGCCAACGGAGCCTTCTTCGATGGTCACCAGAACCTCGTGATGGCTGGCCAGCTGGCGGATGAGATCGAGATCGAGCGGCTTGGCGAAGCGCGCATCGGCGACCGTCGTAGAAAGGCCGGCCGCATCGAGATCTTCGGCGGCCGCAAGGCATTCCGCAAGGCGCGTGCCGAAGGAGAGCAGCGCAACCTTGGTGCCCTCCTTGATGATGCGGCCCTTGCCTATCTGAAGAATCTCACCGCGCGCGGGCATCTCGACGCCCACACCTTCGCCGCGCGGGTAACGGAAGGAAATCGGGCCTTCATCATAGGCTGCCGCCGTACGGACCATATGTTTCAGCTCCGCCTCGTCGGCGGCCGCCATCACCACCATGCCGGGCAGGGTGGCGAGGAAGGTCGTGTCGAACGAACCGGCATGGGTCGGTCCATCCGCGCCGACGAAACCGGCGCGGTCGATGGGGAAACGCACCGGCAGGCTCTGGATCGCCACATCATGCACCAGCTGGTCGTAACCGCGTTGCAGGAAAGTGGAATAAAGCGCGCAGAACGGCTTGTAACCATCAGCCGCAAGCCCGGCCGCAAAGGTGACGGCATGCTGCTCGGCAATGCCGACATCGAAGGTGCGGGACGGGAAAAGCTCGGCCATCTTGTCGAGGCCCGTGCCGTTCGGCATGGCGGCGGTGACGCCGATGATCTTGTCGTCGAGGGTCGCTTCCTGGATCAGGGCTTCGGCAAAGACGCTGGTATAGCTCGGCGCATTCGGCTTGGCTTTCGCCTGCGCGCCGGTGATGACATCGAACTTGTTGACGCCGTGATATTTGTCGGCTGCGGCTTCCGCCGGCGCGTAACCCTTGCCCTTCTGCGTCACCACATGGATGAGGACGGGGCCTTTCTGGTTATCGCGCACATTGCGCAGCACCGGCAGCAGGTGATCGAAGGAATGACCGTCGATTGGGCCGATGTGATAGAAGCCAAGCTCCTCGAACAGCGTGCCGCCGGTCACGTAACCGCGCGCATGGGTCACGGCGCGGGTAATGGCGCGGTCGATGGTCTTGCCGAGATAGGCTGTCAGTTTCTTGCCGAAATCGCGAAAGCCCATATAGGTGCGGCCGGAGGCGAGGCGCGCCAGATAGGCGCTCATCGCGCCCGTCGGCGGCGCAATCGACATGTCGTTATCGTTGAGGATGACGATCAGTCGCGCATCGAGCGCGCCGGCATTGTTCAGCGCCTCAAACGCCATGCCCGCAGACATCGAGCCATCGCCGATCACGGCAATCACCTTGCGGTCGCTCTGATCCAGCCCCGCCGCCACCGCCATGCCGAGACCGGCGGAAATGGAGGTGGAGGAGTGGCCGGCGCCGAAATCGTCATAGTCGCTTTCGGCCCGCCGGGTAAAACCGGAAAGCCCGCCTTCCTGACGCAGGGTGCGAATGCGGTCGCGCCGGCCGGTCAGGATTTTATGCGGATAACATTGGTGGCCGACATCGAAGATCAGCCGGTCTTCCGGCGTGTTGAAGACCTTGTGAATGGCAATCGTCAATTCCACCACGCCAAGGCCGGCACCCAGATGGCCACCGGTCTTCGACACCGCGTCGATCATCTCGTCGCGCAGTTCCCGTGCCAGTTCCGGCAGGTCGCGATCGTCGATCTCCTTGAGATCGGAGGGGAAATTCACCCGGTCGAGCAGTGGGGTCTGGGGCATTCCGGTCAATCGTTCGGCCTTTTCTCGTGGTCAGCAGGGGGCACCGGAGCGTCTTTCATGGTGAAAGCCGACGGTCCATTCCTGCATGTCGTACACTTCTATAGAATTTCAACCTTCCGGCAAAGGGACAAACTCTTCTTCGTCGCCGGGAACGATATCGAAGCGTCCGGTTCTCCACTCCTGTTTGGCCTGCTCTATGCGTTCTTTTGATGACGAAACGAAGTTCCACCAGATGTAGCGGCGCTGATTGAGCGCCGCCCCGCCGAAGATCATGATGTGACAGCCATTGCTGCCGGCCTGCAACGTGATGTCGTCGCCCGGCCGGAAGACGAGCAACTGGTCGGCGGCGAAAATATCGCCCGCCACATCGAGCGAACCGGACAGAATATAGATCGCCCGCTCCTCATGATCGGCGGAGAAGGGAAATTTCACCCCCGGCTCCAGCGTCAGGTCGACATAGAGCGTATCGGTAAAGGCCGAAACGGGGGAGGTGAGGCCTTCGAATTCGCCGATCACCACGCGGCCGGTAGCGCCCTTGATATCGATCAGCGGCATGTCTTCCCTGGCCGTATGGGCAAAGGCGGGGTCGATTTCTTCCATATGGTCCGGCAGGGCAAGCCAGGTCTGCAGGCCGGACATGGAAAGCGGGTGGCCACGCAGGTTTTCCGGCGTGCGTTCCGAATGCACGATGCCACGCCCGGCCGTCATCAGGTTGATGTCGCCGGGGCGGATGACAAGCTCGGTGCCGAGACTGTCGCGATGCTTGATTTCGCCGTCGAACAGATAGGTGACGGTGGAAAGCCCGATATGCGGATGCGGTTTGACATCGAGCGCCTCACCGGCCTTCAGGATCGCCGGGCCCATGCGGTCGAAGAAGATGAACGGCCCCACAAGCCGCCGCTGCCGGGTCGGCAGCGCGCGGCGCACGGCAAAGCCGCCAATGTCGCTCGTGCGGGGAATGATGAGGTTCTCGATGGCGTCGCAGGCAAAAGCATCACCCGCGACGGGATCGTTACCGGGGAAGAAGGACATCGCAAGCTCCTCGTATCGTCTGGCGGGAGTTTAGCATAACCGAGGGGGAGGGGAGCATCGCGATATCGAACGCAGCGTCAACGATCCTTGTTAACACGACATTGTGAGAACACCTTGCGGCCGTGGAAAGTTTTCAAACCTCTCCTTCGTCATCCTCGGGCTTGCCCCGAGGGTCTAAAGACGTCAATAAAATCGATGCATTGCAAATCCTCGAGACAAGCCCCAAGGATGACGTCGAGTGTTTGAATCGGCAGGTGGCTACCTTATCGAATCACGTCCAAACGCTCCCGCTAAACGCAGTCATTCCCCGTCCAGCGGCTCCACACCCTGCGGCTTGCCCGCACGATCGAGACGGATTTTCTCGATTCGCTTTTCGGCAGCGTTCAACAGCGTCTCGCAGTGTTTCTTCAGGGCTTCGCCGCGCTCATAGATGGCGATTGATTCGTCCAGCGCCACGTCTCCGCGTTCCAGGCGTGCGACAATGCTTTCCAGCTCGGCGACGGCCTTTTCGAAGGAATAACCGCTGACATCGGCTGTGTTGGCATTTTCCGTCATGTTCAACCCTTCATCATTCTCAAAATATGCATGGCTGCCGATTCCGCCAGCCCTTCCAGATCATAGCCGCCTTCAAGCAGGCTGACGACCCGGTTCGATGCGTATTTGTCGGCCATTTCCAGAAGCCGGCCCGTGGCCCAGTCGAAATCCTCGCCCACCAGATTGATCTGCGCCAAGGGATCGCGGTGATGCGCGTCGAAGCCGGCGGAGATGAGGATGAGATCGGGCGAAAAATCGGCAATCGCCGGCAACACGCGGGATTTGAAGGCCTCGCGGAAATATTCGCTGCCGGTGTTGGGCGAAAGCGGCGCGTTGACGATATTGTTCTTCACGCCGGTTTCGTTTTTGTCGCCGCTCCACGGGTAAAGCGGCATCTGGTGGGTGGAACAGAACAGCACGGAAGTGTCGTTCCAGAAGATATCCTGTGTGCCGTTGCCGTGATGCACGTCCCAGTCGATGATGGCGACGCGCTCTGCGCCGTGCGCCTTCTGCGCATGGCGGGCGGCAATCGCCACATTGTTGAAAAGACAGAAGCCCATGGCCTTTGCGGTTTCCGCATGGTGGCCGGGCGGGCGGGCCGCGACGAAGACGTTGTCGGCCGCACCGGTAAACACGTCGTCCACCGCCGCCATGGCCGCACCGATGCCGGTCAGCGCCGCCTGCAGGCTTTTTTGCGAAACGTAAGTGTCGGCCTCGACGCGGTTGATCTCGCCATCCTCTTCGGGGATTTGCCGCATGATGGCAAGCAGATGCTCCTCCGGATGCGCCAGCAGCACCGCATCCTCATTCGCCTGCGGCGCTTCTTTGCGTTCCAGCCGCTCGAAATTCGGGTGTTCGAGCGCGATGTTCAGCGACCGCAGGCGGTCCGGCCGCTCGGGGTGGCCGGATGGCGTGATATGCTCCAGGAAGATCGGATGTTCGTATAAACGCGTCGCCATTCTTTTCCTCCCGAAGAAAGTCTGTTCAGGCGCGCTGCGGCAGAAGTGGATAACCGGCCATCACGGCGCGGCCGGCAAGTGCGGCAAGCACGGCCTTCAGCGCATCGCCCGGAATGAAGGCGAGCGAACCCATGAAGGCCTTTTCGAAACCGAGCCCGACGACCAGCGCCAGATAGGTGATGCCGAAAGCATAAAGCACGACCACGCCGCCGATCAGGCTGGCGACGAAAAAGCCGATACCCTGTGACAGTGCCGACTGGCCGCGATTGACGAGTTTTTCCGAGAGCGTGCCGGTGACGAAAACCGCCGCGATCCAGCCGATCAGGAAGCCGGTGGTCGGCGTGGTGAAGATGGACAGGCCGCCGCGTCCACCCGAAAGCACCGGCAGGCCGATGGCGGCAATCAGGATCGTCAGGAGAACCGCCAGCGTGCCGCGTTTCGCGCCCAGCACGACACCGGCCAGCATGACGCCGAGCGACTGCGCGGTGATCGGCACGGGGATGAAACCGAGCGTGATCGGCGGCAGAAGCCCGAGTGCGATGATGATGGCGGAAAACAGCGAAATCAGCACAAGGTCGCGGGTCGTCATGGCTCGGAAACTCCGGATGGTTATCTGGCCGTCAGCTTTGGCCTCTGAAACCGCGCGCGTCAATGGCGTCGGCAATGGCATCCGCATCCTTCAACGTCATAATCACCAGCGGCACGATGATGGTGGCCATCCGCACGGGCAGGCCGCGCGCCCGGTGCGCATCGCGCACCGCATGGTAACGATTGACGATCTCGGGCACGAAACGCACGACGAGCCCGACCGAAAGCCCGATGTCGGCGGCCTTCACCAGCCCCAGCCCTTCCAGCGGGGCGGCGGCAAGCGCGATCTCATCCATGAATTGCGAAATGCTGACGGTGATGGTGACGGCGGTGGCAAGCAGCGCCAGCGCCGTCAGCCGCAAAAGATTGACACTGGCATCATGGGCCGGAAGCAGGAGATAGCTGAAGGCGGCGACGAGGAAGATGGTCAGCATCACCGGCCGCAGCCGCAGGCCGATATCCTTGAAGGGCAGCCGGGTAGCGCCCAGAATAAGGGCGGCCAGAACCGTCGCGCCTGCGAGAACCAGCAGATCGCGGGTGAGGAACAATGCGATGCTGAAACCCATGAGCGCCAGGAGTTTGAGGCGCGGTGAAACGCGGTAGAGCCAGCCGGTGCCTTCCACATGCAGCGATTTCATCGCGATGCCACCTCCAGATAACGCGCCACCGCTTCTTCGGGTGCGGCGTCGGCCACCAGTGCGCCCTCATGGAAAACCAGCACCCGGTCGAAACCCGCAACCAGCGGCAGATCGTGGGTGATGACAACAAGCGCCTGCGACAGCGCGGCCATGGTCTTTTCCACGGTGGCTCGGTTTTTGAGATCGAGCTGGTTTGTCGGCTCATCGAGAATGAGGATTTGCGGTTCGGTGACCAGAAGCGCCGCCAGCGCCGCAAGCTGCAATTCGCCGCCCGAGATTTCGTGCGCACGTCGCTCTTCCAGGTGAGCGATGCCGAGCCGGGCAAGGACGGCTTTGACCCTGGCGTCGGTTTCCGCCCTGCCGAGGCCGAGCCGTTTCAGCCCGAAGGCGACATCGTCGCGCACGATCGGCAGGATGATCTGGTTCTGCGGGTTTTGGAAGATGAAGCCGACCGCCTGCAAGACCGTCTTGGCGTCGCTCACGGTGTCGAGACCGTTCACCGAAACCTTGCCCTCGCTCGGTTTGTTCAGCCCGTTGATCAGCCGGGCAAAGGTGGTCTTGCCGGAACCATTGAGGCCGATCACGCCGATGCGCCGTTCCGTCAATGTCACAGACAGCGGCTGCAGGGCCTGCCGGCCCTCGAAAGCGACACCGGCGGCGTCGAAACGGATTTCCAAGCTTACATCCTCGCGCTCTTTTTCCGGTTCTATACCCCGTCATCAACAGAAGTGAAACAAGGAACAAAAAAAGAACATTGCAATCCTGAAAAAGCCGTCATACCTTCTGCACCATGGTGATCAAGGTTTCAAACGAAGCGGCAAGGCGGATTTTTCTGGCGCGGCAGGGGCTCTCCTCTCCGCCCGGCAAGGCGCTTTCAAAGAGCGACCTGCTGCAGCTCATCACCGATATCGGTTTCGTGCAGGTGGACAGCATCGGCACGGTGGAGCGCGCCCACCACCAGATTATTTTCTCCCGCAACCAGACCTACAGGCGCGGCCACCTGACCACGCTTTTGGAAAAGGACCGGGCGCTTTTCGAGCACTGGACGCATGACGCCTCCATCCTGCCGACGGAATTTTATCCCTATTGGAAACATCGTTTCCGCCGCCGCGAGCCGATCATTCAGGAGCGCTGGCGCAAATGGCACGGCGAGGGCTTCGACGCGGCTTTCGGCGAAACGCTGGAGCGCATTGCGGCCACCGGTCCGGTTCTGGCGCGGGAGCTGAAGGAGGAGGGGCACCAGTCCGGCGGCTGGTGGAACTGGCATCCCTCCAAGACCGCGCTCGAATATCTCTGGCACACCGGCAAGCTCGCGATTGCCGGCCGCGTGAATTTCCAGAAGATCTATGATCTCGCCGAACGGGTCATTCCCGGCGAGCATCATGGAACCGAGGTGGAGCATGCCGAATTTGTCGACTGGGCCTGCCGTGAGGCGCTGAAGCGGCTGGGTTTCGCCACCCATGGCGAAATCGCCGCCTTTTTCGATCTCGTCACCCCGCAGGAGGCGAGGGACTGGGTCAAAAGCCATCGCGATGAACTCTGCGAGGTCTCACTTCTTGCAAGTGACGGCGACACTGCCCGCCCGTCTTTTGCCTTTGCCGGTTTCACCGCCGACCTGACCGACGTGCCGGAACCTTCATCCCGCGTCCGCGTCCTCAGCCCCTTCGATCCGCTGTTGCGTGACCGCAACCGCACGGAGCGGCTGTTCGGCTTCTATTACCGCATCGAGGTCTTCGTGCCCGAGCCGAAACGGCAATATGGCTATTATGTCTTCCCGCTTCTGGAAGGTGACAGGCTGATCGGCCGCATCGACATGAAGGCGGATCGCAAGCGCGGCACGCTGGATGTGCGCCGCCTGTGGCTGGAACCCGGCGTGCGCGCATCAGTTGGACGGCTGGAGAAGCTCGACGCGGAACTGGTGAGGCTGGCGAAGTTTACCGGGGTTGAGAGTGTGAACTATCTGGAGGGCTGGCGGGAGGAAAACTGAGGTCTTTCGCTCGGGACACTGTGAGAGTGGCATCCCACCGCGCGATGCCGTCTTCGCCTCTGAGGTAGCACGGCGTCGCCGCTTGTTTCTTCTCCCCGTCGGGGAGAAGGTGGCCCGAAGGGTCGGATGAGGGGTAAGCTCTCCGTATATCGGCAACGTGGCCCCTCAACCCGCTGCCGCGACCTTCTCCCCGGCGGGGAGAAGGCGAGGATGCATCCACTCGCTTCACAATTGCCCTGGAAAACCAAGGCAAACCCCAAAACATCACCCGATATCCGTCGCCGAAATCTTGATGCCGAACCCTTCAAGGCCGACATAATGCCGCTCGCGGGTGGTCATCAGCTTGATGGAGCTGATGCCGAGGTCTTTCAGGATTTGCGCGCCGAGGCCGATTTCCAGCCATTCGTTTTCGCGCGAACGGGCCTGCGCATGCGCCTCGTCGGGATCACGCGCCTTGCGACGTCCAGCCACCTGGCCGACGCCGACGGAGCCTTCACGCAGATAGACGATGACGCCTCGGCCTTCCTCGGCGATCTTCTGCATGTAATGCCGCACCGGCTGGCGGTCGCCGAACACGTCGTCGGCGACATTTTCCGGGTGCAGGCGCACGGGAATATCGATGCCGTCTCTGATATCGCCGAAAATCACCGCCATATGCTGCATCGGGTCCCAGGGCAGGGAATAGGTCTGCGCCTTGGCGGGTCCGAAGGGCGTTTCGATGGTGAAGGAGGATTCCATCTCCACCAGGGTTTCCTTGCGCTGGCGATAGGCGATGAGATCGGCGACCGAAACGTGCTTCATGCCGTGTTTTTCGGCGAAATCCAGCACCTGCGGTCCGCGCATCACCGTGCCGTCGTCATTCACCAGCTCGCTGATGACGCCGATGGGCGGCAGGCCGGCGAGCCGGCAGAGATCGACCGCCGCTTCTGTATGGCCGGAGCGCATCAGCACGCCGCCCTCACGGGAAATCAGCGGGAAGATGTGGCCCGGCCGGGTGAAATCGGAAGCGCCGACATTCGGATTGGCAAGGTTGCGCACCGTCAGGGTGCGGTCATCGGCGGAAATGCCGGTCGTGGTGCCGTGCTTGAAATCGACGCTGACGGTGAAGGCTGTCGTATGCGCGCTGTCATTTTCCGCCACCATGGCGTTGAGGTTCAGCCGCTTGGCTTCCTCGCGCGGCATGGGCGCACAGACGATGCCGGAGGTGTGGCGCACGATCAGCGCCATTTTCTCCGGTGTGCAGTGAACCGCCGAAATGATCAGATCGCCTTCGTTCTCACGGTCGTCATCATCGGTCACGACAACGATTTCACCGGCTTCGAAAGCGCGGATGGCGTCCACGACGCGTTTCTGGTCATAGGCCATGGCGATGCCCCTTATTTGAGAGCAACGGCACGTTGCTCTCCGTTTTTGTTTCGGTATCGGATTTTCCGAAAACCGCTTCGCACTTTTCGGTTCTCTACCGGCGGCCGGTCTGGCCGCGATCCCTCAGATAATGGTCGGCAACGGTGCAGGCGATCATCGCTTCGCCGATCGGCACGGCGCGGATGCCGACGCAGGGGTCGTGGCGGCCCTTGGTGCGCACATCCACATTGTTGCCGTCGGTATCGATGGAAAGACGCTCCGTCAGAATGGAGGAGGTGGGCTTGATGGCGAAGCGGGCGATGACAGGCTCACCGGTCGCGATGCCGCCCAGAATGCCGCCGGCATGGTTGGAGAGGAAGATCGGCTTGCCGTCATTGCCCATACGCATCTGGTCGGCATTTTCCTCGCCGGAAAGCTCGGCCGAGGCGAAACCTTCGCCGATCTCCACGCCCTTGACGGCGTTGATCGACATCAGGCTGGAGGCGATATCCTGATCGAGCTTGGCATAAATGGGTGCGCCGATGCCGGCCGGAACCCCTTCCGCCACCACTTCGACAACGGCGCCGATGGAGGAACCCGCCTTGCGGATGCCGTCGAGATACTCTTCCCACACAGGCACCATGGCGGCGTCAGGGCAAAAGAACGGGTTCTGGTCGACCTGGTTCCAGTCCCAGTTATCGCGATTGATTTTGTGCTTGCCAATCTGCACCAGCGCGCCGCGCACATTGAGGCTCGGCACAACCTTGCGGGCGATCGCACCGGCGGCGACACGCGCCGCCGTCTCACGCGCGGAGGAACGTCCGCCGCCGCGATAGTCGCGAATGCCGTATTTCAGATCGTAGGTGAAATCCGCGTGGCCGGGGCGGAACCGTTTGGCGATCTCGCCGTAATCCTTCGAACGCTGGTCGGTGTTTTCGATCAGCATCGAGATCGGCGTGCCGGTGGTTATCATCGTCTCGCCGTCCTCATCCAGCATCACGCCGGAGAGAACCTTGACGATGTCATCCTCGCGGCGCTGGGTCACGAAGCGGCTCTGGCCCGGCTTGCGCTTGTCCATCCAGTGCTGCACCTCGGCAAGGGTGAAGCGAATGCCGGGTGGGCAGCCATCCACCACGCAGCCGAGTGCAGGCCCGTGGCTTTCTCCCCAGGTGGTAACGCGGAAAAGATGACCGAAACTGTTATGCGACATATTTTCAAAACCGGAAAACAGGGCGCCTGCGGTGAGCGCCGTTTAAAACAAGCGGATTTGTCTTAGTGGAAAATCCGGGCAAGGCAAAAGCCTTTCTTTCGCTGCGGCGGTATAAGTGCAGGACACGGCGTCCTGACTGGAGACGCGCATGTCCGTGCCCTCATTCCTAGGATAGCACGGGGATGAGGGCAACGGGGCGATTCGCGCCCGCCGGAGACGTTTTTCGAAATGACGAAAATGTAAAAGCGCCGTCGTTTTCCACGTTAATCCGGAGTTTTCCAATATTGCCGGGAAATGCGGTGTAAAAATCACTAACGGCTTGAACACGATCCCAAATCCGTTCATCAATTGGGCCGAAAATGTCATGGTTGCGGGCAATTTCCGCCACATTCGAAAGGCAATTCTTCATGCATGTAAGGTTTTCACGCAAATCCACGAAAGCTAGATCGATGCGTATGATGATTGCCGCCCTTCTGGCCACCGCCAACCTCCTGATGCCCATCAACGGCTACGCCCAGAGCGTCGACGTGGAAGGTACGATCAGCAAGATCGATGCGAATGGGCTGAGCATTACGCTCAACGACGGCAAGACCTATCGCGTGCCGGAAGAGTTCAATTTCGAAGGCCTGAAAGCGGGCGTGAAGGTCGTGGTTTTCTACACGGAAGTGGATGGGAAACGCGTGGTCGACGATCTTCAGGTCGTGCAGTAAGCACCAGCCCCTCACGCCAAAACCTCCGTTGTGAAACGAGCGGATGCCTCTTGTTTCTTCTCCCCGTCGGGGAGAAGTCCGCGGCAGCGGGATGAGGGGGCAAGGGTGCGAGTCTATCGCTGGCGTTTCCCCCTCATCCGACCCTTCGGGCCACCTTCTCCCCGGCGGGGAGAAGAAACACGCGGCGTGCGCTCTGCCAATATACAAGTATCTCTAGGAGGACGACGCGGAGGATTGTGCTCCGTGATCCCTCACGAAACCCAGTCCGCACTATTCCTGTCGATCTCGACCTTCAAAATCCGGTCCTGCGGGATTTGCGTTCGCGATGCCTCGTCCTTGTCCATGCCGGAGACCAGCCGGAAGATCGAGCGGATGACGCCGCCGTGGCAGACGCATATCGTCGGAACCTCGACGGAGGAAAGCCATGCGCCGATGCGCCAGGAGAGGATTTCATAGCTTTCGGCATCCTGGCCGGGGGGAATGAAATCCCATTTGTTGGCCTTGCGCGCCTTCACCCGGTCCGGGAACTCTTTTTTCAGCTCCGGCAGGGTTTGCCCTTCCCAGTCGCCGAAGGAAACTTCGATCAGGCGATCGTCGGTACGATAGGCCTTGGGATCGAGGCCCATCGCGCCGCGCATCAGTTCCATGGTCTCGCGCGTGCGCCCGAGCGGGCTCGCCACATAGTCGAAATCCGTGGCCTGTTCTCCCAGCAGATGCGCAAGCAGTTTGCCGTTACCGACCGCCTGCTGGCGGCCGAAATCGTTGAGCGGAATGTCTTTCTGGCCCTGAAGCCGGCGTATCGCATTCCAGTCCGTTTGTCCGTGCCGGATCACATAGACGAGCAAGGCGATACCCCGTTCTTACACTTTTCAGGCTTAGTCCTTCACCACCGAAATGTCAGGCGCATCCACCGCCTTCATGCCGATGGTGTGGTAACCGGAATCGACATGGTGAATTTCGCCGGTCACGCCGGTCGAAAGGTCGGACAGCAGGTACAGCGCCGACTTGCCGACTTCCTCGATGGAAACGGTGCGCTTCAGCGGCGCATTATATTCGTTCCACTTCAGAATATAGCGGAAGTCGCCGATGCCGGAGGCTGCAAGCGTCTTGATCGGGCCGGCGGAAACGGCGTTGACGCGGATGCCGCGATTGCCGAGGTCGACGGCGAGATAACGCACGCTGGCCTCGAGAGCAGCCTTGGCCACGCCCATGACGTTATAGTTCGGCATGACCTTTTCGGCGCCGTAATAGGTCAGCGTGATGATCGAGCCGCCGTCATTCATGACCGGCTCGGCGCGCTTGGCAACGGCGGCCAGCGAGAAGACGGAAATGTCCATGGTGCGGTTGAAATTATCGCGGCTGGTATCGAGGTAACGGCCGGTCAGCTCATCCTTGTCGGAAAAGGCGATGGCGTGCACGACGAAGTCGATCTTGCCCCAGTGCTTTTCCAGCCCGGCAAAAACCGCATCGATCGTCTCGAGATCGGTCACATCGCAGTGACCGGCCATGAAGGCGCCCAGTTCCTGCGCCAGCGGCTCGACACGCTTCTTCAGCGCGTCGCCCTGCCAGGTCAGCGCAACTTCCGCGCCCGCGTCGGCACAGGCCTTGGCGATGCCCCAAGCGATGGAACGATTATTGGCGACACCCATGATGAGGCCGCGTTTGCCAGCCATGAGGCCGGATGCCTGAGCCATTTTATGCTCCCTAGTACTTTTGATCGGTCCTGCCTATGGCATAGGCTGCAATCCTGTTCAAGATTGCCAAAGATCATCAACTGTTAGGGAGCGTAACAAAGGGTGCGTTGTCCCGGCTATTCGCAAAACTTTCACAAATAAAGGCCTTCGCGCATGTGCCGCATCAGGTCGGTCACCTTTTCATCCGGCTTTTCCAAGAGAACGATGCGCAATTCGATGACGAGATCGCCCTGTCCGCCCTTACCGTCGGTAAGGCCCTTGCCGGTAAGCCTCAGCACACGATCCGAGCCGGACCAGGCCGGAATGGTGATGTTTTCCTCACCGAGCGGTGTCCTGACTTTCGTTTCACACCCCAGAACCGCGTCGCTGAGCGATATCGGCAATGTCGTGTGAATATCGAAGCCACGAAGGGAAAAGGCGTCGTCACGGGCGGTCAGCAATGTCACGGCAAGGTCGCCGCGCGCCATGTTGGGAAGTTTCAGCCCCTGTCCCTTCAGCCGCAACACGTGTCCGTCGGTCATGCCGGCTTCGAGCTGGAAGCGAACCTCGCGTTCGTCGGCAAGCGACACGGTAACCCACTTGTGTTCCAGCAGATCGGCGACCGTGACGGTGGCCTCCGCAGTGATGTCCGGCGCTTTTTCGGGAGCCGGCTGCTGCGTGCGGAACCGGCGCACGAGAGCGCCGAAGAGATTGGCGGCGAGCGATGCAGGCGCTGCCCTGTCATCGCCTGCGCCGGGCTGCGCGGTCTCGCCGGCGCCCGGAATATCGCTTTTTGCGGCGCCCGCGGCAGCCTTTGCCGCTTCCGCCGCCTGCTGCACCTTGGGATCGTTCTGTGCTTCCGCGCCAAAAATCCGTTCGACGATATCTTCGGCGGTTTCCGCCTTGGCGTCGGTTTTCTGGCCGGTCTGCGCCCGGTTGCGGGCGTCCGCACGGGCCAGTTCCTCCATCAGCTTTTCAGCCGCCTTGGCGCGCTCGGCAGCCTCGCGCGCCGCTTCCCGCTGCTGCATGATGGTTTCGCCGCGCTGCTTCTTTTCGGCAGCCCTGCGGGCCTGATCGTAGAGATCTCGCTTTTTCGGGTCTTTGAGAAGATCATAGGCCTGCCCGATCTCGGCGAATCGCGCTGAGGCGTCGGGATCGTCGCGATTGGCGTCCGGATGGACGGTTTTCGCCTTCGTGCGCCAGGCGGCCTTGATTTCCTCGTGGCGGGCGTCACGTTTTACGCCGAGGATCGAATATGGATCGCGCATGCGAAACACCAGTTACGTTGGCTCAGGCGCTGCCGCCCTTCATGGCGCAATCCTGAAACTAACCCCTCCGAAAAGGGATGCCTGCGATCATTCGCCTGCACGCCCTCGGTTTAATCAACGTCGACTGTTGCAATAAGTTGCTAATCACTCCTTTACGGAGGAAGCGCGCCGCACCGGGGCCGGCTCTATTCCATATTTAAGGGTAAACAGATTATTTCTGCTCGAAGCGGGTCAGCAGCCATTCGCCGGTTTCCGACAGGCAGGCCTGTCCCGAATAGCTCGCAACGCCCTCGAAGGAGTGGCGCGTCGTCCTGAAATCGCGGCAGACGAAGCCGCTGGATTTGTCTTCGTGAATGGCGGTGACGACGCCGGCGCTGCCGGTGGCGGCATTGGCCCAGGGCAGCGGCTGGTCGGCGAGCTTGGCGAGATCGGCCGACGTCACCGCATTGCGGATCGTCGCATCGTCCGTCTGCGGCGCATTGTTCGGCTGGTTGGGAATGGAGGCCGTGGAAAGCGAGCGGTCGACCTTGTCGCCGCCGAACAGGTCGAGGCTGACGCAGCCGCTCAGCACCACAAGCATTGACACGACGGCGGAAACTTCCGCTACCGACGAAAGGAGGCTCTTTGTTCGACTGTTCGACTTTGCTATGACGGTCACCATCTTTCGCCAGAGATCATCTCTGGGGTCCAAATCAGCTCGGGAGCATTTTAGTCAATATGTCGGAAACGGGGTTAACATCCAGTGACTTCACGGAAGAAAATGAACCGTTCACGCTTTTTGCCGAATGGCTGAAGGATGCGACGGCTTCCGAAATCAACGATCCGAACGCGGTAGCGCTTGCCACCGTGGACGAAAATGGCCTGCCGAATGTGCGCATGGTTCTGCTGAAAGGCGTCGACGACCGCGGCTTTGTTTTCTACACGAATTTCGAAAGCCAGAAGGGTCAGGAGATACTCGGCCAGAAAAAAGCGGCCATGTGTTTCCATTGGAAAAGCCTGCGGCGACAGGTGCGCCTGCGCGGCGAGGTGGAGATCGTGAGCGACGAGGAGGCGGATATCTATTACGCCTCGCGCCCGCGCGGTAGCCGCATCGGCGCCTGGGCCTCGAAGCAGTCACGTCCTCTCGAAGGCCGTTTCGCGCTGGAAAAGGCGGTAGCCGAATATACCGCCAGATATGCCATCGGCGATATTCCGCGTCCGTCCTACTGGTCGGGTTTCCGCATCCGGCCGCTCAGCATCGAATTCTGGCACGACCGCAAGTTCCGCCTGCATGACCGCATCGAATTCCGCCGCGAGACGCCTGACGGTGCATGGTCCAAGGTCCGCATGTATCCGTAAGGGCGGTCAGGGCAGGCCATTTACGGCCTGCCTATTTCAGCAGCGAATCGAACAGCGGCAGTCCGATGACGGCGGAGATGGCGATCAGCCCATAGCAGATGCGCCGGAACGCCGCCTCGTCGGCAAGCCCGTGCAGTCGCGCGCCGGCATAAAGCCCGGCCCCGTAAAAGGGCAGGGCCAGCAGGAAAAAGACGAAGACATCGGCGGTGAACAGGCTGCTGACAAAATAGCTGCCGGTGGAGATCACGGTCGAGATCGCGAAATATAAAATGACATTGGCGCGCACGAAGGCGCCTTTGAGGGCGCCGCCGAGCCAATAGGCGACGACCGGCGGACCGCCCAGTTGCGCAGCCCCCGAAAACAGCCCGGCCAGAAACCCGGTAAAGAGGGTCAGCGGCGTCTTCGGCCGACCGCTGTAACGCCAGCCGGAAAGCAGAAACAACAGCAGCATCACGACCACGGCGGAGATGATCCAGCGCAGCGTCAGCGGATCGCCGTTGGAAAGCAGCATGGTTCCAAGCGGCACGCCGACAAAGGCGCCGGCCGCCATGATGAAGACTTCGCGCCGGTCCGCCATGCGCCATGCCGGCGGTATCATGCCGAGCGTCAGCACGGCGTCCACCACCAGCAGCACTGCCGAGGCGACACGCGGCCCGACGATGGCGCTTGCGAGCGGGATGAAGATGAGCGCCGCACCGAAACCGGAAAAGCCGCGGGCAAGGCCGGCGAGAAAGGCGGCGCCCGCAAACATGGCGAGCAGCGTCGGACTATGCGCGGTGATGAGGGACGAGAAAAAATCGAGGTGGGACATGGGCGATGGCACGGTTGTTCGAATATCTTTTCTCTATCCCGCTTGTATGTACATGTCGCGGAAATTTCAGTTCATGGCTGCGTGACGCCCTGACGGGTCGACGCCGCCAGAGAATCATGATTAGAGTTGTAGCGCATGAACAAAGGATGAACAAATGTTTGCTGACATGATGCCTCGGTTTGAAGAGGCCTCGCAAAAATATGCCGCTGAAAACGGAATATTCCGCGACCCGGACTGGTACATGCTGAAGCTTCAGGAAGAGGTTGGCGAGGTCACACAGGCCTGGAACCGGCTGACAGGACGGGGGCGCATCAAGGGCAGGAGCAAAGAGGAGATGAAGCGGGATCTCGCCGACGAAACCGCCGATCTGCTCGGCCATGTGCTGTTGCTGGCCCATTATAACGGTCTCGATATTGAAGAAGCGATCGAGCGTAAGTGGCGTTTCAAGCCGGGAGCCTGACGATGCGCCGAACGGCGGCTTGATCCTTGAGGTATCTCGCCTCTGGCGATGCGGCTAGGAGAACGCGACGATAAAGAACAGGATCGCAAGAGTGGCAGCCACAGGCGTCATCACCAGCCGCTCCGGGCGGCTTTTCGACATTGCGTTCAATCCAGCGCTCACCGCCAGATAGCAGGCGATGATCCAGAGGCCGGGTTCGATCCAGCCGGATGGCCAGATGTCTGCATAACCCGCCTTTTGCAGCGGAAAGGATGCGAAAAAGGCATAAATAAGCGGAGCCGCCACGCTGGCAATTCTTAGCCGGACCGGCAACACCCGGTGCGCACCGCCCCAGGCAAGGCGTCCGAAGGGTGCACCGGCTGCAAGGGCAATCTGGAATAAGCACAGAACCAGCAGTATCAGCGTTACGAGCGACACGGCAAAAGGCGGCATGATCACCCCGCTTATGGATGCGCCGACAAGGGCGCTCGGCAGATCTCGGCGTTACAGCCGAGATGAGCCTCATCATAAAGCCGGATGGCTAAGGACATGTGACGCCTCTCCGCGCTTTTAGCCCGATTTTCATCTCACTCAGGCTTGCGCCTTTTGCAGAAGGCCGGCCACCGCATGCAGGTCGCTTGCAACGGCAATGCACTTCTCCCGCATTTCCTCGGTCGGCGGCGCCACGTCCGGCACCATGATCGTCATCATGCCCGCCGATGTCGCGGAGCGCACGCCTGAATAGGAATCCTCCAGCGCAAGGCAGCGGCCCGGATCGAGGGAAAGCCGTCGGGCTGCGGTGAGATAGGGCATGGGTGCGGGTTTCGGCTCGGTATAGTCGCCGCGTGCAACGATGGTGTCGAAACGTCTGAGAAGATCGTGGGGGCCGAGATGGCGCGTCACCGAATCGTGCCGCGACGAGGTGGCGATGGCGCGGCGGATATCGAGCCGGTCGAGCAGATCGAGAATGTCGATGACGCCCGGCTTCAGCGCCACGCCCTCCGCCATCATCACGCCAAGATGCCGGAGCCAGGCGTCGCGGAAGCTGTCGATGGGAAAATCCGCACCATAGTCGGCAAAGATGGTGCCGGTGATGACGTCCCACGGGCTGCCGCAGACCTTCTGATAGGTCTCGACCTTCATTCCGTGGCCGCCTTCATCCGAGGCAGCCAGAAATGAATCGCGATAGAGCCTCTCGCTCTCGATCAGCAATCCGTCCATGTCGAAAACCACGGCCTGCGGAAGAAAAGGCAGCATGGCTTAACCGAACCGGAATGGGCGTTCGCCGAGGCTCTCGAACGGGCGGATCAGATAACCGTCGGGATCGGCGACGATGAATTGCCGGTTGCCCACTTCGACCGTGCCGCGCCTGTACCATTTTTCCTCCAGCGGCATGATGAGGTCGATGGAGGATCGCTCCAGCCGGGAGAGAATGGGTTGCAGGGAGGGAACGGCGAGTTGCAGGTTCATGCCGCGGCCGAGCGGAAATTCGAGCGCGGCATTGTCCGTCACGAATGTCCGGGTCGCGCCGATCTGGTCGATCATCAGCTGGGCATCTCCCAGCGCCAGATAGGTGAAACCCTCCTCGGGACGCTCATAGACCACATGAAAACCGATCAGGTCGCAATAAAAGGCGCGGCTTTTCTGCCAGTCGCTGACGGCAAGTTCAGGAACGAGGGCATTTCGTATGATGGTCATGGTCTCCTTTGCCGCGCAGGCCCGGGGTGGGAGGAGGGGCCTGCCATGAGGGATGATCTTACCGTCTTCCCGGCCGCATGCCAGAGGAAACCTCATCATGGCAGCCATGTGCGGGGTTATGGGCTGACAGGATGGCGACGCTGCGGGTGAGGACTGTCGCGGCAGGTTCGACGTCTCCCGCGACCGCGCAATGCCGTGGAACTACGCCTTCGTGCCGCCGACGGTGATCTGGTCCATGCGCAGATGCGGCTGGCCGACGCCGACCGGCACCCATTGTCCGGCTTTGCCGCAATTGCCGATGCCGGTATCGAGCTTGGAATCGTTGCCGATCATCGAGACGCGCTTCATCGCATCCGGCCCGTTGCCGATCAGCATCGCGCCCTTTACCGGCGCGCCGATCCTGCCGTTCTCGATGAGGTAAGCCTCGGTGCAGCCGAACACGAATTTGCCGGAGGTGATATCCACCTGGCCGCCGCCGAAGGAGACGGCATAGATGCCCTTCTTCACGGAAGCGATGATTTCTTCCGGCGTCTTGTCGCCTGATAGCATATAGGTATTGGTCATGCGCGGCATCGGCACATAGGCGTAGCCCTGCCGGCGGCCGTTGCCGGTGGGCTTGGCGCCCATCAGCCGGGCGTTCTGCCGGTCCTGCATGTAACCGACCAGCCTGCCGTTCTCGATCAGCACATTATAGCCGGAAGGCGTACCTTCATCGTCGATCGTCAGAGAGCCGCGGCGGCTGTCGATGGTGCCGTCATCCACCACGGTCACGCCGGGGGCGGCGACCATTTCGCCCATCAGGCCGGCGAAGGCCGAGGTTTTCTTGCGGTTGAAATCGCCTTCCAGACCGTGGCCCACCGCCTCGTGCAGCATCACGCCCGGCCAGCCGGAACCGAGCACCACATCCATGGTGCCGGCCGGCGCGTCGACGGCGGTGAGGTTGACGAGCGCCTGACGCAGCGCTTCATCCGCACCGCGCTGCCAGTTTTCCGTGGTGATGAAATCGCTGAAGCCGACGCGGCCGCCAATGCCGTAGGAGCCGCTTTCCTGCCGGTCGCCTTCGCCCGCCACGACGGCAACATTGATGCGGGTCATCGGCCGGATATCGCTGACGCGATGGCCGTCGGCCCGCAGGATGTCCACCACCTGCCAGCTTGCGGAAATGGTCGCCGTCACCTGCCGGACCTTGTCGTCCTTGTCGCGCAGATAGGCGTCGATATCGGTGAGGAGCTTCACCTTCTCCTCGAAGCTCGGGCTGCCGATAGGGTTCTCGTCGCCATAAAGCTTCTTGTTGGTGCGCTGCGGTGCGGCGGCATAGGAGCCGGAATAACCTTTGGTCACCGCGCCCACCGCATCGGAAGCGCGTTTCAGCGCGCCTTGCGACAGCTCGCCCGCATGGGCGTAGCCCACCGTTTCGCCGGCGACGGCGCGCAGGCCGAAACCCTGGTCGGTGTTGAAGGAACCGCCTTTCAGCCGGCCATTATCGAAAGTCAGCGATTCGGCCTGGGCATGTTCAATGAACAGCTCGCCATCGTCAGCACCCGCGAGCGCCTCGCCGACGAGCTTGCGCAATTGCGTTTCGTCGCAATCGAAGAGTTTTACAAGATCGTCGGTCATGGGAGGCTCCAGTCATTATCGTTCAATGACCGATTTAGGCACTGGAGCGGTCGGACGCAAGGCTGTCCGGCAATGGCAGGCTTTAAGGAAGCGCGTCGTAGCCTTCGGCGAAGCCGGAAAGCTCGATCGGAATACCGACGCGATCCTGATCCACGGCTTCGCGCAGCGCGAAAACCGCATTCTTGCCGGCGCGCAGAACCTTCAGCAGCTCGTCGTCGATATCCACTTCCACATAGCAGCCTTCGGAGAAGCAGCGGGTGAAATAGGCGCGGCCGATATTATTATTGTCGATATAAAGCTCCATGCCATCCTTCAAAAGCACGCCGAGCGGTGCGAGGATACGCAGGATGCGCGACTTGCGGTCGGCCGTCTTCAGCACCACCACCGAAAGCCCAACTTCCGGG
Organism: Agrobacterium sp. 22-223-1; assembly: GCF_053522385.1. NCBI lineage: Bacteria > Pseudomonadati > Pseudomonadota > Alphaproteobacteria > Hyphomicrobiales > Rhizobiaceae > Agrobacterium > Agrobacterium sp. 22-223-1. The sequence goes on from NZ_JBNWCN010000001.1 coordinate 744,487, forward strand.
CGGTCATCGGCAATGACGTTCTGCATCAGCGCGCATTGTTCTTCGGATGCGCCCGCCGGCTTGTCGCAGATGACAGACCATGCTCCGTGCGTCGACTTCGGCGTGCCGGGCGGCTGCTGTTGCGCCAGCGCCGCAGCGGCGGGAGCGATGATGGCAAGACCGGCGGCGGCAAGAAAAGTGCGCGCGAGCGGGGAAAGACGCATGGATACCTCTGGGATTCGAATCAGTGCGGCTATTTTGACGCCATAATCCGGAAAAAAAAGCCTCAGGCCTTCAATTCCAGCGGAGTTGGGCGGAAATAGGACCTGTCTTCCGGTATGGGCGTCTGATTTGCCCGGCGCGACATTCATTATCCGGCGATGAAACTGGCGGCAAAACCGGCTGCGAGAAGGGGCTTTCTCGCATTTGGGCTGTTTGAAACCGCGTTCGGCCGGTCCGGTGAGGCGTGGGGTGAGAGAAAGTCGCCGTGGATTGACCAATGGCAAAATTGGGGCGCATCCGTGTCCCGACGCATATTGCGGCAGAGGACAAACTGTGGTTTGAAGTTAGTACCATAAGCATGGATTCTGCGTCTGTGATTGATCTAGATCAGACGCGTGAGGGAGAGGGTACCGTGACGAATAGGATTTACGCAGCACTGGCGGGGATGACCTGTCTGCTCACGGCTGTCGGCGCCCACGCCGATCAGCCGGTGCATTGGCAAATGGGCATGCAGGAGGCCGCCACGCCGATCATGCACGAAATACGCTGGTTTGAACAATATACGCTCTGGTTCATTGTTCCGGTTACGCTTTTCGTTCTTGCGCTGCTCATCGTCGTCGCCCTGAAATTCCGCGCCGCGAAAAATCCGGTGGCTTCCAAGACCAGCCATAACACGGCGATCGAGGTGGTCTGGACGCTGGCGCCGGTTCTCATTCTCCTGTTCCTTGCTTTCCCGTCGTTCAATCTCTTGAACGCGCAGCTCACGCAGCCGGAAAACCCCGACGTGACGCTGAAGGCGACCGCCACGCAATGGCTGTGGAGCTATGAATATACGGCCGCCGAAGGCGCCGAGCCGGTTTCCTTCGACAGCTACATGCTGAAGGACCAGGATCGCGCCGCCGCGGGCAAGGAAGACAGGGCCCGCTATCCGCGTCTTCTGGCGGTAGACAATGAAATGGTCGTTCCGGTCGGCAAGACCGTTCGCCTGCTCGTCACTGCCGCGCCGACGGATGTGATCCATTCCTTCGCCATGCCGGCTTTCGGCGTCAAGATCGACGCCGTTCCCGGCCGCCTGAACGAAACCTGGTTCAAGGCGGAAAAAGAGGGCCTTTATTACGGTCAGTGTTCCGAGCTTTGCGGCAAGGACCATGCCTTCATGCCGATCGCCATTCGGGTGGTTTCCGAACAGCAGTACAACACCTGGCTCACCGCCGCCGCCTCTGACCTGAGCGGCGCGAACCGGGCGCTGATGGCCTCTGTCGATGGCGCTCCGCGCACCGTCGACGTTGCCGCCAACGAAACCAACTGACTCTGGAGTGAGGACAATGGCTGGACCTTCCGCACACGACGATCATCACTCGCATGGTCATTCCGCACATGACGATCATTCGCATGATGCGCATCATTCCCATACGCCGGGCTTCTTCGCCCGCTGGTTCCTGTCGACCAACCACAAGGACATCGGCACTCTCTATCTGATCTTCGCGATCATCGCCGGTATCGTCGGCGGCGGGCTTTCCGTCGTCATGCGCATGGAGCTTCAGGAGCCGGGCATCCAGATCTTCCACGGTCTGGCGTCCATGGTGTACGGCTTCGAGGGTGACGCCGCCATCGATGGCGGCAAGCACATGTTCAACGTGTTCACCACCGCGCACGCGCTGATCATGATCTTCTTCATGGTCATGCCGGCGCTGATCGGCGGTTTCGCCAACTGGATGATCCCGATCATGATCGGCGCTCCGGACATGGCTTTCCCGCGCCTGAACAACATCTCCTTCTGGCTGATCGTTCCGGCTTTCATCCTTCTCATTCTCTCGCTCTTCGTCGAGGGCCCTGCGGGCGCCTACGGTGTCGGTGGCGGCTGGACCATGTATCCGCCTCTATCGACCAGCGGCATGCCGGGGCCGGCGGTGGATCTGGCGATCTTCGCGCTGCACGTTTCGGGCGCGTCGTCGATCCTCGGTGCGATCAACTTCATCACCACCATCCTCAACATGCGCGCTCCGGGCATGACGCTGCACAAGATGCCGCTCTTCGCCTGGTCGGTCCTCGTCACCGCGTTCCTGCTGCTGCTTTCGCTGCCGGTTCTGGCGGGCGGCATCACCATGCTTCTGACCGACCGCAACTTCGGCACGGCATTCTTCTCGCCGGAAGGCGGCGGTGACCCGATCCTTTACCAGCATCTGTTCTGGTTCTTCGGCCATCCGGAAGTGTACATCCTGATCCTGCCGGGCTTCGGCATCATCAGCCACATCGTCTCGACCTTCTCCAAGAAGCCGGTCTTCGGTTACCTCGGCATGGCCTATGCCATGGTCGCCATCGGCGCCGTCGGCTTCATCGTCTGGGCCCACCACATGTACACGGTCGGCCTGTCGCTCGAAGCGCAGCGTTACTTCGTCTTCGCCACCATGGTCATCGCGGTGCCGACGGGTATCAAGATCTTCTCGTGGATCGCGACCATGTGGGGCGGTTCGCTGACCTTCTCGACCCCGATGGTCTGGGCGATCGGCTTCATCTTCCTGTTCACGGTCGGCGGCGTCACCGGCGTCCAGCTCGCCAATGCCGGTCTCGACCGTTCGCTGCACGACACCTATTACGTGGTGGCGCACTTCCACTACGTTCTGTCGCTCGGCGCGGTCTTCGCGATCTTTGCCGGCTGGTATTACTGGTTCCCGAAGATCACCGGCTACATGTACAGCGAATTCCTCGGCAAGCTGCATTTCTGGGTCATGTTCGTGGGCGTGAACCTCGTGTTCTTCCCGCAGCACTTCCTCGGTCTTGCCGGCATGCCGCGCCGCTACATCGATTATCCCGATGCCTATGCCGGCTGGAACATGGTATCCTCCTACGGTTCCTACATCTCGGCCGTCGGCGTGCTGATCTTCCTCTTCTGCGTCTGGGAAGCCTTCGCAAAGAAGCGGATCGCCGGCAACAATCCCTGGGGTGAAGGTGCGACGACGCTCGAATGGCAGCTGTCTTCGCCGCCGCCCTACCACCAGTGGGAACAGCTGCCGCGCATTCGCTGATGCGCGGGCCGGAAGGCGCGGGCAGGGCCTGCGAATTCCCGGCGCTGAAAATGAGGGACGGCGCGGTTCGGTCCGTGCCGTTTCCCGAACGGGCAGTCTCTCCTGCCGCGTGACATTTTGTCCAAGCGATGCCTGCCGTCCGACGTGATACACGCCCCGGACGTGATAAATGCCAAATCTGGCCTTTATGAAATGCAAGCGCAGACGAATGGCGGCATGGTGCGGCGAAAAGCCGGAAAATGGCATCGGTTTTGCCCGGCGCCGCTCATGCCAGGACGTTCGGGACCCATGAATTGACGCATCGCGCATGCCGGAAATCACATTCGTTTTCGGGCCGGTGCAGGGGATGTCGCTTCACGCGGCGTTCGAAGGAAACAGGACAGGAAATGAGCATTATCGACAATCGCGACATGCTGGGCGTGAAGGGCTCCGAACTTTCGGAAGCCGGCGCGCGCGATTATTTCGAATTGCTGAAGCCGCGCGTCATGTCGCTCGTCGTCTTCACGGCCTTTGCGGGCCTCGTGCTGGCGCCGGGTGAAATCAACCCGGTGCTCGGCATCATCGCCATTCTCTGCATCGCCGTCGGTGCCGGCGCATCCGGTGCGCTCAACATGTGGTACGATGCCGATATCGACGCCGTGATGAGCCGTACCGCCAGACGGCCGATCCCGTCCGGCCGCATCGCGCCGCGCGAGGCGCTGGCCTTCGGGCTGACGCTTTCGGCCTTTTCGGTGGTCATTCTCGGCCTTGCGGTCAACTGGTTCTCGGCCGGCCTGCTCGCCTTCACCATCTTCTTTTACGCCGTCATCTATACGATGTGGCTGAAACGCTCGACGCCGCAGAACATCGTCATCGGCGGTGCGGCCGGCGCTTTCCCGCCCATGCTCGGCTGGGCCTGCGTCACCGGCGGCGTTTCGCTGGACAGCATCATCCTGTTCCTCATCATCTTCCTTTGGACACCGGCGCATTTCTGGGCGCTGGCGCTGTTCAAGATGCGTGATTACGGCGCCGTCGGCATTCCGATGATGCCGAACGTGGTCGGCGAACGCTCGACCAAGAACCAGATGATCGTTTATGCGGTGCTGACCGCGGCCGCGGCCGTCGCACCTTATTTCACCGGCCTTGCGAGCGCCGGCTACGGCATTTTCGCCGCCGTTCTGAGCGCGATCTTCGTCTACTGTTCGCTCGATGTCCGGCGCATGCCAGAAGGCGACGAGAAGATGCTGCCGGCCAAGAAGATGTTCGCCTATTCGGTGCTTTACCTTTTTGCGATTTTCTCCGGCCTTCTGGCCGATCATTTCGCGCCGGCCCTGAAGGCCGTCATGTCGGGAGTCCTGTGATGGAAACGGTGGAACTGAGCGCGGCGCAGAAAAAATCGAGACGCGGGCGCAACATCGCGCTCGGCGTTCTGCTCGCCGGCCTGGTGGTGCTGTTCTACATCATCACCATCATCAAGATCGGCTCGCACTGACGCGCTGATCGAGGGGAGAGGAGGAGGAGATGGCGAATATGGAAGCGCAGACGGCAGGGACCGGCAGGCAGCGGGTGAGCAATCGCTCCATCCTCGTGCTTTGTCTGGTGTTTTTCTGCGCCATGATCGGCATGGCCTATGCCGCCGTGCCGCTTTATACGCTGTTCTGCCGCGTTACCGGCTATAACGGCACCACCCAGCGCGTCGAGCAATATTCCGACGTCATCCTCGACAAGACTATCAACGTCACCTTTGATGCCAATACGTCGAACGGCCTCAACTGGGATTTCCAGCCGGTCGACAAAAAGGTCACGCCGAAAATCGGCGAAACGGTGCAGGTGACTTTCAAGGCGACGAACCGTTCACCCATGGCGACCACGGGCACGGCGGTCTTCAACGTCACACCGATGGAAGCCGGCGCCTATTTCAACAAGGTGGAGTGCTTCTGCTTCACCGAAACGACGCTGCAGCCGGGTGAAACGCTGGAGATGCCGGTGGTGTTCTTCGTCGATCCTGACATCGCCACGGCGCGCGAGACCAAGAGCATTCATACTTTGACGCTGTCCTATACGTTTTATCCGGCCAAAACCGAAAAACCGGTTGCGTCCTTGCCGGTAAAGACTTCATCTGGCGAAAGCAAATTGTGAGAGGAGATCTGGCCTTTTATCCGAGGCCGGATCAGGGAAGAGACATTCGGGGATTGTCGCAATGGCAGATACGCATCAGAAGAACCATGACTACCACATTATCGATCCAAGCCCCTGGCCGCTTCTGGCCTCGATCGGCGCCTTCATCCTGACCTTCGGTGGCGTCTGTTACATGCGTTACCTGTCGGGCGGCTCCTTCAAGCTGTTCGGCGCGGAACTGGCCAATCCCTGGCTGTTCTATATCGGCCTCGTCATCGTGCTTTACACCATGTACGCATGGTGGTCCGATACGATCAAGGAAGCCCATGAGGGCAACCACACCCGCGTCGTCTCGCTTCACCTGCGTTACGGCATGATCATGTTCATCGCCTCGGAGGTGATGTTCTTCGTGGCGTGGTTCTGGGCCTATTTCGATGCCAGCCTCTTCCCGCACGAGGCCATTCAGGCGTCGCGCCTCGAATATACCGGCGGCCAATGGCCGCCCAAGGGCATCGAGGTGATCGATCCCTGGCACCTGCCGCTCTACAACACCGTCATCCTGCTTCTGTCGGGCACCTGCGTCACCTGGGCGCACCATGCCCTGCTGCACAATGACCGCAAGGGCCTGATCACCGGTCTGTTGCTCACCGTCGCGCTCGGCGTCCTGTTCTCCACCGTGCAGGTTTACGAATACATGCACGCGCCGTTCGACTTCAAGAATTCGATCTACGGCGCGACCTTCTTCATGGCCACCGGTTTCCACGGTTTCCACGTCTTCGTCGGCACGGTCTTCCTGCTGGTCTGCCTGTTCCGCGCCGTTGGCGGCGGTTTCACGCCCAAGCAGCATTTCGGTTTCGAAGCGGCTGCCTGGTACTGGCACTTCGTTGACGTCGTCTGGCTGTTCCTGTTCTTCGCCATCTATATCTGGGGTGGCTGGGGCGCGCCGCTGCACGGCTGATTGCGCCGGCTAGGGACCTGGAGCCAAAGCAAGGCATCCTGTGGAGCGAGCGGGTGCAACTTGTTTCTTCTCCCCGCCGGGGAGAAGTCCGCGGCAGCGGGATGAGGGGGCGAGGCCGGCAATTGGCGGCGACGGTGCCCCCTCATCCGCCCCTTCGGGCCACCTTCTCCCCCTCGGGGAGAAGAAACACGCGGCAACGCCGGGCAACGAACGGTTGCCCCGGTTTGGAGGCGAGCTTCCTGCAGGCTCGACGTCATCAGCGTGCTTGACCCGAGGACTGGTCAGGAGGGGTCTGGATAATTTCGCGGGAGGTCGTCATGTCTGAACCATCAAACGGCAATTTCGCGCCGGTCGATCCCATCAAGGTCGGGCTCAAAGGCTGCTGCCCGCGCTGCGGCAACGGACGGCTGTTCGACGGCTTTCTGACTATAAAACCCGCCTGCAGTGCCTGCGGACTGGATTACGGTTTTGCCGATGCGGGCGATGGCCCGGCGGTTTTCGTCATGCTGATCGTCGGTTTTCTGGTCGTCGGGCTGGCGCTCTGGTTCGATCAGCGTTTTGCGCCGCCGGTCTGGGTGCATGTCATGCTGTGGTTGCCGTTTACGGTGATTGTCTCCCTCGTGCTGCTGCGCAAGCTGAAAGGGATCATGATTGCGCTGCAATACCGCAACAATGCAAGCGAAGGCAGGCTTGATCGTGAATGACGTTTCCCACATGAAGGCGGCGGAAAGGCGGGTCTGGTTCGCCGCGCCGCTGGTGCTGCTGGCGCTTGCCATTCTTCTCGGGCTCGGCACCTGGCAGGTGAAGCGTCTCTACTGGAAAGAGGCGCTGATTGCCGATATCGAGGAGCGGCGGAGCGCGAGCCCGGTGCCGCTCTCCGACATAGAGGCGATCGCGAAAAGCGGCGGCGATATCGAATACCGCACGGTCAGTCTTTCCGGCACCTTCGATCATGCCCGCGAGCGGCATTTCTTCGCCACCCATCAGGGGCAAACCGGCTATTACATCTATACGCCGCTGACGCTTGCCGATGGCCGCATTCTCTTCGTCAATCGCGGCTTCGTGCCCTTCGAGATGAAGGAACCCGCCAAACGGCCCGACGGGCAGGTTGCCGGTACGGTGACGATCACCGGCCTTTCGCGCGCGCCGCTGGTTGCAAAACCGTCCTCGCTGCTGCCTGATAACGATATCGCCAAGAACATCTTCTACTGGAAGGATCTGGCGGCCATGGCCTCCAGCGCCGATATCCCGCCCGACCGGCTGGTCCACCTCTTCGTGGATGCTGACAACGCGCCTAACCCGGGCGGCTGGCCGCAGGGTGGCGTGACGCTGATAGATTTGCCCAACAATCACCTGCAATATGCGATAACGTGGTATGGGTTGGCGGCGGCCCTTGTCATCGTCGCCGGTTTTGCCTATTTCCGGAACGGTAAGGCGCAGGGTGAATAAAGCGCAGCCCGTCCGGTAAGGCAGCTTGTCGGGCAAGGCCATGAAGCACGGCCCAAGCAGCAGGCCAAGGAGCTGGAATGAACATCGCCGTTTCCAAACCCCCTTTGACGATAAGGCTGTGCGGACCGCGCGGCTTTTGCGCGGGCGTGGACCGGGCGATCCAGATCGTCGTGCTGGCGCTGAAGGCCTATGGCGCACCCGTCTATGTCCGCCACGAAATCGTGCATAACCGTTATGTGGTGGAAGGGCTGGAAGCCAAGGGCGCGGTTTTCGTCGAGGAACTGCATGAAATTCCGGCCGAGCACCGCGAGCAGCCGGTGGTTTTCTCGGCCCACGGCGTGCCGAAATCCGTGCCGGAGGATGCGCAGGCGCGTAATCTCTTTTATCTCGACGCCACTTGCCCGCTGGTCTCCAAGGTTCACAAGCAGGCCATGCGCCACCAGCGGCTTGGCCGCCATGTGGTGCTGATCGGCCATGCCGGCCACCCCGAGGTCATCGGCACCATGGGCCAGCTTCCGGAAGGAACGGTCTCGCTCATCGAGACGGTGGAAGATGCCGGCCGTTACGAACCGGCGGACCGCGAAAATCTCGGCTTCGTCACCCAGACGACACTTTCGGTCGATGACACGGCTGGCGTCATCGCCAGGCTGCAGGAACGTTTCCCGGCCATTCAGGCGCCCGCCGCCGACAGCATCTGTTACGCAACCACCAACCGTCAGGATGCGGTGAAGCAGGCGGCCCCCGGCTGCGACCTCTTCATCGTCGTCGGCGCGCCCAATTCCTCCAATTCCAAGCGGCTTGTGGAAGTGGCGCTGCGGGCCGGTGCACAGCGCTCCGTGCTGGTGCAGCGGGCCTCGGAAATCGACTGGAATGAAATCGGCGATATCCGCACCGTCGGCCTTTCGGCTGGCGCATCCGCACCGGAGGTCATCGTCGATGAGATCATCGAAGCCTTCAAGGCGCGTTTCGATACGACGCTCGATCTCGCCGTGACGGTCGAGGAAACGGAACATTTCCTCGTCAATCGCGAGCTGCGCAGCATCGAGCTGACGACGGACGACATGGCTTTCGTGAACGGCAATGCCAATGATGCGCTGCCGCCGAAAACCGCCGCCGGTATCTGAAGCGGGATGGCGCTGAATGCGGGCGGTTTCCGTCCCACCTGCGTCATCTCCACCCGAGATTTCCACTCCATCCTTCATCAAGAGATTTGAAATTGGCAGTTTATACGGACATCACCGAAGATGATCTGAGGAATTTCCTCACGCAATATGACGTCGGCAGCCTCACCTCCTATAAGGGCATTGCCGAAGGCGTCGAAAACTCCAATTTCCTGCTGCATACCACCAAGGACCCGCTGATTCTCACGCTTTATGAAAAGCGCGTGGAGAAATCCGATCTGCCCTTCTTCCTCGGCCTCATGCAGCATCTGGCCGCCAAGGGCCTGTCCTGCCCCTTGCCGCTGCCGCGCAAGGATGGTGAGTTGCTGGGAGAGCTGTCGGGCCGGCCGGCGGCGCTCATCTCCTTTCTCGAAGGCATGTGGCTGAGAAAGCCGGAAGCGAAACATTGCCGCGAAGTCGGCAAGGCGCTGGCCGCCATGCATCTGGCCGGCGAGGGGTTCGAGATCAAGCGGCCGAACGCGCTCTCCGTCGAAGGCTGGAAGGTGCTTTGGGACAAGTCCGAAGACCGCGCCGATGAGGTGGAGAAGGGCCTGAAAGACGAGATTCGCCCGGAAATCGATTATCTCGCCGCCCATTGGCCGAAGAATCTGCCGGCCGGCGTCATCCATGCGGATCTGTTCCAGGACAATGTGTTCTTCCTCGGCGATGAACTGTCCGGCCTGATCGACTTTTATTTCGCCTGCAACGACCTGCTCGCTTATGACGTGTCGATCTGCCTCAATGCCTGGTGCTTCGAAAAGGATGGCGCTTACAACGTCACCAAGGGCAAGGCGCTGCTGGAAGGTTACCAGTCGGTGCGCCCGCTGAGCGCAGCGGAGCTGGAGGCGTTGCCGCTTCTGGCGCGGGGTTCGGCGCTGCGTTTCTTCCTCACCCGCCTTTATGACTGGCTGACGACGCCGGAAGGCGCGCTGGTGGTCAAGAAGGACCCGCTGGAATATCTGCGCAAGCTGCGGTTCCACCGTTCCATCGCCACTGTCGCCGAATATGGGCTGGCGGGCGAATGAAACATGTCGATATTTTCACCGATGGCGCCTGCTCCGGCAATCCCGGTCCCGGCGGCTGGGGCGCCGTGCTGCGTTACGGCGAAGTGGAGAAGGAACTCTCCGGCGGCGAGGCCGAGACCACCAATAACCGCATGGAATTGATGGCGGCGATTTCGGCGCTCAATGCGCTGAAAAGCCCCTGCGAGGTCGATCTTTATACCGACAGCGCCTATGTGAAGGACGGCATCACCAAGTGGATTTTCGGCTGGAAAAAGAAGGGCTGGAAAACCGCCGATAACAAGCCGGTCAAGAACGTTGAACTATGGCAGGCGCTGGAAGCGGCGCAGCAACGCCATAAGGTCACCCTGCACTGGGTCAAGGGCCATGCCGGCCACCCGGAAAACGAGCGCGCCGACGAATTGGCGCGAAAGGGCATGGAGCCCTTCAAACGGCGGTAATGGAAGCCTGCTCTATTTCGGGCCGGGCAAATCCGCGCTGGCGGCCCCGTTATCGGGGGTTGTGAAAACCGAAACCCGACCTATCTTGTCGTCAAGGGGCGCTCCGGTAGCGCTCAACGGAGGAGAGAAATCCGGATGATCCTGCATTGTGTATTTCTACGCTTCAAGGCTGCAACGGCCTCTTCTGAAAAACACGCAATATTCGAGGCGATTGCCGCCCTGAAGGATGTGATACCCGGCATCATCGATGTGAAATACGGCCAGAATGTCTCACCCGAGGGGCTGAATGGCGGTTTTGTCGACGGTTTCATCGTGACGCTGGAAAGCCCCGAGGCCCGCGACGACTATCTCGCCCATCCCAAGCACATGGAAGTGGGGGAACGTCTCGTGTCGCTCACCGATGGCGGTCTCGCCGGGCTTCTGGTGTTCGATATGAATGTTTGAGAGAGCGGCTTCTCGTCGCTCTCTTCCGTGATGCTCGGGCTTGTCCCGAGCATCTGCAACGTCTCGATTGAATTGGACGTGATTAGATCCTCGGCACAGCGCCGAGGATGACGTCTTATCTAGGGCCAAGAGGCCTTCTTCTTAATGTCAAAGTTGCTCGATCATCGCCGCAGCGGCCGAGACCGTTGCCTGGCCGGGGTTTTCTTCCACGTTGAGCGACTTCACCACACCGTCTTCCACCAGCATCGAATAACGCTTGGAGCGCACGCCGAGGCCGCCGGCGGAAAGATCGGCGTCGAGGCCGAGCGCCTTGGTGAAAGCGGCGTCCCAGTCGGCGAGGAAGTGGATTTTGCCCTGACCGCCGGAGGATTGCGCCCATGCGCCCATCACGTGCCAGTCATTGACGGCGACGACGGCGATATCGTCAACGCCCTTGGAAAGAATGGTGTCGCGGTTTTCGAGATAACCCGGCAGGTGATTCAGCGAGCAGGTGGGGGTGAAAGCGCCGGGAACGGCGAAGAGAACCACCTTCTTGCCGCCGAAAAGCGCGTCCGTGGTGGTTTCCACCGGGCCGTCGGCCGTCTTTTCCTTGAAAGTTGCGGAAGGCAGTTTTTCGCCGATCTTGATGGTCATGTCCGTGCTCCTGTAGCCGTTCGGTTCGCGCGACTATAGAGCAACCAAATGAAACGTGTCATGCGGTTTTCGCAGGAAATTCCATTGCAGACGCGGCCGCTCAAACGTGACCGCCGAACCGATCAGGGCTTTGGAAAATGGAGCATCGTTTCCATGGCCCGGTCGCCGGATTTGACCAGGATAGGCCAGCTATTGCCCTGCACCTGATAGGTTTTCGGCAGGCCCTTGATGTTCATGTAGAAGGAGAGCTTGCGCTTGTCGCGCACCAGGTTCTGCGGCTCGTAATAGGCAAAGCCAGAGGGGCCGGCAATGAAGATTTCGGTCTCCTTCGGCGCGTTTTCCGGAAGCTGCAATTGCACGCCGAGCATGGTCTTGTCGGGCGTGATGTGGAAATCGATCACCTTGAAATCGTCGGATGCCGCCTCGGGCAGCGTTTCGCGCGCCTCCTCCAGCAATCGCCGTTCCTCGCGGTCGTCATCGCCCGCATTGCCGCGCTCGATTGAAAACTTCGCCTCGAAGGGAATGCAGATATTCTGGCACACGCCGATGAAGGCGGTGAGATCGATTTTCCCGCCTGCCGCCGGGTCCGTGGCTTTCAGCTGAAACGGAAGACTGACGGCGTGGTCATAGCCGATATCGGTGATGTCGCCGTTTTCGATCAGCTTCGGAACCGGATAAGCCATGGTGGTGAGCGCCGCGCCGCTCGCCGGATCGGGCGTGATCTGCGGCGGTATGCCCGCTTCGCCCGGTTCGCGCCAATAGGTGATCCAGCCGTCCTTCGGCTCGATCTGCAGCACGCCGCGCACCACGCCGTCGGCATCCATGGCAAGGCTTGCCACGCGCATCTGACCGCCTTCGCTTCTGGCCCAGTCGGTAATCTCGCCCTGGGCGGCTTCAGCACCGCCAAGTAGGGCAGCAAATGCCGCTGCAAAACGGAAATGTGAAAATCGAAAGAATATTCTGGCGCTCATGCTTTCCGTCTAACCCAACATCGCCCGGCGGACCAGTTACGAATTCGTGCGGTTCATCATTTTCGGTTGATTGATCGGGCGCTATGCCGCATCCTGTCCTTTGTCGAAGTGCGAACGCCGTTTTCCGTTAAACGACGGAATGCGGTCTGCTGGAGGCGCCGGTGAGCTTTTCAACCCTGATGGACAAACGCGAACGTGGCTTTCTCGATGGTCAGTTCCTCATCGCGATGCCGGGGCTGGACGACGGCAATTTTGCCCGTTCGGTGATCTATATCTGCGCCCATTCGGATGCCGGCGCCATGGGCTTCATCATCAACCGGCCGCAGCAGATCACCTTTACGGATATTCTGCTGCACCTGAAACTGGTGGACAGCAACGACGCCATCATGCTGCCCAACCGCACCCGCGAATTCCCGATCCAGTGCGGCGGCCCGGTGGAATCCGGCCGGGGTTTCGTGCTGCATTCGGACGATTATTTAAGCGAATCCAGCATTCCGGTCAGCGATGACATTTCGCTGACGGCAACGCTCGATATCGTCCGCGCCATTTCCAACGGCCGCGGTCCGCAAAGGGCGACCATGATGCTCGGTTATGCCGGCTGGGGTCCGGGCCAGCTCGAAAACGAGATCGCGAATAATGGTTGGCTGAATTGCCCGGCTGCGGAGGAACTGATCTTCGACCGCGGGCTGGACAATAAATACGAGCGGGCGCTGGCGCTCATGGGCGTCGATGCGCGCATGCTCTCCACGGATGCCGGGCACGCCTGAGCCCCTGCATATTCCCGCCCGTTTTGGCTGGAACCAAATCCCGACCCCTGACGTTACTCACCCGGAAAGCCGGACAGACAGTACGGCTCAACGAGGGAGTAGTATTATGGGTAGCACATCTGACAAGATCGCCGGTAAAGCCAATGAAGTTGCTGGCAAAGTGAAGAAGAACGTCGGCGAAGCGACGGGCAATAATGAATTGCGCGCCAAGGGTGCCGCCCAGGAAGCCAAGGGCAAGGTACAGACCAGCGTTGGCAAGGCGAAAGACGCCGTCAAGGGCGCCGTCGACCGCATGTAATTTCGCCTGACGAGTTGCGCCTCTTTCGATGCGGCGCTTCGGAGCGTATGTGTTGACCGCACATGCGCTCCTGTCGTCTGGGATGTTCCGAAGGCGGCCGCCTGTTACGCCCTTCATAGTGGCCACCGTGGGCGACCGTTGCCAATCATTGATGCTCCTGCGCTCCGGGCTTACCCCCCTCTGTCCTGCCGGACATCTCCCCCTCAAGGGGGGAGATCGACCTGAGGCGAGGTCTCGCCCATCTCAATGCTTGAGAATGGAGTGGTGGAAGAGCGTCTTGCCGATCTCCCCCCTTGAGGGGGAGATGTCCGGCAGGACAGAGGGGGGTAAGCCCGGAGCGCAGGAGCACCAATGATTTTCAGCTGTCGTCTACGATGCATGTTGGCATCGTATGTTTCCTCCACCCACCCGATCCATCGCAAGGTTTCATCGATGAAGCTTTTTTCCTGCGCATCCTGCGGCCAGCCGGTCCATTTCGACAATCGTTTCTGCGTTTCCTGCGGTCATCGTCTGGCCTTCGTGCCGGAGCGGCTTTCCATGGAGGCGCTGGCACCTGCGGGTGAGCCGAACTGGCAGATCGTCGCGGACCCGCAAAAACAGGTGCGGTTCTGTGCCAATGAAGTGAACGATATCTGCAACTGGTCGGTGCCGGCGCAAAGCGACAGCGCCTTTTGCCCGGCCTGCAGCCACAACCGTCTGGTGCCGGATATCGCGACGGATGAGGGCATCGCACAATGGCGTCGCATCAGCCAGGCGCAGCGGCATCTGTTTTATTCGATCCTGCGGCTCGGCCTTCCGCATCCCAATCGCGATGCCGATCCGGCCGGTGGGCTGGTCTTCGACTTTCTGGTGGATGAGGTGGCGCCCGATGGTTCCGTCATTCCCGCCATGACCGGTCACGATGAGGGCCTGATCGCCATCCGCGCCGCGGAAGCCGACGATGTCACCCGCGAGCAGGTCCGCGCCAATATGAACGAGCCGTACCGCACCATGCTCGGCCATTTCCGCCACGAGGTGGGGCACTTCATCTGGAACAAGCTGGTGCGGGATGAGAACCGCCTGGAGGCCTGCCGCGCCGTCTTCGGCGACGACAGCGAGGATTATGGCGCCGCTCTGCAACGCAATTACGAAGAGGGGCCGCGGCCCGACTGGCAGGAAAGCTTCATCAGCTCCTATGCGTCCGTCCACCCCTGGGAGGATTTCGCCGAATGTTTCGCTCATTATCTCCACATCGTCGATACGCTGGAGACGGCGCGCGCCTTCGGCGTGGCCATCGATCCCGATGGGCATGAAGAAATGGCGGCGGAGGTGACTTTCGATCCCTACAACGCCCGCAGCGCCGAACAACTGGTCAAGGCCTGGATTCCGCTCAGCGTCGCGATCAATTCTATCCAGCGCAGCATGGGGGAGGCGGACCTCTATCCCTTCGTGCTGACGCCGCCGGTGGTGGTGAAGATGGAATTCATTCACGACCTCCTGCATGGGAGGGTGGCGGCGGATGCGCAGCCGGTGATGATGGTTCAGTAAATATGCGGCGTGCAGATTGAAAATCCGAGACGTTGCGGGGAGCATTAGCCCTCTCCGTCGTCATCCTCGGGCTTGTCCCGAGGATGACGTGGAATTTGAGGAGGAGACTGCGCCCCCCTCGCTTCCATGTACGCAATACTCCGCTTACGAAGCTCGCTTCGTCGGCTGGAACCGTTCCCGCAGAAGCTTCAGCGCCGCATCGCCCGAAACCGGGGTGCCGAACAGGAAGCTCTGGCCGAAATGGCAATTCATGCGCGCCAGTTCGGCCGCATCCTCGGGCGTTTCGATGCCCTCCGCCACGACCTGCATGTCGAGCGCCCGCGCCATGGCGATGACGGAGCGCAGGAGCACGTTGCGCTTGTCGCTGGTATTGGCCACCAGCGCCTTGTCGAGCTTGATCGTGTCGAAGGGGAAGCGGGTCAGATAGGCGAGCGACGAATAGCCGGTACCGAAATCGTCCATGGCGAGGCTTAAGCCCGTTTCCTTGAGCTTGGAAAGCACCAGCCGCGCCTGCTCCGGGTTCTCCATGACGACGGATTCCGTCAGTTCCAGCTTCAGCTGCTGCGGATTGCAACGCGTGCGGGTCAGCATGCCGCGCACGTCATTGTACAATTCATTGTTCAGCAGCTGCGCGCTGGAAATATTGACGGAAATGAAGATCGGCATCTTCTCTATGGCGTGCTGCCAGTCCATCAGATCGGTCGCCGCCCGTTCCAGCGCGAACATGCCGAGCGGCTCGATCAGGCCGGAGGCCTCCGCAATCGGAATGAACTCGCTCGGCGGGATATTGCCGCGCTTGGGGTGCTCCCATCGCATCAGCGCTTCGAAACCGGCCAGCTCGCCATCGTCGAGCTTGACGATTGGCTGGTAGGCCAGCGACAGCTCCTTGCGCTCGATGGCGCGGCGAAGGTCGCTCTCCATCTGCAGCCGGTCGGTGCCCGACGTGCGGAAGGCGGGGCGGAAGGGCTCGACGCGATTGCCGCCGGCGCGCTTGGCGCGATACATGGCGAGTTCCGCATCGCTCAAGAGTCCGGCCGCACTTTCCTGCTGGTCGATCCACGAAACGAGGCCGATGGAGGCGGTGAGGATGATTTCGCGATTGGCGAAATTGATCGGCACCATGATAGCCTTGTTCACCGCATCGGCGAAATCGGCCACACGCTGCGGATCGCGCTCCGAGGTCAGGATCAGGCCGAACTCATCGCCGCCAAGACGCGCCAGCGTATCCTGCGGTTTCAACAGACGACGCAGACGACGGGTCAGCGCAATGAGGATATTGTCACCGGCGGCAATGCCGAGCGTATCGTTGACCAGCTTGTAGCGGTCGATATCGATGGCCATCACGGTCGGGCGCACGCCGTCGCTGTCGGAAGACAGGTTGAGGATCGATTGCAGGCGGTCGAGGAACACCTGCCGGTTCGGAAGCCCGGTCAGATTGTCGTTCATCGCATCCTGAAGCAGCCGCTCGACGGAATTCTTCTGCTCGGTAATATCGGTGATGGTGCCGACGCAGCGGATGATTTCGCCGTTGGAGCCGAGAACCGGACGGGCGCGGATTTGCAGCCAGTGGAAATGCCCGTCTTCGGCGCGAATGCGGAACTCGTGGTTGAGGCGGCCCTTGCGATGGTCGAGCAGCACGTCGAGCGTCGCCTTGAACCGGTCGCGATCGTCAGGGTGCAGGCGCGGCAGCCAGTTGCGCGCAGCGCCGTGCATGGCGCCGGGTTCCAGCCCCAGCCGGTTGGAAATATCGGGCGTGGTGACGATGCGGTCGCGCGTCACATCCCAGTCCCACACCGTATCGCCGCTGCCCGTCAGCGCCAGCGATTGCCGCTCGAGATCGGAGAAGAGACCCTGCTGATAGGCGCTGCCGGCAAACGCGTGCTGAATGACGGTGAAGCCGATCAGCAGCACGATCAGCACCAGCCCGCCGCCGAGTGCGGGCTGCACAATGTCATTGTCCAATTGCCCCGTGACCGTCAGCCAGCTGCCGAACAGCCAGACGAGGATAAGCGCCCAGGAAGGCACGAGCAAAATCGCCCGGTCGTAACGGTTGAAACCGAGATAGACGATAAGCGCGATGCCGGCCGTTGCGGTGAGCGCAAAGGACACGCGCGCAATGCCGGAGGCGACCGAGGGATCGTAGATCGCCACGCCGAACAGCAGCGCCAGACCCACCACCCAGGCAAAGGTCGCATAACCGAGATGCGCATGCCATCGGTTGAGATTGAGATAGGTAAACAGGAAGACCACGAAGCTGGAGGCGAGCGCCACTTCCGCGCCCGCCCTCCATATTCGCTGATCGCTTGAGGTGACAGTGATGAGCTTTTCGAGGAAGCCGAAATCGACGCATATATAGGCGAGCACCGCCCACGCGAGCGCGGCCGAGGCCGGCAGGACAGAGGTTCCCTTGACCACGAACAGGATGGTCAAAAGCACGGCGAGCAGGCCGGCAATGCCGAGCACGATGCCGCGATAGAGCGTAAACGCGTTGATCGTGTCCTTGTAGGCCTCCGGCTCCCACAGATAGAGCTGCGGCAGCTGCGGCGTGGAAAGCTCGGCGACGAAGGTGATGACGGAGCCGGGATTGAGGGTGATGCGGAACACGTCGGCATCCGGGCTCGGCTGCCGGTCGAGTGCGAAACCTTCGCTCGGCGTAATCGCCATGATGCGCTGCGAGCCGAGATCGGGCCAGAACAGCTTGGAATTCACGAGGCGGAAATGCGGCGCGACGATCACGCGCTCCAGCTGCTCTTCCGAAACGTTGGCAAGTGCGAAAACCGCCCAGTCGCCCTGATGGTCGGTGGAGCTGGCGCGCACCTCGATACGGCGGCGAATGCCGTCGGGGCCGGGCGCGGTCGAGACCTGAAAGGCTTCGCCCTGGTTGGCATAGATATCGGTGGTGGCCGTCAGGTCAAGCGCCGTGTCGTCACGGGAAATCTTCACCGGCTCGAAGGCGTAGGAATAGGAAGAGAAAAGCAGGAAAAGCAGGAAAAACGGCGCAGCCAGCGCGATTGCCGCCAGACGTTTCGCAAGGCAAGGCGCAGTGTGATTGTAGGTCATGTATCGTACTTCGTTCCGCCGGAGCTTTGCTTGTCGGCAAGAAGGGAAAACATCATATGATCCCGCCATTGGCCATTGATTTTCAGATATTCCCGCAGGAGGCCTTCCCGCTGGAACCCGGCATTTTCGAGAAGCCGGATGCTTTTGAAGTTTTCCGGAATACAGGCTGCCTCGATACGGTGCAACTGAAGTCCGTTAAAGATGTATGGTATTACCAATTTTAATGCGGCAGACATATGGCCTTGGGCGGCGTGCCGTTCGCCGATCCAGTATCCGATCATGCAGCTTTGCGCCGCACCCCGGCGGATGTAACCGATGGTGATGCCGCCGACCAGCAGCGTCTCTTTCTCGAATAGCAGGAAGGAAACGGCGGTGCCGGAGGAAAATTCCTGGCCGTTGCGTACCACGCGCATGCGGAAGGCGCCTTCCGTCAGCTCGTCCGGCCGCCAGGTCGGCTCCCAGGGCTGAAGAAACTGCCGGCTTTCGGAGCGCAGCACATGCCATTGCTTGAAATCGCCGTAGCGCGGCAGTCTGAGAAGGTGATTGGCGCTGCGCAGTTCGGGCGTGTCGCTATGTCGGGAAAGAAAACGCAGCATTCACGATCCCTGTGCGGCAGACATCGCCATCCGCGAGCGGGATGGCGAAAAAGATGAGCGGTCTTCGCCTTTAAATCCCGCTCTCATATCGGTTTATCCGTTCGCCTTTATCCTTGCGGGCTGCTGCGCGGAAAGCGCCGCAGTGATGTCGGAAAGAGGCGGCAGATGTTCGAGTGGGCCAATTGCGGACAATGTCGGAACTGTATCGAAAAACAGCCGTCCCGCAAGATCGGTCAGGCGCGCGCGGGTGATGTCGCCAAGGCGCTCCATCATCTCCTCATTGGGGATGGGCCGGCCGTAAAGCATCATCTGCCGGGCCATCTGGCCGGCGCGGGCGGCCGGGCTTTCCTGGCCCATCAGCAGCTGCGCGCGGATCTGCGCGCGAGCACGGTCGATTTCCTCCTGATGGATGACCTGCGAGGACTTGCGCAGCTCCTCGACAATGACCGGCACCAGTTCCGGCAGGTCGTTGCCGCCAGTGGCCGCATGCACGCCGAAGATGCCGGTATCGGAAAAACCCCAATGAAAGGCGTAGACCGAATAGCACAGGCCGCGATATTCGCGCACTTCCTGGAACAGGCGGGAAGACATGCCGCCGCCCAGGATATTGGCGAGGATCTGCGAGCAATAGAAGTCGCGGGCGTGATAGGCCTTGCCCTCGAAGCCGAGAAGCACCTGCGCGTCCATGAGGTCGCGGGTCTCGCGGATTTCGCCGCCGGTATAGATTGCCTTTTCCATGACCGGTGTTGCCGCCGGCAGCTGCGGCAGCGAGGCGAAACGTTCTTCCACCTGCTTCACGAAGCTTTCGTGGTCGACAGCACCGGCCGCCACGACGAAAATGCGGTCCGTCGTGTAGTTGCGGGCGAGATAATGCCTGATCTGGCCTGTCGTGAAGGATTGAACGGTTTCCGGCGTGCCGAGGATCGGGCGGCCGATGGTCTGGTCGCGATAGGCGACACCGGAGAAATTGTCGAAGATCACGTCGTCGGGCGTATCTGTGGCTGCACCGATCTCCTGCAGGATGACGTTTTTCTCCCGCTCCAGCTCTTCTTCGTCGAACAGCGATTCCGTCAGGATGTCGGCAAGGATATCGACGGCGAGGGGGACGTGGTCTTTCAGGACGCGGGCGTAGTAGGAGGTTGTTTCCGTCGATGTCGCGGCGTTGACTTCACCGCCGACATTTTCGATCTCTTCGGCGATCTGGCGGGCGGTGCGGCGCGCCGTACCCTTGAAAGCCATATGTTCGAGAAGATGGGCGATGCCGTGTTCGGCAGTCGTCTCGTTGCGGGATCCGGATTTGATCCACACCCCAAGAGCGACGCTTTCGAGATGCGGCATTTTTTCCGTGACAACGGTCAACCCGGACGAAAGCCGGGTCACATTAACTCTCATACTCAACGTCTTTCCGCGTCTCTATTTGCCGGCGCGTGCATGGCTGCCGATGAAGGTTTCCACGGCTTTCAGCTCTGCATCCAGAATGTCGAAACGCTCCTCCCGGTTCATAATGTCAGCTAACCATACTGGAAGCGCAGGCTCGATTGCGCAAGCGGATTTTACAGCGGCCGGGAATTTAGCCGGGTGAGCGGTCGACAGGACAACCATCGGGCTTCCCGCTTTTTCGTGCTTTTCCGCCACGAAAACACCGGTCGCCGTATGCGGATCGATGAGGTAGCCGGTTTTCTCAAGCGTGTCGCGGATCGTTGCCGCCACCTGCTTTTCGGTGGCGCGGCCGGCGCGGAAATCCTTCTTGATGAATTTCAGCGCATGCGGCGGAATTTCAAATGCGCCGGACTGCTTCAGCCCGTCCATCGATGCCTTCACCGCGGCGGAATCACGGCCATAGGCTTCAAACAGCAGCCGCTCGAAATTCGAGGAAATCTGGATGTCCATCGAAGGCGAGGTGGTGGGCTTGACGCCGCGCATCTCGTAACGGCCGGTCTTCAGCGTGCGCGCCAGAATGTCGTTGTCATTGGTGGCGATGACGAGCTTGTCGATCGGCAGGCCCATCTTCTTGGCGACGTAACCCGCGAAAATATCACCGAAATTGCCTGTTGGGACGGTGAAGGAAACCTTCCTGTCGGGACCGCCGAGCGAAAGCGATGCGGTGAAGTAATAAACCACCTGCGCCATGATGCGCGCCCAGTTGATGGAATTGACGCCGGAAAGCTTCACGCCGTCACGGAACTTCACGTCGTTGAACATTTCTTTGACCAGCGTCTGGCAATCGTCGAAATTGCCATTGATCGCCAGCGCATGCACGTTGGAGGCGGTGGAGGTCGTCATCTGGCGCTGCTGCACCGGGGAGACCTTGCCGTTCGGGAAAAGGATGAAAATGTCGGTGCGCTCACGCCCGGCAAAGGCGTCGATTGCCGCACCGCCCGTGTCGCCTGATGTGGCGCCGACAATGGTGGCGCGCTCGCCGCGTTCGGAAAGCGTATAATCCATCAGGCGGGCGAGAAGCTGCATCGCCACATCCTTGAAGGCGAGCGTGGTGCCGTGGAAAAGCTCCAGCACGAAGGTGTTCGGGCCGGTCTGCGTCAGCGGCACGACGGCCGGATGGCGGAAGGTCGCATAGGCGTCGTCGATCATCGCCCTGAACTTGTCGGCCGGAATTTCACCGCCGGTGAAACGGTAGAGAACCTCGAAGGCGACATCCTGATAGGACTTGCCGCGCAGGTTGCGGATTTCCTTCTTCGACATGGAAGGCCATTTGCGCGGAACATAAAGCCCGCCGTCACGGCCAAGGCCCGCCAGAAGCGCGTCGCAAAAACCAAGCGAAGGGGCCGCACCCCTGGTCGATACATATTCCACGAGATAGTCCCTTATCCGTTACCGATTGATCGGCATCTTTTCCGCAGCGTCTTACCGGAATGAGGCGGTTGGGCAGCTAATGAAGGGCTTTTTTGAAAATTCAAGCAAAACCGAACATGCCAATCGATTTTTTCCGGCGTCGCTGCTATAGACCATCGCCAACCTGCGTGAAAGGTCAATAAACAGCGTCTCCGGTTCTGTTCCGGGACAATGGAGAGGGAATTAGAAGAGTGTCAGGGAATTTCTTGCGTTTGTCCGCCGCGATGTCGCTTCTGGCCGTCGTTGCAGGATGCAATTCCTCCAACCCGTCGGACTCGCTTGCCGTCAACCCGCCGGCGGCGCAGGCCGCACCGACGGCTGCCGTGGTTCAGGCCAATTGCCCGGCCGTGACGGTTCTCGATGCCAACGCCGTTCATCGCGTCTATGCCGGAGGCGCGAAGGACGATCCGCAGAAACTCGCCTATCAGGTCTCGCTGTCCGATACGACGCGTTCGTGCACCGCCAATGAATCGACGCTCACCGTGAACGTGCTGGCCCAGGGCCGCCTCGTTCCCGGCCCGATGGCCAAGCCCGGCCGCGTGACCGTGCCGATCCGCGTGACGGTGAAGGACGGCGACGGCGAGATCTACGGCGAAACCACCGCCTTCGCCGTCGATGTTCCGGCAGGCGGGGCGGGCACGCAGTTCATCTTCAACAACGACCACGTCGCCATCCCCAACGGACCGGGTGGCGCACCGAAGTCTGTCAGCGTCTTCATCGGCTTCGCCGAGCAGGGCGCAAAGGCCAAGACCAAGCGCCGGTGATTTGACGGGCGAAATGTAAAAAACCGGAGGCTGCTTTTGCGGGCTCCGGTTTCTTTTTGAATGGCAACGGATTTAAATACCAGCTGCCTTTCGCAAGGCCTCGTTGATGCGGCTCTGCCATCCTTTGCCACCTTCGCGAAAACGCTCCACCACGTCTTCATCGAGGCGCAATGTTACCTGTTTCTTCGGCTTGTCCACCGGCGGGCGGCCACGCGTCTTTCTGTATTCATCAATTGCTTCGAAGAAAGCAGGAGGCAAAACGTCTCGGGCGGGGCGTGCATTTGCCAGTTCCTGATCCGTCATTTCCGGGAAATCGACGGCGTCCCAGTCCGCTTTGGTATAGCCGCGTCCGGGTTTGAATTCTTTTAGTTTTGCAACTTTGGCCATGGCAACCTCCTTCTTTCCCTGGAACTCGCCCGTCGGAAGCTGATGATGGATATTGCTTCTGTCCCGACAGTCGCAAAAACAACGGCCATAGTCCCGTCCCGGAAATATCCGATCGCTTTGAAGCGCGAACTTCCCGGTTCGGTCAGGCTTTTCTCGATGATGGCGTTCTCCCAATCAAACCCATCGATATCTTCAAAATCGAAGCCGTGCTTCTCGATATTGGCGAGCCGTTTG
The DNA here is from genome assembly GCF_053522385.1 of Agrobacterium sp. 22-223-1. NCBI lineage: Bacteria > Pseudomonadati > Pseudomonadota > Alphaproteobacteria > Hyphomicrobiales > Rhizobiaceae > Agrobacterium > Agrobacterium sp. 22-223-1. Next base: position 767,371 of record NZ_JBNWCN010000001.1, read on the forward strand.
TGCTCATCCGATATGATTTTCATGAATTAATGTAGCTACATTTATTAAAATATCAATGCTGCCACTCAGATCACGAAAGAAGCCCCTTCACAACTCAAAAAGCGCCTTCCCACTCCGCCATTGCCGCAATCACGGCCGGCAGGTCCTGCATGCGCGAGATCACCGTTTCGGCGCCCGCATCCGTCAGCCGGTCGGCGTGGCTCGGATAGGTGTGGGATGCGCCGGTGAAGCCGATGACGCGCATGCCGGCGGCTCTTGCGCCGTGGATGCCGTGCACGGAATCCTCGACCACGACCACGCGGTCGGGGGAAACGCCGAATTGTGCCGCGCCGTGCAGGAAGATGTCGGGCTTCGGCTTCACGCGGTCGGCTCCAAGGTCCTTGGCGGAATAGATATGCGGCGCGAAATAGGGCTTCAGGCCCACCTTCGTCAGCATCATGTCGAGGCGGTGGCTCGATGAGTTCGAGCAGATGCAACGCGGCGTGGTCAGGCGCGACAGGGCGAATTTCACGCCCTCGATGATCTTCACATCGCGTTCCAGCCGCATGTCGAGCAGCTTTTCCGACTTGTCGAGCAGCGAGGCGGAGAGCGGAATGCTGGCTTCGCTTTCCACCTGCAGAAGAATGTTCTTCCAGGTCATGCCGGCGAAGCGCTCGCCCATTTCCTCGACGGAGATCGGATATCCGGCTTCGGTCAAGAGGCGGGATTCCACCTGCGCCGCGATGATTTCGGAATCGACCAGAACGCCGTCACAGTCGAAAATAATGAGGTCGAAGCCGCTCATGGGCGCTCCCTGTATCGGATTTGGCTGGAAGAAAATGATGCCGGGCTTTTAGACCATGTCCGCGCCAAGCTCAACCGGCTCACCCGCAAAGGTCGGTCCCATCAGGCTCATAGCTCGGTCGGCCCGTGTAAGCGACTGTGCCGCCTCGAATATTTGGCTTGGCGTTACTCTTTCGCGCAAAAACAGCTACACACGGCCGCGCCATATGCGTTATGGGATGTTATGCCCAAGCCAGAGAAAACCACGCCCGAAGACACCATTGCCGCACGCATCAGCCGCACGCTCGCCGACCGCATCGTTCGCGGTGAGCTGTCGCCGGGTGAAAGGTTGCGGCAGGACCACATCGCCGCCGAATTCGGCGCGTCGCATGTGCCGGTGCGCGAGGCGTTCCGCCGGCTGGAAGCGCAGGGGCTTGCCGCCAGCATTCCGCGCCGGGGTGTCCGGGTGGCGGATTTCGGCCTTGACGATGTGCGCGAGGTAGCGGAAATGCGCGCCGCCCTTGAAGTTCTGGCGCTGCGCCACGCCATTCCCAACATGACACCCGCCATTCTCGACCAGGCGGAGGCGGCGACGCTCGAAGGCGACAGCGCCGTCGATGTGCAGCATTGGGAGGAGGCCAACCGCCGCTTCCACCGCCTCATCACTGCGCCCTGCAACATGCCGCGCCTGATGGAGGCGATCGACGGTCTGCATGCGGCGAGCGCCCGCTTCCTGTTTTCCGCCTGGCGCGCCGGCTGGGAGCGCCGCACCGATACCGATCACCGCGCGATCATCGACGCGCTGCGTGGCGGTCGCGCCGAAGAGGCGGTGCGTATCCTCGACGGACATGTGCAATGGATCGGCCGCAAGGCAATCCGCACCTCGTCCGGCTCGGTGCGCGACGCCTTCGCCATCGTCGGATAGGGCGGGCCCGTGACCGTCCGCCTCCGGCCCCACCATCTTCTCTGTATGCTCACTTACGTGGGCAAGGGATATACGTCCGGCTTCGTCGAGAATTACGACCGTGTCGCCGCCCGCCTGAATACCGGCGAGGAGGACATCGAGCTGGTGGATGGTCCGGATGATATTTGCGAAGGCCTGTTGTGTGAAAGCCATGCCCACTGTTTCAACGAGGGCGTGGTGCAGCGGGACGAGACGGCCCGCCTTTCGGTGGCTGTGCTTTTGGGCGAGGCACTGACCGCCGGCAGGCGGTTGCAGGCGACGCCTGACTTTCTCGCGAAGATGCGTCTGGCTTTCGCCGCAGGCGAGATCAGGCCGGCCTGTCGAGGCTGTCAGTGGATAAGACTGTGCGACCGTATCGCGGCGTCAGGCTTCGCAGGCGTGAAAATCGGCGAAGGTCCGGAGCCTCCGGCCGGGCGGCGGCCGAGGCCTACTCCGGCACATCCGTCTCGGTTCTCTCGGCGGCCTTGACCGTCGCCTTGATCTCCTTCGGCTCGCGGCCGGATTTCTTGTCGTAGCTCACCTTCACCGAATATTCGCCGGGATGCAGGGTTTCCTGATGCTGCGTGCCGTAACGGCCGGAAATCTCCTTCTGCGTGCCCTGAAGATCCCTTGTGGTTTCAACGATATCGATCCGTTCCGCACCGGGCGCCTTGATGGCGAGAACGCCCGCATCGAGATCGAGGGTGATTTCGGTTCGTTTTCCGGCAGTCACGGTGAATGGTTGTTCCACCGTCACCTTGCCCAGACGCGCGCGCATGACGAAGTCGCCAGCGGGCATTTCCATGATCTTGCCGGTGCCGTAAATGCCGTTGATGGTCTCACGCGTGCCATCCAGCGTTTCCCTGGCCGACATCGCTTCGAAGCGGATATCATCCGTTTCCACCGCCCTGCCGCCTTCCGCATAAACGGCCTTGGCGATCACCACGCCGCTTGGAATGACCAGCTCGTGGCTGATCTTCTCGCCTGCCTTGATGGCAAGCTTCTCCTCAGCCCGCGCCGGGCCGATGCTGCCGGTGAGCACGACGTCTCCGGCCGGCACGAAGACAGTATTCTGGCCATAGACGCTGTCCTTGAAATCGCCCTTGGTGATTTCCGTCTTCGCCTGCGTTTCCACATCGCCGCCGGCGCTGCGTTTCGGCACGACGGTCAATTCCGCAGCGTCGAAATTCACCTTCGGCCTCGCGACGCTTCCGTCCTTCACCTCGAACGACACTTCGCGGGTCACATTGCCCAGCGCCGCCACCCCGACATATTTGCCCGCCGGCAGTTTCGCCTCGAAGGTGGCGTCATAGGAGCCGCCGGCATTGTCGTCGGTCCGCCCGCCGGAACGGTCTGCCTTGTAGAAATCCCACCGCACCCTGTCGCTGTTGCCAAGCGAGGGGCCGCCATCAAACAGGACCGCATCGGTGACGACGTTATATTGCGGGGCCGGTTGCTGCGCCTGCGATGGCGCCGGCAGCGCCGTTGCGAAAAGTGCGGCGCAGACGACATTCATGGAAAAAGAAGCCATTTTCATCACGGACCCCATTGCGGATTACCCCCTGCCATAATGGCTCTTCCCGCCGCGCCGATATGCGGGGACAGGAGAACCCGTTGTGCACAACGTTTTTGCCCGACTTCGGGTTCCCCCGCTGGCCGCCGCAAATCGCGCCTGCGGGCCGCGACAGCCATTTATTTCGCATTTTCCGTGACTTGTTCAGGCTTTGATAACCATCTTCGGTAACCATAAGCATCAGTAGAGAGTAAGCGTATGGAGCGAGTACCAATGGCAGCAGTTTTTCCGCTGGCCGATTTTCGGCGTGCCGGTTTTGATCGTGCGGGCGAGAGCGACGCCTGGAAAGACAGCATCATCAAAGGTGATTGTGTCGCTGCCTTGGATGCCCTCCCGAGCCAGTCGGTCGATGCGATCTTCGCCGATCCACCCTATAATCTCCAGCTTGGCGGCACGCTTCACCGGCCCGATCAGTCGCTGGTCGATGCCGTCGATGACGAGTGGGACCAGTTCGCCTCCTTCGAGGCCTATGACGCCTTCACCCGCGCCTGGCTGCTCGCCTGCCGCCGCGTCCTGAAGCCGAACGGCACCATCTGGGTCATCGGTTCCTACCACAATATCTTCCGCGTCGGCTCCATGCTCCAGAACCTCGATTTCTGGATCCTGAACGACATCGTCTGGCGCAAGACCAACCCCATGCCGAACTTCAAGGGCCGCCGGTTCCAGAACGCCCATGAGACGATGATCTGGGCCAGCCGCGATCCGAAAGCCAAGAACTACACCTTCAACTACGATGCGCTGAAGGCCTCCAACGACGATGTGCAGATGCGCTCCGACTGGCTGTTCCCGATCTGCAGCGGCAACGAGCGGCTGAAGGGCGACGACGGCAAGAAGGTGCATCCGACCCAGAAGCCGGAAGCGCTGCTGGCGCGCATCATCATGGCCTCCACCAAGCCGGGCGATATCGTGCTCGACCCGTTCTTCGGCTCCGGCACCACGGGTGCGGTCGCAAAACGTCTCGGTCGTCACTTCGTCGGCATCGAGCGCGAACAGGATTATATCGACGCGGCATCCGCCCGCATCGCCGCCGTCGAGCCGCTCGGCAAGGCGGAACTGACCGTCATGACCGGCAAGAAGGCCGAACCGCGCGTTGCCTTCAACACGCTGGTGGAAAGCGGCCTCGTCCGCCCGGGCCAGGTGCTGACGGATGCACGACGCCGTTATAGCGCCATTATTCGTGCCGATGGTACGATTGCATCCGGCGGGACCGCCGGCTCCATTCACCGCCTCGGCGCGAAGGTGCAGGGTCTCGACGCATGCAACGGATGGACCTTCTGGCATTTCGAAGACGGCGACGCGCTGAAGCCGATCGACGATCTGAGAGCGATCATCCGCAGTGAAATGGCAAAGGCTGAATAGTCAAAAGCCGTAGAGGCTGGAGACGGACGATCCACCGCCCGCCCTTGCCAGGATACGTCTCCGTCCGGTTTAGTACCTTCAGTCCCGGAAGGAGAACGACCAACGCCCGGCACTTCGGTGTCGGGCGTTGGTATTTTCGAGTATCCTATTTTAGCAAGACAAGTTTCGCGCAAGAGATCGGCAATACTGTCTCAAATCAGAGCAGTGGTTGTGAAAATCCGGTTCGGAAAAATCACAAAAACATTGCGTCCGATGCCGCTTGCGGCAGGACTGGCGCAGGCCGGAGACCGCCATTTCCGCCTGCGCCAATTTCTTTTCCCGATCTGGGAATTTATCGGACTTCCACTCCATATTCCCGCAAATCCTGCCGCAGCTTTTCCGCGCCGGTGAAGTGCACGGCCTGCCAGCCCGCCGCTTTCGCCCCTTCGACATTCACGAGCGTATCGTCAATGAAGAGGGTGGCGGCGGGGTTGAGGCCGAATTCCCTGGCATGCAGATCGTAGATCGCCACATCGGGCTTCAACAGTTTCACATCGCCGGAAACGGTGACGCCGCGCGGCAAAGTGAGGAAGGGGAACATTTTCTGCGCCTCGCGGAAGGTGTCGGAAGCGAAGTTGGTCAGCATCGTCACGTCGTAGCCGCTGTCGATCAGCGCAACCATGATCGCGACGCTGTCGTCATAGGAATGCGAGACCATCTCGTGCCAGAATTTGCGGAAGGAACGGATGTGCTCTTCCCGCTCCGGAAACTGCTCCACCAGCAGCGCTTCGGCATCTTCCCAGCGGCGTCCGCGATCCTGTTCGAGGTTCCAGTCATGGGTGCAGACGTTTTCGAAGAACCATTGGCGCTCGTCGGCATCGGGAATGAGGCGGCTATAGGGAATATGCGGATCGTAGTGGATCAGCACCTTGCCGATGTCGAATACGATATGCTCAATCTTGGTCATCGAAATTTCCTGCGTTCATCGAATGCGGATGGAATAGCTTGGGCGATGACTTTTTTCATCACCGTTGGCAGCGCCTGTGCGTCAAGATTTGTAACCGGCTCCCACCATCCGTCATCCGGGCCGACTTTAAGGCCGTCCGGCACCTGTGCGCGATAGACCGTGAGCCGTAGTTCGAAATGGGTGAAGACATGCACGATGACGCCCGCCGCCTGCCAGCCGGCGGCAAAGGGCGCATGGCTCGCCTCCGTGCCGCCGTCCATGCGGGCGGTCCATGCCGTTGTCGGCACCTCGGTCATGCCGCCGAGAAGCCCGCTTTCGATGCGCCGGCGAAGCAGGATTTCACCGCTCGCATTCACCGCCACGAAGGCAGCCCCGAGCCGCACCGGCTTGGCCTTCTTCGCCGCCTTGACCGGAAAACGCTCCGGCTCGTCATGGGCAAGTGCAAGACAGTGGCCGTTGAACGGACAGAGCGCGCAGGCCGGCCGCTTCGGCGTGCAGATCGTCGCGCCGAGATCCATCATCGCCTGGGCAAAATCGCCGGGTCGGTCAGAAGGGGTAAGCTCGGCCACCTTCTCTTTCATGGCGGGCTTTGAGCCCGGCAGGGGGGCATCTATTGAAAAGAGGCGGGAGATGACGCGCTCCACATTGCCGTCCATCACCGCCGCCTGCCGGTTGAACGCGATGGCCGCCACGGCGGCGGCGGTGTAGTCGCCGATGCCGGGCAGTTGCTTCAGGCCCTCTTCGCTGTCCGGAAAGATGCCGTCATGCTCGCGCGCCACGGCTTCGGCGCATTTTTTAAGGTTGCGGGCGCGGGCATAATAACCAAGCCCCGCCCAGGCCGCCATGACATCCTCGACCGGCGCCGCGGCCAGATCGCTGACGCTTGGCCAGGCGGCGAGAAACTTCAGGAAATAGGGTTTAACCGCCTGCACCGTCGTCTGCTGCAACATGACCTCCGACAGCCAGACGTGATAGGGATCGGCGCGTTTTCCCCGTGCCGCCATGGCGGGAGACGTGCGCCATGGCAGTTCGCGATGGTGCCGGTCGTACCATGCGAGAAGTTGTTCCGCTGTCGGATGTGATATGTGTTGCCGCGTATGTGTGTTCATCGCCGCTGAACATAGACACGGCACGGCAATCTGCAACAGCAGCCTGCGGCGGCGGCGTGGAAAACCGCATCCGGCAACGAATGCCCGACATCGAAACCCATGATCCGATTTTGGAGGAAGAGCCCCATGCTGAATGCGCTGCTGGATAATATACCCCAACCGCTGCTTTATGTTATCGGGGTTCTGTTGGCCCTGTGCCTGATTGGGAGCCTGTTGAACCATATTGGCCGTCTGTGTTTCGGGCGTCAGAACAGCGTGGCCTTTGTGGTTTCCCGCCTGATCGGCGAAGTCCGTGAACTGGAGAAGATGAGAGGCAAGCCCTCGCGCCGCTTTCGAATTATCGAATCCGGTTTCTGGGCGATTTTCTGCCATGGCCTGTGGATATACCTCTCCATCGTGCTCACCTGCATGTTGGTGATTGCCGTTATGTCGGATAAGCCGGGAATATCGCATCTGAAGTTTTTGGCTGGGGCCTATTTCCTCTTTGGATGTTTGGTGGCGGGAATGATACGCTTGGGCGCCTGCCGGGACTGGCGACGATTTCGCGCATTGTTGCGCGGAGAAGAAGATGACGATGGCGCGACCGCTTGAGGTCAGTTGGCCTCTGTCGAGGAGAGCATGAAGAAACCCGCAGATTCATTCCGCAAAGGCGTCGTGCAGATCGCCGAAGTCGCCAACGGCATCATGGACCCCGTGCTGTCGAAACGGGCGGGCATCAACACAGCACTGCTCGGCTCCTGGGACGAGATCGCCGGCGAGGACTTCGCCGATTGCACCCGGCCGGAAAAGATCACCTGGCCGCGCCGCGACGAGGGGCCGGATCGCGGCGGCTATCAGCCGGGCGTGCTGACGATTGCCTGCGAAGGCGCGCGCGCCCTGTTTCTCACCCATGCGCAGGGCGAACTGATTGCCCGCATCAACGGCTTTTTCGGCTTTCCGGCGGTGCGTCAGATCAGGATCGTGCAGAAACCGGTGTCCCAAACCATCACCCGCCGACGCAAACCGCAACCCCTGCGCGGCGATGCGGCAAAACGTCTCGATGACATGATGGACGGCATCGAGAGCGAGGCGCTGCGCAAGGCGGTGGAGAGGCTGGGCACGGCGGTATTGCAGAAAAAGCCACCGCAACGAAGTTTGAAATAGGACGAAATTTCAGAGGTGGCTTCTGATTGCGCGGTAAATAGAATTTCATTCTCGATTTCAATTTGTTGGCCGACGATTTCCGAATTACTCCATGGCTCAAAGGAGTATGCCGATGGAAATCAAGGAAACACCAGAAATGTGGGTTGTGCGTTTTGGTCAACGCCTGCGGATACCCGATGTCAGACAGGCTGCTGCCGAATATTCGGCAATCATAGACAGGCAGCTCGCCGAGCACCGCCTGGAAGCCGATGGGCCTTGGATTTTCATTTCCCACAACCTGCCAAGAGATAGCAAATCCCTGTTTGACTGGGAGATATGCCGCCCGATAAGAAAACCCGTGCAGTGGGATGAGACAATCGAGCTTCATCATCTCGAACCAATCATCGTTGCAAGCAGGGTGCATCAAGGATCACTGAGATCGTTATTCACCAAAGGATATGCCCCGCTGGTTGCGGAGATAGAAATGTCTCGCCACCATTTCTCGGGTGAGAGCCGTGAAATTTATCACGGCTGGAACGGGCACGGCTCGTCTTATCACAATATCGAAATCCAGTTTGGTCTATCGCGTTGAGGTCATAAGGGGCGCTTGCTGCGACCATTGCCCGCACCCTCTGTATTCAGGGCTTGTTTCTCTTCGTTGTTTTTGCGCTTTCGCCTTCTCGAAGTCACGATTCTTTGACAAGGAAGTTCCAGAGCCCGCTTGTCGCGCTGCCGGTGCTGGTGGTATCGGGTTAGCGAATTGCGCATCAGGCAGTTTCAAATCAACACGGGTGTTTCCATGCCGATTTCCGAATTGAATATTACCAGACGCAGCCTCCTCGGCGGCGTTGCTCTTGCCGCCGTTGCCACGGCCCTGCCGTTTGCCTTCACGCCCGGTATCGCCGAGGCGCAGGAATTGCCTGAATCCACCGGCGATGTGGATATGGCTGCGGTGATGAAGCCCGGCCCGCTGCCGGAAGCCGCGCTCGGCGATGCCAACGCACCCGTCAAGATCGTCGAATACATGTCGATGACCTGCCCGCACTGCGCCAACTTCCACAACAAGACCTTCGAAGAGATCAAGAAGAAGTACATCGATACCGGCAAGGTCTATTTCGTGCTGCGCGAATTCCCGTTCGATCCGCGCGCCGCCGCCGCCTTCATGCTGGCGCGCTGCGCCCCGGAAGGTCAGTATTTCCCCTTCGTTTCCATGCTGTTCAAGCAGCAGCAGAGCTGGGCAGTCGCCCAGGATGCGCGCGCCGCTTTGCTGCAAATGTCGAAAATGGCCGGTTTCTCACAGGAGTCTTTCGAGGCCTGCTTGACGAACCAGAAACTTCTGGATGATGTGAACGCAACGATGCAACGCGGTGCGACGGAATTCGGCGTCAACTCCACGCCGACTTTCATCATCAACGGCAAGAAATACGCGGGAGACATGTCGGTTGAAACCATGTCGGCTGTCATCGACAAGCTGCTCTGATCGCCGAACCCTCAAAGGAACGGGCGGCGGATATCTCCGTTCGCCCGTTTTTTATTGCCGTTTTTCTGTCCGGAGCATGGCGGCATGAAGTTCAACAAGCTCCGCCTCATCGGTTTCAAGTCCTTCGTCGAGCCATCCGAATTCATCATCGAGCCGGGGCTTACCGGCGTCGTCGGCCCGAACGGCTGCGGCAAGTCCAATCTGGTCGAAGCGCTGCGCTGGGTGATGGGCGAAAATTCCTACAAGAACATGCGCGCATCCGGCATGGATGACGTCATCTTCTCCGGTTCCGGCAACCGCCCGGCCCGCAACACAGCCGAAGTCGGCCTTTATCTCGACAATTCCGATCGCACCGCGCCCGCCGCCTTCAACGATGCCGATGAAATTCAGGTCACACGCCGCATCGAGCGCGAAAACGGCTCGGTCTACCGCATCAATGGCAAGGAGGCGCGCGCCAAAGATGTGCAGCTTCTGTTTGCCGATGCCTCCACCGGCGCGCGCTCGCCCTCCATGGTGGGGCAGGGGCGCATCGGCGAACTCATCAATGCCAAGCCGCAGGCCCGCCGCCAGCTGCTGGAAGAGGCGGCCGGCATTTCCGGCCTGCATTCCCGCCGCCACGAAGCCGAGCTGCGCCTGCGCGCCGCCGAGACCAATCTGGAGCGGCTGGAAGACGTCACCGCCCAGCTGGAAAGCCAGATCGAAAGCCTGAAGCGTCAGGCCCGGCAGGCCAACCGTTTCAAGATGCTGTCAGCCGATATCCGCGCCCGCGAAGCTACCCTGCTGCACATCCGCTGGGTCGAGGCGAAGGAAGCCGAGGGGGAGGCGGAAAGCGCGCTCAATCAGGCCACCAACATCGTCGCCGAAAAAGCGCAGGCGCAGATGGAAGCGGCCAAGCAGCAGGGAATCGCCAGCCTCAAACTGCCGGAACTGCGCGAGGACGAGGCCCGCGTCGCCGCCGCCCTGCAACGCCTGCAGATCGCCCGCACCCAGCTGGATGACGAGGCGAACCGCCTGCTGCGCCGCCGCGATGAGCTGGCGCGCCGCCTGTCGCAGCTTGGCGAGGACATTATCCGCGAGGAACGGCTGGTCTCCGATAATGCCCAGATACTGGCGCGGCTGGATGAGGAAGAAGCCGAACTCCTCGAAATCCTCTCCGATTCCGGCCGCCATGCCGAAGAAATGCGCGAAGCCTTCGAAGCCGCCGCTATCAAGCTGGCGGAAAGCGAAGCCATCTTCACCGCGATAACCGCCGAACGGGCCGAGGCCTCCGCCGCCCGTCAGCAACTGGAGCGGGCGATCCGCGATCTTTCCGATCGCAAGCTGAGGCTGGAGCGGCAGTCGCAGGAGGCATCCGCCGAGATCGATGCCATCGACGAAAAACTTTCCGGCCTTCCCGACCCGTCCGAACGGCGCGAAGCGGTCGAGGCGGCGGAGATCGCGGTCGAGGATGCCCTGATCGTGGCGGAGGAGGCCGAGGCCGCCGTCGCCGAGGCGCGTTCCGCCGAAGCGCTGGCGCGCGCGCCGCTGGAAACGGCGCGGAACCGGCTGAACGCGCTGGATACGGAAGCGCGCACCATCACCAAAATCCTTGCCTCCAGCGCCGCCGCCAATGGCAGCTTTACACCGGTGGCGGAAGAAATGACGGTGGAGCGCGGTTTCGAGGCGGCATTGGGTGCCGCCCTCGGCGACGATCTCGAAAGCCCGCTCGATCCCGCCGCGCCCGCCTATTGGGCCGGAAATGGCGATGGCGCTGATGATCCCGCCTTGCCGCAGGGCGCGAGGCCGCTTCTGGATTATGCGCAGGCGCCGGAAGCCCTGCGCCGCGCTTTGGCGCAGATCGGTGTCGTCGCAAACACTGCGGAAGCCCTGCGCCTGCTGCCGCATTTGAAGGTTGGCCAGCGGTTGGTGACGCGCGAAGGCGCGCTGTTTCGTTGGGACGGTCACATAGCCAGCGCCGATGCGCCGGGTGCCGCAGCACTTCGCCTGTCGCAGAAGAACCGCCTCGCTGAAATCGAGACAGAACTGGATGAGGCACGCTCCATTCTGGATGAGGCCGAAGACCAGCTTGCCGCGAAAACCGAAGAAATCCGCAGCAGCGAATTGCGGCTCTCGGAAGTGCGCGACAGAAGCCGGCTTGCGACCCGCCATCTTGCCGAGGCGCGCGAGGCGCTCACCGCCGCCGAAAGGGCCTCGGGCGATCTTCTACGCCGTCGCGATATCGTGTCCGAAGCACTGAACCAGATCGGCGCGCAGATCGACGAGATCGCCGTTCAGGAGGAAAACGCCCGCATCGAAATGGAAGACGCGCCCGATCTTTCCGTGCTGGATCTGCGGCTGCGCGAAAGCCAGCTCGAAGTTGCGACCGACCGCGGCCTTCTGGCGGAGGCCCGCGCCCGCCATGAGGGTGTGAGCCGCGAGGCGGAAAGTCGCCAGCGCAGAATTCAGGTAATCGGGCAGGAGCGCTCCACCTGGCAGTCGCGCGCGGCAAGTGCGGCCGATCACATCGCGACATTGCGCGAACGCGAGGAAGAGGCGCGCGAGGAAATCGCCGAGCTGGACATAGCGCCGGAAGAATTCGACGAGAAGCGCCGCAACCTTCTCAACGAATTGCAGAAGACCGAAGACGCCCGCCGCGGGGCCGCCGACCGGCTAGCCGAGGCGGAAAACCTGCAGCGCGGCGCCGACCGTGTGGCGGCAACCGCGCTTTCGGAACTGGCCGAAGCGCGCGAAAAACGCGGCCGTGCCGAAGAACGGCTGGTTTCCGCCCGCGAAAAACGACAGGAAACCGAACACCGCATCCGCGAAACGCTGAATACCGAGCCGCATATGGCGTTCCGCCTGACCGGCCTTGGCCCGGACCAGCCGAAGCCGGACATTCGCGATGTCGAGCGCGATCTCGACCGGCTGAAGATCGAGCGCGAGCGGCTGGGCGCGGTCAACCTGCGCGCCGAGGAAGAGCAGGCCGAGCTTTCCGCCAAGCTCGAGGCGCTGATTAAGGAACGCGACGACATCATCGACGCCGTGCGCAAGCTGCGCGCCGGCATCCAGAACCTCAACCGCGAAGGCCGCGAACGGCTGATCGCCGCTTTCGATGTGGTCAATTCGCAGTTCCAGCGGCTGTTCACCCATCTCTTCGGCGGCGGCACGGCGGAATTGCAGCTGATCGAATCCGACGATCCGCTGGAAGCGGGCCTGGAAATCCTCGCCCGCCCGCCGGGCAAGAAACCGCAGACCATGACGCTGCTGTCCGGTGGCGAACAGGCGCTGACGGCCATGGCGCTGATCTTCGCGGTCTTCCTCACCAATCCCGCGCCCATCTGCGTGCTGGACGAAGTGGATGCGCCGCTCGACGACCACAATGTCGAGCGTTACTGCAACCTGATGGACGAGATGGTGGCCTCCACCGAGACCCGTTTCGTCATCATCACCCACAATCCCATCACCATGGCGCGCATGAACCGCCTCTTCGGCGTCACCATGGCCGAACAGGGCGTCTCGCAGCTCGTCTCCGTGGATTTGCAGACCGCCGAGCAGTTGCGCGAAGCCGTCTGAGGCTTCTTTTCCCCTTCGCCCACCATCGCGAATTTATCTGGCCGTATCACCCATTCGGGTGAGCGACAATGCGCGGTGTTTTGCTATGTTTTCCGCAAGGGCCAAAGGGCTCGTCACAGACCCCACCATCCGGTTTCCTGTACCGGATGGAATGCCTTGCGAGGCCGCTGCCGTGGCCTCGCAAGGCTTTCTTTTTCGGCTGAAGAATACGGGCGGGCTCCCTCATTCCTGTGCTTGTCACAGGAATCCAGCCAGCCCAAGTCCTTGGGCTGAAAAGAGTCTTCCGCCGCGCAGACGCGCGTCGACTGGATTCCTGTGACAAGCACAGGAATGAGGAAGGGGGGCGGTGAGGCTCTGTAGTGTTCGGACGAATTTGTGTGAGCATTTTTTGCGGCACCCGCTTCGTATCGAGCGTATGGACCACTCACCCCGGCACCAGCCGCAACCGCGTGCCCCAGGGGTCTATCGCTTCCACGACGTTATTCTCCATCTCCACCAGCACATAACCGGCGGCCCGCAGCCGCGTTTTCTGCGCCTCCAGATCATCGGGGTTGCGAACGGTGAGAGAAAACCAGTCGAGGCCGGTTTCCATGGCGTTGCGTTCCTTCGCGCCACGGCTGTTCCATGTATTCACCGCCAGATGATGATGATACCCGCCGGAAGAGAGAAACGAGGCATCGGCGCGCGCGTCCTGCGTCGGTTGCAGGCCGACGGCCGTTTCGTAGAAGGCGCGGGCGGCGGCGATTTCGCCGACCCGCAGGTGTACATGCCCGATGCGCATTCCCGGCGGGGCAGCCTCGTAGTCGCTTCTTTTGGTATCGGTCAGCTTCACCAGATCGTCGACATCGAGCGGTTCGGTGCCCATTTTCACCACGCGGCCGCTCCAGACCCATGTGTCCTTCGGCCGGTCGCTGTAAACCTCGATGCCGTTGCCCTCGGGATCGTTGAGATAGATCGCCTCGCTGACATTGTGGTCGGCAAAACCGGAAAGCGGCACCTGTTTCAGCGCCGCATGCACCAGCCAGCGCGCCAGATCCTTGCGCGAGGGCATCAGATAGGCGATGTGGAACAGGCCGGCGGAGGTGGGGCTTTCGAAATCCGCGGCCGGCTTGTGCACCAGATCGAGCAGCGGCACGGTGCCGACGCCGAGCGTCACGCCTCTGGCCGTGCGCTCCACCTCGTTCATGCCCAGCACTGAACGGTAATACTCGATCATCTGGTCGAGATCGCGCACGCGCAGCGCGGCCTGGCCGATATGCATCGGCGTCGTCAGCGCGAAGGGAAGGGCGGAGGCGGCGCCTGCGACGGGCACTGCGCCTTCGGCTCTGAGCGCCCCGGCAAGCGCGCTGGCGGCACAGGAAATTCCGGCAAATTTAAGCGTATGGCGGCGGGTAAATTGCATGAATAATCTCTTTGTCGGCGATTTGAATGGCTTAGGCAACACTCCAGTTCAGCGCACTACACGAATGCGTCAATCATGCCGTTATTCGGCCTTTGCGGCAATTCTTGCGCGCAATTTGCCGCAATTATGCTGCACTGCGATGTAAACTGCACGTTGCGGCGTTTCCAACGTGCCGCCAATGCTGTAGATGATAGAAAAATGACAACGCTTCTGGGTGGAGAGCGTGGAATGAAAAAGTGGGTTTATACCTTCGGCAACGGTGCTGCCGAAGGCAGGGCAGGTGACGTTGCGATATTGGGCGGCAAGGGCGCGAACCTTGCCGAAATGGCAAGTCTCGGCCTTCCCGTTCCCCCCGGCCTCACCATCATAACCGATGCCTGCGCCCTTTATCACAAGAATGGCCGCGATCTTCCCGAAGAGCTGAAGCTGCAGGTCATGGCCGGCCTGCACGGCATGGAAACCGTGACCGGCAAGACCTTCGGCGGCAGCCACTCGCCGCTGCTCATCTCCGTCCGCTCCGGCGCGCGCGCCTCCATGCCCGGCATGATGGATACCGTGCTGAATTTGGGTCTCAACGACCGCACCGTCGAGGCGCTGGGCCACGATGCGGGCGACGCGCGTTTTGCCTGGGACAGCTACCGCCGCTTCATCCAGATGTATGCCGATGTGGTCATGGGCCTGGATCATGAGCTGTTCGAGGAAATTCTCGAGGACGAGAAAGGCCGCCTCGGCCACGAATACGATACCGACATGTCGGCGGTCGAATGGCAGCATGTCGTTTCGCTTTATAAAAAGCTGATCGAGGATGAGCTGGACGAAGCCTTTCCGCAGGACTGTCACGTGCAGCTCTGGGGTGCCATCGGCGCCGTCTTCGCCAGCTGGACCAACCACCGCGCCGTGACCTACCGGCATTTACACAATATTCCGGGCGACTGGGGCACGGCGGTCAACGTTCAGGCCATGGTCTTCGGCAATCTCGGCTCGTCTTCGGCAACCGGCGTCGCCTTTACCCGCAACCCCTCGACGGGTGAGGCGGAGCTTTACGGCGAATTCCTCGTCAACGCTCAGGGCGAAGATGTGGTGGCGGGCATCCGCACGCCGCAATCCATCACCGAGGCCGCGCGTCTGGCCTCCGGCTCCGACAAGCCCTCGATGGAAAAGCTGATGCCGGAGGCGTTCAGCGAATTTCTGGCGATCTGCAAGCGGCTGGAAAACCACTATCGCGACATGCAGGATCTGGAATTCACCATCGAGCGCGGCAAGCTCTGGATGCTGCAGACCCGTTCCGGCAAGCGCACCACCCGCGCGGCCATGAAGATCGCCGTCGATATGGTCGAGGAAGGGCTGATCTCGCAGGAGGAAGCCGTCTGCCGCATCGAGCCCTCGTCGCTCGACCAGTTGCTTCACCCCACCATCGATCCCGGCACATCGCGTCCCATTATCGGCTCCGGCCTGCCGGCTTCGCCGGGGGCGGCGACGGGCGAAATCGTCTTTACCGCCGAAGAGGCGGTTGCGGCGGAAGCCGAAGGCCGCCGTGTCATTCTGGTGCGCATCGAAACCAGCCCGGAAGATATTCATGGCATGCACGCCGCCGAAGGCATTCTGACGACGCGCGGCGGCATGACCAGCCACGCCGCCGTGGTGGCGCGCGGCATGGGCATTCCCTGCGTCACCGGCGCCGGCTCCATGCGCGTCGACATGCGCAACAAGGTGCTGATCGGCGTCGGCTGTATGCTCAAACGCGGCGATGTCATCACCATCGACGGTTCTTCGGGCCGGGTGCTGAAGGGCGAAGTGCCGATGACGCAGCCGGAACTCTCGGGCGATTTCGGCAAGCTGATGGAGTGGGCCGACAGCCTGCGCCGCATGACCGTGCGCACCAATGCCGATACCCCGGCCGACGCCCGCGCCGCCCGCGCCTTTGGCGCTGAAGGCATCGGCCTCTGCCGTACCGAACATATGTTCTTCGAGGGCGACCGCATCCACGTCATGCGCGAGATGATTCTCGCCGAAAGCGAAAAGGGCAGGCGGGCGGCGCTCGATGAGCTTCTGCCGATGCAGCGCTCGGATTTCACCGAGCTTTTCCAGATCATGCATGGCCTGCCGGTGACGATCCGCCTGCTCGACCCGCCACTGCACGAATTCCTGCCGAAGACCGATGGCGAAATCGTCGAGGTGGCGGCCGCCATGGGCATGCCGCAGACCGTGTTCCGCCAGCGGCTGGATGCGCTGCATGAATTTAACCCCATGCTCGGCCATCGCGGCTGCCGTCTCGCCATTTCCTATCCGGAAATCGCCGAAATGCAGGCCCGCGCGATTTTTGAAGCCGCCGTTGCCGCAGCACGCATCACCGGCGCGCCGGTCGTGCCCGAGATCATGGTGCCGCTTGTCGGTCTGCGCGCGGAACTGGATTACGTCACCGAAGTCATAGACGGCGTCGCCGCTGCGGTGGCGCAGGAAACCGGCATGGAGATCGAATATCTGACCGGCACCATGATCGAGCTGCCGCGTGCGGCCCTGCGTGCCCATGTCATTGCCGAAGCGGCGGAATTTTTCTCCTTCGGCACCAACGACCTGACGCAGACCACCTTCGGTATTTCCCGTGACGATGCGGCGCGTTTCATCAATACCTATCAGCGCAAGGGCATCATCGAGCGCGACCCGTTCATCTCGCTCGATTTCGACGGCGTGGGCGAGTTGATCCGCATCGCCGCCGAACGCGGCCGCCAGACGCGGCCGGAGCTGAAGCTCGGCATCTGCGGCGAA
The DNA here is from genome assembly GCF_053522385.1 of Agrobacterium sp. 22-223-1. Lineage (NCBI taxonomy): Bacteria > Pseudomonadati > Pseudomonadota > Alphaproteobacteria > Hyphomicrobiales > Rhizobiaceae > Agrobacterium > Agrobacterium sp. 22-223-1. The sequence continues at coordinate 784,385 of NZ_JBNWCN010000001.1, forward strand.
CATGGCGGCGACCCGGCCTCGATCCATTTCTGCGAGGACGCCGATCTCGACTACGTGTCTTGTTCGCCCTTCCGCGTGCCCATTGCCCGCCTGGCGGCGGCGCAGGCAACGCTGGCGGCAAAGAGGGATGAGGGCAGGGTGGCGAGCAATGTCGCCTTCATTCCCGTCAGGGGTTCTGTTGGACGATGATGCGCCGCTCCACCACCACGGGGCGGTAGAACATGTCGCGGTTCATCTGCGCCTGCCAGGCGCGGTTGTCGGCGCGGCGGTCCATTTCCAGATCGAGAAGGCAACCGGCCATCGGGTCCGTGCCGGGGCGGAAACCATAACCCCGGCATGTCGCCTCATCCCGCGCCCGACGCTCTTCCGGCGTCAGCGTCTGGCAGGCGGTGAGCGCCAGCATGGCGGCAAGCGCGCCGAAGACGATGGAAACACGCATTTTGTTTCTCCCTTAACATGACGGCCGTACGGCACTTTTATTGCCGCGATTGATACGCCTGTTTTGATACGGGGAAAAGCCGCGTAGGGGCGGAAAGTTGCATCAATCCATCATGGAGAATGGCTTGGCAGGCGGCGGCGATAGCGGTGTCAGGCGGCGTGGCGTCGTAAAATCCGACATACTCCCGTTGCTCAGGAATCACGAAGAAAAGACGGCGGGAACAAACCCTGTTGAATGAGCCAGTCGCCGAGCAGAACCGTGAGGATGGCGATGAGGACGATGCCGCCGATAAATGCGAGGAGGCCGAGCGTGGCGCGGGGCCACCGGCGGGTTTGATAAAGGTAAATCGCAAGCCCGATGGGTGCGAGCAGAACGGTGGTGATCTTGGCGGCGGAGCTGCGCCGGAGGTCCCGCTTTTCGGCATCCTCTATCTGCCACCAGGCAAATAGCGTGATGATGCCGATCATCTGCACCAGATCGTTTGCGGTAAAGGATGCTGGAGGCCCGGCGGGCCAGACGGCCGCGTCGATCAGAAGCCCGAGGGAGATGAAAGCGAGCAGGCCGACATAGATCCAGTTACGTTTCGCCATGCACAGTTTCCGCTCTAAATTGCGCTATTGCCCGTGCCGCTATCGCTATCGATGAAATTGGCACCGTCAACCCCAAACTATCAGGGAACAACGGGAATGATCCGCATGGGGCGTCTCCCTTTTCAGCGGAAACGCCCCATGATTATCGCTGTCAGGCCGGCGCTGCTTCCCGGTCGTCGAGCGCGTCGATATCCTTGGCGTTGTTATAGAGGGCCTCGTCCAGAATGCCCTCGCGCTTGGCGACGATGGTGGGCACCAGCGCCTGGCCGGCGACGTTGACCGCCGTGCGGCCCATGTCGAGGATCGGGTCGATGGCGAGCAGCAGGCCCACACCTTCCAGCGGCAGGCCGAGCGTCGAAAGCGTCAGCGTCAGCATCACCACTGCACCCGTCAGACCTGCCGTTGCGGCGGAACCGAGCACGGAGACGAAGACGATCAGCACATATTCCTGGATGCCGAGCGGCACCTGGAAGAACTGCGCGATGAAAATCGCCGAAATCGCCGGATAGATGGCGGCGCAGCCGTCCATCTTGGTGGTGGCGCCGAGCGGCACGGAGAAGGCGGCATATTCGCGCGGCACACCGAGGCTCTTTTCCGTCACGGTTTCGGTGACGGGCAGCGTGCCGATGGAGGAACGCGACACGAAGGCGAGCTGGATGGCCGGCCATGCGCCCGCAAAGAAGCGCGACGGCTTCAGGCCATGGGCGAGAAGCAGCGCCGGATAGACCACGAAAAGCACCAGCGCGAGACCGATATAAACGGCCGCCGCGTACCAGCCGAGCTGCGACAGCGTCGTCCAGCCATATTGATCGACCGCGCGGCCGAGCAGGCCGATGGTGCCGATGGGGGTGAGGCGGATGACCCACCACAGGATTTTGCGCACGATGGCGAGCAGCGACTGGTTGAAGGCGAGGAACGGCTCCGCCGCCTTGCCCGCTTTCAGCGCCGCGACACCGAAGGCAATCGACACCACGAGCAGCTGCAGCACGTTGAAGTTCAACGAGGTGCTGGCCGCGCCATTATTGAGCTTGGTAGAAGCTTCGAGGCCGAAGACATTGGCCGGCACAAGGCCCTTCAGGAAATCCAGCCAGGAACCGGTGGAAGAAGGTGCCGCCGCTGCCGTATTGGCAATCGCCGTGTTGACGCCCGGCTGGATGACGAGGCCAAGCACGATACCGATGACGACGGCGATCAGTGCGGTGATGGCGAACCAGAGAAGTGTCTGCCAGACGAGCTTCGCCGCATTGGAGAGGTTCTTGAGATTGGCGATGGAGGCGACGATGGCCGTGAAGATCAGTGGCGGAACCAGCGCGCGCAAAAGCTGCACGAAAATGCTGCCGATGGTTTGCAGTGTCACCGAAAGCCAGTTGGGGCTGCCGGCGGCATCGGGACCGATGTTGCGCGCAACGAGGCCGAGCAGCAGGCCGATGACCATGGCGATCAGAACCTGAAAGCCGAAATTGCGATAAAAGGGTTTAGGCCCGGAGGGACCGGCGGACGTCGTTGCCTGTGACATGACATGTCTCTTTATTGTGCAAGAAAACGAGAATGTTGCACTTTTTACACGCATTCTCGAGGGAGGTCGCCGAGAATACGCCGATTTCCTCAGCAATTAAGGGATGAACATGCGTATTTATTGCGTTGTCGGGGAATAATTCTCTTTAGGTGAGGCAATGCGGAAAAATATTCCGCGCCTTCGTCGCCTTCGACGTCAGAGTCCTAAAACCTATAGTTTGGCAGTGTCATAGCCTGATATTCCGTCACCCCGGACCTGATCCGGGGTCCAGCGCGATCAAGTCCATGATCGCAAAAGACTCATCCCTCACGGCGCAGCATGGCTGGATGCCGCATCATCCTCGGGCTTGTTCCGGGGACCGGCATGACGGAGAAGTTCGCGCGCTTTAGCGTACGGATCGCCTCCTCCTTTGTTTTCCTCGCCGCAAATCCGGTCTATGACATCATATGCAGGTGATTCTCTGCCAGAATTCGGGTGCAACGCTTTTTAGCCAATGCGATCTAACGGATATCCGCTTTCATGACTGTGCGTTTCGTCCGGCCTTTTTCAGTTGCAGCCTATCTTTCCCGCTATCTCGGTCTTGCGGCGCTTGTGCTGTTTCTCATCGCCGCCGGCATTCATCGTTTCGGGCCGCTGACGACGCCCGATCTCGTCGGTCTCATCATCATCGCCGCCGGCATCGCTCTCGCGGCCGTGCTTCTGGCGTTGATCGGGCTTCAGCGGCTGTGGACTAGGGGCGCGCGCGGCGGCCTTTCGGCGCTGGCGGCGTTGCTTCTCTCGGCCCTGCCGCTCGGCGTGGTCGGTTACGGCGCTTTTCTTTATTGGCAGCAGCCGAAGATTTACGACATCTCCACCGATCTGACCGATGTGCCGGAATGGCTGGTGACGCCCGCAGCCAACCAGCAATGGCTGACACGATCCGCGACCATTGCCAAGGAAGACCGCGACGCGCAGGCTGAAGCCTATGCCAGCCTCGCCGGCCGCCGTTATGAAGGCGCAATCGACCGCATCTATGCCGCCGCCAAAAAAATGGCCGCCGCCCAGAATATCCGCATCGTCCACACGAAGGGGGTGATCGGGGCGGAAGATGCGCCCTCCGTCGGCGTTCCGGAGCAGGACAGGACGCAGCCTGCGGAAGAAGGGCCGGTCGAGGATCTGCCCTCCATCGTGCCGGTGCCCATGGCCCGCCCGACGGACGCGCCGTTGCCCACCTTCTTTAACGGTAGCGGCGTGGTGCTGATGCAGGGCGAAACCCGCACGCGCATCTGGGGCCTGCGTTTCGATATCCTCATCCGCCTCAAGGAAGAGGCCGAAACCACCATCGTCGATGTCCGCGTCGCCTCCCGCTACGGGCCGCACGATCTCGGCATGGGCGCTGCGATTGCCGAAGCCTATCTCGATGCGCTGGATGCGGAGATGCAGGGGTTGAACGACAATTGATGTGTAGTTGACGCTACGCTTCATCTTGATGAGAAACGAGAGTGTGCCGCCTGTTTCTTCTCCCCGCCGGGGAGAAGGTGGCCCGAAGGGTCGGATGAGGGGGCTACGTTGCCGAATATCTCTACCCTTGCCCCCTCATCCCGCTGCCGCGGACTTCTCCCCCTCGGGGAGAAGAAACAGGCGGCATCCACTCGATCCAATCGAGGCTTGGAGTGAGAGGTGAGGTCGCAACGCGCCCTGAAATCTCGCGTGCCCAAAATATCCGCTATGCCGGAAAATACTCACCCAGCAGCGAAGGCGCACCATCCGTCTGCACCTCGCCCTTTTCGATCAGGTCTTCTATATGCGCCAGCACGGAAAGTGCGGCGGCGCCATGCAGGCGCTTGTCGGTGCTGGCATAGATTACCTTCACCATATCGGCGATCAGCCGGTCGCCTTCGCGGATACGCTTCAGAACCGCCTTTTCCCGCATGCGGCGGTGGGCGCGCAAGCCCCGCATGAAGGCGGCGGGGTCGGTGACCGGGCCGCCATGGCCGGGCAGGAACAGCCGGTCGTCGCGGGTCAGCAGCCGTTCCAGCGAGGCCATGTAGTCGCTCATCGCCCCATCCGGCGGCGCGACAATGGTGGTGGCCCAGGCCATGACGTGATCGGCGGAAAAGACGATGCCGCTGCCATCGAGCGCGAAGGCGGCGTGGTTGGCCGTGTGTCCCGGCGTATGCAGCGCGGTAAGCCGCCACCCGTCGCCGGAAAGGCTTTGGCCGTCGCCAAGCGCGATATCGGGCACAAAAGCCGTATCGGAACTTTCGGCAAAGGGGTTTGTCTCGCCCGCGTGCAGCGGGCGGGCGGCCCGGTGCGGGCCTTCCGCCACCGTTATCGCCCCGGTCGCTTCCTTCAGCCGCCGGGCAAGCGGAGAGTGATCGCGGTGGGTATGGCTGACGAAGATATGGGTGACCTCGCGGCCCTTCAGCGCCGCCATCAGCGCCTGAAAATGCGCCTCATCCTCCGGGCCGGGATCGATGACGGCGACGGAACGGTCGCCGACAATATAGGAGTTGGTGCCATGGAAGGTGAAGGCGGAAGGATTGTTGACGGTGATGCGCTGGATCAGCGGGGCGACGGGAACCGCCTCGCCATAGGCCGGCTGGAAATCGAGATCGAATGCCGGGTCCGCCATCGAGACCTCCTGAAAAATGCCATGCCAGCTTGAGCCGCAGCCTCAACCGCGCCATCGCCAAGCCCTAACATGCGAACTTCGCCACGGCACCCAAAAAGCTTGAATTTTGTGAAAAAATAAGTCGCCGGGTCATTGCCGGGCCGGGCAGGCTTTGCTAATCAGGCGCGGTTCAGGCAGCGGCGTTTCGCCTTCGCTGCCCTGTTGGGGCGTCGCCAAGCGGTAAGGCACCGGTTTTTGGTACCGGCATTCCCAGGTTCGAATCCTGGCGCCCCAGCCATCTTTTCCAAAGTCAGAACAACGTTTGCAGGTCCCGGCGACCATCGATCACGCGAACGATTTCCACGGAATATATTTCGCCGCCATCGGTATCCGGCACGGTTTCGTAGAGAATGATATAAGGTGCTTCAACGAGCATACGGGCGGACGGAAAAATTTCCGGGTGACGCTCGCCAAGGCGAGGATGGTCGACCAAGCGCTCCGCTTTGGCGCGGAACCGAGCGAAATATCGCTCTGCGGCAAGAGGCTGTGATTTGCCGATGTCGATATAGATTTTCTTCACATCGCTACGTGCGCGGGGCGTCCAGACAAGCTTAGTGGTCACGATTTTTCAACGAGGCCAGTTCTGCACGCGCTTCATTGAGCGCCTCGTCGAAATCCACTTCGGTTGAACCGCCACTGGCTTTGCCCTCAGCCCACAATGCGCGCAGCTTGGCGATGTCGTCGCGTCGCTGAACCCATTTTGCCGACCAGTCTCGCATCGCTTCACGGATGACTTCGCTGCTGCTGGCATAAGCACCGCTTTCCACGGCATCACGCAAGATTTCGGCGTGCTGGGGCGTCATCGAAACGCTGATCTTTTCAACGTTGGCCATGTTATTTCTCCATGGTGTTTGGTAGGAATTATTACCACCAGGTGGTCTTTGACGCGAGATGTTTTTTCGACGCCCTGGTGGCAATACACCGGAGGATGCCGGTGCGGGTGGAGAAGTCATCTCCAACAAAAAACGCCGCGCATCCAGAGACACGCGGCGTCAAACCTAAAAATCGCGAAATGCCTTAAAGCGCGATATCCGGCACCTTCTTCACCGGCGCACCTGCAGGGGCCGCACCGGCGCCCTTCAGCGCCTCAAGGTCGATCTGCGGCGGGGTGGGCAGCTGCAGGTGTTCGGCGGTGTAGGCCCATTCCTGCTGCACCTTTTCCGGGTCGTCATTGAGCTTCGTGCCGTAGCTCGGCACGATCTGGCGGATCTTGGCCTGCCATTCAGGCGTGGCCACCTTGTCCTTGAAGACCTTTTCCAGAACGCTGAGCATGATAGGGGCGGCCGTGGAAGCGCCCGGCGAAGCGCCGAGCAGGCCGGCGATGCTGCCGTCCTTGGCGGCGACGACTTCGGTGCCGAGCCGCAGCACGCCGCCCTTTTCTTCGTCGCGCTTGATGATCTGTACGCGCTGGCCGGCCTGCCACAGGCGCCATTCGCCCTGCTTGGCATTCGGGAAATATTCCTTCAGCGCGGCAAAACGGTCGTCATCCGACATCATCAGCTGACCGGCGAGATATTCCACCAGCGGATATTCATCGATGCCCACCCGCACCATCGGCCAGGCATTGCTGGTGGTGACGGAGGAGACGAGATCGAAATAGGAGCCTTCCTTCAGGAACTTGGTGGAGAAGGTAGCGAAAGGCCCGAACAGGATGACGCGCTTGCCGCCCAGCACGCGGGTATCGAGATGCGGCACCGACATGGGCGGCGAGCCGACCGAGGCCTTGCCATAGGCCTTGGCGAGATGCTGCATCGTCACGTCGGGGTTCTCGTTGATGAGGAACGAGCCGCCCACCGGGAAGCCGGCATAATCGTCCGCTTCCGGAATGCCGGACATCTGCAACAGATGCAGCGCGCCGCCGCCTGCGCCGATGAACACGAATTTCGCATCCACCACCTGTTCGGCATCGGTCTTGGTGTTGGTATAGGTCACGCGCCAGCTGCCATCGGCATTGCGCTGGATGTCGGAAACCTCGCTATTGACCTGCAGGTCGAAATTCTGGTCGCCCTGCAGATGCGATACGAATTGCCGGGTGATTTCGCCGAATTCCATGTCGGTGCCGAGCGGCGACCATGTCGCGCCGATCTTCTGGGAAGGATCGCGGCCTTCCATCATCAGCGGCACCCACTTCTTGATCTGCTCGGGATCGGTGGAATATTCCATGCCGGCGAACAGCGGGCTGGCTTTGAGCGCCTGATAGCGCTTTTCCAGATAGGCGACGTTTTCATCACCCCAGACGAAGCTCATATGCGGCGTGTGGTTGATGAAGGAGCGCGGGTTCTTCAAAACGCCGTTGCGCACCTGCCAAGCCCAGAACTGCCGGGAAATCTGGAAGGATTCGTTGATGTTGACGGCCTGGGTGATCTTGATGTTGCCGTTGTCGTCTTCCGGCGTGTAGTTGAGTTCGGCGAGCGCCGAGTGGCCGGTGCCGGCATTGTTCCAGCCGTTCGAGCTTTCAAGCGCCACGCCATCCAGCCGCTCCAGCATCTGCATCGACCAGGTGGGCTCGAGTTCACGCAGCCAAACACCGAGCGTCGCGCTCATGATGCCGCCGCCGATCAAAAGCACGTCGACCTTCTTGGCGGCCGTATTGGCGAGAAGCGGGGAGGAGGGCAGCGCCGCTGCGGCAATGCCGGCGAGCGCACCGCCCAGAACCTGTCGGCGGTTCATCGGAAGCGCGCCGGGGGCAAATGCGTGGGAAAGGGTGGTTTCCTGGGAGAGATCAGTGAGCTGGGATTTGTCTTGATCGATGGGAGTCACGGCCATACCTGATTCTTGTTTTGTGTTAAAAACATTCCTCCCGTTCGCCCCGTTACAGCAAAGCGCAAACCGGCACAACCCGGACTCTTTCACTCCAGTTCAAGCGTTTTTGCAGGGATTTTGCAGGGACATATGGTCGCAACGGCCATTTTTGCGGTTTTGCCGATCGTCATTTTTATGACGGCGAAGATTAGCCGACGCTTTCAAACGGTTGAAAGGGTTCTGTGAGCGGGATATCACGGAAAGGCTCATATGACGCTGTTTCCGGCGCGTTACGGGTCGCAGGGCGCGGCTATAGGCAAAAATTTTTTCAGAAAAATGACAATAATCCCGAAAAAGTGAAAAGGCCCGCCGGTTCGGGCGGGCCTTGCTGCATCTGGCCTGTGGCCGAAGATCAGTCTGCGGCGAGGAATTCCGCGCAGTAGCTCGGGCCGTTGACGCCGGGGCGGTCGGAAACCGTGCGCACGGCGGTAATCTTGTAATCGCTGGAAACGACGAGCTGCACCGTGCAGGAGAGCGAAGCGGTGCGGGCGGGCGAGATCTGGCGACCCTTCTTGCCATCCTTGCCTTCTTCGAACCTGGCCGGAATGGTGGCCTTTCTGTAGCCGCCGCGCCAGTTATAGACGGTGGAGCTGCCGGTTTCCGTATCGCTCAGCGGCGGGCCGAATTTTGCGAAGAAAATGCCTGCGGACTGGCCGACCCAGCGGGTCTCAACGGGGCTCTTCTGGGTGAAAGAGGGAGTGGAGCCGCCCGTGGAAGTGGTGCAGGCCGAGAGCGCAATGGCAAACGCTGCAAGCGTTACGCTGCGAGATAGCATGGTGAAATGTCCTTTGTGCCGTGTCCGGCTTCCCGCCGGTCATTCCGTTCCCCTAGCAGATTTGGAGACCGCGGGCAGGGGAGGTATGCGGCTCGATGAAAATTTCCTGCCACAATTGCTTTTTTGTAACGTTTTGAGGCCTTCCCGCCGGTGCCACAGGCTCCTGGCAGGGTTGTTTCAACAGATGGGAAAAACTTGTCACAAAAAATGCAATAAGCCGCTTGTCGAATGCCGGAGGCTGGTCTATAGAAGCGCCGCTGGTCACGGAGTGTAGCGCAGTCTGGTAGCGCACCACGTTCGGGACGTGGGGGTCGGAGGTTCGAATCCTCTCACTCCGACCAGCTGTAACCTTCGGCAGTCACTGCCGAAAATCAGAGTTACAAATATTCCCCGAAATTTCATATCTAACGAACCTACCGTACTTTCCGGCTGCTGGGCTAAAACAAGCTACTTTGGTACCGGGAGGTCATGAATAATTTCGTCCCACATCTTTGACGCATCTGAGATGGCCTCGATTATGCACCACTTCCTTCCGTGAAACATGATATTGGCAACGTGCCTTTCTTTGCCCGTGACCTGAGATTCAAACGGCTGGTATTCCCGATAAGCCGACCAATCCTTATCTGTCGGTCGGTGCCGAAGTTCAAAATGTCGGACACGATTGGCGATATCTCTGCAAAGTGGCCATACCGGATAGCGAGTAAGTTTTTCAAACAGTATTGCCTTGTCCAGCGCACCGTCCTCGTGAAGCCATTCCGCTAGTGAATGGCACCAAACGAAATAGGTCAATGAAAAGTCAATGGCGTCATGAAAATCAGATTCAGGGAGATTTCGCAGGGCATCCAGACTTCGCTTTTCCCATCGCTGCATGCGCTGATAGTGGTTTCGCCATCCTCCGTTCGTGTCAGCACTTTGACCCCTTCCGAAAACCATGGATGTCTCCGACCATCGTAAAGCCAACTAAAACAGTGGCTTGCAAATTACCCCGAAACCCCCCGAAATTAAAGTTTTGTATCAACAACGGATGGTCGGAAACCTCATCCGGTTGGATGAATGCGCGCCTGCTGCTGAAAATCCGGCCGTGCATGTGAATTAGTCCGTTTCGGTGGCCGCTAAACGCCGTAGCTCATCACCCCAACAAAAGAGGCCCGTCGCTCCGCCAAGCGCCAGGCCTCAATGTCGCGGCCTGTTTCAGGGGACGCGCGACAGGAATCGTCTTAAAAGCCTCAATTCTTCTTCACAATCCAAGAAGTTATCCATCACCGTCATAGGCCCTGAATTTCAGGGGCATCGTCGCGATCAACTTATCGCGATCAAAAAAGAGGCCCGCTGCTTTTTCAAACAACGAGCCTCTGTTGGGCCGCTTGGCGGAGCGACCGCATGCAAATTCGCCTTTCGTGCATGAACGTCGAATGAACAAACAGCTTTTTATGCCGCCGAGAAACAACCCGTAAAAATCAGGAGAGCGGCATGGATCGGAAAGCCGCCTCAGCCGTTATCTAACCATACAACAATGGAGGATAGCATGCTGAAGGGTATCGCATTGTGGGCTATGGGCGTCCCGATCTTCGTGATCATTCTGCTTTATATGTTCGTGTTTTAAGCCACCCGAAGTCTCTGACACGGAAGAAACTCTGAAACGAAAAGGGCGACCGCTTTGACGGTCGCCTTTTGTTTGTTCGAGGGGCGTGTCAGCCCAGGTCGCCGATCAGCCGCGCGGCCGTTGCGCCGTCCGTGCGGCGGATGTCGATCTCGTCGCGGTGCTTGGCGAGCAGCTCGCTGGCCAGCAGCTTTTCGGCAAGATCGGCGGGCAGCGAGAGAATGACCCGGTCGCCCTTTTCTTCCGTCGCACCGACGCTGCGCTTGCCGGCGATCATGCCGCCCGCAACCGTATTGTTGGTGTCGGGGTCGATCAGAATGAAGGAACCGGTCGAGCGGTTCTGTTCATAGGGATCGAAGATCGCCGTCTCGTCGAAGGAAAGCCGCACCTTGCCGATGGCGTTCATCGGCAGCGAGGTTTCATGCGCCTGCCATTCGCCCTCCTTCAGGTTCAGCTGGCTGACAGGCTGCACGCTGACGCGCTGGCGGCGGCTGCCGCTTTTCAGCCAGTAGCGCTTGCCTGCCTCGATACCGCCCGGCTGCAGCGCCACGATCTGGGCGTCGAAGGCAAGGCCGGTCTGCGGCTGCGCCTCGATAGAGACGATCATGTCGCCGCGCGACACATCCACCTGACGGTCGAGGACGAGCGTGACCGCATCGCCCGCGACGGCGGCATTGCGCACCAGATCGAAGGTGACGATCTGCTTGACATTCGCGACCATGCCGGAAGGCAGGACAACGACGCTGTCGCCCGGCTTTACCGAACCGCCGGCAACCGTGCCCTGATAACCACGGAAGCTTTCACCGGGGCGTGAGACGCGCTGCACCGGCAGGCGGAAGCCGCCGGACTGCGCGGAGCGAACGGTGGCAAGCTCCAGCGTCTCCACCAGCGTCGGGCCTTCATACCAGGGCATGGAGGCCTTGCCCGATAGCACGACGTTTTCACCCTTCAGCGCCGACATCGGAATGGCGGTGATCTGCTTGATGCCGAGATTGGATGCGAAATCGCGGAACTCGTGGGCGATCAGCTCGAAACCGGCCTTGTCGTAATGCGTCAGGTCGATCTTGTTGACGGCCAGCACGAATTGGCGGATGCCCATCAGCGCCGCAATGGTGGCGTGACGGCGCGTCTGTTCCAGAATGCCGGTGCGCGCATCGACGAGCAGCACCGCGAGATCGGCGGTGGAAGCGCCTGTCGCCATGTTGCGGGTATATTGCTCATGGCCGGGCGTGTCGGCCACGATGAAGGCGCGCCGGTCGGTGGCGAAATAGCGATAGGCGACATCGATGGTGATGCCCTGTTCGCGCTCCGCCTGAAGACCGTCGAGCAGCAACGCGAAATCGGGCAGGCCGAGATCGTTCTGCTTGCCGCTGTCACGGTGCAGGGTTGCGGCCTGATCTTCCTTGACGGCCTTGGTGTCCCAGAGAAGACGGCCGATCAGGGTCGACTTGCCGTCATCCACGCTGCCGCAGGTGATGAGACGCAGCGGGCGCGTGTCGCGCGCTGCCTTCGAATGCTCGGCAAAGGGCAGAATGGTTGCGGAAGAGGAGGGGGTGTTGGCGGCGGCAGCGCTCATCAGAAATACCCCTCGCGCTTCTTCTTCTCCATCGAGCCGGACTGGTCGCGGTCAATCGCGCGGCCCTGCCGTTCGGAAACGGTGGCGATTTCGAGTTCCGCGATGACTTCCTGAAGCGTCGCCGCCTCGGACCGGATCGCGCCGGTCAGCGGGAAGCAGCCGAGCGTGCGGAAGCGGATCGAGCCATGCTTGATCTCTTCGCCGGGCAGCAGTTCCAGCCGCTCGTCTTCGGCAAGGATCATCATGCCGTCGCGTTCGACATAGGGGCGCTCGGCGGCGTAATAGAGCGGCACCAGCGGAATGTTTTCCGCCTCGATGTAACGCCAGATATCCACTTCGGTCCAGTTGGAGAGCGGGAAGGCGCGCACGCTTTCGCCCTTGCGGACCATGCCGTTATAGATGTTCCACAGTTCCGGGCGCTGGTTGCGCGGGTCCCATTTGTGGTCAGGCGTGCGGAAGGAATAGATGCGTTCCTTGGCGCGGCTCGCCTCCTCATCGCGGCGCGCGCCGCCGAAGGCCGCGTCGAACTGGCCGGCATCGAGCGCCTGGCGCAGCGCTTCGGTCTTCATGATGTCGGTGTAAAGCGCCGAACCGTGGGTGAAGGGCGTTACGTTTTCGCTCGCACCGCGCGGGTTGGTGTAGGAAATCAGGTCGAGATCGTATTCCTTGACGATATTGTCGCGGAATTCGATCATTTCCTTGAACTTCCAGCCGGTATTGACGTGCAGCAGCGGGAAGGGAATGCGGCCGGGGAAAAACGCCTTGCGCGCGAGATGCAGCAGCACGGAACTATCCTTGCCGATGGAATAGAGCATCACGGGCTTGTCGAATTCGGCGGCGACTTCGCGGAAGATGTGAATGGCTTCGTTTTCAAGCGCCTTCAGATGGGGATCGAGCGGCGGCTTGGATGCGACAGTATTCTTGCTGTCCGTCTCGTGGACTGCGTTGGACATTGTGAACTCCGGGAATGTACTGAATGATTATCGTTGCGGGATGGCGGAAACGGCGGATGTCTGCTCCGCACCGGCGACGTGAAGACCGCATTCGCGCTTCTCGTCGTTTTCCCACCACCATCGTCCGGCGCGCTCAGGCTCGCCGGGCTTGATGGCGCGCGTACACGGCTCGCAGCCGATGGAGGGGTAACCGCGCTGATGCAACGGATTGACGGGAATGTTCTCCTGGGCGACATGCGCCCGGATGAGGTCGATATCCCAGTCAGCCAGGGGATTGATCTTGATGAGATTGCGCTCCGCATCGAACTCGGCGAAAGGCGTCGTGGCGCGATTGCCCGACTGGCCGCGTCGGAGGCCGGTGATCCAGAAGGCGGCGCCTTCCAGCGCCTTGCCGAGCGGGATCAGCTTTCTGACATGACAGCAGGCGTGACGGGCTTCGACGCTTTCGTAAAAGCCATTGAGACCGTATTTTTCGGCATAGGCGTCGATATCGTCCTGCTCCGGGCGGAAGCGGCGGATTTCGATGCCGAAACGCTCTTCGGTTTCGTCGATGAGATCGACGGTTTCCTTGAACAGCCGGCCGGTTTCGAGCGTCACGACGTCGATCGGCAGGCGGTGCGTGCCGATGGCGGCCGTAATGACCTGATCCTCGATGCCGAGGCTGGTGGTGAAGACCGCCCGCCCGCCGAGGCCGGCGATAAACGAAAGCCGACCCGCCAGATCGAGCCCGGCAAGCGTGGCGTCGAGGGAAGCGGCATCGGCAGAGGCATTTGCTGAATTGATCGTCATTGTCACGTCCGGGATTTCCATGGCCGATTATTGTTGAAATCCGACCTTTGGAACAGAAATGACAGTCTTTGTGCGCTGCACTTGAGAGCAAAAATGCCTCACGCGCGCAGGGTATGAGCAAAAGATACCCGTTCACCTTCTTCGCAGCTTGGATTTGAATTGTGACAACTTCTGCGCTAAGCCGGAATTGCCGGGTTTCCGGGCTTGTGGTCTACTGGTTTTACGATGATTTCGCAGAAGGCAAAATATGCGCTGAGAGCGCTCCTTTCGCTGGCCAAGGCCGACGGGGCCTGTCCTGTGCAGATTTCCGACATCGCCCGCGAACAGGCCATTCCGAAAAAGTTTCTGGAGCAGATCCTTCTCGAAATGAAGAAGGAACGCCTCGTCGAAAGCCGGCGTGGCAAGCAGGGCGGTTATCTCTTGGCGCGTCCGGCTGCGGATATCACCTTCGGCGAGGTGCTGCGCCTCATCGACGGGCCGCTTGCCCCCTTGCCCTGCCTGTCGCAGACCGCCTATCGCCGCTGCGAGGATTGCGACGGCGAGAAGCAGTGCGAGATCCGCCACGTCTTTGCCCGCGTGGCCGATGCCACCCGCAACATCCTTTTCAACACCACCATCGCCGATGCCGTGGCCGGTGTCGAAGTGCCCGAGCTTTTGACGGCCTGACGAAAAAATCGTCTAAAACCCCATAATATTTTTCGCCGCCAGCGCAAAAAATCGTCAAAAATGTGAAACGGTTTTGCATTCAGCAAAGTTTTACACGACGCTTGTTGCGCCTTTCGCTTATGCTGCGCTGTATTTGTTGCCCGGGAAAACGCTCTCGGGAAACACTTTTTCGATCGTATTCGGCCTCATTGACCAACTCTACTCAACCAGTAGAGTTAAGCCATCGCAATCAGGAGGGAATACCGATGTCCAAGCTTCTGTCCGGTTTGAGCGTTGTTGCGCTTAGCCTCTCACTGGCACTTGGCGGCGCTGGCTCGGCCGCCGCGCAGACCAAGCTGCTCAACGTGTCCTACGATCCGACCCGTGAACTCTACAAGGACTTCAACGAAGCCTTCGCCAAGAAGTGGAAGGCCGACACCGGCGAGGACGTCACGATCCAGCAGTCGCATGGCGGCTCCGGCAAGCAGGCGCGCTCGGTCATCGACGGTCTGGAAGCGGATGTGGTGACGCTGGCGCTGCAGAGCGATATCGACGCCATCGTCCAGAACTCCGGCAAGATCAACAAGGACTGGCGCACCCGCCTGCCGCATAATTCCTCGCCTTACACCTCCACCATCGTCTTCCTGGTCCGCAAGGGCAACCCGAAGGGCATCCATAACTGGGGCGATCTGGTGAAGGGCGACGTGCAGATCGTGACGCCGAACCCGAAAACATCGGGCGGCGCCCGCTGGAACTATCTGGCGGCCTGGGCCTGGGCCAACGAAGAATTCAAGGGCGATCAGGACAAGATCAAGGCCTATGTCGGCGAGCTCTACAAGCGCGCGCCGGTTCTCGACACCGGCGCTCGCGGCTCCACGGTGACCTTCGCCCAGCGCCAGATCGGCGACGTGCTGCTGGCCTGGGAAAACGAAGCCTATCTCGCCGGCCAGGAATTCGGCGCTGACGCCTTCGATATCGTTGTGCCGCCGATCTCGATCCTTGCCGAACCGCCGGTCGCCGTGGTTGACGCCAATGTCGACGCCAAGGGCACCCGCAAGGCGGCGGAAGCCTATCTGCAATATCTCTATTCCGACGAGGGCCAGAATATCGCGGCGAAGCACTTCTACCGCCCGTCCAACCCCGCCGTGGTCTCCAAGGATCTGCTCAAGCAGCTGCCCGACATCAAGCTCGTCACCATCGACGACCCGCAGTTTGGCGGCTGGGCGAAGGCGCAGCCTGAACATTTCGGTGACGGCGGCATCTTCGACCAGATTTACAAGCCCGCAAAGTAAGCGGATGATGGGCTGAAAATCGCCCGTTCGCTGAGACAACAGAAAAAAAGCCTGATCGACCGGACACCGTGCCGGTCGATACTTTATAATAAACGCCGGGGAACACCGGCTCCCAGAGAGCATTTCCAGGAAAAGCGGACTCCGGTTTCCTGTCCGGAAATGCGCCAAACTAAAGATTATCCGGAGCCTTGATGAGCAACAATACTTCCGGAAACAGGTGGAAATGGCGGCAGTCGAGCGTCATACCGGGCTTCGGCCTGACGCTTGGTTACACAGTGACCTATCTGTTTCTCATCATTCTTATTCCGCTTGGCGGCCTTGTCTGGTCCACGGCGAAACTGGGTTTTTCAGATTTCATTGCGATTGCCACGGATAGCCGCACGCTGAATGCGCTGCGTGTCAGTTTCGGAACGGCATTTCTTGCCGCGCTGGTCAACGCGGTCTTCGGCGTCATCGTCGCCTGGGTGCTGACGCGTTACCGTTTTCCCGGCCGCCGCTTCGTCGATGCCATCGTCGATCTGCCTTTCGCCCTGCCGACGGCAGTGGCCGGTATCGCGCTTACTACGCTTTACGCCAATCGCGGCTGGGTCGGTTCGCTGTTCGAACCCTTCGGCATCAAGATCGCCTTTACGCCGACCGGCATCGTCATCGCGCTGATCTTCATCGGCCTGCCATTTGTGGTTCGCACCGTGCAGCCGGTCATGGAAGAAATCGACCGGCAGGTGGAGGAGGTGGCGGCGACGCTTGGCGCCAACCGTTTCCAGACCATCACCCGCGTTCTGCTGCCGAGCCTGACACCCGCGATCCTCACGGGTTTCGCGCTCGCCTTCGCACGCGGCGTCGGGGAATATGGTTCGGTCATCTTCATCGCCGGCAATATTCCTTATGTCTCGGAAATCGCGCCGCTCCTCATCGTCATCCGGCTGGAGGAGTTCAATTATGCGGCCGCGACCGGCATCGCCACAATCATGCTGATCATCTCGTTCGCCATGCTGTTCCTCATCAATCTCATCCAGGCCTGGAGCCGCAAGAGGTACGGTTATGTCTGAGACCGCTTCCCGCACGTCCCCGCGGCCGTTCCGCGACCCCGCCAGCGAGAGTTTTCCCGCCCGGCTGGCGTTGATCGCCATCGCCTTCGTGTTCCTCGCCGCCTTTCTGGTTCTGCCGTTGGTCTCGGTCTTCTTCGAAGCCTTCCGCAAGGGTGCGGAAAGCTTCTGGGAGGCGATTGTCGAGCCGGATGCGCTCTCCGCCATTCGCCTGACGCTGCTCGTCGCCGCCATTTCGGTCCCGCTCAACCTGGTCTTCGGGGTGATGGCCGCCTGGGCGATTGCGAAATTCGAGTTCAAGGGCAAGGCATTCCTGATCACGCTGATCGACCTGCCGTTCTCGATCTCGCCGGTCATATCGGGCCTCGTCTATGTCATCCTGTTCTCATCCCACAGCGTGCTCGGGCCATGGCTGAAGAGCTATGGTATCGAAATCCTCTTTGCCGTGCCGGGCATTGTGCTCGCCACCATCTTCGTCACCTTTCCCTTCGTCGCGCGCGAACTGATCCCGCTGATGCAGGATCAGGGCAATGGCGACGAGGAGGCGGCGATTTCGCTCGGTGCCTCCGGCTGGCAGACCTTCTGGTATGTCACGCTGCCGAATATCAAATGGGGCCTGCTTTACGGGGTGCTGCTCTGCAACGCCCGCGCCATGGGCGAGTTCGGCGCCGTCTCGGTGGTCTCGGGCCATATTCGCGGCGAGACCAACACCATGCCGCTGCATGTCGAGATACTCTATAATGAGTACAATATGGGCGCGGCCTTTGCGGTGGCGACGCTGCTCGCCGGTCTGGCGCTCGTGACGCTCATTCTCAAAACCATTCTCGAAATACGCTTTGGCGCGGGCAACGCAGCCGGCAAGCATTGAAAGGCATCTTCATGGAAGTGAAAGTTTCCGGCATCACCAAGCAGTTCGACCGCTTTCCGGCGCTGAACGATGTGTCGCTCGACATTCGTTCCGGCGAGCTGATCGCGCTGCTCGGTCCTTCCGGTTCCGGCAAGACGACGCTGCTGCGTCTCATCGCCGGTCTCGAACAGCCGACGACCGGCCAGATTTTCTTCGGCAACGAAGATGCCTCGCACCGCACGGTGCAGGAGCGCAATGTCGGTTTCGTGTTCCAGCACTACGCCCTGTTCCGCCATATGACGGTGGCCGACAATATCGCTTTCGGTCTCAAGGTGCGCCCCTCCGCCAAGCGTCCGCCGAAGGCCGAAATCCGCAGGCGGGTCTCCGAACTTCTCGACATGGTGCACCTCTCCGGCCTTGAGAAGCGTTACCCCTCGCAGCTTTCTGGCGGTCAGCGCCAGCGCGTGGCGCTTGCCCGCGCCGTCGCCATCGAGCCGAAGGTGCTGCTTCTCGATGAACCCTTCGGCGCACTGGACGCCAAGGTGCGCAAGGAACTGCGCCGCTGGCTGCGCGAATTCCACGACCGCACCGGCCATACCACCGTCTTCGTCACCCACGATCAGGAAGAGGCGCTGGAACTGGCCGACCGCGTCGTCGTCATGAGCCAGGGCAAGATCGAACAGGTCGGCACGGCGGACGATGTCTACGACACGCCCAACTCGCCCTTCGTCTTCTCCTTTATCGGCGAATCCTCCAGCCTGCCGGTGACGATCCGCGACGGCCACGTGCTGTTCCAGGGCGAAAGCATCGGCATCGACGAGAGCGGCTCTGGCGAGGGCGAGCTTTTCTTCCGTCCGGAAGATGTGGTGCTGACGCAAGAGAAGGACGCGCTTTACGGCAAGGTCACCACCTGTCGCCGCCTCGCAGGCACCCGCATCGCCGAAATCGACATCGCCAATAACGGCCATGAACCCTATCACCTCGAAATCGAGGTGCCGCTCAACGCCGCCGTGGCCGTGGGCGCGGAACTGCGCTTCCGGCCGACGCGATGGAAGGTGTTCGGGAAGAAATAAGGGAGACGTGACCGCAGTTGACGGTCGTTGATTTGTCGCTCTCCCCAGTTCTCCGTCATACCGGCCTCGAGCCGGTATCCTTTCAGCCCAAGTCTTTGGGCTGAAAGGAGTCCTCTCGTCGCGCAGACGCGCACCGGCTGGATGCCGGGTCATCCTCGGGCTTGTTCCGGGGACCGGCATGACGGCAGAGAGGTGCCACGAGCAACACAAGACGCCGAATTTACAGCGCTAGCATATCCCACACCCTCATTCCTGTGCTTGTCACAGGAATCCAGCCGACGCGCGTCTGCGCGGCGAAAAGACTCCTTCCAGCCCAAAGACTTGGTCTGGCTGGATCTCTGTGACAGGCACAGAGATGAGGGAGGAGGATGAGGCACAAAGATGAGGGAAGAAGCTACGCAGAGATGAGCCAAAGCATACGTACTCGCCCACAATCCAAAAAACGGAAAAGGGCCGCCAGAGGCGACCCTTCCATGAGTTTGGTCCTGTTTACAGACCCGGGACTGTTTCTCAACGTTCCGAAGGCAAGAGGTTTACAACGAGGGCTGCCCCGTCGAAAACACACCCTTTCCATTGCCTGCACCAGAGACCGAAATCTCACTAGACATTGGATCACCTCCTTCCGATACGTTGAACATAACTAGAAGGTAGTACGATTCGTCAGTAATGCAAGAGGGATTACTTTGAACGGGCGGCCGGCGCCTATGCCGCATCCGCGGCCTTTACGTCGAATTCGAAGTGGATGCTGTCATAGGGAAACTCGATGCCGGCCTCGTTCCGGTCGATAACGCCCGCATGGAGGAGCGACGTCACATCGCGATGAACGGCCTGTACGTCCCGTCCGACCCGACGGGCAACCTCCCGGATAGAAAGCGGCCCCTGTCCGGCCAGAGCCTTGACGATGGCAAGGCGAAGCGGCGCGAGAATGCGATGCAGGTCCTCATAGCTGGAAAATTCGACGGACGGTTTCGCCTCCACCGGCTTTCCGGACATGGCCAGATGACCGGCGGCAACAAAGCGGCTCTTGATATCCTTGATCGTGCTGAGACGGACGGTGAGTGCGGTCATGACAAAATCCTTTCCATATCCGCCTGAAAAGCATCAAACAGGGCTTCGAGCGTGGTGAAGGCGATGGTGTCTTCACGCCCGTCCATATGACGATGATCGCCTTTGCCGCGCTCATTGTCATAACGCAGAACACATTCCCCTTTGATCACCAGCGCCAGCCGATATTTGAACGGATGGAGACTTCCGGGAACAGGCTCAGGCAGATGCCACAGGACAACCTCGAAGAAGGCCGTCTCGTCGATCACTTTGCGCGTTTTTTCGAGCAGAATGGCCTTCATGTTGTTATTTTTGACAACACGTTGGTGTGTTGTCAATGAAAACAACGATCCAGCTCAAAGCGTCACGACACCCGCATCACGATCTTGCCGATATGATTGCTGCTTTCCATCAGCCGGTGCGCTTCCACGACCTCGTCCAGCGTAAAGACCCGGTTGATGACAGGTGCCAGCTGACCGCTTTCGATGAGCGGCCAGACCTCTGCGACAAGGTCGTCGCGGATGGCGCGTTTTTCGTCGGCCGTGCGGGGGCGCATGGTGGAGCCGGTGACGGTGAGGCGTTTGACCATGATGGGGGTAAGGTTGACCTTTTCGGCCACGGCGCCGCCGAGAAAGGCGATGATGGACAGGCAGCCGTCCTTGGCGAGTGCGGCAAGGTTCTTTTCGAAATAGGCCGCACCGATCATGTCGAGAACGACATCGACGCCCTTGCCGTCGGTTTCGGCCTTGATGACGGCGGCGAAATCTTCCTCACGATAGTTGATCGCCCGTCTGGCGCCGAGCTTCACGCAGGCCTCGCATTTTTCCGCTGAGCCCGCCGTCGCATAGACCTCCGCGCCAAAGGCTTTGGCAAGCTGGATGGCCGTCGTGCCGATGCCGCTGGTGCCGCCATGGATGAGGACGCTTTCCCCTTCGGTGAGGCCCGCCATCTGGAAGAGATTGGCCCAGACGGTGAAGAAGGTTTCCGGCAAAGCCGCCGCTTTGACGGCGTCGTAACCCCTGGGGAAGGGTAGGGCCTGCCCGGCCGGCACGGTGCAATATTGCGCATAACCGCCGCCATTGGCGAGCGCGCAGACCTTGTCGCCCAGCTTGAATTCGGTAACGCCTTCACCCAGCGCAACCACCTCGCCGGCGATTTCAAGGCCGAGGATCGGGCTTGCATCCTTCGGCGGCGGATAGATGCCCTGCCGCTGCGCCACATCCGGCCGGTTGACGCCCGCCGCCTCGACCTGCACCAGAACCTCGCCTTTTGCGGGCTTCGGCAAAGGCGCTTGCGAAAGCCGCATCACCTCCGGGCCGCCATGGGAGGGAAGGTCGATGAAGCGCATTGTTTCGGGCAGGGTCTTGGTGTCGGGCATGGCCAGGGGCAACTCCTCGCGTGTCGGCGTCGCCTGAAGATGTAGGTCAGATGCACCGCTTAGGGAAGGAGGCCGTTTGTCACGAGTGTCAATTTGTCTCGCCGAACACCCGCACCACGAGACCACCTTCGTTTTCCTTCGCAGCCGCCTTCACACCCGCGATCTCGCTGCCGATCCGCTCGGGATTGGCGATGATAAGCCCTTTCGGCAAGGTCAGAACGCCGATGGAGCAGCGCAGCAGTGCGAAGTCCCGCTCGTTGCCGTGGCGGTCCTGGCCTTTCATGCAGCCGGCGGCGCGGTCCTCGTCCGAATAGAGTTCGGCGACGTCGTCGTGAAAATCGCTGAGCAGCCGCTCGAGGATTTCCGTCAGCTCCTCCACCGTCCAGTCGCGCACGCCGATGAAGAAATCGTCGCCACCGATATGGCCGAGGAAACAATCGCCGGCAAAAAAGTAACGACGCATCAGGGCCGAAAACAGGGTGATGGCGTGGTCGCCGGCGTTGAAGCCGTATTTGTCGTTGAAGGGTTTGAAATTATCGAAGTCGCAATAGCAGAAGAAGCGCGCCTCGTCGCCGTCGCTGCAACGGTCGGCAATGAAGCCGCCAATCGCCCGGTTGCCGGGCAGCGCCGTCAGCGGGTTCTGGTCCTGCGCCATCTTCAGCTGTTTTTCGTTGATGACCTTGATGAGCGAAGCGGCGGAAACGATGCCGGCGTAACGCATGTTTTCGGTGAGGATGATGCAGGCGCTGCCGCCCATGCTGGCGAACATGTTCATCAACTGGTCGGCATCGGCATCGAGGCCGACAATCGGCGCGGGATCGACGAAATGGGAAATGGTGCGCTCGTAAATCTTGTTCTTGAGCAGGTCGCGGCCGAAGGGCCGGTAGATATATTCCTTGAGGTGATATTCGTTGATGACGCCGCGCGGTTCGCCATTGGCGTTGAGAACCGGGAAAAACGCCTGCTGCGGATTTCTGCGGAACAGTTCGAAGACGCTGTCGACGCTGTCATGCTCGAAGACGGTGGGAAGACGCTCTATTTCGCGGCGGATGAGAATCTCATCCAGCGTCTGGCTGCTGCGCCGCGCCACGCCGATGCGGTTGATGTGGGGAAAGCTCTCCGGCAGTTCGCTGGTGAAGACCGTGGGCCTCGCGATCAGCCAGCCCTGCACCAGATCGACGCCGAATTCGCGGCAGGTCAGAAATTCCGCTTCGGTTTCGATGCCTTCCGCAATGACCCTGACGCCAAGAACATGGGCGATGTTGACGATGTTGCGCACAAGGTGCTGCTTGCGCGGCAATTGGTCGACGCCGGTGATGAAATGCCGGTCGATCTTCAGGTAATCCAGCGGGAAGTCGCAGAGCAGTTTCATCTCGCCATGGCCGGCGCCGAAATCGTCGATGGCCAGCTTGAAGCCTTCCTTGCGCATGCGGGCAATCAGCGCCGTGAATTCCGGCACGCTGGTATTGTCGAAACGTTCGGAAAGCTCAAAGCAGATGGAGGAGGCGGGAATGCCCGCCCGTGCCAGATGGCCGACGAGCTTGTCGAGAATGGCGTCGCCATGCGGGATCAGCCGCACATCCAGATTGAGGAACAGGGTGGCGGAAGAAAAATCGGGCAGGGTGGAGAATTTCGCCAGCGCCCGGCTCGCCAGCATCTGCTCGAAGGCCTTCAGCTCGCCATCCGCGGCAGCCTGATCGAGAAGCGCCAGCGGATTGGAAAAACCGAGCCGGTCATGGCCGCGCATCAGCGATTCATAACCGAAGATCGTGCCTGTCGTCGCCTCGACAATCGGCTGAAACGCCGTTTCGAGCACCAGTTTCGCCATGGGAAACATGTGCCCGGAGGCAAAACGCCTTATGACATCGTTCTCCAGCGTGACGGCCTGCATTTCTATTCTCCGCTATTGCCGGTCCCTTTGGTGACGCGCCGTGTGGAATGCGCCATCGGGAACCCGTCTCTTTTGCGGCGAACAATCGCAGATTACAGGTCAACAAAAGCTTTCACGACTGTGAAGCTTTGATGAACGTTTTGTTACAACCCTTTCAATATGGAGGGTTGTTACGCCGGGCCTTATGCCCGGCGGATATGCCCGCTGTGTGCGGCATAAAGTTCCGCAACGTTCATGCGTTCCCGGTCCGCTTCGACAGGCTCCGTGGACTTTGCGCCCACGCCATGTTCGGCGGAGGCCGCCCATAGTCTCAGCGCTGCCCTGACGACCTCGCTGCCGGATGCGTAAGCGCCGCAATTCACGGCCTCGCGCATTCTCGCTGCCTGTTCCGGGGAAATCGATACTGTCACCATTGGCATGATATCACTCCCTTCTTTCCATGGCCGCCACGCGAACCCGATAAATGCCCGTTTTACGGACGGGGCGGGGGCGGTCTTTTATGGGCGGTCGTTTTTAAGAGCTTTCGTCTGGGCGCCGCTTCCAGCGAAATTGGTATCATCGCTTATCTTACCACGAAACGCGTTCCATACCCAATTTGCAGTATATTGGGGTTTAGTTTTTCCCTGATCGGCATGGATCCGATACGGGCCGTATACTACCCTCATGATCGCATGGCCATGGCCAGAGCGATCGTTGCAAAACCCTGCATGATAAGGTCTATCGCCAGAAACAGGCCCAGCACCCAGAGGCTGTTGACCGGCCAGCCGGCGGCAATCACCAGACCCGCCAGCGCCGTCACCGCGCCCGCCGTGGCAACCCAGCCCCAGCCCGTCGCCGGTTTCAGCCGGAAGCCGACGACGAGGCGGAAAATGCCGGCGACAATGAGCGAAATCGCCATCAGCAAGGTCAGCACGGCCGCCGTCAGATCGGGGTTCTGGAAAGCGATGACGCCGGCAATGGCGTAAAGCAGGCCGCTCAGCGTCCAGAACAGCGCGCTTTCCCACCCCTTCACCTGAAAGGCATGAAAAAGCTGCAGCACGCCGCCCATCAGCATCATGACCCCGACATAAAAGACGGAGGCGACGGTGGCGACCAGAAGATTGCCGAGCGCGATGATGCCGAAGGCCAGAAGAACGAGGCCAAGCGCCAGCAACCAGCCCCACTTTGCTTTCAGCGGTGAAAATCCAGATGCATTGAGACTCTGCGTCATGTCGCTGTCTCCCTGAACGGTCGGGGGTAACGCTATCACGAATGCACCGTAGCGCAATGCGCCTGTCGAAGATTTGATCCAGATCATGAGCCGGAAGACGGGAAAACCGCTTCGGTTTTCTCCCCCTGCCGCGCAGGCGCCAATCCGCGACATGAAATGGCGCGTTTTTTATTGATTGATCGATCAATCAAGAATATTTTGCCGCCATCAAGGAGACGCTTATGCCCAAGATCGGAATGGAGCCTCTGCGCCGCAAGGCGCTGGTGGACGCGGCGCTTCGCACCATAGGCCACCATGGTTCGCTGAATGTGACAATGTCTGACATCGCCCGGGAAGCGGGCGTGTCGGCCGCCCTTGCGCATCATTATTTCGGCAGCAAGCAGCAGCTTCTTCTCGAAACCATCCGCAGCCTGCTGCGTGACCTGCGGCGCGATGCGGTCGCGGCGCTGACCCGTGCTTCCGGCCCTCGCGCAAGGCTGAGCGCCATCGTCCATGTCTCCTTCCAGAGCGACCAGTTCACGCCCGAAACGGTGGCTGCATGGCTTGCCTTTTATGTCGAGGCGCAGCGTTCGGAAGAAACCCGCCGCCTGCTCGTGCTCTATTCGCGCCGTCTCAGGTCAAACCTCATGGCGAGCCTCAACCGGCTCTGCCCGCCGGACGATGCCGCGCGCATCGCGGAAGGGGCGGCGGCCCTGATCGACGGGCTTTATATTCGCCACAGCCTGCGCTCGGCGCCGCTCGGCCTTGCCTCCGCACCGGCGCTTGTCGAGGATTATTTCGACATGCAGCTCAAATCATTTCCCGATGGACAGCGCCAAAAGCCTTCCATCCGCGTTCTTTAAGGAGACTTCGACATGACCACGCTCAAGGCGCAGCCGAAAGCCTCGCATTTCATCGACGGGGATTATGTCGAAGACACGGCCGGCACGCCGTTCGAGAGCATCTTCCCGGCCACCGGCGAGGTGATCGCGAAGCTGCATGCGGCAACGCCCGCTATCGTCGAGCGCGCCATCGCCGCGGCCAAACGTGCACAGAAGGAATGGGCGGCGATGAGCCCGATGGCGCGCGGCCGCATCCTCAAACGCGCCGCCGATATCATGCGCGAGCGCAACGATGCGCTTTCGACGCTGGAGACGCTGGATACCGGCAAGCCCATTCAGGAAACCATCGTCGCCGACCCGACGTCCGGTGCGGATGCCTTCGAATTTTTCGGCGGTATCGCGCCTTCCGCGCTGAACGGCGATTACATCCCGCTCGGCGGCGATTTCGCCTATACCAAGCGCGTGCCGCTCGGAGTCTGCGTCGGCATCGGCGCCTGGAATTATCCGCAGCAGATCGCCTGCTGGAAGGCCGCTCCCGCGCTGGTCGCCGGCAATGCCATGGTCTTCAAGCCCTCGGAAAACACTCCGCTCGGCGCCTTGAAGATCGCCGAAATCCTGATCGAAGCCGGTCTGCCAAAGGGCCTGTTCAACGTCATTCAGGGCGATCGCGATACCGGGCCGCTGCTGGTCAATCACCCCGATGTGGCCAAGGTCTCGCTGACCGGCTCAGTCCCGACCGGCCGCAAGGTGGCCGCTGCCGCTGCCGGGCATCTGAAGCACGTGACCATGGAACTCGGCGGCAAGTCGCCGCTAATCGTCTTCGACGATGCCGATATCGAAAGCGCTGTCGGCGGGGCCATGCTCGGCAATTTCTATTCCTCCGGCCAAGTCTGCTCCAACGGCACCCGTGTCTTCGTGCAGAAAAAGGCGAAGGAGCGTTTCCTCGAAAACCTGAAGCGCCGCACCGAAGCGATGATCCTCGGCGATCCGCTCGACTACGCCACCCATCTCGGTCCGCTGGTTTCCAAGGCCCAGCAGGAGAAGGTCCTTTTCTATATCGAAAAGGGCAAGGCAGAGGGCGCGACGCTCATCACCGGCGGCGGCATTCCGAACAATGTTTCGGGCGAGGGCGCCTATGTGCAGCCGACCGTCTTCGCCGATGTGACCGACGACATGACCATCGCCCGCGAGGAAATCTTCGGCCCGGTCATGTGCGTGCTGGATTTCGACGATGAGGACGAGGTTCTCGCCCGCGCCAACGCCACCGAATTCGGTCTCGCCGGCGGCGTCTTCACCGCCGATCTCGTCCGCGCTCATCGCGTGGTCGACCGGCTGGAGGCGGGCACGCTGTGGATCAACACCTATAATCTCTGCCCGGTGGAAATTCCCTTCGGCGGCTCGAAACAATCCGGTTTTGGCCGCGAGAATTCGGCGGCCGCGCTGGAGCATTATAGTGAGCTGAAGACGGTTTATGTGAGCACGGGGAAGGTGGACGCGCCTTATTGACGGTCGGTGCGTGGGGCTTACCCCCCCTCTGTCCTGCCGGACATCTCCCCCTCAAGGGGGGAGATCGGCAAGCGGCGGCACCACCACTTCATTCGCTGACGTTGAGATGGGCGCAACCTCGCCGCATATCGATCTCCCCCCTTGAGGGGGAGATGCCCGGCAGGGCAGAGGGGGGTGAGCCACAGGCGCAGATGTTCATTCTGGAGATATTTCGAAATGCAAGCAGATTACGTCATCGTCGGTTCGGGTTCCGCAGGCTCCGCCATCGCCTATCGCCTGTCGGAAGACGGCCGTTATTCGGTGATCGTCATCGAGGCAGGCGGGTCGGATTTCGGCCCTTTCATCCAGATGCCGGCCGCACTCGCATGGCCGATGAGCATGAAGCGCTATAATTGGGGCTATCTCTCCGAGCCCGAGCCGAACCTCGACAATCGCCGCATCACGGCACCGCGCGGCAAGGTTATCGGCGGTTCGTCCTCCATCAACGGCCTCGTTTACGTGCGCGGCCATGCCGAGGATTTTAACCGCTGGGAAGAGCTTGGCGCGCATGGCTGGGCCTATGCGGATGTGCTGCCTTACTTCAAGCGCATGGAACACAGCCATGGCGGCGAGGAAGGCTGGCGCGGCACGGATGGGCCGCTGCATGTGCAGCGCGGCCCGGTCAACAATCCGCTGTTCCACGCCTTCATTCAGGCCGGCGCGCAGGCCGGTTTCGAACTGACTGACGATTACAATGGCTCCAAGCAGGAGGGTTTCGGCCTGATGGAGCAGACCATCCATAATGGCCGCCGCTGGTCCGCCGCCAATGCCTATCTGAAACCGGCGCTGAAGCGCGGCAATGTCACGCTGGTCAACGGCTTCGCCCGCAAGGTCGTCATCGAGAACGGCCGCGCCATTGGCGTTGAGATCGAGCGCAAGGGCGTGGTGGAAACCATCACGGCCAATCGCGAGGTCATCGTCTCGGCATCCTCCTTCAATTCGCCGAAACTGCTGATGCTCTCAGGCATCGGCCCCGCCGCGCATCTCAAAGACATGGGCATCGAGGTGAAGGCGGATCGCCCGGGCGTGGGCGCAAATCTTCAGGACCATATGGAATTTTATTTCCAGCAGGTCTCCACCAAGCCGGTCTCGCTCTATTCCTGGCTGCCATGGTTCTGGCAGGGCGTGGCGGGTGCGCAATGGCTGCTGTCGAAAGGCGGGCTTGGCGCCTCCAACCAGTTCGAGGCCTGCGCCTTCCTGCGCTCAGCACCCGGTCTGAAACAGCCGGATATCCAGTATCATTTCCTGCCGGTCGCTATTTCCTATGATGGCAAAGCGGCGGCGAAAAGTCATGGTTTTCAGGTGCATGTGGGTTACAACCTGTCGAAATCGCGCGGGAATGTTACCTTGCGTTCCGCAGATCCACATGACGACCCGGTCATCCGCTTCAACTATATGAGCCACCCGGAAGACTGGGAAAAATTCCGCCATTGCGTGCGCCTGACGCGCGACATCTTCAGCCAGAAAGCCTTTGACGATTTTCGCGGGCCGGAAATCCAGCCCGGCGAAAACGTGGAGACGGATGAGGAGATCGACGCCTTTTTGCGGGAACATCTGGAAAGCGCCTATCACCCCTGCGGCACCTGCCGCATGGGCGACAGGGACGACCAGATGGCCGTCGTCGATCCCGAATGCCGCGTGATCGGGGTGGAGGGCTTGAGAGTGGCGGACAGCTCGATCTTCCCGCATGTGACCTATGGCAACCTCAACGGCCCGTCGATCATGACCGGCGAAAAGGCGGCGGATCATATTCTCGGCAAGACCCCGCTGCCACGCTCCAATCAGGAACCGTGGGTAAACCCGCGCGCGGCCGTCAGCGACCGGTGAGGGTCAATGGTAATCATCCTCGCGCTGGTGGCGGATCGCGAGGATGGACACGGTTTCCGCATCTTCGATTTGAATGAGGACGATGTAACCGGCAGATCCGAACGGAACGATTAGTTCTCGTAAGAGTACGTTGTCCCCAGGCGCCTTGCGCGTTGCGAAAGGAAACTCGCTCAGTCCCTCAATCGTTGAAATGATGCGGTCCACGGCTTTTTCCGCCGTCGAAAAATCCTTTTCCAGTAAAAAATCATATAGCCGGGTTATGTCCGCTCGGGCCGCAATCGTGTACCGGAGATTGAAGGTCACTCGCCACGCTCAGCTTTCTTGGCGGCGAGCATCGCCCGCAATTCCGCATGCACCTCTTCGGCCGAATAAAAAATCCCCGTCCGTTTGGATTCTTCGAGCGAGGCCAGCCCGCGCGCAATGAACTCTGCCTGTGATTTACGGATTTCCACCTGCCTGCGCACGGAATCCTCAACGAAGGAAGAGAGCGTTTCGCCGTCCTTCAGCACGCTTTCTGCCGCCTCGCGAAAATCCGCCGTTACCCGCAGCGAAGGCAATGTCGCCGTTTTCATATTGCGTCTCCATGCGTTGCAATTGCGATGCGTAGAATGCGCCGATAGGGGCGGTCTGTCAAATGCAAAACCTTGCAATCCCCGCCCGAGAGGCGGATAAACGGGCATCCCGCCCGAGAAACAATACCGAAATCACCGATCTGGACCGCCATGCCCGTCGACTACAAAAAGCTGAAGATGCTCCGCCGTTCCCGTGTCGTGTGGGGCTCCTGGCGGGTGTGGAGGCCGAGGGCGGTTTTCTGGATTGGCGCGATTGCGGTCGGCCTTATCAGCGTTGGCTTTGCGTGGGCGTCGGATCGGGCCCAGCACCTTTTCTTTGCGGCAACCTCATCGGGCGAATGGGCGTTTCTGCTGCCGCTCATCATCACGCCGCTCGGCTTCACGCTCTGCGCATGGCTCGCGATCACGGTTTTCCCCAATGCCGGCGGCAGCGGCATTCCGCAGGCGATCGCCGCGCGGCACCTGCGGGAAGATGCGGACCGTTCGCGGCTTCTGTCGCTGAAACTCGCCTTTGGCAAGGTGGTACTGACGGTGGCCGGGCTTTTGTCGGGTGCCTCCATCGGCCGTGAAGGCCCGACCGTTCAGGTTGGCGCTTCGATCATGCTGCAGGCCGCCCGCTGGGGCGGCATGGCGCAGGCGAAGGGTCTCATCCTCGCTGGCTCGGCGGCGGGCATCGCGGCGGCTTTCAACACGCCGCTCGCCGGCATTGTCTTCGCCATTGAGGAAATGAGCAAGACCTATGAATCCCGCGCCAATGGTCTCGTCCTCACCGCCGTCATCCTGTCGGGCCTCGCTTCGCTGGCGCTGGTCGGCAGCTATACCTATTTCGGCACCAGTTCGGTGATGGCGAAAACGACCATGGACTGGCTGCTGGTTCTGGTCTGCGGCATTGGCGGCGGTGCGTTCGGTGCGCTGTTCAGCGCAGGCGCCTTGCGTCTTTCCGCCCGCATCCGGCGCTTCGCCCAGGCCATGCCGCTGAAGCGGATGCTGGCGATCGCCGCCGCCTGCGGCCTTGCTTCCGCCGTCCTCGGCATCGCAACGGGCGGCGCGACCTTCGGAACCGGTTACGAACAGGCGCGCGCGGCAATCGAGGGCGAGGCCGCGCCGGCATTCTTCTTCATCGAAAAACTGGCGGCGACGTTCCTTGCCATGATGTCGGGCATTCCCGGCGGCATTTTCGCACCGTCGCTGTCAGTAGGCGCGGGTTTCGGCAGCACCATGGCCACCCTGCTCGGCACCAGCATCGGCCTTGGCGCCATCGTCGGCATGGCGGGTTATTTTGCAGGCGTGGTGCAGGCGCCGATGACGGCCTTTGTCATCATCCTTGAAATGACCGGCAATCATGAAGGCGTCATGCCCATCATGGCCGCATCGATGCTGGGATATCTGACGTCGCGGCTTTTCTCGCGCGAGCCGCTTTATCACGGCCTGTCGCGGGTCTTCATCGCCCAGAGCATCCGCGCCAGACGCGCTGCTCAGGCCAGCGAAACCTAACCTTTTATGCGCGGATGCCCGCCACGCCGAAATAACCGAGCCCCGGTATCTTCACGCCGGGCCGGCTGAAATCGATGCCGGCGACAAGACCGAGAAAATTGATCTCGAAACCGCTGCGCGCACCGGCCGAAATGCCGAACAGACCGCCGAGCGAAACGCTCGCGTCCTTCCAGTCGTCGGCGATGTGGTAAAACGCGCCGTCCGGCAGATAATCGCGACCCACGGCATCCGGCGGCAGCACAACGCCGAGTTCCGGCACGCTGCGCAGCACATGGGCGACGAAGGTGTTGGAGTTGGGGCCGGGATAGATGCGGTAGCCGCCCGGCCGGCCATAGGGGTAATCGGCAATCGCCTTTTCGATCTTCGGGATCAGCTTTTCCGCTTCCGCGCCATGAATGGCCACCACCTGGCGCGGTGTGTTGGAATACCAGAAGGCATCCGCCGCATAGCCATTGCGGCGGATCGGCGTGCCCCAACCCACCTTGTCATAGCGGTCATAGGCTTTCGCGCCCGGCTTTTTCAGCACGATCCAGGCATGACTGGCGACAGAGCCCTTGAAGCCGCCCGTCATGGCGGAAAACACATAGACCGCAGCCTGTTCATCGGCGTCCGCCTGGGGAAGGACGCCGGACGAAGACCAGCGGGCATCGCGCCAGCCCTGCGGATGGTCCCGCATGGCCCACAGCCCGGCCGATGCCAGTGCGGGAAGCAGATAGATAACGGCAATCGCCAGCAGCAGACGTTTTGCAAATTTCACTGATAGCCCCGTGCATCGAAAAATCAATTGCGGTATCAACCACATGAAATCAGAATTTTTTGAGGCTGCGAAAATGAACAATTCCGTTACCGTCGAAGTCACCCGCGGCAACCTCGTGGAAAGCCGCCATCATGGCCTTGCCGTGGTGGTGGATGGCGATGGCGGCGTGCTGTTTTCGGCTGGCGATATCGAGCGCGGCATCTTCCCGCGTTCCGCCTGCAAGGCCATGCAGGCGCTGCCGCTGGTGGAAAGCGGTGCTGCGGATGCCTATCAGTTCGGCAACCGCGAACTGGCGCTTGCCTGCTCCTCCCATTCCGGCGAGGACGCGCATGTGGAGCTCGCCGCTTCGATGCTGGCGAAAGCGGGCAGGGATGTGGATACGCTGGAATGCGGCGCGCACTGGTCTTCCGACCAGAAAACCATCATCCATCAGGCCCGCACGCTGGAAAAGCCGACGGCGCTTCACAATAATTGTTCCGGCAAACATTCGGGCTTCATCTGCGCTTGCTGTCACACCGGCACTGACCCCAAGGGCTATGTCGGTTACGATCATCCGCTGCAGCGGGAAATCCGCGCCACGATGGCAAGCCTGACGGGTGCTGCTCTCGGTCAGGCCAATTGCGGCGTGGATGGCTGCTCCATCCCCACCTATGCCGTACCGCTCAAAGGGCTGGCGCATGGTTTCGCGAAAATGGCGACGGGCAGGGGGCTGGAAGCGGGCCGTGCGAAAGCTTCGCGCCGTCTCGTCGAGGCCTGCATGGCGGAGCCCTTTTACGTTGCGGGCACGGGCCGCGCCTGCACGAAACTGATGCAGATCGCGCCGGGAAAAATCTTCGCAAAGACCGGCGCGGAGGGCGTTTTTGTCGCCGCCCTGCCGGAAAAGGGAATTGCCATGGCGGTTAAATGCGAAGACGGCACGACGCG
Source organism: Agrobacterium sp. 22-223-1 (assembly GCF_053522385.1). NCBI lineage: Bacteria > Pseudomonadati > Pseudomonadota > Alphaproteobacteria > Hyphomicrobiales > Rhizobiaceae > Agrobacterium > Agrobacterium sp. 22-223-1. The sequence continues at coordinate 816,444 of NZ_JBNWCN010000001.1, forward strand.
TGCGGCGGAAGCCATGGTCTCGGCACTGCTTGCGCGCTATTTCGATGAAGGCAGCGCCGAGCAGCAGGCTTTGAGCGGCATGGCGAACCGGCAGATGCGCAACTGGAACGGCATCCATGTCGGCGATATCCGCGTCGTCGGGCTTTAAATAACCTTTGACGCGGCCGGTTGCGGGCACGATGATGATGTGCCCTGCGTGTGACGGCCATCCCATGGCCGCCGAGGGGCGGCGTCCGCATGAGGAAGAAACGGGCGCTTCATTGCTTTGGAGGTCGCATATCCATGTTCACACTGTTCTTCTCCCCCGGTTCCTGCTCCCGCGCCAGCCATATCGTGCTTGAGGAAGCCGGCCTGCCTTACAAGGCCCACCGCGTCAATTTCGCGGAGGGCGAGCAACGCTCCGAGGCATTTTTAAAGATCAATCCGAAGGGCCGCGTGCCCGCACTGGCCACGGCAAGCGGCGTGCTGACGGAGACGCCCGCCATCCTCGCCTTCATCGCGCAGATGGCGCCGGAAAAGAAGCTCGCACCGCTCGACGATCCCTTTGAATTCGCGCTGATGCAGTCCTTCAACGCCTTCATTTCCTCCACCGTGCATGTCGCCCACGCGCATGGCCGGCGCGGCAGCCGCTGGGCGAATGAGGATAGTTCGCTGGCCGATATGAAAGCCAAGGTGCCGCAGACCATGGGCGAGTGCTTCGAACTGATCGAGCACGGCATGCTGCACGGTCCCTGGGTTCTTGGTACGGCCTATTCGGTTGCCGATCCCTATCTTTTCGTCATGTCCGGCTGGCTGGAAAGCGATGGCGTGGATATTGCCCGCTTTCCGAAGGTGCACGACCACTTCCGCCGCATGAACGACCGCCCGGCAGTGCAGCGGGCGCTGGAGGGCGAGAGGGGCTGAGAGGCCCCAACTCGGTCTTGTCCTGCTCCCTCATCCCTGTGCTTGTCACAGGGATCCAGCCAGCCCAAGTCCTTGGGCTGAAAGAACTCTCCCCGCCGCGCAGACGCGCGTCGGCTGGATTCCTGTGACAAGCACAGGAATGAGGGTGGAGAAAGAAGGATCGCGGAATGTTCTCCCGCTCAGGCCGCCTCGGCCGCGCGGGTATCCCACATCGTCTTGAACGCCGTGCGGGCCTGGCAACGATCCAGCCAGGCTTTCAGCGCCGGATGGGCATCGAACAGCGGCTTGTGGCCCTGCGCGTAACGAACGATTTCCGCCGCGTTGAGATCGGCGACGGTGAAACGGTCGCCCACCAGATAATCATGGCTGGAAAGATGCTGCTCCAGCACCCGGAAGGGGCGTTTCAGCAGGCGGGCGGCGACATCGATCACGGCCTTGCCGCTATCGCTTTCCGACAGGCCTTCGGCAATGGCGGAGGAAATCTTCAGCGAATTGGTTTCGACTTCGGTGGCGGCAAAGAAGGACCATTGCAGCATCGCCGCATCTTCCTTCAGATCGATGGGAGCCAGCGGTCCGCCATATTTGCGGGCGAGATAAAGATTGATGGCCATGGATTCGTAAAGCACCATGCCGTCATCCTCGATGCAGGGAATGGTGCCCATCGGGTTGACGGCGAGAAAGGCGGGAGACAGCGTGTTGAGCGGCGCATCCGCAGCCAGCGGATCGGCAAGGCGGCGGGCCTGTATGACTGGCACATGCTTGAATTCTATGCCCAGTTCACCCGCAAGCCACAGCGTGCGCGTGGCGCGGGAACGGTAGACACCGTAGATCGTCAACATCGAATTTACCCCCTTGAGAGCATTTCCAGTAAAAACTGCGCCGCAGTTTTACGTCCGGACAATGCGGAAAACAAAAAGCAGAATACGGCCGACGATGTCGGCAAACGGCGTGCTCCGGCCTTTTCGATGCGGCACGTTACGGTTTTGCACTTTTAAAGTGAAGTTGCAGATGACGGGGCCAGCTATGATTTTTTCTGATCCGTCAGAAAGTCCGTATCCGGCGACAACCGGTATTCGAAACGGTCGATGAAACGTTCGAACAGGCGCGCGAATGTCTCCACATCCTCCGCCGGCCATCCATCCATCACGTCCTCGATGACGCTCATCTTGGTCCGGCGCATTTCCTGCAGAAGACTGGTGCCGAGCGGTGTGATTTCGACAATGCTGCGGCGGCCGTCCTCCTGGGAAACGCCGCGTTTCAGCAGGCCGCGCCCCACCATGTCCGCCACCACCCGGCTGCCGCGCGAGGGGTCGATGCGCATGCCCTCGGCAATCGCACCCACGGTAACATCGCCTTCCGCCCGGCGCAGAATATCGAGAACGTCGATATGGGAGAGTTCGAGACCCGGAGCGAGCTTGGCAAGCGCCATGCGGCCGATGATGCGGCGGCCGATCATGATGCGCATGCGCGTCATCGTATTGCCGATCCGCTTGATGTCCTCGGGCAGATCCTCGTTCCAGTTTTCCTCAGTCGCCACGCTTCATCGTCCCTTTCGATGCTGTTTTCCGATCACATTTAGCGGCATTAACACAGATGTCAAAAACTTGCCATTGACATATATATGCTGATAGCACACAAATTGTCGCAGCAAAACTGCCGGAAGCCAACGAGATTTTTCATGGATATGTCCACCGCCCCCGTGGCGCCGCTTGTGTCGGATCATCGGCGCAGGCTTATCGTCTTTCTGTTCCTGATGCTGGCCATGTTCATGGCGACCCTCGATAACCAGATCGTATCGACAGCACTGCCCACCATCGTCGGCGAGTTCGGCGCGCTGGAGCGTTTCGGCTGGATCGGCTCGGCCTATCTTCTGGCGACCAGCGCGGTCATGCCTGTTTATGGTAAGCTCGGCGATCTGTTCGGCCGCAAATATGTGATGATCGCGGCGGTCGTCATCTTCACGCTCGGTTCGCTCGCCTGCGGTCTGGCTTGGTCGATGGATTCGCTGATTGCCGCCCGCGTTCTGCAGGGGCTTGGCGGCGGCGGCATCATGGTGTCGATCTTCTCCGTCAATGCGGATCTGTTCGAACCGCGCGAGCGCGCCCGCTACCAGAGCTATTCCAGCCTCACCATCATGGCGTCAGGCAGCGTCGGCCCGATCCTCGGCGGCACGATGAGCGACCTGTTCGGCTGGCGGTCGATCTTCCTCATCAACCTGCCGCTTGGCATTATCGTCATTGCAGGTCTGGCGCTGATGCTGCCCTATCGCCGCCCGGCGCGCCAGCCGAAGATCGATTATCTCGGCGCGGTCCTCTTGGCGGCCACCATTGCCAGCGTGGTCTTCTGGGCAGACAGCAGCGAATTGTTCGGCTCGCTGATCGCAGGCCCCAGCCTCGGCATCATCGCTTTCGCCGTCATCGCCGCTTTTCTCTGGGTGCAGGTGGAACGCCGCGCGCCGGAACCGGTCGTGCCGCTCAGGCTCTTCAAGGACAGCACCTTTCCGCTGTTGATGATCGTTTCGCTGACCAGCGGCGGCATCGGTATCGGCATGGTCAATTATTATGCCCTGTTCCTGCAGACCACGACCGGGCTTTCGCCCTCCCATGCCGGCCTGTTCTTCATCGCCGTCACCAGCGGCATCGTCATGGGCTCGCTTTCGGCGGGACGGCTGATTTCGATCACCGGTGTTTACAAGCCCTTCTCGGTGGCGGGTCTTTCCATCAACCTCGTCGCCATGTTGCTGTTCACGCAGATGCATGCCGGAACGCCGCTCTGGGTGATTGCGGTCCTCATGTTGGCACAGGGCTTTGCTGTCGGTCTCGGCCAGCAGGCGCCGATCATCGGCGTGCAGAATTCCGCACCCAAGGCGGATATCGGTGCGGCGAGCGGCGCGGTGACCCTGACCCGCATGGGTGGTGCTGCCATTGCCATTTCGGTCTATGGCGCCATCGTATCGTCGAGCCTCAAGGGCGTGGCGGTCGATATTCCCGGTGTCGGCAAGATCGAGGAACTGACGCCGAAAATGCTCTCCGAACTCCCCGCCGCCTCGCAGGCCGCCGTCGCCTCGCTCTATTCTGATGCGTTTACGCCGCTCTTCTTCGCCGCAGCGGCAACCGCCGCCATCGGCCTTGCGGCGGCGCTGATGCTGAAACCGGTGCGACTGCCGGCGGCGGTGCAGGCAAAGCCGGCGGAAGGGGCGGGGGAGTAAGAGCTGTCACCTAAGACGGTGCGATGGGATTGACGCACCTTGTTCACGTTGCTCACCATACCCTCATCCCTGTGCTTGTCACAGGGATCCAGCCAGCCCAAGTCCTTGGGCTGAAAAGACTCTTCCCACCGCGCGGACGCGCGTTGGCTGGATTCCTGTGACGAGCACAGGAATGAGGGAAAGGAGGGGCCGTGCAATGCGTCTCACCACCATGGGTCCCGTAAAACAAAAACACCGACACTGGAAATTTAACGCCCGTTCCGCGTTATTCTCGCAGCACTTTACATTCGCGCGGGCGGCCCTATCTCAATGAATATGAAGCCGGAACAGCTCCTGAATTCCACGCCCAAGGGCCTCTATTGTCCGGCGGGCGATTTTTATATCGATCCCGTGCGCCCGGTGGCGCGGGCGCTCATCACGCATGGCCATTCCGATCACGCCCGCGCCGGCCATGGCGCGGTGCTGGCCACGCGCCAGACGCTGGATATCATGCGTATCCGTTACGGTGAGGATTTTTGCGGCAGCGAGCAGGCGGTGGCATTCGGCGAGAGGGTGGAGGTGAATGGCGTCACCGTCGGTTTCCATCCCGCCGGCCATGTGCTGGGTTCGGCGCAAATCTCGGTGGAAATGAATGGCCTGCGCATCGTGGCATCCGGCGATTACAAGCGCGGCATCGACCCCACCTGCGCGCCCTTCGAGACGGTGCCCTGCGATGTCTTCATCACCGAGGCCACCTTCGGCCTGCCGGTGTTCCACCATCCGCTGCCGCGCGTGGAAATCGGCAAGCTGCTCACCTCCATCAAACAGTTTCCCGAACGGACCCATCTTGTCGGAGCCTATTCGCTCGGCAAGGCGCAGCGCGTCATCCGCTTGCTCCGCGACAACGGTTATTCCGATCCCATCTATATTCACGGCGCGCTGGCGCGGCTTTGCGATTATTACGTCTCGCAGGGCATCGATCTCGGCGATCTGCGCCCCGCAACGCTCGAAAAAAGCGATCCTTCCGCCTTCAAGGGCGCCATCGTCGTCGGTCCACCCTCGGCTTTTCAGGAACGCTGGGCGCGGCGCTTCAACGAACCGCTCATCGCCTTCGCTTCCGGCTGGATGATGGTGCGGCAACGCGCCAAACAGGGCGGCGTGGAGCTGCCGCTGGTGATATCAGATCATTGCGACTGGCCGGAACTTCTGGAGACGATCACGGAAATTTCCCCGCAGGCCGTCTGGGTCACCCATGGCCGTGAGGAGGCGCTGGTGCGCTGGTGTCAATTGCAGGGCATTGCCGCCAAGCCGCTGCATCTTGTCGGCTACGAGGATGAGGGGGATTGAGATGAAAGCCTTCGCCACGCTGCTCGACCGCCTCGTTCTCACTCCCTCGCGTAACGGCAAACTGAAGCTGCTGACCGATTATTTCCGCGATACGCCCGATCCCGACCGGGGTTACGGGCTGGCGGCGATTGCCGGCACGCTGGATTTGAAAAGCGTCAAGCCCGCCCTGCTGCGCGAGCTGGTGCTGGAGCGGATGGACGAGGTGCTGTTTCGCTATTCCTATGACTATGTCGGCGATCTTGCCGAAACCATTTCGCTGGTCTGGGGCAATATCGGCGGCGCGGATGACGCCGAGGCGCAGGACCCGCGCCTCGGCGATGTCGTGACACTGATGAATTCACTCGGCCGCACGGAGGTGCGCAGCGCGGTGCGCGATCTGCTCGACCGGCTCGATACGTCCTCGCGTTTCGCTTTCCTCAAACTCGCCACCGGCAGCCTGCGCATCGGCGTTTCGGCCCGGCTGGCACGGCAGGCGCTGGCGGATTTCGCCGGGAAAGACATCACCGAAATCGAGACCCTCTGGCACGGGCTGACGCCGCCCTATACGCCGCTTTTCGCGTGGCTTGAGGGGAAGTCCGGGCGGCCGGTACTGGCGACGCCCGCCATCTTCCATTCGGTGATGCTGGCGACGCCGGTTTCCGATGGCGATCTCGATGCGCTGGATCCGGCCGACTATGCCGCCGAATGGAAATGGGACGGCATTCGCGTACAATTGTCCCGCGCAGGCGTCACGCGAAAACTCTATTCCCGCTCCGGCGACGATATTTCCGGCGCCTTTCCCGATGTTCTGGAGGCGATCGATTTCGAAGGCGTGATGGACGGCGAATTGCTGATCGGCGGCACTGCGCGGTCCAACAATCTCACCCGCACCTTCTCCGACCTGCAGCAGCGGCTGAACCGCAAGACGGTGACAGCGAAGATGCTGGATGATTATCCCGCCTTCATCCGCGCCTATGACCTGCTGTTCGATGGCGAGAGCGATATTCGCGCCGAAAGCTACATGGAGCGCCGCGTCCGCCTTTCGGATATTATCGAGCACGCCCCGCATGATCGTTTCGACCTCTCGCCGCTGATCGGGTTTTCCAGCTGGCAGGAACTCGACACGCTGCGCGCCGCCCCGCCCGATCCGGTGATCGAGGGTGTGATGATCAAGCGCCGCGACAGCGCCTATCAGGCCGGCCGCGCCAAGGGGCCGTGGTTCAAGTGGAAACGCGATCCCTATAATATCGACGCCGTGATGATGTATGCGCAGCGCGGCCACGGCAAAAGGTCGAGCTATTATTCCGATTTCACCTTCGGTGTCTGGGCGGAAGGTGAGGACGGCGAACAGCTGGTGCCTGTCGGAAAGGCCTATTTCGGCTTCACCGATGCGGAGCTGGAGGTGCTGGACAAGTTCGTGCGCGACAATACGGTCGAGCGTTTCGGCCCGGTGCGGGCGGTGCGCGCCACGCCGGATTTCGGTTTCGTGCTGGAGGTGGCCTTCGAGGGCATCAACCGTTCCACCCGCCACAAATCCGGCGTCGCCATGCGCTTCCCACGTATTGCGCGGCTGCGCGCCGACAAGCTGCCGGCGGAGGCGGACAGGCTCTCGACACTGGTGGCGATGATCGATGGCGTCGAGGGGTAGGGTGCCTTGGCCGCCTCCTCATCCTCCGTGGCAGGCACAGGAACGGGGAAGACGCTGTCCAGAAATTGCCATGATGGCTGCGAATACATTGTTGTCATTCGCGAATCCGTGATTGGACAGCCTCCCGCCGCAGTGTTGAACTGCTGTTACAACCATCCCTTCAGGTGACCATATGGCAGACAAACGCTTTCTTTCCTCAGCCTTCGGACAGGAAGAGAGCGGCACCATCTTGCCGAGCCTGACGCGGCGAAGCCTGCTGGCCGGCGCCATGGGGCTGTCAGCGGCCGCATTTTTACCGCTGCGCGCGAAAGCGGGCGTTGCCGCGCCCGAGGTGTTGCCGCTGGAGCGGCAGGATTATGCGGAGGCACGCAAACGGTTCCACACCCATCTCTTGCGAAAAATGGCTGCGCCGGAAAAATCCTCGGCGCTCGGCACGCCGCCCGGGGCGGAACGTGTCACCTATCCCGGCGGACCGGATGGCTCCATCGAACTTGTCGCCTGGCTCTCCCACTACCAGCCGTCAAAAACGCTGAAACCCGCCGTGCTTTTCCTCCATGGCGGCAACGCCACCGGAGACGGCCATTGGGCGCTGATGAAGCCCTATTGGGAAGCGGGTTATGTCGTGCTTCTGCCGTCCTTCCGTGGTGAAAACGGCCAGAACGGCAATTATTCCGGTTTCTACGACGAAACGGCGGATGCGCTGGCGGCGGCCACCTATCTGGAAAATCTTCCCGGCATCGACAGAAACCGCTTCTTCATCGCCGGCCATTCCAATGGCGGCACGCTGACGCTTCTGGCCGCCATGAGCCGCAGGTTCCGCGCCGCAGCACCCATTTCCGCCGGCGTCAATTCCTGGCGTTATTTCAACCGCTATAGCGACGAGATCTGTTTCGACGAGACCGACGAGCGCGAATTCATCATGCGCTCCTCCGTCTGTTTCGGCCCCAGCCTCAAATGTCCGGCGCTGCTTCTGCGCGGCACGGAGGAGCGGCCTTTCGATGCCGATCACCAGCTTTTCGTGGATCGCGCCCTGACATCCGGCTTCAAGGTCGACAAGAAGCTGTTGCCCGGTACCCATAACGGCGTGGTGCCGCATGCGGTGGAGGAAAGCATCCGCCTTTTCAACGCCTTCGTCTGAAATGCAGACTGTGCCGCTGTTTTGGGGACACGTGAGGTTCAGGAGCGCGTTCGGCTAAAACCGCTTCGCACGTACCGGAGATGCCCTAGTTCTTGACGATGGACGTCTTGGCCTGCTCCGCCCACCATGCGCCGTCTTTTTTATCGGCATATTGGGCGCGCTTGTTGGTGAACTGACCCTGGGTGCACATTTCGCGGTAATTGCGAACCGGCAGGCCGAGCTCCTTGACGACGGCATGCACCACCGTCGGGCCGGTCATGTCGTAGACGCTGGCGAGCGTTCCGTCTTCGATATTCTGGGAAATACGGTCGGCCATCAGCCTGAGCGCCGGGTGGCCGGGCCTGGAGGCCATGAAGTAATTCGTGATCTCGCCGCTTTTCATGGCGATGAAAACGGCCTCTTCCTGCGGGCCGATCACATCCTCGGGGCGGGCCGCAAAATTGGAATCGATATCGAGATAGATGCCGCCTTCCTGCAGCAGCACCAGAATACGCCAGAAATCCGCCTTGGCGGCGCCCACCTGCAGGCGACGGAAGGCGTCGGCGTAACGTCCGGGAAAATGCCGGTCGATATAGGTCTGGCACGCCTCGTCATCATGGTAGCGATATTCGAATTCCGGCGTCAGCCAACGGTTGAACAGGAAATTCGCATAGATCGGCGTCGTTACCCGGTTGGAGTAATTCGTCTGCCAGATGATGCGGGGAATGGCCTTTTCCGATTTCGGGCTGCGTCTGGCAGGCTGATACTGCGGAAGCGTTTTTCTTCTGCCGGGCCGGATGAACAAATCGATGGAAAAGATGACTTTGGCGATGTTTCCACCGATCTTGATCGCGCGGTACGCGATGCGGTTATAGCCATGCTTTGCCAAGTTCAGCGCTCCTGCGCGTGGAATCGATTGTCACGCGCGTGGAAACGGCGGTACGCGGTATTTATTGGACGCAATTAGTTTGTCAATATGCCGTAAATGAGACGGCCGGGCCTCGATTGACGAGACCCGGCCGTCTTGCACGCAAATGGAATGTCAGCCCTTGTTGCGGTTGAAATAGCCGAGCAGCCGCATGGCATTGGCGGTGACCAGAACCGTCGCGCCGGTATCGGCGAAAACGGCGAGCCACAGGCCCGAAACGCCGGTTACAGTGGTGACAAGGAAGACCGCCTTCAGGCCGAGCGCGATGGTCACGTTCTGGCGGATATTCAGCATGGTGGCGCGCGACAGGCCGATCAGGCGGGCGGCGTCGCCGACATTGTTGCGCATCAGCGCCGCATCCGCCGCTTCCATCGCTACATCGGTTCCGGAACCGATGGCGACGCCGACGCTGGCCGCCGCAAGGGCCGGCGCATCGTTGATGCCGTCGCCCACCATCACCACGGTCTTCTTTTCGGCAAGCTTGCGGATTTCCTCGACCTTGTTCTGCGGCAGCAGTTCGCCGCGCGCCTCAAGGCCCAGCTTGTTGCCGATGGCACGCGCCGTGCGGGCATTGTCACCCGACAGCATCAGCGAGGAAATGCCCATTTCCTTCAGCGCTTTCACGCCTTCCGCCGCATCCTTACGTGGCTCATCGCGCATGGCGAAGAGGCCGCTTGCCGCCCCGCCGACTATCACGACAGCCACCGTCTTGCCTTCGCTTTCCAGTGCGGAAATGCGATCGGCCAGTTCCTTCGAGAGGGTGCCGACTTCCGTTGCAAAGCGCGGTGCGCCGATGAACAGGTCTTTCCCGCCGACATTGCCCTGCATGCCGCGACCGGAAATCGCCTTGATGTTGGAGCCGGGCAGGGGCTTCACGCCGCTCTTTTCGGCATGATTGACGATGGCGCGGGCGAGCGGATGGCTCGATTCGTGCTCGATGGTTGCGGCTTGCGCAATCAGCTCGGCCTCGTTGCCGTCAAGCGCCACCACGTCGGTCACGACAGGTTCGCCGAGCGTCAGCGTGCCGGTCTTGTCGAAAGCGACGGTTTCGGTGCGCGCCAGCATTTCGATGACCGCGCCGCCCTTCACCAGCATGCCATGGCGTGCCGCTGCCGAAAGGCTGGAGGCGATGGCCGCGGGAACCGAGATGACCAGCGCGCAGGGGCAACCGATCAGCAGCAGGGCAAGGCCGCGATAAATCCAGGTATCCCAGTCGCCGAGGCCGACAAGCGGCGGCACGATGATGGTCAGCACCGAGATCGCCACGATCAGCGGCATGTAATAACGCGAGAAGCTCTGGATGAAGCGCTCGGTCGGCGCACGCGCATCCTGCGCTTCCTCGACGAGCGTGATGATGCGGGCAATGGTGTTGTCTTCCGGCGCGCGGTCGACGCGGATGCGCAGCGAGCCGTCATGGTTGATCGAGCCGGCAAAGACGCGCGCGCCCTTTTCCTTGGCGACGGGAATGCTCTCTCCGGTCATCGGCGATTCGTCGACGCTCGACTGGCCTTCCATGACAACGCCATCGGCGGCGATACGGTCGCCGGGACGCGCCACGACCACCTGGCCGATGCGCACCTGATCGGCCGCGACCTGTCGCAGCGCGCCGTTTTCCTCCACCAGAGCCGTTTTCGGCAGCAGCGAACCGAGCGCCTTGATGCCCGAGCGGGCGCGGGCGGCGGCGAAACCTTCCAGCAATTCGCCGACGGAGAAGAGCAACACGACGATGGCCGCCTCTTCCGCCTCGCCGATGATGATCGCGCCGATGGCGGCAATCGTCATCAGCATTTCGATGGTGAAGACCGCGCCGAAACGGGCGGCGTTGAAAGCGTTCTTCGCGATGGGGAAGAGCGTGACCAGCGTGGCGATGATGAAGGCGTAACCGCCCCATGCCGGGAAGCTCAGTTCCGCCGCATAGGCGATGGCGACCAAAACGGTGCCTGTGAAGGTGTTGCGCGCCTTTGCGGTGCGCCACCACGCGCCTTTTTCATCCGCACCATGGGCATGTCCTACTTCCGCGCTCTGGGCTGCAGCCGCCGGAGCGGAACCATGCGAATGGCCCGCATGGTCGTGGCCGGAATGGTCATGATCTGAATGGTCATGGTCGTGGTGATGGCCGCTGCATGATCCGTGGTCATGATCGTGATTGTGATCTGCGGCTTTTTCTCGCGCGGTCTTTTCCTGCGGCAGCAGGGCCGGCTTGAAACCGAGCTTGCGCAGCGTGTCCTCGATTTTTTCGACCGGGGTTTTGCTCTCGGCCAGCGAAAGGTTCAGCCTTTCGCGCGCAACGGAAACCTTGACGTCGGCAACGCCGGGCAGGCGGGAGAGCGCCGTCTCGATCTTGGCGGCGCAACTGCCGCAATCCATACCGCCGACCGAAAAGGTCAGCGCATTGCTGTTGTCGGCGCTCGCTCCGGTATCGGCATGGTGGCCGCCGCAGGACGAATGATCGTGGTCATCATGGTCGTGGCCGTGATGATCCGCCTCGACTTTTGCGCGGGAGACTTTTTCCTGCGGCAGCAAGGCGGGTTTGAAACCGAGCTTGCGCAGCGTGTCTTCGATTTTTTCGACCGAGGTTTTGCTTTCGGCCAGCGAAAGGTTCAGCCTTTCGCGCGCAACGGAAACCTTGACGTCGGCAACGCCCGGCAGGCGGGAAAGCGCGGTTTCGATTTTCGCCGCGCAGCTGCCGCAATCCATGCCGCCAACGGAGAAGGTCAGTTGCTCGCCGTCTTTGCCCTTGATGTTTATGCCTGTCGAAATATTCATGGTTTCCGCTCCTGAATTCCAGTCGACGGTCAATCTCGCACCTCTAGCAACTAGAGCTTCAAGAGCAAAAATGCGGTTTTTCGATTTTTTTTGAAAAACCGACGCCAGCTTCGCGCCAGCCGCACGGTTCATCATGCCGTCAGATTGGATTCCATGAAGCGGTTCAGATGATAGCACTCCTTTTGAAAAACGGTCGCCGGGCGGCCTCTCTGGTCGGGCTTGCCCTGCTGCCTCTCATGAGCGGCTGCCTTTTCGTGACGGATACGACCCGGATGGACCCGGGTGTTTTCGTCAGGGAAACGGCGCCGGTATTCAATTTCAACTCCGTCAGCTCCAATCGCCAGCCGGAACTGCCGCCGCAGCCGGGCCAGCTTTCGACGCGCCCGCCGGATCTGTTCAGAACCCGCTTCCATCAGGAATACGGCCCGCCGGTGCGCGGGCAGGGCCTCAATGCGCCGCAGGTGCAGGGTTTTAACGCGCAGCAGCCGCAGGGCCAGGCGATGGCCTATGGCCTGCCTGTCTCCAATCCGCTGCACCGGGTCATGTATGGCCCGATCCGCGATGAGGACCGCTCGCTGCCGGCCATTCCCTATGGCCGCATCGATCCGCGTTATCTCAGGCAGGAAGTGAGCTACCAGACGGCGGAAGCCCCCGGCACCATTATCGTCGATACCAGACAGCATTTTCTCTATCTCGTGCAGTCCGGCGGCAAGGCGATCCGTTACGGCGTTGGGCTGGGGCGCGACGGTTACGCCTGGTCGGGCCGGGGCAAGATCCAGTGGAAGGCGAAATGGCCACGCTGGACGCCGCCCGATGAAATGGTCAAGCGCCAGCCGGAACTCGCCTCCATCTCCGCCGCCAATGGCGGCATGACGCCCGGTCTCAACAACCCGCTCGGGGCGCGTGCGCTTTATATCTTCAAGGATGGCAAGGACACGCTTTACCGCGTGCATGGCACGCCGGACTGGCAATCCGTCGGCAAGGCGACGTCCTCCGGCTGCGTGCGCATGCTCAATCAGGATGTGATCGATCTCTACGAGCGTGTGCCGCAAGGGGCGCAGATTGTGGTTATCTGAACACTTTCTAAAAGAAAGAGATATTGGACCCATTCCGCCAGCGCCTTGTGACTGGCTTTTAGCGGTCGGTTAACTATTTTCGCAATACGCATGACATGGAACAAATGACGTACAACGGCGATATAGCCGTTCGAAATGTGGGACAAACCGGCCTTATGACAAGCACCGACACAGATCTTTCCAGACGCACCTTCCTTTCCCTTCTCGGCATCTCCTCCGCTTCGCTTCTCGCAGGCTGCGCCTCGTCGGGCACGGGAGAAGCCATTCGCCAGCAGGCAAGCGCCATCGGCAGCGATTTCCGGCAGATGTTCTCGCCGGGCGTCAGCGATGCGGAACTGGCCGTCATGTACGGCTCGGTTGAGGATGGCGGTTACGTCATTCCCGCCGTCCCCTATCAGAAAATCGACCGCCGTTATTACCGCCAGCGGGTTGTCGACCCGACCGGCGAACGTCCCGGCACCGTGGTTGTCGACACGCGTTCGCGCTTCCTTTATGTCGTGGAGCAGGGCGGCAGCGCCATGCGTTACGGCGTCGGCATCGGCCGCGAAGGTTTCGCCTGGTCGGGCGAGGGCGTCATCCAGTGGCGTCAGAAGTGGCCGAAATGGACCCCGCCGGACGAAATGGTCGCCCGCCAGCCGGAACTGGTCAAATATTCCTCCAAGAACGGCGGCATGCCGCCGGGCCTGAAGAACCCGCTCGGCGCACGCGCCCTTTATATCTTCCAGAACGGCAAGGACACGCTCTACCGTCTGCACGGTTCGCCGGAATGGAACTCCATCGGCAAGGCCGTCTCTTCCGGCTGCGTGCGCCTGATGAACCAGGACGTCATCGATCTTTACGACCGCGTGCCGCAGAAGGCGCGTGTGGTGGTCTGGCAGTAAGCCGAAAACGCTTCGAATAAAAAGGCGGCCCTGTGCCGCCTTTAATTTAAGGAAAACCTGTCCCCATACTCGACGTCATCCTCGGGCTCGTCCCGAGGATCTAATCACGTCGCACTAAATCAATACGTTGCAGATGCTCGGGACAGGCCCGAGCATGACGGAAGAGAGATTGTCAGCCCTTGTGACTTGCCGGAGGGTTAGGGCCGGCTGAGACTGTCCTTCAGCGCATTCACCCGGTCGCGAATCTGCACCAGCTCTTCCAGCCCGCAGCCAGTCGCGCTGCCGATTGCCGCCATGATTTTCACGCCCTCTTTTTTGAGGTTCGCGCCCTTCGGCGTCAGGGCCACCAGCACCTGCCGCTCATCCACCGTGCCGCGCTTGCGGGTGATCAGCCCCGCATGTTCGAGCCTCTTCAGCAGCGGCGACAGCGTGCCCGAATCGAGGCCCAGCATTTCGCCGAGCGCCTTGACGGTGGATGTCTCTTTTTCCCATAGCGCCATCATCACCAGATATTGCGGATAGGTCAGCCCGATCGGGTCGAGCAGCGGCTTATAGGCGCGTGTGAAGGCGTGTGCCGCGCCATAAAGGGCAAAACATATCTGCTGGTCCAGCCTCAACAGGCTTTCCATCTTCTTCTCGTCGCCCTCTGCGTCCATTTTCCTGCTCCAAAATCAACCGGGAAGGGAACAATCAGCCCCCGCTTTCGGTTCCTGCCGCATGGATGCGCGGCGAAATTTCGTGAAAATTATCGCAAAAAACAAAATTTCATTCAATGCGCAAAACTATATTGCGCACAATTTAATTGTGCGTTATAAGATGCCCAACACCAACCCGAAGGAGTAAATGTCATGCCCATTCTCTACACGACCAAAGCATCCGCCACCGGTGGCCGCGCCGGCAACGCCAAGTCGGAAGACGGCGTTCTCGACGTGACGCTGACCGTTCCGAAGGAGCTGGGCGGCGATGGCGCCCGTGGCACCAATCCGGAGCAGCTTTTCGCAGCCGGTTATTCCGCCTGCTTCCTGGGCGCGCTGAAATTTGTCGCCGGCAAGGAAAAGGTAAAGATTCCTGAAGACACGACTGTGACGGCAACCGTCGGCATCGGCCCGCGCGAAGATGGCGGCGGCTTCGGCATCGAAGTGTCGCTGAAGGCCAATATTCCGGGCGTCGAGCGCGAAGTCGCCGAAAAGCTGGTTGCCGCCGCTCACATCGTCTGCCCTTACAGCCACGCCATGCGTACCTCCACGGAAGTGCCGGTCTCGGTGGCCTGATCCAATTCGCGTGAGTAAGCTATCTGAACAATGAGGTCGGGTTCATCCCGGCCTTCTTGTTTTCAGAAAGAAAAATGCTATATTCTTTCCAAGGAAAGGATATGCGTCATGAATATTCACGCCAAGAGCGCCATGGATCCCGCCTCGCAGGGCAGGGTCGTCACCAAGGCCGTTATCGCCGCCGCCGAGCGGCTGGGCCTGAATGCCGCGCGCACGGCCGATATTCTTGGCGTTTCCGCCCCCACCGTGTCGCGCATGAAACGGCTCGATTTCCTGCTGGAGCCGGGCGCCAAATCCTTCGAGCTTGCGGTGCTGCTGATCCGGGTTTTCCGCTCGCTGGATGCGATTGCCGGCGGCGATGAGGCCGTGGCGAAAAACTGGCTGCGCAATCACAATGTTGCGCTGAACGCCGTGCCTGCCGACAAACTGACCACCATTACCGGATTGATCGATGTCCTCTCCTATCTGGACGCCCGACGCGCTCCTGTCTGAAAAACGCGCCGTATCGGGAAAATACTGGCGGCTGGTGGAGGCGCAGCATCAGGTCTCCACCATGAAACTGGTGGATACGGTGGAGGAGCAATCGCTGCTGGAAGATATTCTGGAGACGAGCAAGCGGCCGTTTCCGCCGGAATGCGCCGGTTTCGATTATCTTCTCGCCACGCCCTTCCGGTATGGAGCCGCCTATCCGCATGGTTCGCGCTTCCGCCGCGCGGGCTATACCGAAGGCGTTTATTACGCCGCCCAGAAGGTGGAGACGGCGCTGGCCGAAATGGCCTTTTATCGGCTGCTGTTTTATGCCGAATCGCCGGGCACGCCGCTGCCCGCCAATCCCGCCGACTATTCCGCCTTCGCCGCCCGTATCGCCACCGATGCGGCGCTCAACCTGACGAAACCGGAACTGAGCCGGGATGCTCGCCTGTGGACCGATCTGCAGAATTACGAGCCGTGCCAGGCGCTGGCCGATCAGGCGCGTCTGGCGAAGATCGAGGCTATCCTCTATCGCTCGGTACGCGACCCCGCCGGCGGCCTCAACATCGCGGTTCTGTCGCCGAAGGCTTTTGCCGCGAAGACGCCGGTGGAACGGATGAGCTGGCGTATCCACCTGTCGAAAACGGGGGTGCAGGCGCTCTGCGAATTTCCGATGCGCAGAACGGGTTTTGCGGTTTTAGATTTCGCCGGCGATCCACGCCTCGCCAGCCTTTTGGGCTGACGGGCGTTTGCTTTTCAAGACCATCAGGCCGAGGCGAAAAACCCTTCGGGATCGTCGACTTCCACCAGCCTGCGCTTGTCGATCAGCCAGAAGCGGGTTCCGACAGCCCGCACGAAACTCCTGTCATGCGAGACGAACACGCAGCTGGCCTCGCGGCCGATGATTTCCGCCTCCAGCGCTTCCTGCCCCTCAATGTCCAGATGGTTGGTGGGCTCGTCCAGCAGGTAGAAATTCGGCTCCGCCAGCCGCAGCGCCAGCATGGCAAGCCGGGCCTTCTGCCCGCCGGAAAGGGCGGCGATGCGGCGCTTCTGCATTTCCATGTCGATTCCAGCGCCCGCGAGCAGGCCGTGGATGCGCTGGTCGCCAATATCGAAGCGGCGGGACAGCAGTGCAACGGGCGTGCTGTCGTCATCGATCTCGGCGAGCGACTGATCGACATATCCGGCCACCAGCGAGGGCGTGGCCTTGATGCCCTCCTGTATCTGGCCTGCACCCGATACAGCCGCCTGCAGAAGCGACATCAGCCGTGTCTTGCCGACGCCGTTGCGGCCGAGAATGACGATGCGGTCCCCCTGACGGATAAATTGCCGGCCGGTGCGAAACAGCACTGTTCCGTCCGGCGTCGAGACCGGTGCATCTTCCAGAGTGACCAGAACCCTGGCATGGGTGCCGCGATTGGCGAGCTGGATCTTGCCGGCGGATCGCTCGATATGGGCGGGCCGCGCCTTTTCTTCAATCTTTTCCGCACGCTCACGCAATTGCTTGGTCTTGACGGTCAGAAGATCGCTGCCGGAATTGATGCCTATATTGTTCAGCTTGGCGGCCTGCCGGCGCAATTGCTGGGCGGTTTTCATGTCGCGCTGGAAACGCCGCTCATCGGCGGCATCCTCTTCTTCCAGCACCGTCCGTGCGTGGCCATAGGGCAGCCGGAACAGCGCCGAATTTTCCGGCCGCAGGAACAGCGTGCTCCTGGTGACATTGTCGAGGAAGGCGCGGTCATGGCTAACGATGATGACAGCCGTATCGCGCGGCAATTCACCGAGCCAGTTTTCCAGCACATTGATCTTTTCGAGGTCGAGATGGTTGGTCGGCTCGTCGAGCAGCAGCACATCCGGCTCGGTAATCCATGCCCGCGCCAGCATGGCAAGCCTCTGCCAGCCGCCGCTCAATTCTTTCAGGCGGCGCTCGCGGAACGGCTCCGGCACCAGCATGGCGTCGAAAATAATGTCGGCGCGCCAGCTCTCGCTGTCGATCGTGTCCGCCGGCAGGGCGGAAAGCACGGCGTTCCGCATCGTCTGTTCCATCAGCGGTGAGGGCAGATGCTGGTGGACGATGGACTGCGTCAGCCCGCGCAGCCGGGTGATATCACCGCTGGTGGGCTCCATGTCACCGGAAAGGCAATGGAGCAGGGTGGATTTGCCGCAGCCATTGGCGGCGACGATGCCGATGCGGTCTCCCGCATTCACCGTGAGGCTGAGATTGGAAAAAAGCGGCTTGCCCAGAATGATTCCGAGGTTTCGAAGCGTGATGATGGTCATGAAGTCGTCTCTGGCAAGACGGACCCGCGACGAACCGTGGTCTGCCGCAGGCAGTACGGGGTTTCGGTTCGGGGTGATCCGTCGTGAAAACATGCGCAACGGCAGACAAGCTGCATTCTGCGCGGCCTTTTGGGCAAACCAGAGTGTTGGTGTTCCGGTCAGCCCTGCAAACGTGTCTGCAGGGCAAAAAGGTGGCAGAGCTGACGATTGCGCCAGAAGCAGGAAATATCCATGCGAAGCCTCCTTTCTTGAAACGGGTTGAACCGCTTCACCATTAACAGCGGCGGTTGTTCGAGGCAACGGCTTTTGCAATGGCAGGCGGTGGGGGAGAGTGCGGCAAGCCCGCACCCTCCCGTTTTAATCCGGCCTTCGCTTGAGCGGCCTTTATTGCTTCGCGACACGCGCGCGCAGTTCTTCCACATGCGCGGCGATTTCCGGCGTTACCGCGTCGCCGAAGTCTTCCATTTCGAACATCGGGCGAATTTCGATTTCGCTGCGCTCCAGCATCGGGTTCGGGCAGCGTTTCACCCAGGCCACGGCCTCGTCCATGTCCTTCACAGTCCAGATCCAGAAGCCGGCGACCAGCTCATTGGTGTGCGGGAAGGGGCCGTCGATCACCGTGCGGCTGTCACCGTCGAACACAACCCTCTTGCCCTTGGAGGAGGGATGCAGGCCGTCGCCGGATTGCATGATGCCGGCATTGACCAGTTCCTCGTTGAATTTTCCCATCGCCTCGATCAGCTCGGTCGTGGGCATGACGCCGTCTTCGCTGCTTTTGGTGGCTTTTACAAAAACGATTGCACGCATGATCATTCCTCCTTGATTGCGCTTTCTTCGTAGTGTCGCTCCCCGGCACGACGGCCGGATGACATTGTCGCCGACAAAAGTGGCGCCATGCCGTCAATCCTGTCAGCCGAGATCGATAAGGTCGCGGCGCAGCCGGTCGGGGTCGCCGCTGCCGATGCGGGCTTCGATTTCGGCATGGGTCTGTTCCCAGATGGGGAAGGCGGCGGCGAGCACAGCCATGCCGTCCGCCGTCAGCCGCAGCCGTTTGCCGCGCTTGTCCTTCGGGTCCTGCTCGATGCTGACCAGCCCGCGCCGCTCCAGCGGCTTCAGCGCTGCCGTCAGCGTCGTGCGGTCCATGGCCAGAAGATTGGCGACCGGTCCCATCGGCGGCGGCTCCGGCCGGTTGAGCGACATCAGCAGCGAAAATTGTCCATTGGTGATGCCGACCGGCTTCAGCGCATTGTCGAACAACCGCGCCAATGCCCGTGCGGCGCGCTGCGCATGCAGGCACAGACAGGCATCCCGCACGAAAAGAGTTGTCGAAAAAGGAATCACGCTGGCGTTTGACATGGGATAAATATGTTGATATCAACCTAATTAGTCAAGCGGAACTTGATGCCCCGCAGACTGTTTATTGACTTTCAGCACAGAAATAGCCGGCGCCCACCGTTAAAGCGGGGCGGTGTCGTGGTGAAAGACGGATCCAAGGAGGAAAGATCATGTCTCATCCCGTCGTTTCGAAAGAGGAGTGGCTTGCGGCCCGCCGCGATCTGCTGGTGAAGGAAAAGGAAATGACCCGCGCCCGCGACAGGCTGAACGAGGCCCGGCGTGCGCTGCCCTGGGAGGAGGTGACGAAGGATTATATCTTCGATGCCCCTTCCGGCCCCAAATCGTTGAAGGAACTGTTCGGCACCTGCAGCCAGCTCATCGTCTATCACTTCATGCTGGCGCCCGACTGGGAGGAGGGCTGCGTCGGTTGCTCCTTCTTTGCCGACCATGTCGATGGCGCGCTGATCCACCTCAAGCACGGCGATGCGGGTTTCGTTGCGGTTTCGCGCGCGCCGCTTGAGAAGATCGAAAGCTACAGGAACCGCATGGGCTGGAAATTCCCGTGGGTTTCGGCCGAAAGCAGCGATTTCAACTACGATTATCAGGCCTCGTTCCGTGACGAGGACATGGCCAAAGGTGAAATCACATATAATTACCGTGACATGGCGCCCTATGGCGACCTGAAGGACCTGCACGGCATCAGCGTTTTCGCCAGGGGCGATGACGGCAAGATCTACCACACCTATTCCACTTACGCCCGCGGCGCGGAGCAGACGCTCGGCACGCTGATGCTGCTCGATCTGGTGCCAAAAGGCCGTAACGAGGAGGAGGTAATGGATTGGGTGCGCCGCCACGACCAGTACGAGGATGCGCCGAAGGCGGCAGCCTGCTGCCACTGAAAACGGACGGACGAGGAGGAAACAACAATGGAAATGGAAATCGCCAAGCCGCAGAAGGAACATGAGTTCCTGAAGAGGATCGTCGGAGACTGGGTCATGACCTCCAGTTCCGGCCATGAGGGCTACGATGCCGACGACCCGTCGCAGCAATTCACCGAGACCGTCCGCTCCGTCGGCGGCTTGTGGATCATCGGCAACGGCACCGGCAAGATGCCTGACGGCACGGATATGACGGCTGTGATCACGGTCGGCTTCGACCCGGCCAAGGGCAATTTCGTCGGCACCTGGGTAGGGTCGATGATGACCAATCTCTGGGTCTACAAGGGCTGGCTGGAAGAGGACGGCAAGACCCTGACGCTGGAAGCGGAAGGCCCGGCCTTCGACGGTTCCGGCCGCACCGATACCTATCACGACGTGCTGGTGCTGCATGACGACAATCACCGCAGCTTTTCCGGCAGCGTCAGGCAGCCGGACGGCACATTCAAGACCTTCATGACATCGGAATTCCGCCGCAAGGCCTGAAGCCCTGCGAAAATTTCACCCGAAAACCACCGGCGCCGCCGCATCCTGCGGCGGGCGCTTGCCGAAAAACACCCGCCAAACCCTCCATAGGAGACGACAATGTCCGATACACATGGAAAATTCATCTGGGTCGAGCTGATGACGCCCGACATGGAAGCGGCAGCCCGCTTTTATGGTCATGTCGTCGGCTGGCAGACCAAGGATTTCGGCTCGCCGGAAATGCCCTATCTGGTGCTGGAGGCCGATGGCAAGGGCATGGGCGGCGTCATGGAGCTGACCGACGAGCACAAGGGCCAGGGCATTCCCCCGAACTGGACCGCCTATGTCGATGTCGACGATGTGGACGCCACGGCGAAACAATTCGCTGAAAAGGGCGGCGCGGTCAGACGTCCGCCGCAGGATATTCCCGAAATCGGCCGCTTCGCCGTGGTCGCCGATCCCTTCGGTGCGGTGCTGTGCATCATGACGCCGCTGCCGATGGAAACCGGCGGTTTCCCCGAGGATATGCAGGAAAAGCAGGGCCATGTCGGCTGGCACGAGCTCTTCACCGATAATGTCGACGAGGCCATGGCCTTTTACGGCGATGTTTTCGGCTGGACCAAGGACCATGATTTCGACATGGGCGACATGGGCCCGTACCGCATCTTCGCCTACAGGGGCAAGGCTGTCGGCGGCATGATGAAACGCATGCCGCAGGTCCCCGTCTGTCACTGGGGTTATTACTTCAATGTGGACGGTATCGATGACGCCATCACCCGCGTCAGCACTGGCGGCGGCAAGGTCGTCAACGGTCCGATGGAGGTTCCCGGCGAGAGCTGGATCGTCAATTGCGTCGATCCGCAGGGCGCTTATTTCTCGCTGGTTTCGCAGAGGAAATAGCCCTGTTTTCTAACAATCTGCCGGGGCTCGCTCCGGCAGATTACCGCTCTCTTGACAGGCGAACGTGATCGATGAAGGCGCGCAGCTTCGGCGCAAGATTGCGGCGGCTGGGATAATAGAGATAAAATCCCGCAAAGCTCGGGGAGTGGTCTTCCAGCATGGAAACGAGCTGTCCGCTCTCCAGATAGGGGCGGAATGTCTCTTCCATGCCGAATGTGATGCCCGCACCGGCGCAGGCCAGCTTGATCATCAGCTGCATGTCGTTGGTGGTGAAGGCCGGCTCCACCGCCACCGCAAATTCACGGCCGTTTTCCGCAAATTCCCACCTGTATGGCGCCACACCCGGACGGGGTCGCCAGCCGATACACCTGTGTCCTATCAATTCGCGGGGCTGCGTCGGCAGGCCGAAGCGGTCCCGATAGTGCGGCGAGCAGACGGCGAGCTGCCGCTGCGGAGCGGAAACCGGAACCGCAATCATGTCCTGCGCGATCAGTTCTCCAAGACGCACGCCGGCATCGTAGTGCTCGGCGACGATATCGAATTCCTCGTCCGTCACGACGATATCGAGCTGCACTTCGGGATGTATTTCCGCAAAGCGCGCAAGCAATGGCCCGGATAAAAAACGCTCGGCTATCGAGGACACCGCAAGGCGCAACTGCCCGCGCACGGCGCCGCTCAGGGATGACGCGGCATTGGCAGCCTCAACGAGATTGCCGATGGATGGCGAGACATCCGCATAAAGCTGCTGTCCCGCTTCCGTCAGGCTGACGCTGCGTGTCGTGCGTTGCACCAGCGCTATTCCCATCGTTTCTTCAAGCTTGCGGATGGTCTGGCTGACGGCGGAGCGGGTCACGCCGAGCCTGTCTGCGACAGCCCGGAAGTTACGTTCCTCGGCAACCATGCAGAATGTCGAAAGCGCGTTGAGATCGATGTTCATTGGTTAGAAATTCTACCCATTGAGGTTATGATTGAGGCGGTTATCACGACAATGCCCAAGCTTTATCTTGTCTGCAATGGCCGCTTCCAGAAAAACCGGCCGTAACACCAAGGAGAAAGCCATGACATTGAACAAAGTCGTTCTCATCACAGGTGCATCGAGCGGGATCGGTGAGGGTATCGCAAGGGAACTGGCCGCCGCCGGGGCGAAGCTGGTGCTGGGCGCGCGCCGCATGGATCGCTTGCAGGCGCTTGCCGAAGAATTGCGCGGGAAGGGCGCCGAGGTCATCATCCAGCCGCTGAACGTGACGGACAGACAGAGCGTCGAGGCCTTTGCGGAGACGGGGCGCAAGGCCTTCGGGCAGGTCGACGTCATCGTCAACAATGCCGGCATCATGCCGTTGTCGTTAATGTCGTCCCTGAAGGTCGATGAATGGGACCGCATGATCGACGTCAACATCAAGGGCGTGCTTTATGGCGTCGCCGCCGTTCTGCCCGAGATGACCACCCGCGCTTCCGGCCACATCATCAACATCGCCTCCATCGGTGCGCTCGCCGTTTCGCCCACGGCTGCCGTCTATTGCGCGACGAAATTCGCGGTGCGGGCGATTTCGGACGGGCTGCGGCAGGAAAACCGCGACTTGCGTGTCACCTGCATTCACCCCGGCGTGGTGGAAAGCGAACTTGCCCACACCATCACCGATCCCGCCGCTGCGGAACTGATGCAGACCTATCGGGCCATCGCCCTGAAGCCCGACGCCATCGGCCGCGCGGTGCGTTACGCCATTGAGCAGCCCGACGATGTGGACGTCAATGAAATCGTCGTCCGACCCACCGCCGCCTGAGGAGAGCGACATGAAAGCGATTTTTCCGACCGTGCTTGCAATTGCCATGCTTGCGGCAAGTGCCGCCATCGCCAATCCGCAACGACTGGATGACAGGCTGAAGCGTGGCGATGAAGTCGTCCGCAGCCTCAATAATGGCCAGCCCCAGTCCAATCTGGAACGCTTGCGGCAGGAGTTTCCTTTCCTTGCCGATGCGACCGAAGGCTACGCCCTGGGGGAGGTCTGGTCCCGGCCGGGTCTGGATAACCGGACCCGCCAGCTGGCCGCCGTCGCGGTCATGGCGGCCCTTGGCGAGCGTGATCTGATGAAGGTCCATGCCGGTTATGCGCTCAATGTGGGCGCAACCGACGAAGAGCTGAAGGAAATGGTCTATCTGATCACCGTTCCCGCAGGTTTTCCCAAAGCCATCGCCGCATCCCGCACGCTTGCCGAGCTGTTCGAGGAACGCCGCGCCAACGCTGCATCGGGAGGGCAAAAACAATGAACATTGTTTCGACATCCGTTGCGCTTCTGCTCGCAACGGCTTCCGCCGATACGGGTTCCCGCAAAGCGAGCGACGCCATGGACGTGAATATGACCGAAACGTCTCAAACCCGGAACCACCCCTATATCGGCATGTGGGTCACCGGCGATGGCCACATTCGTCAGGAGCTTCTGCCCAATGGCCGGTATGACGAGGCGCGGGGCAACCGCAAAAGCGCCTATCAGGGACGCTATGAGGTGAAGGGAAACCATATCGACTATTGGGACGATACCGGCTTCACCGCCGACGGCGAATTCGTCGACGATGTGCTTTATCACGGCGGCATGATCTTCTATCGCCAGAAGTAACCGGGACGCCAATCAAGCGCCGCCCGCCCCATCGAGGGTGGGCGGCGTATCCGTTTTTATCGCTTCAAACTACCGAGAATCCCGCGCACGATGGCGCGGCCGACCGAGGTGGCAACCGAGCGGGCAGCGCTTTTCATTGCCGCCTCGATCACCGTTTCGCGCTGGTATCCGGTCTTGCGTGCGCCGCCATTGCGCGAGCCGGTGGAGGCCGGTGCGGGTTCTTCATCGCCAAAGCCGGGCAGGCGCCAGCGGCCGGAAGCGCTCTCGGACTGGCTGGCGGCGTTTTCTTCTTCCGCACGTCTGGCGGCTTCTGCATCGGCAGCCTTCTGGGCGCGGGCGGCGAGGATTTCGAAGGCCGATTCCCGGTCGATATCCTTGTCATATTGCCCGGCGACGGGGCTCACATCGATCAGGGACTTGCGCTCCGCATCGGTGAGCGGCCCGACACGGCCCGATGGCGGGCGTACCAGCGTGCGCTCGACGATGGAGGGAGCGCCCTTGTCGTGCAGGGTGGAAATCAGCGCCTCACCGGTGCCGAGCGTGGTAATGGTGTCGGCGGTGTTGAAGGCCGGGTTCTGGCGGAAGGTGTCGGCCGCGGTGCGCACCGCCTTCTGCTCGCGCGGCGTATAGGCGCGAAGCGCGTGCTGCACGCGGTTGCCGAGCTGGGCGAGAACGGTTTCCGGCACGTCGAGCGGGTTCTGCGTCACGAAATAGACGCCCACGCCCTTGGAGCGGATGAGCCGCACAACCTGTTCCACGCGTTCCACCAGCACCCGCGGCGCGTCGTTGAAGAGCAGATGCGCCTCGTCGAAGAAGAACACCAGACGCGGTTTTTCCGGGTCGCCCACTTCCGGCAGCTCCTCGAACAGTTCCGAAAGCATCCAGAGCAGGAAGGTGGCGTAAAGGCGCGGGTTCATCATCAGCCGGTCGGCGGCGAGAACCGAAATCGTGCCAACCCCATCCGTGCCCACACGCATGATGTCGGCGATCTTCAGCGCCGGTTCGCCGAAGAAATTCGCCGCACCCTGCTGTTCGAGAACCAGCAGCCCGCGCTGCAGCGAACCGACCGAGGCCTTGGAAATCAGGCCGAACTGGTTGGAAAGCTCGGTTGCGTTTTCGCCCATATAGTTCAGGAGCGATTGCAGGTCCTTGAGATCGAGCAGCGGCAGCCCGCCCTGATCGGCGATCTTGAAGGCGATGTTGAGCACGCCTTCCTGCGCTTCCGAAGCATCCATCAGCCGGGCGAGCAGCAGCGGCCCCATTTCGGCGATGGTGGCGCGGACGCGATGGCCTTTTTCACCGTAGAGATCCCAGAAGATCACCGGCGATTTGCCATAGGCAAAATCGGTGAAGCCGATCTGTTCGGCGCGTTTCTGCACCCAGTCCTTGGCTTCGCCCTGCGCGGCGATGCCGGAAAGGTCGCCCTTGATATCGGCGCAGAAAACCGGCACGCCGGCCTTGGAAAAACCTTCGGCCAGCACCTGCAACGTCACGGTCTTGCCCGTTCCCGTCGCGCCGGTGATGAGGCCATGGCGGTTGCCGAATTTCAGTTCCAGATATTCGCCCTTGTTCAGGCTGTCGTCCGGATTGCGGCTGGTCCCGATATAGAGCTGTCCGTCCTGCAACATCGACCATTTTCTCCTGCGGCTGGTGCATGACCTTAAAATCGCGGTGGATTTTGCAAAAGTCATGTCCGAATTTAAAGCGTCACTACCATGTTGTGGCCACTTCTGACGATAGCGGCCTTTTCATAGTTTGGTTGTGATGATCTTATAAGGACAGTTTCAAGGCGCAACAACTGCTTGATGGCGATGAAGAAAAACCGCTTGATGAAAGTTGCCGCACCTGACCCTGGCCGCTTGAATGCGGCATGATATTGTTTTACGTTGACGTTAACGTCAGTTATTCGATGTTGGCGTCGTTTTTCAACAGGAGGCAAGAATGAACGAAGTCGTGAGCCAGATCGCCGAGAAGGCGGGAATCAGCCCCGAACTGGCCGAAAAGGCCATTGGTATGATTCTCGGTTTTCTTCAGCGTGAGGCGGAAGACGGCCCGATCGCCCGCATGATCGAAGCCATTCCCGGCGCCAGCGAACTGGTGGCGCAGTATAATGGCGAAGGTGCCGGCGGCGGCGGTCTGCTCGGCGGCCTGATGAGCGCGATCGGCGGCGGCGGCATCATGGGGCTGGGCCAGCAGCTGATGAGCCAGGGCCTCGGCATGAGCGAGATTTCCACGCTCGCCAAGGAAACCATCTCCGTTGCTCGCCAGCATGCGGGCGATGAGGTTGTCGATCAGGTGATCGCCTCGGTTCCGGGCCTCAGCCAGTTCGCCTGAGGCGAAACTACTCCATAGCGGGGCGCGGCGGCTGTTCATTGAACAGGCGCCGCGCCTCTTCTATTTCGGCATGGTGCGTTTCCGCCCATATCCACACGCCGCAAAAGGCGCTGCCCAGCGTGCGGCCGAGGTTCGTCAGGCCGTAATCCACATGCGGCGGGATGACGGGATGCACGGTGCGGCGCACCAGCCCGTCGCTTTCCATCTGCCGCAGCGTTTTCGTCAGCATCTTCTGGCTTATATTGCCGACCAGCCTGCCGATCTGCGTGAAGCGCAGCGTGCCATGCTCTTCCAGCACTTCCAGAATGAGCATCGTCCATTTGTCGGCCACCTTGGCAATGATGTCCTGAACCAGCGCCTCTATTGCCGGATCGGTATCCGCGGGTGGCGGAACCTTGCGCCGGCTTTCGATGGCCGGGTCGGCGGCGTGCCGCTTCATCTTACACTCTCCTTTGGGTAAGTATAAATCTTTTGGGTGCCTACTTTCGATTGGAGAGTATCATAGCTAACTTCCTTTCAGCCAACAAGCAAAGGATGCTCCAATGAAAATCGCTGATAACACCATTCTCATCACCGGCGGCGGTTCCGGCATCGGCCGGGCGCTGGCGGAGGCGTTTCACAAGGCCGGCAACCGGGTCATCATTTCCGGCCGCCGCAAGGCCGTGCTCGACGAGGTGACGGCCGCCAATCCCGGCATGGCCTCGATGGTGATGGACGCGACGGACGCCGCAGGCATCCGCGCGTTTGCCGAAGCTCTGGTAAAGGCCCATCCGACCATCAACGCTGTCATCAACAATGCCGGCATCATGCGGCCGGAAGACATCGCCGCAGCACCGGATTATCTCGACACGGCCGAAGAAACCATCGCCACCAATCTTCTCGCACCCATTCGCCTGACGGCGGCGCTTTTGCCGCATTTCCTCAAGCAACCCGCAGCCACTGTGCTGACGGTTTCCTCCGGCCTCGCCTTCGTGCCCATGGTGCTGACCCCCACCTACAGCGCCACCAAATCGGCCATCCACGCCTATTCGGTCGCGCTGCGCGAGCAACTGAAGGAAACGCCGGTGGATGTCGTCGAAATCGTGCCGCCCTATGTGCAGACGACGTTGATGGGCGAGGGGCAGGCGAGCGACGAAAGGGCCATGCCGCTCGACGCCTTCATTTCCGAGGTGATGGATATTCTTGAAAATCGTCCGGACGAGAAGGAAGTGGTGGTGGAACGCTGCAAGCCGCTGCGTTTCGCCGCGCAGAACGGCAATTTCGATCAGGTCTTCGCCATGATCAACCATATGCATCCGTAAACGGCCGCATCTGTCGCGACTGGGCATCCTGTGATAGCGTCGCGCTCTTATCTGCGGAGCGCGCGCTTTCATGGCCCAAGGCCGGTTCCTGATGCCGAAAACCATTCTGCCCGGTGTCGTCGCCGTGGCGGCGGATAGCGACCGTTCCTTTCCGCGCCACATGCACGATCAGTTCGGCATCGGTCTCATCGAACGCGGGGCGCAGAAATCGCTCTCCGGCCGCGGCATGGTGGAAGCGGGCGCCGGCCATCTCATCACCGTCAATCCGGGCGAGGTGCATGACGGTATTCCGCTCGGGGAGGGCGGCCGCGCCTGGCGGATGCTCTATCTCGACATCGGTATCGTCCGCGACGCCATTGCCGATATCGGCGAGACGGATCGCGGCGCGTTCGAATTCGCCTATCCCGTCGACATCAGGCCGTTGGCGAAGCGGTTCAACGCTGTCTTTGCAGCCATGACGGCAAGAGAACGGCCGGGCGAAACCCTTCGTGGCGACGAGACCCTGCTGACGCTTCTGGCGGGGGCGATGGAGACGGCGGCGAAGCCGGGCGAAATCGCCGCACCCGAGAATATAAAGCGGGCGAAAAGCCGCATCGACGACGAGCCCTCCCGGCCGTTCCGCCTTGCCGATCTCGCCGCGGAAGCCGGCATGAGCCAGTTCCGCTTCCTGCGCGCTTTCGCCCGGGCCACTGGGCTTACGCCGCACAGCTATCTTCTCCAGCGGCGCGTCCATGCGGCGCGCCATGCACTGGCCAGAGGCACGCCGCCCGCCGAGGCGGCCTTCGCAGCCGGTTTTGCCGACCAGAGCCATCTGAACCGGTTCTTCGTGCGGCAATTCGGGGTTACGCCGGCGGTTTACCGGGCGGCGCTTTCGTAGATGTTTTCTCCGCCCTCATTCCTGTGCTTGTCACAGGGATCCAGCCAGCCCAAGTCCTTGGGCTGAAAGGACTCTCCCGCTGCGCAGACGCGCGTCGACTGGATTCCTGTGACAAACACAGGAATGAGGACGGAGTGTGCTGGCCGATACCCTGACCCGCCACTTCGGCGCGCGCCGACGAGCGTCTGCGCTGCAATTTCATCCAAGACACCCACTCCACGCACCCTCATGCTGCTGTCCTCCACCCCACAGGACACACCCGCACCATGACACCCGAATTCCTCATCACATCCTTCATCGTCGCAGCCTCTCCCGGAACCGGCGTGGTCTACACGCTGGCCGCCGGTCTTTCGCAGGGGGCAAGGGCGAGCGTCGTTGCGGCCTTCGGCTGCACGCTTGGCATCGTGCCGCATCTGCTCGCCGCCATCACCGGCCTTGCCGCCATCCTGCACACCAGCGCGCTCGCCTTCGGTGTCGTCAAATATCTGGGGGTCGCCTATCTTCTCTACATGGCGTGGAACACGCTGCGGGAGGACGGTGCGCTGAAGATCGACGATACCAGAGAGCCCCGCAAGGCCGCCCGTATCATCGGCGAGGCGATCCTCATCAATTTGCTGAACCCGAAACTGTCGATCTTCTTTTTCGCTTTCCTGCCGCAGTTCATCGCGCCGGATGAGGCTTTGCCGACATGGCGCATGATCGATCTCGGGCTGATCTTCATGGCCATGACGTTTCTGGTGTTTGCGCTTTATGGCTGTTTCGCCGCCTCGGTCCGGCGGCAGGTGGTGTCGCGCCCGGCGGTCCTCGCCTGGCTGCGGCGCAGCTTCGCGGCCGCTTTCGTGGCGCTGGGTGCGAAGCTGGCCCTGACCGAGCGATGAGACCAGAGCGGAGGGAAGGCCGCCTCAGTCGTCCCAGTCGGGCGCGAGGTGGCCGGGATTGACGATGCGGCCATTCGGCTTTGCAAGCGCGTGGATCGCCCGCATTTCCTCTTCGGTCAGCGCAAAATCGAAAACATCGAAATTCTCTTTCAGGCGGCTTTCCGTCGCCGTCTTGGAGAGCGCCACGATATCCGGCTGCTGCACCGCCCAGCGCAGGGCCACCTGCGCGGCGGTCTTGCCGTGTTTCGCGCCGATATCCTTCAGCACGGGGTCGTTCGGCACCTTGCCATCGGCCATCAGATAATAGGCCGTCACAGACATCCCGTGCTTGCGCGCCGCCGAAATCACCTTCGTCTGGTCGAGATAGGGGTGATATTCGATCTGGTTGGTGGCAAGCGGCGTGTCGGAAAGCTTCACCGCCTCTTCCGTCAGCGCCACATTGAAGTTGGAAATGCCGATATTGCGCGCCTTGCCGGCCTTGCGCACCGCGTTCAACGCGCCCATGCGCTCGGCAAGCGGCACATCGCTCTTCGGCCAGTGCAGCAGCAGCAGATCGACATAGTCGGTCTTCAGCTTCGCAAGGCTTTCATCGACGGAAGCGAGAAAATCGTCGTGGCGGAAGCGGTCCACCCAGACCTTGGTGGTGAGAAATATATCATGCCGGGAAATGCCCGATTGCGCGATGACCTCGCCGACGGCACCTTCGTTCTTGTAGATCTGCGCGGTATCGACATGGCGGAAGCCGAGTTTCAGCGCCTCCGGCAGAATGCGCCTGACATCGTCTTCCGGAATGCGGAAGGTGCCGAAACCGAGGGCGGGAATATTCGCGCCATTCGCGCTGACGTCATACATGGGATGTCTCTCCTGTTTGCTGAAAACATGGCCGGCGCGGGATGCCGGGCGGGGAAGCCGTCTTTCATTAACTGGTGTCCGCGCGATCGGTTTCAACCCGGCGGGACGATATCACATCAGCACGTAGTCCACCGGGCGCGGATCGGCCGGCAGATCGGTCTCGCCCATCGCCTCGCGAAGATTGATCTCGATGGTGGTGGCGAGCGAATTGATCGGCAGCGCATTGAGGCCGGTGCCGAAGGGGTCCTCCAGCTCGTCGGACAGCGCATCGAGACCGAAGAACGTATAGGCGATGAGCGTGGCGGTAAACGGCGTGGCCCAGCCGAGCAGATCGGTGAAACCGAACGGCAGCAGCAGGCAGAACAGATGCGCGGTGCGGTGAAGCAGCAGCGAATAACCGAAGGGAACCGGTGTCTGGCGGATGCGCTCGCACGAAGCCTGCGCCGCCCCCATCTGCTGCACGGTGGCATCCAGCATCTGTAGCTGGATATCGCTGATCTGCCCCTTGCCATGGGCGGAGACGATGGCGCCGGATATTTCGCGCAGCAGCATGTCCGGCCGGTTGCGGCTGCGGTCGTAAATATCCCTGAGATCATCCGGAACGAGGCTGGCCGCAGTGGCGGTCGCATCGCCGGGGCGCAGATGCGAAACCAGCGCGTGGCAGAAGGCGATGGCAAGATCGGTGATCCGCCGGCGGGTGACGGGATCGGCGACATCCTGCCGGCTATCGAGCATGAGGCTCTGGCGTGAAAGCGCGCGGGCGACGGTAATCAGCGCACCCCATTGCTTGCGGGCTTCCCACCAGCGGTCGTAACAGGCATTGGCGCGAAAACCGAGAAACACCGAAAGCGCGATGCCTAGCAGCGAAAAGGGCGCTCCGTTCAGCGCCTGCACCAGATCAGGCCTGTCCTTGTGCGCCCAGACAACCAGCGTCGACAGCAGGAAAACCGCAAGCACCTGCGGAAAGATGCGGACGATGATGGAGCCGCGCACGATGAGGAAAAGCTGCAGCAGGTTCGGTTTTGGACGAACGATCATGGCGGAAACTCGAAATGCCTGTGGCGGATGGGAGGGGCGTGAAAGAGCCTGACCCTATCTACATGCTGGCGACGCCGCCTTGTCCACCCTTTTTTGCATGGTTGCACCCGGCGGCTGGCGGCGCTACGCGTCTATCGCCGAGATCGTCAACGCCACGGTCTGGCTATGCGGTGGAAGGAAATATCGCGTGTCACGCTCACAACGGCTTCTCGATCTGTTGCAGATTCTGCGCTCCCACCGCATGCCGGTCAGCGGCGCGGCCCTTGCCGCGCAAACCGGCGTCAGCCTGCGCACGCTCTACCGCGATATAGCGACGCTTCAGGCGCAGGGCGCGGATATCGAGGGCGAAGCGGGCGTGGGTTATGTGCTTCGCCCCGGTTTCCTGTTGCCGCCGCTGATGTTTTCGCAGCAGGAAATCGAGGCGCTGGTGCTCGGCTCGCGCTGGGTGGCGGGCCGCGCCGATGCGGGGCTGGCCGAGTCTGCCCGGGCCGCTCTCGTGAAGATCGGCGCCGTGCTTCCCGATGCCCTGCGCGAGGAACTCGATCATTCCACCCTGCTTGTCGGGCCGGGGCAGGGCCTTGCCGCCATCCATGTCGATCTGGCCGCCATTCGCGATACGATCCGTAAGGAAAGCAGGGTCCTCATCACCTATCGCGATGAAAAGGGAGAGGTGACGGAACGGGTGATCTGGCCCTTCGCGCTCGCTTTTTTCGATCTGGTGCGGGTGGTGCTGGGCTGGTGCGAGACACGGCAGGACTACCGCAGTTTCCGGGCCGACCGCATCGAAGATTTCCGCCCTCTCGACAGCCGTTATCCGCGCCGACGCCAGGCGCTGCTGAAAGAATGGCGCGAAAGGGAAAAACAGCGGCGGCGGCATCATGCTGACAAAAACTGACAGCAGCAGGGTCTAGAAACCGTTCATCCGCAACACAGGAGAACAGCCATGACCCACCCCGATTTCACCATCCTTTACGTCGACAACCCGCCGGCCAGCACCGAATTTTACAAGGCCCTGCTGGGCGCGGAACCGGTCGAAGCCTCGCCGACATTCTCGCTCTTCGTGCTTCAGAACGGGATGAAGCTCGGCCTCTGGTCGCGGCATACCGTGGAGCCGAAGGCATCGGTCACGGGCGGCGGCGGCGAGCTTGCCTTCCGCGTTGAAAACGATGCGCGGGTGGACGAGATTTTTGCGGATTGGAAGGCGAAGGGTATCGACATGCTGCAGCAGCCGGCGGGCATGGAATTCGGCTACACCTTTACCGCCGCCGACCCCGACAATCACCGTCTCCGGGTCTATGCTTTCGCGGGCTGAAGCTACTTCTTCACCGCCACCACAAAAAGGCGGGGAAAGCGCAGAAGCAGGCGGCCGTCCGCCATCGGCGGATAGGCCGCCGTGATGCGCCGCGTATAGTCGGCGAGGAAGGCTTCGCGGTTTTCCTCGCCGGCGGCGGTGAGATAGGGGCGCAGCCCCGTGCCCTTGACCCATTCGACGATGCTTTCCGCATCCTTCATCGGATGATTATAAATCGTGTGCCACACATCCACCCGCGCGGATTTCGGCGTCAGCGCATCGAAATAATCCGAAGGCGCGGGCAGGGGTTTGCGGCGCAGCCTGCCATCTGCAAACGTGTCCTTCCAGGAACCGTTCGCTCCGGTTTCCTCCATGGCGCGATGCGTCGGCTCCTGCAGATTGTCGGGCATCTGCACGGCCAGAACGCCGCCGCTTTCCAGCTGGTCCATCAGTTGCGAAAGAACGGTGAGATGATCCGGCACCCATTGGAACACGGCATTGGCGTAAAGCAGGTCCGCCTTCTGCGCCGGCTTCCACTGGGAAAGATCGGCCTTGCCGAAGCGCGTGGTCGGCAGCCGGTCCGCCGCCTTTTCCAGCATGTCGTCATCGCTGTCGATGCCGGTAATGACATTGACGCCGTAACGGTCGGTCAGAAGCTCGGTGGAATTGCCGGGGCCGCAGCCGAGGTCATAGCCATTCAGCACCCGCTCCAGCGGCACCTGCGCCAGAAGATCCCGTGCGGGGCGCGTCCGCTCGTCTTCGAATTTCAGATATTGGTGGGCGGACCATGCCATGATTTTCCTCCTGCAAAATGCCGTCAGATCGCCAGCATCGCATGGGGCAAATCGCGCCGCTATCGTCCGATGCATGAATTATTGTGATGAATCTATTCATCAACCTTTTGTTTCGCCTCATAAAACGTGCTTGCGGGGCCGTCGCTTTGTTATTTTCCATCAAAATCAGAAATCGCTGCAATTAAAACTTGACCTCGTCAGGGGAGAGGCATTCACTCCGGCCGATTTCCAGAACATGCCCCGTTGAGAGCGCGCAGCGCTCTTCATCCGGCAATGCATCAGAACAAAAAAGACGGAGCGTTTTTACCGAACGAAAACGCTTGAGACAGGAGACCACCATGAGCGTCGATACCGCACCCCGATCAACCACCTGGACCTATGTTGACGGTCAATGGCTGCCCGGCAATCCGCCGCTCATCGGCCCGACCTCGCATGCCATGTGGCTGGCTTCCACGGTGTTCGACGGTGCGCGCTGGTTCGATGGCGTGGCGCCCGATCTCGATCTGCACTGCCAGCGTATCAATCGCTCCGCCGTCAATATGGGCATGAAGCCGACCATGACGGCCGAGGAGATCGAGTCCCTGGCGCTCGAAGGCGTCAAGAAATTCGACGGCAAGATGGCGATCTACATCAAGCCGATGTACTGGGCCGAACACGGCATGCCCGGCAGCGTCGTGGCGCCCGATGCCGGTTCCACCCGGTTTGCACTCTGCCTTTTCGAAGCGCCGATGGATGCCGGCAAGCCGCTGACGCTAACCGTTTCGCCGCTGCGCCGCCCTTCGCCGGAAACCGCCATGACCGACGCCAAGGCCGGCAGCCTCTATCCCAATAGCGGCCGCGCCATTCTGGAAGCCCGCTCGCGCGGTTTCGACAATGCCCTGATGCGCGACATGAACGGCAATGTCGCCGAATCCGCCTCGGCCAACATCTTCATGGTCAAGGATGGCGTCGTCCTTACCCCGGTTCCGAACCGCACCTTCCTTGCCGGCATCACCCGTTCGCGCGTGATCGGCCTTCTGCGCCAGGCCGGTTTCGACGTGCGCGAAGCGACGCTTTCGGTCGAGGATTTCCGCGAGGCCGATGAAATCTTCTGCTCCGGCAATTATTCCAAGGTTTCGCCCGTCGTGAAGCTCGACGATCGCGAATTGCAGGCAGGCCCCGTCGCCCGCAAGGCGCTCGATCTCTATATGGACTGGGCGCGTCTCGGCGCGGATGTTTAAGGCCGGGTAAACCCCATAGTTTCAAAAGGCCGCGGCAGGCTCATCCCTGCCGCGGCCTTTTGTTTTGAACCGCATTATTTCCCATAAAAATTCAGGGGGAATTTAATCCAATTTTAGAGGACCACAGGCTAGCTTGCGGCAATACCGATCCGGGCTAGTGGGGGCCGCCAAATGTCTTTCAGCATACGCAATATACTTGTGGGATTTTTTCTGCTCGTCGGCATCGCGCTGGCAGGCTTCGTGGGCAACGGCATGTTGCAGTCCGTGCAGCGTGCCCGCAGCTTTTCGGAGGTGGCGCAGCTCGTTTCGCTGGACAGGCTGCTTTTCAACGCCTTGCTGAACTTTCGCAGTGAACGCGGCAACAGCGCCTCGGCGCTGACGGTCGATCCGGCGAAGACGGCCAACACCATCGCCAGCGTGCAGGCGTCGCGCCAGAAGGTGGATGCCGCCATGGGCGCCTTTCTCGAACAGTCCGCCGCGCTCGATCAGGCTGGCCTCAAGGCCCCGCTTGCCCGCGTGAAGGATATCTACACGCAATTCCTGGAGCTGCGCAAAAAGGTTGACGCCAACGTCACCCTGCCGCTCGACCGTCGTGAAAACGGGCTGGACAAGACTGTGCTGGCGCTCGGTCAGGATTTCCTGACGGCGCTCGAAGCGGGCTCGACGGCGGTGGAAGGCGAGGTTCGCTCGCTGGACCAGAGCCTGACCGGCCTCATCCAGTTGCGGTCCTATGGCTGGTCGGCGCGAGCGCTCGGCGGCAGCGCCACCGTTGTCATCAATGCGGTCGTGGCCCAGCAGCGGCCGCTGACCCCGCAGGAAACCCAGCAGCTTGGCAATTTCGATGCCGGCGCGGCCTTTGCCTGGAAAGCCACCGGCGACCTCGTCGCGCACGAATCGACGCCGCAGGCTCTGAAGGATATCTATGCCGTTGCCGACAGGACCTATTTCAAGGGTGATTTCGTCGCGCAGCGCGCAAAGCTGATCGACGATCTGAACAACGGCCGCACGCCTGCCTTCACCATCGATACATGGCGCAATACCGTCACCGAAAGCCTCGATACGGTCGCGAAAATCGCCTCCGAAGCGATGGATGTTCTCAATGCCAATGCCGAAAAGGCCAGACAGGACGCCTTTATCGGCGCGATGATCTATCTCGCCGCGTTCATCCTCACGCTTGGCGTCTGCATTCTCTGCCTTGCCGTCATCGTCGGTCGCGTCACCCGTCCCATCAGCCGCCTGACAAAGGCGATGATGGAATTGTCCATCGGCAACCTGACCATCGATGTGCCCGGCGCAAAACGCGGCGACGAGATCGGCGAGATGGCCCGCGCCGTGGAAATCTTCCGCGAAGCAGCCATCCGCAACCGGCAGCTTGAGGACGAAGCCGTCGGTAACCGCGAGCAGGCCGAGCGTGACCGTATCGAGCTGCAGCAGCGCGCCGAGGCCGAGGCCGAAGAGCGTCTCAATCAGGCCACGGGGTCGCTGGCTGGCGGTCTTCGCCGGCTTGCGTCCGGTGATATGGTCTGCGAGATCGCCACGCCGTTTGCGCCGCAATTCGAGACGCTGCGGCACGATTTCAACAGCTCCGTGCATCAGCTGCGCGAAGCGCTCACCAGCGTTGGCCAGTCCGTGCAGACCGTGAATGGCGGCGCCCACGAGGTATCCTCCGCATCCGACGATCTTTCCCGCCGCACCGAACAGCAGGCCGCTTCCCTGGAGGAAACCGCCGCAGCGCTGGAAGAGATCACCGCCAATGTTTCCGCCACCTCCAAACGGGCGAGCGATGCGCGCGACACGGTGCGCGAGGCAAGGACAAAGGCCGATCTTTCCGGCAAGGTGGTGCGCGATGCCGTCGCCGCCATGGAGCGCATCGAACATTCCTCGCGCCAGATCGGCCAGATCATCGGCGTCATCGACGAAATTGCCTTCCAGACCAACCTTCTGGCGCTGAATGCCGGCGTCGAGGCAGCAAGGGCGGGCGATGCGGGCAAGGGCTTCGCCGTCGTCGCACAGGAAGTGCGCGAACTGGCGCAGCGCTCCGCCAACGCCGCCAAGGAAATCAAGCAGCTCATCACCGC
This sequence comes from Agrobacterium sp. 22-223-1, assembly GCF_053522385.1. Taxonomy (NCBI): domain Bacteria; kingdom Pseudomonadati; phylum Pseudomonadota; class Alphaproteobacteria; order Hyphomicrobiales; family Rhizobiaceae; genus Agrobacterium; species Agrobacterium sp. 22-223-1. The sequence continues at coordinate 853,208 of NZ_JBNWCN010000001.1, forward strand.
GTCAGCCGTTGCGGTGGGTGAAGGCGTGAAGCTGGTGGCCGATACCGGCGTTGGGCTTTCCGAGATCGAACAACTGGTGCTTTCCGTCAACACCCATATGGATGCCATCGCCACGGCGGCGCAGGAACAGTCGGCCGGTCTTTCCGAGGTCAACACCGCCGTCAACCACATGGATCAGGCCACGCAGCAGAACGCCGCCATGGTCGAGGAAATGAATGCGGCCGGTGCGGGTCTTGCACAGGAATGCACCAACCTCCACGCCCTGCTTGCGCAATTCCAGCTCGGCCAGCAAAGCTCCGCATTGCGGGAGACGGCACGGCATATGCAGCGCGCCGCAAGCCCGGCCCACGCGCCCGCCGCACCGGTCGCACCGGTACCGAAGGCCCGCCCCGTCGCCGCACGCGGCAATGCGGCGCTGGCCGTGAAGGGGGATGAGTGGACGGAGTTTTGAAGACAAATCCAGCGTTGGATGTGGCGAGGAACTAGCATCCGCACTTCGTCACCCCGGACTAGATCCGGGGTCCAGCGCGATCAAGTCCTTGATCGCGAAAGACTCTTCTCACGGCGCAGACGTGCCGTGGCTGGATGCCGGATCATCCTCGGGCTTGTTCCGGGGACCGGCATGACGGAGGAGAGAGTACAGTTCCTTCTCTTCAACAAGTCTAGGCCCGCACCTGAAACCGGCGCGGGCTTCACCGTTTCCGCACATCCGGCAGCGCAGCGGCAAGCGCCCGCAGCGGTGCGGTCATATGTTTGTCGCGCCGCATAGCCAGCGCGATCCGGCGCTCCAGCGGCGGTTCGAGCGAGCGCCATTCGAGCCCGGATGCCGCGCCTTCATGCTCCATCGCCATGCGCGGCACGATGGCAAGGCCAAGGCCCGCGCCTGCGAGCTTCTTGATCGCCTCGACGCTGCCCAGTTCCATGGCGGGCTGCACGGTGCGGCCGCTTGCCGAAAACCATTGATCCACCAGCCGGCGCGTATTGCCGCCCTCGTAAAGCAGCAGCGGCCGCGCCGAAAGCGTCTCGGCGTTGAGCACGGTTGCGTCAGAGACGGAGCCTTGCGGGAAAACCGCGACCAGCTCGTCGAGATGGATGTCGCTGATGTCGAGGCTGCGGCCGCTGGCGGGCAGGGCCACCACCGCCGCATCGATGGTATTGGCCTCCAGAAGCCGGAGGATATCGTGGGTATTGCCGGTCTGCACGACGATCTCGATGCCGGGCATGGCCTGCCGGATTTTCCCCAGCACCGGCGGCAGCAGATAGATGCAGGCGGTGGCGCCGGTGCCGATGCGCAGGCGTCCCGTCACCCCGCTGCGATGCGGCGCTACGGTATCGATGGCATGCGCCACTTCTTCCGCAATCCGCCTTGCATGGATGAGAAAGTCGCGCCCCGCAGCCGTCGGCTGCGCGCGCCTGCCCACCCTTTCGATCAGCCGCACACCGAGCTGTTTTTCGAGCAGCCTTATATGCAGGCTGATGGCCGGCTGCGTCAGCCCCGCCTTGTCGGCGGCGGCGGAAAAACTGCCGAGATCGGCCACATCCATGAAGCTGCGCAGCTGCCGCAGATCGAGGTCCATCATCAAAGAAAACCTTATCGTTTGTATAAGACAGATAATCTTTATTTTGGCTGCGCCGCAATGCACAATGACGGCGTGAATGATCCGCAGGACAAGAGAATGACCCTTTCCACCGTTTCCAGCCTTACGATCCGCCCCTGCGAAGAGGCGGATATTCCAGCCATTGCCGAAATCTACCGGGACGCCGTGCTGCACGGCCGCGCGAGCTTCGAGATCGATCCGCCAAGCGTGGAGACGATGCTGGAGCGCCGCCGCCTTCTGGTGGAAGGCAATTACCCCTATCTCGTCGCCGAATGCGATGGAAAGATAGCCGGATATGCCTATGCCGGCGCCTATCGCCCGCGCCCGGCCTATGGCGCGGCGGTGGAGAATTCCGTCTATATCGATCCGGCCATGAAGGGCATGGGCATCGGTCGCAAGCTGCTCGATGCGTTGATCGAGGCGGCGACGGCAGGCGGCTTCCGGCAGATGATCGCCGTCATCGGCGATTCGGCCAACGCCGCCTCGATCGGCGTGCACCGCGCCGCCGGTTTCGAACATGTCGGCACCTTCAAATCCATCGGCTGGAAACATGGCCAATGGCTGGATACGGTGCTGATGCAGCGTGCGCTGGGCGAGGGAGACACCACGCCGCGCTTTTGAACGATCAGGGCTTGGTGGAGCCGGGGATTTCCACCTTCAGCGTATCGCCGGAAAGCTCGCTGCCCAGCTCCACGGCCTTGGTTTTCTTGTCGTAGACGCAGATATGGCTCACGGTCGCATCCGCGCCGCCACTCTTCCCGGTGAGTTTGGCCTTGCCGGTGAGGATGGCGAGGCCGTAATTCTCGCTGCCGACGGGATCGACCACGGCCTTCGCGTCCTCGATCATGTCTTTGGCGCCGGCAAGACAGGCCGTCTGCACATCCGCCACGAACTCCTTCCAGGCGTCATCCGACGATGCGGCGGCGGGGAAGGTGAGCGACGAGAAGGCCGCAAGGAGGAGGATGGTGCGGGGGATCGGGCGGGTCATGGAATTTCCTTCCTGCAATCTCGGCAAAAGCGAACCGATAGGGTGGAAAACGGTACGCCAAAGGTGTGAAACAAATGTGGTGGCGGCCGCGCGGAGAGGAATTTTCTCTTTTGTCGGAACATTTTGATATTTCGCAGGTTGCCCAAATTGAGGTTCGCTCCTATGGTCCGCTCACACGGTTTCTAGGAGCGGTAACCCGCTGCAAAAAGGAGTAAAAACCATGGCCTTCGAACTTCCCGAACTCCCCTACGACTACGACGCGCTTGCACCCTACATGTCGCGCGAGACGCTCGAGTTCCATCACGACAAGCACCACAAGGCATATGTCGACAACGGCAACAAGCTGGCGGCCGAAGCAGGTCTTTCCGACCTGTCGCTCGAAGAAGTCGTGAAGAAGTCCTTTGGCACCAATGCCGGTCTCTTCAACAATGCTGCCCAGCATTACAACCACGTCCATTTCTGGAAGTGGATGAAGAAGGGCGGCGGCGGCAACAAGCTGCCGGGCAAGCTCGAGCAGGCATTCGCCTCCGATCTCGGCGGCTACGACAAGTTCAAGGCCGATTTCATCGCTGCCGGCACCACGCAGTTCGGCTCCGGCTGGGCATGGCTCTCCGTCAAGAACGGCAAGCTTGAAATCTCCAAGACCCCGAACGGCGAAAACCCGCTGGTTCATGGCGCCGATCCCATCCTCGGCGTCGACGTATGGGAACATTCCTACTACATCGATTACCGCAACCTGCGTCCGAAGTACCTCGAAGCCTTCGTCGACAACCTCATCAACTGGGACTACGTCCTGGAGCGTTACGAAGCCGCCGCCAAGTAAGGCTTGCGGAACGCGTGGTTGCTGATCGAAGCAGCCTCCTCCCGCGCGACGTCATCCTCGGCCTTGTGCCGAGGATCTGCGCCGTCTCTCAAAACGCGACGTGGCAGATGCTCGGGACAGGCCCGAGCATGACGACAGTGGAAATATCCACACACTTGAGACGCCCGGCTTCAAGCCGGGTGTTTTGCATTTGTGATATGGCGATACGGCCTGTCGGATTTTATTGTCACAAGCCTGTCATCCGCCGGGTTTATCGCGGCGCATCATGACTGAAAAAACCACGCCTCTCTTCTCCTTCGGCATCGTCGCCGATCCCCAATATGCCGATGCCGACCCCCGCCCGGAAATGGGCCGTTATTATGCCGAGAGCCCGAAAAAGCTCGCAGACGCGGTCGACGCCTTCAACCGCGAAGACCTCGCCTTCGTGGTGACGCTCGGCGATATCATCGACCGCGGCTTCGACAATTTCGATGCGATCCTTGCCGTTTACGACGGGCTTCGCCATCGCTCGGTCCTGCTGCCGGGCAATCACGATTTCGCCGTCGCCGCCGAGCATTTGCCGGCTATCCACGCCCGCCTCGGCATGTCCGCCCCCTGGCATGATTTTTCCATCGGTGACGTCCGTTTCGTCGTGCTTGACGGCAACGAGGTCAGCCTGTTCGCCCCGCCGCCCGGCGATCCGCGTCGAGCGCTTGCCGCAGACCGGCTGAAGCGCCTGGCGGATGCGGGTGCAATCAATGCGCAGGACTGGAACGCCTCGCTCAGCGACGAGCAGTTCGAATGGCTGCGGGCCGTTCTGCAAAAGGCGGATGCGGCGGGCGAAAAAGTGATCGTTCTCTGCCACTATCCTGTCTACCCGGAAAACGCCCACAACATGTGGGACGCGCCGCGTATCCTTGAGCTCCTCGGCTCCCACCCCTCGGTCGTCGCGTGGTTCAATGGCCATAATCACGAGGGCAATTACGGCCTATTGGGCAATACCCACTTCGTGAACTTCAAGGGCATGGTCGATACGCCTGACCAGAACACCTTCGCCATCGCCGATGTCTTTTCCGACCGGATCGTCATTCGCGGTTTCGGGCGCGAGGAGGATCGCCTGCTGGAGTATTTCCTGTAGGAAATAATGCCTTGCTGTGATGCCGGACCTCTCTCGAAGCCCTCATTCCTGTGCTTGTCACAGGAATCCAGCCAGCCCAAGTCCTTGGGCTGAAAAGAGTCTCCCGCCGCGCAGACGCGCGTCGACTGGATTCCTGTGACAAGCACAGGAATGAGGGCGGAGAGGGGTGCTCCGACACATAACAGAGGCTGCGAGCTGCACTAAATTCTGTTTCCCAACTGGTTGCTCTGCCAGCCGCTCATCCACAATTGCCGCAGCTTCTCGCCTTCCAGCTTGAAGAAGCTGCCGGTCGTTTCGCAGCTCAGCACCCGGTCCGAGCGGAAATTGCGAATCGCCTGCCGCAATTCGCACCAGGCGACGATATTCACCGTCTCCGAATAATAGATCACCGCAATCGGCCGAACCCGCCGCTGCGTTTGCGCGCCGGCTTCATCGCGATAGGTGATCTCCAGCTTCTCCTCGTCGCGCACCGCCCGCCGGACCGTCGCAAGATCGACGCCGGCGGGGGAGGGCGCGATGCTGCCCCAGGCATGTAGGGCATTGGCGGAGAGGGTTTTCGACAGGGGTTCGGGCAGGGAGGCGGCAATCTTGTCGCTGACCTGCCTTGCCGCCTGCCGCAACTCGCTATCGCCGGTGCGGGCCACCATGGCGAGCGCCAGCACGATCGCCTCCGTCTCTTCGATGGAAAACATCAACGGCGGCAGGTTGAAGCCGGGACGCAGGATATAACCAACGCCGCGTTCCCCTTCGATGGGCACGCGCATGGTCTGAAGCGCTGCTATGTCGCGATAGACCGAGCGCACCGTCACTTCCAGCGCCTCGGCAATCGTCTGCGCGGTGACAGGCCTGCGCGCCACCCGCAGGATCTGGATGATCTCGAACAGTCTCGACGCCTTGCGCATTGCCGTTTTCCCGGTGGATTTCCCCACGCAACTGACACAACGCTGTCAGTTGGCTTTTCCTATAAACGAAGAAACACATTGAGAAACATGGGATTTCCCGAATGTGTCGTGAACCGTTTTGGGAGATACTGACATGAGTTACGCCGAAAATCTCTGGCTTTTCTTTCTGGTCCTGTTCGGCATCATCATCCTGCCGGGCATGGATATGCTGTTCGTACTGGCAAGCGCGCTGACGGGGGGAAAGAGAACCGGCCTTTCCGCCGCAAGCGGCATGAGCGCCGGCGGCATTGTGCATTCGCTTTACGGCGCCCTGGGCGTCGGCATGCTTGCCGCCTGGATGCCGTCGCTGTTCCTGCCGCTTCTGGTTTTCGGTGCCGCCTATATGATCTGGATCGGCATCGGCCTGATGCGCAGCGCGATTGTCGTGAACGGCGATGAGGCGCAGGCGAGCGCTTCGGTCAGAAAAGCCTTCTGGCGGGCGGTGCTGACCTGCCTTTCCAATCCGAAGGCCTATCTGTTCATGATGGCGATCTATCCGCAATTCCTCAAACCGGCTTATGGCCCGATCTGGGTGCAGGGGCTGGTGATGGGCGCGATGGTGGCGGTCACGCAGTTTACGGTCTATGGCGCGCTGGCGCTGACGGCGGATAAAAGCCGGGCATGGCTGGTTTCTTCGCCCGCCGCCACGATCTTCATCGGCCGCGCCGCCGGTTTCATGCTGATTGCCGCAGCGCTGCTGACACTGTGGGAGGCCCTGTCTTAGGCTTCTGTTTTCACGATGGAATTCACCGCAATGTGACTTCTTTTCGCCATCCGGAAAGGGCATCCTCGCGCCGTTCCATATAGCGCCCGGTGTCCCGGCCGGAATCAAGGAGAGTTGCATGAAACTGAAAACCATCACCGCGGCCATGCTGTTCGGCTGTCTTTGCGCCGGAGCGGTCTACGCTGCCGGCGAAGTCGAAAAACGTGAAGGCATGATGAAGCAGATCGGTGGGGCGATGGGTTCGCTCGCCGCCATCTCCAAGGGCGAAAAGCCCTTCGACGCCGATACCGTCAAGACTGCCGTAACCACCATCGGCACCAACGCTAAGGCTTTCCCGGACCAGTTCCCCGCCGGCACCGAGACCGGCAGTGCGGCTGCCCCCGCCATCTGGGAAAATTTCGACGACTTCAAGGCCAAGGCTGCCAAGCTCGGCACGGATGCGGACATGGTTCTCGCCAATCTCCCCACCGATCAGGCGGGCGTCGCCACCGCCATGAAGACGCTCGGCGCCGATTGCGGCACCTGCCACCAGACCTATCGTCTGAAGAAATAATCGCAACACTTTGGAAACGCCGCGTACCGGCGGCGTTTTCTCAGGCACGAAAGACATCTGACCGGGTCAGGTGAGAATGGGGAGAGGGGCATGTCCTCCATCTGGACGAAACTCGCGGGCGGGGCCGTCGTCGCGGCCATTGCGGGCTACGGCATATTCGCCTGGGTCACCGCGCCTCAGCGGCAGGCGCCCAGCCACTGGGTCAGCCTGGGCGAACCGGATCTGGCCAACGGCGAAACGCTGTTCTGGGCGGGCGGCTGCGCAAGCTGCCATGCCGCGCCCGATGCGAAAGGTGAGGCGCTGTTGACGCTTTCGGGCGGGCAGGCGCTGAAAAGCCCCTTCGGCACCTTCCATGTCCCCAATATTTCCTCCGATCCGCAGCATGGCATCGGCGGCTGGACGCTGGCGGAATTCGGCGATGCGATGACGCGCGGTGTGGGCAGGAACGGCGAACATCTCTACCCGTCCTTTCCCTATGCCTCCTATGCCCGCATGACGCAGAAGGACATCAACGATCTCTTCGGTTATCTGAAAGCCCTGCCGGCCAGCCAGAACGATGCGCCGGATCACGAGTTGCCGTTTCCCTTCAATCTGCGCATGGCGCTGGGCGGCTGGAAATTCCTTTATTTCGACCCCTCGGCGCGGCCCCGCGTCGAGCTTGCCAATGCCAATGCCGAATTGCTGCGCGGCCAATATCTGGTGGAAGGGCCGGGCCATTGCGGCGAATGCCACACGCCGCGCAACGCGCTTGGCGGTTTCGTGAAAGACAAGTGGCTGGCCGGCGGGCCCAACCCGGAAGGCGAGGGCCGCATTCCCGACATTACCCCCGGCTCGCAAAGCATCGGCAGCTGGGCCGAGGCCGATATTGCCAGCTATCTGGAAAACGGCTTCACCCCGGAATTCGACAGCGTCGGCGGCTCCATGGTCAAGGTGCAGCAGAACATGGCGCATCTGACGCCTGAAGACCGCGATGCGATTGCCGCCTATCTGAAGGCCATACCGTCGCGGTAATCCTCAGCCGTCATGCCGGACTAGATCCGGCATCCAGCCACGGCGCGGCTGCGCCGTGAGAAGAGTCTCTTGCGATCAAGGACTTGATCGCGCTGGACCCCGGATCTAGTCCGGGGTGACGGAGGTGCAGGCGACGGCGTGCAGTTCGAAGTCAGGCCCACCATTGACTCCCGACCCCGCCCATCGGATAACAATCCTGTGATGGTTCCTTCCGGGCGTTCCGGAAGGTGAAAAGGGAACACGATAGGGAGAAATCCTCATTCGTGGCTGCCCCCGCAACTGTGAGCGGAGAGCCTGAAACGAAATGCCACTGGCAAGCCATCTCGCCGGGAACCGAGGGTTTCCAGAGAGGGTGACGCCGGGAAGGTGTTTCAGGTTTTGACCCGTAAGCCAGGAGACCTGCCATCGCGGAAATATCCATGCCGGCGGGGTGTCCGGAAGAGCGGAATTTCAGGGTGGCGGGATCGACGCCTCCCTGTGTCAGTCTCGTATCCCCGTGGTGAAGTGTATCGTAGCGGCTCGACGGCCCTTTGCCGTGCGGCCGCGTCCAAAGGCGCGGGGTCGCGCCGGAGAGGGGTCACCATGTCCATCAACCAGAATACGGCCAACGCCGCCGTTTCCGCAAAAACAACCAGCTTCGCGCAATCGCTGACGGCGATCGTGCTTGGCCTGTTCGTTGTCGGTTTTGTCGGCTTTTCCCATGTGGAGGCCGTTCATAACGCCGCGCATGACACGCGTCATGCCAACGCCTTCCCCTGCCATTGAGGGGAAACGGCATGTCGTCTTTTCGCAATATCGTCTTTACCGCCGTTCTCGTCGGCATTCTCGGCGGTTTCGCCGTTTCGGCCATGCAGGCTTTCGGCACGACGCCGCTCATCCTTCAGGCGGAAACCTATGAAAGCGCCGGCGAAGCGCCCCACAGCCATGATGCGACGGCCCCCGGTGCTGCCGTTCCCGCCCATGAGCACAATGACGAGGCCTGGGCTCCGGCCGATGGCTTCGAGCGCACCGCCTATACCGTCGCCGCTAATGTGCTGACCGCTATCGGTTATGCGTTGGTGCTGACCGGCCTCATTTCGCTGCGTGGCACGAATGGCGGCTGGCGCGAAGGCCTTCTCTGGGGCGTTGCTGGCTTTGCCGCCGTCATGCTGGCCCCGATGATCGGCCTGCCGCCGGAACTGCCGGGCAGCCCGGCCGCCGCACTTGAGGCGCGGCAGATCTGGTGGCTTGCGACGGTTGCCGCAACCGCGGGCGGCATTGCGCTGATCGCGTTCCGCCGCGAACCCTGGGCAATCGTATTGGCGCTGGTGTTGATCGTCGCACCGCATGTGGTCGGCGCACCCTTGCCGCCGGAAGGCGAACATGCGCTGGCGCCGCTGCCGCTGGAGCGTCAGTTCATCGTCGCCGCCACCGTGACCAGCTTCGTTTTCTGGGCTTTGCTCGGAACATTGAGCGCGTTTTTCCTGAAGCGCTTCCAGTCGGCGTAAATCCATGCAGGACGCAGCGGAATGGAGTGAGGAGCTCGATGCGCTGCGTTTTGCCGTCCCCGGTCACGGCGCTTTCTGCGCCGTGCACCGCCTTGCCTTCAAGGCAGTCCTTGGGGCGACCCCGGATCGCGAGGCGGCTCTTGCCTGTTTTCATGAACACGAGGCCGCTTTTATCGCTGCGGCGCTCACCAAGATAAAACGTGCAAATTTACCCGCCGGCCGCAGCCTGCATCTGAACAGCCGCGATATTCGCCGGGCGATTGCCGGGGAGGGTGAGGAGCCAGCGGCGCGCGTATGCCGGGTGCTGGATCGGAGGTGATGAGTGAGGGTGCCAAGACGCTTGTATTTTGCACCACCTCATTCCTGTGCTTGTCACAGGAATCCAGCCGACGCTCGTCCGCGCGGCGGGAAGAGTCCTTTCAGCCCAAGGACTTGGGCTGGCTAGATTCCTGTGACAAGCACAGGAATGAGGGCGGGCGGGCTTACGTGGCCCACAATATCAGCGTCCGCCTCAGCGATGCTCCGCCGCAAAAACCTGAAGTTCCGCCTCGGCTTCCGGACCAAAGAGGCCGAGGTGTTTCAGGATTTCCACAGCGAAACTGACCGGCGCGCTGCCGGCGGCGGTGATGATGCCGCGATCGCTAACCGCTTTCGGCTGGTCGCGGTAGAGCGATTCGCCGCTATAGACGGCATAGGCCTTGTGCGATGCCAGCGAATTGCCGGTATGGGCGACATCGTTCAGCACGCCCGTGCCGCCGAGCGCGCTTGCCGCCGCGCAGATGCCGGCAACCAGCCGGTTCCTGTCGCGAAACCGGTGCACCAGCCCGCCAAGATCGACAGCCGTTCCCTTTTCCCAGCTCAAGCCGCCGGGAATGACGAGCGCATCGATGCCGGCCGGATCAAGCGCGTCATAGGATGTGTCAGGCGTCACGGTCAGCCCGCCCATGGACGTTACCGGCCGGCCATCGGGCGTGGCATAGACGATCTCGACGCCGAGATAGCTGCGGGCTGCCGCAGCAAGCAGCGCCGGTTCCCAGTCCGCAAAATCCTGCGCCAGCGCAATGGCGATCCGTGTCATGGCCGTCTCCGTGGTTTTAATCAGGCGATGGACTGCATGTAGCGCATGCCGGTAACCGGCCGGGGCGCGAAATCCATGTTTTCGTAGAAGCGATGCGCCGCGACATTGCCGGTCGTGGCGCTGACGGAAAGATAGTCGCAACCGAGGCGTTTGGCGATATCGCGGGCGCGGGAAACCAGATGCTGGCCGGTGCCATGGCCGCGATGCCCGTCACGCACGAAGAGATGATGCAGCTCAAGCCCGCGCCGGCCTTCCTGCGCCCTGTAGAGCGGCAGAAGCAGGGCGTAACCGATCAGCGCGCCATCGGCTTCCGCAACCAGCCCATGCACCCAGGGCAGCGGACCGAACAGGTCGCGTTCCAGTTTCGCCGGGGTGATCGCCGCCGCATCGCCGTGGTAGGAGGCAAGCAGCGTGATCATCTCGTTGAGCTCGGGCAAATCCGTCTTGCGTGCGCCACGAATGATGACGACGGGCGGTCTTTCCAGTGTAAGGGAGCTATCTTCGGTCATTTTTTCGGTCCTTTGGTCTTATCGGTGCCGTCAGGACGCTTGAGAAACAACAAAGCCGCCTGACGGCGGCTTGTTGACAATATGATCTGTCGAGCCGCCCTTAGAGGTAGGCCCAAAAGTACGAGCAGGAGATGGGTGCGCGTTCGTTGATCATGGGACATGCAATGCGCCCGAATCCGCAATCTGTCAAGCCCGGTTTTCCGATCAATGTTCACCCTCGCACATGCCGTGATTGGAAAGCGCGCGGATGACGTAGCAATCCTCGATCGAATGGCCGTGGCAATGGGACACGATGCGCTCCAGCTCGTGCTCCAGCTTCTTCAGGCTGGCGATCTTCTCGCGCACATGGGCGAGGTGTTCGGCGGCGATGCGGTCCGCGCCTTCGCAGGGCATCTGCCGGTGCTGGCTAAGCGCGATCAGTTCGCGGATGGCGTCGATGTTCAGCCCGAGATCGCGCGCATGGCGGATGAAGGCCAGCCTTTCGAGGTCGGTCTTTTCGTAACGGCGCTGGTTGCCGTCCGAACGGTCGGCTTCGCGGATGAGGCCCATCTGCTCGTAATAACGGATAGTCGGCACCTTGACGCCGGTGCGTTTGGACAGTTCACCGATGGACAGCATCTCTTTCTCCATATCTCGGGTGCAGCGACGGCAGAACGGATGGCTCGACCGTTCCGGGTGCGATGCTCTAGTCTCTAGAGATATGGCTTTTCAGCCTGCCGTTCAATGGGTCTCAGGCGGCTTCATCCACACCGAGCGCCTGGGCGAGCGCCTTGAGGACATCGTTCTCGATGCTGGATGCGGTTTCCGGCTGTGCCGATGCGGCCATGTCGCCCATGTCCAGAGCGGGTGCGGTCGTCGTGGAAGCGCCGCTGTCGAGGTTCCAGAGCGCTGCGGCAAGGCCGGTCGAAACGCTGGCGGCGGCCGGCGCGACGGCCGTGGCGATGCTTTCGACGCTCGAAATGGTGCGATGCGCGGCGCGCGTCAGCTCCAGCAGGGCTTCGGTGGTGGAGTGGGTTTCCTTGCCCTTTGTCGGCTCAAGGCTCCGGATCGGAGTGGGATGATAGCTGCTGATGGTTGCTGCAATAGTCGTCATGACTGAGTCCCCTAGGTTTCATGAGGTATTTTTAGCGGCCGAAACATTCGCGAGGATTGCGTCGCACGGGGCTTGAACGGAAAAACTCGCTCATATAGTATACCCCCCTATAGTATATGAGGTGCCCATGTCCCATACGATCCGCAACAAGGAGAAGCTTCTGGCCCGCATCCGCCGCCTGAAAGGGCAGATGGAGGCGGTGGAGCGTGCACTGGATGATGCCAAGCCCTGCGGCGAGGTGCTGCAATTGCTCGCTTCGGTGCGCGGCGCGCTTTCCGGCCTGACCGGGGAGGTGATGCAGGAGCATCTGCACGAGCATGTGGTGCATGCCGAAAACGAAGACGAGCGGGCGCGGGCGGCGGAGGAGCTGGCCCAGGTACTGAAGACCTATATCCGGTAAAATCGAACAGGATTAGCGACATGACGACGACATCCGAACACCGTGCAGCAGCCGGTCACGACCATGTTTTCCTTGGCCAGAACCATGAGCGCAACGAAAGGCGTGTCTGGATGGTCATTGCGCTGACCGCGGCCATGATGGTGGCGGAAATCGTTGCCGGCCACTGGTATGGCTCCATGGCACTGACAGCGGATGGCTGGCACATGTCCACCCATGCCGGCGCGATGCTGATTTCGGCGCTCGCCTATCTTTATGCCCGCCGCGAGGCGCGCAATCCGCGCTTCACTTTCGGCACCGGCAAGTTCGGCGATCTGGCGGGTTTTGCCAGCGCCATCGTGCTGGCGGTGGTGGCGCTGCTGATTGCCGTCGAAAGCGCGATGCGCCTCATCAATCCCGTCGAAATCGATTTCAATCAGGCTATCCTCGTCGCCATCATCGGCCTTGCCGTCAATCTTCTCAGCGCCGTGCTTTTGAAGGATGACCATCACCACGATCATGGTCACGGCCACGGCTCGCATGCCCATCATGGCCATGGCAGCCACGCCCATCACGATCACGGCTCCCATGCCGGTCACCATGCGGACCACGGCGCAAAGGGCGGCCGGGACAATAATCTGCGCGCGGCCTATCTGCATGTGCTGGCGGATGCGCTGACTTCGGTTCTCGCCATCGTCGCGCTGCTGCTCGGCAAGTGGAACGGCTGGTCGTTCCTCGATCCGTTGATGGGTATCGTTGGCGGTCTGGTCATCGCCCGCTGGTCATGGGGCCTGATCCGCTCCACGGCGACCACGCTCCTCGATGCGCTGCCGCCGGCGGAGGATTTGCCGCAGGAAATCCGTGAAAGCGTGGAGACGGAAGAGGATCGCATCACCGACCTGCATGTCTGGCAGGTAGGGCCGGGGCATCACGCCGCCATCGTGGCGATCCATTCGCAGGCGCCGAAAGCGCCGGCTTTTTATAAGCAGAAACTTGCCGCCATACATGAACTCTCGCATGTGACGGTGGAAGTCAGCCCGGCAAGGGCCTGATTGGAATCGCCTATTCGGTATATTCCGAATAGGCGCTGCGCACCCATTCCACCTCGGCTTCCGCCTTATCCTCGGGGGAAGCCGCGGCCGTATCCTGATAAGCGGGCGCACTGCCATTGCCGACGGCCCACAGAACATTGGCCAGCGACTGGGAAAGAATGGTGCTGGAAACGGTGGGGTTGCCGGGGCCGCGTTTTACCGCCTGCTCCTCCGGCGCGCTTTGAGTGTTGCCAGCTTTTTCGATGTCGCGGATGCGACCCTGATAGTTATATCCGCCAATATTGCTTTCGATCTGCATGTCGGTGATTCCGCGTTCAAAAGTTAACGAATGGTTAACGGCGGCGACTTGTCCGAAACTTGCGCTTGCTGCGCTGCAGCGACTGCCGAGGGTTGACAGCCGGCGAAGTAGTGCTTCGTTTTTGCATCGGGAGCATGCAGAACTGCACAGGGTGTTTGTTCTTGCGGCGTCATGCCGGTGGCGCCAGAGGCACGCCATTTCCCGTCATTCCGGACTTGATCCGGAATCCAGCCGACGCGCGTCTGCGCGGCGAGAGAGTCCTTTCAGCCCAATGACTTGGGCTGGCTGGATACCGGCTCAAGGCCGGTATGACGGAAAGAGGAAATCTCGCGGATGCGGCCAATCCGTCCAGTGCCGGATTACGCTGTTTCCTTCTCCACCGGCATAACCGTTTCCTGGAGCTTCTCCGGCTCCTCCGCCTCAACCTCCTGCGGCGCGGGCGTCACCATCGCAGCCACCAGCGTATCTAGGCCGATGCTGCCGACCGGCTTGCCGTCCTCGTCCACCACATGGGCGGTGGTCTCGTTGGCTTCCGACATGTCGCGGGCAATCGTTTCCAGCGTCGCGTTTTCCGGCACGGGCATGCCCTCGGGGCGGCTTTCGAGCGGCTCCATCACCGTGGTCGCCTGCAGCACGCGGCCGCGATTGACGTCGCGCACGAATTCGGTGACGTAACCATCCGCCGGGGAGAGGATGATGCTCTGGCCGTCGCCCTGCTGCACCACTTCGCCGTCTTTGAGAATGGCGATATGGTCGCCGAGCCTGAGCGCCTCGTCGAGATCGTGGGTGATGAACACCACGGTCTTCTTCAACTCCTGCTGCAGATCGAGCAGCATGGTCTGCATATCGACACGGATCAGCGGATCGAGCGCCGAATAAGCCTCGTCCATCAGGAGGATATCGGCGTCATTGGCAAGCGCGCGGGCAAGGCCGACACGCTGCTGCATGCCGCCGGAAAGCTGGTTCGGATAATAATCTTCGTAACCGGCAAGGCCGACGCGCTCCAGCCAGTAACGACCCTTTTCCTCGCTTTTGCTGCGCGGCACGCCCTGGATATCGAGGCCGTAGACGCTGTTTTCCAGCACGGTGCGGTGCGGCAGAAGGCCGAATTTCTGGAACACCATCGCCGTCTTGTGGCGGCGGAATTGCCTGAGCGCCGAAGCGCTCATGCCGCAGATGTCCTCGCCATCGTAAAGCACCTCGCCGGCGGTGGGGTCGATCAGCCGGTTGATGTGGCGGATGAGCGTCGACTTGCCGGAGCCGGAAAGGCCCATGACGACGGTGATCTTGCCGCCCGGCATGGTGATGTTGATGTTGTTGAGACCGAGAACGTGGTTGTGTTTGTCGTTCAGTTCGGCCTTGTCCATGCCGGATCGCACCGCTTCGAGGTACTTCTCGGGATGCTTGCCGAAGATCTTGTAAAGGTTGCGGATTTCGATGCTTTTAGCCATGGGAGACCTCGCGGTACTTCTGCAGGCGCTTGCCGAAAGCCTGGCTCGCCCGGTCGAACATGATGGCGATGGCGACCAGAGCGAAACCGTTCAGGAAGCCCACCGTGAAGAACTGGTTGTTGATGGCCTGCAGCACGTTCTTGCCGAGCCCGCCGACGCCGACCATGGAGGCGACGACGACCATGGCGAGCGCCATCATGATGGTCTGGTTGATGCCGGTCATGATGGTGGGCAGCGCCAGCGGCAGCTGCACATTGAACAGCTTCTGGCCATTGGAGGAACCGAAAGCGTCCGCCGCTTCCAGCACCTCCCGGTCCACCAGGCGAATGCCAAGGCTGGTGAGGCGAATGACGGGCGGAATGGCATAGATCACCACTGCGATCAGGCCCGGAACCTTGCCGATGCCGAAAATCACCACCACGGGGATGAGATAAACGAAGCTCGGCAGGGTCTGCATCACGTCGAGCACGGGATTGATGAGGCGTTGCAGGCGTTCCGAACGTCCCATCAGGATGCCGAGCGGCAGGCCGATGACGATGGCGATCAGGGTGGCGATGGCGACGATGGACAGTGTCGTCATGGCATCGCGCCAGAGGCCGACGGCGCCGATCATCAGCAGGGCGAGCGCCGTGCCGCCGGTGATCCTGAAGCTGCGACCGGCCAGATGCACGATGGCGAGAATGATGAGGAGCGTGATGATCCACGGCGTCTGGATGAACAGCCGCTCCGAGGAATTGAGGAAGAGCTGCAGCGGGTGCACGATCACGTCGATCGCATCGCCATAGTTGCGCACGATGTCGCGAAAACCGTCATCGATGGTCTTGCGTGCCACACGCATCGTGGAATTGTCGATGGCCGGGAACTTGCAGAGCATGTCCGGCAGGTAATTGCAGAGGGCCATTATTGTTGTTTTCCCTTTGGGTTTTGGGATGGGGTGGACGGTGTCGGTCGGTGCGTGGGGCACCCCCCTCTGTCCTGCCGGACATCTCCCCCACAAGGGGGGAGATCGATCTGCGGCAAGGTCTCGCCCATCAAACAGGTTGCGGATTTGTGAGAGGGTGCGCCCAGCCGATCTCCCTCCTTGTGGGGGAGATGCCCGGCAGGGCAGAGGGGGGTAAAGCCACGGATACCGACCGAAGCCTTCCTCCCCCACTAACCAATCACATCGAAGCCTTGATCTTCTCCGCTACCTCGGCCGGAACCCACTTGGTCCAGATGTCCTCGTGGTTCTCGAGGAAATACTCCGCGCCGTCCTCGTTGGTGCCCTGGTTCTCATCCATCCAGGCGAGGATTTCGGCGACCGTCTTGTTGTCCCAGTTGCGGGCCTTGATGTAGTCCAGCGTCACGCCGGCCTTGCTTTCGAAGTTCTTGGTGATGACGGTATAGACATCGGCAACCGGATAGGCATTGACCTTGGCATCGGCGCAATCGACCTTGGCCGTGCATTCGTCGAAATGGGCGCGGTCGAGCTCGACACCATCATCCAGCTTCACCATCTCGTATTTGCCGAGAATGGCGGTGGGCGACCAGTAATAGCCGAGCCAGCCCTGCTTCTTTTCAAACGCATTGGCGATGGAGCCGTCGAGGCCGGCGGCCGAGCCGGTGTCGACCAGGGTGAAGCCCTTTTTGTCGCCCTCGCGCGCCTTGTAAAGATTGGCGGTGGTCACCTGGCAGTTCCAGCCGGATGGGCAATTATGCACGGCGCCCTTGCTGGCGTCTTCCGGGGCGGGGAAGAGTTCGGGATGTTTCAGTGCATCCTCGACGGTTTTGATATCAGGGTGTGCGTCGGCGATGAATTTCGGGATCCACCAGCCTTCGATGCCGCCTTCGCTCAAAATCTTGGAAGCCTCGATCATGCGGCCTTCCTTGACGGCGGCGTCGAGCGGCTCGCGCACGGCGTTCACCCACAATTCGGGCGCCATGTCCGGCTGGCCCTTTTCGTTCATGGAGGCGAAGGTCGGCATGGTATCGCCGCTGACGACATTGACCGTGCAGTCATAGCCGTTTTCCATGATGAACTTGTCGACGTAAGCCGCGACACCGGCGGATGCCCAGTTCATTTCGGCGATGGTGATGCTGCCGCACGCTTCGGCGGCATTGGCGGAATTTGCTGCACCGGCAGCGATGGTAAAGCCCGTTACGAGAATGGTCGAGGCCAGGAGTTTCTTCATGGTGTAAGACCCCCAAGTCTGATGCAGTGTTTTCAATTGGCAAAGCGGGAGCACTGCAAAGCCCGGATTGCCAAGGGCGAACTGACATGGCGCGTGGAAAAGCCGAAAAATGACGGCAGGAAGAATATCCGCAGAACACGCTGCGGCATTGCCGCAGGAGATGCGGCGAAAAGGCGCATGAATATGTCAACGACCGGCATAATACGGCCAAAAAGTGATATTGCAACGCGAAATGGCGCATCGCAGCCATGCGTTCGATTCCCGGAACATTTTTCCGTCTGGCGTAATACTGAAAATATATTTGTAATTTACTGAGGTGTATTTTGAATTTCAGTAGTTTGAAATAAAAATCCGTTATGCAGTAAAGTGGTATTTAAAGAAAAAATACGGGCGCGATTTTGTGGAAAAAATATTCAGAAACGGGTTTTCGAAGGGTATTTTTATACTGTTTTCGGAACGGGCGACGGCTCTCCGCCGCCCGTTCCGCCATCAGCGGGTCATGCGGCGTCCTTGCCGGCCACCTTCAGCGCGAAGGCATATTCGAAGGCAATTTCCTCCAGCCGCTGGAAACGGCCCGACTTGCCGCCATGGCCGGCCGCCATGTTGGTTTTCAGCAGGATGGGCGCTTCCCCCGTGGTCTTCTCACGCAGCTTCGCCACCCATTTGGTCGGCTCCCAATAGGTCACGCGCGGATCGGTGAGGCCGGAAAGCGCCAGGATAGGCGGGTAAGGCTTCGCACCCACATTGTCATAGGGGCTGTAGGCGGCGATCCAGCCATATTCCTCTGCCGATTCCAGCGGATTGCCCCATTCCGGCCATTCCGGCGGGGTGAGCGGCAAAGTGTCATCGAGCATGGTGGTGAGCACGTCCACGAAGGGAACGGCGGCGATGATGCCGGCGAATTTTTCCGGCGCCATATTGGCGACAGCCCCCATCAACATGCCGCCGGCCGAGCCGCCTTCGGCGATAATGCCATTATAGGAGGTGAAACCTTCCTGAACCAGATGATCGGCGGCGGCGATGAAATCCTTGAAGGTGTTCTGCTTGGCTTCCATCTTGCCGGTTTCGTACCATTCGAAACCCTTGTCCTTGCCGCCGCGAATATGGGCGATGGCATAGATGAAACCACGGTCGGCGAGCGACAGCGTTGTGGTGGAGAAAGAGGCGGGAATGGAGATGCCGTAAGCGCCATAACCATAAAGCAGGCAGGGGGCGGAACCGTTAAGCGCCACATCCTTGCGATAGAGCAGGGAGACCGGCACCAGCTCGCCATCATGGGCAGGGGCCATGATGCGACGGGTGATGTAGTCATCCGGATTGTGGCCGGAGGGTACTTCCTGCGTCTTCAGCAGCGTGCGCTCGCGCGTCACCATGTCGTAATCGAACAGCTGGCTCGGCGTCGTCATCGAGGAATAGGAGAAGCGGATGACATCGGTGTCATATTCCGCCGCGCCATGCAGGCCGAGCGAATAGGCCTCTTCGGCAAAGGCGATGGAATGTTCCTCGCCGGTGCGGCGGTCACGAATGACGATGCGCGGCAGGCCGTCGCGGCGTTCCAGCCAGATCAGGTGGCGGGCATAGGCGTCGACGGAAAGAATGAGACGGCCCGGCTCATGCGGCACGACTTCTTTCCAGTTTTCCTTGCCGGGCGCTGTCACCGGGGCTTCCACGATGCGGAAATCCTTGGCGTCGCCGTCATTGGTGAGGATGAAGAAGACATCGCCGCCTTCGCACATCGAATATTCGATGCCCTCTTCGCGCTCCGCTACGATAGCAGGCTCGGCGGTCAGGTCTTTGGTGGAGAGAATGCGATATTCGCTGGTCTCATGGTCGTGAATGTCGATGAAGATGAAATCGTCGAGAACCGACGCGCCGACGCCCATGAAGAAGCCGGGATCCTTTTCCTCATAGACCAGACGGTCCGCCGATTGCGGCTCGCCGATAATGTGGTGAAAGACTTTCGAGGGGCGGTGGTTCTCGTCCTGTAGCGTATAGAAGAAGCTCTTGCCATCGGGCGCCCATGCGCCGCCGCCGCCGGTGTTTTCCACGATATCGGCAAGGTCTTCGCCGGTTTCGAGGTTGCGGATGCGCAGGGTGAAATATTCCGAGCCCTTGTCGTCGTAACCCCAGATGCCGTGGCTATGGTCGGAGGACTGGTCGAGACCGGCGAGACGGAAATAATCCTTGCCTTCCGCCTCCTTGTCACCGTTCAGCAGCACATGTTTTTCGCCGCCGCCGCGCGGGGTGCGGAAATAATGCGGCTGCTCGCCGCCGGTCACAAACAGCGTGCCATAGGCATAAGGCCCGTCATTGACCGGCACGGAGGAATCATCCTGCTTGATGCGGCCCTTCATTTCCTCGAACAGCTTTTCCTGAAGTGCCCTGGTGTCACCCATCGCCGCTTCCATATAGGCGTTTTCCGCTTCGAGATGGGCGCGGATCGACGGGTCGAGCAGGGTCGGGTCCTTGAACATGGCCTGCCAGTTATCGGCCCGGAACCATGCGTAATCGTCGGTGCGGGTAATGCCGTGATGCGTATCCAGAACGGGCCGTTTTTCGGCGGTCGGGGCGGCGGGCAGGTTCTTGAAAATCGGCAAGGGAAACTCGCTTTCGTATGAAGAATTCTTGGGCGGCACCAAGATGTAGAGCGGGCCTTGCGGCCGATCAAGTTTCAAATCTCCACAGGCGGAATGCGGCTTGGGCACAATTTCGTCAGCTTTCGATCACATTTTGGCAATATCCGGCAAATCAGCGATGATGGATGCAGGCCGCCCGGCCTGCCGCCCACCACAAGAACAAACGAAAAAACTGACAGGATCCCATGCGAAAGCTTCTTCCCGCTGCCCTTTCTGCCTTTTTCCTTGGCTTGCAGACCTTCACCCCCGCTTTCGCGATCGACGCCAGCGTCATGCGGCAGTTGAACGCGCTTGCCCCCGAAGAGCGGCTGGAACAGCGCTGCGATATCGAGGCGATGGAAAGGATAGCGACCGAGCAGAAGGGCATGCGGCCGGACAAGGTCATCGCTTATACTTTCGGCGATCCGGAGGTCGGCAAGAACTCCATCAAGGCGCCCGGCGCGGTCTTCAGGAGCGCGGGCGAATGGTACAAGCTCAAATACAAGTGCCAGCTGAAGAGCGACAGCCTCAGCATCCAGTCCTTCGATTATCGTGTGGGCGATAAAATTCCCGAGGAGCAGTGGAAGAAGTTGTATCTTTATGACTAACCAAGGATTTTTTCGGTTGCCGGTAGGCGTTTAGCCTCCGGTTTTCTTGCCGCTCCGCCACCGGCTCTGTAACCCTGCTTGCCGATCAAAGCGAGGGAGACGGGCATGGCGACACGATTCAAGGGACTTTCGGCTTTTCCGATCACGCCGGCCGACGAGGCCGGGCAGGTCGACACAGAGGCCTTTTCCGCGCTGATCGAGCGGCTGGATGTGGCGGAGGTCGATTCCGTCGGCATTCTCGGTAGCACCGGCATCTATATGTATCTCACACGGGAAGAGAGACGCCGCGCCATCGAGGCGGCAGCCGCCATCCTCAAGGGCAAGCGCATATTGATGGCCGGCGTCGGCGCATTGCGCACCGATGAGGCGGTGGCACTGGCCAGGGATGCGGAAGCGGCCGGCGCCGATGCGCTGCTGCTCGCACCCGTCTCCTACACGCCGCTGACGCAGGAAGAGGCCTATCACCATTTCGCCGCCGTGGCCGGCGCGACGGCCCTGCCGCTTGCCATCTATAACAACCCGACGACAACCCGCTTTACCTTCAGCGACGAGCTTCTGGTGCGGCTTGCCTATATCCCCAATATCCGCGCCATCAAGATGCCGTTGCCGGCCGATTCCGATTATGCCGGTGAGCTTGCGCGGCTGAGGCCGAAGCTGGGGCAAGATTTCGCCATCGGTTACAGCGGCGACTGGGGCTGCGCCGACGCCACGCTTGCCGGCGGCGACACCTGGTACAGCGTCGTCGCCGGCCTGCTGCCGGTTCCGGCCCTGCGGCTGATGC
Source organism: Agrobacterium sp. 22-223-1 (assembly GCF_053522385.1). Lineage (NCBI taxonomy): Bacteria > Pseudomonadati > Pseudomonadota > Alphaproteobacteria > Hyphomicrobiales > Rhizobiaceae > Agrobacterium > Agrobacterium sp. 22-223-1. The sequence goes on from NZ_JBNWCN010000001.1 coordinate 874,482, forward strand.
GGGCGGCTCAGGCCGGCAATGCGGAAGAGGCGAAGAAGATCGATGCGGCCTTCCAGCCGCTCTGGGCGCTGTTTAAGGAATTCGGCAGCATCCGCGTGGTTTATGCCGCCGCCAACATCCTGTCGCTGACGGTCAGCGAACCGCCCCGGCCGATCCTGCCGCTCACCAGCGCCGAACGCCAGCGGGTGGAAGAGGCGCTTGAAGCCCTGTCCGCGCTGGAAACCGCGCCATAATTCGGGCGCTTTGCGGGCGGATTGCCACGGAATGATACTGCATTCACTGCGGAAAATGAAAATGATACGTCGCTTCCTCCTTGCTGCCCTGTTCGCTTCAGCCGCGTCCGCCGCCTTAGCGGGGACTGGCCTTGTCGAACCGACACTAAAAATGTCGCCGCAGCATGACGGCAAGGTGCGGGTGGCGATGACGCTCGATGCCTGCATGGGCAAGACCGACCACCGCATCCTCGATACGCTGGTGCGTGAGCGCATTCCGGCGACGATCTTCGTCACCGCCCGCTGGCTGAAACACAATAGCGAGGCGCTGGCCACGCTCATGGCGCATCCGGATCTGTTCGAGATCGAAAACCATGGCGAAAACCATGTGCCGGCGGTGGACAAGCCGGTTTCCATCTACGGTATCGCCGCCGCCGGTTCGGAAGCGGCGGTCGAGCAGGAAGTGGAGGGGGGCCGTCAGGCCATCGTCGCCGCCACCGGCCTCCAGCCGCAATGGTTCCGGGGTGCCACCGCCAAATATACCAGGTCCTCCATGACCACCATCAACCGGCTCGGCATGCGGGTCGCCGGTTATTCCGTCAATGGCGATGGCGGCTCGCTGCTAGGTGCGGCCGCGACGGCGAAACACATCGCTTCCGCCAGGGATGGCGATGTCATCATCTCCCACATCAACCAGCCCACCCATGAAGCGGGCGAGGGCGTGGTGAAAGGCCTTCTGGCGCTGAAGGCGCGCGGCGTGATTTTCACAAGGCTGGACGACCCGTCCTTCGCTCCGCCGGGGAATTGAGGTGCAAGGTCGCCGCCCTTTCTTCTCCCCGCCGGGGAGAAGATGCCCGAAGGGCAGATGAGGGGCAAGCTCACTGGATATCGCCGGCCTTGCCCCCTCATCCCGCTGCCGCGGACTTCTCCCCGGCGGGGAGAAGAAACAAGCGGTACCGGCTCGCTCATCATCACCAAGCGTGTGGGCGGCGGCGTGCACAGTTTCGAGGTGATCAGGCTGATGAAGTCCAGGATGAATTAACCGCAGACCTTGCGGCCATTTTCTTCTCCCCGCCGGGGAGAAGATGCCCGAAGGGCAGATGAGGGGGCAAGCTCCCCGCATCTTTCCACCGTCGCCCCCTCATCCGGCGCTGCGCGCCACCTTCTCCCCGGCGGGGAGAAGAAATATGCCGCACCGGGTTGGCCGCGAAACGGCGCGGACACGAGCCGACAACATCCCTCACATCCATGCCCGTTTTTCGGCGGCGTGCCGCTTAAATTTGCGCTAGCATCCTCCCCATGATGCTGTTCAAACGCCCCGACACCGAAACACTCTATTCTGCCCTTGTGAACAAGGACCCCGCCTATGAGGGCGTGGCCTATGTGTGTGTGACGTCGACGAAGATTTTCTGTCGCTTCACCTGCACGGCGCGCAAGCCGAAAATCGAAAACTGCCGGTTCCGCGAGACCATCGCCGAATGCCTGGAAGCCGGTTTCCGCCCGTGCAAGCGCTGCAAGCCGATGCTGTCCTATGGCTCCGCCGATGAGACCGTGACGTCGCTGCTGACGGCGCTTGAAAACGAACCGGCGCGGCGCTGGCGCGAGGAGGATGTGGTGGCGATGGGCCATGATCCGTCCACCGTGCGCCGCACCTTCAAGCGTCGTTTCGGCATGAGCTTTCTGGAAATCGCCAGGTTGCGGCGGGTGGGCGGCGCGGCGGAAAGCATCGCTTCCGGCGAAGCGGTGATCGGCGCGCAGATCGATGCCGGTTACGAATCCGGCAGCGGCTTCCGCTCTGCCATCAACCAGTTCTTCGGCTCTTCGCCCGCCGCCATGAAAGGCAAGGGGTTTTTGAAGGGTGACTGGATCGATACGCTGATCGGCCCGATGCTCGCCGTCGTGGACGATCACGCCCTGCATCTCCTCGAATTCGCCGACCGGCCGGCGCTTCCAGCCGAGCTGAAGCGGCTGAAGACGCGCACCGGCGCGGATATGGTGCTCGGCCGGACGGCTGTGACCGGCCAGATCGAAGCGGAACTCAAGGCCTATTTCGCCGGGCATTCGGCCGCCTTTGAAACCCGGCTTGCCGGCCATGGCACACCCTTCGAGCGCGACGTCTGGCGCAACCTGCGGGAAATACCGGCGGGCGAGATCGTCAGCTATTCCTCGCTCGCAACCGCCATGGACCGGTCATCCGCCGTGCGTGCAGTGGCGCGCGCCAATGGCGCGAACCAGATCGCCATCGTCGTGCCGTGCCACCGTGTGCTCGGCGCGGATGGCAGCCTGACCGGTTATGGCGGCGGGCTGTGGCGCAAGAAATGGCTGATCGAGCACGAGCGCCGCATGGCGAGCGCGCAGGGGGAGGCGCAGGGAATGCCGCTCGCTTCCTGAGCGGCCTGGCTGCTGGTTTTCAGGAGGTTGTTCATTGATAGTGGAGCGGGGCGCGTGGGGCTTACCCCCTCTGCCCTGCCGGGCATCTCCCCCTCAAGGGGGGAGATCGGCAGGAGGCGCTACCGCCATTTCATTCTCAACGTTGAGATGGGCGAAACCTCGCCGCAGATCGATCTCCCCCCTTGAGGGGGAGATGCCCGGCAGGGCAGAGGGGGGTAAACCCCACGCGCCCGCGCCTGCCGTTGAAGCCGGTGCTTAATCCGGCAATTTGGGCACCACCCGGCGCGACGGAAACAACTCCCGCGTCACCGTCATGGCGATCAGCGACAGCGGCAGGGCGAGCATCGCCCCGGCAGCCCCCCACATCCACGTCCAGAAGATGATCATCACGAAGACGAGGAAGGGGTTTATCTCCATGTTGCGGCCCACCACCGCCGGAAAGGCGAGGTTTTCCATCAACAGGTGAATGGTGAAGAAGATAGCCGCGGGCAGAAGCGCCAGAATGATGTTGTCATGGGTGATGATGCCCGCCACCGTCAGCGATATCGTCATGGCCGTGATGCCGAGAAACGGCACGAAGCTGGAGAGGAAGGCGAACAGCCCCCACAGAAGCGGCATGGCCAGTCCGCCGAAATAGGCGATGATCACCATCGTCACGCCAAGCCCGGCATAGATCAGCGCCGCCGTGGCGAAATAGGTGCCGAGCACCTCTTCCACCGAACCGATGATGCGGATGGTGCGCAGCCGCTGGTGACGGGCCGGAAAGGCCATGATGATCGCCTTGCGCAGCCGCAGCCGGCTATAGAGAAACATCAGCAGCGCGGCGAGGAAGATCAGGCCCTGAATGACGGCCGGGGTGACGTTGGAGCCGAGCACGGAAATGATTTCGCCGCTGCGCGAAATCAAAGATTCCATCGACATAGAGCCCAGACTGAAGCTCGCCGCCGAAATGTTCAGCCATCTGAGGCTTTGCAGATAGGGCAGGAAACGGTCGATGCTACGCTCCACCAGCGCCGGCCCTTCCGAAGCGAGAAGCGAGAGCGGCTCGGTCAGCGAATTGACCACGAAGAACATCACCGCCGCCACGAGGCTCGACAGAATAAGCGCGACGCCGAAGCCGGGAATGCCGTAGGAACCGAGCTTTTCGGCGGCGATGCCGAGGATCATGCCCACCACGATGGCCATCACCACCGGAATGAGGATGAGCGACAATTCGTGGATGACCGCCATCAGCATGATGAGGAAGATGCCGATCACCGACCAGGCGACGACGACATCCAGCGCTTCGCGGCCAAGCGGCTGCTGGCTGCGCGCATCGTCGCGGCGCGACGTGGATGGCGGGGCCTCCAGCGGGTCCGCCCTCGTGATCGGAACGGTTCCGGTTGTGGCGCCGGCTACGACCGAGTTGCCGGTCTTGTCCGGTCTGGCATTTTCATTCATCGAACGGTCCCCCAATCAGGTGACAAACGTTCGAAAAATGTGGCGGTTCCGGGGCGGCGCAAATTTCCGCCGACCCTTTTTGCAATTGGAGCATGCCGAGCAAAAATGGAGCCCGGTTTCCCGGCCGCAAATGCGGCGATGCTTTAGGCGGAAAGCTTTAGCCCGATGCCCCACGGATCTTTGAGGACAATGCCGTCACTTTGCCTTTCGGTGGCGATTTCCAGCCGGTCGAGCGCGGCAATCGCCGTCTCAAGCGCGGCCGGCTCGTTGAATGTCAGCGAATAGCCGGAAAGGCCGGTCATATTGTCCTTGCGGGCCGCGGCACCCCGGCTGTTCCAGATATTGGCGGCGACGTGGTGGTGATAGGCCCCGGAACCGAAGAAGCTCGCGCCGGGATAACGCGCCATGATCTTCAGCCCCAGCACATCCTGATAAAATTCATCCGCCTGCGGAATATTGCCCACCTGCAGATGGATATGGCCGATGGCTGTTCCTTCCGCCGCACCGGTAAAGGCCGTCTTCGGCGCGCTGTCGTAAAGCGCCTGCAGGTTGAGGCCGAGGGTGGCCATCTCCACCGTGCCGTCCTGCTGGTAGGTCCATTCATCCGGAGAACGGTCGCGATAGACTTCGATGCCGTTGCCTTCCGGGTCGGCAAGATAGATCGCCTCGCTGACCAGATGGTCGGACGCGCCCTGAAACTGGACATTGTTATGGGCGGCATGCGCCAGCCAATGGGCCAGATCGTTCCGGCTCGGCATCAGGAAGGCGGTGTGGAACAGGCCTGCCGCGTTGCGCGGCGCGCGTTCCGCCATGCCGGAGGTGGAGAGTGTGAGCAGCGGCTGGCCGCCGACACCCAGCACTTCACCGCTCGGGTTCTTTTCAAGAACGGAAAGACCGATGATCTTCTGGTAGAAATCCGAAACGCGCGGCAGATCGTGAACGACGAGATGCGCCTGGCCGACATAGGCCGGCCGCGTCAGGGCGAATTGTTTGATTTCACTCATCATGATCTCCATATTGAATCCGAAGCGCCCTGGGGCGGATCGGTCGCCGAAACTATCGGCCGACGCCGCTTTGCGGCGTTTGTCGAAGGCGAATATGGGCTGGTTTCGTCGTTCAGCAAAGATCGTCGTCTGGCGATTGACCGTCCACTATTCGTTGACAATGCCCCGTTCCGGCCCGGCTCCGGCTTTGACTTCGATCAAGGTGAAGGCCGTTCCGAAGGGGAAATATAAGCCTAGCCCGACACGCTAAACGGCGGATCAAGCCAAAGGAGACAGCCATGTACAAGAAGATCATCGTACCGGTAGACCTCAGCGCCACCGACAAGGGGGAAAAGATTCTCGAAAAGGCCAAGGCGCTTCTGGATCCTGATGGCGAGATCGTTCTCATCAATGTTGTCGAGGAACTGCCGGGCTATATGGCGATCGACCTGCCTGTCGACCTGATCGAAAACGCCATCAAGGACGCCAAGACCAAGCTTTCGGACATCAAGACGAGAGCCGGTTTCAAGGGCAGCCAGGAAATCAGAAGCGGCGCGCCCGCGCGTGAAATCATCGCCGCCGCCGAGGAACACAAGGCCGACCTCATCATCATCGCGTCGCACACGCCGGATTTCAGCAATTATTTCATCGGCGCCACCGCCGACCGCGTGGTGCGCCACGCCAAATGCTCGGTGCTGGTGGACCGATAAAAGCCTGACGTTTCAGGGTTGCGGGCGGGTTTTCCGCCCCCAAGCATTCCCAGGAAAAGTGGAATCCGGTTTTCCGTCTGGGAATGCGGCGATACAAGAAGATGGGCTGGAGGAAAAAACATGAATGTCGAAAGTTACGAGAAAATCCTGCGTGACCGCCAGCGCGAGCTTTATCGCCGCGTGCACAAAATCGAAGCCGATTTCGAAGAGCCTCGCAATCCCGATGACGAGGATCGCGCCACCGAACGCAGCAATGACGAGGTGCTGGACGAGCTGGGGCAGGTGGGTCAGGACGAGCTGCGCGCCATCGACGCAGCCCTCGACCGTATCGCCAGCGGCACCTTCGGCACCTGTGTCAAATGCGGCAAGCGGATTTCGGAGGATCGGCTGAAGGCGGTGCCCTATACGCCGTTTTGCCAGGAATGCGCTGCGGCGTTGTGAGGGTAGGGGGAAAGCGTGACTGGGTTTCTTCTCCCCGCCGGGGAGAAGGTGGCCCGAAGGGCCGGATGAGGGGGCAAGCTCTCCGAACACATCCACCCTTGCCCCCTCATCCCGCTGCCGCGGACTTCTCCCCGGCGGGGAGAAGAAACAAGCGTCTACCGCTCGCTCCGCAGGCAATTGTTCTGGCCGCAGGGCAACCTGCACCTCTCCTTTCGCAACAGCCTCGAACGCAATTTGATTGTCGTTAACCGGGCGCTGTCTTGTTCCTGTCTAATATTGTCTCCATGCTTTGAGGACAGCACGCAGACGGGATTGGACTATGAGCGATTTATGGCGGTTCGGGCGCCAGTATGATTTTCATGAGATTGTCGCCGATGGCATCGTCCATGGTGTCGGCATCGTGTTTGCGCTTATCGGCGCCACGGCGCTGATTTTCTACGCGACCGCCTGGGGGACGCTCAGCGCGATCGCCGCTGCGTGGATTTACGGTCTCGGCCTCGTCGCCTGTCTCTCCGTGTCCTTCACCTATAATATCTGGCCGCACTCCAGGGTGAAATGGTTCCTGCGCCGGCTGGATCATTCGGCGATCTTCATCCTCATCGCCGCCACCTATACGCCCTTTCTGATGCGCGGCATCCACGATCCGCTGATCGCCGTCATGCTGGGGCTGATCTGGCTTGCGGCGCTGTGCGGCATCCTTCTCAAATGCCTGTTTCCCGGCCGTTACGACCGGGTCGCCATCGGCCTTTATCTCGCCATGGGCTGGAGCGGCGTCATGGTGGTCGGGCCGCTGTCGTCGCATCTGGCACCCGTCACGCTCTGGCTGATCGTCGCCGGCGGCGTCATCTATTCGCTCGGCGTCATCTTCCATGTCTGGGAAAAACTGCGCTTCCAGAATGCCATCTGGCACGCTTTCGTGGTCGCTGCCGCCGCCGTTCATTATTTCGCCGTGGTCACCTCCTTCAGCCTCGTGCCGCTGGCATCCTGAAGAATGCGCCCCGATGGCGCATGGGTACTGGACAGCCATTCGCATCATCGCCTAATCCTCGTGCAGATGGCGGCTGAAAATTCCGCCGCTGCAAGCAGGAAAAAGGGTGAACGACAATGAGCGTGCAATTGCGCGACGCGACCGTGGACGATCTCTCCGGCATCATGGAGATTTACAATGATGCGGTGCTGAATACGACCGCGATCTGGAACGACGTGCTGGTCGATCTGGAAAACCGCAGGGAATGGTTCGCCGCCCGCAAGTCACGCGGTTTTCCGGTCATCGTCGCAATCCTCGACGGCAAGGTCGCAGGCTATGCGTCCTATGGCGACTGGCGCGCTTTCGACGGTTATCGCCACACCCGCGAACATTCGGTCTATGTGCATAAGGATGCGCGCGGCCACGGCATCGGCAAAAAGCTGATGCAGGCGTTGATCGATCATGCCTCCGGCAACGACGTGCATGTGCTGATCGCCGCCATCGAGGCGGAAAACACCGCCTCCATCCGCCTGCATGAAAGCCTCGGCTTCAGGGTCGTCGGCCGGTTTTCGGAAGTCGGCACCAAGTTCGGCCGCTGGCTGGATTTGACGTGCATGGAGCTGAAGCTGAACTAGTTCCCGGGCGGGTTGCCTAGAGAAAGTGGCCCCGGCGCGGGACGTCCAACCTCTCCTCCGTCATCCTTGGGCTTGTCCCAAGGATCTAACCACGTCGAATTAAATCAATCGGTTGCAGATCCTCGGGACAAGCCCGAGGATGACGCTGAGTGCTTGGGGTGGACGTCCGCAAACCGACGTCGCATGCCATATAGGCGTTACCCATTGCCCAATCAAACCGGCTCGAACACCATCGAATGGCCGTTGATGCAATAACGCAGGCCGGTGGGCTTCGGGCCGTCGGGGAAGACGTGGCCGAGATGGCCGCCGCAATTGGCGCAGCGGATTTCCGTGCGCACCATGCCGTAGCTGGCGTCGCGATGTTCCGTCACGGCGCCCGGCTTTACCGGCTCGAAATAGCTCGGCCATCCGCAGCCGGCATCGAATTTCGTATCGGAGAGGAACAGCGGCTCGTCGCAGGCCGCACAGCGATAGAGGCCTTTCTGGAATGTATCCCAATAGGGCCCGGTGAAGGCGCGCTCGGTGCCGTGTTCGCGCAGGATGCGATATTGCTCCGGCGTCAGCTGCTCACGCCATTCGGCATCGCTTTTTTTGATTTTTGGGGATGTCAGATCGCTCATGGAATGATCCTTTCTGTTCCCGCCTCAAATAGTCATCGCGGAGGCGGATTGAAAGGGGATGGGCGTCATAACGCGTTCGTTATGGGCCGGGAGTACCGATTTGGGTTGAGATGGCTTTGTCTATGCCTTAGAGCATTTCCAGGAAAAGTGGAGCCCGGTTTTCCGTCCGGAAATGCGCTCTAACTGAAAAAACGATTTGAAGAAGAACGCCATTATTGGCGCGCAGGGATGGGGGACATCCCGGGAGATGTGAATGACATCAGATGTCACGCCGTTGACATTCCTGTCGCTGTTTCTGCCGTTTCTGGCAGCGCTTGCCGCACCCGTCCTGGTTAAAAGGTTCGGTCACAATGCGGCGTGGGTCCTGGCGATTGCGCCTGCTCTCGCCTTTGCGCATTTTGCGCTGATGCTGCCCGAGATCGCGGCAGGCGGGGTGGTGACCGGCGGTTATGCCTGGGTGCCGAGTTTCAATCTCAGCTTCTCCTGGTTCATCGACGGCCTGTCGCTGACCTTTGCGCTGCTGATCACCGGCATCGGCCTGCTGATCGTGCTTTATGCGGGCGGTTATATGAAAGGCCATCCGCAACAGGGCCGGTTCCTGTCATTCCTGCTACTCTTCATGGGGGCGATGCTGGGCGTCGTGGTTTCCGACAGCCTGCTGATGCTGTTCGTTTTCTGGGAACTCACCTCCATCACCTCCTTCCTGCTGATCGGCTTCGACCATGAGCGCGCCGCCTCGCGCCGCGCCGCGCTGCAGGCGCTGGTGGTGACGGGCGGCGGCGGTCTGCTGCTGCTCGCCGGGCTGATTTTCATCTGGGACATCAGCGGCGTGACGCAACTGTCGATGCTGGTGCGCGGCGGCGATGTCTTGCGCGACAGCCCGTTTTATCTGGCCGCGCTGCTTCTGGTTCTCGGCGGCGCCTTCACCAAATCGGCGCAGTTTCCCTTCCATTTCTGGCTGCCCAACGCCATGGAAGCGCCAACGCCGGTGTCCGCCTATCTGCATTCGGCAACCATGGTGAAGGCCGGCGTCTATCTGCTGATGCGCCTCAACCCGGTTCTCGGCGATACCGCCGCCTGGCAGATCCTGCTGCCCTTCTTTGGTGGGCTGACCATGCTCACCGGCGCGCTGCTGGCGGTGCGCCAGACCGATCTCAAGCTGATGCTCGCCTATACGACGGTGTCGTCGCTCGGCCTGCTGGTCATGCTGACGGGTTTCGGCTCCGACCATGCCATCGAGGCGGCGGTGCTTTATCTGGTGGCGCATTCGCTGTTCAAGGGCGCGCTGTTCATGGTCGCCGGCATTATCGACCATGAGACCGGCACCCGCGACGTGACGAAGCTCGGCGGCCTGCGAAAAGCCATGCCGATCACTTTTGCGGCGGCGCTGGCGGCCGCGATTTCCATGGCCGGCCTGCCGCCCTTCTTCGGTTTTCTCGCCAAGGAAGAGATTTATTACGCGCTGGCGCATGGCAATCCGCGCGCCGTGCTGTTCACTGGCATCGCTATCCTCGGCAACGGGCTGATGTTCGCCGTCGCCTTTGCGGTGGCGCTGAAACCCTTCCTCGGCAAGCCGGTGAAGACCCCGAAACACGCGCATGAAGGCCCGCTGCTGCTCTGGCTCGGCCCGGCGCTTCTGGCGCTGAAGGGGCTCACGATTGCGCTCTTTTCCGGCATCGCGCATGTCTACATCTCCACCCCGATGGCGAGCGCCATTGCCGGTGAGGCGCGCCCGGTGGAAATCGCGCTCATTCCCCATATCGGCGTGCCGCTCGGCCTGTCGCTGCTCACCATCGCGCTCGGCATCGTCCTTTATACGCAGCTTTCCGCCGTCCGTGGACTGATCGACCGCACCTTCAAGGCGCTGGGGGCAGGGCCGGACAGGGGCTTTGACGTCTTCATCGACATGCTGGTGAAAGTCTCGTTCCACATCACCCGGCTCATTCAGCCGGGCAGGCTGGAATTTTACGTCACCGCCACCTTCGCCGTCATCGCCGCCGTGCTGCTGGTGCCGCTGTTCCTTTATGGCGAATTGCCGTCCATGCCGTCATGGCCGCGCGATATGCCCATCCATGAGCTGACCTTCATCGCCATTGCCGTGGCGGGGCTCATCGCAGTGCTGACGGCGTCGAGCCGGCTCACCGCCATCATCGCGCTCGGCATTCAGGGCTTTGCCGTGGCGGTCATCTTCCTGCTCTTCGGCGCGCCCGATCTGTCCTTCACGCAATTCATGGTCGAGACGCTGTCGGTGGTCATTCTGACGCTGGTGATGACGCGGCTTCGCCTGTCGCCGTCAGACCATCGCGGCCTTGGCCAGAAGCTGCTGGACAGCACCATCGCCATCGCCTGCGGAACCGGCTTCGCTTTGTTCCTGATGCGCGCGACCGAGGCGAGCTTCGACAACCGCCTGACGGACTTCTACAACACCTATTCCAAGGTCATCGCCCACGGCGCCAATGTGGTCAACGTCATCATCGTCGACTTCCGTGGCACGGATACGCTCGGTGAAATCGCTGTCGTGATGATAACGGGTCTCGCCATTCTCGCGCTGATCCGCATCCGCCCGGCTGCTGCCATCAAGGGACCGGCCAAAACCGCGAAGAAGAAAGGAGCGCGCGCATGAACACGCTCATTCTGCGCACCGTCGCCCCTGTCGTCACCAGCCTCATGGTGCTGTTTTCCATCTTCGTGCTGCTGCGCGGCCATAATGAGCCCGGCGGCGGCTTCATCGGCGGCCTGATCGCGGTCTCGGCGCTGGCGATCTATGGCATCGCTTATGGCGTCACCGCAGTCAGGCGCGCCATCATGTTTCATCCGCTGTCGATTGCGGGGGCGGGGCTGCTGCTGTCCATGCTTTCCGGCCTCGTTTCCATCGCCGCCGGCGTGCCCTTCATGACCGGGCTGTGGGTTTATCCGAGCCTGTTCGGTGTCGAAATACCGCTCTCCACCGTCATGTCCTTCGATATCGGTGTCTATCTCGTCGTGGTCGGCGCCATCACCTCCATTGCGCTGGCGCTGGAAGAAAGGGAAAGCGACTGATGGAAGCGGTCTTCTCCATTCTCGTCGGCATCTTCTTTTCGGTGGCGATCTATCTCATGCTGTCGCGCCACAGCATCCGCATGCTGCTCGGCATCGCCATTCTCGGCAATGCGGTGAACCTCTTGCTGTTCACGGCGGGCAGGCTGACGCGCGAAGTGCCGCCGATCATTCCGCCCGGCATGGATACGCTGCCCGCGGGTGCGGCCAATCCGCTGCCGCAGGCGCTCATCCTCACCGCAATCGTCATTTCCTTTTCCTTCTTCTGTTTCCTTCTGGTGCTGACCTGGCGTGCGTTTCAGGAACTGCAGACCGACGACACGGACGAAATGCGCACCGCAGAACCCGCAGGCGAGCCCTTGCCGCCGCTCGGTTATTGAGCGGCGAGGCTGAGACACATGGCATCCTCCACCCCTTCCGCAGTCACCGATCTTTCCGCAGCGCTCGTCACGACGCCCGTGCCGCTGTCCGACTGGCTGATCATTCTCCCCATTGCGCTCTGCATTGGCGCAGGCGCGGTGCTGATGATGATGCGCCACGCCATCCGCCACCACGCGACCGTCGCCATCGCGGCGCTGTTCCTGCTGGTGCTGCTCGATGCCGCGCTTTTGTGGAAGGTCGCCACTCATGGCCCGTTCACCATGGTCATGGGCCGCTGGCTGCCGCCCTTCGGCATTGCCTTTACCGCCGACCTGACGGGCGCGCTGCTGTCGCTTGCCGCCGCCATCGTCGCACTTGCGGGCGCCATCCATGCCGGCGCGGATATCGACGCCAGCGGCAGGCGCTACGGTTTTTATCCCTTCCTGATGCTTTTGATGGCCGGTGTCACCGGCGCTTTCCTGACCGGCGACATCTTCAACCTCTATGTCTGGTTCGAGGTGCTGCTGATCTCATCCTTCGGCCTGATCGTGCTCGGTTCGACGCGCGAGCAGATCGACGGCGCGCTGAAATACGCCATTTTGAACCTCATCGGCACGACGCTGTTCCTGATAACTGTGGGTTATCTCTATGCCATCTTCGGCACGCTCAACATGGCCGATATCGCGCAGAAGGCGACCGGGCTGCGCGGTTCGGCGCCGCTGATGACGCTTGCGAGCCTGTTCGCGCTCGCCTTCGCCATGAAGGCCGCCGCCTTCCCGGTGAACTTCTGGCTGCCCGCTTCCTATCACACGCCGCGCATCGTCGTTTCCGCCCTGTTCGGCGGCTTGCTCACCAAGGTCGGCATCTATTCGCTGCTGCGCGTCATGGTCATGCTGTTTCCGGTCGAGCGGGAAGAACTCAGCATCGTCATCGCCATCTCGGCGGCGTTGACCATGGTGCTCGGGGCCATGGGCGCGCTCGCCCAGAACGATATCCGCCGCATGCTCGGCTATATCGTCATATCGGGCATCGGCTACATGATGGCCGGCATCGCCATCGGCACGCCGTCGGGTGTCACCGGCGCCATTTTTTACGCGCTGCATTCCATGGTGCTGATGACGGCGCTTTATCTCGCCGCCGGCCATGCGGCCCGCCTCGGCGGCGGTTTCAGCCTCACCTCACTCAGAGGCCTTTACCAGCAGGCTCCGTGGTTTTCGGCGCTGGTGCTGGCGCTGTTTTTCGCCGGTTCCGGCCTGCCGCCCTTTTCCGGCTTCTGGCCGAAGGCGGTGCTGGTCAAGTCGGCGATCGATATCGGCGCATGGTGGCTCGCCGGCGCCATTCTCGCCTCCGGCTTCATTGCCACCATCGCTTTCGGGCGGATCTTCCTTTTGTGTTTCTGGCGTCCTGTTGCGGCATCCACCGGTCAGCCTTCTGTGCCGCAGGCGTCGCCCTCGGCAGCGCCGTCTTTCGCGCCGCTGGTGGGGCTGACGGTGCTGGTGGTATTCTTCGGCCTGTTTCCAGAAAGCCTGCTCAATCTCAGCCAGCAGGCGGCCGCAGGCCTCGCTAATCCGCAGGCCTATATCCAGTCGGTCTTTACCGAAGGGGGCAAACCATGAGCCTCTATCTCGTACAATTGCTTTTCGTTGCCGTATGGCTCGCCGTGACGGGCAGTGTCACGCTCGCGAACATCATTTTCGCCCTTGTCGTTTCGACGCTGGCGCTCGGCATTATCCGCCACCAGCTTCCGGGCGGGCGTAACCACTGGCTCAGGCTTGTCCGCGTGCTGTCGCTGGTGCTGCTGTTCTTCAAGGAGCTGGCTCTTTCCGCATGGAAGGTCGCCGTGCTGGTGACCCGGCCGAAGCTCGACGTGCAGCCCGGCATTTTCGCCTATCCGCTGACGGTGACGACGGATTTCGAGATCACGCTGCTCGCCAATCTCATCACGCTCACGCCAGGCACGCTCTCGGTCGATGTTTCGGCGGACAGGAAAACGCTTTACGTGCACGCGATCGATTGCAGTGATATCGAAGCCACGAAAAACGACATCCGTAACGGCTTTGAAAGAAAGATCATGGAGGCGTTTCAGATATGACGCCGGAACAAATAGTTTCATTTGCAACTATACTTGCATCGGTTGTTCTGTCGGCCGCCTTTTTGCTGACAGTATATCGCGTCGTCGTCGGCCCCACCTTGCCGGACCGTATCGTTGCGCTCGACATGCTGGCGGGCATCGCCATCGGCTTTATCGCAGTCATCGCCATCCGCACCGGCTTCAATCTTTACGTCGATATTGCCATTGCGCTCGGCCTGGTCGGTTTTCTGGCAACGGTTGCCTTCGCCCGCTTCGTGCTGTCGCGCGGCCCGGACGGCCGGCGCAGGCCGGCGGCGGTTCTTGATGGTGAAAGGGCATCTGAAGCCATTGAAAAAAATATGGAAAAAGGTGTCGCCAACAGAAAAGGAAAGGGCAGGCGATGATGGCTTGGATCGTGGCTATTCTGGTTGCGGCGCTGTTGATCTCTGGCGCCATTTTCTCGCTGATTGCGTCAATCGGCCTCAATCGGCTGCCTGATGTCTATACCCGCATGCATGCGGCTTCCAAGGCGGGAACGGTGGGGTCCGGCCTGCTGCTTCTGGCGGTCGGCATCCATTCCATGGAAATATCGACGCTGGCGCGGGCGCTCGCCGGTTTCTTCTTCTTTGTGCTTACCGCGCCGGTCTCGGCACATCTTCTTGCCATGGCCGCTCACAAGGCAGGTTATCCGCTTGCCGTTAAATCGGTAGTTGATGACATCAAGAAAATTTGAAGTTGAAAATCCCCCTAATAATTGGGGGTATTCATTTTCAATTACTACTTGGCATAGTATTTTATTACCCGTAATTTTTTGTATTCCGATTAGACTGTTTTGAACTGAAAAATTCACAATAGGAATTTGACTTTTGCTGTTTTGCTGTTATCCAAATTAAGTGTAAAGTTGCTAATCGCGATTTGCATCTAGCCTCTTCATAGTCGGCATAGGCATTTTATTAATGTCTAATCTATGGCCCATCGGACCATTGCTGCCCATGTCGCGGGCCATAAGTTGAATCTCGGACCAATTCGTTTCCGGTTTTCGCTCGAAATCTAGGGGTAGGTTTCATGTTGGTTTCAACAAGGCGAAGGTGGGGCACCGGGTAACTTCACATCGCTCGATGCGGCGTTCGCCCGCGTCAGGGGATCAATAAACAGGAGATACTTAAATGACGGAAACTGCATACGGTAACGCCCAGGATCTGCTGGTCGAACTGACTGCGGATATTGTGGCTGCCTATGTTAGCAACCACGTCGTTCCGGTAACTGAGCTTCCCGGCCTTATTTCGGATGTTCACACGGCACTCAGCGGAACATCGGCACCGGCATCGGTGGCGGTCAATGTCGAAAAACAGAAGCCTGCCGTCTCCGTCCGCAAGTCGGTTCAGGATGACCACATCGTCTGTTTGGAGTGTGGCGGCTCGTTCAAGTCGCTCAAGCGGCATCTCACGACGCATCACAGCATGACGCCGGAAGAATATCGCGAAAAATGGGACCTGCCGGTCGACTATCCGATGGTTGCGCCCGCCTATGCCGAAGCCCGCTCGCGGCTCGCCAAGGAAATGGGTCTCGGTCAGCGCCGCAAGGCCAGCCGCTGATTTTAAAGACGGTCCGGCTGCTGTCCTGACAGATAGCCGGAAGTCGCAAGGCAATACGGCCGGTCCTTTGACCGGCCGATTTCGTTTCTGGGGTTCGAAGACCTCACCTCCGTCCTGCCAGCCCATATCCGGCATCCAGCTACGGCGCGTCTGCGCCGTGAGAGGGGTCTTTCGCGATCGAGAACTGCATCGCACCAGACCCGGGAGCCGTTCCCTCGACCGACTTTTTTGTCGCGCAAAATTTCGATTGAGGAAAAAAATCCTTTATCGCACACATCAATTCTGCAAAAATAAAGCCGTATCAATCGCATAATCCTCCACGTCAAATTTGCACTTCCCCATGCTGGCTCTCAGGTGTATGAATTAATTCCTATTCGTAGAGGAGTTGCATATGCCGTCGGATACTGTGTTTCTGCCTGCCGCCGCGCGGCCTTGCGTGCGGCTCGGTGATCGTCCCTTTCGTCGTTGGCCGTCTGCGGCCGGGCGGGATGAGATTTCCCGTCTTTGCCGTCTGGTACGGCAGCTCACCGGCGAGATGGTGCAATTGACGGGCGACCGAATGCTGGTGCGCCGCGACAGCCGGCGCACGGAATGCCACATCCGCCAGATCGCCATGTATGTTTGCCATGTGCAGCTGGGCATTCCCATGTCGGATATCGGGCCGTGTTTCGGCCGGGACAGGACGACGGTGGGCCATGCCTGCCAGGTGGTGGAGGACCGGCGTGACGAACCGGCATTCGATGAGTTCGTCGCCGCGCTCGAGCGGCTCACCGGCAGTATCTTCAACGCGATGAAAGGCGCCCGGGATGAGTGAGGAAAAAAGCATCCCGGTTGCCTCCCCGAACCCTCATCTCCTGCGGCTGCTGCGCTGCATCGCCGCGGGCGCGGCCGAGATGTCGCAGGAGGGCGGGGATATCGTCCTGCGCCGGGCGCGGGCAGGCCACACGGCGCTGCGGTTTCCGGCCGCGACGGTGCGGTTTGCCATTTCCTCCGGGCTGGTCGAGCAGCGGGACAACACCCTTTCCGCCGCACCGCCGCTCGCCTCCTGCCTGAAACGTGCAATGGCGAAAGACCGGGACGAGGTTTTTCAGGAACAGCACCGGCATATGCAGACGGTTGTTGTGGATGTCGGCGATGCGAAGCAGCAGGCCCGGCGCAATCTCAACACCTCTCCCCTGACCAGCCTTGCAAGGTTGAAGGAACGGGACGGTGCGGCGTTTTTCCCGGCGGATGCTCTGGAGGCGGGCGAGCGCCTCGCCGCCGATTTTCATCGCGGTCACCTCAACCCGAAGGTTACGGCGACATGGGAGCCGAGAATAGCGAACCGCACAAAAGGCGAGGCGGGAGGCGCGCTCGATCTCACCGAGGCGGCAATGGCCGCAAGAACGCGGTTTTCCCGCGCGGCCGATGCGATGGGGCCTGAACTGTCGGGCGTCGCCATCGATATCTGCTGCTTCGAAAAGGGGCTGGAGACGGTGGAGCGCGAAAGGCAATGGCCGGCGCGGTCGGCAAAACTGCTGCTGCGCGCCGCACTGCTGGCGCTTGCCCGCCATTATGCGCCGCCTGCGGCCCGCGCCGGCAGAAAGGAACACCATTGGGGCGATGCAGATTATCGCCCGTCGATGGCGAGGTGAAGGTCAGGCGGCCAGCAGCCGGGCTTCCTCGCGGATGCGCTTGATCATGGAGCGCAGGCCGTTAGCGCGCTGCGACGACAGATGTTCCACCAGCCCGATCCTGTCGAATACCTCAATGGCGTCGAGACCGGCGATTTCGGAGGCTCTCTTGCCGGAATAGACGGCGAGCACGATGGCGACGAGGCCGCGCACGATATGTGCATCCGAATCGCCTTCGAAGGTCAGGAGAGGGTCTTCCGCACCATTGCTGTGGCTGACGAGCCAGACCTGGCTTGCACAGCCATGCACCTTGTTCTCGGCCGTGCGCTTGTCTTCCGGCAGATCGGGAAGCGCCTTGCCGAGTTCGATGACATAACGATAACGATCCTCCCAGTCATCGAGGAAGGCGAAGTCGTCAAGGATCGTTTCGAGAGAGGCCATTTGCGCGCCGTATCATCCATTATTGCAGGTCTTTGTTAGGATATAGGCGAAGTGCGGCCGGTTTTGAACCATGGCCCATGAAAAAGCCCACGGAAAACAGGTTTCCGTGGGCAAGTCAGGCAGGCAATCGGCAGCCGGATATTTTCGGCTGCAAAAGAGGTGCGGCGCGGTGGCCGGCAAGGATCAGGGCAACAGTATCAGGGGGCCGGGCGCTTCTGCGGCAGGGGAATGACGGTGCCGGTCTTCAGCATGTCGGCATCCTTCGGAAATTCGACGCTGACGACCGGGGCTTCGGCCAGTTTTTCGGTCTCGGCCGCGAGTTCAGCGGCGGGGGCGGGCTTGTCACCGGAAGCAAGCTGCTTGTCCAGCAGCTCATAGGCGACCTTTGCGCCTTCCTTTGCCCGCTCGCCGAGCGCATGGAAGGTTTCGGCGCCCTTGACGCAGACATCGGGCTTTTCGATGCAGATGGCGCTGACATAACGATAGGCTTCACCGGCTGCCGAAACGGCGCTGGGAATATCGAAGGCCGAAGGTTCCTTGGCCGGATCGTTGCTGCTGCCGAAATAGGACAGCGCCACCAGCACCAGCGAAAACCAGAATGTTCCCTTGATCAGAAACCACATTGTCAGACTACCCTGCCAGATGATCTTTGTTTTCTAAAGCCCCGCCCGGTTTCGGGTCATCGGCCTTTGTCCCGTTTTTCGGGCTTGTGAAGAAGCTACACGCGACCGGCGAACAGCCGATTGCAAAAAGCGGCGCAATTTAATTCAAATTGTATCTATTCTCCTCGTATCGGTACGCCTGCCATCAATTCATTCGCATTTTAACAGTCCATGTTAAGCATAATTGCGACAGAGGCCGCGCGTTCCGGGCGAAAGCGGCGCAAAGCTTTGCCACAAAAGTTAACGCGATGGCAAAAATGAAGCGAAATCCGTCGCTTACCCGTCATTAACCATGATTGGCAAAGCTTCGAAGAAATGCCCCGTAATGGGACTGCGAGGCATTTGACGGGCCTTTGAGGCCATTCTTTTTATCCATTCCTTAAGCCGCCGCCTTCTATTGTCGGAGCCGTTAGAACCGCCTCAGGGATTCGGTGTTGGTATTGCGTAATATGAGAGAAAAAGCGGTCGCATTGGTCGACCATGCCGCAGGCAGATGGCTTGCGCGCATGGAAGAGGACGCCGAAAGGCGCGCCGGAACCGTTGCGCGCCTGCGCCGGCTGATCGCCTTCAGCGCCGTCGGACTTCTGGTGGTACCAGCCCTTTTCAGCCTCGTTTTCAGCCCCGCCATCGCGCTGCCCATCGGCGCTGCCCTGGTGCTGGCGCTGTTTCTGGCCGCCGCAGCATTGCTGATTGCCTTTTCGCGTCCCGCGCGCGGTGCGTCCTCCTTTTCCGCCTTGTCTGGCGATAACGACCTGATCGCCGCTACGCAGGTGCCGGGCCTCGTGCTCATGATCGGTGATACCGGCTTCGTCGAACACGTCTCCGGCCGCGATCTTACGACCTTCCCGGCCGATCTGCAGGCCAGCAAGGACCATGCCCTCGTTGAATATGTCTATGTCTCGGACCGTATCGAATTGATGCAGGCTTTCGATCTGCTGCGGCAGGGCGAGGACAGGGCAACCGCCGAACTCCGTTTCGAGACCGGTGCAAAGTCGCGTCAGGCGCAGTTCATGCATGCGCGTATCGAGATGACGGCAATCCGCAGCGCCAGCGGCCGGCTGCGCCGCATCGTCGCGCAGCTTTCCGATGTCACCGAGATGGAACGCCTGCGCCGCGATGTCGCCCGCAAGGCGGCCGAGGCGGAATCGGCCAATGATGCGAAATCCCGCTTTCTCGCTGCCGTCAGCCACGAGTTGCGCACGCCGCTCAACGCCGTCCTCGGTTTTTCCGATATTCTGGCCGGCGAATATTTCGGCCGGCTGGAGAACGACCGCCAGCGGGAATATGTCGGCCTGATCCGCCAGTCCGGCGCCCATCTTCTCTCTGTCGTCAACACCATGCTCGATATGAGCAAGCTGGAAGCCGGCCGTTACGAGCTGATGATGGAAAGCTTCCCGATTGCCGAAACCATCTCGTCCTGCGAGGCCATGCTCGGCCTGCAGGCGAAGGAAAAAGGCCTGACTTTGACCAGCCGCATCCAGCGCGGTATCGGCGAAATCTCGGCCGATCAGCGCGCGATCCGGCAGGTTCTGATCAATCTTGCCGGCAACGCCATAAAATTCACCGATGCCGGTGGTGTGGTGTCGATCGACGCCGCGCGTGAGGGTGCGATGCTGAAGCTTACGGTGAGCGATACCGGCATCGGCATCGCTTCCGACAAGATCGAACTCCTGGGCCAGCCTTTCATGCAGGTTCAGAATGAATATACCCGTCGCTATGAGGGCACGGGTCTCGGATTGTCCCTGGTCAAGGGGCTTGTGGCACTGCATGGCGGCACTTTCGCCATCGCCAGCAAGCCCGGCGAGGGAACGGTCGTAACGATCACCCTGCCTGCCGACGGTTCGGGCATGGCGGGTGGCGGCGAAAGCGCCGAAGCCGAAAGCATGGTGGAATTTCCGCCGCGCATCCGGCAGCTCGGCGATATGGCCGCAATGATGAAAAAGGATGGTGACGATGGCCCCGCGAAAGCGAAAATCGCCTAAGAAAACAACGGCCCAGATTGGCGCCGGGATTGTTTCCTTGGTGGTTTCGGCCATCGGGCGCGAAATCCTGCGCCATCCGAAACTGGTCGGCAGTTGCGGCGCCTTCGCGGTCGTCTTCGGTTTTGTCGCCGCCAATGCGCTCTGGTATCAGCCGGGCGTGCACCCGTCGCCTTTCCTGCGCACGCGCGATGCGGAAAACCCGAACGGGATTGCCGGTTATCGCCCGGCCGAGCCGCTCGGCACGCAGGGCAACGTCACCACCTTCCGCATAGAACGACCGGCGGAGACGCAAAACGCGCAGCAGCCGGTGGCCGAAACGCCGGCGCAACCTGTCGCTGAAAACCAGAAACCGCAGCAGATCGTTGCCGATATTCAGGCCGAACTGAAGAAACGCGGGCTTTACGAAGGCGAGGCGGATGGCCGCATGGGCCCACGCACCGCAGCCGCGATCATGTTCTTCGAAGAAACGCTCGGCATGGAACAGACCGGCGAGCCGACGACCCGCGTGCTGGCGGCGCTCAGGATCGATGGCGCGACGGTTGCGGCGATCCCCAGGGACCGGCCTGCCGATACCAGCGGCGGCGTCGAGATCGACCCCGTGGCTGCCGCCATCCGCAAGGCGGAAGCGCCGCGCCCGAAGGCCGAACCGGCCTCCCTCAACAGCGCCGCCAAACCGGCAAGCCGCGATTTGATCGCCAAGATCCAGCAGGGGCTGATCAATATCGCCTATGCCGACGTGAAGGTGGACGGCGTGGCCGGCCAGCAGACCCGCAACGCCATCCGCGCGTTTGAGAAGCACTATCGCCTGCCGGAAACCGGTGAGCCGAGCGAGGCCGTGTTGAAGAAGCTGAAGTCGATCGGGGCGCTTTAGATTTTTACAGCGGCTGAGGTGCGTGGGGCTTACCCCCCTCTGCCCTGCCGGGCATCTCCCCCTCAAGGGGGGAGATCGGCAAGAGGCTCTTTCGCGGCACCATTCTCAAACGTTGAGATGGGCGAGACCTTGCCACAGATCGATCTCCCCCCTTGAGGGGGAGATGCCCGGCAGGGCAGAGGGGGGTAAAGCCCCGCGCACCTTCGTCCGCCTAAAATCAGCATTGCGAAGCCCGCCCCACCATTTCCATTCGAAAGCACCCCCATGCGCCTCAAATCCGAAATGTTCGTCTCAGCCCTCATCCGCCGCGTCTTCGCCGCCGGCGGATTTGCGGCTGTCGAAAAGAAGGGGGCGGAGGAGGCGGGGGCGATTTTCATTCGTCAGCGCTTGCGCGATGGCCGAGAAAATCTCTATGGACCCGCGCCGCAGAGCTTTGCCGATGACGAGGACATCCGCGCCGAGCGCCGTTTCGAAACGCGCCTTGCCGGTGCGGATGGCGAGGAAAGCACCGCTCTTCTTGAGAGGGAACGACGCTTCGACAGCGATCTGTGGGTGGTGGAGATCGAAACCGATGAGATCGGGACTCTGCTGACGCTGGTGGATCAGCCCAGGGCCTAGAATCGTCCGGCAATGGCCCGCTTCTTCAATCCGTGAAGGTGCGAGGCCAGCCGCGCTTACCCTTGCGTCCCGGTTCTCTGCGCAGCCGGTGCGCTGCGGTCCGGCCGTTCGCGGCCATGCGTATAGCTGTCGGCCCGCCGCCAGCTTTCCAGCCGCTCTTCGCATTCCACGATGTCGAGACGGTCGAGCAGGGCTTCGGCACGGCTCATATCGCCTTCGGCGGCGGAAAGATGCGGATAGAAGCATTGCAACACGAAAGCCGCCTCGGAAAATTCCATGCCAAGGCCGGTCAACGTCGTTGCAAGCTGCGCGCCTGATATATCGAGCATGATGCGCTCCGACAGCCAGTAGCTCGACGACAGCGAATCCGCCAGCGCCACCGCGAATTGCCGGGCATTGCGCTCGCGGGCGAAACGCACCAGCAGCGCTTCCTGCACCTCGCTCAACCGGCGAAGGCCGAGAACGTCGCTTTCCGGGCGGTTGAGGTGATGCGCCATCTGCTTGATCCGCTGACGCATTTCCTCTTCGAGTGCGGAAGCGGCGGCGATGGTGTCCGTCTTTTCTTCCGCTTTCGGCTCTTCGGGGCTTTCCGCCGCCTGCGGTTCGGCAGCCGCCGTCTCTCCATCCGGCCGCTTCAGATCTTCGGCGTGACGCAGCCCGACAAGCGCGTCGATGACGGTGGGGGAGAGGTCTTCGCGCCGCACGATGGCGCGCGCATGCGCCGCCCCTTGCGTGCGGGCAATGGTGATCAGCGTGTCGTCATCGAGGCATCTGGAGGAGATGAGGAAGGGCGCCGCAAGCGAAATCGGCTGGCAGGCGATGAAGAAGGCGACAGCCGAAGGCACGCTCGGATGCTGGGAGAGCGCGGCGATGGCCTCCCGCTTGGCTTCGTCGGTGGAGGCGTTGAAAAGCGGCATGAAAAGTTCGGCGAACTGCCGAAGGTCCGTTTTTGACGGATGGGAGACATTCTCGAAATTCGTCACGGTGGCCATCAGCACCACATCTTTCTTCCTCACGGCTCTTGGCCTCTCAAGTTCTCGAAACCGGTCGGTCAACGCACTACCCAACAAACGCAAACACAATATCGGCTCAAATTAGAGCAAATGCGTTGACGTCCTGTTAACTATGGGGGGTGGCAAGAGAGAATCCGCCTCTATCAACAAGGAAATTTTAAAACCTTGATGACGGACGAAATGCCGTGGAACTTTACCGCATCGCCTTTGTTTTCAAGGGGTGCGGCTCCGGCCGGAATAAGTTGGGGTCCGGCAATTAAGGTTAACGGATCATTAACCTCTGTCTGTTTGTAATTTCATGGGCAGTATTAGGATTCCATGTTATTCTTATCGACGGAATAAATGCAAAAATGGCATGCGAAGCCTGAATCTGCGCACGATCCCCTTATAAGAATCGCTTTGGATTTTTGGATCGTGCGAAAACCAGTCTGTGGACTGGCCTATGCGCAATGTGATGGTGATGAAATTCCCGACGCAAGACGAGGCTTGCGCGGTTCCCATGGGCAACATTGACAATCATGTCCCGAAGAGGAGATGAGCATGGCAGAGATTATTCCAATCGGCGACGCCCGACGAAGCCTGCGCCCCGCCGGCGCGGTGGCAACGGTGATCGGCCCGGCGAAAGTCGTGCTGTTTACCGGCGTGCGCTATGAAAAACGCGATACCGAGCCGACCGGCAAAGTCGCGCGCAAAGGCAAATCCGCAGCGGAAACCGCCCTCAAATCCTGACTGCAAAGAATAACCGACGTTATTTCCACGCCGTCGGCTGGCATTTCGCCTCGTTCAGGAACCGTTCCGCCTCTTCGCCGAAACTCGGCTGCGGTACCATGGTCCGCAACACAACATACCCTTCCGTCTGATCCGATTCCGCCAGAATGGCCTGCGAAAGCGCGGGTGGCTGCGCCTTGCGGATGGCGGCGATCTGCACCGCATCCGCCACCAGAATATCCATCACCCCGCCGGCGGATGTGCGGTCATTCATGCTGAACACCTCATTCGAGGCCTTGTCGTAAACCGCGACCGACCAGAAGGGCACGGCCCCGATAGCGGTGAGCCTGACCGGCTTGTCCTCGATATCGAAGGTGCAGACCGCGACCCGCATGAAGGGATCGCCGCTGCCCAGCGTCTTTTTCTCCGTCGTCTCTTCGAGCAGATGAAACAGATGCGGCTTTCCTTCCGCCACCGCGCGCGTATAGGCGTCGCGATTGCTGAAATGCGGTATCGCCAGAAGAATGATGACATGCAGCACGGCTGCGCCGACGAGACCGGTGAGGATGGCGAGCAGGACCCTAAGCATTGCCACACCCCAGCTTGCGGATTTGCGGCATGGAAATATCGATCAGGCCGGAACTGCCCGCGACGGGCGTGTCGAGCAGGGTCATGACCAGCCTGAAGGTCTGGCCCTGCGGCACCGACAGCCAGTTATAGGTCTGGGCGTCAGCGGCGATGGTGATGTCGATGCCGCCATCGGCGCTGCGCAAAAGCGTACGGGAGTTGAGCGCGAATGGCCGCCCCGCATCCTCCGCCAGCACATTGCCCTGCTGGTCGGCGGTGTAAATCGTCCAGAAACGCGCAGGCGGCACGGCGCCGGCCAGCCGGTATCGGCATTCGCCGCTCAGGCGTTGCCCATCGCTGTCGACGGAGGCGGTAAAAGCCAGCCCTTCCGCGGTTCCGTAAAGCAGCTTGCCGGCGTCGGCGCGGTGCGATTTGGCGTAAGGATCGGCCTCGATCGTCTGCGCTTCGGGAAAGGCATCCCAGGAGCCGATGCGGATCGATCCAAAGCCGGATGTCGCCTCAAGGGCTGCCAGCGTCGCGGCAATACCGCCGCCAAAGGCGATCAGAAGGGCGATGCCGACAAGGAATGGAACTCGGAACACGCTGTTTTCCCGTTTATGAACAGGTCGAGGACTATCACTGATTCCCTGTTTGGAAAATGGCGCGGCTTGTTTACTCTCCGTGAAAATGATCACAACCGGGGATATTCCATCATGTCGCGACAATCCGCAATCGACCGTGCCGCCGCCTGTTTCGACGATGGCAGCTTCGAGCGGGATTTGTCGCGACGCGTTTTGCGACGGACCGAAAGCCAGAATGAGGAGCAGGGCGAGGAGCTGACGCTGTATCTGGAACAGGAAATGTTGCCCGCTTTCGCCGCCATGGGTTTCTCCTGCACCATCCTGCGTGACCCGACGGCGGATTTGCCGTTTCTGATCGCCGAGCGTTTCGAAGGCGACACGCTGCCGACCGTGCTGGGATACGGCCACGGGGATGTGGTGCGCGGTCAGGACGAGGGCTGGGCCGAGGGGCTTTCGCCCTTTGTGATGGCTGAGCGCAATGGCAGGTGGTATGGGCGCGGCACCGCCGACAACAAGGGGCAGCATTCGGTCAATATGGCGGCGCTGAAAGCCGTGCTCGAGACACGCGGCAGGCTTGGTTTCAACGCCAAATATCTGATCGAGATGGGCGAGGAGAGGGGCTCCCCCGGCCTGAGGGAGATTTGCCGGAACCATGGCGAGCGGCTGAAAGCCGATCTTCTGATCGCTTCCGACGGTCCGCGCCTGAATGCGGAACGGCCGACGGTTTTTCTCGGCGCGCGCGGCGGCATCACCTTCGATCTGGTGATCGAGGCGCGTGAGGGCGGCCATCACTCCGGCAATTGGGGCGGGGCGCTCTCCAATCCCGGCGTGCAGCTGGCCCATGCCGTCGCAAGTCTCGTCGGCCCGACCGGCCAGATCCGCGTGCCGGAACTGGTGCCGGATGAATTGCCGAAAGCGGTGCGTGAGGCCCTTGCCGATTGTGAAATCGATGGCGGGCCGGACGGCCCGAAGATCGATCCGGACTGGGGCGAGCCCGGCCTTTCCACCGCCGAGCGGGTTTTAGGCTGGTGCGCGCTGGAAGTGCTGGCTTTCGAGACCGGCAATCCGCGTGCGCCGGTCAACGCCATTCCGCCACGGGCATGGGCGCGGCTGCAATTGCGCTTCGTCGTTGGTATCGATCCGCAAGCGGTTCTGCCCGCCGTGCGGCGTCACCTCGACCGGCAGGGTTTCGCCATGGTGGAAATCGCGCCCGCCGGCGACGAGATTTTCCGCGCCACCCGGCTCGATCCGCAGGATCCATGGGTGGATTTCACGCTGCGCTCCATTGCCCGAACGACGGGCAGAAAACCGGCGCTTCTGCCCAATCTCGGCGGTTCGCTGCCCAACGATATCTTTGCCGATATCCTCAAACTGCGCACCATCTGGGTGCCGCATTCCTATCCCGGCTGCTCGCAGCATGCGCCGAACGAACATCTGCCGAAGGAGATCGCCCGCGAGGCGCTTACCCTTATGGCCGGGCTCTATTGGGATATCGGAGAGGGGGATACGCCGCCGCTTTAGGCGCCCATGACGAGCTTGAAGGCGATGGCCCACATGGTGACGGCGATGACGCCTTCGAGGATGCGCCAGGCGGAGGGTTTTTCGAAGATCGGCCGCAGCCAGCGCGCGCCGTAACCCAGCGAAAAGAAGAACACCAGCGAGCCGGTGGCCGCGCCCGCCGCGAAGGTTTTTTCGAAGCCGGGAAACTGCGTGGAAATGGTGCCGAGCAGCACGACGGTATCGAGATAGACATGCGGATTGAGAAAGGTCAGCGCAAGGCAGATGGCCAGCGTCTGCCACAGGCTTGCCTCCTGCCGCTCCGCCACCGAAAGCGCCTCGGAGGAGCGCAGCGCCGAATGCAGGCTTTTGGCGCCATACCAGATGAGGAAGGCGGCCCCCGCATAACGCATGATGGGATCGAGCGCCGGCATGATGGCGCTGATCCGCTGAAAACCGAAAACGCCGACGGTAATCAACAGCGCATCGGCAATGGCGCAGGTGGCGCACACGGCAAACACATGCGAGCGCGCCAGCCCCTGCTTCAGAACGAAGGCATTCTGCGCGCCGATGGCCACGATGAGGCTGAGGCCCATCGTCAGGCCGGTGAAGAAGATCTGGATGTCCATGCGCGTCGCGGCCCCTGCCTCTGTCCATTGTGGAATGGCCGAAGGCGTTGCTTCCGGACCGAGTGCTTGGATATTTCCGCCAGATAGTTTAATCCAGTTAAATAAACTCAATCCAGATAAGCTGAGCTAATGGCACACTTCGCTCTTCAACCTCTCGGTTTTCCACAACGTTGCCATCTCTCCACCCTCATTCCTGTGCTCGTCACAGGAATCCAGCCAGCCCAAGTCCTTGGGCTGAAAAGACTCTTCCGCCGCACAGACGTGCGTCGACTGGATTCCTGTGACAAGCACAGGAATGAGGGAAGGAGAGGCCGTCACCTATGGCTTCCAGGGCCCTCTCGCCACCTCCAAACCCTGCATGAGGTGCCGTAATGCTCGACTATCCTTCCATGCGGGCCGTGGCGCTCGTGGCCCAGACCGGCAGTTTCGAAAAGGCGGCGCAGGTGCTGTGCGTCACGCCGTCGGCCGTCTCCCAGCGCATCAAGCAACTGGAGGAGCGGCTGGGCGTGGTGCTGATCGTGCGCGGCAATCCCTGCGTGGCGACGGAAAAGGGCGAATGGCTCTGCCGTCACATGGATCATGTCGGCATGCTGGAAAGCGAATTGTTCCGACAGCTTCCGGCGCTGGCGGAAGCCGGCGCAGCACAGGAGCGCGTGACGCTCAACATCGCCACCAATGCCGACAGTCTCGGCACATGGTTTCTGGATGCGGTTTCGAAATTCACCGGCGGCAGCGATTATCTCGTCAATATCGCGGTGGACGATCAGGACCACACGGTTGAATGGCTGCGCGGCGGCAGGGTGCTTGCCGCCGTGACCGCCCATGCCAAGTCGGTGCAGGGCTGCCGGGTCCTGCCCCTCGGCGTGCTGCGCTATCACGCCACCGCCAGCCCGGATTTCATGGCCCGCCATTTCGCCGGGGGCGTCACGCCCGCCGCCCTTGCCCGCGCCCCGGGGCTGACCTTCAACCAGAAGGACAGGCTGCAGGCGAGCTGGGTCAGGAAGGTGCTGGGCGAGGATATCGCCTATCCCACCCACTGGCTGCCCTCGACCGACGGTTTCGTGAAGGCGAGCCTTTCCGGCATGGGCTGGGGGCTCAATCCGGTGCAGCTTGTGGGGGATCACCTCAAGACGGGGAGGCTGGTGGAGGTCGTTCCCGGCACGCCGCTCGATATTCCGCTTTACTGGCAGGTCAACCGGCTTGCGGCGGAGCGGCTGGGGGTGTTGACGTCGCATGTGGTGGAGACGGCGAGGGGGGTGTTGTTGCGCTAAGTTGCGGATTTGGAGAAACGGTGGCGGTGGAGTGCTTGGCTTACCCCCCTCTGCCCTGCCGGGCATCTCCCCCTCAAGGGGGGAGATCGGTTGGTGGCCCTCCCGCCACTTCATTCTCTAACCTTGAGATGGGCGAAACTTCGCCGCAGATCGATCTCCCCCCTTGAGGGGGAGATGCCCGGCAGGGCAGAGGGGGGTGAGCCCCGAACTCCGAACGCACCCTTTATCCGCCGCAACCTCACCGCCGCGCCGCATCCTCCGCGCCTTCCCGCAACGATGCATCCGCCACCTTCTGCGTCGTCACGCTGAGCGCCGAAGCGTCCTTCATCTTCTTGGCGATGGAGCGGATCACACGCGTTGCCTCGGCCGAAAGCGAGCGCGGGCGGGTGAGCGCCGGCAAAGCGGGGGTGCTGGTGGCTGCGGCCGCCACTTCCGCAGAAGGCTGCGGGCGCGCGCCTGTCGGCAGCGGGTTCTGGATGCCGGGAATGGGACGCAGTTCCATGCCCTGATGGGCGTAGTCCATCAGCCGCTTGAAGGCCATGGCCGGAAGCGCGCCGCCGGTCATGTTGTTCATCGGCGTGAAATCATCGTTCCCGAACCAGACGGCCGTGGTGTAATTGCCGGTGAAACCCACGTACCAGGCATCGCGATAGGCCTGCGAGGTGCCGGTCTTGCCGCCGGAAACGATGCCGTTATCCAGCGCGCCGCGCCGGGCCGTGCCCATGACCGGGATGGTCACCAGCATCTGGTTCATCTTCGAATTGGCGTCTTCGGAAAGCACCCGTTTGGCGGGCGCTTCGTTGTGGCTGAAATCGTAGAGAACATTGCCCTCGTAATCCAGCACCTGCTCGATGCCGTGGCGGCGCGACTGCATGCCGTCGGCCGGGAAAACGGCATAGGCGGTGGCCTGATCGAGCACCGTCACTTCCGATGTGCCGAGCGGAATGGTCTTGTCGCTGCGCAGCGGCGTGGCGACACCCATGGCCTTGGCGGTATCGACGATGACCTGCGTGCCGAGCACGTCCTTGGCAAGACGCACGGGCACGGTGTTGTAGGATTTGGCGAGCGCCATCTGCAGCGTCACCTTGCCGGCATAGGAGCGTCCGTAATTCTGCGGCGACCAGCCGCGCCAGGTTACCGGCGCGTCGGAGATCAGCGTCTCCGGCTTCATGCCCTTTTCCATGGCGGCCGAGTAGGTATAGACCTTGAAGGAGGAGCCCGGCTGGCGCAGCGCCGCCGTGGCGCGGTTGAACTGGCTTTCGCCATAGTCGCGTCCGCCGACCATGGCGCGCACGCCGCCGCCGTTCTCGATCATCACCATCGCGCCCTGCTTGACGCGGTAACCTTCGCCGAATTCGCGCAGGCCCATTTCCATCGCCTGTTCGGCCGCCTGCTGCAGACCGGTATCGATGGTGGTGCGCACGACGACGGTGTGGTCCTTGAACTTGCCCTCGGCGGCCAGCCGCTGCACTTCGTCGAAAGCCCAGTCGAGGAAATAATCCGGCGCCTTCACATCGGCGCGGTCGATGACGGTGGCCGGGTTGCGCCGCGCGCCGATCACCTGGCCCTCGGTCATCAACCCGCTCTGCACCAGGTTGGAAAGCACGGTGTTGGCGCGCGCACGGGCGGCGGGCAGGTTGACATGCGGCGCATATTTGGCCGGCGCCTTGAACAGGCCGGCCAGAATGGCGGATTCGGCCAGCGTCACATCGGTCAGGTTCTTGCCGAAATAAAACTGCGCCGCCGCCGCCGCCCCGAAGGTGCCGCCGCCCATATAGGCGCGGTCGAGATAAAGGCTGAGGATTTCCTTCTTCGACATGTTGGTCTCGAGCCACAGCGCGAGGAAGGCTTCCTTGATCTTGCGCTCCAGCGAGCGCTCATTGGTAAGGAACAGGTTCTTGGCGAGCTGCTGCGTCAGCGTCGAGCCGCCCTGCACCACGCCGCCGGCGCGGGCGTTTTCGCTCATGGCGCGGGCAAGGCCGATGAAATCGATGCCGAAATGGTCGAAGAAACGCCGGTCCTCGGTCGCCAGAACCGCCTTGATGAAATGATCCGGCATCTGGTCGATCGGGACGGAATCCTCATGAATGATGCCGCGATGGCCGATGGTATTGCCGTAACGATCGAGGAAGGTGACGGCGAAATCGCCGCGATAACGCCAGTCCTTCTTGGTTTCCTCGAAGGCGGGCATGGCGAGCGCCAGAAGCACGACGGACCCCGCCGTTCCGAAGGTCAGCGCGTCGCAGGTCAGGTTGACGAGAAGCTTCTTCCAGCCGCGCACATGCAGCTTGCGCGAGGCGATGGTGACGTCTTCCCAGAAATCCACCAGCCTTGCCGCAGCCGTCCACAGGCCGGAGTCGATGAAGCTATCGATCCGGAGCAGGATGTGCCGTTTTTTACGGCCTTTTTTATCGTCTTTTTCTTCCTGCACCTGGCGATGTTTTCCTGTTCAACGCAACGCTGCCATCGATATGTCTGCCTGATATTCTACGCTTCAACCCATTCCCGACGCAAAACCGTGGCATGGTTATGTCGGAAGTGCTTGACGCGGCGGCCTTTCGCGGGCCAATGACCCCTCTGCCGCCTGCCAATATGCTAAAATATCGTACAAACCAGCCCTTGGCGATACGATATAAAGGATTAGGGACCGGTTAAACACTCCCGTCCAAGAGATCAAAATGAAACGGAAATGTTAACGATGAATGACGCGCCGTTCTGGAAAACCAAATCGCTGACCGAGATGACCGGCGAGGAATGGGAAAGCCTGTGCGACGGCTGCGGCCTGTGCTGTCTGAACAAGCTGGAGGACTGGGACACCGGCGAGGTGGTGTTCACCTCGGTTCGCTGCGTGCTGCTCGACGGCGAAAGCTGTCGATGCTCCGACTACGAAAACCGCCGCGCCACCGTGCCGGACTGTATCCAGCTCGACCTGAAGAAGGTCCATGAGATCGGCTGGCTGCCGCCCACCTGCGCCTATGCGCTGGTGCGCGACGGCAAGGATCTCTACTGGTGGCACTATCTCGTTTCCGGCGATACGGAAACGGTGCATCAGGCCGGCATTTCCGCCCGCGGCCGCACCGTCAGCGAGGCCGATGTGGATGTTGACGACTTCGAGGATTATGTGGTCGACTGGCCCCTGACAGCGGGTGAGACGGTTGGCGAGAGGGCGGGCGAAAAGGAACGGACGTGACGGAAAACGTCGATTTTCGTTTTGGTCCTATTCCTGCCCCATCGTTCCCTTAAGGCAGTGTCGCCCGAAAGCGTGTCACGGTTTCGGGGTACGACTTGTCTGAAATCAAAGACAGCTTCCGGCCATTCCGGCAAATGATCCGCAAAAGCGGACGAGGGACATCAAAACGCATGCGCTACCGGCTGCCCGCCATCGTTCTTTCATGCCTCGCCCTTCCGGGGCTCCTGCCGTTTTCCGCTGACGCCCAGCAACAGCCCCAGGCCTTCGAATGCACGCTGGTCACCTCCATCGAGACCGGCGCCATCATCAACCAGCAGGGCGCCTGCGACCAGCGCGTGGCGCCGGCCTCCACCTTCAAGGTGCCGTTGGCGCTGATCGGTTACGACGCCGGCATTCTTCAGGATGAAAAGACGCCCGCCTGGGACTGGAAACCCGGCACGGAGGCGCGCGCCTCCGACCGCAAGACGGTCGATCCCTCGATATGGGAGCAGGATTCGGTGCTGTGGTATTCGCGTGAAATCACCCGCCGCCTCGGCCCGGAAAAATTCGCCGCCTATGTGAAGCGCCTCGGTTACGGCAATGCCGATGTTTCCGGTGAGCCGGGCAAGAACAATGGCCTGACCCATTCCTGGCTCGGATCGTCGCTGACGGTTTCGCCGGTGGAACAGGTCGGCTTTCTCCGCCGCCTTCTGGCCGGCAATCTGCCGGTCTCGCGCGATGCGCAGGCCAAGACCAGGGCAATCGTGCCGGTTTTCGATGCGCCGGAAAGCTGGAGCGTGCATGGCAAGACCGGCACGGGCTACATGCGTGACGAAAAGGGCAATCCCGATCGCAACCGCCCCTTCGGCTGGTTCGTGGGCTGGGCGGAGCGCGAAGGCCAGCACATCGTCTTTGCGAGACTGCGCGTTTCCGACAAACCGTCCGACGAGCCGCTCGGCCCCGCCGTGCGTGATGCCTTCCTGCGCGATATTCCGCGGCTGGCCGTGCACCGGTAAGTGCGCAGCCGGCATGACCTTTGCCCGAAAAGGAAAAGCATATGCCGGACGCCTCTCGTGACGTCATCACGATCTACAATGAACACGGGGCCGATTTCGACAGGCAGCGTGGACGCTCCCTTGCCGAAAAACCCTGGCTCGACAGGTTCATCTCGCTTTTGCCGAAGGGCGCGTCCATTCTCGATATTGGCTGCGGTTCCGGTGAGCCGATCGCCGGCTACTTCATCGCCAGCGGTTATGACGTCACGGGCATCGATGCGTCCCTGCCGCTGGTCGAGCTTTGCCGGAAGAGATTTCCCGGGAATCTCTGGGCGGTTGCGGATATGCGAAAGCTGGCCCTCGGCCGCCGCTTCGACGGGTTGATCGCGTGGCACAGTTTTTTCCATCTGACGGTGGAGGACCAGCGCCGCATGTTCGGCATTTTCCACCAGCATGCCAATGACGGCGCGGCGTTGATGTTCACGGCCGGACCGGATCACGGGGAAGCGATCGGCACCTTTCAGGGCCGGCCGCTTTATCATGCGAGCCTCGCACGCGATGAATATGAAAGCCTGCTCGCCGCGCACGGTTTCCGGCTTCTCGATCATGTCGTCAACGATCCCGAATGCGGCGGCGCCACGGTTTATCTGGCGAGACGTGTCGCCCTCTGAACGCGCCTGGCAGGCGTCGCCCGGTAGCGGGTCCACAGATCGTATGATCGCGGCGAACGCCCTTTTTTGCAGCGGGGGGCTGCACTCACGATTGTGTGTTCAACAAAAAGTTTCCGCTTCCCTTGACCTTCCCATCATGGGAATCTCTACATAGGGTCTCGAAAGGGGATTTCCCATGAACGAGACAGTCAAACACGCCCATCGACATGAACCGGTTTCCATTCCCGTGGAAGGCATGACCTGCGCTTCCTGCGTGCGCCGGGTGGAAACGGCCGCGGCCAAGGTGCCGGGTGTCATGTCGAGTTCCGTGAACTTCGCCACGAAGAAGCTCACCGTCGAGCCGGCCGAAGGTTTTTCGGCCAGAACGCTTGGCGCCGCCATCAAGAAGGTCGGTTACGATATCGCGCCGGAGCGTCACGAATTTGCGGTGGAAGGCCTGCGGGGCGAGGCTGAGGCCGAGCGGCTGAAGGCCGTTCTGGAAGCGGTCGCCACCACAATCGCCGTCAAGGTCAATGCTGCCTCCGGCAAGGCCTCCGTGGAAACGATTGGCGGCCGGCGTGAACGGGATGCGCTTGTGGAAACGGCAAAGCTCGCCGGTTTTGCGCTGAAGACGCCGACACCGCACGACCATTCCGCCCATCAAGGTCACGGCCAGCACCACGGACATCATCAGGGCCACGGCCAGATGGCGGCGGGCGAGGCCGGCGGCCACGACCATATGCAGCATGCGGGCGAAGAGGGTGCGCTGAAACGCGACCTGACGATTGCCGCGATCCTGACCGCGCCGCTTTTCGTGCTGGAAATGGGTGGGCACCTCTATGAGCCGATGCATCACTGGCTGATGAGCATCATCGACACGCAGAACCTCTATTATATCTATTTCGCACTGGCGACCGCGGTGATCTTCGGGCCGGGCCTGCGTTTCCTCAAGACCGGTTTTCCGGCGCTCCTGCGCGGTGCGCCGGAAATGAACTCGCTGGTGGCGCTGGGCGTCACCGCCGCCTATCTCTATTCGGTCGTCGTCACCTTCGCGCCCGACCTGCTGCCGGAAGAGGCGCAGTTCGTCTATTATGAAGCCGCAACCGTCATCGTCACGCTGATCCTGACCGGACGGCTTCTCGAAGCCCGCGCCAGCGGCCGCACCGGGGATGCCATCCGCAAGCTGATGAGCCTGCAGGCGAAGACCGCCCGGGTGGAGCGCGACGGTGCTACCATCGATATTTCCCCCGAAGACCTCGTGGCCGGCGATATCGTCGTCATCCGTCCCGGCGAAAGGCTGGCAGTGGATGGCGAAGTCGTCGAAGGCTCCTCCTATGTCGATGAATCCATGATCTCCGGCGAACCCGTGCCGGTGGAAAAGACCATTGGCGCAACGGTCGTCGGCGGCACCATCAACAAGACCGGCGCCTTCAAGTTCAAGGCGACCAAGGTGGGCGCGGATACCATGCTGTCGCAGATCATCCGCATGGTGGAGGAGGCGCAAGGGTCCAAGCTGCCGATCCAGCTGCTGGTGGACCGCGTCACCGCGCTCTTCGTGCCGGTTGTCATAGCAATCGCGGTGCTGACCTTCATCGTCTGGGCGATCTTCGGTCCCGAGCCTGCCTATACTTTCGCGCTGGTCAATGCCGTGGCGGTGCTCATCATTGCCTGCCCCTGCGCCATGGGTCTCGCCACGCCGACCTCGATCATGGTCGGCACAGGCCGGGCGGCGGAGCTGGGCGTGCTGTTCCGCAAGGGACAGGCGCTGCAGGAGCTGCGCTCGGCGCAGATCGTCGTGGTCGACAAGACGGGCACTGTCACTAAGGGCCGCCCGGAGCTGACCGATCTGGTGGTTGCGGAAGGGTTTGCCGACAACGAGGTGCTGGCGCTGGTCGCCGCCGTCGAGGGCCGTTCGGAACATCCGATTGCCGAAGCCATCGTCCGGGCTACTGAAGACCGGGGTTTGGTAGCGGGAGAGGGACTTGAACCCCCGACTGTCGAAAACTTCGAAAGCGTGACGGGCTACGGCATCGCCGCCACCGTCAATGGCCGTAAGGTCGAAGTCGGCGCAGATCGTTACATGGCCAAACTTGGCCATTCCGTCGATATCTTCGCTGAGGCCGCCGCAAGGCTGGGTGACGAGGGCAAGACGCCGCTTTACGCCGCCATCGACGGCAGGCTGGCGGCCGCGATTGCGGTTGCCGATCCGCTGAAACCCTCGAGTGTCACCGCCATCAGGGCGTTGCAGGCCATGGGTATCGAAGTGGCCATGGTGACGGGCGACAATGAACGCACGGCCAATGCAATCGCCCGGCAGGTTGGCATTTCCCGTGTGGTGGCCGAAGTGCTGCCCGAGGGCAAGGTGAAGGCGATCCACGAGATGCGCGCAGGCGGCAAGGTGCTCGCCTTCGTCGGCGACGGCATCAACGATGCGCCGGCGCTGGCTGAGGCCGATATCGGCATCGCCGTCGGCACGGGAACGGATGTCGCCATCGAAAGCGCTGATGTTGTGCTGGTCGGCGGCGATCTTCTGGGCGCAGTCAACGCCATCGAGATGAGCCGGGCGACCATCCGCAACATCAAGGAAAACCTGTTCTGGGCTTTCGGTTACAATGTGGCGCTGATACCGGTTGCGGCGGGCGTGCTCTATCCGGCCTTCGGCATCACGCTGTCGCCGATGATCGGCGCGGGCGCCATGGCGCTGTCCAGCGTCTTCGTTCTCGCCAATGCGCTGCGGTTGAAACGGGCGAAGGTGGCCCATCGGGAGGTGACGTCATGAATATCGGCCAGGCATCGGAAGCATCGGGCGTTTCCGCCAAGATGATCCGCTATTACGAGCAGATCGGCCTCATCAATCCCGCCGCCCGCACCGGCAATAATTACCGGGTCTATGGCGAGCAGGACGTGCATAATCTGCGCTTCATCAAGCGGGCGCGCACGCTCGGCTTCTCGCTGGAAGAAACCGAGACGCTGCTGAAACTCTGGCAGGACAAGACCCGCGAGAGTTCGGCGGTGAAGGAGATCGCGCTCGTCCATATCGCCGATCTCGAGCAGAAGATCGCCGAGATGAAGAGCATGGTGAAGACGCTCTCCCATCTCGCCCATTGCTGCGGCGGCGACCACCGGCCCGACTGCCCCATCCTCGACGATCTCGCGGGCGCGGATAAGACCGACGCCAGACCCGCGCGAGCCCACTGACCTTTAATGACAGCCGGTGCGAGAACATCGCGACCGGCCAGAAGGAGAAAACCATGAGCGCAACCACCTTCCTCATTCCGGATATGACCTGCGGTCATTGCGAAAAGACGCTGCGCGGCGCTCTCACGGAGGCTCTTCCCGGCGCATCCGTCAGCATCGACCTCGATGCCCATAAGCTGACCGTGACGGGCGACGCCGCAACCGCGGAAGCGGCGATCCGCGACGCCGGTTATTCGCCGGAACGGGCGGGCTGAAGCACCTCGTTGCTGGAATGAGCAGGAAAGATGTGCTACTGAGTAGCATCATCTTTCCTGTCGAGGGATAACCACAATGTCCGTCAAGGCGTCAGTTTCCATCTCCGATCAACAGGACAGCTTCGCCCGCAGGCTGGTGGAGGAAGGGCGTTATGCCAGCCTCAGTGCCGTCGTCCAGCGTGGGCTGGAACTGCTACGGCAGGAAACGGAACTGAAGGACGCCGAACTTGCCGCGCTTCGCGATTTGCTGGTCGAGCGCGGGCAGGGGGATTTCGTGTCCGTGGAAGACGGCAAAGACAGAACGGCAGCGATGATCGCAGCCAAGAAGGCCGGTTATGGCCTTTAAGGTCCTGCGCTCGAAACAGACGGATCAGGATCTCGGCCTCATTCTCGACCATCTCATCCAGTCCTATCTCGACCTTGGCGACGCCTTGCCGGGGGCTTTCGCGCGCGCTGCGCGACGCGTGGGGTCAATTGAAGCGGATATGGAAGCGCTTCACAAAGCGCCTTTTCAGGGGACATTATTGCCCGAAATATTGCCCAACCTTCGCCGGGTAACGAAAAATCAGGCTGTCTTTTATTTCGATGTCGATGAGGGTGAAAAGACCGTGCGTATTCTTGCGGTCTTTTTCGGCGGGCAGGATCATCTACGCCATATGCTCACGCGCCTCGTGTCCCGTCGCGCTCCGGGTCTTCCCTAAATCTCATCGAAAGCTCTGCCTTCCCGCGAGGGATTGGGGTTCCTGCTGCCGCTGAATTCCGTCAGGCCGGATTGCGTGAAAAAGCCGTCTTGACCTCAATGGCGCTTGAGGTTCTAGTTTGCCCGCCGTACCCGAAAAAATGGAAAGGATACGGCTTTGTCGAGTATGGAAATGACGGAGAAAAACGGCTGGAGCGAATTGCTGAGCGGGGCGAATCTCTCGCTTCTGACCGTCATCTCTTCCGGTATCGGCCTGCACGCTTTCAACCAGTTCGCGGTGGTGACGGCCTTGCCCGTGGCCGTCAACGAAATCGGCGGCGCTGCCTTTTATAGCTGGGCCTATAGTCTCTATTTCGTCGGTTCCGTGGCGGGCGGCGTCACCGCCGTCCTGTTTCGCGAGCGTTTCGGTGCGCGCGCCGTCCTGCTTCTGTGCTGCCTGATCTTTTCGCTCGGTTCGGTCCTCTCGGCAATCG
Organism: Agrobacterium sp. 22-223-1; assembly: GCF_053522385.1. NCBI lineage: Bacteria > Pseudomonadati > Pseudomonadota > Alphaproteobacteria > Hyphomicrobiales > Rhizobiaceae > Agrobacterium > Agrobacterium sp. 22-223-1. Next base: position 911,835 of record NZ_JBNWCN010000001.1, read on the forward strand.
CCGGCGACTTTTTGTGGGTCGTCGTCGGCCGCGCCTTGCAGGGGCTGGCGGACGGGCTGATCGTCGCCGTGTGCTACAGCCTCATTCCCGCCGGCTTCCGCTCCGGCCTGCTGCCGAAGGTCTTCGCCATCGAGGCGGCGATCTGGGCGGTTGCCTCCTTCATCGGCCCGCTGACCGGCGGTTTCGCCACCGAACACATTTCCTGGCGCGCCACCTTCCTGCTGTCGGCGCCGCTGATCCTGCTGCTTCTGGCCTATACCGCCATTGCCGTCTCCGCCGAGCGGCCGGTGGCGGCGACGCGCAAACCGCTGGTGCCGTTGGCTCTTTGCCTTGTCGGCGCCCTGGCGTTTTCCGCGCCTTCCGCCTTCGAGGATGCGAGCCTGCGCGCCCTTTCCCTGCTGGCGGGAGCGGCGCTGCTGTGGGCCTCGCTGCGTGCGGGCATCCGGCCCTCAATCGGTCTTTTCCCGAAGGATTCCTTCCGGCTGAAGACGGTACTCGGCAGCGGTTTCTGGGTGCTGTTCCTGATGTCCTATGCCCATGCGCTGGGCAGCGTCTATCTCGCTTATGTCGCCATCAATCTCTGGCGGCAGGAACCGACCTTTGCCGGTTTCATCGTGGTGACGATGCCGCTTGCCTGGAGCTTCGTGGCGATGCTGATCGGCAGCCTGCGTTCTGCCCGCCTCCGGGAGATTTGCCTGCATTACGGTCCTTATCAGATGGTGCCCGGCTGCGCGCTGCTGGGGCTCGGGCTTGCGACCGGTAACTGGGGAGAAATGCTCGTCGGGCAAATTCTGATCGGCTCCGCCTTCGGCATGTCATGGGCCGGCATCAGCCAGGCCGCCATGGAGGCCGCGCCGGAAGAGGAACGCAAGATGACGGGCGCGCTGCTGCCGACGGTCGCGACGCTGGGTGCTGCCGCCGGTGCGGGCGCCAGCGGCACCGTCGCCGCTGCCACCGATCTGGTAGGGCAGATCGAGCGGGCGGATGTGACGATGCCGATGGTTTACCTCTATGGGCTGGGTGTGCTCGTATCGCTGCTGGCGATCATGACCGCCAGCGGGTTGCGGGGTGAGCGGCGGCTTTTTCGCCGCCGTCAGGACTGAGTGGTGGCGATGGTGATCGCCGCCAGGTAAACGACGAAGGCCATGATCGCGATCGCGCCGATGATGATAACGATGCCCTTGCCGGCGCGTTTTTTCTCGGCCTTATTTTCATTGGCTTCGGTCGGAAACAGGATCGGATCGCTGGTGTCGCGGATTTTGGTCATGCCGTTTCTCCTTATCCGTGGATTGGGCGGTTTCGGTCTATCAACCGCCCAATCCGCCAAAAGGTTCCTCACGGTTTCAGCGCCCAGCTGGTGGCGTGCACCACCGCGCCGGGGGCGGCCTTCAGCAGCGCCGAGCGCACCGGTTCGAAACCTTCGAGGCGCTTGGTGCCCACATATCGGCCGCGATTGGCGAAGACTTCAATGGAGCCGTAATCGAGAAAGATGCGGATGCGGGATGCTTTCGCCCCCTTGGCGACATAATGCGGCGAGGGGCCGTCACGCCCGTCCTCGTGGCGGATCCACAGGCCCGTTTCATCGGAAACGACGCCCAGCCTGACCGCCGGATGATCGAGCACCAGTTCGAAGGGCGCGCCGGGTGAGGCAAGCTCGAACAATATTTCCACCGCCCCGTTGATGAAGGTAACGCGTTCGCCAGCGGCCAGCCGCGTGCGGTCGAGAATATGGCTGCGCAGGCTTTCCGCCGCACCGATGGGCGGGGTCAGAAGCTCGCCGTTTGCATAGTGAATCCGGCGCGGCAACGTCATGGAGGTGGGGAAATCGATCTCCGGATTGGCATCTGCCCAATTGGCCAGCCAGCCGATGCCGATGATGCTGTCGCCATCCAGAAAGGCCTGGAAGGCGTAATTGTCGGTGCCGAAATCCAGTTCCTGCCCGGATTCCTTGGTGAAGACCTTGCCGTCGAACCAGCCGACATCGGCCATGGTGAGGTTCTTGCGGCCGGTCTCCGGGTCTTCCGAATGCATCAGGCCATAGACCAGCACCCAGCGTGTGGAGCGGGCATTGGCAGGTCCATCGAGCGGCAGCAGGCATGGGCATTCGATGGCTGTGGTTTTATAACGCGTTTCCACCCACAGCTTGCCCACATAGGTCCAGCCCGATGCGGCGGTGGGGTCGAGCGTCTCGTAGAGCAGGATGACGCCGCCGCCATCGCTCTGGCTGCCGAGCACCATTTTCCAAAGGCCATCGGGGCCGCGGAAAACATAGGGGTCACGGAAATCCGGCGTCAGCCCCTGTCCGTCCGGACGAGTACCCAGAATGACCTCGGCCTGCCCGGCCATGATGAGATCGGAGGAGGTGGCGGTGAGCTGTATCTGCTGCTCGGGAATGCGGTCCTGCACCTGCTCGGTGAAGAAGACGCGGATGCCCGTGCCTTCCACCAGCGGAATGGTGGAACCGGAATAGGCGCCGCCGCGCTTGTCGGGCCGTGTCGTCAGATCTTCGGAAGGGAAAAGGAAGATCGGCAGGTGCCGCCAGCGCAGATAATCCGACGAGACGGCATGACCCCAATGCATGGTGTTCCAGCGCAGCCCGTGCGAATAATGCTGATAGAACAGGTGCGGCCGCCCCTCGAAGCGGCCGAAACCGTTCGGGTCGTTCATCCAGCCGAAGGGCGGGCGGAAGTGATAGCTGCCGGGAAGCTCCGGTGCGGCATTGTCCGGCTTGGTATGGACGACGGTAATGCCGGTTTCCAGCACATCCGATGCGGTAAACCAGTAGATGACGGAAACGGCTGTTGTGACCGTGTCGTAACTCAGCTCCACATGGCCGCCGCCGAAAACCTGATAGATTCGAAAACCGAACTCTTCCGTGTTGACGCTTGAAACCTCAGCGAATTTTCCATTCTGATTGGAAAAAGAGACGGCACCCGGCTCGGCATCTTTCTTCGCCTTCAGCCAGACATGGAAGGTGGCGTTGACGGGCAGATCGGTATGAATGGTGCGGATGGCGCTTTCCGGCTCGGCTGCGGCTTCAACGACGGTCATTGCTTTTCCTTTCCTTCGGCATTCTGCGGGTCAAGCATAGGAACGATGATGGCGTGGGAAAGTTCATTGCGCAAAATTGAATGAGGCGATGGGGGAGCGCGGCATTTATAGCTCGCATCCGTCGCCGTCCAGTCCCATATAGGAGCAAAGCAGGGAGTTTACCCGTGATGAAATTCGACAATTCCTATGCCCGCCTGCCGGAACGGTTCAGCGCCGCCGTGCTGCCGACGCCGGTGAAGGCGCCGCGGCTTATCGCCTTTAATCGTGGGCTGGCCGATGAACTCCTTCTCGATGTGGCCGGCCTTGACGATGAAAGGCTGGCGGCGATCTTTTCCGGCAATGTCGTGCCGCAGGGAGCAGAGCCGCTGGCCATGGCCTATGCCGGCCACCAGTTCGGCGGTTTCGTGCCGCAGCTCGGCGATGGCCGTGCCATTCTGCTCGGCGAGGTGATCGACAGGAATGGCAAGCGCCGCGATATCCAGCTGAAGGGCTCCGGCCCAACACCGTTTTCGCGCAGGGGCGACGGGCGCGCGGCCCTTGGCCCGGTGCTGCGCGAATATATCGTGTCGGAGGCGATGTTTGCGCTCGGCATTCCCGCCACGCGGGCGCTGGCGGCTGTCCTCTCCGGCGAAAGGGTGCAGCGCGAAATCGGCCTGCCGGGCGGTGTTTTCACCCGCGTGGCGGCAAGCCATATCCGTGTCGGCACGTTCCAGTTCTTCGCGGCGCGCGAGGATGACGAGGCGATCAGGAACCTCGCGGACTATGTGATTGACCGTCATTATCCCGAGGCAAAACAGGCAGACAATCCCTATCTCGCCCTGCTGCGAGGCATAGCGCAACGGCAATGCGACCTCATCGCCCGCTGGATGATGGTGGGCTTCATCCATGGCGTGATGAATACCGATAATATGGCGGTGTCAGGCGAAACCATCGATTTCGGCCCCTGCGCTTTCCTTGACGAATATCACCCCAACAAGGTCTTTTCCTCCATCGATGCGCAGGGCCGTTACGCCTTCAACAACCAGCCGGGCATCGCGCAATGGAACATTGCAAGGCTGGCGGAATGCCTGTTGCCGCTGCTCGATCCGCAGGTGGAGAAAGCCGCCGAACTCGCCAATGCCGTTCTCGCCGATTTCGCCGCCGCCTTTCCCAAACGCTGGCTTGCCGGCATGCGCGAAAAGCTTGGCCTGACGGTGGAGGAAGAGGGCGACATCGATCTGGTGCAGGCGCTTCTGGCGCTGATGCAGGCATCGGAAGCGGATTATACGCTGACCTTCCGGCGTCTTTCCCATGCGGCCAATGGCGATGCCGAACCGTTTCGCGGCATGTTCATCGATATTGCGGGGGCGGACGAATTTCTGGCGCGCTGGCGGGAAAGAGCCGGTCGCGAGGGGATTTCCGATTCCGAACGATCAGCGGCGATGCTCTCCGTCAATCCCGCCATCATCCCGCGCAACCATCGGATCGAGGAACTGATCGAGGCAGCGGTGGAAGAGGGGGATTTTGAGCCCTTCCACACCATGTTGAGAGCAATCGCCACGCCTTTCGAGGAGCGGCCGGATAATTTCGTCTATATGCAGCCGCCGATGAGCCATGAGCGGGTGTTTCGGACGTTTTGCGGGACGTAACGGGTTCGTCAATCCTCGCCGTCATGCCGGACTTGATCCGGCATCCAGCCGCCGCGCGTCTGCGCGGCGAGAGGAGTCTTTTCAGCCCAAGGACTTGGGCTGGCTGGATACCGGCTCGAGGCCGGTATGACGGAGAAATGGGAGGAGATGTTCTCTCACCCAACCCGCGCGAGCGGCTCATGCGCGCCATAATAGTGGCCGAACCGGTTTTCGAGGAACTTCGGCAGGGCCACTTCCTCCTGTCGCACGAAGCCCTTCTGCGGCAGGGCGCCTTCGGCAAGCAGATCGAGAACCGTGCAGATGCCGGCGGCGGTGGTGATCTGGATGGCGCTCATCATCCGGCCGGAAACCGGGCCGGCATAGACCTTGTTGGCATAGGTTTCCTGCAAGAAACGGCCGTTGCGGGTGCCGCAGACGGTGACGAAGACGATGACCACATCCTGCATGGTGCCGGGCAGGGCGTTTTCGAACAGGTCCTTCAGCACATCGCGGCGATTGCGCAGGTTGAGGTCGTTCAGAAGCGCCTTCATGATCGCCACATGGCCGGGGTAACGGATGGTGCGGTAATTCATCGTCCGGACCTTGCCTTCCAGCGTGGCGCAGAGCGTGCCGAGCCCGCCTGACGTGTTGAAGGCCTCATAGGTGACGCCGTCGAGCGAAAATTCCTCGCGTTCCTCCAGCGCCGGAACGGCGGTAAGGCGGCCTTCGACGATCGCTTCGCAGGGCTCGATATATTCGTTGATCAGCCCGTCCGTGCTCCAGGTGAGGTTGTAGTTGAGCGCATTGGACGGATATTGCGGCAGCGCGCCGACGCGCATGCGCACGCTGTCCAGCTTGTCGAACTTGGCGGCCAGATCTGCGGCGACGATGGAGATGAAGCCGGGCGCGAGGCCGCATTGCGGAATGAGCGCCGTCTCGGCCGTTTCCGCCAAAGCCTTGACCTTGCGGGTGGATTCGACGTCCTCGGTGAGATCGAGATAATGCGTGCCGACGGTAACGGCCGCCTCCGCGATGCCTGCCGTCAGGTGGAAGGGGGCGGCGGATAGCACGGCGAATTTGCCTTTCAGCAGTGCTTCCAGAGCGGGACGGTCGGTGATGTCGACGATTTCGGTATCGACCCGTTCATGCGCCGGCACATTGGCCAGCTGATCGGCCGAACGGTCGGCGACGGTGATGCGATAATCGCCGGTGGCGGCCAGCATCCAGGCGATGGCCGACCCGATATTGCCCGCGCCGATGACGACAATGTTTTTCATGTTTTTGTTCCCCGCAGTGAATGCAAATGTGTCAGCGCAGATGCGCTTCAGGAACAGAATGCCAGTTTTTATTGACGATTCGCAGCTTCACTATGTGCGGATAGCGGGTTAATATTGAGCAATAAGACGACAGGATTGGTCACTATGACGATTGCCGACAAGGATCGGGCGCTGCTCGCCCTGCTTTCCGAAAATGCCCGCATGCCGGTGGCGGAACTGGCGCGCAAACTCGGCCTTTCGCGCACCACGGTACAGGCCCGAATCGAGCGGCTGGAGGCGGACGGGGTGATCGCGGGTTATGGCCTCAGGCTTTCGGAAAGTTATCTTTCCGGGCTGGTGCGCGCCCATGTGCTGATTACCATCGGGCCGAAGGCGCTGCCCGGTGTCACGGCGGCGCTCGCCGCCATCAAGGAGGTGACGACGCTGCATTCGGTGAGCGGCACCTTCGATCTCATCGCCATTCTGGCCGCGCCTTCGATCCTCGATCTCGACCGGTTGATCGACAGGATCGGCGCACTTGACGGCGTGGAGCGCACGCTGTCGTCGATTATTCTATCGACGCGGATTTCGAGGTAGGGGGTGGGCCCCGCGGCAGGCGCAGCGCTGACTGTTATTCTGGACGCTCTCTTCCTCCTCATCCCTGTGCTTGTCACAGGGATCCAGCCGACGCGCGTCTGCGCGGCGAGAAAAGTCCTTTCAGCCCAAGGACTTGGGCTGGCTGGATTCCTGTGACAAGCACAGGAATGAGGGGCGCGTGGGTATGCCGCGCCTCGATCTAAACCACCGCCCGCTCATCATAAGCCCTCTGCGCCGCCATCACCGCGTCGATATTCCCCTCCGCCCAATGGGCAAGCGCCGCCACCGTGTCGGTCAGCGTCCGCCCCAGCGGCGTCAGCGAATATTCGACCGTCACCGGCACGGTCGGGAACACCTGCCGGGAAATCAGCCCGTCGCGCTCAAGCTTCTTGAGCGTCTGTGACAGGACCTTCTGCGAAATGCCCTTGATTTCCCGGCGCAGCAGGTTGAAGCGCACCGCTTCCACCCGCAACCGGTCGAGGATCAGCAGCGCCCATTTGTCGGCAATCCTGTCCAGCACCATGCGGGTGGGGCAGCGGTCTTCATAGACGTCATAGATACGTTCCATGGGTTTGCTCCGTCGTTTCAGGGCCATGCCGGTTTCCGCAAGGAAACCAGATAACCGAAAAGTGCTCTCTTTTCATGATTTCGAAACCGCAGTACCTGTGTTTTCGAAACATGGTTTCCATTAGATACTACGGAGATTTGAGATGACAGGCAAGATACTCGTAATCGGTTCTACCGGCACCATCGGCACGCCGCTGGTGAAAACGCTCCTTTCCAGGGGTGAAAGCGTGAAGGCCGCCTCGCGCAGCGGCAAGGCCACGGACGGCGCGGAAGGCGTGCGTTTCGATTATACCGACGCATCGACTTATGCGGATGCCTTCGATGGTGTTGACCGTCTGTTCCTCATCCTGGCGGGCGGGCGTCTGGATGCCATCGACGCGCTGACGCCTGTGGTCGAGGAGGCGGCGCGGCGCAAGGTGAAGATCGTGTTCCTCAGCGTCCTCGGCGTCGATGCCGACGATTCCATTCCCTATCGCCAGATCGAGCTGAAGATCATCGCTTCGGGCACGCCTTACGTCATCCTGCGCCCCAACTGGTTTGCCGATAATTTCCACAGCTACTGGAAGGCCGGCGTCGACCACGGAGAGATCGCCGTGCCGGCAGGCGAGGGCAAGTCGAGCTTCATCGACGTGCGCGACATCGCCGACAGCGCCGCCGCGGCACTGACTTCTGACGCCTCTAACGGCAAGGCTTTCAACCTGACGGGTCCGAAAGCCCTAGGTTACGGCGAAGCGGCCGCGCTGATATCGCAGGCGATCGGCAAGCCGGTGTCCTACGCTGCCGTTTCGGATGAGGTCTTCATCGGCATCCTCACCGGTGCGGGCGTGCCGCAGGATTACGCCTCGTTCCTCGCTTCGATCTTTTATCCCGTGCGTGAAGGCTGGACAGCGGTGGTGACCGGCGATGTCGAGACGCTGACCGCCCATGCGCCGCGTTCACTGGAGACCTATATCGCCGACAATCTGGACCGGCTGAAGGGCTGAGGCTCAAAGCGAGCCTGCCGCGCTCACGCCGGATCGGTGGAGCCGCGGCGGGCCTTGAAGAACATCTTCAGCCGCTGGATCTCCTCGGGGTTCCAGCCCTGCGGCGCGGTTACTTCCGTCCATGCATCGATATAATGTTCCGGCGCATAGACATGGCCATAACCGATGGGCGCGGTGGTGGCGGCGGCGACATCGAGACCGAGCTGCAGCAGGGTGACGACCGGGAACCAGCGGAAGGATGTGGAAACGTCAGGCCCATGATGCGCCATCCATTGCGGCCGCCGGTAAAGTGAGGCGGCCTCGAAGAAGGTTATCGGGTCGCTGGCATATTGCAGATAGACGATCCGCATCGGCCCCCATGCCGCATCGGGCATATGCGCGGTCGTATATTGGTTGGCGAAGCGGATGACGGAGGAATCGCGGAAGCGCGGCAGCCATTCCGGCGTGCCCTTCACCCGGCCATTGGTGGCCATGCGCCATGTCGGGCTGGAAAAGGGCGGGCCGCTCCACAACGCACCCTGGAACGGGTCGGAGAGCACATCGTAGAGATCCGAGGATTTCTGCGAGTTGAGCGAACCGAGGCTGAGGCCATGCAGGTAAAGCTTCGGCCGCGTTTCCTTCGGCAGCGTGGTCCAGTAGCCATAGACGGCCTCGAACAAAGCGCGCGCCGTCTCGACACCGTAATCCGGCTCCGTCAGCAGCGCGATCCAGCTCGAGAGATAGGAATATTGCACGGCGACGCTGGCGATATCGCCGTCATGCAGATATTCGACCGTATCGAGCGCTTCCGGGTCGATCCAGCCGGTCCCGGTGGGAATGACCACCAGAAGCACCTTGCGCTCGAAACCGCCGACCCGTTTCAGTTCCTCCAGCGCCAAGGCCGCTCTTTCTTCCGGCGTCGAAGCCGAGTTGAGGCCCGCATAGACCCTGAGCGGCTCCTTTGCCGGGCGATGGGTGAAGGCGGATATCTCGGTGGCCGCCGGACCTTCGGCGACGAATTCACGCCCGCGTCGGCCGAGCGATTCCCATGTCATCAGCGAGGCGCTGCTGCCGGTCTTGAGCGCGTCTGACGGGCGCGGCACGTCGGGTTCGATCAGCGCATCCACCTGCTTCAGCGAGGAATCGGCAAATCTGAGGCCGATATCGAAGATCAGCCCATTGAGCAGCATCCAGGAGAGGATGATTGCCACCGCGATGCCGAGCACATTGGCAAGGCGGCGCGGCAGGAAATGGCGGCTGCGCGCGGCAAAGAACCGGCGGATAAGCTGAAACAGCCGGCCGGCGCCGATGAGGATGGCGGCGACCAGCACCGCAAGGCCACCGGTCTTGGTGGGGTGGGCGCTGGGCAGCGGATCGAGCTCCATCAAAACGCGGATGGAATTCTGCCAGTCCTTCGCTTGCCATAAAAACGCGATGGCCGTGATGGCGGCGGCGAGCGCGATGAGAAAACGAATGCCGCGCGCATTGTGGCGCGAGGGTTCGGGCAGCTCCAGATAGGCCCAGATGGCGTGCAAAGCGACACCTATCAGATAACCGATGGCGAAGGAAAAGCCGCACAGCACCCCCTGCATCAGCCAGGTACGAGGCAGGAGCGAGGGCGTGAGCGAAGCGCAGAACAGGATAGTGCCGAAGACGATGCCGGTTGCCGAAAGACCTGCAAACAACCGCTCAACCCATTGTTTCACCAACTTGACTTGCCCCTTGTGCTCACCGCCTGGTGCCGAGTGTAATATGTGACGGACGAGGGTGCAAATCCTGCGGGCAGGATAAAAATCACAAATATAGGAAAATAATCCTTTACAGCGTGACGGTGGTTTGATAGTGTTTGGCTACGGTCGGAGATTTGCGGCTGAACGGCAATGGGTTCTCCTTTGGATTGCCCGTTGCGCTTTCTTCACCACCTCATTCCTGTGCTTGTCACAGGAATCCAGCCAGCCCAAGTCCTTGGGCTGAAAGAAAGTCCCTCCGTCGCGCAGACGCGCGCCGACTGGATTCCTGTGACAAGCACAGGAATGAGGGTGAGTGAGGTGCATGCAGATGTGCCTTGTTCCCACGCTCCTCTTTATTTGATCTTTCTCTCGCAGGCCAATCCCATGACAATCTCCAGCAATTGCGATCCGACGCTCTACGGCGTCTGGCCGGAAACGCCCGCCTATGCGGCTGAGGACGCGCTGGAGGTCGCACCGGAGACGAAGTCTCGGGCCGACAGGCTGGCCGCCGAAGATGCGGCGCGCAACGGCAGCCTGCGGCAATTGCTGAACGAACTGACGGAGGAGATGCGCGAGCAGTTCTGCCTGTACCGCAATCTCCGCCAAGTGAGCGAAGCGGCCTTTCTAGCGACGGCGGAGGACGCTTCGGGCAAGCTGGCGCGTGCCGATGTGAAGGCTGCGACGGACCAGCTTTCGCTGATCGTCCGCACGCTGGAGCGGATCGACGCTCTGCAACGGGTGCTGGCGGAAGAGAGGGAAGCTCTTTTCAGCGAAGACGAAACCGAGGCCGGGGACTATGAAGCGGCGGTGACGCATTTCCTCAACCGCATCGACGAACTGGCTGAACAGAAATGCCGCGCGAAGATGGAAGCCGATCCCGCCCGCAGCCCATCCGCAGAAGCCGACACATGACGGATATGCCGACCGAACCCCATCTGCCGGCGCAGGTCTTCAACCTCCTGCGCGATTGGCGTTTCATCGGCAACCTGCCGCAGCAGCCGCCGGAGGGCGACTGGCGGACATGGCTGCTGATCGGCGGGCGCGGTTCCGGCAAGACGCGGGCCGGGGCGGAATGGGTGCATCATATCGCCTCTGCTGGCAAGCAGTCGGATTTGCGCATCGCGCTCGTGGCCGAAACGCTGGGCGACGCCCGCGAGGTGATGATCGACGGCATTTCCGGCATCTGCCGCATCGCCCGCCGCCATCGCCCCGCCTTCGAGGTGTCGCGCCGGCGGCTCCTCTGGCCGAATGGCGCGATGGCGCAGGTGTTTTCTTCGGAAGACCCGGAAAGCCTGCGCGGCCCGCAATTCCACATGGCCTGGGCGGATGAGCTGGGCAAATGGAAATATCCGCAGGAAACCTGGGACATGCTGCAATTCGGCCTGCGTCTGGGTGAAACGCCCCGGCAACTGGTGACCACCACGCCGCGGCCCATTCCGCTTTTAAAGGCGCTTCTCGCCGATCCCACGACACGGGTGGCACGGATGCCGACAGCCATGAATGCGCGCAATCTCTCGCCCGGTTTTCTCAAAGCCATGCAGGACCGTTACGGCGGCACCCGGCTGGGGCGTCAGGAAATCGGCGGTGAATTGATCGACGAGCGCGAAGGCGCGCTGTGGAAACGCGCCGATCTGGAAGCGATCGTCGAAGCGGCGCATGAGCCGCTCACGCGGATCGTGGTGGCGGTAGACCCGCCCGCCGGCGTCGGCGAACATTCCTGCTGCGGCATCGTCGTGGCGGGGCTCGGCATGTCCGGCCGTCTTAACGTGCTGGCGGATTGCTCGGTGGAAGGCGAAACGCCGGCCGGCTGGACCCGCGCCGTGGTCGCCGCCTTTCGCCGCCACGAGGCTGACCGGGTGGTGGCGGAGGTCAATCAGGGCGGCGAGATGGTGCGCGCCATGCTGCAGAGCATCGACGCCAACCTGCCGCTGACGCTGGTGCGGGCGAGCCGCGGCAAATTCACCCGCGCCGAGCCGGTCGCCGCACTCTACGAGCAGGGCAGGGTGCGCCACGCCGCGCGGTTTGAAAAGCTGGAAGACCAGATGACGGATTTCGGGCCGGATGGTCTTTCGTCGGGACGCTCGCCGGACAGGCTGGATGCGCTCGTCTGGGCGATCACGGCGCTGACGACAATGGTGGTGAGTGAACCGAAGGTGCGGGGGATGTGAGCTGGCTGATTATTGGCTCCCGCGAAGGAGAGCCAATTACCGGTTGAGCGGATGCCCCGTGTTTCTTCTCCCCGAGCGGGGAGAAGGTGGCGCGTAGCGCCGGATGAGGGGGCCACGGTCAAGATGTGCTGAGAGAGTAGAGATATGCGGAGAACTTGCCCCCTCATCTGACCCTTCGGGCCATCTTCTCCCCAGCGGGGAGAAGAAAAGTGAGGCACCGTCAACGCCCGAAATCGGGCGTCTGGTAGATATTATTTCTTCGGGGATTGCGCCGGTTTCGGCTGGGAGCCGGTTTCACGCATCTGGCGCCACTCGTTTTCGAGACGGTCATAAACGGTCTGGGGGATTGTCGCTGTCATGGTGGCATTCCTCCTTGAATGGTTAACGCTGCGGGATTGCGCGGTGAATGGAATTAGCGCGCTAAGGTTCCGGAATTCAAGGAATTTTTTACCCCAAAACCCCGGGGCGCGGATTAAAATCGATTAAGGTTTTTTCAAATCGATTTAGTTCCGGCGGCCTGCATGTGGAAAAACCGGGCGTCGTATCGCCCATCATTTTCAGGAGCCATCATGGCCTATGACGAGGCGCGATTCTTCGCGTCGGCGCGGATTTCCATTTTCGGCGGTCGCCTGCGCGCGGCCCAGCTTGCCGGCACGAAAACGATGCTGGCAGGATTTGAAAAGTCGATGCCGGGCGGCGATCCGCGCTGGCTCGCCTATATGCTGGCGACGGCCTTTCACGAGACGGCGGCGACAATGCAGCCGGTGCGCGAGACATTGGCGGCAAGCGATACCGAGGCGATGGCAAGGCTCGACCGCGCCTTTGCGGCGGGCAGGCTGCCGATGGTGCGCAAGCCCTATTGGCGGCCGGACACGGAGGGTAAGAGCTGGCTGGGGCGCGGCTTCGTGCAGTTGACGCATCGGCGCAATTACGAGGCCATGATGGCGCTGACTGGCGTCGATCTCCTGGAACGGCCCGAGCGCGCCATGGAGGCGGAGGTGGCCACTGCGATCCTGATCCACGGCATGGCGGGCGGCGGTTTTACCGGCCGCAGGCTCTCCGATTTCTTCAGCGACAGGCGTGAGGATTGGGACGGCGCCCGTGCCATCATCAATGGCAGCGACCGGGCGCGGCTGGTGGGCGGTTACGGGCGCGCATTTCATCACGCGCTTGTCGCGGCGCGGATTGAACCCGGGCGGGCCAGATGATAACCCGTTACCCGGTGCCGAAAAGGCTGCCTCCGAATTCTGCATGACAGGTGACACCGTGATCCGCCATATCGTCTTTTTCACCGTTCCCGAGGAAAACCGCGACGCCGTGCGCAGGGGGCTTTCCGGCCTCACCGCGATACCGCATTCGCTGAAGCTGGAAATCGGCGAGAACGTGAAGAAGGACCAATGGGGCAATTCGGTCGATTTCATCGTCTATGGCGAGTTCGAAAACGAGGCGGCACTCGCCGCTTACAAGGCCGACCCCGCTTATGATCTTTCGACCCGCACGGTAAAGCCGCTGCGCGAAACCCGCGTCGCCGCCGATTTCGACAGCGATACGGCGGTGAAAGCGCCGATCCGGTAGACGTCAGGTTTCACCGAGGTCGGCGCGAAATATTGCCGCTGTGCGGACAGGGTGCCTCACGCGCGACGTCATCCTTGGGCTTGTCCCAAGGATCTGATCACGTCCAATAAAATCGAGACGTTGCAGATGCTCGGGACAGGCCCGAGCATGACGAAAGAGAGCTTTCAGGACTCGTCAGAAATTTCAGGGTCTACCCTGTCGGTGAAAACCCCACGCGGGCGACGCCGCAGGACTCGACGCCGCGCGCCATCAAAACAAGGACAACTCCATGCGATTTCCCTTTTCCCTGCCGTGGCTGCGCCCAGCGGATGGCAGAGCCGTGCCTGAAAGCCGGAAAATGGCCGATGGCTTCATGGCGGTTGCCGTGCAGGGCGGGCAGGCTTTCTGGTCGGGCCGGTCCTATGCCGCACTTGCCCGCGAGGGCTTCATGAAAAACCCGGTCGCGCACCGGGCCGCTCGCATGGTGGCGGAGACCTCGGCTTCCGTCAGCTGGCTGCTTTATGATGGCGAAGAGGAGCTCGCCGATCACCCGCTGCTGGCGCTGCTTTTAAAACCGGGCGCCCATATGGGCGGGCCGGATTTCTTCGAGGCGCTTTATGGCCACCTCATGCTCGCCGGAAATGCCTATATCGAGCCGCTGACGGTGGGCGGGCGGCTGCGCGAGCTGCATCTGCTGCGGCCAGACAGGGTCAGCATCGTCGAAGGGCCGGATGGCTGGCCGGTGGCCTATGATTACCGCGCCGAGGGCCGCGCCTCCCGGCGCATCGCCGCCGAGCGCGACGGGCTGGGGCTGCTGCATCTGAAACTTTTCCATCCGCTGGATGACCGGGCGGGTTTTGCGCCGCTCGCCTCCGCAGGGGCCGCGCTCGATCTGCACAATGCCGCAAGCCAGTGGAACAAGCGCCTGCTCGACAATTCCGCCCGGCCATCCGGCGCGCTGGTCTACCAGCCGAAGGAGGGCGGCAATCTCTCCACCGAACAATATGAGCGGCTGAAGCGCGAGTTGGAGGAAGGCTATCAGGGCGCGATGAATGCCGGCCGGCCTTTGCTGCTGGAAGGCGGGCTGGACTGGAAGGCCATGGGTCTTTCGCCGCGCGACATGGATTTTCTCGAGGCCCGCAACGGGGCGGCGCGCGATATCGCGCTTTCGCTCGGCGTGCCGCCGATGCTGATCGGCATTCCCGGCGACAATACCTATGCCAATTACCAGGAGGCGAACCGCGCCTTTTATCGTCTCACCGTCCTGCCGCTCGTTTATCGCACGGCGGCGAGGCTCTGCGGCTGGCTTTCTCCGGTCTTCGGCTCTGGCCTGAGGCTCGAACCTGATCTCGACAGGATTGCCGGGCTTGCCGGCGAGCGGGATGCGCTCTGGGCACGCATCGGCGCGGCCTCGTTCCTGAGCGACGAGGAAAAGCGCGAAGCCGTCGGTTATTGATCGCCGCCCCGGCGGGATCGGAACCCCGGTTTCCTGTTCAATCATTTTCTGAAGAAGCGGAATCTCCCTGTGAGGTCTTCCGTCCAAGCGATTCCGAAGATTCGCAAAATCACCCGGCGCAGGCGCGCAAAAAGCGCCTGCGTGCGACGCGGCGCGTCCGCCCGATAACCACATCCTAGAACGGAATGATTACCCATGTCTGAATTCGCCAATGAGGCCGGCATCTGGGCCGCCCGCATCACCGGCGCCGTCGCGGGCGCGGGTGTGTCGCTCGTTTATCTCCTGCCGAAAAGCAGACGCGAGGCCGCGAGCCGTTTCATCACCGGCGTTTCCTGCGGCATGATCTTCGGCGGGCCTATTGGCCTGTGGATCGTGCAGCAGCTCGATATCGCCGGCGCGCTTTCGGGCCGGGAAATCATGGTGGCGGGTTCCGCCGCCGCCAGCATGGGCGCGTGGTGGGGGCTGGGCGTGCTGGTGCGCATCGCCGACCGTTACGGTGCGCGCCCGCGCGCCTGACACTTCCTTCACATCGCAGGAGTTTTCCATGCACGTTTATCGCGGGCCGCGTCCCGCCACGCGCAAATTCGCCAATCTGGAACTGCGCGGCATTGCCAGCGACGGCACCTTTTCCGGTTATGCCAGCGTTTTCGGCGAGGTCGATCTCGGTCAGGATGTCATCGAGCGCGGCGCTTTCCGCCGCTCCATCGAGGAGCGGGGAGCAGCCGGCATCCGCATGCTCTACCAGCACGATCCGGCCGAGCCCATCGGCGCCTGGCGCACCATCCGCGAGGACGAGCGCGGCCTTTATGTCGAGGGCGTTCTCGCCCCCGGCGTCGCCCGCTCCCGCGAGGTGCATTCGCTGATGAAGACCGGGGCGCTGGACGGGCTGTCCATCGGATTCCGAACGGTGCGTTCCGGCAAGGCGGCGAGCCACGGCGTCCGACGCATCCTGGAAGCCGACCTCTGGGAAATCTCGGTCGTGACCTTCCCTATGCTGCCCTCGGCGCGCGTTTCCGACGTCAAGCATGCCCGCTTCTTCCGCGACCGCGAGACCGAGCTGGTGCGCACCATGCGCCGCGCCGCCCGCGCGCTGTTCGACACGACACCCAAACGCTGACTTCCGGACAATCACCAACAAGGAAACGACATGACAGACCAGATGACGAAACCGGCCCCGATGACCGTCGCGCCGCAGGTGAAGGCCGTGCCCGATACGGTGACGGCGGCCTTCGATGAGTTCATGGAGGCCTTCGAGGCCTTTCGCGAGACCAACGACCAGCGGCTTGCCGATATCGAGCGCAAGATGGGCGCGGATGTCGTGACCCGCGACAAGCTCGACCGCATCGACAGGGCGCTCGACGACAACCGCCGGATCATGGACGATCTGGCGCTCAAGAAAGCGCGTCCCGCGCTTGGCCGCAAGGATGCGCTTTCCCACGATGCCGAAGAGCACAAGGCCGCTTTCGAGGCCTATATCCGTCGCGGCGAGGAGGGCGCGTTGCGCGATCTGGAGGCCAAGGCCTTTGCCGGTTCGACCGGGGCCGATGGCGGTTTTCTGCTGCCGAACGAGACGGATGGCGAGATCGGCCGGCGCATGACGGCGATTTCGCCGATCCGTGCGCTGGCGACCGTGCGGCAGGTTTCCGCCGCCGTGCTGAAGAAGCCCTTCTCGCCCGGCGGCATGACGACCGGCTGGGTTTCCGAAACGGCGGCGCGTCCGCAAACGGCAACGCCGCAGCTCGCCGAGCTTTCCTTCCCGACCATGGAGCTTTACGCCATGCCGGCGGCCACACAGGGCCTGCTGGATGATGCGGCAGTCGATATCGAAGCCTGGATCGCCTCCGAAGTGGATATCGCTTTTGCCGAACAGGAGGCCGCCGCCTTCATCGCCGGCGATGGCGCGAGTAAGCCCAAGGGTTTCCTCTCCTATACCGCCGTCGCCAATGATGGCTGGAGCTGGGGCAATATCGGTTATGTCGCAACCGGCGTTTCGGCCGGTTTCGCCTCCGCCGGGCCGATGGATGTGCTGCTCGATGCCGTTTATGCGCTGAAGGCCGGCCACCGTCAGAACGGAACCTTCCTGATGAACCGCAAGACGCAAGGGGCGCTGCGCCGCTTCAAGGATACCAGCGGCGCCTATCTGTGGCATCCGCCCGCCGCTGCCGGCCAGCCGGCCTCGCTGATGGGCTTTCCGGTGACGGAGGCGGAGGACATGCCGAATGTGGCGGCTAACAGTTTCGCCATCGCCTTTGGCGATTTCCGCGCCGGCTATCTCGTCGTCGACCGTACCGGGGTGCGCATCCTGCGCGATCCCTATTCGGCCAAACCTTACGTGCTGTTCTACACCACCAAACGCGTGGGCGGCGGCGTGCAGAATTTCGAGGCGATCAAACTGGTGAAATTTGGGGTGAATTGACCGCAGACCTTGCGGCCCTTTCTTCTCCCCGTCGGGGAGAAGATGCCCCGAAGGGGCAGATGAGGGGGCAAGCTCTCCGAACACATCTACCCTTGCCCCTTATCCCGTTGCCGCGGACTTCTCCCCCTCGGGGAGAAGAAACAGGCGGTGCCCGCTCGCTAATGCGACTACCTTTCTTCCGGAGACCCCATGACCTATGCCCTCATTCATCCGCCGCAGGCGGAGCCGTTGACGCTTGCCGAGGTGAAGGCGCATCTGCGTCTCGATAGCGGCGATGAGGATGCGCTTCTTGCCGCGCTCATCCGCACCGCCCGCGAGCATCTGGAACGTGCGACCGGGCTTTGCCTCATCCGCCAGACCTGGCGGTTTTACCTCGACCGGTGGCCTGAGAGCGGCGTGATTGCGATTGGCAGGACGCCGGTGCAAGCCATCGAAACTATACTGGTTTTTGACGGTGAGGGGCGCTCGGCGGACATCACCGCCGGCGAAAAATTGCTCGATGGCGCGGCGCGTCCCGCAAGGCTGTGGCTGCGCGATCCGCCTGCCCCCGGACGGGCGATGAACGGCATCGAGATCGATTTCATTGCCGGCTATGGCGAAGCGGGAACCGATGTGCCCGACACGCTGAAACGCGCCATGCTGATGCATGTGGCGCAGATGTTCGCCTTTCGCGGCGCGGTCGCCCCGGAAAACCAGCCCGCCGCCATTCCCGCCGGTTACGAGCGGCTGGTGGCGCCTTTCTGCCGTCTGGAGCTTTGAGAGATGAACCTTGTTTTTCTCGATCCCGGCAAGTTGACGGCGCGGCTGGAACTGGACGTGCGGACCGAAACGCCGGACGGGCAGGGCGGTGCTGCGGAAAGCTGGAATTTCCTGCGGTCGCTCTGGGCTGCGATCGAACCCGTTTCGGAGGCATCGCATGAACGGGCCTCAGCCGAGGGCGTGACGATTACCCATCGCGTCTGGCTGGCTTACCGCGCCGACATCGCCGCCGGCATGCGCTTTCGCAAGGGCCGCCGCATTCTGGCGATCCGGGCGGTGATGGACCCGGATGAGACGCGTCGCTTCATCGTGTGCCGCTGCGAGGAGGAAAGCCGATGAGCGCTGCCAACGCATTTCTTCAGGCGATTTTCGCAAGGCTCGGCAGCGATGCGGCGCTGACAGCGCTTGTCCCCGGCGGCATCGTCGACCGGCTTCTGCCGCGCGCGCTTCTGCCGTGCATCGTTATCGACGATCTCGAAAGCCGGGACTATTCGACGGCGACGGAAAGAGCCGAGGAGCATTTCCTGTCGCTGCAGATATGGAGCGACGCCAATGGCCGAAGGGGTGCCGGCGAAATCGTCGAACGGGTGAAGATCCTGCTCGACGATGCGGCGCTGCCGATTGCCGGTGTGTCTCTTGTCAATCTGCATCTTCTTTCCAGCCGCTCGCGGCGCGAGGCGAAGACACGGAATTTCATCGCGGAAATGCGCTTCAGGGCGGTGACGGAGTAGCGCCGTTTCGGGAACCCTGCCTGCGCACGGTTTTCCACAGAACGATCAGCAGCAGAAACGAAATGCCGATCAGCACGGAGGCGATGGTGAGCATGGCGGATACGCCGCCGCGATCGAGCGCCACGGTGAAGATGACCGGCGCCACGGCAATGGCGAGGTTCTGCGGCAGGGAGATGCGTGCGGCCTGAAGCCCATATTCTTCCGGCGAAAATACCGCGAGCGGCAACACGGCCCGGCTGACGGTGAGCACGCCGGCGCCAAAGCCGAAGAAAACGATGAAACCGATGAAGGCGGGCATGGCCGGGGCAAAAATGAGCAGGAGCAGCAGGGAAAAGAGCAGCAGACAGAAGCCGATCATGGCGGTTAGGAAGGGGTTTCCGTGCTTCCCGAGCAGGAAATCCAGCCCGCGCGCCGTAATCGCAAGGACGCTGCGTGCCGATGCCAGTTGCACCGCAAGCGATTGCGTTGCGCCGGCCTGAACCAGAAGCAGCGGCAGGAGCGGTGACAGGCCGAAGGTCGTAAACGCGCTGATCGTCGTCATGGCGGCCAGCAGCACGAAGGCGCGCCGCGTATCGACCGGTGAGGGCGACATGGCCGTCTCTTCTTTCGGCTTTGCCTCTTTTCGGGCCGGCCGGCCGGGAAGCACGAAAAGATAGAGCGGCAGCAGGATGAAGATTTGCAGACAGGCATAGGCGGCAAGCGTGCCGCGCCAGCCGAGATGCTGATCGGCAATGGTGGTGACCGGCAGGAAAACCGCCGCCGAAAGCCCGGTGAACAGCATCAGCAGCGTCAAAAGCCGGCCGCTTTCCGCGCCCACGCGTTCCACCACGGCCGCATGGGCCGCCGTCGTCAGGCCGCAGGTGGCGGCAAAACCCATCACGGCCCAGCCGAAGAGATAGCTCATCGCCCCGCCCGCAAAGGCGAGCACGGCAAAGCCGGCCGCGAAGAATACCGAACCGGCCGCCAGCACGGGCGTCGCGCCGTGGCGCATCAGCATTCTTCCAAGCAGCGGGCCGCACAGGGCGCTGATGGTCATCATGATCGTGAGGCCGGCGAAAACCACGCCATTGGTGATGGCCAGTTCCTTGCCGATCCGTGGCCCGAGGACGGCCAGCATATCGAAACCGCTGCCCCAGCTCACGATCTGCCCGACCGCAAGCACGCCGATAAGGCGCGCGCGAGACGTCAGGGGGGCAGCGTCGGACATGGTGAGATCGCGGGGTGCGAGGTGCAGGAACGCTTTTGGTAGCAGGCCCGTCGCGACCCCGCAACAGCAATCGAGACGAAAGGAAACAACATGGTGGCTCAGAAGGGCAAGGACCTGCTGCTGAAGATCGACAATGCCGGTTCCTACGCAACCGTCGCGGGGTTGAGGACAAAGCGGCTGGCCTTCAATGCGCAGGCCGTCGATGTGACGGATGCCGAAAGTGCGGGGCGCTGGCGGGAGCTTCTTGCCGGCGCCGGCGTGCAGCGGGCATCGCTCACGGCCTCCGGCATCTTCAAGGATCAGGCGAGCGATGCGCTGGTGCGCGGCGCATTTTTTGCGGGCAGCATTCCCGGCTGGCAGATCGTCATTCCCGGTTTCGGCATCGTTACCGGGCCGTTCCAGATCGTGGCGCTCGAATATTCCGGCCGTCACGATGGCGAGGTGCAATTCGAGATCGCGTTGGAATCGGCCGGTCTTCTCACATTCGGAGCGCTGTGATGGCTGAGCGTTTGCGTTACGGGCGGGCGAACCGCCATCGCGGCGAGATCGAGGCGCTGATCGACGGCGAAAGGCGCGTTCTCTGCCTGACGCTCGGGGCCTTGGCCGAACTCGAAACCGCCTTTGCAGCCGACGACCTCACCGCGCTCGCCGAACGTTTCGCGAGCGGCCGCATGAAGGCGGTCGACATGATAAGGGTGATCGGCGCGGGCCTGCGCGGCGCGGGCAATGTCTTTTCCGACGAGGATGTGGCCGCTGCCACGGTGGAAGGCGGCATGGCCGGCCATGCCGCCATTGTCGCCGATCTTTTGACCGCCACCTTCGGCGGCCTGAAAGGCGAGACGCCGCCGGACCCTTGAGCGCCGCAGCAGGCGAGGCGACGCCGCGCCCGTTCCCCTGGGAGGCGGCGATCCATGCCGGCTTCTGCCTGCTGCGGCTCTCCTCAGAAACCTTCTGGCGGCTGACCCCGCGGGAATTCTTCGCGATGACGGGCGGCAACGCCGTTCTCCTCGGCCCCGACCGTCAGGCGATGGAGGCGATGATGCGGCGGTTTCCAGACAGGTAACGGCGTCAGGGCATTTTTCGCGGACGGCCGCCCTTGGCACCGTTCGCCCGACTGGCTGCCGTCTTGGCCGGAGAGCGGGATTGCCCGCCCTTGCGCTGTGTTTCCATGAATGTGCGGCTGCCGAAAATACCGTTCATCAGGCCGCTGATCGTATAGTCGACATCGAGGGTTTCCCAATGCAGACCCGTCTCGCCGAGCAGTTCGACATCCGCAAGCTGTTCGGCGGTCGCGTCCTGCAAGCCTTCGAGCGCTCGCGCGGGGAACATGAAGCAGGCGCCGTTGGCGAAATCGACGATGACACGGGCCGAGGCCGTTTCGAAACGCACGGAAACCGGAATGGGGCGCTCGGCGCGCTCTTTTTGCCAGCGTTCCTTGGCGGCGGCGAGTTCGGCATCGCTGACCTCAACCATGATATCGTCTCCAGGTTTCCATAAACAGCTTCCGGTTTTCCTCGATGACGGCGACGGCGCGCCGCACATCCCGGTCCGACATGCCGCCCTGTGTGAGAACGACGAGGCTGACGATGTCGATACGGGCTTCACCCTCTCCATAGACATGGGCATGCGGCGGCTCGTGATCGGCCGTGTAGATGACAAAACGCATGCCATGCTGGCGGAGAACCGTGACCATGAGAACCATAACCCAAGAAGTTGGGTTTTAAAAGAGTGTGGGTTGAAGCAGCGGTTTTTGAGAGCTGTTTCAGCACCATGCATTCCTCGGTTGAATCAGAAAGGCAAGCGCGATGGCGGGCGAAGGATCGATGGCGGAGAACCGGGAAGAGGCGGAGGCGCTGTCCGAGGTGATGGGCGATCTTGAGCGCCGGTCCGAGCGGTTCGGCGCGGCCCTGACCTCGGCCCTGCAGGCGGCGACGGCGGGCGGCAAAGGGCTGGACGATGTGTTGCGCGGGTTAGGGCAGCGGCTGTCCGGCATCGCACTTTCGGCCGGTCTGAAACCGTTGGAGGGCATGATCGGCAATGCCGTCAGCGGGCTTTTGAACGGCGGCGGTTCGCTGTTCGCTTTTGCCGATGGCGGTGTGCCGGGACGCGGCATCACGCCCTTTGCCGATGGCGGCGTCGTTTCCAGCCCCGCCTTTTTTCCGATGGGCGGCGGACTTGGTCTGATGGGCGAGGCGGGGGCGGAAGCGATCCTGCCGCTGAAGCGCGGTTCGGATGGTGCTCTCGGCGTTGCCGCGCCGTCCGGCGGCGGCGGGGCGCAGATCGTTTTTAACGTGACGGCGACGGATGCTGCGAGCTTTCGGAAAAGCGAAGGCCAGATCGCCGCCATGCTGGCGCGCAGCGTCGGGCGCGGCCAGCGCGGATTGTGACCCACGTTTCAAGACCACCGAAAAGAATCCAGGAACAACGACATGGCGGCATTTCATGAAGTGCGGTTTCCGCTGCGGCTCGCGCTCGGCGTCAGCGGCGGCCCGGTGAGGCGGACGGATATCGTCAACCTGTCCAATGGCCGCGAAAGCCGCAACCAGCGCTGGAGGAACGCCAGACGTAGCTATGACGCCGGATCCGGTATCCGCTCCGTCGCCGATCTTTATGAGGTGCTCGCTTTTTTCGAGGCGCGGCGCGGCGAGCTTTACGGCTTTCGTTTTCGCGATCCGGTGGATTTCAAATCCTGCCCGCCGGGAGAGACGCCCGCCGCGACCGATCAGAGGATCGGCACCGGCGACGGCGTGACAGCGGGTTTTCAGTTGCGGAAGACCTATGCCGATGCCGGCGGCTCCTTCTTGCGGCGGATCGAGAAACCGGTCGAAGGCTCGGTCATGGTTTCGGTCGAGGGGGTGAAGGTCGAAGCGGCTGATGTGGCGGTCGATCATGTAACCGGAATGATCGTGTTCCGTGCGGGGTGGGTGCCGCCCGCAGGCACCGCGATCCGCGCCGGTTTCGAATTCGACGTGCCGGTCCGCTTCGGGATCGACCGTATCGACGTGAACCTGACCGCTTTCGAGGCGGGCCGCATTCCCTCCATTCCACTGATGGAAATCCTGCCATGAAAACCATTCCCGCCGCCCTTGCCGGGCATCTCGGGCAAGATGCGACGACCACATGCCATTGCTGGAAGGTGACACTGAAGGACGGTGCGGTGATCGGTTTTACCGATCATGACGAGACGATATCGTTTGCCGGCACCTCCTACCTTGCCGCCAGCGGCTTTTCGGCCAGCGATAGCGACGGCGAAACGGGGCTGGGCGCAGGCGCCGGGGAGGTGGCCGGCGGTTTTTCGAGCGAGGCGATTGCGGAGGGCGATCTGGCCGCCGGGCGTTTCGATGGGGCGAGGGTGGAGCTTTTCCTCGTCAACTGGCAGGCGCCTGACCAGCATGTGCTGCTGAACAGGCGCGAGATCGGTGAGGTGACGCGGGCCGGCGGGGCGTTTCGCGCCGAGCTGCGCAGCCTTGCGCATCGCCTCGGCCAGCCGCAGGGCAGGGTCTATGGGCGGCGCTGCGATGCCGCCCTTGGCGACAGGCGCTGCGGTGTCGATCTGGCCCGCTTTACCGGGCATGGCAGCGTCGCGGCGGTGGACGCCTCGGGCGGACTGCTCGTCTCCGGGCTCGATGCCTTTGCCGATGGTTTTTTCAGCCGGGGAAAACTGCGTTTTCTGACCGGCCCGCTCGCCGGCAAGGGGTTCGATCTCGACGGGCAGGAGCGGCGTGGCGGCGGGGTGCTTCTGTCCTTCTGGCTGCCGCCGGAACAGCCGCCTTTGCCGGGAGATACGTTTTCCGTCACCGCCGGCTGCGACAAGAGTTTTTCCACCTGCCGGGCAAAATTCAGCAATCATCTGAATTTCCGGGGCTTTCCGCATCTGCCGGGGGCGGATTTCGCCTATTCCTATGCGGCGGGCGGCGAGAGCCACGACGGCGGGGCGCTGTTTTCATGAGCGATCCCGGCGAAAGAGTGCTGGCGCTCGCCGAAGGCTGGATCGGCACCCCCTATCGGCATCAGGCCTCGTTGAAGGGTGTCGGCTGCGATTGCCTCGGCCTCATTCGCGGCATCTGGCGGGACCTTTACGGCCACGAACCGGAATTGCCGCCGCCCTATGCGCCCGATTGGGCCGAACGCGGCGGTGAGGACCGGCTGATGGCAGCCGCAAAACGCCATTTTTCGGCGGTGGCGGGCCTGGAAGAGGCAAGGTCGGGAGACCTGCTGCTATTCCGCTGGCGGGCCGATGCGGCGGCCAAGCATCTCGGCATTCTGGCCGGTCCGCAGCATTTCATCCATGCCTATGAACAGGCGGCGGTGGTGCGGTCGGCGCTGGTACCCGGCTGGCGGCGGCGCATCGCCGGCGTCTTCCGTTTTCCCGATCCCTGATTTTTCGAGGCAAGCATGGCGACAATCGTTTTTCAGGCAGCGGGCGCGGCACTCGGCGGCATTTTCGGTCCTTTGGGCGCTGTAATCGGCCGGGCGGCCGGGGCGCTGGCGGGCAATGCCATCGACCGCACGCTGCTTTCGAACGGGCGGACGGTAACGGGCGCGCGGCTCTCGACGGCGCGCATTCCCGGCGCGGATGAGGGAGCGGCGATCAACCGGCTTTATGGCGCAGCGCGGATCGGCGGCACGCTGATCTGGGCGACGCGTTTCGAAGAAAGCGTGGAAGTGGAGCGGCGTGGCGGCAAGGGCAATCGCGGCCCGAAAGTGGAGACCTTTCGGTATTACGCCAGCTTTGCCATCGGCCTGTGCGAAGGCGAGGCGGCAAGGGTGCGGCGCGTCTGGGCCGATGGGCGGGAGCTGGACCTGAGTGCCGTGGAGATGCGCTTTTATCCCGGCAGCGAGACGCAATTGCCCGACCCGCTGATCGAGGCGAAGCAGGGGGCGGGCAATGCGCCGGCCTTTCGCGGACTGGCCTATGTGGTGTTCGAACGCCTGCCGCTCGACGGCTTCGGCAACCGCATTCCGCTCATGCAGTTCGAAGTGGTGCGGCCGGTCGGCCGGCTGGAAAAATCCATCCGCGCCATCACCGTCATTCCGGGCGCCACCGAGCACGGTTACGCCCCCGCGCAGGTTTGCGAACGCACCGGGATCGGCCAAAGCCGCATCATGAACCGCAACGGCCTGACCGCTTCGACCGACTGGGGTGCTGCGATCGACGAGTTGCTGGATCTGTGCCCCAATCTTGAGAGCGTGGCGCTGGTGGTGAGCTGGTTCGGCACGGATACGCGGGCGGGGGAATGCCGCATTCTGCCGGGCGTGGAAGTGGCCGGCCGGGATGGGGAAACCATGCCATGGTCCGTCGCCGGCCTTTCGCGCGATGAGGCGCATCCTGTCAGCCATCATGGCGGCGGCCCGGCCTATGGCGGCACGCCGAACGACGAAAGCGTGTTGCAGGCGATAGCCGATCTCAGGGCGCGCGGCCTTCGGGTGTGCCTTTACCCCTTCGTGATGATGGATGTTCCCATCGGCAATGGTCTGCCGGACCCCTATGGCAAAAGCGAGCAGGACGCCTATGCCTGGCGCGGGCGCATCACCTGCTTTCCCGCACCCGGCAGGGCCGGCTCTGCGGATCGCAGCGCGGGCGCAAGGGCGCAGGTTTCCGCCTTCTGCAACCGCGATGAAGGCTATCGCCGTATGGTGCTGCACTATGCGGCGCTGGCGGCCCGGGCGGCCCAGGTGGGGGGAGTGGATGCTTTCCTGATCGGCTCGGAGCTGCGTGGGCTGACGTCGCTCAGGGACCAGAACGACGCCTTTCCCTTTGTCGGGGAATTGCTGCGGCTGGCGGGCGAGGTGCGGGCGATATTGGGGCCGGCGGTGAAGCTGACCTATGCGGCGGACTGGAGCGAATATTTCGGCCACCAGCCGGCGGACGGCTCGGGCGACGTGTTCTTCCATCTCGATCCGCTCTGGGCGAGCCCGAATATCGACGCCATCGGCATCGACAATTACATGCCGCTTTCCGACTGGCGCGACGAGGATGCCGCAAACGGCAATCCGGACGGCATGACCGGCCCGGACGATGTGAGCGCCTTCCGCCGCACTATTACGGCGGGGGAGGGGTTCGACTGGTATTATGCCAGCGATGCGGACCGCGCCGCGCGGCGGCGCACGCCGATTACCGACGGGCTGAAGGGCAAGCCGTGGGTGTTCCGTTACAAGGACTTGCGTAACTGGTGGGGAAACCTCCATTACGACCGAGTGCGAGGAACCCAGAAAACCACGCCTACGGCATGGGCGCCGCGCTCGAAGCCCATCTGGTTCACCGAACTCGGCTGCCCGGCGGTGGACAAGAGCGCGACCCGCCCCAATGTCTTTCCAGATCCGAAATCGGCGGAAAACGCTTTTCCCTATTTTTCCCGCCGCAACCGCGCCGACAGCCAGCAGCGGCGGTTTCTGGAAGCGCATCTCGACCATTGGGGAAAGGGCGATGCGGCGATGGTCGATGCAAACCGGGTCTATCTGTGGACCTGGGATGCACGGCCTTTCCCCGCCTTTCCGCAGAATGGCGCGGCATGGAGCGATGGGGCGAACTGGCGCACCGGCCACTGGCTGAACGGGAGGCTGGGCACGGCAACGCTCGCCGATGCCATCGCCGCCATCCTCACCGATCACGGCTTTTCAGACTTCGACGTTTCCGCCGTCAGCGGCGATCTGGGAGGTTATGTGCAGGGCGACGTGACCTCGGCCCGCAACCTCTTGGAGCCGCTGATGGCGGCGTTTCAGGTGGATGTGACGGAAGATGGCGGAACCCTGCGTTTCCGCTCCCGCAATACGGCGGTCTTGCCGGTCCGGGATATTGCCGTGCTGACCGATCTGGAAGACGAGCCGCTCTGGTCGGAAAATCGTGGCCATGACAGCGATTTCGCGGCTGAAGCCGTGCTGACGTCTTTCAACCCGGCGCTGGATTACGAGCAGGCAAGTGTACGGTCCCGCCGCATCGACAATGCCGGCAGCCGGGTGATGCGGCTCGATCTCAACGCTGCCCTGCCTGCGGAAACGGCGGAAGCCGCCGTCGAGGCGTTGTTGCGCGACAACCGGCAGGCGCGGCGCAGCCTGCGCTTTGCTCTGCCGCCTTGCGATATCGCGCTTGAACCGGGTGATTGTATCCGCCTGCCGGAAGGGGCCTTTCCGCAGGCGCCGGCAGGGCGGTTTCTGGTCAGCCGGATCGAGGACGGCGCGGTGCGGCAGGTGGAGGCGCGGGCCTTTTCCGCGGCCTCTCCGGTCTTTGCCGGCGGCGCGGAAGAACGGCGCAGCAGCGGCGCAAGCGGAGCGGAAGGTTTCGCGCCCGAGATGCTGTTTCTCGATCTGCCCTACCATGACGGCGCCGCGCCGGAGGATTCGGCGCGGATTGCGGCGCTTGCAAAGCCCTGGCGGCCAATCGTCATTTCCGCGTCGCCGGGCAGGGAAGGCTACCGGCAGCGCGTGCTGCTGGACCGGCCGGCGATGATCGGCGCGCTGGCAATGCCGCTAACATCGGGCCCTTCCGGCCGTTTCGACCGGAAAAACACAATCCTCGTCGATCTGCCCTTCGGCGAGATATCGTCGGCCGGGGAGCTTTCGGTGCTGAACGGCGAGAACCGTCTTGCCATCAAGGCGGCGAACGGCGTGTGGGAGATCGTCGCCTTCGCAAAGGCCGAGGAAATCGCACCCGCACGCTGGCGGCTTTCCGCTCTTCTGCGGGGGCTCGCCGGCACGGAAGACGCGCTCGCCGCAGGCGCGCCGAAAGGTGCGCCGGTGGTGGTTCTGGATGCGGCGGTACAGCCGCTCGGTCTTGCTGCGAGCGAGCGCGGGCGACGCCTGAACTGGATCGCGGAAGCCGCCGGAATGGCGGGCGCGCCGAGCGGTCCTTTTGCCTTCGAGGGCGGCCTGCGGGCGCTGACACCGCTCGCGCCGGTGCATCTTGCCGCCGAGCGGCGCGGCGACGGCGTTTTCATCAGGTGGAAACGCCGGGGCCGGGTGGAGGCCGATAGCTGGGATGCGAGCGACATCCCGCTGGACGAGCCCTTCGAGCTTTATCGCATCGAGGTGCTGGACGGTGAGACCGTGCGGCGCATGGCGGAGGTTTCACAACCCTTCTGGTTTTACCCCGCCGCGGACGAACTCACAGATTTCCCGGCTTTACGGGATCACATTTCCGTGCGTGTCCGAATGCTCGGCCGCGCGGTGCCCTCGGGCGTGGTGGCTGAGACCATCCTCCCGATCTGACATGTGCCTGAAAAACAACGCAAAGGATGAGACTATGGACAGTACCAAAGCATGGTATCAATCACGAACGATCTGGGGCGCCCTGGTCGCGGTTTTCGCACCGCTTTTCAGCATCGCCGGCCTTGATCTGCCCGCCGGTCTGCAAGGAGAACTTGCGGACGGGCTGGTGACGGTTGCGGGCGGAATCGGTGGTCTGGTCGCACTTTACGGCCGTCTTTCGGCGACCAGCGCCATTCGCTGACAGCGCCCGCGACGACGCCGTTCCCGCCTGGCGCCCACGCGGCGGGGGCGGCATTCATTTGCCATTCAGACGCTTTGCGCTACATATTCGGTCAGAATACGGTTCGAGACGCACCCGGTTTTTTGGAAGTTTGTAGAATGGCATCACCTCTCATCATCGCGACGCTTGCAGCCGGGCTTTCCGGTTTCACGGCGCCCGAGGCTGATCTGCAGGGCCATTACATTCTGGCGGCGAGCGATTGCGGCGCAGCCGTCGCCCGCGTCGTGCGCGAAACCGGCGGTCAGCTGCTTTCGGTCTATCCTTCCGGTGACGGTCAGTCCTGTGTCGTCACCGTTCTCGTCCAGGGCAATGGCGAGCGCCCGCGCAAGGTGACGATGCGCGTGCCGATGTAGCTTGCCCGCATCGCCGAAATATCGGAAAACAATCCGACACATTTAGCATGACCGGCGACGCGCCTGCGGGCCGGGATACAGGAAAGGGCGGACAATGCGTATTCTCGTTGTTGAGGACGATGCCAATCTCAATCGTCAGCTGACCGATGCGCTGAAAGAAGCCGGTTATGTCGTCGATCAGGCGTTCGACGGCGAGGAAGGCCATTATCTCGGCGATACCGAGCCCTATGACGCCATCGTCCTCGATATCGGCCTGCCGCAGCTCGACGGCATCACCGTCGTTGAAAAATGGCGTGCGGCCGGCAAGGCCATGCCGGTGCTCATCCTCACCGCCCGCGACCGCTGGAGCGACAAGGTCGCCGGCATCGATGCCGGCGCCGACGATTACGTCACCAAGCCTTTCCATGTCGAAGAAGTGCTTGCCCGCGTGCGCGCGCTCATCCGCCGCGCCGCCGGCCATGCTTCTTCCGAACTGGTGTGCGGACCGGTCCGGCTCGACACCAAGTCTTCCAAGGCGACCGTCAACGGCACGACGCTGAAGCTCACCTCGCACGAATTCCGGCTCCTGTCCTATCTGATGCACCACATGGGCGAGGTCGTCTCGCGCACGGAGCTGGTCGAACATATGTACGATCAGGATTTCGACCGCGATTCCAACACCATCGAGGTGTTTGTCGGCCGTTTGCGCAAAAAGCTCGGGGTTGATCTGATCGAGACGATCCGCGGTCTCGGTTACCGGATGCAAGCGCCGGCAGATGCGAAGTAATTCCCTCACCGCCCGCGTTCTGCTGCTCGCCTCGCTCTGGTCGGTGCTGGCGCTGGTGGTGATCGCCGTCGTGATCTCGACGCTTTACCGGCAGGGGGTGGAGCGCAGCTTCACCGATCTTCTGAGAGCGCAGCTTTATAACGTCATCAATTCCGTGACGATTTCCAACGAGAACACGCTGGCCGGCAGCCCGCAGCTCGGCGATTTGCGCTTTTCGCAACCCGATACCGGCTGGTACTGGGTTGTCGAGCCGCTCGGCAATTTCCAGACCGCGCCACTGGTGTCATCGTCGCTCGGCGTCTCCACCCTGCCGGTGCCGAGCATTCTCGATGCGCCCTTCGACAACCGCTATGAGCGCTTTTATGCCGTCACCGACGAGGCCGGCAATCAGGTGCGCGTGGCGGAAACGGAAGTGGTGCTGGATGGCGAGGGGCGCGCGGCGCGTTTCCGTGTCTCCGGCAATCTGAACGTCGTGGAAGACGATGTGCGCGATTTCTCCAACAGCCTTTATCTGGCGCTCGCCGTTTTCGGTGTCGGCAGTCTCGTCGTCAACGGTCTTGCCATTCTCTACAGTCTGCGGCCGCTCGATCAGGCTCGCGTGGCGCTCGGCAAGATCAGGGGCGGGGAGGCGGAAAGCCTCGAAGGTGAATTCCCGCGTGAAATCCAGCCGCTTGCCAATGAGGTCAATGCGCTGATCGACAGCAATCGCCGCCTCGTGGAGCGCGCCCGCATGCAGGTCGGCAATCTCGCGCATTCGCTGAAAACACCGATCGCCGTTCTTCTGAACGAGGCCCGCACGCTGGAGCCGCAGCATGGCGATCTGGTGCGCGCGCAGGCGGACGCCATGCAGGCGCAGGTGCAATCCTATCTCTCCCGCGCCCGCATCGCCGCCCAGCGCGGCTCCATCCTTGCCCGCGTGGAAGCGGAGCCGGCGCTGGAGCGGCTGGTGCGCGTGATGCGCCGCCTGAACCCCGACAAGCAGTTCGTGCTGAATTTCGAGCAACCCGGCGCGGTACTCGGCATGGAGCAGCAGGATCTGGAAGAGGTCGTCGGCAATCTTCTGGAAAATGCCGCGCGTTTTGCGCAGACGCGCGTGGTCATCACGCTTGCGGCCGGCACGCATCCATCCTCCGATGCGGAAATCGCCCGTCGCTCCTGGGTGGAGCTGACGGTGGAGGACGACGGGCCGGGGCTTGAGCCGGAACAGATCAGCGAAGCGATGAAGCGCGGGCGGCGGCTGGACGAGAGCCGGCCGGGCACGGGCCTCGGATTGTCGATCGTTTCCGAGGTGGTGTCAGAGTACCATGGCCGGTTTTCGCTGTCGCGCAGCGCCATCGGCGGGCTGAAAGCCGATCTGATTTTGCCGGGCCTTTCGAAAGAGCTTGCGTGAGGCAAGAAAAAAGGCAAGAAATTCAATGGCACTATATTGGGTGCAATGCGGTAGGAAAGAGGACAGGGTTTGGTTGACGTGTATGATGGCTGCCGCTCCGTGACAATGCGTTCGCTGGTGTCACGCCCGGCACTTCTCTCGATCCTGTGCGTATCGATGCTGAGCGCCTGCACCACCACGGGCACCCGCCCGGCGGGCGGCGGCCTGTTCGGCCGCTCTGCACAGCCCTCGACGCCGTTCCTTGCCAATCTGGAAGGCGGCATCGTCGGGAGAAGCGGCGTGCAGCTTGACAGGGGTGACCAGACCAAGGCGCTGGAAGCCGAATACAAGGCGCTGGAAACGGCCCCCGTCGGCACGCCTGTGTCGTGGACCGGCGATGACGCCAAGGGGCAGGTGGTCGCCAATGCGCCCTATCAGGTCGGCAACCAGAATTGCCGGCAATATTCCCACACCCTGACGGTCGACGGACGCGAAACCAGGGCGCGCGGTGCGGCCTGCCGCAATGCCGATGGAAGCTGGTCGCCGCTGACTTGAAATAGTTTGACGTAAATCAAGGTCACGGGCCCTTTGCGATGACAAGAAGAGGCATGGCGGTGCAGCCGGGAGATGGCCTGCGGTGCGGCGTGATGTCTCAAATTCACGTCATCCCCGCGCTTCATGTTTCCATGTGCCGCGCATTCGAGTAATTGAGCCTTATGTTCTGGATTGTCGTTGCGATATTGACGGCGGCTGTCGCCATCGTCCTGATGTACCCGCTGATGCGGAAGACCGAGGCGCCGCAGACGCGCCGCGACGGTGAGGTCGCCGTCTATCGCGATCAGCTGGCCGAACTGGACCGCGAACGCGCCGCCGGCCTCATCGGCGACACCGAGGCGGATTATGCCCGCGCCGAAATCGGCCGCCGGCTTCTGGCCGCCGCCGAAGCGGAAGATCAATCCGGCAAAGAAACCCGGCCGCGCCGGCACAATCTCGCCGCCAGCCTCATCACGGTTCTGCTGCCCGCGCTCGGTCTCTGTCTTTACATCTGGAACGGCAGTCCGGAAGTGCCGGACATGCCGCTCGAGGCGCGTCTTGAAAAGCCCGGCAACGACATGAACCTGCTGGTCGCCCGGGCGGAACGGCATCTGGCGCAGAACCCGGAGGACGGCGCCGGCTGGGATATTCTCGCGCCGATCTATTTCAAGACACTACGGCTTGGCGATGCCGAGCTTGCCTATCGCAATGCGCTTCGTATTCTGGGACCGAGCCCGGAACGGCTGACTGGCCTTGGCGAAACGCTGGTGGCCGGCAATGACGGCATCGTCATAGAGGCCGCGCGTGCTGCTTTTGCTGAGGCCGAAGAGCTGAAGCCCGGCAATCCGCGCGCCCGTTTCTATCTGGCGCTGTCGCTGGAACAGGCCGGCAAGGCCGAGGAAGCGCGCGCCGCCTTCACCGCGCTGGCGGCCGATGCACCGGCCGGTGCGCCGTGGCTGCCGCTGGTGCGCGAACATATCGCCCGGACCGGCGGCGCGGCGACCCCTGCCGCACCCGGCCCGACCGCTGAGGACATGGCGGCTGCGAAAGACATGACAGCGACCGACCGGCAGGCGATGATCGAGGGTATGGTGGCGAGCCTCGACGCCAAGCTGAAGGAAAACCCGGCCGATTTCGAAGGGTGGATGCGGCTTGTCCGTGCCTATTCCGTGCTGAAGGACGAAGCCAAGGCTGGAGAGGCCCTGCGGGCGGGGCTGAAGGCCTTCCCGCCGGAGGGCGAGCAGGGCAGGCAGCTTCTGGCGCTGGCGAAGGAACTGGGCGTTTCCGCCGGACCGATCCGCATGAACGGGCAGCAGGATGCCGCGCCGCAGGGAGTGACGCAATGACCCGCAAACAGAAACGTCTGGCAATTATCGGCGGTGGCATGAGCTTCATCGTTGCAGCCGTGCTGCTGGTCATGTTCGCCTTCGGCCAGTCCATTGCCTATTTCTACATGCCGGCCGATCTGGAGAAAACGCCCGTCAATCCCGGCACCCGCATCCGCCTTGGCGGGCTGGTGGCGGAAGGCTCGATCAAGCGCGGCGAGGGCCGCACGGTGAGCTTCACGGTGACCGACGGTGAAGCGAACGTGCCGGTCCGCTATACCGGCATCCTGCCCGATCTTTTCCGCGAAGGGCAGGGCGTGGTGACCGAAGGCATGTTCGATGCTGCGACCCACGGTTTCGTGGCCGACAGCGTGCTGGCCAAGCACGACGAAAACTACATGCCGAAGGAAGTGGCCGACCGGCTGAAGGACAAGGGCCTGTGGCAGCATGCCGGAGACGGCGAAGAACCACCCGCCGCAACGCCAGCGGCCAGCGCACCTTCTTCCGACAAGACCGGAGCGACCAGATGATCAACGAGATCGGCCATTATGTTCTGGTTCTGGCGCTCGGTGTGGGGCTGATCGTCTCGACGCTGCCGGTCATCGGCGCGCGCCGTAACGACCGGGCGCTGATGGATGTCGCCTCGCTCGGCTCGGTCCTGATGTTCCTGCTGGTCGCCTTCTCCTTCGCGGCGCTGACGCGAGCCTATGCCGTCTCGGATTTTTCCGTGCGCAATGTCTGGGAAAACTCCCATTCGCTGATGCCGATGCTCTACAAGCTGACCGGCGTTTGGGGCAACCACGAAGGCTCCATGCTGCTGTGGCTGCTGATTCTGGTGTTTTTCAGCGCGCTCGTCGCCGCCTTCGGCCGCAACCTGCCGGAAACGCTCAAAGCCAATGTGCTTGCCGTGCAGGCCTGGATTTCCGTCGCCTTCCTGCTGTTCATCCTGCTCACCTCTAACCCGTTCCTGCGGCTGGAGCCGGTTCCCGCCGAGGGGCAGGACCTCAATCCGATCCTGCAGGATTTCGGCCTCGCCATCCATCCGCCGCTGCTCTATCTCGGTTATGTCGGCTTTTCCGTCTGCTTCTCCTTTGCCGTTGCGGCGCTGCTTGAAGGACGCATCGACGCCGCCTGGGCGCGCTGGGTGCGGCCATGGACACTCGCCGCATGGACCTTCCTGACCGCCGGCATCTCCATGGGCTCATACTGGGCCTATTATGAACTTGGCTGGGGCGGCTGGTGGTTCTGGGACCCGGTGGAAAACGCTTCTTTTATGCCATGGCTTGCCGGCACCGCGCTGCTGCATTCGGCGCTCGTCATGGAAAAGCGCGAGGCGCTGAAGATCTGGACCGTGCTACTGGCGATCATGACCTTTTCGCTCTCGCTGCTTGGCACCTTCCTCGTCCGCTCCGGTGTGCTCACCTCGGTCCATGCCTTCGCCACCGATCCCAGCCGCGGCATCTTCATTCTCGGCATTCTGACCGTCTTCATCGGCGGCGCTTTCGCGCTTTTCGCATGGCGTGCACCTTCCCTGAAGGCCGGCGGCCTGTTCGCGCCGATCTCGCGCGAAGGATCGCTCGTCCTCAACAACCTCATCCTCACTGTGTCCACGGCGACCGTGCTGATCGGCACGCTCTATCCGCTCATTCTGGAAACGCTGACGGGCGAAAAAATCTCTGTCGGTGCGCCCTTCTTCAATCTTACGTTCGGCCTGCTGATGATCCCGATCCTGATCGTCACGCCTTTCGGGCCGATGCTCGCCTGGAAGCGCGGCGATCTTCTCGGAGCCTTCCAGCGGCTTTATGTGGCCGCAGCGCTTGCAGCCCTTGCCGGGCTGACGCTCTGGTACATCGAAAATGGCGGTCCAGTGCTGGCCGCACTCGGCATCGCCGCCGGTTTCTGGCTGATCTTCGGCGCTTTCGCCGATCTCTGGTATCGCGCCAATTTCGGCAAGCTCGCCTTCGGTATTGCGTTCCGCCGCCTGAAGGGCCTGCCGCGTTCGGCCTTCGGCACGGCGCTGGCGCATATGGGGCTCGGCATCACCGTGCTCGGCATCGTCATCGTCACCACTTTCGAGACCGAGACGGTCTTGGAAATGAAAGAGGGCATGGCGGCGGAAGCGGGCGGTTACAGCCTGACCTTCGATGGCGTCCGCCACGCCGTCGGCCCGAATTTCACCGAGGATCGTGGCCATTTCACCGTGCGCAAGGCGGGGGTGGAGGTGGCCGATGTCTGGTCGTCCAAGCGGCTCTATACCGCGCGACGCATGCCGACGACGGAAGCCGGCATCCTGACCTTCGGCCTCAGCCAGCTTTATGTCTCGCTGGGTGACCCCATGGCCGATGGCGGCATGGTGGTGCGCATCTGGTGGAAACCCTTCATCCTGTGCATCTGGGGCGGCACGCTGTTCATGATGGCGGGCGGTTTTATCTCGCTCTCGGACAGGCGTTTGCGGGTGGGTGCGCCGAACCGCAAGGCGAAGCCGGTGCGGGCTGCAATGCCGGAGGCGGCGGAATGAGTGTGGCCTTGTTCCGGGGAACAGGAATGAGGGAGAGAGTGGCAAGGCTTGCTCTTCTTCTCACCCTCATTTTCGCTGCAGCCTCTCCGGCCTTCGCGTTCAATCCGGACGAAGTGTTGAAAGACCCCGTGCTGGAGCAGCGCGCCCGCAACCTCACGTCTCAGCTCCGCTGCATGGTCTGCCAGAACCAGTCCATCGACGACAGCAATGCCGAGCTGGCGCGTGATCTGCGGGTTCTGGTGCGCGAACGGCTGGTCGAGGGCGACAGCGACAAGGCCGTCATCGATTATGTCGTGTCGCGCTATGGCGAGTTCGTGCTCCTGAAACCGCGCCTCAGCCTGCGCACCGTGCTTTTGTGGGGCGCGCCCATCGGTCTCACCCTTGCGGGAATTTTCGCCGTCTTCGTGTTTTCGCGCCGTCGCGCCACCCAGGAACAGCCGCAGAAACTGAGTGCGGACGAAGAAGAACGAATTCGCAATCTCATTGAAAAATAACCGGTTTTCATTTTTCTCCCCGGTTCTTTTTCAACATTACGGATTTTTCATTCGTCAGACACTTCGCCGTAAGGTGTCGCCTCCTATATCTTCATCATCCACCGCTTCTCCCCCGGTCAAACGGGCTCCAGTCTGAATGAAGAAAGAAGGTACACCATGTCTCATTCGCAAAACGGACGTTCCTCGCTGAAGACGGCCTCGCTGAAGACGGCTTTGAAGGCCACGACCGTTGGCGGCCTTGCGGCGCTGATGCTTTCCACCGGCATCGCCGCACCGATCCTCCATTCGTTTGCCGCTCCCGTCGAGGTGAATGCGCCGCAGGTTCCAAGCTTCGCCAATGTGGTCGATGCGGTGTCGCCCGCCGTCGTCTCCGTTCGCGTACAGTCGAACGTGCAGCCCGCTTCCGATGACTCCAGCAATTTCTCCTTCAATTTCGGTGGCCGTGGCCTCGACCAGCTTCCGGACGACCACCCGCTGAAGCGCTTCTTCAAGGAATTCGGCGGCCCAAATCAGGATCGCTCCGACCGTGGCCCGAACCGCCACCGTGACGGCAAGGGTCCGCTGCGCCCCGTCGCTCAGGGCTCCGGCTTCTTCATTTCCGAAGACGGTTACATCGTCACCAACAACCACGTCGTCGATGACGGCTCCGCCTATACGATTGTGATGAATGACGGGACCGAACTCGATGCCAAGCTCGTCGGCCGCGATCCGCGCACCGATCTGGCACTGCTGAAGGTCGATGTGAACCGCAAGTTCACCTATGTCCAGTTCGCCGATGACAGCAAGATCCGCGTTGGTGACTGGGTCGTCGCCGTCGGCAACCCCTTCGGCCTCGGCGGTACGGTGACATCCGGCATTATCTCGGCCCGTGGCCGCGATATCGGCTCCGGCCCCTATGACGACTACCTGCAGATCGACGCCGCCGTGAACCGCGGTAACTCGGGCGGTCCCGCCTTCAACCTCAACGGCGAAGTCGTCGGCATCAACACCGCCATCTTCTCGCCTTCCGGCGGCAATGTCGGCATCGCCTTCGCCATTCCGGCATCGGTCGCCAAGGACGTGATCGCCGACCTGCAGAAGGACGGCAAGGTCGAACGCGGCTGGCTCGGCGTGCAGATCCAGCCCGTCAGCAAGGATATAGCCGAATCGCTCGGCCTTTCCGAAGCCAGCGGCGCACTCGTCGTTTCGCCGCAGGCCGGCTCGCCGGGCGACAAGGCCGGTATCAAGCAGGGCGACATCATCACCGCCGTCAATGGCGAGCCCGTCAAGGATGCCCGCGACCTGTCGCGCCGCATCGGCGGCATGGCGCCCAACACCAAGGTTGAAATCTCGCTGTGGCGCGGCGGCAAGTCGCAGCCTGTCACGGTAACGCTCGGCGATCTCGCCAGCGACGATGCTTCCAAGGCGACACCTGCCCAGAACGACGACAAGGGCGGCCAGTCCTCCAGCGAGAAGGTGCTCTCCAGCCTCGGCCTGACGGTTGCGCCCGCCGATGACGGCAATGGCCTTGCCATCACCGATGTCGACCCCGACAGCGATGCCGCCGCCCGTGGCCTGAAGACGGGTGAGAAGATCACCTCGGTCAACAACCAGCAGGTCGCTTCCGCCGCCGATATCGAGAAGATTCTCGAACAGGCCAAGAAGGACGGACGCTCCAAGGCGCTGTTCCAGATCCAGACGGACGATGGCAGCCGCTTCATCGCTCTGGATATCGACCAGGGTTGATAGGCTGAAAGGCGATGCCGGTTCTTTCGGGAGCCGGCGTCGCATCGCGCTCTTGAGATGGGGCGGTTGAGTATGGCAGGGCGTTGCGGCCCGTTTCTTCTCCCCGCCGGGGAGAAGGTGGCCGAAGGGTCGGATGAGGGGGGAACCTCTCGGTAAATCTCTGGCCTTGCCCCCTCATCCCGCTGCCGCGACCTTCTCCCCGGCGGGGAGAAGA
Source organism: Agrobacterium sp. 22-223-1 (assembly GCF_053522385.1). NCBI lineage: Bacteria > Pseudomonadati > Pseudomonadota > Alphaproteobacteria > Hyphomicrobiales > Rhizobiaceae > Agrobacterium > Agrobacterium sp. 22-223-1. The sequence continues at coordinate 949,679 of NZ_JBNWCN010000001.1, forward strand.
AACAAGCGGCGCCCGCCTGATCCATAGGCGATTGTTCCGCCTTGAAGCGCGATGGTGCTTCAAGGCCAGGTCTTCGGAGGAAACCTCATGGAAAACAAGGTTCAGGAAATGTCTGTCGCATCTGTTTCCGGTTGTGCGGAAAAGGGCGAGGGCGCTATTGTCCCGCACATGAAGATTCTTGTCATTGAAGACGACCTCGAGGCTGCGGCCTATATGACCAAGGCGTTCCGCGAAGCCGGGATCGTCGCCGACCATGCGAGCGACGGTGAGAGCGGCCTGTTCATGGGCTGCGAGAACGCTTACGACGTGATGGTGATAGACCGCATGTTGCCGCGCCGTGACGGGCTTTCCGTCATCAGCGAGCTGCGCCGTCGCGGCATCGAGACGCCGGTTCTGATCCTCTCCGCGCTGGGGCAGGTGGATGACCGCGTCACCGGCCTGCGCGCCGGCGGCGACGATTATCTGCCGAAGCCCTATGCCTTTTCCGAACTGCTCGCCCGTATCGAGGTGCTGGGCCGCCGCAAGGGCAAACCCGAGCAGGACATGATCTACCGGGTCGGCGATCTCGAACTCGACCGGCTGTCCCACGATGTTCGCCGCAACGGCAAGGAAATCCTGCTGCAGCCGCGCGAATTCCGCCTGCTCGAATATCTGATGAAGAATGCCGGTCAGGTCGTGACCCGCACCATGCTTCTCGAAAACGTCTGGGACTATCATTTCGACCCGCAGACCAATGTCATCGACGTGCATGTGTCCCGCCTGCGCTCGAAGATCGAGAAGGACTTCGAAAAGCCGCTGCTGAAGACCATTCGTGGCGCTGGCTACATGATGAAGGACGAGGGCTGATTGGCGAAAATGGCCCGCCTCAGAATAGTCTTCCGGTCGACAGCGGTGCGCCTTTCGGCGCTCTATATTCTGCTGTTTGCGCTCTGCGCCGCCTTTCTGGTCTTCTATGTCACTGCCCTTTCCGAACGGCTGCTGAACCAGCAGACGCGCGATGCCGTCTTGCAGGAAGTCTCGGATGTACAGCGCATCTATAATCGCGGCGGCATCAATCCGCTGCTGCGAATGATGGAACGCCGCGCCCGCCAGCCGGGGGCGAGCCTTTACGTCATCGCCGGGCCGAATGGCGAAATCCTTGCCGGCAACGTCGCTTCGGTGCAGCCGGGCGTTTTCGACAAGGAAGGCTGGACCGGTTTTCCTTTCCGTTACGAGCGTTACTCCGAAAGCGGCGACAGCGTGCAGCATCTGGCCACCGCCAATGTCTTCATGCTGGACAATGGCCTGCGCATCCTGATCGGCCGCGACCTCGGCGAACCCACCAAGTTTCGGGCGCTGGTGCGCAACGCGCTGATGGTGGCGCTCGCCATCATGGGCGGCGGCGCGCTGCTCATCTGGTTCGGCATCGGCCGCAACGCGCTGAAACGCATCGACCGCATGTCGGCGGCGACCAAGAAGATCATGGCGGGCGACCTTTCGCAGCGCCTGCCGCAGGGCCGCTCCGGCGATGAATTCGACCGCCTGTCCGGCTCGCTCAACGCCATGCTCGGCCGCATCGAAAAGCTGAATGAAGGCCTGCGGCAGGTCTCCGACAATATCGCCCATGATCTGAAGACGCCGCTGACGCGACTGCGCAACAAGGCGGCCGCAGCGCTTGACGACAATGACGAGACGAAACGGCGCGCTGCCCTTGAAGGCATCATCGCCGAATCCGACCAGCTTATCCGCACCTTCAACGCGCTGCTGATGATTTCCCGCGTCGAGGCAGGTTCAATTGCAGCAGAAATGACCGATGTGGACGTCTCGGCGATTGCAGCCGACAGCGCCGAACTCTACGAGCCGGTGGCCGAGGATGCCGGGCTTGTGCTGGAGGCCGAAATAGAGGCTGACCTGTCGGTAAAGGGCAACCGCGAGCTGATCGGCCAGGCGCTCTCCAACCTCATCGACAACGCCATGAAATATGCCTGCGAGGGCGAAGGCGACAAAAAGCTCGTTGTGCGTCTGGCAAGGGAGCCGGAGGCCATTGTGCTCTCCGTCGCCGATCACGGCCCCGGCATTCCCGCTGACAAACGCGGCGAGGTGCTGAAACGCTTCGTCAGGCTGGATGAAAGCCGCTCGAAACCCGGAACCGGGCTCGGCCTGTCGCTGGTGGAGGCCGTGATGGAGCTGCATGGCGGATCGCTGATGCTGTCGGACACGGATGCCACGAATACCGCCTGCCCGGGGCTGACCGTTTCGATGGTGTTTCCCGTCTCGAAGGCTTAGGCATCGCGGCTGACGATGCCGCTCACCAGGATTTGTGCGCAAAGTCTTCGCCATCCGGAAAATGACTGTTTTTCAAGATTGTATTGCAAGATGATCTGAAGAATAGTCCGATTGATTGACGGCAATGGCTCTATTCGGAAATCGCGTGCGATGGACGAAAGGATGTGTGACGGGTGGCAGCTACGGTTCCCTTGACCGACGACGGGCACGGCCCGATCATTTTGTTCGATGCGGAATGTGTGCTGTGCTCCGTGAATGCGCAATTCGTGCTGCGGCATGACAGGGCCGGATATTTCCGCCTGGCATCCATGCAGGGCGATATCGGCGCGGAAATTTACCGACGTTGCGGCATGGACCCGAAAGATCCGGTCAGCATGCTGGTCGTGGAGGGCGGCAGGGTGCGGCAGGACAGCGATGCCGTGCTGAGCATATATGAAGCGTTGGGCCTGCCCTGGCGGCTGGTCACCATATTACGCATCGTTCCCGCATTCCTGCGCGATCCCGTCTATCGCTTTGTCGCCCGCAATCGCTACCGCTGGTTCGGAAAACGCGAAGAATGCTGGGTAGCACCGCCGGAGTACCGGGACAGAATACTCTAAGCATGGCGGCCCCGGTGAAACGCCTTGCGGCGCTTCACCGGGTGAGGAGGCGTGAGGGCAGGGACGCCCTTTCCTCATTGGGGACGTGGCCGAGCGCGCATCCGTGGCCGCGCGGTTCTCCTGCTCGCGGTTCAGAACGTGTAAGCGACGCCCACCATCGCAAACGGCTGAATATCCTTCTTCGACAGGGGGCTGTCTTTGGCATCGCCCAGCAGGAAGCCGACGCCGCCCGCGCCGGTGATCGACCAGTTCTCGGTGAGGAGGTAAGTGACGGAGGCGCTGGCGTCGATGCGCTTGAAGCCTGATTTCGCGTCGAAGCGGCGCAGGCCGGAGCGGGCGGACTGGGCCGAGGTGACGCCGAAATAGGATTTCATGTGCTTGTCGTCCGCCCAGGTGGCGGAGAGGTCGGCGCCCAGGATGAACTGGTCGACCTTGTGCGAGACGCTGGCGCCGATGGTCGCGGTCAGGCCTTCGCTGCCGTCGATGGTCTTGTCCACCTTGGCGTAGATTTCGAAGGGGTCCACGCCATAGGCGATGACGCCGCCGACCACGCCGGCCGCCTTGATATCGCCCATTCCGCGCAGGTTTTTCCTGTCGTCCTTTTCCTTGCGCCCGGCCTCCCAGCCGCCCTTCACACCCAGCCTGAAACCGTTGTGGTTCAGCAGGTTGACGGTGACGCCGCTGAAATCGATGCTCAGCGTATCTCCATATTCGATGGAAACCAGTGGCACGGCGCCTGCTTCCAGCTTGTCCGAACCCTCATATTTCGGGGCGTAGGCAGCACCGACACCGAGCGTGATCTTCCAGTCGCTGGAACTGCTGTAGCGGGCATTGTCGAAATTGCCCTGCGGATCGGCCACCCGGTCCGATTTGCCGATATCGGCGGCAAAAACGGGGGTGCAGACGGCCTGCGCCATGGGCAGCGTCGTCAGGCAAAGGGCCATCGCGCGCAGGTTCTTTTGCAATTTCGCTGTAAAAATCTGTTTCATGATCATATCCGTTGCAACACCGAGCGTTGGAAAACCGGGGAGTCGGGTTTCGTTGAGGTTGACGCTACGCGGGCACAATTGCGGAGACATTACGGGGTACGGCGCTTTGGAAAACATCGCCACCGGCGGTTTTATGATCGCAAAGCGGCCTGCATTTGTTACAACGCCAGATGTGCGCGCCGGGAGGATTCCGAGAGGTGCGGCGGGAGGGACGTTTCGGGTGTGGCGCATCCAGTCCTGAAAGCCGTATGTCAGGAAGCGGCGAGAGGATAGTCGGAAGAGGGAGAGACACAGTGACGAAACGGGAAACCGCTGAAAGGCGGCTGAGCGAGGTTCTGCCGGGCGTCATCCGCCCCTATACGCAGACGGAACTGAAATCCGTTCTTTCGACGCTGAAGGATATCGGCAAAAGCGAGCCGGCGGTGGCCGCGCTGCTTGCCGGGGAAAGCCCGCTGAAGGAATTTATCGCCGCGGCTTTCACGCTGTCCCCCTATCTGCGTGACATGGCGTCTGCGGATGAGGGGCTTTTGTCGCTGGCGATGTCGAAACCGCTCGAGCCGCTGCTGGCGGGTCTTGTCCATGAGGCGCGCGATTGCTGGAAGCCGGGCGAAGAAGGCGGGGTGCCGAGCGAAAACGAGGTGATGTCGCGGCTGAGGGTAGCCAAGCGGCGGCTCTCTTTCATCGCGGCACTTGCCGATCTCGCGCGCATCTTCACCGCGCACGATACGACACGCTGGCTGAGCGACATGGCGGATGCATCGCTTTCCGCCGCCATCGATCACCTGCTGCTCGCCGCCCATGAGAGCGGCAAGCTGAAGCTCAAGAATGTCGCAGCCCCGAGCGACGGGTCGGGCCTCATCGTGCTCGGCATGGGCAAGCTCGGCGCGCGCGAACTGAACTATTCTTCCGATATCGACGCCGTGGTGTTCTTCGAACCCTCAGCCGGCATCATGGACGATCCCTATGATGCGACGGAGAATTTCGGCCGGATGATGCGCCGTCTCGTGCGCATCATGCAGGAGCGCACGGCCGATGGTTACGTCTTCCGCACCGATCTTAGGCTGCGGCCCGATCCCGGCTCGACGCCGCTCGCCATCCCCGTGGAGGCGGCGCTGCTTTATTATGAGGGCAGGGGCCAGAACTGGGAACGTGCCGCCTATATCAAGGCGCGGCCGGTGGCGGGTGACATCAAGGCGGGTGAGAATTTCCTGCGCGAGCTGACGCCCTTCATCTTCCGCAAATATCTCGATTATGCGGCGATTGCCGATATTCACTCCATCAAGCGGCAGATCCACGCCCATAAGGGCCATGGCGCGATTGCGGTGAAGGGCCACAATGTCAAGCTCGGGCGCGGCGGCATCCGCGAGATCGAGTTCTTCGCCCAGACCCAGCAGTTGATCGCCGGCGGCCGCATGCCGGCGCTTCGGGTTCGCGCAACGCAGGAGGCGCTTGCGGCGCTGACCGAGGCGAAATGGATCGACGCCGAAACGCGTGACAGCCTGACGGAGGCCTATTGGTTCCTGCGCGAAGTGGAGCACCGCATCCAGATGGTGCGCGACGAGCAGACCCATGTGCTGCCCGACACCGAAGCCGAACTGAAGCGCATTGCCTTCATGCTCGGCTTCGAGGACACCAAGGCCTTTTCGGAAAAGCTGGAACAGGTGCTGCGGCTGGTGGAACGGCGTTATTCGGCGCTGTTCGAGCAGGAGGTGAAGCTGTCAGGCGAGGCCGGCAATCTGGTCTTCACCGGCCAGAAGGACGATCCCGATACGTTAAAGACGCTCTCCGCCCTCGGCTTCGAACGGCCGGAGGATATTTCCCGCGTCATCCGCACCTGGCACAATGGCCGTTACCGGGCGACGCAATCGGTTGAGGCGCGCGAACGGCTGACGGAGCTGACGCCGGACCTGCTGCGCGCCTTCGGTGAAAGCAAACGGGCCGATGAGGCGCTGCTGCGTTTCGATAATTTCCTCTCCGGTCTGCCGGCCGGCATCCAGCTCTTTTCGCTGCTCGGAAACAATCCGGCGCTGCTCGACCTGCTGGTGACGATCATGTCGTCCGCACCGCGCCTTGCCGAAATCATCGCCGCCCGCCCGCATGTCTTCGACGGCATGCTGGACCCGGCATTGATGAGCGACGTGCCGACGCGCGACTATCTCGCCCACCGCATGGGAAGCTTTCTCTCCAATGCCCGCCACTACGAGGATATTCTCGACCGGCTGCGTATCTTTGCTGCCGAACAGCGGTTCCTCATCGGCGTTCGGCTGCTGACCGGTGCGATCCGCGGCGAGGTCGCTGCCCGCGCCTTCACCCATCTTGCCGATCTGGTGATCGAGGCGGCGCTGAATGCGGTTCTGGCGGAGATGGAGGCGGCACATGGGCCCTATCCCGGCGGGCGCGTGGCTGTCATGGGCATGGGCAAGCTCGGCTCCTTCGAGCTGACGGCCGGTTCGGATGTCGATCTCATCCTGCTTTACGATTATGACGATGCCGCCCATGAATCGACCGGCGCAAAGCCGCTCGATGTCGTGCGTTACTTCACCCGCGTCACGCAAAGGCTGATTGCGGCGCTTTCCGCACCGACGGCAGAGGGCGTGCTTTACGAGGTGGACATGCGGCTACGCCCCTCCGGCAACAAGGGGCCGGTGGCGACCCGCATTTCCGCCTTCGAGAAATACCAGCGCGAGGAAGCCTGGACCTGGGAGCACATGGCACTGTCCCGCGCTCGCCTGATCTGCGGCGATGCTTCGCTGATGGAGGACGCGCGCCGCATCATCGCTTCCATCCTGTCGCAAAAGCGCGATGTGGCCAAGGTCTCGGCCGATGTGCTGGAGATGCGCAGCCTGATCGAGCAGGAAAAGCCGCCGGAAAACAACTGGGATTTCAAGCTCATCAATGGCGGGCTGATCGACCTCGAATTCATCGCTCAATATCTGGCGCTGGTGGGACCGGTAAAGGGGCTTGCCGCGCATGAACCGGGGCGCAACACGGCCGAGGCGCTGCAGGCGCTCGCCGCCCCTGTCATGGAGCCGCAGGCCTTTGATGACTGCATGGCGGCGATGGCGCTCTACACCGAAATCTCGCAAATCGTGCGGCTATGCATCGATGGCGCCTTCAACCCGAAGGAAGCGCCGGCGGGCCTCACCGATCTCGTTTGCCGGGCGGGTGATTGCCCTGACATTCCCACATTGGAGGGTGAGGTGAAGCGGCTGGCGAAGGCGGTGCGGAAGGCGTTTGTGGGGACGGTGAAGAATGGTGGTTGATGTGGGTGGGTGAGGCTTCACCCCCTTCTGCCCTGCCGGGCATCTCCCCCTCAAGGGGGGAGATCGGTATGCGGCAACAGCGCGATCATCTCAAATGTTGCGAATTTGGCGAGGAGCATCCGTCTAGCTGATCTCCCCTTTTGAGGGGGAGATGCCCGGCAGGGCAGAGGGGGTATCGCGCACTCGACCTTTACGTATTGCAGGACAGTCAGCGCCCCCGACGCCACCTCAATGCACCGTCCCGCAGCACCCCGCCGAATGTGGAATGATGATCGTCACCACGGTGCCACGGCCCTCACATGAGCGGATTTTCATCGTCCCGCCATGCAGCTTCACCAGCGAGCGGGAAATGGCGAGCCCGAGGCCGGAGCCGCCCTGGCTCTTGGCATATTGGCTTTGCACCTGTTCGAAAGGCTGGCCGATCTTGTTGAGAGCCTGGGCGGGAATGCCGATGCCGGTGTCTGCGATGGTGAGGATCATCGCGGCCTGATGCACATGGGTGCGCAGTGCGATGCGGCCGCCGTCGCCGGTGAATTTCACGGCGTTGGAGAGCAGGTTGAGCATGATCTGCTTCATGGCGCGGCGGTCGCCCTGCATGGTCAGCCCGGCGCAAACCTTCTGCTGCACGGTGATGTTCTTCTGTTCGGCCTGAATGGCGGTCAGCCGCAGGGTTTCCTCGATCAGCGGCGCGAGATCGATCGTCTCACGGTTGATGCGCATATGGCCCGCCTCGATCTTCGACATATCGAGAATATCGTTGATGACGTTGAGCAGGTGTTTGCCGCTATCGTGAATATCGCGGGCATATTCGGAATATTTCGGCGAGCCGACCGGTCCGAACATCTCATTTTGCAGGATGTCGGAAAAGCCGAGGATGGCGTTGAGCGGCGTGCGCAGCTCATGGCTCATATTGGCGAGGAATTCGGATTTCGCCCGGTTGGCAGCCTGCGCGCGCTCTTTTTCGGCGAGGTAATTGGCGTTGGCGTCGGAAAGTTCGGTCTTCTGCCGCTCCAGCTTGTGCTGCGAGGCGGAGAGGTCGCCGATGGTGGCCATCAGCCGGCGCTCGGAATCGCGCAGCCGCTCCTGATGGCGCTTCAGAAGAGTGATATCGGTGCCGACCGCGACGAGGCCGCCATCGCGGGTGCGGCGCTCGTTGATCTGCAGCCAGCGGTCATCGGCAAGCTGCACTTCCGTGGTGCGCGACAGGCCGGACTGGTCAGGATCGGCAACGCGACGTTCAACGACGGGGCGGGCGGCTGCGGCATGGACGGTGCTTTTTTCCGTGCCTGCCACCAGCACGCTGTCCGGCAGGCCATAGGCCTTCTGGTAATGGGTGTTGCACATCACCAGACGGTCGTTCTTGTCCCACAGCACGAAGGCTTCCGAGGTGGATTCGATGGCGTCGGCAAGGCGCTGGTCGGCCTCGGCGTAGCGTTGCGCAAGGCGGTGCTGTTCGGTCACATCCATGGCGATGCCGATGACGCGCGGGCCGTTATTGGTGCGGATGACCTGGGCGCGGGCGCGCAGCCAGACATAATGGCCCTTGGCATGGCGCATGCGGAAGATCTGATCGATCTGGCGCAGGTTGCCGCAGCCGACGGCGCGGGCAAGCTCATAGAGATTGCCGTCTTCGGAATGCATCATGCGGGCGGCGTCGGAGAAGGAGAGTGGTGCGGCCTTCGGCGGCAGCCCGAGAATTTCGTAGAGCGAACCGGACCAGAACATGCGCCGGGTGGAAAGATCGAAATCCCACAACCCGCAACGGCCGCGAGACAGCGCGGTTTCGACCCGCAGGTTGGATTCGGCGAAAATGTCGTCGGCGTCGCGGGCGCGCTTCACCTGCATGTAATAGGCATAGAGCACGACGAGCAGGATCGAGGAGATGCCGGCGAACAGCGTCACGTTCATGGCGATTTCGCTGCGCCAGAAAGAACGGATCGGCTGCAGCGAGCGGGCTGCGATCACCATCGCGCCATCGTCGCCGAAGGGGATCATCGTCGCATAGTGCTGCTGGCCGTCAATATTGGTCTCGATGGTGCCGGGTGCGCCGGGGAAACGCTGCACGATGGCGATTTCCGGAAGCAAAGCCGGCAGCGACGTGCCGATATAAAGCATCGCTTCCTTGCCGGCGCCGGCGAAAATGCGGCCATTGCTGCCCGAAAGAAGCACCATCGTACCGTCGGCAAGGCTGCCGGACGGCAGTGCCGCGACGAGGTTGGCTTCGGCGCGGGCGCGATCCTGCGTGGTGAAGACCGTATCGTTGTTGAGAAGGGCTGCTTTGGCCGTCAGCGCCGTCAGCGCCGTGGAATGGCGGGCGGCTTCTTCCATGCGGCTATATTCGGCGACGATGCCCAGCATGCGCGAGGCCGCGACGACAACGAGAAAGGCGAGGATGAGAATGGGAATGAGACGTTTCAGCAGGGTCTCGACCTGCGGCATCGGGCGGTCGGAGCCATTCATCAAACCCATCAGGTCGCTGGAAAGCCTTTCGCCCCAGGCCGCAAGATCAGAAAATTTGGCATACGGCCGCTCATCGCCCGCAGTCGCCCGCCGCACGTTCGTCATTGTCCCGCCTTCAAGATGTCCCCAGTGATTCGAAGCGCCGCCGCTCGAATATGACTAGTGAATCAAATGCGATTCGCCGTGTCCAGAGGCAAAAGTTAAAAGAATTTTAACCCCTTGAACCGACTCCGTATTTTTTCGGGGCGGTACAGGATGCAAGGACTTCTGGTGTCGTTACACCCACATTTCCTCATTCCTGTGCTTGTCACAGGAATCCAGCCGACACGCGTCTGCGTGGCGAAAAGAGTCCTTTCAGCCCAAGGACTTGGGCTGGCTAGATTCCTGTGACAAGCACAGGAATGAGGGTTGCGGGCACGCCGGCAGTCCGTTTCGAACTGCCGGAAAAGCGAGGGAAATCAGCCCTTCAGGATGCGCCCGACGATATCGCTTACATCCGTCGACAGCCCCTTGGCGTCGGCGATGGTCGAAAGCGCCGCCTTGGCGTGTTCGGCACGGCTTGCCTCCAGCGACCGCCAGGAGCGCATGGAAGTGAGAATGCGGGCGGCAAGCTGCGGATTGCGCTTGTCGATGGCGATGATCTGCTCGGCCAGGAACCGGTAGGCGGCGCCATCGGCACGGTGGAAGCCGGTGGGGTTGGCGAAGGCAAGCGTGCCGACGAGCGAGCGTACCCGGTTCGGGTTGGTGGCGATGAAATGTTTGGATTTCATCAGCGCCTTGATCCGGTCGAGCGCACCGTCGCCCGGAATGGCGGCCTGCAGCGAGAACCACTTGTCGAGTACCAGCGCATTGTCGGCAAAGCGTGTTTCGAAGGCGGCAAGCGCTTCCTTTGTTTCCGTGCTTTCCGGGAAACGCTGGGTCAGGACGCTGAGCGCATGCGCAAGATCGGTCATGTTGGTGGCGTCGGCAAAAGCCTTTGCCGCGCGGGCCGGCGTTTCCTCGGCAAAGGCGAGGAAGGTCAGCGCACCGTTGCGCAGCGAACGGCGTCCCGCACTTGCCGCATCCGGGCTATAGGCCTCGCCGTCAGCCGTGCTGTCGGCAAGCCGCCGCAGCGTTTCGAGCCCGGCCGTCGCAATGGCCTTGATGGTGGCGTTGCGCGCCTTGTGGATGGCGTCCGGATCGTTGTCGCCGCCCATTTCGCGGGCGATATCCGTCTCGCTCGGCAAGGCCAGCACCTGCGCCCTGAAGGCGGGCTCAAGGGCGTCGTTGCCGATGATTTCGATAAGCGTTGCGGTCAGTTCCGCATCCGTTTGAACGTCCTTGCCATTCTGCACGGCCCTGGTGGCGGCAATCAGCGCCGGCAGGGCAAGATCGGTCAGCGCCTGGAAGCGCGCGAACATATCCGTCTCATGCCGGGCGATCTGCACCAGATCGGCCGCATTCTGCTCGAAATCCAGATTGATCGGCGCCGAGAAGCTGCGGTTGATCGACAGCACCGGCCGCGAGGAAATGCCGGAGAAGGAGAAAGTCTGGTTGCGTTCGGTCAGGTGCAGCACGCCATCGCGATAGTCGCCGCCTTCGACAGCCTGAGGCTCGGCGATCTGGCCGTTATCGAGGATCAGCGCCAGCGACAGGGGAATGTGACGCGGCTGTTTCATCGGCTGGCCGGGCGTCGGCGCGGTCGTCTGTTCCAGAGTGAGTTTGAATGTGGACTTGCCCGCATCATAAGCCGAGGAGACGGAGACGAGCGGCGTGCCCGCTTCGGTGTACCACAGCGAAAACTGCGAAAGGTCACGGCCGCTGGCGTCCGCGAAGCTCTTGACGAAATCCTCGACGGTTGCGGCTTCGCCGTCATGGCGCTCGAAATAGAGGTCCATGCCCTTTTTGAAGTCGTCCGCGCCGAGGATCGTGGCGATCATGCGGGTGACTTCGGCGCCCTTTTCATAAACGGTCGTTGTGTAGAAATTGTTGATTTCGCGATAGGTATCGGGGCGCGGCGGATGCGCCAGCGGGCCGGAATCCTCGGGAAACTGCTCCGATTTCAGGTGACGCACATCGGCGATGCGCTTGACCGGGCGTGAGCGCATGTCGGCGGAAAATTCCTGATCGCGATAGACCGTCAGGCCTTCCTTCAGGCAGAGCTGGAACCAGTCGCGGCAGGTGATGCGGTTGCCGGTCCAGTTGTGGAAATATTCATGCGCGATGATGCGCTCGATATTGGCGTAGTCAGCGTCGGAGGCGGTTTCCGGGTCGGCCAGCACGAATTTGTCGTTGAAGACGTTGAGACCCTTGTTCTCCATCGCGCCCATGTTGAAGTCCGACACGGCGACGATCATGAAAATATCGAGGTCGTATTCGCGGCCGAAGCGCTCTTCGTCCCACTTCATCGAACGCTTCAGCGCGTCCATGGCATAAGCCGCACGCGGCTCCTTGCCGTGCTCGACGTAAATCTTCAGCGCCACGTCCCGGCCGGACATGGTGGTGAAGGTATCTTCCACCACGCCGAGATCGCCGGCGACAAGCGCGAAGAGATAGCTGGGTTTGGGGTGCGGATCGAACCATGCCGCAAAGTGACGGCCTTCATCGTAATTGCCGCCGCCGAGGAAATTGCCGTTCGACAGCAGCAGCGGATTGCCTTCCTTTGCCGCGATGATTGTCACCGTATAGGGCGCCAGAACATCAGGCCGGTCGGGGAAATAGGTGATACGGCGGAAACCTTCCGCCTCGCATTGGGTGCAATAGACGCCATTGGTGCGATAAAGCCCCATAAGCTGCGTATTGACCTGCGGATTGATGTAATTGGTGACGCAGATTTCGAAGGGCGCCTCCGCCGGCAGGTCGCGGATGGTCAGGCTCTCCGGCGTCGCCTCATATTGACCGGCGGGAAGTTCCACCTGATCGAGCAGCAGGCTGGAAAGCTTCAGCTCGTCGCCATCGAGAACCAGCGGCGCCTGCCGCTCAGCGCCTTCGCGCCGGTGAAAGATCAGACGGGCTTCGACCTTGGTATTCTTGGGGTCGAGTTCGAAGGTGAGATCCACCCGCTCCAGAACGAAATCGGTGGGGCGGTAATCTGCCAGGTGAACGATCTGGCCCGTGTCTGTTCGCATGACTGTCCCTGAATAACTTTGCGTGGTCTTCCCGGCATCATGTCGTCATAAGGCCCGGATGTAAAATGGGTAGAATATTCGTCACGTTCATGTGCGCGTCGGAGGACGTTCTGTCCCGCCATGGAAGGCTTTGCCGGCCATGCAGACAATCCTCCCGCCGCCGGACCTGTGGACCATGGCAGCAAATGTTGAACGATTGCTGAAATTATATTTTATTTTCTTCAAATTTTAGCGCGCGTCGCTTTTGGTTTGCATCATTTCCGCAGCCGCCAAAACAATCCCTCCCCAAATCAACGGAATTCACGGGTAAATCACATTTTTTGTTGTAAAGCGCCGGGGGAATGCTCTAGCCTTGCGCAAATCCAATTCCCCTGCGTCGTCCTCCCCGCATGAAAAATCTCCCGATGGCGTGTTTGCGCAGCCGATATGAGTAGTTGCCAATGAACGCCGAACCGATGAATCCCTTTCGCGGGATTAGCCTGAAGCTGATTTCGGTCGGCTTTTTTCTTGTCATGCAGACCTGTATCAAGGCCGCAGGCGATGTGCCTGCCGGCCAGATCACCTTCTTCCGCTCCGCTTTCGCCATTCTCCCGATTGTCGTCTATCTGGCGTGGCTGCACGCGCTGACCAGCGCGCTGCACACCAATAATCTTTTCGGCCATTTCAAGCGCGGGTTTCTGGGCATCCTGTCCATGGCCTGCGGCTTTTACGGGCTGACCATGCTGCCGCTGCCGGAATTCATCGCCATCGGTTATGCCTCGCCGCTTCTCGCCGTCGTTTTTGCCGCCGTCATCCTGCATGAAAAGGTGCGCATCTATCGCTGGAGCGCGGTCTTCGTCGGCATGACGGGCGTGCTGGTGATTCTCTGGCCGAAGATGACGCTTCTGCGGGAAGGCGGTTTTGCCGCAGGCGAAGGGCTGGGGGCCATTGCCGTATTGTGCGGTGCGGCGCTCGGCGGTCTGGCGATGATCCAGGTGCGGCAACTGGTGGAAACGGAAAAGACGCCGACCATCGTGCTCTATTTTTCGCTCACCGCCACCCTTCTGTCGCTCGTCAGCTTGCCCTTCGGCTGGAGCGCGCTGAGCATGACGCAGGCCATGCTGCTGATCACCAGCGGCATCTGCGGCGGGGTTGCGCAAATCTTCCTGACGGAGAGTTATCGGCATGCCGAAGTCTCGGTCATCGCGCCCTTCGAATACAGCTCCATCATCTTCGGCATTGCGGTCTCCTACATTCTGTTCGGAGATATTCCCACGGTGACGATGCTGATCGGCACGGCCATCGTTATCCTCGCCGGCATCTTCATCATCTTTCGCGAGCATCAGCTGGGCCTGGCAAGACGGGCGGCCCGCAAGGCCTCGACGCCGCAGGGGTGAGGGATGTTGCTACTCCCGCGGTATGCTTGCGTCGTATCCCCGAAGTTAATGGCGAAGGGCAGATATTTTCCCGGCGTCATCCTTGGGCTTGTCCCAAGGATCTAAACACGCCACCAAAATCGATCCGTTGCAGATCCTCGGGACAAGCCCGAGGATGACGTCGGAGTGTTTGGCGCGGTCCATCGTTATGCGGCCCGCTCTCGGAAATATCCACAAAAGCAAAAGGCGCCTTCCCGAAGAAAGACGCCAGCGCGCAATCATATCTGTGGACCAGCGCTAGACTGGCCTGAGTGCTTCTCAGCGCTCGCGGAAATCCGCGAAGACTGCCGAGGGGCGCGTCACGCGGACCTGCTGCATGGCAGCGCGTGCGGTCATCTGTTCGTTTGCGGCAGCGCCGAAACGATGGTAGCCCTGACTGGAGCGAGGGCCGAGGCCCGCCAGGCGGAGCGTTTCAAAGCCGGAATGTACCGGACGGAAGCGAGTGGTCATTGCCTTGGTTCCTTAAACCTATTCCTCCCAAGACATGAGGCCTATATCGCAGCGCAGCATGGATTCGGCAAGCTGAGCAAATGCGCCGCTGTTATGCGCATTGTGCATGGCTTTTTTCATAATTCATTTACATTGAGCAAGAATAAGGCAATCAGCCTTCGGCAATCTTTGCCTGAAAAGCCAATAAATCCTGCCATGCCAATGACTTGCTGGCCGGCGCATTCAAAAGTTCCTGCGGATGCAGGCTGGCCAAAGCCGGCAAAATCAGGTGTCCGGCTGCGACATCACGCCACTGTCCGCGCAGCGTATGGATGGTGCCGGTGCCGCCAAAGAAGAAACGTGCGGTAAAGTTGCCGAGAAGCAACAGGTGTTTCGGCTCCGCAAGGGCGATCTGACGCTCGATGAAGGGCCGGCAGATATCCATTTCGGCCTGAGTCGGCGGGCGGTTGCCCGGCGGCCGCCAGGGCACGACATTGCCGAGCATGATGGCCCCGCGTTCAAGGCCGATGGCTGCCAGCATGCGGTCGAGCAACAGCCCGGTCTTGCCGGCGAAGGGCAGGCCTTCGCGGTCGTCATCGGCATCCGGCATCGGGCCGATGACCATGATGGCGGAGGCGGGGTCGCCTTCGGTAAAAATCGTATTGCGCGCGCTGTTCTTGAGGTTGCAGCCGCTGAAACCGTCGAGCGCGGTTTTCAACTCGGCAAGCGACCGCGCGCTTTCGGCTGCAAAACGCGCCGCCGCCACGGCCTGCTCGTCCGGCATGGCGACATTCTGCTGAATGGCGGGGGCTGCCGGTGCGCCGCGCGCCGGGGCGCTGCGCGTCGCCGCCTGCCGCTGAGGCGCATCGGCACGGCGGTCCGCCGGCCTTTCCATCTGGCGTGAAGCTGCTGCGGCCTCCTGCGCAGGCGCGGATCGGGCCGGGCGGGCGGCGGCAAATTCGGCGAAACGATCGACCGGCTGGTCTTCCAGCAGCCAGTCCACGCCCGCATCCGCATGGAAATGCAGGAGGGCGGCGAGTTCGGCCGGGGAGAGGTCGTGAGCGGCGATCATGGGCGGAAATTACCCCATGTTCCCCGCACGGGGAACCCGCAAATCACACTGTCCAGCGCTGAATATCGCCGCTTTCGCCGATCATGGCCAGACCATGGGCAATCGAGAGCAACTCGCCGCCGCTTTCGATCCGGTCGGCGTCGAAACGGCGGGTGAAAAGCTCCCGAACCGCCGGCACGAAGGAGGTGCCGCCGGTCAGGAACACCTTGTCGATGGCAGCGGGCGCGACTTTCGTTTTTTCCAGAACCTCGTCGAGCGCTTCTTCTATCTTGGCGAGGTCTTCGGCGATCCAGTTGTTGAAATCGCTGCGCTTCACCATCTTGCGGCCGGCCTTGCCCAACGGCGCGAAGTTGAATTCCGCTTCTTCCGCCGAAGAGAGCGCCATCTTGGTGGCGGAAATCGCCTGATAGAGCGGATAACCCTCGTCATGTTCGACCAGATCGATGAAGAGTTCGAGCTTTTCCGGCTCCAGCGCCGAGCGCACCAGCGATTTGAGGTCGGTGAATTCCTTCGAGGTCTTGAAGATCGACAGCTGGTTCCAGCGGCCGAAATTCACGTAATAGCCGGAGGGCACGTCCAGCACCTTGTCGAAGCTCTTGAACTTGCTGCCCTTGCCGATCTCAGGCGAGACCAGATTGTCGATCATGCGGAAGTCGAAATGATCGCCCGCCACGCCGACGCCGGAATGACCGATGGGGGTGGCGGAAAGCTTGCCGGCATGGGTTTCGAAGCGGATCAGCGAATAGTCCGTCGTGCCGCCGCCGAAATCCGCCACCAGCACATTGGCGTCCTTCTTCAGGCTCTGGGCGAAATAATAGGCGGCCGCCACCGGCTCGTAAACATAGTGGATTTCCGGGAATCCCGCGCGGGTGAGCGCCTCGTTGTAACGGGCGAGTGCCAGTGTTTCATCCGGATTGCTGCCGGCGAAACGCACCGGCCGGCCGGCGATGACGGTGGAGACGTCCCCCGGCCATTCCTCGCCCGCATAGGTCTTCAGCTTGCGCAGGAACACATCCATCAGATCCTCGAAGCTCTGGCGCTTGGCGAAGATCAGCGTGCCCTGAAACAGCGGCGATGCTGCGAATGTTTTGATCGACTGCAGGAAACGGCAGTCGCCGGCATTGTCGATGAATTGCCGGATGGCGGCATGGCCGGCTTCCACATGCAGGGCGGCCGCACCAAGGCCGGCATCCTTCATGAAGGAGAGCGCCGTACGCATGCTGTCATCCGTGCCCGCGCTGCTGGTGAAGCGCATGGAACGGCTGGCGCCGCCCGTGTCGGAAAGAGCCATGACCGTGTTGGTCGTGCCGAAATCGAGGCCGAGAGCCCGCTTTTGCGTCATCGCCATATCCTTGTTGCCGATAGAAACACCCGCCCGGCCTGAAAGGCGGCCCGGCGTGAAAATAAGGGATGCCTTTGGCACCCCGATGTCAGAGGAGGGCGGTTGATTGCACAGGCCCGATGGAATGGCAAGCTTTTCCCCCGCCGTTTTTCGCAGATTGACGGCAGCGTCTGCCGGGGAGGGAAGATGGTAAACGATCCGCCTCCGCACTCGTGAAAGAACGCGGCAGTTTTTTGACAATGTTCTTAGGGGTTTGCGGCTATGCTGGTACGAAGCCGCTGCCATGGAACAGCGCAATGGCAGCCGGCGTGCATGCATTGTTTTTTGTACTGGCGGAGCCAGACGATAAGGGTTTAATTCAAGGCTCCCTTCGGTTTTGCCTGTCGCTTTGTCATCTGGAAAATTCAATGTCCCGCAAGACGACCAGTTCCAACTTCGACAATGTATCGCCGGATCACCCCGGCCTCGTTCGGGGCGATGCCGGCGTTTTCAACCGTCAGCTCATGAACCTTCTTGAGGCATCGCAGCAGGGCTATGCGCTGTTCGATGGCGAGGACAGGCTGTGTTTTGCGAATGCGGCCTTCCGCAAGGCGCTGGATGTCGCGCCGGATGAATTCCCAAACTGGGTCGAGTTGATGCGCAGCGGCTACGGCAACTCCACCGGCACCGCAATCGAGACTTCCGACTTCGAGGTCTGGTTGCGCTCCGCCAGGACGAGACGCGGCAAGCTGCCTTTCCGCACCATCGAGACCAGCCTCAATGACGGGCGCTGGGTATTGACGACGGAAACGACTTTGCCGGGCGGCTGGATGTTGTGCGTCATCACCGATATTTCCGAACTCGGTATAGAGCTTCGCGACCTCAGGCAGGAGCGCGACAGGGCGCTCAAATCCGCCCTCTGCGACGAGTTGACGGGGCTCGGCAATCGCCGTTACCTGATGGACAATCTGGGTCACAGCCTCGGCCCCCACAAGGCGCAGGCGCTGGCGCTGGTGCTGCTCGATATCGATCATTTCAAGAGTATCAACGATCGCTTTGGCCATGCATCGGGCGACAGGGTGCTGAAACATTTCGCCGAAAAACTATGCGCCGCCGCCGGTCGCGACGATCTCATCGGGCGTATCGGCGGCGAGGAGTTTCTGCTGGGGCTGAGCGGCGCGCGGATGCACAACGCCGAAAGCGTCGTCGAAGCCCTGTTTGCGTCGCTGCGGGAAGCCTCGCCGCTCGAACAGGTCCCGGATTTCCGTTACACCTGTTCGGCGGGCATTGCCTTCGTGCGCCCGGGCGATTGCGCCGCGGAAGCGCTGCGTCGGGCGGATACGGCGCTTTATCGGGCCAAGAATACGGGGCGCAACCGCTTCGTCATCCACGATGCGCCCAGTTGATAAAGCGTCGTCGCGGCCTTAATTCGACTTCGCCGCGCCGCCATCCACCCGCAGCATCGTACCGGTGATGTAGCTTGCCGGCACCGAGCAGAGGAAAGCGCCGGCGGCGCCGAATTCCTCCACCGTGCCGAGGCGGCCGGCCGGAATGCTCTTGACGGAAGCCTCGCGAATTTCCTCGACGCTTTTGCCCAGACGCTTGGCGTTCGCGCCATCGAGCTCATCGATGCGGTCGGTATGGATGCGTCCGGGCAGCAGCAGGTTGGAGGTGACGCCGAAGGAGGCCACTTCGGAGGATAGCGTCTTGCTCCAGCCGACCAGTGCGCCGCGCAGCGTATTGGACAGCGCCAGATTGGCGATCGGCTCGAACACGCCGGAGGAAGCGACGGTCAGGATGCGGCCGAAACCCTGTTCCTTCATTTGCGGCAGCAGCGCATTGGTAAGCGTGATGACGCGCATCACCATCGACTGGAAGAAGGTATCCAGCTTGTCGGCCGTCATCTCCTGCGCAAGGCCCGGCGTCGGGCCGCCGGTATTGTTGACGAGAATATCGATGCCGCCGAGCTTTTCCCTGACGGCCTGAACCATGGCCTCGACGAAATTGTCCTCGGCCAGATCGCCCCAGACCCAGTCGGCCTTGCCCTTGCCGAGCGCATTGATCGCCTTGCAATTCGCCTCCAGCTTCTCACCGCTTCTGCCGACGAGAAGGACATGTGCGCCTTCCTTCGCCAGCGCGGTGGCAATGCCCAGCCCAAGGCCGCGAGAGGAGGCGAGAACGAGGGCGCGTTTGCCGGAAATGCCGAGATCCATGGGTTTTGTCCTGTCTTGTGAGTGCTCAATGTGCTGTTTATAGAGCATTTCCAGGAAAAGTGGACCCCGGTTTTCCGTCTGGAAATGCTACAAAACAAAGAGTTAGAGCGTTTTCTCGATTCGAGGAAAAGGGAAAGCGCTCCGCCAAGACGGCGTCCGGTTTTGAAGGTAAAATACACGTCATGACAGAACAATCCCTGCTCAAATTCTCCATTGCCGTCACGGTTCTGCTGGCGCTCTTCGGCATCGGCGCAGGCCTGTTCTCCGGCTCCTTCGCCGTGGTTTTCGATGGTGTCTATGCGCTGACGGATGCTTTCATGACGGTGCTGGCGCTGCTTGTCGCGCGGCTGATCGCCGCTTCCGCCGCGCCCAAACCCGGCGGCCGGCTGGTGGAGCGTTTCACCATGGGCTTCTGGCATCTGGAGCCGATGGTGCTCGGGCTTAACGGCACGCTCCTGATGGGGGCGGCGATCTACGCCCTCATCAATGCCGTCGACAGCCTGATGGATGGCGGCAGATCGATCGAGTTCGATTACGCCATCGTCGTCACCTTCGTCAGCTTCGCCGTCTCACTCGCCATGGCATGGTTCGTCAAACGGCAGAACCGCCGGCTGAAATCCGCATTCGTGGCGCTGGACGCCAAAAGCTGGCTGATGAGCGCGCTTCTGAGCATGGCGCTCTTCGTCGCCTTCGCCGTGGGCTATGGGCTTACGGGAACGGCGCAGGCATGGCTCGCACCCTATATCGACCCGGCCGTGCTGGCGCTGGTCTGTCTCGTCATCATCCCCATGCCGCTCGGCAATGTGAAGCAGGCGCTCGCGGACATTCTTCTGGTGACCCCGCTGGAATTCAAGCAGCATGTGGACCGGGTGGCCGCCGAGACGGTGGAGAAATTCGGCTTCTCTTCCCACTATTCCTATGTCGCCCGTGTCGGCCGCGGCCGTCAGATCGAACTCTTTTTCATCGTCCCGAAGAACTGGCCGCCCCGGCGTCTGGAGGAATGGGACGCGATCCGCGACGAGATCGGCGATGCGCTGGGCGGCGAGGGGAGCGACCGCTGGCTGACGATCGTGTTCACGACGGATGAGGAATGGGCGGTTTGAGTGGGGAAGTCTGAGGGGCGGGGTTGCAGCCCCTTTGCGTCAACCGGGTATTGAGCGACTACTGATCCATCGCGCAAAGCCCGTCGCAATTCTGGTTCATGAAGAGCGATTTCAGCGCCTGCGCCTTGTCGCGTTCAAGCCCGGACAGTTCCGGCAAAATCGTGTCGATCTGGGTGGCCATGGTGGTTCGGTCGGCAAGGGAGGTCGCGGCGACCACGGGAATGGCGCTGGCATTAAGGGCGTTCAGCAAAATGAGCCGGTTCTCGGATCGCAAATTCGGTGAGCGCAGCATAAGAGTCAGTCCGGTAAACTGCTCCATGATGCCAAGGCGCATCTGGTGCAGGCCATCGCGGCGCGCCTTGTTCATCTGATCGGCAGGAAGCACGGCGACAAAATCGGTAATCGCCTCCAGCTGAGCCGCCTGGACATGTAATAGATAGGCTCCGGCGCGTGCGATTTCGTCCTGGTATTTGAACGTATTTGCCGCTGTGTCCGGAAGACTGCCGTTCTGTGGGGTAAACAGTGCATAGGTTTTAAGAACGGCGCTCGCATTCGCGCCTATGGCGATGAGCGCCGGAACATCGGCGGACCGGTATGGCTGCCTGCCAAGGGTCCCCTCCACATTCCAGAGCCGGTCCAGCACCTTCGCATGAGCGGGGTTGGACAATCGCGGTAAATCCCCCTGCGCGCGCGTTTCCCGCGCGAGCGTGTCGAGGCCCTGAAATGCCGCGGCCGATTCGTTTTGATTGGCGGAAGAGACATCGGCCTTTGCCACCAAGGGCATCGCGCCAAACCACGACAATAGCAACAGCGCGGGAATCAATCGCTTCAAGGTCGTAGTCTCCTCAATTGAACTGACGTTCTTTTTCATGGTGCATGACAGGTTTTATGGTGCCCGCAATTCGAGCGCAACATCAGGTAGCAATTCCGACGGCCTACCGGCCGGTTATAGTGGCCTGTTTTGCCGCTCAAGAAGTTCGACAAAGGCGTCCTGCTTTATGAGGACAGGATCCGGTAACTGCGATGGGGCGAATGGCTTGCGCCCCTTGCTGCGAATCGCGCAACCCGCTAGCTTTCAACCGCAGGCTAGACCCAAGCCTCCCCCCTCCTTTCGGGAAAGCATCGCACATGCAGGGTGACGCCAAATCATCGAACCATCTGTTCGAGCATCGCATGAGGAGGGGTTGCGTTTCGGCTCGCAATGGAGGTCTTTGATGAAACTTTCTGCACCGATATTTCAGCTTAAACGTCGTGCAAAGCTCATGGCGCGAAACAATGATGTTACGCTGAACGAAGCGCTGGATCAGATCGCGCAAGAAGAGGGCTTTGCAAGGTGGAGCATGCTGTCGTCCCGGATGTCTTCCGGGCCACTTTCCGAAACGGTACTTTCCCGTCTCGATGCCGGCGACCTGTTATTGCTCGCTGGCCGACCGGGGCAGGGCAAGACCATGCTTGGTCTTCAGCTTCTGATCGATGCGGCCCGGGACGGCCGCAAGGCGTTTCTGTTTACGTTGGAATTGACCGAAAAACAGGCGGGAAAATATCTCCAATCGCTAGAAAGGGAGACTGACGGCTTCGCCAACCAAGTTCAGATTGTCACTTCCGATGAAATTAGTGCGGACTATATCATCGATCGGATGTCGGGGTCGCGACCGGGAACAGTCGCGGTGATCGACTATCTCCAGGCGCTGGATCAACAGCGGAGCAAGCCCGTTCTTTCCGAACAGCTACGAGCCCTCGGTGATTTTGCGCGACGGTCAGGTTGTGTTCTGGGCTTCATTTCGCAAATCGACAGATCGTTTGATCCGGAAAGCAAGCGGCTTCCCGACATCCGCGATATTCGCCTTCCGAACTTCGTCGATCTCGGCCTTTTTAACAGGGCGTGCTTCCTCCACGACGGCGAAGCGCAACTTCAGGACGTCGCCTGATTGCCTGCCGCGACTTGACGGGTCGCGGCAGTCACTCTCCTGAAATCTGGTTGCGACATAGCGCGGACAGGTACGTGAAACGATGAGAAGACGGCAGCAAAATGCCACGTCGCTGTAGAAGCAATGTGAAACAGGCGCTCGCGGACATTCTTCTGGTGACCCCGCTGGAATTCAGGCAGCATGTGGACCGGGTGGCCACCGAGACGGTGGAGAAATTCGGCTTTTCCTCGCACTATTCCTATGTCGCCCGCGTCGGCCGCGGCCGTCAGATCGAACTCTTTTTCATCGTGCCGAAAAACTGGCCGCCCCGGCGTCTGGAAGAATGGGACGCGATCCGCGACGAGATCGGCGATGCGCTGGGCGGCGAGGGGAGCGACCGCTGGCTGACGATCGTGTTCACGACGGATGAGGAGTGGGCGGTTTGATGTTGGAGAGTGATTTTAGCTAAGTCGGCTTGGGGGCCGCGAGCGGACTGGCGGCTTTCGAGGTAGCTTACCTATCCTAGCGTAGGATGCCGCCCGGTCCGCTCAGGGCGCTTAACCTAGAACCCCGTCTCATAAAATGAAACATCCACTATTTCCCTCCCAGGGACGCTGATATCGCCAAAGTTCAGGGAGCCAAGACCACAGGCCCAGCTTAAGCATTACTTGGGACCCTCAAGCAAACGGAACCAGTCTTTCACCGTCAATTTGAGACGATCAACCTCATCCTCTGCCAGAAGTCCGCAATGGGCGATTGGGCCGCGAAGATTATTGAGCGAAAACATTACCCTGCCCATAGCCTTCTGGTTGCTCAGGATGCCCCCAAACAAGGCATAGTTCGCACGAATAATGTCCCCCAGTTGGCCGAACGTTACATAGTCTAAGGGATTCTCCGATCGTGGGGTAAAGCCCGCTTCCTGCTCTCTTTGCAGATTCCCCTTATATTCGACCTTTGCACTGTCGGGAGCATATTTGTCCCACCAATCAGGCCCCTTGTTGTCCTCAGTAAGCGTGTCATCAATCAGCCGACGAATGTCATTCTCTAGCATGTAGAAGAGCTTGTAATGCTCAGCCATCATCAACGCGTTATCACGGACCTCTGCCGAGAATTGTGACACGGATGCCTTCACCGATGCATCTTCATTGGCGACCGAATGGCTGACGCTTGGACGGGGATTTACTCCATCAACTGCCAACTTTATCGACGCGCATTTTAGAAGAAACAATTCGATTGTATCAGCTTGATCCATCACAGAAGGTTCTCTTTAATGCTACGAAAGATCGCATTTAGTACCTTTAGATCTGATGTCTCGGGAAGCACGATATTGATATTATAGACGAGACCAACCGGCTTCGAGCCTCTGCTGATACTGCGGACAACCTCGCCCTGACCGTGCTGATTTGCCGTGGCACCTGCCAATTCATCCTGAAAACTCGGATCGTCACCACCATTGCTCAAATCGGCCCCGGCAGGAATAAACGCCTTCACAACGTTGAAGGTAGATTTGATAGCCTGAGCAACCGGATCACTCGCCTTCAGTCCAGTTATTTCGAGGATAATGTCGCGCAGTTTGTTGTCATCGACAGTGTGGGCATACTCACTTCGTTTGAATATTTCTGGAAAGCCATTACGCAATCCAGCCAAAGCTGCTGCAGGTCGGCCACCTTCCGTGCGGAATTTAGCATAAAGGTCCGTTGGCACTGCGTCGCTAGACAGAAAGCCCATTTTTTTCATGATCGGGATTGTCGCGCGCGCAGCACCGCCGCTCAGCTTAAGGACATTCTCCATGAAATCTGCATTGAACTTGTCTGGACGAGACGCATCAATAAGGCGCTCAAGCGCCCTTTTCAGCGTTCCCGAGGCTGTAAGGTAAGGAAGATTTCCTGGGATCTTTCTTGGGGCAGACGCCTTGGCTGTGGCAGTTTTTTCCTCTGCTCTAGCTTTTTCCTCACCTTGCTTGGATTCAGCCATTCAATCCCCCGACTCTTTTGGCACATTCTATCGCGCTGACGAATGATCGCAACGCCCTTTGCAAAAGTTAAAAGCAACATGCTCAGTCACGATCTTGGATAGCGCGATTGCTGTAGGGGGAAGCAGTCAGGCGCGGCAGACTATTGGAATGTCAATCTGACTGCAGAGTGATCAGGATGAAGGTGTAAAACAGAAGCGCCGCCATTGATGAAGCGAGCCGAATGGGCGTTTCAGCCGCGGTAAACGCGAGAGCGGCACGAATGCCGACTACCCTTGACGCCTACACTCCCAGCTTCTATTTTAAATCTTACGTGAACGTAAAAGTAATAAAGCAATCATCAGGTTGTCTGACAATTGACTGGCGTGCGACATGTTTTGCCGCTATAGAAGCTCGACAAAGGCGTCCTGCTTTGCGAAGACAGGCGCTGGTGGATGCGGTGTCGCGGATGGTTTTTTGACTGGCGCGGGCGATGCGCCGGGAATGCCGGAAAGCGGATATAACAACAGCCGGATGGGACCGGCGATGCGGAGAGGATGAGATGACGGAAGCGATGGAACTGCCCGAACGCGAAGCGATGGAATTCGACGTTGTGATCGTTGGCGCGGGTCCTGCGGGCCTTGCCGCCGCGATCCGCCTGAAGCAGGTGGAGCCGGAGCTTTCGGTCGTCGTTCTCGAAAAGGGTGCCGAAGTCGGCGCGCATATTCTCTCCGGCGCGGTGGTCGATCCGATCGGCATCGACCGGCTGCTGCCGGGCTGGCGCGAAGAGGAGGGGCATCCCTTCAAGACCGAGGTCAAGGACGACCAGTTCATGTTCTTAGGGCCGGCCGGCTCCATCCGCCTGCCGAATTTCATGATGCCGCCGCTGATGAACAATCATGGCAATTACATCGTCTCGCTCGGGCTGGTCTGTCGCTGGCTGGCGGAAAAGGCGGAAGCGCTCGGCGTCGAGATCTATCCGGGCTTTGCCGCAACCGAAGTGCTCTATGACGACGAGGGCGCCGTCATCGGTGTCGCCACCGGCGATATGGGCATCGAGAAGAACGGCGAACCGGGCCCGAACTTCACCCGCGGCATGGAGCTGCATGGCAAATATGTGCTGATCGGCGAGGGCGTGCGCGGTTCGCTCGCCAAGCAGCTGATTTCCAAATTCGATTTGTCCCGGGATCGCGAGCCGCAGAAATTCGGCATCGGCATCAAGGAACTCTGGCAGGTCAAGCCGGAAAAGCACAAACAGGGTCTTGTGCAGCATTCCTTCGGCTGGCCGCTCGGTTTTAAGACCGGCGGCGGTTCCTTCCTCTATCATCTCGAGGATAACCTCGTCGCCGTCGGCTTCGTGGTGCACCTCAACTACAAGAACCCCTATCTTTACCCCTTCGAGGAATTCCAGCGCTTCAAGACGCATCCGGCCATCCGCGAGACCTTCGAGGGCGGCAAGCGCATTTCCTATGGTGCGCGCGCCATCACCGAAGGCGGCTACCAGTCGGTGCCGAAGCTCACCTTCCCCGGCGGCGCGCTGATCGGCTGTTCCGCCGGTTTCGTCAATGTGCCGCGCATCAAGGGCAGCCATAATGCGGTGCTGTCGGGCATGCTGGCGGCGGAAAAGATCGCCGCAGCGATTTCCGCCGGCCGCGCCCATGACGAGGTGGCGGAGATCGAGGCGGAATGGCGCGACGGCGATATCGGCAAGGATTTGAAGCGGGTCAGGAACGTCAAGCCGCTGTGGTCGAAGTTCGGCACGCTCATCGGTGTCGGTCTCGGCGGTCTCGACATGTGGACGAACCAGCTCTTCGGCTTCTCCTTCTTCGGCACGCTGAAGCATGGCAAGACGGATGCGGAGAGCCTTGAGCCGGCCGCAAAGCACAAGCCGATCGCCTATCCGAAACCGGATGGTGTGTTGACCTTCGACCGCCTCTCGTCGGTGTTTTTGTCGTCCACCAACCATGAGGAAGACCAGCCGGTGCATCTTCAGGTGAAGGACATGGCGCTGCAAAAACTGTCCGAGCACGATGTCTTTGCCGGCCCTTCGACGCGTTATTGTCCGGCCGGCGTTTACGAATGGGTGGAGAAGGACGGCGAGGAAGTCTACGTCATCAACGCCCAGAACTGCGTGCACTGCAAGACCTGCGACATCAAGGACCCCAACCAGAACATCAACTGGGTGCCGCCGCAGGGCGGCGAGGGGCCGGTTTACGCCAATATGTGATGGCGATTACGGCCGAAGCCTTCTCTTCCGTCATGTTCGGGCCTGTCCCGAGCATCTGTAACGGATTGATTTTACAATACGTGGATAGATCCTCGGGACAGGCCCGAGGATGACGTCGAGCGTGGGAAGGCCCCTCGCAATCATTCTCAGCCATTGTGTCATGCGGCCGGGAGTGACGACATGTGCGGAACGGGCAGACTTCTGATCGAAGGGCTCATTTCACACGACGCAGACGCGCCGTTGCCGGTTGCCGGGTCAAACCCGACATGAGGAAGAGCAGCGTCCACAGCCCGTCTCCCCGTCAGTATTTGTGGATTGCTCTTCGATTTCTTACATATAGGATGTTGGGGTGTTGCATGGTCGCGTGGCCCGTGGATTGTGGTTCAGCGATGCGGTAACGCCTTGAATGTGCATATGGTCCTAAGTGCCGTCGCCCGACGACAGGGAGTGAAGGAATGTCCGGCTTTCAAAGGCTGAATATTGTGCGGAAGACAGGGTTCGTTGCCGGTGTGGCGGCGCTTGCGATGATTGCCGTTTCTTTCAGCGGCGGTCCGCTGGTGGCCGCAAGCTGCCGTACCGACGCCATGGCCGGCATCGACTGGCGCGAATGCAACAAGCGCCTGCTGATGCTGGGCGGCAGCAATCTCGATTCGGCAATGCTTTACGGCACGGATTTCACCTATACCGACCTGCGCGGTTCGTCGCTGAAGGGCGCCAATCTCGAGAAGGCCAAGCTCATCCGCACCGCCCTTGGCGAGGCGAACCTGCAGGGCGCCAATCTGACCAAGGTGGAAGCCTATCGCAGCGATTTTTCCGCCGCTGATGCCACCAACGCCAAATTCGTCAATGCTGAAATGCAGCGAACCAAATTCGAAAACACCAAGCTGGACGGCACGGATTTCACCAAGGCCGAACTCGGCCGCGCCGATTTCGAGGGCGCGACGCTGAACGGCTCGAAATTCTCGCTGACCAATCTGTCACGCGCCCGTTTCGGCGGCGCCAAGCTCGGCGGTCCGGTGGATTTCACCAGCGCATTCCTGCTTCTGACGAGGATCGAAGGACTCGATCTTTCCATGGCCACCGGCCTTGATCAGAAGCAGATCGACATTGCCTGCGGCGACGCCAAGACCAAATTGCCGAACGGCCTCACCGCGCCGGCCTCCTGGCCGTGCCCGGAAGATCCGGACGACGACTGACAGGAATAGCCGCGCGGTCTTGCGCTCGGCCCAAACATCTCCATAAGCGGAAGAGAAGCGTCCGCGATGCGGACGCCTCACCGGCGATCAGAAGCCCGAAAGCACGATCTTGCCCTTGGCCTTGTTGCTCTCGATCAGCGCATGAGCCTTGATCAGATTTGCGGCATTGATGGTGCCGAAAACCTCGGTCAGCGTCGTCTTGATCTTGCCGGCATCGACAAGCCCGGCCACATGGTTGAGCAGCCTGTGCTGCTCAATCATGTCAGGCGTCTGGAAGACGGCGCGGGCGAACATCATTTCCCAATGGATCGATACGCATTTGCGCTTGAAGGCCATGACGTCGAAACCGCCGGCCGGATCGTCGATCAGCGCGAAACGACCCTGCGGCGCAATGGTCGCCACGCTGTCGGCGGCATGAATGTCGCTATGGGTGGTGGAGAAGACAAAGCCCGGCGCACCGAGGCCGAGCGCTTCCACCTGCGGGGCTATCGGCTTGCTGTGATCGATGACGTGATGCGCGCCGAGTTCCTTCACCCACGCAATCGTCTCGGGCCGTGAAGCGGTGGCAATGACGGTGAGGTCGGTCAGCGCCCGCAGAAGCTGAACGGCGATGGAGCCGACGCCGCCCGCGCCGCCGATAACCAGAATGGCGTTGGCCGCGCCCGGAACCGGCTCCTTCACCCGCAGCCGGTCGAACAGCGTCTCGTAAGCGGTGATGGCGGTCAGCGGCAGCGCGGCGGCCTCCTCGAAATTCAGGGATTTCGGCTTTGCGCCGACGATGCGTTCATCGACCAGATGGAACTCGCTGTTGGAGCCGGGGCGGTTGATGACACCGGCGTAAAACACCTCGTCGCCCGGCTTGAACAGCGAGACCTTGTCGCCGACGGCCTTCACCACGCCCGCCGCATCGAAGCCGAGCACGCGGGGTTCGCCGTTTTCCGGCGACTGGTTGCGGCGCACCTTGGTATCGACGGGGTTCACCGAAACGGCCTTCACTTCCACCAGAATATCATGCCCCTTCGCTTCCGGCTGGGGCAGGTCGATATCGACGAGGGCGTCTTTCGCGGTGATGGGCTGGCTGGTCCTGTAACCGATGGCGCGCATGAACAGTCTCCTTTGCTTGTTCGCGTGCCTCTTACTTGATACATATGAACATCGATCGCAAGAATGCACATTTTGTGATGATACATACAAAAAGGATACTGTGATGTCGCGACCGCGCGCCAAGCTCACCGGCAACTTTCCCGGCTGCCCGGTGGAATCGGCCTTAAGTTTCCTCGATGGCAAATGGAAGGGCGTGATCCTCTATCACCTCATCAACGAGGGCACGCTGCGCTTCAACGAGTTGCGCCGCCATATTCCGAGCGTCACCCAGCGCATGCTCACCAAGCAGCTGCGCGAGCTGGAAGAGGCGGGCCTGATTTCCCGCACCGTTTTCCCGGTGGTGCCGCCACGCGTGGATTATGCGCTGACGCCGCTCGGCGAGACGATGATACCGGTGATTTCGGCGCTGAAAAGCTGGGGCGACGCCCATGTCGTGTGCAGGAACGGCGAGAAATATACCCGCCTTCCCGAGGCGAAGGAAAAGGCCGCCTGAAAAATCACGGGTAAAAGCGCACCCCTCCGCGCGCCTTTTTCATGGTGCGATGCAACATGTATTTGCCCCGATTGATGCATAATGCTGCGATCTCGATTCGCAGCAGGGACATCAAGACACATGAGCATCGGTTGGTTGGAGGCCGCATTTCTCGGCTTTTTGCAAGGGCTTACGGAATTTCTTCCGATTTCTTCAAGCGCGCATCTGAGGATCGCCGGGGAGTTCCTGCCCTCCGGCGCGGATCCGGGAGCCGCCTTCACCGCGATTACGCAGATCGGCACCGAAGCGGCCGTGCTGGTCTATTTCTGGTCGGATATCATGCGCATTGCCATCGCCTGGCTCCGGCAGAACTTTCGCCTCGGCGAGTATAACAAGGCCGATGCCCGGCTCGGCTGGCTCATCATCATCGGTTCCGTGCCGATCGTCTTTCTTGGCCTGTTCTTCAAGGACGCCATCGAGCACTCGCTGCGCAACCTTTACATCACCGCCGTGATGCTGATCGTCTTCGGCATCGTTCTCGGCGTTGCCGATAAAATCGGTGAGAAGCGTTACAAGCTGAACCAGCTTATCTGGCGCGATGGCATCCTGTTCGGTTTCGCGCAGGCCATGGCGCTCATCCCCGGCGTCTCGCGCTCGGGCGGCACCATCAGCGCCGGCCTGCTTTTAGGCTACACCCGCGAGGCGGCAGCACGTTATTCCTTCCTGCTCGCCGTTCCCGCTGTCTTCGGCTCCGGCTTTTACCAGCTCTTCAAAAGCATCGGCGAGGACAATCCGGTCGGTTGGGGTCCGACGGGGCTCGCAACCCTGATCGCCTTCGTCGTCGGTTATGCGGTGATCGTCGTGTTCCTCAAGCTCGTCTCCACCAAGAGCTACATGCCCTTCGTCTGGTACCGCGTGGTCATTGGCTTCATCCTGCTGGGGCTTCTGGGAACGGGCGTCATCAGCGCCGGCGGGTGAGGGGTAGCGTTAAAGCCTGTGCTCACCGCAAATGAAAAGGCCCGCTCCTTCGAACGGGCCTCAGTTTATTGACAAGGCTAATCAGGTACTCGACGTCATCCTCGGCCCTGTGCCGAGGATCTAACCAAGTCCAATTCAATCGAGACGTTGCAGATGCTCGGGACAAGCCCGAGCATGACGAAAGAGAGCTTTCCAGACTTAGTCGGCGTCCTAAGGCCCGCTCTTCGGAGCGGGCCTTTCGTCTTTTAGAGCAACGTACCGCTCAAGATCACCAGCGCCACCGAGAAGTAGATGATGAGCCCGCTGACATCCACCAGCGTGGCGACGAAGGGGGCAGAGGCGCTGGCGGGATCGAGCCGCAGGCGCTGCAGCACGAAGGGCAGCATGGAGCCGGCGAGCGAACCGAAGGTGACGATGCCGACGAGGGCCGCGAAAACGGTGGCGCCCACCAGCAGCCAGTGCTCGCCATAGTCATAAAAGCCGGCCTGCTGCCAGAGGCTCAGACGCAGGAAGCCGATGGCGCCCAGAATGCAGCCGAGCGTCAGGCCCGTCGGGATTTCCCGCAGCAGCACTCGCCACCAGTCGGAAAGCTTCAGCTCGCCAAGCGCCAGCGCCCGGATGATGAGCGAGGTGGCCTGCGAACCGGAGTTACCGCCCGAAGACATGATGAGCGGAATGAACAGCGTCAGCACCACGGCCTTTTCCAGCTCGCCCTCGAAATGCTGCATGGCGCTGGCCGTCAACATTTCACCGAGGAAGAGCGCTGCGAGCCAGCCGGCGCGCTTGCGGATCATGTCCGGAAAACCGATCGTCATATAGGGCTTGCCCAGCGCTTCCATACCGCCGAACTTGTGGGCGTCTTCCGTCGTGTCGGCGATCATGGTGTCGATCACGTCGTCAACGGTGACGATGCCGAGAATATGCGAACGGTCATCGACGACGGGAAGCGCCAGCAGGTCGTGCTTGCGGATCAGCCTGGCGACATCCTCCTGCGACATCAGGGGGCTCGCGCAGACGATGCCTTCCTTCGATGCGACGGAGAGGATGGAGGCACCGGCTTCGCCGGTCAAAAGGCGGCGCAGCGTCACGACGGTGGAGAGCGTTCCGTCCTCAGCCAGCACATAGATGGCATAGACCGTTTCACGCGACCGCTCGACGACGCGGATGTGCGAAAGGGTCTGTTCCACCGTCCAATTGTCCGGCACGCTGACGAATTCCGTGGTCATGATCGAGCCGGCAGTACGCGGCGGATAACCCATCAGATGCTGGATGGAGAGCGCCGTCGTGCGGTCCAGCCGGGAAAACAGCTTTGCGCGCGGCTCTTCGGCCATTTCCGCCATGACGTCGGCCACGCGGTCATCGGACATCAGGTTGACGAGGCGGGCGGCCTGTTCGACCGGAATATCGGCGATGATGGCGGCGGCGCCATGCAGTTCGGGCCGGTCGAGAATGGCGACGGCCTTTGCCTGCGGCATGGCGAGGAGGGCGGTTACGGCCTCGGTGACATCCAGCGTGTTGAGGTGCTCGACGCGTTCGGCAATGGTGGTGGAGGAACCGGCGTTTCCGCTACGAAGAAGACGTGCGGCCTTGCTGGCCCTCTGGGAGAGGTTGTGGAAGTTCATGATTGCTCACCTTTCCGTCGATTCGCCGATCACGGCGAACGCGGTGGTGAGCCGACAGCGGTCGGATCAGTTCACGTTCGCCGGTCTCGGCAAAGGCAATCGACTGCTACTGTCGCTAGACATCCAATGATGCTCCGTTGAAATCCGCGCCGTGCCGGTTGGCCTGCGCGTAAGGCCGTGTTGCGCCTGAAACCGAAAAGAGTCAAGCGCCCGATCATGAAATTTATGCAAGGTTCTGCATCGTGGCGAGAGGCGGCGGTGCAGGCTGTAAAAAAGGCGGCTTCAAGCCGCCTTTTCGCGCCGTTCGACGGTGACGGAAACAAGGAAAACGCCAAGCCCGAGAAGGGAAAGAACCGCGCCGACATAACCGGTGGAGGCGTAACCGAAACCCATCGCGATGACGAGGCCGCCGAGCCAGGCGCCGAGCGCATTGGCGATGTTGAAGGCCGAATGGTTGGAGGCGGCGGCGAGCGTCTGCGCATCCTGCGCCACATCCATCAGCCGCGTCTGCACGGCCGGACAGGCGGCGAAACCGCAGCCGATCAGGAAGACGCAGAGGCAGAGCATGAAAGGATTGTCCGCCGTCATGCCGAACACGGTCATGACAAGCACGTTGAAGGCAAGCATGCCGCCAATCGTGCCGTTGAGCGAGATATCGGCCAGCCGCGAGCCGACCACATTGCCGACATTCATGCCGATGCCGAACAGCGCCAGCACCATGGAGACGGTGGAAACCGGCATCATCGCCACATCGGTGGTGGTCTTGGCGATATAGCTGAAGACCGAGAACATGCCGCCGAAGCCGACGGCGGCGATGGCGAGCGTCAGCCACACCTGCACGCGGCGGAAAGCGCCGAGTTCGCGCCATACGCTCGCGCCTTCCTCCACCCGATCACGCGGCTGGAAGAACCAGAGCAGAGCCACCGTCAAAAGCGCGATGCCGCCGACCAGCATGAAGGCCGCGCGCCAGGAAAGCAGCTGACCGAAGAAGGTGGCGAGGGGCGTGCCGAGCAGGGTGGCGATGGTGAGGCCGAGCATGACGCGGCCAACGGCGCGGGCGCGCTTGTGGATCGGCGCCATGGAGGCCGCCACCAGCGCCGCAACCCCGAAATAAGCCCCATGCGGCAGGCCGGTGATGAAGCGCAGAACGGTGAAGCTCAGGAAATCCGGTGCGACGGCGCTCAAGATATTACCGGCCGCAAAAAGCCCCATCAGGCCGAGAAGCAATGTGCGGCGCGTCATGCGCGCGGCGAGAACCGCGATGATCGGCGCGCCGATGACGACGCCGAGCGCATAGGCCGTGATGACATAACCCGCCTGCGGAACGGTGACGCCATAGGTGGTGGCGACGTCGGGAAGCAGGCCCATGATGGCGAATTCGCCGGTGCCGATGCCGAAGCCGCCGGCGGCAAGCGCCAGTTCGATGAGCGCGATGGCAAGCGGGGAGAGGGCCACGGCAGGGGCGGCCGTGTAAACGGTTTCATTCTCCGCGCCAGGGCGGGCTTCGGAAATATTCGACTGGCTCATCGTGACCTGAAAAGCGGGAAGGGCCCACAGAAAAAAGGGCAAGACCGTATGGGAGCGGTCTGCCCTGACTGGAGATGCGCGGTCATGAAAATGACCTTAAGTGATCCCTAACATGAAATGATGCGTTGCGGTAGAGCGATTCTCGGCAAAAGAGCATCTTCACGCGATGGTGTTCGGAACCCTATATAGGGTCAGGCATTTACGCGCGGCTGCCTCACTGGATCGGGTTGGAAACATGAAGCTCATTGCAATTTTCAATCGTGACGGCGGCACGTTTCGCACCACCGACATGGAGGCCTATTGCGACCATGCCCGCGAGGTCTTCACCCGCGCCGGCCACGCCATCGATTGCCGTCTGGTCTCGGGAAAGGATATCGTCGAGGAAATGGAACGCGCCGCCGATGAGCCGGGCATCGAAGGCATCATTGCCGGCGGCGGCGACGGCACGATTTCCGCAGCAGCCGCCATCGCCTGGAAACACGGCATCGCGCTCGGCATCGTTCCGGCCGGCACCATGAACCTCTTCGCCCGCTCGCTGAAGCTGCCGCTCGATATTCGCCAGGCGCTGGAAACGCTGGCGAATGGCGAGATTGCCAGTGTCGACATCGCCAGCGCCAATGGCCGCCTCTTCGTCCACCAGTTTTCCGCGGGCCTGCATTCGCGTATGGTGCGCTATCGCAACAATCTCGCTTTTGCCTCCCGCCTCGGCAAGATCAAGGCGAGCATCCGCGCGGCCATCAGCGTCATCCTCAATCCGCCGGTCTTCGAGGTGGAATATACCGTCAACGGCAAAACGCAGCACCGCAAGGTCTCGGCCATTTCCGTCTCCAACAATGAATTCGGTCAGAGCGCATTGATGGTCGCGGAGAATGTCTCGGGCGGCCATCTCGGCTTTTATCTCGCCGATCCGTTGCGTCCTTCCGGTGTCGCGAAACTCGCTTTTGATATTCTGCGCGGCAGGCTGAAGGAAAACGCCGCCGTGACCGCCATGACGGTGACGGATGTGGAACTGCATTTTCCGAAGAAACGCCATGACCTGCGCTGCGTCATCGATGGCGAATTGCTGCCGATGGAGCGGGATGTGGCGCTGGAGGTTCACGCCGGCGAATTGAAGGTGCTGGTGGGTCGGTCGTTTTTCGCATAGTGCAACTGACTGCGAATTGGCGGTTGCCGCTTGTTTCTTCTCCTCGAGGGGGAGAAGTCCGCGGCAGCGGGATGAGGGGGCAAGCGTCGAGATATTCGGAGAGCTAGCCCCCTCATCCGACCCTTCGGGCCACCTTCTCCCCCTCGGGGAGAAGAAACCCAGCCGCCTCCGTTCGTCCAAGCCGCCCCCTAAAAAACGCCAGCCTTGCCAAATCGGAGCCGCCCGGCCATGTTCGGCAGGCGCGGTGGCGTGAGCGCCGTCGCCTTTATGGGAGTGCGATCTGTCATGAATGAAGTCTCCAAGCCGATGTCCAATCTCGCCGCCATCGATGCCGCCCATCACCTCCACCCCTTCTCCGACATGGGCAAGCTGAATGCCGCCGGCACCCGCATCATCGAGCGCGCGGAAGGGGTGTTCATCTATGACAGCACCGGCAAGAAATATCTCGACGCCTTTGCCGGCCTCTGGTGCGTGAATATCGGTTACGGACGCCGCGAGATCGCCGATGTCGTTCAGAGGCAGATGAACGAGCTGCCCTATTACAACGCCTTTTTCGGCACCACCACGCCGCCTGCGACGCTTCTGGCGCAGAAGATCGCCTCGCGCGCCGGGCCGAAGATGAATCATGTGTTCTTCACCAATTCCGGTTCGGAAGCCACCGACACCTGGTTCCGCATGGCGCGCGTTTACTGGAAGGCGCTCGGCCATCCGACGAAAACCAAGGTGATTGCCCGCCGCAACGGCTATCACGGCTCGACGGTGGCCGGTGCATCGCTCGGCGGCATGAAATGGATGCACGAGCAGGGGAACCTGCCGATCGAGGGCGTGGCCCATATCGGCCAGCCCTATTGGTATGCCGAGGGCGGCGATCTTTCGCCTGCGGAATTCGGCCTGAAGGTGGCGCGCGAACTGGAAGCGAAGATCGATGAACTCGGCGAGGAAAATGTCGCCGCTTTCGTGGCCGAACCCATTCAGGGCGCCGGCGGTGTTATCGTGCCGCCGGAAACCTACTGGCCGGAAATCGCCCGCATCTGCAAGGCGCGCAACATCCTGCTCGTATCGGATGAGGTGATCTGCGGTTTCGGCCGTCTCGGCTCCTGGTTCGGTTATCAGCATTTCGGCGTGGAGCCGGATTTCGCGCCCGTCGCCAAGGGCCTGTCTTCCGGTTACCTGCCGATTGGCGGCGTCATCGTCTCGGATCGGGTGGCGGAGGTGATGTTGTCTGAGGTCGGTGACTTCAACCACGGTTTCACCTATTCCGGCCATCCCGTCTGCGCCGCCGCCGCCCTGGAAAACCTCCGCATCATCGAGGAGGAGGGACTGGTGGAACGGGTGCGCGACGATATCGGCCCTTATTTTTCCGAGGGCTGGAAAAGTCTGACGGATCACGAACTGGTCGGCGAGGCGGTGAATGTCGGCCTGATGGGCGGCCTGCAGATAACGGCCGACAAGGCGACGCGCCGGCGTTTCGCCAAGCCGGACGACATCGGGACCGCCGTGCGCAACCATTGCCTGGCAGATGGCCTTGTGATGCGCGCCACCGGCGACCGCATGCTGGCCTCACCGGCGCTGACGATCAGCCGCTCGGAGGTGGATGAGATCATAGAAACGCTGCGCAAGGGGCTCGACCACCTGTGCGATACGCGGGAGCATTTCCAGTAAAACTGCGTAGCGGTTTTACGTCCGGAAAATGCGACGAAAAACTCTTAGGGAGGACTAAAATGGCAGGACAGGAACATCATTACGCCGTTCAGGTGAAATGGACGGGCAATCGCGGCAAGGGGACGTCGGGTTATCGCGACTATGAACGCGACTACACGATTTCCACTTCGGGAAAGGCTGACATAGCCGGCTCCTCCGACCCCGCCTTCCGTGGCGATCCCTCCCGCTGGAACCCGGAAGACCTGCTGGTCGCCTCGCTCTCGGCCTGCCACAAGCTCTGGTACCTGCATTTCTGCTCGGTCAATGGCATCATCGTCGAAGACTATGTCGACAATGCCGAAGGCACGCTGGTGATGGAAAAGGACGGCGCCGGGCAATTCAGCGAAGTGGTGCTGAAACCGGTCATCACCATTTCGAAAGGCGATCCGGCCAGAGCGGATGAGCTGCACCATGATGCGCACGAGAAGTGCTTCATCGCACGCTCGGTGAATTTTCCCATCCGCGTGGAGGGGACGGTGAAGGTGGTTTGAGGCGGATGTGGCGCGCGATCCGCGCGAGCGGACCGCGACCGGCGACTTCGCAAGAGCGTCTCCAGTAAAAATGCGTATAGGTCTTACTGGAGATGCGTAAAAATAAAGAGATAGAGCGCTTCCAAAGATCTCGTTTTTGCCTGAAGCACTGTAGGCCCAGGCATAATCGTTGCTGTCCGCTAAATGCGCTATTTTGCTGTGGTCGTGCTGTTTTCTCTCCGTCATTCCGGCCTTGAGCCGGAATCCAGTCAGCCCAAGTCCTTGGGCTGAAAAGACTCTTTTCGCCGCGCAGACGCGCGTCGGCTGGATTCCGGCTCAAGGCCGGAATGACGGAGGTTATGTTCTTTAGTGGCAGTGAGAGCATTGAGTGAGTCAATTAGGACTCATCCATTCTCCAGCTCTCGCGGATTCCACGAGATTGCCTTCCCGGCCGACGCCTCGTAGCTCCCGATGTATCCGGATCAATTCTCTCAGGGCCTCTTCAACCGCCGCTTCGGCGCTGGAGAGACCGGTAATTTCCATGACCTCTGCGATCAGCTCGTCATCGAGGTCGATCGTCACACGCATTTCGATGCCTCAAGGTGTATGAGCCAACATCAGCACCTTGAGGGCGAAGATGCGCGATCTTACTGGAACGCCGTCTCGTAAAAGCTTCGAAGCTTGCGCGAATGCAGCGTTTCGGTCGGCATGGCGGCCAGCTTCTGCACGGCGCGGATGCCGATCTGCAGATGCTGGGCGACCTGCGTGCGGTAGAACTCCGTCGCCATGCCCGGAAGTTTCAGTTCGCCATGCAGCGGCTTGTCGGAAACGCAGAGCAGGGTGCCGTAGGGCACGCGGAAGCGGAAGCCGTTGGCGGCGATGGTGGCCGATTCCATGTCGAGTGCTATGGCGCGCGATTGCGACAGGCGCTTGACGGGTCCGGCCTGATCGCGAAGCTCCCAGTTGCGGTTGTCGATGGTGGCGACGGTGCCGGTGCGCATGATGCGCTTCAGCTCGAAGCCTTCGTAGCCGGTAACTTCCGCCACGGCGCCTTCCAGCGCCACTTGCACTTCGGCCAGAGCCGGGATCGGCACCCAGACGGGCAGATCGTCGTCGAGAACGTGGTCCTCACGCACATAGGCATGCGCCAGAACATAGTCGCCAAGCCGCTGGCTGTTGCGCAGGCCGGCGCAATGGCCGACCATCAGCCAGGCATGCGGGCGCAGCACGGCGATGTGGTCGGTGATCGTCTTGGCGTTGGAGGGGCCGACGCCGATATTGACGAGCGTGATGCCGGCATGGCCCTTCTTCTTCAGGTGATAGGCGGGCATCTGCGGCAGGCGCGCGAGCACGGCATCCGTTTCCGGCTTGTCGCAACCGGCGGGGGTGACGATATTGCCCGGCTCCACGAAAGCCGTGTAACCCTCGCCGCCATTCTTCATCAACTGCCGCGCCCATGCGGCGAATTCATCGATATAGAACTGGTAGTTGGTGAACAGCACGAAGTTCTGGAAATGGCTGGCGCTGGTTGCCGTATAGTGGCTGAGGCGGGCCAGCGAATAATCGATGCGCTGCGCGGTAAAGGGGGCGAGCGGCGCGGGTTCGCCCGGCACCTGATCGTATTCGCCATTGGCGATGAGATCGTCGGTATTGTTGAGGTCGGGCGTATCGAACAGATCGCGCAGCGGCACGTCGGACAGCGAGGAGGCCGCCGCCGCCTCGACATAGGCGCCTTCGCCGAAAGCGAAATGCAGCGGAATGGGCGTCGCCGATTCCGACACCGTGACCGGAACGCCGTGGTTCTTCATCAGAAGCCCGAGCTGTTCCTTGAGGTAATGGCGGAAAAGCTCCGGCCGGGTGATGGTCGTCGTGTAAACGCCGGGGGCGGTGACATGGCCGTAGGAGAGACGCGAATCGACATGGCCGAAGGTGGCGGTCTCAAGGCTGACCTGCGGATAGCAGGCGCGGTAACGGCCGGCAATCGGCGCGCCCTTGGCAAGCTCGGTGAAGGAATTGATCAGGAACGCCGTATTGCGTTCGTAAAGCGCGGTCAAAGCCGCCACAGCTTGTTTCGGGTCCGTGAATGTCTGCGGCGCGAAAGGCTCAGGAGTGACGAAGGTGAGGGGCGGAATCGTTGGTTTTGCTATTGTCATGGCCCATTATAAGAGGCCAATTTCGACAGGCAAGCGACAGAAATACGAAGAAACTGAAAAGAAACGCAAAAAGGCAGTTCGAATAACAGAGGGTCGGCGGAAATTTCAGCCGAGCGCGCCACGCTGCAGGCTCATCAAAAGCACGAAGCCGGCGCCCTTGGAGGCGGGGCGGGGATCGGCCTTGTAAACGGCAAGTCCGGCGACCGGACCGAGAAAGATCGAGGCCATCAGCACCAGCCGCAGCGCTGAAAACAGGCCGTTGGAAAAACTTGTCGTCATCGGCCTGTCCTCACAACACGACGGGGCAATTGGCGGCGGGCGAGGGGCTGTGCTGGCAGGCGATTGCCGCGCCCGCATTCACCCGCTGGAAACTGCGGTTCGGATTAACGACGAGCGAAGCGAAGGACATGGCGAAGATCGCCATGAGAAACGCGAAGATTGCCAGTCGGCTGATCAGCTTTGCCATGTCCATTCCCCTTATTGGAGTTGATGGACAGAGTTTTGCCACACTCGGACTGAACGGACGCTGAGACCCCGGTTCATATGGCATTCAGGGATGTTAACGGGCGGTGACATGACAGATTGATGCCGCAATGGCGCTGCTCATCTCGCGGGCCACCCGCTTTTCGATCAGGACAGAGGGGCTTCCGCACGTGCCGCAAGATCGGTCAGCAGGGTCTCGAATGCCTGAGGCTGCGTCACATCGACAACCGGCACGCGGTGCTCCTGCGCGGATGCCAGCATGTCCGTGTTTTCCCGCAACGAACGCTCGATGAAGGCGTCGATGATCCGCCGCCTCTCAGCCGTTGCATCTTCATAGCGGGCGTGAGAGCGGATTCTCTCGAGAAGAAAATCATTGCCGGCATGGAGAAAGACACCGGCGACCTCGCCGCCGAGCAGGGGCGATATCAATTCCGGCCGCAGGGCCGCGCCCTCGAAGATTGTGGGAATGCCGATGCCGGACCTGCTGTCGATCATCGTGCGGATCAGCGGCCAGATGTTCTGATGATGTATCTTCAGGAACCAGTGGATCGTTTCCGCCGAGAGCCGTGCGTAATATTCTTCCACCGGTGCCGGAATGCCCGGCCATGGCCTGCCCGGATGGCGGGCGAGACTGTCGGTTGATATTGCCTCGCAGCGCAGCCTTTCGCTCAGCAGGCCGGTAAAGGTGCTTTTGCCGACATGCGAGGTGCCCGCAATCAGGATTGTCGAAAGGGTGGGGCGCATGCGTCGCTCTCGTTGGTGTTGGGCGCAACGATACATCAACTGATATATGGCTTCCATGCGGCGTGCGCCCGCAGTCTCGGAGGCAATCCTTGGCAGCGCACCGTGCCGTCAGGTGCGGGACCGCAGGCGGCAGGACAGAAGCCCGCCCGCCGCCCTGTCGATTAAAGCCGCGTCCAGGTCTGTGATTTGCACAGAACCTTCAGTACGCAGCCCTTCATGCTCAGCGAGTTGCCGGAAACGGTGCCGGAGCCGCTATAGGTCTTGTCATTGGCGGGATCGGTGATTTCACCCGAATAGCTGTTTCCCTTGCCGGAAAGCTTGCCGATCTGTTTTCCGGCGTGTTTGCCGGTCTTCAGCGTCACGCAGAAGGCACCGCCGCAGGGGCCGATCACGGCGGTTTCGCCACTGGCGGTCTTCCAGTTGCCTTCGATTGCCTCGGCGGCGAAGGCAAGGTTGCCGCTCAGCATGAGGGCGGCGGCAATCGTCATTATACGCTTCATAAAATTCCTCCCGAAATTCGCGCAGGCTTTCTCGAGCCGGCGGCCCAAAGACGCGATGCGCAGATCAAACCCTTTTGGCGGGCGAATGCGCCATCTCTGGCCCAAGCCGCCTGCGGCGCAACGATTGCTCCTTGCACCGCGCTATCCTGTGCCCGTTTCATCCTCATGACGGGCAGGGCGGATAGTATTTGACGTTCACGTAAAAGGAAACAGAAATTTGCGGCCCCGGCGCGGCATTTGCAGCAGCGGGAGGAGCGAAAGAGGGAGAATTCGAAAATCGCTGTTTTGATCGTGGTGAAGGAAGGGTTTAAATCCAATTCTAAACTTTTCGTAAAATTCGCCGCAAAGTCCTTAATTTCCGCGGCTCGTGATATTTAACGAAAACCCAATTTTACCAATCGTTTGCAGTTTGTTTGCGGCGCATTAATCATGCCTTTTAAGCGACCGTTGAAGGCCCCGTGGCATAGTGAACTCATCAAAAGCGCAGGGAAAACCTGCCGGACGAAAGGACAAAAAAGCCGCAAAAGACGGCAGGTCCGGACGATGGCCTCGACAAGAAGGCGAATGATGAAACAGGCAGAAGGACAGGGATTAAAACAATGGCACGCTTTGAAATTCGCGATATCGAAATGGCTGCCGGTGGCGAAACCCGCGCCGACACTCTTTGCAATCTCGGCCTGGTCTATGCGACCGGCCGGGGCTGCAAGGTGGACCTGATCGCCGCCCATAAATGGCTCAACATCGCCGCGATCCGCGGATCGGAAAGAGCCGCTTCGCTGCGCGCCGATCTCGCCCGCAACATGACGAAATCGGAACTGGCCGAAGCGCTGCGCGCCGCCCGCGACTGGATGACGATGCACTGATCGACCCAAGCCTTTATTGAGATTTCCGGTCCGGTTCCCTCCAGTCCCGATGACCGGCGCAAAGGAAAGTAAACCCGAAGGGGAACGCGGCGAGGGCTTTGAAAAGGGCTTTTGCGCTGACACATCAAACCGCGACCGGCAGGAACAAGGCCGGCGCGGTTTTCTTATGTTTGGCGATGTCTCTTCGCCGGAAAACGATTCGCGGGCAGGGGTTTGCGGGTGGATGTTGAATCGATGCGTGCAACGCGCGGTATCGGATCATATGCCGACTCGCCCGACACCCTCATCCCTGTGCTTGTCACAGGGATCCAGCCAGCCCAAGTCCTTGGGCTGAGAAGAGTCCTCTCGCCGCGCAGACGCGCGTCGGCTGGATTCCTGTGACAAGCACAGGAATGAGGAGACGTAGGAGCTTACCCGATAGCCTTGAGGACCTTCGGCAATGCCTGCTCGAAAAGGTCGAGCTTGTCACCCGGCCCCACGCTCACGCGAATGCAGCGGTTGAGCGGCGCGACGCCCGGCATGCGGATGAAGACGCCGTGTTCCATCAGCCCATCGACAATGGCGCGGGCATAAGCCCCGTCGCGATGGCAATCGATGGTGACGAAATTGGTGGCGGAGGGGAGCGGTGAAAGGCCGTTATTGCGCGCGATTGCCGAAATGCGCTCACGGGCGTCAGAAATTTTACCAACGACTTCATGCAGATAGGCCTGATCCTTCAGCGCCGCCAAAGCGCCGGCGACCGAAATGCGCGCCATGCCGAAATGGTTGCGGATCTTGTCGAAGGCTTCGACATTGCCGAGCGTGCCGATGGCGTAACCCACGCGCGCACCCGCCAGCCCATAGGCTTTCGAGAAGGTGCGCATGCGCAGAATGTTCGGCTGGCCGATCAGCGCGTCGATGGCCGGCACGGCGCTGGCCGGCGCGGTTTCGCAATAGGCCTCATCCAGAATGAGCAGGCAGGTCTCCGGCAATGCGCGGGCAAAGGCGACGACTTCGCTCGCTTCCCACCAGCTTCCCATCGGATTGTCGGGATTGGCGAAATAAACGAGCGGCGCATTTTCCCGGATGACGAGATCGAGAAGCCCGTCAAGGTCTTCGTGATCGTCGACATAGGGTGTGGTCACGAGTTTCCCGCCAAAACCGTTCACATGGTAATTGAAGGTGGGGTAGCCGCCAAAAGAGGTGACGACAGGCGTGCCCGGCTCAACGATCAGCCGCGCGATCTCACCCAGCAGCCCATCGACGCCGCTGCCGATGGCGATATTGCCGCGTGCAACGCCATGGTGGATGGCGAGCGCTTCCTTCAGCTCGTAATTTTCCGGATCGCTGTACATCCATGTCTCCGCCGCCGCATTGCGCATGGCCAGAAGCACGGAAGGGGCGGGGCCGAAGCCGCTCTCATTGGCGCCGATACGCGCTTCAACCTTCAGGCCGCGGTTGCGCTCGATGGCTTCGGGGCCGACGAAGGGAACGGTTGAGGGAAGCGAGGCGGCAAGCGGCGTGAGGCGGGAAAAGGCTGACATTGTTTGATCCGATATGCAGTTGGAAAGTCTCGTTATGAGCAAAGCTCAATTCGCCACAATGGGTCAGATTTCCGACGGTTTGGAAACCCCTTCCTGCCGGAATTTACGCTCATGCCCGGTCCACAGGCGCGATGGGCGGCTGGAAATGCTGTCCCAGTGGGGCTTAGCTCCACGGCGCGACGTCCCGGTTTTGACGATCTCGGTTGAAAATCGACCTCCCAGGCTGGGCTCCGCAGACGGCAAAGCAATGGATTGCCGCAATGTTGCATCCATTCGTCAAATGCTTGTTGCAATTAATTCCTAATTGCAGAATATAGATAAGCTGGCGAGTATAGTTATTTTTATTGCAAATGATTCTTAATTGCAAAAATGCAAATGAAATCGATAGTTCTCACGA
Organism: Agrobacterium sp. 22-223-1; assembly: GCF_053522385.1. Taxonomy (NCBI): domain Bacteria; kingdom Pseudomonadati; phylum Pseudomonadota; class Alphaproteobacteria; order Hyphomicrobiales; family Rhizobiaceae; genus Agrobacterium; species Agrobacterium sp. 22-223-1. Next base: position 992,877 of record NZ_JBNWCN010000001.1, read on the forward strand.
CAAACAGCCGCCGCAAGAGATGAAAATGGAAAGAAAGTCGCAAATGGAGAAGACGTCACCGACGCGATTGACGGGTGAACTGGTCAGCCGCAGAGGGTTGCTCGCCGGCGGGCTCGTGGCTGCGGGAGGAGGGGCGCTTCTGGCCACCAGCGCCTCCGGCCAGACCGCGCATTCAGCTCACGGGGCGACAGCGCCGGGCTCGGCTCCGGCCGATAGCGCGGCGAAAGCCCACGGCGCGCATGGTTCGATGATGACGGTCGGCGAGGTCGATCCGCAAACCAACGGTTTCGACCCCCACGACATGCTGACGGATTGGGAAACCGGCACGGTGGAGCGCACCGTAGACGGGCGCACCCTTCGCACCTTCGAGATTACCGCCGAGGACAAGGATATCGAGATTGCACCCGGTGTCATGTTTCCGGCCTGGACTTACAATGGCCGCGTGCCGGGACCGACCCTGCGCGCCAGGGAAGGTGACCGTATCCGGGTGAATTTCAGGAATTACGGTTCCCACCCGCATTCCCTTCACTTCCACGGCATTCATTCAGCAAGGATGGACGGCATTCCCGGCACGCCGGGCATGGTCGATCCGGGCGGTGAATTCACCTACGAATTCGACGCCAGGCCCTTCGGCTGCCACCTCTATCATTGCCACAACGTGCCGCTGCGCCGGCACATGCACAAGGGCATGTATGGCGCCTTCATCATCGATCCGGATCCAGACCGGCATCCCGAGCACGCCGAGGTCGCCCGCTCGCGCCTGCTCGGCACGCCGGAAAATGCGGGCTGGCAGGAAATGGTGATGGTATCGAACGCATTCGACACCAATTTCGACGAGGAGAACGAGTTCTACGCCGTCAATACGGTCGCACACGCCTTCGCCAAGAAGCCGATCAAAATTCTCCGCTCGAAGCCGGTGCGCATCTATCTCGTCAACGTGCTGGAATTCGATCCGATCAATTCCTTCCATCTCCATGCGAATTTCTTCAATTATTTCAATCAGGGAACGACGCTGACGCCGACATTGCAGACCGTCGACCTCATCACCCAGTGCCAGGCGGAGCGCGGCATTCTGGAATTCAGCTTCGCCGAGCACGAGCCCGGACTTTATATGTTCCACCCCCATCAGACGGAGTTCACCGAACTTGGCTGGATGGGCATGTTCGACGTCGTGGAGTCGCTGTCATGAATGTCATGGAAACGAAGAAAACATCCGCGCCCGCCCGCTCCGGCCTCACGCTCGTCTGGATCGTCCTGCCGCTTCTGGCGCTGGCCGCCGCCATCGCCTGGATTTTCGCCGCCGACCCGCTCGGGCGGCTCGACAACGGCGCGCCGCCCGTCGAGAACCTCACCTTCGAGCGCACCATCCTCAACGACAGGGGCCTGCAATTGCTGGTCCGGGCTGGCGGTTCGGAGCCGATGACGATAGCACAGGTACAGGTGGATGCGGCCTACTGGACGTTCACGCAATCGCCTCCAGGTGAAATTGCGAGGGGGTCGTCCGTCTGGCTCAATATCGATTTTCCGTGGAATCTCGCCGATACCCACGCCGTCACCGTGGTCACCAACACCGGTGCGAGCTTCGACCACGAGATCGCCGTGGCGGTGCCGACGCCCACCGCGACATCCGGACAACTCTGGATTCAGGCGCTGGTCGGCATCATCGTCGGCGTCGTTCCCGTCGCCATCGGCCTGATGTTCTATCCCGCTTTGCGCAATGTCGACCAGGGCGGCATGAATTTCCTGCTGGCGCTGACAATCGGCCTGCTGCTTTATCTTCTCATCGACATGACGGAAGAGGCGCTGGAAATCGCCGGCGAAACGGCGGCGCTGTTTCAGGGCCGGGTGATGGTCGTGCTCGGCGCCTTTGCCGCCTTCCTGATCCTGATGGCGGTCGGTCGCCGGCATGGCACGCCGACCGGGCTTGCGCTCGCGACTTACATCGCGCTTGGCATCGGCCTGCATAATTTCGGTGAAGGGCTGGCTATCGGCGCTGCCTTTGCGGCGGGCTCGGCGGGGCTCGGTGCGTTTCTGGTCCTGGGCTTTGCGATCCACAACATTACCGAGGGTATCGGCATCGCCGCGCCGATCCTCAAAAAACGGCCGTCATTGTGGATTTTCGCCGGGCTTACCCTTCTGGCCGGCGGCCCGGCGGTGCTTGGCATGTGGCTCGGCAGTCTCGCTTATGCACCGCAATGGACGGCTTTCGCGCTCGCCATCGGGGCCGGAGCCATCCTGCAGGTCATTGTCGAGGTCTCGGCCTATATGGTCCGCAGCAACGCCCGCAACTTCGTTTCTCTCTCCCTGTCTCCGGCGGTCCTCGGCGGCCTCGGAGCGGGAATAATGTTTATGTACGTCACGGCGGCGGTCGTGAAGATATGATGACGGCCGCCCCGATATTCTCGATCTCCGCCTGCGATGCGGTGAGCCGGAAGAACGGGGCGGCAGATTTGGATGCCTAATCTATCAGCTGCGGCGAGGTGGCGGTCCCGCCGCTTCGCATGCCTATTCCGTGAGCCGCGCTTTTGCGGCGGTCATCATGATGTCTCGAAGCTCAGGCGTCGCACATGGTGCAGGAACTCCGCATCGATCAGCATATTGAAGCCGATCGTCACTTTTTCCTCTTCGCGGCGGATCAGCGTGCAGCCGATCTCATCGCGGATACCGAGAATTTCCAGATAGAAATTGGCCGGCATTTCCAGATCGGGACTGACATCCAGTTCCGCGCCGTAAAGGGAAATAGTCCGCACCAGGCAGCGCATGGTGTCCTTGGCGCTGAGATGATGCCCGATGAAGGTGATCTTGCCGGGCCGGTCGATCTGAAATTTCTCGTACATTTCGTCCTGGGGGACGTTCTGACGGGGATCCATATGCAAAGCCATGACAACCTCCCGGATTGCCTCTTTTTGATGCCGATTTTAACGCCGCTTCCTTGCCAGGGCATGAAGGAAATCCGCGCAATTGTCTGTTCTGTGTCTCGATCTCGACCAATCTTCCCTTCGGAGGCCGATGTTTCCGCTATGGAAATGCGCTCGGTCCCATACGGTTGCAGCCTGTGCTGATACTGCGTCACGCTTGCACGGGGCTGGTGTTGACTGGGGCCGTACTTGGCGTTACGCCTGAACCTTGTAATATCGCATCGCGCGGCCCGGCAGGACCGGCGTTTCGTGATTCTTCTGGGAGTGGACTGTGACGGGAAGGCTGGTAATCGTCGGGGCGGGGCAGGCCGCTTTCGCGCTGGCGTCGAAGCTTCGGGCGCTGAAGGATGAGCGCCCCATCACCATCGTCGGTTCCGAGGATGCCTATCCTTACCAGCGGCCGCCGCTCTCCAAAAAATACCTCCTCGGCGAGATGAGCTTCGACCGGCTGATGTTCCGGCCGGAGGAATGGTACGCGGAGAACAATGTCGATATCCGGCTTTCCACCTGGGTCGAGGAGATAGACCGCGCCGCCAAATTCCTGCGCATGCAGGACGGCAGCACGCTTTCCTATGACAGGCTGGTGCTGGCGACCGGGGCTGCTCCCCGCCTGCTGCCCGCCAGTATCGGCGGCGATCTGGAAGGCGTCCTGACCGTTCGCGACAAGCGTGATGCCGACCGTCTCATGGAGGAGATGAAACCCGGCCGCAGGCTGCTGGTGATCGGCGGCGGTTATATCGGTCTCGAAGCAGCGGCCGTCGCGCGCAAGCTCGGCCTCGAAGTGACCTTGATCGAAATGGCCGACCGCATTCTCCAGCGTGTGGCGGCGAAGGAAACCGCCGATATCATGCGCGGCATCCACCAGGCCCACGGCGTTTCCATTCGCGAAAAGACCGGCCTTGTGCGCCTTGTCGGCATGGACGGCCGGGTGGCCGCCGCCGAACTCTCCGACGGCTCAACGCTGGATGTGGACTTTGTGATTGTCGGCATCGGCGTAACACCGAATGATCGCCTCGCCCGCGAATCGGGCCTTGATGTCGGCAATGGCATCGTGGTGGATAACCATACCCGCACCTCCGACAACGCCATTCATGCGGTGGGCGATTGCGCGCTGCTGCCGTGGCGCGGCCAGCATGTGCGTCTCGAATCGGTACAGAACGCAGTCGATCAGGCCGAGGCGGCCGCTGCCGTGCTTACCGGGGCTGAAGCCGCCTATGATCCGAAGCCATGGTTCTGGTCGGATCAATATGACGCCAAGCTGCAGATCGCCGGCTTCAACCTTGGTTATGACGAGACGATGCTGAGGCAGGGCGCGCGTGAGGGCAGCTGGTCCGTCTGGTATTTCCGCGATGGGCGATTCGTGGCGGTGGATGCCGTCAACGATGCCAAGGCCTATGTCGCGGGCAAGAAATTGCTCGATACCGGCGCGGAGCCGGATCGCGCCATCCTGGCGGATGCTTCCGCCGATCTGAAATTACTGCTTTCCTGAGGAAATCATGCCTGCTCCCGAAAACCGTTTTAAAACCGCCATCCATGCCGGCAAGCCGCAGATCGGCCTCTGGCTGGATATGGGCGAGGCCATCACCGCGGAAATCGCCGGTACGGCGGGGTTCGACTGGCTGGTGATCGACGGCGAGCATGGGCCGAACGATCTGCGCAGCATCATCGACCAGCTGCGCGCCCTTGCCACAGCGTCTGCCGAACCGGTGGTGCGCGTGCCGGTCGGCGAAAGCTGGATGATCAAGCAGCTTCTGGATGCGGGTGCGCGCACGCTTCTGGTGCCGATGGTCGATTCGGCAACCCAGGCGAAGGATCTGGTCAGCGCCATGCATTATCCGCCGCGCGGCATTCGCGGCATGGGTGCTGCCGTTGCCCGCGCTTCCGCCTTCAACACGATAACCGACTATGCCGACAGCGCCTCGGACAGCGTCTGCCTGCTGGTGCAGGCCGAAACGCGCGCGGCGATCAACGATCTCGACAATATTCTTGCGGTGGAGGGCGTGGACGGCGTCTTCATCGGCCCTGCGGATCTGGCCGCCGATATGGGCTATCTCGGCAGGATAGATGAGCCGGAAGTGCAGGCGGTGATCGAGGCGGCCATCGTCAAGATCGTCAAGGCGGGCAAGGCCGCCGGCATTCTCACCTTCAACGAAACCTATAATCGCCGCTATCTTGAACTCGGCGCGTCCTTCGTGGCAGTCGGCGCGGATGTGACGGAATTCGCCAGTACCCTGCGTGCGCTCTCGGCCCGTTACAAGGGCGGAGCAGCGCCCGCACCATCACGGTCTGGCTATTAATTCAGTCGTCGTTGCTGGCGTTCAGCTTTTCCGGCGGAATGCCTTCTTCGCCGGAGGCGAGATAACCGCTATTGATAAGGGCGGCGCGAATGATGCGCTGGATGGCCTCATCCCTGTCGACGCCGTGATCCCTCGCAAAATCCGACAAAGCTGCTTCAAGATCGTCGGTGAATTGCATATCCGCCCCCATTCATCACATTTCCAACCAGTAAGAAAAGGCAAGGCAGGATAGACCCGCCTTGCCTCAATTTTAATTCGGTCACGCGATCAGCGCCAGCGATAAAGGCTGCTGTTCGACGAGTTCTGCTGCGTGCTCGCGCCAACTGCATAACCGATGGCAAAACCGAGTGCGCCAACGATCGTCAGCAGGGAAGTCGCCGTGCCGGGATTTTCCTTGACGGCTTCCACGACATTCTGGCCCTGGGCGCGGACATTATGCGCGGCCTTGCGAACGCGTCCGCGCGCCTCATCCAGAAATTCGGACGCATCCTCGCTCACACCTTCCGCGCGGGCGGATACCGATTTGGAGAGGGACGAGATCTGCGAACGCAACTCCGCAATCTGGTTTTCGATCGTGTCTTCGACAACATTCAGTTTGGTCTGAGCCATTAGAACACCTCTTTTGTTACCGAAGGCAGAACGTGCCGGCCTGCAAGAAGTTCCCTAAAGGCCCGCAAAGTTTCGCAGGAGGATATTCAGCCAACAGGTTTTTGTGCTTCTTGGCGAAAAAGCCTTGCAATCATTTTTTTTACGCAATAATCAGGCCGCACCGGAGAGGTGGCCGAGTGGTCGAAGGCGCTCCCCTGCTAAGGGAGTATACGTCAAAAGCGTATCGTGGGTTCGAATCCCATCCTCTCCGCCACTTCGGCAAAAGACCGGAAAATTCCAGCCCAACAGATTCCTCCAGTTCCAGATCACAACCGCACGCGTCTTGGTGAATACGCGCAGCCGCGGAACTATGAAGTCGCGGATGGTCGCGCCCGCCAGGTCTCGATTATGGAAGAAACGAGCGAATGAAGAGGCTCGGTGGTGTCGACTTCGATGTCGTACCGGCAGTAATCATGTGTTTTCAGATGATACCGCGCTTCCCCGATTGTCCTGTCCCCGCGTTCCCGCTCGCGTCGTTCCATCTCCGCGAGGGGAGCGTGCACGCCGACCCAGAACGTGTCCAGATGCACGAACAACGCCCGCAATTGCCGTGCCCAGCCTGCCTCTTCAACGATGTGCTCGACGACAATATCGTTTCCAGCTTCGGCAAAGGACACGATGGAGCGGTGAAAACCGTCAAAGAACCTGGCGCGCTCATTGCTCAGGCCGGTATGCGGCGTTTTTTGTTTGATGGTGCGAAAGCCGCCATCGGCAAGCTGATCAGACGCGTAATAACAAAAGGGTTCCGTCAGCGCCGACCTGAGCGCCTTGGCGAGTGTCGATTTGCCGGCACTCGAGGTGCCGTTCAATAAAATAATACGACCATTCCGCATGTCGATCTGTTCTTCCGTCTGTTTCGAATTGGCACTCGTGAATCGATATTAAAGGATAGTGTTTCAAGCGCGATGTCGCGTCGTCAATCAAGTCTCCGGTCGATACGGATTGGTGGCGGTATGTCGGTGCCGTAACCAGTCTGGAGGAGGCCCTTCGAATCGTTGCGCGAGGAATCGTTGGCAAAAGGCATGGTTTTTTCCGCTGTTTCTTCATAGGCGCTGTAGGGGCACGACAGATGCAGGCGGGAACGAAGCAAAAGTTTCCATCATCCTTGCCCGGCGAGGCAAGGTTTCGCCGAAAAAGCCGGTAGTTTAGAAAGACCTTGTTAACCTCGCTAACTAACGGATTTTCAAGCAATTTCTTAACGCATGGTAAAGCCGGCTGCGGGCCGGCTGCGCACTGTGTGTTGTTTCCGCAACAAACCGAAATGAAGCATATACGTAAATGCTATTTATCGGATGTTGGCGATTGCAAGCGGCGAAACCTTTTGTATTTTCACCACCAGAAGCGAGGCGGTGGATCGTTTGGCTTCTAAGAACACGGGAATGGGGCAGGGAATGCTGTCCTTCAGCGAAAGTACCCAGACCCACTTAAAAACTTTGACTGGAGGTCAACCATGAACATCAAGAGCCTTCTGATCGGCTCCGCTGCGGCTCTCGCAGCAGTATCCGGCGCTCACGCTGCCGACGCTATCGTCGCTGCTGAGCCCGAGCCCCTGGAATACGTTCGCGTTTGCGACGCTTTCGGCACCGGCTTCTTCTACATCCCCGGCACCGAAACCTGCCTGAAGTTCGACGGTTACATCCGTTTCCAGACTGACTTCGGCCGCAACAAGTCCGGCACGTCTGACTGGGATTCCTTCACGCGCGCTCAGTTCAACATCGACACCCGTACCGACACCGAGCTCGGCGCTCTGCGCGGTTACATCGGCTTCCGCGGCCAGGCCGACAACGACAGCAACCGTGGCGTTGTTGTTGACCAGGCTTTCATCGAACTCGGCGGCCTGAAGGTCGGTTACTACTACAACTGGTGGGATGATGGTCTCTCCGGCGAAGTCGACAGCCTTGCTTCGAACCAGACCCGTCTGAACGCTATCCGTTACACCTACGACGCTGGCTCGTTCTACGTCGGCGCTGCTGTTGAAGAGCTGGAAGCTGCTCGTGGCGACTCCAACATCTCCGCAGACTTCGTAAAGGGCGGTTCGTTCGAACGTGCTAACAACGTTGGTATCTCCGCTATCGTTGGCGCCAAGTTCGGTGGCGTAAACGCTAACCTGCTCGGTGGCTACGACACCGACGCTGAAGAAGGCGCAATCCGCGCTATCGTCACGGCCGACATCGGCCCGGGTACGCTTGGTCTCTCCGGCGTTTGGGCTTCTGGCGCAAACCGCTACTACGAAGAGTCCGAATGGACGGTTGCTGCTGAATACGCAATCAAGGCAACCGACAAGCTGACCATCACCCCCGGCTTCCAGTACTTCAACACGATCGACCTCGGCGCTGATAACGACTGGGTTGGCGACCGCGATGCATGGCGCGCTGGTGTAGCTGTTGGATACAAGATCACCCAGGGCCTCTCCACGCTCGTTTCGGTTAACTACCAGGACGTTGACGGCACCGAAGGTGTTGACACCGGCGCTGGCGACAGCTGGGTTGGTTTCGTTCGCCTTCAGCGCACGTTCTAATCTGATCTGACATTGTCAGTGATGGAAAGCCCGGCTCTTGAGCCGGGCTTTTTGTTTGAATGGCATCTTGATAGGGTGGACATCGCGGCGGGTGGCGAAATCGTGGCGGCGTTCCGATTTTCTGCAGCTTTATCCTCGGAACAGATCGCTAGCGCACGCCATTGATTCGCTCGGTATCGGGATCCTTGAGTCGGTTAAAGAATCCGAAGCTGTGGGCTTTTGCTTTTCGGTCAGTTTTTTCTTGCAGAAGTAGGGCCATCTGCACATTGCAATCGTCTTTTGAACAATTTCCAGTGGCCTGATCGTGTCCAGATTCAGGTGATCTCGTAGGTTTTCTCAAAGCGGATTTTTCGAATCTCTGGTTAAGTGACTGAAAAGCATGAGTTATTAATCATTTTTTAACGAATGGGGTCCCGTACGTTAGAATTGTAGCTATTTCGCAACAATGAAAAACTAAGGACACCTTACTGTCTTCCTTCTGTCATGATTACGATTGCCTGAGCGACCGGTTTTGGCTCTAATCAGCTTCATAAGCGGCACGCATTTCTGAAGTGCTTTCCCACCCGCTGCTTAGAAGATTAAGCGTTTGACTGGAGGTCAACCATGAACATCAAGAGCCTTCTCATCGGCTCCGCTGCCGCTCTCGCAGCAGTATCCGGCGCACAGGCCGCTGACGCTATCGTCGCTGCCGAGCCCGAGCCCCTGGAATACGTTCGCGTTTGCGACGCTTTCGGCACCGGCTTCTTCTACATCCCCGGCACCGAAACCTGCCTGAAGTTCGGCGGTTACATCCGTTTCCAGACCGACTTCGGTCGTAACGAATCCGGCACGTCTGACTGGGATTCGTTCACGCGCGCTCAGTTCGAGATTGACACCCGTACCGACACCGAGCTCGGCGCTCTGCGCGGCTTCATCGGTTTCCGTGGCGAAGCTGACAATGACAGCAACCGTGGCGTCAACGTCGACCAGGCTTTCATCGAACTCGGCGGCCTGAAGGTCGGTTACATGTACACCTGGTGGGATGACGATCTCTCCGGCGAAACCGACATCCTGTCTTCGAACTCCACCCGTGCAAACGCTCTGCGTTACACCTACGATGCCGGTTCCTTCTATGCAGGTATCTCGGTTGAAGAGCTGGAAACCCCGCTTGACGACGTTTCGAACCTCGGCATTGCCAAGGGCGGCTTCATCGAAGGCCAGAACAACGTTGGTATCAGCGGTATCATCGGTGCGAAGTTCGGCGCGATCAGCGCGAACCTGCTCGGCTCCTACGACACCGACCAGGAAAACGGTGCACTCCGTGCAATCGTAACGGCTGACATCGGCCCGGGCACGTTCGGTCTCTCCGGCGCATGGGCTTCCGGCGCAAACTCTTACTACGAAGAGTCTGAGTGGACGGTTGCTGCTGAATACGCAATCAAGGCAACTGACAAGCTGACCATCACCCCCGGCGCTCAGTACTTCGGTACGGTTGACATCGGTGCTGACAACGACTTCACCGGCGACCGCGACGCATGGCGCGCTGGCGTAACGTTCGACTACCAGATCACGCAGGGCCTTGCTACCAAGGTTGCTGTTAACTACCAGGACGTTGACGGCACCGAAGGTGTTGACAACGGTGCTGGCGACCAGTGGACTGGTTTCGTTCGCCTTCAGCGTTCGTTCTAATCTGATCTGACATTGTCAGTGATGGAGACCCCGGCAGAAATGCCGGGGTTTTTCTTTTTGAAGACTAGATGGGACTGTAGGTCGTCGGACACCGCGTATGCTTTGAAGCATCGACCAGCCAGCCTCTCGCTTATCGGCAAATTTGCCCAAACCGTCGCCGTCATCCCTGAGCTTGTCCCAGTGACCCAATCACGTCGCATGAAATCTAAATGTTGCAGATGCTCGGGACAGGCCCGAGCATGACGCAAGGGAACTTAAGGCTTTTCAGCGGTCTGGAGCGCTCGCCGACCGTTGCTTGAATGCTCCGCTCGTTAGCCGGGGAATCCGGCTTTACCCCGCACGCCCATGGCGCAGGTCGTCAACGATATCGGCCTGTTGCCCGAGCCTCGTCTTGTAGACCTGATAATTCTCCATCACCCGCTGCACGTAATTGCGGGTTTCGGGGAAGGGGATGCGCTCGATCCAGTCGACCACCTCGTCGATCGGCTTGCTACGCGGATCGCCATAGCGGGCGATCCATTCCGGCACGCGCTTTGGCCCGGCATTATAGGCGATGAAGGTGAGGATGTAGGAGCCGCCGAAACTGTCGATCTGCTCGCCGAGATAATGCGCGCCGAGCGTGGCGTTGTAGCCCGCATCGGTGGTCAGCCGTGCCTGGGTGTAGGGCAGGCCATGGCGTCCGGCCACGCCCTTGGCGGTTCCGGGCAGCAGTTGCAGCAGGCCGCGCGCATTGGCGGCGGAGACGGCGGCCGGGTTGAAGGCGCTTTCCTGCCGGGCAATCGCGTAAGCAAGCGCCTTGCCGGAGCCGGCAATATTGGCGCTGGCGGGAATGACGCCGAGCGGATAGGCGAGTGCGGCCGCATCGATGCCGCGGCTGAAAGCCGTCTTGCCGATTTGCAGCGAAACCTGATGATTGCCGTTGCCCTCCGCCCTTGCCGCCAGAATGGCAAGCTCGCCGGGGCTGTCGAGTTGTTCCGCCAGCGACCGGTAAAGGCTGTCGGCCCGCCAGCCATAACCGGCCGCTTCCAGCCGATCGATGGCGCGCACGGCTTCGCGGCCGGCGAAACGTTCGCGGTCGCCGCTGCTGGGGCTCGGATAGGTGACATTCAGCGTCTTGGCGCCGATTCGTGCAGCGGCGAGTTGGCCATAAAACGTGCCGGGATGAGCGGCGGCTTTGGTGAAGAAATCACGGGCATCCCCCGGTCCGCCCGCTTCCGCCGCCCGCCCGAGCCAATAATAGGCGCGCGACGCCGAAAGCGGCCGGTTCGAAGTCTGAAGCAGCGTGTTGAAGTGACGTGAAGCCGTGGCCGGATCGCGCAGCGCTCTTAGCGCATACCAGCCGGCATGGAATTCCGCATCGGCGGTATCGACGGCGGAGGTGGCCGAATGATTGGCGACGATGCGATAGGCCTCGGCGAAATCGCCGAGATCGGCGACGCCGCGCGCGATGATGCGCCGCTCGTTCCACCATTCGCCCGGATTGATGAGCTTGGCCGCTTCCTTCGGCGCCTGCCGCAAAAGCACGGCGGCTTCGGGATATTTCTGCTGGTTGCGCAGGTTTTCCACCCGCGCGAAAAGATAGGCGGGGTCGCTGCGCCAGGAGGCGTCGACCTTGCCGAGCAGCGCAGTCGCAGTAGTGGATCGCTGCAGCACGGCTGCCCAGGCATTGTAAAGCGACTGTGCCTTGCCGAGATCGCCGAAACGCTTCGCCTGGCTGATGCGGCTGCGATACATCAGATAATCCATGCGCGCCTTATGATCGGCGGGCGTCAGATAGGTGGGAAACTCGGCAAGAACACGGTCTTCCATGTCCTTGTCCATGCCTTCGCTCACCCAGAGCTGGCGAATGAGACTTTGCGATTCCGCACCCTTGCCGGAGGAAGCGAGCGCCTTGGCGAGCACGACGCTGCCTTCCGCGGTCTCCGGCCGGCTATTGCCGAAGGCGGCAAGCACCTGCGACGCCGGCGGATCTTCTCGGTAAAGCGCTTTTTCCGAATTGGCGCGCAGGGTGGCGGCACCCGGCCAGCCGGAGAGCTCGCGCTGGGCGGCGGCGATTTCGGCGGAGGCGACGTCCTTCTGGCCGGAAACGGCGATTGCCCAGGTGAGGATATGGCGGTCGAGACTGCCGGTCGGCATGGTGTTGCGCAACGCAATCGCCCGCGCCGCATCGCGGCTGGAGAGCGCGTCGAGGCCGGCCTTCAACTGGCTTGTATCGTCGGGGCGGTCGAGGCGCGGTATGGCGCCGGTGATCTCGGGCGAGGCCGGCATGAAAGCCGGAACGGTCGGCGCATTCGGCTTGACATAGGGAAGCGGTGCCGCACCTTCCGGCAGCGGCCCAGCCAATGCGTTCCAAACGGTTGCGGCAAGGCCCGCCGCCATCAATCCCCAGACTGTCTTTTTCATGCCGTTCTTCATCGTGTAACGGAGTTGCCGACTTTCTTGTAATATCATTTCATTGCAGCGGGATTGCCGAAAACGGTCTGATGTCCCACCCGGAAATCTTGGGATTTCAGGCTTAATGAAATGTTAATCGCCGCCCTGCAATTCAATCAACTTTTATTCACCGTCCCGCGAGCGGCGTCTCATTTCGACGCCTGCTTTTTATGCTTGCCGATTGCAGCCCGGAGACTGTCACACTTCCGACAATTTCGGACAAAATACCCTGCCTTTGCGCTTGTCGGCGCCAAGGGCTGGCACTAATGTGTGCCGGTTTTAACCATCGAATGCGGCCGAAGCATGAACCGGCTCGGCGCCAGGAGCTTTGCATGTTCAAGGGATCAATTCCCGCCCTCATTACCCCGTTCACGGACAATGGCGCTGTGGACGAACAGGCATTTGCCGCCCATGTGGAATGGCAGATCGCCGAAGGCAGCAACGGACTTGTGCCCGTGGGCACGACGGGGGAATCTCCAACCCTCTCCCACGACGAGCACAAACGTGTCGTCGAGCTGTGCATCGAGGTAGCGGCGAAACGGGTTCCGGTCATTGCGGGCGCTGGCTCCAACAACACCGATGAGGCGATCGAGCTTGCGCTGCATGCGCAGGAAGCCGGCGCGGATGCGCTCTTGGTGGTCACTCCTTATTACAACAAGCCGACCCAGAAGGGCCTGTTCGCCCATTTCTCCGCTGTCGCCGAAGCGGTAAAGCTGCCTATCGTCATCTACAATATCCCGCCGCGCTCGGTGGTGGATATGTCGCCGGAAACCATGGGCGCGCTGGTCAAGGCGCACAGGAACATCGTCGGTGTGAAGGATGCAACCGGCAAGATCGACCGCGTTTCCGAACAGCGCATTTCCTGCGGCAAGGACTTCATCCAGCTTTCGGGTGAGGATGGCACGGCGCTCGGTTTCAACGCCCATGGCGGTGTCGGCTGCATTTCCGTCACCGCCAATGTCGCGCCGCGCCTCTGTTCGGAGTTCCAGGCGGCGATGCTCGCCGGCGATTATGCCAAGGCGCTGGATTATCAGGATCGCCTGATGCCGCTGCACAAGGCCATCTTCATGGAGCCCGGCGTCTGCGGCACCAAATATGCGCTTTCGAAGACGCGCGCCGGCAATCGCCGGGTCCGCTCGCCTTTGATGAGCACGCTGGAACCGGCGACGGAAGCGGCCATCGATGCGGCGCTGAAGCACGCCGGCCTGATGAACTGAGACAGGCCTGAAAGCGTTTAAGGCGCGCCATGAACCGCTTCGCAACAGAAGCCGTTCGGTGCGCCTTTTCTTTTCGCAGCGACAACATTAAATAGGGGTTCGAAAACCGCTCTCGGCGGTAAGCCGAAGGCGCAATAAGAAAAACAAGGGATTGAAATATCATGGCCCCCAAAGGCAGCCAGCGCGTGGTGAACAAGATCGTTGCGGAAAACCGCAAGGCTCGTTTCAACTACGAAATCATCGACACCTATGAGGCAGGGCTCGTGCTGACCGGCACCGAGGTCAAGTCGCTGCGCGAAGGCAAGGCGAATATCGCCGAATCCTACGCCTCGGACGAGGGCGATGAAATCTGGCTCATCAATTCCCACCTGCCGGAATATCTGCAGGCCAACCGCTTCAACCACGAACCGCGCCGCCGCCGCAAGCTGCTTTTGAGCAAGCGCGAGATCAACCGCCTGCGCGCCGGCATCAACCGTGAAGGCATGACGCTGGTACCCTTGAAGATCTATTTCAACGACAGGGGCCGCGCGAAGCTGGAGCTGGCGCTCGCCAAGGGCAAGAAGTTGCACGACAAGCGCGAGACGGAGAAGGAACGCGACTGGAACCGGCAGAAATCGCGGTTGCTGAAGGGTGGCAACGCGTAAAGCCTCCTCCCTCATTCCTGTGCTTGTCACAGGAATCCAGTCAGCCCAAGTCCTTGGGCTGAAAGGACTCTTTTCGCCACGCAGACGCGTGTCGGCTGGATTCCTGTGACAAGCACAGGAATGAGGAGAGGGAGGTGCCTGATGCCCCTCAAGCGGCCCGGTACGTCCGCTCCACATGCGCCTTCGTCGTCGAAACGCTGAACCGGCTGACAAGCGCCGCCAGATTGGCGCTGACATCGCTCAGATTATGCGTCGCCGCATTCGTCTCTTCCACCATGGCCGCATTCTTCTGGGTCAGGTTGTCCATGCTGTTGATGGCGGCATTGATTTCCTGAATGCCGACAGACTGTTCCTGCGCCGCCTTGGTCAGCGAGGCGATATGTTCCTGGATGTGATCCACCTTGTTGCCGATCGTATTCAAGGATTCGCCCGTCTTGTTGACCAGCGAAACACCCTGCATCACGTCTTCGGAAGACTTGGCGATCAGCGTCTTGATTTCCTTCGCGGCGGTGGCGGAGCGCTGTGCGAGTTCACGCACTTCCTGGGCGACGACGGCGAAACCCTTGCCGGCCTCGCCGGCGCGCGCGGCCTCCACCCCGGCATTCAGCGCCAGAAGGTTGGTCTGGAAGGAAATCTCATCGATGACGGAGATGATCTGGGTGATCTTCTGCGATGAGTCCTCGATGGCCCCCATCGCCTTCACCGCTTCCGTCACCACATCGCGCGAGCGCGCGGCTTCAACGGCCGAGCTTTCGACAATGGTCTTGGCCTCTTCGGAACGCTGCGCCGACAATTTGGAAATGGTGGTGATTTCCTCGACGGCGGCGGCGGTTTCCTCAAGGGCGGCGGCCTGCTGCTCCGTGCGGCGGGCCATGTCGTCGGTCGCGGAAGTCAACTCGCGCGTATTGCCGGAAATCTTGTTCGCCTCTTCGACGATCTGCGCAAATGCGCCGGAGAGATTGCCGACCGCAGCGTTGAAATTGGCGACAAGCCCTTCGAATTGCGGTGCGGTCTTTTCGCCGATGCTGGAAGTGAGGTCACCATTCGCCAGCCTGTCGAGGGCGCTGTTGAGCAGTGCGAGAACGTGTTCCTGTTCCTTCTTCATCTGCGCCTGTTCGGCTTCCACCTTCTGCCGCTCTGCGGCCAGCACGTCGAGATAGACGGAGATCGAATAATCCATGTCGAGAAGGGCGGCCTTGATGGTGGCCGACAAGGCGTCCTTCACCTTCTTGGCCTTCTTTTCCATGAAAAAGCCCTTCAATTCGGACTCGATCAGGGCCTTGACGATGCCGTCGAGCATCAGGGCATAACCGCCGATGTACCATCTCGGCTCCAGCCCCAGCCTCGCATGGGTGCGGCCGATGGCGGTTACGGCATCGGTATAATCCGCATTGAATGTGCCGGAGGCGATCCTTGCCCAGTGTTTGAGCTGCATGCCCTTGGCGTGCTGCACATGCGCGTCGTTGGCGAAGAATTTCGCCGTCTCCGGCACTGAGCGAACCTTCGCGTAAAAACGATCCAGAGACGCATCGAGAGAGCCGGTGATGACGCCCTTCATGTCTGAAAGATTTTGCCGCTGCTCGTGGCCGAGCCCCAGAAAATTCAGTCTTTCATCGAGCTGTCGGTCGGTTTTTGTCTGGCCATGCATGTCTAGTCATCCTGCTTTGACACCCAAATCACGTCGCTGGTGCCGTTGCGTGATTTAGATACGTCTAAAATTAACCAAGATATAATTTCGACTGGCCGGATTTGACGGTTGTTAATTCCAAAGGGAATTTTTGCCCTGCCGACAGGGTGTCAAACAAAAACGCGCCCGTCTTTGCGACGGGCGCGTTTCTGAAATATCAGCGATGAGAAAGCCGGGATCAGATCGTTTCCGGGCTTTCGGCGTGCCGGGCAGGGCGCTCGTTCGGGTCGCGCCCGATTTCGGCCTTCAGCGTCATCAGATCGATGAAGTGATCGGCCTGGCGGCGCAGATCGTCGGCGATCATGGCGGGCTGGGTGGCCATGGTGGAAACCACGGAAACCTTGCGGCCCTTGCGCTGCAGCGCATCCACCAGCGTGGTGAAATCGCCGTCGCCGGAAAACAGCACCAGGTGATCGACGGTCTCTGACTGCTCCATGGCGTCGACCGCCAGTTCGATATCCATGTTGCCCTTGATCTTGCGGCGGCCGAGTGCGTCGGTGAATTCCTTGGCGGGCTTGGTGACGACCTTGTAGCCGTTATAATCCAGCCAGTCGATCAGCGGGCGGATCGAGGAATATTCCTGATCTTCGATAAGAGCGGTGTAATAATAGGCGCGCAGCAGATAGCCACGCTTCTGAAACGCCTTCAGAAGCTTGCGATAGTCAATATCGAACCCCAGGCTTTTCGATGCTGCATAAAGATTGGCTCCGTCTATGAAGAGCGCAATTTTCTCCCGTGGATCGAACATTCCATCCCATTCCTTTTTTTGGAAAGGCCATTATCTGGCTTTTATTTCCGGTCGCTAACGCAAAAAATCATGTCGTATCAACGAATTTTGCGCATCGCCGTTGCGTTTTAAGTAAGCTACCTTCCCCCGTATTCCAAGACAATTCTTCTAGACATTTTGTTCATCAGACGCCAAACATGGCGGATAAGTTGCCAAAAGACGCCAAATACAGGAAAAACTTGAATTCCGCGGCCAATGGCTGTATCGGAAGCTGGAAAGCTTCGTCACGAGAAATCTTGAGTGTTTTTCGCAAGGCGCGAGGCGCAGATTCAATAGGTTAGGGCACAGCCGGTGCATCGCTAATATCGCACCGCGCTCTGATCCACGACATTACGACCCACAAAGGACAGGCAATGGCCCGCGTCACAGTAGAAGATTGCATTGATAAAGTAGACAACCGTTTCGAGCTGGTGCTTCTCGCCAGCCACCGTGCGCGCCAGATTTCGCAGGGCTCTTCCATCACGGTTGACCGCGATAACGACAAGAACCCTGTCGTTGCGCTGCGCGAAATCGCTGATGAGACGCTGTCTCCCGACGATCTGAAGGAAGACCTCATCCATTCGCTGCAGAAGCATGTGGAAGTGGACGAGCCCGAGCCCGATCCGGTCACGCTCGCCGCCTCCGCTATTGCCGATGGCGAAGACGACGACCAGCCGGAAACCGTCACTTTCGACCAGATGTCGGAAGAAGAACTGCTGGCCGGTATCGAAGGCCTTGTGCCGCCGGAAAAAAATGACGATTATTGATCTGACTTTATGACGCCTTTGGCAGGCGGTGGTTACCGTCTGTCAATAGTTGCCGTCATAATCTGATCCCTATTGATGCAGCATTGTGCGCCGACCCCAAGGTTGGCGCGCTTTCTTTTTGTGGAATATCGCATGATGCGGCAATACGAACTCGTTGAGCGGGTTCAAAAATACAAACCGGATGCGAATGAGGCCCTGCTGAACAAGGCCTATGTTTACGCCATGCAGAAACACGGCCAGCAGAAGCGGGCCAATGGCGACCCCTATATCTCGCATCCGCTGGAAGTTGCCGCGATCCTCACAGAAATGCATCTCGACGAATCGACCATCGCGGTGGCGCTGCTGCACGATACGATCGAGGACACCACCGCCACCCGCGCGGAAATCGACGAGCTGTTCGGCGAAGATATCGGCCGGCTGGTGGAAGGCCTCACCAAGCTCAAGAAGCTCGACCTCGTTACCCGCAAGGCGAAACAGGCCGAAAACCTTCGCAAGCTGCTGCTCGCCATTTCCGACGACGTGCGCGTTCTCTTGGTCAAGCTCGCCGACCGCCTGCACAATATGCGCACCATGGAATACATGCCGGCCGACAAGCGCAGCCGCATTTCCGAAGAGACCATGGAAATCTATGCGCCGCTCGCCGGCCGCATGGGCATGCAGGACATGCGCGACGAGCTGGAGGACCTGTCCTTCCGTTATCTCAACCCGGAAGCCTATGAGACGGTGACCAACCGCCTGCAGGAACTGGAAACGCGCAATGAAGGCCTGATCAAGAAGATCGAGGACGAATTGCGCGAGCTTCTCGTGGCGAACGGCCTGATCGGGGCCAACGTAAAAGGGCGGCAGAAAAAGCCCCATTCGGTTTTCCGCAAGATGCAGGCGAAGTCGCTTTCCTTCGAGCAGCTTTCGGATGTTTACGGTTTCCGCATTCTGGTTGACGATATTCCCGCCTGCTACCGGGCGCTGGGCATCGTGCACACCCGCTGGCGCGTGGTGCCGGGTCGCTTCAAGGATTACATCTCCACGCCGAAGCAGAACGACTATCGCTCCATTCACACCACCATCGTCGGACCCTCGCGCCAGCGTATCGAGCTGCAGATCCGCACCAAGCGCATGCACGAGATCGCCGAATTTGGCATTGCCGCGCATGCGCTCTATAAGGACGGGGAAAACGGGGAGGGCGACCTGCTCTCCCGGGAAAGCAACGCCTATTCCTGGCTGCGCCACACCATCGAATCGCTCGCCGAAGGCGACAGCCCGGAAGAATTCCTCGAACATACCAAGCTGGAACTGTTCCAGGATCAGGTGTTCTGCTTCACGCCCAAGGGCAAGCTGATTGCGCTGCCGCGCGGTGCGACCCCCATCGATTTCGCCTATGCGGTGCACACCAATATCGGCGACACAACGGTTGGCGCCAAGATCAACGGGCGGATCATGCCGCTCGTGACCCGGCTCAACAATGGCGACGAGGTGGAGATCATCCGCTCGGGCGTGCAGGTGCCGCCTGCCGCATGGGAAGAGGTGGTGGTGACGGGCAAGGCCCGTTCGGCCATTCGTCGCGCCACCCGCATGGCGATCCGCAAGCAATATTCCGGCCTCGGTTATCGCATTCTGGAGCGCACCTTCGAGCGCGCCGGCAAGGCCTTCTCCCGGGAAGCGCTGAAGCCCGTGCTGCATCGTCTGGCGCAGAAGGATGTGGAAGACGCGATCGCTGCCGTCGGGCGCGGCGAGGTTTCCTCGCTGGATGTGCTGCGCGCGGTCTATCCGGATTATCAGGATGAGCGCGTTACGGTGAAGATGACCGGTGACGACGGCTGGTTCAACATGCGCAGCGCCTCCGGCATGGTCTTCAAGATCCCCGGAAAGTCGCGCTCCGTTCTGGAAGATGACGGCGCGGCCGAAATGCTGGATGGACCCGACCCGCTGCCCATCCGTGGCCTTTCCGGCAATGTCGACGTGCATTTCGGAGCGGCGGGCGCCGTTCCGGGTGACCGCATCGTCGGCATCATGGAAAAAGGCAAGGGCATCACCATCTATCCCATTCAGGCGCCGGCGCTGCAGCGTTTCGACGATGAGCCGGAGCGCTGGATCGATGTCCGCTGGGATCTCGATGAGGCGAACAAGTCGCGCTTCATGGCGCGGGTGATGATCAATGCGCTAAACGAGCCGGGCACGCTCGCCTCCGTGGCGCAGTCCATCGCCACGCTCGATGTCAATATTCGCGGCTTGAACATGGTCCGCATCGGCACGGATTTCTCCGAGCTGGCGCTGGATGTCGAAGTCTGGGATCTCAGGCAGCTGAACCAGCTTCTGTCGCAGCTCAAGGATCTCGACTGCGTCTCGACGGTGACGCGTGCCTTCGATTGAGGCATTTTTGATCCTTTGAAGATACCGAAAGGCCGTTGTTATGCGTTCAACGCATGGCAGCGGCCTTTTCCTGTCTCTGGTCGTGGAAGTGGTTTACGACTATTTTCTCCTCAGAAATTGAAGAGAAGGAAACGCGGCGTGCCGGTGGATAAACACCGATGAGAAACGCCAGTTCCAAACCGAAAGGACCGAAAATCATGTTTACTCCGCTTCGCAAGATCGCCCGCGCCGTTCGTGGCAAGACCACCCAGGAACGCGAATTCGAATATCTCAGCGGCTCGGTATCGAATGTCGACCTGGAATTCCGCCAGCGCGAAATCGACCGCGGCCTGTTCCGCCGGTAATGCACTCAGCGCATGGCAGCCCATCGCCATGCGTATGAGACTCGGAGGGTGCATGGTCGTTGTTGGCACGCTCGCCCCTGTATCCTGCAAAACTATGTGAATGCGCGCTTCAAGCGGGCGTCCACCGGTGCCCGGTCTAAATGACAGGACACTTTGCTTTTGAAGCGAAGTTGAAGGCGAGAGGGTGCGTATTTCCCCGACGTCATCCTTGGGCTTGTCCCAAGGATCTAATCACGTCGAATTAAATCAATCGGTTGCAGATCCTCGGGACAAGCCCGAGGATGACGTCAGAGTGTCCGGCAAGGTTCGTACTCATCTGGTGAAGCCGCGCGGCATTGCCGCCAGCTCAAGGCCGAAATGACGGAAGAAATACGCCTGCAAAAGATCTCCGTGCCGTCTATGATGCTCTTGGCGCGGCCGGGGCGATGAAATAGACTGCCCCCATGCCGTTTCGCCGCCGTGAACCCGTTGGTTTTTCAGAGAAGATTCGCGACCTCTTCTGGCCGCGCACGGGTTTTTCCCGTTCGTTGCGCTATATGAAGCTGCGCCTTCTGCGGCTTTCCGCCTCTCCGCATTCGGTTGCCGCCGGTGTCGCTCTCGGTGTCGGCGTGGCGTGGACGCCGTTTCTCGGCGTTCATATCATCATCGCCATGGCGCTCGGTTTTCTCATGCGCGTCAATCTCGTGGCGGCGGCGCTCGGCACCACCTTTGCCAATCCACTGACATTTCCCTTCATCTGGGCATCCACCTGGGAGCTGGGGCACTTCATCCTCGGCCGGCAGAAGACGGAAAGCGCTGCGCATGTGGATTTCGTGGCGCTGTTCAGCCATCTAGAATTCCGGCAGATATGGACGCCGGTGCTGGAGCCCATGACCATCGGCGCGCTGCTTCCTGCCGTTATCAGCGCGGTCATCGCCTATATCGCCGTCTATGGTCTCATCAGCGGTTTCCAGCGCCGCAAGATGGAAAATCTCGCGCATCGCGCCGCCAACAAGAATGCTTCTCTGGAGATGTTGAAATGATCATTGGATTGGGTAGCGACCTGATCGACATCCGCCGCGTTGAAAAATCGATCGAACGTTTCGGCGAGCGCTTCACTCATCGCTGTTTCACCGATATCGAGCGCGCCAAATCCGATGGCCGCAAGAACCGCGCCGCTTCCTATGCCAAGCGTTTCGCCGCCAAGGAAGCCTGTTCCAAGGCGCTGGGGACCGGCCTTGCGAACGGCGTTTTCTGGAAGGATATGGGCGTCGTCAATCTGCCGGGCGGCAAGCCGACCATGGTGTTGACCAATGGGGCAGGGGAAAGGCTGGCGGCGCTGCTGCCTGCCGGCCACCGCGCCAATATTCACCTGACGATCACGGACGATTTTCCTTACGCTCAGGCATTTGTGATTATCGAGGCGCTTCCCGTGAACGGGTAAGACCCGGTGAAGCCGCATTGGCGTCCTATTTGCGGACGTGTCACAGAAGCGCTTCCCTTCGGGCTGGAAAGGTTCTAGAGAAGTCGCAGAAATATGAAAGCGTTGCCGGCTGCGTGAAACCGCTTCACCCGCCGCAGGCGCGACAAACAACGGCCCGGAAGCCTTCGTGAAGCCGAAGAAGCTGGGAAACAATCAGGCAGGTCTTTAAGTGTCGGAAAAAGCTGAAAAGAAGCAGAACGCCCTCTGGGAGAACGTCAAGGTCATCATTCAGGCGCTGCTGCTGGCCATGGTCATCCGCACCGTGCTGTTTCAGCCCTTCACCATCCCCTCCGGCTCGATGATGCCGACGCTTCTGGTCGGCGACTATCTTTTCGTCAACAAGTTCTCCTACGGCTATTCGAAATATTCGCTGCCCTTTTCGCCGAACCTGTTTTCGGGCCGCATTCTCGAATTCAGCAAGCCGAAGCGCGGCGATGTCGTGGTCTTCCGCCTGCCGCCCAATCCTGAGGTCGATTATATCAAGCGTCTCGTCGGCTTGCCCGGTGACCGTATCCAGGTGACGAACGGCGTGCTGTTCATCAACGGCCAGCCGGTGCCGAAGCAGCCCGATGGCACCTTCACCTCCGATTACCGCGCCGATCCGGGCGCTAACGTGCCTGTCTTCCGCGAAACGCTGGATAATGGCGTCACCTACGACACGCTCGATCAATCGCCCGACTCGCGCGGCGACAACACCCGCGAATTCGTGGTGCCGGAAGGCCATTATTTCATGATGGGCGACAATCGCGACAATTCGCTCGATAGCCGTTTCGATGTCGGTTTCGTACCGGAAGAAAACCTGATCGGCCGCGCCAGCGTTATCTTCTTCTCGCTGGGCAATGACACGCCGTTCAGCCGCATTTGGGAATGGCCGGCCAACATGCGTTGGGACCGCCTCTTCAAGGTTGTGGAATGAGCAAGACCAAGCCGCTTTCGGCGGACGAGATTTCCCGTCTGGAAGCGTTGATCGGATATGAGTTCAAGGAAAAGGCCCGGCTCGACCGGGCCTTGACCCATGCCAGCGCCCGCTCGGCGGCGGCCGGCAATTACGAGCGGCTGGAATTTCTTGGCGACCGTGTTCTCGGTCTCTGCGTCGCCGAATTGCTGTTCTCCACCTTCCGCAACGCCACCGAAGGCGAGCTTTCGGTTCGTCTGAACCAGCTCGTCAGCGCCGAATCCTGCGCCGCGATCGGCGACGAGATGGGCCTGCATAATTTCATCCGCACCGGCTCGGATGTGAAGAAGCTGACCGGCAAGGCGATGCTGAACGTCCGCGCCGATGTGGTCGAAAGCCTGATCGCCACCATCTATCTGGATGGCGGGCTGGAAGCATCGCGCAAATTCATTCTGAAATACTGGCAGGGCCGCGCCACCAGCGTGGATGCCGGGCGGCGCGACGCCAAGACCGAGTTGCAGGAATGGGCGCATGCCAGATTTGCGACCACGCCCTCTTACCGGGTTGACGATCGCTCCGGACCGGATCACGATCCCCGCTTTACGGTGACTGTCGAAATTCCCGGCGTGAAGCCGGAAACCGGCGTCGAGCGCTCCAAGCGCGCGGCCGAGCAGGTGGCGGCAACAAGATTGCTGGAACGCGAAGGCGTCTGGCAGAAGACCTCCACCCGGAACTGAGCGCCCGGCGAACCGGGTGCTGAACATCGAGCGCATGGCGGACCCTTTGGCCGCATGTTGAATACCTCTGACCTTGAATGGATATCATGACCGATCACGAAAACCCCGCCATGACTGGCGAAGATGCAACCCTTCCGACCCGCTCCGGCTTTGTCGCCCTCATCGGCCCCACAAATGCCGGCAAGTCGACGCTGGTGAACCGTCTGGTGGGCGCCAAGGTTTCGATCGTCAGCCACAAGGTGCAGACGACGCGCGCTGTGATGCGCGGCATCGCCATTCACGACAATGCCCAGATCGTTTTCATGGACACGCCCGGCATCTTCAAGCCGCGCCGCCGGCTGGACCGCGCCATGGTCACCTCCGCCTGGGGCGGCGCGAAGGACGCAGACCTCATCCTGCTGCTGATCGACAGCGAACGCGGCCTGAAGGGCGATGCGGAAACCATCCTCGAAGGTCTGAAGGATGTTCCGCAGAAGAAAATCCTCTGCCTCAACAAGATCGATCAGGTAAAGCGCGAAGACCTGCTGAAGCTCGCCGCCGCCGCCAATGAGACGGTCGCCTTCGACCGCACCTTCATGATCTCGGCGACCAACGGTTCGGGCTGCGAGGACCTGATGAACTATCTGGCTGCCGAGCTGCCGGAAGGCCCGTGGTATTATCCGGAAGACCAGATTTCCGATCTGCCGATGCGCCAGCTCGCCGCCGAAATCACCCGCGAAAAACTGTTCCTGCGCTTGCATCAGGAGCTTCCCTACGCCTCACACGTCGAAACCGAAAAGTGGGAAGAACGCAAGGACGGCTCCGTGCGCATCGAGCAGGTGATCTATGTCGAGCGCGACAGCCAGAAGAAGATCGCGCTCGGCAAGAACGGCGATGCGATCAAGGCCATCTCCACCGCCTCGCGCAAGGAGCTGTCGGAAATCCTCGAGCAGCCGGTGCATCTCTTCCTGTTCGTCAAGGTGCGCGAGAACTGGGGCGACGACCCCGAGCGCTTCCGTGAAATGGGACTGGAGTTCCCGCGGGGCTAGTTACCAGGCATCCTACCTCATCCCTGTGCCTGTCACAGGGATCCAGCCAACCCAAGTCCTTGGGCTGGAAAGACTCTCTCGCCGCGCAGACGCGCGTCGGCTGGATTCCTGTGATGAGCACAGGAATGAGGGAGAGTGGGGGAAACGGAGCGACGCACAAAGCACGAACTGAATATCTTCACTCACCATCGGGAACCGAATACGTTCGGGCGGGTTGTTCCAAAACAATTGGGCGCAACCTTTTTCGATGACGGATATTCATGTCGCCAAAAAAACCGAACGGAATTTCCACCACCCCGTGCCAGCAATGTCCCCTGCGCGACCTGCCGCATTTCCGGGATTTTTCCTCTTCCGAACTGGATTTCGTCTCGCGTTTCAAGACGGGGGAACTTGCGGTGGAAAGCGGCTCCGTCATCCTGATGGAAGGCTCGCACAGCGCCCATCTTTACACCGTTTTGCAGGGCTGGGCTTTTCGTTACAAGACGCTGGAGGACGGCCGGCGGCAAATCCTCAACTATGTCATGCCCGGCGATCTCGTCGGTCTGCAGGGCACGGTGATGGGGGAAATGCAGCATTCGGTGGAGGCGCTGTCGCCGGTGACGCTCTGCGTCTTCGAGCGGTCGCGCCTCAACAACCTCTTCACCGATCATCCGACGCTTGCCTATGACCTGACCTGGATCGCGGCGAGCGAGGAACGCATGCTGGACAGCCACCTCCTCAGTATCGGCCGGCGCACCGCGCTGGAACGCGCCGCCTATCTGATCGCGTTTCTTTACCGCAAGGCGAAAGCGGTCAATCTCATCCCCGGCGAAACACCGATCCCGGTCACCCAGCAACACGTTGCCGATACGCTCGGCCTGTCCATCGTTCACACCAACAAGACCTTGAGAAAGCTCGTCGATCGCGGTCTCATCCGGTGGACGGACAAGGGCTGTCTGGTGCTGGACGATGCCGGCTTGACCAACGTGGCGGGTTGGGAAAGCGATGAAAAGCGGCAAAGACCCTTCATCTGATCTTCCTTTGACATGTCTTTTTTAAATGACGGTGGAGCCGTAATTTGCGACTCCTGTCGTGATATCTCACGGGAGAATCATGTCGGAGACCGCAGCTTCGAGCCGTGCGGTCGTCTTTTTTTGGGAAGAAGAAAACATATGGTGCCACAACGGGTTATCATCGTTGAGGATGAATATCTGGTGGCGCTCGATGTCGAAGCGGTTCTCCAGTCCATGGGGGTGGAATCCGTCGCCATCGCCACCACGCTTGCGCAAGCGAGGCAGGCCGTCGAAGAGGACGGCGCCGATTGTGTGCTTCTCGATGTCAGCCTCACCGACGGCAAGAGCTACGATTTCGCGCGGGGGCTGCGCGATGCGGGCATTCCCTTCGGTTTCGTCAGCGGTTATGGCGACACGACCGGTTTTCCGGAAGATCTCATGCACGCGCCGTTGCTCGGCAAACCCTTCGGGGAAAACGAAATTATCGATTTCGTTCTCAACCTCGTCGGCACGGCCGACGATGCCGTAAAAGAATAACGTTTTGCCGCCAGATCGGGTATGATCGGGCCTGAATCGAAATCCTGAATCGAAATTCGGACGCGTTTCATGCAGTGGCAGGAAGAGGCAATCATTCTCGGCGTCAAACGCCATGGCGAGACGAGTGTCATCGCAGAGGTGATGACGCCTTCGCGTGGCCGCCATCTGGGGCTGGTGCGTTCCGGCCGTTCTCGCAGCATGCAGCCCGTGCTACAGGCGGGCAACCGGGTGGATGTCATCTGGCGGGCGCGCCTTCACGATCATCTGGGTGAATTCCGCATCGAGCCGCTGCAATTGCGCGCTGCGCAGTTGATGGAAACGGCGACCGCCGTTTATGGCGTACAGGCCATGGGCGCTCTGCTCAGGCTTCTGCCGGAGCGCGATCCGCACCCGCATCTCTATCAGGCGCTCGATATCATTCTCGACAATCTGCATGACCCCGTCGATGCCGGGGAGTTATTCGTGCGCTTCGAACTGGCGGTGCTGAACGAACTCGGTTTCGGGCTCGATCTTACCGAATGTGCGGCGACGGGGCTGCGCACCGACCTCATCTATGTATCGCCGAAAACGGGCAGGGCGGTTTGCCGCACGGCAGGTGCGCCCTATGCGGAGCGGATGCTGTCGCTTCCGGCTTTCTTGAGCGAAGGCCAGTCGAAGGCCGCCGATCCTGACAGTCTTGCGGCTGCTTTCCGCCTCACCGCTCATTTCCTCAATCGGCATGTCTACGATCCGCGTGGCTTCAACGAAAACGCCGCCCGCGACGGTTTCGTGCAGGCGGCGCTGAAGGCGCTTGAGCGCAGGGCAACGGAGGGCAGGGCGATGCCGCCCGCCCTCGATAAGGCTGTCTGACTAGGCCATTGCAGGCCTCGGAGCCGGTCGCTCCTGAATGGGCCAATGCACGATGGCCGCGAAAATCCCCATGCCGACGCCCAGCCACCAGACGAGATCATAGGAACCCAGCCTGTCGTAAAGGAAGCCGCCGAGCCAGACGCCGAGGAACGAGCCGATCTGGTGCGACAGGAACACGACGCCGCCGAGCATGCCGAGATGGCGCGTGCCGAACATGATCGCCACCAGCGCATTGGTCGGCGGCACGGTGGAAAGCCAGAGAATGCCCATCACGGCTGCAAAGATGATGACCGAAAGCGGCGATTGCGGCAGAAGCAGAAAAGCGGTGACGGCAACCGAACGGGCGAGATAAATATAGGCCAGCAGATAGGGCTTCGAATAACGCTGGGCGATGACGCCGGCGGCAAGCGACCCGATGATGTTGAAGAAGCCGATCAGCGCCATGGCGATGACGGCGTAGCGCGGTTCGATGCCGATATCGCCGAGATAGGCCGGGAAATGCGCGGTGATGAAGGCCACCTGAAAACCGCAGACGAAAAAGCCCGTGGTCAAAAGCAGGTAGCTTTTATGGCCGAGCGCTTCTTTCAGCGCTTCGCCCGCCGTCTGCTGGAACTGCGCCTGCGACTGGCTGCCGGAAGAGGAATTGCCGCGCATCGGAAAGGCGAGCAGCGGCACGAGCATCATCATCGCGGCAAGCCAGACGAGGCTGTCCGACCAGCCATAGGTGGAAATCAGGCCCTGGCTGATCGGCGCGAACAGGAACATGCCGGCTGAGCCCGCCGCGGTGCCGATGCCGAAGGCGAGCGAACGCTGCTGCGGCGTGACATGGCGCGCAAAGGCCGAAAGGATGACGCTGAAGGAGCCGGCGGCAATGCCGAGCCCGACGAGAACGCCGCCGCCGAAATGCAGCCAGAAGGGCGAGGTGCCGAAGGACATGCAGATGAGGCCGGCAGCATAAAGCAGGCCGGAAAGCACGAGCACGCGGCCCGTGCCGTATTTATCGGCGATGGCGCCGAAGAAGGGCTGGCCGAGCCCCCAGAAGAGGTTCTGCAGGGCCATGGCGAGACCGAAGGTGGAGCGGTCCCAGCCGGTATCGGCGAGCATCGGCAGCTGGAAAAAGCCCATGGCCGAACGGGGGCCGAAGGTCATGACCGCGATCAGCGACCCGGCGGCGATAATCAGCCAGGGCATGGTCTGGCGTGTGGCTTGCGACATGAATATTCCCCCATCGCGGCGCCCCGCCCCCCAAAAGAGGGACATGGCTTGCCGCGGATTCCGCTACGGTGAGATGAATATTATCTTTTGTCAGCCGGTCCCACTAGCGACTTTTCTTGACGGCCACTATTCATGGGATTGATAAGACGCTGTCAGCGCATCTTGCCTATCAGAGCCTCGTTTTTGCCGAGAATATCCTCAACGCTCTGCTGCCGCTGCTGAATATCGCCCAGGAGCGAGTCTGATTTGTCTATCGACGAGCTCAGATTCTTCTGGATTTGAAGCCAATTTATCTTTGGCGTAAAGGAATTATCCGACCCGGCGGCAGGCGTGCTGGCAAATGTTTGCACCACGGTGTTGAGTGCTGCCAGCCCCTGTTTCACTTCCTCGATGGCTTGCGTTTGTTTGGCTACGGTCGTCGCCAGTTCAATATTGGCCTTCTGGCTATTGGTCAAAATCTCCAATCCGTCCCTATTGACCTTCATGCTGGTGATGAAGGGCAGAGCGGTAAAAACGGCGCCGACAAGAGCAAGCAGGAGCCCATGTGTTTTGCCACCGGAAAAGAAGCACAGAAGCAAACCCGACACGCACATCAATATGCCTATCGTTGCTACGACGGATATATGATTATTTGAAATGACATTGAAAAAATCGACCATGGAACATCTCCTGAAAATAAACCCATGATTGATTTTTGTTATTCGAAAATCAACTTAAAACTACAGTCTCCAACTAACGCCGCTTGATCGCCCAGCCTTCCGGCCTTTCCTCGATCACCTTCGCCACATCGCCAACCGACAGCCTGCCTTCACCACGCGGCGTCACGTTCCAGCCGAACAGCGGGCCGGGCACGCGCCGGTCGCCGGACATGCGGATGCGGCCCATGGCTTTCATGGGGGAGGGCACATCGCGGGAGCCGGTCGTCTGGTCCTGCGTGGTCATGATGCAACGGGCGCAGGGTTTGACGAGATCGAAGCGAATGCCGCCGATCTCGATGGCCGCCCAGCGGTCCTCGGCCCATGGCTCGTCCGTATCGAGCACGATATTGGGCCGGAAGCGCTCCATGCCGACCGCGTCCTCGCCATTGGCGCGCATATTGTCGTTCAGCGCGGCAAGCGAGGCGGTGGTGGTGACGAGGATCTGGTAACCGTCCGCAAAGGTGACGGGCGTTTCGTTGCCGGTCCATTCGAGGCTTGCAATGCGTTTGGAGGCGTCGTCGAAGAACACCAGCTTCACCTCGCGCCCCAGCCATGCCGAGAGCGTATCGTTGGTCTCACCATCGGCGATATTGGCGCTGACGATCGATTTCCACACCGCCACATCCATGCGCTCCCCGGAAGGCCTTGCGAGAACCTCGCCGCCCTTTTCCCGAGAAAGCGCCGTGCCGCCATCCTCGTGCCGGGCCAGAACCGTGGCGATGGCCGGCAATTCGCGCTGGGTGATGAAATGGCCGGTGGGGTCGATGAGCATGGCGCGACGGTCGCCCGGCAGACCTTCGGCCGAAACAGTGCTTTCGGAGAGGGGAATGCCGCGCGCGCTTTTCAGCGGATAGATGTTGAGTTCGGTCACACGCATCTCGGGTCTCCTCAAATCTCGTCGAGAAACAGGTCCAGCACCTGCTTCAGCCGCTCATGGCGGGCCTTGGCCATCTGCCGGCCCGTCTCGGTGCGAAAGCCGTCGGCCAGCTTGAACAGCTTGGTTTCGAAATGGTCGATGGCAAAGGCGCGGTCGTCAAGCGGCCGCTCCTTCGCCAGCGGGTCGGCCGGGTCGTAAAGAGCCGAGCCCATGCGCCCGGCAATATAAAAGCAGCGCGCCGCCCCCACCATACCGATGGCGTCCAGCCGGTCGGCGTCCTGAAGGATTTTTGCCTCCAGCGTCTGCGGCTCGATATTGGCGGAAAAGCTGTGGGTGGTGATGGCATGGGCGGCGGCGTCGATATCCTGCCGTCGCCAGCCGAGAGACTCGAGAATGCCCGAGGCTTTTTCTGCCGCCAGCCGTGAGGCCTGCGCGCGGAGCGGCGAGTTCTTCTCCACCGCCACGCAATCATGCAACAGCACGCTGGCGGCCAGCACGGTGCCATCGCCGCCTTCGCCCGCATGGATGCGCATGGCGTTGCGGAAGACGCGGTGAATATGGGCAAGATCATGCGAGCCGTCGCCCGCATCGGCGGCGTGCGGTATCAGGTCCTGCGCAAGCGCCGCATAGGGCGCGAAAGCCTCGGCCGCGATCATGCCTGCGGCTTCCGGGTGAGGATTTTCTGGTAGAACAGGCCGATGCCGATCAGCACCGCGCCGAGCCCGATGAAGGACAGCGCCCTGAGCACACCTTCGAGGTTGCTCATGTCGATCAGGAAGGCCTTGGCGACGGAGATCAGCACGAAGGCGGCCGATGCAAGACGCAGGCTGCGGGCATTGAAGCGCGAGCCGAGCACGAGCAGCAACACGCCGATCAGCAGCCAGACCACCGAATAGCTGTAGGTCTCTCCCTGCAGGAAACCCTTCCAGTCGGCGATGTTCTCGCCCTGCCAGAAACGGCGCACCGAAAGCGTGGCCCAGGCAAAGCCGAGTGCCGCACCGGCCACCGCCAGCATGCTGATATAGGGCGGCGGACGTTTTCCGCGCGCATAATAGGCAAGGCCGCCATAGGCGAGCGCCGGCAACAGGTAACCGATCAGCAGCAGGTTGAGGAACGGAATGCTGCCGGTATTTTCACCGGTGAAATAGGGGTTGAGCGTGAAGAAATGCATCGTCAGCACGTTGATGACGGCAATCACGCCAGCAATCATCGAGCCATAGCGGAAGACGGGGCTGGGGCTCTTGAGATCGAGCGTCATCAAGACACCCGAGAAGCCGATGGTCAGCAGCGTGTAGATCGACTGTTCGCCAAGCGTCGGCACGCTGTCATCCAGCGTGCCGCCATTCATCGCGTGGCGGATGAGGATGGCGACGGCGAGAAGTCCCATGACGCTGGCAATCGCCTGCAGGAAGTTCTTCGCCCTGACCCCCGGCCAGTCGCGCAGAAGCCACGCCGAGACGACGGCCAGCAGTGCGGGAATGCCGTAACCCGGCAGAAGCGCGTTGAAGACCGGCGTGAGCCCAAGATTTTGCGGCCCGACAATGGTGGGTTCCCAGGCGATGCGGCCGAGAACGGCAACGCTTGCCACGGCCATCACCCATGGCAGCACATCCCAGTTGCGGTAACGTGTCGCGAGCACATAAACGAAACCGATGACGGAGAGCAGAACGGTCGTCGCAAGCCCCTCCGTCAGCGTGTGCAGGCAAAGCGCAAAGGCGGCGAAGGAGCCGAGCACAAGGATGTTCAGCGGCTTGCGATAGGCCTCGTTGTTCTGCCGGTGCAGCCACTCGGCGCCTGCAAGCAACACCAGCCCGAGGCCAAGGCCATAGGCGGCGTGCAGCCAGTCGCGGCCGAGATTGCCGTATTCGACAAAGCTTGCGGTGGCGAGCCAGACCGGGAAAAGTGCTGCGATACCGGCCCAGAGCTGGCCGAAATCCGCATCGTCAGCGCCCTTGCGTTTCAGGAAGGAGAAGGCGCAGAGCACGAAGACGGCCCCAAGGCCGAGCGCCATGGCGATTTCCGCCGTGTAGCCGACCGACACGGGCGGAAGGGACACGGACGTATCGTTGATGAGGCCGATGAAGTCGATGCCCTGCCGCGACATCAGCGACACGGCAGCCTGCGCACCGAGCGCTGCGATGATGGCTGGCCAGACCGCATAGTGGCGGGCGGCGCCAAGGGCCGCAAGGGCGGCGATGAGCGCTGAAACGATGAGCGCCGGATGGGTGTCGATACCGCCATCGGCAAAGAGGAAGCCGATGGCCGGCAGGATCACGGCCATCGACACGGTGAGATTGATGGCGAGCGACGGGCGCAGCAGAAGCCGCATGGCGCGGATGGCGCGTCGCTCGGGAGCGGCGGTTTCGCCGGCCTCGGCAGGCGGCGTGTCGAATGTCTTGCCCGGCCAGAGGAATATGGTTCCCGCCAGCATGACGAGCAGGGCAAGCGTTGGCGGTTCGGCGCTGATCGTTTCGGAAAATCCGATATAGCCGAGCGTCCAGAGGCCGAGGCCGGCATTGGCGAGAGAGGGAACCACGGTCCAGCCCTGCCTGCGCGCCGCGGCCGCTGTTGCCAGCCAGGAGATGGTTAGGAACACAAAGAGCGCCCAGATATTCGGCGTTTCGGTGGAAATCAGCGCCGGCGTCAACATGGAGCCGAGAAGGCCGAGACCGGCCAGCGCTTGCCCGTGCAGCAGCGAAAGCCCGATGGTGGCGAAGGCGACGAGCCCAAGCAGGCCAAAAGCCATGCCGGGGCCGATATAGCCGTAAATGCCATAGGCGGCATAGACGACCCCGAACAGCGTCAAGGCGCCGGCCGCCGTCAGCACGCCCGGTATCATGGCGTTGGAATAGGTGGCGGCGATGCCCGGCACCGCCTTGCGGCGGACAGCCTCGCCTGCAAGTCCGAGGACGAGGCCGAAAATGGCGGCGAGCGACAGCCTGACCGCCGGGCTGAGCAGCCCCGATTCGATCGAATATTTGACGAGGAAAATACCGCCGAGCGCCAGCGCCAGCCCGCCGGCCCAGACGGCCCAACGCGCGCCGAGCAGGCTTTCGAAGCTTTCCTTCGTTGCCGGTGCGGATGCCGTATCGCTCGCAGGAGCGGAAGGTGCTTCCTCGCGGACGGCGTCTTCCGCCTGCGCCATGGCGGCGGCTTGCTGGGGTTCGGAGGCGTATTCAGCCTGGAAGGCTGCGTCTTCCGCAGGCGTCCTGCTTTGCTCTTCCGCCTCGAGATCCGATTTTGCCGTGGATTCCGCGCTCTCCGCCTGCGCCGCCACAGGCGACGTCACGCCCGCAGCCATCAGCCGCTTGAGACTGAGAACTTCCCGTTCCAGCGACTTGATTCGACTTGAATTGCGGATGCTCGCGACCAGCGTGTAGATGAAGGCCGCGACGAGGGCGAGGATAAACAGCGGGATTTCCAAACGGACTCTCCAATTACGAAGCTGTTTTTAAAGCCCTTTTGGTGAATTTATGCAAGGTCCGGTTGATGACGGATGCGGCTGGCGAGGGAGTAAGCCGCTTGTTTCTTCTCCCCACCGGGGAGAGGAAATTGGCGGCACCGGCTCGGCTCATGCGTATCGCTCGAAAATCAGGAAACATCCGCCAGCCAGCGCCGCGCCGCTTCGATATCGGCAAGCCCGAGCTCATGCCCGTCTTCGACCGTTTCCATTTCGGCTCTTGCTCCGCTCGCCGCCAGCCGGCCCTGCAATTCGTGCGCCTTGTCGAGATATTTGTCGCGCTCTCCCGCCACAAGCAGGACATTGCGGCCGGAAAGATCGGTCTGCGGCCATGTTTCCAGAACCGGCATCGGGCGATAGAGCAGGGCGTCTCCGGCAAGTTCGGGATAAAGCGCGGCAAAGGCCGCGTAGAAATTTGCGCCATTGGAATGACCGATAAACTTCAGTTTCGAACGGTCGAGACCATAGGACCGTATCGCCCCCTCCACGAAGGCGGCGAAGGCTTCCGTTTCCGAGGCGATATCCTTCTGGTCGAAGCTGAAATCGGGATTGCGGCGGAACCAGCGGGCGATGTCTTCTTCCGTGCTGCGGCCGCGCACGCCGAGAAGTGTGGCGCGGGGCGCTGCCCGGTGCGCCAGCGGCATCAGGCTGGTTTCGCTGCCGCCGGAACCGTGCAGCAGGATGATGGTGCTGCCATCCGGCTCCTCGGGCGTATAGAAACGGTGCACGAAGGGCAGGTCGCGATAGACGATGCGCTCTTCGCCCGGCATCGCGAATTGCGGCAGGGCGACACGCACATCCGCCTCGTCCTTCATGAAGAGCGGTGGGATGAACAGTTTTTCCCCGAGCGTTTCCAGCGGTTCGTCCACCGTCATGCCCGGCCCGTCGGTCGCCATTTCGATCAGCACGCCGCCCGGTTCGCGGACATAGAGCGAGTGGAAATATTTGCGGTCATGGGCATTGGTGGTGCTGGAATTCAGCGATTTCAGCCCGGTATGAACCGCGTTCAGCTCATCCATGTCCTTTGCTCGGAAGGCGATATGATCGACGGTGCCGGTGCCCGGCGCGCTGGACCAGAAGCCGGTGGCGTCGCGCACATCGATAATGTCGCCGCTGTCGGAAACGAGCCGGCGGATTGCGCCTGCCTGGCTTTCCTGCCGGTAACCGAAATGTTTCTCCAGAAACGCCACGGTTTCTTCCGGCACTTCGCTCAGCACCGTCGCGCCATAGATGCGGCGAATGGCGTCCTCGGCGGAAATATCGTCCGTCACATGCGGCGTCGCATCGGCAAAGGCGTGGGTGCCGACCAGCTTGACGATCAGGCCGTCAGGATCCTTCAGCCGGATGACCGGAGCGCCGAACTCATCGGAGGGGCCTTCGGCGCGGATGCCGAATTTCAGCGCCCGCGTCAGCCAGAAGCCGATGGCGGCGGGATCGATGGCCACGGAAATCTCCAGCGTCTGGCCGTAACCGACACGGCCCTGGCCGCCATCTTCCCAGACGAGAAAGGTGAGAAGGGAGCCGGGCGAGGCGATATCGTCGCCATAAAGCAGGTGCAGCTGCATGGCGTCTTCGAAACCGGCCGTGCGCTTGGCCAGCCTCAGGCCCAGAAAGCCGGCGTAAAAATCCACATTCGCCTGCACCTTCCGGGTAATCATGGTGATGTGGTGTATTCCCAGTGCAGAATTCATCTTGCCGTCCCGCTGTTTCGCCTGCTGTTCGTGGCCCTATTTGTCGCACGCTGCCCCTGATCCGCAACCCCGGCAAATGAGAACGCTGTGTTCTCTGCGTGAACGATCCCGCTTTCGCTTCGTTGCATGCGCGATGGGCAAAATGCCGGCTTTTTGCCTGCCTTGTGCGCGTTTGTGCATATAAAATAAGCATACAAAATAACGGCTATTTTGTATGCAATTTTATCTTGCCTTGAGGGCTGGAATTGGGTCTTATGCAACCAATCCAACAAAACCATCAGGGGGAATAGATGATTTTAACGCGCAGGTTGTTGACCAGGGCTCTGGCCATTGCTGCCATCGGTGTAACCGCTGGTTTTTCGCTGCCGGTCGTCGAGGCGCGGGCCGAAACGCCGGTGAAATTCACGCTCGACTGGAAGTTCGAAGGCCCCGCCGCCGGTTTCCTGCTGGCGCTCGACAAGGGTTACTTCAAGGCTGAAGGCCTCGATGTCACCATCGACAGCGGCAACGGCTCGGTGGAAGCCATTCCGCGCGTGGCGACCGGCGCCTATCAGATGGGTTTCGGCGACATCAACTCGGTGATGAAGTTCCTCGACGAAGATCCGAGCCAGAAGATCAAGGCCGTTTATATGGTCTATGAACGCCCGACTTTTGCCGTGGTCGGCCGCAAGTCGCTCGGTGTCACCGGCGATCCGAAGTCGCTGGAAGGCAAGAAGCTCGGCGCACCGCCGCCGGATGGCGCCTTTGCGCAATGGCCTGCCTTCAAGCAGGTCGCAGGTCTCGATGACAGCAAGATCAAGATCGAATCGATCGGTTTTCCGGTGCGTGAACCGATGCTCGCCAAGGGCGATGTCGACGCCGTTTTCGGCTTTGCCTTTTCGGTGATCCTCAACCTCAAGAAGCAGGGCATCGCCGATGACGATATCTCGACCATCCTGATGGCCGAGCACGGCTTGAATCTCTATGGCAATGCGGTGCTGGTAAACACTGATTTCGCAGAGAAAAACCCGGATGCCGTGAAGGGCTTCCTGAAAGCGCTGGCCAAGGGCTTCGCCGATTCCGTCAAGAACCCCGAAGAGGGCGTGGCGGCCGTGCTCAAGCGCAACGAGACGCTCGACAGCGCCATCGAGCTTGAACGCCTCAACATGGCCAACAGCATGAATATCAAGACGCCCTATGTTGTGGAAAACGGCATGGGCGGCGTCGATCCGGCCCGGCTTTCCGCCTCCATCGAGACGCTGAAAGTTTCCCTCGGCCTGAAGGGCAACGTCAAGGCGGAGCAGGTCTTCGACGCGACCTACCTGCCTGCCAAGGAAGAACGGATGCTTCCGTAATGGACGAAGTGAGCGGGTGCGGCATGCTTCTTCTCCCCGCCGGGGAGAAGTCCGCGGCAGCGGGATGAGGGGGCAAGCTCTCGGTCTATCGCTGGCGCTGCCCCCTCATCCGACCCTTCGGGCCACCTTCTCCCCGGCGGGGAGAAGAAACAAGCCGCAACGCTGCAGGGTTCAGCCGCCCGATCTGCAACTTAAAACAGGAACAGCAATGTCACATCTCGTGGAAATAGACAGTGTGGACATGCGCTATGGCGGCTCCGCCGGCACGCTGGCCGTATCCGGTTTGAACCTGACGGTCGACAAGGGCGAATTCGCGGCCGTGGTCGGACCCTCCGGCTGCGGCAAGTCGACCCTGATGAAGCTGGTGACGGGACTGCACATTCCGCAGAAGGGCAATGTCATCGTTGCCGGGCGGCAGGTCACGGAGCCGGTTTCCATCGTCGGCATGGCGTTTCAGAATCCGACGATGCTGCCCTGGCGCACCACGCTTGAGAACATCCTGCTGCCGCTGGAGATCGTCGAGAAACATCGCCGACGCCTGCGCGCCCATAAAGCGGAATATGTCGCGAAAGCCGAGCGCCTTCTGGAAATCGTCGGCCTGAAGGGTTTTGGCTCGAAGTATCCGTGGCAGCTTTCCGGCGGCATGCAGCAGCGCGCCAATCTTTGCCGGGCCTTGATCCATGAGCCGGAACTGCTGATGCTGGACGAGCCTTTCGGCGCGCTCGATGCCTTCACCCGCGAGGAATTATGGTGCGTCATCCGCGACCTGCACGCCGCGCAGCGCGTCACCATCATCCTCGTGACCCATGATCTGCGCGAGGCGACATTTCTGGCCGACAAGATTTTCGTGATGAGCGCAAGGCCGGGCCGGGTGCTGGCGGAACACCGCGTGCCGTTTGCCCGCCCGCGCCAGCTCGATATCATGTATGACAAGGGTTTCAACGACATGGTGCAGGAACTGCATGGCGAGATCGCGCAGGCGAGGGTGGCGGCATGAGCGCGATCATGGAAGGCACCGTTGCGGCCGAGCCGCGCAAGCCGCTGATTGCCCGCGTCAACTGGGTGAAAGCCGCCCCCTGGCTTTATACGCTGGCGCTTTTCGTGTTGTGGGAACTGTTGGTCTACGCGCTGAAAATGCCGCCGACCATTCTGCCGTCACCGGTAAGGGTCGGACAGGCCATCGTGCAATATTGGTCGCCGATCTGGAAGAATTCGCTGCAGACGCTTTATACCACGACGCTGGGTTTCGCCATTGCGGTGGCCGCCGGTCTCGCCATCGGCCTGTTCATCGGCTGGTCCAAAACCATCTATGCCGGGCTCTATCCGCTGATGATCGGCTTCAACGCCATCCCGAAAGTGGCGCTGGTGCCGATCCTCGTCATCTGGTTCGGCATCGGCACGGTGCCTGCCGTGTTGACCGCCTTCCTGATCTCTTTCTTCCCCATCGTCGTCAACGTCGCGACCGGGCTTGCCACCATAGAGCCGGAAACGGAAGATGTGCTGCGGGCGCTTGGCGCAAAGAAGATGGACATCATGCTGAAGGTCGGCATTCCGCGCTCCATGCCCTATTTTTTCGGCTCGCTGAAAATCGCCATCACGCTCGCCTTTGTCGGCTCGGTCGTGTCGGAAACCGTCGCCTCCAATTACGGCCTCGGCAACATGATGAGTTCGGCGCAGAGCCAGTTCAATGTGCCGCTCGTCTTTGCCGGCCTGCTGATGCTCGCGGTGGAAGGCATCGTCATGTATGCGATCATGGCCTGGCTTGAAAAACGCATGACCGGCTGGGCGCATCGCTCCACCATGGGGCAGTAATGGAGGCCGCCTGGATGCGGCCTCTCTTTGCCAGCGATTCGGTTAATACAGCCTCAGTGAGCGGTGATTCCGACGCTGCGCGAATGGCGTGGTCATTGTTATTTCATTGTATAATATAACTTTTTGCGGCTCGAAAATATTTTTGCCTGATAAAGCAAATCACGATATTGTGTAGTGGTTCGCCTTTATCGCGTGACGCGGACATGTCCCCCCCCCTGAACTAATCAGCTTTGAAAAATCCGTTGACGGGAGACCTGTATGACCAGCGTTTCATCGCTTGGCGCTTACCAATATAGCGCGAAGAATTATAGCAGCCTTGACAGGAATGGTGACGGCATCGTGAGTGCCGACGAAATCCAGGCGTCCGCCAAGTCGGGAAACGGCATTTCCTCGCTGGGGTCAGATCAGGAGGACAGCGGCGCTGCAGGCGGTGCGGTGACGAACCAGCTGCTCACGATGCTCGTGAACATGATCATGAATCTTTCGAGTGGCCAATCATCCGGATCGTCGGATTCATCCGGTGGAAATTCGCCGGGCAGCGCGGATCGGCTTGCTGAGCTGGATACGGATGGCGACGGCTCCCTGTCCGCGAGCGAGTTTCTTGCCGGACGCCCTGAGGATGTTAGCGAGGATATGGCGACGAACCTGTTCACGCAGCTCGATACCGATGGCGATGGTGTTGTCAGCAGCGAGGAGTTTTCCGCAATGGCGCCGCCCAAGGGTCCGCGGCCGGGTTCCGCCGGTGGGCCTGATGCTCGAGACAGTGCGGATATGCTTGCCGACCTGGATACGGACGGCGACGGCTCCCTCTCCGTAAGCGAGTTCCTTGCTGGACGCCCAGAGGATGTCAGCGAGGACATGGCGACGAACCTGTTCACGCAGCTCGATACTGATGGCGATGGTGTTGTTAGCAGTGACGAATTGTCTGCCATAACGCCGCCCAAAGGTCCGCCGCCGCCGGATATTTCGGCTGGTCGGACTGGCGAGGATGATCAATCGACAGAGAGTGCAACTGCTATCGAAGACCTTCTGTCGCGTCTGGAAGAGATCGCCAAGGCGTATATGGCTTTTAATGCGGATGAAGCGGCAACTCAGTCCATTACGGCCTGATGTTGCATTGGGAAAGGGTTGGCTGAGACCGCTCCAGAGCCTGCAAGAGCCTCGCATCCGGCTCTTGCAGTGGCGTTTCTTGCCGAGGTGGGCAGGCGTGGCCTCTGGCTGAATGCGATCGCCCTGCGCAATGGCAGGGCGTCTTTTTCGCATCCGGGCGCTCTCAATGCGCCGCCATTTCTTCCACGATATCGCCGCCGTCCATCAGGAACGGGTAATAGGTCGGCCAATTGGTCACTTCGTCCAGCAATGCCTTGCGGTCGTTGCCCCAGTAGAGATGGTAATGGCCCGCCTTGACCGGGGCGATGGAGTGGTCGCTGAACTGGATGAATTGCGGTGCGGCCTCATCGCCGCCGGTTTTCTTGAAGATGTAGCGGACACCGCGATTGCCCTTCTTGTAGGTCAGGATTTCATGGCCATCGCTGACATAGGTGCCTTCAGCGGGTTTGCCATCCTTATAAAACGCCACGCTGTCGCTCTTGATGACGATGCGGTTCACTTCGGTCTTGTAACCGATCTCGTAATAGGCGCGGTACTCCGCCGCCGTCTTGTCGCCATGCGCCGCCTTTTCGGCCATGACGGAATCGAGCGAGCCGTTCAGCAGGTAGGGATAGACCGACTGCCAGTCGCCCTCCCAGTCGGAAAGCGTGCGCGTCTTCACCTGCGCATCCTCGAAATAACCCTTGTAGATCTGCTTTTCAGCTTCGGTCATCTGGTGGCCGTGATCGTGCCCATGGTCGTGGCTGTGGGCAGCGGATTTGTCGCCACCGGCAGCCATTGCCGCGGTCGCCGCCAGCAGCAGGGAACCAAGTGCGACGGCGCCGGTGACGCGGGTGAGTATCTTCTGCATTGTTTCGGCCCTCTCATATCGATAAAGATAGTTACGTAATAACATTACGTATCATCCTATAGAGGCCGCATCCGCGGGATGCAAGTGCGCGCTCCAACGTGGCGCAACGAAAAAGCGCGATGGCTGTTGCAGCCACCGCGCTTGAAAAAAGGGGAGACGTGAGGTCTCAGGCCGGCTGGGCGCTCAATTCCGCCTTGCGCTCGTCGAAGGCGAGTTTCATGGCTTTCGTCACATCGCGGGTCGTCGCGAAATAAGTGTCGCTGCGCACCCAGTAGCGCAATTTGACGGTGGCGCTGTCGGCGCTGACCGAATCGACGAAGGTGACGGGGGCGGGGTCCAGCAAAACCCGGCTCTCCGAACGCACGACTTTCATCAGCATATCCTGTGCGGCCGCCAGATCCTCATCATTCTTGACCGTCAGGCTGAGTTCGTGACGGCGCGAGGGAAAGCGGCTGTAATTGGTGATCGGCACGTTCCAGAGCGTGGAGTTGGGCGCGAGACGGTAAAGTCCGTCGCTGGTCTTCAGCTCGGTCGCAAACAGTCCGATCTCGATTACCGTGCCGCTGACCGTGCTGGTCTCGATATAT
The DNA here is from genome assembly GCF_053522385.1 of Agrobacterium sp. 22-223-1. Lineage (NCBI taxonomy): Bacteria > Pseudomonadati > Pseudomonadota > Alphaproteobacteria > Hyphomicrobiales > Rhizobiaceae > Agrobacterium > Agrobacterium sp. 22-223-1. Next base: position 1,033,285 of record NZ_JBNWCN010000001.1, read on the forward strand.
TCGCCGACGCGGAAGGGGCGCAGCACCAGAAGCATGATGCCGGCGGCAATATTTTGCAGCGTTCCCTGCAACGCAAGGCCGATGGCCAGACCGGCGGCGCCAAGGGCGGCGAGGATGGAGGCGGTCTGCACCCCGAACTGGCCAAGCACCATGACCAGCACCAGAATGAGAACCACATAGCGGATGGCGCCGGCGAAGAAGCCGGCGAGTGTGGCATCGAAACCGCGAATGCGCGACAGGCCCTGAAAAGCCCAGCGTTGCAGGAAGGTGGCGGCCAGCCAGCCGATGATCAGCAGCAGAAGCGCACCGACTACCGAGAAGGAATATTGCACCGCAAGCGCGCTTGCCTGCTGCAACGCCGCCTGCGATGCGACGATGATATCCGTTGCCTGTTGTTCCATGAATTATCCTGTGATTTTCATTGCTCTTCAGGGTTGGTAACGACTGGACGCCGTGAGGGTTCCGCCAAAACGACCTCAGTTGCCGAGCGGCAGCACGAAGGGCACGTTACCATCCGTATCCGCGCCCCTGCCGATTTTTTTGATCGCCGCCACCAGCCGGCCATCGCGCCCGAGCAGACGGTCGCCGATGGCGATGATGCGGGCATTGGGCGTGGCATAGGGCGAGACGGCGCGCAGGCGCAGCGCAAGTTCCATCTCATCCTGGTCCGGATAAAGGCTGAGCGCGGCGATGACGGCGGCGGCGGGTGAGCGGGAAACGCCCATCCAGCAATGGATGAGCAGCGGCGCGGACTGGTCCCATTCGCGGGCGAAATCGATCAGCTTCAGCACATGTGCATCGTCAGGCGCGATGAGATCGGCGGTGCCCTTGAATGCGATGTCGTTCATGGCAAGCGTCAGATGCCGGTCTGCGGCAATGACGGCGGGGCGGTGAAAGGACTGCTCTTTGGCGATCAGCGTCACCATTTCGCGGGCCTTGTGTTTGACGGCCATCTCCGCGATCCGCGACAGCGGCGATACGACAATGGCCGTCATGTCGCGCTCCCCGTCTTGACCGCACGCATCGCCTCGATGGCTTCGAAACGTTCGATGAACAGCTTTTGCGCTTCGGTTGAGGGCAGGGGCGTCATGTCGAACATGTCGCGGGTAATGCCGCGCGGCAGGCCGAAGAACTTCTGCGCTTCGGCGGTGGAAAAACCGGCAAGCTCCGTCGCCTCGAAAAAGGCGGCGACCGTATCGGCCTTTTTGATCCGGTCCTTCAATTCGCGCGATGCATGCGGCGGCAGGCCGAAACGCAGATGCACGGCGGCTTCCAGCCGTTTTTCCACGGTCTTGTAACCGCCGCCGACCACGGATTTGAACGGCGAGATCATGTCGCCGATGACATATTCCGGCGCATCGTGCAGAAGCGCCATCTGCATGTCATCAGGCGTCGCGCCTGTGCACATGCGGCAAAAGATGGTCTCGACGATGAGGCAATGCTGGGCGACGGAAAAGGCGTGGTCGCCGCGCGTCTGGCCGTTCCAGCGGGCCACACGGGCAAGACCATGGGCGATATCGGCGATTTCCACATCGAGCGGCGAAGGATCGAGCAGATCGAGCCGCCGGCCGGACAGCATGCGCTGCCAGGCGCGCGGGCTTTTTGCAGCAGCCACTCTCAGTCCTCCGCCCGCGCCGCCGGATCGGCCGCCGGAAAGGAAAGGCCGCTCCAGGAGGGCAGGGCCACGGTCACGGGAACAGTCCCCGTCAGAAGCGGCGTGCCGGATGCGAACGCATCGGCAATGCGGTCGATCCGAACGATGGCAAGCGCCCTGTTGCCGCAAACGGTTCCGAGCGTGCCGACCGGTTTTCCATCGGCGGTAATCTCCGTCCCACTGGCGGGAAGCGCGCCTTCGGCCGAAACGGTGACGACGCGGCGTCTTGCCGTGCCGCGATGTTTCATGCGCGAGACGACTTCCTGACCGACAAAGCAGCCCTTCTTAAAGGAAACGCCGTCATTCACATCCATCAGCACGTCATGGGGAAAAGCATCCTGCAGCGCATAATCCCGACCGGATTCGGCAATGCCATGCTCGATACGGAGCGCATCATAGCCCACGCTGTCGCCGGATGCGGATGCGCCCGGTATACGGTAAAGATCGATGCCAGCCTTGCCGAAACGACCATCCCGAATGCCTGCCGTCGGCGCAGTCTCGTTCCAGAAAACGCTCACGCCTTCGACCGTCTCGGCTTTGAGCTCGACCGGTGCGCGCAGCTTGTACATGGTCAGGCGGCGCAGCAGCGCGTCCTGTTCGGCGACGCCCGTTTCGATCAGATAATCCCCGCCATCGCGCCAGATCAGGAAATCGAACAGGATCTTGCCCTGCGGCGTCAGAAGGGCTGCGGCCCGTGCTTCGCCTTCCGGCAGGTTTTCAACATCTGCGGTGATGAGGTTGTTCAGAAATTCCTCGGCGCCGGTGCCGGAAACCCGGATCAGGCGGCGGTCGGCAAGAAGGGCGGAAGGCATGGCGTCACCGTTCGGTTCGTCGAGACTCTGTGATCTCCGGCAAAAAGCAGATGCGCTTTGCCGGAATGCTCATTCCGCACAGTTAGGATTTTTGCCAGAGAACGGCAAGCACCGCGATGCGATCAATCGCCGGCGGTGAAGAACTTCCACTTGCCATCGGGCGAAATGCCGACCCGGTAGAAGCTGTAATTGCCATATTCCTGCATGTCGGCCAGATCGCCCGCCGTGATGATGCGCAGAAGCTCCACCTTTTCCGGCGCAGTCAGCGTATTCAGCGGCTTTCCGGCGAAATAGGGGAAAACATAGGCTTCGTCGGGCGTGCCGGCATCGATATGGGCATAACCGGTCGAAAGCAGGTCGATGATGATCGCCAGCACTTCCAGCCCGTCAGGATCGCCGGAATAGCTTTTCAGCGCCGCAATCGGGTCTTCGCCGTCATTGCCGTCGATGCGGAATTCTTTCTGGCCGGCGGCGATGAAGGGCCGCAGCTTTTCGATATCGCCGGAGGCGGCGGCATCGATGATCTGCTGGCGCAGCTTGCGCACGGGTTCCGGCGCTTTGGAAATATCGTGCTCGATCACAACGGACATTTCCGGCGTGTTGTCGGGCTTGGAGGATTGCTGGTTCGCCTGATTGGCGGAACGGTCCACCAGCGGGTCGGGCAGGGGAATGCCTTCCGAATCGCCTTCGATTTCATCCGGCTCTGCAGGCTGGGCCTGCTGCGGCTCACCGCCATTCTCAGCCTTCGGCTCGCTTTCGGTGTTCTGCGCCGGCTTCAGCTCGGAAAGGGCAAAGGCGCGGCCTGGCATGCCAATCGGCCCGGCGGTCAGGGCAAGCAGGATGGACAGCAGGGCGGAAGAGCGCAAAAGCCCCTTGCTCAGGCAAGACATGATAGACCCCGGCTTTACTGTATTACCCGCTGCGGCGAAAATTCGCCCTGAAGCATGCGCTGGCGCAGCGATTCCAGCATTGCTTCAGCGCCGGCCTCGCCATGGATACGGATGGTTTCGCGCATGGCCAGAGCGATGGCGGCATCGGCGATGATCTCCGGCTCGATGCCGTCGGCCATGCCGTCAGCCCATGCCTCGTTCTGGTGTTCCAGAGCGACCTGCATCTTTTCATGCACGATCATATCGTCGATTTCGTTACGGCTTGTCTGCATCTTTCATCCTCGACAGGGCGGGCAAGTCCTTACCACCCTGTTAACAACACTAGCAGCCTTTTATCAAAACGGCACGGCCTGCGGCGAAAAGAGGTTAATAATCCTCTAATTTCCGAACCGGGACGCGATTTCCTGCGCAAGTGTTGCCCCTTCGTTACGGTAGTTCTCTTCTGCCATGATGGCGGCGCGTGTGCAACTGGTGTGGATGGCCGCAAAGGAGCGGTATCCACGGTTGAATGCAGCCGTCATGCGCTGACGTCGTTCAGGTTCGTTGGCCGTGTCCGCAGCCAGAAGATCGCTCATCGATCTGCGCCAGTCCTCCGGTCCGGAAGAAGGGCACAGGGTTCTGAGATATTGCACCGCGCCCAGTATCTCCGACAGCCGTGCCAGCTTGTCGTCATAAGGGGCCGGTTTGGGCGGCGCGGCTTCCGCCGGACGCACCTCGGAACCGGGTTTTGAAGGCTGCGCATAAGCGACGCCCTGCTGCCCGGCGATGGCAAGCATTGTCAGAAAAAGAGACAGGAAGATGGTTGGCCGTATCAAAATTCTATTCTGCCCCACACATACTCGTGAACTGTTGGCTCGTGACCATCCGGCGGGCGGATCAGCCCTAGATAATAGCGATTCTGGCTGGCTGGCAATCATGCAAGCAGGCGTTCGGCGCATTCGACGACGCTTTCCGGCGCCGGCAGAAGACGGATTTCCGCCAATGTGTACCAGCCCGCATCCGCCGCATCGTCACCGACAGTCACGAGCGGATCGGCATCGGTTTCCACGGTGAAGACCGACAGGAAATAATGGCTCGTCAGCACCCCTTCGGCGTCGCGGGATGGAAGATCGTATGTCGCGAAAAGCTGCGGTCTGCGCGCCACGATGCCGGTTTCCTCGTGCAATTCGCGCAGTGCCGTTTCGGCCGGCGTTTCGCCGTCTTCGCCGCGACCGCCCGGAAAAGCGAACATGTCCTTGGAAGGCGGGTTGATGCGGCGCACGAGAAGCAGCCGTTCGCCGTTCCTGACAATGGCGGAGGAGGCGGGGCGGGGCTTGATACGGAGTGTCATGAATGGTTTCGCTTGTTTCGGCCGTTGCCGGCCTGTCTATAGTGGTACGTGGCTCGGAAAAATCGATTCCGGTTTCCGTGCCGATGGTTATAGTCCGGAACTGGCGCGATTGTGCATGGTAAAGACGGTGGAATGAAGGTCTATCTTATCTATATCCTGGCGGCTCTTGCCGAAATTGCCGGCTGCTTTTCTTTCTGGGCCTGGCTGAAACTCGGCAAGACCGGGTGGATATTGCTGCCGGGCATGGTGGCGCTGGCGGCTTTCGCGTGGCTTCTGACGCTGGTTCCGACAGAGGCGGCGGGCAGGGCCTATGCCGCCTATGGCGGGATTTACATTGCCGCCTCGCTATTCTGGCTCTGGGGCGTGGAAGGCCATGCGCCGGACCGGTGGGATATTGCTGGCGGCGTCGTCTGCCTTGCCGGTACCGCCATCATCCTGTTCGGGCCAAGGGCCTAGAACATTTCCGGTGAACAATGCTCAAGGAGAAGGCCATGTGCGGACGTTTCGTGCTGAAGGCGACGCCGGAAGAGATCGCCGATTATCTCGATCTGATCGGCCTTGAGGATTTTCCCGCCCGTTTCAACATCGCGCCGACGCAGCCCATTCTGGTCGTGATGGAGGGGGAGCGGCAGGAGCGCGGCAGCAACCTGCCCAATCGCCGGGCCGTGCTGGTCCGCTGGGGTTTTTTGCCCAGCTGGGTGAAGGACCCGAAGGATTTTCCGCTGCTCATCAATGCGCGGTCGGAAACCGCCATCGGCAAGGCCTCCTTCCGCGCCGCCATGCGCCATCGCCGCGTTCTCGTTCCGGCAACCGGCTTTTACGAATGGCGACGCCCGCCGAAGGAGGAGGGCGGCAAACCGCAGCCCTATTTCATCCGCCCGAAAAGCGGCGGCATCGTCGCCTTCGCCGGTCTCATGGAAACCTGGTCTTCCGCCGATGGCTCGGAGGTCGATACCGGCGCGATCCTCACCACCGCCGCCAATGCCGCGATTGGCCGTATTCACGACCGCATGCCTGTTGTCATCGCGCCCGAGGATTTCAGCCGCTGGCTGGATTGCAAGACCCAGGAACCACGCGAGGTCGCCGATCTGATGCGGCCGGTTCAGGATGATTTTTTCGAGATGATCCCGGTATCGGACAAGGTCAACAAGGTCGCCAATGTCGGCGCGGATCTCATCGAGCCGGTGCCGGAAAGCGCGCCGCTGGCGAAGATCAAGCCGGCAAAGGACGAAGGGCAGATGTCGCTGTTCTGAAGAATGGTCTGCGCATTTGCGCATAATCGTTTGAGCTGGAAGTCGCCGCATATTTCTTCTCCCCGCCGGGGAGAAGATGGCCTGAAGGGTCAGATGAGGGGGCTACGGAACAGACATGCGGAGAGCTTGCCCCCTCATCCCGCTGCCGCGACCTTCTCCCCCGGCGGGGAGAAGAAACAAGCGGCACGCGCTCGATCCCACACAAGACTATCTTGTTCAGAAAACTCAGCCGTTCCGCCCGATCTTCTGCAGGCCTTCCTGGATCATGATGTCGGAATAAACGCGGTTGCGGCCATTCGCCTTGGCGAGATAGAGCAGCTGGTCTGCGGCATTCAGCTGGTTGTCGAAGGGTTCGCCCTTTTCGATCTCCACGACGCCGAGCGAGATCGTCAGGGCGAGGCTGCTGCCGCTCAGCTGCCGGCCGTTCTTTTCCACCTGTCCGCGCAGCTCCTCGCAGAACTGATAGGCAGCGCGCGCATCCAGCCCGCGCAGGAACACGGCAAACTCCTCGCCGCCAAGGCGGGCGGGAATGTGGCGTTGCTCGCCGCACATGTCATGCAGCAGTTCGGCCAGTTTTTTCAGCGCCCTGTCGCCGGCATCGTGGCCCAGCGTGTCGTTGATCTTCTTGAAATGGTCGATGTCGAGAATGGCGACTGCGCCGCTCTCGTCATTGCCGTTGATGACATCCATCAGCGCCCGCGTGCGCTCGAAGAAGGAGCGGCGGTTCGGCAGGCCGGTGAGATGGTCGCGTTCGGCCAGTTCGCGCAGGCGTTTGAGCTGCTTCAACGTCTCGATATTGTTATCGATGCGGCACTGCAATTCTTCCGGCACGAAGGGGCGGTAGACGAAATCCGAAGCGCCAGCCTTCAGGAAGCTTGCCGAAAGCAACCGGTCTGTGGAGGACGATATGCCGATCACCCGCAAATCTTCGGATGAGCGGCTGTCGCGGATGCGGCGCGTCAGCTCATAACCGTCCATGTCGGGCATATGGTAGTCGGTGATGACAAGCTGGATCGTCGGGTCTTGCGACAGTATTTCCAGCGCCTGCTTGCCCGAATGGGCCTCGCTGACCCTGAAATTTTGCCGCTCCAGAATTTCCACGAGACCTGAACGGGCCGTGCGCACATCATCGACGACCAGAACGGAGAAGAGCTTGTTGCTCAAAATCCGCTGGACCGTTCTGACCACCGCATCGACGGTGCGATGGCCGTCCTTGACGATGTAATCGATGATCTTCTTTTCGGCGTAGCGCTTGCGCGCCTCCTCATCCACCGTGGCGGTGAAAACGATGGCCGGCACCTTGCGCTCGGATAAAAGTGCGAGAATTTCGCCCTTCGGCGCATCGGGCAGGTTAAGGCCCGTCAGCGCCAGCGTGAAATTATGGGCCTGCATGAGAGTATCGGCCGCGGCCATGCTGTCGCAATGGACGACCTCGGCTTCCGTTTCTTCCGAAAGCCGCGTCTTCAGCAGCATGGAAAGAGCAACGGAATCTTCAATCAGAAGGATTTTATCCTGCATGGCCGTCCCAAGCCCCCCTGGCCTGTCTTCACAATCTTCCCTCAACGCCGAATATTCGTCATCCGCGTGTCTGCGGATTCGAAAGCCGGCTTATGCATTGTTGTGGAAAAAAATGCGGAATAGAAAAGTTCTTTTGTATTCACTAATCTATACGTCGGTGTTCGTATAGCCTTCTTGTGGAAGGCGAGCTTTTTACTACACTTTCGTTGCAGCTTCGTTACAGAAGGCTGCCGATTTTATGAAAGACTGACGCTCTGCAGTTTAGCGGCAGTGCTTGAAACAAAAACGGCGCCCGGAAAAGGCGCCGCGTGATTGTCGATTTTCCGTTGGGAACGTTCCATTTTCCGGGCAGTCCGCAAAATTCGAAAAATCAAAAAATCGAATATTTTCAGGCGGTTTTGGCGGCAGGCTTGCGCTTCAGCATCAGGGCTGCGGCCGCAACGGCCTTCAGTCCGAGCGGGCGGTAGTGGCTGTTGAGGTCGGGCTTCGCCTGCGGCTGCGCCTTCGTCTCGTTCGTCATTTCTCTCTCTCCACAATTCACGCCAATCGCCGTTGCGATGCGTGTGAGCCACTTCTTTCGCGGCTAATCTTGACGGATTCGAGGCGAAGAAAAACGAAGCCGGCTTTTCAGGCTGCGACATTTTGCGTCACATCCTGCGCCGGCTTGTGCGAGAAAAAATAAACCTGCGGTTTTAAATGCCGCGATCGAGGCCGTTACCGCCATTGGCGTCGTCATGCACGTCTTCCTCGATGGTCAGCGTGCCGTAGCGGCGATGCCAGAGGCGGGCGCTGATGGGAATGAAGACGAGATAGGCGGCAACCGTCAGAACCAGAACTTCCCAGGTGAAGCTCATCAGCATCGCCACATAGAGCACGACGACGAGGATCATCGGCAGCACCAGATCGCGGCGAATGCGGCTGGTGCCCGATTTCCCCGACCAGACCGGCAGGCGGCTGATGAGGAGGTAACCGATCAGCACGGTATAGGCGGCGGCGACATAGGCGAAGGGCTTGTCCGGCTCGACGCCGAGGAAGCCGAGATAAACCGGCAGCAGCACCAGCATGGCGCCCATCGGGGCGGGAACGCCCACGAAGAACTCATTCTGCCAGGGCGCCTTCACCGGCCGCTCGATCATGACGTTGAAACGCGCCAGGCGCAGGCCGGCGGCAATGACGTAAATGAGGGCGGCGATCCAGCCGATGGAGCGTGCCTGATCGAGAAGGTAGGCATAGACCACTAGCGCAGGGGCGACGCCGAAATTGACGATATCGGCCAGCGAATCCATCTGCTCGCCGAATTTGGACGTCGCTTTCATCATGCGGGCGATGCGCCCGTCTATGCCGTCGAGGAAGGCGGCGAGCAGCACCATGCCGACGGCCAGCTCGAAGCGACCCTCAATGGCAAGACGCACGCCGCTCAGGCCCGCACAGATGGCCAGAACGGTGATGAGATTGGGAACGACGAGGCGAAAGGGAATTTCCCTCAGCCGGGGTCCACGGCCGCTGTCGCTGCGGCCCTCGGGTTTGCCGTTCTGTTGCGGCTCGGCGATCGGCGTTTCCATGCGCATGCCCTTCCTGTTTCCGTCAGCCGCGACGGCTGACGACCGGACCCTTGGCGGAGCCGAATTCGGCAAGCACGGTTTCACCGGCAATCGCCGTCTGGCCGACCGATACACGCGGCTCGAAACCTGCGGGAAGGAAGATATCGAGGCGCGAACCGAAACGGATAAGACCGAAACGCTCACCGGCATCGACTGGTTCATTCGGCTTTACCCAGCAGACGATGCGGCGTGCAACCATGCCGGCGATCTGCACCACGCCGACCTTGCCGTGCGATGTCTCGATGACGAGGCCGTTGCGCTCATTGTCTTCGGAAGCCTTGTCGACTTCGGCATTGAGGAAGAGGCCGGGACGGTAGGCGACATTGACGATACGGCCGCGTACCGGCGAACGGTTCACATGGCAGTTGAACACGTTCATGAACACCGAGATGCGCACCAGCGGCTCCTTGCCGAGTTCCAGCTCCAGCGGCGGAACGACGCTCTGCACGGCGGAAACCTTCCCATCGGCCGGGCTGATGATGAGGTCGTCATCCTGCGGCGTGACGCGCTCGGGATCGCGGAAGAAATAGGCGCACCAGGCCGTCAGCACCAGGCCGACCCAGAACAGCGGTTCGGCGATCCAGCCGAGCACCAGCGATGCGACGAAGAAGGCCGCCACAAAGACATAACCTTCCTTGTGGATCGGTACGATGGTGTTGCGAATGGTGTCGAACAGATTCATGAGATTCCTTGCTCCGGTTTCCGTCTGTCGCGTCTATATGGTCGCGATACGACACGATCCAAACGGCAATGCGACAAATTTTGCCTAGCTGGTTACAGCCAAAAAGGCCGCCCGGCAATGGTGGGGTGCGCCCGTTGGCCCTGTTACCCCGGGGTACAGCCATCAATGGGCGGGTTCCCCGCGGTCGATGACACCCAGATCGTCGGTTTCACGCACATGGCGCAGCATTTCCTCGGCGCGGATCGCCTCGCGCTGGCGGCTCCACATCGAGGCGTAGAGGCCGTTCTGCCCCATCAGCGAGCTGTGCGTGCCGCGTTCGGCGATCTGCCCGTCCTTCAATACGATGATCTCATCCGCGCCGATGACGGTGGAAAGGCGGTGGGCGATAACCAGCGTGGTGCGGTTCTTCGAAACGATGTCGAGCGCGCTCTGGATTTCCTGTTCCGTATGCGTATCGAGCGCCGAGGTGGCCTCGTCGAGAATGAGGATCGGCGGCGCCTTGAGGATGGTGCGGGCAATCGCCACGCGCTGTTTTTCCCCGCCGGAAAGCTTCAGGCCGCGTTCGCCGACCATGGTGGCATAACCCTCCGGCAGCTTGCCGATGAAGGCGCTGATCTGCGCCGCATCCGCGGCCGCCCTCAGTTCCTCGTCGGTGGCTGAGGGACGGCCATAACGGATGTTGTAGGCGAGCGTGTCGTTAAAAAGCACCGTGTCCTGCGGCACCATGCCGATCACCGAGCGCAGGCTCTTCTGCGTCACATCGCGAATATCCTGCCCGTCGACGGTGACGGAGCCTTCCTGAATATCGTAGAAACGATAAAGCAGCCGCGAGATCGTCGATTTTCCCGCACCCGAAGGGCCGACGATGGCCACCGTCTTGCCCGCCGGCACGTCGAAGGAAACGCCCTTTAGGATCGGTCTTTCGGGGTCATAGGCGAAATGCACGTCGCGGAAGGAAATCGCGCCGGGTCCGGCTGCGAGCGGTTTTGCATCCGGCCTGTCGGTGACTTCCGCCTCCACTTCCAGAAGATCGAACATCTGCTCGATGTCGGTCAGGCCCTGGCGGATTTCGCGATAGACGAAACCGATGAAATTGAGCGGCACCGAAAGCTGCAGCAGCAGCGCATTGACGAAGACGAAATCGCCGATGGTCTGTTCGCCGCGCTGCACGGCAAGCGCCGACATCACCATCATGACGGTGGAGCCGATGCCGAAGATCACGCCCTGGCCGAAGTTCAGCCAGCCGAGCGAGGTCCAGATCGAGATCGCCGATTTTTCGTAACGCTCCATGGCGACGTCGAAACGCCGCGCCTCCATCTCCTCATTGCCGAAATATTTGACGGTTTCGAAATTCAGAAGCGAGTCGATCGCCTTGGTATTGGCGTCTGTGTCGCTGTCGTTCATGGCGCGGCGAATGCCGATACGCCAGTTGCTGGCCCGCACGGTGAACCAGATATAGGCCCAGACCGTGATGACCGTGACGAGCACATAGGAAAAACCGTAGGAGGCCCAGAAAATGATCGCCGTCAGCAGGAATTCGATAAAGGTCGGCGCGGTGTTGAGAATGGTGAAGCGGACAATGGTTTCGATGCCCTTGGTGCCGCGCTCGATGACCCGCGACAGCCCGCCGGTCTTGCGCTCCAGATGGAAACGCAAAGAAAGCCGGTGCATGTGCACGAAGGTCCTGTAGGCGAGCTGGCGTACCGCATGCTGGCCGACGCTGGCGAAAAGCGAATCGCGCAGCTGGTTGAGCCCCACCTGTATCAGCCGCGTCAGATTATAGGCGATCACCAGCGCGACGGCGCCGAGCAGGAAGGCGGGAACAAGCCCGGCCATGTCCAGCCGGCCGTTCAGCGCATCGGTCGCCCATTTGAAGAAATAGGGAACGGAGATCAGCACCAGCTTGGCGACGATCAGGTACACGGTGGCCCAGATCACCCGCATCTTCAGGTCCCAACGTCCCTCCGGCCACATATAGGGCCAGAGATTGATCAGCGTCTGGGTGGGATTGCTGGAATCCGCCGAAATGGTTTTTTTCTTCGTGGCCATCATTCGCTCCGGTCACTGCCGGAAGCCGACAGCAGGGCGGCGGCTTTGGTCAAGCCGCCGCGCGTGTCACAGATAGGGTCGTTGCGGGTTCACCGCAACGTTTCAAATGCTCAGGAGCCGCTCTTCAGCCGCTTGCGGTGAAGTTCTTCCGCATTCGGCAGCGCCTCTTTCGGCACGCCGAAAATCTGGCCGGGCTCGATCAGATCGGGGTTTTTGATCTGATCTTCGTTGGCAAGGTAGATCGTGGTGTAACGCACGCCCTGACCATAAACGCGACGGGAAATCTGCCAGAGCGTATCGCCACGGCGGATGATGACGCTGTTCTGGCTCTCGGCCAGCGGCGCCTGCTCGAAGGTCTGCGGGCCGGCGGGCGCCTGTGGCGCGGGAGCAGCAGGTGCCGTGATGTGGAGTTCGGCAAGGCGGCTTGCCAGCGAGGCGATACCCTTGCCGATTGCCGCCACATCGTTCGGCCATGCTTCAACCGATGTCAGCAACTGACGCGCTTTGGCGGTGATATCGCCCGCAAAAGCGGTGAAGGCGGGTTCGGTCGCGGCTGCGGTGCGGAATTCCGAAAGCGACTTGAGGCCGATGACGACGGCGGAGCGGCCGGCAATGGCCTGATCGAGCGCAGGCGTGGCCTGATCCTTGTAGAGATTGGAAAGAATGCCGAAGGCCTTGGCGACATCGGCGCGCAGCTTTTCGAAAGCGGCGCGGTCGCTTGCCGTGCTCTGGTTTTCGGCAGGCGCCGTAGTCGTGGTTGCTGACGACGAAGCGGACGGCGACTGCATGGCGACCGTTGCCTGGTCGGTCTGCGGCCGCTCGAAGGGAACGCGCACACGCACCTTCGCGGTGCCGTCGGCATTCAGTTCCTCGACGGTGATGATGTGGCTGCCGACGCTAAGATCGACATCGCCTTCGACGACGAAATGGCCGGAGGCTTCCGTGATGCTCTTGCCGATTTCCCTGTCATCGACCAGCGCACGCACCGTCGAACCGGCGGGCGCGGAACCCGCGACGAAAATCTTCGATCCCTCGAACTCGACGGCGGTGACCTGAACGCTCGACGTCAGCGGGGCCGTAGCGGACGGAGCCGCAGTACCGGCGAGCGGTGCGGAAGCGGTGTTGCTGCTGGTTTCGGACGTTGCCGCAGGCTGCTGCGACGGCGCGGCTTGCGGCTGAAGCGCCGGAGGAGCCGCCTCCGGCATGGCCAGCACGCGGCTTGCCTTGCCGGGCTTGGAAACCATGGCCAGAAGTTCGCCCGTCTTGCCGTCAGGCACGGAAACCGTGGCCACTTCCTCGGATTGCGTCGCCTTGCCGCTGGCATCGGTCGAACGCAGCACCAGCTCGTGATCGCCCGGGGGAAGCGGATTGTCGAAAACGGCGGCGAAATCGCCGGTGCCGTCGATGGTCGTCTGGGCGACCACCTTGCCGTTGCTCAAGATTTCGAGCTTTGCGCCGGGCTGTGCCTTGCCGGCAATCACGGCCGAACCGTCCGGCTCGACGCGCAGCACGTCGAAGGTCGGCGTGGCGGCAGACGATTGTGCCGCATCGGCGGGTGCTGCGGCCGGTTTTGCCGGTTCTGGCGCACCATCGTCTGTGCCGGCGAAAACGCCTGCCAGACGGCGCACCTGTGCTGCCGCCGCCGCCGCATTGTCGGGCAGGCCGCGCAGGAACGCCGTGGTGCGTTCGGCGGCCGTGCGGGCGGTGGTGATGAGCCGCGACGTCGTTTCGTCCAGCGACTCTGGAATTTCGATATTCGTCAGTTCCTTGAGCGAGGTCTCGACCTTCTTGCGCGCCGCCGCGAAATCGGCGTCGGAGGGAACCTTGCTATCGGCGAAAAGCGTCGTCAAATCCTTGATCGACTGGGTGGCGGAAGCCGCCCGCCGCCCGACCTTGTCGGCGATGTTGGCGGTTTCCTCGGCGGCGTCGGAGAGAATGTCGCCCGCCTTGTCAGCGCCCATTTCAACGCTGTTCTTCACGGCGTTGCCGGCTTCGTTGATGGCGTCGCCGATCGGTTTGCCGTCGTTTGAAATCCGCGGCAGGACGAAAAAGATCATGAGCAGGGACGCAACGCCCAGCACGATCAGCGCCAGCAAACCGGCCTTATTGTTTTTCATCCTGGAATCTCCGGGTATTTCAAGCTTTTCACACGAGTTGAGATTGCTAGCGTCTTACCTTGCGCCAGACAAGCGGCGAGTGGCCAAAAGGCCATATTTGCAAGGGATTTCCCAAATTTTCTTGACGTGCCGCATCGCACATAGTTCCTTCCCTTCATGACGGACAAAAATACAGCGATTCGATCCATCTGCGTTTATTGCGGCTCCCAGCCCGGACGTGATCCGGCCCATATGGAAGCGGGCCGCGCGCTTGGGAAATCCATTGCCGAAAACGGCATTCGCCTCGTCTATGGCGGCGGCACCAAGGGCATCATGGGCGCAGTTGCCAGCGGCGTTCTTTCCAATGGCGGCGAAGTGACCGGCATCATACCGGAATTTCTGGTCGATATGGAGGCGACGCGCCATTCTCTCGGACAATTGAACGAGCTTGTCATCACCAAGGACATGCATGAGCGCAAACATATGATGTTCGAGCGCTCCGATGCCTTCGTGACATTGCCGGGCGGTGTCGGCACGCTGGAGGAGATCGTCGAGATCATGACCTGGGCGCAGCTCGGCCGCCATGCCAAGCCGATGGTCTTCGCCAATATCAACGGTTTCTGGAACCCGATGCTGGAACTGGTGCAGCACATGCGCGATCAGGGTTTCATCCACCGCGCGCATCTTCTCAACCCGCTCGTCATCGACGAGGTGAAGGATATCGTGCCCGCCATCATCGACCGGGCGCTGGCGCAGCAGAACCCGGAAGGCGACCCTTCGGTGATTTCCCGCCTCTAGGCCGGGATGGCGAAAAGCGTAAGCGGTTTTCGCCTTAAATCCCGGTCCGTTCATCCTGATCGGCGTGACGATCGTTAACGGCCGCCCGGGCGGCTCGTTACAATTTTAAATGTATATTAATACAGATTTAACGGCGGCATCGTTCCGACCGCTCTTTTCATGGCCCCGCGACTGATCCTGTGCCAGCCTCAATAAGGCGTTGGTTGTCGCGGAATTCGTTTCGCCGCCATGAGAGTGGGTGTCATCGGGAAATGATTGCTTTTGTGGTGCGGCTCAAAAGCCGGGCGCATTTTATTATTCAGAGAAATTCCGCGCAGGGCAGGGAGGCGCTCCTCGGTTCCGCCGCCCGCCGCAGGGTCGATGCGCGCATGAGGCTCGGCATCGTGATCGCCGTCTTCGCTGTCATCTATGGCGTCGTCGCCGCGCGTCTCGTCCAATACGGTCTTGCCGAACCGGTGGCGACCGCATGGATCAATACCGGCGTCAACGCCGTCGCCTCCCGGCCGGATATTGTCGATCGCAACGGCACGCTTCTGGCGACCGATCTCAACATGGTCTCGCTTTATGCGGATCCGCGCAGGATCGTCGATCCGGACGAGGTGGTGGAGAAACTCGCGACCGTCATTCCCAATCTCGACTGGCGTGAAACGCACCGCCGGTTGCGCTCGGATACCGGCTTTCAATGGCTGCGACGCCAGCTGACGCCCCGGCAGCAGGCGGATATTCTCAATCTCGGCATACCGGGCATCGGCTTCCGGCCGGAAAAGCGGAGGTTTTATCCGGGCGGCCCAACCGCTTCGCATATTATCGGCCACGTCAATGTCGACAATCAGGGGCTTGCCGGCATGGAGCGTTATCTCGACCAGCAGGGGCTGGCCGATCTGCGTGCCGTGGGTCTTGCCAGCGGCGCGCCGCTGGAGCCGGTGCGGCTCTCCATCGATCTGAGGGTACAGAACATCGTCCGCGAAGTGGTCGTGAAGGCGAAAAGCGCCTATCAGGCCGAAGCGGCAGGCTCTGTGATCCTCGATGTGGAGACGGGCGAAGTGCTGGCCATGGCCTCCGTGCCGGATTACGATCCGAACGAGCCTTCCCGCACCCTTGCCGATGGCAGCATAGACAGGGAGTATGAAAAGGGCTGGTTCAACCGGATGAGCAACGCCACCTTCGAAATGGGCTCCACCTTCAAGAGCTTTACGCTCGCCATGGGGCTGGATGCCGGGGCGATCACACTGGGTTCGGTGGTGGATGCGTCGCGGCCGATCCGCATGGGCGGCTTCACCATCAAGGATTTCAAGGGCCGGAACCGGCCGCTCTCCATTCCGGAAGTGTTTCAATATTCATCGAATATCGGCACGGCGGCGGTGGCCGACAAGGTCGGCGTCGAAGGCCATCAGCAGTTCCTGACGAAGCTCGGGCTGCTTACCAGAATGGACACGGAAATGCCGGGCGTTGCCACGCCCACCCAGCCGAGAAACTGGAAGAAGATCAATTCCGTCACCATCTCCTTCGGCCACGGCGTCGCCACCACCCCGTTGCAGACGGCGGTGGCCGCTGCCGCGCTGATCAATGGCGGCAACCTGATTTCGCCGACCTTCCTGCCGCGTTCGAAAGAAGCTGCCGCATCGGTTGCGCGCACCGTCATCAACGACAGGACGAGCGCCGATATGCGCTACCTGTTCAACTGGAACGGCATCAAGGGTTCCGGCCGTGGCGCGCAGGTGGAGGGATTTCATGTGGGCGGCAAGACCGGAACCGCCGACAAGGTGATCAATGGCCGTTACGCCAAGGATATCAATTTCAACGCCTTCGTGGCCGGTTTTCCCATGCACAAGCCGAAATATGTCGTGCTGACGATGATCGACGCCCCGAGAACCGGCGTGAACGGCGGGCGCACCGCGGCCTCCACCGCAGCCCCCATGACCCGCGAAATCATCGCCCAGACGGCAGGTCTTCTCGGCGTCAAACCGCGTTTCGGTTACGATGCCAACCCGCAATTGCTGGTGGATTATTGACGCCACTTCTCCCCATTCCCGTGATGAGCAAAGGAATGAGGGAAGCAGCCCGGATTACCGCTTGAGCCGCAGCAGGCTGGAGCCGGTATAGATCGCCAGCGCCACCCAGATCATCGCAAAGGCGGCCATGCGCACCATGTCGAACGGCTCCTTGAAGACGAAGATGGCGATGAGGAAGATCATCGTCGGCGCGATATATTGCATGATGCCGATGGTCGACAGCCGCAGCAGTTTCGCGCCATTGCCATAGAGGATGAGCGGCACGGCCGTGATGAGCCCGCTTGTTGCCAGAAGCCAGGTATCGGCGGAATTGCCGCCCATGAAATGCGCCTGTCCGCTGAAGGCAAGCCAGATCATCACCAGCACGGCGGGGATGGATAAAAGCATGACTTCCAGCAGAAAGCCCTGCGTCGCGCCAATCGGCAAAGTCTTGCGGAAAAAGGCGTAAAAACCCCAGGACACGGTGAGGGCGATGGACACCCAGGGCAGGCTGCCCGCATGCCAGGTGAGGATGGCCACCGCCAGCGCCACGAGGCCGATGGCGGCGATCTGCGCCGGATAAAGCTTTTCCTTGAGCAGAACCGCACCGAGGAAAATGCTGAACAGCGGATTGATGAAGTAGCCAAGTGCGGCATCGAGCGCGCGGCCTGCGCCGATCGCCCAGATATAGACGCCCCAGTTGATGCTGATGAGGATGGCCGTCAGGCTGGCCATTGCCAGCATCTTGGGGGTTCTGAGCGCGGTTCTGATTTCCGCCGTGCGCCCCAGCGCAATCAGCACGACCGCCGCAATCGGCACCGACCAGACGACGCGATGGACGATGACCTCGATCGGCGAAATATGCGCAACCGCCTTCATGTAAAAGGGAAGGAACCCCCAGAGCAGATAAGCGGAAAGCGCGAAAGCAAAACCGCGCGCGCTGTCGCCGCCCTCCTGGGCCGGGAGCGATTTGTCGAGTGCCATGGGGAGTACCGCCAATTGTTCGGATGGCGTTTTATAACGGATCGCGAAAGTGGCGGCCAATTCATTTCCGTGAAGGGTTCATGAGAAAAACTGCATGAATAAAAGGCGCGCTGCCCTTGAAATGGGCTGCCCCGCGACGGGAGGAAATGATTCACGCAGGGAGCCCTGCGTGAATCATTATCTCATCCGGCCGTTGCAAGCTGATGAAAGGACTGGTTATTTCCCGGCAAAACGGTCGTTGGCGCGGATCAGTTGGTCAAGAATGCCCGGCTCGCTCATCGCGTGCCCGGCCGCCTCGATGATGTGGAAATCCGCCTTCGGCCAGGCCTTGGCCAGCTGCCAGGCATATTTCAGCGGGCAGGGCATATCATAACGCCCATGCACGATGACGCCGGGGATATCTTTCAGTTTGCCGGCGTCGCGCAGCAATTGCCCTTCCTCCAGCCAGCTGCCATTGACGAAGAAGTGGTTCTCGATGCGGGCGAAAGCGATGGCGTATTTATCCTCGCCGAAATCCTCGACCCGGTCGGGATCGCTGACGAGCGAGATGGTCGCCCCTTCCCACTGGCTCCATGCCTTGGCGCATTCGAGCTTCTTCGCCTCGTCGGCGCCGGTGAGATAGCGGTTATAGGCCTGCATCATCTCGCCGCGTTCGGCTTGCGGGATGGGCGCGATGAATTTTTCCCACTGATCCGGATACATTTCGGAAACGCCGAACTGGTAGTACCAGTCCAGTTCCGGTCTGGTGACGGTATAAATGCCGCGCAGGACAAGTTCGCTGACGCGGTCGGGATGGGTCTCGGCATAGGCGAGCGCCAGCGTCGAGCCCCAGGAGCCGCCGAAAACCAGCCATTTTTCGAAGCCGCAGAGTTCGCGCAGCCTTTCGATATCGGCAACGAGATGCCATGTGGTGTTCGCTTCAAGCTCCGCATGCGGCGTGGAGCGGCCGCAGCCGCGCTGATCGAACAGGATGACGTCGTAAAGGGCGGGATCGAAAACGCGGCGATGCGTGGGGTTCACCCCGCCGCCGGGACCGCCATGCAGGAATACCGCCGGTTTTCCACCGCGCTTGCCCACCCTTTCCCAATAGATCGTGTGGCCGTCGCCGACATCGAGCATGCCGGTCTCGAAGGGTTCGATCTCGGGGTAAAGGCCGCGCAATTCTTCGGTCATGGGTCATCATCCTTCGCTGGCCATTCGGCCGTATCATGGTCCGGGTGCTGGCAATTGTTCACCCGAGGGGGAGGGCTATCCGTTGCAGGTTCCGGCTCGACCGGCAAGCCATCGAGCGCGCCGAACCAGTGCATTTTGCCGGCGAGATTGGATTGCGCCTCGGGCCTTACCCGCTGCGGCTCGTCCAGCGAACCGAGGGTGATATTGATGAAATCGGCTCCCGGCATGTCGTAGAAAAGCGGCGTGCCGCATCGGCCGCAGAAGCCGCGACGCACGTGATCGGAGGACTGGAACCACGCTGCTTCGCCGCGGGTCATTTCAAACTGCGTAAGCGCACTTGCGGCAAGCGGCATGAAATAATTGCCCGATGCCTTCTGGCACATGCGGCAATGGCACAGATGCGGATAACGAAGACCGCCCCCTATCCGATAACGCACCGCGCCGCACTGGCATCCGCCGCTGAAACCCTCGGCTCCGCTCATGCGCGCTTGTCTTCCGGCGGCCAGACCTGCGTGTCGTGATCCGGGTGCTGATAGGAGGTGATCTCCGCCTCGTCCACGCCCTGTTCCACGGCCGGTTTGCCGAAGAGCTGCTCGATCCACGGCATGCGCTTATGAAAATTGACCTGCACCTGCGGCTCGATCCGCTCGGGCTCATCGAAGGCACCGATGGCGATCTCCACGCCGCCGGGATAATGATAGGTCAGCGGCGTGCCGCATTTGTTGCAGAAACCGCGATGGATTTTTCCCGAGGAGCGGAAGAGGGACGGCTGGCCGCGCGTCCAGGTCAGATGCGCCTGATCGGCGCTGACCAGCGCGCCGAAGAAATTGCCGAAATGTTTCTGGCACATGCGGCAATGGCAGATGGAGGCCCGGCCGAGCTTGCCCGCATGGAAACGCACGGCGCCGCACTGGCATCCGCCGGAAAATCCCGTTTCGCTCATCATCTGTTCTCCGGTGGCCAGTTTTCGGTGTCGTGGTCGGGGTGCTGGTAGGAAACGAGATCGGCGAGGTAATCCACCTGCGTCAGGTCGTCCTCGGTGGCGACGGCAGGCAGCGTGTGAAGCGTGTCGACGAAATCGATCTTGCGTTCCACGCCCCACTGAATGGTCGGCGGCAGCGCGGCGGGATCGTCAAAAGCTCCGGCCGCCACCGCCACACCATCCGGTGCCTCATAGGTCAGCGGCGTTCCGCATTCAGGGCAGAAACCGCGCTTGACGACGCTGGAGGACTGGAAACGTTTCGGCTCTCCCCGCGTCCATTCGAATTCCACGCCGCGCACCGAAACCAGCGGCGCGTAATAGGCCCCGAAAGCCTTCTGGCACATGCGGCAATGGCATATGGAACTGTCTTTCAGTTCACCGGAGGCGCGAAAACGGATCGCGCCGCACTGGCATCCGCCGGTATATGTCGTCATGGTCGGTCCTCCTTCACCGTTCGGATAATGTGGAGAGAGACATTGTCGATGTCTCCGAGGATATCCTCGTTCCAGAAACGGAGGACTGTCCAGCCGAGTTCCTCAAACGTCCGTGTTCTCTCTCGGTCATAGGCTGCCGCAGCGTCGTCCGCGTGCTGAAACCCGTCCAGTTCGAAAATGATCTTATGCAAGGGGCAAGCGAAATCAACGATATATCCGGCGACCGGCAGCTGGCGTCTGAAAGACAGGCCCTCAAGGCGGTGAGCGCGGACGGCGTTCCAGAACTTCAGTTCTGCGCCGGTCATGGCCTTTCGCATCTACCGGGCATGTGACCGATGTTGAGGATTGACCTTGGCGTGGGGCACGGGATGCTCGCGGCTTGAAGGGGTGCGGCGAGATTGGAGTATGGCGTGGTCGAAAGCAAGGGCGTGCCGTGGGGTTTACCCCCCCTCTGCCCTGCCGGGCATCTCCCCCTCAAGGGGGGAGATCGATCTGTGGCGAGCTCTCGACTCTCTCGCAGTTTGCGAGTGAAGTTGAGGTAGTGCTTCTAGCTGATCTCCCCCCTTGAGGGGGAGATGCCCGGCAGGGCAGAGGGGGGTGAACCCCGAATGCGGAGCCTACCGCTTCAACTCCCACGTCGTCGTCCGCTCCCCGGTCTCCTTGTCCTTGCCATCCTTCAGCTGAATGCCCTTTTCGGAAAGCTCATCACGCAAACGATCCGCTTCCGCAAAGTTCCTCGCCTTCAACATTTCCAGGCGCAGCTGCACCAGCGCATCGACGGCCGAAACGATGGCCTCGTCCATTTCCGCTTTCTTCGGCAAGACACCCAGCAGGGCAGCACTGGCCGCAAAGGCGGGCAGCCTGGATGGATCGGTGTTGGCGGCGTGCGCCAGCGCATGCAGCGCCTGAACGGCGGCAACCGTGTTGAGATCGTCGGCAAGCGCTTCGAGCACGGTTTCGTCCGGTGCGGCATCGGAGGCTTCCGCCGCCGGCCACTTTGCGAGCAGGCGTTCGGCCTCTTCCAGACGCTTCACCGAAAAATCGATCGGCTCGCGATAATGCGTCATCAGCATGGCAAGGCGCAGAACCTCGCCCGGCCATTTCCGGCCGCCGAATTTCTCCGTGTGCAGCAATTCGTAGATCGTCACGAAGTTGCCCTCGGACTTCGACATCTTGCGGCCTTCCACCTGCACGAAGCCGTTATGCATCCACACATTGGCCATGACATGCGTGCCGTTGGCGCAGCGCGATTGCGCGATTTCGTTCTCATGATGCGGGAAGATGAGGTCGAGCCCGCCGCCATGAATATCGAAGACCTCGCCGAGGTAGCGACCGGCCATGGCCGAGCATTCGATGTGCCAGCCCGGACGGCCGCGACCCCAGGGGCTTTCCCAGCCCGGTTCATTATCCGAGGACAGTTTCCACAGCACGAAATCGCCGGGGGTCTTCTTGTGGGCTTCCACCGCCACGCGCGCGCCGGCCTGCTGCTCGTCCAGCGGGCGCTTGGAAAGCTGGCCATAATCGGCCATCGAGCGGGTATCGAACAGCACCTCTCCGCCAGCCGTATAGGCATGGCCGCGGGCGATCAGCTTCTCGATGAGGTCGATCATTTCCGCGATGTAGTCGGTGGCGCGCGGTTCGACGGTCGGCGGAAGGCAGCCGAGCGTGGCCACATCCTCATGGAACTGGTCCGCGGTCTTTTTCGTCACCGCATGGATGGCGTCGTTCAGCGGCAGATGCGGATAGTCGCGCAGCGCCCGCGCGTTGATCTTGTCGTCGAGGTCGGTGATGTTGCGGGCATAGGTCACATGGTCTTCGCCAAAGACGTGGCGCAGCAGCCGGTAGAGAACATCGAACACGATGACCGGGCGCGCATTGCCGATATGGGCAAAATCATAAACCGTCGGGCCGCAGACATACATGCGCACATTGTCAGCGTCGATCGGTGCAAATTCCGCTTTTTCGCGTGTGAGTGTATTGTGAAATTTCAGGCGCAAGGACATGCGGCAGTTCCCTAAAGGCAGAATATTATCCTGGCCGGACCGTTTGTCTGTTGGACCTTGCGGGGAGACGAAAACGATCTGGCCGGCGGTAAACCAGCAAAAATTATTTCAGCAGCAGGTGCAGATCGTCGTTTTCATGACTTGCGTTATGGCGCGGGGCAGGCCGTTGGTCAAGAGCCTGCCCGGCTGTGTCAGGCAGGCTTGGGGCCGATGCCGTTTCGCGTCACGGTGACAAGGAAGATCAGCATGGACGTGACGGTCAGGAGCGAACCTGCCACCGCCAGAAGCGGTGTGCCGCCGGTCAGGACGAGGGCGATGCCGGGTACGAGACTGACAACGCCGGCAACGGCGATGGCGAGATGTATCCTGGAAAGCACGGTGCCATCGGCGTCCGGCGTCACGGTGTAATAAAGGCTGAACAGGCCAAGCGTCGTCCAGCCGACGAGGCTGAGATGGGCGTGGGCCATGGACAGTGAGTGGTCCCTGGAGATCGACATCTGGACACCCCAGATCATCCCGGCCGCCGCACAGAGCACGGCTGCGGTGAAGAAATAGAAAGCAACATTTTTCATCCGGATATTCCCATTGAAAAGAGACCCGCATGCGATGACAGATCTGCGGCGCCGTGGAGATGAAGCTTTGGAAATGCGGCGGTAAAATCAGGAAATTTGAATGTATTGTTTGATATATGCGTCTGAAATAATTGTGCCCTGTCTGGGCAAGGGTGCGGATTTATTTGCCGTTGGTAAAAACGATCCGGAGTCTTCGTAGCAGATCTGTACGACGTTTTTTGCAGCATGCCGCCGCGCAACCGAAGAAGCGCTTTCCTTCTTTCACAGACAGGCAGGATCGCCGGCTTTGCTGCCGGCAATTCTACATCGGACCGGTCGCGCTCATTCTGGCTGGCGGTAATCCACGAAGCGCTTTTCCCGCACCACGAAGAGCTTGCCGGTTTCTTTGAGATCGGGTGAGGCGAGCGGAAGAATAGCCGCGGCCACCTCCGATGGATGCGGCACGGTGGCCGGGTCTTCGCCGGGCATGGCCTGGGCGCGCATCGCCGTGCGCGTGGCGCCGGGATTGATGCTGTTGACGCGAAGCGCGCTCTTTTGCGTTTCCGCCGCCCAGGTGCGGGCCAGCGCTTCGACTGCCGCCTTGGAGGTGGAATAGACACCCCAGAAGGGGCGACAGCTATGGGCGGCGCCCGAAGACAGGATCAGCGCGCGGCCGGCGTCCGATTTCAGAAGCAACGGTTCGACCGAGCGGATCAGCCGCCAGGTGGCGGTGACGTTGATGTTCATGACCCTTTCGAAGACTTTCGCCTCGATATGTCCGACCGGCGAGATGACGCCGAGAACGCCGGCATTGGCAACCAGAATATCGAGCTTGCCCCAGCGCTCGAAGATATTCGCGCCCAGCGCATCGATGGCCTTCATGTCGGAGAGATCGAAGGGAACCAGCGTCGCCGTGCCGCCGACGGCCTTGATGGCGTCGTCCAGCTCCTCAAGGCCGCCCACCGTGCGGGCGCAGGCGATGACATGCGCGCCGGCCTTGGCGAGTTCCAGCGCCGTGAAATAGCCGATGCCGCGCGACGCGCCGGTAACGAGAGCGATGCGGCCCTTGAGATCGATAGTCATGGTCTCCCCCGAATTGATTGCGCTTCCTTCTACGAAGCGCCGCTGGCCTTTCGCAAGCGATCATATCGTCGCATGCGAGGGCCTGAACAAAAGGCAAGAAAAAAGCGGCCACCGGAAGCCGGATGGCCGCTTTGTGTGACGCATATCAGCCGTTGCTGGCCAGCATAGAAATCTTGCTGCCCATCGCCTCGCCATTCTGGTCGAGAAGACGGGTCGGATAATCGCCGGTGAAATAATGGTCCGTGAATTGCGGACGGGCCGGATTGCGGTTTTCCCCGCCTACCGCGCGGTAAAGCCCGTCGATGGACAGGAAAGCCAGCGAATCGGCGCCGATATATTTCGCCATCGCCTCGACATCGGCATATTGGTTGGCGAGCAGCTTGTCGGCATCAGGCGTGTCGATGCCGTAGAAATCCGGATGGAAGATCATCGGGCTCGCGACTCGGATATGAACTTCCTTGGCGCCCGCCTCGCGGATCATCTGCACGATCTTTACCGAGGTCGTGCCACGCACGATGGAATCATCCACCAGCACCACACGCTTGCCTTCGATCATCGCCCGGTTGGCGGAATGCTTGAGCTTGACGCCGAAAGCGCGGATCTGCTGCGTCGGCTCGATGAAGGTGCGCCCGACATAGTGGTTGCGGATGATGCCGTATTCGAAGGGAATACCGCTTTCCTGCGCAAAACCAAGTGCTGCCGGCGTGCCGCCATCGGGAACCGGAACCACCACATCGGCTTCCAGCGGCGCTTCCTTGGCCAGGTTCATGCCCATGTTCTTGCGCGTCGTATAGACGTTTCGGCCGCCGACAACAGAATCGGGACGGGCGAAATAGACATATTCGAACAGGCAGAGACGCTCCGGCTGCGGCTTCGAGGGCTTGCGCGCATCGATGGTGATCGAACCATCAGGCTGGATTTCGCAGATGATGACTTCGCCGTTCTCGACGTCGCGAACGAACTTTGCGCCGATGATATCGAGAGCGCAGGTTTCCGAGCAGAAGATCGGCTTGCCATCAAGCTCGCCCATGACCAGCGGGCGGATGCCGATCGGGTCGCGGGCGGCAATCAGCTTGGTGCGCGTCATTGCCAGCATCGAATAACCGCCTTCCATCTGCCTGATGGCGTCGATGAAGCGATCGGCGGTGGAGGAGTGGCGCGAGCGGGCGATGAGGTGAAGGACGACTTCGGTATCGGAGGTAGACTGACAGATGGCGCCGGTGGCGATGATCTGGCGGCGAAGCGTCAGGCCGTTGGTGAAATTGCCGTTATGGGCAATGGAAATACCGCCTTCTTCCAGTTCGGCAAACAGCGGCTGCACGTTGCGCATCGCCACTTCGCCGGTTGTGGAATAACGGGTGTGGCCAATGGCGATGGAGCCGGGCAGGCGGGCAAGGGTTGCCGGATCGGTATAATGATCGCCGACGAGGCCCATATGGCGTTCCTGATGGAAGCGCTTGCCATCGAAGGAGACGATGCCCGCCGCTTCCTGGCCGCGATGCTGAAGCGCATGCAGGCCGAGAGCGGTCAGCGCCGAGGCGTCGGCATGGCCGAGAATGCCGAACACGCCGCATTCTTCATGCAGCGTGTCGCCGTCGATCTCTTCCTTGAAAGTGGCCCGAGGGAACGGGGAATGCGAAAGCGGCTCAATCATCCGGCTTGCCCTTGCTCTCTACCGAGAAAAAAGAAAGACCTCTCCGGTGAGTATTTCCCCCGGTCGGTCCGTCTGTGTCGTGCTTGATATTTAGCACAAATAGCGCGCCTTGCATGCATTGCAAGGCGCGACACTGTGTCAATTATTTGTTGCCGGCGGATTTGTTGCCGGCACATCTTCCGCAGGCGCCTGTGTGGCCGCCGGCTCCTGTGGTTTTCCGAGAATACGGGCGCGGATCTGCGGTTCGATATCGTCAGGCAGAACCGCCTCCAGCTTGCCCACCAGCCCGTCAAGGAAGGGCTTGGACTTCGCCTGCGTCACCCATTCCGGCTGCGTCTTCACATCCACCAGCCAGTTCCAGAAGGCGACCGCGACGACAAGCAGCAGAATGCCGCGCGCCGCGCCGAACAGGAAACCAAGCGTGCGGTCCAGCGCGCCGATGCGGCTGTCGATGATGAAATCGGCAATGCGCGAGGTGATGAAGGAAATCACGATCAGCGAGACGAGGAAGACCACGCCTGCCGAACCGGCAATGGCGATCTTGTCGTCATCGGTATAGTTGCGCGCATAGGGCAGCAGGACCGGATAAAGATAATAGGCGGCGGCGACCGAGCCGCCCCAGCTCGCAATCGACAGAATCTCGCGTGAAAAACCGCGCACCATTGCAAGAAGGGCGGAGAAAAGAACAACGGCGATGACGATGCCGTCGAAAATTGTAATGGGCATATACTAACTCCGGAGGTGCGACGCCTCGTCAGACGCTGCCTTGCCAATTTTGCGATCCTCTTACACCACTGTTTCCCTTGGCGAAAGGATCAATATTCGTCGTCCTCAACCTGTTTGAACCGGTTGCCGGAGCCGGCGATGCGGGCCACGAGGTCCGGAAGGCTTTCGATTTCCGTCCAGCGTCCCTTGCCGCCTTTCGGCAATTCAGCCGAAGCAGAAGGCAGAAGTGCGGCGGAAAAGCCAAGTTTTTCAGCTTCTTTCAATCGCTGGCCCGTATGCGAAACCGGCCGCACCGCACCCGACAGGCTGATTTCGCCGAAATAAACACAATCGGCGGGCAGGGCAAGACCGGCAAGCGAGGAAACCAGCGCCGAGGCAATCGCCATATCGGCGGCCGGTTCGGAAATACGGTAGCCGCCGGCGACATTCAGATAGACATCATGCTGGCCGAGCTTCACGCCGCAATGGGCCTCCAGCACGGCCAGAATCATGGCGAGGCGGGAACTGTCCCAGCCGACCACGGCGCGGCGCGGCGTACCCAGCGAAGTGGCAGCGACCAGCGCCTGCACCTCGACAAGCACGGGCCGCGTGCCCTCGATGCCGGCAAAAACCGCAGCACCCGGCGACTTTTCGTTGCGTTCGCCGAGAAACAGTTCGGAGGGGTTGGAGACTTCCCGGAGGCCGCGATCCGACATTTCGAACACGCCGATTTCATCGGTCGGCCCGAAGCGATTCTTGACGGTGCGCAGGATGCGATGATGATGTCCGCGGTCGCCTTCGAAATAAAGCACGGCATCGACCATGTGCTCGACCACGCGCGGACCGGCGATCTGGCCTTCCTTGGTCACATGGCCGACCAGCACCATGGTTGCGCCGGTCTGCTTGGCGAAGCGGATCATCGCCTGCACGCCGGTGCGCACCTGCGTCACCGTGCCGGGGGCGGAATCGGCCGTATCGCTCCACAGCGTCTGAATGGAATCGATGATGACGAGATCGGGCCGCTTGCCTTCGGAAATTGTGGCGAGAATATCCTCGACATTGGTTTCCGCCGCCAGCAGCACATCGGTTTCCGCAGCCCCGAGACGCTGGGCGCGCAGGCGCACCTGCGCCACCGCCTCTTCGCCCGAGACATAGATGATGCGATGCCCGCGCCGCGAAAGAGCCGCTGCGGCCTGCATCAGCAACGTCGACTTGCCGATGCCCGGGTCGCCGCCGATCAAAACCGCCGAACCGCGCACGAAGCCGCCGCCGGTCGCACGGTCGAGTTCGCTGATACCGGTCGGGATACGCGGCGCCTCCTCGATCTCGCCGGAAAGCGAGGTGAGGGTGACAGGCCGGCCCTTCTTGGGTGTCTTGCCCGGTCCGGAGCCGATGCCGCCCATCGGGTCTTCCTCGACGATGGTATTCCACTCGCCGCAGCCTTCGCATTTTCCCGCCCAGCGGGTGTGAACCGTGCCGCAGTTCTGGCACACGAATTGGGTCTTGGCTTTGGCCATGTTATGTCAGTTTTCTTCTTGTTTGAAATGGTCGGCGGAGATGTCTTGGTGGCCGTGAAGCACGCGCAGCACATACATTGTATTATCATCGACAATGAAATAGATGCATCGCTCACGATAAGGGAAAGCCCGCAAATTCGGCGCGAAACTTCGAGGTACGCCCGTTATCCCATATCGCGCCAGCGAGATCATTTTGCCGTTGATGTCGTCTAGAAAGCGTCTGGCAGCAACGGGATTGAATTGGGCAATGTAATTATGATCGGCCAGAAGATCGTTCAGCGCCTGTGCGGTGACCACTAGACGCCTTCGCTTCATTCTGCTCCTCCGCCAGCTTCATAATGTGTGCGGTAAAATCATCTGCACTGGAGAACTCCATAACCCGGCCAGCCTCCACATCATCAAGCCCTTCCTGAATCAGTCGTTGAAGCTCTACAAGCTTGCCTTCCCTGCTGCCCAGCAAACGCAGACCAGCTGAGACGACCGAATCCGCGTCCTTAAAGACGCCCGCCGCCACCTGTTCTTCGATGAACTTCTCGTCCTGTTCGCTCAAATGGATTTCGGGCATTTCGATCTCCTTTTGTTCTCTTCTAGCACAGGTCACCGCAGCTTTCCAAGGGCTAAAGGCGTGGCTCAGTCGTCGGCCATCAGATATTGCCGCTCGTAACGCAGGCCAAGCCCCGTCAGCATCTCGTAACCGATGGTGCCGGCCGCCCGCGCGGTCTCGTCGACAGGCACATTGGGACCGAAAAGCTCGATATAGTCGCCGGCACGGATGGCATTGGCCGGAATATCCGTCACGTCGAAAATGGTGAGGTCCATGGTCACGCGGCCGGCCACCGGCACCCTGTGGCCGTTGACGACGCCATAGGCGCCGCCATGGCCCATTTCGCGCAGCGGAATGCCGGAACCGGAAAGCGAACGCTGATATCCATCCGCATAACCCACGGAAGCGATGGCAAGGCGGCTTGCACGTTTCAGCAGGAAGGTGCCGCCATAACTCACGGTCTGGCCTTCGCCCGCTTCGCGAATCTGGATGATCCGCGCTTCGGCTGTGGCGACGGGCCGCATCGGGTTCGCCATGCCGTTGACCGCTTCGCCGCCATAAAGGGCGATGCCGGGGCGGGTGAGGTCGAAATGATAGTCCGAGCCGAGGAAAATCCCGGCGGAAGCCGAAAGGCTTGATTCGATGCCTTCGAAAGCGGCGCTAACCTTTCGGAATGATTCGAGTTGAACCCTGTTCATTGGCGAGGAGGGCGTGTCGGCGCAGGCGAGATGCGACAGCACCAGAACCGGGTCGAAACTTGCCGGCCGCGTCACGTCGTCGGCCAGAAACAGCGCGTCCTCGAGCGGCAGTCCGAGGCGGTTGAAACCGGTATCGACATGCAGCGCGCAGGGGTGGTCGCCCCGCTCGGCAACCGTCGCCATCCAGAAGGAAAGCTGCTCCTCTGAGGCCAGAACCGGCACCAGATCATTGTCGAAGACCTGCCGTTCCTGGCCTTGCCATATGCCTGACAGCACGAAGATGCGCGCTTCCGGGGCATAGGAGCGCAGGGTTGCACCCTCGGCCACCGTGGCCACGAAGAAATCGCGCGCGCCGGCATGGTAAAGCGTCGCCCCGCAATCCTCGATCCCGAGACCATAGGCATCGGCCTTGACGACCGCCGCCGTCCGCGCCCCGCCGGAACGCTTCTTCATGTCCCGCCAATTATCGGCGAGCGCGCCGAGATCGACGGTCAGCCTCAGCGGCGCGTGCTCGAAAGTGTCGGTTTCGTTTTCGGGAAAGCTGTCTTCGAAGTCGTCTGTCATGCCATGCGTCCGGTTGATTGGAACCTCGCGGACCCTACAGCATCGGCGCAAGAATCGTTATCGATTTTTGCAAAGCACGATGCGTAGATTCAAAGCGTTAGAGCTTCATTCCCGCACATTTGTGGAAATGTGCGGGCATGAAGCGCGGGCACTTTTGTTCAAGACGGTAACGGTCGATTGGTTTAAACTCGTTCCATGCACAATGTTTCGCAGGAACAGGCCATAGATGTCATGCCGATTGCGACGACGGAAACCACGCGTTTCTGGCGTGACAGGCGTTTTGGCGGCATGGAGTGCCTGAGCGCGACTTTTCTGACCCATGAATATTCGCCGCACGCGCATGATACCTTCTCGATCGGCGCGATCGAAAGCGGTTCGCAGATTTCCACCATTCAGGGCACCACCGAGCAGACGGGGCCGGGGCATCTTTATCTCATCAATCCGGATGAGGTTCACGATGGCGCACCGGGCGGCGGCGGTTATCGCTATCGGATGATCTATCCCGATATCGTCTTGTTGCGCGATATTATCGAGGATGTGACGGGCAGGGCCTTTCACGGCACGCCGTCCTTTCCAAGATTCCTGCCGCGCGATCCGCAGATGGCGGCGGCTTTCCAGATGGCGCATCGGCGGCTGGAGGAGAAATCCGGCGCTCTGGAGGCGGATGAGGGCATGTTCTCGGTTCTCGCCGCTCTGTTCGGCAGGCACGGCAGCGCCATTATCCTGCCCGTCGAAACACGCGAGAAAACGGCGGTTTATACCGCCCGCGATTATCTTTCCGACAATTACGAGACCGATATCGGCCTTGAGGAGCTGGCTTCCATCGCCGGTCTCAGCCGCGCGCACCTCATTCGCGCTTTCAGGAAAGAGTTTCACATCACCCCGCATGCCTATCTGACGGATGTGCGCATCCGCAGGGCGCGCCGGCTTCTGCGCGCTGGCGAGATGCCGGCCGAGGTGGCGGCAATGTGCGGTTTTGCCGACCAGGCGCATTTCACCCGGCATTTCAAGGCCCGCACCGGTGTCACACCGGGGCAGTTCCGGTTGGCCTGAGTTCAAAGCCCGCATTTCCGTTCGGAAATGCGACAAAAGAAAAAGCGACGCTTCAGCAGAAAACCGCCTGACGTCACTTTCGTTCAAGACCGAAGAATGTCGCAAGCGTAATCCCTCTCTTTCGAAAGGGAGAATGCGATGTCGATATCGGGAAAAGGCGCGGAATTCAGCGCTGGATTGCGGGCCGCCGCGCCATTGCTGGTCGCCATGGTGCCGATTGGCGTGGTGTTCGGCGCGGTCGCCATCGGCAAGGGCCTGTCACCGCTCGAAGCCTCGCTGATGTCGCTGCTGGTCTTTGCCGGCGGTTCGCAATTCGTGGCGATGGATTTATGGGCGCATCCGGCAAGCTGGAACGCACTCGGCTTTGCGGCGCTGCTGGTCAATCTGCGCCATGTGTTGATGAGCGCCTCCATAGCCGGCAAGCTGGATGATTTCAGGGGCTGGCGCAAATATGCCGCCATGCTGGTGCTGACGGATGAATCCTGGGCATTGTCGGAATTTCGTGTCATCGCCAGCCGGTTGACGGCGGCCTTCTTCACCGGTGCTGCGCTCTCGATCTATCTCGTCTGGAACCTTGCAACCCTTGCCGGCGCGCTGCTCGGTTCGGTGGTGGGGGACATGTCGGTCATCGGTCTGGATTTCGCTTTTCCCGCCGTCTTCATCGTGCTGCTCATGGGGTTCTGGAAGGGCAGGGAAACCGGTTTCGTGCTTCTGGCAAGCGCTGCCGCTGCCTGTCTTACCCACGCGCTGGTTCCCGGTGCCTGGTATATCGCCGCCGGCGCGCTGGCGGGTCTGGCCGTCGCCGCCTTCGGCCACGAGGAACAGGCGGAGCAGCCGGCATGACGCTCGACCCGAATACGCTGCTGACAATCCTTGCCATGATGGCGGCAACCGTCGCCACGCGCCTTGGCGGCCTGTTGCTGGTCACTCATTTTACGCTGACACCGCGCCTGAAAAAGGCGCTCGGTGTGGTCCCGCCTGCTGTCCTGATGGCCGTGGTGACGCCGACGGCGCTCGCCAGCGGACCGGCGGAAACCATCGCCTGCGCGATAACCGCCATCGCCGCGCTACGCCTCAGCCTTCTGCCGGCCGCAACGCTCGGTGTTGCCGCCGTGGCGCTGCTGCGCGGAATCGGATTGTGAGACAATCCGGTCAAACCGTTGAAAAGATTCCGCCCTTGGGAACAGAACGGGCGGGATAGGGCTGAGACCCGTTGCATGCGGAATATTGAATGTGAACGCAGAACGATAGTCCGGACTTGAGCAAGCGCTTGCAAGCCGTTATCCAATGCCTGCCGTATCTTTCAAGCAGCGCCGGGGCGGGAGAGAGTGATGACAGGCAATCGCGAAGTCGCATTCGGACCGCTTTCCCGAATCTATGCCGAAGACCTGAAGACGTCATGGCCGTCCATCACCTTTTTGCTGCTGACGATCCTGCTCGGGTCTGTTCTCGCCACCGCCGGGCCTTATGTGTTTTCCCGCCTGATCGACGATCTGCCGGATGCGCCGCTGCAATGGATGCTCGGTTTTTCCCTCTATGCGGGCCTGACGGCACTGGCGACGGGTATTCAGCGCTCCACGCAATATATGTCGGTCATCCATTCGGAGCGGCTGGAATATGTCGCGACGACACGCTTCTTCGAGCGCATCGTCCATAAAAAACCGTCCTTCTTCAACGATCACAACCCGGCGGAAATTCAGGCTGCGCAAACAAGGGGCGCTTCGGCCGCCTCGGCGATCATGCAGATCGG
This sequence comes from Agrobacterium sp. 22-223-1, assembly GCF_053522385.1. Lineage (NCBI taxonomy): Bacteria > Pseudomonadati > Pseudomonadota > Alphaproteobacteria > Hyphomicrobiales > Rhizobiaceae > Agrobacterium > Agrobacterium sp. 22-223-1. The sequence goes on from NZ_JBNWCN010000001.1 coordinate 1,065,654, forward strand.
CCTTATTTATTTCGTGCCGGGCATCGCGACGTTCCTGTTCAGCACCCTGTTGCTGGGAACGGTCCTCAGTGCGGATCTGGTCGCCATCGTCGTCGTTTACGGCGCGGCCTTCATCGCGCTCACGCTCGCTTCGAACCGCCTGACCACGCCTTTTCTGGAAAAGGCCATCGAAGCCGGGCAGGAGAATGCCGGTTTTGTCGGAAACGCCATCGGCATGATCGAGCCTTTGCGGCACACGGGCAGCACGGCGTGGATGAAGCGTCGTTTTGCGGACAATGCGGGCTCGATCTATCGCAACTGGCGGCTTTATTCCCTGCGCCGGATCGGCTTCGTCTTCACCATCTCGCTCGCACTCGCCATGCAGATGGTTATCGGCTTTTATCTCCTGTTGCCGCGTTACGAGGCGGGAGCCCTGTCGATAGGCGATATCGTTCTCTTCAACACGCTTCTGCTTCAGCTCAACATGCCTTTTGAACTGATCGGGCAGTCGATCAGCGAGGCGGTTCGTTCCTTCGCCCATTTCGCGCCCTATGCCCGCATGTGGAATGCGCCGGAAGAGGAGGAACCGCCCCATGCCAACCCGCTGCGGCTATCGGGCAAAGCGATAGAATTCAACGATGTGGGTTTTCGCTACGAAAACGGTCGCGGCGTCGAGGGTGTTTCTTTCACTGCAACGCCGGGGCGTCTGACCTTCATTACCGGTGAGACCGGTTCCGGCAAGTCGACACTCTTCCGGCTTCTGCAGAAAACCATGGCGCCGCAATCGGGTCGTATCACCATCGATGGCACCGATCTGACCGCAATCGGCCGCGACGACTGGTTTGCCGTTGCCGGCATCGTTCCGCAGGAGGTGCAATTGCTGAACGATACGTTGCGCAGCAATGTCGTACTCGGGAGGGTGCTGGATGAGGAAAAACTGCGCCGCTCGGCCGAGCGCGCCGCGATACTCGACAGGATAGAGGCGATGCCGGAGGGTTTCGATACGATTGTCGGGGAAAGGGGGCTGAAGCTTTCCGGCGGCGAGCGCCAGCGGGTTGCGATTGCCCGTGCGCTTTACGGCGAACCCTCCATTCTGCTGCTCGACGAGGCAAGCTCGGCGCTGGACGAGGAGACGGAGCGGGAAATCATGGACCAGTTAAGACGGGTCGACAGCGATATCACTATCATCGCCATCACCCACCGCCAGAGCAGCATCCGCGCGGGCGATCAGGTCATTGCATTGCCGAGCGGTACAATCGATGAATCGGCTTCTGAGGTGTCAGTCCCAAGCCATTGAAAAGATTCCGCCCCATCCTGACGCAGGACGGAGCGTTTTTATCGATAGCCGGCGTGGCTGCGCCTCAGTGTTCTTCGTACTGGCTGAAGCTCGGATCGGCCAGATCCGTAAAGCGGGTGAATTCGGACTGGAAGGCGAGCTTCACCGTGCCGGTCGGTCCGTGACGCTGCTTGGCGATGATGACGTCGGCCGTGCCTTTCACCTTGTCGAACAGGGCTTCCCATTCAGCATATTTGGGATCGGAAATATCGCGCGGCTCCATGTTCTTGACGTAATATTCCTCGCGGAACACGAAAAGCACTACGTCCGCGTCCTGCTCGATGGAGCCGGATTCACGAAGGTCGGAAAGCTGCGGGCGTTTGTCTTCGCGGCTTTCCACCGCACGGGAGAGCTGTGACAGTGCGATGATCGGAACGTTGAGTTCCTTGCCGAGCGCTTTCAGACCCGTGGTGATCTGGGTGATTTCCTGCACGCGGTTTTCGCCGCTCTTGCCGGAGCCGGTCATAAGCTGAACGTAGTCGACTACCAGAACATCGAGGCCGCGCTGGCGCTTCAGGCGGCGGGCGCGGGCGGAAAGCTGGGCAATCGAGATACCACCGGTCTGGTCGATATATAGCGGCACCTTCTGCATCATCTGGGAGCAGGCGACGAGCTTTTCGAAATCGGCCTCGGTAATGTCACCGCGGCGGATTTTCGAGGAAGACACTTCCGTCTGCTCGGAAATGATACGGGTGGCGAGCTGTTCGGACGACATTTCGAGCGAGTAGAAGCCGACGACGCCGCCGTTCTTCGCCTTGTACGACCCGTCCGGCTGCACTTCCTGCTCATAGGATGCGGCGATATTGTAGGCGATGTTGGTCGCAAGCGAGGTCTTGCCCATACCTGGACGACCGGCAAGCACGATAAGGTCGGAACGCTGCAACCCGCCCATGCGGGCGTCGAGCGAATGAATGCCGGTGGAAATGCCGGAGAGATTGCCGTCGCGTTCGAAGGCGGCGCCGGCCATGTCGATCGCCAATGCCACGGCATCGTTGAAGGACTGGAAACCGCCATCGTAACGGCCGGTTTCCGCCAGCTCGAACAGGCGGCGTTCGGTGTCTTCGATCTGCGCCTGCGGCGGCATGTCGAGCGGCGCGTCATAGGCGATATTGACGACATCCTCGCCGATCTGGATCAGCGCGCGGCGCAGCGCCAGATCGTAGATCGCGCGGCCGTAATCTTCCGCGTTGATGATCGATACGGCTTCCGCTGCCAGACGTGCGAGATATTGCGCCACCGTCAGATCGCCGATCTTGTCGTCGGCGGGCAGGAAGGTCTTGATCGTCACCGGATTGGCGGTCTTGCCCATGCGGATGATATCGCCCGCCACCTCGAAAATCTTGCGGTGTAGCGGTTCGTAAAGATGCACGGGCTTCAGAAAGTCCGACACGCGGTAATAGGCGTCGTTATTGACGAGGATGGCGCCGAGCAGCGCCTGTTCGGCCTCGATGTTGTTCGGCGCTTCGCGGTAATGCGGTTCCGCCGGTTGCGCGGGGGTGATCTTTCTCACAGCGTCGTTCATGGTTTGCGCGATCTCCCTTTGCCTTTGTCCTTGAACCTCGGGTTTGGCTTCCTGGGGCATGGCAGTCAATGATAATGTTGCAACACTCTATGGCAGGCTGACGTCCGCTCTGCGAAGCTCGATCACTTCTTCAGTTGTCCCCAGCAATCCACAGGCGGGTTGGGGACAAGGCGCCGGATCCTTCCGGCAAGGTGATTCGCTGCCATGAGTTTATCGCATGGCAGACCCGGCGTGAAAGAAACTTGAAAATCGTCAGTCTTGCGAATAAATAGGCAGAAAATAAGTAGTGTGCTAATTATAAGGCTTGCTGACATGTCCCGCGAGACCGACAAGGAACAGCTTCTGGATGAAGTCTCCGCTTTCACCCGCAAACTGCGCGCGTTTTTCGATGCGCGGGTGGGGGAGAGCGGGCTGACGCTTGCGCGCGCGCGAGCGCTCTTTGCGCTCTCGCGTCGTGGACCGCTGACGCAGACGGAGCTTGCCGAGGAAATGGAAATCGAAACGCCGACGCTGGTGCGGGTGCTCGATGGCATGGAGAAACAGAACCTCATCGAGCGCCGTTCCGATGAGAACGACCGCCGCGCCAAACGCATCCACATGACGGCGGAAGGGGAGAAAACCTCCGAGACGGTGCAGGCGATGGCGAAGTCGCTACGCTCCGAGATTGCCGCCGATATTTCCTCGCAGGAACTGGCCATGGCGCTCGATGTCATGCGCCGGCTTTCGGCCAATCTGCAAAATCTGGCGGCGGGGAGGGTGCAGTCGTGAGTACCCCTGTGCCACAAACCGCAGATGAGGCCGCTGCCCGAAATGCCGAGGCGGTCTCCAAACGCGCCGACCTTCCGGAAGAGGCTGTGACGCCGATGAGTGCTTCGGACGCGGGTGAAACCGTGCCGGAGCCTGCCGCCGCCGCACCTCAGCCGGTCGAGCGGCCGCTATGGCTGCGGCTGTGTTTCATCTTCGCGGGCCTGTCGTTCTTCATTACCCAGGGCCTGGGCATGAACCTCGTCATGGCCAATATCTACCAGTTGCAGGGTGAGTTTTCCGCCACCGTGGCCGAGGTCGCCTGGCTCTCCGCCGCCTATATGGCGCCCTATGCCACCTTTTCCATCGCGCTCTTCAAGGTCCGGGCGCAATATGGCCTGCGGCCTTTCGCCGAAGTTTCGATTATCGTGTTTGTCGTCGCTTCCTGTCTCAACCTGTTCGTGACAGACCTGCATTCGGCAATCGTTATCCGTTTTGTCAGTGGCATGGCCGCCGCACCGATCTCGTCGCTCGGCTTTCTCTATATTCTGGAGGCCTTTCCGCCTGCGCGGAAATTCTCGCTCGGTTTCAGCATAGCGCTGACCGGCACGTTGCTGTCGGCGCCGCTCGCGCGCATCGTCTCGCCATCCCTGCTGGAAATCGACGGCTGGAATGCGCTCTATTCCATGGAAGTGGGATTCGCGCTGGTCGCTTTCGCCATGATCTATGTGCTGAAAGTCACCCCACCCCCGCGCGCGAAAGTTATCGAGCGCATGGATATTCTGAGCTATCTTCTGTTTGCGGGTGGTCTCGGCTGTCTGGCGGTCATGCTCACGCTCGGCCGGTTCTACTGGTGGTTCGAAACCTGGTGGCTGGGCGTCCTTCTGGCGACGTCGATCGCACTTCTGACCCTTATGGCTTTCATCGAATTGCCGCGCAAGAACCCGCTGCTCGACCTGCGCTGGATTTTCTCGAAAACCAACCTGCACATTATTGCGGTCCTGCTCGTCTACCGTGCGGTTTCCTCCGAGCAATCTTCAACGGCGGTCAGCTTTTACCAGCAACTCGGCCTGCTGAACGAACAGACAACGACACTTTATGCACTTGTGCTGTTGGCGACCGTTCTCGGCGGTGCGGCCTGTGCGTGGCTGATGCTCACGAAATACGTCGATACCGCCCACGTGATTGCGCTGGCGCTGATCGCCGCCGGTTCGTTCATGGATAGCCAGTCCAACAATCTGACGCGGCCGGGTGAGATGTATCTCAGCCAGATGATGATCGCCTTTGGCGCGGCCATGTTCCTGCCGCCCGTCATGGCCAAGGGTTTTGCCGCCGCACTGGCCCGGGGTGCGCCCTATCTGGTGAATTTCATCACCATCTTCCTGTTCACACAGATCACCGGATCGATGCTGATGACCGGCCTGCTCGGCAGTTTCGTGACGCTGCGGGAGAAATTCCACTCCAATATTCTGGTGGAAAATATTCTGCTCACCAATCCCGTGGTCGCCCAGCGCGTCTCGCAGCTTTCCGGCGCTTACAGCCATGTCATCACCGATCCGGCATTGCTGAAGGCCGAGGGGCTGTCGCTGCTTGGCCAGCAGGTCAGCAAGGAGGCCTATGTGCTTGCCTATAATGACACGTTCCTGCTGATCTCCGTCGTCTCTGCGCTGGCGCTGGCCACGCTTTTGATCCACCTTGCATGGCTGCGCATCCGTCCTTTCCTTTTCCGGGAAGAAATCGATGCCGCACCGGCACCACAGTCTTGAACATTCCAAGAGTGACAAAATGCTGAAGAAGTTTTTTACCCCCGTTTCCATTCTCGTGCTGCTCGGCGGTCTCGCCGGCGTGGCACTGGTGCTTTACGCCTGGCGGCTGCCGCCGTTCCTTTCCACCGTCGAAATGACCGACAACGCCTTCGTGCGTGGTTATGTTACGACGATGAGCCCGCAGGTGAGCGGCTATGTGGTGGACGTGCCGGTGAAGGACTATCAGGAGGTCAGCCAAGGCGCGCTGCTGGCGAAGATCGACGACCGCATCTACCGCCAGAAGCAGGCGCAGGCGGAAGCAACGCTCGATACGCAGAAGGCGGCGCTCGATAATTCCCGCCAGCAGGAAAATGCGGCCAATGCCAATATTCTTTCCAGCCAGGCGGCGGTCGACAGCGCGCAGGCCTCACTGAAACAGGCGCAGCTCGCATCCGACCGTCAGGATAACCTCATCAAGAGCGGTGCGGGAACCTCCAGCCTTCAGGAAGAGGCTCATGCCGCGCTCGAAAAGGCGCGGGCTTCGCTCTCGCAGGCCAAGGCGGCGCTTGAAGTTTCGCGGCAGGATCTGCAAACCATCATCGTCAACCGCAGCTCGCTGCAGGCGGCCGTCGCCAATGCTGAAGCGGCCGTCGAGCTTGCCCGGATCGACCTCGCCAATACCGAAATTCACGCGCCCGTGGATGGCAGGCTTGGCGAAGTCGGCGTTCGCACCGGCCAATATGTCACCGCCGGAACGCAACTGATGGCCGTCGTGCCGCATGATGTCTGGGTCATCGCCAATTTCAAGGAAACCCAGCTTGCGGGCATGCAGGTCGGCCAGCCGGTGACGATTGCCGTGGATGCGCTGCATCGCCGCAAGCTTACCGGCCATGTGGAACGGTTCTCGCCCGCCACCGGCTCGGAATTCGCCGTCATCAAGCCGGATAATGCGACGGGCAATTTCGTGAAGATCGCCCAGCGTCTCGGCGTGCGTATCGCCATCGATGCCGATCAACCGCTGGCGGCGGATCTGTCGCCCGGCATGTCGGTGGTGGTGCATGTGGATAAGAGCGTGGCGCCGGAGGGGGCGGAGACGGCGGAGAAGTAGTCGATAGGTCTCGTGCGTGTGGCTTACCCCCCTCTGCCCTGCCGGGCATCTCCCCCACAAGGAGGGAGATCAGCTAGATGCCTGCTCCTCGCCTAAGCTTCTACGTTAAAGATGGCCGGAAGGTCGCCACGATTCGATCTCCCCCCTTGTGGGGGAGATGCCCGGCAGGGCAGAGGGGGGTGCCCTCCACACTCCCACACGGCAACAAAAAACCCCGGATGTCGCCATCCGGGGTTTTCCTTTGACCGTTAAGCCAAATCTTATTCGTCGTCGCCGTCGCGATCGGCTTCCGGATCGAAGAAGTCTTCCGGACGCAGCGCGTCTTCGTCAACGCCGTAGATGGCGTCAGCGGAGGTGAGGCTTTCGCCCTTGGCCTGACGCTCGGCTTCTTCAGCCGAACGGGCAACGTTCAGCTCAACCTGCAGCTCGACTTCGGCATGCAGGTGAAGGGTAACGTTGTGCAGGCCGATGGTCTTGATCGGCGTGTTCAGTTCGACCTGGTTACGGCCGATGTTGAAGCCTTCTGCGCCGAGGATTTCAACGACGTCGCGAGCGGCGACAGAGCCGTAGAGCTGGCCGGTTTCGCCAGCCGAACGGACGACGATGAAGGACTTGCCTTCCAGAGCCTCGGCAACCTTCTGGGCTTCCGACTTGCGCTCGAGGTTACGGGCTTCGAGCGTTGCGCGCTCGGTTTCGAAACGTGCCTTGTTGGCAGCGTTGGCGCGCAGCGCCTTGCCCTGCGGCAGCAGGAAGTTACGGGCGTAGCCGTCGCGAACCTTTACGGTTTCGCCCATCTGGCCGAGCTTGTTGATGCGTTCGAGAAGAATGACGTCCATCTTCTTGATCCTTTCTATGGTTTGGTTTCGTTCGTATTGTCGGTTTTCCGCGTCGGAGTAAGAGAGATCGTGCTGCGCACGTCGCTCAGGCCGAACACGAGAATGATGAACAGCGGAAAGACAAAGACCGCCGAGAGATAAGCGAGGATAAGAACCGGCAGCCGCCAGTCCTTGCCGCGGGCGCGCTTGTGCAGCGAGGCGTAACCCGCCATCAGGAAGCCCGCGCCGAAGGTGCCGCAGATAACCGCGCCGACCATGGCCGCGACGCCGCCGAGGAACATGGCGACGATGCCGGCCAGAAAGATGAAGATGGCGTTGCGGTGCATGCGCAGCGCGGAAGCGATGTCCTCGCGCGGGCGAAGCCCCTTGCCGAAGGAGCCGACCAGCCGGGTCGCGAAATAATAGGCCGAAAACAGAAGGATGACCCACAGGCCTCCCTGAACGATCGGCAGCATCAGCACCAGCAGCGATTTCGTCTGGGCGAGCGCTTCGGCATTGGGTTCGAACAGCGGCTCACGGTTCTGCACCGAGGTCATCATGATATCGACCATGCGGGCGACCAGATCGGGACCGTAACCGATCATCCAGCCGAGAATGACGACGGCGATTGAGACCAGAATGCACAGGTGCAGGACGATGCCGGAGAGCGGATACCAGGCGAGCAGATCATCCGGGCCGCCGAGTTCGGAAGCCGGGCGCGCCAGATTGGCGAGATGCGAAAGCCAGCCCGCCGGGATCAGCGTGAAGATCGCGATGGTCAGCGCAAACAGCGGCGACATGACGAGAGCGCCGATGATGGCCGTGGTGATGATCGCGACGATGGCGGCGCGATTGCCCCAGCCCATGCCGGCGATCAGGATCGGCATGGCGGAACCGGCATAGAGCAGGAAGGAAAAGGACGACTGTGCCGTTGCGCCAAGCGTCAAAAACGCGGCGCATATGCCGGCGAGAACGCCGGTGATCAGCACTGTCTGGTTCAACTTTTGCACTTCGCTGTCCTGCTGAAACGAAAGCAGTTAGAGGATCGCTCCCTGGAGCCTCATCCCCAACATGGGTTTTATGGTATCGATCCGCGCCCAACGCGGAAGGATCTGAACTCGCAACCTACTGATTAAAAGTCAGTTGCTTCAAAGGAGAAAACGAGGCCGCGTCAAGACGCAGCCTCGCTTCAATTCATTACGCTACGACGTAGGGCAGCAGGCCGAGGAAGCGGGCGCGCTTGATCGCCTGGGCGAGTTCGCGCTGCTTCTTCTGGGAAACGGCCGTGATGCGGGACGGAACGATCTTGCCGCGCTCGGAAATGTAGCGCTGCAGCAGACGTACGTCCTTGTAGTCGATCTTCGGAGCGTTTGCGCCGGAGAAGGGGCACGTCTTGCGACGGCGGTGGAACGGGCGGCGTGCCTGGGAAGAGGATGCGTCAGCCATTGGTCAAAACTCCTTCTTATGCACGGTCTTCGCGCGGACGGCGCGGACGGTCTTCGCGGTCGCCGAAGCCACCTTCGCGCGGTGCGCGCGGGCCACGATCTTCACGCGGGCCACGGTCCGGACGGTCGCCATCGCGGCGCGGACGGTCGTCACGGTCGCGCTTCTGCATCATCGCGGACGGGCCTTCTTCGTGGGCTTCGACGGCGATGGTCATGTAGCGAAGAACGTCTTCGTTGATGCGCATCTGGCGCTCGACTTCATGGATGGCGGCCGCCGGAGCGTCGATGTCCATGAGAGCGTAGTGAGCCTTGCGGTTCTTCTTGATGCGGTAGGTGAGGGACTTCAGACCCCAGTTCTCGATGCGTCCGACTTTGCCGCCGAACGATTCGATAACGCCCTTGTACTGCTCGACAAGTGCGTCGACCTGCTGGGCAGAAATATCCTGCCGGGCAAGGAAGATGTGTTCGTAAAGAGCCATTTAAGCTTTGCCTTTCTTGCGTTTCGTCCTTCACCCGGCAACGGCGCTAAGCCTCAACGACTGCTCTTGGGTAAGGCGGTAAGGCCTTAAAGCAAGAAAAGCGTTGTTCGAGACGGTCGAGAGCGGAGACACGGGAGGCCGGAAAAACCTTATGGTTCCTGCTGTTCCGTTACCGGAACCAGCCCTCCGTTCAGCCACCAGCCAATTGGACCGGGTGTTGTGAACAGCGCGCTTATACGCAATTTTGCCCGGAATGCAAGGGCGAGCGGTGAAAAAGCGCGCTGTAGAGCCGTCAGATCGCCATCGGATATTGGCGATGGATTGCCGCAATCCCTTTTAGTACCTCTTCCGACAGCGTCACATCCGCAGCCGCAATATCCACCTTCAACTGTTCGATCGTCGTCGCGCCGATGATGGCCGAGGCCATGAAGGGACGCGTGAGGCAGAAGGCGATGGCGAGCTTTGCCGGATCGATTCCATGCTGTGCGGCAAGCTCCAGATAGGCCTTGACCGGCGCTTCCTGAAGCGGCTGCAGGCGGCCGCCGAGGTCTCTGTTGATGGTGCCGCGCGATCCCGCCGGGCGCGCGCCGTTCTGGTATTTGCCGGTCAGAAGGCCCGCTGCCAGCGGCGAATAGGCGAGCAGGCCGACATCCTCGTGATGGGCGACTTCCGCCATGTCGAGATCGAAGCTGCGGTAGAGCAGGTTATATTCGTTCTGGATCGTGGCGACGCGCGGCAGGCCGTTGGCCTCGGCGATGTCGATATATTTCTGCGTGCCCCAGGCGCTCTCGTTGGAAAGGCCGATGGCGCGGATCTTGCCGGCCTTCACCAGTTCGCCGAGCGTTTCGAGCTTTTCGGTGATTTCGGCGAGCGTGCGCTGCTTTTCCTGACCGGAGGCGTCGAAGCTCCAGACGCCGCGGAAATGATAGGTCCCGCGGTTCGGCCAATGAATCTGGTAGAGGTCGATGTAATCGGTCTTCAGGCGCTTGAGGCTGGTATCCACCGCCTCGCGGATGGCTGCGGCGTCGATATCGCGGCCGCCGCGAATATAATCGCGTCCCGAACCGGCAACCTTGGTGGCGAGCACGACCTGATCTCGCTTGCCGGTCTTTTCGAACCATGTGCCGATATAGTCTTCCGTTCGGCCCTGGGTCTCGGCGGAAACGGGGGTGGTGGGATAGAGTTCTGCCGTATCGAAGAAATTGACGCCGTTTTCGACGGCGTAATCCATCTGCGCATGCGCGTCGGCTTCGGTGTTCTGCGTGCCCCACGTCATCGTGCCGAGGCAGATTTCAGACACGGAAATATCCGTGCGGCCCAATAGTCTCTGTTTCATGGAAATGTCCCGGTGCTTGGCCAGATAGTTTGGAAGGTGGTGTGAAAGTAATGGGGAATTGCCGCAGTGCAAGAAAAAATATGATGAAAAGAAAGGGGAAAACAGGACGGCAAAACCCCTGACATGGGCCTGCCATGGGGCTTCAAGCCTTGACTTCGCTGGCGGGAATGTGAATGGAAGTCCGAAAGAATAAAGGCAAGGCCAGACAAGAAGGACGACATCCCATGGGTATTGCATTCACATTTCCCGGACAGGGAAGCCAGGCCGTCGGCATGGGCAAGGAGCTGGCGGATACCTATCCGGAAGCGCGCGCCGTGTTTCAGGAAGTCGACGAGGCGCTCGACCAGAAGCTTTCCGATATTATGTGGAACGGCCCGGAGGAGACGCTGACGCTGACCGCCAACGCCCAGCCGGCCCTCATGGCGGTGTCCATGGCGGTCATGCGGGTTCTCGAAGCGCGCGGTTTCAAACTGTCCGATACGGTTTCTTATGTCGCGGGCCACTCGCTCGGTGAATATTCGGCGCTCTGTGCCGCCGGCACCTTCTCGGTTGCCGATACCGCCCGTCTTCTGCGCATCCGCGGCAACGCCATGCAGGCCGCCGTGCCGGTGGGCGAGGGCGCCATGGCGGCGATCATCGGGCTCGAGCATGACGCCGTTTCGGCAATTTGCGAAGAGGCGGCCATTCTCGGCGTCTGCCAGATCGCCAACGACAATGGCGGCGGTCAGCTCGTCATCTCCGGCGGCAAGGCCGCCGTCGAAAAGGCTGCGGCAATCGCTTCCGAAAAGGGCGCCAAGCGCGCCATCATGCTGCCGGTTTCCGCCCCCTTCCACTCCGCGCTGATGGCGCCGGCGGCGGAAGCCATGCGCGAGGCGCTGGCGGCCGTCGAAAAGCACAACCCGGTCGTGCCGGTTATCGCCAATGTGCGCGCCGCCCCCGTTTCCGATGCCAATGAGATCGCCGCCCTGCTGGTCGAGCAGGTGACGGGTCAGGTGCGCTGGCGCGAGACGGTGGAATGGTTCGCCGCCAACAATGTCACGCAGCTGTATGAGATCGGCTCTGGCAAGGTGCTGACGGGCCTTGCCCGCCGCATCGACAAGACGGTGAACGGCGTTGCCGTCAACGGCGCTGCCGATATCGACCAGCTTCTTGCCACCCTCATCGGCTGAGACGGATACTCCGGCTGCCGCATTCATCGGGCGCAACTGCGCTGAACATTTTCAGTCCGAAGCTCTAAAGAAGGAATAGGACATGTTTGATCTGACAGGCCGCAAGGCTCTCGTAACCGGCGCGACCGGCGGCATCGGCGAAGAAATCGCCCGCCTTCTGCACAGCCAGGGCGCAACCGTCGGCCTGCACGGCACCCGCGTTGAAAAGCTCGAAGCGCTGGCGGCGGAACTTGGCGAACGCGTCAAGATTTTCCCGGCCAACCTTGCCGACCGTGCCGAAGTAAAGGCGCTCGGCGAAAAGGCCGAAGCCGAACTGGAAGGCGTCGATATCCTCGTCAACAATGCCGGCATCACCAAGGACGGCCTCTTCGTGCGCATGAGCGACGAGGACTGGGATAACGTCATCGAAGTGAACCTGACGGCAATGTTCCGCCTGACGCGCGAGCTGACGCATCCGATGATGCGCCGCCGTTTCGGCCGCATCATCAACATCACCTCCATCGTCGGCGTTACCGGCAATCCCGGTCAGGCGAACTACTGCGCCTCCAAGGCCGGCATGATCGGTTTTTCGAAGTCGCTGGCGCAGGAAATCGCCACCCGCAACGTCACCGTCAACTGCGTGGCGCCGGGCTTCATCGAAAGCGCCATGACCGGCAAGCTGAACGACAAGCAGAAAGACGCCATCATGGGCGCCATTCCCATGAAGCGCATGGGAACCGGTGCTGAGGTCGCCTCGGCCGTTCTTTACCTCGCCTCCAACGAGGCGGGCTACATGACCGGCCAGACCCTGCACGTCAACGGCGGCATGGCGATGATCTGACGGCGCCTGAGGCCGTCATGAAAAGGATTGCGGCGCTGTTTAAGCACCTTCTTGGGTAGCTGGCGCCGCAAGGCCCCGCCGACTGGTTTTCGGCGAAATTGCCTGTCATACGCTGTGCTTAGCGCGTTTTCAGGCTTTTCGACCGATTGAAACCATGTTAAGCGGGCCAAGACTGTGAACAGTCGTCCCGGAGAGACAGGAAGCCGTTGCGATTTTGCGTGACGATGTCTAGCTTGGACCGGGTTGAACGGGTTTGCCAGCAGTGCCGGATTTGAACGGCGCATGAGGGCTTCTAACAGGGCAGGGTGCCGCAAGGCATTCCCTTCAAAATAAAGGTCGAGGAAACCGACATGAGCGATATCGCAGAACGCGTAAAGAAAATTGTAATTGATCATCTTGGCGTTGACGCCGACAAGGTTGTCGAAGGCGCCAGCTTCATTGACGATCTGGGCGCTGATTCGCTCGACACCGTTGAACTGGTCATGGCTTTCGAAGAAGAATTCGGCGTTGAAATCCCCGACGACGCAGCTGACTCGATCCTGACCGTCGGCGACGCCGTAAAGTTCATCGAGAAGGCCCAGGCCTGATCGACCTTGATGGGGGAGGTGCAATATCCTCCCGTCCTTGGCCCGGCTCGTCCGGGCCAATGTTTTATAGGCAGACGGTAACATGCCCCTGACGGTGCGTGTTCCGGGCAATGCATGGGGTCACGGGCCGGAAACGGCGCCCACAACCGTCATGCTGAGATTTGAAATACTGCAGCATCCGATGAACATCTCCTGATGTCCGGCGTTGCATGAAGACCGATGATTTGGATAAGGGCGGAGCATTGGCGATGAGGCGTGTCGTTATCACCGGTACCGGCATGGTATCTCCTCTTGGATGTGGGACGGAAGTGACCTGGGAGCGGCTGCTGGCCGGCCAGAACGGCGCCCGTCTCGTGACTGAATTCGAAGTCGAAGACCTTCCGGCAAAGATCGCCTGCCGTATTCCCGTGGGCGATGGTTCCAACGGCACCTTCAATGCCGATGACTGGATGGAACCCAAGGAACAGCGCAAGATCGATCCTTTCATCCTGTACGGTATGGCTGCCGCCGACATGGCGCTTGCCGACGCGGACTGGCATCCGGAAACGGACGAGGACCAGATCGCCACCGGCGTTCTGATCGGCTCCGGCATCGGCGGCCTTGAGGGCATTGTCGAGGCGGGCTATACGCTGCGCGACAAGGGCCCGCGGCGCATTTCTCCGTTCTTCATTCCCGGCCGCCTGATCAACCTCGTATCCGGCCAGGTTTCCATCCGCCACAAGCTGCGCGGACCGAACCATGCCGTGGTGACGGCCTGCTCGACCGGCGCGCACGCCATTGGCGACGCTGCCCGTCTGATCGCGCTCGGCGATGCCGACGTCATGGTCGCCGGTGGCGCCGAATCGCCGGTCTGCCGCATCGCGCTTGCCGGTTTCGCCGCATGCAAGGCGCTCTCCACCCAGCATAACGACAATCCGGAAAAGGCCTCGCGCCCCTATGACCGTGACCGCGACGGTTTCGTCATGGGTGAAGGTGCGGGCATCGTCGTTCTGGAAGAGCTGGAACATGCCAAGGCGCGCGGTGCGAAGATTTATGCGGAAGTCGTCGGTTACGGCCTTTCGGGCGATGCCTATCACATCACCGCACCGTCCGAGGACGGTGAAGGCGCCTATCGCTGCATGTCGATGGCGCTGAAGCGTGCAGGTCTCACGCCTGACGATATCGACTACATCAACGCCCATGGCACCTCGACCATGGCCGATACGATCGAGCTTGGCGCGGTCGAGCGGCTTGTCGGGGAATCGGCCTCGAAGATTTCCATGTCTTCCACCAAGTCGGCCACCGGCCATCTTCTCGGTGCCGCGGGCGCTATCGAGGCGATCTTCGCGACGCTTGCGATCCGCGACAACATCGTTCCGCCGACGCTGAACCTCGACAATCCCGATGTGGAGACGAAGATCGATCTCGTGCCGCACAAGGCGCGCAAGCGGCGGGTCGACGTCGCGCTCTCGAACTCCTTCGGCTTCGGCGGCACCAACGCCTCCCTCGTGCTGCGTCGTTACGAAGCATAATTGCGGCGGCGGCTCTGCCGCCGCTGGCGCCCTCCCACCGGGTGCTGACAAAGGACGTTCTTTCCTTTGAAGAACGCATTGCGGCTTGCGAAAGCCATTCCGGTTTTCGCGCCGATATTGTAGTCGTTTATGGGAAGCGTTTGCCGGTTCGGGATGATTTCCGGCCGCAGGCTGCTTCCTCCATCGGCTTTGTCCGAAACGATGTTCGTGAAGCGGAATAGCAAGGCTTCACGATATCTCTATGTGGTGCAGGAAGACATTCCGAACCTGTTTTTGCCGCATTACCTGCGCAAAAAGCGCTGACAACGCCGAACTGAAAAGGACCGACGGTGAGCGACACGAACCAGAACAGCCAGGGACCATACGGACAAAACGGCGCGGGCGAAGGCAATCGCGGCCCGATCATTCCGAAATCCCCGACGGAAGCCCTGCGGCCGGAAAAAGTGCCGGCTCCGCCCAAGCGCTCCCGCAAGGCCCATGGCCAGCTTGTAATCTTTCTGAATTTTCTGATGACGCTTGCGGTTGCGGTCTGTGTGCTGGCCATTGCCGCTTTCTATTACATGATCGATGCGTTCCAGGAGCCCGGTCCGCTTCAGACGAACACACATTTCACGGTGCGCAACGGCGCCGGCATCATCGAGATCGCCAATAATCTCGAGCGTAACGAGGTCATCTCCAACGCCCGTGTCTTCCGCCTGATGACCGGCAGCTACCTGCAGAAGGACCAGACGCTGAAGGCCGGCGAATATGAGATCAAGGCCGGCGCATCGATGAAGGACATCATGATGCTGCTGGAGTCCGGCAAGTCGATCCTTTATTCCGTGTCGTTGCCGGAAGGCCTGACCGTGAAGCAGATGTTCGCGCGCCTTGGAGCGGATGAAGTGCTGGACGGCGAATTGCCCTCGGCCCTGCCGCCGGAAGGCAGCCTGCGCCCCGATACCTACCGCTTCACCCGCGGCACCAAGCGCGAAGAAATCATCAACCAGATGAGTGCGGCGCAGGACAAGCTGATCGACATGATCTGGGAACGGCGCGATCCGGACCTGCCGATCAAGACCATCGAGGAATTCGTGACGCTCGCCTCTATCGTCGAGAAGGAAACCGGCAAGGATGACGAGCGCGCCCATGTCGCTTCGGTGTTCTACAACCGCCTGAAGAAGGGCATGCGCCTGCAATCCGACCCGACGATCATCTACGGCCTGTTCGGTGGCGACGGCAAACCGTCGGACCGCCCGATCTACCAGTCGGACCTGCAGAAGCAGACGCCGTTCAACACCTATGTCATCAAGGGCCTGCCGCCGTCGCCCATCGCCAATCCGGGTCGGGCGGCGCTTGAGGCCGTGGCCAATCCATGGCGCACGGATGACCTTTATTTCGTTGCGGATGGCACCGGCGGCCATGTGTTTGCGAAGACGCTTGAAGAGCATAACGCCAATGTGCGCCGCTGGCGCAAGATAGAGGCCGAAAAGGCGGCCTCCGGCGCCAATCCCGATGTTGTCGTGGATGGTCAGCCGGGCGGGGCCGAGGCGGAAAAGCCGGCCAACAATTGATAATCCTGACCGGGCCCTGCGATCCGCACGGGCCCGGTTTTGCACAGCATGACGGGGGGCTTCCAGATATGACATTGCAATCGATGACCGGCTTCGCACGCAGCGAAGGAACCTCCGGCCGTTACCGCTGGGCTTGGGAATTGCGCTCGGTAAACGGCAAGGGGCTCGATGTGCGCCTGCGTCTGCCGACCGGTCTTGAAGCGCTGGAAACGGCCCTGCGCGAAATCGCAGGCGAGCATCTTTCCCGCGGCAATATCCAGGCGGGTCTGACGCTGGCGATTGCGGAAAACCGGCTGGAGGCGGTGATCAACCGCGATGCCCTGGCAGCGGTTCTGGCGCTGAAGAAGGAGCTTGGCGATGTCGTGGAAGACAAGCCGCTGAGCTTCGACACGCTGCTCACGCTGCGCGGGCTCGTCGATTTTCGCGAGGCGGAAGATGACGCGGAGGCGCAGGCCGCGCGCAACGGCGATGTGCTTGCCGGCTTCGCTGCCGCCGTCGAGAAGCTGAAGGATATGCGCGAGCGGGAAGGGGCGTCGCTGTTTGCCATCCTGTCCGGTCATGTCAACCGGATCGAGCAGCTCGCGGACATCATTGAAAACGATCCTTCCCGCCAGCCGGAACAGATCGCGGCACGGCTCGCCCAACAGATCGCCCTCATCGGCGACGGCTTGCATGGTCTCGACCGTGACCGGCTGCATGCCGAGGCGGCGCTGCTCGCCACCAAGGCGGATCTGCGCGAAGAGATCGACCGGCTGCACGCCCATGTTCAGGCGTCGCGGGAGCTTTTGGCCAATGGTGGGCCGGTAGGACGCAAGCTCGATTTTCTTGCACAGGAATTTAACCGCGAGTCGAATACAATCTGTTCCAAATCGAACGCCAGTGCGGTAACCGCAGCAGGCATAGAGCTGAAAGTGGTGATCGACCAGTTCCGCGAGCAGGTCCAAAATCTGGAGTAGACCCATGGCCCCGGTGAATAATTCTCCCGTCACGATTGCCCGCAGAGGGTTGATGCTGGTGATTTCTTCGCCATCCGGCGCGGGCAAATCCACGATTGCGCGCAACCTGCTCGACAAGGACAAGAATATCGGCCTGTCCGTCAGCGTCACGACGCGCCCGCGCCGCCAGAGCGAGATTGACGGCATCCACTACCATTTCATTTCCAAGCGGGACTTCGAGCGCCTGCGGGATAGCGATGCGCTGCTGGAATGGGCTGAAGTTCACGGCAATTTTTACGGCACGCCGCGCGGGCCGGTGGAAGATGCCATGGCTGCCGGCCGCGACATGCTGTTCGATATCGACTGGCAGGGCGCCGAGCAGCTTCAGGACAAGATGAAGGCGGACGTCGTTTCGATCTTCATCCTGCCGCCGACCATGACCGAACTTCAATCGCGCCTGCATCGCCGTGCCGAGGACACCGAAGAGGTCATCAAGACCCGGCTCCTCAATTCCCGCGCCGAAATCGAGCACTGGCGCGACTATGACTATGTCATCCTCAATGACGACCTGCAGGCCGCCTTCGAGGCCGTCGAAGCCATCGTGAAGGCCGAACGCGTCCGCCGCGACCGCCGCCACGGCATGTTCGATTTCGTGCGGGCGTTGCTCGAGGAAGAGCCGAAGCTCTGATGGAAGGTAGCGTATGGCTACCGGCCCCAAAATCTTGAAATCGAAGCGGTTAGGCGCTATGTATATCCCAGTAGGATATACGAGGCTCCGACAGTGGCAACGTCAACGGTTTTTATAAGCAATCGCAGTCAAGCTGTAAGGCTACCGAAGGCCGTGGCTTTTCCTGATGACGTGCATAAGGTCGATGTTCTGAAAATCGGTCTCGCGCGTGTTATAGTGCCGCAGGGAAAGCGCTGGGACGACCTCTTTCTGACCGGCCCACGTGCAACGGATGATTTTCTTTCCGTTCGCGAAGAGCCTGCATTGGATGAGCGCGAGCCCTTCTGATGCTCACATATATGCTCGATACCAATATATGTATCTATGTGATGAAGACTTATCCTCCGGAGCTGCGGGAGAAATTCAACGCGCTGGCAGATCAACTGTGTATTTCGAGCATCACACTTGGCGAGCTCTATTATGGTGCTGAAAAATCCGTCCGGCGCCAGGAAAACATCAACGCCATTGAAAATTTTACCGCGCGTTTGGACGTTCTGCCTTTCGCCGACAAAGGCGCCGCACATTACGGCCAGATCAGGGCCGAACTTGCCAAGGTTGGAACGCCTTGCGGCGTTCATGATATGCAGATTGGTGGTCACGCCCGTAGCGAGGGGCTGATCGTCGTAACCAATAATATGCGCGAGTTTGTCCGGATGCCCGGTTTGCGAGTTGAAAACTGGGTATAGTCTCAGAGCTTCGCATTTATCCCAGCGCGTTCGCCAAAGTGACGAACTCCTCCACCGACAGCGTTTCCGCTCGCCGTGTGGGATCGATCCCCGCTCTTTCCAGCAGCGTCTCGCCGCCAAGGCTTTTCACGCTCTGGCGCAGCATCTTGCGGCGTTGGCCGAAGGCGGCTTCCGTCACCTTTTCAAGCTTGGCGACATCGCAGGGCAGCGGCTTGTCCTTCGGCAGCAGGTGCACGACGGTGGAGGTCACTTTCGGCGGCGGGCTGAAGGCCTGTGGCGGAACGTCGAAGGCCATTTCGGAAACCGTGCGCCAGCCGGCGAGAACGCCCAGCCGGCCATAATGGTTATCGCCTTCTTCGGCCACGATGCGCTGGCCGACTTCCTTCTGGAACATCAGCGTCATGGAGAGCCAGAAGGGCGGCCATTGTTTCGGCAGCAGCCAGTTGACCAGCAATTGCGTGCCGACATTGTAGGGCAGGTTGGCGATGATGCGCACCGGTTCGCCGGCGGGAACCAGAGCCTCGAAATCGGTCTTGAGGGCGTCGCCCTCGATGACTTCGAGCCGTCCGGGATAATGCGCTTCGATTTCCGCCAGCGCCGGCAGGCAGCGGCTGTCGCGTTCGACGGCGATGACCTTTTTTGCCCCGAGCGACAGAATGGCGCGGGTGAGGCCGCCGGGACCGGGGCCGACCTCTATCACCGTCACGCCGTCTAGCGGCCCTGCTGTCCTTGCGATCTTCTGGGTGAGGTTGAGGTCGAACAGGAAGTTCTGGCCGAGCGATTTCTTCGCGTCGAGCCCGTGGCGCTGGATGACATCGCGCAGCGGCGGTAGTCCGTCGATGGCCGCCATTATGCGTTGGCCCGGCTGCGGAGGGAAATGTCCGCCGCCATCTTCAGCGCCGCCACGAGGCTCGCCTCATTGGCTATGCCCTGGCCGGCAATGCCGAAGGCGGTGCCATGGTCGGGCGAGGTGCGGATGAAGGGCAGGCCGAGCGTGACATTGACGGAATCGTCAAAGCCGAGCGCCTTGGCCGGAATGAGCGCCTGATCGTGATACATGCACACCGCCACGTCATAACGCTTGCGGGCGGCATCGTGGAACATGGTGTCGGCGGGCAGGGGGCCGAAGGCATCGATCCCGTCCTTCCGCAACCGCATGGTTGCCGGGTGAACGATATCGCGATCCTCGGTGCCGAGTGCGCCATCTTCACCCGCATGCGGGTTGAGGCCGGCAACCGCCAGACGCGGCGCCTCGATGCCGAATTTCCGCCGGAGATCGGCATCGATGATCCGGCAGGTCGTGACGATCAGCTCTTCGGTGAGAGCGGCCGGCACATCTTTCACGGGGATATGGATCGTCACCGGGACGACACGGACCTTGGGGCCGGCAATCATCATCACGGGGATGACTTGCTCGCCGGTCTGGCGCAGGGCGAGATCGGCCAGAAATTCCGTATGACCGGGAAAGCCGAAACCTGCCTCATAAAGCACCGATTTCGCGATCGGATTGGTGACGACGGCCGCAGCCTTGCCCTCGACCGTCAACGAAACGGCCGTCTCGATGGCCTTGATCGTCGCGTGCGCCGCGCCGACATGCGGCTGACCCGCTTGCACTTCGAAGCCGACAGGAAGGGAGAGGATGGGGAAAGCCTGTTCGAACAGGCCGACGGCGCTTTCCGCATCGCAGGTCCCGATATTGACCGGCACGCCGATCAGCGCCGCACGGCTCGCCACCACATCGGGGTCACCGATGAAGATGAAGGGCGGCACGCCGTTCTCCCGGCGCTTAGCCCAGGCGGTGATAGCGATGTCGGGGCCGATACCGGCTGGATCTCCCTGTGTCAGGGCAAGCGGCAGGGATGCATATGTCACGGAAAGACCGGCTCTCGTATCAATATCAGGTGTTGACGATCTGCGCCTTCTTGCGCAGCTCATCCATATATTTCTTTTCGTTCGGGTTTTCGCCGTCTTTGGCCTTCATCAGGTCTTCGGACTTGAACACCATTTCCGCCGCATAGTCGTCAGAAACCTGGCGCTGCTTGCAGATGGCCAGATATTCGACGCCCTTTTCGGTGACGCGGGTGCCAGTGGTGCCGCCCTCCTTGGTCTTCTCCACCAGCGCCTTCCAGTCTTCCGGTAGCTCTGGCGCCAGAATGCGGCCAAGGTCCTTGATCGCCACGTCGCGCATGGTTGCGGCGAAGCTCATGGCCTGGTCGCAGCCGGGATAACGCTTGCGCGAGGCTTCAGCCTCGGCCTTGCGCTTGCCGGTAATGGCGTTGCGTTTCGATTCCGGGATAACGAAGATGACCTGCTGCAGGAAATATTCCGTGGTGACAGGCTTGTCGCCGCGTTCCTTCAGTCGGGTAACGAGATCCTGCGTCGACATCTTGCCGCGTGCGCCATAACGGGCGTTGACAAGGCGCGGCCAGCTCATCTGAACGGCGATGAAGGCCTTGAAATGATCGGCTCCGACACCCGCCTGCGCAAGCACCTTCGTCAATTGCTGCGGGGTCATCTTGTTGTTGCCGGCAAAGCGTGCGAAGGCCGCATCGACATCGTCGGTGCTGACCGACATCTTAACGCGGCCGATTTCCTCGCGCTTCAGCGCTTCGTCGACAAGCTGCTCACGCGCCTTTTCATTGAGATTACCGGACTGGCGCTGCAGCTTGAGGAAGGCGACGCGCTTGGCGATATCGTCATTGGTGATGGGGGTCTTGTTGACGACGATCTTGACGGTGCTATCGGCGAAGGCCTGGCCGGCATAGGGCACAACGGCCATGGGAACGGCGAATATCGCAAAGGCGAAAGCAGCGCCACGCAAAGCCGTCTTTCCGAAATTCATCATATCCTTCTCCCTTTCGTCGAGCAGGGTCCTGTTGCCCTGTCCCGCCAATCTGTTCTGCCTGGTGAGGGAAATATTGAACTCTCCCACTTTTCAGACCTGCACCTGTGCATCCGCACCGCGAATTTGCCACGTATATATCATCGCGATCCGCAAGACGGCAATGTGTCGGTTTGTTGAAAGAAAACCCGATAGGTTCCATGTGCGGCCGACATTGGCGTGTTGTTGCGGCGAAACCGTGGCTTTACTGGCCAAATGGTAAAAAGGCAGGTCACGATGCTGCGTAACCTGCCTCTAAACTCAGTAGTTGTTTGGCTTCCAGCCGATATCCATGTCGTTCCAGTCATCATTGGCCGAGCCGACACTGATATCGCCGAGCGTACGGAAGGCCAGACGGGCGTTGATCGACCAATCATTGGCGGCCTGGCGGCTGGAATTGATATTGCCTTCGTCGGAATAGCTGACCGTCAGGATCGTGCATTCATCCTGATAGGCAATGCCGATGCGGCGTTCGGCGGCAAACTTCCCGTTCAGATCGTAATTGATCGAACCGAATAGCGACCAATTGTCGTCCATGCGCAGCGAACCGGACGCCTGGATGATATCGCGGTCTTCGTTATAGCCGTATTTCGGCTGCGCCTTGACCTGCGTATAGCTGAGCTTGCCGGTAAGGCGGCGGTCCGAATAGCTGATGCCCGTCTCCGAGCGGTTGATGTCGAAATCGTCCTTGTCGAGACGCAGGCTCGACGACAGCGAAAGTCCGATCGGCGCATCGAAAGCGGCCATGGCGACGTAATCCGAACGGTCGGATTCGAGGCCCGAATTGGCGCCCGCATTGACGAGGTCGTAGGAGGCGAAGGAATTGTCGCCCGCCAGATGGAAGGACTGGCCGGCAATGGCGCGAACGCCGTAGCCGTTGTCGAACGTACCGTTGTAGCGGAAGCCGATATTGGCGCGCGTGCCGCCTTCGATCCGGTCGAAACCGGAGAATTTGTCGCGTTCGAACAGATTGGTCGCGTCGAAGACGAATGCCTGTGCGTCCTCGTTCGGAAGGCGGCCGGCATATTGTTCGTTCGGGCGCACGAAAATCTGTGCAATGGGCTCGATCACATGGCTGCTGTTGAGCGCGGTGAACAGCCAGGGATAACGCACTTCCAGGCCACCGGTGACCATGCCGCGGAAAGCTGCGCCGTCATGCATCATGCCCTCATAGGCATAGGAGGTCCCGCCCGAGGTGAAGGCCGCAGGAGACATGTCCGTCCAGAGCGCGTCGCCGCGCGCAGCAAGGATCGGCGTGATCTGCAGGCCGCTGTCCATCGTGAAGGTGCGCTTCCACTCGGCTTCGGTGGAAAGGCGCGTATAGTCGCCCTCAAGCCCGCTGAAACGCGGATAACCGCCAAGCGCGTAAGCATCCTGACGCAGGCGCGTGATGCTCGTCAGGTTGGTGGTCAGCGAAAGTTCGCCGCCATAAACCGGATCCGGCACGAAATACCGGTAGTCGACGACCGGATGGACGATTGCCTGCTTGCGTTCCTTGGCTTCGGTATTGTCCGTATCCTGAACGTTGAAATAATAACCGCGGGCTTCGAAGCTGTTACGCTCACTCGCACCGCTCAGATAAATCTGGTTGGTCTGAACGTCGTTTTTATAACCCTTCAGCCCATAGGTGCGCGAAAAGTTATTGTCGGTCTGCACCATGGCATCCCAGCCGAACGCCCAGCGCGGGTTGATCGAGAAATCACCCTTGCTTGCGATCATGCCGCGATTGTCGTTGAGGGCGTCGCTGGTGCCGGCCGTGAAGGTTTCGGACTTCTGCTGGCTGATGCCAGCGATCGTGACCGTGTGCATGCCGGTTTCGAAGCGCTGGCGCAATTCCGCCTGCAGCAGCAGCCCCTGCGTCGTGTAATAGGTCGGCGTGACTGTCACGTCTGAGGTGTCGGACAGGACGTGGAAATAGGGGACGCCGATACCGAAACCGAGATTGTCGGTAATGCTCATCTGCGGGAACAGGAAGCCGGATTTACGCTTCACCGTATTGTCCGGAACCGTAAGGAACGGCAGATAGGCGATCGAATGGCCGAAAAGCTGCAGGCGGGCCTTTTCCAGCCGCACCGTATGGGTCTTGCCGTCCTGAACGACGCGCTCGGCCTTGACCTGCCATAGCGGCGCCTTTTCGGGCCGCTCGGCGCAGGGCAGACACGCGGTGTAGACACCGTTGTTGAGCACCATCAGGTCGCCTTCGAGACGCTCGGCGCTTTCACCGGCAATACGGGTATTGTCCGTGGTCTCGACGCGCAGCGCATTGACGAAGCCCTGACCGAAATCGTCGGTCACGTCCATCTCGTCGGCATAAATCTTGTTGCCGCCCGGCTCGATCAGCTCGATGTTGCCATGGGCGATCACGCGGCCGGTCTGCTGGTTATATTCCACTTGCTGGGCCACCATGCGGTAGCCCGAATATTTCATGCGAACCACGCCCTTCGCGATCACGCGCTGGGAATCGCGATTATAGGTCAGTTCATTTGCTGTAAGCAGGAGTTTCGAATCGTCTTGGCTTGCCGACGCAAGCAAACCATCCTGGCCGAAAGCGACCGGGCTGGATGCCAAATACGCGCACACAGCGGCACCTGTCAGAAGGGCCGTCCAAAGCCGCCTGATATTCCCGCGGTCATATACCGCCACTAGCCGTCCTCCTGATGAAGCAGAATGGTTGCCCCCAAAGCCAACGCCACGATGACTGGAACCCAGACCGCGACGGTGGGAGGGACAACGCCACCACTCCCGAATGCCCTTACGAGCACGGTTACTACATAAAGCACGAAGCCGGAAACGATTCCACCCAGAATCACGGAGCGCGATTGGGCGAAGCGGCTGAACTTTAATGAAACGGTCGCGGCGATCAAGGTCATCGCAACCAGAAGCAGGGGCGTCGATAGCAGGAAATGATACTGCGTCTCAAGCGCCTTCGAAGATAGTCCAAAGGACTTTGCAACTTCGATCTTGTGAGAAAGGTCAAAGAAAGCAACGGTTTCCGTCTGCGTCATGCGCTCCTGAACGAATTCCCGTCTCAGATTGGTACTGATCCGCGTGCTTTCTTGCCGAACTGGCACATGCCCGGCGCGGGTTTCCGAAACGCCGTTAAGAAGCCAGTAACCATCTTCCAATTTAGCCGACTTCGCATCCTTACGCGAGACGATGTTTCCGTCCTTGTCGATGTCGATCAGAACCACGTCAAGAAGCAGCGTTCCATTGTCCTCGAAGCTCTTGGCGCCGATGATCGTATCCTGGCCGCCGCTTGCCTGGCGCATCCACGGAATGATCTCCTGCTGGCGACCGCCGCCCGCTTCGTTGCGCAGGCCGGCTTCCATCGCCAGCGACTTGTTCTGGCCCCATGCCGCGATGGGGTTCAGGATGGTGACCGACAGGATGCCGATGAAAACCGCGCCGAGCACGAAGGGAAGGATGAACTGCCAGGCGGAAATGCCGGCGGCGCGCGTCACCACCAGTTCGTAACGCCGGTTGAGCGAGATCAGCGTCGTCATGCCGACGAAAAGCGCGATGAAGGGCACGGTCTGTTGCAGGATCAGCGGCAGGCGAAGCGCCGTCAGGCCAAGGGCGGCCGGAACGGAATAGCCGGGCAGGCCGGACATGCGCCGTGCCGTTTCGCTGAAATCGGCAAGGTAAATGATCGAGGATACGCCGAGCACGAACCAGATGGCGGTGATCAGATATCGCTTCAGGAAATAGCGGGAGAGCGTGTTGAAAATCATGCGTTGCCGCTCCCAGAGCTTTTCGCCATCCGGCTGGAGAAGAGACGGCGCAGACGACCCATCGCATCGGCGATGATTTTCGGCATTTTCGGCTTGCGGCCAGTCAGCAGAATGAAGGCGGCGGCGCCGCCGCTGAGGCCCGGCACGGCATAGACCAGCGGAATGAAGGCCGCGCTCTGCTTGATCTGATTGGTGACGTAAAAACCAAGCCACCGCAGCATGAAGGCCGTCACCAGCGCGGCGACCATCGGATGCAGGCGCGCCTCGCGGTGCGAACGGGCATCGGCGGCGATGACCAGCGAAATCAGCGCGAAGGAGAAAGCGAACATCCAGTCCGACAGGCGCTTGTGCAGCTCGCTGCGGAAGGCTTCCGGCGAGCGCTTGTAGCTCGCATTGTTCTCGTCGGGCGAAAGAAGGAAACCAAGGCTGGCATCGCCCGGCGAGAGCGACGGCTCGGAATCCTGCTTTTCCGACATGGTCGAAAGGTCGAAGGCATAGGACAGGAACTTGACGATCGAGACCTTGCCGTCCGGCGTCTTCTGCTGCACTTCGCCGTCGCGCATGGTCAGCGACGTGCCGCTTTCATCGATCATGCCTTCCTTGGCATAATAGATGAGATCGAAATTCGGATCGCGGCGGTCGGCGACGAACAGGCCCTTGAGGATGCGACCCTGCCGCTGGGCGATCTGCACGTAAAGACCGTCCTGAATGGTGCGGAAAGTCTTTTCTTCGATCACGGAGGACAGAAGGTCGGCATAGGCGGCCGCCACCATCTGCCGGGCGGAGCTGCGGGCGGGCGGCTCGATGAAATTGGTGATGGTGAATGAAAACGCGCTCAGAATGGCGGCCAGAATGAGAACCGGGCGATACATGATCGACCGGGGCGATCCGGCCGCATCGATGATGGCAAGCTCGGAATCGTTGTTCATCGTCGTGAAGATCTGGGTGATGCCGATCACCAGCGCGAAAGGCAGGACGACGGGGATCAGCGTCGGCAGGATCATCGTCGCGAGCGCCATGAAGGAACCCATCGACTGGCCGGTATCGGTGACGAGATTGATTCTCTGGAGAACCTGGATGGTCCAGATGATGGCCAGCACCGGCAGCAGCGCGACCAGAAACATCTGCGTTGTCCGCCGCAGGATATAGTTCTCGAGAAGCTTCATACGGCCCTGTTCGACATTGTTTTTCCGTGCGATCGCTCGCCGAATTTCCGCCTATCTAATCGCATCGTTTGCAATTGGCTATTCCGGCGTGCTCACAAATATGTTTTGCGCGATGATTTTTCCATCGCCTGTGTCTTTTTGTGGAACAAGCTGTCGGTTTCATGACGCGATTTCGCATTCCACAAAAATGCCTTTCCTTTAACGACTGTAGGCCTTTAAAGAATGCGGGGTTGCGCCCGGGGCCGAAAAGGCCATGATCATGCGCATCGTGCAAGTCGTAGAAGAAGAGCAGGAAAACATGTCCGCCAAATTCGATATTTCTTTCGCCAATTCCGCCGCGCTTGAAAACGCGCTCGCCGTTGTGCTGCAGGCCTCGGGTGAGGCGCAGGCCGTCGCCGGCGCCTCCGAGGCCGATCCGGGCGGTGTGATCGAAAGGGCGGCGAAGATTTCGGGCTTTTCCGCAAAGTCCATGACGACGCTCGACGTGATCGCGCCGCAGGGTTCCGCCGCCGACCGGCTGCTCGTCATCGGCCTCGGCAAGCCCTCGAAGCTGGTCGCCCATGACTGGCTGCGCGCCGGCGGCACCGCCGCCGCCAGTTTCAAGAAGGCGGACAGGGTCGTCATCTATCTCGATGCGCCGGGCGTAGAGGTCGGTGCGCAGGCTGCTGCGGATTTTGCGCTTGGCCTGCTGCTGCGCGCCTATAGCTTCGATGCCTACAAGACCAAGAAAAAGTCCGACGAAGAGAAGACGCCGAAGAAGGTGGAGATCGTCATCGTCACGGCCGCCCATCAGGAAGCGGAAAAGGCTTTTGCCGTGTCCGAGGCCGTTGCGGGCGGTGTTACCCTGGCGCGCGATCTCGTCAACCTGCCGCCGAACGCTCTCGGTCCCGTCGAATTTGCCGAGAAGGCGGAGGAGCTGCGCAAGCTCGGCGTCGAGGTGGAAGTCCTCGGCGAGAAGGAGCTGAAGAAGCTCGGCATGAATGCGCTTCTCGGTGTGGCGCAGGGGTCGGCGCGTCCGCCCAGACTTGCGGTCATGCAGTGGAACGGCGGCAACAAGAAGGATGAGCCGATTGCCTTCGTCGGCAAGGGCGTCGTTTTCGATACCGGCGGCATTTCGCTGAAGCCCGGCCTCAATATGGAGGATATGAAGGGCGACATGGGCGGGGCCGCCGCCGTGACCGGCCTGATGCATGCGCTGGCCGCCCGCAAGGCCAAGGCGAATGTGATCGGCGTCATCGGCCTTGTGGAAAACATGCCTGACGGCAATGCCCAGCGTCCGGGCGATATCGTCACCTCCATGTCCGGCCAGACCATCGAGATCATCAATACCGATGCCGAAGGCCGGCTGGTTCTGGCCGACGCGCTCTGGTACACCAAGGATCGCTTCAACCCGAAATTCATGGTGAACCTCGCCACGCTGACGGGCGCGATCACAGTGGCGCTCGGCAATCTTCAGGCCGGTCTTTTCTCCAATGACGACGAGCTTGCAGCACGCCTCACGCAGGCGGGCGATGTGACGGCCGAAAAACTGTGGCGCATGCCGCTCGGCAAGGATTACGACAAGATCATCGATTCCAAATTCGCCGATATGAAGAACAGCTCGGGCCGTCTGGCGGGTTCCGTCACGGCCGCGCAGTTCCTCAAGCGTTTCGTGGGCGAAACCTCCTGGGCGCATCTCGATATCGCCGGCACCGCCATGGGGTCGCCGCTGACCGAGATCAACCAGTCCTGGGGATCGGGCTACGGCGTCAGGCTGCTGAACGAACTCGTTCGTGCCCATTACGAAGATTGAAACGAGCGGAGCGGCACGTCTGCGGATGACTGAAATTCTGTTTTACCATCTGACGGAATCGAAGCTGGAGGATGCGTTGCCGCCCTTGCTCGAGAAATCGCTGGAACGCGGCTGGAAGGTCGCGATCCAGACGGTGGGCGAGGAGCGCCGCGATTTTCTCGACACGCATCTGTGGACCTTTCGTGACGACAGTTTCCTGCCGCACGCCACCGATACTTCGCCCGCACCGCAAAACCAGCCGATTCTCCTGACGGCGTCGGACGAGAATACTAATGCGGCAAGTGTCCGCTTTCTCGTCGATGGCGCAGAGCCGCCGGCGGTGGAAGCCTATGAACGTATCGTGTTCATGTTCGACGGATACGATGCCTACCAGCTCGAAATGGCGCGGAATCACTGGAAAAGGCTGAAAACAGAGGGGCATTCCCTGACCTACTGGCAGCAGTCGCCTGAAGGCCGCTGGCAGAAGAAGGCCTGATCTCACCGCCGATTGGGCGTCCCCACGATTGGTTCCATACGCAAACAGACCGGCAAAAATTCGCACGTGGCGTCAATTGCCGGTTTTTGCATTATGCGCCGAAAGGAAACGCAGCGGAATGGGCTTCCGCTTCGAGCGAGGCGGTTGGTTTGACCTGCTCTGCTTCGGGCGGCTTCCTGTAACGCAACAGCAGAAGGACATGAGTATGGGACAGGCGATATCGCGACCGGAGGGAGAAACCGAGCGTCTGGTCGCGGTGCGGTCGATCATGTCTTTCAAGAATGCCGAAATGCCGGAGCTGAAAGTGCTGTCGCAACTGGGGCAGGGGGTTTTTGGCGTGGCGCGTGCGGCGGTCAATATTGTCGATGAGGATTGGCTTCATATCGCCGAGCAGGCGGGAATGGAACTGTCGGAATGCCCGCGCGATCTGTCGATCTGCAATCGCGTCATCGCCAAGCAGGATGTGGTGGTGATTTCCGATCTGACCGAGCATCCGCATTTCCGCTTCATGTCCTATGTCAAAGGGGGGCCGGAGCTGCGTTCCTATGCGGGTGCGCCGATCGAACTTGAGCCCGGTCTTGTTGTTGGCGCCTTTTGTTTGGTCGATACGGTGCCGAGAAATTTTTCCCGCGTCGAAATCGACAATCTCAGACACTTCGCGTTGCTGGCGGCTGCATTGCTGCGGCTTCAAAAAGCCAATTTCACCATGAGTCTGGCCGAACGCGAATTGCGTGATGCGGCGATGACCGATCCGCTGACCGGTTTTTATAATCGCAAGGCGCTGGAGGCGATTGTCGATGGCCAGCTCGGCGCGGCCCTGCGTGCAAACGAGGCCTTCGGTGTCCTCTATCTTGATCTGGACGGTTTCAAGACCATCAACGACACGTTCGGCCATCCTGCCGGCGACCGCGTTCTGACCGCCGCCGCCGGACGTATCCGCAAGGCAATCCGCAAGGACGACATCGTCGTGCGCATGGGCGGCGATGAATTCGCGATCTTTATACCGCGGCCCGACGCTCCCGATGTCATGAACGGGTTGGCGGACCGGCTTCTGGCCGCTTTCCGGAACCCCTTTGACGTGGACGGGCAGGAGGTGGACGCCCGCCTCAGCATCGGCGGCGCGCTTGCTCCGCAGGCGGGTGCCGACCGGGCAACGCTGCTATGCAGCGTCGACGAAGCGCTGTATCAGGCCAAAAAATCAGGGCGCGACCGTTTCGTCAGTCGCGCCCTTTGAGGCATTGTCCTTCGGGAAGCGTTTCTGCTTCTCAGTCGTAGAAGGAATCCACGAATTTGTGGCGGCCGAGCAGGAAGGCGTCGGCCACATGGGTCAGCGGCGCAAGATCGACATCTGAGCGGCCTGCCTTGATGATTTCCGAGAAACGCTCGTAAAGGGCCGGATATTCCCGTTCCGGCTGGGAGAGTTTTTCTTCGCCGTTGATCGAGAGCTTTGCGCCGCCTTCCGAAAGCACCATCCGTCCCGCTGCCGTTTCGGCAACGATATCCCAACTCTGCTTGCCGGTCTGACGCCAGTCGAATTCGGCATGGACGGGCGTTTTCGTCACATCGGAAAAATGCAGGTCGGCGGCAATCGGGGCGTCGCGGTTTTCCGGGAATTCGAGCGTCGCCTTGGTCAGGAGCAGGGCGCGCGGCAAGATATGGGTGATGATCGAAAGCGCGTTGATGCCGGGGTCGAACACGCCAAGACCGCCCGCCTGCCAGATCCAGGCCTGGTTCGGGTGCCAGTGGCGCACATCCTCTTTCCAGATGACATGCACGCTGTCGATTTTGGTGGAAGCCAGAAAGGCCTTCGCAGCCTCGACCGCCGGCGCATAACGCGAATGCCAGCTTGCAAACAGCGAAAGGCCCTTCGAATCCGCCAGCCGGACGAGATCCTGCACTTCCGAAAGGGTGGCGCCCGGCGGCTTTTCGAGGAAAACGTGCTTGTCGGCATTCAGCGCCGCGTAAGCCGCCTCGTAACGATATTGCGGCGGCATGCACAGCGACACCGCATCGATATCGGGCACAGCCTCCAGCATGGTCTCGATGGTGCCATAGGAAGCGACGCCGTCCACGGTGCCGTGACGGCTTGCGGTGCAGATCAATTCAAAATCCGGATTGCCTGCAATGGCGGGAAGATGCTGGTCGCGAACGATTTTGCCGACGCCGACGATGGCAAGCTTGGTGGCTGACATGAAGTGGAACCCGTGTGAGTGCTGCATGGGATAAAGTGTGATTTTTACAAGTTTTTAGCAGAAACGACCGAAGGAGCAAGGTGATCGTCTCCACGTGGCACGTCTTTTTTCAAGCTGTAACGTCATTACAAATTTCGACATGTGTATTCTCATATTGTATAGTATTTGAGATATAAAAATACTATTTTGAATATCTAAGTGATATTTTTTGTTAATCGGTGGTTTTAATATTAATTTTTTTCGTGTAAATTCCATAATTGTTGGCATTAATTTCGTATTTTACTTTAATATATTTTTGAATGATAGGTGCGGGGTGATTTTAATTAAAGACGACCGTTTGTCTGGCTTCGTTCAGAAAGTCAACGAAAGCAGCCGGCAATTCAATACATACGGATTGATTTTCGGTGCCATCCTCTACAATCTCTACGTGTTTGTGGACATAAGTCTGGTCCCGGAGATCATCTGGTTGGATCTGACCGTCCGCCTTTTTGTCATCACGCCGCTTCTGTTTCTTTATTTTCCCGCGCGATATTACGCGATCAGGATGCGGCCGGATGCCGTGGCGCATGAGGTCCTGCACGGGCTGGGCTGCATGTTGGTCGTCGCATCGATCATGTTCATCTATGCCAATGCGCAAACCTCGTCGGCGAGCGAATATTACATGGGCATCGTCACCGTCGTCCTTTATATGAATACGATACATCGCAAGCCGTTTCCGCTCGCTGTCCTCGGAACGGTCGGCTGCATGGCGGTTTTCATCGTCGGCATGGAATATGTCACCGTAACGAGCCAGGTGGCCAAGCTGCCGGCGATCATGTGTTCCGTCGGAATCAGCGCCGTCTCGCTGTTTGCGGCCTATCGTATCGAGCAGGTGGAAAGACGGGATTATCTAGCGTCGCTGCGCGAAAAGACGTTGCTGCAGCGGATTCAAACCGCAAATCACGAACTTCAGCAGCTTTCCAATACCGACCAGCTCACCGGCATTCGCAACCGCCGCAGCTTTGACGAGGCGGCGAGCGAGGCTTCGGGTGGCAGCGGCAGGCCGCGGGCGCTCATCCTTCTCGATGTCGACTATTTCAAGAACTACAATGACTCGGAGGGTCATGTAGCCGGTGATGACTGCCTGCGCAGGATCGCCGGCAGGCTGCGCAGCGCGCTTCGCAAGGATGATGGCGACAGAAGTTTCGTCGCGCGTTATGGTGGGGAGGAATTTGTGGTTCTGCTCGACAATTGCGTTGTTTCCGCCGCGCTCGCCATCGGCGAAAGGCTGAGATTGGCCGTGATCGACGAGGCCATACCCCATCTCAACCGTCCCGATGGGCGGGAAATCGTTACCGTCAGTCTCGGCATTGCCGTTTCCGGTGACGGCAGGGAAATCATATACGAGATGGTGAACCGGGCCGATATGGCGCTCTACGAAGCGAAGCGTCAGGGCCGTGACCGGCTGGTGCTCGCCTCCGGGCATATCGGAACGATTGTCGGGCCAGCAGAACTTTACGGCGTCGAAGCCGCGATGTCGGCATAGGATACTGAGGGTTTGGCGGCGCGCTATAAATTCTGTCCCGCGGGACGTGGGATTTTTGAGCCATGTGCCGGAATTCCGGCGCCAGAACACATAATAACCGGGGAATGCAGATGATGGAATTGATCGCCGCACAAGCGGCAGCATCGGCTGCCGAGCTTCCATTCCTGCTGCTTCAGGCGGCCGCCGTAGTTGGCATGGTGTCCGTGCTGATCCTCCTGCGGCGAAACATCGCTCTCGAGGACCCTCGCTACAAAGTCTATTATGGCATCGTCTTCGGAATGGCGGGCTTTCTGCTGACGCTGCTGGTGTCCGAGTTCATCAAGCTGCCCTCCAAGCCCTACATCCGCTCCGACCTGCTGTTCCTGGCCGGGGTGCTGGGGTCCTGGCAGGGGGGGCTGATCAGCCTGTCTCTTGTGGCGGCCGGGCGTTTCGTGTTCGGCGGTCCCGTGCTGTTCTTTGCGGCCCTGCAGGACATGGTCGTCATTTCGGCCTGCGGCATCATCATGTATGGCTGGATGCGCAAGCGCCGCCTCGCCGATCTGGGAATTCGGGATATTCTCACCGTCTTCGCGGTCAGGTTCATTGCCGTGCTGCTCGCCATCTCGATCTCATTCGCCCTTGGGCTGGTCGACCAGGCACTGTTTTTGAGTGCAGTGGGCCGCCGAACACTGGGCGCGGTCGCCGTCGGCCTGCCGATGATCTTCTGCCTGTTCATCCTTCTGCGCAGCGAGGCACGGGCGCGGGAAGAGACAAGGCAACGCGAGGTGGCGGCGCGGACGGATTCCTTGACCGGCCTGCCCAACCGGCGCGCCCTCAAGGACCATATAGAAACG
Source organism: Agrobacterium sp. 22-223-1 (assembly GCF_053522385.1). Classification (NCBI taxonomy): domain Bacteria; kingdom Pseudomonadati; phylum Pseudomonadota; class Alphaproteobacteria; order Hyphomicrobiales; family Rhizobiaceae; genus Agrobacterium; species Agrobacterium sp. 22-223-1. Next base: position 1,098,743 of record NZ_JBNWCN010000001.1, read on the forward strand.
ACGATGCGGCAGGAGCCGGCCGTTCCGCACGCCCTTATTCTGATCGAGATCGTCAATATTGCCGATGTCGCCGCCTGCGAGGGCGAGGACTGGAGCGATCTTTTCTGGCCGAGGCTGGCGCGGGAAATCTGCGACCGGGAAGACGGCTTATTATGCAGATCCAATACGCCCTGCAGTTTCATGTTCGGCGATACGACACTTGCGGTCGTCATGCGGGGGATTTCGCTGGAGAAGTCTGAAAGTGCGAAACTCATGATGCATCTGCATGACGGGTTGAGCGCATTTTGCCGCTCGGCGGAGGCGGGGCCGGTGCCGCATCTCAAAATCGGTGCGGCGAATCTGGACAGGCTGTCCCGGCAGAACGTCGCTTCCTTCCTCAGGCACCTGAGCCTTGCGCTGAAGGGAAGCGATCATCCGGTGCAGATTTTCCCCTTCTCCTTTGCCGAGAAAGCGACGCGGGACGAGGCGGTGCGGCAGATGCTGGTCAACTGGATCAAATCCAGCACGCCGCCCATTTGCTACCAGCCGAAATACGAAATGCGCACTCGCCGCATGATCGGCGCCGAAGCGCTGCTGCGTGCGGTCGATGCGCGGGGGCAGGCGCTTTCGCCTTATTATGTGCTGGAGATCGCCGAACGCCATCGGCTGCTGGTGGAATTCGAATGGTCGACGATCGAAGCCGTCGTGCGCGATCTTCGCGACCTGCACGGCCTCGAGGCGGATTTTCATCTGGCGGTGAATATTTCCGCTTCGTCCTTTGCGAGCGCGCATTTCGCAGACCGGGTCGTGGCGCTGCTGCACGAAATGGCGGTGCCGGCGCATCGCCTCTCGATCGAAGTGACGGAGATGAGCAGGATACCGACCACCGATGTTGTGCAGCAGAATTTCGATACGCTGATTGCCGCAGGCGTCCGGCTGGCGCTCGATGATTTCGGCACCGGTTATGCCGCCCTCACTTTGCTGGCGCGGTTCCCGTTCGAAGAGGTCAAGATCGATCACTGGATGACATCGAGGCTCGACCAGTCGCGGTTCAGGGAGGCCATCGCGCTCGCCTTCGAGAGTGCGGAGCGTTACGGCGCAAAGCTGGTGACGGAAGGCATAGAAACCGAGGAACAGAGCCGGCTCCTCATGCAGATGGGCATTCGCTTCGGGCAGGGTTATCTTTATTCCCCCGCCGTACCGCTCGACCGGTTGCAGCCTCAAAGGGCGTGCGCCTAACGCGAGGGGACCCTTTGGGTCTTCCTGATCAGGGGTAAATTCGGCTGGGGCCGGATTGAATGTTTTCCCGGTCTGTGCTGAGAAAAGTCCTTTGATGAACGAATGTTATGACCCTCTTTACCGGTCATGCGGGCGAGCCGATGCTTGAAAACAACGATGCATGGAACGACATGCCCGGAAAGCCGGCCAAGCACCTGCCGAATGAGGCGGCCAGGGGCGCGGACAGCGCCGCCGGCCGCTCGTTTCGCGCAGCCGCCCATGCCGTATCAGGCGACCGACGCACGGCGGACAATCCTCGGCTGCTGACAGGATGGAATTTTCTCAGGTTGTTTCTGGCCTGGGCATTACTCATGGCGGCCGTCATTTGCGCTCTGGCGGCTTATCAATATGTCAGCCTGCTCGGCGAGTTGGGTCGGCAGAGCGATGCATTGCAGGCCGAGGCATCCCGCCGGGCCGATCAGCATGATGCCCATGTGACGGCGCTTTCGGCGGTGGCGCAGGCGGAGCAGGGGGCGGACTACGGCCTGCTGCTCGATGTCGCGGCACCCATTCTGCAATTTTACCCGCGCATCGATGAGGTTCAGCTGGTTTCCCTCAATGAGGCGGGGCCTGTTATCGGCACCCGGCCGCTGGAAAACGAGTTGGCAGCGGCGATCCGCAAGGCGGCGTCAGTCTTTACCGGCCGGCCCGCCCTGGTGGCGAGCGATCTCAGGCCCGGCCACTACATGATCGTCAAGCGCAGCCCCAATAGCGAGACGGCCTCGCAAGTGCTGGTGCTTGCCGTCGATGCCGCGCGGCTTCTGGCGTCCGATACTCCGTTCTGGTCGGCGAAACAGGCGGTGATCCGCCTCAAAATGCCTGACGGTACGCTCCTGTTCGGCCCGCCCTCGATGCCGGAAGCACCGCAATATGTCCGGCAGCTCAGCAGCGCCACCCAGCCCCTTACGCTGGAAATCGCGCTGTCCATCACCTGGCGCGATCTCTTGCCGGGCCGTGCCCTGTTGGCGGGCATGGCTGGGGCGAGCATCGTTTTCCTGCTCGGCACTGTCATGGCGAGACAGAGGACGCGCATGCGCGCCGCCGAAAGACGGGCCGAACTGAGTGGCATGGAGGCGAGGCTCACCCATGCTTCGCGGGTCAATGCACTCGGAGAGATGGCAAGCGGCCTTGCCCATGAACTGACCCAGCCCTTGACGGCGATATTGGCGCAGGCGCAGGCCGGGCGGCGGCTGCTGGCCCGTCAGGATGTCGCGGCCCTTTCCGGTGCCCTCGACGATATGATCGATCAGGCGCGATGCGCCGCCAATATGCTCGACCGGTTTCGCAATTGGTCGCTGCCGCACCGTCAACCGGTGGCGGCGCATGATCTGCGCGCCGCTCTGCGCAACGTCGATGCGCTGCTTGCCGGCGAGGCGGCCCGTCATGAGGCCAGCATCGACATCGAGATGCCTGATGCTCCGCTATTGGTGCGGGTCGATCCCGTTGAAATAGAGCAGGTCATGTTCAATCTGCTGCGCAACGCGCTCGATGCGCTCACTGCCATCGAAGGTAGACGCGCGATTACCGCCAGATTGAGCCGGAGCGGTGATTTGGCCCTTCTCGAAGTTGCCGATAACGGCCCCGGCGTCGCACCGGGCCTGCGCGACCGGCTGTTTACGCCTTTCGCCACCACGAAAACGAACGGCATGGGTCTGGGACTTGCCCTCAGCCAGCGGTTGGTGGAGCGCGCCGGCGGCGAAATCCGCTATGTCGAGAGTGAGAATGGCGCGCTTTTCCGCGTTGTCCTGCCGATTGCAGCGGAGGCACAGACCCCATGACGCTGCCCGTCTATCTCGTCGATGACGATGACGCCGTGCGCAAGGCGCTGATCCTGCTCCTGTCCACCGTCGGCATCAAGGCGAAAGGCTTTGCCGATCCGGTGGTATTTCTCGGTCAGCTATCCGGGCTCGAACCGGGTTGCCTTATCTTCGATATCCGTATGCCAGCCATTACCGGATTGAAGCTGCAGGAAAAGCTGACGGAAGAGGGGATCGACTGGCCTGTCATCATCATTTCCGGTCACGGCAATATCGAAGCCTGCCGCCGGGCCTTTCACAATGGCGCGGTGGATTTTCTCTCCAAGCCCGTGGATGAGCAGGATCTCATCGACGCGATCCAGAAGGCGCATCGGATATTGACCCGCAGGCTCGATGCAAAAGCGCTCCAGGCCGAGACCATGGCGCTTTTATCGCTGCTGACCGCACGGGAGAGGGAGATACTCGAGCGCATCGCACTTGGTTTCACAACGCGCCAGATCGCTGACGGGCTTGGCCTGTCGCCGCGCACGGTGGATAGCCATCGCTCCGCCATCGGCCTCAAGCTCGGCACCACCTCGCAGGCGGAAATGACAAGGCTCTGGCTGGAAGCCGGTGCGGATCGGTAGAACTACCGAGCCGCCGGCAAGTCTTACGGATTCGCGGCGGAACGCCATCCGCTTAAGGTGCAGTCCTCATCAAGCAAGAGGACCTCTCAATGATCCGCACCCTTCTCATCGCTTCGGCTCTCATCGCTCCTTCGGCTGCATTGGCGCAGACGCTGCCGACCGCGCCTTATCTGCCGCTCGAAATGGCGGAAAAGGCGGCCAAGGCTGCGCTTCAGGCCTGCTCGACCAAGGGCAACGCCGTCACCGTTGCCATCGTCGCCCGCGACGGCGCCACCAAGACGGTGCTGAAGGCGGACGGCTCCGGCCCGCACACGGTCTCCAGCGCAACCGGCAAGGCCTTTACTGCCGCATCGCTCGGCCGCGATACCGGCGAAATCGCCGAATTCGTCGCCTCCAAGCCCGCCAATGAAGGGCTGCGCACCATGGATGACCGTCTGGTCGTTCAGGCTGGCGGTCTGCCCATCAAGATCGGCGAAGCGCTGGTCGGCGGCATCGGCGTCGGCGGCGCGCCGTCGGGCGCGATCGACACCGAATGCGCCCGTGAAGGCCTCAACGCCATCGGCGCGAAGTAAGATTGTCAATAAGGTCCGGCGGCTTCATGGGAGGTCGCCGTATGCCTTGGGTTATCAATCTCCGTCATTCTGGCCTTAAGCCGGAATCCAGCCAGCCCAAGTCCTTGGGCTGAAAAGACCCTTCTAGCCGCGCATCACCCCGCCATTGCTTCCTCATACTCGCTGGAAAGCAGCAGCCATTGCTCCTCCGCGTCGGAAAGTTTGCTGGCGGCCTCACCGCGCTCTTTGACTTTCTGCGCGGCTTTGGCGGGGGCTTTTTCATATAGCGCCGGGTCGGCAAGTTCCGTGTCGAGCGACTGAATCAGTTTCTCAAGCTTCGCCGTCAGGGATTCGATTTCGTTGATCTTTTTCTTGAGCGGCGCAAGCTGGGCGCGCTTTTCCGCATTTGCCTTGCGTTGATCGGCTTTGGAAGCCTGATCGGCAACGGCGTCGGTCTTGTCTTCCTTCTTCTTACCGGAGGAAACGACGAGATCGCGATATTCCTCCATGTCGCCTTCGAAGGTCTTGACCGTGCCGTCAGCCACCAGCCACAGCCGATCCACTGTCGCCTCGATGAGATGGCGGTCGTGCGAGATGAGGATGACCGCGCCGCTGTAATCGTTCAGCGCCTCGATCAGCGCCCTGCGGCTGTCGATATCGAGATGGTTGGTCGGTTCGTCGAGGATGAGAAGGTTCGGCGCATGGAAGGCCGCAAGTCCCATCAGAAGCCGGGCCTTTTCGCCACCGGAAAGATCCTTTGCCGCCGTCGCCATCTTTTCGGTTGCGAGACCCATCTGTGCCACGCGGGAGCGCACCTGCGCCTCCGGGGCCAGCGGCATCAGCTTGCGCACATGTTCGACCGGCGTTTCATCCGGCACGAGATCATCGAGCTGGTGCTGCGCGAAGAAACCGATCTTGAGGCCAGGGGCGACGCGAAGATCGCCCGCCTGCGGCGCAAGCCGGCCGGAGATGAATTTCGCGAAGGTGGATTTGCCGTTGCCGTTGGAGCCGAGCAGCGCAATGCGGTCGTCATTGTCGATCCTGAGATTGAGCTGCTTCAGAATGGATTTGCCCGGCTCGTAACCCACAGCCCCGCCATTGATGGCGACGATGGGCGAGGCGGGCTGCTTTTCCGGCTCCGGGAAGGTAATCGGCTGGACGTGATCCTCGATCACGGCGGCGACGGTGCCCATGCGCTCCAGCGCCTTGATGCGGCTCTGCGCCTGCCGCGCCTTGGTGGCCTTGGCGCGGAAACGGTCGATGAAGCTTTGCAGGTGCTTGCGTGCGGCATCGTTCTTCGCCTTCGCCTTCATCTGCAATTCGTCGGCCTCGGCCTTCTGCCGCTCGAATTGGTCGTAACCGCCGCGATAGAAGGTCAGCTTCTTCTGGTCCAGATGCACGATGGAGTTGACGGCATTGTTGAGAAGATCGCGGTCGTGGCTGATGATGATGACGGTATGCGGATACCGCCGGATATAGTCCTCCAGCCAGAGCGTGCCTTCGAGGTCGAGATAGTTGGTCGGCTCATCGAGCAGCAGCAGATCGGGTTCGGCAAACAGCACGGAGGCGAGCGCCACGCGCATGCGCCAGCCGCCGGAGAAGGAGGAGGCCGGGCGAAGCTGCGCTTCGTGATCGAAACCGAGACCGGCAAGAATGCTGGAGGCGCGCGCTTCCGCCGAATGGGCGTCGATATCGACGAGCCGCATCTGGATTTCCGCGATACGGTGCGGATCGGTTGCGGTTTCCGCCTCGGCCAAAAGCGCGCTGCGCTCCCTGTCGGCCGAAAGCACGATGGAAATCAGCGATTCCTCGGTGCCTGGGGCTTCCTGTGCCACCTGACCGATGCGCGCCTGTTTCGGGATTGTCACCGAACCGCTTTCCGCCGAGAAATCACCGGTGATGACCCGGAACAGGGTGGATTTGCCGGCGCCGTTGCGGCCAACAAGGCCCGCCTTCACACCGGCGGGAAGCGTCACGCTGGCATGGTCGAGAAGCAGACGCCCGGCGATACGGGCGGAAAGATCGGTAATCGTAATCATGGCGCCGTTTTGGCCGAACTGTTTGGCCAAGGCAAGAGCGCCCGCGCCACATCGGGCGAGATTAAACTGTCAATCGCCGAGCTGCGCCAGATAGCTGCTGCGGCTATGCTGCGCCACCTCCCGCGAATAACCGACGACGCAGTTGCGGGTGCCGCAGCGGGCCGAAAGCAGAGCGAGTTCGGCATGGCTGAAAAATTCGGCGGGCGTTGCGGTTCCATCCACCGCAGCGACGCCGATTGAAACGGTCAGATGTTCGCCGTCTCCTTCCTGCGTCACGAAACGCAGCGCCTCCACACTTTGCCGCAACCGCTCGGCAATGGCCTCGGCCGTGTTCTGCGGCACGCCGGCAAACAGGAAGGCGAATTCATCGCCACCGATACGGGCGACGAAATCGTCCTTCTTGATGGTTTTGCGAAACAGGGCGGCAAGCCTTCTGAGCGCCTTGTTGCCGGCGGCGGAGCCGTATTTGCCGTTGATTTCCCGGAAATGGTCGATATCCAGCAGCGCGAGCGTGGTGGCGGAGGCGGCGCGGTCCTTTGAAAACAGGCCGCCGAGTTTTTCAAGAAAGGCAGCCCGGTTGGGAAGCGCGGTTAGCGCATCGCGCAGCGAGGCGGCCTGAAGCTCCCCCCGGTTTCTTTCAACCTCGCGGATTTTCACCAACCCCATGGCGATGAAATGCCGAAGGCTCGTCTGTTCTTCGTGGATATCGCCCAGCAAATCGACGAAGCGCTCCGTTGCGGGCGGCTCGCCATCTTCATCCTGCTCAAGGCTGGCCAGGAAAGTCTCGGTACGCTGAAGGCTTGCATCCAGCCGCGCGGAAATCTGCGTCAGTGTATCGAAGGCCTCGCTTGCCATCTGTTCGGCTTCGATGCGCGAAAAGCCGGGCAGATTGTGCCGCTGGCCGATGAGGTCGATTTCATGCTGCTGCGGCGCATTGCCGAGCGCGAGAATGTCACGGCCCATGGCCGGATTGTGTCCGGACAATATTTCATAGATCAATTCATAATTGCGCGGCAAAGGTGCAATGTTCATCTTGGCGATGAACTGCGTGATCTTGGTAACGACAAGAGCGCTTCTTGCCTGTTCGCGTTTTTTATCGCCCGCCGATGTCGTCACTGACAGCCCCAATAGCAATGGATTATTATGAATGGACCGGCGATAACCGATTGTTGAACGGCGTTATTCTTACAAGCGACGGTTTAAAATAGAATAAATCCACAAAGAATTTTGCTGTCACGAAGCATGAATTCCGCGTTGTGGAAGGCGGGTGTGCCCGAAGCGTACCTTGATCGATAATATGACAAATCCTGATTTGATTTCGGGCGGCGACCGTTTTTATATCGCTCCATCGATGTTGCAGAAGAGGGGCAGCCCATGACGACTTCCAGAACGCTCTATTCGCTATGCGGAAGCGATACTTCCCGGCCATTTTCTCCCCATTGCTGGAAAACCGTGCTTTCGCTGGCGCATAAGGGGCTGGATTTCGAGGAGCGGCCTTTACCCTTCACGGTGATCCCGACGGTGGAGGACGGGTTTTCGAAGACCGTGCCGATCCTGCGCGACGGCGATGAACTGGTGAGCGACAGTTTCGAAATCGCGCTTTATCTGGATGAAGCCTACCCGGAGCGCCCGTCGCTGTTCAACGGCGAGGGCGGCAAGGCCATGGCCCGTTTCGTCGAAAGCTGGTCGCAGACGGTGCTTCACCCGGCCATCGTGCGCATTGCCGTGCTCGATATCCACAATATGCTGGACGAGCCGGATCGCCGTTATTTCCGCGACAGCCGCACGAAAGCGCTCGGTCGTCCGCTCGAGGATGTGGTGGCGAACCGCGAGGCGGAAATCGCAGCCTTTCCGGCATTGCTTGCGCCGATCCGGCGTATGCTGAGCTTCCAGCCTTTCATCGGCGGCACATCGCCGCTTTTTGCGGATTACATCGTGTTCGGTGCGCTGCAATGGGCGCGGATTACCACCGGGGCGGATTTGTTCGCCGATAACGACCCCGTGCGGGACTGGTTCGAAGGCTGCCTCGATCTCTACGATGCGAGAGGCCGCAGTGTGACAGCGGCGTGAAATGTCTGGCATGATCGCCGCAATCTCGTCGATCCCCCTTGTTTTCGGGCCTTTGGGCGGGTAAAGACCGCCCACTTTCTCTGAAGGAAAAGGAAACGGACATATGGCGATTGAACGCACATTTTCGATGATCAAGCCGGACGCAACCAAGCGTAACCTGACGGGCGCGATCACCAAGGTATTTGAAGACAACGGCCTGCGCGTCGTCGCCTCCAAGCGCGTCTGGATGAGCAAGCGCGAAGCCGAAGGCTTCTACGCCGTTCACAAAGAGCGTCCCTTCTTCGGCGAACTCGTTGAAGGCATGACTTCCGGCCCGACCATCGTTCAGGTTCTGGAAGGCGAAAACGCCATCCTCAAGAACCGCGAAATCATGGGTGCCACCAACCCGGCCCAGGCCGCGGAAGGCACCATCCGCAAGACCTTCGCGCTCTCCATCGGCGAAAACTCCGTTCACGGCTCCGACGCCCCGGAAACCGCCGCACAGGAAATCGCCTACTGGTTCGCCGAAACCGAAATCGTCGGCTGATTCAAAATCTCAACGGCTTGAATCGCTGTTGCAGGCGATTGTGTGAAGCCGCTGAAAAGACTCGAAGAAACGGAGCCGAAAGGCTCCGTTTTTTTTGTTTTGGAGCGCTGCCTGCAAGACGGTGCGTTTCTGCGGAGACCTCACTTCATACTCCGTCACCCCGGACTGGATCCGGGGTCCAGCGCGATCAAGTCCTTGATCGCAAAGACTCTTACGCCACGCAGACGCGCGGCTGCTGGATGCCGGGTCAAGCCCGGCATGACGGAAGAGAGGTTTGCCACCCCCTACAGAGAACTGAGCCTAAGGCTGCAATTTTTTGTTAGGACGCCGGACACCCCTGAGCCGGCCGCATATCCGTCGTGCCATCCGGTTTGAACACCTCCGGATTGGGCGTATAAAGCGGGCCGACCACCAGCGGCTTGGCGGGAAGAAGCGACTGGTCGGTGTCGGAGCGGATCGTGGTTTCGATGGTCTGGAGAATGTCGCCTTCCGGCCCCTTGATGCGGATGGTGACCTTATAGGGCCGGTCCTGCTTCACACATTCCACCGGTGGGCTCTGAACCGTGATCTTTTCATCTTTCGGGAAAATCTTCTCGCGGCTGGTGAGGTCTGGACCGCCGCGCGGGTTTTCGAACGTCGCTTCCACCGTGCTGCCATCGCGAACGGGCGCGATGCGCTGGAGGGTCACCAGATAGGTGGCGATGGCGACGCGATAGTTGAAAACGAACATCCGGCCGGAAACCTTCGCCACTTCGCGCGGTTCGTCCCGCTGGCAGCCGGAAAGAGCGAGCATCCCCGCAATCGCAAGCAAGGGAAGGGCAATTCTTCTCATGATCGCACGTCCTTCTTCCGGTGATAGTGCCGGCTGGCTTTCTGCCGGTTGCCGCACACCGCCATATCGCACCAGATACGACTTCTGTTCTTGCTGCGGTCGATGAAAAGCCAGCCGCAATTGCCGCAGATCCGCAGCCGTTCCCGTGTCTCACCGGCAAGGAGCGAGAGGGCGGAATGGGCGGTGGCGTTGCCGAGGCTTTCGGCAAGCGGAAACGTCCGCAGCGCCGTGCCGCAGGCGAAGAGAAGCCCGGCCAGCCTGCCGTCGCCATCGTCGCCGCCGGTAATGGCGGCGCGGAAATAATCGTCGACAGCCTCGCGAAGATCGAGAAAAACCGCCTGCTTTTCCGCCTCGGGCGCAATGAGCATGGGAAACCTGTCACGTTCAGCACCGAGCCTTGTAGCCGCTTCGGCAAAGGCCGCGATCTGCGCCGGCACGGCAAAACGGTCGACTGATTTTGCCGCATCCGAGCGCAGGATCACGCTATTGGCGACATCCAGCGCCAATGCGCCGCCTGCGAAACGATGTTCTGTCCAGCGAAAGGTCATGCCGCACATTATAACTGTCAAAATAGGTTTTAACAGTTATAATCACGGCGGGAGGACGCGCTTGGCCTATTTCCTGCAACAATTGCTGAATGCCGTGCCGGTCGCCTCACTCTATGCGGTTCTGGCCTTTGGTTATGCCATCGCCTTTTCGGTCACCAAACGCGCCGATGTCACCTATGGCGCCATATTCGCCTTTGCCGGCCAGACCTGCCTGTTATTTGCCGATTTCGGCTGGAACCGGCTGTGGCTGGTTCTGCCGGCAACATTGGCGTTCGGGGCAGGGGCGGGCCTGTTCGGTGGGCTGTGGGCGGCGGGTTTTGTCGGCAGGGCGGTGATGCGGCCGCTGGCGAAAGCCTCTCCCAATGCCGTGACCGTCGCCTCCGTCGGCGTGCTGATCGCGCTGACCGAAAGCGCGAGGCTGGCCGCCGACACAAGGCAATTATGGCTGCCGCCGCTTTTATCTCAGCCGGTGCGCTTCTGGGCCGATGGCGGCTTTGCCGTGACCCTGACGCCGATGCAGATGCTGAACACGGCGGCCTTCTGCCTGCTCATTCTCGCAGGGTCGTTTTATCTTGGCCGTTCCGCTTTCGGCAGGCGCTGGAAGGCGGTCTCGGACGATGCTCTCGCCGCCGCTTTATGCGGGGTGAATGCGGGCCGGATATTTCTCGTCTCCTATTGTGCGGCGGGCCTCGTCGCCGCCATCGCCGGCGTGCTGGCCACATTCTATTACGGCACCATGGATTTCGGGGCCGGTCTGGTCTTTGGGCTGAAGGTGGTGCTGATTTCGGCGGCGGGCGGTTATGCCAGTCCGCTCATCTGCGGCCTTGGGGCCGCCGCCGTCGGCTTTGCGGAAACTTTCTGGGTCGGTTACGGACCGGCCGCCTGGCGCGATGCGGTGGTTCTGGCGATGCTGGTCGGCTGGCTGATTGTCATGCGAAGCAGAGTGGAAGCGCCCTGAGTCTGGCCCCTAGAGCGCTTTCGCGTTTCTTCGAATCGCGAAAGCGCTCTAACTCTTTGTTTCGTCGCATTTCCGGACGGAAAACCGGGCTCCACTTTTCCTGGAAATGCTCTATCGCCACTTGTCCTTCGCCGTGTCATCGGTCGTCTTCGCCGCAACCCAGTCGCCCGCCGAGCCATCCTTGCCATGTTCCTTTTTCCAGAACGGCGCGGATGTTTTCAGGTAGTCCATCACGAAATTGGCGCCATCGAAGGCGGCCTGTCGATGCGATGAAGCTACGATGACGAGGACGATATTTTCGCCGGCGGCGATCTTGCCGTGGCGGTGGATGGCGGTGAGGCCGAGAAGGCCGAAACGCTCCATGGCAAGTTTGGCGATGCGAGTTATTTCCGCCTCCGCCATGCCGGGATAGTGTTCAAGCTCCAGCGCCGCAAGCGTGCCGCCATCATCCCGGCAGAGCCCGGTGAAGGCCACGACCGCGCCGATGCTCCTGTCAGCTTCCGTCAGCCGACGGGTTTCTTCCGCAGCGTCGAAATCCTCTGCCTGCACGCGGACCGTTGGCTGCATCCGCTCATCCCCCCGTCATCGGCGGGAAGATGCCGATCTCGCGCGCGCCGACGATGCTTTCATCATGCTCGACATGTTCCTGATTGACGGCGACGCGGATCACGTTGGGGAATTCGAAGGCGGCTTCGTAATTCTCGCCGCGTGTCGCAAGCCAGGCGATCAGCTCACCGGCGGTGGTGACGGAGGAGGGGATGTCCAGCTCTTCTTCGTCCGTGCCGATCTTCTCGCGAACCCAGGCGAAATAAACGATCCGTGTCATCAGTCTTCGTCCACGATGTGCTTCAGGCCGGCCTTGAAGTAATCATAGCCGGTATACATGGTCAGCGCCGCCGCGATCCACAGCAGGGTAATGCCCATTTCGGTCGTGTAGGGCAGAACCTTGTCGCCCGCAGGACCCGCGAGCAGGAAGGCGATGGCGACCATCTGGATGGTGGTCTTCCATTTGGCGATGCGGGTGACGGGAACGCTCACCTTCAGCGCCGCCAGATATTCGCGCAGGCCCGAGACCAGAATTTCGCGGCAGAGAATGGTGATGGCCGCCCAGAGCGACCAGCCGGCAATGGTGCCATCCGCCGCCATCAGAAGCAGGACGGAGGCGACCAGCAGCTTGTCGGCGATCGGGTCCAGCATGCGGCCGATATTCGACGTCTGGTTCCAGATGCGCGCGAGATAACCATCGAGGAAATCGGTCAGCGAGGCGATGATGAACAGCCACAATGCCGTCCAGCGCGCGAAATCCGAGCTTTCCAGTTTCCCTTCGATGAAAAAGCACAAAACGATGACAGGAACCGCGAGGATGCGGCCATAGGTGAGTAGGTTGGGAATGCTGTATGCGCGCGAAGCCATGGGAAACCTGTCAGTCTAAGATTAGCTGCCTTGATGCCGCTGCCAGGGCATAGCGTCAACATGTGATTATGTTTTTTTAGCAGTTCGCCACGACGGCGCGGCATCAATCGCCGCCGCTCTCGTGGAAGTGATTGTAGATTTGCCGCGCAACCGTCTCCGAAATGCCGCTGACAGCCATCAGATCGTTGAGGCCGGCGCGGGATACCGCCTTGGCCGTGCCGAAATGCTGCAGCAGGGAGCGCTTGCGGCCCGGACCGATTCCCGAGATTTCGTCGAGCGGATTGCGCACCATTTCCTTCTTGCGCCGCGCCCGGTGCGAGCCGATGGCGAAGCGGTGCGCTTCGTCGCGCATGCGCTGAATGAAATAGAGCACGGGATCGCGCGGCGGCAGCGAAAAATCGCTGCGCCCATCCGCAAAGAAGCGTTCGCGGCCCGCCTCGCGGTCCACGCCCTTGGCGACACCGATGGCGGTCACACAGTCGCGAATGCCGAGTTCGTCGAGAATGGCCCGTACCGCCGTCATCTGGCCCTGACCGCCATCGATCAGGATCACATCGGGCCAGGCGGGGAAGGGCATATCGGCGGCTTCCTCCGGCGTCGGCGTCTGCGTCTGCCCACGGTCGGGCTTTCCCTCCTCCTTCAACAGACGCGAGAAGCGACGGGTCATCACCTCGCGCATCATGCCGAAGTCGTCACCGGGGGTGATGTCGGTCGATTTGATGTTGAACTTGCGGTACTGGTTCTTCACGAAACCTTCCGGCCCCGCCACCACCATGCCGCCCACGGCATTGGTGCCCATGATATGGGAGTTATCGTAAATCTCGATCCGGCGCGGCACATAGGAAAGACCGAAGGTTTCCGCAAAACCTTTCAGCAGCCGCGCCTGAGACGAGGTTTCCGCCAGCTTGCGGCCATGCGCCTCGCGGGCATTGGCAAGCACATGGTCGGTGATGTCCTTCTTCTCGCCGCGCTGCGGCACGCTGATTGTCACCTTGTGCCCGGCCTTTTCGCCGAGTGCTGCGGCCAGCAGTTCCTGCTCCTCCACCGTTTCGGAAAGCAGTATTTGCTTCGGCACCGGCTTGTCGTCGTAAAACTGCGCCAGGAATGCATTGAGGATTTCCGAACCGGGCAGGGAAGGGTCGGCCTTGGGGAAATAGGCGCGGTTGCCCCAGTTCTGGCCGGTGCGGAAAAAGAACACCTGAATGCAGGAGATGCCGCCTTCATGGTGGATGGCGAAGACATCCGCTTCCTCAATGCCGGCTGGGTTAATGCCCTGATGGCTCTGGACATGCGAAAGTGCGGCCAGCCGGTCGCGATAGACCGCGGCGCGCTCGAAATCGAGGTCCTCGGCCGCCTCGTTCATCTGCCGCGCAATCGCGGTCTTGACGCTCTGGCTCTTGCCGGACAGGAAATCCTTGGCTTCCTTGACGAGTTCTTCATACCCCTGATCGCTGATCTCATGCGTGCAGGGGCCGGAACAGCGCTTGATCTGGTAAAGAAGACAGGGACGCGTGCGGGTTTCGAACACGCTGTCGGTGCAGGTGCGGATCAAAAAGGCGCGTTGCAACGAATTGATCGTGCGCCCGACCGCGCCGGCCGAAGCAAAGGGGCCGAAATAATCGCCCTTGCGCGCCCGCGCTCCACGGTGTTTGAAAATCGCCGGCGCGCGGTTGTCTGCGGTAATGAGAATATAGGGAAAGGACTTGTCGTCGCGCAAAAGCACATTAAAGCGCGGCCGCAAGCGCTTGATGAGATTCGCTTCCAGCAGAAGCGCCTCTGTTTCCGTGCGGGTGGTGACGAATTCCATATGGGCGGTCAGCCGCACCATCTGGGCAATGCGGTTGGAATGCACGCGGCCCTGCGCGTAATTGCCGACACGCTTCTTCAGCGAGCGCGCCTTGCCGACATAAAGAACGTCGTTCGCCTCGTTGAACATGCGATAGACGCCCGGCGCATTCGGCAGGTGTTTGACGAATTCGCCGATCAGATCCATGCCCTTCAGGCCGGATTCGTTCTTCCAGCCCGCATTCCAGTCCATGCCGGCAACGTCGCTCGATGCCTCGGCCGCATCGGTCGCGGCAAGGTTTGCATCGTCGTCTTCGTCGTCGGTTTCATCGAAGAGAATACCGCCATCAGGCAGCTTCTTTCCGTTCATTCATTTATCTCCGCCACGTCAGGGGTTTCCCAGCCAAGATGCTGGCCGCCGTCGAGCGCGATCATTTGTCCGGTGACCGACGGCGTGTCGAAAAGAAAGCGAATCGTCCGCCCGAACTCGTCCGGTGCGGGACCACGCTTTAATATAAGGCCGTCGATCTGCGCCTGAAAGTCCTCGGGCGCCTGTCTTTCGCTTTTGAAGGTGGGACCCGGCCCGATGGCGTTGACCCGCACACGCGGCGCAAAGCTCTGCGCCATCGTCCGCGTGGCCGTCCAGAGTGCCGATTTCGAAAGCGTATAGGAATAAAACCGTGGCGTGAGCGCAAGCACACGCTGGTCGATGATATTGACGATCAGCCCGGATTTATCGGCGGACAGTTGCTCGACAAAGGCGGCGGCGATGAGGGAGGGCGCCCGCACATGCACGGCGAAATGTGCGTCGAAAATCGCCGGATCGGGCTTGTCCGCCGAGTCGTCGAGAAAAACCGACGCATTGTTGATAACGACGCCGATAGGCCCCAGTGCTGACGCAGCCTGTTCGATGAGCCCCGAAGCAGGGCCGGATTGTGTCAGATCCGCCTGAACGGCAACGGCTTTGCCACCTTTTTGCCTTATTTCGTTAGCGAATTCCTCGGCGCTGGCCATGGATGCATTGGCATGGACGGCGATGGCGAAGCCATGGGCGGCCAGATCGGTGGCGATCGCTCGCCCGAGCCGGCGGGCGGCTCCCGTTATCAAGACTGTCTTTTGTATATTTTCTTTCACGGCTGACCTGCATTTGCTCATATCCGTCCTATTTGCTGGATATAAATGCAAATCGCAAGCTGTCCATCGGCCCCAAAAGAATTGGGCGATTTTTTATTCACAATGCAATTTCGGTTTAATTTGAATATAACTAAGTTTAAAGACGATCTATTGCTGGTTAGGCTTCTGTTAGGGTTAATAAACCCCTTGTGGCAATTAGGCAACGTCTAATTCTAGTCACGTCGCTGCCCCAAACAATTCACATTTTGGCTCTTTGATCTCCGCATTCTCCTATCAAATTCAGTTTCCAGAGGGGCGATTAACCCGACGAGTTTACACCGCGTCTGAGAACAATAGTTTTGAGTACAGAGCGGTCCTGAAAGGAGAATAGCATGCGTATTTTCGTAGCAACCCTTATGGCTTCGACCATGGCAGCCGCCGGCTTTTCGGCTGCTCACGCCGCTGACGCCGTAAATGAAGTGCCGCAGGCACCGGTTTCCTACGACCAGCCCGCGCCGGTCAAGGATTGGTCCGGTGCCTACCTCGGTGGTACGGTCAACTACGATTGGGGCCGTTTCAGCTCCAGCAACGACGGTCGTGACGCCAAGGGCGCTGGCGGCGGTCTCTACGGCGGTTACAACTGGCAGAACGGCCAGCTGGTTTACGGTGCGGAAGCCGACGTCAACCTCGGTGACGAGCGCGGTTCTGCCGGTACGGTTGCCGGTAACGCCATCGAAGGCAAGCAGGGCGTCAACGGTTCGCTGCGTGGCCGCGTCGGTTACGACATGAACCCGTTCCTGCTCTACGGTACGGCCGGTCTTGCTGTCTCCGACAACAAGGTACGTGACGCGACCTCCAAGGACAGCGCCACCGCCCTCGGTTATACCGTCGGTGCCGGTGTAGAAGCCATGGTGACCGACAACATCACCGCCCGTCTGGAATATCGCTACAGCGATTACCAGAAGAAGGACTACGGTCTCGACTCCGGCGCGTTCTCGCGTGGTTTCGACGATCACTCCGTCAAGGCCGGTATCGGCGTCAAGTTCTGATCCCTCAAGGATCGCTATTGGAAAAGCCGGGGTTTTCGCCCCGGCTTTTTTGTTTTTCGGTCTCAAGCGTCGGGATGAATGCCCGGCCTTCCAGGCGTCCTTCTGCATCCGCCTCAGGCGGCGGCCTTCATTTCCGCATAGGCTTCGAAACGCTTGCCGAAGGTTTCCGGCCAGCCGGCCAGCGCATCGCGCCCTTCGGCCCATTCGCCGGCGAAACGCAGGTCGAGATAACCGATCATCGCGGCAAGGGCGAAATGGCCGCCATGCAGCTTCTTGCCGGTTTTCGGCAGGTTGGTGTTGAGATAATCAAGCCCGCGGACCACCTTGCTCCACTGCTTGTCGATCCATGGCTGGTGGATCTTGTCTTCCGGGCGAAAACGACGCTCGTAAACGATGGCGAGCAGGCAATCCATGATGCCGTCACACAGCGCTTCGAGAATTTCCACATCCGTGCGCTTGCCGTTCTTTTTCGGGTAGAGCTTGCCGCCCGAAAGACGGTCGAGATAATGCATGATCGCCACGCTGTCATAGACCGAGCCGCCTTCATCCAGAAGCAGGACCGGAATCTTGCCGAGCGGATTGTTGTCCATCAGCGTTGCGGGCTCGGCACTGGTATCGACACGCATGGAGGTAATGTCGATGCCGAGATGGCGCGCGGCCATACGTACCTTGGCGGAGTAGGGGGAGGCGGGCGAGTAGAGCAGTTCCATGGTCGGGTCCTGTGGGTTGTCGTCTGGGGACTGGAATAGTCAGTAAAACTGCATAGCGGTTTTATGTCTGGAAAATGTGTAAGAGAGCGCAACAGGGAACATTCGATGCGCTCTAGCGAATGGGGATGATTTCCGTGGCGTTGGCGCGGCAGCCCTTGCGGTCAAGCTCGGGGCAGTCGCGGAATGTCATGTCCCTGTTGAGGCAGATGCGCACTTCCTCAAGGCGCCTGCCGTCGCAGCTGATGGAGATGCCGCGTTTCGACAGGCCGGGATTGGCGTCGGTGAAGGCGGTTTCTATGGCGTCGGCGGAAAGAGTGGCGGCTTCGGCGCCCGAGGCGATCTTTCCCGGCAGCCGGATGGCTTCGAAGGCGGCGCGTGTCGCCGAGAAATAGTCCCTCTGCGACAGGCCGGAGCAGGAGCCGTGCTTGCGCCACTGGTGGCCGATCAGGCCCATGGAGGGCATGATGTCGAACATGGTGCGGCCGATTGCGTCCGGAACACGGTCGGGCTCGCCGCTTTGGCAGAATTCCGGATAGCCGTTTTCGTTCTGCGGCCAAAGCCCGTGCACCACGAAACCGTAACGCCTGTCGCTGCCGCATTGCTGGCGGTTGCCCGAGCCTTCGGAGCTGGCGCAGAACGCCGGTGACCAGGAGAGCGACAGCACGTAAAAATCGAACCCGTTTCCACGGGGTGCAGGGTTTTTGCCCGTCTCCTGTCGGGAAACGTCGCGCCCTGAAGCGTCCGGCCGGGAGTTGCCGGCGGCCTGCGATTGGGATTGTGTCTGCCGGTTGCCGGCGGGGCTGGTCGGTGCCGGATTTTCCCGCGCGAACCACAATGCGCCGAGCGACAGAAGGCCCAGGGCGATGAAACCGGCATAACGCTTCATTCCGTGTACGTTCTCCGGAAAATGGACGACCTCACATCGCCGGCGGGCGACGATCCGGTCTTACATCAACTTGTGAACGGGGCAAACCGCCAATCTTTGATGAAAAGGTTGAAAGCTTTGCCGCATAACGAATAAAGTCGAACGAATCTTCCGCAAAGACGGAACAGGGCTGGGGTGAGGCTGGAGGAAATAGGCGGGCATGACCGCATGAAATTCAAGAAATATATCTGGCCCGTCGTTGGCTTCGCGACGATCGGTTTTTCCGCATGGTTGCTCTTTCACGAACTGCGCGGCCTGTCGCTCGATGATCTCTGGGACAGTCTGAAAGCCATTCGCGTACGGGACTGGCTGTGTTCGGGCCTTGCAACCCTGCTGGCCTATGCCGCGCTCGCCGGTTACGACCGCATCGCGTTGCAGCATCTTGGCCGCAAAGTGAACTGGTTCTTCATCACGCTCACCTCTTTCACCACCTATGCGCTGTCCCACAATGTCGGGGCCTCGGTATTCTCGGGGGCCGTGGTGCGATATCGGGCCTATACGTCAAAGGGGCTGAGTGTGGCGGAAGTGGGCGTGCTCGTCGGCCTCTGCTCCTTCACCTTCCTCATCGGCACGATCATGCTGATCGGGCTGGTGCTGCTTTACGAGCCTGACATCACCGAACGGTTTACCGGCATTCTGCCCGTCGAAGCCTCCACCACCACAGGCGTGCTGCTGCTCCTTTTCGTCGGCCTTTATATTCTTGGCAGCCTGCTCAGGCTGAAACCCCTAAAAATCGGCTCCTTCGTGCTGCCGTACCCCGCGCCGAAGCTTGTTGCGCAGCAACTCGTCATCGGCCCGATCGAGCTGATCGGCGCGGCGGGCATCATCTATTTCGCGCTGCCGGAAGCCGGAAATCCCGGTTATATGGTCATTCTCGGCATATTTCTGGTTTCCTTCTCGGCGGCGCTCATCTCGCATGCGCCGGGCGGCCTGGGGGTGCTGGAGCTGGTCTTCGTCACCGGCCTGCCGGACATGAACCCGGCGGATGTCATCGCGGCGCTTCTGGTCTTCAGGCTGTTCTACCTCATCATTCCCTTCATCATGGCCCTGTTCGTGATCCTGTTCTTCGAACGGTCACAGCTTGCGCAGGCGCAGAGGCGGGAAGGGCTGAGATAGCCCCTCAATTGTCTTCCGATTTTTCCTCGCCGCGCAGCCAGAAGGCGCGCTGCGAGGCGAACCTGTCCTGCGCCAGCGTTGTCTTCAGGTAGGGCAGCAGCGTGTGCAACTCGTCCTTCAGCGTATAGGGCGGATTGACGATGATGAGGCCGGAGCCGCTCAGGCCATCCAGCCGGTCGCTTCTGACGGAAAGCTCCGCGCACAGCATTTTCGGAATGTCGAAGGATTGCAGCCGCTCGTGGAAGTCCTTGATCGGAGCGCCTTTCTTCAAGGGATACCAGAGGCAATAGGTGCCGGTTGAAAAACGCCGATAGGCCTTGTTCAAACCATCGGCCAGACGCTGATATTCATTCTCAAGCTCGAAAGGCGGATCGACGAGGATGAGGCCGCGCTTTTCCTTCGGTGGCAGATGCGCGCCGAGCGACAGCCAGCCATCCAGCTCGGTGACACGCACCTGGTAGTCCCCCTCGAACAGGCGTGCGAGCGCCCGGCTGTCATCCGGGTGCAGTTCCATGGCCGAAAGCCGGTCCTGCGGGCGAAACAGCATGCGCGCGAGTTTCGGTGAGCCGGGGTAGAATTTCACGCCACCTTCCGGATTGAGTTCCTTCACGGCGTCAAGATAGGGCTCCAGCAGTTCGGCGATGGGGGCGGGCAGATCGGCCTCCATCAGCTTGCCGATACCGGTCTGCCATTCGCCGGTCTTCTGCGCTTCTTCCGAGGTCAGGTCGTAAAGCCCGATGCCGGCATGGGTGTCCAGCACCCGAAAGGCCTTGTCCTTGTTCTGCAGGTAACGCACGAGGCGGGCGAGAACGGCATGTTTGAGGACATCCGCGAAATTGCCGGCGTGATAGATGTGGCGGTAGTTCATGGATGTGTCTCGCTTGCCGTTTATCCGGATGAATGGTCAGGATGAATATTCTTGATGGACGTCACTTCGGCCTTTTTGCCGCATCGTTGATGCAATATACAAAAGACATGAACGTTGCGACCCCGATTTCCGCTGAAAAAGCCGCCCCGAAGTCCGAAGTCCGTATCGGACACACGGTCTGCCCGCATGACTGTCCGAGCGCCTGCGCGCTCGAGGTCGACATCAATGCGGATGGCCGCATCGGCCGCGTGCGCGGGGCTAACGCCAATACGTACACCGCCGGCGTGATCTGCGCCAAGGTGGCGCGTTACTCCGAGCGCATCTATCATCCCGGCCGTCTTCTGACCCCGAAGCGCCGCAAGGGTGCGAAGGGCGCGGGCGACTGGCAGGAGATTTCCTGGGAAGCGGCTTTGGACGAGGTGGCGGACGCTTTCGTCAAGGCCGAAGCGCGGCATGGTACTGAGGCCATCTGGCCCTATTTCTATGCCGGCACCATGGGGCAGGTGCAGCGGGACTCCATTGAGCGCCTGCGCCACGCCAAGAAATATTCCGGCTTCTTCGGTTCGATCTGCACCAACATGGCCTGGACCGGTTATGTGATGGGCACCGGCGCACTGCGCGGCCCTGATCCGCGCGAGATCGCCAAGGCCGATGTCGTCGTCATCTGGGGCACCAATGCGGTCGCCACGCAGGTCAATGTCATGACCCATGCGGTGAAAGCCCGCAAGGAACGCGGCGCGAAGATCGTCGTTGTCGATATCTACGACAATCCGACCATGAAGCAGGCGGATATGCGCATCGTCGTCCGCCCCGGCACGGATGCCGCACTTGCCTGCGCCGTCATGCACATTGCCTTCCGCGACGGTTACGCCGACCGTGATTATATGGCGCGCTTCGCTGACGATCCGGCCGGGCTCGAGGCGCATCTGAAGACGAAAACGCCGCAATGGGCATCCGAAATCACCGGCCTTTCCGTCGATGAGATCGAGGATTTCGCAAGGCTGGTCGGCGCCACCAAGAAGACGTTCTTCCGGCTCGGATATGGTTTTGCCCGCCAGCGCAACGGCGCGGTCGCCATGCATGCGGCGCTTTCCATCGCCACGGTTCTCGGCTCCTGGCAATATGAGGGCGGCGGCGCGTTCCACAACAATGGCGACATCTTCCGGCTCAACAAGGCGGAGCTGATGGGCAGTTCTTACGCCGACCCAGAGGTGCGCCAGCTCGACCAGTCGCAGATCGGCCGTGTGCTGACGGGGAACGCCGAGGCGCTGCGCCACGGCGGCCCGGTGACGGCCTTACTCATCCAGAACACCAATCCCGTCAATGTCGCGCCCGAACAGCGGCTGGTGAAACAGGGTTTCCTGCGCGACGATCTCTTCGTCGCCGTGCATGAGCAGTTCATGACCGAGACGGCCGATGTGGCCGATATCGTGATGCCCGCCACCATGTTCCTCGAACATGACGACATCTACCGCGCCGGTGGCCAGAACCACATTCTGCTTGGGCCCAAACTGGTGGAGCCGCCGGAAACGGTGCGCACCAATCTCTTCGTCATCGAGGAACTGGCAAAACGCCTCGGCGTCGACCATATGCCGGGCTTCGGCCTTTCGGCCCGCGATCATGTCGACCGTATGCTCAAAGTCAGCGGCTGGGGCGATTTCGACACGCTGGCTGAAGAAAAGTGGATCGATGCGCAGCCGTCCTTCGAGGTGGCGCATTATCTCGAAGGATTCGGTTACGGCGATGGCAAATTCCGCTTCAGCCCCGAATGGGCGACTGGACCGTCTCCGAACAAGCCGCCGAAAAATATCGGTGTGATGGGGCCTGTTGCGCAATTTCCGAAATTCCCGGATCAGGTCGACGTCATCGAAACTGTGGACGGTGACCATCCCTTCCGGCTGGCGACATCGCCGGCGCGCAATTTCCTGAACTCCACCTTCGCGGAAACGAAGACCTCCGTGCAGAAGGAAGGCCGTCCGGAATTGATGATCTGTCCCGAAGATGCGAGCGGCAACGGCATCGCCGATGGCGACATCGTCCGCATCGGCAATGCGCGCGGCGAAGTGCGCCTCCATGCGAAAATCGTGGAGGGTGCAAGACCGGGTGTGCTGATCGCCGAAGGGCTGTGGCCAAACATGGCGCATCTGGATGGCGAAGGCATCAATGTGCTGACCGGCGCCGATGCCGTCGCCCCTTATGGCGGTGCGGCTTTTCACGACAACAAGGTGTGGCTCCGCCGCGATGACGAGGCCCGCGAGGCTTGATATTGCGCCGCAACACGGGCAGGCTGAAATCCCACGACAGGCAAGGACATATCCGGTGACACAGACGCAGGCGAAAAACATTCCGGCCGACACGGATGCGGGCAGGATCCGGCTGGTGGAAAAAGAAACCGTCTGGAAGGGCTTCGTGCATATGCAGAAGCTCGTTTTCGACCAGCGCATGCCGGATGGCAAAACCATCCGTATCGTCAGGGAAGTCCACGACCATGGCAGCGCCGCCGCCATTCTCCTTTATGATCCGAAGCGCGACAGCGTGGTGATGGTGCGCCAGTTCCGCCCCGCCGCCTTCGTGAACGGCGATCCAAGCTTCATGATCGAGGTGCCGGCGGGGCTTCTCGACGACGACGACGCGGCCGTCGCCATTCGCCGTGAGGCGATGGAAGAATCCGGCTACGCCGTCGAAAAGGTCGACTATCTGTTCGATATGTATGCCAGCCCCGGCACGCTGACGGAAAAGGTCAGCCTCTTCGTCGCCCGCATCGATCTTGACGTGCAGGCCGGCGGCGGCGGCGGGCTGGAGGAAGAAGGCGAGGATCTGGAGGTTCTGACCTACCGGCTGGATGAAGCCTTCGCGATGATCGCATCGGGTGAAATCACCGATTCCAAGACGATCATTCTGCTGCAATGGGCGATGTTGAATCGCGCCGGACTAGGAAAGTGACGGTCAAGGCCTTCGTAATGGACGCGGTTACTTGCGCCCTAAATTTTTCCATTTAGTGACCTGATCCGCGGTTGCTTGTTTTCGTTGTGCCCGCTCTTTCCTTATCTTGGCGATGAGACTTCGCCGGGCTTGGGAATCAATTGTCTTCACAACACGCACGGCGACCTCCTTTTCAAGTATGAAAAAATTGCAGCTCAGCCTCGCCTATATTTTTACGAGAATGGGAGAGGGAGCTGGCTTAGTCACTGGACTTATTACCACGAATGGCATTGCCTAATCAAAACCTGCCTCTCACACCCATCCCCACGAAAATCGACTGCAAGTCGCCACCGCCGGCATTCTTCTCCGATGACAGGTTGCCTGCGCCTGCGCCGCTATAGTGGGTGTCTCCGCGCCCGAGGCTGGTATAGTCATACGCGCCGTCGAGATAGATCGAGGCATTCTCGGTCAGGTCATAGGCGACGCCGGCCTTCACCCCGAACATGCCGGCGACGTCGAATTTGTCGGTAAAGCGCATGTCGCGCAGCCAGTGATCGTCGGTCGCCTTGCCGTAGACCATGGCGCCGCCTTCGAGGCCCAGATTGAGCGACCAGTTGCCGAACCTCTGGCCGCCCGTCAGGTTGCCGTAGAAGACCGGGATTTGCTGGCGATAGGTGATCCCCTTGAGGCCATCCTTGAATTTGCCCGAGAAATCGCGGGGGGAGAAAACGCTGTAAACGGCGTTGCCGCCATAAGCCGACCATTGAACATCCGTATAACGAAAACCGACGCCGGCGCTGAGATATTGCTGCGGATCGTCCAGCAACATGCGATTGAGTTCGAGGCTTCCCGAAAAATAATGGTCGAGCCGCGTGTCGTCATGCTGGGAACGGTGGCTCCAATTGTCCTTCGAGCTATCTCTGGAAAAAGGCCAAACCCAGTCATAGTCGGTCATATAGCCGTCGCCCTCGAAGCCGACGCGGCCTTCCGCCTTGACGCGCCAGCCGGGCGCAAGTTCAAGCCCGAGCGAGCCGCGCAATGCCATGGCGTTTTTGGTTTCCCATTCCAGTTCACTCAGCTTGCGCCCACCGATATGGACGGTTTCGGTCGCTCGAAGATTGAGAACGCCGGCATCCACTGAGGCTGTAATGCCGCTTTGCTCAGCCGCGACGGGCAGGCTGGCGCCCGCCATCAGGACAACAGAAAGCGGCAGGGAAGATCTCGAAAATGGCATAATCGCTCCTGAATGACCGGAGGGCCCGAAATAAGGGCCGTTGCGGGCATTAAAGATGATTATGGTAAACGATCGGTTTATTTTCCCAAAAATACCATTATGGGTGCTTTTTGTACTTTAGTTATAGCTTTATCAGGAGGCGGAGATGAGGTTTGAATACTCAGTATTACTTTCGTCATCCGTGAAGATCGCCTTGCCGTCTTCCATTCGAACCTTGCCTTCGGCAAGTCGCTTCAGGGTAAGCGGGTAGAGCTGGTGCTCGACTGTCAGTATCCGCGCCGCCAGCGTGTCGGCCGTATCGCCGGAAATGACCGGCACCGCACCCTGCGCGATGGTCGGACCTTCATCCATGCCTTCGGTGACGAAATGCACGGTGCAGCCGGAAATCTTCATGCCGCTGTCAATGGCGCGTTGGTGGGTGTGCAGGCCGGGGAAAAGCGGCAGCAGGGAAGGGTGGATATTGATGATGCGCCCTTCATAGGGAGCAATGAAATCCCCCGATATCAGCCGCATGTAACCGGCGAGACAAATGATATCGGGCGCGATTTCACCAAGTGCGGCCAGAATGGCGCCCTCATGCTCGGCCTTGCTGGCATAGGTCTTGCGCTCGAAGACCAGCGTGGGAATGCCCATGCCCCGTGCCTTTTCCAGCCCGCCCGCAGACGCCTTGTCCGAGATGACGCAGACGATTTCCGCCGGAAAATCCGCCGCCTGACAGGCCTTGGCCAGCGACACCATGTTGGAGCCGCTGCCGGAAATGAAAACGACGACGCGTTTGCGGCCGGACGGGAAGGCGGCGCTCATCATAGGCCGAGAGCGCCCTTGTAGATGGTGCCATGCGCGCCTTCTTCGCGGGCGACCATGCGGCCGAGCGGGAAGACGGTCTCGCCTTCGGCAGTCAGAACCTCGGTGACCTTTTCGGCATTTTCAGCCGAAACGACGACGATCATGCCGACGCCGCAATTGAAGGTGCGCAGCATTTCCTTCGCTTCGACGCCGCCGGTTTTCGCCAGCCACGAGAAGACGGCGGGAACCTTGATCGCGTCGAGATCGATTTCGGCGGCGAGATGCTTGGGCAGAACGCGCGGAATATTCTCCGGGAAACCGCCGCCGGTAATATGCGCCAGCGCCTTCAGCGCGCCGGTCTCGCGGATCGCCTTCAAAAGCGGCTTCACATAGATGCGGGTCGGCGTCAGCAGCGCTTCGCCGAGCTTCTTGCCGTCCGCGAAGGGGGCAGGGGCGCTCCAGTCGAGACCGGAGATCGACACGATCTTGCGCACCAGCGAAAAGCCGTTGGAGTGAACGCCGGAAGAGGAGAGGCCGAGAATGACGTCGCCTTCGGAAATATCGCCGGCCGGCAGAAGCTGGCCGCGTTCGGCCGCACCCACGGCAAAGCCCGCGAGATCGTAATCGCCATCGGAATACATGCCGGGCATTTCAGCGGTTTCGCCGCCGATCAGCGCACAGCCGGATTCGCGGCAGCCGGCGGCAATGCCGGAAACGATGGCCGCACCCTGGTCCGGGTCCAGCTTGCCGGTGGCGAAATAATCGAGGAAGAACAGCGGTTCTGCGCCCTGGACGACGAGATCGTTGACGCACATGGCGACGAGATCGATGCCGACCGTGTCGTGATAGTCAGCGTCGATGGCGATCTTCAGCTTGGTGCCGACGCCGTCATTGGCGGCCACCAGAACCGGATCGGTGAAGCCCGCGGCTTTCAGATCGAACAGGCCGCCGAAGCCGCCGATTTCGCCATCCGCGCCGGGACGCCGCGTCGAACGCACCGCCGGTTTGATCTTTTCGACCATCAGGTTGCCGGCGTCGATATCCACACCTGCATCACTATAGGTAAGACCGTTCTTGCCCGACTGGCTCATGGCTCTCGTCTCCGCTGGTTCCTTTGGCGTCGCCATTCGCACGGGACGGGGCCTGATGCAAGGGTTTGAGTGGCAAAAGCTCCGGTTTTTAACGGCTTTGGCGGGGCTTGCCGGATTGGGTGCTCACGATGGCTGCGACGCGGCGCGACAGACGAGATTGAGCAGGCCGTCATTGGACGTATCGGAATTTTCCTCTATCGGCCGTCCGTTCTCGCCATAACGTGCGGCGATCTCAAAGCCCGCCGCTTCCAGCTGGCGGGTCTGGGCGGCAAGGTCGATGAAATAAAACAGGCCGCTCCAGCGATGCGCCTGATCCGCGAGAATGGCATATTCCGGTGTCCGCCGTGTCGAAGGTTGCAGGCGCAGATAGTTGATCCAGCTTTGCGGATGCAGCGAATTCACCACCTCGCGCGGGTGCCAGGAGCGGCGGTGCAGCGGCATGCCGCCGGCCCGCTTCCATTGCCGGTTATGAAAAGAAAAGATGAAGTACCCGCCCGGTGACAGAATGCTTCGGACGGCATTGATGATGGCAAGCCGGTCCTCATGGTCGAAGGCGCTCAGAATCGCGAGCGCGCCGAGCACGCAATCGAAACGTTCCGCGCCGAACTGGCCGATCGCCCGCACATCCATGTCGAGAAACGTGGCGGTGGGAAAATTGCGCCGCGCCAGCGCAAGCATCGGCTGCGAGCGGTCAATGCCGATATAGTCTCCCACCAGCGGCAGAAGCGGCTTCGTCGTTCGGCCGGTGCCGACGCCGAGGTCAAGCAGCCGCTTGCCCGCATAGGCATGGCGGAACTGGTCGAGAATGATGCGTTCGGCCGGGTAAAGCTGCTGGTTGTCATACCATTCGGCAACTTCGGGATTATCGAAGAGACCGGCATTATATTCCGCGATGCCATTTTCACTGGTGCTCTGCATCGTGCCCCCCGGCCGCCGGACATGAAGGAGCGCCGCTGGCCCGCCCGGCAATATTTGATAGTTGTCTAATATTTACCGTCGGTCAACCTGCCGTTGCGAGGGGTTGGCCGGAAATGAGGGATTTTGCCGCTGTGCGGGCAGTCTCCTTCTGCCCACGCGCGAAAGCGCCGGTCTTGACCATGTGCATATGCGCATCCTATCTCCATCATGGGCGGTGACGGTGCGGCGATAAAGGATGAACGGATGCAACCCCATGTAAGCGGTACGAGCCTGCGCCGGCAGGTGTTTTTCTGGATCGGCGTGCTTGCCGTCTTTGTCCTTTTCCTGATGGTCTTCAGCTCCATTCTCCTGCCTTTCGTGGCGGGCATGGCGCTTGCCTATTTTCTCGACCCGGTTGCCGACTGGCTGGAACGGCGTGGCCTTAGCCGGTTGATGGCCACCGTCGTCATCCTCGTCTCCTTCGTGCTGCTCTTCGCGCTGTCGCTCATCATCATCATTCCGCTGATCGTCGCCCAGGCCTCGGAATTCATCACGCGCATCCCGCAATATATCTCGTCATTGCAGCAGCTGATTGCCGGCGCCGACACCAATCTCCTGCCGGATTGGGTGAGCAGCCAGATCGACGCCGTGAAGGAGAATTTTTCGAAGCTTTTGACCGAAGGCGCGGGTTTCATCGGCACGCTTTTGACGCAGATATGGAATTCCGGCAAATCGCTGGTCGATGTCATGTCGCTGCTGGTCGTCACGCCCGTGGTCGCCTTCTATCTGCTGCTCGACTGGGACCGGATGATCGACAAGGTCGATAGCTGGATACCGCGCGATTATGTCCATACCGTCCGCCAGATCGCCCGCGACATGGACAAGACCATTGCCGGTTTCGTGCGCGGGCAGGGGTCGCTCTGCATCATTCTCGGCGTTTATTACGCCGTCGGCCTGTCGCTGGTGGGTTTGAATTTCGGCCTGCTAATCGGCCTTTTCTCAGGCCTCATCAGCTTCATTCCCTATATCGGCTCCATGGTCGGCCTCATCCTCGCCGTCGGCGTCGCCATCGTGCAGTTCTGGCCGGATTACATCTATGTGTTTCTGACCCTCGTTGTGTTCTTCTCCGGCCAATTCATCGAAGGCAACATCCTGCAGCCGAAGCTCGTCGGCAAAAGCGTCGGCCTGCATCCGGTCTGGCTGATGTTCGCCCTTTTCGCCTTCGGTGCGCTTTTCGGTTTCGTCGGGCTTCTCGTCGCGGTGCCGGCGGCGGCGGCGGTCGGCGTGCTTGTCCGCTTCGCCTTGTCGCGGTATCTTGAAAGCGATCTTTACCACGGGCATGCCGCCAACCTTCCCTGGGACACAAACCCTGCCCTGGAAGAAGGGGAAACGTCCTCCGGCAAGGTTGACTCTCAGAGCTGACGATGACTGACCAAATCAAAACCGACAACGCCCGGTCGAAGGCCGAGCAGCTGCCGCTCGCATTCTCGCACCAGTCCGCTTCCGGCAGGGATGATCTCCTCGTCTCCGCCTCGCTTGCGGCTGCCGTCAGCCTCATCGATGAATGGCCGAACTGGCGCTCGCCCGTCGTCGTGCTGGCCGGGCCACCGGGTTCGGGAAAATCGCATCTCGCCAATATCTGGAAAAATATCAGCGACGCGCGCGACATTCACCCCGAGACGGGTTCCGATGCCGCGCGTGCTGCCGAAACGGGACCGGTTCTTTTCGAGGACGCCGACCGGCGCGGTTTTAACGAAACCGAACTCTTCCATGTCATCAACAGCGTGCGCCAGCACGGCACCACGCTTTTGATGACGAGCCGGCAATGGCCGGCCGCATGGCCGGTGACGCTGCCCGACCTGCGCTCGCGCCTCAAAGCCGTAACGGTGGTGGAAACCGGCGAGCCGGACGAGGGGCTGCTGGCGCAGGTGCTGGTGAAACTCTTCGCCGACCGACAGCTTTACATGGATGACAAACTCATAGGTTACATCGTCAATAGAATGGAGCGTTCGCTCGATACGGCGCAGACGATCGTGGACCGGATCGACAGGCTGGCGCTTTCGCGTGGAACGAGAATTACACGGCCGCTGGTGGCGGAGGTCCTCAACGCGATGGACAACGCAGCAGCGGGCAGCGGACTGGACGTCGATTGACTGTCACAGTTCCGTCGTCAAACTGTTATACGGGCAAGAAGGACGATCGCGCGATGCAGCAGGATCACGGGACGGAAATCGGTCAGGGGATGGAACAGGGAATGGACGCTATCGCGCAGGAAGACTTCAACAAGGTTCAGCCGGTGACCGAAGGCGAGAGCCTGTGGGACAGCCCGGCGCGTTTCATCAACCGCGAATTCTCCTGGCTCCAGTTCAACCGCCGCGTTCTCGAAGAAACGCTGAACACGGATCATCCGCTGCTGGAGCGGCTGCGCTTCCTCTCCATTTCGGCCGCCAACCTCGATGAATTCTTCATGGTCCGCGTTGCCGGCCTCGAAGGGCAGGTGCGCCAGAAGATCACCGTCAAGACGCCGGACGGCAAGACGCCGGCCGAACAGCTCGAAGATATTCTGAAGGAAATCGACAATCTGCAGATGGAGCAGCAGGCCTCGCTCGCCGTTCTGCAGCAATATCTCGCCAAGGAAGAAATCTTCATCGTGCGGCCGGCCGCACTTTCGGATGCGGATCGCACCTGGCTGGGCACCGAATTCGAGGAACGCATTTTCCCGGTGCTGACGCCGCTGTCCATCGACCCGGCGCATCCGTTCCCCTTCATTCCGAACCTCGGTTTCTCGATGGGTCTGCAGCTCGACAGCGTCAACGGCCGCGAGCCGATGACGGCGCTCCTGCGCCTGCCGCCGGCGCTCGACCGTTTCGTGCGCCTGCCGGATGACAAGAACGCCATCCGTTACATCACGCTGGAAGATGTGGTCGGCCTGTTCATTCACCGGCTTTATCCCGGCTATAGCGTCAAGGGATTCGGCACGTTCCGCATCATCCGCGACAGCGATATCGAAGTCGAAGAAGAGGCGGAAGATCTGGTCCGTTTCTTCGAAAGCGCGCTGAAGCGCCGCCGCCGCGGTTCCGTTATCCGCATCGAGACCGACAGCGAAATGCCGCAGTCGCTCAGGCAATTCGTGGTGCACGAGCTTGGCGTGCCGGATAATCGCGTTGCCGTTCTGCCCGGCCTTCTCGCGCTCAACACCATCTCGGAAATCGTCCGCGCGCCGCGCGACGACCTGAAATTCGAACCATACAACGCCCGTTTCCCCGAGCGCGTGCGCGAACATGCCGGCGATTGCCTCGCCGCCATCCGCGAAAAGGACATGGTGGTTCACCATCCCTATGAGAGCTTCGACGTTGTCGTGCAGTTCCTGCTGCAGGCCGCGCGCGATCCCGAAGTGCTCGCCATCAAGCAGACGCTTTACCGCACCTCCAATGACAGCCCGATCGTTCGCGCGCTGATCGACGCGGCGGAAGCCGGTAAATCCGTCACCGCGCTGGTCGAGTTGAAGGCGCGTTTCGACGAAGAGGCGAATATCCGCTGGGCGCGCGATCTGGAGCGGGCCGGCGTGCAGGTCGTCTTCGGCTTCATCGAACTCAAGACCCACGCCAAGATGTCGATGGTGGTGCGCCGCGAGGACGGCAAGCTCAGAACCTATTGCCACCTCGGCACCGGCAACTATCACCCGATCACCGCCAAGATTTACACCGACCTGTCCTTCTTCACCTGCAACCCGAAGATCGCCCATGACATGGCGAATATCTTCAACTTCATCACGGGTTACGGCGAACCGGAAGAGGGCATGAAGCTCGCCATTTCGCCCTATACGCTGCGCGCACGCATCGTGAAGCACATCAATGAAGAGATCGAACATGCCAAGCGCGGTGCGCCGGCGGCGATCTGGATGAAGATGAATTCGCTGGTCGACCCTGAAATCATCGATTCTCTTTACCGCGCAAGTGCTGCGGGCGTGGAGGTCGATCTCGTCGTGCGCGGCATCTGCTGCCTGCGCCCGCAGGTCCCGGGCCTGTCGGATAATATCCGCGTCAAATCCATTGTCGGACGCTTCCTCGAACACAGCCGCATCTTCTGCTTCGGCAATGGTTTCGGCCTGCCGTCGGACAAGGCGCTGGTCTATATCGGCTCGGCCGACATGATGCCGCGCAACCTTGATCGGCGCGTGGAAACGCTGGTTCCGCTCACCAATCCCACCGTGCATGAGCAGGTTCTTTCACAGATTATGCTGGGCAATCTCATTGACAACCAGCAGAGCTACGAGATACTTGCGGACGGAACGTCGAGGCGCATCGAGGTGCGTAAAGGCGAAGAACCGTTCAACGCGCAGCACTATTTCATGACCAATCCCAGCCTTTCCGGACGTGGTGAAGCCTTGAAATCCAGTGCGCCCAAATTGATTGCCGGGTTGATTTCGTCCCGCAAGAAACAGGCTGAATGACTCGATCAGAAGCACAGGGGCGGCTGACCGGCCTTGCCCCCGTTTCCGTCATAGATATTGGTTCGAACTCCGTTCGTCTCGTCGTATATGAAGGTCTTTCCCGCGCGCCTGCGGTGCTGTTCAATGAAAAGGTCCTGTGCGGCCTTGGCAAGGGACTGGCGCTGACGGGCCGCATGCATGAGGAAGGCGTCAGCCGGGCGCTCATGGCGCTTCGGCGTTTCCATGTCCTTTCCGAGCAGGCGCAGGCGCAGAAGCTCTACGTGCTGGCGACGGCTGCGGCGCGTGAGGCGGAAAACGGCCCGGATTTCATCCGCGAGGCCGAAGCCATTCTCGGCTGCGAGATCGAGGTGCTGTCAGGCGAAAAGGAAGCGCTTTATTCCGCCTATGGCGTGATCAGCGGTTTCCATGATCCAGACGGCATTGCCGGCGATTTGGGCGGCGGTTCGCTCGAACTCATCGACATCAAGGGTAAGAGCTGCGGCGAGGGCATCACCCTGCCGCTCGGCGGCCTGCGGCTGTCGGAGCAGTCGGACGGCTCGCTGGAAAAGGCGGCGACGATTGCCCGAAAACACGTCAAATCCTTCGCCAAGCTTCTGGCGGCGGGTGAGGGGCGCACCTTTTACGCGGTGGGCGGCACCTGGCGAAACATCGCCAAGCTGCATATGGAGATATCGGGCTATCCGCTGCATATGATGCAGGGTTATGAATTGCCGCTGGAGGAAATGCTGAATTTTCTCGAGGAGGTCATCGTTTCCCGGGATAGCAAGGACCCGGCCTGGCAGGCGGTCTCCAAGAACCGCCGCTCGCTTCTGCCCTTCGGCGCCATCGCCATGCGCGAAGTTCTGAAAATGATGAAGCCTGCCAGGATCGCATTCTCGGCGCAGGGCGTGCGCGAAGGTTATCTCTATTCGCTGTTGACGGAAGAAGAGCGGGACTCCGATCCGCTGCTGGTTGCCGCCGATGAACTTGCCATTCTGCGCGCCCGCTCGCCGGAACATGCGCGCGAACTGGCGGACTGGAGCGGCCGCACCTTCCCGGTCTTCGGCGTTGACGAGACGGAAGAGGAGAGCCGTTACCGGCAGGCGGCTTGCCTTCTCGCCGATATCAGCTGGCGCGCCCATCCCGATTATCGCGGATTGCAGGCGCTCAACATCATCGCCCACTCTTCTTTCGTGGCGATCACCCATCCTGGCCGCGCCTATATTGCGCTCGCCAATTATTATCGCTTCGAAGGTCTGAACGACAACGGCACCACGCAGCCGCTCGCCGCCATGGCGGGCGACCGGTTGCAGGAGCTCGGTAAATTGCTCGGCGGCCTGCTGCGCGTCGTCTATCTCTTCTCGGCCTCGATGCCGGGCGTCGTCGACCACCTCAAATTCCGCAAATCCGGCAATCCCGATCTTGATCTGGAATTTGTCGTGCCGCACGATTATTGCGATTTCGCCGGCGAGCGACTGGATGGCCGCCTGCAGCAACTGGCGAAGCTGACGGGCAAGCGGCTGGCATTCGTGTTCGAGTAACGAACGGCGCGTTTCTGTTTCGCGACAGGACGGTTCTTGCGTCCGCTAGGACCAGCGCTCGCAAAAGGCTTCTATGTCGCTCGACTGAAAGTCGGAAAGCCGCGCCATGATCGTTTCGAATGGCCAGTCCCACCATGCGATTGATGCAAGCTTTTCTGCGATGGGCCGCGAAAATCGTTCGCGAATGATCTTTGCGGGAACGCCGCCGACGATGGTATAGGGCGGCACATCTTTGGTGACGACCGCGCCGGCGGCGAGCACTGCCCCGTCTCCAACCGTGACACCCGGCAAGACGATAACCCCGTGACCGATCCAGACATCGTGACCGATGACGGCGCGGTCCTCCCTGCGCCGGTCGAAAAAGGCGTCATCGCGCACGGCATCCGCAGAATAATATTCAGGGCAATAGCTGAAACGGTGCATGGATGGCCGGTCCATAGGATGGTTCGGAGCGCCTATCCTGACCTCTGCGGCGATGGCGCAGAATTTTCCGATCGTTGCATCGCCCACCATGCAACGGGGGCCGAGATAGGAGTAATTGCCGAGGTTGGCATTGTGCAGGGAGGTGTCAGCCAGAATTTCGCAGCATTCGCCGATATTGGAATCTCTTATGCTCGCCGTCGCATGGATGACGGTCTCTGCGATTTTCGGGCGCTTGATCTGTGCGGTCGAATTCATTCCAGCCTCCGGATTTGCGCCTGCTTAACCGGCGATGATGAAGGTGCTGTGACTTGGAATGGCCAAAGGAGCCCGGCCGGGCCGGGCCTCCTTTCTAAAACGCAGGTCGCGCGCGATGCCGCGTGACGCGAAATCCTGCCTTCACGCGGAATGTATCACTTACTGGGGACATCCGCCGCGGCAGGCGTTTTCTTCCAGTAGTGGTCGGATATGTTTTGAGCGTTCCGAATGATGTGGCCGGCAATTTCGGGGTCTCCGCCCTCGAAGGTTTTCGGGTCGGCTCCGCATAACATCAGGAAGAGCTGCTGATGGGCGACAGCGGCAAAATAGTCGTGGGGCGGCGGCTGCATGTCTGAATCGACGGCCCGGAATGCCTCATCGACCTCTTTGCTGGCACGCTCGAGCGCTGCGTGAATGGTGGCCATCATCGCTGCTTCCGTGCGCTCCAATATGGCCTGTACCTGCCGTTCCGCCGGTGTCAGGACCGGGCAACTCTCACTCATCGAATATCTCTCCTGTCGGTGCAACCATTCCACCGCGCGATATTATCGCAAGGATTGTGTCCGCTTTGCGGGAAAGATTGATATCGTGGTCCTGAAACGCAACACACTGGCTGGCCACCGTGCCGCGATGCGCGGATCCAAACGGCAATGGGCTGGCACTGCTTTGCAAATGGCTCAGCCGTGCCCGAGCGCCTTGCGGATGCAGGCGCTGAGATAGGCATATTGCAACGGCGTTATCGTCGCCATGGCCTCCGTGCGGCTGGCAAGCCTGTCCTGATAGCCGACCGGAATATCGAACTGGCTGAAGGTGAAATCCCAGCGGGTGCCTTCGACGATATTGTAAAAATGGTCGGTACCGCTGACAGCGGTTTTGGCAAGCTCTCCGCCGAAAATATCCTGCACCACCAGCGCGGTGACGCTGCCTTGGCCCTTGGCGGGGTTTTCGCGCGACCAGAGGCCGCTCGTCTCGCCCGACCAGCTTTTCTTCAGGGCGTAATAAAGTCTTTCTGCATGGTCCTGCATGAAACGTCTTCTTTTCCGCAAGCATGTTTCGGTTAAAGCATTTCCAGCGAAAGTGCGCTCGGTTTTGCGTCCGGAAATGCGTAAAAACAAAGAGTTAGAGCAATGGAGGTGAACCGGCGTTCACCGGAATTGCTCTAGCTCTGGAAAACCGGAACGGAGCGCCATGCAGACATTTGTGTCTGCCGGGCGCTCCGTCCGGATCATTCGCGGCCGTCAAAGCAAGTGACAGCAGCCTTGGTTTTATTTCGCCTCGAGCAGGTCCTTGACGTCCAGCAGGACGAATTCGTTGTCGTCAGCCTTGTCCAGCGCACGGCCGGCCGAGAAGGGCAGGTTGTTGTCGTTGCCGACGACGATATGGGTGGCATCGACGCGGTCGACATTCTCGATGGTGACGAAAGGCATGTCGTAATAGCCGTTGCCGCCGCCCTGACGCTTCTTGTTATCCGGATCGGAAATCTTCATCAGGTCGATATAGCCGATCTTGCGGGCGGCCTTGCCGACATTGGCGTCGTTGAATTCGATCTTGTAGATGCGCTTCAGCTTGGCAGCGCGGGCGAAGCAATCCGCAGCCGGAGCTTTGGGGTCGGCGCAGGCCTTGTCGGCCGTCCCGGCGCCGTTGTCGCGCTCGATGACGAGGGCGGTGGTGTCGTCCAGCATGTTGAAGTCGCCGATTGCCTCGCCGCCTTCCGCCAGCGGATAAAGCCAGCTGCGGCCGGTCCACGCCTTCTTGGCGGTGTCGAGTTCGATGATGCGCAGCGCGGTCGCGCCGTCTTCGGTTTTTTCCACCTGGCCGTCGGCCATGTAGAGCGGGCCTTCCAGCAGGCCGTAGAGCTTCGAGCCGTCCTTGGAGAGCGCCATGCCCTCATAACCGCCGGAACGTTTCAGGTTGAAAGCGGGCATTTTCTGCGTGGGATTGCCGGGCAGGGCAAGAGCCGGATGGTCGGGAGATTTCACCTCGATGTCGCCGGCCTTGGTCGAGATCACGTCGGTCAGCTTGCCGTCGCGGGTGAATTTCAGAATGTAGGGGCCGAATTCCTCGCCGACCCAGAAACCGTCAGAGACCGGCTGAATGGATTCGACGTCGAAATCCGCGCCCGTCAGGTAACGCTTGCTCGAGCCTTCCAGAACGATGGGGAAGGGCGCCTTCATGTCGGGATCGGAGAGGAACACGGTTTCAAGCGCGTTGACCTTGCCGGCGTCCCAGTCGAACTTCAGATGGTGAAGCATCAGCATGGCATCGCTGGAATTGAGCTTGGAACCGAAACCGTTGTCGGAAAGGCTCCAGAAGCTGCCGTCCGGCATCGCCCTGATGCCGGAAAAGCCCTGCATCGGCTGGCCGTTGAACGGCATGGAAAGGCCGGTCAGGCGCACGCCGTCCTTGCCGGGCACGGTGCCGAGGCCCTCGGCGCGCTTGCGGTCGGCCGTGGTGAATTTGGCGGAGGTCTTGAGGTGCTCCGGCGCATCGGCAGGCGCGGCGATCATGGTGTTGGCAGGCAGAACGGCATGCGAGACCAGCTTTGCCGGAAACTCCTTTTCCGCCGCATGCGCCGCCGCGGCGAGCGCGAGAACCGCGAAAGGTGCGAAAAGAATATGTTTCATGATGGAGACCCCTCTCAATACCTGTTGAAGACAGGATTGACGCGATAGGGTGGTCGCATGACAGGCAGGTGATTGCCGTTTGAAGCTTTGATGAATTTTGATGACGGCCATCGTCGGCAGATGGGCCGCACGGCTTTTTTGCGCCGGTGGCCCTTATGCGGCGGGCGCCTGATATTGGCTGAGCGTGCAGACGCCGAGCGTCTGTCCGCGGCCCTTCACCGCATGTTCGCCCAGATATTCGCTGCGCACGCCCTTCGGAAGCACCAGCTGATGGGCGAGGTCGGCGGAAATCAGCACCGGGTGGCCGAGCATCTTGCTCAGCGATTCGAGCCGCGAGGTTGTGTTCACCGTATCGCCGAAATAGGTGATCTTGTGGTGATCGACACCGATTTCCGCGGTGATGACCGGCCCGCCATGAATGGCAAAGCGCAGGCGCGGCACCTCGCCGAAGCGGGAAAGCCACATGTCGCGGGTGTTTTCAATGGTCGCCTGAATATCGAAGACGCAGCGCACGCAGGCCGCCCGCCTTATCGCCATGTGATAGGGCCAGGTGATGATGGCGGCGTCGCCGATATAGTCGTCGATGACGCCGCCGTGTTTTCTGACCGGTGCAGCATAGCTTGCAAAAATTTCGCCGAGAAATTCCTGGGCCTTCAGGTCGCCATGGGTTTCGGCGAAGGAGGTGGAGCCGACGAGATCGATGAAGATGAAAACGCGGTCTTCGCTGACCGGCCGGCGATAACGCCCCAGGATGAGGTCGATGAAGATATCGCGGCCGAGAAGCTCGCGCACCCGCATGATGAAGACGATGATGCCGCAGACAATGAGGGTGAAGATCAGCGTCTGCACCTCGGCATGGACGGCGCGTTTCCAGGTGCCGGGAAATATCCCGCTCAACCACAGGATCGTGCCGCCAAGCCCGAAGCCGCAAAAGACGAGGATGGCATAGATGACGAGGCCGACGGCGATATAGGCCGGCGTCGGCAGGGCGCTCACCTGCCGCGACAGGCCGGGCATGATGTAACCGCGCTCGAAGGCGAGGATGGGTGCGCAGGCAAACAGCGCATAGGTCGCGCCGATCAATGCGCCGCCGCCATATTCCAGAAAAGCGTAGGCCACTCCGCTGCCGGCCACGGCAACGAAGAGCACCACGTAATCCAGAATGGGCAGCAATTTTCTCATGTCGGTTCTTGGGTCTCGGGAAGGGAAGGCTTTAGTCTCGGGAAAGAAGGGCAGGCCGCTCCCTTCGGGCGAAGCTTCTGTTCAGGTCATATGCGACATTAATGTGGAAAAAGCGCCGCAAAAAGTGAGCAATCGGTAAGGTTGCATGAAGGATTGGTAAGGCTGTTGCGCTGTTGCCGCAAAATCGGTGTTGCCGCCCTTATACGCCTGATAGGATGTTCTGTAATAGACGGTTTCAAGCGGGGATTGCGGCCGGTCATCCGGCGAGCGGTTCGACCATTTGACGGGGAAGGCGGAAAAACGCAGCCGGTTGCCGTCGATCCAGGCCCGGTCGAACAGGGTTTCTCCCTTGCGGGCGAAGGTGATAGCGGCGCAGGCGCGGCCGTCAATGTCGAAGGGAATGTTCTCCTTCCAGCCGCTCAAGCCGCAGCCCATGCCTTTCGGGTCGCGATTATAGCGGTCGACGACGTCGCAGTTGGGGTGGAGAGCGGCGGGCTGTTACGGCTCGCTTGCCGCAACCTCCACCGCTTCGACCTTCTTGCCGGCGAAACGCAGCGCCACTTCGCCATTGATGAGCTTCAGGGCCACATCGCCGAAGAGTTCCCGCCGCCAGCCGGTCAGCGCCGCCACGGTTGCCTTTTCGCCCTCGGCGGCAATCTTGTCCAGATCGTCGCTATTGGCGATGACCTTGGCGGCGACGCCATGCTTGTCCGCCGTCAGCTTCAGCAGAACTTTCAAAAGTTCCACGGCAGCGCCGGAGCCTTCCGGTGCGTGGCTATGACGCGGCGCCTTCGGCATTTCCTCTTTCGGCAGCGCCAGCGCCGCATTCACCGTTTCGACGATGGCGGTGCCGGAGGCGGAGCGCTCCCAGCCCTTGGGAATGGTGCGAAGCCGCGACAACGCCTCGGCGTCCTTCGGCTGCTGCTGGGCGATTTCGAAGATCGCATCGTCCTTCAGGACGCGCGAGCGCGGCACGTTGCGCGACCGCGCCTCACGCTCGCGCCAGGCGGCGATGAATTTGAGGATGGCGAGTTCCGTCGGCTTGCGCAGACGCGATTTCAGCCGCAGCCAGGCATCGTCGGGATGCATGTCATAGGTGTCGCGAGACTCGAGAATATCCATCTCTTCGGTCAGCCACAGCGAGCGGCCTTCGCGCTCGAGCTGGGCTTTCAGCGAGAGATAGACATCGCGCAGATGGGTCACGTCGGCCAGCGCGTAATCCAGCTGCTTTTCGGTCAGCGGACGACGGCTCCAGTCGGTGAAACGCGAGGATTTGTCGATCTGCACGTTTTTGATCTTCTGCACCAGCTGGTCGTAGGAGATCGAATCGCCGAAACCGCAGACCATGGCTGCGACCTGCGTGTCGAAGATCGGGTGCGGAATAAGCCCGCCGAGATGGTAGATGATCTCGATATCCTGTCGCGCCGCATGGAAAACCTTCACGACAGCAGGATTGGCCATCAGTTCGAAAAGAGGGGTCAGATCGAGACCCTTGGCCAGCGGATCGACCAGTACTTCGAGCGTCGGGCTTGCCATCTGCACGAGGCAGAGTTCCGGCCAGAAGGTCGTTTCCCGCAGAAATTCGGTGTCGATGGTGATGAATTCCGATTTCGCCAGTTCCGTGCAGGCTTCGGCGAGGGCGGCAGTCGTTTCAATCATTGTTATTGGCCAATCGTGAAAATTATCCGTCTTACTTTCCCTTTGCCGGGCGCATGTCAATACAAAGCCCGCTTTTGAAGGCTCAAGGATCGTTTTTCTCGGGCGGATGGGGCTCCGCTTCATCCTTTTTGAGTGGCGGAGCCGCGGCGAGCTTCTGGAAATAGGCTGAGGTGCGCAAAAGCGAGCTGAACCGCCAGTTCCGCTCCTCCACGGGCACACCTTCGCGCACCTGCAGCCGGTAGATTGTATAGGCGATGAAAACGATCTGGATCGCGGCCGTATAGCTGAACAGTGCCTTCGGGCCGAACTGGTCGATCAGCACGGAAGCGAGCAGCGGCCCGACGGTTGCGCCCACCGACCAGAAGAACAGCAGTCCGGCCGACATCATGGCGTGTTCGCCTTCCCTGGCATGGTCGTTGCCATGGGCGGAACTCAGCGAATAGAGCGGCAGGGCGAAGGCGCCGAAGATGAAGACGCCGATGATGTTGCTCCATTCATCCGTGCCGGCGAAGAAGGCGAGAAACAGGCCGACGACGACGGAGCCCGCCGTGGTGGCGAGAATGATGATGCGCCGGTCATAACGGTCGGAATAGACGCCGAGCGGATATTGCAGCACCACGCCGCCGATGATGCCGGCGCTCATGAAGGTGGCGATGGCGGTGACGGAAAGGCCGATCTGTTCGGCATAGATCGGGCCGATATTGCGAAACGCCGCCATGCTGAGGCCGACGGCCACGCAGCCGACGACGGCAAGTGGCGAGATGCGCCACACCGCGAAGAGATTGAAGGGTATCTGTTTCGGCGGCGCAGGGTTGGATTTGTCGGCAAGCGAGATCGGCACCAGCGATAGCGTCAGCGCCATGGCAATCAGCGAAAACACCACCGGTCCGTCGATGCCCGCGACGGGAATGATATATTGCGCAAGCGTGACGGAGCCGAGATCGACGAAACGATAGATGGAGAGCGTGCGCGCCCGATTGGAATTGGTGACCTGCGCGTTGATCCAGCTTTCGATGGCCGCGAAAAGACAGGCGACGGCAATGCCGGTGACGAAGCGCATCAGCATCCAGAACAGGGGATGGATGAGGAGCGGCATGGCGATCGCTGCGGCGGATGCGACGGCCGCCATGGTGGCGAAGGTGCGGATATGGCCGATCTTGCGCAGAAGGCGCGTCACCGAAATGCAGCCAAGCGCGAAACCGAAGCTGTAGGCGGCGCTGATGAGGCCGATGGTGCTGGCGGAAAACCCTTCGGAGAGACCGCGCAGCGCTATATAGGTTCCCTGCAGGCCGTTGCCGCCGATCAGGATACCGGCGGTGACGAGAAGCGGGATAAGAGGTCTGATCTGGCTCATTGCGGGCCGACTCGGTTTGGCGGGCTGGATTAGTCCTATCTAAAGCGAAGGCAGGGGAAAGGACAGGCTGAAGGCGACATTGTTGTGCTTTGCCTTGACAAATCAGGCTGGCCATGCGCTTTTCCGGCAAATTTCGACAGTGCCGCCCATCTGGCCTCCATCAGGCCCACGACACGTTCCAGGATAAAAAAATGCATCGTTACCGCAGCCACACCTGTGCCGCTCTCCGCAAGTCCGACGTCGGCGAAACCGTTCGCCTTTCCGGTTGGGTTCATCGCGTGCGAGATCATGGCGGCGTTCTCTTCATCGACCTTCGCGACCATTACGGCATCACCCAGGTCGTCGCCGATCCGGACAGCCCGGCCTTCAAGGTTGCCGAAACCGTGCGCGGCGAATGGGTCATCCGCATCGACGGCCTCGTCAAGGCGCGTTCGGAAGACACCGTCAACAAGGGCATGGCGACCGGCGAGATCGAGCTTTATGCGCAGGAAATCGAGGTTCTCGGCGTTGCCAAGGAACTGCCGCTGCCGGTCTTCGGCGAGCCTGACTATCCTGAAGACGTTCGCCTGAAATACCGCTTCCTCGATCTTCGCCGCGAAACGCTGCACAAGAACATCGTCAAGCGCACGCAGATCATCTCCGCCATGCGCACCGGCATGGCCGATGCCGGTTTCGCCGAATATACGACGCCGATCCTCACCGCTTCCTCGCCGGAAGGCGCGCGCGACTTCCTCGTGCCCTCGCGTATCCATGAAGGCAAGTTCTTCGCCCTGCCGCAGGCGCCGCAGCAATATAAGCAGCTTCTGATGGTGGCCGGTTTCGACCGTTATTTCCAGATCGCGCCGTGCTTCCGCGATGAAGACCCGCGCGCCGACCGCCTGCCGGGCGAATTCTACCAGCTCGACGTCGAAATGAGCTTCGTGACCCAGGAAGATGTCTGGACCACGATGGAGCCGATGATGACGGCCGTGTTCGAGAAATTCGCCGAAGGCAAGCCGGTTACGAAACAGTGGCCGCGCATTCCCTATGACGAGGCGATCCGCAAATATGGTTCCGACAAGCCGGACCTGCGCAACCCGATCGTCATGGAAGCCGTGACAGAACATTTCGACGGTTCGGGCTTCAAGGTCTTCGCCAACATGATCGCTTCCAACCCCAAGGTTCAGGTCTGGGCCATCCCGGCCAAGACCGGCGGCTCGCGCGCTTTCTGCGACCGCATGAACGCATGGGCGCAGTCTCAGGGCCAGCCCGGCCTCGGCTACATCTTCTGGAAGGAAGAGGACGGCAAGGTCGGCGGTTCCGGCCCGCTCGCCAAGAATATCGGCGAGGAACGCACCGAGGCGCTGCGCCAGCAGCTCGGTCTTGAGGCGGGCGATGCCTGCTTCTTTGTCGCCGGCGATCCCGCCAAGTTCTACAAATTCGCCGGTGAGGCGCGCACCCGCGCTGCCGACGAGCTGAACCTGATCGACCGCGACCGTTTCGAAATGTGCTGGATCGTCGATTTCCCCTTCTTCGAATATAACGAGGAAGAAAAGAAGATCGACTTCGCCCACAACCCCTTCTCCATGCCGCAGGGCGGTCTGGAAGCGCTGGAAGGGCAGGATCCGCTCTCCATCAAGGCGTTCCAGTATGACGCGGTCTGCAACGGCTTCGAAATCGCCTCCGGCTCGATCCGTAACCAGTCGCCCGAGCTGATGGTCAAGGCCTTCGAAAAGGTGGGCCTGTCGCAGAACGATGTGGAAGAGCGCTTCGGCGGTCTCTACCGCGCCTTCCAGTATGGCGCGCCTCCGCATGGCGGTTGCGCTTTCGGCATCGACCGCGTGGTCATGTTGCTGGTCGGCGCCAAGAACCTGCGCGAAATCACGCTGTTCCCGATGAACCAGCAGGCGCAGGACCTCCTGATGAACGCGCCGTCGCCGGCAACGCCGACCCAGCTTCGTGAGCTGGCGCTGCGCGTCGTTCCGTCCAAGAAGGACTGATCTGGAACTATTCAGGTTTCGAACAAAGGGCTGGCGGCAACGCCGGCCCTTTGCGTTTTTTACAACGAACGCGGCAAAGCCACAATTTTACCGCGAGTCGAACCGAATTCCGCACATAATCAGCCGAAATCCGATCCCAGTATAGGTCCCGCGTTCACTTGGGGGACGCAAGACTATCAGGGGTTTTAAACTTGGGACAGCGCCGGCCGAACTTCGCTTTCGGTTCCGGTGCGATCATATTTAGAAGGATTTCAGAATGGTACATGAAACGGGAAAAGATAATGCCCCGGCGAGCGGGCAGGTTCCTCCAGCCCATCCGCGCGGCAATTTCGCTGTCAGTCTGCGCTCGCCGGGCGCAAAGTTCCTGATGATCGGCTTCATATCGATGGTTCTGCTCGTGCCGCTCCTGCTGGTCTGGGGGCTGACGGAAGAGCGTGCCTCGCGAGCGGAAGAGGTTTCCGGACGGATCGCGAATGGCTGGGGCGGCGATCAGGTCGTGAACGGTCCCTATCTTGCCGTGCCCTTCGATGTGGAGCGCCGCCGCGAGGTGGACGGTCGCAGCATCGTCGACCGCGTCACCGAGTGGGTGCTGGTCATGCCGGAAACGCTTGATGTCACGGCCGACCTGAAGACGGAGGAGAAGCAACTGTCGATCTACAGCCTGCCGGTCTATAACGGCAACCTCTTGCTGAAAGGCCGCTTCGGTTCCGGTATCCTGCAGGACCTTGCGCGCTTCTCCGGCACGCCGCGACTGGACAACGCCATTCTCGTTCTCAGCATTCAGGATATTACCGGCATCCGGTCCAGCGCCGGCGTCAAAATCGATGGCGGCCCGGTTCTGCCCTTTGATCCCGGTATGCGGGATATCTCGGTCATGACCAACCGCGCCGGTCCGGAAGTATCGATCCGGTCCGATGCCGGTGTGCACAGGCCGATTGAGAAAAACCTCATCGAAACGGGCTTCGCCTTCGACATCGCCTTTTCCCTGAATGGCTCGGGCAGTTTCGCCGTTGCGCCGGCGGGCCAGACGACGAGTTTTGCAGCGAACGCCGATTGGCCGCATCCGGGTTTCGAAGGCCTGTTCCTGCCCGAGCAAAAGACTGTCACTGCCACGGATTTCAAGGCCAGCTGGACAATTCCCTATCTTGCAAGGGGCATAGACCGCGTGGTGGAGGGGACGCGCCTACCGCTGTCGAGCAGCCTGATGACGATCAATCTCGTCGAACCCGTCAAGTTCTACCAGATCATTGCGCGGACGCTGAAATATTCGATCGGTTTTATCTCGCTGGTTTTCCTCGCCGTCTTCATCGTCGAA
This sequence comes from Agrobacterium sp. 22-223-1, assembly GCF_053522385.1. Lineage (NCBI taxonomy): Bacteria > Pseudomonadati > Pseudomonadota > Alphaproteobacteria > Hyphomicrobiales > Rhizobiaceae > Agrobacterium > Agrobacterium sp. 22-223-1. The sequence goes on from NZ_JBNWCN010000001.1 coordinate 1,142,580, forward strand.
CTCAAGGGCGGCAATGTCGTGCACTGGATACAATACGTGCTGACGGGGCTGGCTCTGGTCATATTCTATGTTCTGCTGCTTGCACTCTCCGAGCATACGGGCTTTGCGATCGCCTATGCCGCGGCATCGATGTCGACGGCGGCGCTGATCGCCTCCTATCTCGGAAGCGCAACCAATAGTCGCAAGAGTGGCGTGGCGCTGTTTACGGTTTTGGCGGTCGCCTATGGCGTCATGTATCTGGTTCTAAATGAAGATGAATATGCGCTGCTGGCCGGTGCGGTGATTTCCTTCATTGCCATTGCAGCAACCATGTACGCCACCAGGCAGGTCGACTGGTCGGGCACCGCATCCTCACGCGCAGGCAATACCTCGGACAATATGGCATAGTTTCCGTTCGCTCCGAAGGGACCGTCCGGACGGCCAAAACGCCGGCTTTTCCTTATCCGGCTTGGTATCCGGGGTGAAGAGCGGGGAGCATGGGGCGAGGTGGGAAAGCATTGCTTTCCCACCTCTTATCCGTTCTTTTCTATTGCAGACATCTTGCTCGCGCAGGCCTGTTGCTTGCAAGTGTCGTAAGCTTCTTCCATTTGATCTGCGGGTTGTCACAAAAACTTAATCAAACTGACAAATCCGGTAGAGGACTTCTTAAGTCTTGTCGATCATTCATCGCCCTCATGAAATTTCACAAACGAGGGTTGAATGTTTTCGCTGGTCTCGACGTTCAAAATAGCGCATCGCGTGTCTATGCTGGCGCTGGCCGCGCTGTGCGGTATCGCCGTCATCGCGGGCATGCTGCTCTGGCAAAGACAGATGGAGGCGCGTTATCGCGTCGCTGAAGATGCATTGATCCAGAGGGACGGCGTGTTGATCACACTGGTGGATGCCCTGCATGAAAGCCGCCTGAACCAGAAGGATTTCCTGCTGTCGAAAGATATGAATTCCGTCGCGCAGTTCGACCAGACGATGGGGAAGGTCGAGCGGTCCGTCGCTTCCCTTGACGGCGGTGCCGCACCGCAGACGCGTGCGAAACTCGACGTGCTGGCGCAGGGTGTCGTTGCCTATGATGATCGCATGAAGGCGCTGGTCGCCAAAAACGCGGAGCTTGGCCTCACGCCTGCCGAAGGCCTTGAGCGCGCCATGCGCAACGGCGTGCATTCCATCGAAAAACTCATCGACGTCGTCGCCAATGCCGAAATCCGCGCCAGCATGCTGATGATGCGCCGGCACGAAAAGGATTTCATCCTGCGGCGGGATGAGGCCTATGTCGCAAAACACGCAGCCGAGGTAGAGACCTTCAAGGCGCTGGTGAAGCTGGAATATCGGCCGGGTGCGGAGCGTCAGCGCATCATGGATGCACTGGAAATATATACCGCCTCCTTCCGCTTTTATGCTCAGGCCGTGCTGGAGGAGGAGAAGGCGCGCGAAACCGTCGCCTCCGCCTATAATGCGCTGCTGCCCGTGGTCGCGGAGATTTCCACGATTTACCGGCAGGAGCGGGAAGCAAGCGCTCTCGAGAACAGCGCAGCGGCGGATAGAACGGTTTCGATTGTCGTCGCCCTTATCGCGCTCACCGTCGTGAGCCTTTTTGCCGGGGTCTATCGCATCGGACGTTCGATAACCCGCCCGGCGACCGCGATTACCGGAGCGATGCGCCGTCTGGCCGAGGGCGAAACGGAATTTGCCGTTCCCGGTCTGCACCGCCGGGACGAATTCGGCGCCATGGCCCACGCATTGGAAATCTTCCGGCAGGCGGCCATCGCAAAAATCGAACTGGAGACGCAGGCGCTTGCGGCCCGGCAGCAGGCCGAAGCCGAAAAGGCGCGGTTCCAGCGCGAGGCGGAAACCGAAGCGCAGGCAAGGCTGATGCAGGCGACGACCGGCCTTGCGGCCGCACTTCGCCGCCTTGCAGACGGTGATCTCTCCTTCGAACTGAACGAGCCTTTCGCCCCGGATTTCGAAGCCCTGCGTCACGATCTCAACCGGACGATCCGCCAGCTCGATGCCGCCATGTCCGGCGTCGTGCAGTCGAGCGTGGCCATCGATGGCGGCAGCCAGGAGATCAGCCAGAGTGCCGCCGATCTCGCCCGCCGCACCGAGCAGCAGGCCGCCTCGCTGGAGGAAACCGCCGCCGCGCTGGATGAATTGACGGCGAATATCCGCATTTCGGCGGAACGTGCGGTGGAAGCCCGCGCGGTCGCCCATTCGACCGACGAGGACGCCAGCCGTACGGCCGACCTCGTTGTCGATACGATCATGGCTATGGAGAAGATCGAGCAATCGTCAGGCCGGATCGGCAATATCATCGGCGTCATCGACGAGATTGCCTTCCAGACCAACCTTCTTGCGCTCAATGCCGGCGTGGAGGCGGCGCGCGCAGGCGAGGCGGGGCGCGGTTTTGCCGTCGTCGCGCAGGAGGTCAGGGAACTGGCGCAGCGCTCTGCGAAGGCCGCTGCCGAAATCAAGCTGCTTATCCATGCCTCCGGTACAGAGGTGAAGGACGGCGCGCGCTTCGTGCGGGAAACCGGCGCGGCCCTGTCGCGCATTGGCGGCTCGGTGAAGACGATCAACGACCATATCGAAGCCATCGCCGCCGCGACGAAAGAGCAGTCTCTGGGGCTCTCCGAGATCAACACCGCGGTCAACCATCTCGATCAGGGCACGCAGCAGAACGCCGCCATGGTCGAGGAAAACAATGCCGCCAGCGCCATGCTGGCGGGAGAGACGGCGCGTCTCAAGCAACTGGTCCATCAGTTCCGTCTGGGCGATGCAGAAATGCGGGAGTATGGCGGGCGCGAAGCGGCCTGAGGCATACGATCGCAGACATCGAAAGCGGGCGCGCAACTTGCGGCCCGCTTTTTTGCTGTTTATAGGTGAGTTACTCACCACGGACCCGGTGAAATTCCGGGTGGCTCTTCTGGCCGCCGATCCGCCAGACAACGCAAAGCACCGACATTTCATTTCAATCTACCGGACATGGCTCCGGCCGGTGCGTCATTCTTTGCGAAAAATCAGATGAATAGATTTCAGACTTACAGACGTGAGTGGTTTTCCAATATTCGCGGCGATCTCCTTTCCGGCATCGTCGTGGCACTCGCCCTCATTCCCGAAGCCATCGGCTTTTCCGTCATCGCCGGGGTCGATCCGAAGGTGGGATTGTTCGCCTCCTTTGCGATTGCCTGCGTCTCCGCCTTCACCGGTGGCAGACCGGGCATGATCTCGGCGGCAACCGCCGCCACCGCCGTCCTCATGGTCACGCTCGTCAAGGAACACGGGCTGCAATATCTCTTTGCCGCCACCATTCTCATGGGTGTGCTGCAAATTCTGGCGGGCCTTGTAAAACTCGGCCGGGTGATGCGCTTCGTCTCGCGTTCGGTCATGACCGGCTTCGTCAATGCGCTGGCGATCCTGATCTTCATGGCGCAATTGCCCGAGCTGATCGGCGTGCCGGTCGAAACCTACGTCATGATCGCGGCCGGTCTTGCGATCATCTATCTCTTCCCGCTGGTCACGAAGATCGTACCATCGCCGCTGGTCGCCATCATCGCTCTCACCTGTGTCGCCGTCTTCTCCGGCATGGATATCCGTACGGTCGGCGATCTCGGTGAGTTGCCCTCGACGCTGCCGATATTCGTCCTGCCGCAGGTGCCGCTGACCTTCGAGACGCTGCAGATCATCTTTCCCTATTCCGTGGCGCTTGCCGCCGTCGGTCTTTTGGAATCGCTGCTGACGGCGCAGATCGTCGACGATATGACGGATACGGGCAGCAACAAGAGCCGGGAATGCATCGGGCAGGGGACGAGCAACATCGCCTCCGCCCTCATCGGCGGCATGGGCGGCTGCGCCATGATCGGCCAGTCCGTCATCAATGTCAGTTCGGGTGGTCGGGGCCGCTTGTCCACCTTCGTGGCGGGTGCGTTTCTGCTGTTCCTCATACTGGTGCTGGATGATCTCGTGCGCATCATTCCCATGGCCGCGCTGGTGGCGGTGATGATCATGGTCTCCATCGGCACATTCTCGTGGCGCTCCATCCTCGATCTGCGCCGCAACCCGCCATCCTCCAGCATCGTCATGCTGGTGACGGTCGGCACGGTGCTTGCGACCCATGATCTCGCAAAGGGCGTGTTGGCCGGCGTCCTTCTCTCCGGCGTGTTTTTCGCGGGCAAGGTCTCAAAGCTTTTCCATGTCCGGCCGGAGCTTTCGGCCGATGGCCGGGAGCGGATCTATCGCGTCGATGGCCAGATTTTCTTCGCCTCGACGGAAAGCTTCATCGCCGCCTTCGATTTCGCCGAGGAGGTTGAGGCGGTGACAATCGATGTCACGCAGGCGCATCTGTGGGACATTTCCGCGGTCGGTGCACTGGACAAGGTGGTGCTGAAATTCCGCAAGGCCGGCAGGCGGGTCGAGGTGATCGGCGTCAACGAGGCGAGCGCCCACATGATCGACCGCTTCGCCCTGCACGATAAACAGGATGGTGCTGTCGCGCCGCTGCACTGAGTGCAAAAGAAAAGCCCCGGCATGACCGGGGCTTTTTTAGTTTTATTCGTTTGCCGTCACCGTGACGCCGAGCATTTTCGGCAGGGTGTTCGGCGCACCCATGGCAGCGCCCATGATCATCGGGAACGGAACCGGCTTTTCCGGCTCCGCCGTGATCGAGAAGTTCTTCGGATTGTCGACATAGGCGTTGACGGCCGCCGACACCATGTTCTGCAGTTCTGGCACATTGAGCGAGGCCATCATGATCGGGGCCATGCCCTTGATGGTCTGGGCAAGCTGATCGCCCGTCATGCCCTGCTGGCTTGCGGCATAGTCGATGGCGCGCTTGGTGATGCTGGCGTCTTCGAAGCTGATTTCAGCGTTGATGAAGGAGAGCTGCTGCATCAGGCCGAGCATGGCGAGGCTTGCCGCCTGGTCCGCCTGTTCCTTGTTCGGATTGGCGGCCTGCGCCTTCACCGTCTCCTGCATCGACTTGATGAAGGCGAGCGTGTAGCCGGAGAAACCGAACGACATGTTCAGGCGGCCGACATCATCGAGGTCGATGGCGTATTCTTCAACATCGATAGTACCGGAGGCCACTTCCCAGCTGCCGCTCATGGTCATGTCGCCGGAGAGCGCCTGCAGCTTCAGCTTTTCGATCGCGTCCTTGGTCGCAGGATCGGTCACTTCGCTGAGATCGGCCTTGAAGCCGGATGCGTCGAGTTCGAAGCCGATAGAGTTCTTGTCATCGCTGACCGACATCGTCGCGCTGGTTTCCTCAAGCGAGAAAGCCGGCTTGCCGTCGATGGAAACGGAAACCGGACCGCTATGCGCTTCGTCGTAGAACATCAGCGCATCGACGGTGCCGGTGGTGGAGTCTGCGGGAATGACGAGACCGGACATGTAAATGTCGCTTGCCTTGATCTCTACATTTTCCTGCTTGTAGTCGATATTGTCGAAGCGGGCGTTCTTGATCTTGTAGCCGCCGTTGTTTTCCTCGACGCCTTCGAGCGTCACATTGCCGACCGGGATCTTCTTGGCCGGATCGGCGACCGCGTTGAAGGTCACGCTGTTCAGGGTCACCGTCGAGCCGTTGACGGCGACGGAACCGGCGGCGATTTCGCCGCCCTGCGCGGCATAGGCCGCATTGATCTTCTTCAGCACATCCCCGCCATCCAGCGCGAAAGCCGGCGCCGAAAGCGTAAGAAGCGCGGCGCTCGCGAAAAGAACCTGCCGGGTGGATTTCAGTCTCATGATGTTTCTTCCCTCAACGTACGGCTGTGTACCGTGTTCGAATTCGAATGCTGATACTTATATTCGCGATTATTCAAAGGTCTATAGGATTTAGATCGATTCCCATGACGGCGGCATTGCGGCATTTGCAACGCGGTTAACAAAAAATCGCATGAAAGGGTTGCGTTCATCCACAGGCGCGACCCCCGAATTTCTTGCCGGGAATCGGCATTTCCGCTAGTCAAGCACCATGGGAAAAAATCTTGTACCTCCGTCCGGCGGAGACGATAACATTCATCCGGTCGATTTGAAGGCGGCGCTTGAAGAGCGCTACCTCGCTTACGCCTTGTCCACGATCATGCATCGTGCGCTGCCGGATGTGCGCGACGGCCTGAAGCCGGTTCACCGCCGCATCATTCACGCCATGAGTGAAATGGGCATTCGCCCCAACTCGGCCTTCAAGAAATGCGCCCGTATCGTCGGTGACGTGATCGGTAAATTCCACCCGCATGGCGACCAGTCTGTCTATGATGCGCTGGTGCGTCTCGCGCAGGATTTCTCGCAGCGTTATCCGATCGTCGACGGGCAGGGCAATTTCGGCAATATCGATGGCGACGGCGCCGCCGCCTATCGTTACACCGAAGCGCGCATGACCGAGGTTGCGGCACTGCTGCTCGAGGGCATCGGCGAGGATGCGGTGGATTTCCGTGCCACCTATAACGAGGAAGACGAGGAACCCGTCGTCCTGCCGGGCGCTTTCCCCAATCTGCTCGCCAACGGCGCCTCCGGCATCGCGGTGGGCATGGCGACCTCGATCCCGCCGCACAACGCGCATGAACTTTGCGACGCGGCGCTTTACCTCATCAAGCATCCCGATGCGACGGTGGAAAAGCTGGTGGAATTCATTCCCGGCCCCGACCTGCCGACCGGCGGCGTGATTGTCGAAAGCCGTGAGAATATTCTCGATGCCTATAAGACCGGTCGTGGCGGTTTCCGCGTGCGTGCCAAATGGGAGACGGAAGATCTCGGCCGTGGCGGTTACCAGATCGTCATCACCGAAATTCCCTTCCAGGTGCAGAAATCGCGCCTGATCGAGAAGATCGCCGAGCTGCTGATTGCCCGCAAGCTGCCGCTTCTCGAGGATATTCGCGACGAATCGGCCGAAGATGTGCGCATCGTGCTGGTGCCGAAGAGCCGCACCGTCGATGCGACGCTGCTGATGGAATCGCTGTTCCGCCTGTCCGACCTCGAAAGCCGCCTGCCGCTCAACATGAACGTGCTGTCGCTCGGCAAGGTGCCGAAGGTGATGGCGCTGAACGAGGTGCTGAGCGAGTGGCTGGCGCACCGCAAGGACGTGCTGGTCCGCCGTTCCCGCCATCGTCTGGCGGCCATCGACCGCAGGCTGGAAATTCTGGGCGGCCTGCTCGTCGCCTATCTCAATCTCGATGAGGTCATCCGCATCATCCGCGAGGAGGATGAGCCGAAACAGGTGATGATGGCCAAGTGGTCGCTCACCGACAATCAGGCCGAAGCCATCCTCAACATGCGGCTGCGCAACCTGCGCAAGCTCGAGGAATTCGAAATCCGCAAGGAGTTCGACGACCTCAGCAACGAAAAGGCCGAGATCGAGGCGCTGCTCGCTTCCGATGACAAGCAATGGCAGACCGTCGCCTGGGAAATCGGCGAGGTCAAAAAGAAATATGCCAAGGCAACCGAGATCGGTCGCCGCCGCACGCAGTTCGCCGATGCGCCGGATGCCGATATCGAGGCCATCCAGCAGGCGATGATCGAAAAGGAACCGGTCACCATCGTCATCTCGCAGAAGGGCTGGATCCGGGCGCTGAAGGGGCATATGTCCGACACCTCGTCGCTCACTTTCAAGGAAGGCGATGGCCCGAAGCTGGCCTTCCCGGCGCAGACGACCGACAAGCTGCTGTTGCTGACGACAGGCGGCAAGGCCTATACGCTCGGCGCTGACAAGCTGCCGGGCGGTCGCGGCCATGGCGAGCCGATCCGCATCATGGTCGATATGGAGAACGATCAGGACATCCTGACCGCCTTCGTGCATGATCCGTCGCGCAAGCTGCTGCTCGTCTCCACGGCCGGCAACGGTTTCATCGTACCCGAGAGCGAAATGGTCGCGAATACCCGCAAGGGCAAGCAGATCATGAACGTCTCGATGCCGGATGAAGCCAAGCTTGCCGTGCCGGTCACGGGCGACCATGTCGCCGTCGTCGGCGAAAACCGCAAGCTCCTGGCCTTCCCGCTGGCGCAGGTGCCGGAAATGTCGCGCGGCAAGGGCGTGCGCCTGCAGCGCTACAAGGATGGCGGCGTTGTCGACGTTAAATGTTTCGCGCTTGCCGAAGGCTTGTCATGGTCCGACACGGCCGGGCGTCTCTTCAACAAGGTGGGCGAAGAACTGCGCGAATGGCTGGCCGACCGCGCAACAGCGGGCCGCACCGTGCCGAAGGGCTTTCCGCGTAGCGGGAAGTTTGGTGGGTAATATGTGAATGACGTTCCCGGCGGCAAAGCCGGGATGTCTTTCCTGCCTTACTTACAAGAGCTCGGCATTCGCTGAGGCGTTGACGACAGCTCATTTTTCTTCCGGCGTATAAACTTCCCACCCGCGCGGCGTCAGATGCTCCTGCGGATGGTAGCGGGTCTTGTAGCCCATCTTCTCCGAACCATCGACCCAGTAGCCGAGATAGACATGCGGCAGGCCAAGGGCGCGGGTGCGGGTGATGTGATCGATGATCATGAAGGTGCCGAGCGAGCGCTTTTCAAGATCGGGATTGAAGAAGGAATAGACCATCGACAGGCCGTCGCTCATCACATCGCTGAGCGCCACGGCCAGCAGTTCGCCGCGCTTGCTGGAATCGATGCCGGAGCCGGGTTCGCGTACGCGGTATTCGATGATGCGGGTGTTCACATGCGTGTCTTCCACCATGATCGCATAGTCCAGCGCCGACATGTCGGACATGCCGCCCGACTGGTGGCGGTGGTCGAGATAGCGACGAAACAGGGCGAATTGTTCGGTGGAGGGCTCGGCGGCGTGAACGGTGGCGACGACATCCCTGTTGGCGGCAAGAACGCGCCGCATCGATTTCGTCGGCTGGAACTGCTCGGTCAGGATGCGCACGGAGACGCAGGCGCGGCAGTTTTCGCAGGCCGGGCGATAGGCGATGTTCTGCGAGCGCCTGAAACCGCCCTGAGTCAGCAGATCGTTCATTTCCGAAGCGCGCGGGCCGACCAGATGGGTGAAGACCTTCCGCTCCATCTGGTTCGGCAGATAGGGGCAGGTGGCCGGCGCCGTAAGATAGAATTGGGGAGAGGGCGTCGCCTGCGTGTTCATCGAACCGTGATCGCCTCCTGCGTCTGTTATGAAAGCGCGCCGCGATTTCACGGGGTTGGCGGCGGCGCTTCAAGCGACATGCATAATGTCACAGAATGGCAAAATGCCGGAAAACGTCAACTGCGAGATGCGGCATTTGCGGGGGTTGAAAGCTACGTTTGCGTAGCTTTCCGCAATATCAGCGCGTTCTGACGATGACGGTGCCGAGCAGGAAGTCGTGAACGAGGCGCGAGCGCTCGGTAAACAGGCCTGCAAGCAGGATCAGCGGCGTCAAAACCGAGTTGATGACCCAGAAAAGCACGATGTGAACGGTCGACAGCAGGAAATCGATTCGCCGTCCGTCCATCCGCGCCATGGCGATCCCCATCGCCCGCATGCCGGGGGTGGCCTGCGAGGGGCCGCCGAGCGTCATGCCGAAATAAAGTACCGCAACGATGACGAACAGCGCCGGATAGAGGAACCAGCCAAGGCCAAGGGTAATCACGCCAAGAAAGAAGACGATGACCGCCGCCGGAATGCACAGCAGGAGAACGATCGCATAATCGATCAGGAATGCGAAAATCCGCCGGCTCAGGACGCCGCTATAGGCGCGCCAGTCATCCGGTGCGGCATAAGTGGGGTTCTGGTCGAGGCTCATCGGTCGTTTTCTCCTGAGAGGACATGACAGCGCGGCATGAGTGCCGTGTCAGCAGACAATATGGGAAGAAAACGACCGAATACAATAAGTGCGGGTCTCAGCCCTTTGCCAGTTTGCGTGCGGCCTCGATGGCGAAATAGGTCAGAACGCCATCGCAACCCGCGCGCTTGAAACAGAGAAGCGTTTCCATCATCACCCGCTCGCCGTCGATCCAGCCATTCATGGCGGCTGCCTTGATCTGGGTATATTCGCCGGACACCTGATAGGCGAAGGTCGGCAGGCCGAAATTTTCCTTCAGCCGCCAGCAGATGTCGAGATAGGGCAGGCCGGGCTTGACCATCAGCATATCCGCGCCTTCTTCCACATCGAGCGCCGCATCGCGGATCGCCTCCATGCCGTTGGCAGGGCTGATGTAATAGCTGTTCTTGTCGCCCTTCAACAGGCCGGCCGTGGAGATGGCCTCGCGATAGGGACCGTAATAACCGGAAGCGAATTTCGTCGCATAGGACATGATGCCGACATTCTGGTGTCCGGCGGCATCGAGGCCGCGACGGATGGCGCCGATCCGGCCATCCATCATCTCCGATGGAGAAATAATGTCCGATCCGGCTTCCGCCTGAAGGATCGCCGCCTTGATAATCTGTTCCACGGTCTCGTCATTGACGATCTCGTCGCCGCGCAGAATGCCGTCATGACCGTGGCTGGTGAAGGGATCGAGCGCGACATCGGTGATCATGCCGATATTGGGAACGGCTTTCTTGACGGCGATGGTTGCCTGATTGATGAGGTTATTCGCCTCGAGCGCGTTGGAACCGGTCTCGTCGCGCAGCTCCATTTCGATGTTCGGGAAGGTCGCGATTGCCGGAATGCCGAGATCGGCTGCTTCTTTCGCGGCTTCGACCAGCTTGTCGACGCTCATGCGGTTGACGCCCGGCATCGCCGGAATGGGATCGAGAATATTGCTGCCCGGCACGATGAAGACCGGCCAGATGAGATCGTCGACGGTGAGGCGGCTTTCCTGCACCAGACGGCGCGTCCAATCCGCTTTGCGATTGCGCCGCATGCGACGATGGCCGGTGATCTCGTCGACCAGATGCGTTTTGTCCTGCATGTAAGAATGTCCTTCGATCAAATTTGAAAGCTGCATAGCATGAAGCTTGGCCCATGCGAATGCGACAATCTTCCCTCATCGGCGTCCTGCGATGACGATGATGCTTTGACAAGGCAGGCGGCGGGATTCAATATGGGCTGGTCGCCCGTTCGTCGAGACCGTATCTTCCGGCCATGGAACCTGATTCTCAACCTCTGCCGAAACGCCCGCTTACGGAAATCCTCTTTCTGGTCTTCATGAGGCTGGTCGCGGTTTCCTGTTTCTGGTTCGGCCTGCAATATTGGGCGATGCTGACGGGCTATTCGCTTGGGGGCCATGGGCGGTTCGATATGCTGAACCTGCCCTGGCGCGTGGCCGGCAGCGCGCTGGCGGTTATTTTTCCTGTCGCGGCACTCGGTCTGTGGCTCGGGGCCTCTTGGGGCGCGGTCATGTGGGTCATGGGCGCGGGCGCGCAGATCGCCATGTATAAGGTGTGGCCGCATATCTTCGGCGCCAACACGCTCGTACCCGTCATGCACGGCCTTGTGGCAACCATTTATATACTATTCCTGGTCGCTTTCTGGCTGGATCAGCGCCAGAATGAAGAACGCGCAAGAATTGATTTACCATAAGAATAAAGCAATTCGGCCTGATTTTGGGCCGTATTTCATGGCTAAGTCATTGATTTATAATAGATGACTTTGGACCGTTCCCGCTTCGCCACAAGTTGGGCCCTCCGGGGAAAATGCAGGTAACCATTTGTTAATCGTAGCTTTTAAGTAGAATTTTATGCGCATTGATTAGGTTCTCACTCAAGGCGGGAGACAAACAAACACACCGCCAAACAAAACAGTGAGGCAGTCATGATCAATAGCAAAGTTAAGCCCCAGGCCGTTGTTGCCGATGCACATGAAGATACCATCCGCTCGCTCTACATGGAGTCGCTGCACCTGGTGGAACGTCTCCACCGCCGCCTCCTCGATGTCATCAAGGATGAGTTCGACCGTCAGGGTCGCGATGACGTCAACGCCGTTCAGGCCCTGCTGCTGTTCAACATCGGCAATTCCGAACTGACGGCCGGCGAGCTTCGTTCCCGCGGTTATTACCTCGGCTCGAACGTCTCCTACAACGTCAAGAAGCTGGTCGATCTCGGCCTCATCAACCACCAGCGCTCGCGTGTCGACCGCCGTTCGGTCCGCATCAGCCTGACCGAAAAGGGCCAGGAAATCGCCGAAACGGTTGCCCGCCTTTATGAACGCCACGTCGGTTCGATCGAAAAGGTCGGCGGCATCGGCACCGGCGAGTTCTCCGAAATGAACAAGCTGCTGCAGCGCCTCGATCGCTTCTGGAACGACTCGATCGCTTACCGTCTCTAGTATCTTAGCGGATTGTTTCCGCTGCGATATTAGAGTTGACTGAATGGCACGCAGATGCGCAACGGGGCACTAGAATGCATTTCGTTGCGCCTGTTTGCGTTGCAGGTACGTGCCTGAAAGATCAATTGACCGCCAGTTTCTTTGCGTACCGTGGTATCCACTCCACGATGCGCCCTATATAGCGGACCTTGTTCCGTTTAGATCTATCCTCTCTCTGTATGTCTAGCGTAATCGCGTTGACCAAATTGCGATCATGAAGCGTGAGGTCGATAAATTCGCCATTCTCGTATGTTCCGAACGGTTGCTTTTCCTCAGCCTAGTAGCTGCTGCCTGACTGCTAGTCTTACTCACACTCGAATCAAGCCGCAGCTTTTACCGGTTGGCAACCGGAAGCTGTTAAGTACCGCGCAGCATTGGGACCACGGTGGCATTCATGAGAGCATTTTTAAGCGCGATTTTGAGGGTTTTTGAAGCCTTCATTCACCATAAAACAGTGAAAACGATAGTAGGGTTCATCGGTGCCGTCTTGACCCTGTATATTGCTTACCGAGCACTGCCTTCTGACGCCCCACAACCTCCGGCAAATCCGCCAGCAGCTACCGCTCATGAGAAGTCGGGGTCCGTAACAACACCGCAAGCCTCTGCCGTCACGGCGCCACTTTCCACTCCTGTGGCTCAGACCCCTGAATTAAAGCCAGAAGAATGGATTCCTCTTTCGCGTGAGGGCCGAATTAACATAAGAGGGATCGGATTCTGGTACACGACATACGCGAAGGTTCATAGCAGGCCCGCCTCCGCAACAGTTCAGGTGGATGGCAAGGATGTAATCGTACAGGAAGGACGTTCCGCGAATATCATTGGGAGCAATGGTCGGAGCTGCGTCCTCAAAGGGAGGGGCATCACGAAGGAAGATTTAGAATTCAATCTGACTTGCTACGACTGATGATTTTGACGGCGTACCCTCGAATCTCGGCAACAACCTCTGATATGAAGTGAACAGTTGGACGGGGTAAGGCATGCTGAGGAATTTCATCTATAGAATGGCAATCAAGATTGCTCTACGGCATCCTTTGCCGCGCATGATTCCGACATCGCCTCCAGCTTCCCGTGCTAACAACTATTTTGCAGTCGAGCTTTTCTATGACGAAACAGATAGAAGGCATGCTTTGGTTGAGGCTGACTTGGGTCACGCTTACAAAGGCATATTTTTCAACGAGGCGTTCGGCGGTGGACATCACTGCAGCATTCTCAAGCCGCAAGTGAGCCGCCTACGGTTTAAAGTCCGGCATTATTACCATGGATATGAAATTTCCACGCACTCGGCCCTTCTATTCATTCTGCAGCAATCCGTCAGGTATCCATTCTGGGCGGTAACGAAGGACAAGGCTCGTCAATATCTATTCAACCGAAAGACCCTGGTTCGCTATGATCGGATTGAACTTCTCAGGGTTTTCGTTCAGAAGACGACCGACAACCGCAATTACGCGGTCGATACAATTTCTCTGCTTCAAGACCTCTACAGCTACAGGGGGTTCGGACATCCTCAGCGGCAGTCAGTCACAAATCACTATCGCTTAATCCTCAAATCTTTCTCTGAAACGGGTGATTTAGCCTTCACCAACGGGAAATATTCCCTAACCGGACAAGGTGTTGCAACGCTCGCCCAATATGAGCTTGAGGAACGCAGATTCAAAGAGAGTATCGGCCAGCAGAAGCTTGTCGGCAAATTGACTTTGGTCGTGATTTTTGTCGGAATACTTCAAGCACTGGCAACCTATTTTGCAGCCTAGCGCAGTATTCATGATTTAGTTTGATTTTCCTGTGCGTGTTTAAACAGCATCGAGATTGGCAATCGCTTTCCCTCAAAGCCATCCACCCACCATGTAACAGCCAGCTCAACGATCATCAGGACGACTCGATTCATGCCGTCTGTAATTTCTGCGGCGGTTTCACGGTTAAGGTCGAGGGCATCGGTTTTTCCCCGGCTTATGGATTCGCGTTGAAACTGTTTCATCTTTTGCGTGCCGAGGCGGACTTGCTAGACCGCCTTTGCCCTATTTCTCAGGCGAACAAAGCTTCGTGAGATGAGAGCCGTGACACGAATCGGCCATATTGATATGGGACCGGCAAGGGTGAAGGAGCCGGCTGTTTCTCCTGCTGTCGCGGCAAGTCCCGACCGTTCTGCCAGACAATGGCGCCCAATGGATGGGTGTCGAGTATTACCAGCCGGCAGACACGTTGTACGTGTTTGTTAATCATATTGATTTAGGCATTGTTGAGAATGCCGAAGAGAGTGGCTGGTAGGTAGAATGACAAAGAAATCCGTTTCCGATTCCGTATCGCGCCGCGCGCTTCTGCGTTCGGCCGTTTCCGTTGGTGCCGCCGCGCTTGCCGCGCCGGCCTTTGCGCAGAACGCGCTCAACGATCTCATGGGCTCTTCGCGCCGCGGCAACTGGGATGACCAGTTCGACGCCAATACGTCGCGTTCGGCCGTGGGCGTGGTTTCCAACAATCCGGTTCTCGGACGCGAAGCGCCGGTCTACATGCAGCAGGCGATCATGCAATATCAGCAGATCGTGCAGAATGGCGGCTGGCCGGAAGTGCCCGCGTCCCAGCAGCGTCTCCAGATCGGCGTCTCGGATCCTTCCGTACAGGCGCTGCGCCAGCGACTGATGGTGTCCGGCGACCTGCCGCGTGAAGCCGGCATTTCCAGCGCCTTCGATAGTTACGTCGATGGCGCGCTGAAGCGTTTCCAGGCCCGTCATGGCCTTCCGGCCGATGGCGTCAGCGGCGAATACACCACGAAGGCGCTCAATGTTTCCGCGCAAATCCGTCTGGCGCAGCTGCAGACCAACCTCGTTCGCATCCAGTCCATGTCCGGCGATCTCGGTCAGCGTCACCTGATGGTGAATATCCCGGCCGCCGCCATCGAAGCCGTTGAAAATGAACGCGTCGTGCTGCGCAACACGGCCGTCGTCGGCCGCGCCAGCCGCCCGACCCATGTGATCAATTCCAAGATTTACGAGGTCATCCTCAACCCTTACTGGACCGCGCCGCGCTCGATCGTCGAAAAGGACATCGTGCCGCTGATGCAGAAGGACCCGACCTATCTGGAGCGGAACAACATCCGCCTCATCGACGGCAAGGGGCAGGAAGTTTCGCCAACCGCGGTCGACTGGTTTGCGCCCAAGGCGCCGAACCTGATGTTCCGTCAGGACCCCGGCAAGATCAACGCCATGTCGTCCACGAAGATCAACTTCCACAATCCGAACAATGAATATATGCACGACACGCCGCAGCAGGGCCTGTTCAACAAGCTGATGCGTTTCGAATCCTCCGGCTGCGTGCGCGTGCAGAACGTGCGCGACCTGACGAGCTGGCTGCTGCGCGACACGCCCGGCTGGTCGCGTCAGGAAATGGAGCGCGTCATCGCCACCCGCGTCAACACGCCGATCAAGCTGGCGCAGGAAATCCCGGTCTATTTCGTCTACATCACCGCCTGGTCGGCGAAGGACGGCGTGGTGCAGTTCCGCGATGATATCTATGAAAAGGACGGCAACGCCGAACTGGCGCTCAACACCACGAGCGGCATGGAACAGCCCGCCGGCCCGGTGGATGACGATCTGTTGCCGCGCAACTGATCCGGCATCGCCGCCATTTCATTCCATCACCATGAGCCGCACCTTCGGGTGCGGCTTTTTTCTTGGCGATTTTCTGAAAACATCTGTCGTTTTTTGTCGCAACGTCGCAGTTTGACGGGCAAATCTCGCTGCCCGTATTGCTCTTGTCGGGGCAGGGCGCTAAGACGCCATCGCATTACTGTTTCAGGAGCCTTCACCATGTCGAACACAGATGCTTTCTTCTCCCGTCCGCTTGCCGATGTCGATCCGGAAATTTTCGGCGCGATCGAGAAGGAACTGGGTCGCCAGCGCCACGAGATCGAACTGATCGCCTCGGAAAACATCGTTTCCCGCGCCGTGCTCGAAGCGCAGGGTTCGATCATGACCAACAAATATGCGGAAGGTTATCCGGGCAAGCGTTATTACGGCGGCTGCCAGTTCGTTGACATCGCTGAAGAACTCGCCATCGAACGCGCCAAGAAGCTGTTCGGCGTCAACTTCGCCAACGTCCAGCCGAACTCCGGTTCGCAGATGAACCAGGCCGTGTTCCTCGCGCTGTTGCAGCCGGGCGATACCTTCATGGGTCTCGATCTGAACTCGGGAGGCCACCTGACGCATGGTTCGCCGGTCAACATGTCCGGCAAGTGGTTCAATGTCGTCTCCTACGGCGTGCGTGAAGGCGACAACCTGCTCGACATGGACGAGGTGGAGCGCAAGGCCAAGGAACACAAGCCGAAGCTCATTCTCGCCGGCGGCACCGCCTATTCGCGTGTCTGGGACTGGAAGCGCTTCCGCGAGATCGCCGATGAAGTCGGCGCCTACCTGATGGTCGACATGGCGCACATCGCCGGCCTCGTCGCCGGTGGCCAGCATCCGTCGCCGTTCCCGCACTGCCATGTCGCCACCACCACCACGCACAAATCGCTGCGCGGCCCGCGCGGCGGCATGATCCTCACCAATGACGAGGATCTGGCCAAGAAGTTCAACTCGGCCGTCTTCCCCGGTCTGCAGGGCGGCCCGCTGATGCATGTCATCGCCGCCAAGGCCGTCGCCTTCGGTGAAGCGCTGAAGCCCGAGTTCAAGGACTATGCCGCTCAGGTCGTCAAGAACGCCAAGGCGCTGGCCGAAACGCTGGTCGAAGGCGGTCTGGATGTCGTCTCCGGCGGCACCGATAACCACCTGATGCTGGTCGATCTTCGCAAGAAGAACGCCACCGGCAAGCGCGCGGAAGCAGCGCTCGGCCGCGCTTACATCACCTGCAACAAGAACGGCATTCCTTTCGATCCGGAAAAGCCCTTCGTCACCTCCGGTGTCCGTCTCGGCACGCCAGCCGGCACGACGCGCGGTTTCAAGGAAGCGGAATTCCGCGAAATCGGCAAGCTGATCGTCGAGGTTCTCGATGGTCTGAAGGTTGCCAATTCGGATGAGGGCAACGCCGCCGTCGAAGCTGCGGTGCGTGAAAAGGTCGTCGGCCTGACGGACCGTTTCCCCATGTATCCGTACATGTAAGAGAAAGGACGAAGATGCGCTGCCCTTTTTGCGGTTCTGAAGACACGCAGGTCAAGGACTCGCGTCCGGCGGAGGACAATACCTCCATCCGCCGGCGGCGCATCTGCCCCGATTGCGGCGGCCGCTTCACGACCTATGAGCGCGTGCAACTGCGCGAGCTGATGGTCATCAAGAAAAGCGGCCGCAAGCTGCCCTTCGACCGGGAAAAGCTGGTGCGATCCTTCGAGATCGCCCTGCGCAAGCGCCCGGTCGATCGCGACCGGATAGAGCGTGCCGTCTCCGGCATCGTCCGCCGTCTGGAAAGTTCCGGCGAGACGGAAATCCCCTCGGAAGAAATCGGCCTTCAGGTTCTCGAAGCGCTGAAAAGCCTCGATGACGTGGCCTTCGTGCGTTACGCCTCGGTCTATCGCGATTTCAGCCATGCCGAGGATTTCGAGAACGTGATTGCCGAAATCAACGCCAAGATCGCCCGCGATACGGACGCCGGAGTCTAGCTGTGACCACCCGCGCCGATGACGAAAGATTCATGGCTCGGGCAATCGAGGTTTCGCTTCGCCATCAGGGCCAGACGCTCACCAATCCCTCCGTCGGCTGTGTGCTCGTCAAAGACGGGAAAATCATCGCCGAAGCCGTGACCGCCATCGGCGGCCGCCCGCATGCCGAACGGCAGGCGCTGGAAATCGCCGGCGAGGCGGCGCGCGGCGCGACCGCCTATGTGACGCTCGAACCCTGTTCCCACTGGGGCAAGACCCCGCCCTGCGCCAATGCCCTGGTGGAATACGGCGTCACCCGCGTCGTGGTGGCGGTGGATGATCCGGACGAGCGTGTTTCCGGCCGTGGTTATGCGATTTTACGGGATGCCGGCATTGTCGTGGAAACCGGCCTGTTGCGGGATGAAGGTAAGAGAGCGCTGGCCGGTTACCTCACGCGTCAGGTGAAAAAACGCCCGCATGTGATTCTGAAGCTTGCCATTTCCGCCGATGGCATGATTGGCAGCAAAGGCGAAGGGCAGGTGGCGATTACCGGTCCCGAGGCACGCCATGCCGTGCATGAACTTCGGGCGCGTTGCGATTGCATTCTTGTGGGGATTGGCACGGCGATTGCTGACGATCCGGAACTGACGGTGCGAATTGCCGGCATGGAGCAGCGTTCCCCGGTGCGGATCGTGCTGGACCGGCATTTTGAGTTGCCGCTGACATCGAAGCTGGTGAGGACTACGCGGGAGGTGCCGGTGGTCGTCGCGGCTATACCCCCCTCTGCCCTGCCGGGCATCTCCCCCTCAAGGGGGGAGATCGATGGAGCGCCGCTCCGCCCCGCATCGACGGCCAGAGAGGGTGCACCACAAGCGCAATTTGACCGAGCGGACAGCCCCTTGCCGATCTCCCCCCTTGAGGGGGAGATGCCCGGCAGGGCAGAGGGGGGTAGCCGCGACCGCCGCCGCCAACTTCTGGAAAACGCCGGCGTCCAGATCCTCGAAGCCTCAACGCTCGAAAACCTCCTCCACATTCTCGCCGAAAGCGGCATGTCGGAACTTCTGGTCGAAGGCGGCGCCTTTGCCGCAAAATCATTCCTTGAAGCCGGGCTGGTGGACCGTATCATGCTGTTCGAAAGCCCGGTCGTGATCGGTGAGGGCGGCATTGAAACGCCGCTCAACCGTGCCGATATTCCGGGCGACTATGCTCTGGTCAGCGAGACCGCCTATGGGCGGGATCGCTGCTTCGATTATGAAAGGCCGATTTGATGTTTACCGGAATTGTCACCGACGTCGGAACCGTTTCCGAGCTGGAAGCTCTGGCCGAAGGCGTGCGTCTGCGGGTGGCGACCAATTACGACCCCAAGACCATCGATATGGGCGCGTCCATCTCCCATGGCGGCGTCTGCCTGACGGTGACGAGATTGCCGGAAGACGGCAGCAATGAGCGCTGGTACGAGGTCGAGGCATGGGAAGAGGCGCTGCGCCTGACGACGATTGCCGGCTGGCAAAAGGGCACCCACGTCAATCTGGAGCGGGCGCTCAAGATCGGCGATGAGCTTGGCGGCCACATCGTTTCCGGGCATGTGGATGGCAGGGCGGAAATCCTTTCGGTGGAATCGGAAGGTGAGGCGGTGCGCATCCGCCTGCGCGCGCCGGAGCATCTGGCGAAATTCGTGGCGCCCAAGGGTTCCGTGGCGCTCGACGGCACGTCGCTCACCGTCAATGCCGTCGAAGGCACGGATTTCGACGTGCTGCTGATCCGCCACACGCTAACTGTCACCACCTGGGGCGAACGCCAGCCGGGCGATTTCGTCAATTTCGAAGTCGATACCATGGCGCGTTATGCCGCAAGGCTTGCGGAATTTCCCTCGGCGTAATGTGACGATGCTTTGGAGAGGATGACGCACCGACGCCTCCTCCGTCATTCCGGCCTTGAGCCGGAATCCAGCCAGCCCAAGTCTTTGGGCTGAAAGAACTTTTCCCGCCGCGCAGACGCGCGTCGACTGGATTCCGGCTCAAGGCCGGAATGACGGAAAGGGGAGTGGCCAACACCTGAAATCGCGGCATATTGCAATTGTTCTCAAGCACCCCGCTTCCGATGAAGCTGGAAACGCTATAAGACTTTTTAGGCCGTTTGATATCGACCGCGAGCCAAACGGGGTAGGGGAAATACATCATGCCGTCCTTCGAATTGCTGACAGCCTTTTTCATAACCACCGCCTTGTTCGCCTATATCCCCGGTCCGGCCATGCTTTATGCGGCGGCGCAGACCATGGCGCGCGGACGGTTTGCCGGGCTGATGGCGGTGCTTGGAATCCATGTCGGCTGCTATTTCCACATTTTCGCCTCTGCGGCAGGGCTTTCGGTGCTGTTTCAGGCCGTCCCGTGGCTTTATCTCGCTGTGAAGCTCTGCGGCGCGCTTTATCTCGTCTGGCTCGGCTTCTCGATGCTGCGCAGCAAGCTTGAAGGCGAGGCGGTCAATCTGACCATCGAGCCGAAATCGGCCCGCCGCGCCTTTATCGACAGCATCATTGTCGATGTGCTCAATCCGAAGACGGCGCTGTTCTTTCTGGCCTTCCTGCCGCAATTCGTGGACCCTGCGGCGGCCTTTCCGGTCTGGCTGCAATTGCTGATCCTCGGCATCGCCGTCAATTTCATTTTTTCCTCGGCCGATCTTGTCGGCGTGCTTCTCGCAGGCGCCATGGTTGGGCGTTTGAAGCGTTCCGGGGCGGTGCAGGTGCTCGCTCGACGCGCTGCCGGAACGGTGCTGATGGGGCTTGGCGTCCATCTCGCCTTCCAGAAAACCTGATTGTCGCGAAGCCGCGCCGGGAGGCGTGAAACCCGGCCAAATGCCCCGCAAACGCGGCCTCTTGCGCCGCTGACACATGAAATTACTTGCCAAAAATGGCCAGCCGTGGTTTGACCGCCGCAAAAGCCGGTATGATCCGGCATTAAGCTTTTCAGGAAAATATCATGTCCAAACCCCATCTTCTTATCGTGGAAGCACGTTTTTACGACGATATGGCGGATGCCCTTCTCGAAGGCGCGAAATTCGCGCTCGATGAGGCTGGCGCCACCTATGATGTCATCACCGTTCCCGGCGCGCTGGAAATCCCCGCCGCCATCGCCATGGCGCTTGACGGTGCTGACAATGACGGCACGGAATATGACGGTTTCGTTGCGCTCGGCATGGTAATCCGCGGCGAGACCTACCACTTCGACATCGTCTCCAACGAATCCTCCCGCGCCCTGATGGATCTCGCCGTCAGCGAATCGCTGCCGATCGGCAACGGCATCCTCACCGTCGAGAATGACGAACAGGCATGGGCGCGCGTGCGCCGTTCCGACAAGGACAAGGGCGGTTTCGCGGCGCGTGCGGCGCTGACGATGATCGAGCTGAAGAAAAAACTGGGTGGCTGAACGCATGTCGAATGTTGAAAATGGCGGCGAACCGCGCCAGCCTTCGGTAAAGCCCGCCAACCAGCGCGGCGCGGCCCGCCTTGCGGCCGTGCAGGCGCTTTACCAGATGGATGTCGGCGGAACCGGCGTTATGGAAGTCGTGGCCGAATACGAGGCGCACCGTCTCGGGCAGGAAGTCGACGGCGATACCTATCTGAAGGCCGACCCGTCCTGGTTCCGTTCCATCGTTTCCGGCGTCGTCCGCGATCAGACGAAGATCGACCCGCTGGTTCGCTCCGCCCTTCTGGAAGACTGGCCGCTGTCGCGCCTCGATGCCACCGTGCGCGCCATCCTGCGTGCAGGCACTTTCGAGATTCTGGAGCGCAAGGACGTGCCGGTCGCCGTCATCGTCACGGAATATGTCGAAATCGCCCGTGCTTTCTTTGAACACGACGAGCCGAAGCTGGTGAATGCGGTACTTGACCGCATTGCCAAGCAGGTGCGCGGCGAGGCAAAACGCTAAAAAAACTTAGGTGAGGAAGACATGAGCGCCGTTTCCGTCCCCGGACTTGAAGTTCAACTGGACGAGGCGAAGCGCAACGTCTTTCTCCTCACCATCGCGCAGGCGATCATGGGATCGGCTGCGCCCCTGAGCTTTTCGGTCGGCGCTCTTGCCGGCTATCAGCTGCTCGGCGCGGATAAGTCGCTGGCGACCGCGCCTCTCACCGGTTTCAATATCGGCGTTGCGCTCGGCGCGATCTGCGTGGCGGCTGCATCCCGCTTCCTTGGCCGCAAGGCAGGCTTCATGGTCGGCGCGCTGATGTGCTCCATCGGCGGCGGCATTGCCGCCGTGGCGCTTTTCCGTTCGGATTTCTGGCTGTTTGCCGTCGGCCTGCTGCTGATCGGCATTTCCGGCGGTTTTACCCAGAAGATCCGCTTCGCAGCGGCCGACGCCTCTCCATCCTTCTACAAGCCGAAGGCGATCTCCTGGATTCTGGCGGGCGGCATCATTTCCGCTATCGTCGGGCCTCAACTCGCCATCTTCGGCAAGGATTTGCTTGCGCCGGTCACCTTTGCCGGCGCTTTTCTGGCGCTCGTTCCGCTCGGCCTCGTTTCGATCGCCATTCTGGCGTTTCTGAAATTGCCCGATCCCAAGGCGGCTGCCGCCCATGTCGAATCGGTAAGGCCGCTGTCGGAAATCGTCCGCACGCAGCGTTTCGTCACCGGCATGATCTGCGGCATCGGTTCCTATGCCCTGATGACCTTCATGATGACCGGCGCACCGCTCGCCATGGTGGTCGGCTGCGGTTTCCCCACCGAACTCGCCACGCTCGGCATCCAGTGGCACGTGCTCGCCATGTTCGGCCCGAGCTTCTTCACCGGCATGCTGATTTCCCGATTCGGTTCGGAAAAAATCGTCGCGGCGGGCCTCATCGTGCTGATGGCCTGCGCCATCGTCGCCCATATGGGCATAGAGCTGTGGAATTTCTGGGCGGCGCTCATCCTGCTCGGCCTAGGCTGGAATTTCGGCTTCATCGGCGCAACCGCCATCATCACCTCCAGCTACCGCCCGCATGAGGCGGACAAGGTGCAGGGTTTCCACGATATCGTGCTATTTGGCACCGTGGCGCTGTCATCCTTCTCTTCCGGCAAGGTGTTTACGGCCTGGGGCTGGTCGGTGATGAACCTCGTCATCTGGCCGGTTGCCGGGCTTTGCCTCCTGCTTGTCCTGTCACTTGTCCTGACAAGCCGCAAAAAAGCAGCCTGAGTCGCGCGCCGCACTCTACTCCTTTCAAGTTTCAGGCAAATTTGTGGGCTTGACGCGGCACCTCGCGCCAACGCAATCTCCGCTCCGAGGACATTTTTCCTTGGGAGGGGAACAAATGCCCAAGACGGGATTTGGGACAGGCCGTCCGCATCTCCCTGCACAAGGTTTCGCCACGCCGGGGAGGGAGTGAGACCCGGCCTTTTGGGAGGTAAGTGCGCATGACCGTAATACCCATAGTAATTTTATGCGGTGTCCTGTCCGTGGTTTACGCGGTATGGGCCACCAAAAGCGTTCTCGATGCCGATCAGGGCAACGAGCGTATGCGTGAAATAGCAGGTTTTATCCGTGAAGGTGCGCAGGCTTATCTCACCCGTCAATATCTCACCATCGCCATCGTCGGACTGATCGTCGCCATTCTGGCCTGGTATCTTCTGTCATCCATGGCGGCCATCGGCTTCCTCGTCGGCGCGGTGCTTTCAGGCGTCGCCGGCTTCGTCGGCATGCATGTCTCCGTGCGCGCCAATCTGCGCACCGCGCAGGCCGCCTCGCACAGCCTTTCCGCCGGTCTCGATATCGCCTTCAAGTCGGGCGCCATCACCGGCATGCTGGTGGCGGGTCTCGCGCTGCTCGGCGTCTCCATCTATTATTTCATCCTCACCTCGGTGATGGGCCATCCGGCCGGCTCGCGTGAGGTGATCGATGCGCTGGTGTCGCTCGGCTTCGGCGCATCGCTGATCTCCATCTTCGCCCGCCTCGGCGGCGGCATCTTCACCAAGGGTGCGGATGTCGGCGGCGATCTCGTCGGCAAGGTGGAGGCCGGTATTCCCGAGGACGATCCGCGCAACCCGGCAACCATCGCCGACAATGTCGGCGACAACGTCGGCGATTGCGCCGGCATGGCCGCCGACCTCTTCGAGACCTATGCCGTATCTGTCGTCGCGACCATGGTTCTCGCCGCGATATTCTTTGCCGGAACGCCGATACTGGAAAGCGCCATGGTCTATCCGCTGGCGATCTGCGGCGCCTGCATCCTGACCTCGATTGCCGGCACCTTCTTCGTGAAGCTCGGCACCAACAATTCCATCATGGGGGCGCTCTACAAGGGCCTGATCGCCACCGGTGTCTTCTCGGTTGCGGGTCTTGCGGTCGCCACTCATGCCACGGTCGGCTGGGGAGTGGTGGGCACGGTAGCCGGCATGGAAATCACCGGCACCAATCTCTTCTTCTGCGGATTGGTCGGCCTCGTCGTGACGGCGCTGATCGTCGTCATCACCGAATATTATACCGGCACCAACAAGCGGCCGGTCAACTCCATCGCCCAGGCGTCTGTCACCGGCCATGGCACCAACGTCATCCAGGGCCTTGCGGTCTCGCTGGAATCGACGGCGCTGCCGGCCATCGTCATCGTTGGCGGCATCATCGGAACCTACCAGCTCGGCGGCCTGTTCGGCACTGGCATCGCGGTCACCGCCATGCTCGGCCTCGCCGGCATGATCGTGGCCCTCGACGCCTTCGGCCCGGTCACGGACAATGCTGGCGGTATCGCCGAAATGGCCGGTCTCGATCCTGACGTGCGCAAGGCGACCGATGCCCTGGACGCTGTCGGCAACACCACCAAAGCCGTCACAAAGGGTTACGCCATCGGTTCTGCCGGTCTCGGCGCACTGGTGCTGTTCGCCGCCTATGCCAATGACCTCTCCTATTTCGCCGCCAATGGCGACACCTATCCCTACTTCAAGGATATGGGCGAGATTTCCTTCAGCCTCGCCAATCCTTACGTCGTTGCGGGCCTGCTGTTCGGCGGCCTCATCCCCTATCTCTTCGGCGGCATCGCCATGACGGCGGTGGGCAAGGCGGCAAGCTCGATCGTCGAGGAAGTACGCCGCCAGTTCCGCGAAAAGCCCGGCATCATGGCCGGAACGGAAAAGCCTGATTACGGCAAGGCCGTGGATCTGCTGACACGGGCGGCGATCAAGGAAATGGTCATCCCGTCGCTCCTGCCGGTTCTGGCGCCGCTTGTCGTTTATTTCGGCGTGCTGGCCATTTCCGGCTCCAAGGCGTCGGCCTTCGCAGCACTTGGCGCATCGCTGCTTGGCGTCATCATCAATGGCCTCTTCGTGGCGATTTCTATGACCTCCGGTGGCGGCGCATGGGACAATGCCAAAAAGAGCTTCGAAGACGGTTTCATCGATAAGGACGGCGTGCGCCACGTCAAGGGTTCGGACGCCCACAAGGCGTCGGTGACGGGCGATACGGTCGGCGATCCCTACAAGGATACCGCCGGTCCAGCCGTCAACCCGGCGATCAAGATCACCAATATCGTGGCGCTGCTGCTGCTGGCGGTTCTTGCCCACTGAGGGCTTAGGTTCCGACAAATGAAAAAGGCCCGGGGAGCGATCCCCGGGCCTTTGAATTTTCCGTTTCTTCTTCCGATCAGGGGGTGTTGTTGCCCTGACCCAGAATGCTCTTGGCGATATTGGCGCCGGAGGTGCCGCCGGAAAGCAGCTGCTGCAGGAAGGTGAGGTCCTTGCCGCCCGTCGGTGTGGTGCGCGAAATCGTGTCGAAGACCTTGCCGTCCTGCAGCGTATAGTTGGCCTTGCGCTCGATCACGCCGTCCTTGTTGAAGTAGATCGCGAGAATGTTCTGCTCGACCAGCGCCGGCTTCATGAAGGCCGCGCGGCGCACGCGCTTCTGCGAGATGTAATAGAAAACCTCGTTGCCGAAGGTCGCGGTGGTGGAGGGCGTGCCCATGGTCAGCAGAACCTGCTCGCGGCTCGAACCTTCCGGGATCAGCTGGAGCGACTGCTCGTCCATGACATAGCCGTTATGGAACACATCGGTCGTGCTGCTGCAGGCGGAAAGCAGGCCGGATGCGAGCACGATTGCGATGGCGGTCTTGCTCAGAACATTGCCGTGACTTGCGGATTTCTGCTTGCTCAACTGCTTTTCCCCGACTGCGATCATGAATGGCACCTTCCGGCATTGCGTGGTGCACAGTGTCTGTGCACATGATTGTGTCAATCCGGGGACGGAAAATCCCGGTCACTCCCCAAATTCAATGCTTTCCCGGTCTTTTGGAACTCCTCCGGTTCTCTTCGACTGTTTCAGGCGAAAGACGAACGTGACCGCGACAGCATTGCAATTCGTGGATGCTTCGGTAAACCAGCTTTGACGATCATGCAACAAGTGCGATGGGCGGTAAGCGAATTCACCCGTCCCGTTCGGAAAAAAAAACGATGATATTCGGGCTGTTCAAGAAGAAAAACAACAATCGCGCCATTGTCGACCGGCAATATGCGACTTTGACGGCCGCTGCCCGCACGCCCGCTTTCTATCTCGATCTCGGTGTTCCCGATACGGTCATGGGCCGCTTCGAGATGCTGTCGGTCATCATGATTCTCTATTTCCGCCGCACCAAATCCTCCGATGTCAGCGGGCAGGAAATTGCCCAGGAGATCGTCGACGCCTTTTTTCAGGACCTCGATCATTCCATCCGCGAACTGGGAATCGGCGATCAGGGCGTGCCGAAACGCATGAAGAAATTCGCCGGCATGTTCTATGGGCGGCTCGAATCCTATGCGGCGGCGCTGGATGCTTCCGACCGCGTTGCCCTTGCCGCAGCGCTCCGGCGCAATATATATCCGCAGGTAGATGAGAAGGCGCCCGAGATGGAGGGGCTGGCAGGCTGGATGATGGACGCATCCACGCAACTTGCCACCCAGTCCGAAGACACAATAGCAACCGGAAGCCTGACGCTGCCCTTGCCTGGACGATGAGGTTCACGATGAACGCGCGACACCCTGCAAATGACGACCTGCCTTTTTCCTATCCCGTAAAGGTAGGCCATATTTCCGCCAATCCGGTCAGGATTGGTCTCGAAGCCAGTGCCGAGGAACTGAAGGCGCTGGCGAAATTCTGGAATGTGGTTTCCGTCGAATATCTGAAGGCGGAGCTGCAGGTTTCCCGCTGGAAGAAGGATGGCGTGAAGATCAAGGGCGAAGTGCATGCGGCGGTAACGCAATCCTGCGTCGTCACGCTGGAGCCGATCTCGAGCAAGATCGACGAGCCAGTCGAGCAGATTTTCGTTCCGGAAGGTTCGAAACTGGCGCGGATGGTGACCAATGAGGAAGGCGAGATCGTGCTCGACCCCGACGGCCCGGATATTCCCGACCAGTTCACCGGCGACAGCATCGATGTCGGCGCCGTGGTCGCGGAATTTGCGGCGCTCGCGATCGATCCCTATCCGCGCAAACCGGATGCGGAATTTGCCGAAGCGGTCGAAAAAGAGCCTGAAGAAGAAAAGCGCCCGTCGCCCTTTGCCGTGCTCAAAGATTGGAAAAAAGACTGAATGGCCCCGTTGGGCTGAAATAATTTTATTGTAACGAAGGCCGGAAAAGGTATTTTCGCGCAAAACCGCTGATTGGCGGGAAGAAGGATAAGGGACGAGTGATCAGAATTGCAATTGACGTCATGGGTGGCGATTTCGGCCCAGATGTTGCCATACCCGGTGCCGCCAAGGCGCTTGAACGGCACAACGATGTAACTTTTCTGCTCTACGGGCAGAAGAGCAAATGCGACCCCATTCTGGCACAATATCCCGCACTTCGGGAAAAGTCGGTCTTCCACGATTGTGAAGTCTCGGTCAGCATGGACGAGAAGCCGAGCCAGGCGCTGCGCCGTGGCCGCTACGTCTCCAGCATGTGGCGCGCCATCGAGGCCGTGAAGCTCGGCGAGGCGGATGTCGCCGTTTCCGCCGGCAATACCGGCGCGCTGATGGCCATGGCGAAATTCTGTTTGCGCACCATGGCGCGAGTGGAACGCCCGGCAATCGCCGGCATCTGGCCAACGCTGAAGGGCGAAAGCATCGTGCTCGACATCGGCGCGACCATCGGCGCCGATTCCCAGCAGCTTCTGGATTTCGCCCTGATGGGCGGCGCCATGGCGCGCGCGCTCTTCGATATCGACCGTCCGACCGTTGGCCTGCTCAATGTCGGCGTCGAGGAGGTCAAGGGTCAGGAAGAGGTGCGTGAGGCCGGGCGTCTCATTCGCGAGGCTGATCTCGCCACCATCGATTATCGCGGTTTCGTCGAAGGCGACGATATCGGCAAGGGCACGGTGGACGTGGTGGTGACCGAAGGTTTCACCGGCAACATTGCACTCAAAGCGGCCGAAGGCACGGCGCGCCAGATCACCACGCTGCTGCGTGAGGCGATCTCCCGCAGCTTCTTTGCCAAGATCGGCTATATTCTGGCGAAAAGTGCCTTTGACGTACTCAGGGAAAAGATGGACCCCCGCAAGGTCAATGGCGGCGTGTTTCTCGGCCTGAACGGCATTGTCATCAAGAGCCATGGCGGCACGGATGCCCTCGGTTTTGCCTCCGCCGTCGATGTCGGCTACGACATGGTCCACAACGGCCTGACGGCCAAGATTGAAAATGATCTGAAGATTTACCACGCAAGACGGCTTCCGCCCCCGGCGCCCGAAGCTCTCGTGGCTGACGAGGAATAAGGGAATGATCCGCTCTATAGTTCGTGGTTTCGGGGCAGCGCTTCCGAAGCGTGTCATGACCAACAGCGAAATCGAAGGCGTCGTCGAGACGTCAGACGAATGGATCGTGCAGCGCACTGGCATCAAGCAGCGCTATATCGCCGGCGAAGGTGAAACCACCGCGTCGCTCGGCGAAGCGGCGGCGCGCGCCGCGCTCGATAATGCCGGCCTGACGCCCGACGATATCGACCTCATCATTCTGGCCACCTCGACCCCGGATAATACCTTTCCGGCAACGGCGGTGAACATCCAGAACCGGCTGGGCATGACCCATGGTTTCGCCTTCGACATGCAGGCCGTCTGCTCCGGTTTCGTTTATGCCGTATCGACCGCCGATCTCTATATTCGCGGCGGCATGGCCAAGCGCGTTCTGGTGATCGGCTCCGAAACCTTCTCCCGCATCCTCGACTGGAAGGACCGCACCACCTGCGTTCTCTTCGGCGACGGCGCCGGCGCGCTGGTTCTGGAGGCCGGCGAAGGCGAGGGCACCTCCGCCGATCGCGGCATCCTGACGGCGCAGCTTCGCTCCGACGGCTCGCACAAGGAAAAGCTCTATGTCGATGGCGGACCTTCCACCACAGGCACGGTCGGTCATCTGCGCATGGAAGGCCGGGAAGTGTTCAAGCACGCCGTCGGCATGATCACCGACGTCATCGAACAGGCCTTCGAGGCGACGGGCACGACGTCCGACGATCTCGACTGGCTGGTTCCGCATCAGGCCAACAAGCGCATCATCGACGGTTCGGCAAAGAAGCTCAACATCGACCCGGAAAAGGTCGTGATCACCGTCGATCAGCACGGCAATACCTCGGCCGCCTCCATTCCGCTGGCGCTCGCCGTTGCCGCCGGTGACGGACGCATCAAGAAGGGCGATCTGGTCATGCTGGAGGCCATGGGCGGCGGCTTCACCTGGGGCGCGGTGCTGCTGCGCTGGTAAAGGCCTGATTTCCGCGTTTGCCGGGGCGATGGCGCGAAATCGGTTGTGATTTTCGCGCTCTCGCCCCGATTGGAAGCGCCGGAGCGGCCCGAGGCTGTGTCAAAACCGTATCAGTCGCTCTAAGCCCTTGCACTGATTGCCGAAAGCCTCAAATGAATCTGGAACAATCCCTTGACCGGTCGCCACAAGGGAAATAATCTCGGCGGCTCCTAGAGAAGAGTTCAGACACGGTTTGTGGGGAAAAATGGCCGGGAAGACAGTGACACGCGCAGATCTTGCAGAATCTGTGTTTCGTAAAGTCGGGCTGTCCCGCACCGAATCCGCCGAGCTGGTCGAAACGATCATCGACGAAATATGCAACGCGATCACCCGCGGCGAAGTCGTCAAGCTCTCTTCCTTCGCAACTTTCCAGATCAGGGAAAAGAACGAGCGCATCGGCCGCAACCCGAAGACGGGTGAGGAAGTTCCGATTTCGCCGCGCCGCGTCATGACCTTCAAGGCCTCGAACGTGCTGAAGCAGCGCATTCTGAAGGCCCATACGGCCCGCAAGGCCAAGCAGAAGGGCCAGAAGGCGGGGGCATAATCCCTCACTCAAGGTCGGAGCGACACGCCTTTTTTGCCGTATCGCAAGCCTTTTCCCCATTCTTCTTGTGAACATACTTGAATTTCAACGTGCAAGCCGTTGAAATCCAGTCGACTCACATCATAATCATTTTAGTGATTTGTATCTCGCCGCGACGGCGTCGGCGCGGGGTCGTAACCGACTTTGCGTGGTGTTTGACCGGCGGGTGAAAAGCGTTCTCGTTCAGTGTCCGGCCGGATGCATGGCGCTCCGGTTCGGATGGGAGTGGAAATTTGGATAAAAGCCCCGACGCGTTTCGGACGATCAGTGAAGTGGCGGATGAGCTGAACCTGCCGCAGCATGTGCTGCGTTTCTGGGAAACACGCTTTCCGCAGATCAAGCCGATGAAACGGGGCGGGGGCCGCCGTTATTACCGTCCTGACGATATCGATCTCCTGAAGGGCATTCGTCACCTTCTTTATGACCATGGCTACACCATCAAGGGTGTACAGAAGCTGCTGAAAGCCAATGGCAACCGCTTCGTGGCGGCCATCGCCTCCGGTGATCTCGCGACCATGGAAGCCATCATGGCGGCGAGCGGTGAAAAGGAAGTCGCCGAACCGCGTGTCGTCGATAGCGATGGGGACGAGGTCGTCGGTCGCCCGAAGGCCAAGCCAAGCGGCCGTTTTTTCGGCTTCGGCGGTGGCGGCGGCGATGCGGAAATATCGGTCGGCAAGTCGAGCATCGGCAAGGACGATCAGGCGCTTTTGCAGGAAGCCCTGTTCGATCTCCTCGAATGCAAGCGCCTTCTCGATCAGGTTCGCTGAGGGTTTATCCACAGCTCATTTGCGTGCGTTCCATTCGGGAAATCGAGAAAACAAGGGGTTAGGGCGTTTTCCCGATTCTCTGAAAAACGAAAACGCCCGGCAATGCCAACCTTTCGGAAACTCCTTTGGCCGATAATGCGGCTCCGTAAAAAGGAGTCCGATCGTGAGCAATCGAAAATCGACAGCACGACGCCGCACGGCGAAGAAATCGGGTGGCGGCAGCGTTTGGCCCTGGGTGCTGATGCTGGGCGTCGTTGCCGGCGGCATTCAGGCTTACGAACATCGCGACAGTCTTTTGCCGCAGCGTCATGTTGCAAAGGCGACATCTCCGGCTACGAGTTCTTCGAAAGTCGCGACGGCGGCCAAACGCGATTCCGTCACGCCGGAAAAAGTGGCGTCCATTCGCCCCGCATCGCCGGCTCTGCCCGGCAACGGCCCGGTGCCGCCGCGCCCGATCGCCATGCCATCCGTCTCGCAGCCGAGCCAGGTCGCCGCTATCCTGCCGGAAACCCGTCCTTCGGTCGAAAAAATCTCGCTCGGTGAAAAAAGCGGTACATTTGCCTTTTGCGGTCGTTCCGGCCTCAACAATTGCGTGGCCGATGGCAACACCTTCTGGATGAAGGGCGTGAAAATGCAGCTTGCCGGCATAGAAGTGCCGCAGATCGACCGGGCGCGCTGCATGGAAGAGCGCCAGCGCGGCTTCGTCGCGAAGGTCAGGCTTCGCGACATGCTGAATGCCGGCGCCTTCGATGTGGGGTCCTCCGCTGCTGTGGGTGGGCAAGCCACGGAACGCAAACGGCTTTCGCGTTCGGGCGTATCCTTCGCCGATCAACTCGTGCGGGAAGGGCTCGCGCATCCGGCATCGGCAAAAAATCAGTCCTGGTGTGGCTAAAGCGTTCTCGCTTTTCTTCGAATCGGAAAAACGTTCCAGCTCTTTGTTTGCCGCATTTCCGGACGGAAAACCGGGTTCCACTTTTCCTGGAAATGCTCCGAGGCCCCGTTGACCGAAACGGTTCGGCCTGTGTAGATGAGGCTCAGTCGTGTTTGGGACCGGCCCCAATGCCGGGCGCCAGAAGCATGACGATTTTTTGCAGCGCCCCGACCGAAACGGTAAGCGGCGCGGCAATGCGGACGTGGCGAAATCGGTAGACGCAGCAGACTTAAAATCTGCCGACCATTGGTCTTGCGGGTTCAAGTCCCGCCGTCCGCACCACTTTTTTCCCCTGACTTATCGTCTGTGTCCACCTTCTGAGCCGGCGTAAAACACCCGTTCACGTGCACGGCATCGTCACTTGAAAATCATCAAAAAGAACCTATTGACCTTGCCACGATGGGAAGCCCTATCTTTTTTTTAACACAGAAAAGAGGGGTCATACGCATGTCACAAATGGAGATCCGGGCGAGCCATCAGATTGCGATCGATGGCATGACATGCGCCTCCTGTGTCGGACGCGTGGAAAAGGCGATTGCCAAGGTGCCGGGCGTTCTGAAAGCATCGGTCAATCTGGCAACGGAACGTGCCGACATTTCCTTTTCCGGACCGCCGGATGTGCCGGCCGTTATCGAGGCGGTGTGGCAGGCCGGTTACAGCGTCGAAGAGAAAACCATCGAACTCGATATTGAGGGCATGACCTGCGCCTCCTGCGTCGGACGTGTCGAAAAGGCGTTGAAGGCCGTATCCGGTGTTTCCGGTGCAAGCGTCAATCTGGCGACGGAACGTGCCACCATCCGCGTCGCCGGCAACGCCGCCTCTGCGGCCAATCTGGCGGATGCCATCAAACGGGCGGGCTATAAGGCGAATGAGGTTGTTGCCGACAAAGCCACGGATGGAGAGCAGGACAAGCGCGAGGCGGAACTGCGCAGCCTCAAAATCAGCCTCGCCGTCGCCGTTGTTCTGACGCTACCGGTTTTCGTGCTGGAAATGGGGTCGCATCTGGTGCCCGCCATCCATGATTTCGTGATGGAAGCGGTCGGCATGCAGGAAAGCTGGTATCTGCAATTTGCGCTGACGACGCTGGTTCTGTTCGGGCCCGGCCTTCGTTTCTTCAAGAAAGGCATACCCGCACTTCTGCGGCTGGCGCCGGACATGAATTCGCTTGTTGTGCTGGGCACCGCCGCCGCCTGGGGATTTTCGGTTGTCGCAACCTTCATGCCGAAAATCCTGCCGAGCGGCACGGCCAATGTCTATTACGAGGCGGCGGCGGTCATCGTCACGCTCATCCTCCTCGGACGGTTCCTCGAAGCGCGTGCCAAAGGCCGCACCAGCGAGGCGATAAAGCGGCTGGTCGGCCTGCAGGCCAAGTCCGCCCGCGTGCTGCGCGATGGCGAAACCATCGATGTGCCGTTGCAGGATGTGCGCACCGGCGATGTGATCGTCGTTCGCCCCGGCGAGAAAGTACCGGTCGATGGGCTGGTCCTCAGCGGCTCTTCCTATGTCGATGAATCGATGATCACGGGCGAACCGGTGCCGGTCACCAAGGCGGCGGGTTCCGAAGTCGTCGGCGGCACGGTCAACCGCAACGGTTCTTTCACCTTCCGCGCCACCAAGGTCGGCGCCGATACGCTGATCGCCCAGATCATCCGCATGGTCGAGGAGGCGCAGGCCGACAAGCTGCCCATTCAGGCGCTGGTGGACAAGGTGACCAACTGGTTCGTGCCGGCGGTGATGCTGGCAGCGCTCGCTACCTTCATCGTCTGGTTCATGTTCGGGCCCGATCCGGCCTTGACCTTCGCGCTCGTCAATGCGGTTGCGGTGCTCATCATCGCCTGTCCCTGCGCCATGGGCCTTGCCACGCCGACCTCGATCATGGTCGGCACCGGCCGCGCCGCCGAAATGGGCGTGCTGTTCCGCCGCGGCGATGCGCTCCAGACGCTCCGCGATGCCGATGTGATCGCCGTCGACAAGACCGGCACCCTGACGCTCGG
Organism: Agrobacterium sp. 22-223-1; assembly: GCF_053522385.1. NCBI lineage: Bacteria > Pseudomonadati > Pseudomonadota > Alphaproteobacteria > Hyphomicrobiales > Rhizobiaceae > Agrobacterium > Agrobacterium sp. 22-223-1. The sequence continues at coordinate 1,176,310 of NZ_JBNWCN010000001.1, forward strand.
CAAGCCGAAACTGGTGCATTTTACCACGACAGAGGGCTTCGATGCGGATGAGGTGTTGCGCCTCGTCGCCTCGCTGGAGAACCATTCCGAACATCCGATTGCTGAAGCGATCGTCGAGGCTGCGAAACATGGCGGCCTGACGCTTGCCGATGCGGAAGGCTTCGAGGCAACCCCCGGATTTGGTGTTGCAGCCATGGTCGACGGCCGCAGGGTGGAAGCGGGCGCGGACCGGTTCATGACCAAGCTCGGTTACGATGTCGCGATGTTCGCAGCCGATGCCGAGCGGCTGGGCAGGGAGGGGCAGTCGCCGCTTTACGCCGCCGTCGATGGCAGGTTGGCTGCGATCGTCGCGGTTGCCGATCCGGTCAAGCAGACGACCCCGGAAGCGATTGCGGCGCTGCATGCGCTCGGCCTCAAGGTCACGATGATCACGGGTGACAATCGCCGCACCGCTGAAGCTATTGCCCGTCGGCTTGGCATTGACGAGGTTGTTGCGGAAGTGCTGCCCGACGGCAAGGTGGAGGCCGTCAAGAGGCTTGCCGTCGGCGGGCGACGTGTCGCCTTTGTCGGCGATGGCATCAACGATGCGCCGGCGCTGGCCGCGGCCGATGTCGGCCTCGCCATCGGCACGGGCACGGATGTCGCCATTGAAAGCGCCGATGTGGTGCTGATGTCCGGCGATCTGCGCGGTGTGGCCAACGCCATCGCGCTCTCCAAGGCCACGATCCGCAATATCGGCCAAAACCTGTTCTGGGCCTTCGCTTACAATGCCGCTCTCGTTCCGGTGGCGGCCGGAATATTGTATCCTGTCAACGGCGTTCTGCTGTCGCCTGTCCTTGCCGCCGGAGCCATGGCGCTTTCAAGCGTCTTCGTATTGACGAACGCGCTGCGCCTGAAAAGCTTCCGCGCGCCGCTGGTGGACAGATCGTCCGGCATGCAGCTCGCAGCGGCCGAATAGGAGGCGAACATGATGACGCCTGGCAACACAATCTATCTGCCGCAGATCGGACGCAGCATCATGGCGGCGCAGGGTGAGACCGTGCTTCAGGCCGCATTGGCCGCAGGGGTCACCTATCCGCATGGCTGTCGCATGGGCCGCTGCGGCGCCTGCAAATCTCATCTCATTTCCGGCGAAATCGATCTTCTCAAGCATACACCCTTCTCCTTGACCGAAGAGGAAAAAGCCGATGGCCTGACGCTTGCCTGCCGGGCCGTGCCGTTGAGCGATATGACGATCAGCTGGCTCGACGGGGCGGATGAGATCGCCGATATTCCGACCGGCCGCTTTGAGGGCGTGGTTGCGGAGGCGGTGGATGCCACGCATGATATCAAGCTCATCCGCATCCGGCTTGACGATCGCGGGCAGTTTACCTTCAAACCCGGACAATATGTGCGCCTGCTTTATCCTGACTGTTCGCCGCGCGATTATTCCATTGCCAGCAGGGTGGATGAGGAACTGATTGAATTCCACATCCGGCATGTTCCCGGCGGCATGACGAGCGGCCGCATCTTCTCGCTCGCAAGCGCGGGTGATCCCGTCACGATAGTCGGGCCTTTCGGCTCTTCGTTCCTGCGGGAAAAACATTGCGGGCCGATCCTCGGTATTGCCGGCGGTTCGGGGCTCGCTCCCGTCAAAGCGGTTGTCGAGGCGGCGCTCGCAACGGGCCGCGAACGACCGGTTCATGTCTATTTCGGCGCGCGCGCCGAGCGTGATCTCTATATGCTCGACCGCTTCGGCGATCTTGTCGCGCGGCATGGCAATCTGAGTTTCGTTCCGGTTCTCTCGCATGAGGAACATGCCGATATCCGGTGCGGTTATGTCGGTGCGGCCGTGGCGGATGATTTCGACGATCTCGATGGCTGGAAAGCCTATATTGCAGGCCCGCCGGCCATGATCGAGGCGACGGTGCCGCAGCTTCTGGCGCGCGGCATGCGCACCGCCGACATTCATGCAGACGTGTTTTTCACCCCGGAAAGATAGGAGCAGGATCGATGAATATTGGCACAGCCGCCACCGCATCCGGTGTTTCTGCGAAGATGATCAGGCATTACGAGACAATCGGCCTGATCAAATCGGCAAACCGTACGGAGTCCGGATACAGGGTCTATACGGCCAATGATCTGGAAACGCTGCGTTTCATCCGGCGCGGACGAGATCTCGGTTTTTCCATCGAAAAGATCAGGCAGCTCATGACGCTCTGGCGCGATCCGGGCGGCGCCTCCTGCGATGTCAAACGCATCGTCATGGAACATGTCGTCGATCTGGAAGCAAAGATGCATACGCTTCGCGAGATGGCCGACACGCTGCGAAATCTTGCAACCTATTGCCCTGACAACGGTGAGCCGGATTGCCCGATCATCCATGATCTCGCCCATGCCGAGGATATCGATTTTACGACCGTGGCCATCGTGCCCAAGCGCACCGGAATGCTGAAGGGCACCTCCGGTCCGGTGATGGATCTACAGCGCCCGGTGAAATAAGCGGCCGTTTTCCGTTTGGGAAACGGGCGTGGATTGCAGTGCAGACGCCAATTGTGGTGAAGGAGACCAAGCCATGTGGATACAGATAATACAGCGCTTCCTTATTCTGTGCCTGATGCTGGCGATCGTGTCCGTCATCGCGTTTCTTTTGCCCTATATGGCGGGCGGCGATCCGGCCCGCACCATTCTCATGTCGCGCATGCGCGATACGGCGCTCGATCCGCATGCGGTCGAGGCGCTCAGGGTCAGCCTCGGGCTGGACCGCCCGCTCTATGTGCAATATTTCGCATGGTTGTCGGGCGCGCTGCGGGGCGACCTCGGATTTTCCTTCACCAGCAGCCAGCCGGTCGCCGCCGAGCTTTTGCGATCGCTCTGGGTGTCGGTGACGCTGGCGCTGACGGCGCTGGCGGTCGCGGTGGCCGTCGCCCTGCCGCTCGGCACCCTGGCGGCGATGCGTCCCGGCGGTCGGCTGGACAATTTTGCGACGCTGATGATCCAGACCTTCGTTGCAACGCCCGAATACTGGTTTGCGCCCATGTCGGCGCTGGTCTTCGCGCTCTATCTCGGCTGGTTACCCTCGGCCGGATGGGATAGCTGGCGTTCGCTGGTGCTTCCCGCCCTGACCCTGACGTTGCGGCCGCTTGCCTATTTCACCCAGGTGACGCGCGCGGCAATGGCCGAGGTGCTGCGCGCGCCCTATATCACGGCGGCCCGCAGCCGCGGTCTCGGCATGCATGGCACGGTCATGCGCCACGGTATCCGCAACGGCTCGCTGCCGGTGGTCACCTTCTTCGCCCTGTGGCTTGCCGGCCTGCTTGGCGGATCGGTGGTCGTGGAGGTGATCTTCGCCATTCCCGGCATGGGCCGGCTTCTCTACGACGCCGTGGTCAATCGCGATATTCCGATGCTGCAGGGCGGTTTCATTTGCATCGTGGCGCTCTCCATCCTGATCAATACCCTGGCCGACAGCTTTTATGTCCTGATCAATCCAGCAATGCGAGCTCACCATGACCATTAGCCACTTCCCGAGCGCGTCTGCCGCCGCCATGCCGATGACCACGCCCAAGCGCCCTTCGAACCTCGCCCGGTTCACGGATTTCATCCGACGTCGGCACTGGACCTTCTATGCGGGATCGGCGATTTTTCTCGTCATCATCCTGCTGCTGGTGATCGCACCGTGGATTTCGCCCTATGATCCGGCAAAGCAGAGCCTTCGGCTCAGGCTGAATGCGCCGAGCGCCGCCTATTGGCTTGGGACGGACCATCTCGGGCGCGATGTCTTGAGCCGGCTGTTGATCGGCGGCCGCTTCACGGTCACGATTGCCGCCATCACCGTCATTCTGTCGGTCGTGATCGGAACCTTCATCGGCATCATCAGCGGCCGCAGCCGTGGCATCCTCGACGAAGTGCTGATGCGCATCGTGGACCTGCTCATCGCCATACCGGACGTGGTGATCGCGATTTTCCTCGTCGCCATTTTCGGTCCGGGATATGGCACGCTGATCGCGTCGCTGACCATCGTTGGCTGGACACCTTTTGCGCGGCTGGCGCGGGGGCTGACGCTCTCGATCAATTCCCGCGAATATATCCGCGCGGCAGAGGTGCTCGGCTGCACACGGCGCTTCATCATCTTCCGGCATATCATTCCCAACACGATCTGGCCCATTGCGGCCGTGGCGTTCCTGCGCTTTGGCCACAAGCTGATCACGGTGGGCGGATTGTCGTTTCTGGGCCTTGGCGTACAGCCGCCGGCCGCCGACTGGGCGCTGATGCTGGCCGATGCGCAGGCTTACGCGGAGCGGATGCCCGTTCTCGTCATCGCACCGGGTCTGGCGATTTTCCTGGCGGCGCTCAGCGTGACGTGGATCGGCCATGGCCTTAACCTGGAAACGAAAAAAACCAACGGTCATTGACGCCTGCCAACGGGCAATGGTCGATTTGACGATTGTCAAACATAGATGACGCAACGGAACCGGAAGGAGAGTAATATCGTCTGAAGCCGCATGAAGAATACGCAATGCCTCCGATTCAATAAAAATAAGGGGAACTCTTATGAATATCGAAGGACAAACGCTTGCCAATACGGCCATGTCCCCTGAATGCGCACCGCTTCTGGAGATAGAAGACCTGCACGTTTCCGTGCCGGCGCAAAATGGCCGCAAGTTTGTTATTTCGGGCCTGACGCTTTCCGTCAACGCCGGAGAAGTCGTCGCTCTCGTCGGCGAATCCGGGTCGGGCAAGAGCATGACGGCGCTGTCGCTAATGCGGCTTTTGCCGCAGGGCGCGGAAATCAATTCCGGCCGTATTTCCTTTGCCGGGCGCGATATTCTCGCTCTTTCATCTTCCGAACTCGATGCGCTGCGCGGCGCAGATATCAGCATGCTGTTCCAGCAGCCGCAGGCCATGCTCGACCCGACCAGTCGGGTGAGGACGCAGGTGGCGGAGCCGCTCTGGATTCACCGTAAAATGAGCCGGCACGCCGCACTTAACCGGGTCGTCGGTCTGCTGTCGGACGTCGGCATTCCCGATCCTTCGGCGCGGGCGCAGTGCTTTGCGCATGAGCTTTCCGGCGGCATGGCACAACGTGTGATGATTGCGGCCGCACTCTCCGGCAATCCGCAGCTTTTGATCGCCGACGAACCGACGACGGCGCTTGATGTCACCGTCCAGGCACAAATCCTGCGCCTGCTCGACGACGAGCGCCGCAAGCGCCGGCTTGCCACGCTGCTCATCACGCACGATCTCTCGGTCGTTGCCGCCTTCGCGGACCGGATCGCGGTCATGTATGCCGGCCGCATCGTCGAGGAGGGGCCGACCCAGGCGATCCTCAAGGCGCCGCAGCACCCCTATACCAAGGCGCTCATCAGCTGTTCGCTTTTGACCACCGACAGCGAGGGGCAATTACTGACGATCCCCGGCTCCAGTGCACAGGCCCATGACATGTCCTGCGGCTGCCGGTTTCATCCGCGCTGCGCGCTTGCCAATTCGGCAGGCATGAGCGGCCGCTGCATGGCCTCGGAACCGGATCTGAATGCCTTGCCCGAAGGGCGCAAGGCGCGGTGCTGGGCGGTCGGTCACGACCATGCCAACCACGATCATACCGGTCACGATCATGCCGGTCACACGGTCTGCTGAGGGAGGGCGACGATGCTAGCGACAGCGACGACACAGACCCCGCCATCGGCGGAAAACGGCAAGCGGCCCTTCGTGGTCGCGAAGAACCTCTGCAAATATTATCCCATATCGGGCTTCGGTCACCGTGTGGTGAAATCCGTCGACGATGTTTCCCTGACGATCGGCGAGGGGGAAGTGCTTGGTCTCGTCGGTGAATCCGGATGCGGCAAAAGCACGGTTGCCGGGCTGATTACGCGGCTGACCCACGCAACGAAAGGCGAGGTCAGCATCGGGCAGAACGATATGCTGCACATGCAGGGCGAGGCGCTTCGGCGTATGCGCCGGGTCGTGCAACTGGTGTTTCAGGACCCTTATTCCGCACTCGATCCGCGCATGCGTATCGGCCAGAGCATGGAAGCGCCGCTTGCCCAACATGGCATCGGCACGCGTGAGGAGCGCACGGCCCGGGTTTTCCGGATGCTGGAAGAGGTCGGCCTGGATGGCTCTTTTTACGATCGGTATCCGAGCCAGTGTTCCGGCGGCCAGTTGCAGCGCGTCGTCATCGGCCGTGCGCTGCTCCTCAATCCGAGCTTCCTTGTCTGCGACGAGCCGACATCGGCGCTCGACGCCTCGATGCGCACGCAGATCCTGAACCTTCTGATGGACATGAAGCGCCGTCACGGTTTGACGGTTCTGATGATTTCCCACGATCTGCGCGTGGTGCGTTATCTCTGCGATCGCATCGCCGTGATGTATCTCGGACGCGTCGTTGAAATCGCCGACCGGGAGGAACTTTTCCGGGCGCCGAAGCACCCCTATACCAAGGCTCTCATAGCATCGTCGATGCTGGACGAGACGGGGTTATATGCACCGGAGATGCTTCTGGACGGCGATCTGCCGAGCCCTCTCAATCCTCCGAACGGCTGCAAATTCCATACCCGCTGCAAATATGCGACCGAGATATGCGGCGAGGTGGAACCCGTTCTGGAAGGCGTTTCCGGCGAGCATTTCGCGCGCTGCCATCGCTGGCGGGAATGGGGCTGACGGACAACGCAGTTACAGTTTTCTGTTGCCGTAAAAACAGATGAATTGTGTGTTTGCGGATTAATATCGGAATAAAATTCCGAGTACAAAACGTAAAATAGATAATATTCGAATGGATAATCGAGAGATATCCATAGGGTATTCTTATTGCCTTTGTAATGATTGAGTGAAATTTCGTGAAAATATACGAATTGTGAGCGTTGTCATCAAAAATAAAAGGGGAATATTCTATGATGAAGCACGCACTTTTGGCGTCATGCGCCATTGTGGTTTCGTTTGGAACGCATGCGGCAGAGGCCGCCACGATTACCTATGACGATAATTTCGGTGTGAAGACCGGCTGGCAGATGGCTTCCGACGACGCCTATCTCGGCTCGCGTGCGGGTTGTTTCGAAAGCCTGGTGCGTGTCGGTTATGACATGAAGCTGGAGCCAAGCCTCGCCGAGTCCTGGAAGCAGACTGATCCCAAGGTGTGGGAATTCAAGCTGCGCAAGGGCGTCAAGTTCCAGAACGGCGAACCGCTCGATGCCAAGGCCGCGGTCAATGCACTCAGCAATCTCTTAAAAGCACCCGTGCCCGCCCGTGCCTTCTCTCCGAAGCTGATTGCCGCCGTCGAAGCTGGCGGCGATGATGTGGTGAAGATCACGACGATCGAACCCTCTGTGCTGCTGCCGGCGCAGATGGCAAGCCCCGCCACCTCCATCCTTGCTCCATCCGCCTATAAGGACGGCAAGGTCGATCCGATCGGAACCTGCACCGGACCTTTCAAGATCAGCGAGGTCGATCCCAGCCAGCATATGGTTCTGACGGCCAATCACGACTATTGGGGCGGTATGCCGAAACTTTCCGGCGGCCGTGTCAATTTCGTGCCCGATGCCGACACACGCGCCACCCAGGTTCGAACCGGGGAAGCGCAGGTTTCGCGGCTCGTGCCGCCATGGACGGTCAAGACCATCGAATCCACCGATGGCGTCAAGGTCGCGCCAATCCCGTCGCCGCGTATCACCGAGTTGCTGCTGAACAATTCAAAGCCGCCTTTCAACAATATCAAGGTGCGCCAGGCGATCCAGGCCGCCATCGATACGGGTGGTATCGCCGAGAGTATCTATGAAGGCGTGGTCAAGGGCGCGACCATGCCTTTTGCGGCCGGCGAACCATGGGCTGCAAAGGAAACCAAACCCGCCTATGACGTGGAAAAAGCCAAGGATCTGCTGAAAGAGGCGGGCGTTGCACCCGGCAGCCTGAAGGTGACGCTCCTTGCCTATACCGCAAAGACCGAACTCAAGGACGTCGCGGCGATCATCCAGGCGCAGTTGCAGGAAATCGGCATCAAGGTCGATGTCCGCGTTGCCGATTACAGCGCCATCGAGCCCGATATGCTGGCCGGCAACTTCGACATGGCGCTGCTGTCTCGCGGTTACGCCACCGATGTCGCCGAACCGGCCGGTTTCCTGAATGCCGACTACACCTGCGGCGGCAGCTACAACATTTCGCATTATTGCAATGCGGAGACGGACAAGCTGATCAAATCCGCCTATTCGGCGGGTGAACCCGCCAAGCGTTACGCCATTTACGGCGAAGCGGCGAAGAAGATTTATGACGAAGCCGTCTCCGTCTTCCTCATCCACGAGACCGTGTTCGACGCCTATTCGGCAAAGCTCGAAAACTACAAGCCGCATCCGCTGAACTATTTTGTCATGACCAAGGATCTGGCAACGAAGTAAGTTGGTGTGATGGTGCTGATTGAGAGGGACCCGGCTCGCAAGAGCCGGGTCTTTTTGTGATAAAGCCCCTGAACCTCTCCTCCGTCATTCCGGCCCTGAGCCGGAATCCAGCCGACGTGCGTCTGTACGGCGGGAAGACTCCTTTAAACCCAAGGACTTGGGCTGGCTGGATTCCGGCTCAAGGCCGGAATGACGGAGGAGGGGAACAGACAGCTTCACAAGGCCGGTGTGACGGCATGTGGATGATTCGCTTTATTAAACTGGAAAAATCTCCTCCGTTATCCCTGATCGAAAGGGAGAGGGCATTCGCCATCGGGGAGGAAACAGGGACGGATGCCGTCCAAAACCCGTCACATAATGCAGCGTGAAGCGGGGCAGGTGGGGCGATCCGGCGGCTGCAGGGATGAAGCGCCGCCGGTATCTCTTCGGATCAGGCGCGCGCTTCCGGCGTATAGCCCGCAGCGGTGATGATTTCGGCAATACGTGCTGCATCGGAGACGCCGCCAACCACAACCGTGCGGCTTGCCGGATCGGCATGCACGGCAGCGCCGGGAACGGTCTTTTCGATCGCACCCTTGATCACTCCGGCGCAGTGACCGCAGGTCATGTCTTCAACGTGAAAAGAAAGGTCTGCATCAACCGGTGCCGTGGTGGTTTCGGCGTGATGCTGGTGAGCGGTGCACATAGGCGGTTCTCCATGGTTTGGAATTCTAACAGGAGCAGCCTGGACTATTCCAACGTGGGAAGGTCAAGCGCTTTATTCGCTGGCGCTCAACAAGTGTGCCATGACATCAGCTGCGCCAGAAGATCGGCATCAGCAGCACCAGAACCGTCAGGATTTCCAGACGTCCGAGCAGCATCAGGACCGAGAGGAGATAAAGGGCGGGATCGCTGATAGTGGAGAAATTGCCCGCCGGGCCGATGATCGGGCCGATGCCGGGTCCGACATTGGCGAGCGAGGTCGCAACGGCCGAGGTGGCGGTCAGGAAATCGTAACCCATCAGGCTCATGGCAAGGCTGCCGGCGATCCACAGGGCGATGAAGCAGCTGACGAACAGGAAGATCGTCCGGATCGTATCGGGATCGACCACCTGCTGGCCGTAACGCACCGAATAGACCGCGTTCGGATAGATCAGCTTCTTCAGCCCGGCGCGCACCACGTTGAACATGATGAGAAAACGATAGGCCTTGATACCGCCTGCCGTCGAGCCGGAACAGCCGCCCATGAAGGTTGCGAAAAAGGCGACGACGACGACGAAAGGCCCCCAGAGCGTATAATCGTCGCTGGCAAAGCCGCCGGTCGAAAGGATCGAGGTCATATTGAAGAAGGAATGGCTGAGCGCGTCATCCAGCGGCACGCCGTTCCTGAAATGATGGTAGACGCCAACCGCAATCGAGATCGCACAGAGATAACCGAGGAAGACGGCGATTTGCGGGTCGCGCAGCGTTTCCAGCCGGCGGCGCACCGCAAGCAGGATCATGACCGAGAAGGGCAGGCTGCCGAAGATCAGGAAGATGGTGGCGATCCACAAGAGCGCCGTATTGTCGAAATAGGCGAAAGAAGCGTCATGGGTGGAGAAACCGCCGGTCGCGACCGTTGACATGGCATGGTTCAGCGCATCGAAATGCGACATGCCGGCAAAATCGTAAGCGATCGTACAGGCAAGCGTCATGATGATGTAAATGGCCACGAAAGCCCGGGTGAAGCTCGCCAGCCGCGCGAAAGGCCGGTCGTTGCCGGTATCGGAAGATTCCATGCGGAAGAAGGTCATGCCGCCGACGCGCAGCAGCGGCAGGATGAAGAGGCCGAGCGCCACGATACCTATACCGCCAAGCCAGCATAGCAGCGAACGCCAGAGAAGGATGCCCTGCGGCGCGTTGTCGAGACCGGCAATGGCTGTCGATCCCGTCGTCGTAATGGCGGAAACGGATTCGAACAGCGCCTGACCGAGCGTCAGGTTGAGTTCGGACAGGTAAAGCGGAACCGCGCCGACAATGGAAAACACCAGCCAGAGCAGGTTGACGAGCAGAAAGCCGAAACGTTTGTTGAAGGCCGCAATCGGCCCGCGCGTCGCCAGCGCGCAGGCAAGCGCAAAGCCCCCGCACATGAAACCCGACAGCGCAAACACCATCCAGTCGTCATTGCCGTAATAAAGATCGGTGAGCGCCGGCAGGAACATGGCCGTCGCCATGTAAAGCCCGAAGATGGACGCCACATATATGACCGAGCGCAGAAGGTTGCTGTTCAAGAAATGAAACCCGGAGTTTGTTGCCGCGCTGAAATGAGTCTTTGTCTCGGACGTCTTCCTATGGCATAGCGGGTGCCATTATGAATTTCAATGGATTGACTATCGTGGACAAGCAGCTTGTGGAAGCAGCGCGGCGAGAAGTGCGGGAAATATTCCCGGAAACGCCGTTGCAGTTGAATGAACATCTCAGCCGTCGGTATGGCGCGTCGATTTGGCTGAAGCGTGAGGATCTGTCCCCGGTTCGTTCCTACAAGATTAGAGGCGCATTCAACTTCCTGCGCAAGGCGGTGGCCAAGGCCGGCAAGAACAAGGTTTTCGTCTGTGCTTCGGCCGGCAACCATGCTCAGGGCTTTGCTTTCGCCTGCCGTCATTTCGGTGTTCACGGCGTTGTTTTCATGCCGGTGACGACACCGCAGCAGAAGATCGAAAAGACCCGCATCTTCGGCGGCGAATTCATCAGCATCCGTCTGGTGGGCGATATATTCGACCAGTGTTATGCCGCCGCCCGCAAATATGTTGAGGACAATGACGGCTACATGGTGCCGCCCTTCGATCATGAGGACATCATCGAAGGCCAGGCGACCGTCGCCGCCGAGATCATGGATCAGCTTCCGGAAGGCACGAAGCCGGATATCGTCGTCATGCCCGTTGGCGGCGGCGGTCTTTCTGCCGGTCTTTCGGGCTTTCTCGCCGGCACGGTCCGCAAGGAGAACTTCGTGTTCTGCGAGCCGGAAGGGGCGCCGAGCTTGAAGAAAAGCCTCGAACGCGGCGAACCGGTGACGCTCACCAAGGTCGACAATTTCGTCGACGGCGCCGCCGTCGCCCGCATCGGCGACCTGAACTTCAAGGCCCTGAAGGATTTTCCGGCCGAGCAGGTCATGCTCATCCCGGAAAACGCCATCTGCGTGACGATCATCGAGATGCTGAACCTCGAAGGCGTGGTGCTGGAGCCGGCCGGCGCACTGGCGATTGCCGCGCTGGAAAAGCTCGGCCGCGAGAGGCTGGAAGGCAAGACGGTCATCGCCGTGGTTTCCGGTGGCAATTTCGATTTCGAGCGTCTTCCGGATGTGAAGGAACGCGCCATGCGTTATACGGGTGTGAAGAAATACTTCATCCTTCGCCTGCCGCAGCGCCCCGGCGCGCTGCGCGATTTCCTCAACCTGCTCGGCCCGGATGACGATATCGCCCGTTTCGAATATCTGAAGAAATCGGCCCGCAATTTCGGTTCGATCCTGATCGGCATCGAAACCAGCGCGAAGGAAAACTTCGCCGGGCTGCTGGAGCGCTTCGAAGCCGCCGGTCTCGGTTATGAGGACATCACCGAAAACGACATCCTGTCGAACCTGATCATCTGATCGGGGAGCGAAAGGCAGGGAAGGGCGGATCGCCTCCGCCCTTCAAACGTGACACAGATTGAGGGAGTGAAAGCCATGGCATCGTTTTTTTCCAAAATCCTCTCGGCCTTCGGCTCCGGCCAGCCGTCCTCCGACGCGCCGCAGAAGACGGCCCAGGCGGAGCCGCATGCGCATGGCGACTATCTGATCTATGCGACGCCGATCAAGGAAGGCGGCCAGTTCCGCCTGGCGGGCCGCATCGAAAAAAAGGCTGGCGATGAAGTGCTGGTGCATGAATTCGTGCGCGCCGACGTCTTCACCAGCATGGACGATGCGGTTGAGTTCACGATCCGCAAGGCGAAGCTCATCATCGACCAGAACGGCGCTTCGCTTTTCCCAGGAAAATGATGACGCATTCTTGCCGCGGATATTAAGATTCCGTTGTTTGCTTCGGCCTATCGTCTCTAGAGAGCATGGAGTCGCGCCAATCAACCCGCGCGATGTGGATCGATAGGGCATGTGCCGATGCAATGGGCAAATCTGGCCCTCTTTCTGACGGAGGCCATCGTCTATTTTTCGGTAATGACGGCATTCCTTCATTACCGGCATATTCTCGGCATTGGTGTTTTTCTCACCGCGCTGGGCGTCATGCATTTTCTGGAGACCTATCTGGCGGCCGTCTTTTACGTGCAGCTGCCGTTCGGTGTGGCGTCGCCCGGCTCCTCGATCCTTTTTGCCGGCAAGCTGATGATGATCCTCATGCTCTATATGCGGGAGGACGCGGCGGTCGTTCGACAGCCGATCTACGGGCTGTTTCTCGGCAATATAGTGACAGTCGCCATGGCGCAGATCATCCGTTTCCATCAGACGGTGGCGATCGTTCCCGGGCAATCGGTCAGCACCGCATTTCTGGATGAGATGGGTGTGCTGATGGTCTGGGGAACCAGCCTGCTTTATATCGACGCCATCGCCATCATCCTGTTTTACGAAAAGCTGGGGCGTTATCTGCAGCGCCATATCGTGCTGCGCTTCGCGATCTGCGGCGTCGTTATCCTGAGCTTCGATCAGGCGGGTTTTTATGGGGCGCTGCGATTGTTGTTCAACGCACCTCTCGATGTCTTTTACGATGGCTGGAAGGCGAAGATGGCGGCAGTCGGCATCTATTCGCTGCTGTTTGCCACCTATCTCTGGCTAACATCGGCCAAGGGCCGCTTTCTGACACGCCGCAGCGTTGCCGATGTCTTCAATGATCTCACTTTCAGGGAACGTTACGAGGAACTGCTGTCCCGCTCCGGACGCGATATGCTGACCGGCGTATCGGACCGCGCCCGCATGGAGCTCGATGCGCCGTCCGTCGTCGTGGAGTGCTTGGAGAAAAAGCGGCCGGTGAGCGTGCTGATTGTCGATATCGATCATTTCAAGACCGTCAACGATACGTTCGGGCACCTGCAGGGCGATGAGATCTTGCGGGAATTCGCCGCCGTCCTGAAGCGTGCCGTGCAGCCGCTGGGGCATCTTTACCGCTTCGGCGGCGAGGAATTCGTGGCCCTCCTGCCGGCGATGACGCATGAAACGGCGCTGGCATTTTCGGACAGTCTCCGGGCCGCGATCCTTGCGGACCTGCAGCGGCCGGACGGTTCGCCGCTGACCGTCAGTATCGGCGTCGCCACCGCTTTCGAGGATGGACAGCTTTTCCGTGCGCTCTTGTCGGAGGCCGATGCGCGGCTCTATGCGGCAAAAAATAACGGCCGGGATCAGGTCCACGGCCGTTACGGAATGTGGGTCGGCTGATACCGGCAATCCTGGCCGGCATCAGCCCGACATTCGATGTGCCTCAGGCGGCCTGCGCCAGCTCGGCAACCTTGGCTTCAGCGGCAGCCACAGCCTTTTCGACGGCTTCCGGACCGAATGCCAGGCCTTCGACATAGATGACTTCCACATCCGTCATGCCCATGAAGCCGAGAACGGTCTTCAGGTAAGGAACGGCATGGTTCATCGATACGGCCGGGCCTTCGGAGTAAACGCCGGCAGCGGCCAGAACGATGTAGACCTTCTTGCCAGTGGCGAGGCCGACCGGGCCGGTTTCGGTGTATTTGAAGGTCTGGCCGGCGCGGGCGACATTGTCGATCCACGACTTCAGGCCGGAATAAATGTTGAAATTGATGAGGCCGGTGCCGATGACGACGGTGTCGGCTGCCAGAAGCTCGGTCACCAGCTTGTCGGAATAATCGGCGGCAACCGCTTCTTCGGCGGTGCGCTGGTCGGGCGCCTTGCGAATGGCGGCGGTCTTGACGGTGTCGAGATGCGGGATCGGGTCAGCAGCGAGATCGCGGTGGACAAGGGTGTTGGAAGCCGACTTGGCCTTCAGCTTGTTTGCGAGTTCACCGGCAAACTTGTTCGAAACCGATTCGTCGCCACGCGGGCTGGAGGTGATGAGAAGAATGTTGGACATGGTCTTTCCTTGCATATGCGATGAATTGACGGGCGCCTTGGGAGGGCGGGAGAGCACGATGCCCTTCCTTTGCGCTCTATATGAAAAATTACTGCCATCAAGAAAACTGTGATAATGTGGAAGCAATCTATCGATGAAATGGATGGGACATGGACGCGAACCCAACACTCGATCAATTGCAGGTGTTTTTGACGGTTGCCGAGACCGGCAGTTTTTCCGCCGCGTCACGGGCGCTCAATCGTGCCCAGTCGGTGGTCAGCTACACCATCGCCAATCTCGAGGCGCAGCTTGAAGTGACGCTGTTCGAGCGCAGCGGCGTGCGCCAGCCGAAGCTGACGGATGAAGGCCGCGCCATGCTGGAGGATGCAAGGCGCATCGTCGCCGGCCTGCAGGAGATGCGCGCCCGCGCCAAGGGGCTGAAGCAGGGGCTTGAGGCGGAACTCTCGGTCGCCATCAGCACCATGGTGCCGGCGGAGGCCATGGTGGCCGTGCTGCGGGATTTTCGCCAGCAATTCCCAACCGTCACCCTAAGCCTCAATGTCGGCGAGCTGGGCATGGTCATGGAGATGGTGCTCTCCCGCAAGGCAGGTATCGGCATTGGCGGGGCGATGCTGCGCCAGGACGATGAACTCGTCGTCGAAAAGGTCGGCCATTCCTTCATGTTGCCGGTCGTCGCGTCGGATCACCCGTTGGCGCAGATCGAGCGGCCGCTGGGGCTTGCCGATGTGCGCGAGGAGGTTCAGCTTGTCGTCACCGATGCATCCGGCCTGACCAAGGGCCGCGATTTCAATGTGCTTTCCTACAAGACATGGCGGGTCAGCGATATCGCCACAAAATACCAGCTCATCAAGGGCGGTCTGGGTTGGGGCGGCCTGCCCGCATCGATCGTGCGGAACGACATCACCAATGGCAGCCTCAAGGCGCTTGAACTCGAAGCCTATGAACAGGGCGAATATCCGCTCTTTGCGCTGCGGCGGGTCGATTCACCTGCTGGCCCTGCCGGCCAATGGCTTGCCGAAGCATTTCAGCAACGCCTCTCTGCCTGCCCGAACCACAAGGATTTCAACGGGATGCTTGCGGCGCACAAGCAGAGGAGCATTTCTGTCGCCGCTGAGTGACATTGTCAAATTATATCTGGACCGAGCGTGGCCACCTTCTCCCCGGCGGGGAGAAGAAACGTGCGGCAACCTCGGCGCTATGCCAGCAAGGCCAATTGACGTGGGCGGGTCGCCTGCCTATACCTAAATCACGGTCAGCAGTTCACCGAGGCATCGCCGTCCCGCAAGGGAAGCTAAACCTGCATTTTTAAAGTTTGACAGCACTTATCCCGTGCCATGTCGGAAGCCGGCGATCAGCGACACCTTTTCGGAATGGCACTTGAGGGTAAGTCATGCCACGTTCGATCCTTTCCATTGATATCGCCGACCTCTCGACTTTCGCCAAATCCGTCCGCGAACAGATCGGCAGGCTGGACCGAAAGCCAAGCCATGTGGAGATGCTCAATCTTCTGAGCCGGGCTGCCGGGTTCCGAAATTTCCAGCACTTGCGAGCCTCGCGCGAGCCATCCGATGACAGCGGACCATCCCGGCCTGAGATGCTGCCGGCAGCTAATGAGGGCAGGGTGCTGAAGACCGTTCGTGTCTTCGACGCCGCAGGCCGGCTGATGCAATGGCCGGCCCGCCGCTCCCAGCAGGAACTGTGCCTCTGGTATCTATGGGCAAAAATTCCCGCCGGGCGGAGCTTTTCCGAGCGCGAATTCAGCAGCTTTCTGGATAGTCTGCACCTGTTCGGGGATGCGGCCATGCTGAGGCGCGATATGGTCGGCCTCAAGCTCATCCGCCGTAACCGTGACGGCAGCGATTATCGGCGCATCGAGCAGAAACCGCCATTGGAACTGCCGCTTCTGCTGCGAGCGCTCGGTGGGCGCGAATAGGGAAATGCCCTCCCGACGACAAGTCGGCGGGAGGGCCTCTATCGTTAAAGAACCAGACGGAACTTCGCGAAACCTTCCGCGCCGTCGCCGGCATCCTCGATCTTTGCGCCCTTGATATCGGCCGCGTAGTGGCGGCCCTTGGGGCCGGTCTCGAAGATCGCCGTGGTATTGGCCACCGGCGCGAAGGACCAGTTGGCATCCGCAGACGGGTTGATGGTGCCCTGATCGATGATATAGCGCACGATCACGTCGCGGTTGGTATCGGGGGCGACGAAGATCACCTTGTCGCCTGCGATATCGGGGAATTTGCCGCCACCGCTGGCCCGGTAATTATTGGTCGCCACCACGAATTTCTGTTCGGGATCGATCGGCTTGCCTTCAAATTGCAGGTTGACGATGCGGTTGCTGTCCGGGTTGACGGCCTTGCCGTCCTTGTCGAATTTCGCCGGTTTGGAAATGTCGATCTGATAGGTGACACCGTCGATGACATCGAAATTATAGGACGGGAAGTCCGCATTCAGCAGCGGCGCATCCTTTGCGCCGGCCTCGACCGTATTGAACATGCCCGCCGACATTTCCAGCCAGTTCTTCACCTGCGCGCCGTTGATCAGCACCGCCTGCACCGTGTTGGGGTAGAGGTAAAGATCGGCGACATTCTTGATGGCGATGTCACCGGCGGGGACATCGGTATAATAATCCGCACCGCCGCGGCCGCCGGACTTGAAGGGGGCTGCTGCCGAAAGCACGGGCAGATCCTTATATTGCCCTTCCTTCAGCATGTCCTTGATGTACCAGGTCTGGGCATTGGAGACGATCTGCACGGAAGGGTCGTCGGCCACCAGCGCGAAATAGGAATAGAGCGGTGCGGAGGTCTTGCCGACGGGACGGCGCACATAGGCAAGGGCAGCCTCGTGATCGGTCTTGGCGGCGGCGAGGACTTCCGCCTTGTCGGTGAAATCGGCGACGACCTTGCGGTTTTCGTCGCGGTGGTAGATCGGCCGGGCTTCGGAGGTGAAGTCGACGATCTTCCAGCTCTTGCCGTCCTTTTCGAGCAGCAGGTCGATGAGGCCCATATGCGAGCCCCAGAAACCGGCCATTACCGCCGGCTTGCCCATCAGCGTGCCCTTGACGGCATCTGCACCCTCGATGCCGTCCCAGGTCTTCGGACCGGGGAAGACCAGATGCTGGTGGCCGGTGAATATCGCGTCGATGCCTTCGACACCCGCCAGATAAAGCGAGGCGTTTTCCATGCGCTCGGTCTGGCCCTTGCCGTCGATACCGGAATGGGAAAGGGCGATGACGATATCCGCCCCTTCCTCCTTCATGACCGGAACCCAGGCTTTCGCCGCCTCGACAATATCGCGCGTCTGCGCCTTGCCCTCGAGGTTCTTGGAATCCCACATCATGATCTGCGGCGGCACGAAGCCGATGATGCCGACCTTGACCGGGCTCGTCACGCCGCCGCCGTCGCGGATCTGCTTTTCCAGAATGACATAGGGCTTGAAGAACAGTTCGTCGTTCTTCGGATCGGAAGCAAGCTGACCCTTGGTGAGATTGGCGCAGACGTAAGGGAAACCCGCACCCGCCAACGTGTTCGACATATAGTCGAGACCGTAATTGAATTCGTGGTTGCCGAGCGTGCCGCAATCGTAACCCAGCACGTTCATGGCGTTGATCACGGGGTGCTTGTCGCCGGCCTTCATGCCGCGCTCATAGGCGATATAGTCGCCGAGCGGGTTGCCCTGCAGGAAGTCGCCATTGTCCACCAGCATTGAGTTTCCGGCTTCGGCGCGGATGGTGTCTATGATCGAGGCGGTGCGCGCCAGTCCCATCGTGTCGTTCGGCTTGTCGGCGTAATAATCATAGGGAAAGACGTGAACATGGATATCGGTCGTTTCCATGATGCGCAGATGCGCCTGGTTGGCCGCCGCACGCGCAGCAAAAGGGTGCAGCATCACCAGCGCCGAGGAGGCTGCAATGCCGCCCAGAAGCGAACGCCGGGTAATGGGATGGAGAGCGAGAAGCGACGACATGGGAACTCCTTCGGATGAAGCTTGCTCTGTCTTGAAAAATGACAGGGTAGAAGCAATCGCAGAGGAGTCCATCACCAAAATGACAGGCCCGTGACAGATGGGCCGGTTTTCAACCGTTTGATAAATTTTTTATCACGGGAGTGCGGCGCAGGTGTCGCCGCACCGGAGAATGCGCATCGTTTGCTCTGCGCATTGCTGTGCCCTGGATCAGCGGGCGAGGGTCGGCTTCACCTCTTCGTGGAAGAAGCGGAAATAGGAGGAGAGCTGCGCCAGCGTGTTGGTGGAAAGCTTGAGCTGCAGGCCGAGGCGGTTCATGTGCTGCCATTGCACGACGCCCTCGATGAAGCCCAGATCCTCACTCTGCACCTTGACCCGGCTGCCCTTGGCGGCGGCGAAAGGTCCGTCCAGCTCGAGCGCCATTCCGGTGGCGGAAAGATCGACCACACGCCCTCTGGTCGACTGGCTGAAATAATGCACGGTCGCAAAAATCCTGGTCTTGCTGCGGGGCGCGGTCCGTGTCGCCATATTGAGGTTGTTTGTCATTTTGCTGCTCAAATCAATTGTTTCCGATACCTGCATCATGGCGCGGAAAGCTTGAGAGCCGTTTAGTTCTTCTCTTAAAATTGCATGTAATTGCCGATTATGCTGTGTCGATACGGCACTGATAGCAATTATTGCGGGCGGAGCGCACATGCACATAAGCGACATCCGCGCGCTCAAGAAGGTGTCGCGCGCGAGAAACGATCTCGCCTGTCGCCGTCACCGCGCCGGTGCCGTAGACGATGCGGTCATCGGCTCCATAACCGCGCACGATATAATCGGGGCTGTCCAGCATCGGCGGAATGGCCTGCGTCTGCGGATAGCGCTCACAGGCGTCGGCATGCAGAAACACCGGGCCCGTTTCCGCATAGGGCTGCAACGAGGGAAAGGGCCGGTAGGCGAGGATCAGCATCCCTTCGCCTTCCCCGATCTGGGAAAGGCAGTGGCGGCAGGGCATGCCGCCGGGAGAAACGGCTTTCTCCGGCGGATTGCCATAGGCGTCGGCGGCTCCCGCCCGGTAGGCTTCGGCTTCCTTAGCCGGCATTGCAGTGAAAACGAGATCGGTCATGGCGGAGACCTCCTTGGTTGGGATCGGCGTTGCTTCTTTGCAGCTATGGTCCCGAAACGGATCACTATCCACCCGATTCTTGACAGGCGATGCAACCAGCCCATTGCGTGACTCGTTAGCTTCGGGAATCAGTGACGCTCCTCGTTCCCGGAAGGTCTGATTTTATGTTACGTCGTTTTCTGGCCGCCGTTCCGCTGGCTTTCGTTTCGTTGACGGCTCCGCTTGAGGCCGAGGCGCAGGTCGTCTCCGGTCTCGATGGCCTGTCCGACGAACAGCTTCAGCAGGCGGTCAATTTCGTCATCGGCAATGCGATCTTCTCGCTATATCACGAGGGCGCGCGCATGCTGATTTCGGATTTCGGAACGGCGGACACGGCAAGTGTGCAGGCGCCGGCCGATCAACTGGCTGGCACGCTCATCCTCCAGGCCAACGAGGAATGGCTCGACACCGCGCTCGTCAATGCCACGGACAGCTGGTATCTGGCGCGTGAGGCGGAGACCTTGCCTGAGCACGAAGCCCCGGTCTTCTCTGCGCTGGTGCCCGACAGGAGCCGCGATCGCAACATGGCCTGCCTGATGGTCGGCCGTGACAAGGACGGTTATGGCGATCTGGCCGCCATGATGGGGCTCAACAATGCCGAATTCGACAAATGCGCCGCCGCCTATCCGGGCGTTGCTTCGGCCTGGGAGAGTTTTCTCGCGCCCCACCGCAGCCAGACGCCTTCCAGATTTTCCGTCAGCTACGTGCCGCCGCGCGACCCGGACCTTGAGCCCTACGCCATCATGATCAAGGAATCGAAGGTTCTCGATCTCATCAGCCGCAGTTTCAGCAGCTATGGCCTGAAGGGGGACGTCAAGTTGACGGCCAAGTCCTGCGGCCGTCCCGATGTCTACTGGTCGGCGGAAAAGCGCGAGATCACCTATTGCTATGAACTCGGCAAGTTCCAGGCGGAACTGATTGCCGATCACCTGCTGAACACCGTCACGGAAGACAAGGGCGCTGCCGGCGGGCAAATCCCGACCGCCGCCGCTAATCTGGAACGGGAAATCTGAGGCCGGATTGCCGGACGCTGGCAATCTGGCTTCCCGATATGGGAGGAGAGTGCCATGCCGAAGGTTGTCGTTCGCAATTTCGCCATCTCGCTTGACGGATACGGCGCGGGGCCAGACCAGAGCCTGCAGAACCCGCTGGGTGTAAACGGCGAAGAGCTGCACCAATGGCTTGTCACAGGAATCTAGCCGACGCGCGTCTGCGCGGCGAGAGAGTCCTTTTCAGCCCAAGGATTTGGGCTGACTGGATTCCTGTGACGAGCACAGGAATGAGGGGGTGGGGACCAGACACTCCTTATCGGAGAATGGCACGCGTTGCTCTCAATGGCGCTACTCAGTTGCGCAGCGATATCTCCAGAAGCTCTGTATCGGCAAGCGGCTCTACCCAGGCCTCATAGGTGCCGACGGGCGAAAAGCCCATCATCTGGTAAAGCTGCAGCGCGCGCGGATGGTCGAGCGTGTTGGTGGTCACCGTCACCCGTTGCGGATTGTCCTGCCAGGCGGCGTAAAGCGCCTGCAACAGGAACCATTTGCCGACGCCTGCGCCGATCGCCTCTTCGAGCAGCCCGAAATAGGAAAGCTCGGTCACCTCGTCGCTCGCCTTGTTCAGTTCGAAGAAACCGGCGGGCGCACCGTTCATATAGAGAACCGTAACGCTGTTTTTCGGATCGCGCAGAATGGCGGAAAGCTCCGCATCGCTCATGCGCATGCGCTTCTGCCAGTGCCAGCGTTTCCCCACCCGCCAGTAAAGATAGCGGTAGAAATGCAGGGGAATATTGTTGACCCGCATCAGCGCCGTCTGGATGTTCACGGGGATCGGCAGGCTGACCTTCGGCGGCGCCGTCATTTCCAGCTGCGTCACATGCGCCTTCAGCGGTCCGTGCGACAATGTGGGGATTGCATCCGCCGGACCGGTAACCACCGGCGTATCCTGCAATCCGCCCCATTCCGACCATGAGCCGTCGTAAAGCGAATTATCCTTGTGACCGAGCGATTCCAGCGCCAGCGTAATGACGGCGGCGGTGACGCCCGAACCGCAACTGGTGACGACGGGCTTCGAAAGATCGATACCGGCATCGGTCACCATCTTGCGGATGGCGGTGAGGTCCTTGAAGTGGCCGTTTTCGGAAAAGGCTGTCGCGGGCAGACTGCGCGCGCCGGGCATGTGGCCGGAACGCATGCCGGCACGCGGTTCGGCCTCGTCGCCGGTAAAGCGT
The DNA here is from genome assembly GCF_053522385.1 of Agrobacterium sp. 22-223-1. Classification (NCBI taxonomy): domain Bacteria; kingdom Pseudomonadati; phylum Pseudomonadota; class Alphaproteobacteria; order Hyphomicrobiales; family Rhizobiaceae; genus Agrobacterium; species Agrobacterium sp. 22-223-1. Next base: position 1,198,048 of record NZ_JBNWCN010000001.1, read on the forward strand.
CCGGCGCCACGGGCGTCGGCAATCTGCTTTTCACCGCTGTCGACGATGCCGCGCATGGCGCCAAGCGAGGTTACGCGCTTCTCGTTGAAGTCAGGCGTAAAGGTTGCCGGCTCGATTTCCGGCGTACCCGCCTCAAGCGGCCGGCCTTCGCGCTTCCAGCCGTCGAGACCACCATCCAGCACATAGGCCTTGCGCACGCCCATCACCCGGAGCATCCACCACACGCGCGGCGCGGAAAAGAAACCGGGACCATCGTAAACCACGATCGTATCGGTGTCGCTGAGGCCAAGCGCGCCAGCCTGTTCCGCGAAGAATTCCGGCGAGGGCAGGGAATGCGGCAGGCCGGTGGTATGATCGGCGATTTTGTCCTGATCGAAAAATACCGCGCCGGGCAAATGGCCGGCTGCGAATTCTTCCGCACCGTTGCGCTTGTGCGCCGGCAGATACCAGGAGGCATCAACGACACGAAACCCGGCCGTGCCGAGCTGCTTTTCCACCCAGTCCGCCGAAACGACGAAACGGCTCTTATCCGTGCTCACGATGTTTCTCCCAATCTCAGGCAACAGCTTCAGGCGCGCCGAAACGAATGCGGAACCGCCTGTTCTCCTTGCCCTTCTTTTCTATCTTGGCAATGTGAATATCGCCCACTTCCTGCGTTTCGGAAACATGGGTGCCGCCGCAGGGCTGGCTGTCGATGCTGGAATTTTCGCCGATGCAGACGAGGCTGACCCGGCCAAGGCCCATTGGCGGGCGCACATTCTTGGATTTGACGATGCCCGGATTGGCCTGCAATTCCTCGTCGGTGATCCATTGAAGGAAGACCGGATGGTTGGCTTTTACCAGCTCCATCAGCTTTGCCGTCACTTCGTCCTTGTCGATGGTTTCTGACATGTCGAAATCGACACGCGATTCATCCTCGCCGACGGCGGCTCCGGTGATCGGCCACTGGCAGACGACGGATAGCAGATGGCAGGCGGTGTGCATGCGCATCAGCTTGTAGCGACGCGGCCAGTCCACATGCAGGGTCAGTTTTTCGCCGATCTCGGGGGAAGACTGGCCTTCAAGCGGCACATGGACGATCACGCTCTTGTCGGCACCGTTTTTGGTGATGCCGAGTTCGATGCGCGAACCATCGGCCCGCTCGAGAAAACCGCTATCGCCCGGCTGGCCGCCGGAAGTGGCGTAAAAGCAGGTCTGGTCAAGCTCTATGCCGCCATCCTCATGCACCGCCGTGACGATCGCTTCTGCGGTGGAAAGATAAAAATCGTCACGGAACAGGGCATTCACAGGCATTTCGGCATGTCCTCAAACGGTTTCGTACGGAACCGCAATCTCGCTTTTCGTCGCCAGCCATTGCGGAATCGGAAGCCCCTTGGAGCGCAGGAAATCCGGATTGAAAAGCTTCGACTGATAACGATTGCCGTAGTCGCACAGTATCGTCACGATTGTATGCCCCGGACCGAGCTCGCGGGCAAGGCGGATTGCGCCGGCAATGTTGATGCCGGAGGAGCCGCCAAGGCAAAGGCCTTCCTTCGTCACCAGGTCGAACAGAACCGGCAGCGCTTCCGCATCCGAAATGCGATAGGAGAAGTCAGGCGTAAAACCTTCCAGATTGGCGGTGATGCGCCCCTGTCCGATGCCTTCGGTGATGGACGAGCCTTCGGATTTCAGCACGCCGTGCTTGTAAAATTCATAGAGAGCCGCACCCTCGGGATCGGCAAGGCCGATCTTGATGTCGGGGTTGAAATCGCGAAGGCCATCGGCCACGCCCGCAAGCGTCCCGCCGGAACCGACCGAGCATATGAAGCCATCGACCTTGCCATCCGTCTGGTCCCAGATCTCAGGGGCCGTCGTTTCGATATGGGCCTGACGGTTGGCGATATTGTCGAACTGGTTGGCCCAGATCGCGCCGTTCTCATCAGTCGCTGCAAGCTGTTTTGCCAACCGCCCGGAGACCTTCACGTAATTGTTCGGGTTGGAATAGGGAGCGGCCGGAACTTCGACCAGTTTGGCGCCGAGAAGCTTCAGCGCGTCCTTCTTTTCCTGGCTCTGCGTCTCGGGAATGACGATGACCGTCTTATAGCCCAGCGCATTGGCGACCAGCGAAAGACCGATGCCGGTATTGCCCGCAGTACCCTCCACGATGGTGCCGCCCGGCCGCAGCTGACCGCGCCGCTCGGCGTCGCGGATGATATAGAGTGCGGCGCGATCCTTCACCGACTGGCCGGGATTGAGGAACTCCGCCTTGCCGAGGATTTCACACCCCGTCGCTTCAGAGGCGGCTTTCAGACGGATGAGCGGCGTGTTGCCGATAGCACTGAGCGCAGAGGAGTGAATGGTCATGATTGAGCCTTCTTGTCTGAGCGGAAATTAGGTGCCGTTATGTCCCGTTACAACCGCCTCAAGGCAAGAAATTATCTTCCCGGCTTTGGCTTAGCCACGCAAAATTTTGCCGATACCCAATTTTATGCGTTCTTCTTGACGTCGGCATAGGCCGCAAGCGCTCTTTCCCGCGCTTTTCCATGGTCGACGATCGGCAGCGGATAGGTCTTGCCAAGTTCGATGCCCGCCTTCTTCAAGGCCTCTTTCGGCGCTTCGAACGGCTTGTGGATGTATTTTCGCTCAAGCTTTTCCAACTCCGGCACGAAATGGCGCACATAGTCGCCATCGGCGTCGAATTTTTCGCCCTGCAATATGGGGTTGAAGATGCGGAAAAACGGCGAGGCGTCCGCGCCCGAACCCGCCACCCATTGCCAGTTGGCGGCGTTGGAGGCCGGGTCCGCATCGACAAGCGTGTCGCGGAACCATTTCTCACCCTTCCGCCAGTCGATCAGCAGATGTTTAATGAGGAAGGAGGCCACGATCATACGCACCCGGTTGTGCATGGTGCCGTGTTTCCACAATTGCCGCATGCCGGCATCGACGATGGGGTAACCTGTCATGCCGCGCGTCCACGCCGTGAAGGATTTTTCATCGTCTCGCCAGCGGAAGGCGTCGAAACTGTCGTTCCAGTTCTTTTCGTCCAGTTCGGGAAAATGAAACAGCAGGTGGTAGCAGAATTCGCGCCAGACGATTTCCTTGCGAAAACGGCTGATATCGTTTGAGGCGATATGGCGGGAAAGCCCCTTCGTCGCGTGCCAGACGGTAGAAGGCGATATTTCGCCGGACGCCAGATGCGGCGAAAGCAAAGAGGTGGCGTCCTTTGCCGGAAAGTCGCGGCCTTCTTCATAACCCTTCAAAGCGCCATCGATGAAATCGTCAAGTTTTTCCCGCGCCCCGCTTTCGCCGGGAGACCATATGTCGCCGAAGTGTTTCGCCCAGTCCGGCTTGGTGGGTAACAGTTTCCAATCGCCGGGCTTTTCCGATTTCGGCCACGTCTCCGGCGCCTTCAGACCCTTCGGCGCATCCGCCGGCGCATGCGGCTCCTCGCCGCCCTCCAGCGCCCGCCAGAAGGGCGTATAGACCCGGTAGGGACCGCCGGATTTCGTCTGCAGCCTCGATGGCTCATGCAGCAGATGGCCGGAGAAGCTGTGAACGGTCAGGCCGTCATCCCGAAGCGTCTGTTTCAGCGCCTTGTCCGTCGCCATACCGGCGGGATCGTATCGGCGGTTCCAGAATACCGCCTCCGCGCCGGTTTCCGATATCAGATGGCGCAATGTCTCGCCGGCGTCGCCGCTGAGAAGCACGAGGCGACTGCCGATTTTCTCCAGTGCGGCGGTGAGGGACGTGAGGGAGTGATGAAGCCACCATTCCTGTGCGCCGCCCAGCGGGCCGCATGATTTTTCCCTGATATAGACGGGGATGACGGGGCCGCCATGCTCCACGGCGGCAAGCAGGGCGAGATTGTCCGAAAGGCGCAGGTCCTTGCGGAACCAGACGATGGCGGGGGAGGCTGTTGTCGGCATGAAAGGACCCGGTTCACTTCCGCTTGAACGAGTGTTGAAACGCTTTGTTCCGCAAATCGGCTAGAATGGAAAGATGGAGGCGCATGGTTTTTCGAGGGTTATTTTTTCGCCCTTGAAACCGCTGATAAAGGGAACCAACTGGAGGAGCCGGCGTTTGTCGCGGGTTAATAGAGCATGGAAGTGCAATCAATGTTGCTGAATGACGTTAAGTGGGAAAAGCCCGTTACCATCTCCCTTGAAAACGGTGCTCCCAGGATTTTCAATGGCGTTTACGAAGCCTTCGATTTTCTCCAGCACGAATGGCCTGAGCGTGGCGACAAGGTGCATGAACAGGCGCTGCGTCTGTGCCGCGCCTCGCTGATGGGCGACGTGGCGGGGGAAATTGCCCGCACGGCCTTCGTTGCCGCCAGCCGGCAGGCGCAGTGCCTTGTGGAAGAACCGGGCAAAATCGCGTCCTGAACGGATTTTCGGAACTGATGCGTATAAGGCCACCCGCCAAAAAACGGGTGGCCTTGTTTGTTGAGGAGCAGGAAACGGGTTGTTTCGAATGCGGGATATGGCATCGTGCATGCGAAAAAGCGGATGAGCGACGGCAATGAGCAACCACTACGGCTATATTGTTTTTCCCACAGCCCTCGGCCATTGCGGCCTTGCATGGGCGGGGCGGGGCATTGTGCGCCTGCAGTTGCCCGGCTCTGACGCCGGCGAGACCGAAAAACTCCTCCAGAAGCGCCTGCCATCCGCCTCCATCGCCGTTCCCGAAACACGCACGCGTGAGGTGATTGCAATGATCACCCGTTATTTCGGCGGCGAGGAGATCGATTTTACCGCCGTCGAACTCGATCTCGCCGGGCAGGAGCGCTTTTTCCTCGATGTTTACGCCGTTGCGCGGCAGATCGGCTGGGGCGACACGACGACCTATGGCGGCATCGTAAAGACCCTCGGTCTCGGCATGGAAAAAGCCCGCGATGTCGGTCAGGCCATGGCGAAAAATCCGGTGCCGCTGATCATTCCCTGCCACCGGGTTCTTGCCGCCGGCGGCAGGCTTGGCGGCTTCTCCGCACCGGGCGGAACCACCACCAAATTGCGTATGCTGGATCTTGAAAATGCCGGCCGCAGCCGCGTCGATGAGGCGCAGGGCAGCCTGTTTTGAAGCAATGACAGATCAGCGCACATGAATAGGCGTCTGATTTCTGCCCATTTCTCGTCAAATTGTCGCTAAATTGTCACAATACACGGGCGCCCTCTAACATAAGGGCGAGACGTTTGAGAGTATCCGCGTTAATTCTATCGGTTGCCTTGTCTTTTACAGTTGCTGCATCGGCCTCTGCCGGCATGCTGAACCAGGCAGAAAAATACACTGGGCTGCATGAGTCCAAGAACAACAAGAGCCTCAAGAACATTCTTGGCGCAAATCCCCGCAGCACCCCATGGTGCGGCCTTTTCCTGCATGCGGTCGCCAGCAAGGCCGGCCGGCAATCTCCCAAATCCTATGGATTTGCGAAGTCCTGGACATCCTTCGGTTATGCCGTGCCCGTCAGTCAGGCGAAGCCCGGCGATGTCGTCGTCATTCGCAACGGCCGTGGTTACCATGCCGGCATTTTGAAGAGCATGAGCGGCAAGACCGCCCAGATCCTTGGTGGCAACCAGTCCGGCCGGGTGCAGGTGTCGAACTTCAACCGCAAGGCCATCGTTTCGGTCCGCCGATAAATCTCCTGACATTTTTGACGGCATTTTTCGATAAAGGCGGGCTTTGACCCGCCTTTTCCGTTTTTGGGCCTAGGGTTGCTCTCTGGTGCCCGGCGCTGCGTCGCGCTGATCGTCGTCTTCCAGATCGGTTGCCACGATAAAGGCATCCTCATGCTGCCGCGCCGCTTGCCTGCGGGCACGAAGGCTGATCGATTCATCCGGATAGATTTCACTGTCTTTGGACTTCAGCTCGCTGTCGGTTTCAAAATTCGCCACGTCTTTTTGTTGAATATCGAGAGGTTCGGGATTTCTGGGCCTGGTGCCGGTCATCGGAATTCTCCTGCTGTTGTCGGGAAGCAAACGATCGGCCGGCAAGGGCGGTTCCTTCGCTCCTCGCGAAATCCGCATTTACGGCTGTCGGAGGCGGAACAAACTCTGGCTTTTTCGGGTTTTCCATGGGCAGAATAAAGCCGGTGCCACGAAAAGAGGGAGGCCGTTATGGACCACGATCGCGAAGCCAAAATCCGGGAAAGAGCCCGCGCAATATGGGAGAAGGAAGGAAGACCGGAGGGACACCACGAACGGCACTGGATGGAAGCGGAGCAGGAAGTCTCCAGTAACGCAGGCAAGACGAAATCGGCCAGCAAAAGCGGCACAAAAAAATCCCCCGCCGCCAAAGCACCGGCCAAAAAACCGAAGTCACCGGCCGTAAAGTCGCTTCAGAAAGAGCAGAAGGCATCTCATCCCGAGAAGGATGACGATTTGACCGAGAGCCTTGAAGAAAGTTTCCCCGCAAGCGATCCACCGGCGCTCACCAATACAACACGGGCAACGAAACGCGCACCGAAGAAAGCCTGAAGTCTTCAGGCGCAAAAAGCGCGATACGTCAATCCGGCCGGGAAGAAAGCCGTCTTACGCTCTTCATCACATGTTTTGAGAGAAATGGCTCCCCGGGCCGGATTCGAACCGGCGACCTGTCGATTAACAGTCGAATGCTCTACCGCTGAGCTACCAGGGAACGTCCACCGCTTGGCGCGGTGTGAGCGGGGTAATACAAATGCTTTTCCGATTTGCCAAGCGGTTTTTTCAAAAAAAACGCATTCCTCTTGTTTTATCCCTCCAGAGTCCCGATTTTCCGGGCTTATCGCCGGTGAAAAAATTATCCACAGGCCAGATGCAAAAGGGCAGGATGGAATGAAATTCGGTATCGACCACAGAACGCACCGCCTGCATGTCGGAAAATGGAGCTTTGCCATGCCGCGTTCGCGCGTCGGCAGGATTGCGACGGGCTCGGCGCTGGTGGTGGGCGGAACGCTGGGTTTCCTGCCCGTTCTCGGCTTCTGGATGATTCCGCTCGGTCTCGTCGTGCTTTCCCACGATCTGCCGGCGGTTCGCCGCCAGCGGCGACGGCTGGCGGTCTGGTGGGCATCGCGGCAGAACCGCCGCGACACCCGCAATGGTGGCCGGCAATAGGTCTTATGCGCCGATGGAGCTGCTGATGCCCTGGCTGGCCCAGAAGGCCGCATAGGCGAGCGCTGCGAAATAAATCGCCGTCAGCCCCAGAAACAGGTAGCCGCCGAGCACGGTGACGCCATCCCTCTGAATCATCCCGGCTGAAAAAAGCAGGATCGCAACGCCTGGAAGGGTGTTGGAGAAGGGAATGAAGCCGAGCGGCATCATCAGCAATACGCCCGCTGTCATCAGCGCAAGCCCGTTTATGCGGTTGGCGATGATGCCGCTCGTCAGCGCGGGAATGCGCGGGCGGATGAAACCGTCGAGCTTGGAGACGATGGCGACGCCTTTTTGAAGGGCTGGAACGAGCTTTGCCGTCTCCATCTGCCGGTCGAGGATTTTTGCCGGCAGCCATGGTAGGCGGTTGAGGGTGATTGCGAGGCTGACAAGAATGATCGCCGCACCAAAGACCGTGCTGACGCCGGGAATGGAAACCGGGATGAGAAAAGGCAGGGAGGCGATTGCGCAGATAAGCAAAAGGCCCTGTTCGCCGATCGCTTCCATCAACTCGCGCAACGTGATCGTCTGACCCTGCAGCTTTCCTATCAGCTTCTCAAGCGTCGTGCTGAGCTTTTCAGACGTATCAGTGAATGCGAATTCGTTCGTCATGCGGCTTCCCGGAAGTTGTTTAACTCCGGGATTGATAACATCCATCCGGCCCGATGCCTATCGCCGATAGAAAAGGAGCCTCATCACATTTGGTCGCGCGGTTCGCCTGGATCAGTGCGAAACCCAGTTGCTGTAGGCGCCTGCAAGAAGAACCACCAGCAGAATGACAAGTATGACCGGATTGATCGATGTAACGAAGTTTACATAGTCCATGATAACTTCCTCCTCATTCCTCCACCTCGTATTCTACAGCAAAAAGGCGAGTTCATCTACCGCAGGGTGAAATTTCGCATTGCAACAACCGGCTTGCGGTGAGGGCTGGAAATGCTCGTCTTTATGATTTTTTGCGATGCAAAAATAAATTTTCCAACATTTGCCATTCTCTTGCGTTGTCTCTAATCCTCATTCGGGGTTGGTCTCTCCGGCCCGCTGGCAACCGCATGAATCACCGCCGATATGCCTTGGCTCCCGCCCGCCTTCACTCCGCAACACTCTTCCCCGGAGACACGACATGCTGAAAAACATCTACGCCTGGACGATGGCGCTCGCCGCGCGCAAAACCGCCGTGTGGTGGCTGGCAATCGTGGCTTTCGTGGAAAGCTCCATCTTCGTCGTGCCTGCCGATGTGCTTTTCCTGCCCATGGTGCTGGCCAGGCCGAAAAAGGCGATGTTTTATGCGCTCGTGGCAACTGTCGCCTCGGTTCTCGGCGGCATCGCCGGCTGGTTCCTCGGTCATTATGCCTTTGAAAGCATCGCCCGACCCATTCTCGAATTTTACGGCAAGCTCGACAGCTTCGAGCATCTGAAGAACTCCGTGGATTACGAAACCATCGTTCTCCTGCTGGTGACATCGGGGCTTGCGCATCTGCCGCCGATCAAGGTCGTGACTATCCTTTCCGGCGCGGCCAATATCAGCCTTGGCCTGTTCATTCTTTCGGCGGTCGTCACGCGCGGCGCACGCTTTTTCATCCTTGCCGGATTGCTGCAGAAATACGGGGAATCGGTGCGTCATTTCATCGAAAAACGCCTTGGCGCCATCACCGCGGCGGCCGCCGCCGCACTCATCGCGGTCTATGCGGTTTACGTTTTCGTGCGTTGATCAAGCGCAAATTTTCTACTCTTACAATACTGTCGCATAACTTTCAGCTTACTGTCAGAATCCGCCTGTATCGGTTCTCTCGTCGAATGAGGGAACCGTTTTATTATGAGAAGATTCTGGAAGTGCTCCTTTGGGGGCATGGGTATTGCTGTGCTTGCGGCAGGCGGTTATCTCTACGCCATTCAGCTCCTGGGCAATTTTCACGAGGTTGTCGCGGGGCAGCTCTATCGCTCCAACCAGCCGAGCAATGAGCAGCTCGTCCGCTATACCAAAGACCACGGTATCAGGACGGTCATCAATCTGCGCGGCGCGAATGAATCCAAGGCCTGGTATCGCGATGAGGTCGAAACCGCCCGCGAGCTGGGACTTAATCATATCGATTTCGGCATGTCGGCAAGCCAGGAGCTTGACATGAACAGGGTCAACGAACTTGTCGCCATCATGCGCGATGCGCCGAAGCCCATTCTTATTCATTGCAAGGCCGGTGCGGACAGGACAGGCCTCGCCACCGCGCTCTATCTCAGCCGCGTGGCAAAGCTTGATGAGGAACAGGCGGAAAGCCAGCTTTCCTTCCGCTTCGGCCATATCGGCATTCCCTATCTCTCAGAAACCTACGCCATGGACCGGACCTGGGAAAACGCGGAAAAGATGCCCGTCGTCGACGATTTCGCCATCGCCTCCAACGAGTTCTGAAGTCGGCTCGGGCGCATTTCCCACAGGGCACACTTCAATGATCTGAACGGAATCTTGCGTCCTGTCTCGATGACGGAGGTTATCGGGAGGGGCGCAATCCGCAGGTCGCAGCCGGCTGAGGGCGCGGCGGCGCAGCATCTATTGCCGTCGCCCAGTGCAATATTTCCCTGCATGCATTTTTACCGGAAATGACAATTTTCATTTTTATATTAGCAACTTATGTGATCTTGCGATTTAAGTTGACTCATAGTGTCACCTTTTATACAGCGGCATTGTTTCAACTTCTGGATCGCATCATGACCCGCAAAACATTTATCGGCGGCCTTGCCGCATCGTTCTTATCCGTTTTCTTTATCGCACCTTCCGCCACCGCCGCAGAGAAGACCATCACCGACGTCATCGGACGCGAAGTAAAGGTCGATCTTCCTGCAAAACGCGTCGTTCTCGGTTTCTATTTCGAGGACTACATGGCGGTCGGTGGCGAAAAGGCCTATGATTCCGTCGTCGGCATTTCCCGCGAAGCATGGGAAGGCTGGGTTCCCGCCAACTGGAAAATGCATCTCTCCAACCGCGCTTCGCTTGCAGATATTGCCGATGTCGGCGAAGTCGAAGCCCAGACCTTCTCGGTCGAAAAAGTGCTGAGCCTCAATCCCGATCTGGTGATCCTGGCGGATTGGCAATATAAGGCGCTCGGTCTCGATGCCGACCGTCTGGAAGAAGAGGGCATTCCCGTCGTTGTCGTCGACTATAACGCCCAGACGGTCGAGCGCCACGTCGCCTCCACCCGGCTGTTCGGCGAACTCACCGGCCAGCAACAGCGCGGCAAGGAAATTGCCGAATTCTACGCCGGTTCGCTGAAGGATGTCGCCGAACGGGTGGCGAAATCCGGTCAGCCGAAACCGAAGGTCTATGTCGAATTCGGCAATAAGGGACCGGCCGAATATTCCTTCACCTATGGCAAGAACATGTGGGGCGCCATGTCCACCGCCGCTGGCGGCGACAATATCGCAGCACCCTTCGTCGAGTGGTGGGGGCCGATCAATCCCGAGCAGGTTCTGGCTTCGAAGCCTGACGCCATCTTCATTTCCGGCCGTGAAAACAACAAGAACCCCGCGGCGCTGCCGATGGGGCAGGCGGTGAAGGCTGCGGATGCCCGCGAAAAGCTCAAGGCCTTCGAAACCCGTCAGGGCTGGAGTGAAGTGCCGGCCATCAAGAACGGTCAGCTGTTCGGTGTCTATCAGGGCGCGTCGCGCACGCTCTCCGATTTCGCCATGGTGCAATATATCGCCAAGCAGCTTTATCCCGAGCAGTTCAAGGATGTCGATCCGATCGCCAACTATCTCGGCTATTACAGGAAGTACCTGCCGGTCACGCCTGAAGGCACCTTTGCCATCGCCGTCAAGGATTGATGGTTCTGTCGCCGGCGGCGGAAAAGCACATTTGCTTGCCGCTGAAGGTTAAATTTTGCGGACGCCACTGCACGGCGTCCGCTTTTCAGCGTCTTTTTCAAACAGGTTTTCCATGACAATTGCCGCCCGCAATGCCGAAGCCATCGGTGCGCACCGGCTGCGTGAACGTCGTCGCTGGCGCGTCGTCTTGGTCTTTTTCGTGCTGATGGCGGTGAGCCTCGTTCTTGATATCGCCACCGGTCCCTCGCTGCTGTCGCCCGCCGAAGTGGTGAAGTCGCTGACCGGCCTTGGCGAACGGGCGGCGATGACCGATTCCATCGTGCGCGGCCTTCGCCTGCCCATGGCGCTGATGGCGCTCGCCGTCGGGGCGGCGCTCGGCGCCGGCGGCGCGCAGATGCAGACCTTGCTTAATAATCCCATGGCAAGCCCCTATACGCTCGGCATGGCGGCTGCGGCGGGCTTTGGCGCTGCGCTGGTGTTTGCGCTCGGCGGTCTCGGGCTGGATGCCATGATTGCCGTTCCGCTCGGCGCTTTCGTCTTTTCCATGCTCGCCGCGCTTTTCCTTTTCATGCTGGCCTCCATGCGGCAGATGACGGCCGAAACCATCATTCTCGGCGGTATCGCGCTTCTTTTCCTGTTTCAGTCGCTGCTGTCGCTCATTCAGTTCCTGTCCTCGCCGGAACTGTCGCAGCAGATTCTTTTCTGGCTGTTCGGTAGCCTGACCAAGGCGACCTGGCCAACGCTCGGCCTGACAGCCGCCGTCACCGCCTTCTGCTGCGCCCTGCTTATGGCGGATTGCTGGAAACTGACGGCGCTGAGGATGGGGGAAATGCGGGCGGCGAGCCTCGGCATCAATGTGCGCCGGCTGCGCATGAAGGTTCTCATCATCGTCGCCATCATGACCGCGACGGCCACGAGTTTTGTCGGGGTCATCGGTTTCATCGGGCTGGTCGCTCCGCATATCGCCCGCATGACGGTGGGCGAGGATCAGCGCTTCTTTTTGCCGATGTCGGTACTGAGCGGCGCGCTGATGCTTTCGGCAGCCTCGATTCTCTCCAAATCGATCATTCCCGGCGCTCTGTTCCCGGTCGGCATCGTCACCGCCATTGTCGGCGTGCCGTTTCTCCTCTGGCTGATTTTCGCTCCGAAGAGGCGCGGCCGATGATGGTTCTGGATAATATTTCCGTCGAGCGTGGCGGGCAGGTTATTGTGAGAGACCTCTCGGCACGTCTGGAACCCGGGCAAATCCACGCCGTCATCGGCCCGAACGGAACGGGCAAGACGACGCTTCTCAGAGCGATCTTCGGCGATCTGCCGCTCGCCGCCGGCGCGATCAGCCTCGGCGATCGTCGCCTTCAGGCCGGGGAAAGGGCAGGGCGGCACATAAGGGACTGGCGGGATCGCTTCGCCTATATGCCGCAGGATACGGCCGCCGATATAGCGCTCAGCGTGCTGGAGGTGGTGGCGCTCGGCCGCTTCGGCCGGCTTTCGCTGCACATCGACGACGAAACGCTCGATCTGGCCATGACACGCCTGCATCAGGCCGGAATAGCCCATCTGGCGGGCAGGGAGATCGCCTCGCTCAGCGGCGGGCAACGGCAGATGGCGCTTTTTGCGCAGGTTCTGATGCGGGAGCCGCAGGCGATGCTGCTCGATGAGCCGGTCAGCGCGCTGGACCTCAAGCATCAGGTGGCGCTTCTCAATCTGGTGCGGCAGGAAACCCGCGCCAATGGCTGGGTGACGCTTGTCGTGCTGCATGATCTCAACCTCGCCTGCCAATATGCCGACAACCTGCTGGTGATTTCGGAGGGCACGCTGAAGGCGACCGGCGCACCGGGCGATATCGTCACGCCGAAGCTCATTTCCGAGACCTATGGCGTTGCCGTGGAGGTGTTGCGCGACCGGAGCGGCAATCCCGTCATCCAGCCGGCGGGCGACCCACCGCTCGAACATTTCAAAACCCTTGAAGGAATAATTGCATGAAACGATTTTTGATGACGCTTGCCACCGCTTTGGCCGTAATCCTGCCCGTCACGCCATCCCTTTCCGCAGAACACAAGATCCTGATGCTCAATTACGGCAAGGATGGCGGCATGGTGTTCGAGCCTTCCTATGTGAAGGCGGAGCCGGGCGACACCATTACCTTCGTGCCGCAAAATTCCAGCCACTATGTGCAGTCCTATGCGGTTCCGGACGGCGTTAGCCCCTGGAAAAGCAAGCTCGATGAGGCTTTCACCGTCACCGTCGAGAAGGAGGGCGTCTATCTCTATTATTGCCCGCCGCATCTGATGATGGCGATGATCGGCATCATTCAGGTCGGCAAGCCCGTCAATCTCGAAGCCGTCAGACAAAAGGCCGAGAAGCTGCGGCCCAAGCTCGTCATGAAGAGCGAAAGGCTGGAGGCGGCGCTGGGGCAGGTGACGCCCGCACAATAACGCCCCGCCTTTCAGGCCGCGCCAACCGCAAACCCGCTTCTTCAACCCCGAAACCAAGGATGAAACCATGGCAAACAAAATGATCGAAACGACGCTGAACGATCTCCTCAATGGCGAGCTGCGCGCCCATCACGCCTATCTTCAGGCGGCCGCATGGGCGGCGGAACGCAATCTCGACGGTTGCTATAAATTCCTGCTCGGCCACGCGGCGGAAGAGCTGGAGCACATGCACCGCATCTTCGGCTTCCTGAACGATCTCGGCGCGCGCGTCACCTTTTCCGAACTGCCGGCGCCGCAGGTCACGGCAAACGACATCAAGGGGCTGTTCACCATCGTGACGGAGCACGAATCCCGTGTCACCGCCGCCATCAACGCGGCAGTCGATCTTGCCCACGTGGAAAAAGACCACGCTACCACCTCATTCCTGCAATGGTTTGTGGATGAACAGCATGAGGAAGACAGCCTTTGCCGCACCATACTCGGCAAGATCGAGCTGATCGGCGACGGCCCCAATGCCCTTTACCTGATCGACCGCGAAATCGGTCTGCTGGCGGACAAGGGCTGATTGCTGCGCCAGTTTTCTTGCGCTCCACAAGCTGCATCGAACACGGCTTGTGGAGTGGAGGCCGTCGGCTCAATCGCGTCCGATATCCGGCGTCCATCCGCGCGTATATCCCTTTCCCATAATGGCGACCGCCAGGGAAAGCTGTTCCTGCAGATGCTCGATTTCGCCAAGAAGAGCTTCGACAGCCGCCTTCGCATCGCCGTCATGACACTGGATGACATATCCGGCTATGTCGTCGGGCCGTATGGGGGTGATTTTTTCAGCGTCGGACATAGTGGATGACCTCTCTTTTGTTCACTAAATGTTCTAATTTTAGCAGAGAGTCAACAAGGCAATGGGCGTCGCCCTTTACAGTCCGGCACTGCGGAATTGAACGTTAATGGACCGACGGATCCTCGCCATCCAGAAAGCTGCGAATCCCGTCTTTCTCACACGTGGCCAGGAATTCTTCCCAGGCGTCTTTGTCGGTCGCGAAGGGTTCGTCCCAGGTGGTGACATCGTCGTGCTCGCTGATGACTTCGAGCGTCCAATCCTGCTGGGTGCCAGCGGGCCGGTAGATATCAACCAGAACCGTGATGCCGTCGTCTTCAAACTCGCCCGAGAATTCTGAGTGTTCTATTTTCGTTTTTTTGGCCATCGCGGCACACCTCATTCTCAGGCCTGGACAAACGTATAGCCCAATCCGGGCTTTTAAATTCGCGCATGGCGCGGGTTACCAGATAGCTGAAACAAATATAGCCAGCTCTGGGGGAACTGGCTATCTATCTGATTTTAATGGTCGGAGCGGCGGGATTCGAACCCACGACCCCTTGACCCCCAGTCAAGTGCGCTACCGGGCTGCGCTACGCTCCGAACCTGAAAGCCGTTTATATATAAGCCTGTTAGGGCGCAAGCGGAAAATGGTCTTTTCATAAAAAAAGGAGCAAAGGGTGTGGATGGCGCAGAAGGGGACTAAGCAGCCCGATGCTTACACCGGATGGGCGGCCGTCAAACGCATGACACATCCTCTTTCCATCATTGCCGGAACAAGCCGCCCGCTTCGGCGTTCAATCGCAGCGGAATTGAAACTCAGGGAGACGAACTATGTCCGAACTCGTCGTTGTTGGTTTTGACGGAACGGAAGTGGCCGACAGGGTGCTTCTGAAGCTTGCAGGCCTGAAAAAGGAATATCTGGTCGATCTGGAAGATGCCGTGGTTGTCGTTCGCGATGAAGATGGCAAGGTGCATCTGAAACAGAGCGTCAATCTGACGGCGATCGGCGCAAGCTCCGGTTTCCTGTCCGGCGGTCTCTGGGGCGGCCTCGTCGGCCTGCTGTTCCTCAATCCGCTGGCGGGATTTGCCATCGGCGGCGCCATCGGTGCCGGCACGGGCGCTCTTGCTGGCTCGCTGACGGATTTCGGTATCGATGACGATTTCATCAAATCGCTCGGCGAGACCATTCCCAACGGTTCTTCGGCACTGTTCGTGCTGATCCGCAAGGTGCAGCCGGAAAAGGTGCTGGCGGAATTCGAAGGCCTGCGCGGGCGGGTCATCAAGACGTCGCTGTCGCCGGCGCAGGAAGCGCAGTTGCAAAAGGCGCTTTCCGGCGGAGCCGAACCGGCTGCCGCACCTGCCGTCTGAGCAGACGATGAAAGCGAGGCTGCGGCAGGTTCCATGTCGCAGCCATCCGCTCGGGCATCGGGGAATTCGGCTTATACGGTCAAAGTGCCGTTTTTCGCCTGCGGCCAGGTGAGATAATAATAGCGGCTGCCGACGCTGCCGAAAAACGCGTTGTCGCCGGAAATAGTATCGACATAGGCGCCAGTCTCGCTTCTCGCATAGGCCGAGCCGTCGCGCTTGAGATGGTCTTTCAGAAAGTCGCTCCATCCCGTCATGGCGATATCCGAGGCCGGTCTGGAGGTGGTTTCTGTATCGGAAGCCACATCCCAGGCCTTGATTTGCGCACCCTCGGCGGGATCGGAGACGGTCAGCGTGCCGGCCGTCAAAGCCTCCAGCATGGCCTTGGCCTGCGAAGCCTTGTCCGGATCCGCGGTCAGGTCTTCCAACGTCTCCTTCAGCTCCTTCATGAAATCGGCCTTGGTAATATCGCCGGAAGAAAGCTGGGTATCCGTGTCGTCGGTCTGCGCATCCTCGTTCGAGGTCTGGGCATATTGCGCCAGAAGCTGTGTGAGCCGCGTGTTGGTGGAAGACGAGGAGGAGGAGGTGTCCAGCCCGTAGGAATCGAGGAGAGATGTCCGCGTTGAGGAGGATGTTGCGGCGGAATTGTCTTCCTGCTCCTTGATGGCCTTGAGGGCCAGTCTGGTGGCGGTGAGGCGTGTGGACAGGTCGATGGAGGAGACCATTGCGCTAGCTGTTTCCTTGATCGGGCGATACGCATCATTCGTATCGAACCGGCTCGGCGGGCATCGATCCCGCCTTTCGTCTCCTCTCATAAGAAGACCGGGCGAATCCCGGCCGTGTTCGGCTTGGGATGCACCCGGTCTTAATGGCCGGACTTTGCGCGACGCTTGCGGATCAGTTTTCCTGAACGGAGACGCCGTTCGGGCCGATATTCATCTCGATCCCCTTCGGTTTGCTTTCCTCGTGCCAGACATAAATGCCAAGGCCTGCGATGACCACGATGAGCGCGCCGATGATGAGATAGAGATTATTGGTCTGCGTCATTAAGATGTCTCCCCGTTTGACAATCAGAATCCGGGGCTAAACGCATGAAATGGTGTAAGGTTCCGTAAGGGCAAGTGTTTTAGGCGGCACGCGTGCGGCGGCGCAGGCTTTCGCGTTTTTCGAGCGCCATGCATCCCCACAATATGCCGAGCAACAGGAAGAAGTGTCGCCAGTGGTCGGTATCGATGACGGCGCCGATCATCACATGCCCGACGAAAGTTACCCAGCAAATGATGAGGAACGGCTGCCAGGGCCTTGGCCGCAGCAGATGCCTGAAGCCGGCGGCAATGGTCCAGCAGATCAACACGAGATAGATCACGAAACCGAACCAGCCATGCGTCGTCAGGCTCTTCAGCCAGATATTATGTTCGGCGGCGGGAAAGATATTGTCGAACACCATGGGGCCGATACCGAGCGGGTGTTCCATGGCGAGCAGGAAGCCGAGATAGTGGCGGGCAAAACGCCCGAGATGGCCGCCGTCATAAGATTGCACCGCCGAAGCGCGGCTGGAGAACAGGTCCGCCACCTGCTTGAACTGCAGCGCGATGATGACCGCCGCGACCATCAGCCCGGCGGCGACGAGAAACAGCACGAGGATTTTCAGGCGAAACGCGGCCGTCCGCTCCTTCAGCAGCATCACGAAGACGAGGAGGATGGTGGCGAACAGAAACAGGCCCCAGGCCGCGCGCGAGAACGACAGGAACACAGCAAGCGACAGGATGAGCAGCCCGGCGATCCGCCAGGGCGCATGCATCGCCTTGCCGGTGAGAAGGCCGTAAATGAGGTAAAGCGAGGGCGTCACCAGAAAGGGACCGAAAACGTTCGGGTCCTGAAACGCGCCCTTGGCGCGGTCGTAAAGGGTGAAGACCTCGAAACCCGGAATGGCGTGGAAATATCCGATGATGCCGAGCAGGGCGGTGATCAGCGCCGCCGCAAGCCAGGCCCGGAAAATCAAAAGCAGCCGCTGGTATTTGTCCTCGATGATCGCCGCATAAAAAACCGAGGTCAGCGCCAGAAAGGTCGAGACGGCGAGATAAAGTGGTCCCTCATCCAGATCGGCCATGGTGGTGAGCGAAAGATAACCGCCGACATTGAAGGCAAGCAGCAGGCACAGAAGCAGGATTACGGTGCGCGAAAGGCGAAGGCCGAGCAGGAACCACAGGGCCACCTGTCCCACCATCATCAGCTCATAGGGCGCCGGCTCGGAAATGACGAAACCGGAAAGGAACACGCCGAATGCGATGAAGAACGAACCGACGAGCCGCATGGCGGCCAGCGGCGCGTCGAAATCCGGTGCGTGCTGGTAGCCGGTGTGGGTCAATAGGCGTTTTCCGATTTCAGCAGCCGTATCGGCGTGAGGAACAGGATTTTCAGATCGAGGAACAGCGACCAGTTCTCGATGTAATAGAGATCGTATTCGGTGCGGAACTTGATCTTGTCGCCATGGTCGATCTCGCCGCGCCAGCCGTTGATCTGCGCCCAGCCGGTAACACCGGGCTTTACCTTGTGGCGCGCGAAATAGTGTTCCACCACCTCGGTATATTTCAGGTCGCCCGTCTGGGCATGAACGGCATGCGGGCGCGGCCCGACGAGCGAAAGGTCGCCGTAAAGAACGTTGAAAAGCTGCGGCAGCTCGTCCATCGAGGATTTGCGCAGGAAGCGGCCGACGGGCGTGACGCGCGGGTCGTTCTTCGTCACGGCCTTTTTCGCGGTCGGATCGCTGAGTTCCGTATACATGGAACGGAACTTCCAGACGTTGATCGTCTCATTGTTGAAGCCGTGGCGCTTCTGCTTGAAAAGAACCGGGCCTTTCGAGGTTGTTTTCACGGCAATTCCCGCGCCCACCATCACCGGCCATAAAAGGGCGATGCCGATGAGGCTGAAGGTGATGTCGAACACCCGTTTCGCCACCGAATCCCAGTCGCGGATCGGCTTGTCGAACACATCGAGCATAGGCACCTTACCGACATGGGAATAGGCGCGGGGGCGGAAACGCAATTTATTGGCATGTGCTGCGATGCGGATATCGACCGGCAGCACCCACAGCTTGCGCAGAAGCTGGAGAATGCGCGCCTCGGCGCTGAGCGGCAGGGCGATGATCAACATGTCCAGCTTCGTCAGGCGGGCAAATTCCACCAGCTCCGCGAAGGTTCCGAGCTTGGGATAGCCGGCGACAACCTCGGGAGAACGGGCGCTTTTCCGGTCATCGAAGATACCGCAGATGCGGATATCGTTATCGGACTGCTGCTCCAGCGAGCGGATAAGGTCCTTGGCGGTATCGCCGCCGCCGACGATGACGGCACGGCGTTCCATGACGCCGTTGCGGCCCCAGTGGCGAATGGCGAAGCCGAGGATCAGCCGCCCGGCGAAGATCGCCACCGCACCCGTTGCATACCAGATGCCGAAGGCCTGCCAGGAATGCAGCGCATCGGGAAAGAAGAGGAGAAGGAAACAGGCAATTCCCACGAAGGAGAGGCACACTGCGCCCTGAATGCGCGCGAACATCTTCAGCGGCGTGCGCAGCGTCGGAAGCTGATAGCAATCACCGGCCTGCAACAGAAACACGCAGAGCGCCGCCCCCAGCACGCCGCCGCCGAAAACCGACAGAAAGGTTTCGAGACCGCGATCGGCTGCAATGCCGTTGACGATGGCGGCGATGACGACGAGCATCGTGAATTCCAGAAGCCGCAATTGCCCGATCACCATGTTGGGCGAATGGTTGCCGGCGCGAAGCTGGTTGGCGATCTGCCGTGCAAGCGGATTGAGAACGACGGTTTCGGAGGCCGAAGCCCCGCCGGCTTCATGGTCGGAGAGTTTCTTGCGCAATGACGCCAGATCGAATTGCAGTCTGTCCTTGTCAGTCTTGGTCATTGCTTTGGTCCGCACCCTCCAGCGCATCGGCCTTAAAATCGCATTGGATTTTCGACCGGAACGATGCGCAACCTCAAAGTGGTAGAGCGCCCTTTGTGCATCCGAATGGACACGCGCGCTCTACGAGCAGGAAACTAGCCGAAACATGCTAAGAAACGTTTATGATGAGTTTCTACAGGACGGCCGGAATATACAATTAAAAATCGTGTTTTTGAAATGGCTATTAGGTCGATAACAGGTCGCGATAGAGTTTCATCATCTCATCCGCCATGACCGGGGTTGAAAATTTCGCCTTGAAGCTGTCCGGGCGAGGCATGATCCGCTGCGCCCAGCCGGCATCCTCGGCATCCTTGACCATGATCCGTGCCAGCGCATCGGCATCGCCAGCCGGCACGAGCGCCTCGCTGTCTTCTCCAAGGACTTCGGGAATGCCGCCGACATGCGAGGCAATGACCGTTTTTCCCGCCGCAAGCGCTTCGAGCACGATATAGGGCATGGCTTCGGCGCGCGACGGCACCACCACCGTCGTTGCCAGTTCGAAGGCCTGTCTGGCGGGCATTGCCGCATGCATGGAAATCCGTCGGGAAAGCCCGGCCTTGTCGATCATCTCCGCATATTTGTCCCTGTCCGGTCCGTCGCCGACGATCACACCGGTCATCGGCTGGCCGATGCTGCGTTCCATTTTTGCAAATGCCCTGATGAAGACATCCGGTCCCTTGAGGTCGCGCAACATGCCGATATAGAGAAAACGGGCCGCATCTTCGCGGGCAGGTACGGTTTCGAACTCACTTTCCTGCACGCCGTTATAGATCATCGCGGTGCGGGTGCGTGGCCTGCCGACCTTGGCTTCGTAAGTCGCCTGCTCGAAATTGCAGACGAAACAGAGCGCATCGGTGAAATGCTCCTGAAACCGCTCCAGCCGCAGGAAAAGCTGCCCCTTGAGGCTGTTTCTGGCGTAATGCAGGCTGCCGCCATGCGGTGAATAGAGGCGGGCTACGCGATACCTGTTCGCCCGCAGGAGTGAGCCGATCAGCCGGGCAAGAGCGCCACCCTTGGCGCTGTGCCCGTGCAGAATGTCCGGCCGCAAACTTTTGATGTGCTTATAGGATTTCCACAGCGCCATGAGGTCGCCGGGGCTGATGGACCGCCGGATGGGCAGGCGGGTGAGGCCAAGCTCCAGCATCGGGGTGATCTGTGCGAAAAGCCGTTCCTCATGCGCGCCGCCGGTGGAGCTGTCGCAGACGATGCCGACCTTGTGGCCCTGTTTCACATGTTCTTCGATGAGGTCGCGCACATGGCGGAAGACACCGCCCACCGGGGAGCGGAAGCAGTGAATGATGCGCAGGGGAGGGCCGTCATCCGACACGTTCGCCACTCCGTTTTCAGAAGAAGCGTTCACGTACATAGACGGTATCGCCGGCCAGAATGGGCGCGGTGATACCGATCCGGCCGGTCATCACCTCGGCATTGATCTTGCGGGTAATGTCGACATCGGCCTGATTGGCGCGCGGGGTGAAGCCGCCGGCAATAGCGATGGCGTTTTGCACGGTCATGCCCGGCACATAGGAATATTGGCCGGGACGGCCGACTTCGCCCATGATGAAGACCGGGCGATAACGGTCGATCTCGATCGTCACGTCCGGATCGCGAAGATAACCCTGGCGCAGTTTGGCGGCGATGGCGGCTTCGAGCTGCGGCAGGGTCTTGCCGCGTGCCGGAACCTGGCCGACGAGCGGGAAGGCGACATAGCCGGCCTGATCGACCGTATAGGTATTGGTCAGCCCGGTCTGCTCGAACACGTTGATGCGCAGCCTGTCGCCGCTATCGACATGATAGGGTTGCAGGGCGGCCTCGTTGAAGGACCTCGGAGCGGGTTGATATGCCGCGCAGCCGGAAAGGGCCGTCAGAACGGCGAGCGTCAGTGCGGTGACATGTCGTGATCCGGCGAGCGGCATCTCATCTGGCTCCGAGTCGAACTTTGATCATTCTTATCGTTCTGTTAGGGTTAATGTGCGGTAAACGAGCAGCGCGAGCGGTGGTAATATCGGCTTTATTTCGTCGGATTCGCCGGGATTAACTGTTGTGTTACCGGCAAGACTTAAACTTCGCGAAAATTGACCATCTATATTTGAGCGCCCGAGGTTTGTCTCGGTTACGGAGCCCGCATGAACGGCGATCGCATTGACGACAGGGATGTGGATATCGACCTTGCGCAGCTTGTCGCGGCCATATGGCAGCGCAAGGGCCGGATCGCGGCGATCACGCTTCTGGCGGGAGGCGCCGCCTTCGTAATCTCAAGCATGATGTCGCCCGCCTATAAGGGCGAGGCGCGCGTGCTCATCGAATCCCGCGCGGCCTCCTTCGGCGCCTCGCAGCAGTCCAATGCACCCGCCGAACCCGTGCTCGATGAATTGACCGTTTCCAGCCAGGTGCAGATCCTGCAATCGGTCGACCTCATCAAGCAGGTCGCCAAAGACATGAAGCTCTACGAGCTGGATGAATTCGATCCGGAGGCCCATCCTTCGCTCATCTCGCAGCTCCTGGTCGCCGTCGGCATCAAGAAGGACCCGCTTCAGGTGCTGCCCGAAGAGCGGGTGCTGAAGGCCTTCCGGGAAAAGCTGCAGGTCTATCAGGTCGAAAGCTCGCGCGTCATCACGGTCGAATTTTCCTCGCAGGACCCCAAGCTTGCCGCCGCCATCCCCAATGAGATGATGAAGGCCTATATCGCCCTGCAAAGCGGCGCGAAGCTGGATACAAGCACGGAAGCGGCGCGCTGGCTGGAGCCGGAAATCGCCAATCTGCGCGAAAAGGTGCGCGAGGCCGACAGGAAGGTCGCGGATTACCGCGCCTCCTCCGATCTTCTCTCGGCGGGGCAGGGCGAAACGCTCGCCACCCGTCAGCTCGGCGATATCTCCACCGAACTTGGCCGTATCCGCGGAGAGCGCGCCAATGCGGAGGCGCGGGCGGAAGGCGTGCGCAGCGCGCTTGCAAGCGGCCGCCCGCTCGATACTTTTCCCGATGTCGTCGGTTCCCCGACGATCCAGAGGCTGAAGGAAAACGAAACGACGATCCGCAGCCAGATTTCCGATCTCTCATCCTCGCTGCTGGAAGGCCATCCGCGCATCCGCGCGCTGCGCAACCAGCTCGACGGCATACAGCGGCAGATTCAGGAAGAGACCCGCAAGGTGCTGGTAAGTCTCGAAAACGAGGCCAATGTTTCGCGCCTGCGGGAACGGCAGCTGGTCCAGCAGCTGAACATGCTGAAATCGGAAAGCGTGCGTGCGGGCGAACAGCAGGTCGGTCTCAACGATCTGGAGCGGGAGGCCTCGGCGCAAAGGCAGCTTCTGGAAACCTATCTTGCCCGTTACCGCGAAGCGACATCGCGCGCCGGCTCGGTGGATTCCACGCCGGCCGATGCGCGCGTCATCTCGACGGCGGTGGAGCCGCGCGAACCCTATTTCCCGAAGACGGGCGCCATCACCATCGTCGTGACGCTGGCGGCGTTTCTGCTGTCCTGCATCGTCGTCATGCTGGTGGAACTTTTCACCGGTCGGGCTTTGAAGCCGATGGGCAGGAATCAGGTTCCGCCGCTCTCCGATCCGCCTTCTCCTTCGCGTGCTCCAGCCGATCCGGATAAGACCACGGACGTGCCGGAACAGTCTGTAGCCGCGCGCCATGAAACCATACAGCCCGCTGCTCGGGCCATGCCGGTCGCGGCATACCAGCCCGTTGCCGAAGAGGAAGAACGACATCTACCGGCCGTCGCCGCTGCTGCTGCCATGCCGACCTTGCCGGTGGAAGATGTCGCGGCTGCGAAAGAGGAGGCAATGGAGGAGGAAATCGATACCGATGACGATTTCTCCATCGACGCGGTCGCAGGTTTCCTCGCCACCCGCCTTGCCAAACCGGTCGCCGTAATCGTGTCTCCGGCTGGTGATAGCGGTTCGACCACGTCCGTCATGCTGGCGCGCGCTTTGTCCGAAATGGGCCGTTCGGTCGTTCTCGTCGACATGACGGCGTCAGCCTGTCCGACGCGGTTGATGGCGCCGGAAGCCGGGCTTCCCGGTGTCATGGACCTTCTGGCCGGCGCTGCCGCCTTCGGTGAAACCATTCACGGCGACCGCCTGTCCGACGCCCATATCGTGCCGCGCGGCAATGCGCAGCCGCGTGAGGCCATGCGCGCGATAGACCGTCTGACGATGATCCTCGGCGCGCTCTCCGACGCTTATGATACCGTCCTCGTCGAATGCGGCGCGGTGCAGATTTCGAGCCTCGGGAAAATGCTGCGCAACCTGCCGGCGGAAATCATTGTCTCGGTTCCCGGCAAGGATAGCGAATTGTTGGAAAAGACGCTCGGTGAACTGGTTGCTGAGGGCTATGAACAGGCATTGCCGATGACCGGCATGCGCAAGCCGGACCATCTGAGCGCGGCCTGAGGCGAGGCAAAACCCTGCTCAGTCGGTGGCGGTGTCCATCTTCGAGCGTCCGGCGCGAAAACGCTGAATGAGCGCATAAAGCGCCGGATTGGATTTGATCAGGCTCTTCGTCCGGGCGATGGCGACATAGGCCGAGGCCGCAACACGACCCTTCAACGTCACCGGCAGGAATATATCGTGCTGCACGGTGAAAAGCGGGCACCAGCTGCGCTTATAGAGCTGGTCGCCGACGCCGAAATCGAAGATGGCCGCTTTTTCGCGGCATGCCCTTTCGATCATCAGCCAGAACAGCAATTCACCGGGGCTGAGTTCCGAAACGGATTCATCGATCGAACCGAACTGGCAGATGATGTGATCCTGCTTGCGAGAAAGGCCGGCTATCGCGGCGATGACGCCCTCGCTTTCGCCATGCAGGCGAATGGCATGCAGCTCCAGCAGACTGTCCGTGCCCATCTCGGGAAAATTGGCCAGATCGTAGAAGAAATCCCGCACCGATTGATCCCGAAACACATCCGGAATGCCCTGCGAGGCGAAACGGGCAGCTTTCTGGCGGAAAAATGCCTGCAACAATTCGCACTTTTCCTGTGGCGACCGTGCGATCACATGGCTGTAACCGCCCATTTCCTCGGCCCTGCGGCTCTGGATGCGGAACTTCTTCCGTCGCCTCTTGGCATTGACCTGCCGAAGCGTGGCCTCGAAGCTTTCGAACAGGGGAATCTGGAAGGCCGGATTCTGGTTTTCGACGGAAGCAAGATGCGAGAGGGGATTGGTCCTGTCGCGCCACGTCAGGGGTATGTTCTGCAAAGCCAGAATATCGGCCCGGCCATGCAGCAGCTTCCGCGCTTCGCGGGCAATCGCCGCTGCGATTTCCTGTCCGGCCTGTTCGGCAAAGGAGGGGTCGAAAAGCCCCGTATTGATATTGTTGAAACGGCCGCCGGGAAAACGCGCTTTGCGGATGCCACCTTCCAGTACGATTTCGAGCGGCAGCAGAAAGATCGTCTTGCCGCCCTGCCGGCCGCGAAGCGTCAGGAGCGCGCTATTCTGCGTCTGCGCCCAGATGGAGCACCAGCCGAAACCCTGATGCAGTGAATTGAGCGGGTCGTTTTCCAGTCGCTCCCAGTCGGCACGGATGGTGGAGGCGTCATCGACCAGATCGATCAACAGACGATCAGCACCCCGCCGCTCGTTTTGCACGGCGGTCGGCGCTTGCTCGTCGCTGATAAAGACCGGCCCCTCAGCCGCCATCCACTCTCTCCGGTTGTTTCGGTCGGACTATATCGCTGAGCGGCAAACAATCGGTTTATAAAATTGCGACCTCAGGGTGTCATGCTATGGTCGGCGCTTAACCCTGCTTTTTGGGTCCGGCCATCCATTTGATGATCAGCATCGCCGGCAGAACCCACAGGATTCCGGTCAGCACGAAATAAGCGAGATGCACCCACCAGGGCGATTGCGCCAGCGCCGCCGATGCAATGGCCGTCGCCACCACGGCGTAGACGACGACGAGGCAGATGATGACGATGGTGCCGATAAGCGATCTGAGGCGAGGGTGCATGAAGTCTTCCGTCATTGAGTATCTGTGCGGGACTATAGCGCCGCGACCGCATGCCGCAAACCCTGAGGCCTTGTTTTGTGGTGCCGGTTGGGGCTAATCAACATGACTGTATGAGGGAGACCTGAAAGATGCGTTCGAGCGGCATGACGATGGCAAATGGTTCTGCGGAAATGGTGGTGGAGGCTGCCCTGCAGAAACAGGAGAAGGACCGCCGCCTGCTGCGCATCTGGCTGCGCGTCGTGCTTTTCACGCTCTTCTGTCTCGTGCTCGTCGGCGGCGCGACGCGGCTTACCGAATCCGGCCTGTCGATTACCGAATGGAAGCCGATCCACGGCGCCATTCCGCCGCTTTCCGTTGCCGAATGGGAAGAGGAGTTCCAGCTCTACAAGCGCATTCCCCAATATCAGGAAATCAACAAGGGCATGTCGCTCGACGAGTTCAAGACGATTTTCTGGTGGGAATGGGCGCATCGCCTGCTTGCCCGCACCATCGGCGTCATCTTCGCTTTGCCGCTCGCCTTCTTCTGGCTCACCGGCCGCGTCGAAAAGCGCCTGCGCCTGCCGCTGGTCGGCCTTCTGGCGCTTGGTGGCTTTCAGGGCTTCATCGGCTGGTGGATGGTCTCTTCCGGCCTCGTCAACCGCACGGATGTTTCGCAATATCGCCTTGCCACGCATCTAACCATCGCCTGCCTCATCTTTGCGGGCTGCATGTGGATTTTGCGCGGACTGTCGCATCATTCCCCCGAGGCGGCCGACGAAAAAACGGGCAGGGGCTTTGCCGCGCTGCTGACAGTGCTCTGTCTCTTCCAGATCTATCTCGGCGCATTGGTGGCGGGGCTGAATGCCGGCCTTTCCTATAATACCTGGCCGCTGATGGACGGCTCGCTGGTGCCGGGCGATCTCTTCCTGCAACAGCCCTGGTGGATCAACCTCTTCGAGAATCCCAAGACGGTGCAATTCGTCCACCGCCTCGGCGCCTACACGCTGTTTGCCGCCACGCTGTGGCATATGGTGTCTATGGCCCGCGCCTTGCCTAATACACCGCATGCCCGCCGCGCGGTGCTGTTCTTCGTACTCGTCTCCATTCAGGCGGCGCTCGGCATCACCACGCTTTTGATGCATGTGGATATTCACGTCGCGCTCGCTCATCAGGGCATGGCGCTGATCGTGCTCGGTTTCGCCGTCGCCCATTGGCGCGGTTTCATCGGCGAATATCCGGCGCCCGTTGCGGTCGAAGTCAGGGATTGAAGCGGTTTAGAACTGCCCGAGCACCGTTTTGATGGTGGCCGCGACGGCGAGTTCGTTGTCGCGTTCCTCCGCATTGCCATCCTCTTCATGCCACGCGGCAGAAAGGCAGCCATAGGCAAAGGCATATTGCAGCAATAGCCGTTCGTCCCGTTGCAGAGCCATCGCAAAGATCGCCGCCATGGAGGCGATGCGCGCCTCGCTGCGGGTAAGGTCGAAACGGTCGAGCGGATTGGAGAACATGTTGGCGACATCGAGCGCCGCATCACCGATCAGGCCGGCCGGATCGATGATGATCCAGCCGCGTTCACTGCGCATGATGTTCTCGTGATGCAGATCGCCGTGCAGCGGCTTCACATCCCGCTGCCGGTCGATCAGTGCCTGCGCCAGCGTGGCCGCCTCGATATAGGGACTGTCCACGCCGTCGGTACGCTCCTGTTCGGCCTTGCGGAACAGGCTCTCGAAATAGAGTGGCAGCGTCAGCAGGCTTGAAGGCGGCTTCTGCTGCGATGGCTGATGATATTTGAGCAGGACATCGGCGGCGATTTCCGTGGTGGCATCATCGTTGCCGTCGCGAAACAGCACGTCGCGCAGGGTCTCCGTGCCGGCATGTTCCATCAGCAGAATATCGTCGGAGCGGTCGAGCAGCTCCACGCAGCCGATGCCGGCGCGCCATTTAATGAAATCCGCGCCGCGAAGGCTGTCCTTCAATACTTTCTTTTTCAGAACCTTGGCGACGGCGAGGGAACCGTCGCCGCGCGTAAGTTCGTAGACCACCCCGGCCGGCGTATCGGCTATAGGTTTCGCGGCCTCGATATTCCACGAGGCCGGAAAAGAGGGCGGGGCAATCTTCATGAGAAAAGTCTCATGCGGAGAGCATCAGTTCCATGTTCTGCACAGCCGCACCGGATGCGCCCTTGCCGAGATTGTCAAGCAGCGCGACGAGGTTGATGTGTTCGCCGCCCGGCGTACCGAAGACGAAGAGCTTCATCGTGTCCTTGCCTGCCAGTTCCTCGGCGTCGATGCGCGCGAGCCCCTTGCTTTCGGCAAGCGGCACCACGTTGACGATGTCCTGTCCCGCATAGTGGGCGGTCAGCGCCGCATGGATCGTTTCGACGGTCGCGCCTTCCTTCAGGTCGGCGGCAAACAGCGGAACCTGCACGATCATGCCCTGCGGGAAACGACCGACGGAGGGCGAAAACAACGGTGCGCGGTCGAGCTGGCCATGAATGGTCATCTCCGGCACGTGCTTGTGCTTGAGCGTCAGGCCATAGAGGAAATTATTGGCGCTGATCGCGTCATCGCGGCTCTGGTCTTCCATCTGGGCGATCATCTGCTTGCCACCGCCGGTGTAACCGGAAACCGCATTGACGCTGACCGGATAACCGTCGGGCAGGAGGCCTGCGGCGCGCAGCGGGCGCAGAAGCGCGATCGCGCCGGTCGGGTAGCAGCCCGGATTGGCGACGAGACGGGCGGAACGAACCTTCTCGCCCTGTTCCTTATCCATTTCGGCAAAACCATAGGCCCAGTCCTGATGGACGCGATAAGCGGTCGAGGTATCGATGATGCGGACATTGTTATTGCCGGCCACCATCGAGACGGCTTCTCGGGAAGCATCGTCCGGCAGGCAGAGGATCGAAATGTCGGCATTGTTGAGCATATCCTCGCGCATCGCCGCATTGCGGCGCTCGGCCTCGGGTATGGACAGCAGCTCAATATCGCGGCGACCGGCAAGGCGCGTGCGGATCTGCAGACCCGTGGTGCCGTGTTCGCCATCGATGAAGATCTTCGCTGTCATGTCCTTGTCCTGACTTTTCAAAGGGTTGCGAGGGTAATCGGAATCAGTTCGGCAAGCGCCGGTTTCTTTATCAGCCAGCCTTGGCCAGCCGTTCGGCGCGCAGGCCAAGCATATACATTGCAACGGTGGCTCCGGCAATGGCGGTAATGTCAGCATGGTCGTATGCGGGCGCGACTTCCACGACGTCCGAGCCGCGAATATCCAGCTGGCCAAGCCCACGCAGTACGGAGAGAATTTTAGCGCTGGTCGGCCCGCCGGCCACCGGCGTGCCGGTTCCCGGCGCAAAGGCGGGATCGAGGCAATCGATATCGAAGGTCAGATAGGCGGGCATGCCGGCCGTGTGCTTGACGATCAGCGAAGCGATATCGCCCGCCCGCATTTCCTCCACCTCGTAACCGTGGAGGATGCGAATGCCGAAATCGTCAGGCGCATGGGTGCGGATGCCGATCTGGATGGACCGGTCAGGATCAATCAGGCCATCGCGCACGGCGCGGGCCACGAAGGAACCGTGGTCGATGCGCTTGCCGTCGTCGAACCAGGTGTCCTGATGCGCATCGAACTGCACCAGCGCCAGCGGCCCATGCTTGGCCACATGCGCCTTCAGGAGCGGCCAGGTAATGAAGTGATCGCCGCCGAGCGTCAGCAGGTAATCCGTCTTGGAGATGATCCGGCGCGCTTCCTTTTCGATCGTATCAGGCGTTTTCCAGTGATTGCCATAGTCGAGCAGACAGTCGCCATAGTCGATGGTCGGCATATGGGCGAAGAGATCGCGCGCGAAGGGATATTGCGGATCGTTGTCGAAGATCGCCGAGGCGCGGCGGATCGCCTGCGGCCCGAAACGGGCGCCCGGCCGGTTGGAGGTGGCCGCATCGAAGGGAATGCCCCAGATGGCCGTCGATACGCCCTTGAGGTTCTTGGTATATTTGCGCCGCATGAAGGAGAGTACGCCCGCATGGGTCGGGTCGGTGGCGGCCGATGTCAGGGTCGTTGCGGTGAAGGCATGGTCGATGGTTTTGTTGGGCATTATTTATCCGCCTTTTCTGCAAGATCGGCGAAGTTGCGAATTTTGATCGCGCGGCCGTCGAAGCGCGCGACGATTTCAAGTTCGCCGCCCATCGCCTCGATGAACCGGCGTAAGGTACCAACATACATATCAGCGCGCTTTTCCAGTTTTGCGACGGAGCTTTGGCCGATATCCAGTGCCTGCGCTATTTCGTCCTGCGAGAGTTTCAGCGCCCTGCGAACATCCGCAAGGTTCATTTCTTCTTCCAGACGATCTGCTTCGGTTTTAGACTTAACACGCGCGTCGTCCGACATCCGGTTGCGCAACCGCGCAAAACTGTGCCTACCGCTCATTGTGTTTCTCCTTTTCAAGCTCGGCCAGATGCTCGTCATAAAGGTCGTCGGCAATTGGGATCATGCGGTCATAAAACCGTTTGTCTCCCGTCTTGTCGCCTCCAATCAAGAGGATCGCCATTCGACGGGGATCGAAGGCATAAAAAATCCGCAACGGCTTTCCGCTACTTTGGATTCGCAATTCGCGCATATGCGCGTGACGCGATCCATAAATGCCGCTCGAATAGGGGAACGGCAGGCGAGGGCCACGTTCTTCCAGTTTCTGAACATGAGCGTCGATGCTGATGTGTTCGCTTTCTTCAAGCGTTTCCCACCATGTTCCGAATTCGTCCGTATACTCGACGACATAATTCATGAGGCAATATTATTCCCTTGAGGGAATAATTCAAGATGCCGTCGGGGGGACAAAATAAAAAAGGCGGAGCCGAAGCCCCGCCTTTCGAAGTTCTGAACGAACCGTTCTGAGAAGCGATTAGCGCTTCGAGAACTGGAACGAACGGCGGGCCTTGGCCTTACCGTACTTCTTACGCTCGACAACGCGGCTGTCGCGGGTCAGGAAGCCACCCTTCTTCAGAACGGAGCGCAGGCCCGGTTCGAAGTAGGTGAGGGCCTTGGACAGACCGTGACGAACGGCGCCGGCCTGACCGGACAGACCACCACCGGCAACGGTGGCGATGATGTCGAACTGACCCGTGCGGGCAGCGGCGACGATCGGCTGCTGAAGGATCATCTGCAGAACCGGACGTGCGAAATACGTGGTGAAATCGCGGCCGTTGATGATGATCTTGCCAGAACCGGCCTTCACCCATACGCGGGCTACGGCGTTCTTGCGCTTGCCGGTCGCGTAGGAGCGGCCGAGGGTGTCAACCTTGCGGACATGCACGGGAGCCGAAGCTTCCGATGCCGGGGCGAGGTCTTTCAGAGAGGAAAGATCGGCCATTATCAGGCGCTCCTTACGTTCTTCTTGTTAAGCGCGGCCACGTCGAGAACGGTGGGCTGCTGTGCTTCGTGCGGATGGTTCGAGCCGGCGTAAACGCGCAGGTTCTTCATCTGGCGACGGCCGAGCGGGCCGCGCGGGATCATGCGCTCGATGGCCTTTTCAACGACGCGCTCCGGAAAGCGGCCTTCGATGATCTGGCGAGCCGTACGCTCCTTGATGCCACCCGGGTGACCGGTGTGCCAGTAGTACTTCTTGTCGGAGTACTTGTTGCCGGTGAAGGCAACCTTTTCCGCGTTGATAACGATGACGTTGTCGCCATCATCAACGTGGGGGGTGTAGGTAGCCTTGTGCTTGCCGCGCAGGCGGGTTGCAACGATGGTGGCGAGGCGACCAACAACGAGGCCTTCGGCGTCGATGATGACCCACTTCTTCTCCACCTCAGCAGGCTTCTGAACGAAAGTAGACATGGATTTCACTTTCTAACGTGGACCCGTCATCCTCTTTTAAATAAGAGCATACGGGCGTTTCTTGTTGCTTGGTTTGATTGCCGCCAGGGGCAACCGCAAATGACCCTATTCCGGCTGGAATCCGATCTGGCGCGCTTATACGGTGCGCGAGCGAAAGCGTCAATATGACGGATTCTGGAGGTCGTAAAAATAAGGTAGCAAAAACAATGGCTTGATTATGGGGTGTTATTTTACCTCATCGAGCAGCCCTGTTTTACCCCAGTCGCATCACCAGAACGCCCGCTGCAATGATGCCTCCGGCAAGATAACGCCAGATGCTGGCGCGTTCTTTCAGGATCACCACGGAGATCACCAGCGCAAAGAGAATGGAGGTTTCCCGGAGCGCCGCGACGACGGCGACGGGCGCCTTGGTCATGGCGTAGAGCGCCAGCCCGTAGGAGAGAATGGAGCCGCCGCCGCCAATCAGCCCGCGCCACCAGTTGCGCCGGACATGGTCCGCGACCGGGCCCACACCGCGCTGGTAAAATGCGAAGCCGAAAAGCAGCACGGGCGGCAGAAGCGACATCCACAGCGTATAGGAGATGGCGTTGCCGGAAAGCCTTGCGCCGACACCGTCGACGAAGGTGTAGGATGCGATCACGAAAGCGTTGAGCAGGGCGACCGTGATCGCCTTTCCGCCACCGCGCCGCGCCTCGAAAGCGAGCGTCAGAATGCCGCCGGAGATGACGGCGATGCCGGCAAGGGCCAGCGGGCTTAAAATCTCGCTCAGGAACAGGCTGCTCGTCGCCGCGACGATCAGGGGCGCTACGCCGCGCATGACGGGATAAACAAGACCGATGTCGCCGATCGTATAGGCGGCGGCGACAAGCCGGAAATAGGCGAATTGCAGAACGGCCGAAGCGATCAGGAAAGGAATGGCGACCGGCGCGGGAAATGGCAGGAAAGGCAGAAACGGCAGCGAACAGGCCGCAGCACCCGCCGCGATCAGCGAGGCATCCAGCGATTTGTCGGATCCGGCCTTGACCAGCGCATTCCATCCGGCATGCAGTATCGCGCCCAGGAGCACCAGAAGAAGAATGTCAAATGTCACAATAGAGACTCGCTCGCGGGCTACTTTGGGCAACCTATAGCATCGGCTTGAAAACCGGAATCGATTTTCGGTTAGGGCAGCAAGCCTTTCCCGATTGTTCGAGCACGCGTTTTGCGCCCGTGGAACCGCCCGCAAACGGCCTGTGAACGCAGCGAATACTGCAACGCGCGTAAAATTTATGCTTTGTGCATGTCATGGCGGCGGGGAATGATTTTGCGCCGGGACGATATGGCGTTCTGCTCATGATTTCATCCGTCAGATGGACGCATGAGCGTCCGACGCACAGCTTATGGTTTCGCCTCACGACGAATTTTCGCTAAAAATACTACCAAATTTGTCAAATATTGGCGCCCAGTGCGCCATGGTGCTTCGGGCGCAAGGTGTATCAATCGGGCGAAGGCGCGCATGAAAAGAAATTTCACATCTTTCACGAATTGGCAACTGTAACGTTGCAGATTGGTGTATAGATTGATTTACAGAATAACTTTCTGAAAATTAGATGTCTCTAATTTTCCTGTGAACGGAATGAAAACAAACAGGAGACGAAGAGCGCATGAATTGCACGCTAATGTTGTTTGGACCCTTATTTGCGGCAATTCGCGTCATTTTGAAAACTGGACAAAAATAGTCAGTACAACCGGCATTCCGACGTTTGGTGAAATCATTTTGCGTGGGCGAAAACGTGCCACTGCGCGGCGGGGTTTCTGCCGTAGCTGCAATTTTTCAACCGGGCAGGGGTTCAAGAGAGCGAAGAACCTTCCTAGATGGAAGGGCGGACGCAACCTGTAGCGTCAGGAATGTGTCGGTGGAATTATGCAGGAGACGCTATGCTCGCGGCGCTTTCGAATGGCGCACCTGCATTGGTATTCTTCAAACCATGCGACGCTCCAGAAGGGATAAGTTAACATGCAGCATGATAGTTACGAGCCCGACTACATCAGAAAAATTCTGACCGATGTCAAAACCATCGCCCTGCTCGGTGCTTCGCCCAATCCGGACAGGCCGAGCCACGGCGTCATGCGCTTCCTGCTTTCCAGGGGGTATCGTGTGTTTCCGGTCAATCCCGGCCAGGCAGGCAAGGAGATATTGGGGCAGAAGGTCTATGCCAAACTCGCCGATATTCCCGAGCCGGTGGACATGATCGACGTTTTCCGGGCGCCGGAATATTTGTCGGCAATCGTCGAGGAGGCGATATTGCTGCCGGAGCGGCCATCGGTAATCTGGGGCCAGCTTTCCGTTCGCGATGACAATGCCGCCGCCAAGGCGGAAGCCTACGGTATGGAAGTCGTGATGGATCGTTGTCCTGCAATTGAGTATCCGCGTCTCAATATTGTGCGATAGTTGGTACGGATCGGACTTATCATTTGGCGGCAAGGCATTATGATCCCTCCGAAATTCCAATTGGAGGAAACATCATGCCGAGCAGCAATCCCGGGTTTTCGACGCTGGCCGTTCATGCGGGCGCGCAACCGGATCCGACCACCGGCGCGCGTGCCACACCCATTTATCAGACCACGGCCTATGCTTTCCGCGACGCCGATCACGCCGCCGCCCTGTTCGGATTAAAAGAGTTCGGCAATATCTACACCCGCATCATGAACCCCACTCAGGCGGTTCTGGAAGAGCGCGTGGCAGCACTGGAGGGCGGCACGGCCGCGCTTGCCGTCGCGTCCGGCCATGCCGCGCAATTGCTGGTCTTCCATACGCTGCTGCAATCCGGCGACAATTTCGTCGCCGCCCGCCAGCTCTATGGCGGCTCGATCAACCAGTTCGGCCATGCCTTCAAGGGCTTCGACTGGCAGGTCCGCTGGGCCGACGCCACCGATCCGGCCAGCTTCGAGGCGCAGATCGATGAGCGCACCCGTGCCGTCTTCATCGAAAGCCTTGCCAATCCGGGCGGTACTTTCGTGGATATCGCCGCAATCGCCGAGGTCGCCCACCGGCACGGTCTGCCGCTGATCGTCGACAATACCATGGCGAGCCCCTATCTGCTGCGGCCGCTGGAACATGGCGCGGATATCGTGCTGCATTCGCTGACGAAATTCCTCGGCGGCCACGGCAACTCCATGGGTGGCATCATCGTTGACGGCGGAACCTTCGACTGGTCCGCGACAGACAGATATCCGGCGTTGTCACAGCCCCGGCCGGAATATTCCGGCGTCGTGCTGCACCAGACCTTCGGCAATTTCGCCTTCGCCATCGCCTGCCGTGTGCTGGGCTTGCGTGACCTCGGCCCGGCGATCTCACCCTTCAATGCCTTCCTCATCCTGACCGGCATCGAGACGCTGCCGCTGCGCGTTCAGCGCCATTCCGACAATGCGCTCGCCGTCGCGAAATGGCTGAAGGCGCATCCCAAGGTTGGTTGGGTGCATTATGCGGGGCTGGAAGACAGCGACAACCACGCTATCCAGCAGCATTATTCGCCAAAGGGGGCGGGCTCCGTCTTCACCTTCGGCGTCAGGGGCGGTTATGCGGCCGGCAAGGCGCTGGTGGAAGGGCTGCAGCTCTTCTCCCATCTCGCCAATATCGGCGACACGCGCTCTCTCGTCATCCACCCGGCCTCCACCACCCATGCGCAGCTGACATCGGAACAGCAGACGGCCGCCGGCGCCGGGCCGGATGTGGTTCGCCTGTCGGTCGGCATCGAGGACGTCAAGGACATCATCGCCGATCTCGAGCAATCGCTCGCCAAGGTCTGATGTGGTGGCTCACGCGAGTTTGGTGCCCGCGTGACCCCCAATGATATTTAAGTGTGATTGAGCGGCCGCCGGAAAACCATGGAAACAGGGTGCTTTCGGCGGCAGCGGATTTGCGTGTTGCGGCGAGGTGCACTCGCTCGGCTGCATTCAGCTTATTTCTTCTGCAAAGTGCCAATGAAGTCCTTCGAAATGGCACATGATTTTTCCATGAAACCGATGATGAGCTGCAATTGCTCTTCATCATATTCCCCATAGAGCGCCTCCATCTTTTCCTGAAGGGGCGCATACATCTGAAACAATTCCCGCATTTTTTCGGGATGAGGCGCTGCCAGCACGCGCCGACGATCCGCAGGGTCGGGCAAGCGCTTTATGAAGCCGGCCTTCTCCAGCCGGTCGAGCAGCGCCGTCACCGCTCCGGTCGTCAGGCCGGTCGATCTTGCAAGTTCACCCGCACTCGCCTGGCCTTGCATCTGAAGGATGTCTAGGCACTCCAGATCGGTGGTGTTCATCCGAGCCTTTGCCGCGATGGACTGGCTGATGAGCAATGATTGCGCGCTGGCCTGGCGAAGTGCGTCGGTCAACCGGCGATCCAGGATATCTCTTGACATTTGAATATCTCAATAATTAAGAAATAATAGTCATCAAGATAATTGGCCGGATGTGATTTCGCCAGCGTTAAATATGCTGCTTACGCCTGTGAGCGTCGAAAAGTGGAAAATGTGTGCTGGCCATGCTCTCGCAGGCGTCACGGCGATTTCTGGAAGAGGTGAGAGATGTTCGAGCCGCTGGTTTTCTACGCGATTGTCGTCGCCGCTGTTCTTGGGAGCGTCGGGCTGGGCGGCGGCATCTATGAGACGCTTCTTGTCGATAGGGTGTGGCCTTCGCAGCCGATGCTGATCCAGCCTGAACGGGGCGGGATCAACCGAAAGCTTTTCTGGGGTCCCGCTCACGGGCTGTTTGAGGTGGCCTTGCTCCCCGCTGTCTGGCTGACATGGGCTCATCCCGCAATTCGCGTCTGGATATGGTCCGCACTCGCCGCGCACCTTGTCGCGCGGATCTGGTCTTTTGCATATTTCATCCCAATGGCGCTTCGGTTTGAGACGGGATTGGCCGGGGACGCAACGGCCGCTTCCAATGCTGCGGCCAGATGGGTCCGATTGAGCCGCTGGCGACTTCCCATCGAGTTTCTTGCGGTGATCCTCCTGTTCATCGCGCTCGCGAAATCAGCAGGAAACTGAGCCCGTACGCTGCCGGTTTCCACCGGTCTGTGTAGAAAACTTCGGTGCCAGATTGAGCGGCGCGCTGCTTCCGTTCATCCGCGACCATCTTACTCAAAGCGCCGAATCCGCCTAGAACAGGCTCCTTCAGTCCCATCGCGAAAGATACGCCATATGAAAATGCTCCGTATTGTCACCCTTCTCCTTGCAATCGGGGTCGCGGGTGTGGCTGACATACCGGTCGTAGTTTCGGTTTCGCCGGCAAAGGCCGAGGCGGAATATTTCCCGACGCAGCAGGACTTTGTCGGAAAATGGAAGCTCACCGGTGCGACCAGCCGCCCGCCGCGCGATATGAAGACTGCGCCCACCTCCCGGCAGGAAGCGGATGCGACATTGTTCCAGGAGACGGTGACGACATTTTATTCCGCGTTTGATTATCTGGAGATCACGGCGGACGGTCGCTACAATTTCCATCAACCCGGCGATCCCTCAGGTTCATGCGTCTGGTGCGGCACATGGTCTTTTGACAAGAGTTCGCTATGGCTGAAGCTGGATACCGCGCCCCGGCTCGATATTTACGCGAAGGACGGCGATATACAGATGACGTACACGGCCGAACCCGACAAGAAGTCGAAATACACCTGGCTGGTTTTCGGCTGGACGAAGATGGAGTAGGCGCCTCGTTTCCTCGGCGGCAACGCCCAACCGGAACACCCGAGACTATTTGACGAAGCGCCCACAATTGAGCAAAGCTGTATGGCCAACCATATTTGACGGACAGGGGACGTCATGACGAATTTTCTGTCCTTCGATGATATCGCCGAGCTGGAATACGGTGCGCCAGCGCCGGAAAGACTGATTTCCGGCGATCCCAAATTCACCACATGGAATCTCGAGGAAGCTCCCGGCGGCATCTATGCCGGCATCTGGCAGTCCACGCCCGGCAAATGGCGGGTGGTCTATGACGAATGGGAATATTTCAACATTCTCGAAGGCCATTCCATCCTGACCGAAGACGGCGGTGCGCCGCGCGATCTGAGACCGGGCGACCGCGTTATCCTGCGTCCGGGCTTTACGGGCACGTGGGAGGTGGTGGAGACGACGCGAAAGGATTATGTCATCCGGCTCTGAAACCGGATGGTTCTTGCGAGTGCTCTACCGGCCAAATCTCACCAGCTGAGATCGAGCCGCTCCAGACCATGGAAATGATAGACGTCCTTGACCCTGGGCGGCTCGGCGATCTTCAGGCCCGGCAGGCGTTTGAAAAGCAGGGGCAGGGCAAGATTGAGCTCCAGCCTTGCCAGCGGCGCGCCGATGCAGAAATGGATGCCCGCGCCGAAGGAGACGTTGGCGCCTTCGTTGCGGTCTGGTTGGAAGGTCAGCGGATCGGAAAATTTTGCGGGATCGAGATTGGCGGCTGCCAGGATGAGGCTGACCTTGTCGCCACGCTTGAACGTGACGCCATCGATTTCGACAGGTTCCAGAACCCAGCGCTGGAAAATATGCACCGGCGCGCAGATGCGCAGGGTTTCTTCCACCGTCCGTTCCGTGGTGGCATCGTCGTTGAACAGCGTCTTGGGAGATAGGCCGCTTTCCAGAATGATGCGAACCGAATTGCCGATCTGGTGCACGGTTGCCTCGTGCCCGGCATTCAGCAGCACGATGGTGGTGGAGACCAGCTCGTCGTCGGTGAGGTACTGGCCCTTATGTTCCGTGTGGATCATGTGGCTCAGCAGATCGTCCTTCGGCTCCGCTCGCCGCTCCGCGATCACGCTGCGCACATAGTCTGAGAATTCATGTGCAGCCTTGTCGGCCAGAAGCTCATCTTCCGGCGTGCGCTTGAACATATACATGCCGACATAGGCATGTGACCATTTCAGAAGCTGCGGCCCCATCGCCTCGGGAATGCCGATCATGCGGGCGATCATCGTCACCGGGATGATGTCGGCATAGGAAGAGAGCAGTTCCGTTTCGCCATTCGCTTCGAAGGCGTCGATCAGACGGTTGGCGAGTTCCTCGATATCCGGCTTCATCTTGTCGACATGCCGCGACACGAAGGCGCGGTTGATGAGCGTGCGCAGCCGCGTGTGTTCCGGCGGCTCCAGTTCCAGCAGCGAATGCTGCTCGGCGGCGTCGAAATGCCTCACATGGTCCTGCGGCTCCGCCAGGCCGATTTCCTCGCGGCTTGCCACATGCAGGATCTGCCGTCCGAACCGGCGGTCGCGCAGAAGGGCGCTGACGTGGTCGTATCCGGTAAAAAACCACTGCCGCTGCTCTTCCCAGTAGAAGGTGGGACATTCAGCGTGAAGGGCCGCATAGACCGGGTTCGGATCGCTGTAGAAAGCCGGGTCGCGGGCATCAAGGGAAACGCGGCGGCTGGCGGGATCGATTTTGAGAAAGGGAAATGTCGTTGTCATACCCATGATCTATTCCGCGCGCGGCGCTTTGGGAAGGGAGGGAAATCCCTTCCGGATACCCCTATGCATGTCACTGGATGGTTACATCATCATCGGCTGGCGATGGCGGCTATCCGGTTCAGGGCCGCGACCTGACGGTCGGCATTGTTGTCCATCGGATTTTCCTCGCGGTCCGGGGCGGGCACGACGACATTGGCCGAATTGACGTGGATGACGGTCCGGTTGCGCCCGGCCTTCTTGGCGGCATAGAGCGCGCGGTCGGCCTCCGTCATCATCACACTCAGGTCGGCATCCTTGATCATGGCTTCGGATATGCCGACGCTTGTGGTTACCTCTATGCCTTCACCGCGCGAACTGATCTTTGAAAGGCGCAGATTGCTGCGGATGGCTTCCGCAAGCGTCGCTGTGCTGGAAGGACTTTCGACTTCGGCAACCAGAGCGAATTCCTCGCCTCCCATTCTGACGAAAAGGCCACGATCGCCGATCGCGCGCTGCGCGATATTACAGAAATGCACGAGCACCGCGTCGCCGGACTGGTGGCCATATCTGTCATTGATCTTCTTGAAATGATCGATGTCGAACAGCACCAGAGCCACATAGCGGCTGGATCCCGGTGACCGCTTCTTGATGCGCTCGAACTCTTCCAGGAGACCGCGACGGTTGAGAACGCCAGTCAGATGATCTGTCATGGCGAGCCGGTGGAGACGAATCTCCGTATCCTCCATGATGATCTTGGCGCTGATCATGATGATGGCCGTGAAGCCGAGCATGCCGGAAATGGAGAGCGCCGACGTCATCGGAATGGCGTTGGGAACCGCGGCATTGGCAGGGATGACGATGGATGCGACGAGCGCTCCGGCAAAAGCCTGCAGGATCAGGATCGTGGCCAGTACCTTTCGGCTGCGTGTTGCGCGCGCCCTGCTGGCCAGAAGGACACCGGCGAGCATGAAATAGCCCGTGGCAGCACTGGCATGATAGAGCAGGATGCGGGCGACCATGTCTTCGCGCACGGATGGCACGAACATTCCGGCGATCCACAGCAGGGCGGGAATTGCAATCCAGCCGCCGAGTTTGCGCTGCTCCAGGCCTAACAGGCCCGCGAGCCAGAAACCGAAGGCGGAAAGCGCAAGCGTATTGCCGACCTGAATGGACAGAAAACTGGAAATATCCCCGCGAAAGGCCACCATGACAGTGCCGAAGCCCGTGGCGAGGAAGCCGGCGGCGAAATAGAGATTATGCCGGCGGGAAGGGCGGTGCAGCCACAGCGTTCCCAAAAGCACGGCAAGGGTGAACGTTTCCGCCGCCCATAGTAGCGTGCTCGTCTTTGCATCCAGCATTGCAAAATCCTATCTGCGCCATAATGCGGTAAAAGCGGGCCCTTGCGCACGAGGTGCGTTATGCCCGCTTGAATTGTTGAGCTGCCATTTCGCCCGGATGGGCGCATTCCCCCGACGGGAACCGAAAATTCGCTGGTCAGTATCTGTAGCAAATACTAACGAGTTCTTGCCGGTGAGAAGTTATATCTGTGCATGGCGGGCGATTTTTGCCGTCGTCGCCTGCCATAGTAAAAAAATGGTGGCGGCGAATGAAAGAGGCCCGACCGGCACCAGGCGGTTCGAAAGCCCCGTCAACCTCGGCCAGAAAGGCCCGCAAACGCTGTTGAGCCGTTAAGGATATGCGGCTTCGTGTCTTGAAGTACGGGGCAGGGACACTCTATGTAGGGAGTATGAAGGTTAGAAGTGATTCCGGAGCGGTTTTTCGCGAAGGGCAGAGTTTGACAAAGGACGGACATGAAAAATCCAGTTGATACCGCCATGGCTCTGGTGCCGATGGTCGTAGAGCAGACCAATCGCGGCGAACGCTCCTACGACATATTTTCCCGTCTTCTCAAGGAACGCATCATTTTCCTCACCGGCCCGGTGGAAGACCAGATGGCTTCGCTCGTCTGCGCGCAGCTGCTTTTCCTCGAGGCTGAAAACCCGAAGAAGGAAATCGCGCTCTACATCAATTCGCCAGGTGGCGTCGTGACCGCCGGCATGGCGATCTACGATACGATGCAGTTCATCCGCCCTGCGGTCTCCACGCTCTGCGTCGGCCAGGCCGCATCCATGGGCTCGCTGCTTCTGGCCGCCGGTGAAAAGGGAATGCGTTTCGCAACCCCGAACGCCCGCATCATGGTGCACCAGCCTTCCGGCGGTTTCCAGGGACAGGCATCGGACATCGAGCGCCACGCCCGCGACATCATCAAGATGAAGCGTCGCCTCAATGAAGTCTACGTGAAGCATACCGGCCGCACGCTCGAAGAGGTTGAAAAAACCCTCGATCGCGACCACTTCATGGATGCAGACGAGGCGAAGGACTGGGGCGTGATCGACAAGATCCTGACCTCGCGCCAGGAAATCGAAGGCGCCGCCGCGAATTGAGGCGCGCCGCTTTTTGACGTTTGTTTGAACCCGCAAAAGTAATTTCGGGGCTTTCAACCGCAACAGAAAGCGATATTAGTATATATAAAGGCTATGTTGAATTTTTATGACGTGGCCTTTGGTTTGATGGGGAATTCGTTGCAGCCGGTTGTCAGCTCATGTATCTGATACCGGTTAGTACCCCGGGAAACGAGGCGGATACGGCGATGCACCCCAAGGGCTGCCGTATCGGCGGGCGGTAAGTTGACCGCGATCCGTTTGGCGGACCTGCGGCGTGCTGGAAGGAAAGAGATATGAGCAAAGTCAGCGGCAGCAACGGCGGCGACTCTAAGAATACACTCTATTGTTCATTCTGCGGCAAGAGCCAGCACGAAGTCCGGAAACTCATTGCCGGACCGACGGTATTCATCTGCGATGAATGCGTCGAATTGTGCATGGACATCATCCGCGAGGAGAACAAGACGTCGATGGTGAAGTCGCGCGAGGGTGTTCCCACCCCGCAGGATATCATCAAGATCCTCGACGAATACGTCATCGGCCAGAAGCAGGCGAAGAAGATCCTGTCTGTTGCCGTTCACAACCACTACAAGCGCCTCGCGCACGCCTCCAAGAATGGCGATGTCGAGCTTGCGAAGTCGAACATCATGCTCGTCGGCCCGACGGGCTGCGGCAAGACCTATCTTGCCCAGACGCTCGCCCGCATCATCGACGTTCCCTTCACCATGGCGGACGCAACGACGCTGACCGAAGCCGGTTATGTCGGCGAGGACGTGGAAAACATCATCCTGAAGCTGTTGCAGGCTGCGGATTACAATGTCGAGCGCGCCCAGCGCGGTATCGTCTATATCGACGAAGTCGACAAGATTTCCCGCAAGTCGGACAACCCGTCCATCACGCGTGACGTGTCGGGCGAGGGCGTTCAGCAGGCGCTTCTGAAGATCATGGAAGGCACGGTCGCTTCCGTTCCGCCGCAGGGCGGCCGCAAGCATCCGCAGCAGGAATTCCTGCAGGTGGATACGACCAAC
Organism: Agrobacterium sp. 22-223-1; assembly: GCF_053522385.1. Classification (NCBI taxonomy): domain Bacteria; kingdom Pseudomonadati; phylum Pseudomonadota; class Alphaproteobacteria; order Hyphomicrobiales; family Rhizobiaceae; genus Agrobacterium; species Agrobacterium sp. 22-223-1. Next base: position 1,240,166 of record NZ_JBNWCN010000001.1, read on the forward strand.
ATCCTGTTCATCTGCGGCGGCGCCTTTGCCGGCCTCGACAAGATCATCTCGGCCCGTGGTGAAAAGACCTCGATCGGCTTCGGTGCGACCGTCAAGGCGGAAGACGATCGCCGCGTCGGCGAGGTGCTGCGCGAGCTGGAGCCCGAAGACCTGGTGAAGTTCGGCCTCATCCCGGAATTCATCGGCCGTCTGCCGGTTCTCGCCACGCTGGAAGACCTCGACGAGGATGCGCTGATCCAGATCCTGTCCGAACCGAAGAACGCGCTGGTCAAGCAGTATCAGCGCCTGTTCGAGATGGAAGATGTGGAACTGACCTTCCACGAGGACGCGCTGCGCGAAATCGCCCGCAAGGCGATCACCCGCAAGACCGGCGCCCGCGGCCTGCGCTCGATCATGGAAAAGATCCTTCTGGATACCATGTTCGAACTGCCGACGCTGGAAGGCGTACGCGAAGTGGTCATTTCCGACGAGGTCGTCAGCGGCCTTGCACGCCCGCTCTACATCTATGCGGATCGTCAGGAAGAAAAGACCAACGTTTCGGCCTGATCGGCCGGTCCGGTGCTTTGATGAAGTCAGAAGGCCCGCCTCCGTGCGGGCCTTTTCTGTTGTCGCCGGGTGTGAAACTTGCGCCTAACTTGGCGAAGCCCGATTTTGCGTTTGGAGCGGATTGCGCTTTGCTGATAAAGTCTTACAACTGATTTGCAGCGCGATATGACGGAAATGTGAATTCCCGTCGGCGACCCGGTTCCCATGTCCTTCGGGATAACCGGAAATGTCGGGAGTACTAGCCGGCGCTGGGTTTTGTTGAATTTCACGGTCTTGCGGCTTAGCGGGACCGTCTGTTCCGGCGACTTGAAATCGGTGTTTCGAAACTCCACTTTCAGTCTCGAGAAATGAATGTGCCGGATGCCCCAAGCTGTCCGGCAAAGTGTCCCGAAAGGGACCATGGAAAGGAAATGATATGACGAACATCACGTCTGCGGCATCTGGCGGTACCTATCCGGTACTTCCCCTGCGCGACATTGTCGTTTTCCCGCATATGATCGTTCCCCTGTTCGTCGGGCGGGAAAAATCCATCCGTGCGCTCGAGGAAGTCATGGGTTCGGACAAGCAGATCATGCTTGTCACCCAGATCAACGCCAGCGATGACGATCCGGCCCCGGAAGCCATCCACAAGGTCGGCACGGTCGCCAATGTCCTGCAGCTCCTGAAGCTTCCCGACGGCACCGTGAAGGTGCTGGTGGAAGGCAAGGGCCGCGCCCAGATCGACAGCTACACCGGCCGTGAAGACTTCTATGAAGCCACTGCGACGCCGTTGCAGGAGCCTGCCGAAGATCCGGTCGAGATCGAGGCGCTGTCGCGTTCGGTCGTGTCTGAATTCGAGAGCTATGTGAAGCTCAACAAGAAGATTTCGCCCGAGGTTGTCGGCGCTGCCGGCCAGATCGACGATTATTCGAAGCTTGCCGATACGGTCGCTTCGCACCTGTCGATCAAGATCACCGAAAAGCAGGAAATGCTGGAAACCGTCAGCGTGAAGCAGCGGCTTGAAAAGGCGCTCGGCTTCATGGAAGGCGAAATTTCCGTGCTGCAGGTGGAAAAGCGCATCCGCTCGCGCGTCAAGCGCCAGATGGAGAAGACGCAGCGCGAATATTACCTGAACGAACAGATGAAGGCGATCCAGAAGGAACTCGGCGACGGCGAGGACGGCCGTGACGAGATGGCCGAACTGGAAGAGCGCATCGCCAAGACCAAGCTTTCCAAGGAGGCCAAGGAAAAGGCCGAGGCGGAAATGAAGAAGCTTCGCCAGATGAGCCCGATGTCCGCGGAAGCGACCGTCGTGCGCAACTATCTGGACTGGCTGCTCGGTCTGCCCTGGGGCAAGAAGTCGAAGATCAAGGCGGACCTCAACGCTGCCGAGAAAATCCTCGATCAGGATCATTTCGGTCTCGACAAGGTCAAGGAACGCATCGTCGAGTATCTCGCCGTACAGGCGCGCGCCTCGAAGATCCGCGGACCCATCCTGTGCCTCGTCGGCCCTCCCGGCGTCGGCAAGACCTCGCTCGCCAAGTCGATCGCCAAGGCGACCGGCCGCGAATATGTGCGCATGGCGCTTGGCGGCGTGCGTGACGAGGCGGAAATCCGCGGTCACCGTCGTACCTATATCGGCTCCATGCCGGGCAAGATCGTCCAGTCGATGAAGAAGGCCAAGAAGGCGAACCCGCTCTTCCTGCTCGACGAAATCGACAAGATGGGCATGGATTTCCGTGGCGATCCGTCGTCGGCTCTGCTCGAGGTGCTCGATCCGGAACAGAACTCCACCTTCATGGACCATTACCTTGAAGTGGAATACGACCTGTCCGACGTGATGTTCGTGACCACGGCCAATACGCTGAACATTCCCGGCCCGCTGATGGACCGTATGGAAGTGATCCGCATCGCCGGTTACACGGAAGACGAAAAGCGCGAAATCGCCAAGCGTCACCTGTTGCCGAAGGCGATCAAGGAACATGCCCTGCGTCCGGAAGAGTTCTCGGTTACCGATGACGCCCTGATGGTCGTCATCCAGCAGTACACCCGTGAAGCCGGTGTGCGCAGCTTCGAACGCGAGCTGATGAAGCTGGCGCGCAAGGCTGTCACCGAGATCATCAAGGGCAAGGTCAAGTCCGTGGAAGTCACCGCTGCCAATGTGCCGGATTATCTGGGCGTTCCGCGGTTCCGCCATGGCGAGGCCGAGCGCGAGGATCAGGTCGGCGTCGTCACGGGTCTTGCCTGGACGGAAGTTGGCGGTGAGTTGCTCACCATCGAAGGCGTGATGATGCCGGGCAAGGGCCGCATGACGGTTACCGGCAACCTCAAGGAAGTGATGAAGGAATCCATTTCGGCGGCGGCATCCTATGTCCGTTCGCGCGCCGTGGACTTCGGCATCGAGCCGCCGCGCTTCGACAAGAGCGACATTCACGTGCACGTTCCGGAAGGTGCGACCCCGAAGGACGGACCGTCTGCCGGCGTTGCCATGGCGACGGCCATCGTCTCCATCATGACCGGCATCCCGGTCTCGAAGGATGTGGCGATGACGGGCGAGATCACGCTTCGCGGTCGCGTGCTGCCGATCGGCGGCCTGAAGGAGAAGCTGCTTGCGGCCCTTCGCGGCGGCATCAAGAAGGTGCTGATTCCGGAAGAAAACGCCAAGGATCTGGCGGAAATTCCGGACAATGTGAAGAACGAGATGGAAATCATCCCGGTATCGCGCATGGGCGAGGTCATCAAGCACGCCCTTATCCGCCAGCCGGAGCCCATCGAGTGGGACGGCAGCATCGAGACGCCGGTGATCGCAACCGTCGAGGGCGTCGACGACGGCAGCCAGACCATCGCGCATTGATAATGCATCGTCGCGAGGGGCGGGAATCGCCTTTCGCGACGGCTGCTGCATAGATTCAATGTGTTAGGTGTCGGAAGGCGCATGTGGCGTAAAGCTGCGCACAAGTGATGCGAATTTGGCACGAATATGTGGAAGGCCGGCAGAAATGTCGGCCTTTTTTGTGAAAAAAAACGCAGACCCCTTGTTTTTCAGGCGATTCCAGCGCTTTTGGGTTGCTGCGCGCGGATGCGAACGTATTCTGCGCCGGCTTAATTTGAGTCGTTTCAAACCATTGAAAGGGGTGGAAACATGAACAAGAACGAGCTCGTCTCTGCTGTTGCCGAAAAGGCTGGTCTCACGAAGGCAGATGCTGCTTCCGCTGTTGATGCTGTATTCGAAACTGTACAGGGCGAACTGAAGAACGGTGGCGACATTCGCCTGGCCGGCTTCGGCAGCTTCTCCGTCAGCCGTCGTGAAGCCTCCAAGGGCCGTAACCCTTCCACGGGTGCTGAAGTCGATATCCCGGCTCGCAACGTACCGAAGTTTTCCGCAGGCAAGGGCCTGAAGGACGCCGTCAACTCGTAAGGTTTCCGGAAAGCCGCAACGCCCGGCGGCGGGCGGGCGGCTTTTCAGGTTCACGAGGAAACATGTTTTGACGCCCTGACGCCGTCACATCGCCGCCAAAAGTGGGCGGTGTTTCGAAAAACTCTTTTCGGACAGGCCGGGTTTTCCCGGTCAAGATGTGAATGAAAGCAGGGAAGCGCCTGTGTAGCTTCCATCCGGACACACGGCGTTTTTCTACGCGGAATGTGGGCATAAACACGAAAGCCCGGCCTTCTAGGCCGGGCTTTTTGATTCAGCGGTCAGGAAGTGTCATGCCACTGTCATGTCTGTAACGCAGAAGCCTTGGGGTATTTCTGGACCCAAGGGGGATTAAAATGGCGTTCCGATTTTCTCAAATGGCTTTGACCGCTGCGCTGCTCACGTCCGCAGCCATCCCGGCCGCTGCCGAGCCGGTTTTCAACCGCATCGCATCTTTCCCGGTGGCGAAAAACCTTCCCGCGGACAAGGACGCCAAGTCCGTCACCTCGGCTGAAATCATCACCGCCAGTGAAGACGGCAAGACGCTGATCTATTCGGACAGCCCGCTTGGCGGCATCGGTTTCATCGACATCACCGACGCCAAGGCTCCCAAGGCCGGCGGCGCGCTGCTGCTCGAAGGCGAGCCGACCTCCGTTGTCGTTGCCGGTCTCAAGGTGCTGGCCGGCGTCAACACGTCGGAAAACCGCGCCAAGCCCTCCGGCAAGCTGGTGACGGTCGATATTGCTACCAAGAAGATCGAAGCAAGCTGTGATCTCGGCGGCCAGCCCGATTCCGTCGCCGTTTCCCCGGACAAGACCTTCGCCGCCATCGCCATTGAAAACGAGCGCGATGAAGAGGTAAACGAAGGAGCCCTGCCGCAGATGCCCGCCGGTTATCTGGTGACTGTCGCCCTGAAAGACGGCGTTGCCGATTGCGCGACGCTGAAGAAGATCGAGCTCACCGGCCTTGCCGAAATTTCCCCCGAGGATCCGGAGCCGGAATTCGTGTCGATCAACGCCAATGGCGAGATCGCGCTGACGCTTCAGGAAAACAATCATATCGTCATTCTCGACGGCAAGACCGGCACGGTGAAGACGCATTTCTCCGCCGGCAAGGTCGATCTTGAAGGCATCGATACGAAGACCGATGGCCAGCTGAAGTTCACCGACAAGCAGGAAGGCCGCAAGCGCGAGCCGGACGCCGTGAAGTGGCTGGACAATGACCGCATCGTCATCGCCAATGAGGGCGACTGGCAGGGCGGTTCGCGTGGCTTCACCATCTTCGACAAGACTGGCAAGCTCGTCTATGAATCCGGCTCCTCGCTCGAACACGCGGTTGCGGCCATCGGCCACTATCCGGAAAAGCGCTCCAAGGCCAAGGGCATCGAGCCGGAAGGCCTGGAAGCGGCGACTTTCGGCGACCAGAAATACTTCTTCGTACTGTCCGAACGCGCCTCTGTCGTCGCTGTCTACAAGGACACCGGCAAGGAGCCGGAACTGACCCAGCTCCTGCCTTCGGGCGTTTCGCCGGAAGGCGCTGTCGCCATCCCGTCGCGTAACCTCCTTGCCACGGCCAATGAGGTCGATCTGATCGAAGACGGCGGCGTCCGCTCGCATGTCATGCTCTATGAGCGCGGTGAAGGTGAAGCAGCCTATCCGCAGCTCGTTTCCGCCACCGTCGATGGTGCACCGATCGGCTGGGGTGCTCTTTCGGGTCTGGTCGGCGACGCCGAAAAGCCCGGCATTCTTTATGCCGTCTCCGACTCGGTCTATGGCAACCAGCCGTCGATCTTCACCATCGATGCGACGAAAAAGCCCGCCACCATCACCAGCGTGCTGCGCGTCAAGCGTGACGGTATTGCCGCTCAAAAGCTCGATATCGAAGGCATCACGCTGGACGGCAAGGGCGGTTTCTGGCTGGCCTCTGAAGGCGACAGCGCCAAGCTCGTGCCCCACGCGCTCTATAACGTCAACGCCAAGGGCGAGATCAAGGCGGAGATCGCATTGCCGAAGGAACTTCTCGCCGGCGACACCCGCTTCGGTTTCGAAGGCGTGACGATGATCGGCAAGGGCGACGACGCGACGCTGTGGATGGCCGTACAGCGTGAATGGGGCACGGACGAGAAGGGCTTCGTCAAGCTCGTTTCCTACAATCCGAAGTCCAAGGAGTGGGGCGCCGTGCGTTACCCGCTCGACAAGACCGAAGCAGGCTGGGTTGGCCTCTCCGAAATCACCGCCCAGGGCGACTATGTCTATATCGTCGAGCGCGACAACCAGATCGGCGACAAGGCCAAGATCAAGAAGCTCTACCGCGTTGCGATCGCAGACCTGAAGCCGGGCAAGATCGGCGGCGAACTGCCGCTGGTGGCCAAGCAGGAAGCCCATGACTTCCTGCCCGATCTCAAGGCCCAGACCAACGGTTATGTCGTCGACAAGCTGGAAGGCTTCACCTTCGACAAGGCGGGAACGGCCTATGCCGTGACCGACAATGACGGCGTGGACGATTCTTCCGGCGAAACGCTGTTCTTCACCGTCAATATGAAGGCGATCAACTGATCGGGCCGATTGGCGCCGCAAATGAGAAAAGCCGGGCTATGCCCGGCTTTTTTGTACGGCGAGGGCCCCTTGGCCGGGTTCCCCGATCTTGCACGATGCCTGACGATGCAAGCCGTTAAAATCGGCATTGCGCTTCGATTTCGGATTGTGGAGGATTTCGTCCGGAGGCCATCCGGGAAAATGCTGCGGATCGATCGTAACGGATCACCGCCCCAGGGAATTCTTGCTTTTGGGAGTATCTTGTTTTTCCGAGTCCTGCTGGACCCAGCGGAAAAAAATATAAACAGGCAGCGCAATAAGCGCGAGTGTTACAAACGCGTCGATCGACATGGTTTCATCCATCTGTTCAACCGTTCATCATGAAACGGTGCGCAAACAATGTCTGAAATCTCTTTAGAAAGTCTGAATCTTCCTTATTTTCCGGTATGTTGCGGGCTGATACAGGGGGTGGTCAAGCTGTCGGAATATGGAACAGCAGTGCCGATTTGGCATGGTGTAACTGGAGAAAAGCGATTCCAGCGGCTGGGAATCATGACGACGCTTCACCGACCGCAGTAAGGGCAGGGGCGATAATTCCGAATACTCGAGGGCTTGTCGCATAGCGAAAACAAACACGAAGGATCTCGGTTTGACGGGTGATATTTAAATCTTCTGGGAAAATGGTGGGCGATGAGAGACTCGAACTCCCGACATCCTCGGTGTAAACGAGGCGCTCTACCAACTGAGCTAATCGCCCTTCGCGTGTCTCGGATCATGTCCGCCGCGTCGGTGGCCGTGATGTATTCGGATCGGAAAAAAACCGCAAGGGCTTTTGTGAAGTTTTTTTGTTTTTTTTGCCGAGAGAATTTTCCGGCGCCGGGAGCCGGGGGCAAAAAGCCGGGAACTGCGGGCTTTTTGCCTGAGACAAGACCCGAGGACGCCTTGATGGCCATGTGGAAATCCCGTTACGGAAGCCTGCGGCTGTGGACAAGTTTTTTGTTTTCGTTGGGAAAAGCCCGCAAAACAGGGCGTTTGCCGCAATCGCGTTCCAAGGCCTTCCGGTTTTTCCCGATCAAAATGAAGAAGCTTATTCTTTTGTCGTGAAACCTGCTTGACACCCCCGCACGAACGCCGTAGTTAGCCGCTCATCGAACAGCCGAGGCTGGTTCGAGCGGCGGGACTGGTTCCTGTCGTCAGGAGATGCGGGTGTAGCTCAGTCGGTTAGAGTGCCGGCCTGTCACGCCGGAGGTCGCGGGTTCGAGCCCCGTCACTCGCGCCATCCTGTCCCTCGGAAAACGCAGATGAATGTCTGTGGTGCGCGGGTGTAGCTCAGTCGGTTAGAGTGCCGGCCTGTCACGCCGGAGGTCGCGGGTTCGAGCCCCGTCACTCGCGCCATTTCTTTCTCCTGAAATGTCTCCTTAAAAAACAGATCGACGCGCGATTTGCGCGCTCGTCTATTGACGATTCCAGCGCCTGATTCCGGGCTTTTAAAACGCGATTTTTCCTGCATTTTTTAGTCAAGTTTCGATTCCCGAATATCGTCACTTCACCGCCATCCGGACGTAAAATTCGTGTGACTTTTTTGCGGTTGCGTCGTTCAATCGATTATTATTGTATTTGAGGGGCTTAGGCCGGAATTGTGGCCCAAATTTGCGTCAATTCCGGCAATATTGTTGCCAATCAATGCGGCAGGTGTCTTGAAATGGTGCCTAAACTCTTGCAGAGAGAGCGCGGCTGCGCTAACGACTTTGGCGTTGCAACATATTTGTGCGCTCTTTGAGACTTCGGGTCACAAAGGCAGGTCCGGCACCCGGCCGGGCAGGGAAGAGACCATGACTGAACTCCTCAGTTCCTACATTCCGATCGCAATCTTCATCGGTATCGCTCTCGTCATCGGCCTGGCGCTTCTCATTGCGCCTTTCGCTGTCGCCTACAAGGCGCCGGACCCGGAAAAGCTCTCCGCTTTCGAGTGCGGTTTCAACGCCTTCGACGACGCCCGCATGAAGTTCGATATTCGCTTTTATCTGGTGTCGATTCTGTTCATTATCTTCGATCTGGAAGTCGCCTTCCTGTTCCCATGGGCGGTGTCTTTCGGCGAGATGGGCTGGTTCGGTTTCTGGTCGATGATGGTGTTCCTCATCGTTCTCACCATCGGCTTTATCTATGAGTGGAAGAAGGGAGCGCTGGAATGGGCATGAGCCAGAACAACACCACGCTCGTTGCGCCGCAGCCGAAGGGGATCATCGATCCCTCGACCGGCAAGCCGGTTGGCAGCAACGACGCCTACTTCACGGAAATCAATGACGAGCTGGCCGACAAGGGCTTTCTCGTCACCTCGACCGACGAGCTGATCACCTGGGCCCGTACCGGCTCCCTGATGTGGATGCAGTTCGGTCTCGCCTGCTGCGCCGTCGAAGGCCTGATGCAGGCGTCCGGTCCGCGTTATGACATGGAGCGCTTCGGTGTCGCCCCGCGCGCCTCACCGCGCCAGTCGGACGTGATGATCGTCGCCGGCACGTTGACCAACAAGATGGCGCCCGCTCTGCGCAAGGTCTATGACCAGATGCCTGAGCCGCGTTACGTCATCTCCATGGGCTCCTGCGCCAATGGCGGCGGCTATTACCATTATTCCTACGCCGTGGTGCGCGGCTGCGACCGCGTCGTGCCGGTGGATATCTACGTTCCGGGCTGTCCCCCCACGGCGGAGGCGCTGCTTTACGGCGTGCTTCTGCTGCAGAAGAAGATTCGTCGTACCGGTACGATCGAGCGCTAAGGGCAAAGGACGGATTAAGAATGAGCGAAGCTCTCAACGATCTTGCTGCTTACGTTAAGGAAGCGCGCGGTTCCCTCGTGGTGTCGGCCGATATCGCCTATGGCGAACTGACGCTGAACACGACGCCTGAAAGCGTGATCGCGCTTTTGACCTTCCTGCGTGACGACGTGCAGTGCGGTTTCGTCAACATCATCGACATTTGCGGCGTTGACTGGCCGCAGCGCGAAAAGCGTTTCGATGTCGTCTATCACCTGCTGTCGCCGCGCCAGAACCTGCGCGTCCGCATCAAGCTGCAGGTAGCGGAAGACGAGGGCGTACCGTCTTCGACCTCCGTTTACATGGGTGCCGAATGGTTCGAGCGCGAAGCCTGGGACATGTATGGCATTCCGTTCGAAGGCCATAAGGACCTTCGCCGTATCCTCACCGATTACGGTTTCGAAGGCCATCCGCTGCGCAAGGATTTTCCGGTTACCGGCTTTGTGGAAGTGCGTTACGATGACGTGCTGAAACGGGTTCTTTATGAACCGGTCGAACTGAAACAGGAATTCCGCAACTTCGATTTCCTCTCCCCGTGGGAAGGAACCGAATATGTTCTCCCGGGCGACGAAAAGGCCAAGCAATGAGCCAAGCCCCCGCGACAGAGCATGCGCAATGTCTTTGCGGCGCCGTCGGCTTCAATGCCGTCATCGGTGCCCGCGAATTTGGCGTTTGCCATTGCTCCATGTGCCGCCGCTGGTCCGGCGGTGCGTTTCTGGCTGTCGAATGCGCTGATATCTCCGTTGAGAACGAAGAGAACCTCGGCGTCTATTCCTCGTCGGAATGGGGTGAGCGCTGCTTCTGCAACAATTGCGGCAGCACGCTGATGTGGCGCTCGAAGGACGGCAAGCATTTTGCCGTTTCGCTGCAGGCTTTCGATAACCCTTCCAGTTTCAAGTTCGCGTCGCAGATTTTCACGGATGAGAAGCCTTCGAGCTATTCCTTCGCGGAAACCACGCAGAACATGACCGGCCCCGAATTCATCGCCATGATCACCTCGGCGGAGCACTAGAATGACTGAGCATAACGTCCGCAATTTCACGATCAACTTCGGTCCGGAACATCCGTCCGCGCACGGCGTGCTGCGTCTGGTTCTGGAACTGGACGGCGAAATCGTCGAGCGCGTCGATCCGCATATCGGTCTTCTGCATCGCGGCACCGAAAAGCTGATCGAGACCAAGACCTATCTGCAGGCCGTTCCTTACTTCGACCGCCTCGACTACGTCGCGCCGATGAACCAGGAACATGCTTTCGCGCTCGCCGTCGAAAAGCTGCTCGGTCTCGAAATCCCGATGCGCGGTCAGTTGATCCGCGTTCTCTATTCGGAAATCGGCCGCATCCTGTCGCATATCATGAACGTGACGACGCAGGCCATGGACGTCGGCGCGATGACGCCACCGGTCTGGGGCTTCGAAGAGCGCGAAAAGCTGATGGTGTTCTATGAGCGCGCCTGCGGTGCCCGCATGCACTCGGCTTACGTTCGTCCGGGCGGCGTGCATCAGGACCTGCCGCCGGAACTGGTCGATGATATCGGCAAGTGGTGCGATCCGTTCCTGACCGTTCTCGACAATATCGAAGGCCTGCTGACCGACAACCGCATCTACAAGCAGCGCAACGTCGATATCGGCGTCGTCTCGCTTGAAGACGCCTTCGCCTGGGGTTTCACGGGCGTGATGGTGCGCGGCTCGGGCGCTGCCTGGGATCTGCGCCGCGCGCAGCCGTATGAGTGCTATTCCGATCTCGAATTCGACATTCCCGTTGGCAAGAACGGCGACTGCTACGATCGTTACCTGATCCGCATGCAGGAAATGCGCGAATCCGTGAAGATCATGAAGCAGTGCGTCGATCTTCTCTCCGGCAAGCACCGCATCGGCCCGGTCTCGTCGCTCGACGGCAAGGTGGTTCCGCCGAAGCGCGGCGAGATGAAGCGTTCGATGGAAGCGCTGATCCACCACTTCAAGCTTTATACCGAAGGTTACCACGTTCCGGCCGGCGAAGTTTACGCCGCCGTCGAAGCGCCGAAGGGCGAGTTCGGCGTTTACGTGGTCGCAGACGGTTCGAACAAGCCCTATCGCTGCAAGATCCGCGCGCCGGGCTACGCACACCTGCAGGCCATGGATTTCCTGTGCAAGGGCCATCAGCTTGCTGACGTTACAGCCGTGCTCGGCTCCCTCGACATCGTGTTCGGGGAGGTCGACCGCTGATGCGTCTGCCGCTGGCCATACCGGCTTTTCTCGCTGCGATGTCTGCCCCCGCTCTCGCCCAGACGGCGACGGACGAGGGCGGCATATCGCTGTCGAGCGGCGGCTCTTCGACCATCAAGCAGCTTCTGTCGTCGGGATACGAGATCAAGGCCTCGGTTCCCAATGGCAGCAAGTTCATCGTGTTCATGCAGAAAGACAAGGCGGCTTACGCCTGCGAATTCGTCACGGTGGCGAGATCGCGTTGTGAGACGTTAAACTGAAAAGGCGTGAGGAAGTATGTCCGTTCGTCGACTAGCCGAAGATCAGTTCCAGCCCGTGGCGTTTGCCTTCAATGCGGAAAATACCGCATGGGCTGAAAAGACGATCAAGAAATATCCCGAGGGACGCCAGCAATCGGCGGTCATCCCGCTGCTCATGCGCGCGCAGGAGCAGGACGGCTGGGTTACCCGCGCCGCCATCGAGAAAATCGCCGACATGTTGGATATGGCCTATATCCGCGTCATGGAAGTGGCGACCTTCTATACCCAGTTCCAGCTGAAGCCGGTCGGCACGCGCGCCCACGTTCAGGTTTGCGGCACCACGCCCTGCATGCTGCGCGGCTCGGAAGCGCTGATGGATGTCTGCCGCAAGAAGATCCACCACGATCCGCTGCACACCAATGAGAGCGGCACGCTCTCCTGGGAAGAAGTGGAATGTCAGGGCGCCTGCGTCAACGCGCCGATGGTCATCATCTTCAAGGATGCCTATGAGGACCTGACGCCCGAGCGTCTGGAAGAGATCATCGATACGTTCGAGGCAGGCAAGGGCGACACCATCAAGACCGGCCCGCAGATCGACCGTCACCAGTCGGTCCCGGTCGGCGGCTTGACGACGCTGACGGAAGAGATCAAGCCGGATCGCTCCAATCTCGACAAGCCGGCCGAAGTGGTTGCGGACGCTGCACCGGTTCCGCCGTCCAACGCCGCCAAGCCGAAGACGGACGCCCCGGAAACCGATCCGAAGCTGAAGACGCCGGCGACCGCGCCGAAGGCTGCTGAAGCGAATGTGAAGACTGCCGAAAAGGAAGCTTCGGGCTCTGCGAAGCCGTCGCTCGATTCCAAGGATCGTCCGGCAGGCATCGAAAAGCCGGCAACGCCCGACGACCTGAAGCTCATTTCCGGCGTCGGTCCGAAGATCGAAGGCACGCTGCACGAGCTCGGCATCTTTACCTATGCGCAGATCGCCGGCTGGAGACAAGCCGAATGCGACTGGGTCGACGGTTATCTGAATTTCAAGGGCCGCATCGAACGCGACGAGTGGATCAAGCAGGCCGAGGCGCTCGCCAAGGGTGGCGAAGCCGAGTATATCAAGGTCTTCGGCAAGAAGCCGCGGTAAGAGGTGAAGCATGTTAAAAGATCAGGATCGCATCTTTACCAATCTCTACGGCCTCAAGGACAAGTCCCTGAAGGGCGTGAGAGCGCGCGGCCATTGGGACGGCACCAAGCAGATCATCGAAAAGGGCCGTGACTGGATCATCAACGAGATGAAGGCTTCCGGCCTTCGCGGTCGCGGCGGCGCTGGCTTCCCGACGGGTCTCAAGTGGTCCTTCATGCCGAAAGAAAATGACGGCCGCCCGCATTATCTCGTCGTCAATGCCGACGAATCCGAGCCCGGCACCTGCAAGGACCGCGAAATCCTGCGCAACGATCCGCATACGCTGATCGAAGGCTGCGTGATCGCCGGTTTCGCCATGGGTGCGCATACCGCCTATATCTACGTTCGCGGCGAATATATGCGTGAGCGTGAAGCGCTTCAGGCGGCCATCGATGAGTGCTACGATGCCGGCCTGCTCGGCAAGAACAACAAGAACGGCTGGGATTTCGACATCTACGTCCATCACGGCGCGGGTGCCTATATCTGCGGCGAAGAGACGGCTCTGCTCGAAAGCCTCGAAGGCAAGAAGGGCCAGCCGCGCCTGAAGCCGCCGTTTCCGGCCAATATGGGTCTTTACGGCTGCCCGACGACCGTCAACAACGTCGAATCCATCGCCGTTGCGCCGACCATCCTGCGTCGCGGTGCGGCCTGGTTCTCGTCCATCGGCCGTCCGAACAATGTCGGCACCAAGCTGTTCATGGTCTCCGGCCATGTCGAGCGTCCCTGCACCTTCGAAGATGCGCTCGGCCTGTCCTTCCGCGAGCTGATCGAACACCATTGCGGTGGCATTCGCGGCGGCTGGGACAATCTGCTCGGCGTCATCCCCGGCGGCGCATCCTGCCCCATCGTTCGCGGTGAGGACATGAAGGACGCAATCATGGATTTCGACGGCATGCGCGAAGTGAAGTCTTCCTTCGGCACCGGCGGCATGATCGTCATGGACAAGTCCACCGACGTCATCAAGGCGATTGCCCGCATCGCGGCCTTCTTCAAGCATGAAAGCTGCGGCCAGTGCACGCCGTGCCGCGAAGGCACCGGCTGGATGTGGCGCGTGCTGGAGCGCATGGTCAAGGGCAATGCCCAGAAGCGCGAAATCGACATGCTGTTCGAAGTGACGAAGCAGATCGAAGGCCACACCATCTGTGCGCTCGGCGACGCCGCCGCATGGCCGGTACAGGCGCTGATCCGCAATTTCCGTCCGGAAATCGAAAAGCGCATCGACCAATATACCTACAGGGCCATGGATGATGGCGCTGTTCTGGAAGCCGCTGAATAAGCATTGAGGCTTCAGGCGGAGCCGGAATTTTCCGGCCTCGCGACACCATGAAGCGTCTGGCAGACGATACGAGTGCCGGGCGTGATTAAGGATTTGTTGCGGACCGTGTGAGACATGGGACGAACAGGCAACAGGACGTAAGTAGAACCATGGCAAAGCTCAAGGTTGACGGTAAAGAGATCGAGGTTCCGGATCATTTCACGCTGTTGCAGGCGTGCGAGGAGGCTGGCGCTGAAGTTCCGCGCTTTTGTTTTCATGAGCGCTTGTCGGTCGCGGGTAACTGCCGCATGTGTCTCATCGAGGTGAAGGGCGGACCGCCCAAGCCTGCCGCATCCTGCGCCATGGGCGTTCGCGACGTTCGCGGCGGCCCGAACGGCGAATTGCCTGAGGTTTTCACCAACACGCCGATGGTCAAGAAGGCCCGCGAAGGCGTGATGGAATTCCTGCTCATCAACCACCCGCTTGATTGCCCGATCTGCGACCAGGGCGGCGAATGCGACCTGCAAGACCAGGCCATGGCCTTCGGTATCGCCGGTTCGCGTTACGCGGAAAACAAGCGCGCGGTTGAAGACAAATATATCGGCCCGCTCGTCAAGACTGTGATGAACCGCTGCATCCACTGCACGCGCTGCGTCCGTTTCACCACGGAAGTGGCCGGCATTGCCGAACTCGGCCTCATCGGCCGCGGCGAAGATGCCGAAATCACCACCTATCTCGAGCAGGCCATGACCTCCGAGCTGCAGGGCAACGTTGTTGACCTTTGCCCGGTCGGCGCGCTCACCTCCAAGCCCTTCGCCTTCACCGCCCGTCCGTGGGAACTGAACAAGACCGAAACCATCGACGTGATGGATGCGCTCGGTTCGGCCATCCGCGTCGATACACGAGGCCGCGAAGTCATGCGCGTCATGCCGCGCGTCAACGAGGCGATCAACGAAGAGTGGATTTCCGACAAGAGCCGTTTCATCTGGGATGGCCTGAAGACGCAGCGCCTCGACCGGCCTTACGTCCGCAAGGATGGCCGTCTGCAGCCGGCAAGCTGGGGTGAAGCTTTCGGTGCGATCAAGCAGGCGGTTGCCGTGACCAACGGCCAAAAGATCGGCGCGATTGCCGGCGATCTGGCCTCCGTTGAAGAAATGTTCGCGCTGAAGTCGCTTCTGGCGTCGCTCGGCTCGGCCAATGTCGATTGCCGTCAGGATGGCGCTGCACTCGATCCGTCGCTCGGCCGTGCAAGCTACCTGTTCAACTCCACCATCGAAGGTATCGAACAGGCAGACGCCCTGCTGATCGTCGGTTCCAACCCGCGCTACGAAGCGGCCGTGCTCAACGCCCGCATCCGCAAGCGCTGGCGTCGCGGCGGTTTCCCGATCGGCGTGATCGGTGAAGCCGGCGAACTGCGCTACAATTACGAATATCTCGGTTCCGGCGCTGAGACGCTGTCCGACTTGGCCAATGGTTCGCACAGCTTCATCGACAAGCTGAAATCCGCCAAGAACCCGCTGATCATCATCGGTCAGGGTGCGCTGGCGCGTGCCGATGGTGCAGCCGTACTGGCTGCCGCCGCCAAGCTTGCTACCTCGGTAGGTGCTGTCACCGAAGAGTGGAACGGCTTCTCGGTTCTACACACCGCAGCTGCCCGCGTTGGCGGTCTCGATATCGGCTTCGTGCCGGGCGAGGGCGGTGTTGCCGCCGCTGAAATGGTCGCCTCCATGGACGTTCTCTTCCTGCTCGGCGCCGATGAACTCGACCTGTCGAACAAGGGCGCCAAGTTCACCGTCTATATCGGTAGCCATGGCGATCAGGGCGCGATGAACGCCGACGTCATCCTTCCGGGCGCGGCCTATACCGAAAAATCCGGTATCTGGGTCAACACCGAAGGCCGCGTGCAGGTGGGCAACCGCGCCGGTTTCGCACCGGGCGAAGCCCGCGAAGACTGGGCGATCCTGCGTGCGCTGTCCGATGTTCTCGGCAAGAAGCTGCCGTTCGATTCGCTGTCGGCGCTCCGCGGCCAGCTCTTCGTCGCGCATCCGCATCTGGCGGAAACCGACGAGATCATCGCCGGCAACGGCAAAGATATCGAAGCGCTGGCCGGCAAGACCGGCTCGCTCAACAAGTCGGCGTTTGCCTCGCCGGTTAAAGACTTTTATTTGACGAACCCGATTGCGCGCGCATCCGCCGTCATGGCCGAGTGCTCCGCATTGGCCCGCAACAATTTCCAGGCTGCGGCAGAGTAAGGGTAGGGGATTTATGGAACAGTTTTTCTGGAGCTACGTCTGGCCCGCGCTGATCATGGTCGGCCAGTCCCTGCTGCTTCTCGTTTGCCTTCTGGTGGCCATCGCCTTCCTGCTGCTCGCTGACCGCAAGGTCTGGGCGGCCGTGCAGCTGCGCCGTGGTCCGAACGTCGTTGGTCCCTTCGGTCTCTTCCAGTCCTTCGCCGACCTGTTGAAGTTCATCTTGAAGGAACCGGTCATTCCGGCCGGCGCCAACAAGGCCGTCTTCCTTCTGGCGCCGCTGGTTGCGGTGACGCTGGCGCTCGCCACCTACGCCGTCATTCCCTTCAACGAAGGCTGGGTCGTCGCCAATATCAATGTCGGCATTCTCTATATCTTCGCGATTTCCTCGCTTGAAGTGTACGGCATCATCATGGGCGGCTGGGCCTCGAACTCGAAGTACCCGTTCCTCGGCGCGCTGCGTTCTGCCGCGCAGATGGTGTCCTACGAAGTGTCGATCGGCCTCGTCATCGTGACCGTTCTGCTTTGCGTCGGTTCGCTGAACCTGACGGACATCGTTCTGGCCCAGAAGACCGGCCTCGGCACCATGCTCGGCCTGCCGGCCTCGTTCCTCGACTGGCACTGGCTGTCGCTGTTCCCGATGTTCATCGTGTTCTTCATTTCGGGCCTTGCCGAAACCAACCGCCCGCCCTTCGACCTTCCGGAAGCGGAATCGGAACTGGTTGCCGGTCACATGGTCGAATATGGATCCACGCCTTACATGATGTTCATGCTCGGCGAATATGCTGCGATTGTCCTGATCTGCTGCCTGACGACGATCCTGTTCATGGGCGGCTGGCTGCCGATCGTGGATGTGTGGTTCCTGAACTGGGTTCCGGGCATTGTCTGGTTCGCGCTGAAGGGCTGCATGGTCTTCTTCATGATCGCTCTGACCAAGGCTTTCGTTCCGCGTTACCGTTATGACCAGCTCATGCGTCTCGGCTGGAAAGTGTTCCTGCCGCTGTCGCTCGCCATGGTCGTTATTGTTGCATTTGTATTGAAGCTGACGGGGTGGGCCGGTTGAAGTCCGTACTCCTCGCTCAGAAATCTGGAGACTGAGATGGCAAGCCTCTCCCAAGCCGTCAATTCACTGTTCCTCAAGGAGTTCGTGGGCGCAATCCTGCTCACGATGCGCCACTTCTTCAAACAGAAGGCAACGGTGAACTATCCTTTCGAAAAGGGCCCGGTCTCTCCGCGTTTCCGCGGTGAGCATGCGCTGCGCCGTTATCCGAACGGTGAAGAGCGCTGCATCGCCTGCAAGCTGTGTGAAGCGATCTGTCCCGCTCAGGCGATCACCATCGAAGCCGGCCCGCGCCGCAATGACGGCACCCGCCGCACGGTGCGTTACGATATCGACATGGTGAAGTGCATCTATTGCGGTTTCTGCCAGGAAGCCTGCCCGGTGGATGCCATCGTCGAAGGCCCGAACTTCGAATTCGCGACGGAAACCCGCGAGGAGCTTTATTTCGACAAGCAGAAGCTTCTCGACAATGGCGACCGCTGGGAGCGTGAAATCGCACGCAACCTCGCACTGGATGCGCCTTACCGTTAAGGCGCAACCGCCTTTCCGGGGGAGACCCCGGAGAGCGATGAAAAGTAAAATGCCTGCGCGGTTTTCGCCGGCGGGGACGAAACGGGTGAGGGGCCTTCGAGCCATCTTTGCCCGATGAGGACAAGAAGGCACCAACATGGGTCTGCACGCTGTATTCTTTTATATATTCGCTTTCGTCGCCGTGGCGTCTGCGTTCATGGTCATCGCATCGAAGAACCCTGTTCATTCGGTGCTGTTTCTGATTTTGACCTTCTTCAACGCAGCCGCGCTGTTCCTGCTGACGGGCGCCGAGTTCCTCGGCATGATCCTGCTGGTGGTCTATGTCGGCGCCGTGGCGGTGCTCTTCCTCTTCGTCGTCATGATGCTGGATGTGGATTTCGCCGAGCTTCGCTCGGGCGTGCTGCAGTATGCCCCGGTCGGCGCGCTGATCGGTGTCATTCTTGCGGCGGAACTGATCGTCGTGGTCGGTGGCAGCATGCTGAACCCGATTGCGGCCAAGTCCATCACCATGCCGATCCCGCCTGTCACCGAACGCACCAATACGGCCGCACTCGGCGACGTGCTCTATACCAATTACGTCTACTTCTTCCAGCTCGCCGGCCTCGTGCTGCTGGTGGCCATGATCGGCGCCATCGTGCTGACGCTGCGTCATCGCACCGACATCAAGCGGCAGGATATCTCCACCCAGGTCGGCCGCGACCCGAAGACCGCCGTTACCACGGTCAAGGTCAAGCCGGGCCAGGGCATCTGAGGCGCGAACGGATCCAAGGAAACAGAACATGGAAATCGGTCTTTCCCACTACCTGACGGTCAGCGCGATCCTCTTCACGATCGGCGTCTTCGGCATCTTCCTCAACCGGAAGAACGTCATCGTCATCCTCATGTCGATCGAACTCATCCTCCTGGCGGTCAACATCAACATGGTGGCCTTCTCGGCCTTCCTGAACGATATCGTCGGTCAGGTCTTCGCTTTGTTCATTCTGACCGTCGCAGCCGCCGAAGCGGCCATCGGTCTTGCAATACTCGTTGTCTTCTACCGCAACCGCGGATCGATCGCCGTCGAAGACGTCAATATGATGAAGGGCTGATAAGGCTATGATCTACAAGGCTATCGTCTTTCTTCCACTGATCGGCTTCCTGATCGCCGGCCTGTTCGGCCGCTCCATCGGCGCCAAGGCTTCGGAATATGTCACCACCGGTCTGATGATCGTGGTCGCCATCCTGTCGTGGATCGTGTTCTTCACCGTCGCGCTTGCCCATGGCGAGCCGGGCGAGGTGATCAAGGTTACGGTCTTGCGCTGGATCCAGTCCGGCGGCATCGATGTCGAATGGGCCTTCCGCATCGATACGCTGACGGCTGTCATGTTCGTCGTGGTCAACACGGTCTCGACGCTGGTGCACCTCTATTCGATCGGATATATGCACCACGATCCGCATCGTCCGCGTTTCTTCGCCTATCTGTCGCTCTTCACCTTCGCCATGCTGATGCTGGTGACCTCCGACAACCTGCTGCAGATGTTCTTCGGCTGGGAAGGCGTGGGTCTGGCGTCCTATCTGCTGATCGGTTTCTGGTTCAAGAAGCCGTCCGCATCGGCTGCCGCCATGAAGGCCTTCATCGTCAACCGCGTCGGTGACTTCGGCTTCATTCTCGGCATTGGCGGCGTGTTCGTGCTGTTCGGCTCGATCAATTTCGAAACGATCTTCGCTGCTGCCGCGACCTATCTGCCGGCTGAAGGCGCTGCCTCCTCGGAAACCGTCATCAACCTGTTCGGCATGCAGCTGGACAAGGCCAATGCGATGACGGGCGTGTGCCTGCTGCTCTTCATGGGCGCCATGGGTAAATCGGCGCAGTTCCTGCTGCACACCTGGCTGCCGGACGCGATGGAAGGCCCGACCCCGGTGTCTGCCCTCATTCACGCCGCAACCATGGTCACCGCCGGCGTCTTCCTCGTCGCCCGCATGTCGCCGCTGTTCGAACTGTCGCATGATGCGCTGACCGTCGTGACGCTGATCGGCGCGATCACCGCCTTCTTCGCGGCAACCGTCGGCCTCGTGCAGAACGACATCAAGCGCGTCATCGCCTATTCGACCTGCTCGCAGCTAGGTTACATGTTCGTGGCGCTCGGCGTCGGCGCTTATGGTGCTGCCGTGTTCCACCTCTTCACGCACGCCTTCTTCAAGGCTCTTCTGTTCTTGTGCGCCGGCTCGGTCATCCATGCAGTCGATGGTGAGCAGGACATGCGTTACATGGGCGGCCTGCGCAAGCATATCCCCATCACCTTCTGGACCATGACCGTCGGCACGCTGGCGCTGACCGGCGTCGGTATTCCGGGCACGATGATCGGTTTTGCCGGCTTCTTCTCGAAGGACGTCATCATCGAATCCGCTTATGCTTCGCATTCGGTTCTCTCCGGCGTCGCCTTCACGCTGCTGGTCATCGCGGCCCTGTTCACCAGCTTCTACTCCTGGCGTCTGGCCTTCATGACCTTCTTCGGCAAGCCGCGCGCTTCGGCCGACGTGATGCACCATGTGCATGAATCGCCGATGGTCATGCTGATCCCGCTCTTCATCCTCACCGTCGGTGCGATCTTCGCCGGTGTGGCCTTCGAAGGTTATTTCTTCGGTCATGAATATGCCGAATTCTGGAAGGGCGCTTTGTTCACACTTCCGGAAAACGAGATCCTCGAAGAGTTCCACCACGTTCCGCTGTGGGTGAAGTGGAGCCCGTTCTTCGCCATGGCGCTCGGTTTCGTGACCGCCTGGTACATGTATATCAAGTCGCCGGAGACGCCGAAGCGTCTGGCCGAGACCCATCGCGGCCTCTACCAGTTCCTCTTGAACAAGTGGTACTTCGACGAACTCTACGACTTCCTCTTCGTTCGTTCCGCCAAGGCGCTCGGTCGCTTCCTGTGGAAGAAGGGCGACGTCGCCGTCATCGACCACTATGGACCGAACGGCATTGCAGCGCGTGTGGTTGACGTGACCAACCGCATGGTCCGCCTGCAATCCGGTTACCTCTATCATTATGCCTTTGCGATGCTGATCGGCATCGCGGCGCTTGTCACCTGGATGATGCTCGGGAGTGCCCTCTGATGACCGATTGGCCCATTCTTTCAACGGTCACCTTTCTGCCGCTCGTCGGCGTGGTGCTCCTGCTTCTGACGAATGAGAACGGCCCCTACGGTCGCCGCAACATTCTCAATGTCTCGCTGCTGACGACCGTTTTCACCTTCCTGGTGTCGCTCTTCGTCTGGATCGGTTTCGATAATTCGAACCCCGGTTTCCAGATGGTGGAAAAACACGCCTGGTTCGGCAACATCGCCGCCTATCATCTGGGCGTCGACGGCATCTCCATGCTGTTCGTCATCCTCACCACTTTCCTCATGCCCTTCTGCGTGCTGGCAAGCTGGGATTCGATCGAGAAGCGCGTCAAGGAATACATGATCGCCTTCCTGCTCTTGGAAGTCGTCATGGTCGGCGTCTTCGTGGCGCTGGATACGGTTCTTTTCTACGTCTTCTTCGAAGCGACGCTGATCCCGATGTTCATCATCATCGGTGTCTGGGGCGGCAAGGATCGCGTCTACGCATCTTACAAGTTCTTCCTCTACACGCTGCTCGGCTCGGTTCTGACCATGCTCGCCATCATGGCCATGTACTGGCAGGCCGGCACGACCGACATGACGGAACTTCTGAAATACGGCTTCCCGGCTGGTATGCAGACCTGGCTGTGGCTTGCCTGTTTCGCGGCCTTCTCGGTCAAGATGCCGATGTGGCCGGTGCACACCTGGCTGCCGGATGCCCACGTGCAGGCGCCGACCGCAGGTTCCGTCATCCTTGCCGGCGTCATGCTGAAGCTCGGCGGTTACGGTTTCATCCGCTTCTCGCTGTCGATGTTCCCGCTGGCCTCTGACTATTTCGCCCCCTTCGTCTTCACGCTGTCGGTTCTTGCCATCATCTACACCTCGCTGGTCGCGATGATGCAGGACGATATCAAGAAGCTGATCGCCTATTCCTCCGTCGCCCACATGGGTTACGTGACCATGGGCATCTTCGCCGCCAACGTTCAGGGCGTGCAGGGCGCGATCTTCCAGATGCTGTCGCACGGCATCGTCTCGGGCGCGCTCTTCCTCTGCGTCGGCGTTGTCTATGACCGTCTCCACACCCGCGAGATCGCGGCCTATGGCGGCCTCGTGAACAACATGCCGAAATATGCCGTCGCCTTCATGATCTTCACCATGGCCAATGTCGGTCTGCCCGGCACCTCCGGCTTTGTCGGTGAATTTCTGACGCTGATCGGCGTATTCCGGGCCAACACGCTGGTCGCGCTGTTTGCGGCAACCGGCGTCATCCTCTCGGCCGCTTATGCGCTGTGGCTTTACCGCCGCGTGATCTTCGGTGCGCTGGAGAAGGAAAGCCTGAAGTCGATGCTCGATCTGTCGACCCGCGAAAAGGTCATCCTTTATCCGCTGGTTGTGCTGACGATCTTCTTCGGCGTCTAT
Source organism: Agrobacterium sp. 22-223-1 (assembly GCF_053522385.1). Classification (NCBI taxonomy): domain Bacteria; kingdom Pseudomonadati; phylum Pseudomonadota; class Alphaproteobacteria; order Hyphomicrobiales; family Rhizobiaceae; genus Agrobacterium; species Agrobacterium sp. 22-223-1. The sequence goes on from NZ_JBNWCN010000001.1 coordinate 1,262,660, forward strand.
CCGGCGCCGGTGTTCGATGCGACAGCCGCATCGGTCGATCTTCTGGTAAACAACTATACGGCTGCATTGCAGGCGGCGCAAAATGTTGCGCTCTCTATGAATTGACGACAGGACCCGTTGGACATGACCGCTGAAATCCTTTTTGCCAGTCTGCACATTGCGACGCCCGAGCTGATCCTTGCGGTCGGCGCGCTGGCGCTGCTCATGATTGGCGTCTTCTCGGGCGACAAGTCGACAACGACGGTCACCGGCCTTGCCGTTGCCCTCCTGCTCGTCGTCGGTCTCTGGATCATCTTTGCCCCCGCTTCGGGCGTGGCTTTCGGCGGTGTCTACATCGCCGATGCCTTCGGCAACTTCATGAAGGTACTGGCGCTGATCGGCTCCATCACCGCCATGATTCTCGCCGTCGGTCAGGGACGTTTCGAACCCATCGGCCGTTTCGAATATCCGGTGCTGCTGGTTCTTGCGACCCTCGGCATCCTGCTGATGATCTCGGCCAACAACCTGATCTCGCTCTACATGGCGCTGGAACTGCAGTCGCTGGCGCTCTATGTCGTCTGCGCGATCAACCGTGAAAGCCTGCGCTCTACGGAAGCGGGCCTGAAGTATTTCGTGCTCGGCGCGCTGTCTTCCGGCATGCTGCTTTATGGCATGTCGCTGGTTTACGGCTTCACCGGCAATACCGGCTTCACCGAAATCGCGCAGGTTCTGGCCTCGGAAACCCGTTCCCTCGGTCTGGTCTTCGGCCTGGTCTTCGTTCTCGCCGGTCTCGCCTTCAAGATTTCGGCCGTGCCGTTCCACATGTGGACGCCGGACGTTTATGAAGGTGCGCCGACCCCGGTAACGGCGTTCCTGTCGGCTGCGCCGAAGATTGGCGCCATGGCGATCCTCGTTCGCATCGTCATCGAGGCGTTCCAGCCGGTCTTCGCCGACTGGCAGCAGATCGTCGTGTTCATCTCCATCGCCTCCATGCTGCTCGGCTCCTTTGCCGCAATCGGCCAGAAGAACATCAAGCGCCTGATGGCTTATTCCTCCATCGGTCACATGGGTTATGCGCTGGTCGGTCTCGCTGCGGGCACTGAAGCCGGTGTGGCTGGCGTCATCCTCTACATGACCGTTTATATGGTCATGACGCTCGGCACCTTCGCCTGCATTCTCTCCATGCGCCGCAAGGAAATCGGCAATGTCGAGACTGTCGAGGATCTGGCCGGTCTTTCGTCCTCCAACCCCTTCATGGCGGTTGTGCTGACGATCCTGATGTTCTCGCTTGCCGGTATCCCGCCGCTCGCCGGCTTCTTCGGCAAGTATTATGTCTTCCTCGCAGCCATCGAGGCGAAGCTCTATCCGCTCGCCATCATCGGTGTGATCGGCTCTGTTGTCGGCGCCTATTATTATATCCGCGTCGTCAAGGTCATGTGGTTCGATGAGGCCAAGGACAAATTCGAGCGTCCCGCCGGCGAACTCAAAGTCGTTTACGCGCTTTCCGGCCTCTTCGTTGTCGCCTTCATCGTCTTCGGCGGTGCACTCGGCAACGCGGTGACAGTTGCGGCGAAGACCTTCTTTTGAGCAGCACGCACAAGCATACGGGCCGGATGTCCATCGATGACTTCCGGCACGAGGCGATGGCGGAAACGCCATCGACCAATCTGGAATGTTTCGCCCAGGCAAGGGCGGGCGATGGCGGCAATCTGTGGATCACCGCCATCCGCCAGACTGGCGGACGCGGCCGTCGCGGCCGTCCATGGGTCTCCGAACCCGGCAATCTCTACGCCTCGCTTCTTCTGATCGATCCCGCTCCGATGGATCGCATAGGGTCTCTGCCGCTTGCCTTCGCGCTGGCTGTTTATCGCGCCATCCGCGCGGTGCTGCCGACGGGTGGTGAGCCGCTCGAAATCAAATGGCCGAACGACGTTCTGATCGGTCGCCGCAAGACCTGCGGCATTCTGATGGAGGCGGAGCTGCTGCCGGATGGCCGGCGCGCCATCGTCATCGGCATCGGCATCAATATCGCCCATAAGCCGGAAAATCCGCTTTACCCCGTCACCATGCTCTCCGAACATGGGGCGTCCTGCTCGCCCGACGAATTGTTCGCCCATCTTTTCCGCGAGACGGCGGAGGTGCTGGGGGATTGGGACGAGGGCAGGGGCGTTGCCGGCATCACGGCTGGCTGGCGTGCCGCCGCCTGCGGTATCGGCGAACATATCACCGTCAACTTTCCGGACCGTTCTATTGGCGGGCGTTTCGTCGGGATTGATGATAATGGTTATCTGCTGCTGGATGAGGATGAGGGCGCAAGGCGCTCGATTGCCGCCGGCGACGTGTTTTTCGGATGAGGTGAACGGCGCGACCCGAAGGCCCGCGCCGAACCGCTTTCGACGGGTTGGAGCTTTCCTGCGGCTCATGAAAAGCAGGGTGACAAACCGGTTCCGCATCGGCCCGGTCGATCAGATGGTTTAACAGGTCCGATGCTTAAGAGCGCGGCGGGCGCGGCCAATTGCCGTCGCCTGCGTGCTTTCGTGAATGGATAAGAAAAACAATGGCTAAACAGGACGAACTGGTCTTTGTGCCGCTTGGCGGCGTGGGTGAAATCGGCATGAATCTGGCGCTTTACGGCTACGGGCCGGAAAGCAAGCGCCAATGGATCATGGTGGATTGCGGCGTGACCTTCGCCGGCCCGGACCTGCCGGGCGTCGATCTGGTACTGCCTGACATCAGCTATATCGCCGAGCAGAAAAAGAACCTCAAGGGCATCATCATCACCCACGCCCATGAAGACCATTACGGCGCGCTGAACGATCTGTGGCCCGGCCTCAACGTGCCGGTCTATGCTTCGCCTTTCACCGCCGGCATGCTGGAAGCCAAGCGCGCCTATGAGGGCACGCGCGCCGAAATTCCGGTGACGATCTTCAAGGCGGGCGACCGCATCAATGTCGGTCCGTTCGAAATCGAGGCTGTCGGCGTCAACCACTCCATTCCGGAGCCGATGTCGCTGGTCATCCGCACGCCGCTCGGCAATGTCATCCACACCGGCGACTGGAAAATCGACGAAGCACCGTCGCTCGGTCCGTTGACGGATGAGGCCCGTTTCCGCGCCATCGGCGAAGAAGGCGTGCTGGCGCTGATGTGCGACAGCACCAATTCGGTGCGCGATGGTGTGTCGCCCTCCGAACACGAGGTTTCCGAAGGCCTGCGGCAGATCATCGAAAATGCCGAGGGTCGTGTGGCCGTCACCACCTTCTCCTCCAATGTCGGTCGCATCCGCTCGATTGCGCAGGCCGCGGAAGCAGCCGGCCGCGAGGTGCTGCTGCTCGGCTCGTCGCTGAAGCGCGTCGTCAACGTCTCACAGGATCTCGGCATCATGGAAGGCATTAAGCCGTTCCTCGCCGAAGACGAATATGGCTATATTCCGCGCGACCGGGTGGTGCTGATCCTGACCGGTTCGCAGGGCGAGCCGCGCGCCGCACTCGCCAAGCTTTCGCGCGACGAGATGCGCAATGTGGCGCTGGCTTCCGGCGATACGGTGGTGTTCTCATCGCGCGCCATCCCCGGCAATGAGAAGGCGATCATCGACATCAAGAACGGCCTCATCGAGCAGGGCGTCCATATCGTCACCGACAATGAGGCGCTGGTGCATGTCTCCGGCCATCCGCGCCGCAATGAACTTCTGAAGATGTATGAATGGACGAAGCCGCAGATCGTCGTGCCCGTCCATGGCGAGGCGGCGCATCTGGTGGCGCAGAAGGAACTGGCCGAACAGGCCGGCATTTCGCAGGTGCCGAAGGTGCGCAACGGAAATGTTCTGCGCCTTGCACCGGGTCCGGCGGAAGTCATCGACGACGTCCCGCATGGCCGCGTCTTCAAGGATGGCAATCTCGTCGGTGATATGGACGAGATGGGCATCAGCAACCGCCGCAAGCTGTCCTTCGCCGGCCATGTGGCCGTCAATGTCGTGCTGGATAGCCGTTACGATTTCCTCGGCGATCCCGATGTGGTGCCCTTCGGCCTGCCGGAATTCGATGACGAGGATGAGGCGATGGAAGACACGCTTTATGACGCCGTTCTCGGCGCCGTCGAAAGCATTCCGCGTGCCCGCCGCAAGGATCTGGATCTGCTGCGCGAAGCGGTGCGTCGCGCCGTGCGCGCCGCCGCCAACCAGAGCTGGGGCAAGAAGCCGATCGTGACGGTTTTTGTAACCAAGGTCTGAGCCGGGAGCTTCCCGGCAATCGGCCGGGGCGTCTGTCTCTTTCCCGATGATTCCAGGGCCGTGCCGCAAAGCGCGGCCCTTCTGTTTTTCTTTTAGGGTTTCTTGCGGAGAAGTGATTCCGATCTGCGGATGAATGCGTTACAAGAAGCCCATTGTGCAGGAGGATCACATGCCGCTTCTTTCGGCCTTCGCCGTTTATTTCATCGTCTGGTGGACGGTGCTTTTCATCGTGCTGCCGATTGGCCTGCGCACTCAGGATGAGGAGGGCGATGTGGCGCTGGGCACGGTTGCCAGTGCGCCATCAAGGTTCAGGGGCGGGCGGATCGTTTTGTGGACGACCGTGATCTCGGCCCTGATCTGTGGGCTGTGGTACGGCGGAACCTGGTGGTTCGGCGTCAGCCTCGATGACCTGCCGAGAATTATTCCCGTTTTCGATTGAAAAGCTGCGCAGGTGATCGCCGTTCGCGCGCATCTGCGCACTCAGACTGGCGGTGAGCCCATGGTCGCGGCAGTTTCCGGCGGATATGGCCGGGATTCTGTCATATGGATGTCATATCTCTCGTGCACACAGCAGGAACGTGCTCGGTGCCTGATTCACCGCCATAATTTTACCGGAATATAGCGGCGGGGCGGGGTTGTTTGCATGGAAGCAAAAAAAAACAAGGCCTTTCAGCCTTGTTTTCCAGGTTTCGCGTGATCTGTAACCGTTGCCGGGGCTGCGAACGAGCGCGCCTAAGATCTGATCCTCCCAAGACTGACCGCGAAAATGACAAGAATTTAAACTTCCTGCCTCTTTTGTAAGCTAAAGCTAGCTCAAACCCCCATGCTTGTCATCTCATTTTTTGCATATTTGTTACAGTCGGCAAAAAATTCTCCGTGGTGCAATTTGTCGCACCGGATCAAGAATAATATTCCGATCAAAGCGTTTTGACGCGAATTAGCTATCGCGAAAATACCGCAAAATCGCCTTTAACGCTCTTTTCATGGCGGGTTTTCATCTTGGCCGGAAACGGCTATATCCGGCGCCAATATCCCTCTATTCGGGGCGATTCCCGCGCGTTTGCGCGCTGTCGTCCGCATCAATGGAAGCCGTCATGCGTCTCAGCCGTTATTTCATGCCCATCCTGAAGGAAAACCCCAAGGAAGCGGAGATCGTCTCCCACCGCCTCATGCTGCGCGCCGGCATGATCCGGCAGCAATCGGCTGGCATCTATTCCTGGCTGCCGCTCGGCAAGCGCGTGCTGGACAAGGTCAACCGGATCATCCGCCAGGAGCAGGATCGCTCGGGCGCCATCGAGCTTCTGATGCCGACGCTGCAATCGGCCGAGCTCTGGCAAGAAAGCGGCCGTTACGATGACTACGGCAAGGAAATGCTGCGCATCAAGGACCGTCAGGATCGTCAGATGCTCTACGGCCCCACCAATGAGGAGATGATTACCGACATCTTCCGGTCCTATGTGAAGTCCTACAAGAACCTGCCGCTGAACCTCTATCACATCCAGCTCAAGTTCCGCGACGAGGTGCGTCCGCGTTTCGGCACCATGCGTTCGCGCGAGTTCCTGATGAAGGATGCCTATTCCTTCGATCTGACCAAGGAAGACGCGATTCATTCCTATAACAAGATGTTCGTGGCTTACCTGCGCACCTTCGAGCGCCTTGGCCTGCGCGCCATTCCGATGCGTGCCGATACCGGCCCGATTGGCGGCAATCACAGCCATGAATTCATCATTCTGGCCGATACCGGCGAATCCGAAGTCTTCTGCCACAAGAGCTTCCTCGACCGCGCCATTCCCGCCGAAAACACCGACTTCGACGATGTCGCGGCGCTTCAGGGCGTATTCGACGAGTGGACGGCCGATTATGCCGCCACGTCCGAAATGCATGACGAAGCCGCTTATAACGCCATTCCCGATGGCGAGCGCCTTTCCGCGCGCGGTATCGAAGTCGGCCACATCTTCTATTTCGGCACCAAATATTCCGAGCCGATGGGCGCGAAAGTGCAGGGTAAGGATGGCAAGGAACACCCTGTCCACATGGGTTCCTATGGTATCGGGCCGACACGCCTTGTTCCCGCCATCATTGAAGCATCGCATGATGAGAACGGAATCATCTGGCCGGCTTCGGTCGCTCCCTTCGATGTCGTGATCATCAACATGAAGGCTGGCGATGCTGCCTGTGATGCGGCTTGCGAAAAGCTGTATTACTCGCTCTCCAACGCCGGCAAGGATGTTCTTTACGACGACACGGACGACCGTGCAGGCCAGAAATTCGCCACCGCCGACCTGATCGGCGTGCCGCTGCAGATCATCGTCGGCCCGCGTTCGGTCGCGAATGGCGAAGTCGAAGTGAAGGATCGCAAGACCGGCGAGCGGGAGACCGTGACGATCGAGGCGGCGATGAACAGGGTGCTCGGCTAAGAGCGAGCTGAAGACGGAGCGGCTTCACCCGAAGTCCGCTCCGGTTTCGTAACGCAGATGCCGCAGAAATATGGGCCGGTTTTCGGAAAAGACCGGCCTTGCAGTTTGAGATCAGGGAGACGACATGGCACAAGCCGAGGCTGACAAGGGTGCGGCTGTTTCCGCCGGGGCAAAGACTGCCCGGCCGTTTTCCGCTTTTGAACGCATGGTGGCCTGGCGTTATCTGCGGTCGCGGCGCAAGGAAGCGTTCATTTCCGTCATCGCCGGTTTTTCCTTTGTCGGCATCATGCTGGGCGTGGCGACGCTCATCATCGTCATGGCGGTGATGAACGGGTTCCGTACCGAGCTCATTTCGCGCATTCTCGGCATCAACGGCCATATGATCGTGCAGCCTATCGACCAGCCCTTCAATAATTATGATGAGCTGGCGAAGAAGTTTGCCGCCGTTCCCGGCGTCACCATGGCCCTGCCGCTGGTGGAGGGCCAAACGCTCGCCTCCGGCCGCGGCGGCGCGGGTTCCGGCGCTCTGGTGCGCGGCGTGCGTCAGGAAGATATCGACAAGGTCAAGGAAGTCGCCACCAACATCAAGACCGGCGATCTGGTTGGCTTCATGGCCGGAGATGGCGTTCTCGTCGGCTCAAGGCTCGCCGCCCAGCTGGGCGTAACGGCCGGTGACGACATTACCCTCATTTCCCCGGAAGGCGACGTGACGCCGATGGGCGTCAATCCGCGCGTCAAATCCTACAAGATATCCGGGGTCTTCGAGATCGGTATGTCGGAATATGACGCCTCGATGATCTATATGCCGCTGTCCGAAGCCCAGCTTTATTTCAATGCCGAAGGCCTCGTGCAGTCCATCGAGCTTTATGTCAGCCGCCCCGACGATGTCGACGGAATCCGCCCGCTGGTGGAGCAGGCCGCCGAACGGCAGATTTATATCACCGACTGGAGACAGCGGAACCAGACCTTCTTCTCCGCCCTGCAGGTGGAAAGAAACGTGATGTTCATGATCCTCACCCTCATCGTTCTGGTGGCGGCGCTGAACATCATTTCCGGCCTCATCATGCTGGTGAAGGACAAGGGCAGCGACATCGCCATTCTGCGCACCATGGGCGCAAGCTCCGGCTCCGTGATGCGCATCTTCTTCATGACCGGGGCGGCCATCGGCATGGTCGGCACCTTTGCCGGCGTGGCGCTCGGCGTCATCGTCTGCCTCAATGTGGAATCCATCCGGCAGTTCTTCTCCTGGATATCCGGCACGGTGCTGTTTGACCCGCAGCTTTATTTCCTGAGCCAGCTTCCGGCCGAAATGGATATCAGCGAGACCATTTCCGTTGTCATCATGGCGCTGACGCTCTCTTTCCTGGCAACGATCTTTCCAGCATGGCGGGCTTCCAAGCTCGATCCGGTGCAGGCCCTGCGTTACGAATAAGGACCGCTTCGCAATATGGCAAAAAAAACAGTGCTGCGGCTTACTGGCGTCGAGAGAACCTATGGTCAGGGCGAGACGTCGCTTTCCATTCTGCGCAAGGCTGATTTCGAATTGAAGAGCGGCGAGATGGTGGCGCTGGTCGCCCCTTCGGGAACCGGCAAATCCACGCTGCTGCATCTGGCGGGACTTCTCGAACATCCAGATGCCGGCGAGGTCTATATTAACGGCGCACCCTGCAATGACCTGCCGGATGAAACGCGAACCGCGATCCGCCGCAGCGATATCGGTTTTGTCTACCAGTTCCATCACCTCCTGCCGGAGTTCTCGGCGGTGGAAAATGTGATGATGCCGCAGCTCATCGCCGGTCTGACACAGGCCGAAGCCCACAAGCGCGCCAGTGCACTGCTCGACTATATGCGGGTGGGGCATCGCGGTGAGCACCGCCCGGCGGAACTCTCCGGAGGTGAACAGCAGCGTGTCGCCATCGCCCGCGCGGTCGCCAACGCGCCGCTGCTGCTGCTCGCCGATGAGCCGACCGGTAATCTTGATCCGGAAACAGCGCATTATGTTTTTGACGCGCTGGAGGCGCTGGTACGCCAATCCGGCCTTGCGGCGCTGATCGCCACCCATAATCATGAACTCGCCGCCCGTATGGACCGGCGTGTGACGCTCGCCGACGGCAAGATCGTCGATTTCTGAGCTTGATGCGCGAGGCGCGTCCCTCGTGCGTCAATCTTTCCGTCGTGCTCGAAACGATCGTTGTCGCCAATTGAGGTGAACGAAGGTTCCCGGACGGGTTGCGCCAAGCTGGCGAGTCGATTCCTCCAGAGAACGCCTGTTCTCCACATTTGAATTTTTTCCGAACCCGGCGGTGTTTTTGCCTCCGGGTTTTTTCGCTTTGGAGTCAGGGGTTTGCTGTTCCCCCTGCGGGAACCGAAGGCGATTCTGCTGCATTAGCAAGGGGAATATCAGCAAAACCCTGTTGACAATCGAACAAAATGAGAACAAAGTTGGAACATAACGAGTAAGGAGAGACCAATGACTGATTTCATCCGTGACGTTGCCGCTTTTGCCTCCATCGCTGTCTTCGTAGCCAGCTTTTCGGTGATCCTCACCGCCCTGTGAAGGGCACGCCGGCGCAGAAACCTGTATGGACGCCGTAAAGCGGTGGACTTTGAGCGCCGGAAATCGGAAAATCGCCCCCTCGATTCAGAATGACAGGATGATGATATGGGCGATGCGGTTGTGCGTGGAGAGACCTCTGGCGAAACGCTGAAAACTCCCGGTTTCGTCCATTTGCGGGTTCATTCCGCCTATTCCCTGCTTGAGGGGGCCTTGCCCCTCAAGAAAATCATGTCCAAGGCCGTCGCGGACGGCCAGCCGGCCATTGCCATTACCGATACCAACAACCTCTTTGTCGCGCTGGAATTTTCCGAAAAGGCGCGCGACGAAGGTTTGCAGCCCATCATCGGCTGCCAGCTGTCGATCGACATGCAGGATGCGGCGGAGGACCGCCGCAACCACAACAGCCACCTTCAGAAACTTCCCGCCATAGTGCTCCTTGCCGCCAATGCCGAAGGTTACGAGCGGCTGGTGGATATCGTCAGCCGCGCCTATCTGGAAGGCGAGGGCAGCGGCCATTCCGTGCATATTACCCGTGCATGGCTGGAGGAAGCCTCCAATGCCGGCCTGATCGCGCTGACAGGCGCCTCCGGCGGTCCGTTGGATATGGCCTTGAAGGAAGGTCACCCTGCTCAGGCGAAGGAACGGCTGCTGACGCTGAAGTCACTCTTCGGTGACCGGCTTTATATCGAATTGCAGCGCCAGTCCGGTTATGACCGTTCCCATGAGCGGCGCATGATTGGCCTTGCTTATGACCATGATATTCCGCTGGTTGCCACCAACGAGGCGTTTTTCCCTTCCAAGGCCGATTACGAGGCGCATGATGCGCTGATGGCAGTGGCGCATAACGCCATCGTCTCCGATGACAGCCGGTTCCGGCTCACGCCCGACCATTATCTTAAAAGTCGGGCGGAAATGGCGGCGCTGTTTGCCGATCTTCCTGAGGCGCTGGAAAACACCGTCGAGATCGCGCTGCGCTGCTCCTATGTGCTGAAGAAGCGCGGGCCGATCCTGCCGCGTTTCACCGGCGCCAGCGACGACCCGGAGGCGGCGGAACACGCCGAAGCCGAAGAGCTTCGCCGCCAGGCGGTGGAGGGGCTGGATCAGCGGCTGGCGGCGCTCGGCATGGCGGCTGGCTATACCGAGCAGGATTATCGCGACAGGCTGGATTTCGAACTCGGCGTCATCTCGCGCATGAAGTTCCCCGGTTACTTCCTGATCGTTGCCGACTTCATCAAATGGGCCAAGCAGCACGATATTCCTGTCGGGCCGGGCCGCGGTTCGGGTGCGGGCTCGCTTGTCGCTTATGCGCTGACGATTACCGACGTCGATCCTCTGCGCTTCTCGCTGCTGTTCGAACGCTTCCTCAATCCCGAACGCGTTTCGATGCCCGACTTCGATATCGACTTCTGTCAGGACCGTCGCGAAGAGGTGATCCGTTACGTGCAGGCCAAATATGGCCGCGAGCAGGTGGCGCAGATCATCACCTTCGGTTCGCTGCAGGCACGCGCGGCCTTGCGCGACGTCGGCCGCGTGCTGGAAATGCCCTATGGGCAGGTGGACAAGATCTGCAAGCTGGTGCCCAACAACCCGGCCAACCCGACACCCCTGTCGAAAGCGATCGAGGAAGAGCCGCGCCTGCAGGAAGAGGCGGACAAGGAGCCGGTCGTCGCCCGCCTTTTGGATATCGCCCAGAAGATCGAAGGGCTTTACCGCCACGCCTCCACCCATGCCGCCGGTATCGTCATCGGTGACCGCCCGCTGTCGAAGCTGGTGCCGATGTATCGCGATCCGCGCTCGGATATGCCGGTCACCCAGTTCAACATGAAATGGGTGGAAAGCGCCGGCCTCGTCAAATTCGACTTCCTCGGCCTGAAGACGCTGACGGTGCTGAAGGTCGCCGTCGATTTCGTTGCCAAGCGCGGCATCAAGGTCGATCTCGCGGCGATTCCGCTGGATGACGCCAAAACCTACGAGATGCTCTCGCGCGGCGAAACCATCGGCGTGTTCCAGGTGGAAAGTGCCGGCATGCGCAAGGCGCTGATCGGTATGCGGCCGGACTGCATCGAGGACATCATCGCACTGGTGGCGCTTTATCGGCCCGGCCCGATGGAAAACATTCCGGTGTACAACGCCCGCAAACATGGCGAGGAGGAGCTGGAGTCCATCCACCCCACCATCGACCATCTGCTCAAGGAAACGCAGGGCGTTATCGTCTATCAGGAACAGGTGATGCAGATCGCCCAGGTCCTCTCCGGTTATTCGCTCGGCGAAGCCGATCTTCTGCGCCGCGCCATGGGCAAGAAGATCAAGGAGGAGATGGACAAGCAGCGCGAGCGTTTCGTCGACGGCGCCATCGAGAACGGCGTCTCGAAGCCGCAGGCCAACACCATCTTCGACCTTCTCGCGAAATTCGCCAATTACGGCTTCAACAAGAGCCACGCCGCCGCCTACGCCATCGTGTCCTACCAGACCGCCTATATGAAGGCGCATTATCCGGTGGAGTTCCTGGCGGCTTCGATGACGCTCGATATGGCGAACACGGAAAAGCTCAACGATTTCCGCCAGGATGCCGGCCGTCTTGGCATCGAGGTCGTCGCACCTTCGGTGCAGACGTCGTTCCGGCAATTCGAGACGGGCGAGAACCGCATCTATTATTCGCTCGCCGCCATCAAGGGCGTGGGCGAGGGGGCGGTGGAGCACATCGTCCAGGTACGCGACGGCAAGCCGTTCACGAGCCTTGAGGATTTCTGCCTGCGCATCGATCCCAAGCAGATCAACCGGCGTGTACTGGAAAGCCTGATCAATGCCGGCGCCTTCGATTGTTTCGGCCGCGACCGCGCCGAGCTGATCGGCGGGCTGGACCGCATTATCGGTTATGCGCAGATGGCGCAGAACAACCGCACCATTGGACAATCGGACATGTTTGGCTCCGGTGGTGGAAGCGGCCCGGAAAAGCTCATCCTTCCCGCCTTCCAGCCCTGGCTCGCCTCCGAAAAGCTGCTGCGTGAATATCAGGTGCTCGGTTTTTACCTCACCGCCCATCCGCTCGATACCTACCGCCCCGTGCTGGAAAAGCTGCGGGTGCAGAATTTCGCCGATTTTTCCGCCGCGGTGAAACAGGGTGCGACTGCCGGGCGTCTGGCCGGCACGGTGACCGGCAAGCAGGAGCGCAAGACCCGCACCGGCAACAAGATGGGCATCGTCACCTTCTCGGATGCATCGGGCCAATATGAGGCGGTGCTGTTTTCCGAAGGGCTCGGCCAGTTCCGCGATCTGCTCGAGGTCGGCAAATCGCTGGTCATCACCGTGCAGGCGGAAGAGCGTCCGGAAGGCATCGGTCTGCGTATCCAGACGGCGCAGTCGCTGGAAGAGAAATCCGTGCAGATGCAGAAGGCGTTGCGTGTTTATGTGCGCGATTCCGGCCCGCTGAAAACGGTGGCCCGCCACCTCAATACGAAAGGCGATGGCTCGGTCTATTTCATCGTCATCAAGGATGAGGGCAGCCGCGAGATCGAGGTGGAGCTGACGGAGAAATACCGCATCTCACCGGAGATCGCCGCTGCGCTGCGCTCCGCGCCCGGTGTCGTCGATGTGGAACTGGTGTGAGGCTTGAGGCCTCACACGTCGCTCATACCGGCCCTTCTTTGGTCACGGTAATGAAGTCCGTTCCAATGCCTGTCTCCAGCTGGTGACTGATATCGGAAACGGTGATCGAGCTGCCGCTTGAAAGCTCCTGCTCGATCCGGCTGCGTATTTCCGTGGGAATTTCGAGGCGGCCGAGCACGGCGCTCAATTGATCGAAACCGCCCGGGGCTTCGGTAACAGAGATGCCGAGCCGCTTGCGGGCCGCCGCCGGCAGATGGTTTTCCAGCGTCACGCCGTTCCATTCGGCGGTTCCGGCGGCGCGATCCACGGACACGGCTTCGAAGAAATGGGTTCCGAGCGCCACTTCCGGGTCCTTGATGTCGATGGCTGCTTCGAACAGCGGCTTGAAATCCTGCCGCACCATGATCTGGCCGGTCGGCGGGTGGTCTTCATCGGCGGAGGCATAAAGCGCCGTCACGAAAGCATCGGTTAGAAGCGGGCCGGTGGTTTTCAGCCCCTTCCAGCGCTTGAAACCATTGATGGCGCTGATCGTCATCTCCCCGGCATAACCATCGGCTGAACCGGCATCGAAACCGAGGCGGGTCAGCACGGTCTGAATATCCATCACCTTTTCCCGCTCGCCGCGCCGGGTGATGAGAATGCGCAGGGGCGAGGGCTCCCTGGTCTTCGCCGCCGGCTTGAGGGCTTGGGTCTTTTCATTGACGGCAACCTCGACCGTCCCCAAAGCCGCATCGAAAGTCGCCGGGCGCAATTCCACATCCGACAGAAGCAGCTTGCCGTCATCGGCATCATCGCGCGGCTGAAACAACGCCGGATGCTGCACAAAGCGCAGCGAGACCGGCCGGTCGGTGATGATGACATGTACGCCGGTCCGGGTGTCTCCGAAGAGCGACTTGGCGAATTTGGACGGCAGGCGCACGCAGCCGTGCGAGGCCGGATAGTTCGGCACCTTGCCTTCGTGCAGCGCGATGCCGGACCATGTCAGCCGCTGCATGAAGGGCATGGGCGCGGCCGAGTAGATATTCGACTCGTGGTATTTGCGCTTTTCCAGAATCGAGAAGATGCCGCTCGGTGTCTCATGCCCGGCCTTGCCGGTGGAGACCTTCGAGGTGGCGACGATTTCGCCGTTCTCATAAAGCGAAAGCGACTGGTCGCTTTTCGATACCAGTATCTGCATGGACCTGCTGTCAGCGGCAAGCGCCGGAAAGGCAAGAATGCTGGCCGACAGCATGCCAGCCATAAGACGGAGGCGGAGGGACATGACGCAATACACCACATGTACAAAACTTGCCTCACTCAATCATGCGAAGTTTAATGAAGTTTAAGGACCGATCATCCGCAACATCACTAATTTGTGTAAAATCTAAAATATATCCGGCGCGAGGCGGCGAGGGCAGGATTGCGCGACCTGTCGCACAATCGCGCAACTGTTATTTGCGCGTTCCGAACGTATAGCCGGTCTCGACGCTGCCCTTGCCGAACTTGTCGCGCAGCTTGTCCATCGCCGCTTCCGCCGCAGCCCGGCGCCCCGCCTGTTTGTCGACGAGATCGGGCGGATCGGCGAGGCCCGCGTCGCGCAGATCGCTGACGCCGATACCGATGAGGCGGAACCTGGTGCCGTCCGTTTCCTTTTCCAGCAGCGAAAGGCCGGTGCGAAAAATCCGGTCGGCAAGCTGCGTGGGGTCGTCCAGTTTGCGGTTGCGGGTGCGGAGCTTGAAGTCTGCCGTCTTCATCTTCAGCACCACCGTCTGGCCGGCAATGCCGCTCTTCTTCAGCCGCCAGGCAACCTTTTCGGAAAGCGAGCGCAGGATCGGTACCAGATCCTCATGGCGGGAAATATCGTTGAAGAAGGTGGTTTCGGAAGAGACGCTTTTGACGGGGTCGTTATTGTGCACATGCCTCTCGTCAATGCCGCGCGAAAGCCGGAAGAGGCGTTGTCCCATCACGCCATAGCGGCGCATCAGCTCGCTTTCCTCCATCTCCTGCAGCTGCGCGATCATGCGGATACCGTCCGCCTCCAGCGTCGCCGCGAAGGCCTTGCCCACGCCCCAGATGGTGGTGACCGGCCGCGTCGCCAGAAAGGACAGCGCCTCCGTTTCGCCGATCACTGAAAAGCCGCGCGGCTTTTGCAGGTCGGACGCGACCTTGGCGAGAAATTTGCAGTAGGAAAGGCCGGCTGAAACGGTCACGCCCACTTCCTTTTCCACGCGCCGGGCGAATTTCGCCAGCACACGGGCCGGTGGATCGTGATGCAGCTTCTCGGTGCCGGAAAGATCGAGAAACGCCTCGTCTATGGAAAGCGGCTGCACCAGCGGCGTCAATTCCTGCATCATCGCCCGGATTTCGCGTCCGACACGGCTGTATTTTTCCATATCCGGCTTGATGACGATGGCGTCAGGACAGGCTTCCAGTGCCTTGAACATGGGCATGGCGGAACGCACGCCGTGAATGCGGGCGATATAACAGGCGGTGGAAACCACCCCACGTTTGCCGCCGCCAACGATCACAGGCTTGTCGGCCAGTTCCGGGTTGTCCCGTTTTTCAACGGAGGCATAAAAGGCGTCGCAGTCGATATGGGCAATGCTCAGATCGTAGAGTTCGGCATGATAAACAAGGCGCGGGCTGCCACAGGCGCGGCAACGCCTCAGCCCTTCTGGCTGGCCGGCCAGACAGTCGCGGCAAAAACCGGGATCATAGGGGTGCGACGTGGACATGAGCCGAAAACAAAACAAGAACGTCACTGACCATACTCCGGCCGTGACAACGGCTCAAGGGGCGTTCGCGACAAAGCCCGGATTTGAAAACCCCGGCGCATCGGAAAACTTGCATACCATAGAGAAATATTTGATCTCACCCATATTTGTAGTTACAATTGTAGATGATTTTTTACGCATGTTCGAATGGGATGAAGAGAAAAACAGGCCCAACATCCGAAAGCATGGCGTCGGATTTCAGACGGCGATTCGAATCTTCGAGGGTGCGGTTCTTTCATGGGTCGATGAGCGCGGGGCCTATGGAGAGATGCGCTATCACAGCATAGGGCAGATCGAAGGAATAGTATTTCTGGCGGTCATCCATACCGATCGTGCCGGTCGAACCCGCATCATCTCCGCCCGGCCGGCAAACCGCCGCGAAAGGAAACGTTATGACGAAGAAATACGAAAAAGAACTGAGCCTTGAAGAGCTGGCAGCCTTGCCTGACGAGAAGATTGACTACAGCGATATTCCCGAACTGGATGAGCACTTCTGGGCGAATGCAAAACTCGTGGAGCCGGAAGGGACGCAGCAGATCACGCTGAGGGTCAAGAAGTCCGTCGTCGAGGCTTATAAATCCACCGGCAAGGGATACCAGACACGCATGAATGCGGTGCTGGAATCCTATGCCCGCACATTGCTGAAACGCTGACCGCCTCCGGCTGGCTACCCGTCAATACACGCCTGAATCCAGCCCCGGCCCGGAAAAGTGATGCCAGGCGGCCGCCACTGTTTCGGGGGAAGTATCGGTCGCGGCGCAAAACGCCATGAGGTCCGGTTCATGGTTCATCAGAAAATCGGTGAGGCCGGCAAGAAAGCCGGGATCGTTGACGGCCTGGCGCAGCATATTGGCCTGCAACCCGCTCAGCGCCAGAAAACGCGCCAGCATTTCCGGTTCGTTTGCCAGCCAGCCAAGTATGGCGGCTGCCGTTTCTTGCGGATCCTGGCCGGCATTGCCTTTGTTTTTCGTATCGCGCAGCATTTCTTCCCCGAAGTTACCTATTTTGAAACCAAATCCCTCTAGCCTTGCGCAACAAATGGACGATGGAATCGGTTCTCTGGCAACTTATATGTCTGGATGAAGGTTTCAAAGCGAAACGGGGACTGCTCACCATGCCCAAGCAGGTCATGATAGTCGAAGACAACGAGCTGAACATGAAGCTCTTTCGCGACCTGATCGAGGCGTCCGGTTATACGACCATCCAGACGCGCAACGGCATGGAAGCGCTCGATCTCGCCCGCAAGCACCGCCCGGACCTCATCCTCATGGATATCCAGCTTCCGGAAGTCTCGGGACTGGAGGTGACGAAGTGGCTGAAGGAAGATGACGAGCTGCATGTCATTCCGGTCATCGCGGTCACGGCTTTCGCCATGAAGGGCGACGAGGAACGGATTCGCCAGGGCGGATGCGAGGCCTATGTGTCGAAGCCGATTTCCGTTCCGAAGTTCATCGAAGTCATCAAGACTTATCTGGGCGATGCGTGAGGCGACTGGGGAACGGTTATGACGGCGAGAGTTCTGGTTGTTGACGATATTCCGGCCAATGTGAAGCTTCTCGAAGCCCGCCTTCTGGCGGAATATTTCGATGTCGTCACCGCCGAGGATGGTTTCAAGGCGCTGGCGATCTGCGACGAAGAGCAGGTCGATATCATCCTGCTCGATATCATGATGCCGGGCATGGATGGTTTCGAGGTCTGCGAAAGGCTGAAGGCCAATCCGAATACCGCACATATTCCGGTGGTGATGGTCACGGCACTCGATCAGCCATCGGACCGCGTGCGCGGCCTCAAGGCCGGCGCCGACGATTTTCTCACCAAGCCGGTCAATGATCTTCAACTCATCGCCCGTGTCAAAAGCCTCGTGCGCCTCAAGGCCGTCAGCGACGAATTGCGGCTGCGCGCGGAAACCGCACGGCAGATCGGCATCGAGGAGATGCTGCGCAGCGATGGCCTGATGCAGACGCCCGGCCGCGTGCTGGTTGCGGATGGCCGCGCCAGCTCGCAGGAACGTATCGTACGGGCGCTGAAGCCGGTTGCCGAGGTCGATGCCGTCACCGAGCCGCAGGCGGCCTTGCTCAAGGCCGCGGGCAATCCGTTCGAGCTCGTCATCGTCAATTCAAATTTCGAGAATTACGATCCGCTACGGCTGTGCTCGCAGCTTCGCTCGCTGGAACGCACCCGTTTCCTGCCGCTGCTTCTGGTGGCGGAGCAGGGGGCGGACGATATGGTGGCGCGGGCGCTCGATCTCGGCGTGAATGATTACATTCTCCGCCCGATCGATCCGAACGAACTCGTCGCGCGCTCGCTGACGCAGATCAGGCGCAAGCGCTACAACGAGCATCTGCGGCTCAATCTCCAGCACACGATGGAACTCGCCATCGTCGACGGGCTGACCGGCCTCAACAATCGCCGTTACCTCGACAACCACCTGAAGATACTCTTCGACCGTGCTGCCGTTCGCGGCCGCCCGATTTCCATCTGCATGACCGATATAGACCGCTTCAAGCTGGTCAACGACACCTATGGTCACGATGTCGGCGATGAGGTGCTGCGGGAATTTGCAGCACGCATTCGCAGCACGGTGCGCGGCGCGGATCTCGCCTGCCGTTATGGCGGGGAGGAGTTCGTCGTCGTCATGCCCGATACGCCGATGGAGCTTGCGGCAAGCGTCGCCGAGCGCCTGCGGGCGATAGTCGAGGACAAGCCTTTTTATGTTCGTTCCATCGACCGTGAACTGAGCATTACCGCGTCCCTCGGCATCGCCACGAGCAGCGGCGCCTTCGGCGCGCCGGACGAAATCTTGAAACACGCCGACAAGGCGCTCTATGAGGCGAAACACGCCGGTCGCAACCGTGTCGTTGCTGCCGCTGCCTGAGCATCAGCGGCGGATTAACTAAAAATATTGCGCAATCTCTCCGTCATATCCCGGCGAAATAGTTATTCGGGAATACGGGGCGGGCGTCGCGAGGCTGCAAGCCATTGACCTTGGATGTATTTTATCGCTTTACAATGAAAAGATGCAGATTGGCGATACAAATAGAGTTCAAGTTGAAAAATACGTTGAATTCAATCTCTCCGGCAACTATAGTGTGCCAGCTTTGTATACTTAACCATGTTTCCCAGGTGATGTATCTCTGGCTTAAGAATTTGTTGATTTTTATTTTACTTCTGCGCACACTCCCTATTGAGAGTAACAGTTCTTCCGGCGGTTTATCCGTCTTGTGATGATGAATGATAGCGGCTTTAGCCGTCGCGATTTCGCTCGTCAGGGGCTGGTATTGCGTAGTTTGAATGCCCCATGATGCTCAGGTCCGCCGCATCTCCTGAATCGTGGGGTCGGTCGGCTGACGATGTCCGAATCGGTTCCTCGTGCCGTAATCGCATCGTTAGCCGACCGCCTTCTTCCCGAAAATTACCTGTTCGTGGTGAGCGTATCGCAGCGTAGCGGCTTGTGCGGTCGTCTTCGTTCACGTCATGTGCGAGGTCGTGATACGGGGCAGGGCAGATGGCCGTAGCCCTTGGGATGCTTCTTTTGAGCATCTGAATGATTGCGGCGGCGGGTGGGGCGTCAGACCATATGGTCGGACTTGCCCATGGCTGCTCGCGCGCTTTGCCAGTAACGGCGGCAATTTCCGGGGGCAGCGGGGACGCGGGGCCTTATTGGCCGCCTGGAAAGCCTCTGGGCGCGACAAGGCTGGTGGCAGCCTCTTCCCTTGGCACAAACAAAAAACGCGCCCGTTGGGCGCGCTTTTGTCGGAGACCGATCAAGAAATTACTTGATCTTGGTTTCCTTGAATTCAACGTGCTTGCGTACAACCGGGTCGTACTTCGTCTTCGTCATCTTGTCCGTGAACGTACGGCTGTTCTTGGTGGTGACGTAGAAGGTACCGGTGTCGGCTGTCGACAGCAGCTTGATCTTGATTGTTGTAGCTTTCGCCATGGTCGTCCTGCCTTTAAACAAAAGAGAAGCCGCAGGCGCTTCTCACCTCGGCTAAATCTGGCGCGAAACTACGTATCGCGCCTGAAAAGTCAAGCCTGTTTTGCCCGGAAAACAAAACGGACGATATAAAGCACCACGTAAAGCCCGAAAAATACCGCCAGTGACCAGGCAAAGCCGTCGGTTCCGGCAAGGTCCATGGAAATGCCCACGGCCTGCGGCCCCGCAATCGTGCCCATGGCGTAACAGAAGATGAAGGCGGCATTGGCGGCGACCAGATCGGCGCCTTTCAGGCGTGATCCGAGATGGGTGAGGCCGACAGTATACATGCCGGAGACCAGCCCGCCCCAGAACAGCAGCAGGGCCGCCACCAGAAGCCAGCTTTCCACCAGGAAAGGCAGCGCCAGCGTGCCGCAGACGCCGGCAAATGCCATCAGCCCCAGCATCGTCCTCCGGTCTTTCATCCGGTCCGAAAGCAGGCCGATTGGTATCTGGAAGACCATATTGCCGATGCCCATCACGGTAAGGAGAAGCGCTGCCTGCGATTCGTTGAAGCCTTCCCGCGTCGCATAGATCGGAAACAGCGAAAGGCCGCCGGCCTGCACCGAACCGAAGACGAAGGCAGCCGCGGACGCCATGGGCACCAGCCAGACATAACGGACGAAATGGTGGTTGGGCCGTTCGTCCAGCTCCGGGCTTTCGCCGCGCGCCATGAAGATCGGGATCGCGGCGAGCAGGATGATCGCCGCGCCGACTAGAAACGGCAATATGCCTTCGCTGCCGACCACGGAAAACAGCAGCGGACCGACCGCGAAGCCGACCGCAAGGCCAGTGGCGTAGATGCCGAGAACCATGCCGCGTTTTCTGGGCGGCGCGGTCATGTTGATCCAGTATTCGGAGAGGATGAAAAGCGTGGTGGTGGCGCCGTGGAAAACGATTCGCAGCGGAAACCACATCCAGAAGGCTTCGGCGAAATAAAAACCGAGCGCACTCAGCGCCGAAACGACGACTGCGAACAGCATGGTTCGCGCCACGCCGAAATCATGGGCGATCTTGGTGGTCACGGGGGCCGCCATCATCGCTGCGACGCCGGCCATGGCCGAATTCACCCCGATCATGGTGGAGGAGATGCCGCGCTTCTCAAGGATGATCGACAGGAGCGGAAGGCCAAGGCCGATGGCGACACCGACCGCACTGATGGCGGAAATGGCGGCGATCAGTGAGGGCCAGTGAATGGCGTCCGCTTCTTCGCATTTCATTTGTGACATGACGGCCTTTATACAAAGTCTCGAATGAACCGGCCGTGGCGCGTGATATAGAGCCGCGCGGGGCTTTCAAAGGGCAATGAGGGATCACCTATCATGAGTTTTGTGACATCTTCGAGAACCGTACGCGTGATTTTCGGCATGTTCAGACCGGAAAGGTCTGTCATGTCAAGCCATTGCACATTGTGCAACTCGTCGGAATCACGGGTTAGCCGGGTATCCAGCCTCAATTCGTCGGCATAACAGCAGAAGAATCGCGTGTCGTAGCGCCGCACATTGCCGGGTGGGGTGATGGCGCGGGCCACATATCGGAAACGGGAAAGATCGGGACCCCTGGTGCTCAAGCCGAGATCCACGCCGGTTTCCTCGAAAAGCTCGCGTGCGGCGGCAAGCGCCAGAGCTCTCGCGCCGGCAGCGCTGAGCCGCCGCGCTGCGGAGGCGGTGAGGCTGTGGAGGACAGCGGGATGCAGATCGCCCGAAAAGGGCAGCGCATGGTCGCGCGGATCGCGTTTGCCGCCGGGAAATACATAGGCGCCCGGCATGAAGACATGGGCGTTGCTGCGCTGGCCCATCAGCACCCTGAGCTGCGAGCCGGAGCGGTCGAACAGAATGATGGAGGCGGCGTCGCGCGGCCGCATGGGCGCGCTCGCCGTTTCGGCACGCCGGGAAAGCTGAGTCACCTGCAAGGTCCCGCCCGCCGTCAGTGAGACGAGCCGTCGATCTGCGCTTTTTGCTGTTTTCGGTCGAAGCCGTGCATCTTCAGCGCCCATTGCAGGCCAATGACACCGCCCTTGATGGGTTGTAGCGTCAAAAGCGCGGCGAGAATGGTAATCGGCACCCAGATGGCGAAATGCACCCACATGGGAACGGAAAACACCATATCGGTCATCATGAAACCGCCGACGGCGATATGGCCGATGATGACGATGGAAATATAGGGCGGCAGGTCATCGGACCGGTGGTGGTGCATTTCTTCGCCGCAGGCGGCACAGGCGTCCACCGGCTTCAGAAAGGCCCGGAACAGGCGTCCGCTGCCGCACGCAGGACAGCGATTGGCCATTCCCCGCATGATCGAGCGGCCAAGCGGCCGTTCCGCGCTATCGTCTCCGAAGGTGACTGTTTCCGAGCCCTGATGTGCACTCATCCTTAAGTCCTTCTCCCGTTTTTCAACCGCCTGAAGCGGTCTTGTTATCGTCGCCTTCTGGGCGGTCGCGTCCCGGGCTTAGCGGCAGGACGCGATGTCCGCCGGCCTGCCTTGTGGAACGACCGCGAGCCGACCGGCATCTTGCGCCCCGGGCTCAGCATATCGAAACGAAGCGCGCCTGCCAAAGGCACCGCTTCCGCAAGCCGCACCTGAACCGTGTCGCCAAGCTGGTATCCAAGGCCCGTCTTCTCTCCTGTCAGGGCCTGATGGGCCTCATCGTAAAGGAAATAGTCGGTTCCGAGTGTAGATATAGGAACAAAGCCGTCCGCGCCAAATTGCGGAAGCGCGACAAAAAGTCCCGCCTTGGTGACACCGGAAACACGGCCCTCGAATTCTTCGCCCACCCGTTCGGAGAGATGATGCGCGATCAGCCGGTTGATGGTGTCGCGTTCGGCAGCCATGGCGCGGCGCTCGAAGGTCGAGATTTCGGCGGCGATATCGTCCAGCGTCGCCTCTTCCTGCGGTGTGATGCCGCCTTCGCCGAGGCCAAGCGACCCCACCAGCGCGCGATGCACGATGAGGTCGGCATAACGGCGGATCGGCGAGGTGAAATGTGCATATTTCATCAGGTTGAGGCCGAAATGGCCGATGTTTTCCGGGCTGTAGATCGCCTGGCTCTGGCTGCGCAGCACCATCTCGTTGACCATGATCTGGTGCGGCGTATCGAGCGCGCGGGCCAGAATGCCGTTGAAGGAATTGGCGCGCATGGCCGCACCCTTGGCCATGGATATGCCGATGGTGCCGAGGAATTCGCGCAGCACCTCCTGCTTGGAAAGCGTGGGCGCATCGTGGACGCGATAGACCAGCGGCTGCTTCTTCTTTTCCAGCGTCTCGGCGGCGGCGACATTCGCCTGGATCATCATTTCCTCGATCAGCTTATGCGCGTCGAGGCGTTCGGGAATGACGACCTTGTCCACCGTCCCGTCGGGCCGAAGCAGGATCTTGCGTTCCGGCATATCGAGTTCCAGCGGCTGGCGGCGGTCGCGGCCACGCTTCATCACCGCATAGGCGTGCCATAGCGGCTTCAGGATCGGTTCCAGCAGCGGGCCGGTCTTGTCATCCGGCCGTCCGTCGATGGCCGCCTGAGCTTGGCTGTAGGAGAGCTTGGCAGCGCTCTTCATCATGATGCGGTGGAAGGTGTGGCCGGCCTTGCGGCCTTCCTTCGAAAAGATCATCCGCACGGCAAGGGCAGGGCGGTCGACGCCTTCCTTCAGCGAGCAGAGATCGTTGGAGATGCGCTCCGGCAGCATCGGCACGACACGGTCAGGGAAATAGACCGAGTTGCCGCGCTTCAGCGCTTCGCGGTCGAGCGGTGCGCCTGATCGCACATACCAGGAGACATCGGCAATGGCGACGGTGACGATGACACCGTCAGGATTGTCGGGCGACGTGTCGGGCTCGGCATAGACCGCATCGTCATGGTCCTTGGCGTCGGCCGGATCGATGGTGATGAGCGGCAGGTCGCGCCAGTCCTCGCGGTGCGACATGCTGGCCGCCTTGGCGGCATCCGCCTCGGCAAGAACGTTCGAGGGGAAGATATGCGGAATGCCGTGGGAATGGATCGCGATCATCGAGATCGCCTTTTCCGAGGCAACGGAGCCGATAACCGACAGGACCTTGGCGCGCGTCAGCCCATAACGGCCGCTGTTGCGCGAGGTTTCCACCTCGATCAGATCGCCGTCTTTCGCATCGCCGACGCCATCGGGGTCGATGACCATTTCTTCGCCGCGCCGGTCGATCGGCATCAGCCGTCCGCCGCCGCCCGCCGTCTCCTTGAACACGCCGAGCAGCGCGTTCTGGCGGCGGTCGATCAGCTTCACGACGCGGGCCGTATAGGCCGGGCCGGAGCTTTCCTTGGAGGGGAAGATTTTCGCTAGAATGCGGTCGCCAAGACCCGCCGCCGGGGCCTTCTTGCCGCGATCCTGCGATGACTGGCGGATGAGCACGGCCGGCGCCGCGCCCTGATCCTCCGGCCATTCCGCCGGTCGGCCGATCAATTCGCCGTCCTTGTCGCGGGTGGTGATATCGAGAACCGTGACCGGCGGCAGGCCGCCCGGCCGCGTCAGCGACTTGCGGCTCTTCTGCACCATGCCGTCGGTTTCAAGCTCTTTCAGCAGCGCTTTGAGAACGACGCGGTTCTCGCCTTTCAGCCCGAAAGCCTTGGCGATTTCCCGCTTGGAGGCCTGTTGCGGATGGTCGGCGATGAATTTCAGCAGCACGTCGCGGGGAGGCACCTCACCATGGATGATGCCTTCACCTTCACTAACCCGCTTGCCGCGCCCGGTGCGTCCGAAACCGTCGCTGGCTGAACCCTGTCTCTGACGCGGCGCTTTGCTCACTCTGCTGCCTTCTTGGGTTTGGCCGCTGCCTTCGGCTTGGCGGCCGTCTTGCTCTTTGTTGCCGCCTTGGCCTTGGTCGCCTTCGGCTTAGCTGCGGCGTCACCATCGGCCTTCTTGGCAGTCGTCTTCCTGCCCTTGGCAGGCTTGCCGCCGGTGCCGGTCTTGGCGATGCGCTCGGCAATCAGCACCAGCGCCTCGTCCAGCGTCACCGAAGCCGGGTCCTGACCCTTCGGAATGGTGGCGTTGACCTTGCCCCAGTTGACGTAAGCGCCATAACGCCCGTCGCGAACGGTGATCGAGCCGCCATCGGGGTGGTCGCCCAGTTCCTTCAGCGCCGCCGGCGTGCCGCTGCGGCCGCGACCCGGTCCCTTGCTCTGCTTTTCGGCAATCACGGTCACAGCGCGGTTGAGGCCGATAGAGAACACGTCCTCGATGCTTTCAAGGTTCGCATAGGAACCGTCATGCAAAAGGAACGGCCCGTAGCGGCCGAGGCCGGCGGAAATCATCTTGCCGGTTTCCGGATGCTTGCCGATATCGCGCGGCAGGTTGATGAGCGCCAGCGCCTTTTCGTGGTCGATATCTTCAGGCTTCCAGCCCTTGGGCAGCGAGGAGCGCTTGGCCTCCTTGCCGTCACCGCGCTGGATATAGGGCCCGAAACGGCCGGAGCGCAGCGTCAGCTCCTCGCCGGTCATCGGATCGGCACCCAGCGCCTTCGGCTCGTTCGAAGCCGCAGCTTCGGCTTCCGAACCGTCCGAGGTCAGCTGGCGGGTGTAATTGCATTCCGGATAGTTGGAGCAACCGACGAAAGCGCCGTATTTGCCAAGCTTCAGCGAAAGATTGCCGGTGCCGCAAACCTGACAGATGCGCGGATCGGAACCGTCCTCGCGCTTGGGGAAGACCAGCGGCGCCAGAACCTCGTTCAGCGCATCCAGCACGTTGGTGACGCGCAGTTCCTTGGTGTCTTCGATCTGGGCGAAGAAGTCCTTCCAGAAATCGCGCAGCACCTGCTTCCAGTCCAGTTCGCCAGCGGAAATCCGGTCGAGCTTTTCTTCAAGCGCGGCGGTGAAATCATATTCGACGTACTTGGTGAAGAAGCTTTCGAGGAAAGCCGTCACCAGCCGGCCGCGCGAATGTGGGATCAGCTTGCGCTTGTCGACGACGATATATTCACGGTCGCTCAGCGTCTTCAGCGTCGCCGCATAGGTGGAGGGACGGCCGATGCCGAGTTCTTCCATCTTCTTGATCAGCGAGGCTTCCGAATAACGCGGCGGCGGTTCGGTGAAGTGCTGGCTGGCGTTGATCTTCTGCTTGGCGAGGTTCTCGCGCTCGTTGATCGGCGGCAGACGGCCTTCGTCGTCACCGTCGTCGCTCTGTTCGCCATCTTCCTTCTGGTCGGTATAGGCGGCGATGAAACCGTCGAAGCGGATCACCGAACCGACGGCGCGCAGGCCTGCCTTTTCGCCGCCATTGCTGGCAAGGATTTCCACCGTGGTCCGCTCGATTTCCGCCGAGGCCATCTGGCTCGCTATGCCGCGCTTCCAGATCAGGTCATAAAGACGCAGCTGATCGGGATCGAGATAACGCTTCACCTGATCCGGCGTGCGGTTGAAATCGGTCGGTCGGATCGCTTCGTGCGCTTCCTGGGCGTTTTTGGCCTTGGTGGAATAGAAACGCGCCTTTTCCGGCACGTAACGGCCGCCGAACTGCTCGCCAATGGCGCGGCGGGCGGCATCGATCGCTTCCGGGGCCATCTGCACGCCGTCGGTACGCATATAGGTGATCAGACCGACGGTCTCGCCGCCGATATCGATGCCTTCGTAAAGCTTCTGCGCCACCTGCATGGTGCGCGAGGCGGAAAAGCCCATGCGCGAGGAGGCCGCCTGCTGCAGCGTCGAAGTGGTGAAGGGCGGGCCGGGATTGCGCTTGACCGGTTTCGCCTCGACGCTTTCGACCACATAGCTCGCGCCTTCGAGCAGCGCCTTCAGCCGGTTCGCATCGTCTCCGGTCTTGATCGAGCGGCTTTGCAGGCGCTTGCCATCGGCCGAAACCAGCTTGGCTTCGAACTCGTCACCGCGCGGTGTCTTCAGAAGCGCGCTGATGTTCCAGTATTCTTCGGAGACGAAACGCTCGATCTCGGATTCGCGGTCGCAGACGAGGCGCAGTGCAACCGACTGAACGCGGCCGGCGGAACGCGCGCCGGGCAGCTTACGCCACAGCACGGGCGACAGATTGAAGCCGACGAGATAGTCCAGCGCGCGGCGGGCGAGATAGGCGTCGACCAGCGGCACATCGATGTCGCGCGGGTTCGCCATGGCGTCCAGCACGGCCTTTTTGGTGATGGCGTTGAAGACCACGCGCTTCACCGGCTTGTCGCCGAGGACGCGCTTTTTCTTCAAAAGATCGAGAACGTGCCAGGAAATGGCCTCGCCTTCGCGATCCGGGTCGGTTGCGAGAATGAGGCCGTCGGAGGATTTTACCGCATCGGCAATATCCTTCATGCGCTTGGCGGATGCGCTGTCGACCTCCCAGGACATTTCGAAATCCTGGTCGGGCAGCACCGATCCGTCCTTGGCAGGAAGGTCTCTGACGTGGCCAAAGGATGCAAGAACCTTGTAGCCCGAGCCAAGATACTTGTTGATCGTCTTGGCTTTGGCAGGAGATTCTACGACGACGACATTCATATTGTTTTTCTCTGGAACTGGTCCGTTAACGTGGCCGGGTCACGGCGCAATGCCGCAATTCGCCTTCTTTATATTTCGACATGGACAGGTAATGCGCGCGGGTCAAGAGGCAAGGCCGATTTTATCGCTTCAAGATGATTGCAACCTATGGATAATCTATTGTTGTATTGCAATCTTTGGTAAATTGGTTATGATGGGCAACATCATTTGAATCGACTTATTGCTCTTCGTTTCAGGCAAATTTTGCAGGATAGATATATGGTCCCCAACGCAACAAACAATAATGCCGATAATGAAGGGACCAGAGAGAACTTGGCTTACATTCGCCAGATGCTCGCGGAACTGCGGCAGGTCGCAAGCCGTGAGGGGGCCGACATGCTGTGTTATCTGATCGAGATGGCCTATGTCGAAGTCGGCGATATCCAGAGCGGACGGCGCAAGCTGTCAATCCGCGATGAAGAGCGACACACGCCCCCCGGCATGCCGGTTTAGACGTCCGGCAATATCAAGCTCCAGCAGCACCAGATGAACGGTTGCAGCGGAAAAACCTGTGTGACGGATGATATCGTCCGTTTCCACGGGCGAGGGACCGAGAGCGGCTGCGATGATGCTGCGCTCGTCGTCCCCTGGTGGTGACATCTCGGTGTCGGATCTCGGTTCCTCGATCTTGCGTTCATAGGGCAATTGCGGCTCCATCAGCGGCCGCAGCGCTTCCAGAATATCGGCCGCGCCCGTGGTCAGCATCGCGCCTTCCTTGATCAGCCGGTTGGTGCCCTCGCAGCGTGCATCGAGCGGGGAGCCGGGCACGGCAAAAACCAGCCGTCCCGCTTCTCCGGCAAGCCTTGCCGTTATCAGCGAGCCGGAGCGCTCCGCCGCTTCGACGATGACGACACCGAGGGAGACGCCGGCGATCAATCGGTTGCGGCGGGGAAAATCGCGGGCGCGCGGTTCCCAGCCAAAGGGCATTTCGCTGATCGTCGCGCCGCCCTGATCGTATATCTCCTGCAAGAGCCCGAAATTTTCCTGCGGGTAGGGGCGGTTGAGGCCGCCGGCCAGCATGGCAACCGTGCCCGTTGCAAGGCTTGCCCGGTGTGCGGCCGCATCGATGCCACGCGCCAGCCCCGAGGCGATGCTATAGCCGGCGCGGCCGCAATCGCGCGCGAGCATGGCGGCGAATTTCGCGCCGTTGATGGAGGCGTTGCGGGAGCCGACGATGCCGACGCTCGGTCTTGTCGCGGTCGCTGCCGATCCTTTCATGGCGATCAGCGGCGGCGCGCCATCCAGCTGCCGCAGGGCAGGTGGGTAATCCGGCTCACCGATGCCGACGAAACGCGCGCCGAATTTCTCTGCTGTCCCGATCTCGTCTTCCGCCTCCGCCTGTGTGGCGATGCGTGGGCTGCGCGACGAGCCGCCGCGCCGCGAAAGCTCGGGCAGGGCATCGAGCGCCTTTTCGGCGCTGCCGAAATGATTGATGAGTTCGCGGAAGGTGACGGGACCGATATTGTCGCTGCGGATGAGCCTCAGCCACGCGACCCGCTGCCGCGCGGAAAGCTCTATGCCCTGCCGTGTCGTTTCCTCATGCGGCATGGCATATCCTTAAATGGGTCTCAGCCCTTTTGCCCGATCCTGCTTTCAGTGCCCGCCAGAAGCCGCGCGATGTTCTCGCGGTGCTTCCACCATGAAATCGCACTCAGCAGCGTCACCAGCAGCGCCGTCTTTTCAGGTCCGAGCACCCAGAGGGCCACGGGAATGACCAGCATGGCCAAAAGCGCCGAGAGCGAGGAATAACGGGTGATGAAGGCGGTCGCGAGCCAGATGAGCGCAAAGGCCAGCATCATCAGCGGTGCGGCACCCAAGAGCACGCCGATATAGGTCGCCACACCCTTGCCGCCCTTGAAGCCGAGCCACACCGGAAAGAGGTGGCCGAGGAAGGCGAAGAAACCGGCGACCAGCGACGCTTCGTAACCCCAGAGCGCATTGGCGACCAGCACCGCCGCCGTGCCCTTCAGCGCGTCCATCAGCAGCGTTGCGGCGGCGAGCTTCTTGTTGCCGGTGCGCAGCACATTGGTCGCGCCGATATTGCCGGAGCCGATCTTGCGCACGTCGCCCAGCCCCGCCATGCGGGTAAGAATGAGGCCGAAGGGAATAGAACCGAACAGATAGCCGATCAGCGCCGAAAGCGCGAGAAGGGCAGGCGCCGTCTGCCAGTCAGTCAAAGCACTCATTCAAACGTCCCCTCTGTCGCGCTGGCCGCGTGATCTCTGTTGGTGATCTTATGCCAAGGAATGAACGGCTTTGCCAGCCACATAAGTGGCAACCGCGCGGCCGCTGAAACGGGCATCCTCGAACGGGGTGTTCTTGGATTTCGAGACCAGCTGCTCCTTTGCCACGAGCCACGGCTCGTCGAGATCGATCAGCGTGATATCGGCCTTCGCGCCCGCCTTCAGCGTTCCCGCATCCAGTCCGAAAATCTTCGCCGGGCGGGTGGAGAGCGCATCGATCAGCCGCATCAGCGGAACTTCGCCGCTATGGTGCAGGCGCAGCGCCGCGGCCAGCAGGGTTTCGAGCCCGACCGCGCCGCTCGCCGCATCCGAAAACGGCAGGCGTTTGGTGTCGACATCCTGCGGGTCGTGCGAGGAGACGATGATATCGATGGTGCCGTCCTTCAGTGCTTCCACCATGGCCTTGCGGTCGTCTTCGGCGCGCAGCGGCGGCGAAAGCTTGAAGAAGGTGCGGTATTCGCCGATGTCGTTCTCGTTGAGCGTCAGATGGTTGATCGAGATGCCGCAGGTGGCCTTTACGCCCCGCTGCCGCGCAACGCGGATCGCTTCTGCCGATTCGGGCACGGAAATCTTGGCGGCGTGGTAGATCGCCTGTGTCAGCCCGGCAATGCGCAGGTCGCGCTCCAGCGGAATGATCTCGGCTTCCTTCGGAACACCCGACAGCCCGAGCCAGCTTGCGAAAAGCCCCTCGTTCATGTCGCCGCCGCCGATATATTTGTCGCGCGTCTCGAGCGCGATCACTGCGCCCAGTTCGCGCGCATAGGTCATGGCGCGGCGCAGCACCAGCGTATCGGAAAGCGCCTTGCGGCCATTGGTGAAGGCGACCGCGCCGGCTTCCTTCAACATGCCGAATTCGGTCATTTCCTCGCCGTTCAGACCCTTGGTGAGTGCTGCTGCGGGATGCACATTGACGAGCGCCTTGTCGCGCGCCGTCTTCTTCACATATTCGACCAGCGCGATGTCATCGATAACAGGATCGGTATCGGGCATGACGATGATGCTGGTGACACCGCCGGCCGCTGCCGCGCGCGAGGCGGATTCGATGGTTTCGCGGTGCTCTGCGCCGGGTTCGCCAACGAAAACACGGGCGTCCACCAGACCGGGAACGGCCAGCAGACCCTTGCAGTCGCGAACGGTCGCCCCTTCGGGAGCGCCCTGATTATGCGCGTCCTTGCCGGCCGCGAGAATGGTGCCGTCGGCACCGATAACGATGCTGCCGGTCTCGTCGAGGTTACGGGACGGATCGACGATGCGGAGATTGTTGAGAACGGTAACGGCACTCATACGCGCTCACCCTGATTTTGCGAGACAAGCAGGGTTTCCATGACCGCCATGCGCACGGCAACCCCCATTTCCACCTGGCTTTCGATCACGCTCTGCGGACCGTCGGCCACGTCGGAGGCGATTTCCACGCCGCGGTTCATCGGGCCGGGATGCATGACCAGCGCATCTTCCTTCGCCGCCTTCAGCTTTTCGGCATCGAGGCCGTAATAATGGAAATATTCGCGCACCGAAGGCACGAAGGAGCCGGACATGCGCTCGCGCTGCAGGCGCAGCATCATCACCACATCGGCGTTCTTCAGCCCTTCCTTCATGTCGTGGAAGACTTCGACGCTCATGTCGCGGATACCGGAGGGCAAAAGCGTGGCGGGGGCGACGACGCGAACGCGCGCCCCCATCTGGTTGAGCAGGATGATGTTGGAACGGGCAACGCGCGAATGCAGCACGTCGCCGCAGATTGCCACCGTGATGCCGGACAGTTCGCCCTTGGCGCGGCGGATGGTCAGCGCGTCGAGCAGCGCCTGCGTCGGGTGCTCATGCTGGCCGTCGCCGGCATTGACGACCGAGCAGGCGACCTTTTGCGCCAGCAGCGCCGCGGCTCCGGCGGAGGAGTGGCGAACCACCAGCACATCCGGGCGCATGGCGTTCAGCGTCATCGCCGTATCGATCAGCGTTTCGCCCTTCTTCACCGAGGAATTGCCGACCGACATGTTCATCACGTCTGCGCCGAGACGCTTTCCGGCAAGCTCGAAGGAGGATTGCGTGCGCGTCGAGGCTTCGAAGAACAGGTTGATCTGCGTCAGGCCCCGAAGCGTCGAGGTCTTTTTCTCGCGCTGGCGGCTGATTTTCACCGCCTCGTCGGCCTTGTCGAGAAGCAGGGTAATATCCTGATGGGAAAGCCCCTTGATGCCGAGGAGATGGCGATGGGGGAAGAAGACCATGCGGTTTGCCTCCTGACGGGCGCCGCATTTTCCCGTGAAAATGCCCGGAACGCCCGAATGCTGATCCGCGCGCTCCCATTCGCTGTGAACACGCCTCAGGAGTGCGGCGGAATTCGGTCCTGCGCTCTATAGAGACTGCATGGTCGCGGGGCAAGCGCCCGCAACTCCTGAAATGAAAACATGGCGATGTTTCCCCAACCCTCGAGGGCAAACGGCCTGACGATGGAAGGCGCAGGCATCAAACGATGCCATGCTCCTTCAAAAGCGCCTGTTCGTCGCCTGACGCCCAGCCGAAAACTTTCGGCGCCCCATCCAGCCTCTGGACGAAGTAGTGAACATCGAAATCGATTGCGACATCCGGTTGTCGCTTGCGATCGAAGGTCGCCGTCCAGGCAACATGGGCAAGGCAATGATGGTCGTCGATGGGCGAGATACGGATGTCGCGTATCCGCATCTCCTTCGTTCCGATCGTCCGGTAGCGCTCGTAACCCTTCATCATGACCTGCTTCAAGTGGTCATCGTTCTTTCCGGTCATCACCCCGGCGGGGGAGGCGGCGATGAAGTCGGAGGCGTAGAGGGAGGCGACCTCCTCCATATCCATGTCACCTTTGAGGGACTTGTTGAAAAATCGCTCATATCGCTCGAAGAGCTTTCTTACGCTGGCCTCCATGGTCTCCTCCCTGTGCAGCCGTTCAGCAAAGTCGCCAACCGAAAAAGCCTGCCGCAGGTTCCACATCCGGCCGCAGATTATGGAGAATGCGTTTATCCGCATGCCCGCCGGTTGCTGCCGCAACTTCTGCGCGGCTTTTTGGGGACTGTCGTTGATCTTGCCGGAAACGTGTTTGGTATTCTCCGGGCCGGATACCTAAATCAGGATCACTCCCGAAAAATGCTGAAAGCGGCGGTTTAATCGTCTCAATCGCTTCCTGCGGGTGGAATTATGCAATATCACCCCACTATGCAACGCCAGTACAAAACAGCTAGAAGCAGCGGATGACCCAGAATTCCCGGACAGAAGAAACGCTCGCCGAACTGAACCAGCCAAGCCTCTGGTCCGGTATCAACGCCTATCGTTCCGATCCGCTGATCGTCGACCTCACTTCCGGCCTGTCGCGCAATCTAAGGGATGAGTTCGACCAGCTCGGCCGCTATGTCACGTCGCATGAGGCGCAGGAACTGGCGCGCATGGCCAATCAGGGCGTGCCGCAGCTGCATACCCACGGCCCGCGCGGCGAGCGTCTGGATCAGGTGGAATTCCATCCCGCCTGGCATGCGCTGATGCGCCGTTCCATGTCGTCAGGCCTGCATTCCAGCGTCTGGGAAAATTCTCCCGATACGCGCGGCAATGAGCACAAGGCCCGCGCCACGAAATTTTACCTGACCTCGCAACTCGAGGCCGGGCATCTTTGCCCGCTGACCATGACCAGCGCCTCCGTCGCGGCCATCATGGCTTCGCCGCGCGTGCAGAAGGAATGGGCGCCGAAGATCCTCTCGCGCAAATATGATTCTTCGCAGAAACCGGCCCTGCAGAAAACCGCCGTCACCATTGGCATGGGCATGACGGAAAAGCAGGGCGGCACGGATGTGCGCGCCAACCGTACGACGGCCGAGCGGGTGGGCGAGGGCATCTATCGCCTGTCCGGTCACAAGTGGTTCCTCTCCGCGCCGATGAGCGACGGTTTCGTCATGCTCGCCCAGATGGGCGACGGCATGGGCTGCTTCCTCGTGCCGCGTTATCTGGAGGATGGCTCAAAGAACGGCCTGCACTTCCAGCGCCTCAAGGACAAGCTCGGTAATCGCTCCAACGCATCCGCCGAAGTCGAATTCACAGATGCCTTCGGTTATCTGCTGGGCGATCCCGGCAGCGGCATCCGTACGATCCTCGACATGGTGACACTGACGCGGCTCGATTGCGCGCTTGCCTCCGCCGGCATGATGCGCGCCTCGCTTGCCGAAGCCGTGCACTATGCCCGCGGCCGTTCTGTTTTCGGCAAGATGCTGGTCACGCAACCGATCATGACGCGCGTTCTCGCCGACATGGCGCTGGATGTGGCGGCGGCCACTGCGCTCTCCTTCCGGCTGGCGACCGCATTCGACGCCGCCCGCAACAATCCGGCCGAAGCCGCCTATGCGCGGGTGATGACGCCAATCGTGAAATACTGGTGCTGCAAAATTGCGCCGGCGCTCATCTATGAAGCCATGGAGTGCCTTGGCGGCAACGGTTACGTGGAAGAGCGGCCGATTGCCCGCCACTATCGCGAAGCGCCCGTCAACGCCATCTGGGAAGGCTCCGGCAACGTCATGGCGCTGGATGTGCTGCGGGTTCTCCAGCGCGGCAAGGATCTGTTCGATCTCGTCTTCCAGACGCTGGAGCGTGATCTCGGGGCAGCCGGCAAAAAGACCACCGACGTGCTGCGCGCCGCAATCGCCCTTGCCGAACGTGACGAGGGAGCGGCCCGCCTGCTGGTGGAGCAGTTCGCGCTTGCGGCCGCTGCCGCCGAGCTTTGCCGTCTCGGCGCCGGCAAGATTGCCGATGCCTTCCTCGAGACCCGTCTGGCGGGCGGCTGGCGGCATACTTACGGCATGCTCGATTCCCGCTTCGATCCGAATTATATAATCGATCTTCTTTATCCGCCTGCATCTTGACCGATGCATGCGGATGAAGGTTTTGCAGTCCCGGCGGGAGGGGTCTCGGATTTGAAAAACAGCAATGGCGTAAAGCGTGTTCTGATCTGTCGTGACACTTTCGCGCATCGATGCGCGGCAAGGGAAGGCGGCTGCCAATGCTGACCTTCCGTTCCGCCCGTTCCGAGGATGAAGACGCGCTCTACGCCATAAGCCTCGCCACCGGCGATGCCGGGCAGGACGCCACCACCCTTTACAAGGATGGCCGCATGGTCGGGCACATCTATTCCGTGCCCTATCTGCATCTCTGGCCCGATGCCGTTTTCGTGGCGGAGGATGAAGAGGGTGTGTGCGGTTATATCGTCGGCGCACTCGATACGGCGCTGCACGAAGAACGGCTGGAGCGGGAATGGTGGCCGCATCTGCGCAGCCTTTACCCCGATCCCGGCGGCGACCAGCAGACATGGGACGCCGACCAGCGCCGCGCCCAGTTCATCCATCATCCGCGCCGCACACCCGCCTGGCTCACCGATCCGTTTCCGGCCCATATCCACATGAACCTCCTGCCGCGCACACAGGGCAAGGGCGGCGGCACCCGGCTTCTGTCGCGCTGGCTCGATATGGCGAGACAGAACAACGTCTACGGCATCCACCTCGGCGCCAGCGAACGCAACCATGCGGGTATGCGTTTCTGGGAAACCCGTGGCTTCAAACGCCTCGAAAGCCACGAAACGCCCGGCAGCGTCTGGTTCGGCATGGCGCTGGAGTAATATTGGCAGATTATGCCAATCGGTGGTATTGTTGGACGTCGCTAATATCTGGTGGAGGCTCTGATGCCAACGCGTAACGTCGTTCTAACACAGCATCACGAAGAGATCATAGACGAACTCGTTAAATCTGGCCGCTATCAAAATGCCAGCGAAGTGCTACGCGAGGGCTTACGATTGATCGAAAGACGCGAGCGCCTTGAGGTGACCAGATTGGAAGCCTTGAGGGTGGCGGCGCAACAGGGCTTCGCAGACCTTGATCAAGGCCGTTTTACGGATGTCGCGGATGATGATCTCGACGACTTCATTTCCGCTCTCGGACGCGACGCTGAAGCGCGCCTTGCCAAATCTGATAAGGCATGACGAAGTATCGTCTGTCCGAAGCCGCGCAATCGGACATTATTGAAATTCTTGGATGGACCCACGCGACATTTGGGGCCGCAGCGAGAAAACGCTACGAAAAACTGCTTGTCACGGCGCTGCGTGATGTTGCGCGGGATCCGTTTCGTTCCGGAACAAGTCTCCGTCCGGAAGTGGCAGACGATGTGCGCAGCTACCATCTCCGCTACAGCCGGGAGAGGGCGAGAAGTGAAACCGGCCTAGTTAAATATCCGAGGCATCTGTTGCTGTATCGCGTGTTGAATCCCGATTTGGTGGGCATCGGTCGCATTCTTCATGATTCCATGGAAATCGAGCGGCATCTCCCGGTTGACTATGGAGATGTCAGCGCCTGAAAATGCGTGGATGCTTTTCCGGCGTGTGCCGGAAACGGCATGGCGTACCCTTCATCCACAAGAACCTTCCGTCCATCCGCCCCGCCACGTTGTTCTTCCCTTCATGCTTTGTTAACCCGTTGAGGAAGGCCTTTCAAAACACGGGTAGGGAATCATGCTGGCGACCGCAGAGGCGATTTCAGCCGACAGACCGGAAAAGCGCATCAAGGATCGCGCTCAGACCGAGAAGGCGATTTTTAATGCGGCGCGGTCGCTGCTTGCCGAAGAGGGATTTCAGGGTTTTGGCATCAATGCCGTTGCCCGCCGCGCCGGCTGCGACAAGCAGCTCATCTACCGTTATTTCGGCGGCCTCGATGGCCTGATCGAGGCGATCGGCGAGGACCTCGGTTCCTGGGTGAAGGATCGCATTCCGGAAGATACCGGCGGCATGTTCCTTTTGACCTATGGCGACCTCATGGAAAAGCTCGCGCTTTATTTCATGGATGCGCTGCGCAGCGATCCTCTCGTCTGCAAGATCATCGCCTGGGAAGTGTCTGACGGTTCACCGCAGGTGCGGCAACTGGCCGAAGCCCGCGCCAAATCGCTGGGCAAATGGCTGGAGCGGATGCGCGGTTCGCTGGCGGCGCCGAAGGGGGTGGATACAGCGGCCGTCAATGCCGTACTGTTCGCCGCCATTCAGCACCTCGTCATTTCCGCTGCCACCAGCGGTCAGTTCGCTGGCGTACCGCTCAAATCGGACCGGGACTGGGACAAGATCGCTACTGCCGTCAAAAGGCTGGTGCGCGGCGTTTACGGCTGAACCGGTTTCCGCAGGCGGAAGACAGTCGCGCTTGGGCCTGTGCATTAAAGAAAAATCAGTCATGTTTTCACCGGGCCGGCAACCGCCCGGCGCATCCGGCCGTTCACGCGATCACGTTCTTTTCCACATGCCGGCCGCCCGTCGTTAACCATAACGACAGCTTTCATTTGCCTCGCCATGGCTGCCGGTCCAGTGTGGATTAACGAAATGTTAACCATGCGCAATGACTGCGCATAAGGGAGCCGCAAGTGAGCCGCTGGACAGCTTTAGGCGTCATGATGACGTTTTTTGTGATGCTGCCGTTGGATATCGACGCGCCGGCGCTGAACCTCTGCCTTATGGCCGTGGTGCGCTGGGCGGTGCTTGCCGGCGTTCCCGATACGATGTTTGTGCGGGGGCAGGCGGCATGAAGTGGTTTCTGATCCTCTGGGCCGGCCCCGTCGCGCTGCTGGGCAGCTGGTACTGGCTTTCCTATTACGACATGAGCTTCGGTTTCTACATGCTCACACGCCAGACCCATGATCTGGTGTTCCAGATTTACGGCAATATTCTCGGCCTGCCGCCGGAAAGCCTGCCGCCGCTGGTGGCGCGCGCCATCGCCGTCGACAGCCTGATCGTTTTTGCGATTCTCGCCTTCCGCAAGAGAAAGCAGATTGCCGCGTGGTGGCAGGGCCGTCAGTCGGCCGCGCGGGTGAGTGCGGAAAGCCTGTCCAGCGCGCCCTGAAGAATAAAGCTTGCGGCTGCCGAATCGATGCGTTCGGCCCGCTTTGCGCGTGAGACGTCCATTTCCAGCAATGCGCGCTCGGCCGCGACCGTCGAAAGCCGCTCATCCCAGAAAATGAAGGGCAGGGCGGTTTTTTCGCCCATTGTCCGCACGAAGGCGCGCGTCGCCTGCACGCGGGGACCGGCCGAACCATCCATGTTCATCGGCAGGCCGATGATGAAGGCGAAAACTTTTTCCTTTTCGGCGAAGGCCAGCAGCACTTCCGCATCCTGCGTGAATTTCACCCGTTTGATGACGGGGCGCGGCGTTGCGAAACGCCGTGACAGGTCCGACATGGCAAGCCCGATCGTCTTCGTGCCAAGGTCGAGGCCGGCAATCGCCTGCCCCGGCTGAAGCGTCTGCGCCAGTTCCTCAATGGTGAGTGTTGCCATGTCGCATGTTGTCCTTATCGTTTGCGGACGAATTCGGTGCGCAGCACCAGACCCTTCACCGCATCATGTTTGCAATCGATCTCTTCCGGATTATCGGTCAGGCGGATCGACTTGATGACGGTGCCCTGCTTGATGACCGTGCTGGTGCCCTTGACCTTCAAATCCTTGATGAGGGTGACGGAATCGCCATCCGCCAGCACATTGCCCGCCGCATCGCGTACTTCATTCGCACGCGCCGCTTCTGCAGCCAGTTCGGAGGCCGGTCGCCATTCACCGGTCGCCTCGTCATACACGTACTCGTCATCATTTGCGGCCATGGTCGCCTCTCTTAAATATTGGTAGTGCGGTTGTTCAGGCCGTCCTATGTCATAATATACCGGCAATACAAAGGAGAACTTCCCATGAAAATCACCTGGCTCGGCCATTCCGCCTTCCGCCTCGAAAACGGCAGCGCGAAGATCCTCATCGATCCATTCTTCACCGGTAACCCCGGTTTTGCCGGACAGGATGGAAAGTCGGCAGCCGAAGGCATCACCCATATTCTCCTGACTCACGGCCATGGCGACCATGTCGGCGATACCGTGCAGCTTGCCCGCGAAACCGGCGCGACCGTGCTCGCGAATGCCGATCTCGCCGCCTGGCTCTCCGCCAAGGGCGTCGCGAAGGTCGATATGGGCAATACCGGCGGCACGGTGCATTTCGACGGTTTTTCCGTCACCTTCACCAATGCGCTGCATTCCTCTGCCCAGATCACCGAAGACGGCGTCTCCCATTCGCTCGGCAATGCCAACGGTCTGATGCTGCATTTCGAAGACGGCCCGGCCGTCTATCACATGGGCGATACCGACATCTTTTCCGACATGAAGCTCATCAATGAACTGCATCAGCCGGATATCGGCCTTGTGCCGATCGGTGACCGCTTCACCATGGGCGGAGCCGTCGCCGCGCTCGCCTGCCAGCGCTTCTTCAATTTCGGCAATGTCATTCCCTGCCATTACGGTTCCTTCCCGATCATCGACCAGACGCCGGAGAAGTTCGTGGCCGGCATGGAAGGGGCGCAAGCGCGCGTCCACACGCCGAAGGCCGGCGATACGCTGTCCTTCTGACATTTTTCCTGCACATGTCGCGACCGCAAAACCGCCATACAGTTTGGCGCGACATGCTTTCTACCGTTGCGAATGGCGGACATGGTGATTATAGCGAATGGGAAATATCCCATCGGAGTAGAACCATGTCCGTCGATCTCGCCACCGTAAAGCGCGTTGCGCGCCTTGCCCGTATCGCAGTCAGCGAAGAAGAAGCACAGAATATGCTCGGCCAGCTGAACGGCATACTCGGTTTCGTGGAGCAGCTTTCGGAAGTGAATGTCGACGGCGTTGAGCCGATGACCTCGGTGACCCCGGTGGACATGAAAAAACGCGCCGACGTGGTGACCGACGGCAACAAGGCGGAAGACATTGTCGCCAATGCGCCTGCGACCGACCGGGACTTCTTCATGGTCCCGAAAGTGGTCGAATAAGCCGACCGCCTCTGCCGCCCGATTTTTCCAAGATTTCGAAAGCCGTTGCCGACCATGACCGACCTGACGAGCCTGACCATTGCCGAAGCCCGCGAAAAGCTGAAGGCCAAAGAATTTTCCGCCCTCGAGCTGACCGACGCCTATCTCTCCGCCATCGATGCGGCCAACGGCGCGCTGAACGCCTATGTCGCCTTGACGCCTGAAAAGGCGCGCGACATGGCAAAAGCCTCCGACGACCGCATCGCCGCCGGTAAGGCTGGCGAGCTGGAAGGCGTTCCTCTTGGCGTGAAGGACCTGTTCGCCACCCGTGACGTGCACACGCAGGCATGTTCGCATGTTCTCGACGGCTTCAGGCCGAAATATGAATCCACCGTCACCCAGAACCTCTGGGATCAGGGCGCCGTCATGCTCGGCAAGCTCAACATGGACGAATTTGCCATGGGCTCGTCCAATGAAAGCTCCTGGTATGGCCCGGCCATCAACCCGTGGCGCGCCAATGGCTCCGAACAGAAGCTGGTGCCCGGCG
Source organism: Agrobacterium sp. 22-223-1 (assembly GCF_053522385.1). NCBI lineage: Bacteria > Pseudomonadati > Pseudomonadota > Alphaproteobacteria > Hyphomicrobiales > Rhizobiaceae > Agrobacterium > Agrobacterium sp. 22-223-1. The sequence goes on from NZ_JBNWCN010000001.1 coordinate 1,302,252, forward strand.
GTTCTTCCGGCGGTTCGGCCGCAGCCGTGGCCGCGCATCTCTGCGCTGGCGCCACCGCGACCGATACCGGCGGCTCCATCCGCCAGCCGGCGGCCTTCACCGGTACCGTCGGTATCAAGCCGACCTATGGCCGCTGCTCGCGCTTCGGCATCGTCGCTTATGCTTCCTCGCTCGATCAGGCAGGTCCGATTGCCCGTGACGTGCGTGATGCCGCCATTCTGTTGAAGACCATGGCAAGCGTGGATGCGAAAGACACCACCTCTGTCGACCTGCCGGTGCCGGATTACGAAAAGGCCATTGGCCAGTCGCTGAAGGGACTGAAAATCGGTATCCCCAAGGAATATCGCGTCGACGGCATGCCGGAAGAAATCGAAAAGCTCTGGGCCAAGGGCGTCGAGTGGCTGCGCGATGCCGGTGCCGAGGTCGTCGATATCTCGCTGCCGCATACCAAATACGCGCTGCCTGCCTATTACATCGTCGCACCGGCGGAAGCCTCGTCCAACCTTGCCCGTTATGACGGCGTTCGCTACGGCCTGCGCGTCGACGGCAAGGACATTGCCGATATGTATGAAAAGAGCCGCGCCGCCGGCTTCGGCAAGGAAGTGCAGCGCCGCATCATGGTCGGCACCTATGTGCTGTCCGCCGGTTATTACGACGCCTATTACCTGAAGGCGCAGAAGGTCCGCACGCTGATCAAGCGCGATTTCGAAAACGTCTTCCACGAAGGCGTCGACGCCATTCTGGCGCCGATCACCCCGTCTTCCGCTTTCGCTGTGGGCGATGAGGAACTCGCCTCCGATCCGGTGAAGATGTACCTGCAGGACGTTTTCACAATCACCGTCAATATGGCGGGTCTTCCGGGTCTTTCGGTTCCGGCCGGTCTCGACGGCAAGGGCCTGCCGCTCGGCCTCCAGCTTATCGGCAAGCCTTTCGAGGAAGAAACGCTGTTCAAGACGGCGCATGTCATCGAGCAGGCAGCCGGCAAGTTCACGCCCGCCAAGTGGTGGTAAGCGGATTCACCAAGCTCTCTACACGAACGGGCGGCATCAAATGCCGCCCGTTTGTTTTTCATCGATTGTCCAGCTCACCCCGCACGAGTTCCAGCCCGCGCGTCGTGATGCGGTAGGGCTTGCCGCCCGAAGAGGCGATCGCTCTCTTCCGTTTCAGTTTGCGGAAGGTGAGGAGATCGAGGCCGCTGAAAATCCAGCCGTCACGCGTGTAGAGCGCGAGTTTTTCGATTTTGTGGGCGTCGTCTCGAACGAGTTCAATTCTGCCGCCCTGGGCGAGCAGGTGAAGAATGCGCTGTTCGGCGCGGGAAATGTCCATTTTTTGGAAGTCCGGTCGGCGTCATATAGACGCGTGAAAGCAAATCCGGGTGCCGTTAAGGCATCCGGCTCGGTTTCAGCATGGCCCGGCGCGCAAGAAACTTGCGGGCAGGGCCTTTACCGGGACTCCGATTGAGCGAACATAAAAACTCCGTTCTTGCTTCTTTTTGGGTAGCGGGCAAAGCCGAGGCGGTCAAGTCCCGCCGGGCGCGAGAAAACCATGCTGGTCGAATCGCGTCGGCAATGGTTTAATTTCAACGGCCATGGAGGGCGCGGCTTGATCGTCATTCGCAATGCGCATGAGCAGGAAGCGGAGGTTCTGGCGGCCATCGGCCTCAGGGCATGGCGGCAGGCAACCGCGGCTCTCGGCATCACCCCGACCCTTTATGACAATGCGGCCAGCGCCTTTTCCAATTTTACCCGCTCGTCATGGCTGGCGATCAGGGTGGCGGAGTTTGGCGGCTCGGTTGCGGGTTGGGCGGCGCGGGAGCATTTCGACGAGACGATTTCCGATTTCTGGATCGATCCTGATTTTCACCGCAGAGGTGTCGGCAGCCACCTGTTGGGCGATGTCGAAAGGCTGATTGAGGACAGGGGGTTCGAGACCATCCGGCTTGAAACCCATGCCCAGAATGAGCCAGCCGTCGCCTTTTTCCGCCACCATGGCTACAGCGTCCGCTGGCTCTCCGTCTCCTATGCGCCGAAGCTCGACCGCGAAGTGCAGTCGGTAGGCCTGCAGAAGCAATTGGCTAAGGTCGAGAGCGGTCTTTATGGGCCAGCTTTCTGAGACAGAGTTTGCAGAGCCTCCACCAGCCGCATCGGCCAGTCCGGCATGATGGCGAGCGATGCGGCAAGGCCTATCTGCAATATCACAATCGATATCAGGATGCTGCGGAACGGTTCCTTGCGCGTTTTATGCCGCAGCAGCCGTTGTGCCGAGATTGCGCCCAGGCTGCCGCCGATGAGCGCAAGCGATAACAGCGTGCTTTCCCGGATGCGCCATGCGCCATTCCTCGCCGCTTCCTTGTCCCACCAATAGACGAGGAAGACGAAAAGATTGAAGGCGATATAGGTTATGAAACAGAGAGCGACAGTCACCATGACGTGAATTGAAACCGGGAAGCGTAAAAAACGCGTATCCTGTTTCGGCGAAAATCCCGGGCCTGGCGTGAGAGGGTGCAAGATGTCTTGCGCCCGCGCTCCATTTGTTCTACCCACCAAGGCCAAAGAACCCGTATATCGTGAGCTTCAGATGACCCTTGTAGACGTGCGCACCCCCGACCCGAAACGCTTCATTCCCGGCGCCACTGGCGATTGGGAAATCGTGATCGGCATGGAGGTGCATGCGCAGGTTCTCTCCAATTCCAAGCTGTTTTCCGGTGCTTCGACCACTTTCGGCAATGCGCCGAATTCCAACGTGTCGCTGGTGGATGCCGCCATGCCCGGCATGCTACCCGTCATCAACGAGGAATGCGTGAAGCAGGCGGTGCGCACCGGTCTCGGCCTGAAGGCGAAGATCAACCATCGCTCGATCTTCGACCGCAAGAACTACTTCTATCCGGACCTGCCGCAGGGCTACCAGATTTCGCAGTTCAAGGACCCGATCGTCGGCGAGGGCACCATCACCATTTCGCTCGGTCCGGACCGTCAGGGCAATTTTGAGGATATCGAGATCGGCATCGAACGCCTGCATCTGGAACAGGACGCCGGCAAGTCCATGCATGACCAGCACCCGACCATGTCCTTCGTGGATCTGAACCGTTCGGGCGTGGCGCTGATGGAAATCGTCTCCAAGCCGGACATGCGCTCGTCGGACGAGGCCAAGGCCTATCTCACCAAGCTGCGTTCCATCGTGCGTTATCTCGGCACCTGCGACGGCAACATGGATGAAGGCTCGATGCGCGCCGACGTCAACGTCTCCGTGCGCCGTCCGGGCGAAGGTTTCGGCACGCGCTGCGAAATCAAGAACGTCAACTCCATCCGCTTCGTCGGTCAGGCCATCGAATATGAGGCGCGCCGCCAGGTCGCTATTCTGGAAGATGGCGGCGTCATCGATCAGGAAACCCGCCTGTTCGATCCCGGCAAGGGCGAGACGCGGTCCATGCGCTCCAAGGAAGATGCGCATGATTACCGTTATTTCCCCGATCCGGACCTCTTGCCGCTCGAATTCGACGATGCCTTCGTCGAAGCGCTGAAGGTCGACCTGCCGGAACTGCCTGACGACAAGAAGGCCCGTTTCGTGGCCGATCTTGGCCTGTCGGTCTATGACGCCTCGATCCTCGTTTCGGAAAAGGCGATTGCCGATTATTACGAGGCCGTCGCCGCCGGTCGCGATGCGAAGGCCGCCGCCAACTGGGTCATCAACGATCTGCTCGGCGCGCTCAACAAGTTCAGCAAGGATATCGAGACGACGCCGGTTTCGCCAGAACAGCTCGGTGGCATCATAGATCTCATCAAGGCCGAGACCATCTCCGGCAAGATCGCCAAGGACCTGTTTGAGATCGTCTGGAACGAGGGCGGCAACCCCGCGGAAATCGTGGAAGCCCGCGGCATGAAGCAGGTGACCGATACCGGCGCCATCGAAAAGGCCGTCGACGAGATCATCGCCGCCAACCCGGATCAGGTCGAGAAGGTGAAGGCAAAGCCGACGCTTGCCGGCTGGTTCGTCGGTCAGGTCATGAAGGCGACGGGCGGCAAGGCCAACCCGCAGGCGGTGCAGGCGCTGGTGAAGGCCAAGCTCGGTATCGAGGAAGAGTAAGCGGACGCTGCCTCGTGCTCATAGGTATCGAGGCAGAAAGCTCTCATCCGTCATCCTCGGGCTTGTCCCGAGGATCTAACGACCCACAAAGTCCAACGTGCTCAGGACCTCGGGACAGGCCCGAGGATGACGTCGGGTACGAGGGACTGACATCACTTCTGCCGGGATCAACGCCCGGCATTTCTGTTTCAAGACGGAGCCAAATCATGTTCTTCATCCGGACGGCAAGCCTGCGTGACATTGAGCCGGTGCGCACCCTGCTCGCCACGACGTGGCACGCGACCTACGATGCGATCTATGGCGCGGACAAGGTGAACCAGCTGATCCTTGCATGGCATTCGCCGCAGGCCATGAAGGACCGCATCGAGAAAAAGGGCGGCGAGTTTCTGGTGGCTGACGACGGCAAGCGGATCGGCGGCATGGCCTATGGCTCCATGTCCACCAAAATGGCGAAAACGGCCCTGCTGCACCAGCTCTATGTCGCGCCCGACCTCCAGCGGCAGGGCGTCGGCCGCGATCTCTTCGCCGAACTAGAAACCTGTTTTCCGGATGCGGAAATCATGCGGCTGGAAGTCGAGCCTAAAAATACTGTCGCAATCGCCTTTTATGAAGGCGTCGGATTTGTCGAGGTCGACCGAATCGAGCGCATGGCGGGCATCGAGGGTCTGCCCGGCATCGTTATGGAAAAGAGCCTGACCCGATGAGTGAGGCACTTCAAAGACTGATCATCCGCACGGCGCGCGAAGACGATCTTCCGGCGCTCGCCGCCATTTTTGCCGCCGACGAGATCGGCGGCCACGGCGATACGGCAGAAGAATCGGCGCAGCCGGATTATCTCGCGGCTTTCCGCGCCATCGAAGCGTCGCCGAGCGAAACGCTCTATGTGGCGGAACTGGATGGCGATGTGGTCGGCACCTTCCAGACGGCGATCCTGACCAAGCTCGTCGGTCGAGGGGCAAAGTCCATGGTGATAGAGGCGGTGCAGACGCGCGCCGACATGCGCGGTCGCGGCATCGGCGCGGTGATGATCAATCATTGCCTGGAGGAAGCACGCCGTCAGGGCCTGAACGCCGCGCAGCTGACGTCCAACATGGCCCGGCTGGACGCTCACCGCTTCTACGAGCGGCTGGGTTTCGAGAAGCGGCATTTAGGCTTCAGGATGAAGCTGAAATAGCACGGATATATCTCGAAATGCTGGACAATTGCCGTGAGGGGCGGCATAAGCATGTCTTGTGCCGTGCACGGAAAATCGCTGCGGCGCATTCAAGCCCGAGGAACGTAGAATGAAGACTCTCCTGACGCAAATCTTCACCTGGTGGAACGGCCAGACGATCGGAACGCGGTTTCATACCTGGCGTTTCGGCAAGAAGGTAGGACAGGACGAGTTGGGCAACACCTATTACGAAGGCGGCACCACCTCCTGGGGCATGCCGCGCCGCTGGGTGATCTACAATGGTTATGCCGAAGCGTCGGCCATTCCGCCCGGCTGGCATGGCTGGATGCATTACCGCACCGACGTGCCGCCGAGCCAGGAAAGCTACGTTGCGCGCGACTGGCAGAAGCCGCATCAGCCGAACCTCACCGGTTCGTCCAAGGCCTATCGCCCGCAGGGATCGTTGGCCGTGGCCGGTGAGCGCCCGCGCGTGACCGGCGACTACGACGCCTGGACCCCCGGCAACTAAGCATCTTGCGATGCGCGGTGTTGTGCAAAACGCCGCGCTTGCATCCGGCCTCACCGGTTTTTGCCACATTCCGCCCTTAGGCGTTGATCCGGTCGGCGGTTCGACACAGGCAAATATTTGGAGACATATCGTATGAGGAAATTCACGCGGGATCGTTCTTTGCGTGCGCTGACAGTCTCGCTGTTTGCAGCGGTCTCTGCTGTCATCCTCATTTCGCCCGTTTCTGCTGCTCGTCTCGAAAACCGCGTGGCGGTGTTTTCCGGCATCGACAAGATCACCGGCCGCATCACTTCCTTCGATGTCTATATCGATGAGACCGTGCAGTTCGGCGCGCTTCAGGTGACGCCGAAAGTCTGTTATTCCCGCGACCAGACGGAAACCCAGAAGATCGACGCTTTTGTCGAGGTTGATGAAATCACGCTCGACCGCAAGATCAAGCGGATTTTCACGGGCTGGATGTTCGCCGACAGCCCTGGCCTGAACGCCGTTGAACACCCGATCTACGACGTGTGGCTGACGGGCTGCAAGCAGGACTCGGAAGTTCCCGCTCCCTCTACGGCAAGCAAGTAATTAACACGACCCCGACTATTTCTGGCGTCTGAGCTTCTCGGCCAAATCGGCCAGGGCTTTGCTTTTGCTTTCCAGTTGTTCGATCATTTCCTCCCGCGTCAGTTCGGGCTCGATCACGATCGGAACGGTGAACTTTTTGGGCTGATCGCCGGCGGGAGGTGAGGGGAATCTGATTTCTGAAAATGCCCTCCTCACGGCCGTTCTTGTCTGATAGGTGCTATCCCTTATGTTTTTGACCTGAACAGCCTGCATCTTTCCCGCCGGATCAACGCGGAAAGTAACAAGGAGCACCTGCTTCTTGTTCGTCCGCACGACCTTGAATTCCGGGCGGCCGGTTACGCCTGTCAAGGCTCGGGAAATTTCGCCCCGCCAGGCGGCCTGCGGGTTCGGGCGCTGTTCGGCAGCGGTGACATTCGCCGCCGGCGTCAACATCAATAACAAGGCCGCAATCCAGCGCATGACCATCCCCCGGTGAACCATATATCGTGACCGGATAAGTCATGTTTTTGAGGGTTGCAAGCAAAATCTCAGGTTGTTTTCAGCGTGGATTTTCTTGCGCAGACAATTTTTCGAAGGGCACATCCGGCCTGTCGACAGCCGCTTCAAGTATCATGGCATATTCCGATTTTGGAATATCGATTGCCCCGAATGTCTTCAGATGTTCGGTCGTAAATTGCGTGTCGAGCAGCGTAAATCCCTGCTGCCGCAAACGCTCGACCAGATGCACAAGGCAAATCTTCGATGCATTGGTGCGGCGGGAAAACATGCTTTCGCCGAAGAAGGCGGCGCCCAGCGAGACGCCGTAGAGCCCGCCGACGAGCTCCTCGCCCTCCCACGCCTCGACGCTATGGGCGTGGCCGATCTGGTGCAACTCGGTATAGAGCCTGCGGATGGTGGCGTTGATCCACGTGCTTGGCCTGTCCGGCGCTTCCGCCGCACATCCGGCCATCACCGCTTCGAAAGCGGTGTTGAAGCGTATGTCGAACGGCTTCCTGCGCATCGCCTTGGCGAGGCTTTTGGAAAAGTGAAAACCATTGAGCGGGATGATTCCCCGAATTTCCGGCTCGACCCAGAAAAGCTCGGGATCGTCAGCCGAATCGGCCATTGGGAACAGGCCGGCGGAATAGGCGCGCAGCAGGATATCGACCGTTATGCCGTTATTTCTGCTGCGCCGCCCAACCATATCGTCTTAGTGAGACGCGTCACCGGCCAGATATTTTTCCAGCCAGTGAATGTCGTAATCGCCGTTCAGGATATCCTCGTTCTGGAGGAGATCCTGGAAAAGCGGCAGCGTGGTCTTGATGCCGTCGACGACGAACTCATCCAGCGCCCGACGCAGGCGGCGAATGCACTCGTCACGGTCGCGGCCGTGAACGATAAGCTTGCCGATCATGCTGTCGTAATAGGGCGGGATCTTGTAGCCCTGATAGGCGCCTGAATCGACGCGCACGCCAAGGCCGCCCGGCGTGTGGAAATAGGTCAGCGTACCCGGTGAGGGAACGAAGGTGCGCGGGTCTTCGGCATTGATACGGCATTCGATGGCATGGCCATGGAATTCGATATCGTCCTGCGTGACCGACAGGCCCTGGCCGGAAGCGACCCTGATCTGTTCCTGCACGAGATCCATGCCGGTGATGGCTTCCGTCACCGGATGCTCCACCTGCAGACGGGTGTTCATTTCGATGAAATAGAACTCGCCGTTCTCATAAAGGAACTCGATGGTGCCCGCGCCGCGATATTTCAGCTTGCGCATGGCGCTCGCGCAGATTTCGCCGATCTTCATGCGCTGTTCGACGGTCAGAGCCGGCGAATTGGCTTCTTCCAGCACCTTCTGGTGACGGCGCTGGAGCGAGCAATCGCGTTCGCCGAGGTGAACGGCATTGCCTTCGCCATCACCGAAAACCTGCACTTCGATATGGCGCGGTTTGCCGAGGTATTTTTCCATGTAGACGGCGTCGTTGCCGAAGGCTGCTGCCGCTTCGGAACGGGCCGTCGCAACGGCCTCTTCCAGATCGGCTTCGGTCTTCGCCACCTTCATGCCGCGACCGCCGCCGCCCGCCGTCGCCTTGATGAGGACCGGGAAGCCGATCGTCCGGGCGATTTCGAGCGCGTTTTCAGGCTTCACTTCGCCATCGGAACCGGGAACCACGGGAATGCCGAGTTCCTGCGCCGTCTGCTTGGCGGTGATCTTGTCGCCCATGATGCGGATATGTTCGGCGGTCGGTCCGATGAAGGTGATGCCGTGCGCGTCGAGAATATCGGCGAACTTGGCATTTTCCGACAGGAAGCCGTAACCGGGGTGAACGGCGTCCGCACCGGTGATTTCGCAGGCCGCAACGATCTGGTGGATGTTGAGGTAGCTGTCACGCGAGGGCGGCGGGCCGATGCACACGCTTTCGTCGGCAAGGCGCACATGCATGGCGTCCGCGTCGGCCGTGGAATGCACGGCCACCGTCGGAATGCCAAGCTCCTTGGCGGCGCGCAGGACGCGTAGCGCGATCTCGCCGCGGTTGGCTATGAGGATCTTCGAAACCATGCTGAACCGCCTTTATTCGATGACCACGAGGGCTTCGCCATACTCCACGGGCTGAGCGTCGTTGACGACGATTTCCACGACCTTGCCGGACTTGGGGGCCGGGATCTGGTTCATGGTCTTCATGGCTTCGACGATGAGGATGGTCTGGCCTTCCTTGACGGTTGCACCCACTTCGATGAAGGGACGTGCGCCCGGGGCAGGCGACAGATAGACCGTACCGACCATCGGCGACGACACGGTGTTGGCCGGGTTGCGGGCAGGCGCTGCGGAGGCCGCAGGGGCGGCCGGCGCGGCTGCGGCCGGTGCAGCAACGGGGGCTGCTGCCGGTGCGGGCGCATAAGCAGCAGGCGCTGCGGCATAGACCGTGGCGGCGGGAGCGGCGCGGGAAACGCGGATGCGCAGGTCGTCCTGCTCCACTTCGATTTCCGAAAGGTCGGTATCGTTGAGGATATTCGCGAGTTCGCGGATCAGTTCCTTGTCGATACCCTGTTTCTTTTCAGACATGACAAACCCTATTCTTTGTTTCTTTTTATGCCGTGATGTTTTTCAGCGCGTGAAGCGCCATGATGTATCCATATGGTCCGAAACCGCAGACCATGCCCTTTGCCGCGGGTGATACCATCGATTTGTGACGGAACTCTTCGCGGGCGTGGATGTTGGAAATGTGCACTTCCACGACGGGCGTGGAAATCGCGCGAATGGCGTCATGCAACGCGATGGATGTGTGGCTGTAGGCGCCGGGATTGATGACGACGCCCACCGCCCGCTCGCCCGCCTCCTGCAACCAGTCCACCAGCACGCCTTCGTGGTTGGACTGGCGGAATTCCACTGCGAAACCGAGATCGGCACCGGCTTGAAGGCAATCATTCTCGATGTCCTTCAGCGTCTTGCCACCATAGATACCCGGTTCCCTTTTTCCCAGCATGTTGAGATTGGGGCCGTTGATGACGATGATGATGTTGCTCATTCACGTTTCCATAAGAAAATCAGCGACACCTATAGACTGCGCAGCCGTCAAGGAAAAGCCCCCGCAAGCCCTAAACCGGCCGCTTGGCAGGCATCTCACAGGGAATGCAGTGGCTTTTTTAGCAATCAGGAGCAGGTGGCTTTTCCACAGCTGCGCATATTGGCGATTTTTTCCTTCAGCGGGTCGGCGCCGACCGCACCGAAAACCGCCTCGTCGCCGACGATATAGGACGGCGTTCCGGTGATGCCGAGGCTGGTTGCCAGCTTGTAAGTCTCCTGCACCTGCTCGTCATTGGGGTTCTCCGCCATCGATTTGCGGATGTCGGCTTCCTTGAGGCCGAGCGAGGTCGCGACTTCCATGGCGCTGTCCTCATTCGCCCTTCCGCGGCCGCCGAGGAGCGTGCGCTGGAATTCGGGATACTTGGCCGGCGCAAGCAGCTTCACGGCATTGGAGACACGGTGGGCCGCGACGGATTCCGGTCCGAGGATCGGGAATTCCTTGAGGACGACACGCACCTTCTTGTCGCTCTTCAGAATATTGTCCATGTCGCCCATGGCGCGTTTGCAATAACCGCAATTGTAGTCGAAGAACTCGACCAGCGTGACGTCGCCATCCGGATTGCCGAGCGCCAGATCGAATTTCGATTCGAAGATGGCCTTCTTGTTGTCGGCGACGGCTTCCGCCGCCTTGGCGTTGCGCGCCGCATATTGCTTGCGCTCAAGCGCATCCTGAACCTCGAGCATGATTTCCGGGTTCTCGATCAGATATTGCTTGATGAACTCGCCCATTTCCTTCTTCTGCTGCTCGTCGAGCGCATGGGCGGGCAGGGAGGCGAATACCGTCGAAAGGGCCGTCACGCTGGCGAGAAGGGTGGAACGGAGAAAATGCGCCATATCGGTCCTCATTCTGTGCGGCCGGAGCCTCTTCAAATCTTATGAAGGCAATTACCTTACTTTAAGCCAAATGCCATACGGCAAAAATACTTGTCCGCATTATGATCGCATGATTGTGAAGATTGTGATTCTGCGGCAAGTCTCTGAAATACGGTTCAGGAAAGAGCATGCCCTTGATCACGATGTCGAAGCGGAGCGCAGTCGAACCCTTTCACGCCATGGATATTCTGGCGGAAGCGAATCGGCGCAGGCAGGCGGGCCGCCCCGTCATTTCCATGGCGGTCGGCCAGCCCTCCCATCCCGCGCCGAAAGCCTCGCTTGCGGCGGCTGAGGCCGCGCTGAAGCATGGGCGGATCGGCTATACCGATGCGCTGGGTCTGCGCGAGCTGCGCGAGGCGATTGCCGGCCATTATCGGCTGCGCCACCAGGTCGTAATCGATCCGGCCCGCATCGCCGTGACCACGGGCTCATCTGCGGCCTTCAACCTCGCCTTTTTGAGCCTTTTCGATGCGGGCGATTATGTCGCCATCGCAAGGCCCGGCTATCCTGCCTATCGCAATATTCTGAAGGCTCTCGGCCTCAATGTCGTGGAAGTGCCGGTCACCGCCGAAACCGGTTATACGCTGACGCCGGCAAGTCTGGAGCGGGCGGAGACCAAGGCCGGCTGCAAGCTGAAGGGCGTGCTTCTGGCAAGCCCGGCCAACCCGACCGGCACCGTTACCGGCCGCGAGGCGCTGAAGCGGCTGGCCAGCTATTGCGAAAGCCGCGACATGGCTTTCATTTCCGACGAGATTTATCACGGCCTTACCTTTGTCGGCGAAGAGACGAGTGCGCTCGAAATCACCGACAATGCGGTGATCATCAACTCCTTCTCCAAATATTATTGCATGACCGGCTGGCGCATCGGCTGGATGGTGCTGCCCGAAAATCTGGTCCGCCCCGTCGAGTGTCTGGCCCAGAGCCTTTATATTTCCGCGCCCGAACTGTCGCAGCTTGCGGCGACAGCGGCCTTTTCGGCGGCGGAGGAACTGGATGTCTACCGGGAAAGCTATCGCACCAACCGCGATTTCCTGATGGCGCGCCTGCCGGAGATCGGCCTGCCGCTGGCATCCCCGATGGATGGCGCTTTTTACGCCTATGTCGATACCAGCCGTTTTTCCAATGACAGCATGGATTTTGCCAGGCGCATGCTGGCGGAAATCGATGTGGCGGCGACGCCCGGCATGGATTTCGACCCCGAGGAAGGCCACAGGGCGCTTCGCATTTCCTATGCGGGTTCCGTGTCGGATATAGCCGAGGCTGTGGGACGTATCGCCGGCTGGCTGAAATAGGCCGGGATCATCCGCTCAGGGAAATCAGGTAAGGGAGATCAGGCGGGCGTGCAGCCGAAGGTGCTGTTGAACGCCTTTTCGCCCTTTGCAGTGAAGGTCAGCACACGGCCGTTTCCGCGCCGCAGCCAGTCCCGCTGCTGCATGGCTTCGAGAAGCGATGCGCCAAGCCCGCCGCCGAGATGATGGCGGCGTTCGCTCCAGTCCAGGCAATGCAGGCAGACCGGGCGACGGGCCTTTTCGAGTGACGAAAGGTCGATGCCGAAGCTTGAGAAGAAGTCGCGTCCGCTCTCCGTTAGGGCAGGATCGTCGCCTAACGTCACGAGCCCTTTTGCGGTGATGGCGGCAAGCAGCGCCACGCCGCTCTCCCCGGCCAGATGATCGTAGCAGATGCGCGCTTCCCGCAGCGCCTTGTCCTTCGGTCCCGTGCGGACGCGGACTGCGCCCGTGCGCTGGGCAAGACCCATCAACGCTTCCAGAACATGCGCCACATCCTCGTCGGAAAGACGGAAATAGCGGTGACGTCCCTGTTTTTCCGCTTTCAGGAGTTGCGCCTCGGAGAGCTTCGACAGATGCCCACTGGCGGTCTGCAGGGTCACGCCGGCGGCTTCGGCAAGCTCGCTTGCGGTCAGCGCGCGTCCGTCCATCAGCGCTGTCAGGATGTTGGCGCGGGCAGGGTCGCCGATCAGCGCGGCGACATTGGCGATCAGAGGTCCGTCTTTCATGCTTCGATGGTAACCGAAGCATTGATGCAAAGCAATGGCGTAAAAGAGAGAGGCAAAACACGAGGAGACAAACGATGCTGACCTGTTTCATCCGCTACGAGATCGATCCTTTCAAGGTCGACGCCTTCGAACGATATGCCCGCACATGGGGTGAGGCGATACCGCGCTGCGGGGCCGATCTGATCGGTTATTATGCGCCAAAGGAGGGATCGAGCACCATTGCCTACGGTGTCTACAACATCGAAAATCTTGCCACTTACGAAGCCTACAGGGCACGGCTCGCCGCCGATCCCGCGGGGCGGGAAAATTACGAATTCGCCCGCCGCGAGCAGTTCATTCGCCGTGAGGACCGGCTTTTCCTGCGTCTCGCCTCCGCTCCGCATGCCGGAGGTGGACAATGATTGCCGTTATCTTCGAGGTCTGGCCGGCTGAAGGCGAGAAGCAGCATTATCTCGACATCGCGGCAGGCCTGCGGGCGGAACTGGAAACCATCGACGGCCTCCTATCCGTCGAGCGGTTTCAAAGCATCGGCAATCCGGACAAGATGCTGTCTCTGTCCTTTTTCCGGGACGAGGAAGCGGTGAGGGCGTGGCGCAACACCATGCCGCATCGCGCCGCGCAGTCGCTGGGCCGGTCCGGTGTTTTTTCCGATTATCGGCTGCGTATCGCGCAGGTGATCCGCGACTATGGCCTGGAGGAGAGGGAGGAAGCGCCGGCCGACAGCCGGAAAGCTCATCCGGGAGAGGGAACAGCTTAGGCTGATGTTTCCAGCATCAGTTTTTCTGCATGTCGTTGCAAGGCTTTCTGGTTCGAACTCGCCTTTGAAACCCGTTATAGATGGGCCAATGTGGTGCGGGACACCCTTAGGATTGGACAAGGAGAAAAGCGATGTCGGCAGAAAAAGTAGCGATTGTAACGGCAGGCGGCAGCGGCATGGGGGCCGCCGTGGCGAAACGTCTGGCCGCAGACGGCTACAAACTCGCGATCCTGTCTTCTTCCGGCAAGGGGGAGGCGCTGGCGCAGGAGCTGGGCGGCATCGGCGTCACCGGCTCCAACCAGTCCAATGACGATCTCCAGCGGCTCACGGATTTGACGCTCGAAAAATTCGGCCGCATCGATGTGCTGGTCAACAGCGCGGGCCATGGCCCGCGCGCCTCCATTCTCGATATTACCGACGAGCAATGGCACACCGGCCTCGACGTCTACCTCATGAACGTCATCCGCCCGACACGGATCGTCGCCCCCGTCATGGTGAAACAGAAGGCGGGCGCCATCGTCAACATCTCGACCGCCTGGGCTTTCGAACCGAGCAGCATGTTCCCGACATCCGCCGTGTTCCGCGCCGGCCTTGCCTCCTACACCAAGATTTTCGCCGATACCTATGCGGCCGACAATGTGCGCATGAACAATGTTCTGCCCGGCTGGATCGACAGCCTGCCGGCGACGGAGGAACGCCGCGAGAGCGTGCCGATGCAGCGTTACGGCAAGAGCGAGGAAATCGCCGCCACCGTGGCATTCCTTGCCTCTGAGGGGGCCGGGTATATTACCGGTCAGAATATCCGCGTTGATGGCGGGCTGACGCGGTCTGTTTGACGGGTTGGCCTTTCCCACTCCTCATTCCTGTAACAAGCGCAGGAATGAGGAAATGTCAGCGGCTCAAAAAACGCCCGTTCTTTGCACCGATAAAAGAAAACGCCCGCAACATCGTTGCGGGCGTCTTCTATTCAGGATGTGGCTTCTCTCAGAAGAAGCCCTTGCGCTGCCACCAGCCGCCCTTGCGGGGTTTCGGCTCGTCGCCATCGGCGGGCGTGGAGGAACCGGAAGAGGTGACCACCGGCTCCGAGCTCGAGACATTGCTGCCCCGGTTCGCGCGGACCTTTTCTTCCGTGGCCGGTGCTTCCGCTTCCGAAGCCAGATCGGCCGAAGCCTCACCCACTTCTTCAATGGCGACATCCACGACGGTTTCTTCGACGATCACCGGCTCCACCGTTTCAACGGCTTCGGCCTTCGGCGCTTCCTCGGTTTCAGTCTTGGCCTTTGCCTTGCGGGTGCGGCGCGGCTTTTTCGGCACTTCCTCTTCCGCGACCTCGACAACTGCACCTTCCACCACCTCGGCGGCGGTCGGCTCTTCGGTTACGGATGCTTCGGCGGAAGCCTCTTCGCTTTCACCCTCGGCTTCCGAGCCGGCGGCATCGAGAGCCTCGTCTTCCGCACGGTTGCGACGTCCGCCGCGCTTGCCGCGACGGCGGCGCTTGCGCTTGCCGTCCTCTTCGGAGGTTACCGCTTCCGCTGCTCCGTTTTCGGTTTCAGCATCGGATTCATCGGTTTCGACGCCATCGTCGTCACCTTCGGCATCATCGCCTTCCGCATCGCCGGACTGGGCGTCGAGCGCGCCGTTCTGCTCGCCCTGACCGCCCTTGCCGCGACGGCGGCGGCGACGCTTGCGCTTGCGCTTGCCTTCCTCGCCATTGTCGCCCTGCTGCTGCTGGCGTGGCTCGGAGGTCTGCGCCTTGACGATTTCTTCCTCGTCTTCGTCCTCTTCCACCTCGGCGACGAAATCGTCTTCCTCTTCCACGAAGTTCGGCAGCATCTGGATGAGGCTTTCGATCTTCACCGGGTTTTCGACGGCTTCACCGCGATCGATGGCGAAATGCTGCGCACCGACGCCGGAATCGGCGGCGATGATGATCGACACGCCGAAGCGGCCTTCATAATCGACGATCGTGCCGCGCTTGTGGTTAAGCAGGTAGAGCGCCGTTTCCGGCGTGCTGCGCACCGTGATGTTATGCGTGGTGTTCCGCAGCAGATATTCCTCGATGCCGCGCAGCACATGCAGCGCGATGGAGGATTCCGAGCGAACATGGCCCGTGCCGCCGCAATGCTGGCAGACCTGCGTGGTCGATTCCAGCACCGAAGCGCGGATGCGCTGGCGCGACATTTCCAGCAGGCCGAAATGCGAGATGCGGCCGACTTGGATGCGGGCGCGGTCGTTCTTCAGGCAATCCTTGAGCTTCTTCTCGACAGCGCGGTTGTTGCGCTTTTCTTCCATGTCGATGAAGTCGATGACGACAAGGCCGGCAAGGTCGCGCAGGCGCAATTGCCGCGCCACTTCTTCCGCCGCCTCGAGGTTCGTCGTCAGCGCGGTTTCCTCGATGGAATGCTCGCGCGTCGAACGGCCCGAGTTGACGTCGATGGAAACCAGCGCTTCCGTCTGGTTGATGATGAGATAACCGCCGGACTTCAGCGTTACCTGCGGCTGCAGCATCCGGTCGAGCTGGGCTTCGATACCGGAGCGCGAGAAGATCGGGTGAATGTCGCGGTAAGGCTGAACCACCTTGGCGTGGCTCGGCATCAGCATCTTCATGAAGTCTTTGGCTTCACGATAGCCGTCTTCGCCCGAAACGATGATCTCGCCAATATCCTTGTTGTAAAGATCGCGGATCGAACGCTTGATGAGCGAGCCTTCCTCGTAAACGAGGCAGGGGGCGGTGGAGTTCAGCGTCAGCGTGCGGACATTTTCCCACAGGCGCATCAGATATTCGAAGTCGCGCTTGATTTCGACGCGGGTACGGTTGGCGCCGGCGGTGCGCAGGATGACGCCCATGCCCTGCGGCACTTCCAGATCGCGCGCGATTTCCTTCAGGCGCTTGCGGTCGGCCGGCTGGGTGATCTTGCGGGAAATACCGCCGCCACGCGCCGTATTCGGCATCAGAACGGAATAACGGCCGGCGAGCGACAGGTAAGTGGTCAGCGCCGCGCCCTTGTTGCCGCGCTCTTCCTTGGCCACCTGCACCAGAAGGATCTGGCGGCGCTTGATGACTTCCTGAATGCGATACTGCTTGCGCGGCTTGCGGGCGACGCGGTCCGGAACCTCTTCCATGGCGTCTTCAGCGCCGACGGATTCGATCACTTCCTTTTCGTGGTGATCGTCATCGTCGTCGTCATCATCGTCATTGCCGCGGCGAAGACCCTCGACTTCCTCGGAAATCGTGTCGGTATCGACCATGGCGGCCATTTCGCCGCCGACGCTGCCGTCGTCTTCGGAAGACGCTTCGGCGGCCTCGGCTGCTGCGGCTTCTTCTTCCGCCGTCTTCTTCTTGGCGCGGGGGCGACGGGTGCGCTTCTTCGGCTTTTCTTCCTCGGCGGGCGCTTCTTCGGCTACGGCCTCGACGGCCGCTTCCCCGGAAACCTCTTCCGCGACGGTCGCGGTTTCTTCCGTAACAACGGTTTCAATGGTTTCGCTGGCGGAAACAATGCCGACATCCGGCTGATCCACCTGCGAAAGGTCGATCATGGGCGCGCCGGGCTCGGGTGCATCAGCGGATTCGAAATCGTCGCTGCGGCGATGATCCTCGGCTTCCGCTTTCAGGAGGGCCTGACGGTCGGCAAGCGGAATCTGGTAATAGTCCGGATGGATTTCCGCAAAAGCGAGAAAGCCGTGGCGGTTTCCACCGTAATCGACGAAGGCCGCCTGAAGCGAGGGTTCAACCCGCGTGACCTTGGCAAGGTAGATATTGCCGCGGATCTGTTTCTTGTGCTCCGATTCGAAATCGAATTCTTCGATCCGGTTCCCACGGACAACGACTACGCGTGTCTCCTCTTCGTGGGAGGCGTCGATAAGCATTTTGTCTGCCATGTAAGCTGTGCTCCTCGGCGCAGCCTTGTTTTATACGAGAACAGGCCCGCCACACGGACGAGCCTTTCATATGAGTGCAAGGATGTGCCGGAAATGAAGTCTCCTGCCGGGCGTCTGTAAACTGGCAGCATCCGGACCGACGGCGAGGCGCTTGGCCTGCTCCTGGTATCCGGTTCATGTGAAAACTGCTGCGACATCATTGGCCAGGCGGAACGACAATAATATATAGACCCCTTGGGATCCGATGAATTTGCTCTCCTCAGAGCGGCGGTGGCAGCGCCACCGGGTAGGTCTCCGGCCACGGCCGGAATTGATCGAGTTTCAGGATAAATGTAACGACGGCAGATGATTGCCCGATTTGCAGCGCCAGCGTCTTTTTCGATTGGCAGCCGGCGGGCATCTATCCCGTCAACACTTTTAACCCTCATCCGTGTTGTATGTTTTCTCTGTCATAATAGCAATAGGCTGGCTAAATATGCCATATTATTGGTGGAATTTCCGGGTTAACAATTGGTTCACCAAGGCCTGCGATTGTGGGGCGCAAACGCGCAAACTATCGTACGGCGTGGTCGAAACGGCACTGTTGCCGGCGTTTTTCCTCGCCGTTTATCGAAAATGACTGAAATACGGAATTTCTTGAAGACCATGAATTTCACGCGCAACGCAGCGATATTCGGTGGGAGAGGGCGGCTTGGCGCGCGAATCGCGCGGCTTGCGGCGGCTCTGGCATTTTCCGTCGTCGCCTCTGTTTCCGCCGCGCCGGCAGCCCATGCCGTGGAACCGCTCGTCGTCCATCAGGCGCGGATCATCGGCGATGAGGCGCGCACGCGCATCGTTCTCGACTTCGCCGAAGAGCCGGAATTCGACGTGCACTATCTCGATTCGCCCGCCCGCATCGTTGTGGACTTTCCGGCGGTGAATTTCAGCTTTCCCGCATCCGACCTGAAGCCGACCGGTCTTTTTTCGGATATCCGTTTCGGCAGCATGGGGCAAAACAGCGCCCGCATCGTGCTGACGGCGAAAAAGCCGGTTCAGGTGGCGGTTGCCGAAACCAAAAAGACCGATAATGGCCAATCTTTCCATTTCGTGCTCGATACGGAAATCACCACCAAGGGCAAGTTCGCGGAACTGGTGAAGGATCAGCAGTGGCAGGCGCCGGCCCCGGTGACGACTGCCGCGATCACGCCGGATGACAAGACGTCGCGGCCAGCGGAATTCGTCATCGCGGTCGATGCCGGCCACGGTGGCATCGATGCCGGCGCCACCGGCGGCACCACCGGCACCGAGGAAAAGGTTATCACGCTGACTTTCGCCAAGGAACTTGCCGAGCGGCTGAACCGCGAACCCGGCATCAAGGCTTTCCTGACGCGCGATTCCGATACCTTTCTCGCCTTGTCGGAACGGGTGACCATCGCCCGCCAGAATAATGCCAACCTCTTTATCTCTCTTCATGCGGATACGTTGAAGCAAAAGGGCATCCGGGGCGCGACCGTCTATACTTTGTCGGATCGGGCATCGGACCGGCAGGCGCAGGAACTGGCGGAGCGCGAAAACAAGTCCGATCAGATCGCGGGTGTCGCTGCCTCCAGCGAGCCGCCGGAAGTGGCCGATATTCTTCTCGATTTCACCCGTCGTGAAACGCAGGCCTTTTCGGTAACGCTGGCTGAAAACATCGTCTCCTCCTTTGAGGGGCAGGTTGGGCTCATCAACAATCCGCACCGTTACGCCGGTTTCATGGTGCTGCGCGCCCATGATGTGCCGTCGGTGCTGCTGGAGCTCGGTTTCCTCTCCAATCCGGAAGACGAAAAGCTGCTTCTCGATGGGGAATGGCGCAAGAAGGTGGCCGATACGCTGGCAACCGCCGTTGGGCGATACCGCGCCAAGGCCATGGCAAATGGCGGCTAAGAGGGTAGCCGGCGGAGCGGCAATGCTGTTGCCGAGCTGCCATTGACCGCCGAAAAGCTGTTCAATTCTTGGGTCTTGCGGACGATTACGAAGACGAAGCCCTATTTTACTCACATTCGCCGCGTTACTCGGAAAGCGGATTCGGTGGCGATCCGCAAAGCGCCCGCAGCGCGATTGCGGGCCTGCCGCCCGGTAACATATCAGCGAATGCTGCCGTATCCGGCTTGTCATCGAAGGTATGGTGTGCAAAACGGCACGCGATATGCAAGGATGCGCCCGTAAATCGTCGGGCGTTGATGGTTACGATTCGAATTATCGGTAGCTTGGTATGATCAGACTGATTGGATATTTTTTCGGCTTGGCCAGCGTGCTCTTCCTGTGCGCCGCTGCCGCCGGTGCGATTTATTTGCACGGCGTGACGAAGGACCTGCCGGATTACGCAGTTTTGAGCACCTATGAGCCGCCGGTGACGACCCGCGTGCATGCCGGCAACGGCGCGCTGATGGCGGAATACGCCCATGAAAAGCGCCTGTTCCTGCCGATCCAGGCCATACCCGACCGTGTGAAGGCTGCCTTCCTTTCGGCGGAAGACAAGAATTTCTACAACCATCCGGGTGTGGATGTCTTCGGCCTCGGACGCGCCATTCTCGTCAATATCCAGAATCTCGGCTCCGGCCGCCGTCCGGTCGGCGCGTCCACCATCACCCAGCAGGTGGCGAAGAACTTTCTGCTCACCAACGACCAGACTATCGACCGCAAGCTCAAGGAAGCCATTCTGTCCTTCCGCATCGAGCAGACCTATTCCAAGGACAAGATTCTCGAACTTTATCTCAACGAGATTTTCTTCGGTCTGAACTCCTACGGCATTGCCGGCGCGGCGCTCACCTATTTCAACAAATCGGTGACGGAACTGACGATTGCGGAAACCGCCTATCTCGCATCGCTGCCGAAGGGTCCGGCCAATTACCATCCGATCCGCCGCGAAAAGGCGGCTCTTGAGCGTCGTGACTGGGTGATCGACCGCATGGCCGAAAACGGCTACATCACGGTCGCCGACGCCACGGACGCCAAAAAGCAGCCGCTTGGCGTCAATCTGCGTCGCGGCGGCGCGCATATCTTCGCGTCCGATTATTTCGCCGAAGAAGTTCGCCGCCAGATCGTCGAGAAATACGGCGAGGAAGCGCTTCTCGAAGGCGGGCTCTCGGTCCGCACCTCTTTCGATCCGCAGATCCAGATGGAGGCACGCAAGGCGCTTCAGGACGGTCTGGTGCAATATGATGAGCGTCGCGGTTTCCGCGGACCCGTCGAAAAGATCGAGACTGCGGGTGACTGGACGGCGGCGCTCGCCAAGGTAAAGGGCCTGCGCGACGTTCCGGAATGGAAAGTCGCTGTGGTGCTTGCCGTCGCTGCCGATGGCGTCGATATCGGCGTACAGCCGGACACGGAAACGGAAGATGGCGACAAGCGCACGCGCGGCCATATCTCCGCTGAAAACATGCGCTGGGCTTTCCGCGATGCGACCGGCAAGAAGGCGACCGCCAAGTCGCCGGTTGGCGTCCTCTCGGCCGGTGACGTCGTTTATGCGCAGCCGCTTGCCAATTCAGGTAACGAATATCGCTTGCGCCAGCCGCCGAAAGTGCAGGGCGGTATGGTGGTGATGGACCCGCATACCGGCCGTGTTCTGGCCATGGTCGGCGGTTTCTCCTATGCGCAGTCGGAATTCAACCGCTCGACGCAGGCGATGCGCCAGCCGGGCTCCTCCTTCAAGCCGTTCATCTACGCTGCGGCGCTCGATAACGGCTATACGCCGGCGTCGGTCATTCTCGATGCGCCGATTGAGGTGGTTTCTGGCAATCAGGTCTGGAAGCCGCAGAATTACGGCGGCGGTTCCGCCGGCCCGTCGACCCTGCGTCTCGGTATCGAGAAATCCCGTAACCTCATGACGGTGCGTCTGGCGCAGGACATGGGCATGAATCTGGTTGCGGAATATGCCGAACGCTTCGGCATCTACGACAAGATGCCGCCGCTTCTGTCCATGTCGCTCGGTTCGGGTGAAACGACCGTGATGCGTATGGTCTCGGCCTATTCGGTCATCGCCAATGGCGGCAAGCAGATCAAGCCGACACTGATCGACCGCATTCAGGACCGCTACGGCAA
The DNA here is from genome assembly GCF_053522385.1 of Agrobacterium sp. 22-223-1. Classification (NCBI taxonomy): domain Bacteria; kingdom Pseudomonadati; phylum Pseudomonadota; class Alphaproteobacteria; order Hyphomicrobiales; family Rhizobiaceae; genus Agrobacterium; species Agrobacterium sp. 22-223-1. The sequence continues at coordinate 1,323,734 of NZ_JBNWCN010000001.1, forward strand.
GACGATCTTCCGGCATGAGGAGCGCGCCTGCGAAGGCTGCAACGCGACAAGCTGGCAGAACCAGGATGAGCCTGTCATCGTCGACAATCGCGAACAGGTTCTCGACCCGATGACCGCCTATCAGACGACCTCGATGCTGGAAGGCGTCGTGCAGCGCGGCACGGCGGCGGGCAAGATCAAGGTCGATCTGCCGGTTGCCGGCAAGACGGGCACGACCAACGATGAAAAGGACGCCTGGTTCGTCGGTTATACACCGGACATGGTCGCCGGCCTCTATATCGGCTTCGATTCGCCCGCACCGCTTGGTCGCGGCGGCACGGGTGGCTCGCTGTCCGCGCCTATATTCGGCGAGTTCATCTCCGATGCGGCCAAGCACATGGAGCCGAGCAAGTTCATCGTACCGAGCGGCATGAACTTCGTCGCCGTCAACCGCAAGACCGGCATGGCGGCGGTCGAGGGCGAGCCCGACACCATCATGGAAGCCTTCAAGCCCGGCACGGGTCCTGCTTCCACCTTCTCCGTCATCGGCGATGACGGATATATGTCGCAGGAAGACATTCTGAAGACCTCGCCGCAGGCGCAGCAGGCCATCACCGGCGGTGGCGGCGGTCTTTATTGATATCACTCCTGACGTTTGGCGGGGGCGCGGGTCTTTACATCCGCGCCCCCCGCATTTATTTGAGCAACGAGTTTCAATGAAGGTGAAGAACCAGCGAAATGCGCAATGAAATCGTGAACGTAGTCGACGAAATCAAGCAGGCCATAAGCCTGCTGAGGAGGCATCTTTGACTGGGACCAGGCGATAAGACGACTGGACTGGTTGAATAACAAGGCAGAGGACCCGACCCTCTGGAACGATGCATCTGAAGCCCAGAAGCTGATGCGCGAACGCCAGCAGCTGGATGACAGCATCAACGGCGTCAAGGCGCTCGAGCAGCAGCTCAAGGACAATATCGAGCTGATCGAACTCGGCGAGATGGAAGGCGATGACGAGATCGTCAAGGACGCCGAAGACGCATTGAAAGCGTTGAAGAGCGAGGCGAACCGCCGTCAGGTGGAAGCCATGCTGTCAGGCGAAGCCGATACCAACGATACCTATCTCGAAGTGCATTCCGGCGCCGGCGGCACCGAAAGCCAGGACTGGGCGAACATGCTTCTGCGCATGTATACCCGCTGGGCCGACCGCGAAGGTTTCAAGGTCGAGGTGCTCGAAGTTCACGACGGCGAAGAAGCCGGCATCAAGTCCGCGACGATCCTCGTCAAGGGCCACAATGCCTTCGGCTGGCTGAAGACGGAATCGGGCGTGCATCGCCTCGTTCGTATTTCGCCCTATGACAGCAATGCGCGTCGCCACACATCGTTCTCTTCCGTCTGGGTTTACCCGGTGGTCGACGATTCGATCCAGATCGACATCAACGAGAGCGATTGCCGCATCGATACCTATCGTTCGTCCGGCGCAGGCGGCCAGCACGTCAACACCACCGACTCGGCCGTGCGTATCACGCATATTCCGACCGGTATTGCCGTTGCCTGCCAGCAGGAGCGTTCCCAGCACAAGAACCGCGCCAAGGCGTGGGACATGCTGCGCGCCCGCCTCTACGAGGTGGAGCTGCAGAAGCGGGAAGAGGCGGCAAACGCCCAGGCCGCATCCAAGACCGATATCGGCTGGGGCCACCAGATCCGTTCCTACGTTCTGCAGCCTTACCAGCTGGTCAAGGATCTGCGCACCGGCGTGGAAAGCACCGCACCCGGCAACGTGCTGGACGGCGATCTGAACGAGTTCATGGAAGCGGCCCTCGCGCATCGCATCAGCGGCGGCGCGGATGTGGAAGTCGCGGATATCGACTGACGCGCCAAGTGCGTCGATTGAAAAGATTACCCCTCGCAAACCCATTGCGAGGGGTTTTTCGTTGGAGGACAAGCATGAAACAGGCGCTCTATATCGTCGACGTCCAGCCAAGCTTCAATCCGCCGGCTGCGCTGGTGGCGGAAATATCCGCTCTCGCCCTGACGATGCACAGCATTGCCACCGTCGAGCGCCATGATGAAAGCGTGACACCCTTTGAGCGGCAACTCGGCTGGAAACCTGGGAGGGACGACGAGTCGCTTGTTGCGGCAGATCGCATATTCATCAAACACGGCTATGCGCCACCCCGGGAGGTCATCGACCATCTTCTGTCGCTGAAACTCGACAGGGTGCTGGTCTGCGGCATTCAGGCCGATACCTGCGTGCTGGCCGCCGGTTTTGCCCTCTTCGATGCGGGGCTGCATCCCACGCTGTTGCCGTGGCTGACGGTGGGCTCCAGTCTCGACCGCAGTGGTGAACTCGGGGCGAGATTGTGGAAACATCATTTCGGTGCGGTTCTTGCCGGGGCGGAGGCACTGCAAGCGTAAACTTGCCCGGCCCGCGCATCGGGCCGATCAGTTGGACGCTTTCTCGATCTTCATCTCGCCCAGCTCGTCGATCAGGATCGTCCAGCTTTCCGCTTCCTTGGCTATCGGGTCCGTCTTCAGGTAGACGGTCACGAACAGGCCGGGCGAGGCAGGTGCGCCATTCGAGCTTTCGGGGCGAATATCCGTGACATAGGACTTCATCTGGTTGAATTCTTCCAGCTCGATATTTTCCAGGAGATTCGGCCCGTCGGCGGTAAAGACGATGCGTTGCAGGTAGATTTTCGCCGTGCCGTCGCCCTGGCGGATGGCGATAACCTTGTAATAGCCGCGCGTGGGCGAGGCAGGCGGTGGCCGCAACTGCCCGTCGGGACCTTTCACCGGCTCAAGATTGCGATCTTCCCACATGCCGCTGCTGACGACGAAGATCGCCGAAACCGGCAGCGCGTCAATCGCTTCCGTCTGCGCCCGCGCGGGAAGCGCGGCGGCGGCGAAAAGAAAGGCAGCGAGGATAGGTCTTGTCAGTTGCATGGCCATTGTCGATTGTGGGCGTCAATTGTTGAACTGTTCGGCGAGAACCCGGTCCGACCATGAACGATCCGGATCCGAGAGAATTCTGGCCGTCCTGTCCTGCGATTGTGCGATCCGAACGTGACGAACGGATTTCACCTCGGTGTGGTCGGCCACCGCATTCACAGGGCGCTTGTCGCGTTCGAGAACATGAATATCAACCGTTACCTTATTCGGCAAAAGCGCGCCGCGCCAGCGCCGCGGGCGGAAAGCGCTGACCGGGGTGAGCGCAAGCAGCGGCGATTCCAGCGGCAGGATGGGTCCATGGGCGGAGAAATTGTAGGCTGTCGACCCTGCCGGGGTCGCCACCATCATGCCGTCGCAGATCAATTCTTCCAGCCGTACCTTGCCGTCCACCTCCACACGAAGCTTGGCGGCCTGATGCGACTGGCGAAACAGGCTGACCTCGTTCATGGCGAGTGCCGTAAACTCGTCGCCGTCGGAATCCGTCGTCGTCATGCGCAGGGGATGGAAATCATTGCCGCTCGCCACCGCGATGCGCTCCAGCAGGCCGTCCACCCGGTAGTCATTCATCAGGAAGCCGACGGACCCCCGGTTCATGCCATAGACCCGCTTGCCGGAATTCATCGTTTCGTTGAGAATCTGCAGCATGAAGCCATCGCCGCCGAGCGCGACGATCACTTCCGCCTCTTCGAACGGCGTATCGCCGTAAATGCCTTTCAGCTCTTTCAGCGCCGTCTGCGCCTCCTCGGTTGCGGAGGCGACGAAGGACAGTGAATAGGTAGAATGCGACATCCGCTTCCCTCGACAACGCGCAGACCGGAAACCGTCCACGCAAGGCGCTGTAACCCGTTGAAGCGGCTCGAAATCTTTAAACCTCGACAGGAAGGTCGATAACAAGCCGCCAGACGCACCCTTGGTACATGAAGACGGCGGCTGGCGACAAGGCCTTTCGAAGACGCAGGCGTTCCCTGACGGCGGACCGCACCGCTCCGGTCCACAGCTTCTTGATTTGCGCCCGCCGACAAGGGTTGCGATGCGGGACGGCCTGATGCAGTTTGCCAAGGCAGTCGGAATGACGAGTGGCAGGAGACGGATGTGGCGCTGAACTACGATATCTACGATGTCTTTACCGAGACGAAAATGGCGGGAAACCCGCTGGCGGTCATGTATGACGCCGACGATCTTCCCCAGGCCACGATGCAAGCGATCGCGCGGGAAATGAACCTCTCCGAGACGGTTTTCGTCAACCGGTCCAGCAATCCGGCCCATGCGGCTTCGCTGCGCATCTTCACGCCATCGGGTGAATTGCCCTTCGCCGGCCATCCGACAGTCGGCGCGGCGGTCGCCATCGCCGAGCGAAATCGCGGCGAGGGCGATGACGATATCGATATGGTCTGCGTGCTGGAAGAGCAGGTGGGTCCGGTGCGTTGCGCGGTGAAGATGCGTGCCGGCGCGGTCAGCTTCGCGGAATTCGACCTGCCGCGCAAATCGTCTCGCGTGGAACTACCGCTCGATCACACCGCGCTTGCCGATGCGTTGGGCGTCAGCGAGGCGCATCTCGGCTTTGAAAACCATGTACCGTCGATCTGGACGGCCGGGGTACCGTTCCTCATCGTACCGCTGCACAATATCGCCGCCATCAGGGACATGGATTTCGATGCCAATCTGTGGCTACGCACCGCGCCGCTGGTCGAAGGACGCCTGGCGGCGGCCTATATCTACTGTCGCGGCGGCGTCAATCACGCGGCGAAGTTCCACGCCCGCATGTTCTCTCCGGATATGGGCATTTCGGAAGACCCCGCCACCGGTTCCGCCGCCGCCGCCCTTTCCGGCGCCATCCACCATTTCGACGGCCTGACCGACGGCCATTATCCGCTGCTCATCGAGCAGGGCGTGGAGATGGAACGACCGTCCCATATCCATTTGCGTATGGACATCAAGGACGGCGAAATCGCCCGCGCCCGCATCGGCGGCCACGCGGTGCGCGTTGCCTCGGGCACGTTCGAGATTTGATTTCAGCGTCACCCGCTCAGTTCGATGTCGTCGAAGAGCGATAAAACAGCGAGCAGAGCCAAAAGAAAAACCCCGGTCTTGACCGGGGTTTTGTCATTTCAGCGTCAATCGGCTCAGTTGAACCGGCCCGCCGCATGGGCAAGCATCGTATAGACCTTGCCGGTATCGGAGGTGAGGTAGGATTGTGTCACGGTCCGGTCGCGGTCGGTGCGGGCCACGTCGGCAAGCAGCTTCTCGAAATCGGTGATGTAGCGGTCCACGGCGGTGCGGAATTCCGCTTCCCGCTCATATTTACGCTTGATTTCGTCAAAGGTCGTCTGACCCTTCAGCGTATAGAGGCGACGGGTGAAGACGTCGCGCTCGCCGCGCTGGTAACGCCGCCACAGCTCCACGGAGGCGTCGTGATCGATGGCGCGGGCGATGTCGACCGAGAGCGAGTTCAGCGATTCCACCATGTGGCGCGGATTGCGGGTGTCGGCGGCACGGGTCGGCTGCTGTTCCGCGCCGGCGCGAGGTGCGGACGCCGCTGGCGTTTCCTGCGATGCGCCGCGCAGCAAATCGCTGATCCAGCCGCCGCCTTCTTCGCGGCGTCCGGCCGGAGCACCCGGCTGGGCCGGGGCAGGCGCCTGACGGTTCTCGACCTGACGGTTCTCAAGCGGCAGGGTGCCGCGCAATGCGGCCGGTGCGGGAGCAGGCTGCGGCTGGGCCGGGCGCTGCTGCTGAACCGGAGCCGGGGCTGCCGGTTGCGGACGCGTCTCGACACGGCGCTCGGCCGCCGGCTGGGTTGCGGCGATGGCGCGGGCAACCGGTTCGGAGACTTCCATCTGGTGGGTCGAACGACCAACGAGCTGGGAAATATCCTGCAGGGCCTTGATCTGTTCGGAAACGGCGCGACGCATGGCGGCAGCGCTTTCCTTGGCCTCTTCCGGCAGGTCGAAGGCGCCACGTTTCAGTTCCGCACGGGTCGCATCCAGTTCGCGACGGATATCGTGGCTGGAGCGGCGGATTTCGTCCGTCGCGCCGGCGAAGCGGCTGACGGCTTCTTCCACGGCCTGACGCAGCGTCTCCTTGAGGCTGGCTGCGGCGGCGTTCGATTTTTCCGAGGCGCTGCCGAGAAGATTGTCGACTTCCGAAAGCGAGGATTCGACACCGCCACGCAGGCGGTTGACCAGCTCGTCGGAATATTTCTGCGCGTCGGAGAGCGTGCTTTCAATCGAGCGGCTGGCATCCTGACCGGCGGAGAGCAGAGCGCCCCGCATGGTCTGTGCCGCCGAGCGGGCGCGCTGTTCGGTCTCATCGAGCGAACGGCCGATATCGGAGAAGGAGGCCTGCAGATTGTCGCGCAGATTGCCGGCAACGTTCTGCGAACGCTCCTCGGCCTCGTTGAGCGTGGTTTCCACCACGCCGATGACGTTGCGCATGGCGCTTTCGATTTCCTCGGAACGCTTGACGAGGCCGACGGACAGGCTGCGCAGCGCGTCCTGGCGCTCCTCCAGCGTGCCGACGAGGCTCGACTGTGCGGCATTGAGGAGCTCGGAAGCCTGGCTCAGCACCTTCGAATGTTCCTCGAAACGGCCGACGATGCCGGCAACCTGCGCCAGCGTCTGGCCGGAAATATTCGACAGGCGGTCGATCTTTCCTTCGAGCAGACGGCTGGAGCTGGACACCATGTCGGCGGCCTGCGAGGCGGATTCGGAGAAGCGGGTCGCCGAGGCGTTCAATGCCTCGTCTGCCGCGCCGAAGCCCTGTGCGGCGCGCTCGACAGCGGAGTTGAAGTTGGTTGCCGACTGTTCGACGATTTCCGCCATGCTGTTATGGGTCTGCGACAGCATATCCGTGCTCTGGCGGGTGGCGGCCACCAGCTTGTTGGCCGCATCGCTGCCGGCGCGGGCATATTTGTCGATGCCCTGTTCGACGGCGTCCGCCATGGCCGTATGCGTTTCCGACAGCATGTCGGTGCTCTGGCGGGTGGCTGCGACGAGCTTGCTTGCCGCATCCGTTCCGGCAGCGGCATAATCGCTGATCGCCTGTTCCACCATCCCGACCATGCCGCTGTTACTCTGCGACAGAAGGTCTGCGCTCTGCTGGGCTGCGGAAACGATCTTTTCGGCGGCTTCGCGGCCGATGGTGGCATATTCGTCGACGACAGGCTTGGCTTTCTCCTCGATCAGGCGCGAAAGCTCGGCGGAGCGGCTGGCCAGCATCGAGTTGAGTTCGCGGGTGCGGTTGTCCAGCGCCGAGCGGATGGATTCACCGCGGGCGTCGAGGGCGGATTCGACACCCGTGAGCGTCTCGGAAATGACGCCGACCTGAGAGCGGACGACGGCTTCAGCCTCGGCAACCTTGTTGACGATGATGTTGCCTGCCTCGGAGAAGGTCTGGGCGACGGCGGCGGCCTGACCGGAAAGGCGCGTCTGCGCATCCGAAATGCGGTTGACGATCTCGCCGGAGCGTTCCTCGATGGCCTTGGTGAAGGCCTCGTTCTGCGCCTGCACCTGTTCGGCGAATTCGGAACCGGACTTGGCGAGAAGGGAGGTGGAGCGCACGGCTTCTTCGCCGATGCTCTGGGTGGCGGAGGTGACCGCGCCGCGCAGGCTGACGGCGAGATCGCTCGCCTTGCCTTCAATGGTGCGGTTGACGTTTTCAAGGCCGATGGTCAACGCCCGGTCCATGGTGCCGAGGCGTTCATCGATGCGGGCAGTGCCGGTTTCGAAGGTCTCTGCCAGACGGCTGGTCCGGTTTTCGAACGTGTCCGCGACACGCGTGGTCTGTTCGTCCAGAATGCCGGTGATACGCTCGGCCGCCTCGTCGCTGGCGCGGGCGAACACAGCCGTCTTGTCTTCCAGCGCTTCGGCAAAGCGGCGGCCGGCATCCTCGATCGAGGTGTTTACATTGGCCAGATCGCCGCCGACGCGTGCCTGCAGCGTATCGAGCGAGGTCTCGATACGGGCGCCGGTCTCGTCGAGACGGGTGGTGACATTGCCGATGGAGGTCTCGATTTTCAAGGACAGGGCATCCGTCGCGCCGCCGATTTCGCGGGCGGCTTCGCCGATCTTGACGGCGATGTCGCCGGCGCTGTTGCGCAGGCGCTCTTCCAGCGTCTGCGCGCTGCCGTCGATCGCCTTCTGCAGCGTTTCCTGCTGGGTTTCGAGAGACAGTTCGAGCATGCTGGCGCTGGAGGCGACCGTGGTGCCGATCATCATCGCCTGTTCGGAGAGCATGTCGCCCATCTGGGTCGTGGCGGAGCTGAGCGTCGCGGCAAGATCCGCCTGGCGCTGATCGAGCGCGGTGCGAATATCCTCATGCGATTGCGACAGATTGCTTTCGAGGCGGGACACACCTTCTTCCACCGTCTGGGCAAAACGGGTGCTGCCGTCTTCGACAACGCTTTCGATGCGGTTGGCCGCACCCGAGACGCTCTGCTCGATCAGGCCGCTATTGCGCTCCAGCGATCCGGCAATGCGTTCAGCCTGCGAACCGAGCATGGTTTCGAGCCGCTCATGGCCGCTGGCAAGCGCGTTTTCGAGCGTGAATGCGGTGGCTTCGAGGCGCTGGCCGACACCGGCTGCGGCAAGCGAAAGCGACGATGCTCTGGCATCCATAGCCTCGGCAATACGGTCCTCGACGCCGGAAATCGCCATGTCGAGCGCCATGGTGCGGCTGTCGAGCGCGTCTGCGATGCGCTCCTCCGCACCGGAGACGATGCCCGACAGGGCCGCAGTACGGCTGTCGAGCGCGCCGGCAATGCGGTCTTCGACACCGGAAACGGCATTGTGCAGGGCTATGGTGCGACCGTCGAGAATATCGGCGATCTTTTCCTCGACACCGGAGAAGCTCATGTCGAGCGCCATGGTGCGGCTGTCGAGCACGTCGGTGATCCGCTCTTCCGCGCCGGAAACGACGGTCTTCAGCGACTCGGTTCGGCTGTCGAGCGCCCCGGCGATGCGGGTCTCGGCGCCGGCCACCAGTTCGCCAAGGGCTGCGGTGCGGGTGTCGAGCGCTTCGGTGATTTTTTCTTCCGCGCCGGAGAATGCCATGTCGAGCGCCATGGTACGGCTGTCGAGCGCATCGGCGATGCGTTCTTCAGCACCGGAGACAACGGCGTTGAGGGCTGCGGTGCGGCCGTCCAGCGTTTCCGCGATACGGGTTTCAGCACCGGCGACCACGTCTCCGAAGGTGGCCGTGCGGCTGTCGAGCGCGCCGGCAATCTTTTCCTCAGCACTTGCGACAATGCCGGTGAGGGCAGAGGTGCGGTTGTCGAGCGTCTCGGAAAGTCTTTCCTCGACATTGGCAAAGGTCATGTCGAGCGACAGCGTGCGGCTGTCCATCGTGTCGGCGATGCGTTCCTCGACGCCGGAAATGGCGCTGGAAAGCGCGGCAGTGCGACCATCCAGGGTTTCGGCGATACGGCTCTCCGCGCCGGAGACGACGTCATGCAGGGCAGCCGTGCGGCTTTCCAGCGTGTCGGAAATGCGGTCTTCGATGCCGGAAACCGCGCCGGTGATGGCCGCCGCCCGGGTTTCGAGCGTTTCGGCAAGACGGCGCTCGACATCGGCGACGACGTTGTTGATCGCGGCGGCACGTTCGTCGAGCATGGCGGCGAGACGTTCGGCCGTGCCGGAGACGGAGCCGGTAATCGCCATCGAACGGCTGGCGAGCGCTTCGTCGAAACGGTTCTGGCTGGCCGAAAGCGCGCCGAACAGGGCATTGCTGCGTTCCGCCAGCACGGCGTCGATCTTCTCGTGCGAACTGGTGAAGGCATCGGTGATTTCGGCGGTACGCTGGCCAATTGCGTCGCTGAAGGCCTGCGTCCGGCTTTCAAGGGCGCTTTCCAGCATTTCCTGACCCGTTCCGAGCGCGGTTGCGAGCGCCAGCGATTGATCGGTCATGGTGGTGCCGATGCGCTCCAGACCGGCGCTCAGCATGGTGTCGAGCGCTTCGGAGCCGCCGGCAACGGTCTCGTTGATGCGGGCGAGGCTTTCCATCAGCTTGCTGTCGAGGCTGCCGGCGCGCTGGTCGAAGGCGCTGGCGAACTGCGCGACATGCTCGTCGAAGGCAGAGTTGACCTGGCCGACCGTCGCCTGCATCCGCTCTTCGTAGAGGCCGGAGCGAAGATCGAGATCCATGATCGCATCGTCCGCCGTGCTCTGCAGGCTCTGGCGGAAGGAGAGACCCTTTTCTTCAAGCGTCGTGGACAGCTTGTCGAGAACGGTATCCAGCGAACCGCCGATGATCTGCTGGCCGCGGTCGATATTGCGGTTGAGTTCGAGCGTGCGCGTGGACAGCGTTTCGTTGAGCTGGCGGGTGCGCTCTTCAAGCGCGCTATTGAGGCTTTCCGCACCGCTATCCAGCGTCGATGCATGGATCGCGAAACGCTCGAGCAGGACTTCACCGCGCTCATCCAGCGTCGAGGTGAGGTTGTGCAGGCGCATGTCGAATTCGTTGGACAGCGTCGCGCCGGAGGAACTCAGCGCCTGAAGCAGGTTTTCCGTCTTGGCGGCGATCAGGCTGCCCATCGCTTCGGTCGAGGCGCGCGATTTTTCCAAAAGCGCGGCCGAGCGGGTGTCGATCATCGAGGCGAAAGCCTCGCCGGTCGTGGCGATCCGCATCGAGAGCTCTTCACCGACGATGGAAAGCTCTTCCTTGATCTGTTCCTGGGCGCCGACGATGGAGGAGCGGATGCGCTCGGCGTGATTGACGATGGCGTCACGCTCGGCGGTCAGTTCCTGCACGAGGCTGCGCACGCGCAATTCGTTGTCGGCATAGCTGCGCTCAAGCGCGTTGACCTCGGAATGCACGAGGGTTTCGAGTTCCGTCGCGCGGGCGATTGTCCGCTCGATACCGTCATTCATGGCCGAGACTTCACGGCGAACCGCCTGGCCGACGGACATGATGCGGTCGGACGCGACCGTTTCCGGCTCGGCAAGGCGAAGGGCGACTTCGGCCATGGAGCGGGCGGCGTTGCGCAGATCGCGGGCGCGCGCCATCATGATCGCAAAGGCGAAGAACAGCATGATGGGAACGAGGATGCCGACGACGATAGCCATCAGGCCGGGGATCGCGGTGAGATCGGCCAGCGAGGCGATGTTCCACAGCGCGTTGCCATAAAGAAGATGTGCGATGCCAAGACCGCCGAGCGCCCAGATGACCGACATGATCGTGGCGTTGCGCAGCGCGCCGCCGATGGAGCCGCCTTCCAGCGATTTCAGGATCATGGCCGGGCTGCGCTTGGAGCCGTCATTGGCCGCTTCGAGATTGGGCGATCTGGGCGTCTGTTCTGCGGGCGCGCGGGCGGCCTCGGGAGCAGGGGTCTGTCTGCTTGCTTCCTTCAATCTGGCCTCCGGCTGCTTCGGCGCTGCAGTTTTCCGCGTCTCCGGCTTTTCTTCGAAAGCGCCAAGCTGCAGGGCGTCTTCCAACGCCTGAAATGCAGTCTCGTCGACAGAGTCGCTGATCTTGTTATTCGCCATGCGGTTACGCCTCGTTACACATACGCCCGGCTTCATGCCGTTGACCACTTGCGTTCCGCAAGCGGACTGCCGCCATCATGCCAGCGGAACATTATCCCTTGAAGAGAGAACAATTCCGCCATTTACCAAATCCCGAATTGCTGGTGGTCCAGCTTTCGGGCGAAATTACATCACTGTGCCGCAATAACAAAGCTTGAGCTTAAGCCTCGTGGGAACGGCAGTACCGTAGTGACACATTTAGGTGTTCGAAACAATTAATGCGGATTTGCGGCGGTGGCGAAGTGTCGGCTTTTTAACAGTTTTTAAACCTGAGTTTCACGCTGAACGCCTTGTTTCGCATAAGTTTAACATAAATTAACCATAGCAGAAGATTTTCGCCCGCGTCACGCCGTAATTTAAGCGGATAGCAGCGGCCCGGATGCGTGAATACGACACAGATGTGACACGAAACAGGAAACGGCGAGACAGGAATTTCAGCCATGGCAGCGGTCAGTATTGCTTTCGAAGCTCCCGACAATTGCGGCGGTGCGCCCGCCGCCGGTAAAAAACCGATCGATTTCGATCATCTCGCCCGGCAGACGATGGGCGACAAGGATCTGGAGATCGAAGTGCTGCAACTCTTCAGTCGCAACGCCCGCGCCGCGCTGCATGAAATGGCAGGCGCCGACGACAAGGCCGTCATGGCGACGGCCCATCGTTTGAAGGGGTCTGCGCAGGCCGTCGGCGCCTTGGCGGTTTCCGCGGCCGCAGCCGTGGTGGAGGATAAGGGCAATGACAGCGCGGCGATAGCAAAACTCGCGGCGACCATCGTCGAGGCCGAAAATTTCATCCTCAAGCTCTGCCGCTGAGGCGTAACGCATCAAATTTGTCATTTTGCAAGGCCGGTTGCGTCTGCGCGCCCTTGAAGCGGGTTGCCAAGGCGGACCGGCCTTTCTATGTGTTTAGAACAGTTCTTAGATCACATTTTGGATTTCCGGCATGACAAAACTGACCATCGTTGCCTTTGACGGCACGCCCCATGAACTCGACGTGAGCAATGGCTCCACCGTCATGGAGAATGCGGTGCGCAACTCCATTCCCGGCATCGATGCGGAATGCGGCGGCGCCTGTGCCTGTGCGACCTGTCATGTCTATGTCGACGACGCCTGGGCGGAGCGTGTCGGCGGACCGGAGCCGATGGAAGAGGATATGCTGGACTTCGCCTTCGACGTGCGCCCCACCTCGCGCCTTTCCTGTCAGATCAAGATGAACGACGAGCTCGATGGTCTCGTCGTTCATGTTCCCGAACGTCAGGGCTGAAATCTTTCGTCATTGCTAAACGCAGAAAAAGCCCCGCTCACCTGGTAGCGGGGAGCGGGGCGAGGCGGGTACGCAGCATGCAGGCGAGGGAGGAAACACCTGCGAGCCCTCAAGCGCGCACCGGGAGAACCGGAGACGGTTGCAACCGTCGGACCCGCCGTGGGCCGCAACCATTTCAAACCGTATGAACAAGCTACAATGAGTCTTGCCGGCCGCACCATGACGAGAATTCACGGGTGATATCGGACATGACGTTACGTCATGTCCGATGTTGTTCGTTTGGATTTGGGGGAGGTACGTCCAGCGACCGTCAGCGGCGGTTCTGGCCCTGCTCGAGCCGGTTCTTCAAAAGCCGTGTCATGCGGGCGTCGAAATTTTTCGATTCCACCACATCGAAGCGCAACTGATCGCGGTCGTGTTCGTCCATCACCGTCTGGGTGATCTTGCCGACCATTTCCTGCAACGTCTCGCAGCTTTTCTGCGGGCGAAGCGACGTCAGCTGTCTTTCAAGCGAGCGGGCATGGGTGCGGGCGATTTCCGCGTGGCGCTCCTCGTGGCGCTTGATATCGGCAAGCAGCGTATCCCAGATGAAGGCCAGTTCCGCCGTGGTGCGGCGGCGGTTTTTCCATTGCGGCAGGAGGATGCGGGTATTCAGCACCACTTTGGCCGTTCCGACGCTGCAAAGGCCGTTTTTCTCGACATAGGTGAGCTCGCCGCCGAATTTGATTTCGGTGGCGCCGGGATGGCGCGCGCCGGTATTGCGCGTCAGCGGGCCGTGCCTGGAAAGCTGCTGGTCGAGGTCTGCGGCGGTTTTGCCGCTGATCGAAAAATAGGAATAGGTCTTGCGGACGATGGTTTCGGAAAAAGCCGATCCGGGCACGGAAAGGGCCAATGCACCCGCAAGAGCGGTGCAAAGAGCACGTGATGATTTGGTCATGACCCGGCCTTCCGGTTGAACTTGAAAAAGGTTTGCTGCATAGGCGGAGCGGAACTTATAAGAATTGGCATAACACTCCGTTATTCCCGAAAGGCGCGTGTTACGTGATAACAGCCGGCAGCAACGCGTGGCAAGCGGCCCATGGCCGCTCCCTGAAACTTGATGGGCGTGGCCGTATTATGGCCATCGTCAATGCAACGCCCGATTCCTTTTCCGATGGCGGCCGTTATCTCGCCGTCGATGCAGCTTTTTCCCATGCGCTGACCTGCGTGGAGGAGGGCGCTGACATCATCGATATCGGCGGCGAATCCACCCGGCCGGGTGCGGCCGTAGTAACGGAGGCCGAGGAACAGGACCGGGTGCTTCCCGTCATCGAAAAATTGCGCCGCGAGACGGATGTGCTGATTTCCGTCGATACCTATCGCGCCTCGACAGCGCGGCTGGCGGTCGGGGCGGGCGCACATATCGTCAACGACGTCTTCGGCCTGCAGAAAGATCCGGAGATGGCGGGCGTGGTCGCCGCCACCCGCGCCGGCGTGTGCATCATGCATACCGGCCGCGACCGGCAGAAGCTTGCCGATGTCATCGCCGACCAGTTCGAATTTCTCAATCGCTCGCTTGAGATCGCCGAGGATGCGGGTATTGCCCGTGACGCCGTCGTGCTCGATCCCGGTTTCGGTTTCGCCAAGGACGAGAGCGAAAATGTCGCGCTGATCGCGCGTTTCGGCGAACTTGCCGCTTTCGGCCTGCCGGTTCTCGCCGGTACGTCGCGCAAGCGTTTCATCGGGTCGCTGACGGGCCGGGATGCGGCCCATGAACGCGATATCGGAACGGCTGCGACAACCGCGATCCTGAGGCTTGCCGGCGCTTCGATTTTTCGCGTGCACAATGTCGCCGCAACCCGCGATGCGCTGGCAATCGCCGATGCGGTTCTTGCCAAAACGTCGGCAAAGGCCGATGCGTAGATCAACGAGTGCCGGAATGCCGTGTCCCGAAGATGGTGCGGCTTGCCGGCGAAACAGTCCTGCCATGGAGGCGATGCGATGAGCCGCTATACCATCATCCTGAAAAACTGTTCTTTTTTCGCCCGTCATGGTCTTCTCGAGCAGGAGGAGGTGCTGGGCCAGCGCTTTTTCGTCGATGCCGAGATGGAAGTCGAGGCGGGTGATGCGCTGGAAACCGACGATATCGAAAACACCGTCGATTATGGCGTGGCTTTCGCCGTCATCGAAAAAATTGTCGTCGGCCAGCGCCGTTATCTCATCGAGGCGCTGGCGAACGACATCGCCAAGGCGCTTCGCGCCCGTTATCCGCAGATCGTCTGGCTCAGGATCACGGTACGCAAACCTTCGGCGCCGGTTCCCGGCATTCTCGATTATGCGCAGGTGAGCGTTGAACACCGTGCCTGAAAAGATGACCGTCGCCGCTTTGGGGCTCGGCGGCAATATCGGCGATCCTGCCGCCGCCATGGCAAGGGCACTGCGCGAACTCGATGCGCGTGACGATTGCCGCCTGCTGGCCGTGTCCGACCTTTACCGCACGCCGCCCTGGGGCAAGACGGATCAGGCGGATTTCTTCAATTGCTGCGCTTTGGTCGAAACCTCGCTTTCAGCGCCTGCGCTGCTGCAATTATGCCTCGACATCGAAAAGGGCATGAAGCGGGTGCGCACGGAGCGCTGGGGCCCGCGCACCATCGATATCGATATGCTGACCTACGGGAATGATTCTCTCGTTACGGAAAGCATCGAGGTGCCGCATCCACGCATGACGGAGCGCGCTTTCGTGCTGATGCCGCTTGCCGATATCGCGCCCGACCTTGAGGTAAAGGGCAAGCCCGTGCGGGAATGGCTTCAGCAGGCGGACAAGACGGGCATTGTCAGCGCAAACGAAAAACGGGAGTGGTGGACACTCCCGCTTGGCGATGGCTGAGAAGAGTATGGCTTTTACGGCTTGATCGAACCGACGGCGAGCTGATCGATATCGCGCGCCAGCGTCACGCCGATGACCGGGATCATCTGGTCGGCGACCTTCACCGAAATGGTGATGTTCATCGAATTGTCGTTCGAGACGCGGGCGACCATTGCACCGTTGAGCTTGGCGCGGTTGATGCCGACGACGACCTTGTCGCCGCTGACCTGTCCGGAGGTGATGTCCAGTCCCTTGCCTTCGGCGCCGTCGAGGAATTTGCCCTCGTAAGAGTTGCCCTTCTGGCTGATGACGGCAGACATGGGCTGGCTGAAGACGCCGACGCGGCAAGTGCCGCCAAGCTTGATGCCGGTCTGCTTGTCGTCGAGCGGCTCGCCCGTCAGATCGCAGGTGAACTTCGTGCCCTTGTATTTGCCGGCGACGATTTCGCCCGGGCCTTTCCAGACACCGGCCACGGAGCGGAAGAACACGTCGTCGCGATCGCGCGATGCGGCATGGACGTCAGACATGCCGAAACCGCCGCTGACGGACAATATGGCGGCAAGCCCGCCCACAAGCGAAAAGAAGCGCGAATACATGATACTTTCCCCGGCGAAGATGCCTGTTCGATAGGCTGCAATCTACCGGCGGAATGGTTAATGCTTGGTTTATTTCGCTCTCATTTGCGGCTTCGTTCGTAACCTTTTGAACCGCCCAGGCCCGAGCAATCAGGCTTTTTCACCGGTTTTTCCACCGCTTAAATCGGGTGTGAGGTCGGACATGAAATCGCCGATCCCCGGCCGCTTCACCGCCCTGAACGGCAGCGGACGGCACAGATCCATCGCGGCAATGCCGATTCGCGCCGTCATCAGGCCGTTGATGACGCCTTCGCCGAGTCGCGCCGAGAGTTTCGAGGCAAGACCGTGGCCGAGAACCTGCTGGGCGAGCCCGTCGCCAACGGCGATCGAGCCCGTGACGGCAAGATGGGCGACGACATCGCGCAGGAGCTTCAGCATGCCGAGCGTACCGGGACGGCCGCCATAAAGCTCCGCCATGGCGCGCACCAGACGCGTCACTTCAAACAGCACATAAGCGAGATCGACCACCGCGCGCGGGCTGACGGCGGTGACGACGGAGACGCGCTTGGACGAATTGAGAATGAGGGCGCGGGCCTGCCTGTCGAGCGGAACGAGCAACTCGCGTTCGGCAAGCTCGATCAGATGCGGGCCGTCGATCACATCGTTTTCCGTTTCCTTCAGCGCCGCACGCCCCTTGGCCGTTTCGGCCCGGTGGGAGAGAACGGCATTCAGGCGGGTGACGATGGCGCGTGCGGGTTTCGGGCTCTTGTCGAGGCTCGCCGTCTCGGCGTCGGCCTTCAAGGATTGCACGGCGTTAAGCCGCATGATGCCGAAGACTTCCCGGCCGACGAGGACGAGAACGGCGAAAAGCGCCACAATAAGAGCGGTAGTGGCCGTGTAACCCAGCCAGTCGGAACGGGAGAACAGGTTGCGGATGAGCTGATCCGCCCAGAGCCCGAAGGCGAGCGAGAACAAGACGCCAAGCGCGCCAAGCGCAAGCTTGCCGAAGGAGAAGCGGCTTTTCTTCGGAGACGCCACCGGCAAGGCGGCGGCATCGATCTCCTCAGGCGCCAGAAACGGATCGTCCTCGTCGGGTGTCAGCGAAATTTCGGCGTCGAAGCTGCGCGGCGCGCGTTTCTGTGCGGCAGCCGGTCGTGCCGTCTCTTCGGTTTCGAGCGTGAAAGCGGCCGGGCGGCGCGCCTGCGGATCGTTTTGTGTGGGAAGCTTCATGCGAGCTTGTCTCCGAACAGGAACTGCATGGCGCGGTCGAGCCTGATATGGGGAACGGAAAGCCTGATGCCGCCGCTGCCCGGCTCATCTATGTTCGGCGGACGGAAGCGCACGACATTGACGTCCGGCAGCGACGCCTTGTCGCCATCCCTGTCGATGCTGCGGAAAAGCGGCTCGGGATCTTCAGGCAGATCGCCGGGAAAGATCGCCGTCTTGCGATTGCCGTCGAAGGTCTCGCCATTGATGGTTTCACCGGCCATGGGCGTGCCGACGATGACGGGCAGCTCGTGGCCATCCTGTCGCACACTTGCCTCTCTGGTGGCGCGCACGGAAGCGAGCGCCATGACCTCGATGCCGGCGCCATTCATGCCGATAGTAGTGATGGCGCGGTCCACCAGACGGCGGGTCAGCCGCTCCAGCCGGTCGTGGCTTTCGTGATGCAGGTGATCGGCCTTGGTGGCGGCGATCAGCACCTTGTCGATACGCCGGCCGATCAGCGACGACAGCAGGCTGTTGGTGCCGGGGCGGAAACAGGCAAGCACATCACCCAGCGCCCGCTCCAGATCCTGCACGGCTTCAGGACCGCGATTGACCGCCTGCAACGTGTCGATCAGAACGATCTGCCGGTCGAGACGGGCGAAATGCTCGCGGAAGAAGGGTTTGACCACAATCGATTTATAAGCGTCATAGCGCCGTTCCATCATGGCGCGCAGCGAGCCCTTGGGCGCTTTCTCATCCGTCAGGCCGGGAAGGGGCGCGAAGGTGAGCGCGGGCGATCCTTCCAGATCGCCGGGCATCAGGAAGCGGCCGGGCGGCAGGGTCGAGAGTGACCTCTCGTCGGATTTGCAGGCCTTCAGATAGGCCACGAAACTTTCGGCCAGACGGCGGGCCGTCATCTCGTCGGCCGGTGCGTTGATGTCGAGCGAAGAGGCGATCGCCAGCCATTCCTGCGCCAGTTCGGCGCGGATGCCGCTTCCGGCAAGGGCGACGGTCGCGTCGCTGAACTGTTTATAGTCCTGCGACAGAAGTGGCAGGTCGAGCAGCCATTCGCCGGGATAATCGACAATATCGATGGAAAGCTTGCCGGCCGAAAACCATCGGCCCCAGCCGCTGGCGCTCTGATAATCCAGCGTTATCCTGAGTTCCGAGATCGCCCGTGTCGAATCCGGCCACAGCCGGTCACGCACCAGCGCCTGAATATGATCCTCATATTGAAAACGGGGAATGGCGTCATCCGGCTGCGGCTCCAGCCGCACATTCGAGACGCGTCCGGACCGCATCGCCTCGAACAGCGGCAGCCGGCCGCCATTGAGAAGATTGTGGACGAGGGAAGAGATGAAAACCGTCTTGCCCGCCCGCGAAAGGCCGGTGACGCCAAGCCGCAATGTCGGGTGGGTGAGGTTGCTCGCACGGTCGGCCAGATTATCGAATGCGATAAGCGCGCTGTCTGTCAGGGACGTAAGAGAAGGCGGCAATGGCAGTTTCCTGGCTGTGTTTAACGGTCACGGCTGCAATATAGGAAGGTATGGCTGCCCAAAAAAGAAGCGCTCCAGCGGATTTTCAGCAGGGCGGCTTTGCAAAATTCTTACGAAGGGCCGCAGCGATTATTTGCCCGGCGCGAGAAAATCGACCAGCCGCCAGCTATTTTTACCGTTTGCGGCGCTGTCATCATGGTCGAGAACCGCAAGGCCCGATGTCGGAAAGCCCGAAGGCAGGGCGGCATGCAGCAAATCCTCGCCGATCATCGCTTCCAGCGTCGCCTCCATGGTGGGGTTGTGACCCACCAGCATCACCGATTGCGCCTGCGCCTGCGCGGCGATGAGGGAAAGATAGGTTTCGCTGCGCGCATTATACATCTCATCGACGTAGAAGATGTCTATGCCCTCGTTGAAGGCACGCTGCCAAGCCTGCGTGGTCTGCCGGCAGCGCGCGGCCGTGGATGACAGAAGCAGATCGGGGCGGTAATGCCGGTCGGCGGCAAGGTCGGCGATGACCTCCGCCTCGGCAAAACCGGCTTCGTTCAATCCCCGGTCGAAATCCCGTTCTCCCGGCGCCGCCCAGGCGGCCTTAGCGTGGCGCAGAAGATAAACTCGGCTCGGGGAAGATGCTGTCAAGGGCGGGGACCGGCGTTCGAATGTCAGGGCACGGGTTGAATGCTACAGGATAGGGTTGCAGGACCGCAAGTCCTCTTTCCTGTTGGTAAGTCGCGTTGAAGTGATTGAAGAAGAGTTCGCTTCAATACGAATAAAGGATAAAAATTAGTCATTTAGATGATTTTTGTGTCAGTTTTAAAAATGCCTGAAAACTGATCTGCAGACTTGAATCGGCCACTATCATTGGAGTATACACCGCCGCATTGAGATGTTCTTCGAGGAGAATCGCGTTGAGTGAGAAGATCGATCTTAGCAAATATGTGCTCTCGGAAGACGATGAGTTCATGAATGCCAGCCAGCGGGCTTACTTCCGCGCGAAGCTGGTCGCCTGGAAAAATGACATCCTGAGAGAAGCGCGCGAGACCCTCGGACATCTCGCCGAAGAAAGCGCCAACCACCCCGATCTCGCCGATCGGGCTTCTTCCGAAACGGACCGGGCGATCGAACTTCGCGCTCGCGACCGTCAGCGCAAGCTGATTTCAAAGATCGATGCGGCTCTTCAGCGGATCGAAGACGGCACTTACGGTTACTGTGAGGAAACGGGTGAGCCTATCGGCCTCAAGCGTCTGGACGCCCGCCCGATTGCAACGCTCTCCATCGAGGCGCAGGAGCGTCACGAGCGTCGCGAAAAAGTCTATCGCGACGAATAAGGCGCTGCGGCCGAGAGGCAGGCAAATCGCATGACAAATAATAAGGGCACGGAAATCGCTTCCGTGCCCTTTTTCTATTTCGAATTTCTGGTCGGAAGACCCGCGCGCGTCAGCGGTCGCGGGTCACGGAAAGCTCTCCGAAGATACGCGCCATTTCCTTCTGCATGTCTCCATCCGGTGAAGCACCGGTGACAGGCGGGGAAGCTGGCTGCGGCTTGATCTGCTTTTCCGCGACAGGGACGACGGACGGTTCGTTATCCGCCTCCTTGCTCTTGGCGATTTCCGCCTCGAGGAAGCTTTCGAAATCGCTGGCGAGCTCATCGGAAAATTTCGGCTCGGCATCGTTGGAAGCCACTGCCGGATTTTCAGGCTTGGGCGGGAAAGGTGCGGGCGGCGTTGTCTGTCCCGGCTTCAGGTCGGGAAGAACGCGCTCCCGTGCAGCGTCGAGAAAATCGGCGGCGATGGACTGATCGATCACCGGTTCGCGCGCGGCAAAGACCGGCGGGGCGAATTCCGCAGTCCGTTCTTCCGCCTTTGGCTCGGCGGGTGCCTGTGCAGGGATCGGCGGTGCGACCGGTACCGGAGCCGGCACGACGGGCTCGGCACGCCTGGGTTCCGTTCGGGCCGCCGCCATGTCGAGCGACGCAGCCGCCATCGGCAAGACGGCAGCGACCGGAGCCGTTGCAACCGGTATCGGCGGCGGCGTGGGGCGTGCTGTCTCCCGCTCGGGTGTCGCCTGTCTTGCCGGCGGCGCGGTTTCGCGCGCCGTTACAGGCGTGGGTGCGGGTTGCGGCGGGGTCGATGGGCGTGGCGGAACCTGAGCGGCGGCCGCCGCAACGGGTGCTGGACGCGGGGAGGGCACAGATGCCGGCGGCTCCGGCCGCTGTGCTTGCTTCACGGGTTCTTCAGGCGCGGAAACGGGAGCCGCAGCCGCAACGGGCTGCTGTTGCGGCAGGGCGGGGCGACGTTCCTGCTGGATCGCCGGCTCGGCTCTCTTCTGCTCGCTTTCCTGGCGCGGCAACGCCTTCAATTCCGGCTCCTGCACGTCCCTGACAATGGGGATCGCGCCTATACCGCTTTCGATGACGATATCCGTCGGACCGCCGATCATGACGAGATGCTCGACATTGTCGCGGCGCACCAGCACCAGACGGCGGCGTGCGTCCACGGCCGTTGCATCGAGAACCTGCAGTCGCGGCTGCCGGTTGCGCCCGCCCCGGATGAAGGGGGCAGAACCGCTGCGCCTGCGCAGAAGCCACAGCGCAATCGCCAGAACAAGCAGGGCCACACCCACACCGACGACGGCGACGATGAGACGGTTTCCATAAGCGCCGATAAAATCTTCCATCATGGAGATCATCCCTTCAGATTTTTTGGCTTTTTCGTTTCTTGGGCAATTAATATTGCCGTGGTTCTTATAAAGTGAACGTCAAGCAGGAAAAGACGATTTTTTTGGGCGCGATACAAGGTTTATTCATTTCGCCCCACAGGATTGCCGCCTCAACCGTAACGACGCCACCAAAGCGCCATATCTCGTCCTTCAATGCTGAAAGACAGTGAAGGTTGCAATTCTTTTGCCGAAGGAGCGTTCTGGAATGTCCCGGTCATTGCGCATTAACGGCTCCCTCGCACGGCATTTGATGCGTGTTGTTTTGCTATTGCCACCGTTTTTCGCGTTTCCACATTCGATGGCCTGGGCCGAAGACAAGGTGCCGGATAACGCCGCGACCATGGCGGAGTTCGTGCGCGACAATCCTTCCTGCGTCGATTTCACGGACGGATGCTCGGTTTGCACAGTCGCTGACGGCAAGATCGTCTGTTCCGCGCCGCGCATTCAATGTCAGGTGAAGGAGCTGACCTGTACCAGACCGTAGTCTTTTAAGGCTTTTATACACCTTTCAGGCCGTTTTCGCTGTGCGTTTTTAAGCCTTTGTGTCCTGGCGGAGCTTTTTGCCGGTCAAGCGAGTTGCTACAAGAAATTTTGCTGCCCGATTCCGTCAGGGAAATGGGGCTGACCGAATGACGACCTGCACGACTGCGAGGCCAAGATGACACGGGTGCGCGAGACAAGCGACAACGACCTTCCGCTGGTGGACAGGCGTGCCCGTTCCGGCACGGTCTTGCGTATTCTGCTTCTGGCGCTGGTTCTGATCGCCGCCGCTGCCGCCTTCGTCTATTTCAAGGATTCGCTCGAAAACGAAATCGTGCTTGGCATTCTCGGCGTGCTGGCCATGATGGGTATCTTCTTTCTGGTCTCGTCGATCATCGGCTTCATCGAGGTCATGCCGCAGTCGCAATCCGACGGGCTTGCCCGCCGGTTTCTTTCGGCCCATCCCGAAGGCACGCTGATCACCGATGCCAAGGGGCATATGGTCTATGCCAACGCCACCTATTGCCGGATGAGCGGCACCACCAAGGCGAGCGATATCCAGAGTCTCGAAACGCTCCTGTCGCGCAGCCGGGAATCGACCGAAGCGCTTTACCGGCTCATCAACGTGCTGCGCGAAGGCCGCGACGGCTACGAAGAGTTCCGCTTGCTCAAACCGCTGGGTGAGGATTCCAATACGGGCCCGCACTGGTACAGGCTGAAGGGCCGGGTGCTGAAGGATGCGGGCGGCGAGGGGCTGCATGTCTTCCAGATCGCCGATATCACGCCCGAGCGCGAGGATCAGGAGCGCTTCTTCCGCGAATTGCAGAATGCCATCGATTACCTCGATCACGCCCCGGCCGGTTTCTTTTCCGCCGGGCGCAAGGGCGAGATCGTTTATCTGAACGCCACCCTGTCGGAATGGCTCGGCATCGATCTGGCGCAGTTTTCGCCCGGTTCTATGACCGTTTCCGATATCGTCGCCGGCGAGGGCATGGCGCTGATCGAATCGGTGCATCCGCAGGGCACGGCGAAGCGCACTGAAATCCTCGATCTCGACATGCGACGGGTGAACGGCCAGAGCATGCCGGCCCGCCTCGTGCATCAGGTCACCTCGAAAGATGGCGCGCCCGGCGAGAGCCGCACCATCGTCCTGATGCGCCCAAAGGGGCAGGAGGATACGGAATCCTCCTCCGCCATGCGTTTCACCCGCTTTTTCAACAACACGCCGATGGCGATTGCCTCGCTCGATGGCGAAGGCCGCATCCTGCGGATCAACGCGCCTTTCCTGAAATTGTTCTCCGGCGTTGTCGGACGCGACGATATCGATCGCGGCGTGGCGCTTGAGACGGTTATCCACGACAATGAGAAACCGCGGCTCGAGCAGGCGCTGGCCGAGGCCAAGGACCGTCAGGGCGATATCGCGCCTTTCGATTCCCGCCACCCGAGCGACGAGGGCCGGCATTTCCGCTTCTACGTCAACGCCGTCATCGATCAGGACGATGAAGCTCCGGAAGAGGTGGCTATCGTCTATGCCATAGAGGTGACCGAGCAGAAGGCGCTCGAGACCCAGATGGCGCAGACGCAGAAGATGAATGCCGTTGGCACGCTCGCCGGCGGTATCGCCCACGATTTCAACAATGTGTTGACCGCCATCCTGCTGTCGTCGGACCATCTTCTGCTACAGGCGCGGCCTGCCGATCCGAGCTTCGCCGATCTCATGGAGATCAAGCGCAACGCCAACCGCGCGGCCGTGCTGGTGCGCCAGCTTCTGGCGTTCTCGCGCAAGCAGACCATGCGTCCGGCCATCCTCAACCTGACGGATGTGATCGGCGATCTGCGCATGCTGGTGGACAGGCTGATTTCCGGCACCAATGTCAAGCTGGAGGTCGATTACGGCCGCGATCTGTGGCCGGTGAAGACGGATCTGTCGCAATTCGAGCAGGTGCTCATCAATCTCTGCGTCAATGCACGCGACGCCATGCCCGACGGCGGCAAGATCACCATCAAGACGCGCAACGTCGACGCGAAGGAAATCGCAGCGCTTGGCCGTCCGGAATTCCCGGCCGAGGACATGGTGATGGTGGAAGTTGCCGATAACGGCACGGGTATTCCGCCCGAGATCATGGACAAGATTTTCGAACCCTTCTTCACCACCAAGGAAGTTGGTAAGGGCACCGGCCTTGGCCTGTCGATGGTCTATGGCATCGTCAAGCAGTCGGGCGGTTATATCTATCCCGAATCGGAAGTGGGCAAGGGAACCGCTTTCCGCATCTATCTGCCGCGCCATGTGGTGGAGGCCGCTCAGAGCAACGGGCAGCCCGGCGAGGCGGCGCTTGCTCCGGTCATCGCAGCCGAGCCGGTGAAGGAAGAGCCGCTGGACCTGACCGGCAAATCCGCCGTCGTGCTTCTGGTGGAGGACGAGGAAGCGGTGCGGCGCGGCGGCAAGCGCATGCTGGAAACCCGCGGCTACACCGTGCACGAGGCCGGCTCCGGCACCGAAGCCCTGGAGGTGATGGAGGAACTGGAAGGCAAGGTCGACATCGTCGTTTCCGACGTCGTGATGCCGGAAATGGACGGTCCGTCGCTGCTGAGAGAACTGCGCAAATCCTATCCGGACCTGAAATTCATCTTCGTGTCCGGTTATGCCGAGGATGCCTTCGCAAAGAACCTGCCGGCGGACGCCAAGTTCGGTTTCCTGCCGAAACCCTTCTCGCTCAAACAGCTCGCCATCGCCGTTCGCGAAATGCTTGACGACAAGGAATAAGGCCGGCGGCGGCGAACCGGATTCGGCTGCGCCGCGACCTGTCGCATCCATTTGCATCCGGCCTGAAAAATGCGCCACTACTGCGGGTCCGTGTCTTCCTGCGCCCCGGTTGCCCCCATATCCGCACTTTTCCCGAGGTTTGCCTCTTGGCAAACGCAATAGTGATTGCACCGTTTCGCAAGGGGCTTAAAATCGCGTCTTAACGACCTAGATATGAAGAGGCGAAGTTCTCCCTCCTGGCAAAGAACTGTCGGTTTGAGAACGGTTTGGAGAATGATGAAAGATGATCGCTAGGCCGATCTACATGCAGGGCGAGGGCGAAGGGGAAGACGGCGGCGGCACCAACCGCGGAACGTCTGTTATCACCCGCGTCAAGCCAAAAACAAAAAGACCGAATTTGTACCGTGTTCTTTTACTGAATGACGACTACACTCCCATGGAATTCGTCATCCACATTCTGGAGCGTTTTTTCCAGAAGGATCGCGAAGCGGCAACCCGCATCATGCTGCACGTGCACCAGCACGGCGTGGGCGAATGCGGGGTGTTTACATATGAGGTCGCAGAGACGAAAGTAAGCCAGGTCATGGATTTCGCCCGACAGCACCAGCATCCGCTGCAATGCGTCATGGAAAAGAAATGAGGATCGCAACGTGCCAACTTTTTCCCCAAGTCTCGAGAAGGCGCTGCACCAGGCACTGACCTTTGCAAATGAGCGTCACCACGAATATGCGACGCTGGAACATCTCCTTCTGGCGCTGATCGACGACGCGGATGCCGCAGCCGTGATGGGCGCCTGCAATGTCGATCTCGATGCGCTGCGCAAGACTGTCAGCGATTACGTCGACAATGAACTGACGAACCTCGTCACGGGTTACGACGAGGATTCCAAACCCACATCCGGCTTCCAGCGGGTCATCCAGCGGGCCGTCATCCATGTTCAATCGTCCGGCCGCGAGGAAGTGACCGGCGCGAACGTGCTTGTGGCCATTTTCGCCGAGCGCGAAAGCCACGCCGCCTATTTCCTGCAGGAACAGGAGATGACCCGTTACGACGCGGTCAACTACATCTCCCACGGCATCGGTAAGCGCCCCGGCACGTCGCAGACGCGCACGCCGCGCGGTGCCGATGAACCGGAAAGCGAAAACAAGGCGAGCCGCAGCAATCCCGAGGAAGACGGATCGTCCGCCAAGAAGCAGCAGGATGCGCTGAAGGCCTATTGCATCAACCTCAATGAAAAGGCGAAAAACGGCAAGATCGATCCGCTGATCGGCCGTCACGACGAGGTCAACCGTACGATCCAGATCCTCTGCCGCCGCTCCAAGAACAACCCGCTTTATGTGGGGGATCCGGGCGTGGGCAAGACGGCGATTGCCGAAGGTCTCGCCAAGCGTATCGTCGAAGGCAAGGTGCCGGAAGCGCTCGCCAACGACACCATCTTCTCGCTCGACATGGGCACGCTGCTGGCCGGAACCCGCTATCGCGGCGATTTCGAAGAGCGGCTGAAGCAGGTCGTCAAGGAGCTTGAGGAATATCCGGGCGCGGTTCTGTTCATCGATGAAATCCACACCGTCATCGGTGCGGGCGCGACCTCCGGCGGCGCGATGGATGCATCGAACCTCTTGAAGCCTGCTTTGTCTTCGGGTGCGATCCGTTGCATCGGCTCGACCACCTATAAGGAATATCGGCAATTCTTCGAAAAGGATCGCGCGCTCGTGCGCCGTTTCCAGAAGATCGACGTCAATGAGCCGTCCATCGATGACGCCATCGCGATCATGAAGGGGCTGAAGCCTTATTTCGAGGATTATCATCACCTGAGATATTCCAACGAGGCGATCAAGGCTGCCGTCGAACTGTCGGCCCGCTACATTTCCGACCGCAAGCTGCCGGATAAGGCGATCGACGTGATCGACGAGACCGGTGCGGCGCAGATGCTGCTGCCGGCCTCCAAGCGCCGTAAGCTGATCACCGAGCGGGAAATCGAGGCCACCATCGCGACGATGGCCCGTATTCCCCCGAAGACGGTCTCCAAGGACGACGAGATGGTTCTCGCCAACCTTGAAAAGGAACTGCGTTCCGTCGTCTACGGTCAGGATATCGCCATCGAAGCGCTGGCCACGGCCATCAAGCTGGCACGTGCGGGCCTGCGTGAACCGAACAAGCCGATTGGCTCCTATGTCTTCTCCGGCCCGACGGGCGTCGGCAAGACGGAAGTGGCCAAGCAGCTTGCCGCCTCGCTCGGCGTCGAGATGCTGCGCTTCGACATGTCGGAATATATGGAACGTCATACCGTGTCGCGCCTGCTCGGCGCACCTCCCGGTTATGTCGGCTTCGATCAGGGCGGTCTGCTGACCGACGGCGTCGACCAGCACCCGCATTCCGTGGTGCTGCTGGACGAAATCGAAAAGGCGCATCCGGACATCTACAACATTCTGTTGCAGGTGATGGACCATGGCTCGCTGACCGACCATAACGGCAAGAAGATCGACTTCCGCAACGTCATCCTCATCATGACGACCAATGCGGGCGCATCCGAAATGGCGAAATCCGCCATCGGTTTCGGTTCTTCCCGGCGCACGGGCGAGGATGAAGAGGCAATCAACCGTCTGTTCACCCCGGAATTCCGCAACCGTCTGGATGCGATCATTCCGTTCTCGCCGCTGCCGACTGCCGTCATCCACAAGGTGGTGCAGAAGTTCGTCATGCAGCTGGAAACCCAGCTGTCTGAGCGCAACGTCACCTTCGATCTGCATGAAGATGCGATCTCCTGGCTGGCGGAGAAGGGTTACGACGAGAAGATGGGCGCCCGCCCGCTGTCGCGCGTGATCCAGGAAAACATCAAGAAGCCGCTCGCCAATGAAATCCTCTTCGGCAAGCTCAAGAAGGGCGGCGTCGTCAGCGTCACCGTCGGCAAGAAGGATGACGGCTCCGAAGGTCTCATACTCGAGGTCCTGCCGGAGACGGCACCCGTGAAGCCGCAGCCGGAGGCCGAACTGAAGGCGGCCAAATCGCCCGGCAAGGCAAAGGCCAAGACGAAACCTGCTTCCAAGGCGGCGAAGGCCAATGAAGAGGCGGATGTCCTTGTTGCCGAGGCCGACAAGTCGGACGAGGACAGCAAGCCGCGGCGCAAGACCAATGCGGTGCCGAAAGTGCCGAAGAAGAAATGATCAAGGTCTTCGACCGATAAACCGATGCCGGGCGAAAGCCCGGCATTTTCATGTATGAAGCGCGTCGCGTTTTCCCTGATACCTCCGGCGCGTTTTGTTTTTTGTTTTATGCATGACGTTACCCCGAATCTGCGGCACAGTTTCGGGTGACATGCACAAGTGGGTCAGCAATGCAGACTGCCGACAGCGATACCATCCCCCTGAGCGGCTGGTTTTTCCGGGGAATGCGGGGCATATTTTCGCTGCCCTCGCTCATTCTGATGACATCTTTCGTCGGTTTCAGCGCTTTCGCGCTGGAATCGGGTGTCGCGCGCGGTGAAGCCGTGTTCATGACGCTGATGATCTGGGCCCTGCCGGCCAAGATGATCCTGATTGGCTCCATGGTCGGCGGAGCTAATCTTGCCGCCTGCTTTCTGGCGGTGACGCTGTCTTCGGTACGGATGATGCCGATGGTCGCCTCCATCGTTCCGGAAATGCGCGGCGCGAAGACCCCGACATGGATTTTGCTGTTTCTCTCGCATTTTGTTGCGATCACCGCCTGGGTCTTTGCCACGCAGAATCTTTCCAGGGTGCCGCGTGAAGCCCGCGCCGCTTGGTTTGCTGGTTTTGGCATGACGCTTACCGTGGTCAATGCCATCATCGTCGGCCTGTGTTACGGCGTTGTCGCCGCCTTTCCGCCGCTTGTCGCCGGCGTGCTGTTTTTTCTCACACCGGTCTATTTTGTGGCATCGATCTGGGCTTCGGCCCGTCATTCCGTCGTCAAGGTCGCCTTCGTCATCGGCGTCATCGCCGGGCCCGCTTTCGCGGTCATCGCACCGGAATTCGATATTCTCTATGCCGGGATAGGCGGAGGCACGGCGGCCTATCTGATCGACCGCCTCGTGTTCCGCCGTCGGATAAAACCCGTTTCACCGGAGAGCGAACCATGATGACCGAACATTGGTGGGCGCCCTATCTCTTCATCGCGATTGCCGGCTGGCTGGCGACCGATCTCTGGCGCTGGCTCGGCGTTCTCGCCGGTAACCGCCTGAAGGAGGATTCCGAAGCGCTGCACTGGGTAAGGGCAGTCGCCACCGCACTCGTCATGGCCGTCACCGCCAAGCTGATCGTCTTTCCAACCGGAACGCTGGAAGCCTCACCCCTCTGGCTGCGCATCGGCGCTGCCGCGCTCGGTTTCATCGCTTTTCTGATGGCAGGCCAGCGCGTCATCGTCGGCGTGGCGGTGCCGATCCTGCTTCTGGCGGGTGGTTTGTTCGCGCTCGGTTTCTGAGATTGGTTTATGTCAGAGACCGCTCTCTCGGGCTTCCGCAACAAGCCAATCCGCAAGAAGTCTAGCCGGTGCGGTCATCTCTTCGGCTTCCATCAGCCAGTAATATTTCTCCGTATCCGCCGCCCGGTCGAAGAGCACGGTCAGTCGACCTTCGGCAATCTCGTCGTGAAGCAGCGCCGTCGGGCAGAGGCCGATGCCTTGACCGGCTTTGAGAGCGGTCACGAGCAGATTGAAATCCGCGAAAACCGGACCGGCGTTATCGGGCAGGGATATTCCCCCGACTGCGAACCAGTTCTGCCAAGCCGCCTCGGTGTCGTCATGCAGCAATTCCGCTCGTAACAGGCTGTCAACATTGTCGAAAGGACCGAATTTAGCGGCATAGCCCGGCGCGCATGTCGGCCGCGTCTCTGCGCTGAAAAGCGCTACCGCATTTTCCCCGGAGGCGATGCCATGTCCTATGGTGAGATCGGCCGGTATTGCGTGATGCGCGCCGGAATAGCTGATGGATACCTGTATATCGGGGTAAAGCGCCCGAAAGCGAGGCAGGCGAGGCGTCAGAAAATGAGCCACGACAGAGGGCAGGCTGGCAAGGCGAACGGTCATGCGGTCATGGCCCTGACGGATCCGGGTGGCACCTGAGGCGATCTGCCGTAGGGCGGTCGAAACCGTCGTGCCGAATTCCTTTCCGGCCCGGGTAAGCCTCACACCCCTCGCATGCCGCTCGAACAGCGCCACACCGAGCCAGGCCTCCAGATTGCGCACATGCTGGCTGACGGCAGTCGCCGTCATGCCGAGTTCCTGCGCAGCCAGAGAAAAACTCGTTCTTCTGGCTGCGGCTTCGAATGCGCGGAGGGTGGTGAGCGGCGGTAATTTCATGGTGTCTCAAGGGTAAGTAAGACTTGGGCTGAGCGCAAGAAAAACCCGTCTTGTCAGGCGGGCACACATGGCGCAATTTCGCCTCGAGATTTTGATTGCCCGAGGATTTTATGACCCCCATGCCTGCCGCCGAACCCGTCGACGCCGCTGAACGCCGCGCCGTCCGTCCTGTTGTCGTTTATCCGAACGGGACGCTTGAAATGCCGGACCTCGCACGTCTGGAAGAAGCCAAACGAAGCATGGAAAAAATCGATGAGGTCATCGTGCCGCCGCGTGACGGCCGCACCTTTCATGTGCCGAAGGGGCATTTCTTTCGCATCGTAAGCGTTGAAGGTCCGCAGGTCGGAGACCTGAACCTCTGGAACGCCCATGATCTGACCGAGCGGTTTTTCAGCGGCAAGACCCGCGCCCTGCACGCCACCCATGTTTCGGTCGGCAACCGGCTGTGGAGCAACCTGCCGTCCCTGCGGCCGATGGCGACGATCACGCATGATACGCTATCATGGTATGGCTTCGACGAAGACGGCGGCGGTGTGCATGACGTGATCGGCACACGCTGCGATCCCTATACCAACAAGCTCCTGAGCGGCGGCGACTACCACCATTGCTGCCATTCCAATCTGACCAATGCGCTGGCCTCCGCCAAGGGCCTGTCATTCCGGCAGGCGGAGCCGCATGTGCATGACGTCCTCAACGTCTTCATGTGCACGGGTTTCACCCGCGACACACACCAATATTTCATGAAGGCGAGCCCGGTGCGGCCGGGTGATTATCTGGAGTTTTTTGCCGAGATCGATCTTATCGGCGCGCTTTCCGCCTGCCCGGGCGGTGACTGCAGCGCCACGCATTCGAGCGATACGGCAGCCTGCTATCCGCTGAAGGTGGAAATATTCCGGCCGGATATGGCGGTGCTTGAAGGCTGGCCATGGCCGGAAAGGAATGCGTATCGGCCTTTGGAGTGACAAAACACCATTGTCCTCCTGCCGGACTGGATCCGTCATCCAGCCACGACGCGTCTGCGCCGTAAGAAGACTCTCTCGCAATCAAGGACTTGATCGCACTGGACCCCGGACCAAGTCCGGGGTGACGGCGTGAGGATGTGCTACGCTTTGCAGGATACGCGCCTGCTATGCAACCATCACGAAGCAAGCGCGGCCTTTATCTTCTCCGCGTGGGCCTTCAATACCTCGCCATCGGCCATCACGCCGGAATGCGGCTTCAGCGGTTCGCCTTCCTTGCGCGGAATGACGTGGAAATGCAGATGGAAAACGGTCTGCCCAGCCGCCGGTTCGTTGAACTGCGCGATGAAGACGCCATCCGCATCGAAGGCTTCCTTTGCCGCCACGGCGAGTTTCTGCACGACGGGAATGGTCCTCGCCAGCACTTCCGGGTCGGCATCGAGCAGGTTGCGGGAGCCGGTCTTGGGAACCACGAGCAGATGGCCGGGGGCCTGCGGCATCACATCCATGAAGGCCAGCGTGTGCTCGTCCTCATAAAGCTTGTGGCTCGGAATTTCGCCGCGCAGGATTTTCGCAAAGATATTGTTGTCGTCATAAGCGCTGGCCGTCATCGTGATCTCTCCTCATGGCGGACTATACGTCCGGTTCCTGTCTCTCGCCCTTGCGGAAGGGCGTGTGTTCATCAAGATAATCGCCGATATGCTCGACTTCCTCGCGCTCGCGCTGAAGATAATCGGCAATGGCGCGGCGCAGGCCCGGATGGACAATGAAATGCGCCGAATGGGTGGTGACGGGCATGTAACCGCGCGCCAGCTTATGTTCGCCCTGCGCACCCGCTTCCACCCGTTTCAATCCCCTGGAAAGCGCGAAATCGATCGCCTGATGATAACAGACCTCGAAATGCAGGAAGGGGTAATCCTCGATGCAGCCCCAGTGGCGGCCATAAAGCGCATCCGAGCCGATGAAATTGATCGCGCCGGCAATATAGCGCCCCTCGCGTTTCGCCATCACCAGCAGCACATCATCGGCCATGCGCTCGCCGATCAGCGAATAAAATTCCCGCGTCAGATAGGGCCGGCCCCATTTGCGGCTGCCGGTATCCATATAGAAGGCGAAGAACTGGTCCCAGATATCCTCGGTCAGGTCGCTTCCGGTCAGCCAGTCGATCTCGATGCCGTTTTCCAGCGCCGCGCGGCGTTCCTTTTTCAGCCCCTTGCGCTTGCGCGAAGAAAGGGCGTCGAGAAAATCACCGTGGTCGCGATAACCGTCATTGATGAAGTGGAACTGCTGGTCGGTCCTGTGCAGGAAATCGCGGGGCAGAAGGGCGGAAAGATCGTTCTCTTCCAGAAATGTGACATGTGCCGAGGAGACGCCGATCTTATCAGTCACCTGCGCGAGACCGGAGGCCAGTAACGCCTTTAAGCGTGTCTCGTTTTCGTTTTCCGAAACGAGCAGCCGTGGCCCGGTTGCCGGTGTGAAGGGCACTGAACATTGCAGTTTCGGGTAATAGTGCCCACCCGCCCGTTCAAAAGCATCCGCCCAGCCATGGTCGAAGACATATTCGCCCTTGCTGTGGTTCTTCAGATAGGCAGGTATTGCCCCAACCAGCCCGCCGGACGCGTTTTCGAGAAGCAGATGGTGTCCGAGCCAGCCGGTCTTGGCAGTCGCCGATCCGGAATCCTCCATCGAGGATAAAAATTCGTGGGAAATAAATGGGTTATAATATTTTCCTAATGTATTGCGCGACGTTCCGGAAAGCCGTTTCCAGCTTTCCGGATCGATATCCCCAAAGGATTGCGCGATACTGATGGAATAGTCTTCTGTCATGCCGTGGCGGACGGGTTCTCTCTCGGGTCGAAACCTTCGAATGTCATCTGGTCCGCATATTTATAGGTAGTCTCGCGCGCATTTTCATCCCTGACCGTCCAGGTAATCACCGGAAGGCCAAGTTTTCTTTGCGCCTCGATGAAGCTGTTGGGCAGATGACCCCAATGATAGGAGATAAAATCGAGACCCATCTGCATCGCTTCGTCATGTTTGAAGAAGTCTTCCGGCTTGTCGCCCTCGGCGGTGAGACCGAGCGGCCAGGGCGAGCCGGCCGCCTTCAGATCCTTCAGCAGATGGTGGTCGAAGCTCATCAGTGCCACATGGCCCTTATAGCCCTCGAGGTCTTCCAGCACCGCCTCGGCAAAACCGTCGTCGACGCCTTCACCGGCGCGGCCTTTCAGCTCGATGACCAGCGGCACCTTGCCGGCGCAGAGCGTGAGAAGCTGCTTGAGGGTAGGGACCCGGTCCCCGGTCTGGCCGACGGCAAGAAGCGACAGCTCGGCCGATGTGCGTTCGCGCACATCGCCCTTGATGCCGGTCAGGCGGGCCATGTCGTCGTCGTGAAAAATCACCGGCACACTATCGGCCGCCAACTGCACGTCGCATTCGATGGCGAAACCGGCCTCGATGGCGCGGGAAAAGGCGGAAAGCGTGTTTTCCCAGACCGCCTTATTGAGATCGTGATAACCGCGATGGGCGACGGGCTCAGCCGTCAGCCAGGAGAGTTTCAGCGTCATACGTCGATTTCCACGATGGCGTCGATCTCGACGGCGGCATTGAAGGGCAGGCAGGCCATACCGACGGCGGCGCGGGCATGTTTGCCGGGCTCACCGAGAACATTGGCAATGAGATTGGAGGCGCCGTTGATGACGAGATGCTGTTCGATGAATTCCGGAACCGAGGCGACGAAGCCATTCAGCTTGATGACGCGGCGGATTTTCGAGAGGTCGCCATTCAACGCGGCCTTGACCTGTGCGAGAATGTTGACGGCGCAAAGTTCGGCCGCGCGCTGGGCGCCTGGCACGTCGACATCGCGGCCAACGAGGCCCGTCACCGCAATCTTGCCCGATTCCATCGGCAGTTGACCCGATACATAAAGCAGATTGCCGCTGATGGTGAATGGAACGTAGTTTGCGGCTGGTGCTGCGGCTACGGGGAGCGTAAAGCCAAGTTCCTTGAGGCGGCCTTCGATGACGTCCGACATTTTCGTCTCCGGTTTTGTTGTAAATCCTTCAAGAATCCGGCATTCAGAAGATGTTGATCCAAAAGCCGGGCGGTTGCTTGTACAATATGAGCGGCGAGTCCAACAGGAGATATTGTATGTTTGTCAGGACGCTTGGTTTCGTTGCCGCAACAGGGCTTATGACCGGCCTGTCAAACGCTGCCAATGCCTTGCCGGTCACGGTTCCCGATCTCGTCGCCCACCGCGCCGTCTACGATCTCGAACTCAAGGATGCGTCCGATCGATCCGGCATCGAGGGCATGACGGGGCGCATGGTCTATGAGTTCACCGGCTCGGCCTGTCAGGGCTACAAGACGGATTTCCGTTTCGTAACGCAGATCAACACCGGCGATGCCGTGCGCATGACCGACCAGCAGACAACGACCTTCGAGGATCTCACGGCCAAGAAATTCACCTTCGAAACCAAGTCCTACACCGACGACAAGCTGGACAAGGAAGTGCAGGGCGCTGCAATCGACAGCAATGAGGGCGTGAAGGTCGATCTGACCCGTCCGGATGCCCGCCAGGTCAGTCTCGTCGCCAGCGAATTTCCAACGGAACACATGTTCCAGGTCATCGAACATGCCAAACAGGGAAAACGCATCTTCGAATCCCGCATTTTCGACGGTTCGGATGACGGCGACGAAAGCCTGATCACCTCCACCCTCGTCGGCAAGTCGCAGATGCCGAAGGACGGCGATGCCGAGGCCGGCAAGGCGGGCGATTTCGCCAAGGCTGCATTCTGGCCGGTGACCATCGCTTATTACAACGACAAGACGGGCACCGACGCGCTGCCGATCTACCGCATGTCGTTCAAGCTTTACGAAAACGGAATCACCCGCGACCTGACGATGGATTACGGCGATTTCGTTCTGACGGGAAAGCTTGCGAAGCTCGATATTCTCAAGCCCGAAACCTGCGAAAACAAGCCTGTCCGCTGAAAGGCGGCTATTTCTGCGGTTTTTTCGCATAAATGCTTGCATTTTCATGCGGGCGACTGTATGCGGCTCACCATTCCACACGCGAAGCTTGGGATGTTCCGGGAGAAATCCGGTCCGTTCCGCCCGGTGGTATCGATGAAAATCGGTGCTGTTCGCTTCGCGGGGGTTAAACCGGAAAAGGAGTAACAAGGCATGGCATTGCCCGATTTTTCTATGCGCCAGCTTCTGGAAGCTGGTGTTCACTTCGGCCACCAGACACACCGCTGGAACCCGAAGATGAAGCCGTACATCTTCGGCGACCGTAACAACATCCACATCATCGACCTGGCTCAGACCGTTCCGATGCTGTCGCGCGCCCTTCAGGTCGTGTCCGACACCGTCGCTCGCGGCGGCCGCGTTCTGTTCGTCGGCACCAAGCGCCAGGCGTCCGAAATCATCGCCGACAGCGCAAAGCGTTCGGCCCAGTACTACGTCAACTCCCGCTGGCTCGGCGGCATGATGACCAACTGGAAGACCATCTCCAACTCGATCCAGCGCCTGCGCAAGGTCGACGAGATCCTGAACTCGGAAGCTTCCGGCTACTCCAAGAAGGAACGCCTGAACCTCGAGCGCGAACGCGAAAAGCTTGAAAAGGCTCTCGGCGGTATCCGCGATATGGGCGGCGTTCCGGACCTGATGTTCATCATCGACACCAACAAGGAAAAGATCGCGATCGAAGAAGCTAAGCGTCTTGGCATTCCGGTCGTTGCGATCATCGACAGCAACTGCGACCCGGATCACATCGACTACCCGATCCCGGGTAACGACGATGCTTCGCGCGCCATCTCGCTTTACTGCGACCTGATCGCCCGCGCTGCCATCGACGGTATCGCCCGTCAGCAGGGCGCTTCCGGCCGCGACATCGGCGCTTCGGAAGAAGCTCCGATCGAGCCCGCTCTCGAAGACGAGGCTGGCGCCTGATATAGGCCCTGTCTGGCGGCGATCTCGGTCGCCGTCTCCTCGACCAGGATATGACAAGGCCGTCAAAGACCTTCAATGGGTTGACGGCCTTGTTCGTTTCAAGCGCTCCGCCACGTTTTTATGAAATCGCTGGCGTCCGATGCGGTTGAAACGGAAGGCAGTCTTCATAACGCTGTCATACTTCAGCGGCACCCATCATCTCGATGCATGGAGACGCCGCAGCACTTGGGAATGCGCATGCCCCTTTCCTGAAATCCTCTCCGGTTTCAAAGGGTGTGCGGCCGGGTACAGTCATCACCCAGAACTTCGGCACGGCAAATTCCGCCGGCTGACCGATCGAACCGATAAGAGGCAAACAATGACCGAAATCACAGCCGCAATGGTGAAGGAACTGCGCGAAAAGTCTGGCGCAGGCATGATGGACTGCAAGAAGGCTCTTGCTGAGACCAATGGCGACATGGAAGCGGCGATCGACTGGCTGCGCGCCAAGGGCATCGCAAAGGCCGACAAGAAGTCCGGCCGCACGGCTGCCGAAGGTCTGGTCGGCGTTGCCACCATGGGTCACAAGGCTGTCGTCGTTGAGCTGAACTCCGAAACCGACTTCGTTGCCCGTAACGATGCGTTCCAGGACCTCATCCGCGGTATCGCCCAGGTTGCCCTCACCACCAACGGCACCGTTGACGCTGTTTCCGCTGCCACCTATCCGGCAACCGGCAAGTCCGTTGCCGACAGCATCAAGGACGCGATTGCGACCATCGGTGAGAACATGACGCTCCGCCGCTCGGCAGCGCTCGAAGTTCCGCACGGCGTTGTTGCGACCTACATCCACAACGCTGCCGGCGACGGCATCGGCAAGCTCGGCGTTCTCGTTGCCCTGAAGTCGGAAGGCGACAAGGCCGTTCTGAACTCCATCGGCCGCCAGGTTGCCATGCACATCGCTGCGACCAACCCGCTCGCCATCCGCGCTGAAGAAGTCGACGCCGCCGTTGCCGAGCGCGAGCGCAACGTCTTCATCGAACAGGCCCGCGAATCCGGCAAGCCGGAAGCCATCATCGAAAAGATGGTCGATGGCCGTATGCGCAAGTTCTTCGAAGAAGTCGCCCTTCTGTCGCAGGCTTTCGTCATCAACCCGGACCTGACCGTCGGCGCTGCCGTCAAGGAAGCCGAAAAGGAAGCCGGCGCTTCCATCGAAGTGACGGGCATGGTTCGCCTGCTGCTCGGCGATGGCGTCGAGAAGGAAGAAAGCGATTTCGCAGCCGAAGTCGCAGCCGTCGCCAAGGGCTGATTATATTTACCCAATCTTGGGAAAACGGGAGGGCATCGCGTGACAACGCGGTGCCCTTCGTGTATCCGCGTTTCGGTTACATTTCCGAGGAGTCATGATGTCTTCCAAGCCGATCTACAAACGCGTTCTTCTCAAGGCTTCCGGCGAAGCCCTCATGGGCGATCAGGGTTTCGGTATCGATGTGGCGGTGGCTGACCGCATCGCTTCCGATATCGCCGAGGCGAGGGCGATGGGCGTCGAAGTCGGCGTTGTCGTCGGCGGCGGCAATATTTTCCGCGGCGTTGCCGTGGCCTCCAAGGGCGGCGACCGGGTTACCGGCGACCATATGGGCATGCTGGCGACCGTCATCAACGCGCTGGCGCTCGCAACCTCGCTGCGCAAGCTCAGCATCGACACCGTCGTTCTGTCCGCAATCGCCATGCCTGAAATCTGTGAGAGCTTCTCGCAGCGTGCGGCGCTCCATCATCTTGCGCAGGGGCGCGTGGTAATTTTCGCCGGCGGCACGGGCAACCCATTCTTCACCACTGATTCTGCCGCGGCCTTGCGCGCTGCGGAAATGGGCGCCGAAGCCATCTTCAAGGGCACGCAGGTGGATGGCATCTATTCCGCCGACCCGAAGAAGGA
The DNA here is from genome assembly GCF_053522385.1 of Agrobacterium sp. 22-223-1. Lineage (NCBI taxonomy): Bacteria > Pseudomonadati > Pseudomonadota > Alphaproteobacteria > Hyphomicrobiales > Rhizobiaceae > Agrobacterium > Agrobacterium sp. 22-223-1. Next base: position 1,361,653 of record NZ_JBNWCN010000001.1, read on the forward strand.
TCCGACGGCGACCCGTTTCGACGAGCTGACCCATAGCGAGGTGCTCGGCAAGGGCCTTGCGGTCATGGATATCGCAGCTGTCGCACTTGCCCGCGAAAACCATATTCCGATCATTGTTTTCTCGATCCACGAGAAGGGCGGTTTTGCGCAGATATTGACCGGCGGCGGCCGCAAGACCATCGTGCACGACAAATAATCAAAACGATGCCGCCTCAAGGGGCGATTACGGCCGGCTTGGCCGACAAGATGGAGTATCAAGATGAGTGGTGTTGACCTCAACGATATCAAGCGCCGTATGGACGGCGCCATCAATGCATTCAAGAGCGATATCGCATCGCTTCGCACCGGCCGCGCTTCGGCCAATATTCTCGATCCGGTCACCATCGAGGCTTATGGCTCGCGCGTACCGCTGAACCAGGTTGCGAATATCACCGTTCCGGAGCCGCGCATGCTCGGCGTCAACATCTGGGACAAGTCGATGGTCAACGCCGTCGACCGTGCGATCCGCGAATCCAATCTCGGCCTCAACCCCATCGTCGACGGCCAGAACCTGCGCATTCCTCTGCCTGAACTCAACGAGGAGCGCCGCAAATCGCTCGTCAAAGTCGCCCACGATTATGCCGAAAAGTCCAAGGTGGCGATTCGCCATGTGCGTCGTGATGGCATGGATGGTCTGAAAAAAGCCGAAAAGGACGGTGACATCGGTCAGGACGAAAGCCGTGGACAGTCGGAAAAGGTTCAGAAAATGACCGATGACACGATTTCGGAAATTGACCGCTTGCTTGCCGAGAAGGAAAAGGAAATCATGCAGGTCTGATATCGTTCGCGATAGACCTGTATTTTATTCGTTTTAATTCCGCGCTGCCCTGTTACTGGATCGATATGCCGACGACGACACGTTCCTCCATACCCGAGCACGTCGCCATCATCATGGATGGCAATGGACGCTGGGCAAAGCAGCGCGGTCTTCCGCGCGTGATGGGGCATCGCCGCGGTGTGGAGGCCGTGCGCGAGACCGTGCGCGCGGCCGGCGATTGCGGAATACGCTATCTCACGCTCTTTGCCTTCTCGTCGGAAAACTGGCGCAGACCCGAATCCGAGGTGAGCGATCTGATGGGGCTTTTGAAAGCCTTCATCCGGCGTGATCTTGCGGAACTGCACCGCGAAAATGTCCGCGTGCGGATCATCGGCGACCGGCAGGGGCTGAAGCACGACATCCGTTCTCTCCTCGAAGAGGCGGAACAGATGACGGCGGACAATACCAAGCTGACGCTGGTGATCGCCTTCAACTACGGAAGCCGCGACGAGATTGCGCGTGCGACAGCGGCGATTGCGCGCGATGTCGCCGAAGGCCGGCTTAATGCCGAATCCATCACGCCGGAGATGATTTCGGCCAGACTCGACACGTCGGGGATGCCCGATCCGGATCTCATCATCCGCACCAGCGGCGAAGAGCGCCTGTCGAACTTCCTGCTCTGGCAGGCCGCTTATTCCGAGTTCCTGTTCGTTCCCGAATATTGGCCGGACTTCGACCGCCAGCGATTCTTCTTCGCAATCGAGCAATATGCAACGCGTGACCGCCGCTTCGGTGCACTCACCGAGCAGGTTGCCGTGGCAGGCGCCTGATGAGCCGTGAACTCAGACTGCGGATCGTGTCCGCAATCGTCATGGCGGCGGTCATTCTGGCCGCGACCTGGTATGGCGGCATTCTGTTCCGCATCGTCGCGGGCCTCCTGGCGATCCTCATCTATTATGAATGGTCGACGATTACCCGGCTGTCGGAGACCAATTCGACGGGCAATGCCTGGGGCTGGTTCGCGGTCGCCGTCATCGCCGGCAATACGATATTCGGAGAATCCTCGCTCGATCTGCCGCTCTTATCCGGCTTCACGCTGACGGCGGCGCTGTTTCCAATTTTGCGCGGCAGGAACTGGTGGCTGGTGGGCGGCATTTTTTATGCGGGCCTGAGCGGCATATCGCTGGCAGCCATCCGTGGCGACGAGCTGACCGGCTTCGTGTCCATCCTGTTTATCTTCGCCGTCGTCTGGTCGACGGATATTCTCGCCTATTTCGTCGGACGCGCCATTGGCGGGCCGAAGCTTGCGCCTTCGATCTCGCCCGGCAAGACCTGGTCCGGCGCCATCGGCGGGGCGGTAGCGGCCGTGATCGGCGGCGGCGCGGTGTCCATGGCCTATCACGGCAGGATCAGCGTGCTGGTGCTGGGGCTCGCCCTTATCCTCTCGGTGTTCAGCCAGATCGGCGATCTCTTCGAATCCTTCGTGAAACGGCGTTTCCAGGTCAAGGATTCCAGTCATCTCATTCCGGGCCATGGCGGCTTCATGGACCGTGTCGACGGTCTTGTTTTCGCCTGCTTTACGGTATTCCTCATTGCTTTCGTGCATGCGGCGGCAACCGGCGACGTGCCCGGATCGGGCGGCGGTCTGTTGCCGGGTTTCTGAGCGGCGCGAAAGGTCACGACACAAAGGGCAGATTGTCATGAACACAGTAATGGCGGCGACCGGCTTTCTGACCGGCTATATCGTGCCCTTCATCCTGGTGCTGTCGCTGCTCGTTTTTGTCCATGAAATGGGCCATTATCTGGTCGGTCGCTGGTGCGGCATCCGCTCCACCGCATTTTCCATCGGCTTCGGCCCGGAGTTGATCGGCTTCACCGACAAGCGCGGCACGCGATGGAAGATTTCCGCGATCCCGCTCGGCGGTTACGTCAAGTTCTTCGGCGATGAGGATGCAGCGAGCAAGCCGGATAGTTCCGGCCTGTCGCATATGTCGCTGGAGGAGAGGGCGCAGACGCTTTCCGGCGCTAAGCTGTGGAAAAGGGCGGCCACGGTTGCCGCAGGCCCGATCGCCAATTTCATTCTCGCGATTCTCATCTTCGCGGTGCTCTTCGGCATTTACGGTCGCATGATCGCCGATCCGGTCGTGGCGGAAGTCCGTGAAAACAGCGCGGCGGCTGCCGCCGGCGTGCAGCCCGGCGACCGGCTCATCGCGATCGATGGCGAAAAAGTGATGACCTTCGAGGATGTCCGCCGTTACGTCGGCATCCGGCCGGGCACGCCGATCACGGTGACGGTCGAAAGGGCGAGCGAGGAGCTGAAGCTGCCGATGGTCCCGACCCGCACCGAAACCACAGACCAGTTCGGCAACAAGCTGGAAATGGGCATTATCGGCATCGTCACCGACCAGACCAGCGGCAATTTCCGCCATATCGAATATTCGCCGTCCGAGGCGCTGGTCGAAGGCGTGCGGGAAACTGGCCACGTCATTACCGGAACATTCAACTATATCGGCAATCTCGTGACAGGGCGCATGAATGCCGATCAGCTTGGTGGTCCGGTGCGTGTGGCGCAGGCGTCCGGCCAGATGGCGACGCTCGGCATTTCCGCTGTTATCCAGCTTGCCGCCGTTCTTTCCGTCTCCATTGGTCTTTTGAACCTGATGCCTGTGCCGGTTCTGGATGGCGGGCATCTGGTGTTCTACGCCATCGAGGCCATTCGCGGCAGGCCGCTTGGCGCGGGAGCGCAGGAAGTCGCGTTCCGTATCGGGATGATGATGATTTTGGGTCTTATGGTTTTTGCAACATGGAATGATATCAGCAGCTTGATCGGCTGAGGATTGTGTTTTAACGGTTTTGTTAGTTATTTGTTTACCTTGTTTTTATGCCGAAGTGGCGAATGAGCCACTCTGGAGCACGAAGTAAACAGAATTTAACGTTCGCGCTTGCTTGTAGGGGAAAAGCAGGTAAAACGACGCACATGGCCGGAGTCGGGTTCCGCCCGCTGAGGGACAACGTAAAAAGGTAAGAATTGAAATGAAGGCTGGTTCAAGATTTTTGAACGCTGTGTCGGCGGTTGCTCTGTCTGCCGGTGTTGCTTCGGTTGCGGGCCTTGGCGTGCTTGCCTCTGCTGGCGCTGCAAATGCGGCCGTCATCAGCAGGATCGATGTTCGCGGGGCCGACCGGTCCGGTGCGGACTCCGTGCGTTCCAACATCACCATTGCGCCGGGTAAGAACTTTTCCAATTCGGACATCGATGAATCGGTGAAGCGTCTTTACGCCACCGGTTATTTCTCGAATGTCTCCATGCGCGTTTCCGGCAGCACGCTGGTCGTGACCGTCAATGAGAACCAGCTCGTCAACCAGGTGGTCTTCAACGGTAACCGTAAGATCAAGGACGACAAGCTCGCCGGCGTCGTGCAGACCCAGTCCCTCGGCCCGTTCAATCAGGCCATCGTGACGGCGGATATTGCCCGCATCAAGGAAGCCTACGCCGCCATCGGCCGTAGCGATGTTGAAGTCACCACGCAGACCGTTTCCGTCGGTCAGGGCCGTGTGAACATTGCTTTCGTCATCAATGAAGGCGAGCGCACGAAGATCGGCCGCATCGATTTCATTGGCAACAATGCCTATAGCGACGGTCGTCTGGCTGCCGTTATCAATACCAAGAAGTCCAACATGCTGTCGTTCCTGACGCGTAAGGACGTCTATAACGAGGACAAGCTGCGCGCCGACGAAGAGGCGCTGCGCCAGTTCTATTACAACCGTGGTTACGCCGACTTCCGTGTCGTTTCCTCCGATGCGGTTCTGGATGAATCCAAGAACGAATACACCATCTCGATCACGGTAGATGAAGGCAAGAAATACGATTTCGGCAATGTCGCCGTCGAATCGACCGTTCCCGGCGTCGATGGTTCCGAACTGCAGGGCCTCGTTGAGACCCGCCAGGGTGCGAGCTACAGCGCCAAGGAAGTTCAGCAGAGCATGGAAGCGATTTCCAAGCGCGTGGCCGGCGAAGGTTATCCCTTTGCCCGCGTAACGCCGCGCGGCGACCGCGATATGGCTGGCAACACCATCGGTGTGACCTACATCGTCGACCAGGGCGAGCGCGCCTATGTCGAGCGTATCGAAATCCGGGGCAACACCCGTACGCGTGACTACGTCATTCGTCGCGAGTTCGATATTTCCGAAGGCGATGCGTTCAACCAGACGGTCATCACGGCTGCAAAGCGCCGTCTCGAAGCGCTCGGCTATTTCTCGAAGGTCAATATTTCGACCGCCGGCGGCAGCGCGCCTGACCGCGTCGTTATCGTTGTTGACGTAGAAGATCAGTCGACGGGTTCGTTCGGTATCGGCGCCGGCTACTCGCAGAACGACGGTGTGCTGCTCGAAGCCTCCATCGAAGAAAAGAACTTCCTCGGCCGCGGCCAGTACATCCGTCTCGCCGCCGGTGCGGGTGAAGATGATGCGCGTACCTACACGCTGTCCTTCACGGAACCCTATTTCCTCGGCTACCGTCTTGCCGCAGGTTTCGACCTGTTCAAGAGCCAGAGCCGCAGCGAAGACTATTATGACTACGACGAGCAGGGCTTCTCGCTGCGCGTGACCGCGCCGATCACCGAGGACCTCTCGACGACGTTCAAATACACCTATAAGCAGATCAATTATGACGGTGAGGGCGACTGGGAAACCGGCAGCAACCTTGCCGAGCCCTACAAGGACTTGATCCGTGGCGGTGACTGGACACAGTCCATCATTTCGAACACGCTGAACTACAATACGCTCGACGACCGCAACATGCCGCGTGAAGGCTGGCAGGCTGCTCTGACGAACGAATTTGCAGGTCTCGGCGGCGATTCCGAATATTACAAGATTTACGCCAAGGCTCGCTTCTTCTACACGCTGTCTGACGAGTACGATGTCATCGGCTCGCTCACCGGCCAGGCCGGTCACGTGATGCCGACGGGCGACAATCTGCTCGTCTTCGATCAGTTCAAGTTTGGCGGTCGTCAGGTTCGCGGCTTCAAGAACGATGGTATCGGTCCGCGTATCGGTTCCGACTCCATCGGCGGCACGACCTATTTCGCCGCTTCTGCTGAAGTCACGGCTCCGATGCCTGGCGTTCCGGAAGATTTCGGCCTGCGTCTCGCTGGTTTCGTGGATGCCGGCACGCTGTATGGCAACAAGGTCGCCAACAGTGCAGGTGTGAAGGACGACAACTCCATCCGCGCATCCGCCGGTATCGGCGTGATGTGGGCGTCGCCCTTCGGTCCGATCCGCGTCGACTACGCCGTGCCTTTCGCCAAGGAAGACTACGACGAGGAACAGCGTTTCCGGTTTGGCATGTCCAACACTTTCTGATATCGGCAGTCCAGAACTGCAACTTTGAACGTTCTGGAGTTTCCGGCTGATGGAATACAACGCCTTTTTTCCGCCCCACGAGGGACTGCGATTGAAAGATATCGCAGACCGTTTTGGGGCGGAACTGTCTGATGACGCGGCGGGAGAGCGGATCATTCGGTCCGTTGCGCCGGTCTACCGGGCAAAACCCGATCAGCTCTGCTATATTCTTTCGCGCAAGAACCGCGATGAGTTGCAGACCTGCGACGCTGGCGCCGTCATTTGTGACGCCGCACTTGTAGACATGCTTCCGTCTCACACGCCTGCGCTGATATCGAAAAACCCGCACACGCTTTTTGCGCAGGTGGGTGCCTTGCTGCATCCTTCCGCCATGCGTCCGGGTCCAATCGCGCGGATGGAAGCTGAAATTTCCCATGCTGCGCATGTCGATCCTTCCGCAAAGCTGGAGGCGGGCGTCATCGTCGAGTCTCTCGCCGTGATTGGAGCTGGCGCCCATATCGGCGCGGGCACGCGCATCGGTCCCGGCGTCATCATCGGGCAGGATGTACAGATCGGGCGCGATTGCACCATTGCCGGCGGCGCAAGCGTTCTTGCAGCCCTCATCGGTAATAATGTGATTGTCCATAACGGCGCGCGCATCGGCCAGGACGGTTTCGGTTATGCGCCCGGTCCGCGCGGCATGTTGAAGATCGTGCAGATCGGCCGGGTCATCATTCAGGACAATGTCGAGATTGGCGCCAACACCACGATCGATCGCGGCACCATGGATGACACGGTCATCGGCGAAGGCACCAAGATCGACAATCAGGTCCAGATCGGCCACAACGTCCGCATCGGCCGCCATTGCGGCATCGTCAGCAAGGTCGGCATTGCGGGCAGCACGCGCATCGGCGACGGCGTGATGATTGGCGGCGCGGCCGGCATCAATGGCCATATCAACATTGGCGACGGCGTACAGATCGCGGCGATGAGCGGTGTTGTGGCGGACGTTCCGGCAGGCGCCCGTTATGGCGGCACGCCCGCGCGTCCGATGAAATATTTCCTGCGCGACATGGCCGAAATTCTGGCGCGCGCTGAAGGGCGTGATAAAAAAACAGGAGAGAAAAACAATGACTGAAGAAACGAAGACGGCGCTCGGCGCGGCTGACATTCTGGAAGTCATGAAGCTTCTGCCGCATCGTTACCCATTCCTGCTGATCGACAAGATCATCGAGATCGACGGTAACAACTCGGCGATTGGCATCAAGAACGTGACGGTCAACGAGCCGCATTTCACCGGTCACTTCCCGGACCGGCCGATCATGCCGGGCGTTCTGATCGTCGAGGCTATGGCTCAGACGGCGGGTGCGATCTGCGCTCGCAGCCAGGGTGAGGGCGGTCATCTGGTCTACTTCATGACAATCGACAATGCGCGTTTCCGCAAGCCCGTGATCCCCGGCGATCGTCTGGAAATCCATGTCGTCAAGCAGCGCCAGCGCGGCAATGTCTTTAAATTCCATTGCGAGGCGAAGGTGGACGGCGCGCTGGTGGCGGAGGCCGATGTCGGCGCCATGATGATCCCCGAGGATCAGCAATGAGCACGATTGCCGCCTCGGCCAGAATTCACCCGAGCGCCGTGATCGAAGACGGTGCGGTGATCGGTGAAAACGTCGTCATCGGTGCGCTGAGCTATGTCGGTGCGAAAGTCACGCTGCATGACGGTGTCCAGCTGCACAATCACGCCGTTGTTTCCGGCCTGACCGTCATCGGCCGTGGTTCGGTTGTCCATCCCATGGCGGTCATCGGCGGGACGCCGCAGGCAATTCGCCACGACGGTTCGGAAACGACCCTCGAGATCGGTGAGCGCTGCATCATGCGTGAAGGCGTGACGATGAACGCCGGCAGTTCCGATGGCAGCAGCAAGACCATTATCGGTGACGATAATCTCTTCCTCGCCAATTCGCATGTGGCGCATGATTGCCGCCTCGGCAGCCACATCGTGCTGTCCAACAATGTCATGCTGGCGGGCCATGTCACCATTGAGGACCGCGCTATTCTCGGCGGTGGCTGTGCCGTACACCAGTTCACCCGCATCGGCCGTCAGGCCTTCATCGGCGGACTTTCGGCGGTCAATTACGATGTCATTCCCTATGGCATGCTGAATGGCAATCCCGGCATCCTCGGCGGCCTGAACGTCGTCGGCATGACCCGTGCCGGCATCGAGCGTGCCGATATCCACAAGGTCAGGCGCGTCTACAAGGCGATTTTCGAGGCTGAGGGCACGATCCGCGGCAATGCGGCGGCCATCGACCGTAACGACTATCTGGATTGCCCGCAGGCGCTTGAAGTCATCGATTTCATCGGTGCGGATAGCGACCGCGCGATCTCTTCGCCCAACCGGGGCAAGTGAGCCGTGACAGGCGGCGGGCGTCTCGCCATTGTGGCCGGCAGCGGCCAGCTGCCGCTTTATGTGGCGGCCGCCGCCCGTGAGATGGGCGAGAACCCTTTCATCGTGCGCCTGCGCGATGATTCCCGTTTCGACTGGAGCGGTTTCGACAATGCCGTCATCAGTGTCGGCGATGTCGCCGGGCTTGGCCGTCTGCTGCGCGAAAACCGGGTAGACCGTGTCGTGCTATCCGGTGGTGTGGCGCGGAGGCCGGAATGGCGCGAGATCCGCCCCACGCTCGGCATCCTGCTCAAACTGCCGTCCATTGTCAGGACACTGCTGTCGAGCGGCGACGACGCCGTTCTGCAGATGGTCATCAAGATCATCGGCACGCTCGGCGCAAAAGTCATCGGCGCTCACGAGATCGCGCCCGGCCTGCTGGCCGCTATAGGCCCTTTCGGTACGCAAAAACCTGTCGAGGATGATCTCCGCGATATACGCAAGGCGGCTGAGGCCGCGCTTGCGCTCGGCAAGCTCGATGTGGGGCAGGGCGCGGTCGCCGTCGGTGGCCGTATCGTCGCGCTGGAAGGCGTCGAGGGCACGGATGCCATGCTGGCTCGTGTCGCGGCATTGCGCGCGGAAGGACGGATATCCCCGCGCCGCAGGGGTGTGCTCGTAAAGCTCTGCAAGCCGCAGCAGGATGTGCGCGCCGACCTGCCGACAATCGGTGTGGAAACGGTGGAGAATGCGCGAAAAGCCGGGCTGGCGGGCATCGCCGTCGAAGCCGGGCGGGCGCTGGTGCTCGATCGTGAGGCGATGTTGAAAGCGGCCGATGAGGCGGGCATATTCATCTGCGGCATCGATACATCACTTGGCGGAGACATGATCGGATGACGGCGGCATTAAAAGTGGCGGTCATAGCCGGGGAAGTATCCGGCGATCTTCTGGGTGCGGATCTGATCCGCTCGCTTAAGGCCCAATATACGGGGTCTGTCGAGCTGGTCGGGGTCGGCGGCGAGGCGCTGGAAGCGCAGGGACTGGTTTCCCTGTTCGACTATTCCGAACTCTCCATCATGGGCTTTACGCAGGTTCTGAAAAAACTGCCGAAGCTCATTGCGCGGATCAACCAGACCGCTCAGGCAATCGCCGCCGCAAAGCCCGATATTCTGCTGATCATCGACAGCCCGGATTTCACCCATCGCGTTGCGAAAAAAGTCCGGCAGCAATTGCCGCATCTGCCGGTCGTCAATTACGTCTGCCCCAGCGTCTGGGCGTGGAAGGAATATCGCGCCACCGCGATGCTCTCCTATGTCGATCACGTGCTGGCTTTGCTGCCCTTCGAGTCGGAAGCCATGCGCCGTCTCGGTGGCCCGCCAACAACCTTTGTCGGTCATCGCCTCAGCGTCGACCCCGATGTGCTGGCAGTGCGCCAGAGGCGGGCGGAACGTTCTGTACCGGCGGATGGCGAACCGAAGACCATTCTTCTCCTGCCAGGGTCGCGCTCCACGGAGACGACGCGGCTGATGGAGCCTTTTCAGGCGGCGGCGAAAGCTTTTGTCGAGCGCAACGGTCCGACGCGGTTCGTGTCGCCCACCGTGCCGCGTCAGGAAAAACGCATCCGCGAACTGGCGGCGTCATGGCCGGAGGATATCAGACCCGAAATCGGTATCGATTCCGCTTTTAAATGGAATGCATTTGCTGAAGCCGATGCGGCCATAGCCGCTTCCGGCACGGTCATTCTGGAACTCGCACTCGCGGGCGTGCCGACGATCTCGGTCTACAAGACCGACTGGATTTTCACCATGCTGAGCAAGCGGGTAAAGACCTGGACAGGGGCTCTGCCGAACCTGATTGCCGACTACGCCGTCGTGCCGGAATATTTCAACGAGGTGGTAAGGGCAGGCTCGATGCTGCGCTGGGCAGAGCGTCTGTCTTCCGATACCATTGAGCGGCAGGCGATGCTCGAAGGATATGCACTCGTGCAGCAGCGTTTGCATACGGATGTGCCTCCGGGCGAAACCGGCGCGCGCATTCTTCTCGATGTCCTGAAGAGCAAAGCTCGTCCCTCACAATAATCATATAAGCACTCTCTCCCACGGGCTGCCGTCCTGCTATCGATGCAGGCAGGCGAGGGCGCGATTTTACTGCATTTGATCGTTAGTGCGGCAAACGGCTGACCATCGGATGGCTCCCGGCCCATAAATTTCCGTCTGGCACACCTCTTGCTTTCAATCTTGTATGCAAGATAGCCATACATCAGAAAGCGCCCAGAGCGCGGTAGAAGACGCCATCATCTCCGGCATCCTTTCCGCGCGCATCCGTCCGGGCACCCGCCTCAGCGAAAACCAGCTCGCCAGCCTTTTCAGCGTGTCGCGCACGCGCATTCGCGAAGCGATGATGCGGCTGGAGACGCGCGGCATCGTCACCGTCAGCCCGCGCCGGGGCTGGTTCGTGGTGGAGCCTTCCGCCGAAGAATCCATCAAGGTCTATGAAGCACGGCGCATCATCGAATATGGGCTCTTGCGCAATCTTTCCGGAGTCAGCCCGGAAGGCATCGCCATCCTCGCCGATCATCTCGATGAGGAAAAGGCGGCGATTGCCAAAGGCGACCGCCAGCGCCTGACCTGCCTGATGGGCGATTTCCACATTCGCATCGCTGAAATCGCCGGCAACGAGATCATCGTCGAAACGCTGCGCGACCTGACGGCGAGAACCATCCTCATTTCCATGCTCTATCAGTCCGATTTCCATGCGCAGCAGTCGCATGACGGACATTGCCGCATCTTCGAGGCGATCAAGGCTGCCGATTTTCATGGCGCCGCCGAACTCGCCATCCGCCATCTCGACGAAGTCGAAACCGGTCTCGATCTCACCCGTAGGCCGGATCCGCTCTACGAGCTTCGCAATTCCCTTTCACTTCAGCCTCTTTCCTCAAGCCCCAAGGAGTAATTCCCAATGATTTCCAGACGTTCATTGCTTGCCATCGCCGCGATTTCCGCAACGCTCGGCTTTTCGCCCGCAGCCTTTGCCGATGCGCTCGGTGATATCACCTCCCGCGGCACGATCCGCGTTGCCGTCCCGCAGGATTTCCCGCCCTTCGGCAGTGTCGGCACGGATATGGCCCCGCAGGGTTATGACATCGACGTCGCCAATCTGATCGGCGAGAAGCTGGGCGTGAAGGTCGAACTCGTGCCGGTAACCAGCGCCAACCGCGTTCCCTATCTGCAGACCAACAAGGTCGACCTCGTCATTTCAAGTCTCGGCAAGAACCCGGACCGTGAAAAGGTCATCGACTTCTCCACCGCCTATGCGCCCTTCTTCAACGGCGTGTTCGCTCCGGATTCGGTTGCCGTCACCAAGGCGGAAGATTTGTCCGGCAAGACCGTCGGTGTCACCCGTGGCGCCGTCGAGGATCTGGAGCTGACGAAGGTGGCGCCTGCCGATACGACCATCAAGCGCTACGAGGACAATAACGGCACGATCTCCGCCTTCCTCGCCGGCCAGGTGGAAGCCGTCGCCACGGGCAATGTCGTGGCCGCCGCCATTCTCGCCAAGAACCCGCCGAAGCGCCCCGAGCTTAAGTTCCTGATCAAGAATTCGCCTTGCTATATCGGCCTTAACAAGGAACAGCCGGCGCTGCTTGAAAAGGTCAACGCCATCATCGCCGCCGCAAAGACCGATGGTTCGTTGAACACGATCGCGCAGAAATGGCTGAAAACCGACCTGCCCAAGGATCTCTGAGCAACCCGGCAAAATGCATGCGCCGGCCTCGCTTTGAGGCGGGACCGGCGCGTGGTTTGTCCTCGCCGAAAGGAAGCATCGGGTGAAATACACATTCGATTTTGGATGGCTTCTCGACTATTATCCGCAGATCGCCAAGGGCGTCGCCGTTACGCTGGAATTGATTGCCATCGGCGGCGTTCTCGGCATCGCCCTCGGCATCGTCTGCGCCTGGGTGCGTGCGCTCGGGCCCAAATGGCTGCGGCCGCCGGTCGCGACCTATGTGGAGCTCATTCGCAACACGCCATTCCTCATACAATTGTTTTTTATCTTTTTCGGCCTGCCATCGCTTGGCCTGCAATTGTCGGAACTGACCGCCGCCAACATCGCCATGGTGGTCAATCTCGGGGCCTATAGCTGCGAAATCATCCGCGCCGGCATCCAGGCGACGCCGAAGGGGCAGTTTGAGGCGGGGGCAAGCCTTGCCATGACCCGTTTCGAAACCTTCCGGCATGTGGTGCTGGTGCCCTCGCTGCAACGCATCTGGCCGGCGCTTTCATCGCAGGTGGTGATCGTCATGCTCGGCTCGTCGGTCGTCTCGCAGATCGCTGCCGAGGATTTGACTTTCGCGGCCAATTTCATCCAGTCGCGCACCTTCCGCGCCTTCGAAGCCTATATGGTCTCCACCGTCATTTATCTCGTGCTCGCCATCCTTCTCCGGCAGGTGCTGGTGATGGGGGGCAACCTCATCTTTCCGCGCAGGAGTGTCCGATGATCGAATTCTCCACCTGGGATATTCTCAGAAACCTGCTGCTCGCCACGCGCTGGACGGTGCTGCTGTCGCTCGTCTCCTTTGCCGGCGGCGGCTTGGTGGCGCTGCTTCTGCTGTTCATGCGCATTTCCCGGAAAAAATCGATGCGGGCTTTCGCACGCTATTATGTCGAGCTTTTTCAGGGTACGCCGCTTTTGATGCAGCTCTTCATCGCCTTTTTCGGCCTCGGCCTGTTCGGCATCGATGTGCCGGCCTGGCTGGCGGCGGGCCTGACGCTGATCCTGTGGGCAGCGGCCTTCCTCACCGAAATCTGGCGCGGCTGCGTGGAATCCGTCGCCAAGGGCCAATGGGAGGCATCGGCGAGCCTTGCCATGGGACGCCTGCAGCAGATGCGCTATGTCATCCTGCCGCAGGCCATGCGGGTCGCCATTCCGCCGACCGTCGGTTTCTTCGTGCAGGTCATCAAGGGAACGGCCGTGACCTCGATCATCGGTTTCGTGGAACTGTCCAAGGCCGGCACGGTCGTCACCAACGCCACCTTCCAGCCCTTCACCGTTTATGGCCTCGTCGCCCTCATCTATTTCGCGCTGTGCTGGCCTCTGTCGAAGAGCAGCCAGATCCTCGAAAGGAAGCTCAATGTCGCTCATCGAAATCACTGAAGTCCGCAAAAGCTATGGCAGCAACGAGGTTCTGAAGGGCATCAACCTCGATGTGGAGCCCGGTGAGGTCATCGCCATCATCGGCAAGAGCGGATCGGGCAAATCGACCCTGCTTCGCTGCATCAACGGGCTGGAGACAATTTCGGCCGGTTCCATATCGGTCGCCGGCGCGCAGCTTCTCGAAGACGATCTGCATCTGAAAGCACTGCGGCTGAAGGTCGGCATGATCTTCCAGCAGTTCAATCTCTTCCCGCACCAGACCGTTGGCGGCAACGTCATGCTGTCGCAGACCGTGGTGAAAAAGACGCCGAAGCCGGAAGCCGAAGCCGTTGCCCGCAAGATGCTGGAACGTGTCGGGCTGGCGCATAAATTCGATGCCTATCCCGATGAATTGTCCGGCGGCCAGCAGCAGCGCGTCGCCATCGCCCGTGCACTCGCCATGCAGCCCATCGCGCTGCTCTGCGATGAGATCACCTCGGCTCTCGATCCCGAACTTGTCGCGGAAGTGTTGGCCGTGGTGCGGGAACTCGCCGCTGAAGGCATGACGCTCCTGATGGTGACGCATGAAATGAAATTTGCGCGCGACGTCTGCTCCCGCGTCGTCTTCATGCATGAGGGCAGGGTGCATGAAATAGGCCCGCCGGAGGAGGTGTTCTCCAATCCCGCGACACCGGAACTCAAGCAGTTCCTGGGCGTTGCTGCACGCCACTGAGAACCATTCCGACGCCCAACAAAAAAGGCCGGCGGGTGAAAACCTGCCGGCCTTTGATCTTATAGGGTTTCGCGACTTAGCGCTTGGAAACCGGAACGTAGTCGCGCTTGCCGGCGCCCGTATAGAGCTGGCGCGGACGGCCGATGCGCTGCTGCGGATCTTCGATCATTTCGTTCCACTGTGCGATCCAGCCGACGGTGCGGGCAAGAGCGAAGAGAACGGTGAACATGGTCGTGGGGAAGCCGAGCGCCTTCAGCGTGATGCCCGAATAGAAGTCGACATTCGGGTAAAGCTTCTTTTCGACGAAGTAGGGGTCGGAAAGGGCGATCTTTTCCAGTTCCAGTGCGACCTGCATGATCGGATCGTCGGAGTTGCCGGTGGCTTCCAGCACTTCGTACATCGTCTTCTGCATGATCTTGGCGCGCGGGTCGTAGTTCTTGTAGACGCGGTGACCAAAGCCCATCAGGCGGAACGGATCATTCTTGTCCTTGGCGCGGGCGATATATTCCGGAATACGGTCAACCGTGCCGATTTCGTTCAGCATGTTGAGCGCCGCTTCGTTGGCGCCGCCGTGAGCCGGGCCCCAGAGGCAGGCGATGCCAGCCGCGATACAGGCGAACGGGTTCGCACCCGAAGAACCGGCAAGACGCACCGTGGAGGTGGAGGCGTTCTGCTCGTGATCGGCATGCAGGATGAAGATGCGGTCCATGGCGCGGGCCAGAACCGGATCGACCTTGTAATCCTCGCAGGGCACGGCAAAGCACATGTGCAGGAAGTTGGAGGCGTAATCGAGATCATTCTTCGGGTAAACGAAGGGCTGGCCGATATGGTACTTATAGGCCATGGCGGCGATCGTCGGCATTTTCGCAATCATGCGCAGCGAAGCGACCATGCGCTGGTGCGGATCGGTAATGTCGGTCGAGTCGTGATAGAAGGCGGAGAGAGCACCGACCGTGCCGCACATGACGGCCATCGGATGTGCGTCGCGGCGATAGCCGGTGAAGAATCGGCTCATCTGCTCATGCACCATGGTGTGGCGCGTGACGCGGGTGTCGAAGTCCTTCTTCTGAGCCGCGGTCGGCAGTTCGCCGTAAAGCAGCAGATAGCAGGTTTCCAGGAAGTCGCCCTGTTCGGCGAGCTGCTCGATGGGGAAACCACGATGCAGGAGAACGCCTTCGTCACCGTCGATATAGGTGATCTTGGATTCGCAGGAGGCCGTCGACGTGAAACCCGGGTCGTAAGTGAAAGAGCCCGTGTGCTTGTACAGCGTGGCGATATCGACGACGCTTGGTCCGATCGTGCCTTCCCTGACCGGGAGTTCGACCTGCTTTTCGCCAAGTGTCACTGTAGCGCTTTTTTCCGTCATACTGATCCTCCGAAAACATGCGGGTGGGGGCGTTGAGATACGCCCCGCGGTTAAGCGTCTACCGATTAGCTATATGATCCTTGCGCAGATGCCAAGCTATCCAAAGGTCAAATTGTGCATTGCGGCAAACGCAATTGCCTTGCTTTCGTCTTTCCCGGCGATGGCAATTCAATCTCAGTCAACGCTGGGTTAAAGGAAAGGATTGCAATCCCTCGCATCCGCCTGCAAACCTGTTCCCGGTGCGGCAGGGGCGCGGCGCAGATTGCTCGGTCAAGGGGAAAAACAGCATTTCAGACATGCCGAAACGATGCAGGGCGATTTGCCCGGCACGGCGGAAATCCTTTATCCGCTTCGCAGAACCGGCGATGTCGCAACATACGATACGCCCGCCCTTGTCAGCAAGCCGAACCTGCGAGCTGTCGCCTCTCAAAAAATCGCCGTATGCTTTGCCGAGGAGCGCGCATTCGGCCACGATTTTCTTTTCGTGCCGGTTTTCATCGGCTGCGGTGCGGTCCTCTGGTTTTCCCTCAACACCTCGCCTTCATTCTCGGTTCTGGCGATCACATGTCTCATCGCCGCCGGTCTGGCGTTCTTCGCGAAATATCGCTCGGGCTTCGCAGCGACGGCCTGCGGCCTTTTCGCGCTGCTTTTGCTGGGCATGCTTTTCGCCGGGATCAAAACATGGCGTGCGGGAACGGTCGTGCTGGATACGCCCGTCACCACCACCATCACCGGCACAGTGACCCGCCGGGAGGTGGATGCGCGCGGGGACTGGCGATATGTGGTGCAACTCACCGCAACGGAAGCGCCTGCATTGTCACGCCCGCCGGAGAAGGTCTCGCTCCTGTCACGCGGGGGAGGCGAGCCCGCGGCACTCGGCGCGACCGTTCGTGGCAAGGCGCGACTTTCGCCGCCATCCGGCCCGGCCTTGCCGGGGCTCAACGATTTCGCCTTCGCCTCCTATTTCAGGGGCATAGGCGCGACCGGATTCTTCTATAAGCCGCCACAGACGCTCACTCCACCCGGCATCGACGCGAAGACGAACTGGCTGGAATGGGCCGACATGCGGCTCTACGGCCTTCGCACCGCCATTGCCGAACGCATCCGCAACACCATCGGCGGCGATGCCGGCGCCTTTGCCGCCTCCATCGTCACCGATGAGAGACAGGCCATATCCGCCGAAACTATGGAAGCGTTACGGCTTTCCGGCCTTGCCCATATCGTCGCCATATCCGGGCTCAACATGGCGCTGGCGTCGGGCATATTCTTTGTGGGGCTGAGGCTTGCCTTCAGTCTTTTTCCGGCATTTGCGCAGCGCTGGCCCGTGAAGAAGATTTCGGCTTTCGCCGCACTCTTGATGACACTCGCCTATTATCTGATTTCAGGTTTCGCCGTTTCCGCCGAACGCGCCTGGCTGATGATGTCGGTGATGCTGATCGCGGTGTTGTTCGATCAACCCTCGCTCAGCCTCAGGAATGTCGCGCTTTCCGCTTTGGTCATTCTCGCTTTTTCGCCCTCGGAAATCATGGGCCCGAGCTTTCAGATGTCTTTTGCCGCGACCATCGCGCTC
The DNA here is from genome assembly GCF_053522385.1 of Agrobacterium sp. 22-223-1. Classification (NCBI taxonomy): domain Bacteria; kingdom Pseudomonadati; phylum Pseudomonadota; class Alphaproteobacteria; order Hyphomicrobiales; family Rhizobiaceae; genus Agrobacterium; species Agrobacterium sp. 22-223-1. The sequence continues at coordinate 1,378,971 of NZ_JBNWCN010000001.1, forward strand.
GTCGCCTCCTACGCCGCCTGGAGCCGCTGGCGTATCGATCGCGAGCGTCTGTTTATCGGGCGCAAACCGGCATGGATGACGGTGGCGCAAACGGCGGGCGCCATTATCGGCGGTGTCATCACGACGTCGCTGATCGGCGGTCTTTCGACGGCGATCTATTCGGTCGAGCATTTTCAGCGTGTCACCACCTATGGACTTTTCGCCAATCTGGCCGCCATGCCGCTGATGTCGCTGATTGTCATGCCTTTCGGCCTCGTCGCCATGCTGCTGATGCCTTTCGGGCTGGATGCGCCATTTCTGAAAGTCATGGGATACGGCATGGCCCTCGTCATCGAGGTTGCGCAGGAAGTGGCGTCCTGGGGCGGAAGCGCTGCGACGGGTCGGCCTCACGGGTGGTTTCTGGGGCTCGCCTCGGCTGGTTTTCTGCTGCTGACATTGCTGCGCAGCCGGCTTGCGCTTCTGGGGATGCCGATTCTGTTCCTCGCCTTCGGCCTGTCGTCCGCCACGGCCTATCGCGATCCGCCCGATTTGCTTGTTCACGAGGATGGCGAGCTGGTGGCATTACTGGAGGACGGCAAAGCCTACACAACGAAGGCTCAGCCGCAGGGTTTCGTTTATGGTCAGTGGCAAAGGGCGCTGCTTTTGCCGGAACAGCCTGTGCCGCCGGTCTTTCTAAAGACCGAGGCCACGGCAAAAACCGTGGCTTTGACCTCGAAGGCGAAGCTTGATCCGCAAGAGATGAGTGCAGTTGCACGGCAGATGACAGCGGCCCTGAGAGACGCCGAGCCCGGTGTTTTCACCTGCAGCAAAGGCATATGGTGCGTTGCGCGCGCGGGAAGCGGCGAATGGATCATCGTTCTGGAAGATGGCCGCTTTGCTGGAAAGGCTTGCGATATTGCCGATATCGTTATCGTCTCCCGCAGAACGTCCTTTTCCCAATGCCGTTCGGGCGCACTTCTGCTGAACCGCGATATCCTGCGGCGGATCGGTTCGCTGGAAATGGACTTCGCCCGCAGCGAGCAGACAGGGGTGGTCGGCAGGCTGCGCGCCGCAATCGCCGGAATGGACAGGCCTTGGAGCGAACATCGCTATTACGACTGGAAAAGCGGCCGTTTCGATCGCGACGTGCCCGATGCCGTCATGCGGTTGCTGGCGGCATCGCAATAGAGCGCCGCCAGCATGGACCGTCAGGCCTTGATGCGCAGATCCGCGGTCAATTCGCCGATCCCGCTAATTTCCTCTTCATGCGCCGCGTCGCGCCAGACTTCCTTAAGCCCGGCCTCGTACCATTCGCGCATGGCGGGAAGGGTGAGCAGCCGGTCGCAATAGGCTTTCGCCGCGGGCGAAAGTTCCGCGCCATAAGTCTGGAAACGAAATGCCACCGGGCAGAAGAAGGCATCGACCGCCGTAAATTTCTGGCCGGCAAGAAAAGGCCCGCCGAATTTCGCGAGGCCTTCGCTCCACAGCGTATCGATGCGCTTTATATCGGCCGCAAGCCCGGCATCGCCACCCTTCGGTCTTACGCGAATGCCGACCGACATGGGGTAGAGATTGCGCAGCGAGGAAAAGCCCGCATGCATTTCGCTCGCCGCCGACCGTGACCAGGCCCTTGCCTGCTTGTCGCTCGCCCAGACGCCCTGATGTCTTTCCGCCAGATATTCGGCGATCGACAGCGATTCCCAAACCGTCACGCCCTCATCGACAAGGCAGGGCACCTTGCCGGTCGGCGAGAAGGTGGAGAAGGAAACGCCTTCGCCGAAGGGAACGAGTTTTTCATCGAAGGCGATGCCGAGCGTGCGCATCAATACCCAGGGCCGCAGCGACCATGAGGAATAGTTCTTGTTGGCGATATAAAGATCGTACATGACGTGTTTCCCCGATATGACGCGCATTTCTATACCGGCGGAGGGGCCTTGGAATATTGCAAATAATCCATGGCTCCCATAAGCCGCGTTGATGAATGGGAAGGTGAGGGCAGGGAGAAGGAGGCATATCCAAGTCACCGCCCGGAGATGAGGCGAAACACCCCCTCTCTTTACTTCCGCAGGGCCGCATTGTTCCAGGGAACAAGCCAAGATGCCTCAAAGTGAGCGCCATCTTCTCGATGACGCCCCTAGCGAAAAAAGGCGGGTTGCCAATTAATGGTAACGGCGGATCAGTCCAACCAGCTTGCCCTGGATTTTCACCCGGTCCGGTCCGAAAATGCGGGTCTCATAGGCGGGATTGGCCGCTTCCAGAGCGATGGAGGCTCCCTTGCGGCGGAAACGCTTCAGGGTCGCTTCTTCATCATCCACCAGTGCTACGACGATATCGCCCGGATTGGCCGTATTGCCGTTGCGAATGATGACGGTATCGCCATCAAAAATGCCGGCCTCGATCATCGAGTCGCCCTTGACCTCAAGAGCGTAATGTTCGCCCGAACCGAGCATGTCGACCGGCACGGCCACATCATGGGTGTTGTTCTGGATGGCGGAAATCGGCACACCGGCGGCGATGCGGCCCATGACCGGCACGGTGACCGCGCCACCGAGATCATTGGCCGGCGCCTTGGGGGCAGGGGCCGGTTCCGGCGTCTTCGGCTTGCCGAGGCTGCCTTCGATGACGCTCGGCGAGAAACCGCGCTGCGGCCTTGCACCCGGAGCATAGGCCTCAGGCAATTTGATCACTTCCAGCGCCCGCGCCCTGTTAGGTAGCCGGCGAATGAAGCCGCGCTCTTCGAGTGCGGTGATCAGCCTGTGGATGCCGGATTTGGAGGCAAGATCGAGTGCGTCCTTCATTTCATCGAAGGAGGGCGGCACGCCGGACTCTTTCATTCTTTCATGAATGAAGAGAAGCAATTCCTGCTGTTTGCGCGTGAGCATGAGGAAAACACCCTTGAGAATCGTCGTTGAAGTCGCGAAACAAATACAGAACGAACACTATATGTTCCATATGTGTTCCGCAATCCCCTAAAATTTCGTGAAGGGTGCATCGCAGATCGTGATTTGATCGTCGAAACCATGAACAAAGCAGATTTAACGATGTATGCCGCATCTTGAATACCAGAAACCACCGACCGGGGAGACCCGGCCGGTGGTTTCTGGCTGCCGATTTGCTACGCGCCGAACGTCAGTAGATCGTGAGCGCAGGAATGAAGCTGACCGCGATAAGGAGCAGCATCGCCATGGTGAAGAACGGCCACAATTCCCTCGTCGTTGCGCCGAGCGGCGCTCTGGCTATGGAGGACGAGATGAAGAGCGTGGTGCCGATCGGTGGCGTATAGAGCCCGATACCGAGATTGATCACCATCATCATGCCGAGCTGCACCCGGTCGAGCCCGATCATATCCGCAAGCGGCACGAAGATCGGTCCGAGCAGCAGGATCGACGGCGGCAGATCGAGCGGCATGCCGATGATCAGCATCAGGATATTCATCATGAGAATAATCAGGATCGGGTTGGAGATATTCTCCGCGACCCAGGTGGCGAAATGCTGGGGCGCCTGATCGAAGGTAAGCACCCAGCCCACCGCCGCGCTGCCCATGATGACGAGCATGACGACGCCGGTTGCGGAGCCGGCCTCGACGAAATTGTCGCAGAAACGCTTCCATGTCAGATCGCGATAGAAGAAGATGCTGAGCACGAGCGAATAAACGACGGAAAGAACGGCCACTTCGGTCGGCGTTGCAAAGCCGAAGCGCAGGCCGAGGATGATCAGGATCGGCAGAAGGATCGCCGGCAGGCTGCGGAATGCAAGTAGTGCCAGATCGCGCTTGCGGATGCGTTCGTCACGCACCGCATAGCCCCGCCGCACGGCAATGGCCCAGCAGACGAAGATGAAACCGACGGCCATGAGCAGGCCCGGCAGAATGCCGGCGATGAACAGATTGGCGATGCTGACGCCGCTGACCAGCGAATAGAGGATCATCGGGATCGACGGCGGAATGAGCACGTCGATGACAGCCGAGGTGGCATTGTTGGCCGCACAAAGGGGAGCGGGGTAGCCCTGGCGCTTTTGCCATGGAATGAGCACCGAGCCGAGTGCGCTCGCATTGGCGACCGCCGAGCCGGAAACGCCGCCGAACACGACCGACGAAATGACGGTGGTGGAAAGCGGGCCGCCGCGCCAGCGCTGCATGGCCTTGGAGGCGAGTTCGAGAAGCTGGGTTCCGAGTTTGCCGCCGAGCATTAGCGTTCCCGCGAGCATGAAGAACGGCAGCGCCAGCATCGGGAAAGATTGCGTCTGGTCGTAAACCTGCTGCGCCACGATCGAAAGCGGCACATAACCGTTCCACAGCACGGCGACGCCGGCAGAGATGATCAGCGCATAGCCGACCGGAACCGCAATCATCATGAGGATACAAAATGCAATGATCATCACGATGGTCATAGCGGCATCTCCTCGGTTGCACCGTGCGGGCGGGCATGCCAGCCGCCGGAGAGAATGCGCAGGCTCGCGGTTGCGGTCGTGACCGAGACCAATGCCGCGCCGAAGGCGATGGAATAATATCCGATGCTGTTGGGCAGCTGCAGCACAGGGCTGATTTCCGCGCCGGCGATCTCGGCGACGACAAGCGCCTGCTGCGCGAGAATGACGAAACTTGCGACCGTCACGAGATTGGCGAACAGCAGAACCGCCACCTTGCCGCGTTCGTCGAACTTGTCATAAATCCATTCCACCGCCATATGCGCGCCGCTCTGCGCGGCAAGGGTAATGCCGGCGACGATGAACCATGGAAACAGCATGGTCGGCAGTTCTTCCGCAAAATCCAGCCCGCCGGATGTCGATAGATAGCGGACGATGACGTTTGCGGTCATAATGACCGTGAGCAGAATGCCGGTTGCCACGATGATGATGCGGCAGAGGATGGCGATGAAACTGTCAACGCGATTGGCGGCGGACAAGGCTCCTTCGAGCATTGGCGCATCTCCTGAAAACTGAAACCGTATGAATGTCGGCGTGAGCGAGGCTCCCGCCGATCCTGTCAGTGGACATGAAGGCGAGGCCGGGCGGCATGAACCGGCCCGGCATCCTGATCGTCAGCCCTTGGCAGCCTTTTCCAGCTCGGCGACGAAATCGCCGAAGGGCTTCTGCTTCCATGTCTCCAGCACCTGCGCGGTCGCTTTCGCGAAAGCGGCGTGGTCGATGTCTTCCACCACCTCGATGGCGGCATTGGCCTTGAAGGCGGCCAGAGACGCGCTTGCCTTTTCCGCTGAGAGTTTGCGCTGAAGCGCGCCTGCCTCCTTCGCAGCCGCCTTTACCGCCTCGAAATCCTTGCCCAACCGCCCTTCGGCGAATTTGGACATCAGGAACGGGGTGGATTCCCATTTATGGGCGGTGAGGCTGATATGTTTGTTGACCTCGTAAAGCTTGGAGCTTTCGATATTCACCAGCGGATTTTCCTGCCCGTCCACCACGCCCTGCTGAAGCGCGATGTAGAGTTCGCCAAACGCGATCTGAACCGTCGCCGCATCCAGCGCCTTGAAAATATCCATGGTCATCGGGTCGGCGGGGGTACGGATTTTCAGGCCCGCGACGTCCTGCGGCTTGGTGATGGCGTGTTTGGAATTGGAGACATGGCGGATGCCGTTGTCCCACCAGTCGAGCGGCACGATGCCGACCTTCTGGAAGCGCGCATCGAGCGATGCGCCGACATCGCCCTCGAGCACCTTGATCGCCTGATCGGCGTTGCTGAACAGAAAGGGTAGGCCGAGTGCCGCAAGTTCAGGAACAACGCTCGAAACCGGACCCTGGCTGTTGGCGGTGAAATCCAGCGCTCCGGTGCGCAGGCTGGTCAGCATGGCGGCGTCGCTGCCAAGCGTTTCCGAACCGGCGACGTTGATCGCCACGCGGCCTTCGGTTTTCTGGGCAACGAGTTCCGCGAATTTCGCGGCCGCGAGCGTGCGCGGATTGCCCGGCGCAGCCCCATGGCCGAGCGTCAGCGTCGTGGCGGCCCGGGCGTTGCGGGCTGTCGTCAGAATGGCCGGCGCCGCCAGTGCCAGTCCGGTACCGGTCAGGAACATACGCCTGTTGATGGAAATACTCATTTTTCTCCTCCCTGGATTTAAATACCCTCGGCGTTGTCCGAACACGCGGATAACGCGCTCCACTCCCTTGAAACCGCCGGCTCCCTCCGGCTGATTCCGCACCATGTTTCAGCTTCAGCCTTTAGACCGAACCGCGCGGTACTTCAAAACTTTCATTCTCCAGCCACGCCCTTGCGCGCGCCACGATCATCGCCGTCGAGATGCCGTAGCGGTCATGCAGGGTGGGCAAAGCACCCGCATCCAGAAAGGCGTCGGGCAGGGCGATGTGTTGCAGGCGCGGGGCACGGCCGCTTTTCACCAGCGCCATTGCCACGGCCTCTCCAAGCCCGCCGATTTCGCTGTGGTTTTCCGCCACGATGACCAGACGATCAGCCCGGTCCACTTCCGCGAAGATCGAGGCGGTATCGAGCGGCTTGATGGTGGGGGAATGCAACACGGCGCAGCCGACGCCCTCCTTCTCAAGCAGGGCAGCCGCTTCGAGAACCCGCATCGTCAATATGCCGGACGATATGAAAAGGACCTGTGCACCATCGCGGATAAGCTTCGCCTTGCCGAGTTCGAACCGATAGCCATATTCTTCGAGCACCACCGGCACCTGGCCGCGCAGCAGGCGCATATAAACGGGGCCGTTATAATCCGTAATGGCCGGCACCGCGCCTTCTATGTCGGTCGCATCGCAGGGATCTACGATGGTCATGTTCGGCAGCGCGCGAAAGATCGCCAGATCGTCGGTTGCCTGATGGCTGGGGCCGTAACCCGTCGTCAGGCCGGGCAGGGCGCAGACGATCTTCACCGGCAGGTTTTCCTCGGCAATCGCCATCGCGATGAAATCATAGGCGCGGCGGGCGGCAAAGACCGCATAGGTGGTCGCGAAGGGCACGCAGCCTTCGCGCGCCAGACCGGCGGCAGTGCTCATCAAAAGCTGCTCGGCCATACCCATCTGATAAAAGCGCTCGGGAAAGGCTTTGGCGAAAATATGCAGGTCGGTATATTTGCCGAGATCGGCAGTGAGGCCGACAATATCCTCGCGTTCCTTCGCCAGCTGAACAAGGGCGTGACCGAAGGGAGCAGGCCGTGTCGGCTGGCCTTCGGCGGCGATGGAGGCGATCATCGCCGATGTGGTGAGGCGCTTCTGCGGGGCTGCTGCACTCATTGCGGCCGTCCTTCTTCAAGCGCGTCGAGCGCCAGCTTCCATTCATGCGCTTCCACGCGAATGAAATGGGTGATTTCGCGGTTTTCGAGAAAGGGCACGCCGCGGCCCATCCGGGTATCGAAAATGATGGCGCGCGGCCTGTCATCGGTAAGTGACATGGCGATATCGAAGGCCTCGCGAACCTTGTCGATATCGTTGCCGTCCACGCGCTGTACGTGCCAGCCGAAGGCCGCGAATTTGGCGTCCACAGGTTCGGAGGACAGCATCTCGCGGGAAGGGCCGTCCGCCTGCTGATTGTTGAAGTCCACGAGATTGATGAGATTACCGAGCCTGTGATGGGATGCGCCCATGGCGGCCTCCCAGGTCGAACCTTCGCCCAACTCGCCATCCGACATCATGTTGATGATGAACCGGTCTGAATTCTTGCGCTTGAGACCAAGAGCCATGCCCACCGCAATGCCAAGCCCATGGCCGAGCGATCCGCCGGTGATTTCCATGCCCGGCGTATAGGAGGCCATGCCGGACATGGGCAGGCGCGAGCCGTCGCAGCCATAGGTCTCCAGCTCGTCTTCCGGAATGACGCCCGCCTCGATGAGCGCTGCGTAAAGTGCAATCGCATAATGGCCGATAGAGAGCAGAAACCGGTCGCGGCCTTCCCAATGCGGATCGTCCGCCCGGTAACGCATGGTGTGAAACCAGGCCACCGCCAGAACATCGGCAATGCCGAGCGCCTGGCCGACATAACCCTGTCCCTGCACCTCACCCATCAAAAGGGCGTTGCGCCGGATGCGCCAGGCGCGTTCCGCCAGCGATACATTCGCCAGCGCCGCTTCCCCGGTTGCATCTGCGTGCCGATATCCCTGAGCCATGGTTTCCTCCTCCCGGTCAGAAAAATCGAAGCCGGTTTATCGGCTTCGACAGGTGGTTTTCAGTGAATGAGCATTCCGCCATTCACGTCGACAACCGCACCGGTGACGTAGGAGGAGAGGTCTGAGGCGAGGAAAAGATAGATATTGGCGACATCGATGGCATCGCCGAGACGGTTGAGCGGAATGCCCTTGAGAATGTCGCGGCGCATGTCGTCGGTCAGCTTACCGCCGGTAATGTCGGTCTGGATCAGGCCGGGAGTGACGGAGTTGACGCGAATGCCGTCGGGGCCGAATTCGCGCGCCATGGCCTTTGCGAGACCGAGAACGCCCGCCTTGGCCGCCGAATAATGCGGCCCGCCGAAAATGCCGCCGCCACGCTGTGCGGAGACCGACGACATGCAGGCGATCGAGCCGCCGCCATTGTCGCGCATGTTGGGAATGAAGGCCTGGCTGAAATTCAGCACACCGGTCATGTTGACATCGACGATGCGCTGCCAGTCTGCGCCGGTAATGTCGAGCGTCTTCACCGGCTGCGTAATGCCGGCATTATTGATGAGGATATCGATCTTGCCGAAAGCGGCGATGACTTTTTGCGCGGCCGCCTCGCAGGAGGCGCGATCCGCCACATTGCCGCCGACGCCGAGATGCTCGCCGCCATCCACTTTTTCAAGCGAGGCCGCGGCTTCGATGCTGCCGGCTTCATCCAGATCCACGATGGCGACGCGGGCGCCGTGGCGGGCGAAAAGTTCCGCCGTGGCGCGGCCGATGCCGCGTTTGCTGGCGGCGCCTGAAATAACCGCGGTCTTTCCATTCAACAACATAAGCAATCCTCCCAAGCCGGGCGCCGGCTTCATACGCTTGACGGCGGTGCTCCCGACCTGCCGCCGCATCCCGTCCTGCGACGAATGCAGTATCGATATTGCAGGTGGGCAGCGGGCGCTTCAAACGCGAAGTTTACATCGGATCATGAATCTGCTTCAGTAATCGAATGTTGAACGGCATTTCACTCACCTCCATCCGCGCCTTCGAATCCGCCGCCCGGCTCGGCTCTTTCCGGGCCGCTGCCGATGAGCTCAACCTGTCGGCGAGCGCCGTCAGCCATGCCATCGTCAAGCTCGAAAGGGTGCTCGGTACGCCGCTTTTCGAGCGCACCACGCGAACCGTGCGCCTGACTGCGGCGGGGCAGACACTTCTGACACATGCATCGAACGCCTTCGAGGAGTTGCGGCAGGGCATCGAGGTGGTGTCCTCCAATCGCTCCCATCTTCTGCGCCTGCATTGTGCGCCCAGCTATGCGGCGCAGGTACTGTCTCCGCGCCTGCCGCAATTCTTGAACGCCAATCCGGGGATCGAGGTGCGGCTGGCGGCCAGCACCGCCTATGTGCGTTTCGTCGATGGTGAATTCGATGCCGATATCATCTATGGCGAACCGCAGGGAGACGATCTCATCATCATTCCGCTGGGCAGCGAGCGTGTCACGCCGCTGTGCTCGCCGGCGCTCGCGGACGAGATCAGGACACCCCGGGATTTGAACCGGCAATTGCTTATTCGAAGCGACAACAAACGTCTGCAATGGCCGGACTGGTTCGAGGCCAATGGCCTGGGCAAGCCGCCCATTCAGGCCATGAGTTTCGACCGCAGTTTCCTGGCGATCGATGCCGCCGCCAATGGCGTCGGCGTGGCGCTGGAATCGACACGGCTTGCCCATCGCGAGATAAAATCCGGGCGGCTGGTCGCGCCCCTGAGCGGCGCGACGCAGGACCTTCACTATGTCGGCCATTATCTCGCCTATCCCAAATCCGGCAGCCAGCGCAGGCTGGCAAGACGGTTTGCCGACTGGCTGATCGAAGATCTTCAGGATCCCGCATTTGAATAGGAATGCGGCTGTTACGTGAATTGAATTCACTGGCGCGTTAATTTTTTCCGCTTGCTCACGAGCGGACCTCTCCGTCATTTTCCGGTCGGAATAATGAGGTTGCAGCGTGATCGGCATCGTCCCTTCGGCTGCGGCTCAAGGGGAGGATTGCATGAAAGATCGCATCATATCGGCGTCCGGCGCGCCATATGACGGCTATGGGCGCGAGGAGATGCTGGAGAGCATCGCCAGGATCGGTTTTCTCTATGTGGAGCCTGCCTTTATCGTCGGTTACACCGAACCATTCGACGAAAGCGCGTTCCTGCCGGCTGAAATGGCGTCATGGCGCCGCTCGCTGGGCGATGCCGGGCTCGGCTGCCATGCCATGTCGTCGCATATCGATCTTGGACTGGACGATTCCGTTGAAATTTTCACCGGTAGAATGGCTTTTGCAGCGGGAATCGGCGCGAGGGTAATCGCCACCAATGCCTCGGCCCGGCAGCGCGAAGACCGGTTCCTGCGCAATATCGAGGTGCTTCTGCGCCGTGCCGAGGCCTTCGGCATCGTGATCGGGCTGGAAAATCCCGGCGACGGCAGCGACAACCTTTTCAATATCGCGCAGGAGGGCATCGCGCTCACGCGGCGTTTCGGCTCCCCATGGCTTGGGCTGAATTATGACGCGGCCAATACCGCGTCCCATCGTCAGCAACTCAAGGATTTTGCCGATGACGCGGTGGCGGCGCTGCCGGCCTCGGTCCATGCGCATATCAAGGACGTGAAACGCACGCCCGAAGGCTGGTTTTTCGTGCCGGTGGGCGAGGGCGATATCGATTGCGGCAAGCTGCTCGGTGAGATTGCCAAAAAGCCGGAGATGCCGATCAGCATCGAGTTTCCAGCGCGCCTTCACCGTCGCGCGGATGCCCAGCCGGTAAGGCGTATCAGCCCCGCATCGCTTCGGGAAATAGAGCAGGCGCTGACGGTTTCGCTTGACGCGGTCAAAAGAGGATTGGCCGGGGGCGGAGCCGCAAGCTCGGCCGCTGTCGCCTGAGAAGCGGCAGGGGCTGGCGCAGACGGCATAAAGGAGGAGAGTAATGCAGAGATTTGTGAATAACCCCGACGAGGTGGTCGAAGATACGGTGAAAGGCTTCGTCAAGGCCCATCGCGACATCGTGCGCCTTGCGGAAAATCCGCGTGTCGTCGTCGCCCGGGGTGCACCGGTCGCCGGCAAGGTCGGCGTGGTCACGGGCGGCGGCTCCGGGCATGAGCCGGCCTTTATCGGTTACACCGGCCGCAACATGCTGGATGCCGTCGCCGTCGGCGAATTGTTTTCATCACCCACGGCCAAGAGCTTTCACGACGCGATCCGCGAAGCCAATGGCGGCAGGGGCGTGATCGTGCTCTACGGCAATTATGCCGGCGACAATATGAATGTGAAGATGGCGACAAAGCTCGCCGCCAAAGACGGCATCGAGATCGCCACCGTCGTCGCCAATGACGATGTGTGTTCCGCCGCTCCCGAGGAGCGTGAGAAACGCCGCGGCGTCGCCGGTGAAATCTTCATGTGGAAGATCGGCGGCGCCAAGGCGGCAGGCGGCGCTTCGCTGGAGGAGGTGCGCGCCACCGCCCAGAAGGCCATCGACAATTGCCGCTCCATCGGCGTCGGTCTCGGCCCCTGCACCCTGCCGGCGGTCGGCCATCCCAACTTTCAGATCGAACCGGGCACGATTGAAGTGGGCATAGGTCACCATGGCGAACCCGGCGTTCGCGTCGAGAAGCTGAAATCCGCTGCTGATGTGGCGAAGGACATGTGCAAGATCGTGCTCGACGATCACAACCTGCCGGCCGGCAGCGAGGTGGCGGTGCTGGTCTCCGGGCTTGGTGCGACGCCCGTCAACGAACTCTACATCCTCAACGACACGATAGAATCCGAGATTTCGGCGCGTGGCCTGAAAATCCACAAAACCTATATCGGCAACTATTTCACATCGCTTGAGATGGTGGGCGCGACTTTGACCGTGATGGCGCTGGATGACGAGCTGAAACCGCTGCTCGATACCGAGGCGCTTTGCACCGTTATGCTGTGAGGAGAAAATTCATGCAGTCTTTTCAGAACGCCAAGGCCGGCGATATCGTTCTCTCCATGGCCGAAAGGATCATCGAAAACCGCGCCTATCTCAGCGAGATCGACGGCAAGATCGGCGATGGCGACCATGGCGTGAACATGGCCAAGGGATTCGGCATGGCGGCAGACCGGCTGAGAGGGCAGGACGCCTCGCTTGCCAAGGCGCTCGATACGCTCGGCACGATCCTGATGACGGAAATCGGCGGTTCCATGGGGCCTCTTTATGGGGTGATGTTTACGGAATTCGCCGAGAAAATCGAAAATGCCGACGTTATTGATGCACCGTCCTTCAGCAGAATGCTGCATGCCGGCCTCGAAGGTGTCAGTTCCATCGGTTCGGCCAAGGTGGGCGACAAGACGCTGCTGGATACGCTGGTGCCGGCCGTTACGGCATTCGACACCGCCACCGCCGCGGGCGCGTCATTCCACGATGCTGCCGCAGCCCTTGTCGCTGCCGCCGAAACCGGCAGGGATTCGACCATCAATCTCGTGGCGAAGATCGGCCGCGCCAGCCGTCTCGGCGAGCGCTCGCTCGGTGTTCTCGATGCCGGCGCCACCTCCTGCGCGCTCATCCTGCGCAGCCTTGCCGAAGGCGCACAGGCCAGATTGCAATCGTGAAAACAGAAGATAGCGGCCGCAGCCCGTCGGGGCTTACGCGCGACTAACGGGAGATTTGGAAATGAGAATTGTCGCAGGCGCCGACAGCGCCGGAAAACCCCTGCTGGATGCGGTGCTCGCCCATCTCTCGGGCAGGCAAGGGCTGACCGTCGTGGATCGAAGCCAGGACGGATTTTATGCCGATCTGGCCGAAGCCGTGGCCGGCAGCATCATCGCCGGCGAATTCGATCGCGGCCTATTGTTTTGTGGAACCGGCATCGGCGTCTGCATTTCCGCCAACAAGGTGCCCGGCATCCGCGCCGCCTTGACCCATGACACCTATTCCGCCGAACGGGCGGCGAAATCCAACAACGCCCAGATCATCACCATGGGCGCCCGCGTGATCGGCCCGGAACTGGCGAAAGCCATCGTCGACACCTGGCTGGCATCGGATTTCGATCCGAAAGGATCCTCAGCGAAAAACGTGGAGGCGATCAACCGTCTCGACGCCTGCCGGTGAGCCATAGGTGCGTGACGAGGCCGACCCGGCGAAGCTGACCGTTTGCATTGCTGGTGTCATCTGTGCTTTTGTCACGCACAAACCCGCAGCACAGGGGCTCGATCATGGCGAACCGAAATAGTGTCGATCATCTCGTTTTGCCGGTAAAGTCTCTTGCCGTGGCGAAAGACCGCCTTGAGATTCTCGGCTTCACCGTCGCTCCGGAGGCCCTCCATCCCTTCGGCACGCAGAATGCCTGCGTTTTCTTCGCGGACGGCACCTATCTGGAACCGCTCGCCATTGCTGATCCGGCTAAATATAATGACTCGGTGAACAGGGGCGACGTGTTCACCGGTAGGGATCGGGCCTTTCGGCAGCGTCATGGCGAGGACGGTTTTTCGGCCCTGGTGGCAAGAAGCGAAAGCGCCATTGCCGATCATGACAGGTTTTCCGCGTCCGGCTTCTCGGCGGGCGATATCTTTGAATTTTCACGGCCCGTGCGGATGCCGGACGGCTCACGGAGTGAGGCGGCATTCCGGCTGGCTTTTGCAGCGAGCGGCACGGCTTCGGATTTCTTTCTGTTCAGTTGCCAGCGATTGCAGGCTTTGCCGAACGACCGGGCGGCGCTGGAGCGTCACGCCAATGGTGCTTCCGGTCTCAGCGAGATCGTTCTGTTTTCCGGCGGCGATCCCAACGCGGTCCGTCTGATCGAAACGGTATTTGCCTGTGAGGAGGAGATGTCTCCGGATGGAGATATTCTTTTTGCAACCGGCAATGCGCGCATCAGGCTGAACCAAAAACCGGCCTTCAGCGAAAGCCTGCCCAATCCTCCCAATGGACTGCACGGCGCAGGCATCGTCTTTTCCGTTGACGATCTTGCCGTGACAGAAGCGGTGCTTGCTGCTAATGGCGTCTCCAGCGCAGAAGCGGGCGGCCGTCTGGTGGTGTCCGCCGCGCCCGGTCAGGGCGTTGCATTCGCCTTCGAGGAAAAATGATGAGCGTTACGAACAATCTCAAAGTCACCGCCGGCGACGGCGCCAATTCGGTTTCCTTTTCCAATACAGAGCGATTTTCCTTGATCGCCGGCCCCTGCCAGATGGAAAGCCGGGAACATGCTTTCATGATCGCTGGCGTCCTGAAGGAGCTTTGCGACAAGCTGGGGATCGGGCTCGTTTATAAGTCGTCCTTCGACAAGGCGAACCGTACGTCGCTTTCCGGCAAGCGCGGCATCGGCCTTGAGAGCGCCATGCAGGTTTTCGCCGATCTCAAGAAGGAATTCGGCTTTCCTGTTCTGACCGACATTCACACCGAAGAACAATGCGCCATTGTGTCCGAAGTGGTGGATGTGCTGCAAATCCCGGCCTTTCTCAGCCGCCAGACCGATCTTCTCGTCGCCGCCGCGAAAACCGGCCGCGTCATCAATGTCAAGAAGGGCCAGTTCCTCGCTCCCTGGGACATGAAGAACGTGCTGGCCAAGCTGAATGAGAGCGGCAATCCGAATGTGCTTCTGTGCGAGCGCGGCGCCTCCTTCGGTTACAACACGCTTGTTTCCGACATGCGCTCGCTGCCGATCATGGCTTCGCTCGGCGCGCCTGTTGTCTTTGACGCCACGCATTCGGTTCAGCAGCCGGGCGGGCAGGGCGGCTCCACGGGCGGCCAGCGCGAATTCGTCGAGACGCTCGCGCGGGCGGCGGTTGCTGTCGGTGTCGCCGGGCTCTTCATCGAAACCCATGAGGACCCGGACAATGCGCCGTCCGACGGCCCCAATATGGTTCATCTGAAGGACATGCCGAAACTGCTCGAAAAGCTGCTTGCTTTCGACGCCATTACCAAAGCCTGAGGGGCGGAGGCGTTACGGCGGCACTGTTTGTGCCAATCGATTTTAATGGCGGGCGGGCCGTTTCTGCCGCCCGTCGTCATTGTAATTTCTTCGCCATCGTCTAAGACAGGCGACGGAAAATATCTGTTCCATTCCCAAGGGAGAGACCATGACTGCCATTACCGATATCATCGCGCGCGAAATCCTCGACAGCCGCGGCAACCCGACCGTTGAAGTCGATGTTTACCTCGAAGACGGCTCCATGGGCCGTGCCGCCGTTCCTTCGGGCGCCTCCACCGGCGCGCATGAGGCGGTTGAGCTGCGCGATGGCGGCAAGCGTTATCTCGGCAAGGGCGTGGAAAAGGCGGTCGAAGCCGTCAATACGGAAATCTTCGACGCCATCGGCGGCTTCGACGCCGAGAACCAGATCCAGATCGACCAGACGATGATCGTGCTCGACGGCACGCCGAACAAGTCGCGCATCGGCGCCAACGCCATTCTTGGCGTATCGCTCGCTGTCGCCAAGGCTGCCGCCGAAGCTTCCGGCCTGCCGCTTTACCGTTATGTCGGCGGCCCGAACGCACATCTGCTGCCGGTTCCGATGATGAACATCATCAACGGCGGCGCTCATGCCGACAACCCGATCGACTTCCAGGAATTCATGATCCTGCCGGTTGGCGCGGAAAACATCCGTGAAGCGGTGCGCATGGGTTCTGAAGTGTTCCATACGCTGAAGAAAGAACTGGCGGCACAGGGCCACAACACCAATGTCGGCGACGAGGGCGGTTTTGCACCGGGTCTCGAAAGCGCGCCGGCCGCGCTCGATTTCATCATGAAGTCGATTGAAAAGGCCGGCTACCGCCCGGGCGACGACATGTATGTCGGCCTCGACTGTGCCTCGACCGAATTCTTCAAGGACGGAAAATACGTTCTCGAAGGCGAAGGCCGCACGCTGGAGTCGGGCGCAATGGCGGAATATCTGGCGGAACTCGTTGCCAAGTACCCGATCATTTCCATCGAAGACGGCATGGCCGAAGACGACTGGGAAGGCTGGAAGACGCTGACCGATCTCATCGGCAACAAGTGCCAGCTCGTCGGCGACGATCTCTTCGTCACCAACTCCGCGCGCCTTCGTGACGGCATCAAGATGGGCGTTGCAAACTCCATCCTCGTCAAGGTCAACCAGATCGGCTCGCTCTCCGAGACGCTGGATGCGGTCGAGACGGCGCACAAGGCCGGTTACACCGCCGTCATGTCGCACCGTTCGGGCGAAACGGAAGATTCCACCATCGCCGATCTCGCTGTTGCGACGAACTGCGGTCAGATCAAGACCGGCTCGCTTGCCCGTTCCGACCGGCTCGCAAAGTACAACCAGCTGATCCGCATCGAGGAAATGCTGGGCCCGCAGGCTGCCTACGCCGGCCGTTCGATCCTGCGCGGTTAATTCGCGTTCGGGTTTCTTGATGTGGCCCGCTGCCTGTCGGGCTCGTTTAAGCGGCGAGTGGTATGGTCCGCACTCCGTCACCCCGGACTTGATCCGGGGTCCAGCGCGATCAAGTCCTTGATCGCGAAAGACTCTTCTCACAGCGCAGACGCGCTGTGGCTGGATGCCGGATCAAGTCCGGCATGACGAGCGTTCTTTTAGCGTCTTTGCCAATCCAGCCCGCCTTTCGGCGGGCTTTTTAATGCCCATTTGCCAATCGCCCGTTAAGGTCAACGGATAGTTAAACAATCCGCCTTAGTCTCGAGACTCAGGTTATGCGTTTTAAGGCTTCTCTCCGGCATGTGGACCAGACATCATAAAAAGAGACGATTCGGCCGTTTGATCGTTCCGGCCATCACGATCGCTTTTCTTTCCTATTTCGGGTATCATTCCATCCATGGCGACTTCGGCCTGCAGGCGACGGAGCGGCTGGAGCGGCAGCGTATCACCCGCACTGCGGAGCTTGCAAAGCTGACGCAGGCACGTGTGGCGCTGGAGCGGCAGGTGGAATTGATGAGCGATGGCTCGCTGGAGCGGGACATGATCGACGAGATTTCCCGTTACCAGCTGAATATGTCCCGCACGGACGAAATCGTCATCATGAACACATATTTCTGATTAACCTGAATCAAGTTAATTTAACATTTCTGATTTATTCACAGCATCTTAGCGTGAATATGTGCCATGCGTTTAAAGCATTGCTGCATGGCATTTTCTTGCATATGGTACGCGCCACTCTATCCATTCAAATGGCAACTCAGGGAGGGATGAATGGCGCCGCGAAAATCAGCGACCGTATCCGGCCGCAAGACCACGGCAAAGGCTGCAACCGAATTCACCGGCAAGAACAGCCCCGACTTCTCCAAGGAAGACGAACTTCACGCTTACCGTGAAATGCTGCTCATCCGCCGCTTCGAGGAAAAGGCCGGCCAGCTCTACGGTATGGGCTTTATCGGTGGTTTCTGTCACCTCTACATCGGTCAGGAAGCCGTTGTTGTCGGCATGCAGATGTCGCAGAAGGAAGGCGATCAGGTCATCACCGCCTATCGCGACCATGGCCACATGCTGGCTCTGGGCATGAGCGCGCGTGGCGTCATGGCCGAATTGACCGGCCGCCGCGGCGGTCTGTCGAAAGGCAAGGGCGGCTCCATGCACATGTTCTCCAAGGAGAAGCATTTCTATGGCGGCCACGGCATCGTCGGCGCTCAGGTTTCGCTTGGAACCGGTCTTGCTTTCGCCAACAAATATCGCGGCAACGACAATGTCTCCGTGACCTATTTCGGCGATGGCGCGGCCAACCAGGGCCAGGTCTATGAGAGCTTCAATATGGCTGCTCTCTGGAAACTGCCGATCATCTATATCGTTGAAAACAACCGTTACGCCATGGGCACCTCGACCGCCCGCGCCACGGCCCAGTCGAACTACTCGCTGCGCGGCCAGTCCTTTGGCATTCCCGGCGTTCAGGTGGATGGCATGGATGTGCGCGCCGTCAAGGCCGCCGCCGATCAGGCGCTGGAACATTGCCGTTCCGGCAAGGGTCCGATCATTCTGGAAATGCTGACCTATCGTTACCGTGGTCACTCCATGTCCGACCCGGCGAAATACCGTTCCAAGGACGAAGTGCAGAAGATGCGCTCCGAACATGACCCGATCGAGCAGGTCAAGGCACGGCTTCTGGAGCAGGGCTGGGCAAGCGAAGACGAACTCAAGGCCATCGACAAGGATGTCCGTGATATCGTCGCCGATAGCGCCGACTTCGCCCAGAACGACCCAGAGCCGGATGTATCCGAGCTTTACACCGACATTCTGCTCTGATCGGGAAAGGGAAACCAATGCCAGTAGAAATTCTTATGCCCGCCCTTTCTCCGACCATGGAGGAAGGCACGCTTTCCAAGTGGCTTAAAAAGGAAGGCGACAAGGTCACTTCCGGCGACGTGATCGCCGAAATCGAAACCGACAAGGCGACCATGGAAGTGGAAGCCGTGGACGAAGGCGTGATCGGCAAGCTGCTGATCGAGGCCGGCACCGAAGGCGTCAAGGTCAACACGGCAATCGCCGTTCTTCTTCAGGACGGCGAAAGCGCCGACGACATTTCTTCCTCCGCGAAGAAGGAAGAGCCGAAGGCTGAAGCCGCAAATTCCGATTCGGATGAGGCCGGCGGCAAGACCCGCGAAGCGACCGAAGAGCCCAGCGCTGCCAAGGAAGCCGCCAAAGTTCCAGCTGCCCCGAAGATCGAAGCTGCAGCCGATCCGGATATTCCGGAAGGCACGGAAATGGTGATGACGACGGTGCGTGAAGCGCTGCGCGACGCCATGGCCGAAGAAATGCGCGCCGACGAAAAAGTCTTCGTCATGGGTGAAGAAGTCGCCGAATATCAGGGCGCCTACAAGATCACTCAAGGGTTGTTGCAGGAATTCGGTGAGCGTCGCGTCATCGATACCCCGATCACCGAGCACGGCTTTGCCGGTATCGGCGTCGGCGCTGCGATGACGGGCCTGCGCCCCATCGTCGAATTCATGACCTTCAACTTCGCCATGCAGGCGATCGACCAGATCGTCAACTCGGCGGCAAAGACGCTTTACATGTCGGGTGGCCAGATGGGCGCGCCGATGGTGTTCCGTGGTCCGTCCGGTGCGGCTGCCCGCGTCGGCGCCCAGCATTCGCAATGTTACGCCGCATGGTACAGCCATATTCCGGGCCTCAAGGTCGTCATGCCTTACACGGCTGCTGACGCCAAGGGTCTGCTCAAGGCCGCCATCCGCGATCCGAATCCGGTCATCTTCCTTGAAAATGAAATTCTCTACGGCCAGAGCTTCGAAGTACCGAAGCTCGATGATTTCGTGCTGCCGATCGGCAAGGCGCGCATTCACCGCAAGGGCAAGGATGCGACCATCGTTTCCTTCGGCATCGGCATGACCTACGCGATCAAGGCGGTTGCGGAACTCGAAAAGCTCGGCATCGACGTCGAACTGATCGATCTGCGCACCATCCGCCCGATGGATCTGCCCACCGTCATCGAATCGGTCAAGAAGACCGGTCGTCTGGTCACGGTCGAGGAAGGCTTCCCGCAGTCATCGGTCGGTGACTTCATCGCCAACCAGGTCATGCGCGCCGCTTTCGATTATCTCGATGCGCCGATCCTGACGATCGCCGGCAAGGATGTTCCGATGCCTTACGCGGCAAACCTCGAAAAGCTGGCTCTGCCGAACGTCGATGAAGTCGTTCAGGCCGTCAAAACCGTCTGCTACAAGGTGTGACAATGTCGTTTAGAAACGACTTTGCCAGTAACCTTCCAAGCAATCCGGACGATGCTCTCATTGCACTAGCAGATAGAGCATCGGACTGGCTTGCTGCGCCTGCTTCACCTGATGATCAGTTAAATGGCGTATATATTCGTAAAATTCTCGAGCGATTTATCGCTCGATACCGCCCTGAGATAAATGATTTAATCATAGTTCAGAATCCGGGCGTGAAGGAATATGTCGAAGCAATTATCGTGTTTGGAGGCGAGCGCGAAGTCGATCGCCTTTTGGATGGTTACGAGAGTGTCGTTCACGATGCTGATGCGTTTGGGATTGCAGCGCTTAGCGGAGAGGAAAAGAGCTTTCTACACGAGCATCTGGAAAACATTAGGAAGATTATTCAAGAATCTCCCATTCCTAGCAAAAAGAAAAATGCTCTTTTTCATAGACTTCAAGCTCTAAGATCTGAGGTGGATTCTATCGGTACTAAGACGGATAGGTTCTTTGCTTTTGCCGGAGATATTGCTTTCGTTCTTGGCGAAATGGCCGAAAAAGCTAAACCTGCTTTGGATGAAGTAAAAGAGATTCTGAAGATAATTCGAGGGTCAAGAGCTAGAACTGAACAGGTTCAGCTTCCTCAAGACGAAACTCTGAATTTGCCGTCGCCTGACGCTAATAGCCAGGAGGAGTTCTAACTAATGCCTATCAAAATCACCATGCCTGCCCTTTCTCCCACAATGGAAGAAGGCAATCTTGCCAAGTGGCTGGTCAAGGAAGGCGACAAGGTAGCTCCCGGTGATGTGATCGCCGAGATCGAGACCGACAAGGCGACCATGGAAGTGGAAGCCGTTGACGAAGGCACGGTCGCCAAGCTGGTTGTTCCGGCAGGCACTGAAGCGGTCAAGGTCAACGCCCTGATCGCCATCCTCGCCGCCGATGGCGAGGATGTTGCCGAGGCGGCAAAGGGCGGCGCTGCCGCTCCCGCCAAGGCCGAGGCTCCGAAGCAGGAAGCTGCAAAGGCCGAAGCGCCGAAGGAAGAATCTGCCCCGGCCAAGGCTGAAAAGCCGGCCGCCGATCAGGCTGCCGCATCTTCCACGCCGGCTCCGGTCGCAAAGTCCGGCGAGCGCATCTTCGCTTCGCCGCTGGCCCGCCGTCTCGCCAAGGAAGCCGGTCTCGACCTCTCGGCCGTTTCCGGTTCCGGCCCGCATGGCCGTATCGTCAAGACCGACGTGGAAAAGGCCGCCGCTTCCGGTGGTGCGAAGGCCGCACCAGCTGCTGCTGCATCCGCAGGCGCACCGGCTCCGGCTCTCGCCAAGGGCCAGTCGGACGAAGCCGTTCTCAAGCTGTTCGAACAGGGCTCCTACGAGCTGGTGCCGCATGACGGCATGCGCAAGGTCATCGCCAAGCGTCTGGTCGAATCCAAGCAGACGGTTCCGCATTTCTACGTTTCGGTGGATTGCGAACTCGATACGCTTCTGGCGCTGCGCGCCCAGCTCAATGCGGCTGCTCCCGAAAAGGACGGCAAGCCGGCCTACAAGCTGTCGGTCAACGACATGGTCATCAAGGCGCTGGCTCTTGCCTTGCGCGATGTGCCTGACGCCAACGTCTCCTGGACCGAAAGCGCCATGGTCAAGCACAAGCATTCGGATGTCGGCGTTGCCGTTTCCATTCCGGGTGGCCTGATCACGCCGATCATCCGCAAGGCGGAAGAGAAGTCGCTCTCCACCATCTCCAACGAGATGAAGGACTACGGCAAGCGCGCCAAGGAGCGCAAGCTGAAGCCCGAGGAGTATCAGGGCGGCACGACCGCCGTGTCCAACATGGGCATGATGGGCGTCAAGAGCTTCTCCGCCGTCATCAACCCGCCACATGCCACCATTCTGGCTGTCGGTGCGGGCGAACAGCGCGCAGTCGTGAAGAACGGAGAGATCAAGATCGCCAATGTCATGACGGTTACGCTTTCCACCGACCACCGCTGCGTCGATGGCGCGCTCGGAGCCGAACTGATCGGCGCCTTCAAGCGCTACATCGAAAACCCGATGGGCATGCTGGTTTGATCGGAGCGTGACATGGTGAAATCGGTCCTCTGCTTTGGCGATTCCCTGACCTGGGGATCAAATGCGGAAACGGGTGGCCGTCACAGCCATGAAGATCTTTGGCCGAGCGTCTTGCAAAAGGCGCTCGGTACCGACGTGCATGTGATCCACGAAGGGCTGGGCGGCCGTACCACCGCTTATGACGACTTGACGGCCGATTGTGACCGCAATGGCGCGCGGCTTCTGCCGACGCTGCTGCACAGCCATGCGCCGCTTGATCTCGTCATCATCATGCTCGGCACCAACGACATGAAACCGTCGATCCACGGATCGGCCATTGTCGCCATGAAGGGTATAGAGCGATTGGTGAAACTCACGCGCAATCACGTCTGGCAAGTGGCTGACTGGGAAGCGCCGGATGTTCTGATCGTCGCGCCGCCGCAGCTTTGCGAAACGGCAAACCCCGTGATGGGGGCGATCTATCGCGATGCGATCGATGAATCGGCCATGCTGGCTTCGGTTTACCGGGACCTTGCCGACGACCTCGATTGCGGTTTTTTCGATGCCGGCTCCGTTGCCCGCACGACGCCGGTGGACGGCGTTCATCTCGATGCTGAAAACACGCGGGCCATCGGCCGCGGGCTGGAGCCCGTCGTCCGCATGATGCTCGGACTTTGACACTCATTCTCGTTTCGGGGCGGTTTGCCGTCACCCGAATAAGACAAGGCAGGATTTCCAATGGCTCAATCTTATGACGTCATCATCATCGGTTCGGGACCGGGCGGTTATATTGCCGCGATCCGCGCAGCCCAGCTCGGCATGAAGGTTGCCGTCGTGGAGCGCGAGCATTTGGCCGGCATCTGCTCCAACTGGGGCTGCATTCCCACCAAGGCCCTGCTGCGCACCGCCGATGTCATGCACACCGCCACGCATGCCAAGGATTACGGCCTGACGCTGGAAGGCTCGATCAAGCCGGACGTCAAGGCAATCGTGGCGCGCTCGCGTGGCATTGCCGCGCGCATGAACAATGGCGTCGGTTTCCTGTTCAAGAAGAACAAGGTCGATATTATCTGGGGTGAAGCAAAAATCACCAAGCCGGGCGAGATCGTCGTCGGCAAATCCACCAAGCCGGTGGTTCAGCCGCAGGGTCCCGTGCCGAAGAACACGCTGGGTGAGGGCACCTATACCGCCAAGCACATCATCGTCGCCACAGGTGCGCGCCCGCGCGCG
This sequence comes from Agrobacterium sp. 22-223-1, assembly GCF_053522385.1. Lineage (NCBI taxonomy): Bacteria > Pseudomonadati > Pseudomonadota > Alphaproteobacteria > Hyphomicrobiales > Rhizobiaceae > Agrobacterium > Agrobacterium sp. 22-223-1. The sequence goes on from NZ_JBNWCN010000001.1 coordinate 1,401,902, forward strand.
CTGCCCGGCATTGAGCCGGATGGCAAGCTGATCTGGACCTATTTCGAGGCGATGAAGCCGGAAGAACTGCCGAAGTCGCTGCTCGTCATGGGCTCGGGCGCCATCGGCATCGAATTCGCCAGCTTCTACCGCACCATGGGCGTCGACGTCACCGTCGTCGAGATCATGAGCCAGGTCATGCCGGTCGAGGATGCGGAAATCTCCACCTTCGCCAAGAAGCAGCTCGAAAAGCAGGGCATGAAAATTCACCTTGAAACCAAGGTTTCCAAGGTGGAGAAGGGCGCGAACTCCATCACCGCGACGCTGGAGAAGAAGGACGGTTCTTCCGAGAAGATCACCGCCGACCGCATGATTTCGGCCGTCGGCGTCGTCGCCAATATCGAAGGCATCGGCCTTGAGGCTGCCGGCGTGAAGACGGATCGCGGCTTCATCGTCATCGACGGTTACGGCAAGACCAATGTGCCTGGCATCTACGCCATCGGCGATGTCGCCGGCCCGCCGCTGCTCGCCCACAAGGCCGAGCATGAAGCAGTGATCTGCGTGGAAAAGATCGCCGGTCTGCCGAATGTGCACCCGATGGACAAGCTCAAAATCCCGGGCTGCACCTATTGCAACCCGCAGGTCGCCTCGGTCGGTCTCACCGAAGCCAAGGCCAAGGAACAGGGCCGCGACATCCGCGTCGGCCGTTTCTCCTTTGCGGCGAACGGCAAGGCGGTTGCGCTCGGGGAAGACCAGGGCATGGTCAAGACCATCTTCGACAAGAAGACGGGTGAACTGCTTGGCGCGCATATGGTCGGTGCGGAAGTGACCGAACTCATTCAGGGCTTCGTTGTTGCGATGAACCTCGAAACCACTGAAGAAGACCTGATGCACACGATCTTCCCGCATCCGACCATTTCGGAATCGATGAAGGAAAGCGTGCTCGACGCCTATGGGCGTGTGCTGAACGCATAAGTGCTCCGTGATACCCGGCATTGTCTAACCATGCCGGGTGTCCCATATGTCTCGATGCAGGCTTCTTAAAAGGGGCTGGTTCTTTCAGGGAGCGTGGGAATGGAAAGTGTAGGCTGGATTGCAGCAATCATCATCGGCGGTCTCGCCGGCTGGCTTGCGGGCAAGCTCATGGATATGCGCTTCGGCATTTTCATGAACATCGTTCTTGGCATCGTCGGTTCGGTGGTTGCCGTTGCGGTGCTTCGAACCTTCGATGTTTTCGTGCAGGACAGCAGGCTCGGCTATTTCGTCACGTCGTTCATCGGCGCCAGCCTTTTGCTGTTTCTGGCGAAGCTGGTACGGCGCTGAAAGGCTTCGTGACCGGAAGGGGCTTACGCTTTTTCTGGAATTGTTCTAAAGCATCGGGCCAACAGATGTTTAGGTCGCCAGGGGCGATGGAAGCAGGTTTTTAATGGTCACTATTCTCGACAGGACGTCGTCCGACGAAAAGCGCATTCGCCACCCGGAAAAGGCGCATAAGCCCGATACCGAGGTCATGCGCAAGCCGGAATGGATCCGCGTCAAGGCGCCGACATCCAAGGGCTATCACGAGACGCGTGAACTGGTGCGTTCGCACAAGCTGGTGACGGTGTGCGAGGAAGCCGGCTGTCCGAATATCGGCGAGTGCTGGGACAAGAAACACGCGACCTTCATGATCATGGGTGAAATCTGCACCCGCGCCTGCGCTTTCTGCAATGTCGCGACCGGCAAGCCCAATCCGTTGGATATGGCCGAGCCCGAGAACGTCGCCAAGGCCGTCAAGCAGATGGGCCTTTCCCACGTCGTCATCACCTCGGTCGACCGCGACGATCTCGCCGATGGCGGTGCTGAACATTTCGAGAAGGTCATCTGGGCGATCCGTGCTGCGTCTCCGACGACGACCATCGAAATCCTCACCCCCGACTTCCTGAAGAAGCCAGGCGCGCTGGAGCGTGTCGTGGCCGCCAAGCCCGATGTCTTCAACCACAATATGGAAACCGTTCCGGGCAATTACCTCACGGTTCGACCCGGTGCGCGCTATTTCCACTCCGTGCGCCTCCTGCAGCGGGTGAAGGAACTCGATCCCACCATGTTCACCAAGTCAGGCATCATGGTCGGCCTCGGCGAAGAGCGTACCGAAGTGCTTCAGCTGATGGACGACCTGCGCAGCGCCGATGTGGACTTCCTGACCATCGGCCAATATCTGCAGCCGACCCGCAAGCACCACAAGGTAGAGGCCTTCGTGACGCCGGAAGAGTTCAAGTCCTACGAGACCGTGGCTTATACCAAGGGCTTCCTGATGGTGTCTTCCAGCCCGCTGACCCGCTCCTCGCACCATGCCGGCGACGATTTTGAGCGCCTGCGTGCGGCCCGCGAAAAGAAGCTGCTAGCAGCTGCTGAGTAAGGGACAAAGGTTCGGCAACATAGGTTGCTGCATCGGGCGATATACGCTCTCTCCACCGTCATGCTCGGGCTTGTCCCGAGCATCTGCAACCTATCGATTGTACGATACGTGATTGGATCCTCGGGACGGGCCCGAGGATGACGTGAGTAGGAGGCGAGGCTTGTGAAATGGCTCCGCCACCTGTTCCCGACCTTCAACCGATCACACCACAACCTTCTCCGGCCTATGCGCCCGCATGCACAAGATCACACTCAGCACCACCGAACATATTGCCACGACCTCAATCAGTGTCGGGCCACGCCCTTCCCAGAGAAAACCGTAAAGCAGCGCAAACAGCGTTTCAAACAGGATCATCTGCCCGACCATGGTGAGCGGCAGAAGGCGACTCATGCGGTTCCATAAGGCATTGCCGAGGATGGAGGCAGTGAAACCCAGCCCGGCTGCAACAGCCACAAAATGCAGCCATTCTCCCGAACGATGGCTTTCGCCGCCAAAGCCAAAGGCCGGGATGGCGAGCGTGAGCGCAAGCCCACCGGTCACCACACCCGTCATCATGTTCCAGTCATCGGCGCTGACATCGTGAAGGCGGGAGAGCCAGCGGGCGTTACCGACGGCAAATGCTGTCCATGACGCCAGCGCACCAAGCGCACAGGCAAGCCCGATGACGCGAGAGACATCGAGCCCGGCATCGTTTTCCGTTAGCGACTGCCAGGAAATGCCGATAATCCCCATCGCGCCGAAGGCGAGCGACGGCCACAGCCGCTTCAGCGACACCGCGCCGTGATCGCGGCTGCCGATGATGGTGACGGCGACGGGCAGGAAACCGATGATGATCGAGGTGAAGGCGACACCGCTCAATTTCACCGCCGTCGATATGAAGACGTAGTAGGCGATGTTGCCGATCATGCTCAGCCACCCGAGTGCTATCCACTCCCGCGCGCCAAAATGCGCCGACACGCGTTTCAGGCGCGGCCCGATGATGATGAGGGAAATCAGCCCATAGGTGAGATAACGCGCCGTCGACAGTTGCAGGGCCGAAAAATCCGGCACTAGTTTCGGGGCGAGAAAAATCCCACCCCAAAGCGCACCCGCCAGCATGCCGTAAAAAACACCGAGACCTGTTCTGTTCATGTCATTTCACATCCGCATTCACATTTGCCTGCGATGTGCCACAGCCCTCTGCGGCTGTCTTGACAAAAACTCCTGACGGATATGCTGGCGGTTTTAATGAAACCCGTAGGTCCGACGGTAGGCTGCGGGCGTTTCACCCACTGCATTGCGCATGGCGCGCGTCAGTGCAGTCTGGTCTGAAAAACCGGCCCGCAAGGCGATCTCGGCAATAGGCAGGGTGGAATTGCTGAGCAATGCGCAGACCTTGTCCATGCGCAGCCCGGCCAGCCAGCGGTGAGGCGGGAGGCCGAATTCCTCGAGAAACAGCGCATGCAGGCGGCTGTCGCTGATCGTCACGCAGGAGGCCAGCATCTCGATGGTCCAGGGGAAGAACGGCTCCGCCCTGATAAGTGCAACGAGCCTGTGCAGGCGTTGGCGGATGTCGGCTTTCTCATTGGCAAGGCTGTCGACCAGGAGCGGCGCCCATAGGCCGGCAATATCGTCGCGTCGCCCCTCTGTTCCGATGACGCCGCGCATATAGGCAATCAATTGCCACGTATCCTGCGCTATGTCGAGAAACGGCGATCGAACGAATTTCTCGAGCGTTTGCTCGGGAAGGGCGCCTTCATCGATATCGACCACCAGCGAGTGGTTTCTTGCCGTCGCTTCCTGCGTATGCGGCGCGTCGCGATGGATGAACACGCCGCGTCCGGTCGACAATTCGTCCTGCCGTCCGGCGACATCGATCAGAAGACGCCCGGAGACCGGAAGAACGATCTGAACGAAGCCATGTCGTTCCTTCGGTCTTTCTTCCCTGTAGGTTCTGATATCGGCGGATGCGGCTGTCATGACGCTGTCGTTTCCATTGTGCAAAGAAATGGCCGCCTCGAAAAAGCGGCCAGTTCATCGTTTGATTATGACATCGTCTTGAAGATTGGGCCAGTCGGCTTTATCGGTCGGCTCTGCGCGCCGGCAATTAACAGTCTTCCTTGGCGGTCGATTCGCCGCGTTTGCGTTTGCGCAGAACCGGCTTGTTCTCTCTCGCCTCGCATTTCGCGACGTCGATCAGATAGGCAAGCACGGGCATGCCGTTCATCGATGCGAGTTGCTTGGCGGATTCGAGAAGGTTGATGATGTTGGAAAAATCGTCCATCGGCTCACTCAGTGGCTCAAAGCGGTTATATGTCGGGTCTGAACCCAAGGATGAATACGCTGGGTGAAATCGGGAGCTTCCAGCGCCGTTGCATCCAATGGGTGTAATATTAGTCGCAAATAAATAGCAATCCCTGCGACGGGGTTACAATAGTCAATTTTCCGTAACTGTCATGCGCGGCGAAGATATCGCTGCGGGGCGATGGCAGAAAAATCCAGCAGTCAGATGAGGTTTCTGAAATGCCAAACTATCTTCACAGGGTGGAAGATGCTGCTGCGATCATCGCCGGGGCGCAGCGAATCATGGTCGTGGGCTGTTCCGGCGGCGGCAAGTCGACGCTTTCGCAGAAGCTCGCGCGCAATTTCGGACTTCGCTACATCTCCATGGATCGCGATGTTTTCTGGCTGCCCGGCTGGCAGGTGCGCCCGCGCGACGAGCAGCGAGAGAGGATAGCCACCATCATTACCGAGGAGCGCTGGCTGATGGACGGCAGCAATCCGTCGTCTTTCGATATACGGCTGCCGCGATCCCACATCGTTTTGTGGGTGCGCATGCCGCGCTGGCTCTGCCTGTGGGGCGCCGTCAGCCGGGCGATCAAGGGCTATGGCAAGGCCCGTCCGGAAATGGCGGAGGGGTGCCCCGAAAGAATAGACATCGAATTCCTGCGCTATATCTGGAATTTCGAGCGGCGCCATACGCCCATCTTCGAGCAGAATTTCGCGCTTTATGGTCCTGATGTGCCGGTATTCCAGCTGAAAAGCCGAAAACAGTTTCGCCGCCTTCTTGATCTTCTGCGTATCGAGGATTAACTGCCGCTCATGCCACAGTTCGAAACGCATCGCCACGTCAAACACTCGCCCGACCGCATGTACGACCTCGTCGCCGATGTGGAGAAATATCCGCAGTTTCTGCCCCTTTGCGAGGCGCTCACCATCCGCTCGCGCAAGGAGCGCGATGGCAAGGTGCTGCTGGTGGCGGATATGACGGTGGGCTACAAGGCCATTCGCGAAACCTTCACCACGCAGGTGCTGCTGAACCCGGCCGAGCGCGCCATCGACGTGAAATATATCGACGGCCCGTTCAAATATCTCGACAATCGCTGGCGTTTCGAGGCCTCGGACGAGGGCGGATCGGCCATTCATTTCTTCATCGATTATGAGTTCAAGAACCGTCTGCTCGGCGCGGTGATGGGGTCGATGTTCGACCGGGCCTTCCGCATGTTCGCCGAAGCCTTCGAAACGCGTGCCGACAAAATTTATACGGACCCGGTCTGATTGAGGGCTATCAGCATCTCAAGCGCGGTCCTCACCGTCGCAAGCCGGATTTCGGTGCGGCCGATATCTCCGTAACGCATTTCCTTATGCAGGCTACCGCCATTGCGCGCTCTGGCGGCCAGATGCACCAGCCCCACCGGCTTGTCGGGGGAGCCGCCACCCGGGCCGGCAATACCGGTTACCGCCACCGCAAAATCCGCCCGTGAACGGAAGAGGGCGCCATGCGCCATCTGCAACGCTGTCTGTCGGGATACCGCGCCGAAATTCGCCAGTGTTTCGGCGCCAACGCCCAGCATGTCCATCTTGGCTTCATTGGTATAGGTGACAAAACCACGGTCAACGACAGCGGAGGAGCCGGCAATCTCCGTCAGGGCACCGGCGATCAGGCCGCCAGTGCAGCTTTCCGCGGTCGAGACCATGAAGCCATGCGCGGTGAAATCGGTAATGATCTGTCGCGCCAGATCTTCTATGTCGGCGGGAAAAAGGCTCATAAAGGTCTGCCCCTGTAGACGACCGTAGCGGTGGCGATTGCAGCAATGCCTTCCCGGCGGCCGACGAAACCGATGGTCTCATTGGTCGTCGCCTTCACCGAGCAGCGTTCCAGCGCGATGCCGAGCATGTCCGAGAGCGCTTCGCGCATGGCCTGGCGGTGCGGGCCGATGCGCGGCGCTTCCGCAATCAGCGAGACATCGGCATTCATGATCGTGCCGCCATTGTCGCGCACCACTTTGGCCGCATGTTCGAGGAAGATGCGCGAGGCCGCTCCCTTCCATTGCGGATCGGAAGGCGGGAAGTGATCGCCGATATCGCCAGCACCACAGGTGGCGAGCAGCGCATCCGTCAGCGCATGCAAGGCTACATCCGCATCCGAATGACCTTTGAGTTTCTGGTCGTGTTCGATGAAGACGCCGCACAGCGTCACGCCGTCGCCGGCCTCCAGCTGATGCACGTCGTAACCATTGCCGGTGCGCACGTCCGGCAATCCGTGGGAGAGCTTTTCATCGGCCATGGCGATATCCCGCTTGAGAGTGAGTTTTACATTGTCGACCGAACCTTCGGTCAGCGTCACCGTTAGTCCCGCCCATTCGGCGATCGAAGCATCATCGGTAAAATCGGATTTTCCGGAGGCGGCAGCGGCGCGGTGCGCGGCGAGAATATCGCCGTAGCCGAAACTCTGCGGTGTCTGCGCGGCATAAAGCCCCTGCCGGGAAACTGTCTCCACGACGCGACCATCCGAGCCGCGCTTCAGGGTGTCGGTGACGGAAAGGGCAGGCAGAACGCCGCTGGCGCCGGCCCGGTGCAGGGCGACGATCCGTTCCAGCATGTCTACGGCGATGAAAGGCCGCACGGCATCATGGATCATCACATGCGTCAGCTCTTCCGAGGCGAGCGCTTCCAACCCGGCAAGCACCGATTGCTGGCGTGTCGCACCGCCCGTGACGGTAACGATCCGCTCTCCGGCATCAAGCCGCTGGAGGATCGGCGACAGCAGTGCCGCATCGTCGGCATGACTGACGATCACGATGGGGGAGGCATGATCCCAGTCGAGGAATGTCGACAATGTATGCTCGATCACGGCCCTGCCTCCGATAGGGCGATATTGTTTCGGCCCTTCCTCGGGAGAGCCCGCTCTTTCACCGCGTCCGGCGGCGACGATGACGATGCCGAGTTTCATAGTACTTTCCTGCATTGGTCTTATGCTTTGCGCGCAACCCTTAGCGGTTGACAGTCCTGCTCTAGCGTTTCAAAACCCGGATGGCCAGCCCGATAAGACGCGCATTCGCCCCTGCATGCTGCAGGATCAGCCACCATTGCGTGTTCGAACCTGCACAAATTGCTGCCGACAGCAAAACAGGCAGGCAGTCGCCTAGCAAATAAAAGGTGCAACCCTCTAAAAGTGCTTGGCAACTGCACAAACACTGTCTAAAAATAATGCAAATAACCCTTCTGCATGAAAGATCATCAATTGCATCTTCCGGAGTTGTCAGAACCGTTCAGCATCGGCTCAGTCACGATCCGTAATCGTGCCGTGCTGGCGCCCATGTCGGGCGTGACGGATCTGCCGTTCCGGCAGCTCGCCTGGCGTTATGGCGCGGGCCTCGTCGTTACGGAAATGGTGGCAAGCCGTGAGCTCGTCGCCAACCGAGGCGAATCCTGGGCGCGGCTGAAAAATGCCGGCATGGTTCCGCATATGGTGCAGCTTGCCGGGCGCGAGGCGCATTTCATGGCAGAGGCAGCGAAGATCGCGGCCGATAATGGCGCCGGCATCATCGACATCAATATGGGCTGTCCTGCCAAGAAGGTGACGGGCGGTTATTCCGGCTCGGCTTTGATGCGCGATCCCGATCATGCACTCTCGCTCATCGAGGCGACGGTCAATGCAGTCGACGTGCCTGTGACGCTGAAGATGCGGCTCGGCTGGGACGAGAACACCATCAATGCGCCGGAGATCGCCCGCCGCGCCGAAGCCGCAGGCGTCCAGCTCATCACCATTCACGGCCGCACCCGTATGCAGTTTTACGAGGGACGGGCGGACTGGGATGCCATCCGCGCCGTGCGCGAGGTGATTTCCGTGCCGCTGATCGCCAATGGCGACGTTGAAACAGCCGAAGATGCGCGGGAAATCCTGCGCCGCTCGGGCGCGGATGCCGTCATGGTCGGTCGCGGCGCGCAGGGGCAGCCCTGGCTACCGGCGGTGCTTGCCGGACATTCAGCGCCGCACCGCGACGATATTCCCGCTATCGCCATCGAACATTACGAGATGATGCTGGAATTTTACGGAAGGGAAGCCGGTCTCCGGCATGCCCGCAAGCATCTCGGCTGGTATCTCGACCGTTTCGCGCCAGAGATCGCCACGCCTGACAAGGCTGAAATCATGACATCGCGTGACACGGCGGAAGTGGCGGATCTGCTGCGCTCCGCCCTTAGCGAAAATGCGGGCGAAGACGCCGCAAGGAAGGCCGCATGAGCGCTGACAAACACAGCCCGGTAGATGGAAACCCGCTTGCCATGGCGGTTCTGAACGCGGTGCAGAACCCTGTTATTCTGGTGGATGCCGAAGGTTTCATCGCCTTCGCCAACTGGGAAGCCGAAGCATTTTTTGGGGCGAGCGCCTCCCATCTCGCCCGCTACCGCGTTTCCACCTTCATTCCCTTCGGCAGCCCGCTTCTTGCGTTGATCGATCAGGTGCGGGAGCGTCGCGCGCCGGTCAACGAATATCGCGTCGATCTGAGTTCGCCGCGTCTTGGCCAGGACAAGCTGGTCGATCTTTACGTTGCGCCCGTTGTCAGCGAACCGGGATCGGTGGTCGTCGTTTTCCAGGAAAGGTCGATGGCCGACAAGATCGACCGGCAATTGACCCACCGGGCGGCGGCGCGCTCCGTTACCGGCCTTGCCTCCATGCTCGCGCATGAGATCAAGAACCCGCTGTCCGGCATTCGCGGCGCTGCCCAGCTGCTGGAGACATCGGTTGCCGATGAAGACAGGGCGCTGACGCGGCTGATCTGCGACGAGACCGACCGCATCGTCTCGCTGGTCGACCGTATGGAGGTGTTTTCCGACGAGCGGCCGGTGGATCGCGTGCCAGTCAACATCCATTCCGTGCTCGATCATGTGAAGGCCATCGCCAAGGCCGGCTTTGCCCGCAATATCAAGATTTCTGAGAACTACGACCCGTCGCTGCCGCCTGTTTATGCCAATCGCGACCAGCTGGTGCAGGTCTTTCTCAATCTGGTGAAGAATGCGGCGGAAGCCGTGGGCAATCAGCCGGATGGCGAGATCATCCTCACCACCGCCTATCGCCCCGGCATGCGGCTTTCGGTCGCCGGCAGCCGCGAGCGCATCTCGCTGCCGCTCGAATTCTGCGTGCATGACAATGGCCCGGGCGTTCCGGCCGATCTGCTGCCGCATCTTTTCGATCCCTTCATCACCACCAAGACGAATGGTTCGGGCCTCGGGCTGGCGCTTGTCGCCAAGCTGATCGGCGCCCATGGCGGCATTGTCGAATGCGACAGCCAGAACCACCGCACGACTTTCCGCGTATTGATGCCCGTCTCGCCGGAAGTGGCGCTCGACGACCGCTCTTTGCCGAACACGACAGGAAATGACCAATGACAGCTACGATCCTCGTCGCCGATGATGATGCCGCAATCCGCACGGTGCTGAACCAGGCGCTGAGCCGCGCCGGTTACGACGTGCGCATCACCTCCAATGCCGCCACGCTCTGGCGCTGGGTTTCGGCGGGTGAGGGCGATCTTGTCGTAACCGATGTCGTGATGCCGGATGAAAACGCCTTTGACCTGCTGCCGCGCATCAAGAAGGCCCGCCCGGACCTGCCGGTTCTGGTCATGAGTGCGCAGAACACCTTCATGACGGCCATCAAGGCCTCGGAAAAAGGCGCTTACGACTATCTGCCGAAGCCCTTCGACCTGACGGAACTGATCGCCATCATCGGCCGCGCTTTGTCGGAGCCGAAGCGCAAGCCGGCGAAGCTCGATGACGACATGCAGGACGGTATGCCGCTCGTTGGCCGCTCTGCCGCGATGCAGGAAATCTACCGCGTTCTCGCCCGCCTGATGCAGACCGACCTGACGCTGATGATAACGGGCGAATCCGGTACGGGTAAGGAACTGGTGGCGCGCGCGCTGCATGACTACGGCAAGCGCCGCAACGGCCCCTTCGTCGCCATCAACATGGCAGCTATTCCGCGCGACCTGATCGAATCCGAACTCTTCGGCCATGAGAAGGGCGCCTTCACCGGCGCGCAGAACCGTTCGACCGGCCGTTTCGAACAGGCCGAGGGCGGCACGCTCTTCCTCGATGAAATCGGTGACATGCCGATGGATGCCCAGACACGGCTGCTGCGCGTATTGCAGCAGGGCGAATATACCACGGTGGGCGGTCGCACGCCGATCCGCACCGATGTCCGCATCGTCGCCGCCACCAACAAGGACCTGAAGCAGTCGATCAATCAGGGCCTTTTCCGCGAAGACCTCTATTATCGCCTGAACGTCGTGCCGCTGCGGCTGCCGCCGCTGCGTGACCGCGCCGAGGATATTCCCGATCTGGTGCGCCATTTCATCCAGCAGGGCGAGAAGGAAGGTCTGGAAGGCAAGCGTTTCGAGAGCGAGGCGCTGGAGGTCATGAAGGCCTACGCCTGGCCGGGCAACGTGCGCGAGCTGGAAAACCTGATCCGCCGCCTGATGGCGCTTTATCCGCAGGAAGTCATCACCCGCGAGATCATCGAGCAGGAACTGCAATCGGATGTTCCCGACAGCCCGCTCGACAAGATGGCGGTTCGCACCGGTTCGCTCACCATTTCGCAGGCGGTGGAAGAAAATATGCGGGATTATTTCGCCAGTTTCGGCGATGGCCTGCCGCCGCCCGGCCTTTACGACCGCGTTCTGCGCGAACTCGAATATCCGCTGATTCTAGCGGCTCTGACTGCGACGCGCGGCAACCAGATCAAGGCTGCCGATCTTCTCGGCCTGAACCGCAATACGCTGCGCAAGAAAATCCGCGAGCTTGGCGTTTCCGTTTATCGCAGCTCCCGCCCAACCTGAGAATGTTGACAAGGCCGCATTTGTCGTTGCACTTTCGCCACATTGTGTTGCTTGAAAAACACTAGGAAGGAAAGAGATTCGCCAGTCTGAGGCGCGTCTCGCCTGACTTCAGAAATGTGGTGCTGGCTGGCCAGCGATTGGGAGTAGTGCATGCGGAAACCCGCCGCCGAAAACGCCGTTGCCGATGAAGCAGCGGGCATGGTGGTTGCCGATCGCAGGATGTCTTTCGCTTTGCCGGGGCTGGTGCTCGCCGGCGTCGCTCTCGTTTGCGCCATCCTCACCCTGTTCGTACTTCTGGGCGTCACGCCAATCGCGCCGACATCGAACGTCGTCATCGCCTCCGTCGTCATCAATTCGATCTTCGTGATCGGCCTGATCTTCCTCATCGGGCGCGAAATCAACCGGCTGCTGAAAGCGCGTAAAAAGGGCAGGGCGGCTGCTCGTCTGCATGTGCGCATCGTCGTGCTTTTCTCCATCGTGGCGATTACGCCCGCGGTGCTCGTCGCCATCTTCGCCAGTCTGACGCTGAATGTAGGCCTTGACCGCTGGTTTTCGCTGCGCACGCAGTCGATTGTCGATTCATCGAGCAATATCGCCCAGGCCTATATGATGGAGAATGCCGGTTATCTTCAGGGTCAGACCCTGTCGATGGCGACCGACCTCGACCGCAACCGTGCGCTTTTTTATCTGGATCGTACCGGCTTCGTCGATCTGATGACCCGTCAGGCCAAGGGGCGCGGCCTTCTCGGCGCGTTTCTGGTGCAGGAGGACGGCGACGCCGTTGCTCAGGCCGACATCAAGACCGAAAAACCGCTTCCCGCCATCCCGCATGACGCGCTTGAAAAGGCGGCCGCCGGCCAGCCGACGCTGATACCGCCCGGTATCACCAACCTCGTCGGCGCCATTATCAAGCTCGAAGGCATCAGCGGCACCTTCCTTTACACGGTGCGCGCCGTCGATCCCAAGGTGATGAGCGCGATGCGGCTGATGGAGGAGAACCGTGCCGAATACAAGGCGATGGAGGCAGGCCGCGCGCCGCTGCAGATCGCCTTTGCAATTCTTTATCTCGGTTTCGCGCTGATCGTGCTTCTCGCCGCCATCTGGACGGCGATTGCGGTGGCCGACCGTATCGTGCGGCCGATCCGTCTCCTCATCAGTGCGGCAGACAGTGTCGCCACCGGCAACATGCATGTGCTGGTTCCCGTCCGCGCGGTCGATGGCGACGTCGGGCGACTGTCGCGCACCTTCAACAAGATGGTCTCGGAACTGCGTAGCCAGCAGGAACAAATCATCGAGGCCAAGGACGATATCGACGACCGCCGCCGCTTCATCGAGGCCGTGCTGTCAGGCGTTACCGCCGCCGTCATCGGCGTCGATGAGAACCGCAGGATCACCATCGTCAATCCGTCGGGCGAAGAATTCCTGGCGCAGCCATCCGAGCAGCTTATCGGCGCGCAACTGTCGGAGATCGCACCCGAAATCGAACAGGTCGTCAACGAGGCCAATACCTGGTCACGCGGCAACTTCCGCAAGCAGATCAACATCATGCGGCGCGGCAAGGAACGGACGCTCAATGTGCAGGTGACCCGTGAGGACGCCCGCGACAGCCGTGACAGCTACGTCATCACCCTCGACGACATCACCGATCTCGTCATCGCCCAGCGTTCGACCGCATGGTCGGATGTGGCGCGCCGCATCGCGCATGAAATCAAGAATCCGCTGACGCCGATCCAGCTTTCCGCCGAGCGTATCAAACGCCGTTTCGGCAAGCAGATCGACGAGAGCGACCGCGCCGTTTTCGACCAGTGTACGGACACCATCGTCCGGCAGGTCGGCGATATCGGCCGGATGGTGGACGAATTCTCGGCTTTTGCGCGCATGCCGAAGCCGACGAAAGAAAAGTCGGACCTGCGGGCGATCCTGAAGGATGCCGCATTCCTGCGCGAGATCAGCGCCGCCGATACGAAATTCTCAACCGAACTGGGCGATATCCCGCTGGAGGGCATGTTCGATGCCCGCATGCTGGGTCAGGCCTTCGGCAATCTCATCAAAAATGCGACGGAAGCCATCGAGGCGGTGGAAGGCGAAAAACGGCCGGGTAAGATTCTGGTGCGCGCCGCTTTCGACGAAGCCAATTCGCGTTTCGTGGCTGACATCATCGACAATGGCCGCGGCCTTCCCGTCGAGAACCGTCACCGCATTCTCGAACCTTATATGACGATGAGGGACAAGGGCACGGGCCTCGGCCTCGCCATCGTCAAGAAAATCATCGAAGAGCATGGCGGGTATCTGGAGCTCCACGATGCCCCGCCGGAGTTCGATCACGGCCACGGCGCCATGATCAGAGTGCTGCTGCCCTATATCGAGGCGGTCGGCGGCGAAAATAACAAGGAAGCAGCATATGGCGTCTGATATTCTGGTCGTGGATGACGAGGCGGACATTCGCGAAATCGTAGCGGGCATTCTTTCCGACGAGGGCCACGAGACCCGCATGGCGTTCGACAGCGACAGCGCGCTGGCCGCCATTTCGGAGCGCGTGCCGCGCCTCATCTTTCTCGATATCTGGATGCAGGGCTCGAAGCTCGACGGTCTGGCGCTGCTGGATGAGATCAAGAGCCGCCACCCCGAAATCCCGGTGGTCATGATTTCCGGTCACGGCAATATCGAAACCGCCGTCAACGCCATCAAGCGCGGCGCTTTCGACTTTATCGAGAAGCCGTTCAAGGCCGACCGTCTCATTCTGATCGCCGAGCGGGCGCTGGAAAACTCCAAGCTGAAGCGCGAGGTTCAGGAACTCAAGAAGCGTACCGGTGACGCGGTAGAACTCGTCGGTGCGTCGCTTGCGGTGTCGCAGCTTCGTCAGACCATCGACCGGGTTGCTCCCACCAACAGCCGCATCATGATCCTCGGCCCCTCCGGTTCAGGCAAGGAACTTGTGGCGCGCATGGTGCACAAGAAGTCCTCGCGTGCGAGCGGACCCTTCGTGGCGCTCAATGCCGCGACGATCACACCCGACCGCATGGAAATCGCGCTTTTCGGAACGGAGGGCCTTCCCGGACAACCGCGCAAGGTGGGCGCTCTGGAAGAAGCCCATCGCGGCGTGCTTTATCTCGATGAAGTCGGCGAAATGCCGCGCGAGACGCAGAACAAGATCCTGCGCGTGCTGGTCGATCAGCAGTTCGAGCGCGTCGGCGGCGGCAAGCGGGTGAAGGTGGATGTGCGCATCATTTCCTCGACCGCCCATCACCTCGAAAGCCTGATCGCCGAAGGCCAGTTCCGCGAAGATCTCTATCATCGCCTCGCCGTCGTGCCGGTGAAGGTGCCGGCGCTTTCCGAGCGGCGCGAGGATATTCCTTTCCTCGTCGATATGTTCATGCGCCAGATTTCCGAGCAGGCCGGCATCCGCCCGCGCAAGATCGGTGACGACGCCATGGCCGTTCTCCAGACGCATGACTGGCCGGGCAATATCCGCCAGCTGCGCAACAATATCGAGCGGCTGATGATTCTCGCCCGTCCCGAAGGCGGCGAAGCGCCGATCTCGGCCGACATGCTGCCGTCGGATATTGGCGACATGCTGCCGAAGATTTCGGCGCAGGGCGATCAGCACATCATGACCCTGCCGTTGCGCGAAGCCCGTGAAATGTTCGAGCGCGACTATCTCATGGCGCAGATCAACCGCTTCGGCGGCAATATTTCGCGAACGGCGGAATTTGTCGGCATGGAACGGTCTGCACTGCATCGCAAACTGAAATCTCTCGGCGTATAAGGAAAGAAGGCGCTTCGCCGTAACCGATTATTCCGTCAGAGAGACAGCATGAAAGTCATCATTTGCGGCGCAGGGCAGGTGGGTTACGGCATCGCCGAACAATTGTCGCGGGAGGATAATGAGGTATCGGTCATCGATACCGCCGCGCCGCTCATCACCGCCATTACCGAGACGCTGGATGTGCGCGGTTATGTCGGCCATGGCGCGCATCCCGACATGCTGGCCAAGGCCGGCGCCGACCAGGCCGACATGATCATCGCCGTGACCTTGCATGACGAGATCAATATCGTCGCCTGCGAGGTGGCGCATGCGCTCTTCAGCGTGCCGACCAAGATCGCCCGCATCCGCGACCAGAGCTATCTGAAGCCGGAATATGCCGATCTCTTCAGCCGCGAGAACATGTCCATCGACGTAACGATTTCGCCGGAAGTCGAAGTCGGCAAGATGGTGCTCCGGCGCATCGCCTTTCCGGGCGCAACGGATGTGGTGCGTTTCGCCGACGACACGATCTACATGCTGGCGATCGAATGCATGGAGGATTGCCCGGTCATCAACACGCCGCTGCAGCAGCTTTCCAGCCTCTTTCCAGACCTCATCGCCACGGTGGTGGGCGTGTATCGGGATGGTATCCTCAAGGTGGCGCATTCTTCGGAACAGTTGCGGGTGGGTGACCTTGCCTATGTCATCTGCCAGCGCCAGCACGCCCGTCGCACCCTAAGCCTTTTCGGCCATGAGGAGCAGGAAGCGCAGCGCATCGTGATTGCCGGCGCCGGCAATATCGGCCACTTCGTCGCACGCAAGATCGAGGAAATGCAGCCGAAAACGCGGGTGAAGATCATCGAGGCTGACCGCGACAGGGCGGTTGCCGCATCCGAACAGCTCAGCAATACCATCGTCATGCACGGCTCGGCGCTCGACCAGAAAATCCTGATGCAGGCGGATATTCAGGATGCCGATCTTATCGTGACGCTCACCAATAACGATCAGACCAATATTCTGGCGGCGGTGATTGCCAAGCAGCTCGGCTGCAAATCGAATCTGGCGCTTTTGAACAGTACGTCGTTCCACGACGTCGCCCGCTCTCTGGGGCTCGATGCCTATATCAACCCGCGGGCCGTGACCATCTCCCGCGTGCTTCAGCACGTTCGCAAGGGTCGTATCCGCTCAGTCTATGCCGTCCAGCGCGGCTCGGCGGAGGTGATCGAGGCGGAAGCGCTGGAGACGTCGCCGCTGGTCGGCCAGTCCTTCCGCGACATCGATATGCCGGAGGGTGTGCGCATTGGGGCGATCTATCGCGACGGCGTGGTGATCCGCCCGGATGGCAGCACGAAAATCAAGGCGAAGGACCGGGTCGTGCTGTTTGCATCCGCCGATGCGGTGCGCGACGTGGAACAACTTTTCCGTGTTTCGATACAATATTTTTGACTGTCCCGAATTGAAAATGTGGGTCAATACTCGTACTCATTCGGCTGTTTTGACCGTTGCGGAACGGAACACGATTTGATACCAGAGTTTGAGGTCGGCCAAGCGGGGGACAAGACTCGGCCGGCTTATTATTGATTGATTATTTTCCGGTATCCCTGCCGGCAAAAAAGAAAGAAGCGGCGCCATGGCGGAACGTTCTCAAAACCTTCAGGATCTCTTCCTCAATACCGTTCGTAAGCAAAAGATTTCGCTCACGATTTTCCTGATCAACGGCGTCAAGCTGACGGGCGTTGTTACCTCCTTCGACAATTTCTGCGTGCTTCTGCGCCGTGACGGTCATTCGCAGCTTGTCTACAAGCATGCAATCTCCACCATCATGCCCGGCCAGCCGATGCAGATGTTCGAAAGCGAAGAAGGCGCTGCCTGATCGGGCTCCCTCGACGGATATTCGACATAGACTGACCCGGACCGGGAACATTTTCCGTGCCGTCAGGTTAATCCCCATGGCCGCCCGCGCGGATGCGGTCGGCCGCAATCCTCTTTCTGGACAAGGCTGAACCCATTTCAACGCGCGACACCTCGAACGAATCGATTATTCCGGAGCAGGAAAAGCGCCGCGACGACATGCGTGCGGTCGTCCTCGTGCCGGTTCTCAAGCAGCGCGAAACGCGCGACGCGGCTGCCGGCCCGGCTGCCCCCGGCCGTTCGGTCGAAGCCAAGCTTGAGGAAGCAAAAGGACTGGCGCTCGCCATCGATCTGGAAGTGACGCAGGGTCTCATCGTTCCGGTGAACCAGCCGCGCCCCGCCACGCTGTTCGGAACCGGCAAGATCGAAGAAATCGGTCATCTTCTCGACGAGACCGATTCCGGCCTGGTGATCGTCGATCATCCTTTGACCCCGGTGCAGCAGCGCAATCTCGAAAAGCAGTGGAATTGCAAGGTCATCGACCGCACGGGCCTGATCCTTGAAATCTTCGGCCGCCGCGCCTCCACAAAGGAAGGCACGCTGCAGGTCGATCTTGCGCATCTGAACTACCAGAAGGGCCGCCTCGTCCGAAGCTGGACCCACCTTGAACGGCAGCGCGGCGGTGCGGGCTTCATGGGCGGTCCGGGTGAAACCCAGATCGAAGCCGACCGCCGGCTTTTGCAGGAACGCATCGTGAAGCTGGAGCGCGAGCTGGAGCAGGTGGTGCGCACGCGCCAGCTACACCGCGCGAAGCGCCGCAAGGTGCCGCATCCGATCGTCGCGCTGGTCGGTTACACCAATGCCGGCAAATCCACGCTGTTTAACCGCATCACCGGCGCCGGCGTTCTGGCGGAGGATATGCTGTTCGCCACGCTGGACCCGACCTTGCGCCGCATGAAGTTGCCGCATGGCCGCACCGTCATCCTGTCCGATACGGTCGGTTTCATTTCCGATCTTCCGACGCATCTGGTCGCCGCTTTCCGCGCCACTCTGGAAGAAGTGCTGGAAGCCGATCTCGTTCTGCATGTGCGCGATATGTCCGATCCGGACAACGCCGCCCAGTCTGCGGATGTGCTGCGTATTCTCGGTGACCTCGGCATTGACGAGAAAGAAGCGGAAAAGCGCATCATCGAGGTCTGGAACAAGGTCGACCGTCTCGAGCCGGAAGCGCATGACGCCATCATGCAGCGCGCCGAAGGTCGTTCGGATATCCGCGCCGTTTCGGCCATCACGGGTGAGGGCGTCGATGCCCTGATGGACGAGATTTCAAAGCGTCTTTCCGGTGTTCTGACGGAAACGACGGTGCTTCTGTCCGTCGAGCAATTGCCGCTGATCTCTTGGGTCTACAGCAATTCCATCGTCGACGGTCGCGAAGACCATGAGGACGGATCGGTTGCGCTCGATGTGCGCCTGTCGGAAGCGCAGGCGGCCGAACTGGAACGGAAGCTTGGTAAAGTGACTGTCCGCGAACGCGAGGACTGGGAGCGCTGAGCGCTCCTTGCATTGTCCCAAACTCTCTCCGTCATTCCGGCCTTGAGCCGGAATCCAGCCACGGCGCGTCTGCGCCGTGAGAAGAGCCTTTTGCGATCAAAGACTTGATCGCGCTGGACCCCGGACTAAATCCGGGGTGACGGTTGCGGATGCTGCGCTGCTGCCAGATGAATTCGGCAGTCATAATGGAAGTGCTGTGCCTTACCGGATTCACCGCATATCCCTGCGATCAGGATGAAACCGTATCAAGCGAACGTTCGATGCGTTTCGCCGCCTGCCAGAGATCTTCCATTCTCTCGAGGCTCGCTTCTTCCAGCGTTTCGCCATTTTGGCTGAGCGACGTTTCGATGTGATTGAAACGCCTGCGGAATTTCGTATTCGTACCGCGCAGCGCATCTTCCGGGTCGGCTTTGACATGCCGGCCGATATTGACGAGTGCAAAAATGAGATCGCCGAGCTCGTCCGAGACCTTCTCCGGTTTTCCCTCCGCCAGCGCCTCACGCAGTTCGGCGATTTCCTCCTCGATCTTGTCGAGAATGGGAGCGGGGTTCGACCAGTCGAAACCGGCACGCGCTGCCTGTTCCTGTAGCTTCAGGGCTTCGGTCAGCGCCGGCTGGCTGCGCTGTACGCCGCCCAGAAAACCTGCCTTGAAATCCTCGGTGATGCCGCGTCGCGCGCGTCGCTCCGCACGCTCGCGTTTTTCTTCCGCCTTGATGCGATCCCATTGCAGTTTGACGCCGTCCGGCGTGTCGGCGTCGGATACGGCGAAGACATGGGGATGCCGTCGGATCATCTTCGAGGTCACGGCATGCACTACGTCGCCGAAGGTGAATTCGCCCATCTCTTCGGCAATGCGGGCATGGAAAACCACCTGCAGCAGAAGGTCGCCCAGCTCCTCGCAAAGATCGTCCATGTCCTTTCGCTCGATGGCGTCGGCGACTTCATAAGCCTCTTCAATGGTATAGGGCTTGATCGTCTCGAAGGTCTGCACGACATCCCAAGGGCAACCGGTTTCCGGCTGCCGCAGGGCTTCCATGATCTCGATCAGGCGGGAAATATCCTTCGAGGCTTCCATAGTGTCTCAAACCTTCGTTCTTTGTTTCTGCGCATCGCCGGGACGGAAAATCGTCACGCACGTCCTGCGGAAATGCCCTAGTTCAATGGAATGTCGTTGCCGCTCTTCGACGACTGGTAGCTGGTGGAAAGATTGTCATAAGCGGCCTTGATGCGGGCTGTCTGCGCCTTCAACGTGGTCTTCAGCGGATCGTCTTCACCATCCACCAGATCGGCAATGAAATACGAATTCCAGAAGGCATTGTTGCGGCGATAGCCGCCCGGTTCCAGTCCGAAAACTTCCTTGAGGATTTTCAGGTCGTGAGGGATCGCGAAAGCGTCGCGGGAATCCTCGTGGCTGAAGAAGGAGTAGAAATTATCGAAGCCGGCCCAGGTGATGGCGGACATGCACATGGTGCAGGGTTCGTGGGTGGAGAGAAAAATCAGCTCCTTCGTGTTCGGCTTTTCGCCCAACTCGTAAAACCGTTTCAGCGTGTGTACTTCACCATGCCAGAGTGGATTTTCCAGCTCGTTATTGGTCTCGGCGATCACCAGCGACAGGTCCGATTTGCGCAGGATCGCCGCACCGAAAACCTTGTTGCCAAGGCTGACGCCACGCGCCGTCAAGGGCAGGATATCGTGTTCGATGACATCGAGAAGGCGGGCGGCGAGGGTGGGGCTGGTCAAGGGTCTGGTCCTTCGTGCCGCTCTAAGAAAAAGCGGTCTTCGCATGGGGAAATCGACAGTCGATGGTCGCTCCTTGTTCGGCGCGAGGACCCGCTTTGTCAAGGGATCGCGAGGGGATTCTCAGGGCTTGCGCAGGTGTGGAAAAGCATCGCCGGTTTGTTTTCCTCCAAAACCGGGGTCTTCGAGAAATAAAAATCCAGGTGCCGGAAAGGCTTGAATTTCTGTTTCTTCAATCTTGCACCGCAATGCGGGATATATGTCCAATGCACAACGAACATGATTTTTCCGCTGCTGGCGACCGCCTTTCAACCTTCCCCGCTTTCTTCCGGGTCGAGGGGCGGCAGGTCGCCGTGTTCGGAAATGGCGATGAAGCCTTCGCGAAGGTAAGGCTTCTCGCGAATACCAACGCGCATATCGTTGCCTATGCCGACCAGCCGGAAGCCGATTTTGCCCGTTATCTCAGCGAAAACGGCATTGATCATCGGGCTTTGGCTTTCGCCGGCAAATTGATCGAAGGCGCCACGCTGGTCTTCGCCGCTACCGGCGATGAGGCGCTGGACCGTGAGATCGTCACCGTCGCGCGCGCCGCGAAAATTCCCGCCAATGCGGTGGATCAGCCGGAATTTTGCGATTTCTTTACCCCCGCGCTCGTGACGCGCGCACCCGTCGCCGTGGCTATCGGCACGGAAGGGGCAGGGCCGGTTCTTGCCCAGATGATCCGCGCCCGCATCGACCAGATGCTGTCGCCGTCGCTTGGCAAGCTTGCGGGCCTTGCCGTGCAGTATCGTGACGCAGCCGAGGAGAACGTGCCGAAGGGCGCCTTGCGGCGCAATTTCTGGCGGCGGTTCTTTTCAGGTGCGGTGGCGGATGCCGTCGCCGTTGGCGACACGCTCTCCGCCCGTCAGGCCGTCGACCGCCTGCTGCAATCGCCCGAATGCAGCGAAGGCCGTATCTGGCTCGTCGGCGCAGGACCGGGCGCTGAAGATCTGCTGACGCTGCGCGCGCAGCGCGTGCTGATGGAAGCCGATGTGATCGTTTACGATGCGCTTGTGCCGCAGGCGATTGTCGATATGGGCCGCCGCGATGCCGAGCGGCTCTCCGTCGGCAAGCGCAAGGGTTGCCACAGCAAGTCGCAGGATGAGATCAACCGCCTGCTGGTGCGCCTCGGCAAAGATGGCAAGCGCGTCGTGCGCCTCAAATCCGGCGATCCGCTGGTCTATGGCCGGGCGGGCGAAGAAATGGCGGCGCTGCGCGAGGCCGGTATTGCCTATGAGATCGTGCCCGGCATCACGTCGGCCTTCGCCGCGGCTGCGGATTTCGAATTGCCGCTGACGCTGCGCGGTGTCGCTTCATCGCTGATTTTCACCACCGGCCACGATCTGGCCGGCGATGTCCTGCCCGATTGGGCCCGGCTTGCCGTCTCCGGCGCCACCATCGCCGTCTATATGGGCCGCAGTGTTGCTGCTTCGGTCGCGAAGCGGCTGATCGACGCGGGATTGGGTGTGGAAACCACGGTTGCCGTCATCGAAAATGCCAGCCGCGCGGATCGCCGCCTGCTGCATGGCACACTGAACGATCTGCCCGAACTCGAACATCGCGATGAACTGACCGGACCGGTCATGGTCATCATCGGCGATGCGGTGGCGGGCGCCAATTTTGACAGGTCCGAGGCGCTTGCATCGTCAGTGCGGCCGGCGGATTTCAAACGGGAGTATGTAAATGGCTGACAAGGTTTTGACCGCCAACCGCCTGAGCGATGGCATCGCCGTCTGGCTCGATGCCAACGGGGAGTGGACGGAGAACCTGCAGGGCGCAATCGTTGCCCGCCATGCGGAGGCCGTCGCCTCGTTCGAGGAAATCGGCAAGCGGGATTTTTCCGCCAACAAGGTCGTCGATGTGGCCGTCATCGATGTCGTCGAGGAGAACGGCAAGCTTTGGCCGACGCGTCTTCGCGAACGCATTCGCGCCGCCGGCCCCACCGTGCACTATGCCACCGGCTTCAAGCCGGCCGATGCAGCATTCATCGCAGTCTGAGGAAGAATATGTACCGTTACGACGAGTTCGATCACGCATTTGTTGAAGGCCGCGTGGCGCAGTTTCGCGATCAGGTCGAGCGCCGCCTTTCCGGCGAACTGGCCGAGGATGCGTTCAAGCCGCTGCGCCTGATGAACGGCGTCTATCTCCAGCTGCACGCCTATATGCTGCGCGTCGCCATTCCTTACGGCACGCTGAATTCGAAGCAGATGCGGATGTTGGCCCATATCGCCCGCAAATATGACCGGGGTTACGGCCACTTCACCACCCGCCAGAACATCCAGTACAACTGGCCGCGTCTTTCTGATACGCCGGATATCTTGTCCGAGCTGGCGAGCGTGGAAATGCACGCGCTTCAGACGTCCGGCAACTGCATTCGCAACGTCACCGCCGATCATTTCGCCGGTGCGGCCGCCGATGAGGTCGCCGATCCGCGTCCCTATGCGGAAATCCTGCGTCAGTGGTCTTCCGTGCACCCGGAATTCTCCTTCCTGCCGCGCAAGTTCAAGATCGCCGTCACCGGCGCCGAGCGCGACCGTGCCGCCATTCAGGTGCACGATATCGGCCTGCATCTGAAAAAGAACGACAAGGGTGAGATCGGGTTCGCCGTCTATGTCGGCGGCGGGCAGGGCCGCACGCCGATGATTGCCAAGAAAATCCGCGACTTCCTGCCGGAAGAGGACCTCTTGTCCTACACCACGGCGATCATGCGCGTTTATAACCTGCACGGCCGTCGCGACAACAAATACAAGGCGCGCATCAAAATCCTCGTGCACGAAACCGGTGCGGAAGAACTGGCCCGCCAGGTCGAGGTCGAGTTCGCTGAACTCAAGAACACCGAGTTGAAGCTTCCGGATGCCGATATTGCGGCAATCACCGCTTATTTCGCGCCGCCGGCATTGAAGGACCGGCCGGAAGGCTGGGAAAGCCTGGCGCGCTGGAAGCGGGCCGATGAAGGCTTTGCCCGTTTTGTCGAGCAGAACGTCGCGCCGCACAAGCATCCCGACTACGGCATGGTGACGATTTCGCTGAAGCCGATCGGCGGCATTCCGGGCGATGCGACCGATGAGCAGATGGAACTCGTCGCCGATATCGCCGCGGAATATGCCTTCGACGAAATCCGTATCAGCCATGAGCAGAACATCATTCTGCCGCATGTGGCGCTGGCCGATCTCGAACCGGTTTATCGCGCGCTGGTAGGCGCTGGCCTTGCGACCGCCAATGCCGGGCTGATCACCGATATCATTGCCTGTCCCGGGCTGGACTATTGCGCGCTCGCCAATGCGCGCTCCATTCCGGTGGCGCAGGAAATTTCCACCCGCTTCGGTTCGCCGGAGCGTCAGGCGGAAATCGGTGAGCTGAAGATCAAGATTTCCGGCTGCATCAATGCCTGCGGCCACCACCATGTCGGCCATATCGGCCTGCTGGGTGTGGAAAAGAAGGGCGCGGAACTCTACCAGATCACGCTTGGCGGATCGGGCGATGAGAACACCTCGATCGGTGAAATCATCGGCCGTGGCTTCGAGCCGGAAAAAGTCACCGACGCCATCGAAACCATCGTCGACACCTATCTCGGGCTTCGCCTTTCGAAGGAAGAAATCTTCCTCGAAGCCTATCGCCGCGTTGGACCGCAGCCATTCAAGGATGCGCTCTACGGTTCCGCTGCAGAAGCCGCCTGAGGAGAATGCCATGACGAAAATCTGGAACCGCGACGGCTTCGTGGAAAACGATCCCTGGGTGATCGAAACGGAAGAAGTGAAAGCGACGGCGGAGCAGAAGCCGGTGCTCCCACTTGCCGATTTTCTGGTTCGTGCCGCCGAAAGCAACGATATCGGCCTCGGTGTTCTGATCACGCCCGCCGACGATGTGACGCGGCTCGGCCCCTATCTCGACCGTATCGACCTTGTCGCCGTAAGCTTCCCGGCCTTCAATGACGGTCGCGGGTTCAGCCACGCTTCGCTGCTGCGCAGCCGTCTCGGTTTTGCGGGCGAGGTGAGGGCGGTTGGCGACGTCCTGATCGATCAGGTGCCGTTGATGTTGCGCACCGGTTTCACCAGCTTTGCGGTAACGAACGGCACGGCCATCCGCCGCCTGTCCGAAAATCGCCTGCCGGAAATCCCGGTTTATTACCAGCCGACAGCCAAGCCGGCGAGCGGCGGTGAGGCCTATAGCTGGCGTCGTCGTGCGTCTCTATGACACGTTGTGTGGAAATATGAGTTTTTGATACATATTTCCTACGCACATGGCAGTATTGACATTCTCATGCCTTCAAACCGGAGCAAAAATGGTATAATTGCCCGGTCGGAGAATGTCGCATCGAATAAGAATGGACGGAACCTGAAATGAACGCGCCAGCCAAGACGGAAGATTTCGCGATCAAGATACCTGACGGTGTTTACGCCGAGACGGTTTTATCGGTGGAACACTATACCGACCACCTGTTCCGTTTCCGCATGACGCGCCCGGCCGGCTTCCGTTTCCGTTCCGGCGAATTCGCCATGATCGGCCTGATGGTCGGCGACAAGCCGATCTACCGCGCCTATTCCATCGCCAGCCCCGCCTGGGATGAAGAACTGGAATTCTTTTCGATCAAGGTTCCGAACGGGCCGCTGACATCGCATCTTCAGGCAATCAAGCCCGGCGATACCGTCCTGATGCGCAAGAAGCCGACAGGCACGCTGGTTCTGGATGCGCTGACGCCCGGCAGGCGGCTTTACATGTTCTCCACCGGTACCGGCATCGCGCCTTTCGCGAGCCTGATCCGTGACCCGGAGACCTATGAGAAGTTCGAGGAAGTCATCCTCACCCATACCTGCCGCGACGTGGCCGAGCTGAAATACGGCTTCGATCTGGTCGAGGAAATCCGCAACCACGAATTTCTGAACGAGATCGTCGGTGACAAGCTGAAGCATTATGCGACCGTCACCCGCGAAGACTACCCCTTCAAGGGCCGCATCACCACGCTGATCGAGAACGGCAAGCTGTTTGCGGATCTCGGCGTCCCGGCGCTCGATCCCGAAATCGATCGCGGCATGATCTGCGGTTCCTCGGCAATGCTGAAGGACACCAAGGAGCTTCTGGAAAAAGCCGGCCTGAACGAAGGCGCCAATAACAAGCCCGCCGAATTCGTGATCGAGCGCGCTTTCGTCGGTTGATCAGACAACAAACGATGAGATTTCAGGAGGCCGTCAGGCCTCCTTTTTGTTTGCGCCTTCAGTGCCGTTGGTGAGAGGCGGCGTCGTCATCCTGTTTCGGCGCTATCTCGTTGCGATGAAGAATAAAAAGCCCGATGGCGATAGCGGCAATGCCGCCGCCGACGAGATGCGACAGCGAATAACCGCCCTTCGTCACCAGCCAGCCTGCGACGACATTGCTGAACGATGCGCCGATACCCTGAACCATCATGACGCTGGCAAGGCCGACATTAAAACGACCGGTGCCCTTCAAAATCCTCTCCACCGCAACCGGGGTGACGATGCCGAGCAGGCCCGCGCCAACGCCATCGAGAAATTGCACCGGGAAGATCACCCAGAAATCCGTGAAGGCTGAGGCGAGGAAACCGCGTATCGGCAACGCGATCAGCGCGATGATGAAAACGGTCGAGAGACCGAAACGGCGTATCAGCCATGGGGCTATTGCGGCGACAAAGATCATCGCGAATTGCGCGACGCCGGTAATGATGGCGGTGGTGCGGAAGGGCGTCTGCAGTTCGATGGCGAAATCCTGCGCGATCAACCGGCTCATCGGCGCGTTGCCGAAGTGGAAAACAAGCAGAATGATGGCGAGAAAGATCAGCCCGCGCTCCTGCAGCAGCACCTTGATGCCGGACGGGCCGGGTTCTCCCTTGTCTTCGGCAAGGCCGCGGGCGACGTTGTGGTCGATTCGATCAGGGTCGATGGCCGCTGTCGCGACCAATGCGCCTGCAGCGGTCAGCAGCATGAGGCCGATGATACCGTTCATGTCGAAGAAGGTAACCACCACATAGGTCGCGAAAAGCGAGGCGAAATTGCCGCCGTGGTTCCAGAACTCGTTGCGTGAAATCTGATGGGAGAACAGGCGTTCGCCGACAAGGCCGAGTGTGAGGCCAGCAAGTGTCGGCCCGACTACGGCGCCGACGACGGCCGTCATGATCTGACCGGTCCAGACGATCCATGCATCCGGAAAGATCAGCGTGATCAGCGCGCCGATGGTCACAAGGATGACGGGAATGGCGATCAGCATCCTTTTCCACGTCGTGCCATCCACCAGTGCGCCACAGAGCGGCGTGGCAAGCAGACCGACGAGGCCACCCACCGTGGCAATCATGCCCAGCGAAAGCGAAGACCAGCCCTTTGTCGCTAAAAAGGCATCCAGAAACGGCCCAAGGCCGTCGCGGGCATCGGCAAGGAAAAAATTCAGCGCTGCAAGGGCAAAAAGCGTGCGGTCTGAAATGCCGCCGCTGCGGGGCAGACCACCGGAAGGAAGGCTGCCGCGCGCTGCCAGAATGCCGATTGTCGTCATGAAATATGCTCCGAAAATATGCGCGAAAGGATGGGAAATTGATCGAGGCTGGCGAGAAACATCTGTGCCCGCATTTGGTTGCACCGACACAACGGAAATATTGGTCCGCCGATATTTTTGACGGTTGCAGAACAGGCCGAAGGAACGTTTGCCGGCGCAAGCGAGTTAGCCTTCGTAGAAAAACGGATACTCGCCATGAAGACCAAGGCTTTTGCGATTTTATTTTCTGCCGGATTGCTCGGTGCACAACCCGCGCATGCGGATGAACGCGAGTTCCTCTCGTCGCTGAAAGGCACCTGGGCGGGCAAGGGAACCGTGATTACCCGCATTGGCACGCCGCCGATCAGCGTGAACTGTACGCTCAACTCCAATACCGGAGCATCTTCGCTCAACATGTCCGGCACTTGTCGGGGACTGCTTGTGGTAAAGCGCGCAATCGCCGCCGATCTCTCAGCGAAGGGTGGGCGCTATAGCGGCGCTTATACCGGCCCTTCCGGCCGCCCGTCTGCCCTTTCCGGCACGAGACAGGGAAATGCGATCAACCTGACCGTCCGCTGGAATCGCGATATCAACGGTGACCGTGTCGCCGCCATGACCATTGAAAAGGTTGGCGATAATGGCCTGCGGTTGCGCACCACCGACAAGGACGCACGGACCGGCAAAACGGTGGTGACGAGCGATATCCGGCTTGTGCGCTAAGACAATCGTGAGAAAATAACGGATGGGACGTTCGAAACTTAGCGGAATTCGAGCAGCAGGGGGCAATGGTCCGAGACCTCAGGCTGTCTCACCACATCGAAGTGATCGACTTCTACAGCCGGATTGACCAGCATGTAATCCGCATAGCGGTTCGGTTTGGCATAATGCGAGGTCCGGGTGTCGGTAAAGCCGCGCGTGGTGACAAGTTCGGTGAGATCCAGTTCCTGCAACACGGCAAAGGTTTCGCTCTCAGGCAGAATATTAAAGTCGCCGCAGACGACGATCCTGTCGCCATTTTCCGCTATGTTTTTCACAAGTTGGACGAGGCGTTTTGCCTGCGCCAGGCGGGCGGAGGTATCGTGCTTGCCGTCGAGGTCGCGCAGCCCATGCATATGGGCGATGACGGCGGGTTGACCGGTCATGAAGTCGAAAATCCTGATGGCGTGGCCCGTTCGTGAACGTGGGTGATCGCCATATCCATCCGCAGAGAAGGCGCCATGCACGAAACCCTGCGCCTGCGCAACGATGGCGATGGACTTGCGCACGAAGGTCGCCAGTCCCCATTGGGAAGGATATCGAGTCTCGCCCAGCCAGAGATCGCCCTGCGCCGCGGGGCAGAACACTGCTACGTGATCGGGCAGAGCGTCCGCGACATCCCGCAGGAAATTCGCCCTTTGCGGCAAGTCAATGCCGTGATCGCGATAACTCAGCCAGTCCTGCGTGGCGGCCGGTGTGTGCACCACTTCCTGCAGACATAAGATATCGGGATCGGACGAGGCGATATAGGGGACAAGTTCGTCGTGGAGCTTTCCGCCCCAGCCGTTCAGGCAAATCAGACGCATTCCCACTCCATCCCCATGTCGCAGCGTCATCTGTTTAACACGGGCTATGCCAGGATCAACCATGCGGAAGCGTGATCGCCAGATAACGAAAACCTTGCCATAACGAAAAAGGCCCGGATCGCTCCGGGCCTTCGTATATCGGTTCGCACCGATGCCTTATTCCGCCGCTTCGGCGTAAGCCTCCATTGGCGGGCACGTGCAGATGAGGTTGCGGTCGCCATAGACATTGTCGATGCGGTTGACCGGAGACCAGTATTTGTCGATGCGGAAGGCGCCGGGTGGGAAGCACCCCTTTTCGCGGCTATAGGGACGATCCCATTCGCCGACGAGGTCTTCCACCGTGTGCGGCGCGTTCTTCAGCGGGTTGTTGGTCTTGTCCGCACGGCCTTCCTCGATGTCGCGGGCTTCCTCGCGGATCGCCAGCATGGCATCGCAGAAACGGTCGATTTCCGCCTTGGTTTCGGATTCCGTCGGCTCGATCATCAGCGTGCCGGCAACCGGCCAGCTCATGGTCGGCGCGTGGAAACCGCAGTCGATGAGGCGCTTTGCGACATCGTCCACCGTCACGCCGCAGCTGTCTGCCAGCGGGCGGGTATCGATAATGCACTCATGCGCCACACGTCCCGTTTCGGACTTGTAGAGCACGTCGTAAGCGCCCTTCAGCCGTTCGGCGATGTAGTTGGCGTTGAGGATCGCCACCTTGGTCGCCTGCGTCAGCCCTTCGCCACCCATCATCAGGCAATAGCTCCAGGAAATTGGCAGGATCGACGGCGAACCGAAGGGAGCAGCCGAAACGGCACCCTCACGGCCGTCCGTCGCCGGATGGCCGGGCAGGTAAGGAGCAAGATGCGCCTTGACACCGATCGGACCCATACCGGGGCCACCGCCGCCATGCGGAATGCAGAAGGTCTTGTGCAGGTTGAGATGCGAAACGTCCGAACCGATATCGCCGGGACGGGCGAGGCCGACCATGGCGTTCATGTTGGCGCCGTCTAGATAGACCTGTCCACCATGCTTGTGGGTGATCTCGCAGATCTCGCGAACCGTCTCCTCGAACACGCCGTGGGTGGACGGGTAAGTGATCATGCAGCACGAGAGGTTTTCCGCATACTGCTCTGCTTTTGCACGGAAATCATCGATATCGATGTCACCGTTGTCCCGCACTTTGACCGGCACCACTTTCATGCCGACCATCTGCGCGGAGGCAGGGTTGGTGCCATGCGCCGAGGTCGGAATGAGGCAGACGTCACGATGCGTGCCGCCATTGGCGAGGTGGTAGTTGCGAATGGTCAGAAGTCCCGCATATTCCCCCTGCGCGCCGGAATTCGGCTGCATGGAGAAAGCGTCATAACCGGTGACCGAGCACAGTTTTTCAGAGAGATCGTCGATCATCTCCTTGTAGCCCAGCGCCTGATCGGCCGGCACGAAGGGATGGATGTCGGAAAATTCCGGCCAGGTGATCGGCAGCATTTCCGCTGTCGCATTCAGTTTCATGGTGCAGGAACCGAGCGGGATCATCGAGCGGTCGAGAGCCAGATCGCGATCCGAAAGCCGGCGGATGTAACGGGTCATCTCGCTTTCGGCACGGTTCATGTGGAAGATCGGATGCGTCATATACTGACTGGTGCGCAGCAGTTCCTTCGGCAGGCGATATTCCGGCTCGAAATCCGAGATCGAGAAATTGCCGCCGAAAGCGCGCCAGACGGCTTCCAGCGTTGCCGGGCGCGTGCGCTCGTCAAGGCTCATGCCGATCTTGGTGGCGCCGACCTTGCGCAGGTTCACGCCTTCCGCCACGGCCGAACGCAGGATGACGCCCTGCATATGGCCGACTTCAACGGTGATCGTGTCGAAGAAGGTTTCCGGCTCGATGGTGTAGCCGAGCTTTTCCAGCCCCTTGGCCATCAGCACGGCCTTCTGGTGGGTCTGCTGGGCAATTGCCTTGATACCCTGCGGGCCATGGAAGACGCCATACATCGAGGCCATGACGGCGAGCAGTACCTGCGCGGTGCAGATGTTCGACGTCGCCTTTTCGCGGCGGATATGCTGCTCGCGTGTCTGCAGCGACAGGCGATAGGCGCGGTTGCCGCGTGCATCGACCGAAACGCCGACCAGACGGCCGGGCATGGAGCGCTTATGTGCGTCCTTGACCGCCATGTAAGCCGCATGCGGACCGCCGTAACCAACCGGAACGCCGAAGCGCTGCGAGGTGCCGATGGCGATATCCGCGCCCATTTCGCCGGGCGACTTCAGAAGCGTCAGCGCCAGAAGATCGGCGGCGACGGCGGCAATCGCGCCCGTCTGGTGCAGGCGGGAAATCAGGCCGGAGAAATCGCTGACATGGCCGTGCGTGCCCGGATACTGGAAAATCGCACCGAACACATCGACCGGGTCGAGATCGGTAAAGGGGTTGCCGACAATCACCTTCCAGCCGAGCGGGGCCGCGCGGGTCTCGATCAGCGCGATGGTCTGCGGATGGCAATTGGCGTCAACGAAGAAGGCGGTCGCCTTGGATTTCGCGACGCGCTGGCACATCGCCATGGCTTCGGCAGCCGCCGTCGCCTCGTCGAGCAGTGATGCGTTGGCAACATCGAGACCGGTCAGATCGCAGACCATGGTCTGGTAGTTCAACAGCGCCTCAAGACGGCCCTGGCTGATTTCCGGCTGGTAGGGCGTATAGGCCGTGTACCAGGCCGGGTTTTCCAGAATATTGCGCTGGATGACCGGCGGCGTGATGGTGCCGTAATAACCCTGGCCGATCAGCGAGGTCAGAACCTGGTTTTTGTTGGCCGTCTCACGCAGGCGGTCGAGCGCTTCGCGTTCGGTCAGTGCGGCACCCCAGGTCAGCGGCACCTTCTGGCGGATGGAAGAGGGAACGGTGGCGTCGATCAGGGCGTCGAGGCTCTTATAGCCAACGACCTTCAGCATCTCGGCCATTTCCGACGGCGACGGCCCGATGTGACGCCGGTTGGCGAAATCATAGGGCTGATAGTCGGTGAAATGGAATTCGGTGGGCGTCGTCATTACGCGATCAGCTCCTTATAGGCTGCCTCGTCGAGCAGCGTCTCGGCATCTGCGGCGTTGGAAAGCTTCAGCTTGAAGAACCAGCCGGCGCCCTGCGGGTCGGAATTGACCAGCGAGGGATCGTCGACGATGGCCTGGTTGATTTCCACCACTTCGCCATCCAGCGGACAATAGACGTCGGAAGCCGCCTTGACGGATTCAACGGTCGCCGCGTCGCCATCCTTGGAGAAGGTGGCGCCCACTTCCGGCAATTCGACGAAAACGAGATCGCCAAGCTGTTCAGCGGCGTGGCTGGTGATGCCAACGGTGGCGATATCGCCTTCGAACTTCAGCCATTCGTGTTCTGCGGTAAATTTCAGCATCGTATTCTCTCCGGAGATGGGATGAAGATTATCGTTTATAGGTGGGCTTGATGAAGGGCAGGGCGGCGACGGCGACGGGCAGATATTTGCCGCGCACTTCCGCAAAGACAGCCGTACCGGGAGCAGCGTGGGAAACAGGGACGTAACCCATGGCGACGGGACCTTCGACCGAAGGACCGAAACCGCCCGAGGTCACTTCACCGATTTCCGTCTTGCCTTCGGCATCAGCAAACAGCTTCGAATGGCCGCGCACCGGCGCCTTGCCTTCCGGCTTCAGGCCGACGCGGCGGCGCGATGTGCCATCGTTCAGTTCGCCGAGAATGCGCTCTGCGCCGGGAAAACCGCCCTCGCGGTCGCCGCCAGCGCGGCGCGCTTTCTGGATCGCCCATTCGAGCGAGGCTTCGATGGGGGAGGTCGTGGTATCGATATCGTTGCCATAAAGACAAAGGCCGGCTTCGAGGCGCAGGCTGTCGCGCGCACCAAGCCCGATCGGCTCGCAATCGGGATGCTCGAGCAGGGCTTTGGCAATCTCTTCGGCCTTGTCGGCGGGCACGGAGATTTCAAAGCCGTCTTCACCGGAATAACCGGAACGGGAGACGATGCAGGGCACGTCATGCAGCGGCACTTCCTGCACATCCATGAATTTCATTTCCGAGACGCCGGCCCAGAGTTCAGCCAGAACGGCCTCCGCGCGCGGTCCCTGTAGCGCGATGAGCGCCCGGTCATCGAGAAGCGTTATCTCGCAGGCGTCGGAAAGATGCGCCTTCATATGGGCGACATCGGCACCCTTGCAGGCAGCGTTGACGACGACAAACAGGTGATCGCCGCGATTGGTGATCATCAGGTCGTCGAGAATACCGCCGTTTTCGTCGGTGAAGAAACCGTAACGCTGCCGGCCTTCCTTCAGGCCGAGAATATCCACCGGCACCAGTTTTTCCAGCGCGAGCGCGGCATCTTCATTGTTGCCGGACTTCGCCTTCACGATCACCTGACCCATATGGGACACGTCGAAAAGACCGGCGGAGGTGCGGGTCTGGAGATGTTCCTTCAGAACGCCGGCCGGATATTGCACCGGCATGTCATAACCGGCGAAAGGCACCATGCGGGCGCCAAGCGAAATGTGCAGGGAATTGAGCGGCGTGATTTGAAGCTCGGCGGTATCGTCCAAGGACGCCTCCAGGGTTGCGCGAAAGATCGCGCGGGCTCAGGTCATGACGCGAAAAACGCGCCGGGTTCAAGAGCCCCCTCTGTCCTTGTCGCCTGAGATTGTTATCCCTTCGGCGAGCCGTCCTTGATGAAAGGTGGCTTCTCTCCAGAGTTCCGTCGTCACCGCTGGTCCTTTTGCCTGAGAGTTTCCGGGGCGGTTGCTCCTTCGGCACCGCAGTGAAGCGGTTTCTCCCAACGATGATGCGACGCTCATTATCTTCGAAGACCCGTTATTGGCAAGGACCAAATGACGCATCTGAACAGATTCTTGCTCCATCTGCGCCATCGACGCAGCGATCTGCGGCGACAGATGGTCTCGGCGGCTTCCTTCAGTCGGATTTTTTCTCCGGCAGACCCTTGTGTTTCGTCGATGCGAAATCCTCAAGTTCCTTTTCTGTCATGGACTTCTCCATGCTTTTTGAAGCACCTTTTAAACTGGATTTCTTCATTTCTCCGCGTTTGGCCGCCAGTGCGACACCCGCCGCTTTCTGCTGGGCCTTCGATTTGGCTGGCATTGTCGGGCCTCCCTTGAACGATGGTTGCGGCAGGAAAATGCCGCCTGGCATCTATTGTTCCCTTGCGACGGTCTGGCCTGCGGCAAAATTCCCCTTTGAAATCGGAGAGAAACAGGGATATCGCCTAGGATATGGATGCAAATCGAACACGACGGCTGATGGGGATAGAGAAAATGCTTCGCATTTTCTGTGCGACCCTGATGTTGTCTCTCGGTTTTGCCCACAAGCCGGCACTTGCCACAGCCCCCGCCGTTGCGCTGGATGAGAGTTACCGACTGCCGGACGGCACCTTTGCGGAAATCTGCCTTGGCCATGGCAACGGCGTCAATGCTTCCCATACCAAGGAAGACCCCGCCCATTCCGGCGACGCCATCTTGTTTTGCGAGGCCTGCCTCCTGGCCTCGTCCATTCTTCTGCCGATGCCCGATACGGCTGGCTGGCTGAAGACTGAATTTGCCTGGCTCGACAATCGCCTGCGTGCGGAATGGAGCTTCCGCTCCGTGCTGACGATCCAGAAGCCCGCCGCGCGCGGCCCTCCGTCCCTGTCAGCCTGATTTTTCGTTTTACGGGATCATCGCCGCCTTTGGCGGCACGGAGCGGCTGCGCGGACCCAGAGGGATAGCAGTCGCAGGGACAAGCAAATGAAAACCACCAAGATCATCGCCTGCAGCCTTTTCGTCGCCTCGGTTTCGACCGCGCAGGCTTTCGCCCACGCCACATTCGTTGACGGTTCGGCCGAACAGGAAAGCACCGTCGTTGCCGCCCTCCAGGTGCCGCATGGCTGCGAAGGCGGGCTCGCCACCACCGAAGTTCAGATCAAGCTGCCGGAAGGATTCATTTCCGCGAAGCCGCAGCCCAAGGCTGGCTGGGAACTGGAGGTCATCAAGGGAGACTACCAGAAGGCCTACAAGAACCACGGCAAGGAGATTAAAAGCGGACCGGTCGAAATCCGCTGGAAGGGCGGTAACCTGCCGGATGAATTCTACGACACCTTCGCCGTGCAGGGAAAAATCTCCGGTATAGAAGCGGGGCAGGACCTGCCATTCAAGGTAACGCAGCTCTGCGGCGACAAGGGCAAGGTTTCCTGGGACGAAGTGGCAGCGGCCGGCGTCGATCCGCATTCCCTGAAAAGTCCCGCTCCCACCATTCGCGTTGCCGCAAAAGCTGCGCATGCCGGCGGCCATGATCACTCCACCATGGATATGGATGTCGTGAAGGCCGGCAGCCTCGAAGTATCGGACGGAACGACCAAGGCCATGCTGCCGGGCCAGCCCGTGGGCGGTGGATACGTGACGATCAAGAATGCCGGCGATAGCGACGACAAGCTGATCGGTGTCGAATCTTCGTCCGCCGGACGTGCTGAAATTCACGAGATGGCCATGGTCAACGACGTCATGAAAATGCGCAAGCTGGATGACGGCATCGTCATTCCCGCCGGCCAGACGGTGGAGCTGAAGCCCGGCGGCCTGCATATGATGTTCTTCGATGTGAAGAAGCCCTTTGCCGAAGGCGACAAAGTGCCGGTAACGCTCATCTTCGAAAAGGCCGGCAAGGTGGAGATCGTGCTGTCCGCAGGCGCAGCCAAGGGCGGCGGCGACCACCAGCATAATTGACGGATGAAAAACGGCTACCGGAACGCGTGACAGGTCCGGTAGCCGCAAATTTTTATCTATCGTGTTTGTTCTTCAGCGCCGTGGCGGAAAAGGCAGGGTGGCATTTGCTCACGTGATTTTCCGGAACTCGGTCGAAGATCTCTAGAAGATCAATCTGACACCAGGCTGAATACGGGGATTCCGCCTATACGGTGCGAAACTGAAGAATTGACATTAAAATATCTATATATCCACCTGATCTATAAATTACCTTCAGATTTCGAGGTGAAGCTGTTTTCCTCGTAGGCCTCCACGGCCTGCTCCAGTGTCGCCTGTGGCTCCTGGCGCTGGCTGCTTGCTATCAGGAAATAGAGGGTGAGGGCCGGCGGCTTGATCGTCGTCATCAGGCCCCTGAGCTGGAAGTCGTCCCCGTGTTCGGCCTTGCGCGCCAGTTCGTGAATGGCCTCTTCAACCTCGCTCTTGCGCGGCACGCGTTGCGGCGGCTTCATGGCCTCCAGCGCATAGGCCGCTGTATTCGCGGAAACGGAAAGAACCTGTGTCATCGAACCTCCGGCCATCTTCGCCGACCCTGAAAAACCGTAGATTAACAGTTGCCCATTGTTGGAAGGCTAAATCGCACAGCTGCAATTTAATCGTATTTTAACAGCCGAAAGCGCCGGGCAAAGGGGTTTCGCCAGCGGTTCCCATGGTCTAAAAATGTCCTGGACCGTCCGGTCCGACGATTTCTTCCGGAGACACAATTCCCCATGATCAATATCGCCCTTGTCGCTGCAGGCGGCGCAATCGGTTCCGTGTTCCGTTATCTGGTCGGGGTCTGGAGCATGCGGTTGGCCGGACCGAATTTCCCCTGGGGAACCCTTGTCGTCAATGTGGTCGGATCTTTCCTGATCGGTCTGCTGGTCGAGCTTGTGGCGCGGCGACTGAATGCCTCGATGGAAATGCGCCTGTTTCTCGTCACCGGCGTGCTCGGCGGGTTCACCACGTTCTCGTCCTTCTCGCTCGATGCGGTCGCGCTGTTCGAGCGCGGCGCGCTCGGGCTGTCGGCCGTTTACGTGCTTGCCAGCCTTGCGGTTTCCATCGCGGCGGTTTTCGCCGGGCTGGCCTTGGGCCGCAGTTTGTTCTAAAGGCTTGGTCCAAACGGCGCGCCAGAGATGTGAGCGCGCGATCAGGACAGAAAGACTGGAAATTTCATGGCAGGTATCGAGCATATCAAGGTCGGGGCCGACGAGGCCGGTATGCGCCTCGATCGCTGGTTCAAGATTCATTATCCGGGACTTGGTTTCGGGCAGTTGCAGAAGCTTCTGCGCTCCGGACAGGTGCGTGTGGATGGCGGCCGGGTGAAGACGGATGCGCGCGTGCAGCCGGGACAGATGGTGCGCGTACCGCCGGTCGATTCCGATCTCAAGGTCAAGAGCGGCCCCATCGGATCGAAGGACCTCAAGCATTCCGAAGATGGCGAGCTTCTGGCGCGCATGCTGCTGCATGAGGACGACAAGGTCTTCGTTTTCAACAAGCCGGCCGGCATTGCCGTGCAGGGCGGTTCGGGCGTCACCCGCCATATCGACGGGCTGCTGGAAGCCTGGACCAACCAGAAGGGCGAAAAGCCGCGTCTGGTGCACCGCCTCGACCGCGATACGTCGGGCGTGCTGGTGGTTGCCCGCACCCGCGGTGCTGCGCAGAAGCTGACCGCCGCCTTCCGCGAACGCGATACCAAGAAGACCTATTGGGCGCTGGTCAAGGGCGTGCCGCGCAAGCATCAGGACAAGATTTCCACCTGGCTGGTCAAGGAACAGACGATGGATGGCGATCGCATGCGTATTGCCAAGCATGGCGAGGAGGGGGCCGATCACGCCGTTTCCTATTACCGCGTCATCGATACCGCCGCGCAGAACCTCGCCTGGCTGGAAATGGAACCCTATACCGGCCGCACCCATCAGCTGCGCGTGCACGCGTTGCATATGGGTCACCCGATCATCGGCGATCCGAAATATTATATCGACGATCCGAACTGGGATTTCCCGGGCGGCATCCAGAAGCGCCTGCATCTCCACGCACGCCATATCGACATTCCGCATCCGAATGGCGGCCGGCTTCGGGTCAGCGCACCCCTGCCGCCGCATATGGTACAGACCTGGAACCTGCTCGGTCTCGACGTGGCCGATGGCGATAGGGAAGACTGACAGCCCATGAAACTCGTTCTTTTCGATTGCGACGGAACGCTGGTGGATAGCGCCGGCCTGATCCATGCCGTCATGGCCGATACTTTCGCCGATTTCGGCAAGCCGCGCCCCGATATCTCCGAAACCAAGGCGATCATCGGTCTGACGCTGGATATCGCCATCGCCCGCATGCTCGGCAAGGCGCATGTGGATGATGAAGCGAAGGCGATGACGGAACGTTACAGGGAAATCTACCATCCCCTGCGGGAGCGGCCGGAAATGACCGTGCCGCTTTTCGACGGTATCGCCACGCTGATCGATATGCTTTCGAAACGCGACGATGTGCTGATCGGCGCTGTGACCGGCAAGGGCCGGCGCGGTCTTACCCATATCCTACAGACCCACGGCCTTGCCGATCACTTCATCGTTTCGCGCACGGCGGATGATTGCCCCTCCAAGCCGCATCCGGCCATGGTGATGGAATGCTGCCATGAAACCGGCATGGTTCCGGCCGATACTGTGGTTATCGGCGATGCGATCTATGACATGCAGATGGCCAAGGCTGCAGGCGCGAAAGCAATCGGCGTCGCCTGGGGTTATGCCTCGGTCGACGATCTCTGGAAGGCGGGCGCGGATGCGGTCGTCAGCCACCCGCGCGAAATTCCGGCCTATGTTCCGGCCGATATTCTTGAATAACCTTTCTATCCGACTGACGAGGACGTGCCATGCGTGATCTCCTGAACGACCTTTCGGAGGGCCTGAGCCATCCCGACCCGATCCTGCGCGCGCAGATCCAGATGCAGAAACCTCTGCCGAAGCGGTTCTACAAGGATGTCACCGTCGGCGAGGCGGAAGAGGGCGGTTTTACCATCCTTCTCGATGGCAAGCCGCTGCGCACCCCCGCCAAGAAGCCGCTGACCGTTCCGACGCGTGCGCTGGCGGAACTGCTTCGCGATGAATGGGATGCCCAGAAAGAAGTGGTCAATCCGGTGGTCATGCCCGTCTCGCGACATGTGAACACGGCCATTGATGGCGTCGCCAACGACACGCAGGCTGTTTTTGAGGACATACTCCGTTTTTCGTCTTCCGATCTCCTCTGCTATCGCGCCGGCGATCCGGAAGCGCTGGTTGCGCGGCAGACGGACCATTGGGATCCGGTTCTGGACTGGGCGGCCAATGTGCTCGGAGCGCGCTTCATTCTCGTCGAAGGCGTGATGCATCAGGACCAGCCGCGCGAAGCCATCGCGGCTTTCGCGGTAACGCTGAAGAAATACGACACACCGATTGCGCTTGCCGCTCTTCACACCATGACATCGCTGACCGGCTCCGCCATTTTGGCCCTTGCACTGGCGGAAGGGCAATTGACGCTGGAGGAAGCCTGGGCGCTTGCCCATCTGGACGAGGACTGGACCGCCGAGCAATGGGGCGAGGACGAGGAGGCGCTGGAGCGCCGCGCCGTCAGGCTTGTCGATATGCGCGCGGCACTCAATGTTCTGGA
The DNA here is from genome assembly GCF_053522385.1 of Agrobacterium sp. 22-223-1. NCBI lineage: Bacteria > Pseudomonadati > Pseudomonadota > Alphaproteobacteria > Hyphomicrobiales > Rhizobiaceae > Agrobacterium > Agrobacterium sp. 22-223-1. Next base: position 1,440,713 of record NZ_JBNWCN010000001.1, read on the forward strand.
GTCGCTCAAGAGCGCCTCTTAACGCTTTTCTAACCCTGATGGCCGAATATGCGGTTACCTCACGTTAGGGGAGCCGCTGATCATGACCACCTCGTTGAAACGCCTTGGCATTCTTGTGCTGGCGTGTTTCACGCTCATGTCTTTCAGGCTGGAACCGGAAGCGACCAATACTGACCGGCTGCTTTACGATGTGCGCGGCGCATTCGTCGCCGCACGCCCGGATGTCGCTCCGGCGCTGATGCAGTCCATTCATGCGCAGGTGCAGAATGCGATCAAAACAACGGCGCGTGGAGAAACCCGGCCGCGCGTGGTACTGACCATCCGTCTCGCATCCGTTACACGCGGCCCGTTCCTGTTCGGGGAAAGGGCGTCGGCCAAGGTCATCGTCCGCGCCGCCGCCGTCGCGACGGGAGAGGTGATCGCCGAGGCCAAATTCACCGCCACCGTCGTCAGCTTCGATAATCAGTCGATAGAGCAGGAACTTGCCTATGGCGTCGCCGAACGCGTGATCCGCGAATTCAGACTGAACCGGCCCGGCCCGACGACGCTGGCGACGGCTCTGTTTCCATAAGCAGGACACAAAAGGCGAGGGCGCGACTCCTATTCGTCCGCATTGCAGCTTCCGAAATATTTCAAGCTTCAATCAGGCGCATCTTCGGCGCTCTTAAATTTACATACGTCGCGTATATATAATTGACATGCGGCGCGTATGTAACCATCTGACATACGTAACGTATGTAAATGGGCGTCCGAAGCCTTCTTTTAAAAAGAGCAACGCTTCTCTCGTCCATGACCACTCAGCCAAAAGAGAGACGCGAAATGACCGCACGCGAAGCAGTTTTCCCCGCTAACAGGCATGCGCTTTACGAGGAGCATGGCTATTCCGCAGCTATCCGATCCGGTGACCTTCTTTTCGTTTCCGGTCAGGTCGGCAGCCGTGCCGATGGAACGCCTGAACCTGATTTTGAACGTCAGGTCCGGTTGGCCTTTGAAAACCTCAAGGCCACGCTTACAGCGGCGGGCTGCACTTTCGATGATATCGTGGATGTGACGACGTTCCACACGGATCCGGAAAACCAGTTCGGAACGATCATGACCGTCAAGCAGGAGATTTTCAGCCAAAAGCCTTACCCGAACTGGACGGCCGTCGGCGTCAACTGGCTTGCCGGTTTCGATTTCGAGATCAAGGTCATTGCCCGCATCCCGTAATGTCAGGTTAAATCTGCAGCGGCGGCGCTTACAGGGCGCCGCCAACCTGCTTCTCCGTCCTTATCCCAGCCGCTCCGCATGCCACTTCAAATGGTCATCCATGAAGGTGGAAATGAAATAATAGGAGTGGTCATAGCGCTCATGCATGCGCAGCGTCAGGCCGATATCCGTGCCCTTGACCGCTTCTTCGAACAGCCAGGGGCGCAGGCCCTTTTCGAGAAAACTATCGGCCTTGCCCTGATCGATCAGGAACTCGGGAAAACGCGCGCCGTCCTCGACCAGCGCACAGGCGTCGTATTGACGCCATGCGGCCTTATCTGCACCGAGGTATTTTTCCAGCGCCGGCTCGGACCAGTCGGCCGAAGAGGGAGCCACGATCGGCGCAAAGGCGGAGCAGCTCTTGAAACGCTCGGGGTTCTTGAGCGCAATGGTCATCGCGCCATGGCCGCCCATTGAATGGCCGAAAATGCCCTGACGGCTCATATCCGCACGGAAATGCTGGCCGATGAGAGCAGGCAGTTCTTCCGTCACATAGCTGTACATCCGGTAGTGCTCGGACCAGGGCTCCTTTGTGGCGTCGAGATAAAATCCGGCGCCCTTGCCCATCTGCCAGTTGGTCAATTCGTCCGGCACGTCATTGCCGCGCGGGCTGGTATCCGGGCAAACGATGATCAGCCCCAGTTCGGAGGCCATGCGGCGATATTCGCCTTTTTCCATGACATTGGCATGGGTGCAGGTGAGGCCGGAAAGATACCACAGGACAGGGCAGGGCTCGTGGATCGCCTTCGGCGGCACATAAACCGCAAAGGTCATCTCAGATTTCAGGGTTTCCGATGTGTGCGAAAATACGCCCTGCATACCGCCAAAGGCTGTATTTTGCGAAATAATGTTCATGAAGCCATTCCTTGTGAAAATTTCCCGGTTCAGCCCGCAAGCGAGACGGCTGCATTGACCGCCGCCGCCACCAGAACCGTATTGAAGAAGAAAGAAACGATGGAGTGCAGCAGCGTGACCTTGCGCATGGCGGTCGTGGTTATCCCCACATCCGATGTCTGCGCCGTCATGCCGATCACCACGGCGAAATAGAGAAAGTCGTAACCGCAGGGTTCCTTCGTGCCCGGAAAATCCATGCCGCCGCGATGCTGGCGTTTGCCGTCCACCATGGCCGGCCGCCAGTAAAGATGGGCATAATGCAGCGCGGTCATGGTGTGGATGGTCAACCAGCCGAAGATCACCGAGGCGAAGGCGATGAGCAGCGCCCAGACTGTTTCGCCCGTATGGTTGAGGGCCTGAAACAGCGATACCACCGCGACGGCAACGGCAAGCAGCGTGACGGCGATGATGGCGACCGCAGGCAGGTCGTCGCTATCGGCATGGGCCTTCAGATGCTGCGCCGTCAGGCCCGACAGGCGAAAGGCAATCAGGATGAGGTAGGTCAGGAAGAACAGAACGGCCGCGATTTCTATCGCCAGCGGCGGCGCAAAAACCAGCGCCAGGCCGAGGCTCACGGCGCCGACCAAAAAAGCAATGACGAAAGGTTGATGGCGGCGATAGCTGTTACTTTTCATATTGGCCGGGGTCATGGGCGGCACCTTTCCGTTGGCGCCGTCATTTTTTGACACGGCGGCAAAAGCGGTCAAGCGTCTCCAGAAAGGTAGAGCGGTCGCGCGGTGAAAAAGCCGCATTATATCCCTTGCTTTCACCGGTTTCGCGCAGATGCGCGCCAAGATCGCGCATCGCCGTCGCCATCCCGATATTCGACTGGTCAAAAACACGACCCGTCGGCCCGGTCACCAACGCACCCTTGGCGACGCAGCGCCCGGCCAGCGGCACATCGGCGGTGATGACGATATCGTTCTCACCGGCATGATCGGCGATCCAGTCATCCGCCGCGTCGAAACCGGCGGATACGATGACGTTTTTCACCATGGGATCGCGCGATGGGCGCAGACCGGAATTAGCAACGAAGGTCACTTCCAGCCCATGCCGCTCCGCCACCTTGAGAATCTCCGGCTTCACGGGGCAGGCATCGGCATCGACATAGATTTGCGGGTTTTGCGGCATGGGCACTCTTTTCGGATAATTCCTGCCATGCTTCTAAGCGCAAACGCCGCGATTACCAAGCCCGCCATTGCTGAAATGCGGGTTCGATGCCGGGCAAGGGGCGCACTTGCGACCACCCTGAAAATCGCCTATGTTCCCTTTATGTTCTTATCCCGAAAGGTTTCCCATGCTGGAAGAGTTCATCGTGCAGGCCAAGTCCGCCACCTATGTCGGCGGCGGCAACAAATCCGCGACGCCCACGCGCAAGGGATCGCACGATCTCGGTTATCAGAGCGGCGACTGGCACTATATCGACAGCTATTTCGGTGGAACCGATTTCATCGGCCAGGAGGTCGTCTGGCATGAGGGAGCAGCGGTGTGGGCGATGAGTTATTACGGCCGCATCCTCCGGCCAGACATGATCGATGGCGCCACGGCTGGCATGGTCATTCAGCGGTCGCTTTCCACGCTCTATCGGGAGGGCCGGTTCCTTGGCGGCTTCACCCACCCGGTGGAAAATCTGGTCTATGTCGATACGAATGAAGGTGAATTCCGGTCCTTCACCGGCATCGAGCGCATTTACCGGGGCCATGTCGAGACGTACCGGCTTGACTATCATGGCGGGATCATAAAGCCATAGAGCGCAGGAAATGCCATGGACGGGATTTGCAATGGCAAATGGCGACACTCAATTTTTCAAGGCGACACTCTATTTCGACAGCGAACCCACGATCTCTGATTTGACCCTGATAGAAGCGTGGGGCGAGGAGGGGTATGAATGTGAGCGGCTGAGCGAAAAGGGCGTGTTTGACGGCCTGCGCGGTTCGACCAGGGTTTTTGTCGGCACTCCCGAGCCGATGGTAGCGGCGCCGGTTGCGCCGGCCCAATATCCGGCCGTCGCAGAGGCCAGGGTCGACTGGTCAAAGACCTTTTGCGTCGATGCCAAAGCGGCATATGACGATTTTAGCCGCGCAACACATCAGTGCGAGTTCAAATTCCTCATCATGGCGGATGAGGACAATCCTGAAATAGCCCATAACGAGATCGCCTCAGCCCTGCTCGGCATTCATCAGGTTGCTCCCATGCAGGCCGTTGCATTGCATTATCTCGACATGATCGTCGGCCGCGCCAATCTCGATGATTATCTGAATTATGCAAACGGCCATCTGGACCAGCCGCAGCAAATGGCAACGATGCTGGCCTTCGGAACCTTCGTGATGGAGGAGGGGGAAAAGATCAGGGCCTGGACAACGGGTCTGGAACATTTCGGCCAGACGAATCTTCTTTTCGAAACCCCGGCCGGAGATGCGACGGAAGCGCTTCTCACCCTATTCGGCCTCGGGCATCTCGTCGTCAACGGGCGACGCTTCGCTGCCGGCGAAGCCATAACATCTTTCGACCTTCTTGCGTGTTTTACGCCCGCCGAACTCGATGCCCGGCCCATGCTGCGCGTCGTCAGGCAAGACGCCGGCTAGAGCCTGCTGTCGTACCTAAGGGAGAATGGGACGATGATGTTTCACCGCCCCATCGCAGGCTTCAAATCAGCCGGGCTGCTTGGTCTTGCGCAGATAGGGAAGAACCGTGTCGTAGGAACCGAAACGGGCGATCGCATCTTCGTTGGAGACGGCGGCGGTGATGATGACATCCTCGCCCTGCTTCCAGTTGGCCGGGGTCGCCACCTGATGTTTGGATGTGAGCTGGATGGAATCGATCGCGCGAAGAATTTCCTCGAAGTTGCGGCCGGTGGTCATGGGGTAGGTGAGAACCAGCTTGATCTTCTTGTCGGGACCGATGACGAAGACGGAGCGCACGGTGGCGTTGTCGGCAGGCGTGCGGCCTTCGGAACTGTCGCCCGCGCCGGCCGGCAGCATGTCATAGAGCTTGGCGACCTTCAGGTCCTTGTCGCCGATCAGCGGATAATCGACGTTGAAGCCTGTGGCCGTGCGAATATCGTTCTTCCATTTTTCATGGCTTTCGACCGGATCGACGGAAATACCGATGATCTTGACGCCACGCTTTTCGAATTCCGGCTGCAGGCCGCCCATCGCGCCGAGTTCCGTCGTGCAGACCGGCGTGAAGTTCTTCGGATGCGAAAACAGGACCGCCCAGCCGTCGCCGATCCAGTCGTGGAAACTCACCGGACCATGGGTGGTCTCGGCGGTGAAGTCGGGTGCTATATCGTTGATACGCAGGCTCATCTGATGTTTTCTCCCTAATGATTTGAACTAAAAACTGATGGTTCTCGGCAATCCGTGTCCGGCGCTGGAGCTTAGAGTTTTTGCATGAAATGGCCAGCCCTTTCATCGGGCTTCGGCGGTATTTGCTTCAGCCCCACAGAGATTTGATGGCGCTGATTTTCCCTGTTTGTCGCGGTTGCACGATATCCGCCCGGTTGATTGTTTCAGGAGGACATGATTATTCCAGAGACGATCGGGGGGCCATCATGACGACTTCTTCTACGCCTGTTTCTGCAACGGTTCGGGCACGCATTCCAGCGACGGTCTGGGTGCTCGGCATCGTTAGCCTTCTGATGGATATTTCTTCGGAAATGGTGCAGACGCTGCTGCCCTATTATCTCGTTTCCGGTCTCGGCGCTTCCGCGGTCACTGTCGGTTTCATCGAGGGCATGTCGGTTGCCATCGCCACCACGACCAAGCTGTTTTCCGGGATTATCGCGGACTGGACGAGGCGGCGGAAAATGCTCGCCGTGCTTGGATACGGTCTCGGCGCAATCTCGAAACTCGCTTTTCCCTTCGCCACCTCGCTTGGCTGGATCGTCGCCGCCAAGGCGGTGGACCGGGTCGGCAAGGGCATTCGCGGAACGCCGCGCGACGCCCTTATTGCCGATGTGACGCCGCCTGAAATTCGTGGCGCCGCGTTCGGGCTCAGAAAGTCGCTCGATACGGTGGGCGGCTTCATCGGGCCGCTGGCGGCCATCGGGCTGATGTTCGCGCTCAGCGAAAATGTACTCGCCATTTTCTGGATCGCGGTCATTCCCGCTTTCCTTGCGGTGTTCATCCTCATCGCCGGTGTGAAGGAACCGGATGCGCCCGCAAGACCGAAAGCCGAAAAGCCATTCCGGCTCGCCGATTTTGCGAAACTCAACCAGGCGGTCTGGATCGTCATCATCGCGGCGTCGCTCCTGACCTTCGCGCGTTTCAGTGAAGCATTCCTGTTGCTGAAATCCGAAGAGGCAGGCTTCCGGCCGGCATGGATACCGATCACGATGGTCATCATGCATGCCGTCTATGGCCTGACAGCCTATCCCGCCGGCCGGCTTTCGGACAGGATCGGCCGCTCAGGGATTATCGCGGCGAGTGTGGCCGTGCTTGTGGCCTCCTATCTGACGCTCGCTTTTGCCAATTCCATTCCGCTGTTCCTGTTCGGCATTCTTCTGTGGGGGCTGCATATGGGCCTGTCGCAGGGGCTGCTCGCAGCCCTGATTGCGGAAACGGCGCCGCCACATCTCAAGGGAACGGCCTTCGGCGTCTTCAATCTGATGACAGGTCTGGCGGTGCTGGTAGGCAATGTCATCGCCGGCTTGCTGTGGGACCTCCATGGTTCGTTCGTCACCTTCCTGGCGGGCGCCGCACTCTCTTTTACCGCATTACCGGTGTTGATCTGGGTGTCCCGTCGAAAACGCGCCGCCGCCTGAGCCTCTGCCGAAAACACGACGACGTTGTTTTCGCTCATCCCAGCGCATAGTGTGACGCAACGTCAGGCGACAGCATTCCGGGGATGGGGAGTGATGGAGAACAGCAATGACAGTCACCATTACCGCTTTTGAACGCTCGCCCGATGGCGGCAAGGGTCTCGCCCGCGACATGCGCGTCCGCTGGGCACTCGAAGAAGTGGGCCAGCCCTATGACGTTCGCCTTCTTTCCTTCAAGGCGATGCGGGAACCGGCGCATCTGGCGCTTCAACCCTTCGGGCAGATCCCGACCTATGAGGAGGGCGATCTCGTCCTGTTCGAATCCGGTGCGATCATATTCCATATAGCCGAACGCCATGCCGGCCTGTTGCCAGAGGATGCGAATGCGCGGGCGCGCGCGATCATGTGGATGTTCGCCGCGCTCAGCACCATGGAACCGCCCATTGTCGAGCATTTTGTCACCGGCTTTCTCGAAAGGGACAAAAGCTGGCACGGCGAGCGCCTGCAGATCGTCGATGAACGCATCCGCAAGCGGCTCGGCGAATTGTCCCGCCGACTGGGGGAGGCCGAATGGCTTGACGGCGCATTCAGCGCCGGTGATCTGTTGATGATATCGGTGCTGCAACGGATAAAAAGTTCGGGAATTCTCGATGAATATGCGAACCTCGCGGCCTATGTCGCCCGGGGTGAGGCGCGTCCCGCCTATAAACGCGCCTTTGCCGATCAGTTGGCGATTTTCAAAGCTGCATCGAACGGCTGAACCGCATCGACCGGAGAGACCCTCGCTGTGGACTGCCTGCGATCAAGCCGAGGTGCTGACGCGATAGGCCATTCCGAGCGACCGCGGCGCGGTCTCCTTGAAGCCGAATTTTTCGTATAGCCTGTTTGCCGGCACATCGGCGATCAGGCTGACATAGGCCGAAGCGGGAAGCTCGCTCTTCACGTGGCTCATCAGCGCCTCCATGACCGCCTTGCCCAAGCCCCGACCCTGATGGGCGGGATCGACGGCAATGTCCACGACCTGAAAAAAGCAGCCGCCATCGCCGATCAGCCGGCCCATGCCGATGGCGGAACCTGCATGCAGTACCAGCACGGAGAAGACCGTGCCCTGCAAACCCTTCTCCGCCGCCTCCCGTGAGAAGGGGCTTAGCCCGGCCACGGCGCGAAGGCGCAGATAGTCCTCGACAGACGGGATTGTCGCGACAATGGAATAGTCGGGGGAATAATCGGGGTGGTTCATTCGACTCTCCTCTTGGCCGCGCTCTGAAAGCGCCGCCCAATATGTGGAGAAGAGTTCTACAGGAGCTTTACCGATTCTGAGGCGCAATTTTCAGCGCCTGAAGATCGAGCTGCGCGCGGACGCCCATGAAGGCGGCCACTTTTGCCTGTTAGCGGCGGCCTTCCACGGCGGAACGGATATGCGAGCGGCTGACGCCGATGTCGGAAAGGCTTCTGTCATCAAGCGCGCTCAGTTCGGCCACGGCGCGACGGTTGCGGAAATAGTTTCGAACGGTTTCGTGAAGTTTCATTTTCATGGTTTCCAGTGATGAGATTGCATAAAATATGCCCATTCCGACGCGAAAAATACAGGCATTTGCCTGCATGGAAGACATGCAAAAATCGACACACGACGTCTGGATAGGGGGAAACGACTGCCGGCATAAGGAAACGCTATAGCGGCAGAAAGGACTTGTGTTGGCAAAATATCCGGCGATGAACCTACTCTGCCTGAAAGATTAGCATGACGTTAATCGACAAGAACCGCAAAAGCGGCAAAAGCTCGCCCGGCCAAAGCCGGAACAGATAAATCCGAAAAGGAGTGGGAACATGAAAAACGGTATTACTCGCAGACTTCTACTGGTTTCCGCAGCGGTCGCTCCGATCCTGAGCCTGTCGCCGGCGCTCTCCGCCTCCGCTTATGCGGCAGAGACGATAAGGCTCGGCCTCGTCGCACCGATGAGCGGACCGAATGCGCGCTACGGCGCTTTCTCCATGCACGGCGCGGAACTCGCGGTAAAGGACATCAACGCGGCTGGCGGCATCAACGGCCAGCAGATCGAACTTTTCAATGCCGACAGCCAGGGCACGCCGGTCGAAGGCGTTTCGGCCACCCGCCGCCTGATCGATCAGGACGAGGTGGATTTCCTCATCGGCGACGTCTCCAGCTCCGTGACGCTTGCGATGCAGCCTGTCGCCGAAGATGCCGAGGTTCTGCTGCTGAACGCCGCGTCCTCCAACCCGAAGATCACCTATCAGGCGGGCGTCGGCGGTTTCAAATGGACATTCCGCAACTATCCGACGGATGAGAACCGTGCGCTTGTCGTTGCGAAATACGCCGCCGAACAGCGTGGTTTCACCAAATTCGCCGTCCTGTCGGTCGATAGCGACTACGGCCGCTCCGCCATCACCTTCACCAAGAAATACCTGCCGGACTTCAAGGGCGAGATCCTCAGCGAGGATTATTACAAGGAGGGCGAGGTCGACTTCCGCAGCGTGCTGGCGAAGATCCGCGATAACGGCGCGCAGGCGATCATCATGTACGGTCTCGCCGACACGACGCCGATTGTCGCCCGTCAGATGCTGGAACTCGGACTTGCCGGCAAGGTTACACTGATCGGCAACGGTGAATTCAACACCGAAAAGACGATCAAATCCGCGCCGAAGGCCATGGAAGGCGCTGTTGAGGCCGCAGCCTGGCTGCCGCAGTTCGATAGTCCCGCCAGCAAGGCCTTCGTCGAGAAATTCACCGCCACCTACAAGGAAGCGCCGAACAACCATGCCTATGTGCATTGGGATACCGTCAACCTGCTCGCCCAGGCGATCAGGCAAGCCGGAAGCGCTGATCGCAATGCGGTCCGCGAAGCGCTCTCCAAGATCAAGTACAAGAGCCCGGTCGGCGAAGTGACCTTCGACGATCACAATCAGGCCCGCCTTCCGATGATCCTTCTGCAGATCGAGAACGGCAAGCCCAGCATCAAGGGCGCTTATACGGCGGAAATCCAGTACCCTGCGAACTGACAGACCGGGAGGGGTACAGCCATGTTCTCGACAATTCTCGAGCAAGTCGTAAACGGGATCGTCACCGGTTCCGTCTACGCGATCGTCGCCGTCGGCATGACCATGATTTTCGGGGTGCTGAGAGCCATCAACTTCGCTCATGGCGAATATTACATGCTCGGAACCTTCGGGGCGTGGTTCGCCATCGACTATCTCGGCCTGTCCTATGAGGCTTCGATCGTCGTCGGCGTTTTTTCCACCGTGGTCGTGGCCTATGTGGTCGGCCAGCTGGTGATGCGCAGAATGGTGGGGGCGCCGGCGGAGTCCGGCGTTCTCGCCACCCTCGGCATCGCGCTGATCCTGCAAAACACGATCATTTTCGTCTTCGGCGGCGGCTACAAGTTTTTCGCCGGCGGTTATATCGAGCCGATTTCCATTCTCGGCTTCACGCTGGCGCAGCAGCGCGTGCTCATTCTGGTCGTCTGCCTCATCGTCTTCGTCGGTCTGGAACTGATGGTGACCTATAGCCGTCTCGGCATGGCGATGCGGGCGGTCTCGCAGAATGTCGAATGTTGCGGCGTGGTCGGCATCGATGTGTCGCAGGTCGTGTTGCGCACCTTCATCCTGGGCGCCGCGCTTGCAGCACTTTCGGGCGTGCTGACAGCGCCGGTCAATGTCAGCGTCTATGGCGGCATGGGAGAACTCATCACCTTCAAGACCCTGCCGATCATCATCATGGGCGGCCTTGGCAATGTGCGCGGCACCTTCTTCGCGGCCATGATCCTCGGCATCGCCGAAAGCCTCGTCGCCACCTATGTCGGGCTGCAATTCCGCGACACGGTGGGCTTCGCAACGCTGATCCTGATGCTGATGTGGCGTCCGCACGGCCTGTTTTCGACGCAGGCGCGCTTTTAGAGCATTTCTAGGAAAAGTGGACCCGGTTTTCCGTCCGGAAATGCGGAAAAATAAAGAGTTAGAGCGCTTTGGCGTTTCGAAGAAAAGCCAAAACGCTCTGGAAGCCGCGCCCGCCGAATTTACTCGAATTTTGAGGACTCGACATGTCTCTCACAGACACCGTTCCCCAGGCACGCCGCCGCGATCTGCGCATTCCGCTCGCCGCCGTCCTGATCGTCGTAGCACTTGCCGCGCCCTTCATCGGCACGCGTTACGTTACCCACTCGCTCATTATCGCGCTCATCTTCATGCTGCCGGCGCATGGCCTCAACCTGCTCGTCGGCTATACCGGCCTGCTGTCGCTGGCGCAGGCGGCTTTCTTCGGCATTGGTGCCTATACCGCCGGTCTGCTGGCGGTTCACTATGAAACGCCGTTTTACGTGAACCTCATTGCCGCCGGCCTCGTCTCCGGCGCGCTCGCCCTGCCGCTCGGCATTCCGGCGCTGCGTCTGCGTTCAACGTCCTTCGTCATGTGTACGCTCGGTTTCGTCATCATCGGCCAGGCAATCGCCAAGAACTGGATTTCGCTGACCCGCGGCGACATGGGCCTTTCCGGCATCCCGAAGCCCTATTTCGAGCTTGGCCCGCTCTCTTTCACGGTTAGCGGAACCACCAGCTTCTATTATCTGGCTCTGGCCATCTGCGTGCTGGGAACGCTTGCCGCATGGGCAATCGTCCGCTCGCCGGCCGGCCGCAACATGGTCGCCATTCGCGAAAACGAAACGCTGGCGGAATCCCTTGGCGTACCCACATGGCGCTACAAGCTGATCGTTTTCATGCTGAGCGCCGTTTTTGCCGGGGTAGGGGGCAGCCTCTATGCTCACTATTTGACAGTGGTAAGCCCGCTGACCTTCCAGATGTATTATTCGACGACGATGCTGATCATCGTTCTTGGCGGTGGTGCTGGCATGATTTCGGGGACCGTCTTCGGTAGCCTGCTCTTCGTCGGTCTGACGGAGGCGCTGCGCGTCGCGCCAGAAGTGCGGATGATCGCCTATGGTTTCTGCCTTCTCGTTCTCGTCTTCTGGTTCAAAAAGGGCTTTGCTCCCCTGATCAATCGCTTCTGGAACGCGATCGGAGGCTCGAAATGACGGCTCATCTTCCCATCCTTGAGATAAAGAACCTCAGCAAGTCCTATGGCGCGGTGAAGGCGGTCAACGATGTCAGCATGCACATCAATCGCGGCGAGATCGCCGGGCTGATCGGGCCTAACGGCTCGGGAAAATCCACCTTCTTCGATTGCAGTACCGGGCTTGCCCGGCCGGATACCGGCAAGGTGATCCTTGACGGGCAGGACATTACCGGCTGGTCGCTCAATCGCATTGCCCGCGAAGGCCGCATGCTGCGGTCTTTCCAGAAGACTGTCACCTTCAAGGCGCTCGATGTGGAGGAGAACCTCATCATCGCCGGCCAGATGTTCACCTTTCCCTCGCTTCTGTCGACATTCGGCCTTGGCGGCATGTCGCGCCGCCGCGTGGCCGGGCTCCGAGAGCGGGCGCGCGAGTTGATCAAGATGGCGGGCCTCTGGGACGTTCGCCACCAGCCCGCCGGCAATCTGTCCGGCGGTCAGCAGAAACTGATCCAGTTCGCTTCCATGCTGATGCCGGAGCCGAAGCTTATCCTGCTCGATGAACCGATGGCGGGCATCAATCCGAAGATCATCGAGCGCGTGGTGGAGACGATCCAATATGCGAATAAATCGCTCGGCGTCAGCTTCCTCGTCATCGAACATAATATCGATGTCGTCACCAGCATCTGCCAGCGTGTGGTCGTGCTCGATCAGGGAACGAAACTGGTCGAGGGACTGCCGCATGACATCATTCAGGACCAGCGTGTGAGGGAGGCCTATCTTGGCGGCTGACAGCAATCTTTCCATCAAAGGCCTGCGCGCGGGTTACGGCAATCTCGATATCCTGAACGGCGTCGATCTGGATGTGCCGGCCGGGCAGTTCGTGGCCCTCATGGGGCCGAACGGTGCGGGCAAATCGACCCTGCTCAAGACGCTCTACGGCATGACGACCATCAAGGAAGGCGGCATCGACTGGCGTGGCAAAAATATCGCCGGATTGTCGTCGCGCGCCATTCTGGGGGAGGGCATATCCTTCGTACCGCAGGGCCGTTGCAACTTCCCGGTCATGACCGTCGATGAAAACCTGCAAATGGCCGCCTATACCATTCGCGATGCAAAGGTGAAGGCGGACCGGGATTATGTCTATGACCTTTTCCCGATCCTGAAGACACGGCGCTCGACGCTCGCAGGCAATATGTCGGGCGGCGAGCAGCAATTGCTCGAAGTGGCGATGGCGGTTCTGCAGCGGCCGAAGGTGCTGCTGGTGGATGAGCCCTCGGTTGGTCTCTCACCCGCCGCAATCGGCATCGTGTTCGACGAGCTGTTGCGCCTGCATGCGAACGGCATGACCATCCTGCTGGTCGAGCAGAACACCAAAAAGGCCATGGAGGTGGCCGAGCGCGCCGTCATTCTCCGCCTCGGCAAGGTGATCTGGGATGGCACGCCGGCGGAGATCACCCATGATGAACTTGGCGAATTGTTCCTGACCGGAAAGATGCGTGGCGAACTCGAAGCCGCGCACTGACAGGTCCAAAGCTTTAAATTGAGACGAGGAAAGACCATGAGCACTTTCGTGCCAGCATCGCGCGTGTCGAAAATTAAGGTTTCGCCGAGCACGGCGGCGGCGGCCCGCGCCCGCGAATTGAAGGCCGCCGGCCGCGACATCGCCGACCTGACGGTGGGCGAGCCGGATTTCGATACGCCGCAAGCCGTCAAGACGGCGGCGCATGCCGCCATCGATCGGGGGGAGACCAAATACACAGCAGTTAACGGCACGCCGGCGCTTCGCAAGGCGATCATCGGCGACTTCCAGAAACGTCTCGGCATCACCTACGGCGATAACGAAATCTGCGTCGGCGGCGGCGCCAAGCAGATCCTGTTCCTGGCGCTGATGGCAAGCGTGGAGAATGGTGCGGAAGTCATTATTCCGGCTCCCTACTGGGTGTCTTATCCCGATATGGTCATTGCCAATGACGGCATGCCCGTCATCGTCGCATGCCCGGAGGAAACCGGGTTCAAACTGACGGCCGAAGCGCTGGAAGCGGCGATCACCCCGAAGACGCTGTGGCTGATCCTCAACGCCCCCTCGAACCCGACGGGTGCTGCCTATAGCGAAGCGGAACTGAAGGCGCTGGGCGACGTCTTGCTGCGCCATCCGCATGTCATGGTCCTATCCGACGATATTTACGATCAGGTCTGGTTCAGAAACGAGCCGATGAAAACCCTCGTTGCCGTCGTTCCGGAACTGAAGGACCGTGTGCTTCTGACCAACGGCGTTTCAAAATCCTATGCAATGACGGGATGGCGGATCGGTTACGGGGCAGGGCCGGCAGCACTCGTCGCCGCCATCAACAAGTTGCAGTCACAAATGTCATCCTGCCCGTCCTCGGTCAGCCAGGCCGCCGCAGCCCACGCGCTTTCCGGCGATCAGACATTCGTGACGGAAAGCGTTGCGGTCTATAAACAGCGGCGCGACTACGCCTGCGCGCGCCTGAACGCGATCCCCGGCCTTTCCTGCATGGTGCCGGATGGCGCCTTCTACCTCTATCCGAGCTGCGCCGGGGTGATCGGCAAAACGACCGCGGATGGCAAGGTGATCGAAAACGATCTCGACTTCGTTCTTTATCTCCTCGACAGCGTCGGCGTGGCGGCTCTTCAGGGCGCTGCCTATGGCCTTTCGCCCTATTTCCGCATTTCCTTCGCCACCTCCATGGAAGTGCTGGAGGATGCATGCGACCGCATCGAGCGTGCGGTGGCGGCCCTGCGGTAAGACAGACCGCTCGGCCCAAAGGAGGCTTTTTGCCGTCCGCTCACCGTCCCTCATCCCTGTGCTTGTCACAGGGATCCAGCCAGCCCAAGTCCTTGGGCTGAGAGGACTCTTCCCGCCGCGCAGACGCGCGTCGGCTGGATTCCTGTGACAAGCACAGGAATGAGGGTGCGAAAATGCCCGATTACATAAAGCACTTGTGTCGTCTACAGTGTTCGGGACATGTGAAACGCTCTATCCCATTGAAATTACGCGCCGTCCTTGCAGAAATCCATTCCTGTTTCCGCCCCGATGCGCTAGGATTTCCCCAAAAAGTGGGGACCGATGAGCGTCGATTTCAAAAAACTCAAGAGCTTCGTCAAGATCGTCGATACCGGCAGCGTTTCGCGTGCCGCCGGCATTCTTCGCGTGGCGCAGCCGGCGCTATCGCAGCAGATCGCGTCCCTGGAACAGCACTTCAAGCACCAGCTGCTGTTGCGCAGCAATGTCGGCATCGCGCCGACCGAGGCCGGGTTGATCCTCTATCGCCATGCGCAGATCATGCTGAAGCAGATCGAGCAGGCGCAGACCGATATCGACCGCTCGGCCCGCTCGGTCTCCGGCCGCGTCTCCATCGGGCTCGCGACCTATTCCTCCTCCAGCGCGCTGTCCCTGCCGCTCATCAAGGAGATGAGGGCGCGGTTTCCCGCCATCACGGTCCATATCAACGACAGTTTCGGCCATATCCTCAGCGAGCTGATCATGACCGGCAAGATGGATATGGCGCTGATCTACACCTCCGATCCCATCAAGGGCGTGACGCTGGAGCCGTTGTTCCGGGAAGAAATGTTCCTCGTCTCGCCCGCCGATATGAAACTGCCGGCCGAACCCGGTCAGCCGCTTCCGCTCTCGGCGCTGGATGGCCACGCGATGCTGCTGCCGAGCAAAGCGCATTTTCTTCGCCGGCTCATCGATGAAGGTCTTGCCCGAGCCAGGGCGCGACCGGAGGTCATTTCAGAACTGGAATCCGTGCCTGCTTTGAGCGCTGCGGTACTGGACGGTCTCGGCTCAACGATCCTGCCAGCCTCGGTGGTTCTGGAAACCCCGAGCTTCAGCGGCGCGCAGCTACATCCCCTCACAACACCTGTCATCGATGCAACAGTGTCGCTCTGCGTCTCCGATCATATGCCGCTTTCCGAGCCGGCTCTGGCGGCGCGTTCCGTGCTTCTCGAGATCGTCACCAAGCTCAAGAGCGGCCACCACCCCGGCATTCGCGCCATCTGAATTCGCTATAAGCAAACCCTATGGCGGCAGACCGAGGTTGTGTTGGTAAAGGCCCGCCGAACGTTTCAAATTTTCCATCAGTGAACGGATTCAAATTTGGGTCCACAAGGCAGCCGGAGAGGCTGCATGGTCGCTCGAGGGAAACAATGGCAAAACTGGCTTTCGATACTGGCGGTACCTTTACCGATTTCGCGCTTCTGGACGACAGCGGCGAACTTCACCTCCATAAAGTCCTGAGCACGCCGAAAAATCCGGCCGAAGCCGTTGTTCAGGGCGTGTCGGAGCTGCTCGAAAAGCATGCGGACGCGATTGCGATCGAGAACCTGCAGGTGCTTGGCGCAACCACCGTCGTCACCAATGCCGTGCTGGAGCGCAAGGGCGTTGAAACCGGCTTCGTCACCACCGACGGTTTTCAGGACATGCTGCGCATCCGCAACGAGGGGCGTTACGATCTCTATGATCTGAACATCAAATATCCCGATCCGCTGGTCACCCGCGCCAACAGTTTTGGCGCCGAAGAACGCATCGCCGCCGACGGCGAGGTAATGACGGAACTCAAGGAAGATACCGTTCGCGAGATTGCCGGACGGCTGAAGGAAAAAGGCATCCGCTCGGTGGCGGTCTGCCTGCTGCACGCTTACAAATATCCGCAGCATGAGCAGCGCGTCGCCGCCCTTCTGCGCGAGGAAGACCCGGATATCTTCGTGTCGCTGTCTTCCGAGGTCTGCCCGGAAATGCGCGAATTCGACCGCGCCTCGACAACGGTGGTCAACGCCTATACCCGCCCGCAAATGTCCGGCCACGTCGCCCATCTGCAGCGGGAATTTGCTGAGAAGGGCATCGACCGGCAGGTGCTGTGGATGACCTCTTCGGGCGGTCTTGTGCCGAGCCGTCGCGCCGCCGAACTTCCCGTTCGCCTGATCGAATCCGGCCCAGCCGCAGGTGCTGTCGCCGCCGCCGAATTCGGCCGCACGGCGGGCGAAGCAAGCGTTCTTTCCTTCGACATGGGCGGCACCACCGCCAAGCTCTGCCTCATTCCCGATGGCGAACCGAATGTCGGCACCGATCTCGAAGTCGCGCATTACCAGCGCTTCCGCAAGGGATCCGGTTTTCCTCTGAAAATTCAGTCGATCCAGATGATCGAGATTGGCGCCGGCGGCGGTTCCATCGCCGCGAAGAACCCGCTCGGTCTTCTCGATGTCGGCCCGCATTCCGCTGGCGCCATGCCGGGTCCGGCGGCCTATCAGCGCGGCGGAACCGAACCGACGGTGACCGACGCCGATATTCTGCTCGGTTACATGGGAACGGAATCCTTCGTCGGCGGCTCGTTCAAGGTGTCGAAGGACGCCGCCCACGGGGCGATGTCCAAACTGGCCACTTCTCTCGATGTGTCTGTCGAGCGCTGCGCCTGGGGCATCCATGATCTCGTCAATGAATCCATGAGCAAGGCCGCTGCCATGCATGCGACCGATCTCGGCGTCGATCCACGCTCTTTACCGATGGTGGCCTTCGGCGGAGCAGGCCCAGTGCACGCCTACGGCATCGCCCGCAAGCTCGGCATTTCGCGCATCATCTGCCCGACCGGCGCGGGCGTCAGCTCCGCCATCGGCCTGCTGATCGCGCCGGTCGCCGTCGATCTCTCCGCAAGCCATCCGATGGCGCTCGACGCCTGGGATATCGATGCGATGAACCGCCTGCTCGATGATCTTTCCGCCCAGGGCGCGGAAGTCGTTGCGGCCGCCGGCGTTCCGAAGGAGACGATCACCAATCGCTATACCGTGGATATGCGCCATGTGGGGCAGGGACACGAGATTACGGTGGTACTGCCCGACCGCAGCCTGCCGAAAGACCTTTTCCTTGAAGAGTTGCGCGGCAGTTTCTTCAAGCTCTATCGCGAATTGTTTGGCCGCACGGTGGCCGCACCGCTGGAAGTCATCACCTGGCGTCTGCGCGCCAGCGGCGAGAAGGATCAGGTCACCCGGCCGCATGAAACCGTCGTCGCCGAAGCCCGCAAAGGCAGCCGGCAGGTCTATTTTCAGGAGGCGGGCGGCTATGTCGAGACCTCGGTTTACGACCATTACAAGCTGCCGGTCGGCCACGAGGTGAAGGGGCCTGCCATTGTGGAACAGCGTGAATCGACGGCCGTTGTCGGGCCGAGCGGCGTCTTCCATGTCGATGCCCACGGCAATCTCGTGATCAACATTCTCTAAGGGGGCAGTCAGATGTCGAAACCCGCAACCGATTTCAACGATCCGATCAACCTTCAGGTCATGTGGAACCGCCTGATCTTCATCGCGGATCAGGCCGATAACGTGCTCGGCAAGACGGCGTTTTCGCCGATCGTGCGTGAGAACCATGATTACGTTACGGTACTTCTCGACAGTAAGGGCAGGGCGCTGGCGCAATGCACCTGGTCGATCCCGGTTTTCATCACCTCGCTGCCCGCGGCGGCACAGAAATATTTCCTGCCGAAGTTTCCAGTCGAGATGCTGGAAGAGGGCGACGTTCTCGCGACCAACGATCCGGAAATCGGAACCGGCCATCTGCCTGACGTGACGATGATCACGCCGATCTTCAAGAATGGCAAGGTCGTCGCCTATGCGGGATCCATCGCCCATCTTCCCGATATCGGCGGCGCGCCGCTGCATTCGGAAGCCAGCGACATTTTCGCGGAAGGTATCCGTTTTCCCATCGTCAAGCTGCTCAAGGCCGGCGTTCCGAACGAGGATGTGTTCGATATCATCGCAGCCTCCGTCCGCCTTCCCACGGAAGTGCGCGGCGATCTGGAATCGATGATCGCCGCCAACAATGTCATGGGCCGCGAACTGGTCAAATTCCTCGATGAATACGGGCTTGACGATGTCGATGGGCTGGCGGACGCCATCCACACCCGGTCGGAGGCGCAGACGCGCAAGGCGATCCGCGAATGGCCGAACGGCACCTATTCCGCCGAAGTCCTGCTCGACGGCTACGATGTCGACGTCAAACTCAAAGCCTCGGTGATCGTCAGGGACGATTCCATTCATGTGGATTATACCGGCACCTCGGATCAGGTCCTGCACTCGATCAACTGCCGCACGAACTATCGTTACGCCCATTCGGTCTACGCGTTGAAATGCCTGCTCGATGCCGAAACGCCCAATAATGAGGGCTGCATCGTCCCAATCACCGACGAGGCGCCGCTCGGCTGCATTCTCAATCCGCAGAAATGGACGGCGGGCAATTCGCGCAATCTCATCGGTCACGTCATTCCTTCGCTCATCTTCAAGGCGCTGGAAGGCATCGTGCCGGAAAAGGTTCTGGGCGATAGCGGCGGCGCGCCGATCTGGGCGGCCAATTGCGTCGGCCAGCGTAACGATGGCACGCAATATGGTTCCGTGCAGAATTTCCATGGCGGGCAGGGCGCACGCGCCGAATTCGACGGGCTGGATACGCTGAGCTTCCCCTCCAACTGCAAGGTCACGGCCATCGAAATGTTCGAGGTCGCCGTTCCGGTGCTGACGGAACGCAAGGAGCTGATCGCCGATTCCGGTGGTGCCGGCAAACATCGCGGCGGCCTTGGCCAGCGCGTCGTTCTGCGCAATCTAGGCAAGAACCCGATGAACATCTATCTGGCATCGGAACGCGTCCGCCACCCCTGCTTCGGCGTGGTGGAAGGCCAGTGCGGGTCCGCCGGCAAGGTAATGAAGCAGGGCAAGTCGCATTTCCCCAAGGGCAAGGTCGTTCTTCAGACCGGCGAACGTCTGGAAGTTCAGACACCCGGCGGTGGCGGCTGGGGCAGGGCCAGCGAGCGTTCGCGCGCGCTGATCGAACAGGATATTTCCGAAGGTCTGGTCACCGCCAAGGCGGCGAAAGAAATCTTCGGCTATTCTGGCGCCATTGCCGCCGCAGCCGAATAGGAGATGAGAATGGGACTGCTGAACGGAAAAATTGCGCTGGTAACCGGCGCCGGTTCAGGCATCGGCCGCGAAACCGCAATTTTGCTGGCGAAAGAAGGGGCGACGGTCGTTCTGACCGGACGCCGCCTCGATCCGCTGCGCGAGGTCGTGGAACTGATCGAGAAAAAGAAGGGCAAGGCCATCGCTCGCACGCTCGATATCGCTTCGCGTGAGGCGATCTTCGACACGGTGAAGTCGATCGGTGAGGTCGTCGGTCCCGTCGATATTCTGGTCAACAATGCCGGTTCCGCCAGCAAGGTGCTCAACGCCCGCTTCATCGGCGAGGAGGAGTGGAATGCCACCATCAATGTCAATCTGACGGCCGTGTTCAACCTGACACAGGCGGTGCTGCCGGAAATGATCGCAAAGGGTGAGGGCACCATCATCACCGTCTCCTCGCTCGCCGCCCTCAATCCCAATCTTCTGGGCGGCGTGGCCTATGGTGCGGCCAAGGCGGGCGTGAAGAACTTCATGACCTTCCTGCACAATACCTATCGCAACCAGGGTATCCGCGCGACGACCATCCTGCCGGGCGAGACCGATACGCCGATCATGAACAACCGCGCGCGCCCGCCCCTGAAGGAAGAACGAGCGGTGATGATGGACCCGCATGACGTCGCCCGCGCCATCGCACTTTGCGCAACGCTGGGCAAAAGTGCTGTCATTCCGGAACTGCACATCTGCCCGACCCATATGCGTGACACGTCGAAGGATATCGATGTCGCACGCTGGGTAGGGGCGCCGGACGACACGCCGGATATGCCGAAAAAGAACTAGGGAGAGATTTCCATGAATGGAGCAAAGCTGCGCGCCCGTCTTGCGGCGGGTGAGGCTATCAGCATGTTCACCCCGCACCATACGTCGTCGGGCCTTTCCGCCCGGTTGGTGGAACTGGGCGCGGACGCAGTCTTCCTCGATTGCGAGCACGGCACATGGAGCTTCGAGGATGTGCGCGCGACCGGGCAGGTGGTGCGCTCCGTTGGTGGCGCTGCCATCGTACGCCCGCATTCGCACGAGCGGCCGCTCATCATCCGCTACCTGAATGCCGGCGCGGACGGGATCATGGTGCCCATGGTCGGCAATGCTGACGAGGCCCGCGCGATTGTCGATGCGGTGCGTTACGCCTTGCCGTCCGATCATGAAAAGCGGCTTGTTATCGCCATGATCGAGACCGTCGATGCGATCGATACTCTGGATGAGACGCTGACGGTCGAGGGGATAGACGTCTTCTTCATCGGCCCCGGCGATCTTTCGCAGGATATGGGCTATCCGCCCGCGCCGCCATTCGGCGAGCCGCGCCCGGATGTGGTATTGGAGAAGGTCGCCATTGCTGTCGACAAGATACGCGCAGCCGGAAAGATCGCGGGAACGCTCGCGACGCTAGATGAAATGCCGCACTGGCGGGAGCGTGGCGTGCAATTCTTCTACGTCCATTCCGATCCGTTCCTGCGCCGCGGTCTCGCTGCGGTGAAGGAGGCGCTCGCCTGAGGCGGAGCAGGGGTTCTTCGGTTTAACGATGCCGCAAGCGAGGGCCTGAACCTTCAGGCCCTCGCCATGCCGCTAGAAATCCGCCGTGACGGGTCTCCACAAATGCTCCGGATCGAAGCCGTCGCAGCGCGCGATCACAATCCGGGTGCCGTTTTTAACGCGCCGCCGCCAAAGATCGGAACGGTCGGACTGCGCCCGAAGCGAACCGTCATCCTGAAGCTTCTGCAGAATCGACCGCGAAAGCCCGAGTTCAGACGCCAGCAGACGATCAAGGCGTATGCCGGCCTGAAACGGAACCATGAGATCGATCTCCGCCATGGCCCAGTCGGGAGGTTCATCCAGTATCTGTTTCGCGATATCGAATTCGGGAAACTCGTCGACGCGCTGCGATTTACGTCTCAAGGCTTCGAGGTTGAATGTCTCCGCCCTTATCCATTGCGGATCGTTGGACTGCAGCGCTTCGAGAACGGCAGGGCTGAAGTCCCGGACATTCTGGCGCTCGAAAATCGGCCTGTTCCAGCTCTTGTCGCAGATTATGCATCTATAGATAAGCCAGGCATCCAGCTTGCGGCCATTGGCGTTAAGCCGGATCTTGCCGCTGGCCTGAAATGCCCTCAGGCCGCCGCATCCGCTGCACGCAAGCCAGGGCTGGGGCGCCGTTCGTGGCGTAACGGTCCATTGGACCCGAAGTAAATTGCACATAGTCTCTTGGTCTTCCATTCGGAAGTCCACCAAGATGGTGCAGGAGAAAACCCTTACGGGAACGGCATGGCGGTGTTCTTGGGTGGTGAAGAGCTGAGACAGCGGCGCTGCGCAGGGCACATTGTAACAATGCCAGACCGGTCTCTTGCCACCACCCGATGAACATGATCATACGCCGACAGCCTGTGGCTATCCGGCAATACGGGTGAAACTGGATTGAGACCGGTATTTACTTAGGCAAAGTCTACCTCGATGCGCCAATGCTCTTCGGCGGCGACAATAACAAATGATCGCTCCGAAACAGAGTCATCCAGCGCGGCGAAGAGACCGAAAGCCGTTGCGATGCGACTTTTATGCAACGTCAAGTGCCCCGCCCATTCTTCCCGGTTCAGATGACGTTGCGGACAGGCTCTATCGTCATAAAAATAATGGAAACAATACTTAAATAACGGCTTGTGCGTTTATTTCCCGGAAGCGGAGGTTTTATGCCTGCTATCTGCGGCTGTCGGAAACGGAAGCATACGTCGGAGAGTCGCGTCCTTGCGGATGAAATGGTGCCATAACGCCGCCGCCACATGAAGAAAGACGATGGCTGCGGCAAGGTAGGCGAGGGTGGCGTGAACCTCGCTCCAGAAGGCCTCCGCCTTGTCGGAAATCACCAGAGGCAATCCCGGCACGACCACGAGGTCGAAGACGTAACTGGGGATTTGCAGAGGAGAGGTCGACGCAACCGCCCAGCCGGCGAGAGGAACGGCGAGCGTAAGGAACAGCAACGCGGCGTGAGCGGCCCGCGCGGCGAACCTCGATGCCAGCCCTTCACCTTCTAAAGCCTGCGGCTTTCTGCTGAAAACCGACCACAGGAAACGCGGCACGGCGAGGGCCAGCACCAGAAATCCTATCGACTTGTGATATTGGAACAGGTCGAACTGAAGAACCGGGTCGATATTGTCGCGGCTCATCAGATATCCCAGCGCAAGCTGCATCAGGAAAAGCACCGCGATTGTCCAGTGGAACGAGATCGCCACCAATCCATAGGATATGGGCGTATTACGCCACGGCCGTTCCCGCGTTGATACCCTATCGGAATGATCCTCGAAATATCTCATCGGCTAGCTCAATTGTTGATAGGTATCTTTCGCGATTGCGTCCATGCGGTCGGAAGGCAGGTTGCCGACCAACGCACAGCGGATGGTTTCGTCGTCCCAGGAGATGGCCTCCAGTGAACCGATGCTGGAGCGGCGCATCGCGGTATCGCTCGAGTCGACCGCAGCCACGATATAAAGAGTGACGCGCTGCCCGCTTTTATCCTCATACATCAGCTGGGCGGCGGCGCCCTCCGAGCTGGGGAGCACCCGGCCGCCGACAAGGGACAGACCGTGGCGGGTGAGGTCGGGAATATTCAGTTTGCGGTCCAGCCGTTTCGAAAGCCATTTCGGCAGGCTGGAAGCGTTCTCCGCATCGGCCCGAATTTCCACCGGATGCAGAACCTCGCTCGCAAACAGCTTATGTGCCTGCGTCGCATCCGCCACGATGGAGTGTGCCGGCTCCGCGACCTGAGAGACCAGCCCGCGCCCGAACCAGCCGCCTGCCAAGCCAATGGCCAGAATGAGGATGGATGCCGCCGCCATGTTACGCCAATCGGCGCGCTGCGACCGCAGACGCCGCTCGATGCGGTAAACATCAAGACGCTCGGGCAGGGCGTCGGTATCAAGCGGGCCGTAGAGAGCCGTCAGCGTCGCATTCTGCTGCTGCCACATCGCAACCTTGCTTGCGTCGGCCGGATTGGAGGCGAGGTGGGCACGAACGGCGTCACGCCGTGGGTCTTCGAGCTGCCCGTCGACATAAGAGATCAGATCGGCTTCGGTTATCTGCGATTCGCTGCCGGTCATTTTATCACCTTGAGATTTGGCTGGTCTTCCTGGGTCATCCGGGCGAGAGCCGTTCGGGCCCGCCCCAGACGGGACATCAGCGTGCCCAGCGGAATTTCAAGAACATTTGCCGCTTCCGCATAACTGAGGCCTTCGAC
Source organism: Agrobacterium sp. 22-223-1 (assembly GCF_053522385.1). NCBI lineage: Bacteria > Pseudomonadati > Pseudomonadota > Alphaproteobacteria > Hyphomicrobiales > Rhizobiaceae > Agrobacterium > Agrobacterium sp. 22-223-1. Next base: position 1,464,821 of record NZ_JBNWCN010000001.1, read on the forward strand.
GACGACGAGGAGCAGGGCCTCGCGATGTTCGCCGGACAGTTTTTCAATGGCGCGGGCCATTTCGGCAAGCGCAATCCGGCCCGTCTGCGCCGCCGGCACAAACAGCTGTTCCGCAACATCGTCGATCGGGATTTGCGAGGGCCGGCGATTGCGGCCGCGCAGATTGTTACGGTAGACGTTGACAAGCACCCGGTACAACCACGGACGCAACGGTCCCTGCGGTTTCCACAGCGCCTTTTTACGGATCGCTCTTTCCAGACAGTCCTGGACGAGATCGTCAGCCGTGTCACGGTCATGCGTGAGCGCATTCGCGTAGCGGCGAAGCGCTGGTATGCAACTCGTCATCTCGTCCAGAAAATCCGGCATGGATACTATTCCTTGGCAATGTGCCAGACGCCGCCAACGCCATCGCCCGTGACATCGCCGGGCTTCCTGTCCATCTGCCAGCGATAGAGCGGCTTTCCGTCATGCGACCATTGCATCGTACCATCTTTGCGGGAGATTGGTTTATAGTCGCCATCCGCCTTGTCGGTTTTCGAGGCGGCGAGGGGCGGCCATTTCTTTGCGCAGCCGTCGTAGCAGAACGATGCGCCATTGGTATCATTGTCGAATGTATAGAGGGTCATGCCCTTGGCGTCGGTCAGGATCGTGCCTTTGGCCGTTGCCTTTTCAACCACGGCGCCACCGGCATATGGTTCGGCGAGGGCGGCCGTGGCGGCAAGCGCTACAACGCCGGCCAGAATGAAATGATGTGCACGCATGACGATAATCCTTTGAAGGGTAACGGATTGGACGATATGCCCGATATTAGACAAACACCCGCCCGCGGCATTTAATCCCACCGGGCTCGACTTTTTGCTGCCCCAGCGCCTTTATCTGACGCCCTTCAAATCGATGTCGAATGCAACCGTATTCGAATAGAGCGGCACTCCGACACCCATGCCATAGGGCAGGCGTGCGACATTGCCGGTGACGTGGAAGGTGACGGATCCCTTCTGTTGTTCAACGAATGTCGCGTGAAACGTTTCGGGTCTGGATATGCCTCTGGCTGTCAATATGCCTTCAACCACGGCGCTGCGCGGTCCGTCCTGCGTAACGCGGCTGGAGCGAAACACGATCTGCGGATAAACGGCGATATTAAAAACCGCGCTGGATCGCAGGAAATTTTCCACCCGTTCTTGCCCGGTCTGGACGCTGGAAGGGTTGAGACTGATTTCCACGTAAGACCTGGCCGGCTGGTCCGGGTCGATGTCGAAGCGGCCGGAAATATCAGGAATTGTGCCCTTGATCCCGGGACCGGCAACCTGCGCAATCGAAAAGCGGATGTGAGAGGCAGGATCGATACGATAGCGTCCGGCCGCCGACGAGAATGGACTGGCAGAGACCGGCGAGCAAACCAATGTCAGGAAAAGGAGAGTGATGGAGTGGAAATATTTCACGGCGCAAGCTCCTTGATGAGTAGTCGCACTCAGGAGAACACCACAGGAAGAGGTTTAATCCGCACCACGCCGGCGGATCTTCAAAATCCCGTCCATAGGGGAAGACCGCCTTTGACGGTGCCGGAAAAACACCCGTCAGGGAGGTGGCTTCAATCCACATACAATAATCGCATAAGATAGATTATGGAACTTATTTGATGGTGCAGTTCCGGATTTGTGCGGCTATTGCTGGTTACATACGTCGCCGCACGATCAAGCCATGGCAGGTTCAACGCCTCGAAAGCCCGTGATATCTTCTCCCGCCGAAATCGAACTGATCATATGGTTCCGGGATTGAAAAGCACGAAGCGTTGAACAGAACTCACCCTGTCAGATTGATTTTAGCGAAACACGTTTCTCAAGTTCATCTTCCAACTCTTTGCGTTCGCTATATCTATCTGTGAGATAGCTGGAAGCGTCACGCGTCAGCAGCGTGAATTTCACCAGTTCCTCGCAGACATCCACGACCCGGTCATAATAGGATGACGGCTTCATCCGGCCTTCTGCGTCGAATTCCTGATACGCCCTTGCCACCGAGGATTGGTTGGGAATGGTGATCATCCGCATCCATCGGCCGAGAATTCGCATCTGGTTCACGGCGTTGAAGGACTGGCTGCCGCCGGACACTTCCATGACGGCGAGCGTCTTGCCCTGTGTCGGCCGTACAGAACCGATTGCAAGAGGAATCCAGTCGATCTGCGACTTCATGATGCCGGTCATTGCGCCATGACGTTCTGGGCTTACCCAGACCTGTCCTTCCGACCATTCTGAAAGTTCACGCAATTCCTGCACCTTGGCATGGCTGGTCGGCGCTTCATCGGGCAAAGGCAGGCCATTCGGATCGAATATACGAACCTCGCAACCGAGCCGTTCGAGCAGCCGCCCAGCCTCGAATGCCAGCAGACGGCTATAGGACACCTCGCGCAGCGAGCCATAAAGGATCAGGATGCGTGGTTTATGGGTCGAAAACGCCGGACGTAGAGCCTCCGGGTCAATGCTGTGCAGGTGATGCGCCTGCAACGCGGGAAACCTGTCAGACAATGCGCTTTCCTTCATTATCGAGGACCTGCTCGCCATCCTCCTTGAAGAACGGCCCTTTGAAAGTGTCCGGCAGAATATCCAGTACGACCTCTGAAGGACGGGCGAGCCTGGTGCCGAGCGGTGTTACGACAAAGGGACGATTGATCAGGATCGGCCTTTCCATCATCGCATCGAGCAACTGGTCGTCAGTCAGGTCCGGATTGTCGAGACCGAGCTGGGCATAGGGAGTCCCCTTCTCGCGCATGGCTTCGCGCACCGTCAGGCCCCCATCCGCAATCATTCTTGAAAGCTTTTCGCGTGTCGGCGGTTCCCGCAGATATTCGATCACGGTCGGCTCGATCCCTGCCGCGCGGATCAGCGCCAGCGTGTTGCGCGACGTCCCGCAGGACGGGTTGTGATAGATGGTGGCGTCCATGGTTACTGCCTTTCGGTCATTATCGTTCGGGAAACGGCGGGGGCAGCCTCATACCAGCCCTTCGAGCGGTTCACGATCCAGACGACCGAAAGCATGACCGGAACTTCGATGAGGACGCCGACAACGGTTGCCAGCGCAGCACCTGACTGAAAGCCGAACAGGCTGATGGCGGCCGCGACCGCGAGTTCGAAGAAGTTGCTGGCGCCGATGAGTGCGGAAGGCCCGGCGACGCAATGGCGCTCACCCGTCATGCGGTTCAGGAGGTAGGCGAGCCCCGAATTCAGATAGACCTGGATGAGGATTGGAATGGCGAGCAGGCCGATGATGGCCGGCTGGGCGATGATTTGCTCGCCCTGAAAGGCGAAGAGAAGAATGAGTGTCGCGAGCAGCGCCGCCAGAGAAACCGGCTGCAGCTTTGCGAGAACGCAATCCAGCATCCGTGAGGTTCCGTCAGTCATGAGCCGATGCCTGATCAGCTGCGCAAGGATGACCGGAACGGCAATATAGAGCGCAACAGAGAGAACAAGCGTATCCCAGGGTACGGTAATGGCGGAAAGGCCAAGCAGCAGGCCGACCACGGGAGCAAAGGCCACGACCATGATCGCATCGTTGAGCGCGACCTGCGACAGCGTAAACAGCGGTTCACCGCGTGTAAGGTTGCTCCAGACGAAGACCATGGCGGTGCATGGAGCCGCGGCAAGGATGATCAACCCGGCGACATAGGAATCGATCTCACCAGCCGGAAGATAAGGCCGGAACAGCCAGCCGATGAAAAACCAGCCGAGCAGCGCCATCGAGAACGGCTTGACGGCCCAGTTGATGAACAAGGTCACGCCAATGCCGCGCCAGAACATGCCGACCTGCGAAAGAGAGCGGAAATCGATCTTGAGCAGCATCGGAATGATCATCAGCCAGATCAGGATCGCGACCGGAATATTCACTTTGGCGATCTCGGCCGCAGCGATGAGCTGAAAGACGCCGGGCATCAAATGGCCGAGCGCGACACCGGCGACGATGCACAGAAACACCCAGACGGTCAGATATCGTTCGAACACGGACATCAGGCCGACTTTCCTTCAGGATTGGTGGTTCCATCCAATGCCCCGATCTGTCGAAGCTGTGTTTCCAGCGCCATTCGGTCGATGGATTGCAGAGGCAGGCTGACGAAAGCCGCGATCCTGTTCTTGAGGAAACGCGCGGCCTGCGCGAAGGCGCGCTGAACCTCGATCTCCGAGCCAACCGCAGCGGCGGGATCCTCTATCCCCCAATGGGCCGTCATAGGATGGCCGATCCAGACCGGACAGGCTTCGCCGGCGGCGCTGTCGCATACCGTGAAGATGAAATCCATCCGTGGCGCATCCGGCCCGGCAAACACGTCCCAGCTTTTCGAGGTGAAGCCGCTGGTGGGATACCCCAGCACCGCCAGTTCCTTCAGTGCGTGAGGATTTACCTCTCCCTTCGGCCGGCTGCCGGCCGAATAGGCATTGAACCTCCCCTCACCTTCCTTGGCGAGAATGGATTCGGCAAGAATGGAGCGAGCGGAATTGCCCGTGCACAGAAAGAGCACGTTATAGATCTTGTCGGTCATGGTTTCGGTCCGTGGTTAGATCGGTGGTCTGGCAAGCCCCGCGATCGAAGCAGAAGAGATGGTGGATACCAGCCCGGCGGCGTTCATGACGGCTTCGCCTGCGGGCTGCAGCAGGGTGTCAGCTCGGCAATCAAAGGCGCGCAAAGCTCGGTCGAACCACCGCAGCAATCCTTCAGCAGAAACAGGGTCAGCAGGCGCAACCCGTCAAGATCGGCGCGATAGATGATAGACCGGCTCTGCCGCTCACTCTTGACCAGACCGGCCCGGGAAAGCGTGGCGAGATGCGCCGACATCGTGTTCTGGGGAACGTCGACAAGACGCGCAAGCTCACCGGCTGGAATGCCATCCGGCTCGTGGCGCACGAGAAGCCGGAAGGTCTCCAGGCGGGTAGATTGGGCGAGCGCGCCAAGCGCGGTTATTGCACTACTATTATCCATATATCCAGAATAATGGATATATTGAATATGTCAAGTGACGGACATCGTCATGGTCGACAGGCCAGACGAAGAAACTCCCCTCGCCCTGCCCCTGAAAGCGCTTGAACCAGCTTCGCGTCGTAAAGCCGCGACAACGACCGTCCTTGAGACCGCAGTCCGGTTTTCCGGGACTATTCGGTACGGGCCTATGCCCCAGCCGTTGCCGGCGTCGGACATCGTCCGGTTTCATCCGCTGCATTGGAATATTGCCGTGCCGCCAGGAAGCGGCCGATGATGAGATGCATCATATCGGCCTCTTTCAGGGGCCGGAAATCGGGATCGACCGCCAGACGCGAGAAAACACCGTCTATCAATGCGGCGATCCAGGTGGCGGTGCGCTCGGCGTCGAGATTGGCGTCGATCTGTCCCCGCTCCATTCCCTTGCGCACGAGATCGGCGAGGCCCGCGCGAATTTCCTGGTCGGCGGTGCGTACAATCGCATGAATGGCTGGATTGCGAATGGCTTCGGAAGCGATTTCCAGCACCAGCCGGGCATAGGTCGGATCGGTCGCAAGCTCCAGCGAGGCGTCGACGAAACCCAAAATCGCACCGAACTGATCGTCCGCCGCGCCGAGTTCGGCGAAATAGTCAGCGGTTTCCCGTCGCTCTTCGGCAACGATCGTTTCGATGATCGCTTCCTTGCTGGCGAAATAATGGAAGAGATTGCCGGAGCTCATGCCGACCGCCGCGCAAATCTGCGCCGTGGTGGTCTGGTGAAAGCCGTTTTGCGCGAAGCAGGTAATGGCGGCCTCGAGAATCTGCTGCCGCTTGGCTTCATGCTTGGCTGGATCCAGCTTGCGGGCCATGATTGCTCCCATAAATTAATTGAGCACTTAGTCCATTAATTATATCATGATTGCCTGTCAATCCGCCTTACCCGTAAAAGGCGAATTGGGAGCGGAGAAGCACCCGCCCGAACCGGATTTTCGGCTGCCAGGCGTATACTGCGGCACAGGAGCGGGTTTGATTGCGTCTTGAAGGAACAGGGGGGCGCACTCATGGCGGCGATTTCGCCAGCGCGCGTGCGGCCGGGCTGAGGAAAACCCAGAACACCAGCAGGCAGAGCGTGGCGCTGAGCCCCCACAAGAACCAGACGGCGCCAGCGGCTTCCAGACCGAAACCGGCGATCAGCACGGCAAGCGGCGTCGCCATCATCGCAATCGCCGCCGTGGTTCCAAGCACGCTGCCGCGGATCGCGGCCGGCGCGCGTTTCAGAAACGTCGCATTGGCGAGCGGGCCGAGCGCCCCGGTGGAAAGGCCGATCAGGGCGGCCGCGATGAGCAGCGAGGGACCGCTCTGAAGGAAAGCGATGAGGCCGATGGAAAACGTCGCGCCAGATATGCCGGCGAGCAGCACGGCCCGGCCGTTCCACGAGTGGCCGCGAATGGCGAAAACCACCGCCGACAAAGCCGCCCCTGCCCCGGAGACCGAGAGAAACAGCCCGAGATCGAGGACATCCGCCCCGCTCGCCTTGAACAGCACCGGCAGGACAACGGCGTTGAGCGCCCCGAAAACTGCCAGCATCACCATGGCGACGATAAGCAGAAGACGCAGAAGCGGCTCCGTCAGCAGAAAGCGCAGACCCGCAAATGTCGCATCGCCGCTATCCGCACCGGCGGATTTGCGCCGATGACGCGGCAAACAGATCGCGCCGATCATGGCGGCGAGCAGCGAACAGGTCGCCGTGATCATCAAGGCATATTCCATCCCGAAAGCGGCAATGGCGATGCCCGCGACCGGCGGGCCGAAAATCATCGCCGCATTTTCAAGCAATTCATCTATCGAGGTGACCCGCTCGATCGGCATTCGCGCGATGCGGGCAAGTTCCGGCACCCTTGTATCATGGGCGATCATGCCCGGACCATCGAGCAGCGCCCCGACCACGATCAGGCCGAGCAGAAGGCCAATATCCATCTGCCCCGCCATCATGAGCAAGGGAATGGCCGCGACACTCAGGGCGCTGGCAAGATCGGCGGTAACCGCAACGATGCGCGAACCGAAACGGTCGACGATGGGGCCGCCGCAAAAAGCACCGATAACCAGCGGTATCATGCCCGCCGCCGCTGCTATCCCCGTCCAGGCGGCATTGCCGGTCAGGGACAGCACGATCCACGGCAGCGTAACGGCCGCCACCGCATTGCCGAAAAGCGACAGGCCTCCGGCAAGGATGACGCCATACAGCGGCGCACGGCGATGTGGAAGACCGAGCCCGCGAAACCCGGCCCCCGAAACCGTTTCGAGTTGGCCGCAGGACGTCGCAAGAGGTATCGTCTCAACCGTGCTGCTGTCTGAAGGCATCGCACTCTCCAAGTTTCATCGGCTCCCGGCGCTGCCGGTAAGGATGAAGGCAGTAAAATATCTGGCCACTCGGGCTTCGGGACCGGACAGGTGCGAACATGTCCCACCTTGCCTTCCCCGACTGGCTCTTTCCGACTTGGTATTTTATTAATTAAGTAGTCAGTCTATTTATTGCGGCGAATGTTTTTTTGTCAAGCGGGCGCTGAGAAAAATGACATGACGGCGAAAAATGCCGTGCGGGATCACATGTTCAGTGCCGCCGGGGTGTTGGGCCAGAAGCTGACTTTGGTGGATTTGTTGTGCATCACATACGCGACAAATTGGCTCCCCGGGCCGGAGTCGCTCCTCCGCCCTCGTTCCTGTGTCGGTCGCAGAAATCCGGCCGACGCGCGTCTGCGCGGAGAAAAGACCGTTCCCGGCCAAGGATTAAAACCAGGAAAGCAAGATTATAAAAATATAATTATATCAATATATAAAACAGACAATCTAATGTAGTTTCAAAGCTCACCAGACGCCTCCCGGCGTCTCAAATCCAGTTCTTCGCTATAGCGCCTCAGCGTATGGCTTTCGGTAAGCAATCCGACAGGGCGATTTTCGATCTTGTCATTGACGACGACCAGCGCTTCGCTCTCCGCCGCATCGAAGGCTGCCGCCGCCTGGCGGGCATTCATGGTCGGCAGCAACACATCGTTCTTGTATTGCAGATAGGTTTCGAGGCTGATCTTGCCGGGGTCGCGATCCATCGGGTCGGCGTAAATTTCCGGCACGAGGACGATACCGGCATAACGCCCGTCATCATGGGTCATGATTACCCGTTGCGTCGAACCGAGCGGGAACTTCTCCTTGAAGGCCGGAAGGCCCATGCTGACATTGGCCTTGCGGATATCGGCGCGCATCATCCTGCCGACCGTCAGGTCGCGGATCCAGCCGATATCATGGGCGCTGCGAATGCTCTCGCCCCGCAGGTGAAAACGCCAAGTGGCGAAGGAGTAACCGAAGGTGGTACGCACCACGAGCGAAGTGGTGATGACAGCGGCAAGCACCAGCGCCGTGATCTGGAAGTCGCCAGTCAGTTCCAGCGCCAGAAACGTCATCGTCAGCGGACCGCCGATGATGGCGGCGGCAAAGGCGCTCATGCCGATCACCGCATAGACGATGGGCGCTGTCGACCCATAACCGATATAGGGTGCGCAGAGCGCGAAAATCTTGCCGAGCAGCGAGCCCATGAACAGCGACGCGAAAAACAGGCCGCCACGGAAATTCGAGCCGATGGAAATGGCGCTGGCCGCCGCCTTCAGCAGGAACAGCCCGGCCACCCCGTATATCGTCAGTTCCGCATCGATATTGAGATGCAGCGCGCCATGGCCGCTCGACAGCACCTGCGGTGAAATCAGCGCAAGCCCACCCACCGCCACGCCCCCGATGGCAGGACGCAGCCAGCCCGGAATGGCGCTTTTGCGTGCGGTTTCTTCGATGAAGGACACCGCCTGCATCAGCACGATGCCGATGGCCGCACACACGACGCCGAGAAAGATGGCGGGCACATAATCCGCCGGTGTTACACGGCTGGCATCGACAATATCGATCGAGATACCATGGCCGCCGATAATCCCTATGACCGTCGTCGCCACCAGTGCCGAGACGATGAGCGGCGCAAGCGTCACCACGGTATAGGTGCCGATGATGAGTTCGATGGCGTAGAACGCCCCGGTCAGAGGCGCGTTGAAGGCGGCCGCAATCGCGCCCGCCGCGCCGCAGCCGACAAGGATACGCATGTCCCCTCGCCGCAGCTTCAGCTTGATGCCGATCTTCGAGGCGACGCCGCTGGCGATCTGGGTGTAACCGGCCTCAAGCCCGACGGATGCGCCAAAACCGTTGGAGACGATATTCTGCACGCAGACGATGATGCTGTCCGTCAGCGACAGCCGGCCGCCATGCAGCGCATTCGCCTCGATGGGGTCGACCATGGGTTTCTTGCGGGTCTTCGAAAGGATGAAGATGATCAGCCCGAGCACGATGCCGCCGATGATCGGGCCGGCAAGCACGATCCGTCCGGAAAGATCGCTGCTGCTTAGCCGCTCGACGCCGAAAACCAGCATATGCAACGCCGTGCTCAAGGCGCCGATCAGCGCCACCAGAAGGCCCGCCGCTATGCCGATGAGGACGGCAAGGAGCACCAGTCCCAGCTCGCCGCGCCGGAACATCGCCCGCAGGCGACTGGCGCGCAGATTGTCGAAGAAGCTCGCCATACTGGGTGCACGGAAAGGCTTGGTCGACATGCTGTTCCTTTTCAGGCGGCGTCAGGCTGCTTCGAACTCAATCTCGAAACGCATCTGGTCATAAGCCGGTTCGACATGATCAGGCGTTTCCCGCATCACCGTCTCATAATCGAGCGGAATATGCATGTGGGTCAAGATCGCCCTTTTGGGTGCGAATCTCTTGATCCAGCCAAGCGCCTGTTCCAGCGAAAGATGGCTGGGGTGATAACGGTGCTGCAGCGCGTCGATGACGAGGACATCGAGACCGGCAAGCTTCGGCAGGCTTTCTGCCGGAAAATCGCTGACATCGGTGCAATAGGCAACGTCACCGATGCGGAAGCCCAGCGAATGCACGTCGCCATGCTGCTGCATGTGCACGTTGAATGGGATCGGCCCGCCTGCCCCATCGATGATCAAGGCCGCGTCGATATCGGCGATGATCCGCGGTTCGACGATGGGCGGATAGCTGCTGCCCGGCGGGGTCTCCAGGCAATAGGCGAAACCGTCCTTTATGCGCGCCATGGTAATGGGGTCGGCATAGATCGGAATGCGGTTTTGCTGCAGGGCGAAATAGATGCGCAGGTCGTCGATACCGTGCAGATGGTCGGCATGGGCGTGGGTGTAAAGCACCGCATCGACCGCCTCCACCTTCGCCGCGATCATCTGCTCGCGAAAATCCGGACCGGTATCGATGACAACAGTCGTCCTGCCGCCATCCGGGCCGATCTGCTCCACCATGAAGGCCGTTCGCGTGCGCCGGTTCTTCGGGTTTTCGGGATCGCAGGCGCCCCAGTCGCCGTTGATGCGCGGCACGCCGGGCGACGACGCGCAACCGAGAACCGTGAAGCGACGACGGTAGATTGCCACATCTACACCCTTGTCATCTTGGAAAAGCAGCGGAAGGCGTTTTCGGTGGTGATTTCGGCCATGCGCTCATAAGAAACACCATGCACCTCGGCCAGAACCTCAGCGGTATTGACCACGTAGGACGGCTCGTTGCGCTTTCCCCGCCAGCGCTTCGGCGCAAGATAGGGCGCGTCCGTTTCCACCAGCAGCCGGTCCAGCGGCACGGTGGCGGCGATATCGCGGATGTCCTGCGATTTAGGGAAGGTCAGAATGCCGGAAAAGGAAACATAACCGCCAAGCTCGACACCGGTTTTCGCCAGCTCGGGACCAGCGGAAAAGCAGTGGAGGATGAACGGGAAGGCACCTTTGTCGCTTTCCTGGCGCAAAATCGCGGCCATATCGTCATCGGCGCTGCGGCTGTGGATGACAAGCGGCAGCTTCGTTCGTCTTGCGGCCTCGATGTGGCGAATGAGGCCGGTCTTCTGGTCTTCCGGCTTCTGCGTATCGTAGAAATAATCCAGACCCGCCTCGCCGATCGCCACGATCTTGTCATGGCTTTCCGCCAACCGCACAAGCTCGTCGGCGGAAATATCGAGTTCCTCGTCGGCATTGTTCGGATGCGTGCCGACCGAACAGAAGACCGACGGATATTTTTCCGTGATCTTCAAAAGTTCGGGCAACCGGCGCACCCGGGTCGAGATCGTCACCATCTGACTCACACCCGAAGCATGGGCGCGGGCGATGATATCGTCGCGCTCAGCCTCGAAATCGGGAAAATCCAGATGGCAATGTGTATCGATCAGCATGGGTCTCGCCTTCACGCTTCCGGTGCGACGTAACGCGGGAAGACCGGCTTCGGTGCTTCCAGCGGCGTGCCCGGAACCAGACGGCCTGCCTCGCCGAGTGCTGCAAAATCACGTTTGTCGGCAGGTGCCGCAACGAGATCCAGCAGCTTCTCGCAGGATTCTGGCATGAAGGGCTGCAGGAGAATGCCGATCTGGCGCACCACTTCCGCCGTAACGTAAAGCACGGTGCCCATGCGCTCGGGATCGGTCTTCTTCAGCGCCCACGGCTCCTGCGAGGCGAAATAGCGGTCGGTTTCCGAGACGACGGCGATGATGGCCGCAAGCGCGCGGTGGATGAGCTGCTTGCCCATTTCCTCGCGGCAAATCTCAAGCAGCCCGTCGGCGGAGGCGAGCATCGCCTTATCTTCTTCGGTGAACTCACCGGGCGTCGGGATCTGGCCATCGCAATTCTTGACGATCATCGACAGCGAACGGCTGGCGAGATTGCCGATACCGTTGGCAAGATCGGCATTGATGCGGGTGGCGATGCCCTCTTCGCTATAGCTGCCGTCCTGGCCGAAGGAGACTTCGCGCAGGAAGAAATAACGGACCTGATCGAGACCGAAATGGTTCACCAGATTGGCGGGATCGACGACGTTACCGAGCGACTTCGACATCTTCTCGCCCTTGTTGAGCAGGAAGCCATGCGCATAGACCCGCTTGGGCAACGGCAGCTTCGCGCTCATCAGGAACGCCGGCCAATAGACGGCATGGAAGCGGATGATATCCTTGCCGATGATATGCACGTCGGCGGGCCAATATTTGGCGCGCGGGCCGTTCCTGTCTTCGATGTAACCCGTGGCGGTGAGGTAGTTGGTCAGCGCATCGACCCAGACATACATGACGTGCTTCGGATCGTTCGGAACCTTGATGCCCCAGTCGAAGGTGGTGCGGGAAATCGACAGGTCTTTCAGACCGGATTTGACGAAGGAGATGATTTCGTTGCGGCGTTCTGCCGGGCCGATGAACTCCGGGTTCTCCTCATAGAGCTTCAGCAGCTTGTCCTGATATTCGGAGAGCTTGAAGAAGTAGCTTTCCTCCTCCACCCACTCGACCGGCGTGCCCTGCGGCCCGTAACGAACGCCGTCAGCGCGCACTTCCGTTTCGTCCTCGGCGTAATAGGCTTCGTCGCGCACGGAATACCAACCGGCATAGCTGTCCTTGTAGATGTCGCCGCTATCGGCCATCAGGTTCCAGATATTGCGCGAGGTCTCGTGGTGACGTTCTTCCGTGGTGCGGATGAAATCGTCGTTCGAAGCGTTGAGCAGCTTGCCCATCGCGCGGAACTGGTCGGAATTGCGCTCAGCCAGTTCCTCCGGCGAAATGCCTTCCGCCCGCGCCGTCTGCTGCATCTTCTGGCCGTGTTCGTCGGTGCCGGTCAGGAAGAACACATCCATTCCATCCAGGCGCTGAAAGCGTGCCATGGCGTCCGTCGCAATCAACTCATAGGCATGGCCGATATGCGGCTTGCCGTTAGGATAGGAGATCGCGGTGGTGATGTAGAATGGTGTCTTGTCTGTCATGACGGTCTATCGACTTTACAGGCTGTTTTTTGGATAGACCGCTCTTAAACCATTGTTCGCAGCAGCGAAAGAAAAAGCGTACGTTTTGTACGACCGCTTGCAGACAAAGTGGATTTGGCGAGCGCTTGGCATCCGCACTACCGTCACCCCGGACTGGATCCGGGGTCCAGCGCGATCAAGTCCTTGATCGCAAAAGACTCTCTTCACGGCGCAGACGCGCCGTGGCTGGATGCCGGATCAAGTCCGGCATGACGGAGGAGAATTCATCCACCGTCGAATCGTACATTCCGTACGATCCCTTGCCTTCACACGCCGCGAATATCTTCCAGAATGGAAAGCACCATCTGCTTCTTGTCGAGATTATAGGCCTGCGCCACGGTGATGCGTTCCGAGAGCGCCGAGGAAAGCCGTGCATGTTTCTCCGCCGCCGCGATATCGCCCGCCATCGCTGCCGCCCTTGCGCGTTCCATCAGTTCTTCCGTCACATGCTCCATGAAGAAGCCGAGAACGATGTCACCATCCTTCTGTGCCAGAACCTCGGCGAGCTTATGCATCTGCTTGCGCACGCCTGGCCCTTCGGAAGCCATGACCTCCGCAAAGGCTTCGACAATGTCGGAGCCGCCGTAATTCATCAGCTTCAACGCCTGCGCCACGCTGCCCTTGGAGGCGGCAAGCAGGGCGTCGCGCTTTTCGCCTTCCGGGCTGATGCCGAGATGATCGAGAGATTGCACCATGGCCGCATCGGAAAGCGGCAGGAGCCTCAACGGCATGCAGCGCGAACGGATCGTCGGCAGCAATTTTCCCGGTGCGTGCGAGAGAACGAGGAACATCGCCCGTTTCGGCGGCTCCTCCAGTATTTTGAGGATCGCATTCGCGGCGTTGCGATTGAGATCGTCGGCGGGATCGATGATGACGATACGCCAGTTGCCGGTGCCAGAGGTCTGCGAAAAGAAGTGCCCTGCCCGCCGCACCTCGTCCACGGTGATGGCGGATTTCACGCGGCCGGTCTTTTCATCCACCGGACGGGTCAGATGCAGCAGATTATGCGAGGCGCCTGCGGTAATCTGCCGGCTGACCAGCGATTGCGGATCGGGATCGGCGAGAAAATCCGGCGCCAGCGACGGATCGGGATGGCTGAGCACATGATTGGCGAAACGGAAGGCAAGCGTCGCCTTGCCGATCCCCTCCGGCCCTTCGATCAGAATGGCATGATGGCCCTTGCCGGAGCGATAGGACTGCGCAAGGAAGGCTTCCGCTTCCTCGTGTCCGAAAAGCTTCGTGTTCTGCTGCGGCGCAATCGCACCGTCGAGAACGCCCTGAATCTCACTCATGCGCCGCGCCCGCTGCTGTTTTCAGCTGTTCGAGCAAAGGCTCGACGAAGGACATGACATCCTCCGCCACTTTTTCTTCCGGCTGATCGGCGTTGACGATCCGGCAACGACGCGGCTCGGCGAGCGCAATATCCAGATAGGCTTCCCGCCGCTTCTCGTGGGTCTCGATTTCCTCTTTTTCGAACCGGTCCGGTGCAGCGCCTTCATCCGCGCGCTTCCTGGCGCGGGCGAGCCCCTTTTCGGCGGCAATATCGAAAATCAGCGTCAGTTCCGGCACGACACCGTCAATCGCGATGCGTTGCAACGTCTCGATGAAATCCGGCTCCAGATTGCCGGTCGTGCCCTGATAGACGCGGGACGAATCGAGGAACCGGTCGCAGAGCACGATCTTACCGCGAGCAAGCGCCGGGCGAATGACCTCTTCGACATGGTCGTTGCGCGCCGCCGCAAACAGGATCGCTTCCATGCGCACCCCGAAGGATTCCGCCGCACCCGAGAGCAGAACATGCCGAACGGCCTCCGCACCCGGCGAGCCGCCCGGCTCACGCGTCACGACCACCTCGAAACCACGGCCGCGAAGCGCCTCGGCAAGCGCGCGAATCTGCGTCGACTTGCCGGCGCCTTCGCCACCTTCGAAGCTGATGAACAATCCGGTCTTTTCGGCCAATGTCACGTCCTGCGAGGAATTCACGTAAATGTTGAAATGCCTGTTTACAGCATCGAGCGGAAAAGTGTGAAGCGCTTTTCAGAAAATCCGGTGGCTGAACAAAAGCATAGGAACAAGGCTGCGCGCGGAACAGGCTTTCAGAGCCAGAACAGCAGCAGCTCCTTCAGCGCGCCTGTCGCATTCTGGGTGAGAGACCCCTTGCCGACCGCCGCCTTCGTATAAAGCGGTACTTCCCGCAACAGGCGCTCGCCTGAAAAAATCTTAAGCGTTCCGGCATTTGCCCCGACGTCCAGCGGCGCATTCAGGGGCCAGCGATAGACGATACGGCCGGAAATACGATCCGGATTATTGACCGGCACCAGCACGCTGACATCTTCCTTCGGCGAAAGATCGATATGCGAAACATCGCCGCCATAAACGCTGACAGACCCGACCGCTTCGTCCTTGCTGAAGAGATGGCGTTTTTCAAAGGCGGTCAGGCCCCAGTCCACCACCCGGCGGGCCTCTTCCTGCCGCGTCTTGTCGTCCACGATGCCGGCAAGCGCCAGATAGACCCGGCGGCCTTCCCGCTCGGCCGAAACGACAGCCGCAAAACCGCTGCCTTCCGCAAAACCGAGACCGAGACCGTCGATACCGCTGCCGGGCATCAGGAGCGTATTCTTGTTGCGCTGGAAAATCCGGTTCCATTCGAAATCCGGTTTGGTGAAAAGCCCGTAATGCTCGGAATAGGTATCATGCAGATGTTGCGCAAGACGCACCATGTCCCTCGCGGTCGTCCGGTTGCCGGGGTCGGGAAGCCCGGTCGAATTGGTGAAGGTGCTGCTGCTCATGCCCAGTTCGCCCGCCCGCACCGTCATGCGCTTGGCGAAAGGGGCATCCGAACCCGCCATGCCTTCGGCAACGACGATGCAGCCGTCATTGGCGTTCTGCACGATGATGCCGGTCAAAAGGTCGTTGATGCTGACGGAGGATTTCAGCGCCGCGAACATGGTCGAGGTGCGCGAGGGCGCGCCGCCCGTGCGCCAGGCATATTCCGACACAGGGTAAGCCGTCTCTGCCGTCACCTGCCCCTTTGACAGCGCATCCAGCACCACCTCAACCGTCATCAGCTTGGCAAGCGACGCGGGCGGAAAAGGTTGATTCTCGTTTTGCGAAAGAAGCACCGTGCCTGTTTCGGCATCGATCATATAGGCCTGCTCGGCCTTTGCAATGAAGGGGCCGGTCTGCGATTGCACCGGGCCTGCACTGAAAAACGCAAACGCTGCCGCTGCGACGACCGAACAATAGGAGCGATGAATGGCCTTGCGCATGAAACCGCCCAGTCCTGCCTGCCGTAACCGGCTGCCCGCGATAAAGGCGAGAGGCCGGCCGTATCCTTCAATCCGTCAGCGCGACTTGGCCTGCTGACGCTTCACATGGGCGAGTATCGATTGCTCGTTGAGCGCGCCACGGTCAACGAGCACGCTGTCGAAGGCGCTCGCGGTCCTGGAGACCGTAGCAGATTCTTCGGAATAGGCCGCCGCAAATTTGGAGGAAGGCGCCGGCACGCGCAGATAATTGCCGCCGGGCGCCGCCGGCTCACGCATGAAATTGCCTTCCGGACGCTCCGCCAGGATAGGGCCGATTTCCGGCAGGATCGCGAACTGCTCGAAAGCCGGCGCCGGGCCGTTGACCAGCGGCATGGCCTGAAGCGCCGCATTCTTCTTGGAGCCGACGAGCGCCGTCTGTGCAGAGCCGCCATAATTCGGGTTGGACGCAGGAGCCGGAACGAAATTCGGCGAGGCCGAAGCCACCATCACGCCCGTCGCGATCTGCCCTTCGGGCGCCACACCCGGCGAACGCGAACCCTTCGGAATATAGGATGCCATCAGATAAGGCATGTCATGACCATCGAGCGGTGCGCGACCGGCATATTGTACCCGCACATTGGCCGTGCCGGTGGCCTTCATGTCGAGAAGATCGGCCGTCTTGCTGGAAACGTCGATCAGGCGGCCTTCGTGGAACGGTCCGCGATCGTTGACGCGGACCAGAACCGAAGCGCCATTTTCCATGTTGGTGATGCGCGCGTAGCTCGGCAGGGGAAATGTCGGATGTGCGGCAGAAAGATGTTCTTTGTCGTAAACTTCGCCATTGGCGGTCAGGCGGCCATGGAAGGCGGAACCGTACCAGGAAGCAAGGCCGGTCTTGTTGTAACCCGGCTCTTCCTTCGGGAAATAACGGCGGCCCTTGACGGTATAGGCATTGCCAATCAGCTCGCGCCCGCCGCCCTTGGGAATGGCCTTGCCATCGGCCACACGCGGGCTGGCTTTGACGCCATATTCGGATTCGGAAAAATATTCCTTGCTGCGCTTGGGCTTAGGCTTGGTCTCGGATGTCGTGGAACACGATGCGGTTGCGGCGCAAAGCACGGAAATTGCAAGCCACTTCACGCCCGACCTGGCGTTGATGCCGAGTTTCTTGACCGGAGAATTCAAATCGTCTGCCCCACGCTGCTATTGGCTCGGAGAACCGCACCCTCACTTGCCTCGATTATTTGCCCCTGCCATCGAAGCACCTAACAGTCGCTTAATCTTGTGCATAACGTGGCGAAAATGCGAACGACTTCTGCAAATTCGATAAAATTGTAACGAACGTGGTTAATGATTTCTATCTTTTAAACCCACCCATCGGGCCGAATTTACCCGCCTCAGCATCTCCCACTCACCGCATCGGCAAGGAACAAATGGACGGCAACCGCGTTCTCTCCCCGCAAACAAACGAGCTTCCCGCCGGTTTCGGCTGAAGGAGGAAACATGATCAAGCTTATGAAAACCACAGCTCTGGCGATGGGCATCGCCCTGGTATCCTTCGCCGCGCCGATCCCCGCAGGTGCGCAGGACATGGAACTCAGAATCGGCCCCGACGGCGTTCGCCCCGTCATCCGCGATCGTGACCGGGACGTAGACCGCCGCGGCCCGCCCCGCATGCGTGGCTGCAGCGAACGCGAAGCCCGCGCCGCCGCCCGCGAAGCAGGCCTGCGCGATCCAGAGGTCGTGCGCGTCACCCCCGGTCGTGTCGTCGTCGAAGGCTTCACGCGCCGGGGACCGGATCGCATCACCTTCGCCAATGAACGGGGCTGCCCGGAAATCTGATTGGATCAGCAACATGGAACCCGCCGCAAGGCGGGTTTCTCCTTACGGCGCTGCTAAACTGTTTCCAAACCGAACATCGGTGTCAGGAAAACATCTGGTGTTTGATCGTTTTTTCCAATTTGCGGATTGCGTGTCCACCGCGGTCAATGCCTTGTGGGGGACGTCCGACATGAACAATGTGAAACGCTTAAGTCACCTCGCGGCTCTGCGTCTGACGTAGGCGATCGCAAAATACGCCGAGCCGAGCGAAACAACTCCTGCAAGGAAGCTCGTCAAGGCGAGGTATGCGGGACGGGATTTGAGCCTCGCCATTTGCTTGCCCAAAGTATCGAGAATGAGTGTAACAGGAGAAGGCGACACGGGCCTCCACCCTTCCTCGAGGCGGGCCAGCCTCGCGCCATAAACGAAAAGGCCGAGTTCCGGGGCGCCGGGGTCGAGGTTTTCAGCGGAAAGTCCGATTTCGGTATAGTTGAACGAACCTCCTCTCATGCCCTTGGTCCACTCGTCGCAGCGCCAGCATCCGCCCTCACCCTTGCTTCGCCAGTCTTCGATCCATTCCCAGACGTTACCGCCTTGCTGGCGCGTGCCGTAATAACTTTCCGACGCTGCAAAGGCGTCCACCTCGCTGACAAAATAAGGCATGCTCTCGCCAAGCTGGTCGAGCAGGGTGTAGTTGGCTCCGGCAAGCATTTGCGCCGCCGCGGGCTCGGAGGCGTGTCTGACTTCGTTGGATATTTGAAATATCGACGATGCTCGGCGTTGTAATAAGCCGCCTTGTACCACTCGTCGTCGCTCGGAATAAAAAATCTGGCACCGAGGTTTCGAGAGGGCAAGCGGGCGCTGTCGAATGAAGCCTTTGGGGCGGGAAAGGCACGGGTATCATAGGCGCCGGTCTTTGCGTCTCCCTCCGTCGTGCCAAGCTCCTGCCTACCGGTTGCGGGGCGGCCGTAATGCAGCCAGTTTGCCATACGGGCGAGATCGAACCAGGAAACATAGGTTACCGGCCGTTTCTCCCAACCCGGCTTCGATCGATAGGTGGCTTTGCCGCCTTCGGATATTTTCTCCAGGCCGCCGACAACGCCGGTCTGCATATCGATTTTGAAGAGACCGTAAGCGTCGCCTTCGCGCGCGACCGCATTCAGAAATTCCGCATATTCGCGATTGGACAGCTCGTATTTTCCAATGTCAAAATCATATTCGACGCGACCCCGGCCTGTTCTCGGATCGACCGGATTTCCCTTGTCGGCGACACGGACAAAATCATACTGTTTGAACGGAACCTCGGGAAGATCGACGAAGCCTGGGGGCGATGGGGCAAGCCGTGACGCGACACGAAAACCGATGCTGGAAATGGTCACATCAGGATATTCCGTATCCACATATTCCGATTTGAGCGCCGCAGCAGGCAGCAACAACGATCCCCCCAGCGCCATGCGCTGGCCACCGGTCAGGTCTTCCACCCATTCCAGAACATTGCCTGCCTGTCCCAGCGTTCCGCTCGCAGACCGTGCCGTACCAGAGTCCTTTGCCGGTATCAGATGCGGGAAAGGCGCAGCCCAGCGGCCGTCGAAGTAATTGGCCGACGATGGCCCGATACCGGAGGCCGGCAGTTCATGTCCGGTGACATATCGGCGCTGCCTGTTTTCGGCCGGATCGAAGAAAGCGGCCTGACGCCACTCCGCACAGCTCGGCAACCAATATTGCGCATCCCTGTTTCTCAACCATGTCGCGGTATCATACGCGCCGTTGGAGGCATTCCCTTCCGTCACGCCCAGACCGGCAGGTTTCAACGGCTTGCCGTAATGCATCCAATTTGCATATCTCACGGCGGAGTACCAACTCACAAAGGTAACCGGCAGGTCAGCATATCCGGGCTTTGGCGCGTATCTGAAGTTCCCGCGCTCGCCTTTTCTCGATATCCCTCCCCAGAAATGCGTCTCCATCATCGGTGAATACAGCCCATGGGGATCGTTTATGGCGGCCACCGTATTCAGAAATTCCGCATATTCAAGATTTGTGGTCTCCGACGTCGCCATCGCGAAGTCTCCACCAATCCGACCGCACGATGACGCATCGCCGCCGGCGCGTATCGTCACCATCTCGGCAGCCCGCACGTCTGGCCAGTTACTACCGATTGCCAAACAGAAAATGGCACCGAAGACTGAATATGAAAATATACCCATATATGTATTCATAAATATATCAATACTGATTTATTCAATAATCTAAAGAATAATAAGGTTCAATATTAAAGAATCAGTCCTCACTATGCTCAAAATCCGTCTGAGAAAACGCTATTGATAGTATCAACGCTGTTTGTCACGGTCAGTATCGAGCCGGTCGCATTGCGATTGGGGACTTATGACGCTTTGAGTTGTCGATATTATGAAGATATGGAAGGTTTTTCGAAACATTATGTCGGTGAATGCGCCTTGCGTAAGCAATACCCGGTTTCGGGTTGGCACTTACCCGGTTTTACCGGGACACCAGGGTGTTTTGCGGGAACCGGTGGAAGCCGCATGAACCAGAATCCCCATATTAATCAAGGCCAAATGGGAAGATACAGGGGCATGCGGGAAGCTGTGATGGCAGATGGGGTGGGATTCGAACCCACGGTACGCTCTCACGCACGCCGGTTTTCAAGACCGGTTCCTTAAACCACTCGGACACCCATCCATCGGTGGTGAGGCTTTATAGCGGTTTGAAAAAGGCCGTCAATCCCGCCCGGGCGAGCGGTGTTGCCCTTCTCTTACGGCTGGCAGATCATTGCGTCGGGGGCGTTGCCGGCGGCAGCAGGGATCCGTCGCCTGAAGGTATCGAGGGCACCTGCTGAGCCGTCTCGAATAGCGTCAGGCTTAAAACGATTGCGACAAGCACCAGCAAAAGCGCCACGAAGAGGATTCCCGATTTATCCATGCGTCTGCTCATGTCACGTTATGTTAAAGGCGAATATGTGCAATTCGAGGCAATGCGAAGAATAAAGAGAAAGTCTGTCAAGTTGTCTTACAGATTTTCCGAACTCATCGTTCAAAAATCAGCTGATTGAGCGAAATTTATGCATAGGCGTACTGTTTGGGACGGAAATGGCCTATCGCGTCAGCACTATTGTCACTTATATCAAACCATCGCTCCCGGGCATTGCCCAACTTTCCCCGAGCGATCAACCTGCCCCGCCTCTTTGCGGGGCTTTTTTCTTTTATGGCCCAGAAGACGAAGCGCGGCCAAAAAGGCCAGCAACTCTCTATACCGCCCTCGCCTCAGACGCCGATGCTCGGCCCGCCATTGCCATGCCGGCCGTCACCCCGGAGAATATCCTCAAACAGATTCAGCAGCGCCGGCGGCAAGGTATCGGACAATTCCGCGATGATTTCATTGGCGCGATTATAGGAATAAATGGCTGAAAGCGTCAGCACCAGCAGCACGATCCACGGCCAGATCGGCTTGCGCCTTTGCGGCGCTCCGTTCGGTTGTTGCGGTAAAGTCATGCTGGCACCTTCCCTCAGGCCTTCACGCGCGGCTCGCCTCCGGGCGCATAGGCGGTTTTCTGCAGGAAACGGAATATATTGCCGCACTGGGCGCAGCGGATCATGAAATCCGTCGGATCGCCCGAGGCGCGCTCCGCGCGAAATCCACGCGGCATTTCATCGATGCGAAAATCGACGTCCCGACGGCTCTTGTCATCCGATTCCGACGCTTCGGCAAAACCCTGATGACCACATTTGGAACATTCGAGCTTCCGGGAATATCTGTCGCGCGCTGCCATATGCCGTCCTTTGCTTGGTGGTTATCAGGTAGCAGCGGCAAAACATCATTTCAATGCCGATCGCCTCGGGTTAAAGCTTTGCACGGCTATTTCCCGGACGGAAACCCATCCGGCGGCCGGAACGAATATGGAAGCCCATGAACGACCAGAAACCCCTGCTTTCATCGTCACTCATGCTCCGGGCCGCTCTCATCGCCGGAATTCTTCTCGTCTTTCTCGGCGTCCTCAATGTCGGCATCAAATGGTATGGCGAGCGGATTCTCCAGGCAGGTCATACGACGGCCACCGAAGAGGTGGAGATCGTCATCGGCAACGACCGCCTGAAGCTTGCCAAAAACACCCTGCGGGCGCCTTCCGAGCGCCTCGGCGGAGAACGCGAGCGCGTCGACCTTTATCTGAGCTGGCCCGACCTCAAGGGTTATGAGGAAGCGAATCGCGCCGTCTTCGACGATCCGGCGCAGGCGGCAGGGCTGATCTTTATCCAGCTTTCGCAAAGCACCATGTCCGAGGACATGTCTGGTCGTTTCGGGCCGATCTATTCGCGGCTGACGGAGGGAGAGCCGGTGCCGCTGAAGCACGACCTGCTGCTGCACCGCCTGCGCGCCGATTCCGGTTACGGCAAGGAAGTCATATTGACCGGCGAGCGCGAAGGCGAAAGCGCCTATGTGGTGCGCTGCCTGCTGCCGCAAACGCCGCAGGCGGCCACCGGTAGCGATTGTCAGAGGGATATTCACGCCGGACAGGACCTCAGCCTGTTCTACCGTTTCTCCTCCGCCCTGCTGCCGCAATGGCAAAAGCTGGATACGGATGTGAAAAACTATATCGAGCGCCGCCTCGTAAAAGACGGAAATCGGTGAAACAGCACGGCACAGATTGCGTGCGAAAAGTCGCATTTTATGGAAGGCAGATACCTTTCATAAACCACTTGGTAACGCCATCCCGATAAAGTTTCTTCCCGGAGCATCGGGCGGGGCGTGTCCGAGCGGAACAGAAATATGCGATTGAAGAGTTCAGCAGTGTTGAAAAGTCTATCTGGGGCACATTCGCGCAAAGCGGGTGCGACGTCTTTCGTAAGGTTTATTGCGTTAACCCTTGCTGCGGCGTTCATAACCGCAACATCCGTTCAAACCGCAAAGGCCGATCCGAAATATGCGGGCATCGTCATCGATGCCAAGACCGGCAAGGTCCTCTATGGCGAGGATCCGGACGGGCTGCGTTATCCGGCTTCGCTGACGAAGATGATGACGCTTTATCTGACATTCGAGGCGCTCAATACTGGACGCATCTCGCTCGATTCCAAGGTGCCGGTGTCAGCCAACGCCGCCAAGGAGCCGCCATCCAAGCTCGGCGTGCGCGCCGGCGGCAGCATCACCGTGGAACAGGCTATCCTTGCACTCGTCACCCGGTCTGCAAATGACATGGCAACCGCGCTCGGCGAATATCTCGGCGGCTCGGAAGACCGTTTCGCCAGAATGATGACCGCCAAGGCCCGCGCACTCGGCATGACCCGCACGACCTATCGCAACGCCAACGGCCTGCCCAACACGGCGCAGATGACGACGGCGCGCGACCAGGCCCGTCTCGGCGTCGCGCTCCGCCAGCATTTCCCGCAATATTACGGCTATTTCTCCACCCGCACCTTCAACTTCGGCAAGCAGGTTATCGGCAACCATAACCGCCTCGTCGGAACCGTGAAGGGCGTGGATGGCATCAAGACCGGTTATACCCGTGCAGCCGGCAGCAACCTTGCCACATCGGCGCAGCTGGACGGCCGCTCCATCGTCGCCGTCGTTCTCGGCGGCCGCTCCAGCGCTGCCCGTGACGCCACCATGCGCAAGCTTGTTGCAACCTACCTGCCGCAGGCATCGCGTGGCGGCAACAGCAACCTGATCGCGCAGACCCGCTCAGCGCCGGTCGAAGAGCCCGTCGCCGTGGCCGCTGCTGTTCCTTCCGTGGCAGTTGCAGCAACCGCAGCCGGCCTGCCCAATTCCGGTCCGGTGCCGCAGACCCGTTACGAAGAAGCCCCGGTCACCGCCTTCGCAGGCTCCTCTTCCAATGCAGCCGTCAAGGCCATGGAAGCCGCCACCTGGCAGAAGGGCAAGGATCCAATCAATCAGGCGCCCGCTGCACCGGACCGCAAGTTGATCACCAACTCGACCAAGGTGGACAATATCGTCACCGCCTCCACCACGGCGCCTGTCCTCTCCGCCCCTTCGGTTTCGGCCAGGTCCGAAGCTCCGCAGGGCGGCTGGGTGATCCAGATCGGTGCATCTCCCGATGAGAACTCCGCGCGCGGCCTGTTGCAGAACGCGCAGGAAAAGGGCGGCGCGGCACTGCGCTCCGCAAAACCCTTCACGGTCGCCTTCAGCAAGGACGGCTCCCAGATCTACCGCGCCCGTTTCGGCGGCTTCGATGGCCAGAACGCCGCGGTGAATGCATGCAATGCATTGAAAAAGAAAGGCGTCAGCTGCTGGGCGTCACTCCAGTAACAGACGTTTCCACAGGCGGTGCTTCATGGTCGAAACATCGCCTGTCTCCTCGAAGTTTGTAATGTGTAGCGAGGCTTTCCAAGATGGCAGTCAACGAGAATTATTCGGACATTGCGTCTGGCAACGGGCATGGCAGCCTGTCGGTTCTGCATCCCATTCACGAAGCGGCGATGCGTATCGCCGATCTCGGTCTTAATCGTTCCAAGGCGAAGACACGCGATCTCGTGGCGCTGCTTCTGTCGCATGGCGCTCGCGCCTGGCGCTCCAATCAGCCGGAAGCGAACATCCACCTTCATGTCGCGAGCCGCTCGGGTCGCGCTCCGGTCCATATTCGCATTCGCTGAAAATCAAACAACAGTCGATACGACACAAACAAAAACCCCGCGGAGCCTGAGCGCCGCGGGGTTTTTCTTGATTGGTAACCGAAGATAACGAGGCGGCTTACGCCTCGTTTTCCGGTGCCTCCGGCGTATCCGGCAGATCGTCGGTGGCATCTTCGCCATTGCCGTTCTCTGCTTCGTCGTCGCCTTCCGGCTCGTTGATACGCTCCACGGAAACCACCTTCTCATCCTTGGCGGTCGAGAAGATCGTCACACCCTTGGTGGCGCGGCTGGCGATGCGGATGCCATTGACCGGCACGCGGATGAGCTGACCGCCATCGGAAACCAGCATGATCTGGTCGCCTTCTTCCACGGGGAAGGCTGCGACGAGTTCGCCAATTTCGTTGGTCTTCGAGGTATCGGTGGCGCGGATGCCCTTGCCGCCGCGACCCGAGGTGCGGAAGTCGTAAGAAGAGGAACGCTTGCCGAAGCCCTTCACGGAAACCGTCAGCACGAATTCTTCGCGTGCCTTCAGTTCCTGATAGCGCTCTTCACTGAGCTCGCCCTCTTCCGTCACTTCCTCGCCGACGAGCGCGATATCGTCCTCATCGACGCCTGCGGCACGCCGCTCGGTAGCCGAGCGCTTCAGATAGGCCGCACGCTCCCACGGTTCAGCTTCCACATGGCCCACAATGGTCATGGAGATGATGCGGTCGCCCTCGGCCATGTTGATGCCGCGCACACCGACGGAGTTGCGGCCGGCAAAGACGCGCACATCGTCCACGGGGAAGCGGATGCACTGGCCGAGCGCGGTCGTCAGCAGCACGTCGTCGCGGTCCGTACAGGTTTCGACGGAGAGGATTTCATCGCCCTCCTCGTCCAGCTTCATGGCGATCTTGCCATTGCGGTTGACCTGCACGAAATCGCCGAGCTTGTTGCGGCGAACCGTGCCGCGCGTCGTCGAGAACATCACGTCCAGCGTTTCCCAGGTGGTTTCGTCCTCGGGCAACGGCATGATGGTGGTGATGCGCTCGCCGGGCTCCAGCGGCAGCATGTTGATGAGGGCCTTGCCCTTGGACTGCGGCGTGCCGATCGGCAGGCGCCAGACCTTTTCCTTGTAGACGATGCCACGCGAGGAGAAGAACAGCACCGGCGTGTGGGTATTGGCAACGAAGAGACGGTTGACGAAATCCTCGTCGCGCGTCGCCATGCCGGAACGGCCCTTGCCGCCGCGGCGCTGCGCCCGGTACGTGGTCAGCGGCACGCGCTTGATATAGCCGAGATGCGAAACGGTGACGACCATGTCCTCGCGGGCGATGAGGTCTTCATCGTCCATATCGGGACCGCCCTCGACGATCTCTGAACGGCGCGGCGTGCCGAACTCGTCGCGGATGGCGACAAGCTCGTCCTTGACGATTTGCTGGATGCGCAGGCGCGACGACAGGATTTCGAGGTACTCGGAAATTTCAGCACCGATCTTGTTCAGCTCGTCGCCGATTTCATCACGGCCAAGCGCGGTGAGGCGGGCAAGGCGCAGTTCGAGAATGGCGCGCGCCTGCTCTTCCGAGAGATTATAGGTGCCGTCTTCGTTGATGCGGTGGCGCGGATCGTCGATAAGACGGATCAGGCTTTCCACATCCTGCGCCGGCCAGCGCCGCGTCATCAGCTCTTCGCGGGCCGAGGCGGGATCGGGCGCATGACGGATAACCCGGATGACCTCGTCGATATTGGCAACCGCAATCGCCAGACCAACCAACACATGCGCGCGCTCGCGCGCCTTGCGCAGCAGATATTTCGTACGGCGGCTGACGACATCCTCGCGGAAGGCCACGAAGGCGCGCAGCATGTCGATAAGCGTCATCTGCTCCGGCTTGCCGCCGTTCAGCGCCACCATGTTACAGCCGAAGGAGGTCTGCAGCGGCGTGTAGCGGTAAAGCTGGTTCAGGATGACTTCGGCATTGGCGTCGCGCTTCAATTCGATGACGACGCGATAGCCCTGGCGGTCGGATTCGTCGCGCAGGTCGGAAATGCCCTCGATGCGCTTTTCCTTGACCAGTTCGGCCATCTTTTCGATCATGTTCGCCTTGTTCACCTGATAGGGAACTTCGGTGATGATGATCTGCTCGCGGTCGCCGCGCATCGGTTCGATGGTGGCGCGGCCGCGCATGATGACCGAGCCGCGGCCGGTCTCATAGGCCGAACGGATGCCGGAACGGCCCATGATCAGCGCGCCGGTCGGGAAATCCGGGCCGGGAATGATCTGCATCAGCTCCGGCAGCTCAATCGCCGGATTGTCGATCATCGCGATACAGCCGTCGATGACTTCCGAGAGATTGTGCGGCGGAATATTGGTGGCCATGCCGACCGCGATGCCGCCTGCCCCGTTGACCAGAAGGTTCGGGAACTTCGCCGGAATGACGACCGGCTCCTGCAAGGTGCCGTCATAGTTGTCGCGGAAATCGACCGTTTCCTTGTCGAGATCGTCGAGCAAAGAATGGGCGGCCTTTTCCAGACGGCATTCGGTATAACGTTCTGCCGCCGGCGGATCGCCGTCGATGGAGCCGAAATTGCCCTGCCCGTCGATCAGCGGCAGGCGGAGCGACCAGTCCTGCGCCATACGCGCCAAAGCGTCATAGATCGCCGCATTGCCGTGCGGATGGAATTTACCCATCACGTCCCCGGTAACACGGGCGCATTTGACGTATTTCTTGTTCCAGTCGATGCCGAGTTCGGACATGCCGTAAAGAATACGGCGATGAACCGGCTTCAGGCCGTCTCGCACATCGGGAAGCGCGCGGGACACGATGACGCTCATGGCGTAATCGAGATACGACCGCTGCATTTCCTCCATGATGGAAATCGGTTCAATGCCTGGCGGAAGTTTTCCGCCGCCGGGGGGGCTCTGGTCAGTCAAAACGGATCACATTCTCTGTTAAGAATCGGATGGATTTTTATAGCGGAAACAGCCACGTTAAGCCAATTTCCCGGCGAGTTTTGAACAGGCTTTTGCGTCATTTGCAAGACGAACGCCGCATTTCACGATTTAGCCCGGCAAAAGCGCCGCCGCTCCCTTTCAAAGTGCCGGCGACTTGCGTAGGCTCCGCCCTAAAAACAGATGAGACGGGGAAAGAATGGCCAGCAGCGAAACGCTCATCAACGCGCTTACCACACTTCTGGTCACGCTCGATCCGCCGGGCCTCGCCCCCGTCTTTCTGGCGCTGACCGCCGGCATGACGCGCGACCAGCGCAGCCAGGTCGCGCTGCGCGGCTCCATCATCGCCTTCGGCATTCTCGCCGTCTTCGCACTCTTCGGCCTTGCCATCCTCAATCTTCTCGGCATTTCGCTCGGCGCTTTCCGCATCGCCGGCGGCCTGTTGCTGTTCTGGATTTCCTTCGAGATGATTTTCGAAAAACGCCAGGAGCGCAAGGAAAAGACCTCCGAGATCGCCATCACCAAGGACCACCTTCACAATCTGGCGGTCTTTCCGCTGGCGCTGCCCCTGATCGCCGGGCCGGGCGCCATTTCCGCAACCGTGCTTCTCGCTGGCTCGATGAAAACCACCGTCGAGATGCTGGTGCTCATCCTGATCCTCGCTTTCGCCATGGCCCTCGTTTATGCCGCGCTGATCGTCTCGGAGCGGATGGACCGTTTTCTCGGCAATACCGGCCGCGCGATCCTCACCCGTCTGCTCGGCGTGCTGCTTGCCGCCCTTTCCGTGCAGTTCGTGGTCGACGGCATAAAATCAGCCTTCGCTTTTTGAAAAGCCGACCCTTGGTGGTGCCTGCGCAATAAATTCCCGCCA
Source organism: Agrobacterium sp. 22-223-1 (assembly GCF_053522385.1). Taxonomy (NCBI): domain Bacteria; kingdom Pseudomonadati; phylum Pseudomonadota; class Alphaproteobacteria; order Hyphomicrobiales; family Rhizobiaceae; genus Agrobacterium; species Agrobacterium sp. 22-223-1. The sequence goes on from NZ_JBNWCN010000001.1 coordinate 1,493,093, forward strand.
ACCGCTAAAACGCCGGAAAATCCTCCCTTTAAATCCGACCGCCGCTTCGGCTAAAAGACGCATGTTTTTTCGGATTTGAAAGTTATCTTCATGCGTTCCACGCTGCGTCGCCTCATCCCGGATGCCGCACCCGTCAGCAACAGGGAAAGGCTGCGCTCCGCAATCGGCGCCTTTGTCGGCATTCTGCTGACCGGCCTTCTGGGAAGTCTCGCTCTCAGTTTCGATCCCACCCTGCCCGCCATGATCGCCCCGATGGGCGCTTCGGCCGTGCTTCTGTTCGCCGTGCCCTCCAGCCCGCTGGCGCAGCCCTGGTCGATCCTCTGCGGCAACCTCGTTTCGGCCTTCGTGGGCGTGACAGTCGCGCTGTTGGTTCCGGATCTATTCCTTGCCAGCGCGCTCGCCATCAGCCTCGCCATAGCCGCGATGATGGCCTTGCGGTGCCTGCACCCGCCAAGCGGTGCTGTGGCGCTGACCGCCGTTCTCGGCGGCCCTGCCGTGCACAGCCTCGGTTATGGCTTTCTGCTGTGGCCGGTCGCTGGAAATTCGCTGATCCTTCTTGCCCTGACCCTCGCCTATAACAATGCCACCGGCCGCGCCTACCCACACGGTCTGAAGCTTGGAAAGGCCGCCCATGGCACCACGGATCCGACACCCATCCAGAAAATCGGCTTTTCCTCCAACGACCTCGACGAGGTGCTGAAGGAATATGACCAGGTCCTCGATATCGACCGTGATGAACTCGAAACCATTTTACGCAAGACCGAACTGCGCTCCTGGCGTCGCCGTGCGCTGCATCTCGATTGCGCCAGCGTCATGTCGCGCGATGTCGTCGGTGTTGCGCCTGATGACAGTCTGCGCCATGCCCATGCGCTGATGCACAGCCACCATTTCAAGGCATTGCCGGTCACCAACGATAAGGCGGAGATCGTCGGCATCGTCACCCAGACGGATTTTCTGGAAAAGGCGAGCTGGAGAAACGGCCGTCCCTCCATCGGTTTCCTGCAGCGGCTGCGCCTCATCCTCTCCGGCGCAAGCGCCCCCAACGATACCGTCAAGGACATCATGACATCGCCGGTCAGAACCGTACGGCCGGAAACGGCAATCGAGGAGGCCATCATCCGCTTTGCCGAAGAAGGACTGCACTACCTGCCGGTGATCGACGCCAGAGGCAAGATGGTGGGCATCGTGTCGCAATCCGATGTCATGGTCGCGATGCTGGCGGACAAGGTCGCGGCATAATCTGCCGCGACGCCGAAATACCTTCTCCCCGATCGGAAAGCCGGCAAAGCCGGATGCTAGCGCCTCGTCTTCAGAAGACGCTGCCATAGCGTGCCGCCAAAGAACCGGCCGAGCACGACAAAATATGCGATGATAAGCGCAAACGCGATAAAGGCAGGCACACCGTTCAAGGCAAAACCCTGTGGCGTGCGCCCGCCTGCAACCGCCGCCACGAGAAATCCGGCGGCGAAAAACGCCGTCCAGAAATCGAGGAAGAAGGCAAGAACGATGCGCCAGGTCGCCGGCTGTTTCGGTGCGGGCGCATCACTCATGCCTGTCTCCCGTTACGCTTTCCCGAATTCGCCATCCGCTCAGAACGGAATATCGTCATCCATATCGTTGGAGAAGCCGCCGGAAGGCTGGCCGCCGCCACGGGAAGAGCCGCCGCGCGGAGAGGACTGCTGGTCGTAACCGCCGCCATAGCTGGAGCCGCCGCCGCTGCCATAATCGTTGCCGCCACCGAAATCGCCGCCGCTACGGCCACCGCCCTCACCGCGACCATCGAGCATCGTCAGCGTGGAGTTGAAGCCCTGCAAAACGATTTCAGTGGAATAACGGTCATTGCCGGTCTGGTCCTGCCATTTGCGCGTCTGCAGCTGGCCTTCAATATAGAGCTTGGCGCCCTTCTTGACATATTGCTCGACGACCTTGCACAGGCCTTCGTTGAAGACGACGACGGTGTGCCATTCGGTCTTCTCACGGCGCTCGCCGCTGTTACGGTCCCGCCAGGTCTCCGAGGTGGCAATGCGCAGATTGGCGATGGGGCGGCCATCCTGCGTCCGGCGGATTTCGGGATCGGCGCCCACGTTTCCGATCAGAATTACCTTGTTTACGCTACCAGCCATCTCGTCATCCTGTCCGCCGGCCATCATGACCGGCAATTGCATTTCAAAAAATTCGCCACACAATAGCTGCCGCCGCCCGCAAAGGGCACCGCAAGCATGGAACTATCCACAAAGAATAATCTTAAGCTGCAGGAGCAGACATTCGCGCTTGCAATTCGTTCCTTTTTTGTTCTATTAAATCGCAGATTTCGAGTCAAGCATTCCGAAAAGCTGCGACCGATTGGGAATAGACCTCGACACATCCGGCTGCGTCACTACATAAGGACGCGCTGCCATCAAGCCTGTTATTTTTGTCCGAGCCTTGTCATGAGTGAACTGAAGACGATTTCCATCCGTGGCGCCCGTGAGCACAACCTCAAGGGCATCGATCTGGACCTGCCGCGCAACAAGCTGATCGTCATGACCGGCCTTTCCGGTTCGGGCAAGTCCTCGCTTGCCTTCGATACGATCTATGCCGAAGGCCAGCGCCGTTATGTCGAAAGCCTCTCGGCCTATGCGCGCCAGTTCCTGGAAATGATGCAGAAGCCGGATGTCGACCAGATCGACGGCCTGTCGCCGGCGATCTCCATCGAGCAGAAGACCACCTCGCGCAATCCGCGTTCCACGGTCGGCACGGTCACCGAAATCTACGACTATATGCGCCTGCTGTTCGCGCGTGTCGGCGTCCCCTATTCGCCGGCCACGGGCCTGCCGATCGAAAGCCAGACGGTCAGCCAGATGGTCGACCGCATCCTCGCTTTCGAGGAAGGCACACGTCTTTATATTCTCGCGCCGATGGTGCGCGGCCGCAAAGGCGAATATAAAAAGGAACTCGCCGATCTGATGAAGAAGGGCTTCCAGCGCGTCAAGGTGGATGGCCAGTTCTACGAAATCGCCGACGTTCCTGCCCTCGACAAGAAATACAAGCACGATATCGACGTGGTGGTTGACCGTGCGGTGGTGCGCCCGGATATGGCCGCGCGCCTTGCCGACAGTCTCGAGACCTGCCTCAAGCTCGCCGACGGCCTGGCGGTCGCCGAATTCGCCGACAAGCCCCTGCCGCCGGAAGAAACCGCCGCCGGCGGCTCCGCCAACAAGTCGCTCAACGAAACCCATGAACGTGTGCTGTTTTCGGAAAAATTCGCCTGCCCCGTTTCCGGCTTCACCATTCCGGAAATCGAGCCGCGGCTGTTCTCCTTCAACAATCCCTTCGGCGCCTGCCCGAGCTGCGATGGCCTCGGTTCGCAGCAGAAGGTGGATGAAAACCTGATCGTGCCGGAGCCCGCCCGCACCCTGCGCGACGGCGCCATCGCTCCCTGGGCGAAATCCTCCTCGCCCTATTACAATCAGACGCTGGAAGCGCTCGGCAAGGCTTTCGGCTTCAAGCTGTCGAGCAAGTGGTCGGATCTTTCGAAAGAGGCGCAGCACGCCATCCTGCAGGGCACCGATGACAAGATCGAATTCAACTATCAGGACGGCGCCCGCTCCTACAAGACGGTGAAGAATTTCGAAGGCATCGTGCCCAATCTGGAGCGTCGCTGGAAAGAGACCGACAGCGCCTGGGCGCGCGAGGAAATCGAACGCTACATGTCGGCGGCCCCCTGCCCGGCCTGCGCCGGTTATCGCCTGAAGCCGGAAGCGCTCGCCGTCAAGATCAACAGGCTGCATATCGGCGAAGTCACCGAAATGTCGATCCGCACCGCGCGCGACTGGTTCGAGGTGCTTCCGGAAAGCCTCAACGCCAAGCAGAACGAGATCGCAGTCCGCATCCTCAAGGAAATCCGCGAACGCCTGCGTTTCCTCAACGATGTCGGGCTGGATTATCTCAGCCTGTCGCGCAATTCCGGCACGCTTTCCGGCGGTGAAAGCCAGCGCATCCGGCTGGCCTCGCAGATCGGCTCAGGCCTCACCGGCGTTCTCTATGTTCTCGACGAGCCCTCGATCGGCCTGCACCAGCGCGACAATGCCCGCCTGCTCGATACGCTGAAACACCTGCGCGATATCGGCAATACCGTCATCGTGGTCGAACATGACGAGGACGCCATTCTGACGGCGGATTATGTGGTCGATATCGGCCCGGCCGCCGGCATTCATGGCGGTCAGGTGATCGCTGAAGGCTCACCGCAGGAGGTGATGGCCAATCCGAAATCGCTGACCGGCAAATACCTCTCCGGCGAACTCGGCGTCGCCGTGCCGGCGGAGCGCCGCAAGCCCAAGAAGGGCCGTGAGATCAAGGTTTTTGGCGCGCGCGGCAATAACCTGAGGAATGTCACGGCCGCCGTGCCGCTCGGTGTTTTCACGGCCGTAACCGGCGTATCGGGCGGCGGCAAATCCACCTTCCTGATCGAGACGCTCTACAAGTCGGCGGCTCGAAGGGTGATGGGTGCGCGCGAAATCCCGGCCGAACACGACCGCATCGACGGTTTCGAATTCATCGACAAGGTGATCGATATCGACCAGTCGCCGATTGGCCGCACACCGCGTTCCAACCCGGCCACCTATACCGGCGCGTTCACGCCGATCCGCGACTGGTTCGCCGGTCTGCCGGAAGCCAAGGCGCGCGGTTATGCGCCGGGCCGTTTCTCCTTCAACGTCAAGGGCGGCCGCTGCGAGGCCTGCCAGGGCGATGGCGTCATCAAGATCGAGATGCACTTCCTGCCTGACGTCTACGTCACCTGCGATGTCTGCCACGGCAAGCGTTACAATCGCGAGACGCTCGATGTCACCTTCAAGGGCAAGTCCATCGCCGATGTGCTGGATATGACGGTGGAGGAAGGCGTGGAGTTCTTTGCCGCCGTGCCGGCGGTGCGCGACAAGCTGCAATCGCTTTTCGATGTCGGCCTCGGTTATATCAAGGTCGGCCAGCAGGCCAATACGCTCTCCGGCGGCGAGGCGCAGCGCGTCAAGCTCGCCAAGGAACTGTCGAAACGCTCGACGGGCCGCACGCTCTATATTCTCGACGAGCCGACGACCGGCCTGCATTTCCACGACGTCAACAAGCTCCTGGAAATGCTGCATGCGCTGGTCGAACAGGGCAATTCCGTCGTGGTGATCGAGCATAATCTCGAAGTCATCAAGACCGCTGACTGGATCATCGATATCGGGCCTGAAGGCGGCACGGGCGGCGGTGAGGTGGTGGCGACCGGCACACCGGAAGACATCGTCAAGGTCGAACGTTCCTATACCGGTCACTTCCTGAAGGAGCTTCTGGAGCGCCGGCCGGCCGGAAAACGGGAGGCTGCGGAGTAATCCGCAGCTTTCGTCGCAGGGGTTCGATAGGCCGAAGGCCGGAGGAGGAACAGCATATGTCGACATCAGGCACGATCCGCACCGGTATCGGCGGCTGGACCTTCGAGCCGTGGGAAGGCACATTTTATCCGGAAAAACTGCCGAAGAAGCGCCAGCTGGAGCATGCCAGCCGGCAGCTCACGGCCATCGAGGTGAACGGCACCTATTATAGCAGCCAGAAGCCGGAAACTTTTGCCAAATGGGCTTCCGAAGTGCCCGAGGATTTCGTCTTCTCGCTAAAGGCGAGCCGTTTCGTCACCAACCGCAGGGTTCTGGCCGAGGCCGGTGAATCGATGACGAAGTTTCTGACGCAGGGGCTGACGGAACTCGGGTCCCATCTCGGCCCGATCCTCTGGCAATTCGCCCCGACGAAAAAATTCGACGCGGAGGATTTTGGCGCATTTCTGTCCCTGTTACCCGAGAAGCAGGACGGCATCCGTCTTCGCCATGTCGTCGAGGTGCGCAACGAGACATTTCAGGTTCCGGAATTCATCGATCTTCTCGCTAAACACAAGGTCGCCGTCGTCTGCGCCGATCATCATGACTATCCGATGCTGCCGGATGTGACGGCCGATTTCGTCTATTGCCGCCTGCAGAAGGGCGAGGACGATATCAAGACCTGTTATCCGAAAAAAGACATCGACCATTGGGCCGAGCGGGTAAAGACCTATGCAAAGGGCGGCGTGCCGGACGATCTGCCGCTGATAGCGCCGGATCGGAAGGTCGAAAAGACACCGCGCGATGTCTTCGCCTTCTTCATCACCGGCGGCAAGGTCAATGCGCCTGTTGGTGCGCAGGAACTGCAAAAGGCGGTCTGAACTCTTTCAGCCCGCCATGTCTTTCGTCGGGCTGAAATCGATGGCCGCGAAAGCGGCCTCGATAACCTCCGGACCGGCGCCTGGCCGGGTGGCGTCGCTGGAGAGGATTTGCCGGAAACGGCGCGCGCCGGGCATGCCCTGAAACAGACCGACCATGTGGCGGGTGACGTGGTTGAGACGTCCGCCCGCGGCGATATAGTCGGCGGCATAGGCCATCATCGCGTCACGCAGCGCTATCCAGTCCGGCTGGCGAGCCTCTTCGCCATAGATGCGATGGTCGACATCGGCAAGAATGGACGTGTTGTGATAGGCGGCACGGCCGAGCATCGCGCCATCCATATGCTGGAGATGTCCGCTCGCCTGATCGAGATCGGCGATACCGCCATTGATGCCGATAAAGACATCAGGGTTTTCCCGCTTCATGCGATAGACGAGATCATAATCGAGCGGCGGCACTTCGCGGTTTTCCTTTGGCGAAAGCCCCTGCAGCCAGGCTTTTCGCGCATGAACCCAGACTGCGTCCGCGCCTGCCGCAACAACGCGCTTCAGAAAATCCGGCAGAACCGCTTCCGGCTGCTGATCGTCCACCCCGATCCGGCACTTCACCGTAACCGGCACGCTGGCGACAGCCTTCATTGCCGCGACACATTGCGCTACCACCTCAGGCTCGCGCATCAGGCAAGCGCCGAATGTGCCGGACTGCACCCGATCCGACGGACAGCCGACATTGAGGTTGATCTCGTCATATCCGTAATCGCCGGCGATCCGCACCGCCTCGGCAAGCTTGGCCGGATCGGACCCACCAAGCTGCAGCGCGACGGGATGTTCCTCAGGGTGATAACCGAGCAACCTGTCGCGCTGGCCATGGATGATGGCATCGGCGACGATCATTTCGGTATAAAGCAGCGCACGCTTCGACAATTGCCGGTGCAGAAATCTGCAGCGGGTATCGGTCCAGTCGATCATGGGGGCCACGGCGAAGATTTTTTCGCCGTTTGCAAGCGCTTGTCTGTACATGGATTAACCTCTTTGCGCCGGCTTCTACAGCAAAGAACCGTAAAAAGCCAGTTTTGCAGGCAGGGTCATTTTGAACTGGAAATCGCCCCGGAATCGCGGGACAAGAATTGCACCGAAAAAGACGACAGGAAATCGACATGGCCGCCACCGTCATCCCCGCTCCGAAACCCGTTCTCCTGCCTGTTGAAGGCACGGGCGATCTGTTCCCCGTCCGGCGGGTCTATTGCGTCGGCCGCAATTATGCCGATCACGCCATTGAGATGGGCCACGATCCCTCGCGCGAGCCGCCCTTTTATTTCCAGAAAAACCCGGACAATCTGCTGCCCGCCGGTCAGGACTTCCCCTACCCGCCGCTGTCATCGAATGTGCACTACGAAGTCGAATGTGTCGTTGTGCTGAAAAGCGGCGGAGCCGATATCCCGGCGTCCGAGGCACTGGACCATGTCTGGGGTTACGCCGTCGGCATAGACATGACCCGCCGCGACCTTCAGGACGGCCTGAAGAAGATGGGCCGCTCCTGGGAAGGCGCGAAGGCCTTCGAATATTCCGCACCGGTCTCCCCCATCGTCCCGGCAGACAGGATCGGCCACCCCGCTACCGGTGCGATCTGGCTCGCCGTCAATGGCGAACGCAAGCAGACGGGCGATCTGGCCCAGATGATCTGGAAGGTGCCGGAAGTGATTGCCGAGCTTTCCAAGCTGTTCACGCTTGCCGCTGGCGATGTCATCATGACCGGCACACCGGCCGGCGTCGGCCCCATCGTGCGTGGCGACCGCATTGAATGCGGCGTCGAAGGTGTCGGCACGCTAGGCGTGACGGTTGCCTGAAAGCCATCGCCAAGACTAAAGGGAGGACACCACCATGCCGCTTTACCGCCTCGCCGACCGGGTGCCGCAGACCCCTGCGCCCGATCGCTACTGGGTTGCCCCCGACGCCAATGTCATCGGCTCTGTCACGCTCGGCGAGGATGTCGGCATCTGGTTCGGCGCAACGCTGCGCGGCGATAACGAGCCGATCAGCATCGGGCGCGGCACCAATATTCAGGAAGGCGTGATGGTGCATAGCGATCCCGGTTTTCCCGCTGTCATCGGCGAAATGTGCACCATCGGCCACCATGCCATCGTGCATGGCAGCACCATTGGCGACAATTCGCTCATCGGCATGGGTGCGACGATCCTGAACGGCGCGAAGATCGGCCGCAACTGCCTCGTCGGCGCCAATGCGCTGGTGACGGAGGGCAAGGAGTTTCCGGACAATTCCCTGATTGTCGGCTCGCCGGCGCGCGCCATCCGCACGTTGGATGACGAGGCCGTCGCGGGGCTTCGCCGCTCGGCGGAAAAATACATCGAAAACTGGAAGCGCTTTTCGAAAGATCTGGCGATAATCGAGGGGTAGGAAACGGCGGGCATCCACGCCCGCCCTGCCGTGAGACTAAGCCGAGCAGGCGGCGCAGAGGCCGCGAATTTCAATGGTGGTCTTTTCCGCCTTGAACTTGCTGTCCTTCACCCAGCGCTCGAGACGGTGGTCGATTTCATGATCGTGGAATTCCGTCACCTGCCCGCAGGATTCGCAGATGGCGAAAGCCACCGTGCCATGGTGGTGCGAGCAGCACTCCGCCTGCGTATGGGTGCAGGCAACGAAGGCGTTGAGGCTCTCGAGCCGGTGCACGAGACCAAACTCCACCAGCTTTTCCAGCGCCCGGTAAACCTGCAGCGGCGCACGAAACCCCTCATCCCGCAGCTTGTCGAGGATCATATAGGCGCTGAGCGGCTGATGCGCGTTTGAGAGGGCATTCATGACCAGCGACTGGTTCTTGGTGAGGTTCTGCTGGGTCTGCGCATTCATGATTTGCCTCCTTCATCCGCGGCGCGGGAAAAACCCGGCGCCGGCAACAGGCTTATAACGAAGAGGATCACCGCGGCAACCACGATGGATGGGCCGGACGGTGTGTCGTAACTGAGCGAGCCGAACAGGCCGCCGACAACGGCGACTGCGCCGATCAGCGAAGCCACCACCGCCATCACCTCAGGCGTGGCGGAAAAGCGTCTGGCGGTCGCCGCCGGTATGATGAGCAATGACGTGATGAGCATGATACCGACCACCTTCATGGCAATGGCGATCACCAGCGCCATCAATAGCGTGAAGATCAGCTTTGCGCGCTCCGGGTTCAGCCCCTCGGCTTCGGCCAGCTCCGTATTGACGGTGGAGGCAAGCAGCGACCGCCACAGGAACACCATGGAGACGATGACCACCAGCCCGCCTCCCCAAATCAGGGCAATATCGCTGCGGGTAACCGCGAGAATATCGCCGAACAGGAACGAGACGAGATCGATGCGCACCCAACTCATGAAAGCGACGATGACGAGTCCTATCGCCAGCGCCGAATGGGACAAGATGCCAAGCAATGCATCGGCGGAGAGCGCCTGACGCCGTTGCAAAAAGAGCAACAGGATCGAAACCGCCGACGCCACCAGAAAGACGCTGACGATGAGGTTGAGCTGCAACAGCAGCGACAGCGCGACGCCAAGCAGCGCCGAATGGGCCATCGTATCGCCGAAATAGGCCATGCGCCGCCAGACGACGAAACAGCCGAGAGGACCGGCAGTGAGCGCAACGCCAATACCGGCGACCATGGCGCGAACGAAGAAATCGTCAAACATGGCGCTCTCCCTGCCGCTCGCTGGGAGGCGTATGGCCCTCATGCTCATGGCCGCAGCCGCATTCGTCATGGCTGTCGTGGTGGTGGCCGTGGTCATGCATATGATGGTGCCCATCCTCGGGGTGGCAATGATCGGTCACCGAACCATCCGCATGCTGCACCCGACCATCGGGCAAATGGGTATGATCGTGATGGTGGCTATAGACGGCAAGCGCCTTGGCTGCGGCGCCGCCGAACAGCCGCATATATTCCGGGCTCTGGCTAACCGCCTGCGGCGTGCCCCGGCAGCAGACATGGCCGTTCAGGCATATGACGGTGTCGGTTTCGGCCATCACCACATGCAGATCATGCGAGATTAACAAAATTCCACAATTATTTGAATTTCTGATATTTTTTATCAAATCATAGAGCGCGATCTCGCCGGAGAAATCGACACCCTGCACGGGCTCGTCGAGAACCAGCAGATCGGGTTTGCGGGCGATGGCGCGGGCCAGAAGCGCGCGCTGGAACTCGCCGCCGGAAAGGTGCTGCACTTCCGCATTGGCGAGATGCGCAATGCCCGTCGCATTCAGCGCCGCGTCGATTTCACGGGCTGGCAGCGGCCCGGTCAGCGTCATCAGCCGGCGCACCGAAAGCGGCATGGTCCAGTCCACGGAAAGCTTCTGCGGCACATAACCGACCTTCAGACCGGCAATGCGCGAAACCTCGCCCTCGGTCGGCTTCACCACGCCGATCGCCATTTTCGCGCTGGTGGATTTGCCGGAACCGTTCGGCCCGATCAGCGTGACGATCTCGCCTTTGCTGACGGAAAATTCCACGCCACGCACCAGCCAGCGGCCGTTGCGCCGCACGCCGGCATTGGCAAGGGAAACCAGTATCTCTTTGCCCCGATGGGCGGAATGAAGCATGGGATTGTCCGTTCGGCGATGTTGCTTACCGCTATTGCATACGTTATAGAGTTACGCAATAAATGTAATAACATAACTATACTTCTTCAAGTGGAGTGCATTTCATGAAATCGTTCCTGATCCCGCTCATGGCATCGGTGGCAATAGCGGCCGCCGCTTCCGGCGCCACCGCCGCGCCCGATGTCGTGGTCTCGATCAAGCCCGTCCATTCCCTCGTCGCCGCCATCATGCGGGGCGTCGGCGAACCGCAGCTCATCGTCGACGGCGCGGCTTCGCCGCACACCTATAATCTCAGACCGTCCAATGCCCGCAAGCTCGAAAAGGCCGATGTGGTCTTCTGGGTTGGGCCGGGACTGGAAGCATTCCTGGAAAAGCCGCTCGAAGCGCTTGCCAGCAAGGCAACCGTGGTGGAACTGGAAGACGCAAAGGGTCTGGAAAAGCTGCCCTTCCGCGAAGGCGGCCCCTTTGAAGCACATGACCATGGCGATGAAGGCCACGAGGCGCATGACGGCCACGCTGAAGAGGAAGGCGCGCACGATCATGGACACGACCATGCGGAGGGTCACGAGGACCATGACCACGGCGCATACGATACCCATCTCTGGCTCGATCCCGAAAATGCCAAGGCCATGGCGCAGACGATAGAAACCGCGCTGATCGCCGCCGATGCCGGCAATGCCGCGACCTATCAGGCCAACACCAAAAAACTGATCGACGACCTCGATGCGCTCGACGCCGAACTCAAGGAAACGGTCAAGCCGGTGAAGGACAAGCCCTTCATCGTGTTCCACGATGCCTATCAATATTTCGAGCATCGTTACGGCGTGAAGACGGCTGGATCGATCACCGTCAGCCCCGAAACCCTGCCCGGTGCGGACCGCGTCAAGCAGATGCAGGAAAAGGTTCGCCAGCTCGGCGCAACCTGCGTTTTCGCTGAACCGCAATTCGAGCCGAAGCTGATTTCGGTCATCACCGAAGGCACCGCCGCGAAATCGGCGACGCTCGATCCGGAGGCAGCGACGCTGGAACCCGGCCCGGACCTCTATTTCAAGCTGATGCGCGGCATTGCAGGCTCGCTGAAGGATTGCCTGTCCTGATGCGTATTGCCGCCCCTAACGCCCCGGTTCCGTCATTCCGGCTTTGAACCGGAATACGGCCGAGGCGTGAATAATCGGAATAATATATATTTTAAAACAGTTACTTGCGATTGAAATATAAAGTACTGCATAAGGAAACGAGGCGCGACAATCGCTGGGTGGAGACGTCACGCCATCAATCGCAAAGCAGCTCGTTACGGCTTCGGCGCCATCGAAGACCAGACAGGGCTGCTGATGCTCTGCAGGGTTTCCGGCGGCGCGCCGTTAATGCGCGCCAGAAGGGCCTTCGCAAGCTCCCTGCCCGCCAGTTTGATATCCTCATTGACGGTGTGGATCTGCGGTTTGATCCAGTTCAGGAACTCGGCGGACTGTTTCGAGACGATATCGATATCTTCGCCGATTTTCACACCTGCCGCTTCGAAACCCGCCACCAGCGCAATGGTGCTGCTGCCGCTGATCGAAACGATGCCGTCGGGACGGTCATCCGATTGCATCAGCCGCTGGCCGAAATCGCGGATTTTTTCGAGCGGCGTTTCGATGGTGATGGCATCCAGCGGAAATTCGCTAAGGCCGAAATCCCTGATTGCCCTCAAGAACCCCTTGCGGGCGTGATCGTGGAATGAAAACCGCGATGGCGGCACGACGACGGCGATCCTTTTACGCCCGCATTGCGCCAGCCGTTCGACCGCCTCATAGGCATAGGCTTCGTTATCGAAATCATGAAAGGCATGGTCGATGCCCATATCGGACCGCCCATGGGTGACGAAGGGCATGTTGCGCTCGGTCATGAAACGAACGCGCGGATCGTTGGGCTCGATCTTCGAAATAATGACCCCATCCGCCGAACCGGTATCGAGAATATAGCGGATCGGCACCATGGAATCCTTGGCATGGATGTGGGGCGTCACGACCAGATGATATTGTGTCGTGGAAAGAACCTCGGTGATGCCGAAGACCATCTGGCTGGTGAAACCCATCAGTTCTTCATCGACACTCAGCACAAGGGCAATCACATTGGTCTTGCCGGTGCGAAGGCGCACCCCGGCGCGGTTTGGCTGGTAGCCGATCTGCCGGGCGATCAGCCGCACGCGCTCCTTGGTTTCAGCGCCGATATCGGGCGCATCCTTCAGTGCGCGCGATACGGTGGTGATGCCGAGACCCGTCATATAGGCGATTGTCTTCAAGGTCGGACGCTCGCCCGTGGTCGCGGGTATGTCGTCCCTGCCGGATTTGCCAGTATCGTTCATGTCATTTCGCCACGCTTTACCGAACGGTAATCATAGATAGCTTTTGCCCTGTTGCAAAGGCAAAGGTCTGCGGTCAAAGGCCGGTCCTGTCCGGCTATCGGCCAATTCAGCTAAAACGATATAGGTCCGGAAAATATTTCCCGACCGCGTTCTTTTTCTTACGGGGCCAAAAGTCCGGATATCATTGGATAAATTTCCTCATTATATAGATTAAAAAATCCATATAACACGCTAATATAAAATAATAAAAATAGATTAATTTTGGACGAGGCAACGTCATTATCAAGACCCGGCCTTCCCCGGCATTTTTCATGTTACAGATTGTCACTCAAAGGAATGACGGAACGATTGTTTTACGGTAACGTTGCCGAAGGGAGGAAATCGCAAAGCCGGATAAATGTGAGGCAGCCGCTTTGCACGCATCCATTCTCCCCCAGATTCTGACACAAGCCTGCACCATGATGCAGCCCAGTCTTCTTCGAATTCATATTATGCAGGGTCCGATTATGATTTCTTCTTCCTCGCCCGAAACCGTCGTCGATCTGGCCGGGTCCTGGCGCCTGACCTCGGTGGAAGGAGACCACGCCACCCAGCTTTCCGTACCGGGCGATATTCACACCGCGCTCAAAAATGCGGGCATCATTCCCGATCCCTATCACGGCGCCAATGAGAAGGCGGTGCAATGGGTCGCGCAGCAGGACTGGATTCTCGAGCGAACCTTTATCCTCGATGAGGCGGATGCCAGCTGGTATCTCGATATCGATTACCTCGACACCGTCGCCATCGTCTTCGTCAACGACATCCCGGTCCTGAGCGCCGACAATTGTTTCCGCCGTTACCGCCCGGATGTTTCGCGGGCTGTGCGGCCGGGTGAAAACACCATCCGCATCCATTTCCATTCCAACATCGCGGCCGGTGCGGAACGGCAGGCACGGCAGCCTTTCTATATTCCCTATCACCCCGGCAATTCGCCGATTGCCAATGGCAACATGCTGCGCAAGCCGCAATGCCATTTCGGCTGGGACTGGAATATCGCGATTGCGCCGCTCGGCCTTTACGGCAAAATCCTGCTGAAGCGCCTCGATACAGCCCGCATCGAACATATCGTCACCTCGCAGCACCATGTCGAAGGCGGCGTGGAACTGCATGTGGCCGTCACGCTGTTTGCCGAAGGCCCCGCGAGCCTGCCGGTCTATCTGTCGCTGAATGACGAAAGGCTCAGGCTCGATTGCGGCGTCGGAGCCGGTGAAACGGTGGTGCGCCACGTCTTCTTCGTGGAAAATCCGGAGCTCTGGTGGCCAGCCGGCAGTGGCGAACAGACACTCTACGGGCTGACGGTGGAATTGCCCGATGAGACCGTGACCCGCCAGATTGGCTTCAGGACCATCGAGCTTCTGACGGACAAGGATGAAGCAGGCAGCCGCTTTGCCTTCCGCATCAATGGCCGGGAAATCTTCTGCCGCGGCGCCAACTGGATCCCCGCCGATGCGCTCTATTCGCTGACCAGCCGGGAAAAGACCGAAGACCTTCTCTGCTCCGCGGTCGAGGCCAATATGAACATGATCCGCGTCTGGGGCGGCGGGTTCTATGAGGAAGACTGGTTCTACGATCTCTGCGATCGTCTCGGCCTGCTGGTCTGGCAGGATTTCATGTTCGCCTGCAACCTTTACCCCTGCAGCGAGGACTTCCTCGACAATGTCGAACACGAGGTCGACTATCAGGTGAAACGCCTCTCCTCGCATCCGTCCATCGCGCTCTGGTGCGGCGATAACGAGCTGGTGGGTGCGCTGACCTGGTTCGATGAATCCCGCAACAATCGCGACCGTTATCTCGTGGCCTATGACCGCCTCAACCGCACCATCGAACGGGCCCTGAAAAAAGCCGCTCCCGAAGCGCTGTGGTGGCCATCGAGCCCCGCCTCCGGTTATCTCGATTATGGTGATGCCTGGCACGCGGATGGTTCCGGCGACATGCATTACTGGTCCGTCTGGCACGAGAACAAGTCGTTCGACAATTATCGTTCGGTGAAACCGCGCTTCTGCTCCGAATTCGGTTTCCAGTCCTATACATCCATGCCCGTCATCCGCACCTACGCGGAAGACAGGGACATGAACATTGCCTCCCCAGTCATCGAGCTGCACCAGAAGAATGTCGGCGGCAATGAGCGGATTGCGGGCACCATGTTCCGTTACTTCCGCTTCCCGAAGGATTTCGAGAATTTCGTTTATCTCAGTCAGGTCCAGCAGGCGCTGGCGATCCGCACGGCTGTCGATTATTGGCGCTCGCTCAAGCCCCATTGCATGGGCACGCTTTATTGGCAGCTGAACGACACCTGGCCGGTCGCCTCATGGTCGAGTCTCGATTATGGCGGCGGCTGGAAAGCACTGCATTATGCCGCCCGCCGTTTCTTCCAGCCGGTCACGGTCTCGGCCATCCCTTCCGAAGATGGACGCCGGGTGAGCTTCTCCATGGTCAACGACACGGCGGAGGATGTGGAAATCGACATGAACATCGTTGCGCTGACCATGGACGGCAACCGCGTGCCGCTGAAATCCGCCAACGGCACCTGCGCGACCGACAGGGCCGCCATGCTGACCGATATCGACATGGACAGCCTGCCTGACGGCGCCGTCCTTGCCTGGAGCTTCATCGCTTCCAACGGCATGACCGGTGAAGGCCACCATGTGCGCGATAGCTACAAGGCGCTGGAGCTTCAGCCCGCCGGCCTGACATTCACCACCAATATACTGAAAAACGGCCAGTTCGAAATCGATGTCACCGCCACGGGTCTCGCCCTCTTCGTCATGCTGGAGGCAGATCAGCCCGGACGTTATTCCGACAATCTCTTCGATCTTGCCGCCGGCGAAACGCGCCGTATCATCTTCACCCCGAAGGCGGACGGCCCCCAGCCGCATTTCCGCATCTTCGATCTTCATACCTGCCAATCCTCGCCCAATCCCGGCATTGAAACCATGCGGAGAAAGGCATAACCATCCCTCTCGGGAATAACAGGTGAACCCACGCCTGTCTTCATCGGTTCAAAAGGTTGCCGGGTTCTCCGGCAGCCAGTCATCAGCAAGCGGAGGAAGACCCATGGTTTGGCAACCGGCCGAAAACCGATATGCATCCATGAAATATAATCACTGCGGCAAGACCGGCCTGAAGCTGCCGGCGATTTCGCTCGGGCTCTGGCACAATTTCGGCAACGACACGCCGCACCAGACCAAACAGGCCATATGCCGCCGCGCTTTCGATCTCGGCATCACCCATTTCGATCTCGCCAACAATTACGGCCCGCCGCCCGGCAGCGCTGAAACCGCCTTCGGTGAAATCCTGAAGACGGATTTTGCCGGCTATCGCGATGAGATGATCATCTCCTCCAAGGCCGGTTACAACATGTGGCCCGGCCCCTATGGCGAATGGGGCAGCCGCAAATATGTGATCGCCTCCTGCGACCAGAGCCTGAAGCGCATGGGTCTGGATTACGTCGATATTTTCTATTCCCATCGTTTCGACCCCAATACGCCGCTTGAGGAAACCTGCGGCGCGCTGGACCAGATCGTGCGTTCGGGCAAGGCGCTTTATGTCGGCATCTCGTCCTATAATTCGAAGCGCACCCGCGAGGCCGCCGCGATCCTGAAGGACCTCGGCACGCCCTGCATCATCCATCAGCCGAGCTATTCGATGATCAACCGCTGGATCGAGGAAGACGGTCTCGTCGATACGCTGGAAGAACTGGGCATCGGCTCCATCGTCTTCTCCCCGCTGGCGCAGGGCATGTTGACGACGAAATATCTGGGTGGCGTGCCGCAGGGCAGCCGTGCCGCGCAGAGCAAGTCGCTGAACCCCGCTTTCCTCAACGAGCGCAATGTCGAGAACATCCGTGCACTCAACAGCATTGCCGAGCGGCGCGGCCAGACGCTGGCGCAGATGGCGATTGCCTGGGTTCTGCGCGGCGGCCGCATCACCTCGGCGCTCATTGGCGCAAGCCGTGTCGAACAGGTCGAGGATTGCGTGAAGGCGCTCGACAAGCCGGATTTCACGGCCGAGGAACTTGCCGAAATCGACCGTTACGCCAAGGAAGCGGATATCAACCTCTGGGCAAAATCCGCCGAACGCGTCTGACTGAGGAGAGACCGCCCGGTTCCGCCGGGCGGTCTGCACATTGCAAAAGCCGGGCCAAAAATCTCAAAACAAAAGATTAACTCCCACCCCTAACCGTTAACAACCATTACATAAATGTAATTTTAAATTCAGTTTCCGTTCATTCGTTTATTCGTAAGTTCTCCTCATCGAAACCCAAGAGGAAACTTCCATGAAAAAGTTCGTCACCATTCTTCTGGCCGCCACCGTTCTCGCCGCTCCGATGGCTCAGGCCCAAAGCCGCCACGACGATCGCCATCGCGGCGTTACCGTCGAGCGTCAGGTCACCACCAAGAAAGTCATCGTCAAGAAGCACCGCTGGGATCGCGGCCAGCGCCTGTCTGCAGGCGAACGCCGCCACGTCATCGACCGCCGCGATTATCGCCGCTATCGCCTTGCCGAACCGCGCCGCGACCAGCGCTGGGTGCGCGTCGACAACCAGTTCCTGCTCATCAATGCCGTCAGCGGCCTGATCGTCGGCCTCGCCGCCGCCCGATAATCCAGGCATCAATGAAATGAAAAAGGCCCGCTCGCGCGGGCCTTTTATCGTTTGTCGTTTCAGCCGATCAGAAAATGTCGGCGCCGCTGCCCCAAGGGCCATGCGGCTTGTCCACACCGTCGGTGCGTTCGAAACCATGCGCGCCGAAGAAGTCGCGCTGCGCCTGAATGAGGTTGGCGCTGCCGCGGCCACGGCGATAGGCGTCGAAATAGCCGAGCGCCGAAGCCAGCGCCGAAACCGGCAGGCCGGAGAGGACGGCATAGGAAACGACACGACGCAGCGGTGCGTCGGTATCCTTGACGATGCCGGCAAAGGCAGGCGTCACGATGAGGTTGGCCACATGCGGGTCCTTGGTGAAGGCCGAGGTGATCTCATCGAGGAATTCCGAGCGGATGATGCAGCCGGCGCGCCAGATGCGGGCGATCGTCGGCATCGGCAGGTTCCAGTTGAACTCCTTGGAAGCGGCCGACATGATCGCGAAGCCCTGCGCATAAGCGCCGACCTTGGCGGCCAGAAGCGCGCTTTCCAGATCGGCGATGAAAGCCTTTTTGTCAGCCGGTGCAGGCGCAACGGTCGGCAGACCGAAGATCTTCTCGGCAGCCTCGCGCTCATCCTTCTGCGACGACAGGATACGGGCAGCCACGGCCGCCTCGATGGCGGTTGCGGCGACGCCCATGTTCTGTGCTTCGATGACCGACCACTTGCCCGTGCCCTTCTGGCCAGCCTTGTCGAGGATCAGATCGACCATCGGCTTGCCTGTGATCGGATCGGCGGCGCGCAGAACCTTCTCGGTGATTTCGATCAGGTAGGAATTCAGGCGGCCCTTGTTCCATTCGGCGAACACATCGGCGATTTCCACGGCGCTCATGCCAAGGCCGTCACGCAGTATGCCGTAGATTTCGGCGATCATCTGCATGTCGGCATATTCGATGCCGTTATGGATGGTCTTGACGAAGTGGCCGGCGCCGTCATTGCCGAGCCATGCCACGCACGGATCGTTATTGTACTTGGCGGAAATGGAAGTCAGCACCTTCTCGACACGCTTCCAGCTATCCTCGGTGCCGCCGACCATGATCGACGGTCCATGGCGCGCACCTTCTTCACCGCCGGAAACGCCCATGCCGATAAAGGTCAGGCCGCTATCCTTCAGATTGTCGAAACGGCGGATCGTATCGCGGAAATTCGCATTGCCGGCATCGATCATGATGTCGCCATTGGCGAGATGCGGTTTCAGGATTTCCATCTGCTGGTCGACCGGATCGCCGGCCTTGATCATGATGATGATCGGGCGCGGAGGGCGAATGGCGGCGACGAATTCCTCGATGGTTTCGCAGGGGATCAACTGTCCCTGCAAGTCCCCAGCCTCGGCGTAGAATTTTTTCGTCGCTTCAGGGGTTCGGTTGAATACGGCAATCTTGTTGCCCTTTTCCGCGATGTTCAACGCCAGGTTCGAGCCCATGACGCCGAGACCGATCAAACCGATTTCTGCCTGTTCCACGGATGTGCCTCCATCTTGCTTTTTGGTGGTCGTGTTGTGGCACTGTAATGAACAAACGGCAAGGCTAGCCGGGACTGAAACGATTAAATTTTGATGACGCAAATCAGCTTTGCATATTTGCGACAGGTCGAGGCCGGTTCAAAACGCCAAGCCCGCCTCGCCTCTTATGATCGTCGGGGCCGGTCATCGCCATCATCCAGCGCCCGCCAGGCGGCCCCGTCCATATCCTCATATTGGCCCGAGCGCACCGACCAGAGGAAGGCGAAAAGGCCAAGCGCTCCTAAGAACAGAGCGACGGGAATGAGATAGATCAGCATATTCATGCCAGTTGCGCCCCCTCGCCTGCAAATCCGGTCTTCGCTTGGTTCTGAGGACGGACGGTTTCAGCCGTACCGGCAAGACGCAATGCATTGGCCACGACGATCAGGGACGATGTCGACATGGCGATGGCCGCGATCATCGGCGTCGCGTAACCGGCAATCGCAATCGGCACGGCGATGACGTTATAGCCGATGGCAAGCGCGAAGTTCTGCCGGATCAGCCTTCCTGCCCGTTGCGATGTCTCGATTGCGAAAGGCACGGCATCGAGATCTTCCTGCATGAACACGAAATCGGCTGCCTGCCGGCCGATATCGGCGGCGGTGGCGGGCGCCATGGACACATACGCGGCGGCAAGCGCCGGCGCGTCGTTGATACCATCTCCCACCATCAGCACCCTGCGCCCTTCGCCGGCAAGCTCAGCGCAGCGCGCCGCCTTGTCCTTCGGCGACAGATCCGCACGCCAGTTGCCGATCCCCAGCCGCTGCGCCATGGCGCTGACGGCTACTGCCCGGTCACCCGAAACGATTTCCTGCATCAGCCCCCGTACCGACAGGCTGCGCAATGCCGCAACCGCACCTGCGCGCGGATTATCCTCGAAACCGAAGCTCGCCAGATGTCGGCCATCGAGGGACAGCACCACTTCCGACCGCGCATCGCCATTATCGACGCTTGCTTCATCCGGGCATGCGAAACGGCGATTGCCCAGCCGGTAGGTTCCGGCTTCCGTCTCCGCCTCGACGCCGGAGCCCGGAATTTCCCGCACCGCCTCATAGGTCGGCACAGCGCCGCTATAGGCGGCATGCAGGGCTTTCGACAGGGGATGCCGCGAATGGGCGGCAAGCCCCGCCGCAATCGCCATGGTGGCGGGCTTCACATCGCCAGTCTCGACCAACCTCGGTTTGCCGATAGTCAGGGTGCCGGTCTTGTCGAACAGCACGGTATCGATTTCGGCCAGCCGCTCCATCGCCGAGCCTTCCTTGACCATGATGCCGTGCCGGAACAGCCTTCCGGCGGCCACCACCTGCACGACGGGAACGGCAAGGCCAAGCGCGCAGGGGCAGGTGATGATGAGAACCGCAATGGCGATCAGCATCGCCTGTTTCCAGTCACCGCCGAAAATGCCCCAGCCGAGAAACGTCACCAGCGCAAGAAGATGCACCACCGGAGAATAATAACTCGCGGCGCGATCTGCGATGCGCCGGTAACGCGCCCGCCCGCCTTCGGCCGCCTCCATCAGCCCGATCACTTCCGAAAGGAAGGAATCCTTCGCCGACGCCGTCACCCGCGCAGTCAGCGAACCGGTGAGATTGAGCGTACCGGCCTGAAGGCTGTCGCCTGCCGTAACGCGGCGCGGTGCGCTTTCACCGTTGACGATGGACATGTCGAGATCGCTGCTGCCGGAGACGACCACGGCATCCACCGCCACGCGGTCCCCGGCCGCAATCGCAATCGACATTCCCGGCTGGATATCGGCAAGCGGCCGATACTCCCGCGTTCCATTCTCACCGATCACCGTTGCCCCGCGCGGCGAAAGATGGGCAAGCCCGGCAATGGCCGAGCGCGCCTTGTCGCGCATGATATGGTCAAGCGTTCGGCCGATCAGCAGGAAGAACAGCAGCGAGACGGTCGCATCGAACCAGGCATGTTCGCCGTGATGGATCGTCTCCCACAGGGAAACGGCATAAGAGAGCGTGATGGCAAGCGCGATCGGCACATCCATATTGGTGCGGCCGTGTTTCAGCGCGTTCCAGGCAGATTGATAGAAAAAACGCCCGCCATAGATCAATGCCGGCGCGGCAATC
The DNA here is from genome assembly GCF_053522385.1 of Agrobacterium sp. 22-223-1. Lineage (NCBI taxonomy): Bacteria > Pseudomonadati > Pseudomonadota > Alphaproteobacteria > Hyphomicrobiales > Rhizobiaceae > Agrobacterium > Agrobacterium sp. 22-223-1. Next base: position 1,514,492 of record NZ_JBNWCN010000001.1, read on the forward strand.
ATCGCCGAAATCCAGTGGAACATGTCGCGCGTCGCCGCATCCGCCCCCGACCACACGGAAACGGACAGAAGCATGATATTGGCGGAGGCAAAACCGCACAGCGCCACCGCCCTGATCAGCTGCGAGCGCAACGCGTCCGAAGCATCCTGCCCGCTGGCGAAAAGATGTGTGCGGTATCCCGTCGACAGGATTGTACGGGCAATCTCGGCGGGATCGGTCCTGACGCCATTGACCTCTTCCCTCCAGACAACCGCCACACGTTTGGACGACAGGTTCACACGCGCCCGCTCCACTTGGCGCAGACGGCCGAGCGCGGTCTCGATGGTGGTGATGCAGACGCCGCAATACACATCCGGCACGCTGAGATCGGTCTGGCGCAGCCCCTGCCCCAGATCGCGGCTCGCCAGCAGCAATTCCTCCGACGATGGCGGATTGACCGGCTCGCCAAGTTGCAGCGAACCTTCCGTTCCCGGTGCGCAGCAGCTCATTTGCGCCCCCTGATGACGGCGATCCGCGTGCCCTCATGCACGATGATCCGGCCGTCCTTGACGGCGGTAACCTCGACGATCCATTGGCCCGGCAACATGTCATGCGGGCCGGTGAAGACGCCGGTGGAAACCGGGGTCAGTTCCATGTCGAAATTCTGGCGTTCCCCGACAGGCCGGCGAAAATGCGCCGTCACCTTATCGGTGTCGACCGGGCCGGTGTCGGGATGAAATACCTCGTAACGCACCGTCTTTTCATCCACGATGAGCTTGCCCTTGATACCGGTCGCGGCCCTTGCCTTGGCGGCTTCCGCCTTGGCGTTGAACTGCTGGCTGGCCACATAGGTATTGGGCACGACGAGCCCGCTCCAGCTGTTGACCGCGTTCCAGGCCATCACCATGTTGACGGTGATGACGGTGCCGAAAAACAGCAGCATGACACCCAGCATATGCCAGCCGGTGAACGTGAAACCGGACGTCTGACGATTGTTCACGGTCATTTTTTCACTCCCGGAGCGTTGAAGACAGCATCGTAGCGGGCCGTCTCATGGCCGCCCGTATCGCTGACGATGAATTCGAAATTTTCCGCCGCCCGCGCCACATCTTTGCCCGGCAGGGTGACGAAGACCTTCAGCGTCGTCGCCTCGTCCGGCTCCACCGTCACTTCGAAGGTGCGTGCGGCCGTATCCGGCATGCCGTTGATCTTCATCACCGCATTCGGAATGCCCTCGATGGTCAGGCTCATTGTGCGTGGCTGCGGCACCATGTTGAGAATGCGCACCGTATAGCCGTTGCGAATGGAACCGTTCGATTCCAGCACATATTGCGGATTGCGGTCATGCAGGACATTCAGCGCCAGCCGCTCGCGCGTCACCAGCGCAAACAGCATGCCGATACCGACCGCCGACCATATGGCCGTGTAAAGCAACGTGCGCGGCCGGAAGACGATGCGCCAGTTGAAGTGGCGGACGCTCTTCCTGAAGCTACCGTCCTCCTCGCGCACCTTTGCGGGGCGGATGGCATGCTCACCATTGCCGGTCGCCAGCGCCATGTTGGACTGGTATTCGGAAAGCGTCGCATAGGCGATCAGCCCGCGCGGCTTGCCGATCTTGTCCATCACCCCGTCGCAGGCATCGATGCAGAGCGCGCAGGTGATGCATTCCAACTGCTGCCCGTCCCTGATATCAATGCCCATGGGACAGACCGCGACGCAGGCATTGCAATCGACGCAGTCGCCGATGCTCTCCCCTGCCGCCGCAGCCTTCTTGGCATGCCGCGAGCGCGGTTCGCCGCGCCAGTCATTATAGGTGACGACAAGCGAATTCTCATCCAGCATCGCCGCCTGAATGCGCGGCCAGGGACACATATAGGTGCAGACCTGTTCCCGCATCAGCCCGCCGAAGACATAGGTGGTGGCGGTGAGGATGGCGACGGTGGAATAGGCGATCATCGGCGCCTGCCCGGTCATGAACTGCATCGCCAGTGTCGGCGCATCGGCGAAATAGAAAATCCAGGCGCCGCCGGTCAGAACGCCGATCACCAGCCAGATCGCGTGTTTCAGCACCCGCTTGCGCAATTTGCCGAATGTGAAGGGCGCGGCATCCAGTTTCATGCGCGCGTTCCTATCGCCCTCTATCGCCCGCTCGACCACCAGAAACAGGTCGACCCAGACGGTCTGCGGACAGGTGTAACCGCACCATGCACGCCCGACAGCGGACGTGACGAGAAAGAGCCCAAGCCCGGCCATGACCAGCAATCCGGCGACGAAGAAGAACTCCTGCGGCCAGATTTCGATGAAGAAGAAATAAAAGCGCCGGTTGGCGATATCGATCAGCACCGCCTGATCCGGCGCATAGGGACCGCGATCCCAGCGCAGGAACGGCGTCAGATAATAAATGCCGAGCGTGACCAGCATCACCAGCCATTTGAACCGCCGAAACCGCCCCTCAGCGCGCTTGGGAAAAATCTTCCTGCGTGCTTCGTAGAGCGGTTTGCGCGTTTTTGCGGAATTGACGGCTTCCGCCTCCAGCCTTTCGACAGGCTGTTGCGGGCGGTCCTGTCCGGCGCGATAGATGTTCATGATAGGAGTCCGTTTTTATCTCCTTGCTTTCTCCCATCTCCCCGGTGAAACATCCTTGACTTACATCAAGTGACGACAAAGTGGCGCAGTATGGGAACGCGCCGCCAAGGGAGGATGAAATGCCTGTCATGCAGTCGAGAATCATTCATCTGTCGGTCGAAAAACCCTGGAGCCACGTCTATGACTTCGCCTCCAACCCGCAGAACATGCCGCACTGGGCCGCAGGCCTTGCGGGCGGCCTCACACCGGACGGCGAGGACTGGATTGCCGAGGGCGGGCCGCTTGGCGAGGTGCGGGTCAATTTCGCGCCCGCAAACGAGTTCGGCGTCATCGACCATGTCGTGACCTTGCCGGATGGTGTGAAGGTTTATAACGCGCTACGGGTAACGCCGAATGGCAGCGGCACGGAGGTGAGTTTCACCCTGCTTCGCCTTCAGGGCATGACGGACGAGGATTTCGAGCAGGATGCAAAAGCGATCACGGCCGATCTCGAAACGCTGAAGGCGCTGCTCGAAAAGGATTGATGGAGGAAGCATGACCACGAATACGAACGACCGGCGGATCGACTATGTCGAATTCAACGTCGCCGATATCGAGCGCAGCAAGGAATTTTACGGCGGCGCCTTCGGCTGGTCCTTTAAGGATTACGGTCCGCAATATTGCGAGTTTTCCGATGGCCGGCTGACCGGCGGTTTCACCACCACGGCGCCGGTCTCGGCCAAGGGCGGACCGCTCGTCATTCTCTACGCCGCCGATATCGAGGATGTGCAGCGACGCGTCGAAGCCGCCGGCGGGCAGATCAGCGTCGCAATCTTCGAGTTTCCGGGCGGGCGGCGTTTTCACTTCACCGATCCGGACGGGTATGAACTGGCTGTCTGGTCGGACCGATAAAGAAAAAAGGGCCGCTATGCGGCCCTTTGAGTGTGATGGCAGAGCTTCTTTACACTCGACGTCATCCTTGGGCTTGTCCCAAGGATCTAATCACGTCCAATTAAATCGAGACGTTGCAGATGCTCGGGACAGGCCCGAGCATGACGGAAGAGAGCTTTCAGGCCGCTGTCATCTATCCGGGGGCCGCATGACACAGCCCTTTCCATTTCCTGTCTTTGCTATCACTCACCACCGCCAAGCGAATGAACGAAGATCGCCAGCTGCTTGACCGTCGTATCGCCGAGGCGCTCACCCCAGGCGGGCATGACCCCGTGCTTGGGCGACCGTATCTGCGAGACAATCCCCTCTTCGCCCTGCGACTTCAGCCAGATCGCATCGGCGAGATTGGGCGCGCCGAATTCGCGGTTGCCCTTGGCGTCTTCCCCGTGGCAGGAGGCGCAATTGTCGGCAAAGAGCTGCTTGCCGGGCTCCACCAGCGCCGGGTTGGAGGGGGTGCCGGTGAGACTGACGACATAGGCGGCAACCTCGCGGATTTCATTCGACTGGAGGATATCGCTAAAGGCCGGCATTTCCGAAGCGCGCGTATCCGCATCGTCGGCAAAACGAATGCCGTGCTTCACCGTCGTATAGATGTCGTCGACGCTGCCGCCCCACATCCAGTCGTCATCGTTGAGGTTGGGATAACCCTGCCCGCCTTCAGCACCTGAACCGTGACACTGAATGCAATTGACCTTGAAAGCGGCAGCGCCGCCGGAAAGGGCAAATTGCATCAGAGTCGGGTCGGCCTGAATTTCGGCAAGCGACGAATTGGCGATCTTGTCGACAAAGACGCTCTGCGACTGTTTTGCATCGGCAATTTCGGCGGCGATGTCGCCGCGGCTGTTCCAGCCGAGCAACCCTTGCGTCGCCCCATTGATCAGCGGCCATGCCGGATAGGCGATGGTGTAACCGATGGCCCAGAGGATCGTGAAATAGAAGGTCCAGACCCACCAGCGCGGCATGGGATTGTTCAGTTCGCGGATACCGTCCCATTCATGGCCGGTGGTTTCGACGCCGCTGATGTCATCAATGTGTTTTTCGGACATATCCTAGTCCTCCTTAAGCGGAATGCTGGCGGCATCGTCCGCGGCTTGTCTGGAGCCGGGGCGAAGGGTGAAAACGACGACGCCGGCAAAGAACAGGGTCATGGCAAGCAGGCCCCAGCTATCGGCGAAGTGGCGCATGGCCGTGTAGGTTTCCATGGCTTAAACCTCCTCACCGGTATCCGGCGGCATCGTCATAGGTCGAGAAATCGACCAGCGTGCCGAGCATCTGCAGATAGGCGACCAGCGCATCCATTTCGGTAAGCTTGGCCGGATCGCCGTCGAAATCGCCCACCTTCGCCTTCGGATAACGCGCCAGAAGTTCCGACGAATCCGCATTCGGGTCGGCCTGGGCGGCAAGATCGGCGGCGGATTTTTCGATCATCTCGTCACTATAGGGCACGCCGACGGCGCGGTTGGCCTTCAGCTCCATGGAAACGTCGGTGATCTTCAGCGGCGTGGTCTTCAGGAACGCATAGGAGGGCATGATCGATTCCGGCACCACCGAACGCGGATCGGCCAGATGCTGCACGTGCCACTCGTTCGAATAACGATCTCCGACGCGCGCGAGGTCCGGCCCCGTGCGCTTGGAACCCCACTGGAACGGGTGGTCGTACATGGATTCCGCCGCCAGGCTGTAGTGCCCGTAACGCTCCACCTCGTCGCGGAACGGCCGGATCATCTGGCTGTGGCAGACATAACACCCCTCGCGGATGTAGATGTTGCGCCCGGCCAGCTCCAGCGGCGTGTAGGGTCGCATGCCCTCCACTTTCTCGATGGTGTTTTCGAGATAGAAGAGCGGTGCGATTTCAACGATGCCGCCGATGGAAACGACCAGCAGGGAACCGACCAGAAGCAGCGTCGCGTTGCGTTCGATGACGGCGTGTTTGTCAAGAATGGACATGGGGCCCCTCCTTATTCAGCAGGCTGCAGCGAGGGTGCCGCGCCTTTGCTGGCGCCCTCCTCGCGTTGATGACCGAGGATGGTCATCGTGACGTTGTAGGCCATGATCAGCGCGCCGCTGAGGAACATCAGGCCGCCCAAGGCACGCATCACGTAATAGGGGAACAGCGCCGCGACCGATTCCGCGAAGGAATAGACGAGGAAGCCTTGGGCATCGTATTCGCGCCACATCAGCGCCTGCTGGATGCCGGCCACCCACATGACGGCGGCGTAAACGACGATGCCGAGCGTGGCGAGCCAGAAGTGCCAGTTGACCAGTTGCAGGCTGTAGAGACGCTCCCTGCCCCAGAGTTTCGGCGTCAGGTAATAGATCGCGCCGAAAGTGATCATGCCGTTCCAGCCGAGTGCGCCGGAATGAACATGGCCGATGGTCCAGTCGGTATAGTGGCTGAGCGAGTTGACGGCCTTGATCGACATCATCGGACCTTCGAAAGTCGCCATGCCGTAGAAGGCCACCGCCATCACCATCATGCGCACGACGGGATCGGTACGGATCTTGTCCCATGCGCCCGAAAGCGTCATCAGGCCGTTGATCATGCCGCCCCACGACGGCATCCACAGCATGACAGAGAACACCATGCCGAGCGTCTGCGCCCAGTCCGGCAGCGCGGTATAGTGCAGATGGTGCGGGCCGGCCCAGATATACATGAAGATCAGCGCCCAGAAGTGGATGATCGACAGGCGGTAGGAATAGACCGGGCGGTTCACCTGCTTCGGGATGAAGTAGTACATCATGCCGAGGAAGCCGGCCGTCAGGAAGAAGCCGACGGCGTTATGGCCGTACCACCATTGCGTCAGCGCGTCCTGCACGCCCGAGAAGGCCGAATAGCTCTTGATCCCGAGGAAGGACACCGGCACCGCCAGATTATTGACGATATGCAGCATGGCGATGGTGACGATGAAGCTCAGGTAGAACCAGTTCGCCACATAGATATGCGGCTCCTTGCGCGTGAGGATCGTACCGAGGAACACAAGCAGATAGGCGACCCATACGATGGTCAGCCAGATGTCCACATACCATTCGGGTTCCGCATATTCGCGTCCCTGCGTAATACCGAGCAGATAGCCGGTGGCGGCCATGACGATGAAGAGGTTGTAGCCCCAGAACACGAACCAGCCGAGATTGCCGCCGAACAGGCGCGCCCGACAGGTTCTCTGCACCACGTAAAAGGAGGTGGCGATCAGCGCATTTCCCCCGAAAGCGAAGATCACCGCCGATGTGTGCAGCGGCCGCATCCGGCCGAAATTGAAATAGGGCGCGATATTGAGATCGGGAAAAGCGAGCTGAAGCGCCACCACGACGCCGACCAGAAAACCGACGACACCCCAGAACACGGTGGCGATGACGCCGTATTTCACCACCTCATCGAAATATTCCGACTTGAGGCGGGCACGCGCGGCTGAATCGACAGGCGCGAAGGAGACACGGCGCAGCAGAAGCACCGTGCTGACCAGAAGCGTAAAGAACAGCACCCACATATGGGCGGCGAAAAGACTGTCATGGGCAAAGGCTGCCCCGAGCAACGCGAGAAAGGCGCCGAGCGCCACGATCGCGGTTTCTAACGTGTAATTCATTGTTGGTTTCCCCCAACGTGCAAGCCGACCGACGAAAAGCACGGCACGCGCCTGGGAGAGCGGAAACGCGCCTTTGCGTCGGTTGGAGCATTGCCACCGGCAGGGCAACGCCACCTTGATCCAGATCAAGAAAAAGAACCCGGAAAAAATATGAATAATACAATCATGTTTTTATTGCCTTTTCATGTGGCAATGCTATTTCGTCTGGGAAACTGCGGCTTTAACTGGATTGGCAAAAGATTATAATGAGTTCGAAGCCGCCGATCGAAGTATCTCCAGAACGTTTTTCCGACGAAAGGCGTCCGCTGGACATGTCTATTGAACGTTATTACAGGGAGATAATTCAGGCTGTCAGTCGAAAAGGTATCGATCAGTCCCTGTCGCACGATGTCGTGCATGATCTTTATATAAAGCTTGCAACCAGTGACCATCGGCTGGAACACAAATCCAGTATAAAAGCCTTTCTCATTCGGGCGGCCGTCAATCTCGGTTTCGACAGGATGAGAAGAGCCGCTTTCGAAACACGGCTTTTCGCGCAGCTTGACCGATCCGCAGAAGCAATCGCCACCCAGCAGCACGCCCCCGGACAAAATCTTGATCTCCGCAAGCGGCTTACGGCATTGCGCGAGGCAATCCAGGCTTTGCCGCCGACATGCCGCCGGGTGTTCATAGCACACAGGGTGGGACAAATACCGCGCGAGGATATCGCCGCCGCCATGGGCATCACACGTGGATCGGTGGACAGGCATTTGCGACATGCCGTGCTCCATTGTCTGGAAAAGATGGATCAGTTCGACTAGCCGCATTCGGCGCCCAATTCCGCAACCCCGATTGAACGCGATGGAAACGTGAAAGCATGACAGACAACAGCAAGCGCATCCGGCAACAAGCGGTGGATTGGGCGCTCTGTCTTTCGGAAACCACAAGCCCGACCGAAAAGGAAGAGTTCGACCGGTGGCTCGCGGCCGATCCCGCGCATGCGGAAGCCTATCGTCGTGTCGCTGCCGTGCTTGATCATACGCATATCGCGCTTGCAAAAGAGCCGGCTTTCACGAGGAAGGCATTTCGCCGCGGCAAAGGGCCTGGCAAAATAATCGTGGCCGTCCTTTTGCTGACGGTTTCAGGTAGCCTCATTGCCGTCTTGGATGTTCCAACCCAACTCAGGGTCGACCTGATGACGGCGAAGACGGAACTGCGAACCGAAAAGCTGCCGGACGGTTCGACCATACATATGAATTCCGATACCGCGATTGCACTTTCCTTCTCCAACGGACGCCGAAGGATAGATTTGCTGAAAGGCGAAGCCTATTTCGAGGTGGCGCGGTCCGATACGCTCGGCGCTTTCGAAGTCGCCACGCCGGAGGGCGCCGTCACGGCGCTCGGAACGGCTTTCGACGTCAATCTTCTGGAGAGCGGCTTTGAGGTAACGGTGACAGAAAGCAGGGTCGCCGTCCATTCCGACGCCACGAAGCAAAGGGTCGTTCTGGATCCGGGAAAACGCATCATCGTCGATGACGCGGGCATCGGACCTGAGGAAACGGTCCCAGCGGAGTTTCAGACACCCTGGCGCAACGGTCGCCTCGTCTTCGACGATCGCCCGCTATCGGAGGTGGTCACCCAGATATTCCGTCATATACCCGGCCGCGTCATTACGCTCGATCCCCGTCTGAACAGGAAAAGGATAACCGGTTCGTTCAATCTGACGGATGGAAACCGCGCACTTGACGATTTCGCCGATGCTTTCGGTCTGCGGATCGCCCGGACCGGCAAATTCCTGACTATAATTTACTAGTTTTTCTTCACCGGACTGCAGAAACCCCGATGCTCATTCGTCTAGCTCCCCGACAAACCTTTTTTATCGGATTTGCTGGGGATTGGGGATATGAAGAGAAAGATCGTTATGCGCGGCATGCTGGCTGCGGCCCTTTATAGCGGCGCGAGCCTGTGCGTGATGCCGCTTGCGACCGCGCAAACGCCAGGTGAAGCCATAACATTCGAAATTCCCGCCGGCAAACTATCCGCGACTCTCAACGCGCTGGCAGCACGCCTCGGCTTACAGATCGGCATCGAAGCTTCACTCGTCAGGGAAAGAACCACATCCGGCCTTTCGGGTTCCTTCACACCCTCGCAAGCCATAAGCCGTCTTTTGCGGGGCACCGGACTTCAATACCGTTTCCTGAATGACAAGGTCGTCACCATCACCGCCACACCCCAGGCATCGGTAGAGGCGGAAGGCACGGAGCTCGAACCAATCATTGTGTCAGGCGCAGGATTTGGCCGCTTCAACGGGGAAAAAACCGCGGCCTACGATCAGGCGCAAAGCGCTTACTTCGTGGATGAGGAAACGATCAGCCGGCTGACCGGCTCCAGCCCTTCCGATATTCTGAAAGGAATTCCAGGCGTCTATACCGGCGAAGCGCGGACAGGCGGAGGCATCGATCCCAATATTCGCGGTCTGCAAGGGCAAAAGCGGGTCAAGGTGACCGTGGACGGCGCGGAAAACAGCATCGATGTCTATCGCGGTTATGCGGGGCGTCAGGAAAGAAACTATATCGATCCGGATTTGATAAGCTCGGTCAGCGTCTTCAAAGGCCCCTCTCCCGCCCTTGACGCCATCGGCGGCACCATCGCCATGTCGACGATCCGGCCGGAGGATGTTCTGATAGAGGGCAACGAAATCGGCGTGAGGCTCAGGGGAAGCGTCGCTTCCAACAGCGCATCGTTGCCCGATACTTTCAATGCGCCGGAAAATACCGACAGAAACTCGTTTTTCGAACCGCAAACGGGCAATGGAAGCGCTGCCTTCGCACTCGGCCAGGAAAACTTCGACGTGGTTGGCGCCTATGCAAAACGTCACAACGGCAATTACTTCGCCGGCAGCAAGGGCCGCGACAAATATCGGATATTCCAGGATGGAAGAGAGGAAAACTCGGTCGCAAAGCTCTACCCGGATGGCGGCGAGGTGTTCAACACCTCAAGCCAGACGGAATCCGCCCTATTCAAGCTGACATTGCGTCCGCTCGAGGATCACACACTGGATCTCGGCTATCGCTATTTCAATGGTCGCATGGGCGAGATCATGAGTTCGCAAATATTGCGAAACTCAACAGGCTCCATCCCGCAATGGGATCCCTCGACGGTCAACAGCGATAGCGTAACGGCACGATACAGGTGGAATCCACAAGACAGCGACCTCATCGACCTGACAGCCAATTTCGCTTATTCGCATCTGGCCTATGACGGCTATCTGACGCTATCGAGCCAGACGCCCAGCGACCGGCCCGCATGCAACGACGATCCTTTCTCGGAGCGGTGCTACAAACGCTTTTACGGCGCGTCACGTATCATGGAGACGACTTCGGTTGATATCGCCAACACATCCAAAGTCGACACCGAGATTGGACAGTTCAAAATCAACTATGGTGCGGCGCTGCGCTTCGAGAAGCTTTTCCCGCCCTCGGACGCCCCCAGCGAAGCCAATGGCAGACAGGTCAGCGGAAACTTTCATCAGCAGGCGGACCGTGAGCAGTTCGATAGCTTCGGCACAGTGACCTGGGAGCCGGACGAGCGCCTGGACATCAGCCTCGGCGGCAGGTTCACCAAATTCAAGACCTACGATCATAACAAAAGACGTGAAGAAGAGACTTATACGATCAACCGTAAATCGCTCTATTTTTACAAGAACGAAACCGAGTACGACTTCCTGGTCGATGGCGACGGCAATCTGGTTCCGGACGGCAACGGCTGGTACCTGTATGATTATTCTCTTCCGCTAGAGACACGCCCAGTGCCGCGCGGCAATGCGTTCTGGTATTCCGATACCCAAGGGAACTATACCGATGCCACCGATCCGCGAAAGATGCCCGATGGCAAAGGATATCCTGTTGGACACGCGGGGGATGACAGTGAAATGACATCTCTTTCCTCTTTAGACTATGATGACAGTCTCACTTTGGTCGAAAGTGATCAATGGTCCAGCGAGGGTAAAAGAACCATATATTATGACAATCTGCGGCGTCGCAACTCAGGCTTTGCGCCCAGTCTCAGCGGCAGCTACGAAGTTTTCGATGGCTGGAAGCTTCACGCGGCCTATACCCACGGGATTCGTATGCCAAGCCTCACGGAATCCATGGTCGGCAACGCTTCGGCCGCGGCGCCTGCCGATCTGAGACCCGAACAGGCCCGCAACCTCGAATTCGGCGTGTCGACCAAAATGGAAAATCTTCTGGAGGGCGGCGACAGTTTCATGGCCCGCCTCTCCTACTTCAACAACAAAACCAAGGACTACATCACCCGACACGAATATTATAATGAGGGCTCCTACAGGGATCCCGCGCTCAGGAGACTGGCGCGCCAATATAATAATGCGTTCTACAATGCCGATTCCTTTACCGTGAAGGGACTGGAACTCCAGGCGACATACGACAATGGAGCGTTCTTCACGGATGTTTCGGCCACATACAATCTCTCAGCCACAACATGCGCACCCGATGTAGCGCAATTCATGAGGACAATGTCCTCCGACAGCCGGCTGAAAAACATACCCGGATGCGTCGATGGCGGGTTCTCCGGCTCCTTCACGAACGCGCAAAACCCGCCCCAATACACATTGACCGGAACCTTCGGAGCGCGTTTCCTGGATGAGGCTCTGGAAATCGCAACCAGAGTGACCCACACGAGCGCGCCGATCACGAAACTGGATAAACCCTGGAACAATTTCGGAGGCGTCGCGACACAGCTATTCTACCAGCCGGTGACGCTCTTTGATTTATCCGCATCCTACAAGATAAGCGAAAACGCCACCGCCGGATTCAGCATCGAAAACGTGTTCGACCGCTACTACATCGATCCCCTGTCGCTCAGCATGATGCCGGGTCCAGGACGGACATTCAAAGCGTCCCTCACTATGAAGTTCTAAGCGCAATTAGCCCTTCATCTTCAGGGGCAGACCGGCGGCGACAAAATAGACCTCAGCGGCAATGGCGGCGATTCGCTGATGCAGGCGGCCGGCGTGATCGCGAAATTCCCGCGCCATGCGGTTTTCCGGCACGATGCCGAGACCGACTTCGTTGGAGACGAAAATCAGCCTCGCCCGAGCCGATACAATCGCCGCCTCAAGCGCCGCAAAGGCAACCTCGATATCGGCATTCTCCATCATCAGATTGGTGAGCCACAGGGTGAGGCAATCGATGAGAACGACATTTTCCGGCGCGTCGAGCTGCTCCAGCACGGCGGCAATATCGACGGGCGCTTCATGGGTGGTCCATTCGCCGCCGCGCCGCGCCTGATGATGGACGATGCGGTCGCGCATCTCGTCATCCCATGCCCGGCCGGTGGCCAGATAATGCAGGCTTCCACCGGACTTGCCCGCAAGCTCCTCTGCAAAACGGGACTTGCCGGAGCGCGCGCCGCCAAGAATGAAAACGGAGCGGTTTTTATCTGTCATCTAAAACCTGAAGGAAGAGAATGAAGCGGACCGGCATCTTCGCCGTGTCGCAAGCCAGGGACAGGCAGACATGAAGGGAACGATTCGTAGAAAAAGGCGTCCCCCGGTTGCTCATGCCGGACTGCCGCTGATACCGGACCGGAGAAAACAAGACCTGCCTGCAGGATGCGGGGCATATCAGCCTTGGCGACTCCGGATACCGGAAACACCGGTCCTGATGAAAGGCTAGGTGCGAACGGCTATCCTGTCAATCGGTCCCTGCCGTTAGCCAAAAATCAGGCGGAACCGGGACGCAAAACCTTAATCCGGAACCGGCAGACCTGTCGTCCGCGACTGGATTGATAAAGCGACTTGGTTACCGGAAAGTTAGCGAAAAACCGAATGATGAAACCGCAACGCCAAAGGAGAATATGGAGTGACGGCAGCCGCCGCCATTGCCTTGCCATCGCCTTCAAATCAATATGCTTTCGAAGATTCGCAAACAGCAAGGTGACCTGCCCGTGATGACCGTCATGGACTATATCTCGATCGTCGTTTTCATCCTGTTATGGGCCGTCTATACCCATGTCACGACGGGAACGAGGCTGTTTTCGAGAGCCAGCCTCAATCAGGCCATGGCCGAGCGCCGCCGCGACTGGATCATGAACTCGCTGAAGCGCGACCTGAAGATGATCGACACGCAGATTATGGCCGGCCTGCAGAACGGCACCGCCTTTTTCGCCTCCACCTCCATCTTCGCCATCGGCGGATGTTTCGCCCTTCTGGGCGCGACAGAACAGGTCGAATCGGTGTTTCGCGACATGCCTTTCGTTCATTATGCCGGGCGCACGGCCTTCGAACTGAAGGTCATCGGGCTCACCTGTCTTTTCGGTTATTCCTTCTTCAAGTTCGGCTGGTCCTACCGCCTGTTCAACTATTGCACGATCCTGTTCGGCGCCATTCCCATGGTCCACGATGTCGGCGCCGATCGCGAGGCGGCGGAGCGGGCGGCCGAAAACGTCATAAAGATGAACATCATCGCTGCTAAGAACTTCAATGACGGCCTGCGGACCATCTTTCTGTCCATCGGTTATCTCGGCTGGTTCATCAGCCCTTACGTCTTCATCGCCAGCACGGTCATCATCATCGTGGCGCTGTTACGCCGCCAGTTCTTTTCCGAAGCACGACGCGCCATCATGGAAGAAAACAGGCCTTGAAATAGCCGCACTTCAAGGGCCAAGCCCATCGTGATACCGGCCTCCCCGAAAGCTTGAAAAACGGAAACCATGGACACGAACGCAGCCGCAAACGAAAACCGCCGCAAAGGCCGCATAGGCGGTCTCGACACCCTGCGCGGGCTGGCCCTCATCGCCATGGCGTCCTACCACTTCACGTGGAATCTGGAATATTTCGGCTATCTCGAACCCGGCACGGCGACGACCGGCCTGTGGAAACTCTATGCGCGCGGCATCGCCAGCTCGTTCCTGTTTCTGGCAGGTTTCAGCCTGTTTCTCGCCCATGGCAAGGGCGTGAACTGGCCGTCCTTCGGCAAGCGTTTTGCGATGGTGGCCGGCTCGGCGCTGCTCATTACCGTCGCCACCTATTTCGCCTTTCCGGACAGCTTCATCTTCTTCGGCATATTGCACAATATCGCCGCCGCAAGCCTTGTCGGGCTGCTGTTCCTGCGAGCACCCGCGGCCGTGACGCTGCTTTTTGCAGCGATCGCTTTCATCCTGCCGCACTATCTGCAATCGGAACTGTTCAACGCAAAATGGCTGGCCTGGATCGGTTTTTCCACCATGCCCCCCCGCTCGAACGATTATGTGCCGCTTCTCCCCTGGCTTGCGCCCTTCCTTGCCGGACTTGCGGTCTCGCAATTCGTCACGCCGCGCGACTGGCTCGACCGCTTTCGAAGCCCGAGTTCACCTCGCAACCTGATCGCAGGCGCCGGCCGTCACAGCCTTGCCTTTTACCTCATTCACCAGCCGGTGCTGATCGGCCTCGTCTACACGCTGTCGCTCATCGCCCCGCCCCCGCCTGTCGATCAGGTCGAGCTTTACAAATCGAGCTGTGAGAAGAGCTGCGTCGAGCAGGCGAACGGGCTGGAACTGTGCCAGCGTTTTTGCGGCTGCACGCTGGAGAAGCTGCAGGCGGAAAACCTGTTCGACACGATGATGGAAGGCAAGCTCAGCGCCGATCAGCAGACGAAGGTCAGCGAGGTGGCGCAACAGTGTACCGTTGAGGCGCAGTAGGCTCAGGTAGCCAGAACGTTAGCCTTGCCGCCTTTTCTTCTCCCCGGCGGGGAGAAGAGACAAGCAAAACCCGCTCGTTCCATATGCAACAAAAATGGAAAGGCTTCGGAGCAATTCTCGACAGTTACGTCGACGGAATAGCCAATACCGCTATAGGGCCGGCTTCAAGTCCCAACGCCGATTTCGGCAAGCCGCGTCAGACAGGCTTCTTCGACATTGTCGAGTTCCGCCAGCGTCTCTTCGATGTCCTTGCGTTTTTGCCTGAGATCGGCGCGCTTTTCATCGACCTTCTTCATCAGAAGCACCAGTTGGCCCGATTCGCCCGGCGGCTCCTTGTAGACGTGAATGATTTCGCGAATTTCGGAGATCGTGAAACCGATACGGCGGCCACGCAGGATTTCCTGAATGAGGCGGCGGTCCGCAGCCCTGAAAAGCCGGGTGCGCCCGCGACGCTCAGGGTGAATAAGCCCCTCGTCCTCATAAAATCTCAAGGTACGGGTGGAAACACCGAATTCGCGTGTCAGTTCGGTTATGCTATAATACTTGTCCAAGGGCCTATCCGATTCATAACCGGATGATATTATTTGACCTTCACGTAAAAGTCAATTTTTGCCCGCTTCCCCTATCCGGAAATACCGTACCACCAGGTCGCGATCCCCAGAAAGGCGAAAAAGCCGACAATATCTGTCACCGCCGTGACGAAGACTGCCGAGGAGACGGCCGGGTCCGCTCCGAACTTGTCGAGCACCAGCGGAATGAGAATGCCCGCCAGCGCCGCCGCCAGCATGTTGAGACACATGGCCGTGGCGATGATGCCACCGATATGGATATCCTGAAACCAGACACCGGCGACAATGCCGATGGCGCAACCGAACAGCATGCCGTTCAGGATACCCACACCCGCCTCGCGCCTGATGATGCGGGCGGCGTTGTGAATATCGAGGCTTTTGGTGGCGAGCGCCCGCACCGACACCGTCATGGTCTGCGATCCGGCATTGCCGCCCATACCGGCCACCGCCGGCATCAGGATCGCCAGAGCGATAATCTGCTGGATCGTCGCATCGAACAGGCTGATGACCGAGGCGGACAGAAAGGCGGTAAGGAGATTGACGGCAAGCCAGGGCACACGCGAGCGCGAGGTGCTGACAATGCTATCAGACAGCTCTTCGTCACCGACACCGCCAAGGCGCAGCAGATCCTCTTCGGCCTCTTCCTGAATGACGTCCACCACGTCATCGATGGTCAGCACGCCCACCAGCCGGCCGTTGTCATCGACTACGGCTGCGGAGAGAAGGTCGTATTGCTCAAAAAGCTGCGCGGCCTCTTCCTGGTCCATCTCGGCCGGAATGGAGTGGTTGGTCTCGTGCATGATCGTTTCGATCTTCACCTGACGCTTAGCGCGCAGCACGCGATCGAGATCAAGCGCACCGACCAGCTTGAACGTGGGATCGATAACGAAAATTTGCGAGAAGGATTCCGGCAACTCTTCTTCTTCGCGCAGATAATCGATGGTCTGCCCCACGGTCCAGAACGGCGGCACGGCCACGAACTCCGTCTGCATGCGGCGGCCGGCCGAACTTTCCGGATAATCCAGCGCCCTCATCAGCCGCACGCGTTCGGTGAACGGCAGTTGCGAGAGAATATCCTCGCGGTCTTCGTCGTCGAGGTCCTCGAGAATATAGACGGCGTCGTCCGAATCCAGCTCGCCGATGCCGGCGGCAATCTGCTCGTTCGACATCTGGTCGACGATATCGAGACGGATGCCCTCGTCCACCTCGGTCAGCGCCGTCATGTCGAAATCGGAACCGAGAAGCCGCACCAGCGCATGGCGCTGTTCAGGCAGGATGGATTCCAGGAGGTCGCCGAGTTCCGATTCGTGCAGCCGCGCCACATTCTTGCGCAGGAAAAGCAGATCGCGGTCAGCGATCGCCGCACCCACCATCGTCAGAAAATCCGAGCGGACGGACCCGTCTTCTGCGTAAATATCGGAGGGCGCTTCCGCAGGCTTCATGTCCTCGGGCGCGACAGGATCGTCGTCACGGTCTGTCATCTGGCGTCCCCTTGTATTCAAATGCCGCAGTGCACGGATGCGCAGGCAGAATGGCGTTAAAAGGTTTATTGTCAACAACCGGATAGCGGCAAATAAACAAGCTCTCCGGCTGCGGCGAAAAATCCATCCGACATTCCCCTTCCGGTTCGCAGGCTCAGCCGCGGCCAGCGGCTATAGGCATGTTTAGCCAAGCTTTGCAGCTTGTTTTGCGACAACGCCCACCCCCTTTACGCCGTTCCCGTTTTAAATGTCGAACGGGCGAACAAAGGTTTCGCCGCAATGCACAATTAAGACATTGACAGGCAGCGTGGAACGGCGCTTCTGGATAGGCATTTGACAAACGGCAAACGCCGGCAGGCGGGCACGAGAAGACAGTTTCCGGGAATCAGGACCATGAGCAAGACGGACTTCATAGGCAAGGCATCGACCGCCGCAGGCGGCTGGGGCGCACTCAAAAGCGTCGGCAAACGCCTTCTTGAATCCGGTGCCCCGATTTCCGGCGCCCGCACGCTTTTGAAGACCAACCAGCCGGACGGATTCGACTGCCCGGGCTGCGCCTGGGGCGACCCGGAACACGGCTCATCTTTCGAGTTCTGCGAAAACGGCGTCAAGGCGGTGTCATGGGAAGCAACGGAAGCCCGCGTGCCGCCGGACTTCTTCGCCAGCCGCACCGTCTCGGAACTGCGCAGCTGGTCCGACTACGATCTGGAAAAGCAGGGCCGCCTCACCCACCCCATGCGTTATGACCGGGCGAGCGACAAATATCTGCCCGTCTCCTGGGACGATGCCTTCGCCGAAATCGGTCGTATTCTCAACAGTCTCGACAGCCCGGACCGGGCGGAGTTCTATACCTCCGGCCGCGCCTCCAACGAGGCTGCCTTCCTCTATCAGTTGATGGTTCGGCTTTACGGCACCAACAATTTCCCCGACTGTTCCAACATGTGCCACGAAGCAAGCGGCGTCGGCCTTAAGGCTTCGATCGGCGTCGGCAAAGGCACCGTCTTGCTTGAGGATTTCGAGCAGACGGACGCCATTTTCGTCATCGGGCAAAATCCCGGCACCAACCATCCCCGCATGCTGGGCGACCTGCGCCGCGCCGCCCTTCGCGGCGCCCGCATCGCCGTTTTCAACCCCATCCGCGAAAAGGGTCTGGAGCGCTTTGCCGACCCGCAGGACAAGGTGGAGATGATTACCGGCAGCAGCACCCGCATCGCCACCAATTATTACCAGCCGCGCCAGGGCGGCGACATGGCGGCCGTGCGCGGCATGAGCAAGGCGGTGTTCGCCGCTGACGATGCCGCAAGGGCGGCGGGCGAACCCGCCATCATCGATTACGACTTCATCGCCGAACATGCGGCGGAGTTCGAGGCCTATCGCGCCGCCGTCGATGCAACGAGCTGGGAAAGCATCCTCGACCAGTCCGGCCTCACCCGCGCGGAGATTGAGGAATCCGCCCGTATCTACATGAATGCCGGTTCCGTCATCGCCACCTGGGCCATGGGCGTCACCCAGCACAAGCATTCGGTCATCATCGTTCGCGAGATCACCAATTTCATGCTGCTGCGCGGCAATATCGGCCGTCCGGGCGCCGGCCTTTGCCCGGTGCGCGGCCATTCCAACGTGCAGGGCGACCGCACCGTCGGCATCGATGAAAAAGCCCCGCCCGCACTTCTCGACGCGCTGGAAAAGGAACTCGGCGTCCCCATGCCGCGCAAGCCCGGCCACAACACCGTCGAAGCCGTCGCCGCCATGCTGGACGGCGAGGCGGATACTTTCATCGCGCTCGGCGGCAATTTCATGCGTGCGACGCCCGACAGCCCGCTGATCGTCAAGGCCTTCGAAAAGCAGAAGCTGACCGTCAACATCGCCACCAAGCTCAACCATTCGCATCTGGTGCCGGGCGAAACTTCATTCGTGCTGCCCTGTCTCGGCCGAACGGAAATCGACCGCAATTCGGCCGGCCGCTCGCAGATCGTCACGGTGGAGGATTCCATGAGCATGGTGCACGGTTCCGGCGGCATCAATCCGCCGGCCTCGGATGAGCTGCGTTCGGAAGTCGCCATCGTCGCCGGCATCGCCGAGGCGACGCTTGGCAATGCCCAAGTCGACTGGAAGGCGCTTGCCGATGACTACGATCTCATCCGCGACATGATCGAGCGGGTCATTCCCGGTTTCGATAATTTCAACGAGCGCGTCCGCGTGCCGCGCGGTTTTCATCTGCGCAACGCAGCAGCCGAACGGGAATGGAACACACCGGCGAAAAAGGCCACCTTCTATAGCGGTCCGCTGCCCGAACAAACCGAACACCAGCAGGCGCTCACGCGCGATGACCTCTTCGTATTGCAGACCTTCCGCAGCCACGATCAATACAACACCACGATCTACGGCATGGATGACCGATATCGCGGTGTCTATGGCGAGCGCCACGTCATCTTCATGAATCCGAAGGACATGGAAGCGCTCGGCGCCCATTCCCGCCAGCGCGTCGATGTCATCGGCGAATATGGCGACGGCGTTGAACGCATTGCGCGGAATTTCCGGCTGGTGCCCTATAATATCCCGCAGGGCAGCGTCGGCGGTTATTATCCCGAACTTAACGTGCTGGTGCCGCTGTCGAGCTATGGCGAAGGCAGTTTCACGCCGACATCGAAATCGGTGCTCGTCTCCGTTCGCCTGCGCCGGGATGCCTCCTGATGGAAGAGGAGCAATCCGCCGCCGCGTTCATGGCGGCGGTGGAGCGGGTTCATGAAAGCGCCTCACGGGCGCTGACAGCCACGGGCGCAGCGATCCTTCTTTCGGTTTATCTGAACATCGCCGCTGACAGCCGCAGCATCGCCAACCGGCTGGGGCTTGCACACGCCCTCATTCTGCGCGAAATCACTGCCCTGTCGCCACGTTTCGTGCAGGTGACAAAACGCGATGCCCGCACCCAGCGCAGCTTTCTGGAGGCAACCGAAGAAGGACAGGCCCTTGCGGCGGCGTCCCTGCGGATTTGAAACGAACGGAGCATTCCTTGGCAATCAGGCCGATCCTGCCCTACCCCCATCCCGGCTTGTCCGAAATCTGCGCGCCGGTCACGGCTTTCGACGGGCAATTGCAGGAGCTGGTGACGGACCTGATCGACACGATGCGCGCCGCGCCCGGCGTCGGCATCACCGCCGCCCATATCGGCGTCAAACAGCGAGTTTTTGTGCTGGAGTTGACACCGGGAACCGTCCTTACCTACATCAACCCTGAAGTCGTCAGCCAATCCACGCAGACTATGCGCCATGTGGAGGGCAGCGTCTCCATGCCGGGATTTACCGACGAGGTGGAGCGGCCCTCCGAAATCGAGGTGAGATTTCAGGACATAGCCGGCGGCGAACACCGGCAGACCGCCGGGGGATTTCACGCCATCTGCATCCAGCACGAGATCGACCAGCTGGACGGCATTTTCTGGCTGAAGCGCCTCTCAAAGCTCAAGCGCGACCGGCTGGTGAAAAAATGGGAAAAATCCCGGAAATCCTGATGGTCAGCCGGTAATCGAAAGCGCAAATTCCGCATCGCCCTTCAGCGTGTTGCTGACGGTGCAGATATCCTCCGCCATATGGGCGATGGCGCCGCGCGCGGCCTCATCGAAATCCCCCTTTATCTCGATCCGGACATCGAAACGCACGATCCGCGACGGCTCCTCCTCAGCCTTTTCGCCTGATACATGCACCGTGACCTTCTCGAACCGGTCGAGCACACCCATGCGGCTCGCCGCAATCCGGGCGCTGAGCGCCAGACAGGCCGACAGCGACGAATAAAGAAGGTCGAGCGGATTGAAACCCGGCTCCGAGGCCGCCGTCACCACCGTCAGGGCGCCTCCAGTGGCCGTGACGACATCGGGATGCCCGAGACGGCCAAGAGTGACGACAGCGCCCGTCGGCCGCTTTTTAACCCTGAACTGATTCATGCCCGACCTCACACCGCGATTTCACCCGATGGAACCAAAATTAGCCTCGCGCTTTTACTCACGCAACGGTGAACGACCGTTGAGTATTGATTGAAAAGGGAGCTGGGACATATGGTTACATCTACGCTCGTCAGCATTCTGATCACCTTCCTGGTGATTGTGCTCGTCTTGTGGCTTATCGCGCGACTGCCGGTCGGCGGCGGTGCGAAACAGATCGCACAGGTGATCGTCATCATCATCGGCATTATTTCGCTGCTGAAATATCTTGCCGTCTTCTGATGTCCCGGCACAGTGCAGACGAAAAAAGGCGGCGAAAGCCGCCTCTTTTTATGCACGATTTTCACCCCGTCCGGTCGCTATTGCCGAGGCTCGAACTGATAGGTTTTTTTCAGGGTAATATCCCGAACGCTGCCAATACCCAGAAACGGCGTATTGTCGGCATCAAAAATCGCCCTGCCCTTCGCCACAATCCACCGGTCCGACCCATCCGGCAGATTGACCTTGTAGCGCTGGTCGAAAAACACACCGGTAGTGATGCTCTCAAAAATGGCCTGCGCCACCTGATCGCGCATCTCGACATCGATTCTTTCCAGAATCTCCTCGATCGTCACCCCGCGCGACGCAACCGGCTCCGAAAACCCGTGGCATTCCGCAGTGACCGCATCCATGATCAGCCTGTTGTCGGAAATGCTCCACATGTAATAGCCAAGCGCATTGTCTGAATCCGTTTTGTCCCCCAGCACGAAAACCCCCAGACATATTTTCCTGACAAAAGCTAACATCGGACCTCTAATATTCCACCCCTCGTTTTTGTAGGGGGGAACCGCACGACTACTGCAGCGTGCATCGATATCCACCGAAATTTGACGATGGCCGAATCCAGCTAGAGCATTTCCAGTAAAAGTGCGCAGCGGTTTTACGTCTGGAAATGCGAAAAAACAAAGCGATAGAGCACGTCCGACGATTCCGTTTTGACCGGACGTGCTCCAGGGTTCCGAAATGGACGATAAATTTCAAAGAGGCATCGCAAAACCACCTGGCTGCGCCTACATGGCTTGTGATGACATGTCGAAGGAGTTCAATATGGTGCGAGCCGCCCTCACTTTCGGATTGCTGACCGCAACCGTCTTTCTGGCCGGGTGCCAGACGTGGCATAGTCCATATCGTGGAAACGAGTGGCGCATGGATCAGGTCATGGACGGTGACCCCTACCGTGTCGGTGACGGCCAGCGCAACCGACGCTGATCCACCTCGTCCATTCAATTCGAACGGCGGCAGGTCGATAATTTGCCGCCCTTAATTCATGGCGCTCTGGCTGCGGGATAAAGCAGATTGGTGTGGCTTGGGGCACATCCAATACCGTCCAACGAACCGGGGACAGGAAACAGAAGGCAAGCTAAACGACTGGCTAAAAAAGAAAAAACCCGCCGAAGCGGGTTTCTTTGGTGCGGTCGAGAAGACTCGAACTTCCACGGGTTGCCCCACAGCGACCTCAACGCTGCGCGTCTACCAATTCCGCCACGACCGCATCGTGGTAGGCGTCGACTTGCGCCGACGGGGGTGCATGTAGCAAAAGGATTTTCGGTGCACAAGAGCGTCGTGACAGTTTTTTGAAATTAAAAATCGCACCGCACCATCCTATATGCAGGAAGCCCGGAAATGCTGGGGTTGCGGCCTTGTCGCCATTTTGCGAGAAGGCTGTGGAAAGGACTTTTTCATGCTCACACGCACCGATATCGAGACAAACATGCTGCCCGCCGCCGGTTCGCCGCCCGTACGCTGGCGAATCTCGGAAGGCCTCGTCCCTTATGAACAGGCGATTGAGGAAATGGAGCGTGAAGTCGCCGCCATCGCCAGCGGCGAAGCAGACGAGCTCGTCTGGCTTCTGGAACATCCGCCGCTCTATACCGCCGGCACCAGCGCCGATGCCGCCGACCTCATTGAACCGGAGCGTTTTCCTGTCTTCGCCACGGGTCGTGGCGGTGAATATACCTATCACGGGCCGGGACAGCGGGTCGTCTATGTCATGCTCGACCTGAAGCGGCGGCGGCAGGATGTTCGCGCTTATGTGGCGGCGCTGGAGGATGTCATCATCCGCACGCTCGACAAGATGAATGTGCGTGGCGAGCGGCGCGAGGACCGCGTCGGCGTCTGGGTCAGGCGTCCGGAAAAACCGCTGCTTCCCGATGGCGGCATGGCCGAGGACAAGATCGCGGCACTTGGCATCAGGCTGCGCAAATGGGTGAGCTTCCACGGGCTCTCGATCAATGTCGATCCAGACCTCTCGCATTTTTCCGGCATCGTTCCCTGCGGCATCAGCGCCTATGGCGTCACCAGCCTTGTCGATCTTGGATTGCCGGTTATGATCGGCGACGTCGACGTTCTGCTGCGCGAGGCCTTTGAGGAGGTGTTTGGCGAGGCAGTGCCCGAAACCGGCGCAAGCGGCTGATCCCACCGCAACCTTTGCCGCAGGCCGGTGTTTCCAGCATCGATCACC
Organism: Agrobacterium sp. 22-223-1; assembly: GCF_053522385.1. Lineage (NCBI taxonomy): Bacteria > Pseudomonadati > Pseudomonadota > Alphaproteobacteria > Hyphomicrobiales > Rhizobiaceae > Agrobacterium > Agrobacterium sp. 22-223-1. The sequence goes on from NZ_JBNWCN010000001.1 coordinate 1,537,729, forward strand.
ACAAGAGGAGGAACGATCATGTTCACTACGTCCGCCTATGCCTGCGATGACGGCTCTTCGCCGATGAAGCTCGCGACCATCAAGCGTCGCGATCCCGGCCCGCGCGATGTCGAAATCGAGATAGAATTCTGTGGCGTCTGCCACTCCGATATCCACACTGCCCGCAGCGAATGGCCGGGCTCCCTCTATCCCTGCGTTCCCGGCCACGAAATCATCGGCCGCGTCGGGCGGGTGGGCTCGCAGGTCACCCGGTTCAAGGCGGGCGACCGCGTCGGCGTCGGCTGTATCGTCGATAGCTGCCGGGAATGCGCAAGCTGCGCCGAGGGGCTGGAGCAATATTGCGAAAACGGCATGACCGGCACCTATAATTCGCCCGACAAAGCGATGGGCGGCGGCGCGCATACGCTCGGCGGTTATTCCGCCCACGTCGTCGTCGATGACCGTTACGTCCTCAACATTCCCGAAGGCCTCGATCCGGCGGCGGCAGCACCCCTGCTCTGCGCGGGTATCACCACCTATTCGCCGCTGCGCCACTGGAACGCCGGACCCGGCAAGCGTGTCGGCGTCGTCGGTCTTGGCGGTCTTGGCCATATGGCGGTCAAGCTCGCCAATGCCATGGGCGCAACCGTGGTGATGATCACGACCTCGCCCGCCAAAGCGGAGGACGCGAAAAAGCTCGGCGCCCACGAGGTGATCGTCTCGCGCGATGCCGAGCAGATGAAAAAGGCCGCCTCGAGCCTCGATCTCATCATCGACGCCGTGGCCGCCGACCATGACATCAACGCCTATCTGGCGCTGCTGAAACGCGATGGCGCGCTGGTGCAGGTGGGCGCACCGGAAAAGCCGCTCTCGGTTATGGCCTTCAGCCTCATTCCCGGCCGCAAGACCTTTGCCGGTTCGATGATCGGCGGCATTCCCGAGACGCAGGAGATGCTGGATTTCTGCGCCGAAAAAGGCATCGCCGCCGAAATCGAGATGATCGATATCGATCAGATCAACGACGCTTATGAACGCATGATAAAAAGCGATGTGCGTTATCGCTTCGTCATTGATATGAAGAGCCTGCCGCGCCAGAAGGCCGCCTGACCCCGGAAGGGGGCGACCTTGCGGGCGTCCCCTCTCCTGTTGGACCTTTTGGTCGAAAGCGCAGCCTGACCCATGACTCCCCGATCCATGACCAGCCAGACCGGTTTCAACGATATCGCCAAGGGCATGACCATCATGGCGGGTTGCATGCTGGTGCTGCCGGTCATGGATGCGATTGCTAAATACATGGCGGTGAGCGGCGGCATGTCGCCGGCGCAGGTGACCTTCTACCGCTTCTTTTTCCAGGTGCTCTGCACCCTGCCGCTGCTGCTCGTGGTGTCGCCCAGGGCGCTGTTCAGCGCCAGACGGCCGTGGATGAACTGCCTGCGCGGCGTCCTGCACGCCTCGGCCAGCCTGATGTTCTTCGCCGCCGTCAAATACATGCCGCTCGCCGATGTCTTCGCGATCTATTTCGTCGAGCCTTTCATGCTGACGATGATGTCGGCCCTCTTCCTCGGCGACAAGGTGGGCTGGAAGCGCTGGACGGCGATTGCGGTCGGCTTCGGCGGTGCCTTGATCGTCATTCAGCCGAGTTTCGAAATCTTCGGCTGGACATCGCTTCTGCCGGTCGCCTGCGCCTTTCTTTATACGCTCTACCTCTTCCTGAACCGCGCCATCGGCGATGCCGACAGCCCGCTTGTCATGCAGACAATGTCGGGCATTGCGGGAACCGTGTTCATGGGGGCTGCACTTTTCGCCGGCGATGCGCTGGGCGACAAGGATTTTGCCGTCTCGCTGCCGCAATCCGGCTTCGCACTTGCCCTTCTCGTATTGTTGGGGTCGATATCCGGCTACATGCACCTGCTGATTGTCAGGGCCTTCCGGCTGGCGCCGCTCTCTCTGCTGGCGCCGTTCCAGTATTTCGAGATCATCTCGGCGACGATCCTCGGTTATGCGCTGTTTTCGGATTTCCCGACGCCGTCGAAATGGCTCGGCATCCTCATCATCGTCGCATCCGGCCTGTTCATCATCTGGCGCGAACGCCAGCAGGCCGGTGCGAACCCGCCGCTTGACGGACAGTGACAGCCGACACCTGACGTGCCTCAACCGTTCGAGGGCAGCGGCCCTTCGTCGTGATGGTCCTGCGCCTCCACGAGACTGCCGAGCAGCCAAAGGGAAACCTCGGCCGCCTCTCCGGCCGATTTGAACCGGTATGAGCCGCTATATTTCGGCATGTCGAAAAAGGTGACGACGAAACCGTCGCCGCTTTCAAGACTTTCGACCCGGATGCGCTCGGGATCGATCATCACGCACACATAATGCGATCCCATATTGCGCATGAAGCCGGCCTTGTTGTCGTGCAGCCGCACGAAGGCTGCGCCGCCATCCGCCGTCATATGCAGACTTCTGATCGCCTCATTGGGAAAGGCGCGGGCGAAATCCATGATCGCCTGCCCCACATCATGACTGTTATCCTCATCCGTCGCCCGCGACATGCGCCAGGCGTAAACAGCGAAGACCGAAAGCAGCACGAAAACGATAATCCAGATCGCAATACTCATCCGGGACGCTCCCTCAGCATCGAAACATCAAGATTCGCGAATCGAAACGATGCGAACCCGGTTCAGGTTCATATAGACCGAGGCTTGTGTGAAGTGTGGCTTTGCGGGATCGACGTCGTTTCGCCGCCTGGCACGGTCCGCGCCATCAGAAACGCTTGAGGAAGGAAGCCTTTGCCAGCAGCCATTGCCGGCGAAGCTGCGACAGTTGCAGGTCGCCGTCGAATACGCCGCTCCCCGCCTTTCTGGCGGCGGCGATGACCGGCCCGGACAGGGCGACGGGAAGATAGGCGGCAAAGACATTTTTCGAAATCTTCGAGCGTCTCGCCTTCTCGATATGATCCAGCGCATGGGCCGCGAAAATTTCGATGGCGATGCCGATGCGCTGCCTGTCCTGCCCTTCAAGAAATGTTTCGCGGTCGAGCCCGGCCGCAGCCAGCATATCGGCGGGAATATAGACCTGCCCGCGACGCCGGTGCAGCGGCATGAGCAGCAGCATGCCCGCCATGGCCTGCGCCACGCCCGCGTGACCTGCCGCCTCCGCGCTGGATGCGGCGTCTTCAGTGGAAAGCACGAGGCTTGCAAGCTGGATCAATGCGGATGCGGTCTCTCCGGCATAGCCTTCCAGCGCATTGCGATCCTCGAACAGGTCGTCATAGAGATCGAAGATACGCGCTTCGATCATATTGGCGAGAACCGGGCGCGGCAGGCGATAATGCTCTATCGTCGTCAAAAGCGCTGCAGCCACCGGGTGGGACTGGCTGTCGCCGTGCGGATTGCCGTCGAGAAGATCGCGCCACCATTGCATGCGTACCTCGCCGGGCAGCGCTTCGCGCACGGAATCACGGATGCGGGCAATTTCGGCATTGAAGGCGTATAGCGCGGCAAGCGCATTGCGCCTGTCGGCAGGCGACAGAAGACAGGCGAGATAGCGGTCGCGATCGGTGTCGCGCAGCGTCGCGAGGCAGACGTCGAGATTTTCTGTGGGTGCCATGGTTCCCCGCGCGAAACGTCCTGTCAGCCTTCGACGGCAATCAGCGCCGCGGCCACGGCGCGCGATTCCGACAGCATGATATTATAGGTGCGCACGGCGGCACCCGTGCTCATCGGATCCACCGAAATGCCCGCCTCCTTGAAGGCGGCGCGCAATTCCTTCGGCAGAACCCGCATGCCGTCGCCCGTGCCGATCAGAAGCACTTCGATATCCTGCGCTTCCGCCAGAACCTTTTCGAAATGTCCGACCGTCAGTTCTTTCGCATCGACAGGCTCCCACCCGTAGATGCCCGAAGGCAGGAGCAAAAGCGAACCGCGATGCGACATGTCGGCAAAACGGAACCCGCCATTGCCATAGGCATCGATGGGCGCCCGGCCGGGAAAATGGGCCGGGCGTATTTCAATCCCGCCGGCCATCAGACGGCAGGCTTGCCGCCAATGGCGCCGGTGTTGTTTTCTTTCTTGTCGTCCTTCTCGTCTTCCGCATCCTTGCTGTCAGGACGCAGCTTGAAGGCGATCAGCACCGGAGCGGCGATGTAGACCGAGGAGAACACGCCGATACCGACACCGAACAGCATGGCGAAGGTGAAGGAACGGATGACCTCGCCGCCGAAGAGATACAGTGCCAGAAGTGCCAGAAGTACGGTCAGACCGGTAAGGATCGTACGCGAAAGAGTCTGGTTCAGCGACACGTCGATGATCATGGAAAGCGGCATCTTCTTGTATCGCCTAAGGTTTTCACGGACACGGTCGTAGATGACCACGGTATCGTTCAGCGAATATCCGATGATCGTAAGGATCGCCGCGATACTGGTCAGATTGAACTCTATCCCAAGGAAGACGAACAGGCCGATAGTGAAGACCACGTCGTGCACCATGGAGATGACCGCGCCGAGTGCAAACTGCCATTCGAAGCGAACCCAGATGTAGACCATGATCGCCGCCATGGCGAGCATAACGCCGATGGTGGAGGTAACCGTCAGGTCGCCGGAAACGGCAGGACCGACGACTTCCACGCGGCGGAAGTCATATTTGTCCTCAAGCTCGCCGCGTACCATGGTGATGGCTGACTGCTCGGCATTTTCGCCGCCGTCCTGCGCCTGGATGCGGATGAGAACATCCTGCGGCGTACCGAAATTCTGCGCCTGGATTTCACCGAGATTGAGCTGGTTCAGACGATCGCGAATATCGGCGAGATCGGCTTCACCCTGCTTGGCGCGCACTTCGATGACCGAACCGCCCTGGAAATCGATGCCGAGGTTCAGACCCTTGGCCACGAAACCGCCGACGCAGGCGAGCATGATGGCGCCGGTGATCATGAATACCACGCGGCGATAACGCATGAAGGGAATGTCGCGACCGTCGAACATGGCGGTGCGGACACCCTTCGGCAGGTGTTTCGGGCGGCTGCGGCGAACCCAGTAGCCGAACATCCACGCCGTAAGCGTATAGGCCGTGAAGACGGTGGTGATGATACCGACGGCCAGCGTGACTGCGAAGCCCTTCACCGGGCCTGTGCCCATGTAGAACAGCACACTTGCCACGATCAGCGTCGTCAGGTTGGCGTCGATAATGGTCGCAAAGGCGCGGGTGAAGCCGTTATCCAATGACTGGATCAGCGGTTTACCGCTCTTCACCTCCTCGCGTATGCGCTCATAGATCAGAACGTTCGAATCCACAGCCATGCCGATGGTCAAGACGATACCGGCAATACCCGGCAAGGTCAGCGTCGATCCGATCACACTCAACACAGCGAGCAGCATGATGACGTTGACGATAAGGGCGATATTCGCCAGCAGGCCGAAGAAGCCATAAAAGACGAACATGAAGATGAGGACGCCGACCGCGCCGATGGCGCTGGCCGTCAGGCCGGCGGTGATGGAGTCGTTACCGAGGCTCGGGCCGACGGTGCGTTCTTCAACCACGGTCAGCGTGGCCGGCAGCGCGCCGGCGCGCAGCAGAACCGCGAGATCGTTGGCGCCCTGTACCGAGAAATTACCCGAAATCTGTCCCGAACCGCCGATGATCGGCTCGCGGATGACAGGCGCGGAGATGACCTGGTTGTCGAGCACGATGGCGAAAGGCTTGCCGACATTCTGCTGCGTCGCCTGCGCGAAGCGCTGCGCACCGCGGCTGTCGAAGCGGAAGGTGACGACCGGCTCGTTGGTCTGCTGGTTGAAGCTTGCCTGCGCGTCGACGAGATTATCGCCGGAAACGAGCGCACGGCGCTCCACCAGATAGGGAACCGGCGGATCGTCCTGCGAATAAAGAACTTCCGACGTTGCGGGCGGACGGCCGTTCATGGCTTCCTGTACCGGCATCGTCGTATCGACCATGCGGAAGGAGAGCTTTGCCGTCTGGTTCAGAAGCGACTTCAGGCGCTGCGGATCCTGAAGGCCGGGCACCTGCACGATGATGCGGTCCGAACCCTGACGCTGGATAAGCGGTTCGGTGGTGCCGACTTCGTCAACGCGACGGCGCACGACTTCGATGGATTGCGAAACGGCGGACGACAGGCGGTAGTCGATGCCTTCATCCGTCAGGTTGAGCCTGAGCAGATTGTCGCCGCCATCATTCATCGTCACTTCGGTGATGGAGCCGCCGACCAGCGTGCCGGCGGACACCGGCTGCGTCAGGTCGCGAAGCGCGTTCTTGGCGGCTTCCACCTGCGCGGGATCGCTGATGCGGACCTGAATCTGCTGGCCGTTGCCGGTAAGCCCCGAATAGCGGATGTTGGCGTCGCGAAGCTGCGTGCGCACATCGCCCACGATCGTTTCAAGCCGTTCCTTGACGATGTCGGAACGCTCGATCTTGAGCATGATGTGCGACCCGCCCTGAAGGTCGAGACCGAGCGTTACCTTGTTGTCCTTGTACCAGGCAGGCATGCCCTCCAGCTGTTTGTCCGTAAACAGGTTGGGAGAGGCGATGAAGACGCTTGCCAGCACAAGCAGCCAGATGAAGACTGTTTTCCAACGGGAAAAATGAAGCATTTCGATCTCGGTCAGGGTTGGGGTCGCGCTGTGCGCAACCCGTCAAAATTCGCAATCGGGCATTCGATAATCCGGCAGGATCAGGAAGCGGCTTCCGTCTTGACCACTTCGCCCTTCACACGCACTTCGGCAATGTAGGCGCGGGCGGCACGGATTTTCACGCCTTCGGCGATTTCGACTTCGAGTTCATTGTCATCGATGACCTTGGTCACCTTGCCGACGATGCCGCCGCCGAGAACGACCTGATCGCCACGGCGAATATTGGTCAGCGTTTCCTGGCGCTTCTTCATCTGCGCGCGCTGCGGGCGGATAAGGAAAAAGTACCAGACCACCATAAGCGGCGCAAACAGGAAAAGCATTTCAAGGCCGGAACCGAAGGCCGATGCGCCGCCCGCTGCGTCCTGGGCAAAAGCTTGACTAATGAACATATAAAACTCCTCAGAATTACGGCACGACCTTGGATGCCGCCCCAGCTTTCAAGCCGCCGGAATATAGTGGGGAACGCCGGGATTGCAACAGATGCAGGGCCCACGCCGTACCGATTCCGGACCTCTTAACCTTTATGGGCCTGAAACGCCATGCTAGGCCGGGCGCAAAACAGAGTTTTGAACACCAGACAAGCGGAAGAAACACCATGATTCGAGAAGAAACGGCCTCCCTGCTTCTTTCAGAACTGCGCCGGCTCACCATCGCCGTGGAACGTCTGGCCGGGCCGGCGCCCGCCGTAAACGACTGGAATGCGGCCGATTGTTTCGTCTGGGCGCCAGTCAACTCCTTTATCCAGCCGGTTCCCCGCCCCAACCGCATCGCCCTGAAGCTCATCCGTGGTGTTGACCATGTCCGCGACATTCTCCACGAAAACACACTGCGTTTCGCGGAGGGTTTTGCCGCCAATAACGTGCTGTTGTGGGGTGCGCGCGGCATGGGTAAATCCTCGCTGGTCAAGGCCGTTCACGAAGATGTGCGCGCGGCAAGCGGCGTTTCGCTGAAGTTGGTGGAAGTGCACCGCGAGGACATCCACACCCTGCCCGCTTTGCTCGACATATTGAAAGCCTCCGGCCATCGCGTCATCGTCTTCTGCGACGACCTCTCCTTCGACCATGACGATACGGCCTATAAATCGCTGAAGGCGGCGCTCGACGGAGGCATCGAAGGCCGGCCGGACAATGTGCTGTTTTATGCGACCTCCAACCGCCGCCATCTTCTGCCGCGGCACATGATGGAAAACGAGCAGTCCACCGCCATCAACCCTTCGGAAGCGGTGGAGGAAAAGGTCTCGCTTTCGGACCGTTTCGGCCTGTGGCTCGGCTTCCACAAATGCGGCCAGGACGATTATCTGACGATGATCGACAGCTATGCGACGCATTTCGATCTGGGTCTGGACCGCGAAACGCTGCATCACGAGGCGCTGGAATGGGCGACCACGCGCGGCGGCCGCTCGGGCCGTGTCGCCTGGCAATATATTCAGGACGCCGCCGGCCGCCTCAGAAAACCGCTCGACAGATAACGCCACCGTGACATCGGGCGAAACGCGGTGTCGTTACGACCACACCGCGTGTCGTATTCCCGAACGCCACATCTCCCCTCACATGGTTTGCTGCACCCATGGAGTCACCTGTCTGCGGAGGAGCGGACAGGTACGGTGTTCAAACCATGGAGGAGATGGATATGAGCAGAAACAGAGGCGTCGTTTACATGCGGCCGGGTCAGGTCGAGGTTCGCGATATCGATGACCCGAAGCTTGAGGCGCCGGATGGCCGCCGCATCGAGCACGGCGTCATTCTCAAGGTGATTTCCACCAATATCTGCGGCTCCGACCAGCATATGGTACGCGGCCGCACCACGGCGATGCCGGGCCTCGTCCTCGGCCATGAGATCACCGGTGAAGTCATCGAAAAAGGCGTCGATGTCGAGATGCTCGAAATCGGCGATATCGTCTCTGTGCCCTTCAACGTTGCCTGCGGCCGCTGCCGCTGCTGCAAGTCGCAGGATACCGGCGTCTGCCTGACGGTGAACCCATCCCGCGCCGGCGGCGCTTACGGTTATGTCGATATGGGCGGCTGGATCGGCGGACAGGCCCGTTATGTCACCATCCCCTATGCCGATTTCAACCTGCTGAAGTTCCCGGACCGAGACAAGGCGATGTCGAAGATCCGCGACCTCACCATGCTGTCAGACATTCTGCCGACCGGCTTCCATGGCGCCGTCAAGGCGGGCGTCGGCGTCGGCTCCACGGTCTATGTCGCGGGCGCCGGCCCGGTCGGCCTTGCCGCCGCCGCATCCGCCCGCATTCTGGGTGCTGCAGTCGTCATGATCGGCGATTTCAACAAGGATCGCCTTGCGCACGCGGCAAAAGTCGGTTTTGAACCCGTAGATCTTTCCAAGGGCGACCGGCTGGGCGACATGATCGCCGAAATCGTCGGCACCAACGAGGTGGATAGCGCCATCGACGCCGTCGGTTTCGAAGCGCGCGGCCATGCGGGCGGCGAACAGCCGGCCATCGTTCTCAACCAGATGATGGAAATCACCCGCGCCGCCGGCTCCATCGGCATTCCGGGTCTCTATGTCACCGAAGACCCCGGCGCGGTGGATGCGGCGGCGAAACAGGGCAGCCTGTCGCTGCGCTTCGGTCTCGGCTGGGCCAAGGCGCAATCCTTCCACACCGGTCAGACGCCAGTGCTGAAATATAACCGCCAGCTCATGCAGGCGATCCTGCACGACCGCCTGCCGATTGCCGATATCGTCAACGCCAAGATCATCGCGCTCGACGATGCGGTGCAGGGCTATGAAAGCTTCGATCAGGGCGCGGCCACCAAGTTCGTCCTCGATCCGCATGGCGATCTGCTGAAGGCTGCCTGATACTTCAGCGGCATATGGCTGATAATCGTAAAAGCGCCCGCGACGGATATCGTCGCGGGCGTCCCTGTTTTCCGGCCCTGTCACTACCCGGTGAAACTTACGGCTCCCCGACCAGCAGCGTTTCCAGCTCGGCTTTCGCTTCCGGGGAGAGATAGGGTCTGAACAGGCTTGAGACCTGCTTCAATCCCCAGTCCAGCTGCGGCGGACCGAACTCGGTGATGCCTTCCTGAAGGTTGAGATAGGACGCCCAATAGGTGGAGACGATCCAGAGGTTCGTCAGAACGGCAGGCCGCTCTTCCTCGGGTATCGCGGCGAGGCCCGCTTTCTCCATGCGCGCGACGATATCGCCGACGGCAAGCCGCATCGCGGTGCTGATGGTTCGCACGGGCTCCACCAGCGCCGGGGCGGAAGAGACAAGACCGACCAGATCGCGAAACAGGAAACGATAGTCCCACACCAGCGAAAACCAGAGCCGCAGAAAACCGGCATAGGTTGCCGCCGCTCCCTCATCGGCCTCGTCAATCTTTCCGACAATTGCCAGCGCGTCGGCTTCGAACCGGGCAAACAGCGCCAGAACCAGCGCTTCCTTGGTGCGGAAGTGATAATAGAGATTGCCCTCATTGATCTCTACCACCCTTGCGATTTCGGCGGTCGTCACGTGGTCGGGCCCGCGCTCGTTAAACAGAGTAAGAGCGGCGTCGAGAATTCTCTGGCGTGTGGGGCGTGCCGCCGTCCGCCCGGTACTGCTTTTCTTCATTGATTTCGAACCCGACCATTGAAATCTAAGGTGCGCACCTTAAATACCCAGAATAAGGTATACACCTTAACAGGAAATGTAAGTGTTCAACGCGGACAAAGGACCTGCAAATGACCGGAGCCGACCTTCGCACCGCTTCCCCGGATACGCCCGGAATCGCTCCCGTCTCCAAATTCGCAACAGCCCGCGTCGCGCTGTCGCTCATCCGCAATCCGTTGAAGGCTCTGCCGCCGGAAATTTTCAGCGAGCCGGCGGTCTTTACCCGTCTCGGCGGCGTCATGCGGGTTCATCTTGCCGATCCCGCGCTTATCCATGAGGCGCTGGTCAAGAACGCCCATCTGCTCGGCAAGGGCGAAGATGTGCGCCGCGCCCTCGGCCCCGCGCTCGGCCAGGGGCTTCTGACAGCCGATGGCGATCACTGGAAGTGGCAAAGGCAATCCGTTGCCGCAGCGTTCCGGCACGAGAAGCTGCTGGAATTGCTGCCGGTCATGATCGACGCCGCGCGCCGCACGCAAGAGCGCTGGCACTCATCGCCTGCCGGCGACATCGATATCGGCCATGAGATGATGCGGACGACCTTCGACATCATCGTCGAAACCATGATGTCCGGCGGCCATGAGATCGATATAGCCCGCGTCGAGCAAAGCATCACCGATTATCTGAAACCCACGGGCTGGACCTTCGCGCTTGCCATGCTGGGCGCACCGGAATGGCTGCCGCATCCGGGCCGGCGCAAGGCGCGCGCGGCGGTGGATTATCTTCGCTCCAGCCTTGCGACCGTCATTTCCGAAAGGCGCCGGAAGCCAATCGAACGGAACGATCTGGTTTCCATGCTGCTCGAAGCGAAAGATCCGGAAACCGGGCGCATGATGAGCGACACGGAAATCATCGACAATCTCCTGACCTTCATCACCGCCGGGCATGAAACCACGGCCCTCGGCCTTGCCTGGACCTTCCATCTGCTCTCGCAAAACAGCGACGTGGAGCGCAAGGTCATCGACGAGATCAAGACCGTTACCGCAGGTGAACCGGTCGCGGCCGAACATATCGCCCGCCTGACCTATATCAGACAGGTATTTTCGGAAGCGATGCGGCTTTACCCGCCCGCCCCTGTCGTGACACGCACGGCATTGCAGGACTTCAGGCTCGGCGAGCATGACATCCCGGCCGGCACCGTTCTTTATGTGCCGATCTACGCCGTCCACCGGCACACAACACTGTGGGAAGAACCCGACCGCTTCGACCCGTCACGCTTCGAGCCCGAAAAGGTCAAGGCGCGCCACCGCTATGCCTATATGCCCTTCGGCGCTGGCCCGCGCGTCTGCATCGGCAATGCCTTTGCCATGATGGAGGCTGTCGCAATCCTTGCCGTGCTTTTGCAGAACGACCACCTCAGGAACAAAAGCCCGGCAAATACCGAGCCGCTGATGCGGGTCACCCTGCGTCCGGAAAACCGCCTGATGATGCGGGTCAGCAGCCGAAAAAACAAATCGCCCGCGGCGTAACCGCCACGGGCGACTGGTTCAGTGCGAAACTCCATCCGTCACCGGATGGTGACGATCACAGATCGACGTCGAGGATCGCCATGGAAAAGTTGTAGGAGCGGTCGCCGTCTTCGTCATCGATATAAACGACGCCGAGAAACTCTTCGCCAAGATACACTTCGGCGGAATCGTCCTTGCGCGGACGCGCCTTGACCACCATCGTCGGGTTGAAGGTGCGCTTGAAATAGGCGTCGAGTTTTTTGATTTCGTCGGCTTTCACCACTATTCTCCTGTGCGGTTCGCGTTGGCCCGCTTTTGGCATGGGACAAAGGCCAAAGTAAAGTGAAAGCGGCAAGTCATCCGTGTCTTCCACACGGACGACCATGAAAATGCCGGCCCCATCGGAGCGCGACAGGGCCGGTCAGATATCGGCCCCGATAAGCTGGTCCATCAGGCGCGAGGGTTCGGAACACCCTGCTTCTCCCACCACACGCGCCGGCACGCCGGCAACGGTCGTCTTGGGCGGAACCGGCTTCAGCACCACCGAACCGGCGGCAATGCGCGAGCAGCTACCGATCTCGATATTGCCGAGGATTTTCGCTCCGGCCCCGATCATCACGCCGTTTCCGATCTTCGGATGGCGGTCCGCCCCCTCCTTGCCGGTGCCGCCGAGCGTGACGCCGTGAAGGATGGAGACGTTGTCGCCGATCACCGCCGTTTCACCGACGACAAGCCCGGTGGCATGATCGAGGAAGATGCCCTTGCCGATGCGCGCGGCCGGATTGATATCCGTCTGGAAGATGCTCGAGGAGCGGCTTTGCAGGTAAAACGCGAAGTCCTTGCGGCCCTTCTGCAGCAGCCAGTGGGCGAGCCTGTGGGTTTGGATGGCCTGGAACCCCTTGAAATAGAGGAGCGGCTCCATGAAGCGCGTGCAGGCGGGATCGCGGTCGTAAACGGCCTGAATGTCGACGCGCAGCACGCTTCCCCATTCCGGCCAGTCATCCAGCATGTCCTGGAAGGTCTGGCGCAGAAGCACGGCCTGCATGTCGGGATGATCGAGGAGTTCGCAGATGCGGTAGATCACACATTCTTCGAGAGACCGGTGATTGAGGATCGTCGAATAAAGGAAGGCCGAAAGCAGCGGATCCTGCGCCGCGGCGCTACGGGCTTCATTGAGCAGGCTGCCCCAGATGGGATCGACGATCGCCAGCTGTTCGGGCTGACGGGCCTCGGTACGTGCGACCATGAATGGTCTCCTCGTTTGCAGTGGTCGTTCTTTATACAGAAAAAGACGTGCATTAGAAATGGGATTCGAATGACGACTTTAAAGGCGGCAAGGCTTCAGTTTTTCTTCATGCAGCATGAAAAACCGTTTCTTGCCGTCCTCAGCGTTGCCGCATTTCCGGACGGAAAACCGGGCTCCGCTTTTCCCGGAAATGCTCCCGATCAAAGCGAGCGGTAAAATTCCAGCACCGCCGCCTTGAACACCCGGTCACCCACGGCCAGCATGTGGTCGCGGCCGGGAATATCGATGGCCCGTGCATGCGGCATGATCGCGGCAAGCTCCGCGCCGGATCCGGCGATATCGTCCTTCGTTCCGACCGCGATCAGCGTTGGCGCATCGATTTTCTCAGCCTGTTCGCGCGTGACGAGAACCCGCGACGTCTCGATACAGGCGGCCAGCGCCAAGCGGTCACTTTTCGTCTGGTCGGCGAAGGCGCGGAACATGCGGCCGCGCTCATGGGTGACGACATCGAGCGAAGGTGCGAGAAGCGCCTCGGCAATCGGATCCCAGTCGCCGACACCTTCGACCATGCCGATGCCGAGCCCGCCGAAGACCAGCGAACGCACGCGCTCCGGATGCGCCATGGCCAGAAAGGCGGAAATGCGCGCGCCCATGGAGTATCCCATCACATGCGCTTCGGCGATGCCCAAATGGTTGAGCAGCGCCACCGCATCCCCGGCCATGACGGGCGGATAATAGGCTTCTGAATCGTGCGGCTTGTCGCTTGCGCCGTGTCCGCGATTGTCGATGGCGATCACCCGATAGCCCGCTTCGCCCAGCGTCTTCAGCCAGCCGGGATGCACCCAGTTGACATTGGCGCTGGAGGCGAAGCCGTGGATCAGCAGAACCGGATCGCCCGCCGGATCGCCCTCGTCGAAATAGGCAAGGCGAAGGCCGTCATGGGAAAAATCGGAAAACTGCGGCGTGTTGAGATTCATCAAGGACATCCTTTTTGCCGGACCATATGGCAGGAATTAGCAATGTTGAACATGTTTTGCTGACGATTTTTATGGAGATGCAATGCGTTTGAGGCTACATATCCGCAACGACGAGCCGGCACGCGAAGACGGATTGCGGCTCGATAACGATATTGCATTTGGAGACGAACATGGCCGGGCATTCCATTCCCCACTTCCAGAACGATGGCGGACACCGCATGATCGAGATCGGCGTCAAGGAATTCATGTGCACCGGCGCTTCCGTTCCTTACGATCATCCGCATATCTTCATCGATATGGGCGACGACAACGAGAAGGTCTGTTCCTACTGCTCCACCCTTTACCGCTACAATCCGTCGCTGAAGGCCGAGCAGACCAATCCTCCGGGCTGCGTCTTCCATGTGAAGGCCGCCTGACCTTCCACTTTTCCTGATCGGGGCGCACCAATGCCCATCAAATCCGTAGCCATTGTCGGTGCCGGCATCGCCGGTCTCACCGCCGCCCTTTCCTTTGCCCGGTACGGTATCGACTGTGACATCATCGAGCAGGCCGGTGAGCTGACGGAAGTGGGCGCAGGCCTGCAACTCTCGCCCAATGCCGCCCGCATTCTCGCCGAACTCGGCGTGCTGCCGGAAATCGAAGCGCGCTGGACCGAACCGGTCAGTGTCGAACTCGCCTCCGGAAAATCGCTTGCCACGCTGCTCTCGCTGCCGATGGGCGCGGTGGCCCGCACGCGCTGGGGCGCACCCTATGGCGTGCTGCACCGCTCGACGCTGCAGAATGCGCTTCTCCAGGCGGTGACACGCAACCCGCTCTGCCGCCTGCATCTCGGCAAGCGCATTGAAAACGCGACGGTGGATGTGATTGCCGCAACCACCTTCCGTGACCATGATCTGATCGTCGGCGCGGATGGCGTCTGGTCGGCGGCCCGCTTCGCGGTTCCTTCCGCCCCCACAGCCACCTTCTCCGGCAATATTGCCTGGCGCTTCACCGTTGCCGCAAACGATGTGCCGTCAGCCATCAACAAAAGCGCAGTGACCGCCTATCTCGGTTCCGGCGGCCATATCGTCGCCTATCCGCTGAAGGAAGTCGGCGGCTTCAACATTGTCGCCATCGCGCTCGGTGCCGACCCCGGCGCAACCTGGCGGGCGGAATCGAGCGGGCGGCAGAAAACCATGCTGCTGGAGCAGTTTCGCGGTTTCAGCCCGGATATCGTCCGATTGCTCGATTCGTCTGAAAATCCCACCTTCTGGCCGCTCTATCAGGCCGGCCCGGGCCGCTGGCACAATGGTCGCGACACGGTGCTGATCGGCGATGCGGCGCATGCCATGATGCCCTTCGCCGCACAGGGCGCGGCCATGGCGATAGAGGATGCTTTCGAACTTGCGGGAGCGACGGCAGGCGGCAACGCCGAAAAGCCCCGGCCCTTGCCGCAGGCCCTTGCCAGCTTCGAGGCCCTGCGTCTGCCGCGCATAGAAAAGGCCCGCAAGCGGGCCTCTCTCAATCGTTTTGCCTATCACGCCACAGGCCCGGTGCGTATTGCGCGGGACTTCGTGTTTTCCACGCGCCCCACCGACGCCTTCCTGAAGGACTTTGACTGGCTCTACGGCTATCGCGCCAAAGGTTGAGGTCAAACCCCGGCCGCAGCCGCAAATCCGGCCTCGAGGTCCTTCTTGAGATCGGCGATATCCTCGAGCCCGATCTGCAGGCGGATGACCGGCCCTTCCGACGGGCCCTTGGCAAGGGTCCTGTCGACAAGCGAGACCGAAACGGCAAGCGATTCGTATCCGCCCCAGGAATAGCCGAGCCCGAAGAAGGTCAGCGCATTCAGGAAGGCGGCCGCCGCCTGCTTGTATTTGCCCTCTTCCGCCTTCAGCACGAAGGAGAAGACACCGCTTGCGCCCTTGAAATCGCGCTTCCAGAGTTCGTGCCCGGCAAAGCTCGGCAGTGCCGGATGCAGCACACGGACGACGTCGTCACGGCTCTCCAGCCATGTGGCGATATCGAGCGCGCTTTTCTGGTGGTGCTCCAGCCTTATTCCCATGGTGCGCATGCCGCGCAGGATCTGGTACGCATCGTCAGAGGTGACGCAGATGCCGAGATTGGTATTGGCCTGATAAAGCGCCTTCCAGTGCTTTTCATTGGCTGAAACGAAACCCATCAGCACATCCGAATGACCCGAAGGATATTTGGTGGCGGCGTGAATGGAGACATCGACGCCGAAATCGAGCGGCTTGAAATAGAGCGGCGTCGCCCAGGTATTGTCCATCGTCACCACGCAATCATGGCGGTGAGCGATATCGGTGATCAGCCTGACATCCTGAATCTCGAAGGTGTTGGAACCCGGCGCTTCCAGATGCACCAGCTTCGTGTTCGGCCGGATGAGAGCCTCGATGCCCTCCCCGATTGCCGGGTCGTAATATTCCACCTCGACACCGAGCTTCTTCAGCATCGTATTGCAGAAACGGCGCGTCGGAAAATAGACGGAATCGACGATCAGCGCATGATCGCCGGCGCCGAGATAGGCAAGGAACGGCACGGTGATGGCCGCAAGGCCCGAGGGCACGAGAATGGTTCCGGCAGACCCTTCCAGTTCGTTGACGAGATTACACAAAGCATCCGTCGTCGGCGTGCCGTGGGTGCCATAGGTATATTTCTGGTTTTCGGTCGAAAGCGTCTCCGCGTCGGGAAAAAGCACGGTCGAACCGCGCACGATGGGCGGATTGACGAAACCGAAACAGTCCGCGGGATCGTTGCCGCCATGGGTCAGGCGCGTATTCACACCTGCGGCGGAAAGCAGGTCATTTGTCTTGGTCATTTCAGATCAGCTTTCGAAGGAACATTGACGCGTGCGACAATGCTAAGACCGCAACGCAAGGTCAAGTCCCGCAGGGACGCCTGAGCGGGTCGGATTGATCCATCGCCAACCAGAATACAATAAGTATACAAATACTGTGCAAGTGCAAATTTCCGCAAAAATATGCTTATATTTTCACCCTTTGCACACTTCCCGACCAAATTTTGGAAAATTCCGTTTTATAGGCACAATTATTGCCCGCACGTCTTGACCCCGCTGCCAATTGTGATTGTGATAGAAAAAGCGGATCGAAAAAGATCTCGCTGAAGGGGGAGCTGGGGAAGACAAACATGCCGGTCCTCTTCCAAGTGACGATAACAAACAAAGGTTGGGAAAAATGAAAAAGGCAATTCTGTCAGCCGCCATCGGCGCAGCAGTTTTGGGAGGAGCCTCGGTCGCTTCGGCTGCGACGCTTCAGGATGTGAAGGGAAAAGGTTTCGTCACCTGCGGCGTCAGCGCGGGCATTCCGGGATTTTCCAATCCCGATGACAAGGGCGAATGGTCCGGTATCGACGTGGACTATTGCCGTGGTATTGCCACCGCGGTTTTCGGTGATCCTTCGAAAGCCAAGTTCGTCGCCCTTTCGAGCAAGGACCGCTTCCCGGCTCTCCAGTCCGGTGAAGTCGATGTTCTGACCCGTAACACCACCTGGACGATCAGCCGCGACACGTCGCTCGGCTTCAACTTCCGCACCGTCAACTATTATGACGGCCAGGGCTTCATCGCCAAGAAGAGCCTCAACGTGAAGTCCGCTCTCGAGCTCTCCGGCGCCGCCGTCTGCGTTCAGACCGGCACGACCACCGAGCTCAACCTGGCCGACTACTTCAAGACCAACAATCTGCAGTACAACCCGGTCGTTTTCGAAAAGGAATCCGACGCAACCTCCGCCTATGATTCGGGCCGTTGCGACGTTTACACCACCGACCAGTCGGGTCTTTATGCAATCCGTCTGAAGCTGAAGAACCCGGACGAAAACGTCGTTCTGCCGGAAGTCATCTCCAAGGAGCCGCTTGGCCCGGCCGTTCGCCAGGGTGACGACCAGTGGTTCGACATCGTGACCTGGGTTCACTATGCGATGGTCAACGCCGAAGAGCTTGGCGTCACCTCCAAGAATGTCGATGAGCAGAAGAACAGCGCCAATCCGGACGTGAAGCGCCTGCTCGGCACGGAAGAAGGCACCAAGATCGGTACCGATCTCGGCGTGACCAACGACTGGGCCTACAACATCATCAAGCTGGTGGGTAACTACGGCGAAGTCTTCGACCGCAACGTCGGCGCTGGCTCCCCGCTGAAGATCGAGCGTGGCCAGAACGCGCTGTGGACCAAGGGCGGCCTGCAATACGCACCGCCGGTCCGTTGATCGGCCCCATTACCGGCTAGATCATAAGGAGGCTGGGCAACGCCCGGCCTCCGCTTCAAATTATATAAATAAGCTCGCAAAGAGCACATAAAAGGGAAAGGTGCCTATGGCAGGCAACGCGGTCAGTTCGCAACGATCGCGCGCGCAAAGCGCGTCGTCACTTATCTACGATCCACGCATACGCGGCATTTTCTATCAGGTCCTGACAGTCGTCGTCCTGGCCGCCTTCGTCTGGATCATCGTGACGAATACGATCACCAATCTTCAACGGTCAAACATCTCGTCCGGCTTCGGCTTCCTCAACGGAAGAGCCGGTTTCGATATCGGCCAGTCGCTGATCGCTTATACCAGCGATGCGACCTATGGCCGGGCATTGCTCGTTGGCATTCTCAACACGATCCAGGTTGCGTTTTTTGGCATCATCGCCGCCTCGATCATCGGTTTCATCGTCGGCATCGCCCGGCTGTCCAACAACTGGCTGATTTCGAAACTCGCGCAGGCCTATGTGGAAATCTTCCGCAACATCCCGCCGCTGCTCGTCATCTTCTTCTGGTACAAGGGCGTCATCTCGGTTCTGCCGCAGGCGCGCGAGTCGCTCGAGCTTCCGCTTGGAACCTACCTCAACAATCGCGGCTTCTTCTTTCCCAAGCCGCTGTGGGGAGAAGGCACCTGGCTCGTGCCGCTGGCTTTCCTCGTCGCCATCGTTCTCAGCGTCTTCGTTTACCGCTGGGCGAAGGCCAGACAGGAAAGAACCGGACAGCAGTTCCGCACCGGAATTACGGCGACGCTTCTCATCATCGGCCTGCCGCTGGCGACATTTCTGGCGCTCGGGGCGCCGCTGACATTCGACTATCCGATTGCCGGGCGGTTCAATCTCTCGGGCGGCGCGGTCGTCGCACCTGAATTCATGTCGCTGTTCCTGGCGCTTTCCTTCTACACCGCCTCCTTTATCGCCGAAATCGTTCGCGGCGGCATCAAGGCCGTGGCGAAGGGTCAGACGGAAGCTGCGGATGCACTGGGACTTCGCTCCAGCACCACGACGCGCCTGATCGTCGTTCCGCAGGCGATGCGCATCATCATCCCGCCGCTGACGAGCCAGTATCTCAACCTGACCAAGAACTCCTCGCTTGCGGTCGCTGTCGGCTTCGCCGACATCGTCTCGGTCGGCGGCACGATCCTGAACCAGACGGGACAGGCAGTCGAAGTCGTTGCAATCTGGCTGGTCATCTATCTCTCGCTGTCCCTGCTCACGGCCGTGGTCATGAACTGGTTCAATGCGAAAATGGCCCTGGTGGAGCGATAACGATGACGATCAGCAATCACGCATTCGTGC
The DNA here is from genome assembly GCF_053522385.1 of Agrobacterium sp. 22-223-1. Classification (NCBI taxonomy): domain Bacteria; kingdom Pseudomonadati; phylum Pseudomonadota; class Alphaproteobacteria; order Hyphomicrobiales; family Rhizobiaceae; genus Agrobacterium; species Agrobacterium sp. 22-223-1. The sequence goes on from NZ_JBNWCN010000001.1 coordinate 1,557,170, forward strand.
GACAGACCATCGAGGACGCCAAACCCGCGCCCTCGAGCGCCGTCGGCTTCGGCCACTGGCTGCGCACCAAACTTTTCGCCACGCCGAAGGACACCGTCCTGACGGTTATCGCCCTTGCCCTGCTCGCCTATCTGGTGCCGCCGATCATCAAGTGGCTGTTCATCGACGCGGTATGGACCGGCAGCGATCGTATCGCCTGCCTGACCGCTTCGCAGGGCGGCGCGCTGCCGGACGGCCAGTCCGGTGCGTGCTGGGCCTTCGTTTCGGCGAAGCTCGGCCAATTCGTCTTCGGCCGCTATCCGATCGACGAACGCTGGCGTCCCATCCTGGTGATGGTGGCGTTCGCCATCCTGCTGATACCGATGCTGATTCCAAAAGCGCCGTTCAAGCGACTGAATGCGCTGGCGCTTTTCATCATCCTACCCTTCATTGCGTTCTTCCTGCTCATCGGCGGCGTCTTCGGCCTGCCGAAGGTGGAAACGCAACTCTGGGGCGGCCTGATGGTGACCCTCATCCTGTCGTTCTTCGGGATCACGGTATCGCTCCCCTTCGGCATTCTTCTGGCGCTCGGCCGGCGGTCGAACCTGCCGGTGATCAAGATGCTCTGCGTGCTCTTCATCGAGGTCATTCGTGGCATTCCGCTGATTACCGTCCTGTTCTTCGCCAGCATCATGCTGCCGCTGTTCCTGCCCGACGGCTGGACCTTCGACAAGTTCCTGCGCGCGCTCGTCGGCGTGTCGCTGTTCTCCTCGGCCTATATGGCGGAGGTGATCCGCGGCGGCCTGCAGGCCATTCCGAAGGGACAATATGAAGGTGCGGATTCGCTCGGCCTGAACTACTGGCAGAAGACGAGATTGATCGTGCTGCCGCAGGCGCTGAAGCTCGTCATTCCGGGCATCGTCAACACCTTCATCGGGCTGTTCAAGGACACGTCGCTGGTCTCGATCATCGGCATGTTCGACCTGCTCGGCATTGTCACACTCAACCAATCGGATGCGAACTGGGCCACGCCCGTCACCGCCATGACTGGCTATATTTTCGCAGGCTTCGTATTCTGGATATTCTGCTTCGGCATGTCGCGTTATTCGCTGTTCATGGAACGGCACCTCGACACCGGGCATAAACGATAAGGGACGCTCAAATGGCAGAAACCCAAGCAAAAAAACTGACCGTCTCGACAACGGACGTGGCTATCGAACTCATCGGCATGAACAAGTGGTATGGCGACTTCCACGTGCTGCGCGATATCAACCTGAAGGTCATGAAGGGCGAGCGCATCGTCATCGCCGGCCCTTCGGGCTCCGGCAAATCGACCATGATCCGCTGCATCAACCGGCTTGAAGAACATCAGTCGGGTACGATCAATGTCGATGGCATCGAGCTCACCAACGACCTGAAGAAGATCGATGAGGTGCGCCGTGAAGTCGGCATGGTGTTCCAGCACTTCAACCTCTTCCCGCATCTGACGATCCTCGAAAACTGCACGCTGGCGCCGATCTGGGTTCGCAAGATGCCCAAGAAGGAAGCCGAAGAAGTGGCGATGCACTATCTGAAGCGCGTCAAGATCCCCGAGCAGGCGAACAAATATCCCGGCCAGCTCTCCGGCGGCCAACAGCAGCGCGTGGCGATTGCCCGCTCGCTCTGCATGAAGCCGAAGATCATGCTGTTCGACGAGCCGACCTCGGCGCTCGACCCGGAAATGGTCAAGGAAGTGCTCGACACCATGGTGAGCCTCGCCGAAGACGGCATGACGATGCTGTGCGTCACCCACGAAATGGGCTTCGCCCGCCAGGTGGCAAACCGCGTCATCTTCATGGACCAGGGCCAGATCGTCGAACAGAACTCGCCCGCCGAATTCTTCGACAACCCGCAGCACGAGCGCACCCGGCTGTTCCTCAGCCAGATTCTGCACTGATCATTGAAGAGGCGTCCGGAACGGACGCTTTCAAATTGCAAACCTAAAAACGGGACCTCACGGTCCCGTTTCTTTTTTTAAACTGAAACCGAGGGCCGCAAGTGAAACCGGAGCCTCTTTATTATTTTATTCTCGACCCAAGCAGCAATACTTGAACTTCTAACTGGCCAGCCTGATATATTCGTAGCGATAATTTAATCGTGGCCTTGGACATATTTGCGATGGATGGTTTGCTTGTATTTCTAGGAGACATATTAAGCGGCTTGATATCCGGCAGTCCCCCGAAATCAAATTTTGTGCGGTGGATGGCATATGCGATCAATGCAATCATAATAATACTCTCCGGCCTGCTGATATATGGAAAATACCTGACTTGATTTTCGCTAGCCCGCAGGCTTGAGAAGCCACATGTTTCGCAAGGCAATTGAAGCCGAGCCATATCACTCACGCAAAACAGCAAACTCCGACCGTTTAACCATTTGTTACGAAACAAGAATCCTTGTTTTTCAGGGCTTCTGGCGGCCCATGTCATTTTTTTGTCAAATCATGCATTTTTCCGCTTGCAGACCTTCGGGAGCCTGACTATAAGGGCGCCACACCACAAGCGCACGCGCCCTTCGTCTATCGGTTAGGACGTCAGATTTTCATTCTGAAAAGAGGGGTTCGACTCCCCTAGGGCGTGCCACTTGCCTTCGTGTTCTCTCCCCTTCAAAAAAATGACAGCATCGCATCAGCTCGCAAATTCGTCACGCGTGATCAATGCGCCGGAACCGATTCCCGCCGGGCACGTTAGAATGCTGTCCCCCCGATGGAAGGCAAGCCGGACGAAACGCCAACAGGCAAATCAACCCGGCTTGCCTTTCCCCTTCAGCCGACCACAGCATCCGCTTCATCCAGCCGGCAGCCTATGCCAGCTAAGGGTTGGAAAACTGTGTCCCCGGCCCCCCACAAGGCATGAAGGCATTACTGACGCGCAGCGATAGAGGCGATATTTCAAGGCCTTGGCCAGTTCTGGCGCAGTTTTCCACAGCCCTTCCGGCCTCCATAAAAAAACTCGTCACGAAGCAAGAAAAATCAATTTTTCCGCTTGCGGACCAACCGGAGCCTGACTATAAGGGCGCCACACCACAAGCGCACGCGCCCTTCGTCTATCGGTTAGGACGTCAGATTTTCATTCTGAAAAGAGGGGTTCGACTCCCCTAGGGCGTGCCACTTGCTTCTCCTTTGAAATCAGCTGCCTGCACGAAAATCTTCACGCATCGCGTAAAGAAGTCTCGTTGCATCTCATCCATTCGCATGGGCCGGTGTTCGGTGAAACACCAAGATAGCTGGAAGGCCCGTCAGGGCGCGAAAGCCGCGTCCAGAACGCGCAGTTGAACGCGCCTCTGGCCCTGCCAGAGATCGGCGCCCACGGTGCCGGCGACGTGAATATTCCGGCCGCGTGCATTCAGCAGCATCTGCCCCAGAGGCGCTTCTGCGGCGCGAAACGCGATACCGTCCAGTCGCGAGCCGTCCATGGCCTCCAGCGTGATCTTGACGTGAGCTGTACCCACAAGCCGCACATCGCGCAGACGATGCGCCGGCACGGCAAAGATGGGCTGCGAATGACCGGAGCCATATGGACCGGCCTGCTCCAGCTGGTCGACAAGCTGCAATGTCGCGCCCGACGCGCCGATAGCGCCGTCGATCTTCAGCACGCTGCTTTCCACCAGCTCGTTCACGGTCTTTGCCGCCGCTTCCTCGAAGAAAGTCCTGAGCTTGCCGAGATTGGCGCGCTCCACCGTCAGGCCGGCCGCCATGGCATGCCCACCGCCCTTGACCAGCAAGCCGGCCTCCACGGCAGCGCGCACCATGCGCCCCATATCGAAGCCGTTGATCGAACGGCCGGAGCCGGTGCCCTTGCCGGAGGGATCGAAGGCAATGGCGAAAGCGGGACGGCGGAAGCGATCCTTCAGACGCGAGGCGAGCAGACCGACAATGCCGGGATGCCAGTTTTCACGCGCAGTCACGATGACGCCCGCACCCGAGCCGTCGCCATATTCGAACAGCGCCTCCGCTTCTGCTTCCGCCAACATGGCGGCTTCCATGGCCTGCCGCTCGCGGTTCAGCTCATCCAGCCTCTCGGCAATGACCTCGGCCTGCGACGCATCGTCGATGGTCAGGAGACGGCTGCCGAGCGCAGCGTCGCCGATGCGGCCGCCGGCATTGATGCGCGGCCCGATCAGGAAACCGAAATGATAGGGCGTCACCGGCCCGCCCAGCCCCGCCTTCTTGAAGAGAGCAGCGAGCCCGGCATTGTTCATATGGCGCGCGGCAATCAGCCCCTTCACCACATAGGCGCGGTTGAGCCCCTTCAGCGGCACCACATCGCACACGGTGGCAAGCGCGACGATATCGAGAAGCGACAGCAGATCGAGCGTGAAGGCCTGCCTGTGCCGCCTCTCCTTCAACAGCCGCAGGGTGGCCACCAGCACGAGGAATACCACGCCGGCGGCACAGAGATGCCCCTGCCCCGAAAGATCGTCCTCGCGGTTGGGATTGACCAGCGCCACGGCCGGCGGCAGCTCCGTGCCGACCTGATGGTGGTCGATCACCACCACATCCGTTCCCGCATCCCTGGCAGCCTTCAGCGATTCATGGCTAGTGGAGCCGCAATCGACCGTCACGATCAGCGTCGCACCATTGGCGGCAAGCTGCTGCATCGCCGCCGGGTTCGGCCCATAGCCCTCGAAAATACGGTCGGGAATATAGATTTCCGGTGTCAGACCGAAATGCGCGAGAAACCGGTACATCAAAGCGGAGGAAGCAGCGCCGTCGACGTCGTAGTCGCCAAAGATCGCCACCTTCTCGCCTGTCTCGATGGCCCGCACCAGCCGCTCGGCGGCCTTTTCGCAATCGGTCAGCACATGCGGATCTGGCATCAGGGAACGAATGGTCGGATCGAGGAACGCGAGGGCGTCATCGACACCCACACCGCGCCCGGCAAGCACCCGTGCGATCAGTTCTGGAATGGCGTGGATCTGGGACATGGCCAGCGCGCGGTTCTGCCCGGCCTGATCCAGCCGCGACACCCAGCGCTGTTCTGTCGCCGACCGCTCCACGCTTAGAAACGCGCGGGCCACGGTATCGGCCGGCTCCATCATTGCCATCCTGTCCATTCATCCTGTCATGCGCCCAATCGCGCTTTAAAACGGGCTAAATGGCGGTGGCGCGTTTTTCAAGCAAAAACGCGCTTATGAGGATTCACACCGAAAAAATCGAGAAAAACGGGCTGACGATCGAGACCGCGCCAACAAGCAGCAGCAGCGAGAACACGGCAAGCGAACACCAGTTGCGCTCATGCTCCCCCATATCGAATTCCATGCTGCGAATATTGTCATTGGCATTGTGAGGCCGCGCCCGGTGATGGGCGGCCGCAACGCCTGCACGCTTATTGTCCTTGAACAGGATGATCGATGTCACGGCCACGCCTCCCTCGCTTGGTGAACAGGATTAACCATAGTGCCGAATCGCCTTGTTTTCCAGCGCTTCCGACGCCGTCCCCCCAAATTTTATGGGCGCGAGACTACCGGCACGATGCGGGCAGCCATAGAACGAAAAACCGCGCCTCCATCCGGAAGCGCGGCCCTCGATAAAATCAAGATAACGAAGCGTCTCAGGTGCGCTCGATGCGGATGACCTGCGGCTCGCTGACGAGATATTTCTCGTTCTTGATCGCTTTCACCGCCTTGCGGATCGCATCTTCCATCGTCGCATGGGTAACGAGGATGATGGTCTGCGGCGCGCCTTCCACATGCACGCGCTGGCGCTGCACGATGGATTCCAGCGAGATGTTGTTATCCGCCATGCGGGTGGCGATGGAGGCAAAGACGCCGGCCTGATCCTTCACCGTGAGGCGAATGAAATAACCGCCCTCGTGGCTCTTCATCTTGGCGCGGCGATATTCCGTCAGCGATTTCGCCGGACGGCCGAGAACAGGCACCTGCTGGGCGCCCGGACGGCTCTTGGCGATATCGGCAATGTCGCCCAGCACGGCGGACGCCGTGGCGTTGCCGCCCGCACCCGGACCAACCATCAGCAATTCGCCGAGAATGTCGGATTCGATCGCCACCGCGTTGGTGACGCCATCCACCTGGGCGATAACGGAATCGAGCGGCACCATGGTCGGATGCACGCGCTGCTCGATGCCGGATTCGGTCACCTGCGCCACGCCGAGAAGCTTGATGCGGTAACCGAGTTCGGCGGCCGCCTGAATGTCCTCGCTGGAGATATTGGTGATGCCTTCCAGATAGATGTCATCGGCCGAAATCTTGTTGCCGAAGGCAAGCGTCGTCAGGATGGCGAGCTTGTGGGCGGTATCGTTGCCCTCGATATCGAAGGCAGGATCGGCTTCGGCATAGCCCAGCCGCTGCGCTTCCTTCAGACAGGCCTCGAAGGACGGCCCTTCCTTCTCCATCTTGGTCAGGATGTAATTGCAGGTGCCGTTCATGATGCCGTAGATGCGTGACACATGGTTGCCGGTCAAGGATTCACGCAGCGCCTTGATGACGGGGATACCGCCGGCCACCGCCGCTTCGAAATTGAGAAGCGCGCCCTTGTCTTCGGCAATGGTCGCCAGTTCGACGCCGTGTTTGGCCAGCAGCGCCTTGTTGGCTGTCACCACATGGAGACCGCGTGCGAGTGCGGCGCGCACCGCATTTTCCGCCTGTCCGGAAGCGCCGCCGACCAGTTCGACGAAGACGTCGATCTCGGCTTCGCTCGCCAGCTGCTCCGGCGTGTCGAACCAGGTAATACCCGTGAGATCGATGCCGCGGTCGCGCGAACGGTCGCGCGCGCTCACCGCAATAATCTCAATCGCGCGTCCGCAGGTAATCGCAAGTTCGTTGCTTCTCTGCTGGAGGATGCGCACGAGCGAAGCGCCGACAGTGCCGAGCCCCGCTATGCCGATTCTCAATGAATCTGCCATGGGTATGTTCCTGATTGCTGTTGATGGTGGCGGCCGGGACCCGGCCGCCTTGGGTTGCCCTTATCTGTGGGCGTTGAGCGAAACGACGTTATGCATCGTTTCGTCTGCGCTCGACAGGAAACGCTTCAGATTGCGCGCTGCCTGACGAATTCGATGCTCGTTTTCCACGAGCGCGAGACGGACGTAATCGTCGCCCATCTCGCCAAAGCCGATGCCGGGAGCAACGGCGATATCTGCCTTCTCGACCAGAAGCTTGGAGAATTCCAGGCTGCCGAGATGGCGGAATTTTTCCGGGATCTTCGCCCAGGCGAACATCGTCGCCGCCGGCGGCGGAACTTCGAAACCGGCCTTGCCGAAGGTATCGACCATCACATCGCGGCGGCGGCGATAGACATTGCGCACTTCGGCGATGTCGGAACCGTCACCGTTCAGCGCATGGGTCGCCGCAACCTGGATCGGCGTGAAGGCGCCGTAATCGAGATAGGACTTCACACGCGTCAGCGCCGCGATCAGCCGCTCGTTGCCGACGGCAAAGCCCATGCGCCAGCCGGGCATGGAGAAGGTCTTCGACATGGAGGTGAACTCCACCGCAACGTCGATTGCGCCGGGAACTTCGAGAACCGAAGGCGGCGGATTGTTTTCGTCGAAATAGATTTCCGAATAGGCAAGGTCGGAAAGCACGATGATCTCATGCTTCTTCGCAAAGGCGATCACGTCCCTGTAGAAATCCAGCGAGGCGACATGCGCCGTCGGGTTCGACGGGTAATTGACGATCAGCGCCAGCGGCTTCGGAATGGAGTGGCGCACCGCGCGCTCCAGCGGTCCGAAGAAGCTGTCATCCGGCTCGACATTCATCGAACGGATAACCCCGCCCGCCATCAGGAAGCCGAAGGCATGGATCGGATAGGTGGGGTTCGGACACAGGATAACGTCACCCGGCGCGGTGATGGCCTGCGCCATATTGGCGAAGCCTTCCTTGGAGCCGAGCGTGGCGACGACCTGCGTGTCGGGGTTCAGCTTCACGCCGAAACGGCGGGCATAATAGGCTGCCTGCGCGCGGCGAAGGCCGGGAATGCCCTTGGACGAGGAATAACGATGGGTGCGCGGGTCCTGAACGACCTCGCAAAGCTTGTCGACGATGGCCTTCGGGGTCGGAAGGTCGGGATTGCCCATGCCGAGATCGATGATATCGGCCCCGGCCGCTCGCGCGCTCGCTTTCAAACGGTTGACCTGTTCGAAGACGTATTGCGGCAGACGCCGGACCTTGTGAAACTCTTCCATCTCTTTCCTCATGGGAATGGACCGGTTCTGCCGGCCCATAACGAAGGTTCGTTTTTTGTTGTTAAACGCCGCCGACACGAACCGACCCGGCAGGCGTTATTCATTGTAGCGCAAAGCACGGGAAAACCTACAAGGCTTTTCTCGTCCCACGCCGCATAGCGGTGATCCGCCCGTCCTTCCGGCACGGCCTTCTCAGCCCCGCCGGCAAGGCGGATCGCGCACTATGATCAGGGAACTTGCATAACGCCAGATTCTTGGAAAATGCAAGGCAAGCCATGCTCAAGAACGGCCATTCCTGCCCTTCAGCCGCGCTCACCCTTCACAATTGCCGCACGGATGACCGAAAGCACGCGCTCCGGCTCGATATCCGTGCAGATGAGCTGGCTCGGATGCCCGTCCCAGTCGCCCGGCGGAAAGGCGCGGCCATCCGGCTTCTGGATCGTCTGGCCGTCGGCAAGACCGCCGCAGACCACACGCACCGGGCCGCTGCGGGTGGTAAACAGTTCCGGCGCAACGAGATAAACGCAGGCGCAGCTATCATGCACCACCATGCCGTCGCCGGTGCGGGTCTTGTAGAAATCGATATAGAATTGCGACAGGTCGGAAAGCAGCTGCACGGGCTTGCCGCCGGCCTCTGCCATCTCCGCCATGAAGGCGCTGGTCATCACGGTTTTTGTCGTCACGTCCAGACCGACGACAACAACGCGCCAGGGCGCGGTGAAGACGAGATCGGCCGCTTCCGGATCGCCGTGAATATTGGCCTCGGCCGCCGGCGAGACATTGCCGTTCATGTCGAAGGCGCCGCCCATGACGATCACTTCCTTCACCAGCGCGGCGAAATCCGGTTCCTCACGCAGTGCCAGCGCCAGATTGGTCATGCGGCCGACGGCGATCAGCGTCACCTCGCCGGGATGGGCCTTCACCGTCTCGATGATGAAGCGATGCGCCGGGCGCGGATCGAGCGGCAGATCGATGTTTTCAGGGATATCGATATCGCCGAGACCGTTTTCGCCGTGGATGAAAGTCGGCCAATGGCCTTCCTTGCGGGCGGGATCGAAAGTCACGCCGGCGCCTCTCGCAACCGGTGCGGTCATCTGCCATTCCCGCTTGAGGAAGAGCGCATTGCGGGTGGTGATATCGATGGGGGCGTTGCCGAAAACCGTGGTGACGCCGATCAGATCGATATCGGGGTGACGGTGCAGGAACAGAAGCGCCATGGCGTCGTCCACACCGGGATCCGTATCGAATATCACTTTATGCATAATGCCCTCATCCATATGTCTTCAAGCGCCATCCGCTTCTGCCGGCGACGCGCCACGGAAACATAACGATAAGCGGCAACACCGCAATCCCCCCGCAGGCGGCATATCATGCAGAAAAATATTGCGTGGCGGTCTTTTCAGTGAAAGAAGAAGCCCTCTCCCGCCGCCTGCCCGGATATCCCCAGTGCAAGACATCGCCCTCAACGTATTTATCGTTCTCTTCTGCGTCGCCATTTTTGCCGGCTTTATCGATTCCATCGCCGGTGGTGGCGGTCTCATCACCATTCCAGCGATGCTGATCATGGGCATTGCACCGCTCGATACGCTCGGCACCAACAAGCTGCAATCGCAGTTCGGCTCTGCCTCCGCCACCATCGCCTATGCCCGGCGCGGCCATGTCAATCTGAGGGAACAACTGCCCATGGCCGTCATGGCCATGCTTGGCGGCGGGCTCGGCGCGGTCACCGCCGCCTTCGTGCCGTCCGACCTGCTGCGCACCATCATGCCGTTCCTGCTGATCGCGATTGCGATCTATTTCGCCTTCAAGCCGCAGCTCAGCGATATCGACAGCCATCGCCGCATCACACCCTTCGTGTTCGGCTTCACCGTCGCGCCGCTGGTGGGCTTCTACGACGGTGTTTTCGGCCCCGGCGCGGGATCCTTCTACATGCTCGCCTTCGTGGCGCTTGCCGGTTTCGGCATGTTGAAGGCAACCGCCCACACCAAGCTTCTGAATCTCGGCTCGAACTTCGGCGGTTTCGTTGTGTTTGCGATAGGTGGTGCGGTTTTGTGGAAGCTCGGCCTCGCCATGGGCGTCGGCCAGTTCATCGGCGCACAGATCGGCTCCCGCTTCGCCATGAAGAACGGCGCGAAGATCATCCGCCCGCTGCTGGTGCTTTCCTGCCTGGCCATGGCGACGAAGCTCCTTGCGGATGCATCATCCGCATGGTCCATCGCCGCGATATGGGAAACCGTGTTCCCGAAATAGCAGGAAACGGCAAAGCCGGGAGAGTGTCGTCAGAGACCAGCGGTGACGTCACGCCGTGGCGCGACGTCTGCGATCGGCAATTTCCCGGATCACCACCATGGCGCCGACGAGCTTGTAGGCGGAGGAATAGCAGGGGGACATTTCCAGCGACTTCACGATCGTCCGGCCGTTCTGATCTTCCGCATAGGTATATTTCGACGTATCGCCCTTGAAGCAATTGTCGAGTTTTTCCCGAAGGTCGTTCTGGAAGCGGTGGACGCCGACGAGTTCGGCAATGTGGCAGCCGACGAGCCCTTCCGGCGCATTACGCTGGAAAGCGTCAAGCGCATTGGCAAAGGACACGCGGTAGCCGGGAGAAACGATGACCACCGGCTCGTCCAGATCGTTGAGCATGTCCTCATCGAGGATCAGATGGCGGTGATGCCATTCCAGGGTGTCCTCGTCCTCGTCACCGATGACCTTGGCCTTGGGCGGCATGCCGACATAACGGTCGACCAGGGTTCTCAGAAGCTCGGAATTGCGCTGCACGCAGCCGAGATCCTCCGCCTCGTGGTTCAGGAGGTCGATGGCGAAACGGAACTGTTCGCGAATATCCTCGGAGTTTTCAGTCTGACGCCCGACGACCCGCTCGAGAAGCTGCTCCAGTTCGCGCTCCAGCACTGCGATCTTGTCGGCTTCGTTTTTACCAACGGCAGATTGCAGTTCCGTATAACGCAGCCAGAACAACTCAATCAAATCTTTCAACCCAACTCTCCCTGAACGGGCATAACCCGGTTCCCAATGCGAACGGATTAACCCTTTGCCCCCTGATTATAGCGTCTTTGCGCTTAAAAATGACGTAACGAAACGCAGGAACGCCGCGAGGATTGATGTCCAAAATATCACAGCAGCCGCCAATTTTTCAATTTCGATAATCCATGAACGAAAAATGAGGTTCCGCTAATATGGAAAAACACCGAAACGCATGGTTTCCCGGCCGAATTTCGTGAAAGTCGCGGAAAATCCGGCCGCACGGCAGTCACCTCAAATCTGGTGCTTCACGTCCCAGCGGTCGTGATACCACAGCCATTGTCCGGGGTATTCGCGCACCCAGCTTTCCACCTTGTCGTTCAGAAGCTGCGCCGTCGCCTGAATGTCGACATTGCCCTTTTCATCGCGCGGAATTTCAACCTTGGGCTCTATTTCCAGCCTGTAGCGATTGTCGGGAAGACGCACGCAACGGGCCGGATAGACATCGCAGTTGAACTGCCGCACCAGCTTGGCAAGCAGCGGATTGGTGCGAACTTCAAGGCCAAAGAACTTCGTCGTCAGACCCTTGCCGAACTTCTGGTCGACGAGCACGCCGACACCGCCGCCCTTTTCCAGCTGCCGCGCAAGCGCGAAAGAGGAACCGGCGTGCGACGGCACGAGATTGCCCATGCGCTCCTTGCGGAAATTGAACACCTTGTCGGCCACGAAAGGATTGTTCGGCGGACGGAACAGCACCGTTACATCGAGACCGAAAGCCGAGCCGGCCACCGGCAGCAATTCGAAATTGCCGCTATGGGCGGTAAAGACGATGAAGGGCCGCGGATTGTCGCGCAGCTCGAGGAAGGTGGGGATGCCCTCGACCTCGATGCGGCCCGGTTCGTTCTTTTCCGGATCGAAATCGAACAGCCGGTCGAGAAACACATATTCCGCCGCAAGCCGGCCCATATTGGCCCAGCTGTCCATGGCGATCTCAAGCCGCTCCTCCTCGGATTTCTCCGGAAAGGCGCGCGCCAGATTATGGAGCATCAGCTTGTGGCGGCCGGTTTTCGGCCCCACCCAGCGCGCCAGCCGGTCGGCGGCGCGAATGCCCGCATCGGCGGGAAAAAGCTTCAGCAGATTGAGGAGGCCGAAGGCGAATGTCGCAATCAGCCACTGCCGGAAGTGGTCCAGTTTCAGGACAATCCGTGTCAGGTACAGCTTCAAGATGCTCAGTCCATTCGCAGAACGATCTTGCCGAACACCTGGCGCGTCTCCATGCGCTCCAGCGCCCGGTCGATATCGTCGAAGGTCACTTCGGTGTCGATGACGGGATGAACGATGCCGCGCGCCATCTTCTGCATGGCGTTGGCCATGTTTTCCATGCGGCAACCGAAGGAGCCGAGCAGCTTCAGCTGCTGCTGGAACAGCATCATCAGGTTGATATCGGTGGAAACGCCCGACGTGGAGCCGCAGGTGACGAGACGGCCGCCGCGCTTCAGCGAGAACATCGAACCCGCCCAGGTGTCCTTGCCGACATGTTCGAACACGACGTCGACGCCCTTCTTCTTCGTCAGCTTGCGCACGACGCCTTCGAAACGGTCGGTCCGGTAGTTGATGACGTGGTCGGCGCCCAGCGCCTTCGCCCGTTCGATCTTGTCGTCGGAACCGACTGTGGTGATGACGGTGCAGCCCATCTTCTTGGCAAGCTGGATCGCCGCCGTGCCGATGCCGGAACCGCCGGCATGGATGAGGATGGTTTCGCCCGGCTCGAGCTTGGCATTGTCGAACAACATGTGCTCGACGGTGCCGAAGGTCACCGGTGCGAGAGCCGCAGCAACGGCATCGACGCCATGCGGCGCGGGCACCAGCTGGCGGGCGGGAATATTGATCTTTTCCTGCGCGAAACCGTCAAGGTGGAAACCGTGCACGCCCTGAACATGTTCGCACAGATTGTCACGGCCTTCGCGACACGGCTTGCACAGCCCGCAGGTGCGCGCGCCGTAGATCGACACGAGTTGGCCGGGCAGCACGTTCGAAACGCCCGGACCGATGGCTTCGACCACGCCCGAAGCCTCGGCACCGATGGTGAGCGGCATCTTGCGCTTGGCAAAAGCCATGCCGCGCCAGCCCCATACGTCGATGTGGTTGAGCGCGACGGCCTTGACGCGCAGCGTCACCTCGCCCGGCGCCGGTGCGTCCGGTTCGGGCAGGTCCACTTTTTCGAGCTTCCGGTCGTCCACGAGTTGAAGAGCGCGCATATATCAGTCCTTCGCCCAGGGGCGTTTATCTGGGGGCGTTATCTAAAAGCTATTCCCGCAAAACTCTGTAACCGTTTTGCGGCCGGAATGCGTAATCAAAGAAGCGAGAGCATTTCCGCAATTGCCGCGGAAACGCTCCTGTTGATGGCGAAACCGGTTAAGCCGGTTCCCGCGTCATGACAAGGCTTGCATTCTGCCCGCCGAACCCGAAGGAGTTGGACAGAACCGCACTCACCTGAGCATCCCGCTTCACATTCGGCACCACGTCGAGCGTGATGGTCGGATCGGGATTGTTGTAGTTGATCGTCGGCGGCAGGGTGCCGGTCAGCATGGTCTGCAGCGAGAACACCGCTTCCACGGCGCCTGCTGCGGTCAGGGTATGGCCGATCATCGACTTGTTGGACGATAGCGGAATATCCTTCAGGCCCTCACCGAAGACGGCGAGCATGGAGCCATATTCCATCTTGTCGTTTTCCGGCGTCGAGGTGCCGTGGGCGTTGATGTAACCGATATCGCTTTCTGCCACGCCCGCATCGGCAAGCGCCGCACGGATCGTCGCAATCGCCGGGCCGCCATCGGGCGAAGACCGCGTGCGGTGGAAGCTGTCGGCCTTTTCGCCCGCACCTTTGATGATGCCGAGCACCTTCGCACCGCGTGCAACCGCAGCTTCCAGCGATTCCAGCACCAGCGTCGCCGCACCTTCGGCGATCACGAAACCGTCGCGGTCCTTGCTGAACGGCTTGGAGGCCTTTTCCGGCGGGTCGTTCTGGGTCGAAAGCGCGGAGAGAAGCGAGAAGCGAATGAGCGCCTCGGCACTGACCGAACCGTCGGTGGCGACCGTCAGCGCCCGCTCGGTGCGGCCCTGGCGGATGGCCTCGACGCCGAGCTGGATCGCGGTCGCGCCCGATGCACAGGCCGTAGACAGCGTGACAGGCAGGCCGCGCGTGCCAAAACGGTCGGAAAGACGCTCGGAAATCGCGCCGAACAGGGCAGCTTCCTGGAATGCCGGGTCGGGACGCTGGCGGAAGGCCGTCAGGAACCGCTCATAGGCGTCACCCGGCTGGGCGGCCGGCGGAGACCGGTCGGCAAGCTCGAAACGGGCGCTCCATTCCGGCTCGATAGGCGGCGCTGCGAGAAACAGCGGGCCGTCGAAATCGCCGGAGATACCGGCCTGCGCCAGCGCTTCGATGGTGGTTTCGCGCGCGAAGGCATAGGAACGCTCGACGGAATTCGGAACCGGGATATCGATGAAATCCACTGTGCCGCTGATGCGGGTCGAAAGCCCCTCGGTCGGGAAACGGGTGATCTTGTGAATGCCCGATTTGCCCGATGTCAGCGCCGCCCAATTATCGGCAAGCCCCTGCCCGAGCGAGGTGATGATGCCCATGCCGGTGACGGCGACGATGGGACGACCGAGATGATCCCTGAAATTGGAAGTCATGGTCTTTCTCCTCAAACGTCGCGGGACAGAACGGCGACACCTTCGCCGCGCACATGGCCGACGGTGGTGACGACGGCTTCGCTGGCCGCCTCGCCCATGGGCTTTTCCTCAGCCGCATCGAAGGTAGGCACCTTCGCGCCGCTTTCAAGCGTCAGCGCGGCAAGCGCCAGGCCGAGCGGGAACTGTGCTTCCAGCCCATGACCGGTGACGCCGCCAAAACCGCGAATGACGGCATTCGGCAGGGCCTTTTCGAGAATGTCCTTCTCGCGGGCCGTCACGCCGTCATAACCGCTCGCGCCGGAAAATACGACGGTCGCCGCGCTGTCCTTGGCGGGTGCAAGCAGCCGCTCCATGCGCTTTTCCATCTTGCCTTCGTCGCGGCTGCCGCGGTCGCCCTCGATGGCGTCGATGCGGGCATAAATGCGCGCGCCGCGCTCGCTGGCGTGCTTGCGCGATTCCAGCACCAGGAAGGCACCGAGCGAACCGGAAACCATGCCGCCGCCTTCCTGGCCCTCGCGCGACCACAGCGGCTGCCAGCCGCCCTGCGCATGTGCGCCGATGGCCTCAAACAGCAGGATCATGTCGGGACGTTCCGCCGAGAAAGCGCCACCCACCAGCGCATGGCTCGATTCGCCGGAGCGGATGCGGTGGAACGCAGTTTCAACGGCGGAAATGCCGGCCGCTTCCTCGCCCATGAAGGTGCGGGAAGAGCCGGTAACCTTGTGCACGATGGAAATATTGCCGGCCATCAGGTTGGAAAGCTGGGCGAGAAACAGCGTCGGGCGCAGCTCGGTCGTCAGCTTCTCGTTGAGCAGCTTTTCGCGGTCATTGCGCTTCAGCGCTTCGTCGACGATCAGCGTATCGACATTGATGTCGCGCTCACCGCCGCCGGCGGCAACGATCATGTCCATGGTGGCGCAGGCTTCGGCATCTTCCTTCAGCCCGGCATCGTCGAGTGCGAGACCGGCGGCGAAAACACCGAGGCGCTGCCAGTTTTCCATCTGGCGCTGGTCGCCGCGCTTGGCGATCTGCGCGGACCAGTCGATCTCCGGCATGGGATGGACCGGATAGGGCTTGAACTTTTCGGTCTCGACCACCGGCTCCGGCACGGCGGTTCCGGAAAGAAGCGCCACATGCGCCTGGCTGCCGACGCCGTGACAGGTCACGATGCCGACCCCTGTTATCACCACATCATTGTCAGATTTCATCGTCTGTCATCCTTTGCAGCCGGCCCCGTCGAAACGGTCACGGCTATCCAACAGCGGTCGCGAACAACCACTTCATGCGTTGCGGAATAAAGCGCGCGATGCGGATTGGCAATGGTGAAGGCCTGATCCGCCGTCGCGAGCCCACGATTTTCGTGCTCAAAAACCGGGCCGGCGGGAAAAACGCTCTCTTTCGAAACGGACGGAAACGCTTATTTCTGCGCATCCGCGGCAATCGCCGCCATCAGGCCGACTTCCTCGGCCCGCTTCTTGACGATAGGCCCAAGCGGGATTTCGCTGAAGGGCATGGTCCTGAGCTTAAGCTGCGCGTCGCAGACCTTCTTGCCATCCGAGGTGATCTTCGCCTTGGTAACAGCAAAGCCGGAACCGTCATGCTCCAGCACCGCCTCGATGTCGAGAACGGCGCCCGGCTCCACGAAGGTGCGCATCTTGGCGCCGTCCACCGACATCAGGAACGGCATGGACGCAAAATCGGAAAACGCCAGAACCAGCATGCCGGAAGCCTGCGCCATGGTCTCGATCAGAAGCACGCCCGGAACCAGCGGCATGCCGGGAAAGTGGCCTTCGAAAACCGGGCTTTTGTCGGGAACGACAGACTGCGCCTTCAACGTGCGCGTCGTCATGTCCACGGCCTCGACCTTGTCGATCATCTGAAAATATTCAAGCAGCATCCGTCCGGCCCGTCTCTGGTCGGTTAGTCATGGTTTGCCCGCAGGCGGCATCAAAAGAAAATGCCCGCTGTAAGCGGGCATTGTCACATCAGCCCTTGGCTGCGCGCAATTCATCGATCTTGGCGCAAAGGTTCTTCAGCACGAAATATTCTTCGGTGGAAACCTTGCCTTCGTTGACTTCCTGCGTCCACTGCTCGAGCGGAATCTTGATGCCGAATTCCTTGTCGATCGCGAAAACGATATCAAGAAAGTCGAGGCTGTCGATGCCCAGATCGTCGATCGTGTGGCTCTCCGGCGTAATGGTTTCGCGGTCGATTTCGCTGGTTTCGGCGATAATGTCGGCAACCTTGTCGAATGTAGCTGTCACGCCCATAATCCTTATTGTCGTTCGTATGAATTATCCTGTCTGACGCACCACATAGGCAAGTCGCACAAAAAAGCCAATGGTTTCGTGACGTAACTTTGAAATTTGCCCCAAAACTGTTGCCTAAACAGCAACCGAATGACGGCCGCGTCCATTGCCGAGATAGGCGTCGAAGATTGCCGCGATGTTACGCACGAAGGGCTTTCCAGCCTCCGTCACCGCAAAAATATCGGCGTCCATCCGCACCACGCCGTCCCTGTCGCTTGCGGCAAAATGCTGCGCCTGGGCTCTCACGGAATGGCTGACCTTGCCGAAACGGTGCTGCAACTGCGAAAGATCGATAGCGAAATCGCACATCAGCCTTTCGATGACATGCGAGCGCAGATGATCGTCCTGCGACAACTCTATGCCCTTGACGGCGGCAAGACCGCCCTCGCCCACCATTCGCTGATATTCCCCTGTCGCCACCATGTTCTGCACGTAGCCCTGCGGCAGCCTGCCGATGGACGATGCGCCAAGCCCGATCAGCGCATCGGCCGTGTCGGTCGTATAGCCCTGAAAATTCCGCCGCAGGGCGCCCGCTTCGGCGGCCTGGCATAATGTATCGGTCGGCTTGGCGAAGTGATCGATGCCGATGGCCTCGTAACCCGCCTGTTTCAGCATTTCCGCCGCCATCGTCATCTGGCGGTAGCGCTCGGCAATATCCGGCAGGGCGTGCTCCGGGATCAGCGACTGGTGTTTTTTCATCCACGGAACATGCGCATAACCGAAAAGCGCGATGCGATCGGGGTCGAGCGACACGATCTGGTTCACCGTCTTTTCCAATGTCCCGCAGGTCTGGAACGGCAACCCATAAAGAATGTCGCAATTGACCGAGTGAACGCCCCTCGCCCGCACCGCATCCACCACGGCTTTCGTCTGTTCGAAGGACTGGATGCGGTTGATGGTTTTTTGCACTTTGTCATCGAAGTCCTGAACCCCGAGGCTCGCCCGCGACATGCCGATGGCGGCAAGCGCATCGTAGCGGCTGTCATCCAGATCGTTGGGGTCCATCTCGACGCTGATCTCGGGTGCGAGGCCGAAGGTGAAATGACGCCGCAGACAGTCCATCAGGCTCTGCATGTCCTCCGGCTTCAACATGGTGGGCGAGCCGCCGCCGAAATGCACCGCACTCACCACCGCATCCGGCGAAACAAGTGCGCCGACGGCTTCAATCTCCTGCTTAAGTGCTTCAAGATAAACGGCAATCGGCTCGTATTTCAGCGTGTTCTTGGTGTGGCAGGCGCAGAACCAGCACAGCCGGTCGCAATAGGGAATATGCAGATAAAGCGACAGGCGATTCCTGTGACCGAGCGCGCCGAGCCAGCGGCGATAGGTGCCATTATCGATTCCCTCGTGAAAATGCGGCGCGGTCGGATAGCTCGTGTAACGCGGCACTGCACCCGAATATTTGTGAAGAAGTTCGGTATTCATCGCCCGATTTGCCTTTTATCAAGAAAATGTCGATTTCCTCTCTTTCAGTAACGGCTGCGACAGTTTGCAACTTTGACTTCAATCAAATTGCACCGTAAGTTCTTGCTAAAGTAGACGCAGGGGCGACGGCTACGTGGCGAAAGCCTTGCATGAGACCGGATTTGACACCCACGGTCGCAATCGTCCTGAAAAAGCCAGCATTGGAAAAGGCTTATGGACACGCTGCAGAAGACCATCCACAATTCGGAAGAACCCGTCGTTTGTCGCTCCTGCGAGGCGCGCCATGGCGGGCTTTGCAGCAGCCTGACGCCGCAGCAGCTTTGCGAGCTGAACCGCCATTCCAGCCGCAAGAAACTGGAAGCGGGCAATGAGCTTCTTGGCCAGGGCGAACTCGTCACCTCCTACGGCAATATCCTGAACGGCGTGGTGAAGCTATCGAAAATGATGTCGGACGGCCGCCAGCAGATCGTCGGCCTGCAATTCGCACCGGACTTTCTCGGCCGCCCCTTCATGGCGGAAAGCAAGATGACGGCGGAAGCCGCAACCGATGTGGAGATTTGTCTCTTCCCGCGCCGCGTCGTCGACCGGATGGTTTCCGAAGTGCCCGATATGGAACGCAAGCTCCACAACCAGTCCCTCAAGGAACTGGACGAGGCGCGCGACTGGATGCTGACGCTGGGGCGCAAATCGGCGCAGGAAAAGGTTGCCAGCTTCCTTTACATGATCGCCACCCATATCGACCCGGAAAACGACGACAAATCCTGCTTCGACCTGCCGCTTTCACGCGCCGATATCGCCGACTTCCTCGGGCTGACCATCGAAACGGTTAGCCGGCAAATGACCAAGCTGCGCAAGGAAGGCATTATCCGCATCGAGAACAATCGCCATATCACCGTGCCCGATCTCGACGTGCTGAGCGAAGCCGCCGGCAACGACTGACGGAATTCGCCTCTCACTGCCCCTGAAGTGCAGGTGCCCCGAAATTGATGTGCGGCGCCCGCGCCTGAGCGGGTGCGAGCGCAAAACCGGCAAGAACCAGCAAAGCGGCGATGCATTTCATGATATTTCACCCCGTGCCCCGCTTTTTCAGCGGCCTGTTTGTTATGGCCGCATCATAAGCGGCAAACCTCATCCATCCGCTTAACATCTTGGGTAAGCGGAAGGTTCAGAGGCAGGGTAAAGAAGGGGTTATGATTGCCACTCCTCCCGCAAGAGAGAGCCGTCGAAGCAAATCAGGCTTTCGCTGCAAGCAGCAACAGGACGAGGGAGAGAGGGCTGGACATGCCGGCCAGTACAAAAGCGAATACGCAGGCGACCCCGTAACTTAGCCACCCTAAACGATATCGCGTGGCCGCACCCCACAAGCAAACTAAAATATTCAGAACAAAGATCGATATACCGAGAAACATCGACGGCCCCACGTCGAGTAAGCGCAGGACAAGAGGCAGAACGCCCAACAAAACTACAAAAACTAAAAGCACTTTTGGATTGCGCATTTCGACCAAAACCGGTTTCGCAAAATATAGCGCCAAAGCTGCCATACGCGATGGCCATAGCATGTATTGATTTGGGATTTATTGCGAGGCGGCAGGCGTCGCAACCGGCTTCTGGTTTTCGGCAAGCGCTCGCAGCTCCGCCACGCGGCGCTTGTATTCGGCTTCCGAAATCTGGCCGTTGCGCCGTGCCGCACCGAGCCGCGACAGGCTCGATTCCATGGTGGAGGCCTCATCCTCGCCCATCTGGGTGCCAGCGGCCGTCAGCGGCTGCGAAAAGGTCGGATAGGTGCCGGTGTCGCGCTTCTGGCTCACCGCAGTGTCGCTGACCGGGCGCGGGCCGACGATTTCGGCCGTCGGGCGGCGCATATGGGCGGGCGCGACGATCGGCTCCGGAGCCTTGCAGGCGGCAAGTGTGGCGGCGAGCATTGCGCCGGAGAGCGAAAGCACAGCGATTCTTGCCGCATTTTCCGCATATGTTCCCCATGTGCCCATGTGCTTGCCCATCGTCATGTTCCGCCTGTAAGGATATCTGCCGATATCGAATTCGACCACGGTTCGGCGCTTTGCCGCCTCCCCTTGCTGGTGGAACTTGTATTCGTTTTCATGCAGAATGTGCAAACACAAATTTGGTGGAGGATGTTGCATGGCAGGTGTTGACGGCGGGGACACGAAAAAGGGCGACAAAACGCCCGGCTTCGACGCCAGCTCCGCCGAGGCCTACCTGATCCGCGACCCGGAAACCTTCGCGATCAATATCGCCCGTGCGCTCGAAAATCTCGGCAAGGCCGCATCCGAGTGGCTGGCGCCGCGCGAACGCGGTGAGATTCCCCAGACCAGCGCCGATCCGGTAACCGATCTCGTCAAGACGCTCTCCGATGTCGCCGAATACTGGATGGCCGAACCGAAGCGCTCGCTCGAGGCGCAGACCCATCTGCTTTCCAGCTATTACGATCTCTGGGCGAAATCGGTGGCGCAGTTTTCCGGCGATGCCGATTCGGCCCCGGAAAAACCCGCCGAAAGCGGCCCTGCGGAACGCAGGAGCAGGCGTTTTGCCGATGCCGACTGGCAGGCCAATCCGTTCTTCGATTTTCTCCTGAAGGCCTACCAGACCACCGTCGGTTTCGCCGACCGGATGGTGACGGAGGCAGACGGGCTGGACGAACATACCCGCACCAAGGCGCTGTTTTACATGCGCCAGGTGACGGAGGCCCTTTCGCCGGCCAATTTCGTCTTCACCAATCCGCAGGTCTTCCGCGAAACGGTCGCCTCCAGCGGCGCCAATCTCGTCAAGGGCATGGCGCAGCTGGCGGAAGATGTCGCGGCCGGCAACGGCCACCTGAAACTGCGCCAGACCGATTACAGCAAATTCGTCATCGGCCAGAATATCGCCGTCACGCCGGGCAAAGTGGTGGCGAAAAGCCCGCTCTGCGAAATCATCCACTATGCGCCGACGACGCAGAAGGCCTTCAAACGGCCTTTGCTGATCGTGCCGCCATGGATCAACAAATTCTACATCCTCGATCTCAACCCACAGAAATCCTTCGTCGGCTGGTGCCTCGAGCAGGGCCACAGCGTCTTCATGGTCTCCTGGATTAACCCCGATGCCCGCCTCGCCGACAAGGGCTGGGACGATTACGTCTGCGAAGGCATCGATTTTGCGCTGGATACCATCGAGGAGCGGACTGGCGAAAAAGAAATCAACGCCATCGGTTATTGCGTCGGCGGCACTCTTTTATCCTCGGCGCTGGCGCTGCATGCGCAGGAAGGCGATGAGCGCATCCGCAGCGCCACGCTATTGGCCGCCCAGACCGATTTCATCCATGCCGGCGATCTCAAGGTCTTCATAGACGAAGGCCAGCTTGCGGCGCTGGACAAGCACATGCAGGCGGTCGGTTATCTCGACGGTTCGATCATGGCGACCGTCTTCAACATGCTGCGCGCCTCCGATCTCATCTGGCCCTATGTGGTCGATAACTACCTGCGCGGCGCCGAGCCCCTGCCCTTCGACCTGCTCTACTGGAACTCCGATTCGACCCGGGTGACGGCCGCCAGCCACTCTTTTTATCTGCGCAATTGTTACCTCGAGAACAACCTCGCCCGCGGGCTGATGCGGGTCGCCGGCAAGCGGATCAATCTCGGCGACATCAAAATCCCGGTCTATGACCTTGCCACCCGCGACGACCATATCGCCCCGGCGAAATCGGTATTCACGGGTGCTGCGCTGTTCGGCGGGCCGGTGGAATTCGTGCTCGGCGCATCCGGCCACATAGCCGGCGTCATCAACCCGCCGCAGCTTGAAAAATACCAATATTGGACAGGCCCGTCACCGGCCGGAGACTTCGACGGCTGGCAAGCGGCCGCCACCCCGCACAAGGGCTCCTGGTGGGTGCACTGGCAGAACTGGATCGAAAGCCAGGATGGCGAGAAGGTAAAGGCGCGAAAACCGGAGGACGGCAAGCGTCCCGTGCTCGGCGATGCGCCGGGAACCTATGTCCTTTCCTGACCCTCCATCATTTCTCACCTTTCAGGCCACATGTTCTTCACACCCCCGCTTACTCCCGCCACGCTGATCGCCCGCTACAAACGCTTCCTGTTCGATGCCGTTCTGGAAGACGGCACCGCGATCACCGGTTCCTGCCCCAATACCGGCTCCATGCGCGGGCTCACGGCTCCGGGCTCCCGCATATGGCTGTCGGAACATGACAGCCCCACCCGCAAGTACCGGCACATGCTGGAAATGGTCGAGGCTGATGGCACCACGGTCGGCATCAATACCGGCATGCCGAACCGGCTGGCGGAAGAAGCGATCCTGAACGGCCGTATTCCGGAACTCGGCGGCTATTCGACAATCCGCCGCGAACAGAAATACGGCCGCAATTCCCGCATCGATTTCCTGCTGTCCGAGCCCGGCCGGCCGGACGCCTATGTGGAAGTCAAGAACGTGCATTTCATGCGCGAGCAAGGCCTCGCCGAATTTCCCGATACCGCCACCAAACGCGGTGCGAAACATCTGGAGGAACTGGGTGACGCTGCGGAAGCAGGTTACCGTTCGGTGATGCTCTATCTCATCCAGCGCGACGATTGCGACCGGATGCGCATCTGCGACGATCTCGATCCCGTCTATGCGCTGGCGTTTCAGCGGGCGATGGCGCGCGGCGTGGAGGCCTATGCGGTGAAATGCACGGTCTCCCCGGCACAAATTTCGGTCAGCGGAACGGTTAAGATGGACGAATGGCGTCCGGCTGTTTTATGAACAGGGACGTAAAGAGACAGAAAGCACCAAGATGGTCACCTATATCGACGCAGCCTCCGCCCCCCTCAAGAATACCGGCGTCATCCGCCTCTATAACTCTGAGGACTTCGACGGCATGCGCAAGGCGTGCCAGCTGACGGCGCGCTGCCTCGATGAACTTGCGGCAATCGTCAAGCCGGGCGTCACCACGGATGCCATCGATCGTTTCGTCTTCGAGTTTGGCGCCGACCACGGCGCGCTGCCGGCAACACTAAATTATCGCGGTTATACGAAATCCGTCTGCACCTCGATCAACCATGTGGTCTGCCACGGCATTCCAGACGAAAAGCCGCTGCGCGACGGCGATATCGTCAATATCGATGTGACCTATGTGCTGGATGGCTGGCATGGCGATTCAAGCCGCATGTATCCGGTCGGCCAGATCAAGCGCGCCGCCGAGCGGCTGATGGAAGTGACCTATGAATGCCTGCTGCGCGGCATCGCGGCGGTGAAGCCCGGCGTGCGCACCGGCGCAATCGGCGCGGCGATCCAGGCCTATGCGGAAGCGGAGCGCTGCTCTGTCGTGCGCGATTTCTGCGGCCATGGCGTCGGACGCCTGTTCCACGACACGCCGAACATCCTGCATTACGGCCGCCCGGACGAAGGGCCGGAAATCCGCGAAGGCATGATCTTCACCATCGAGCCGATGATCAATCTCGGCAAACCGCATGTGAAGGTGCTTTCCGACGGCTGGACGGCGGTAACTCGCGACCGGTCGCTCTCCGCCCAATATGAACATGCCGTCGGCGTCACGGCCACCGGCTGCGAAATCTTCACACTGTCGCCCGGCGGCTTCGACCGTCCGGGCCTGCCACCGCTTCCCCCCGCATAAGGCCAGACTCGCCTATGGCAAAACGCCCCGCCCCGCCTTCCGCCGATCTTTCCAAAACTCCCGGCTTTCAGGCGGGCGAAGGCGATCTGTTCAACGGAGCGGATGAGCGCGGTTTTTTTGCCGAATCGCGAAGCGGCGCAAAAAGACCGGCAGCCATCGTCGAACAGGAAACGGATGCCGCCCATTATCATGGACATCGCGACCGGCTGCGGGCGCGTTATCGCGATGGCGGCGACGCGGCGCTCGCCGATTACGAATTGCTGGAGCTTCTTCTCTTCCGGCTGATCCCGAGGCGCGATACCAAACCCATCGCCAAGGCCCTGATCGCCCGCTTCGGAACGCTTGGCAGCGTGCTCGGCGCGCCCTTGCCGCTGTTGCAAGAGGTGAAGGGCGTGGGCGAAACCGTGGCGCTCGATCTGAAGCTCGTCGCCTCCGTTTCCCAGCGCATGCTGAAAAGCGAGATCCGCAACAAGCAGGTGCTCGGCTCCTGGTCCTCGGTCATCGATTATTGCCACGCCGCCATGGCCCATGAAACGCGCGAACAGTTCCGCGTCCTGTTCCTCGACAAGCGCAACGTCCTGATCGCCGATGAGGTGCAGGGCCAGGGAACCGTGGATCACACGCCGGTCTACCCGCGCGAGGTCGTGCGCCGCGCCCTTGAACTTTCATCTACCGCCTTGATTTTAATCCACAATCATCCAAGTGGAGACCCAACGCCTTCGCGCGCCGATATCGAGATGACCAAGACCATCATCGATACGGCAAAGCCGCTCGGCATCGCCGTCCACGACCACATCATCATCGGCAAGGACGGCCACGCCAGTTTCAAAGGCCTTCGGTTGATCTGAAGTAGACGCGAAAGTTTAAGAAGAGCTGCAACCCACAGGAGCGGCATCAACACAAAATTAACACCTATAAATTAGCATTTCCGAAAATAATAAATCAAGGCATCGAACCTTGATGCCTGAAGGAACGGGGGTGCTTTATGTTTAATGGAGTGCGTTTCTTTCGCGATAGATCTGGCTCGTCTGCTGTCGAGTTCGCCATCGTCGCACCGATATTCTTTCTCGTCCTGCTCACCATGATCGCCTACGGCATTTATCTGATGGCGGCCTATTCGGTGCAGCAGATCGCCGCAGACGCGGCGCGGACGGCGGTTGCCGGCCTCAATACGACCGAGCGCCAGCAGCTTGCCCGGGATTTCGTCACCAAAAGCGACCTCAGCTACGCCTTCATGGACAAGAGCCGCTTCACCGTCGATGTCGCGACGGATCCCGCCAATGCCAACCAGTTCACCGTGAAGGTCGAATATGACGCCCGCGATCTGCCGATCTGGAGCCTCTACAGCTACACCCTGCCCGAGCCGGTCATCCGGCGTTTTTCCACCATCCGGATCGGAGGAGCATGACATGCGAGATTTTCATTCCCTGCTTCCCCGCTTCCTCAAGGATAAAACGGGCAACATCGCCATTTCGGCGGGGCTCACCGCACCGCTCTTCATCGGCATATTGGCGCTCGGCGTCGACTACGGTTATCTGACATTGCAAAAACGGCAATTGCAGCAGACCGCCGATCTCGCAGCCATATCGGCGGCAGCAAACGCCGCGGACGCCGAAAAGGCGGTTCAGCAATATTTCGCCCTCAATGGCATGGATCTCGGTGTCAGGACGGCCCAGGGACTTTTGACCGAAAAGGGCCTGCAACCCTTCGACCCGCTGAATGAATTCGCCAACAGCAAGGGTTATGCCGAGGTCATCAAGGGTCATTACGAGCCGGATGCGACAGTCCCGGTCGGCCAGCGTTTCGTCGATAACGCCCTGCCCACCAATGCGATAAAGGTGAACATCGTTGAACAGGGCCAGATATTCTTCGCTTCCGCCTTCACCAAGCCGCCAAAGGTCTCGGCGGTCGGAACGGCCTCGTCCCAAAGGATCGCGGCATTTTCGGTGGGATCGCGCCTCGCCAGCCTCGATGAGGGAATTCTCAACAGCCTGCTCGGCGGTCTGCTCGGCACCACGGTTTCATTGAAACTCATGGATTATCAGGCGCTTCTCGCCGCCGATGTCAATGCGCTCAAGATCGTCGAGGCGCTGGCCATCGATCTCAACCTCACCGCCGGCACCTATAAGGATGTTCTGAAAACGGAAATCAGCTACGGCAAATTCCTCGACGTGCTGACGAAAACCACGGGGTTGCAGCCGGCGGTCGTCAACATTTTGAATACGCTGCAAAAAACCGTCAACAAGAGCAACGTCAAGATCAAGCTCGAGGAGATACTCAATCTCGGCCCGTTCTCGGACAAGCTGATCGGTACGGGCGAAAACCTCAAGGTCACCGCCGGCGTCTTCGATCTCATCAATGCCGCCGCCGTGGCGGGCAATGGCGGCAACCAGCTGGGGCTTAATATCAACGCCAATCTTCTCGGCCTCGCCTCGGTCAAAGCGACACTCGCCATCGGTGAACCGCCGGTCGAAACGCCGTCGCTCGCCGTCGGCGGTCAGGGCACCGTGGTGCGCACCGCACAGACCCGTCTTGCGGTCAGCGTCGTGGTGGACGGGCTTCAGGCCATTGCCGGCCTCAAGGTCAATCTCCCGCTTTATGTGGAAGTCGCCCATGCCGAAGCGCGGCTTGCCGATATTCGCTGCACGGGCGGCGGACAGGGCACCGTCGATGTCGAGGTCGTTCCCGGGATCGTCGAAATCGCCCTTGGCAATGTCGATACCACAGCCTTTGCCAATTTCGGCAGGGACCCGCGCGTCACCAAGGCCGCAATCGTGGACTCGGCGCTGCTCGCCATCAATGGCAGCGCCCTCATCAATGCCACCAATATGACCAAAACCAAACTGACCTTCACGCAGTCCGATATTACCCAGGCCAAGATCAAGAGTGTCTCCACCAAGGACACCGTCACCACTCTTGTCAGTTCACTGCTGAAGAACCTCAACCTGGATATCAGGCTTCTCTTCCTCAACCTGGATTTGGGAGGCCTGGCGGGCATTCAGTCGGCGCTTGCCAACACGCTTGCGGCAGTCACCGCTCCGGTCGATCAGCTGCTCTACAACGTGCTTCTGGTTCTCGGCGTCAAGATCGGCGAAGCCGATGTGCGGGTCACGGATGTCCGCTGCCAGCAGCCGGCGCTGGTGCAATAATTCAGTACCGCGCATGAAAAAGCCGCCGGAGGGTCTCCCGGCGGCTTTTTTGTTTATGGTGTCAGATCAGGCGTTGGCGATTGCCAGACGCTTTTCATCGCGGCCGCTCTTCATGCGCTCGGACAGCAGGAACGCCAGTTCCAGCGCCTGATCGGCATTGAGGCGCGGATCGCAATGGGTGTGGTAACGGTCGGACAGCGAATCCGCCGTCACGGCGCGCGCGCCGCCCGTGCATTCCGTCACGTCCTTGCCGGTCATCTCGATATGGATGCCGCCCGGATGCGTGCCTTCGGCGCGGTGGATCTGGAAGAAGCTTTCGACTTCCGACAGGATGCGCTCGAAAGGACGCGTCTTGTAGTGGTTGAGCGTGATCGTGTTGCCATGCATCGGATCGCAGGACCAGACGACTTTGCGGCCTTCCTTCTCAACCGCACGGATGAGCTTCGGCAGGCTGTCCGCCACCTTGTCATGGCCGAAACGGCAAATCAGCGTCAGGCGTCCGGCCTCGTTCGCCGGGTTCAGCGCATCGATCAGCTCGATCAGATTGTCGGGCGTCAGCGACGGACCACATTTCAGGCCGATCGGGTTCTTGATGCCACGGAAATATTCCACATGCGCATGATCGAGCTGGCGCGTGCGGTCGCCGATCCAGATCATGTGGCCCGAGGTGGCGTACCAGTCGCCGGAGGTGGAATCGACGCGGGTAAGCGCCTCTTCGTAGCCGAGAAGCAGCGCCTCATGGCTGGTGAAGAAGTCGGTCTCGCGCAGGCTCGGATTGCTCTCCGCCGTGATCCCGATCGCCTTCATGAAATCCATGGTCTCGGAAATACGGTCGGCCAGCTTGCGGTAACGGTCCGCCTGCGGGCTGTCCTTGATGAAGCCGAGCATCCACTGGTGAACGTTTTCGAGGTTGGCGTAACCGCCCATCGCGAAAGCGCGGAGCAGGTTCAGCGTCGCCGCCGACTGGCGGTAGGCGTCAAGCTGCCGCTCCGGGTTCGGAATGCGCGAGGCCTCGTTGAATTCGATGCCATTAATGATGTCGCCGCGGTAAGACGGCAGCGTCACGCCATCCTGCGCTTCCACGTTGGAAGAACGCGGCTTGGCGAACTGACCGGCAATGCGGCCGACCTTCACGACGGGCAGCTGCGCGCCATAGGTCAGCACGACGGCCATCTGCAGGAAGGCGCGGAAGAAGTCGCGGATATTGTCCGCGCCATGTTCGGCGAAGCTTTCAGCGCAATCGCCGCCCTGCAGCAGAAAGGCGTTGCCTTCCGCCACGTTGGCAAGCTGTTTTTTCAAGCGGCGTGCTTCACCGGCAAAGACCAGGGGCGGATAGGTCGCAAGCGTGGCTTCCGTTGCCGCAAGCGCTGCCGCATCCGGATATTCGGGAACCTGCTGGATCGGTTTCTGCCGCCAGCTGCCGGGGGTCCAATTCTGTGCCATGTTCTCACCCTTTTCTCGCCCGCGCGACGTCGCGCGGCCGCCTCGAAAAATTGAGCGGCTTATAGCTCCAAGCATCGGCTTTGCATAGCCGATCCCTGAGCCATCCGGCTCATTCTGCCCGTTTTGCGCGCTCCAGACGCACAAAAGTCAATTCAAACGATTTAACAACCCCGCCGCCATTCGAAAACTTCGCTTTCAAAGGGCGGCAGGCTGATGTGGGCGACGATTATATCACGCCTGTACCGGCGTTACACACGCTCGCCATTCACGACGCGATAGCTCGGCGAATACATCGTCACCAGCTCTTCGGCGGCCGTCGGATGAACCGCCATGGTGCGGTCGAAATCATCCTTGGTGCAGCCGGCTTTCAGCGTGATGCCGAGAAGCTGCGCCATCTCGCCCGCCTCATGGCCGAGAATATGCGCGCCCACGACCTTGCGGTCGGCGGCATTGACGATCAGCTTCATGATCGTCTTTTCCTGACGGCCGGAAAGCGTCGCCTTCATCGGCCGGAACTGGGCGCGATAAACTTCCAGTTCCGGATATTTCTTGCCGGCTTCCTCTTCCGAAAGACCGACGGTTCCGATTTCCGGCTGCGAGAACACCGCCGTCGCGATCAGCTCATGATCCGGCTTGGTCGGGTTGTTCTTGTATTCGGTTTCGATGAAGCACATGGCCTCATGGATCGCCACCGGCGTCAGCTGTACCCGGTCAGTGACGTCGCCCAAAGCGAAGATATTCGGCACGTTGGTGCGCGAATAATCGTCGACGATGATCGCGCCGCGCGCATCGAGCTTCACACCGGCATTTTCGAGACCGAGACCTTTCGTGTTCGGATCGCGCCCGAGCGCCAGCATCACCGTCTCGACGGCAAGCGTGCCATGGTTCTTGGTGCGGGCCTGCAATACGCCCTCACCCTTCGTCACTTCTTCGATGACATCGCCGAGCAGGATCCTGATGCCCTTGGCCTCCATGGCCTCGTGCAGACCCTTGCGCATGTCCTGATCGAAACGCGACAGGATTTCCTTGCCGCGGTAGATCAGGGTCGTTTCAACGCCGAGTCCATGGAAGATATTGGCGAATTCGACCGCGATGTAACCGCCGCCGGCGATCAGGATCGACTTCGGCAGCTCTTCCAGGTCGAAGGCCTCGTTGGACGAGATCGTCAGCTCATGGCCGGGCAGCGCCTTGTGCTCGTTCGGCGTGCCGCCGACGGCAATCACGATACGCTCGGCGGTGAAGGTCTCGCCGGTTTTCGTCAGCTTCACGGTATGGGCGTCGACCAGTTCCGCCCGGCTGTCGAAAATATCAGCCTTGGCGTTTTCCAGACCCTTGCGGTAGAGCCCTTCGAGACGGGCGATTTCCTTGTCCTTGGCCGCGATCAGCTTCTTCCAGTCGAAGCTGCGCTCGCCGACGCTCCAGCCGAATCCTTCCGAATCCTCGAAATGCTCAGGGAATTGCGAGGCATAAACGAACAGCTTCTTCGGCACGCAGCCGCGGATGACGCAGGTTCCGCCATAGCGGTATTCCTCGGCGATTGCGACGCGCTTGCCGAGCGAGGCCGCCACGCGGCCGCTGCGCACGCCGCCGGAACCGCCACCGATGACGAAAAGATCGTAGTCATAAGCTGTCATAGTCAAAACCCCTGATCAAAACCGCCGCCGTCAGCCTCGAGACGGGCGGCGGCGCATTCACGGCACATATAGGTGCTGCGACGCACAAATGAAAAGCCCGGTCTTGCGGCCGGGCTTTGAATATTTCTGAAGGTAGGCCTTTTTGCCCGAGCGTCGGATTTTCCGGAAACCGCTTCACACGTTCCGGCCCGATGCTCTCCCTGTTCAATCAGGGCTTGGGAGCAGCCGGAGCGCCACCGGTGGCGTTCTGATCGGCCGGAAGCGGCTTCAGATCGGCGCCGGCAACCTTCTGCAGTTCCGACATGCTGGAAGCGTTGAGGTCGCGGTTGATGCCGGCTGCCCAGATGTCGGCGGCCTTCATCAGTTCGCGCGTGGCGATCGGGCCGTCCTTCAGGAGCTTCTTGCCGGCTTCGCTGCTGTAGAAGGTGGAAATGGCGTTCAGCTCTTCGACGGTGAAGGCGCGCGCATAGGTGAGCGCTGCTTCGCGCTCCAGATCGGCGCGGCGCGGCGCAAGCTCGAGCGCCTTGGCATCGACGGTCTCGGTGATTGCGTCCTGAACGTTCGGCGAAGCCTGAATGAGCTCGGCCTTCAGACGCTCCGCCAGACCCGGCAGAATGTCGTCGAAACGGTCGGTAACGCCAAGAGAGGTGATCGCCTGCCGTGCGGCAGCGATATGCGCTTCCGAAATTTCCTGAGCGCGTGCGGCAGTACCGAACACGATGCCGGAAATGAGGATCGAAGCAGCGGCAGCTTTGCCCAGTCCCGCTAGTTTGACCATGAAAATCTCGCTCCTGTTATACTGCCTGCATCACGCGGGCGCCTTCAGGACCCGCGATAATGGCAAGCGATGCCAAATTTATGAAAAGTCCGTGCTCGACGACACCGGGAATCGTGTTCAGCTCGCGTGCTAGCGCTTCTGCATCAGGAATACGGCCAAAAGATGCGTCGAGGATAAGGTGCCCGCCATCGGTCATGAAGGCGCCGTCGCCGGAAGAACGCATCGTCAGCGTGCCGGAAAGCCCGGAACGCGCCGCCAGTTTTTCGATGGCGATACGCGTCGCCACCTGGCCGAACGGGTTGATTTCGATGGGCAGCGGAAAGGCGCCCAGCGTCTCCACCACCTTGCTCTGGTCGGCGATCACGATCATGCGGGCGGATGCCGCCGCAACGATCTTTTCGCGCAGCAGCGCACCGCCGCCGCCCTTGACGAGACGCAGCGCATGATCGACTTCGTCAGCGCCGTCGATGGTCAGATCCAGCTCCGGCAATTCATCCAGCGATTTCAGCGGCACGCCAAGCTCGACGCACAGGCGCGCGGTGCGCTCGGATGTCGGCACGCCCTCGACCTTCAGACCGGCGGCGACCTTTTCGGCCAGAAGCCTGACGAATTCCTCGGCCGTCGAACCCGTGCCGATACCGAGCCGCATCCCATCCTGTACGTGGGACAATGCGGCCTCGGCGGCCTTGATCTTCATCTGGCGGGCATCCATGTGCCTGAAACTCCGGTAACTTTGTCGTCGCCGTGCTGTTTACACGGGTCGAAAGCCAAACGAAAGCCTTTTTCAAGCCAACGAACAGAACGTTGTGACGCGGTTGCAAAGACAGGCCCGTTTGCCTAGGCTTGGCGGGAATGAAAGCACCGATACATCAGTTACACGCATTCCCGAGAGGCCAGTTCCCGTGACATCCCGCCCGCTCTCCCCGCTCGCCATTTTCGATCTCGACGGCACGCTGGTCGATACCGCCGCCGATCTGGTCTCGAGCCTTAACCACACCATTGCCGCAGCCGGGCTTGCTCCCGTCACCTATGACGACCTGACCCACCTCGTCGGCCAGGGCGCGCGGGTGATGATCAAGCGGGCCTTCGCGCTTCGCGAGACGGAACTGCCGGAAGCCGAAATCGAGCCGCTCTATGAGCGCTTCATCACCCATTACCGTGCCGAAATGCCCGGCGAGAGCCGCCCCTATCCCGGCATCATCAATACGTTGGATGCGCTCTCGGAAGCCGGCATCACGCTTGCCGTCTGCACCAACAAGACTGAAATCCTCGCTCTGCCGCTGCTCGAAGAACTCGGTCTGACACGCTATTTCGCCGCCATCACCTGCGGCGACACCTTCTCCTTCCGCAAGCCGGATGCCCGCCATATTCTCGGCACCATCGAAAAAGCCGGCGGCGACATCCAGCGCTCCATCATGGTTGGCGACAGCATCAACGACATTCTCGCGGCAAAGAACGCCGCCGTGCCGTCGATCGGCGTGACCTTCGGTTATTCGGATGTGCCGATGGTTGAACTCGAACCGGATGTGGTGATCGACGATTTCACTGAATTGACGCCGGCGCTGTTCGAAGAACTGGTTGCGAAGGGTGCAGCGGCGGCCTGAGAGGCTGAACCAGACAAGTAAAGCGCCAGGGAACGGCGATTCCGACGTCAATGAGAGCTGAACAACCTCTCTTCCGTCATGCCGGACTAGATCCGGCATCCAGTCACGGCGCGTCTGCGCGGTGAAAAGACTCTTTTGCGATCAAGGACTTGATCGCGCTGGACCCCGGATCAATTCCGAGGTGACGGAGTACGGTGTTGCCGTTGACGCCAAATGTAAGGCGGACTCCAGCACCAAACAAATTGGACAGGCCTTTCCTTCAAACAAAAAAAGCGCCGTCTCCGGCGCTTTTTTTTCTTGATGCTATTCTGATCAGATCGACGCGGCCCGCGCCTTCGTCGTCACGGCGAACGCCTTCTGCACATAGCTGTCGCGGTCATAAACATCGTCGAAGAACTGCACCTTGCCGTCCTTGTCCGGCCAGGCGGTGAAATAGGCCACATAGACCGGAACCTTCTCCGGCACCTGCACGGCGCGGTTCTTGCCGGATGCGATCTGCTCGCCGACCTTTTCGACACTGGTGCCGAGAACGGCGGCGGCCATGCGGCGCGGGTCGACCAGACGGATACAGCCATGGCTCAGCGCCCGCATGTCGCGGTTGAAGAAGCTCTTGGCAGGCGTGTCATGCATGTAGATGGCATGCGCATTGGGAAACAGGATTTTCAGGTCGCCCAGCGCATTGTCGCTGCTCGGCGGCTGGCGCACGGAAACGGCGTTGGTGGAGCCATACCAGTTGACGCTGGTGGAGGAGACGGCACGACCGCCCACTTGCACTTCGTAACCCAGCCGGTCGAGATAGGACGGATCGCGGCGCAGCTTCGGCAGCATTTCGTTGACGATGATCGACTGCGGCACGCCCCAATAGGGGTTGAACTCGACGGTCTGGATTTCATCCTGGAAGAAATAGGTCTGGTTGGCCTTGGAGCCGACGACCACCTTCATGCCGAACTGTTCTTTACCCTCATTGTGGTAATAGGCCATGAAAGCGGGCTGGTTGATGAAGACGTAACGCTGGCCGAGATCGGCCGGCAGCCAGCGGACCTGCTCCATGGCCACCTGCACCTTGGCGATCTTCGCGTCATTGCTTTCGCCGACCATGGCGCGCACGGTGGCGCGGCCGATAACGCCATCGGGTTTCAGGCCGTTTTCGCTCTGGAACGCCTTCACCAGATCGACGAGATCGGGCGTATAATCAGGCGTCTGCTGATAAGCGGAAATGATCGCGGCGTGTTCGGCCTTGAAGGCGGGCGAAGCGCGATGTTCGATGGCCTTGACGACATTGGCCATATCCGCGCTGCTGTTGCCGGGCTTCAGCACCAGATCGGCGGGAACTCGGACGACATGCGCCGCATCGCCTTCGCCGCGCAGGCGGGCAAGCTCCGCCTTCAGCGCCAGATATTCGGCGCTCGACGGTTCGCGGCTGCGCAGATAGGCGGCGACATCGGGGCTCAGGCCCGCAAGCTTCAGCACCGGTGCGAGGTTCACCGTCTTGCGCTTGAAATCGTGATAGCCGGAGAGCCGGTTCGGATCGACACGGCCACGGGCCGTATCCTGCACATAGGCGAGAACCTTGGCGGAAAGCGCCAGCTCGAACTGCATCTGCGCCCGCTGATAGGCGTCGGACACGGGCGCCGAGGCCGTCTCCACCGGCGTACCGGGCGCAGCCGCACCGGAAGCGTTGCTGATGCTGGCCGTCACATCCTTTGCCGGTGGCGAAATGCTATAATCGGCCGGATCGAGGCCGCTTTCACCGACCGTCTCGAGAAAGGCGATGACAGCATTGGCGCGCGCGGTCAGCTCGCCTTCCGAAACCCAGAGCGTCTTGCCGCCGGCGCCGTAATAGGCTTCCAGCGCCTTGGCGATCTCGGGGGTGGCGCTGAATTTCAGATTGGCAAGGCCTTCACCGAAATTCGCCGTGTTCACCGCACGGGCCGTATCCGCCTTGTAGTCGTAATAGCGCGGACCGGAAACACGCGGCAGCGGCTCGGGATCGGAAGCATCCGCGCTTTGGCCGGCGCTCGATCCGGGGGGCGAGGTGACGATGCCGGCCGGCGGCAACTCACCGCGATCGCGCGCGATCTTGCCAGGGCCGCCGCGCAGGAGGTCCATCAGCGTTACCGCACCGGCGCTGCCGGGAAGAGCGGTGGAAACGGAAAGACCGAGAGCCAGCACCAGTGCTGCCGATGTTTTTCCAGATGTGACTTGCAATTTGATCCTCGTAGCACCCAGCACCGCCAGCGAAAGGGCGGGCATCAGTTTCATGCCTGTCTAGCCGATCGACGGCCCGTTGAAAAGAAAACGCGAAAAAGCCCACAACCGTGCCGAAATGAACCTTATGATACAGCCAAAGCCGTAAAAACGTAATTTCCAGAATTGGCGAGAATGGTTAAATTTCCATTTATTTCATTCACTTTGCCCTGTCCCGCCAGACCTTCCGGGCGCCCCGGAAAGCCCGGTTTTCCAACCATTTCGCGTCGTAGTAAAAATGACACGCCGGCGCCTTTTTCACCCCGAGCCGC
The DNA here is from genome assembly GCF_053522385.1 of Agrobacterium sp. 22-223-1. Classification (NCBI taxonomy): domain Bacteria; kingdom Pseudomonadati; phylum Pseudomonadota; class Alphaproteobacteria; order Hyphomicrobiales; family Rhizobiaceae; genus Agrobacterium; species Agrobacterium sp. 22-223-1. The sequence goes on from NZ_JBNWCN010000001.1 coordinate 1,592,491, forward strand.
GCCATACGGCGAAATCGCTTTTACGCGGCGGGAAATATCTGCCTCCGCTGCATTGCAGCGCTTTCATTGCCGGCGCGATGATTCTATATATCGGCCGCGCAAGGCGGGCGAAGGCGCCGTTTTGGCGGAGGAAAACGAGTAAAAAGGCAAGATTGATGACAGCCACACGGACGGAAACCGATACATTTGGACCCATTGAAGTTCAGGCCGATCGCTATTGGGGCGCGCAGGCGCAGCGCTCGCTCGGCAACTTCAAGATCGGCTGGGAAAAGCAGCCCGCCTCTGTCGTTCGCGCGCTCGGCATCGTCAAGCAGGCCGCAGCCCGCGCCAACATGGCGCTGGCCGGCCTCGACCCCAAGGTCGGTGACGCCATCATCGCCGCCGCGCAGGAAGTCATCGACGGCAAGCTGACGGAGCATTTCCCACTCGTCGTCTGGCAGACCGGCTCCGGCACCCAGTCCAACATGAACGCCAATGAGGTGATTTCCAACCGCGCAATCGAGATGCTCGGCGGCGAAATGGGCACGAAGAAGCCGGTTCACCCCAACGACCACGTCAATATGAGCCAGTCCTCGAACGACACCTATCCGACGGCGATGCACATCGCCTGCGTGGAAGAGATCGTTCACCACCTGCTGCCGAGCCTCAAGCACCTGCACAAGGCGCTGGAAGCCAAGGTCAAGCAGTTCGAAAAGATCATCAAGATCGGCCGCACCCATACCCAGGATGCAACGCCGCTGACGCTCGGCCAGGAATTCTCCGGCTACGCCGCGCAGGTCGCCTCGGCCATCGCCAATATTGAGACCACCCTGCCCGCGCTCTCCAAGCTCGCCCAGGGCGGCACCGCCGTCGGTACGGGCCTCAACGCTCCCATCGGCTTCGCCGAAAAGGTCGCCGAGGAAATCTCCAAGATTACCGGCCTGCCCTTCGTGACCGCGCCGAACAAGTTCGAGGCACTCGCCTCGCACGATTCCATGGTCTTCTCGCACGGTGCGATCAATGCGGCCGCTGCTGCGCTGTTCAAGATCGCCAACGACATCCGTTTCCTCGGCTCCGGCCCGCGCGCCGGTCTCGGCGAATTGTCGCTGCCGGAAAACGAACCCGGCTCGTCGATCATGCCCGGCAAGGTCAACCCCACCCAGTCGGAAGCGCTGACGCAGGTCTGCGCCCACATCTTCGGCAACAATGCAGCACTGTCCTTCGCCGGTTCGCAGGGCCACTTCGAGCTCAACGTCTATAACCCGATGATGGCCTACAACTTCCTGCAGTCGGTCCAGCTTCTGGGCGATGCGGCCGTTTCCTTCACCGACAATTGCGTCGTCGGCATCGAAGCCCGCGAAGACAACATCCGGAAGGGCGTCGAAAACTCGCTGATGCTTGTCACTGCGCTCAACAGCAAGCTCGGCTATGACATCTGCGCCAAGATCGCCAAGACCGCGCACAAGAACGGCACGACGCTGCGCGACGAGGCCGTTGGCGGCGGATACCTCACCAACGAGGAGTTCGACCAGTATGTGCGCCCGGAGAACATGATCGGGCCGAAGTAAGCCTGTTTGAATCGTGCTGAAATGAAAACAGGCCTTCGGGCCTGTTTTTTTGGGGGGGGCATGAGGGGTGCGACGATGGCGCTCAAACTCCACAGAACTTCAATCTGAGCGGGGATAACATTGAAATATACGGGCATTATCCTGATTGCCGTAATGGCTCTAGCGTCGTGCAATACACTTGGACCCTACAACACCCCAGAGATACGCCGCGTCGCGTCAACCGGGAGCGCATTAGGCAAATGCTTGCAGCGGACCGCAAAGTCGTTTCTTGTTTCAAACAAAAATCCGCAAAAAGTCGCTTCAATGCTTGATAACGCATGCATGTCGGAACGAAAGGCAGCGTTGGATGCCAAGCGTGCGGCAGGTTTGCCGGTGAGCTATTTCGATTATGGAAAAGGGCGACACGAAGTCTCATTATATTGGGCGCACAATGCACAGTGGATTCAAGAATAAGCGGACCACAACCAAAAACCTCTGTGTAAAGAGGTCAGTATCTGAAACTCATGGCGGCAATCTTTAATGCACAATAAAAAGGGCCGCTTTCGCGACCCTCTTCGTATTCTGCAAACCGTCAAACCAGCCGGCTTTGTTCCACCGCCGCTTCAATGAAGCTGGCGAAAAGCGGATGCGGGTCGAGCGGGCGGCTCTTCAGTTCCGGGTGATACTGCACACCGATGAACCACGGGTGGTCAGGATATTCCACCGTTTCCGGCAGGACACCATCCGGAGACATGCCCGAGAAGACCAGTCCGCATTCTTCCAGCCGGTCCTTGTAGTCCACATTCACCTCGTAGCGGTGACGGTGGCGCTCGGAAATGTCAGTGGTGCCGTAGATATCGGCAATCTTGGTGTCTTTCTTCAGCGCCGCTTTGTAAGCACCGAGACGCATCGTACCGCCGAGATCGCCCTTGGAGGAACGCTTCTCCAGCTCGTTGCCCTTCACCCATTCGGTCATCAGGCCGACGACCGGCTCAGAGGTCGGACCGAATTCGGTCGAGGAGGCATTTTCGATGCCGGCCAGATGACGGGCCGCTTCCACGACCGCCATCTGCATGCCGAAGCAGATGCCGAAATAGGGCACGTTGCGCTCACGCGCGAACTGCGCCGCCATGATCTTGCCTTCCGAACCGCGCTCGCCGAAACCGCCGGGCACCAGAATGCCGTTGACCTTTTCGAGATAAGGCGTCGGGTCTTCCTTTTCGAAGACTTCCGACTCGATCCACTCCAGCTTGACCTTGACGCGGTTGGCGAAACCGCCGTGATGCAGCGCCTCGATCAGCGACTTATAGGCATCCTTGAGGCCGGTATATTTACCGACGATCGCAATGGTCACTTCGCCTTCCGGCGTGCGGATGCGGTTGCAGACCTCTTCCCACTGTTCCAGACGCGGCTTCGGCGCCGGCTCGATGCCGAACGCGGCCAGCACTTCCGAATCGAGACCTTCCTTGTGGTAGGCAATCGGAACGTCATAGATATTCGCCACATCCAGCGCCTGGATGACGGCGGAAGGACGCACATTGCAGAACAGCGAAAGCTTGCGGCGTTCCGCTTCCGGGATTTCCCGGTCGGCGCGCACCAGCAGAATGTCGGGATGAATGCCGAGCGCCTGCAATTCCTTCACGGAATGCTGGGTCGGCTTGGTCTTCAGCTCGCCAGCTGCCGGAATATAGGGCATCAGCGTCAGGTGAAGATAGATCGCCGTGCCGCGCGGCAGGTCGTTGCCGAGCTGACGGATCGCTTCCATGAACGGCATCGCCTCGATGTCACCCACCGTGCCACCGATCTCGCAGATAACGAAGTCGTAATCGTCATTGCCTTCGATCACGAAATCCTTGATCTCGTTGGTGACATGCGGAATGACCTGAACGGTTGCGCCGAGATAGTCGCCGCGCCGTTCCTTGTCGATGATGTTCTTGTAGATGCGACCGGTGGTGATGTTGTCGGTCTTGGTGGCCGAACGCCCCGTGAAGCGCTCGTAATGGCCAAGGTCGAGGTCCGTCTCGGCACCGTCATCCGTCACGAACACTTCGCCGTGCTGTGTCGGGCTCATGGTGCCGGGATCGACGTTCAGATAGGGGTCGAGTTTACGAAGCCGCACCCGATAACCACGGGATTGCAACAAAGCTCCGAGTGCTGCCGCGGCGATGCCCTTGCCTAGAGAGGAGACCACGCCGCCTGTGATGAATACATATCGCGCCATGGGATTCACCGGATACCTTTTTACCTCTGATTCCGCCAGCCCAAATTTCATGCTTTCGAAAATTCGCTGTTGACGAATTTGCGATGGGTCAGGCCGGAATGCGAACAAAAGAAAACCGGCAGGCTTTTGGCCTGCCGGAGCGTTAAATCAAAACCGGGCTTATTGACCGGTCGGAACTGCGTTCGGATCGGCGGGCTGCGCCGGGGCCGGAGCGGCCGTGCCGGAAGCGGCCGGAGCCGGGGTCGTCTGAGCCGGTGCGGCTGCACCATTGGTCGGAACGCCATTCTCAGCCGGAGCCGGCGTCGACGGCGTCGTCGCCGGGCCGAGCGTATCGAGAATGCCGTTACCCTGGCCCTGCGTGGCCGGAATACGGTTCAGAATATCGGTCGGGCGCGATTCGTAACGCGTCAGAAGACCGAGGCCGAGCGAGGTCGCGAAGAACAGCGCGGCAAGGATCGCCGTGGTGCGCGTCAGCGCATTGGCCGTTCCGCGCGCGGACATGAAGCCCGAACCGCCGCCGATACCGAGGCCGCCGCCTTCGGAACGCTGGATCAGGACCACGCCGACAAGCGCCAGCACGATCATGAGGTGAATAACAATCAAAACGGTCTGCATGACAATCCATTCCATGCCCCGCGCGGAGCACTACAAAGAAGGTTTCGCGGCTCTTTACATGAGGCGAAGGCTTATTCCAAGCCCCTTTCCCGCCATCTGTAACAGGAAAACCTGTCTCAGGCCGTCAGTTGCTCGTATGCCGCATAGATGGACAGGAAGTCTGCGGCTTTCAAGCTCGCGCCGCCGATCAGCGCGCCATCCACGTTCTCGACGCCCATCAGTTCCAGCGCATTGGCGGGCTTCACAGAGCCGCCATAGAGGATGCGCATGGTCTTGCCAGCGTCGCCGAAGCGCTTGACGAGTTCGTCGCGCATGAAGGCATGGGCCTCACGCACATCGTCCACGGTGGGCGTCAGACCCGTGCCGATCGCCCAGACGGGCTCATAGGCGATGACGGTATTTTCGGCGGTCGCCTCGTCCGGCAGCGAGCCGGCGAGCTGGCGCTTGAGGATATCGAGCGTCTGGCCCGCCTTGCGCTCATCCGCCGTCTCGCCGATGCAGACGATGGCAATAAGATCGGCTTGATGGGCGGCAACGGCCTTGGCGCGCACCAGATGATCGGTCTCGGCATGGTCGGTGCGGCGCTCGGAATGGCCGACGATGACATGGGTGCCGAAGCAGTCGGCGATCATCTCGGCGGAAATATCGCCGGTATGCGCGCCGGAGGCGTTCTGGTGGCAATCCTGCGCGCCGATCATCAGCGGGCTGTCATCGCACAGCGCCGTTGCCACGTAGAGCAATGTCGAGGGCGGGCAGATCAGCGCATCCACCTTTTCGGACAGCGCGCCCTTGACGCCCTCTGCCATGGCCTTGATCTGATCGAGCGAGGCACGGGTGCCGTTCATCTTCCAGTTTCCGGCAACAAGCGGTCGAACATTCGGCGTCATGCGTATCCCATTCCCTTTGTCTTGAGGCCGCCTGTGGCGGCGCCCCTTCCCTCAGCCGTATCACGGCCCATAATCGCGACAGAAACACTGCCGGAAATCCCGGGATATTCCTTTAACCTCAGCCGGCAACAAATGGTACAAAAAAGCGGCCTAAAGGTTCAAAACGACGGGCAATTTCTAAAAATTTGCCGTTGCTGACCCAAATCGAGGCCTCAGCGGCTCAAAATCCAGTTCAAAACCGCCCGCCAGTCGGTCATGCGCACCGGTGTGCCGTGGCTGCCGGTCTCATAGCGCGTGAACCGCGCCGGCTCGCCGGCCTTCAGCAAAGAGCGGAAGATGCTTGCCTGCTGATCCGCCGAATAGACCTTGTCGGCGCTGCCATGGGTGAACCAGACCGGCTTCTTCGCCCTGGCAAACGCGCTTTTCGGAAAATCCGGATCGACCGCACCGCCGAGGATCGCCATGCCCTTGAGATTGGCGACGGCAGCCTTGTCGCGGCTGATACCGTAACAGATGAAACTGCCCATCGAGGCGCAGGTCAACACGACAGGCTTGCCGCCCGATTTTTTGGCCGCATCGGCAATCAGCGCCGCGATATCGGCAACGCCGTTCTCATCGAAGGAACGCACGCTCGGCGCATAATAGGTGCCGCCATTGGCGACGGCGAGGTTTTTCAGCCGGTTGAAATTGCCGCCGAAGGTGTAGTCGTTCATTCCGAGCCGCCGGTCGCCGCCGCGTCCATGGATGAAGATGACCGTGAAGGCCTGCCCGCTCGCCGGCCCGACACGGCCGACCTCAAGCGCCCTGCCCTCAACGGAAACACTTTCCAGCGCCTGCGCCTTCTTCGGCGTCATATCGACATATTGCCGTTTCACCCGCCGCTCGGGCACCTCGTCGCGGCCGTTGATATCGCGCATCTCCTGATAGTCGACGACTTCTGAAGCGCCGCCATCGGCCGTGGAAAGCACCGTCTGGGCGGAAAACAGCTCATCCTTGAAGGGACGCAGCGGCCCATCGGAGGCCAAGGCCGCAACCGGCATGGCCGCAACAGTCAGGCTGAAAAGAGTACAAAACGTGAAATGAGCTGTGGACATGCCTTGGCTAACCGTTCATTCGTGGCTGCGAGACTTGCCATTGCAACCTCGCCAGCGCAATCCTCCTGTTGCGAAACCCTGACACAATCGTGGCATAGGATGCGCCGCATCTGCCAGACGGGCCCACTTCAAATCGGACGGGAACCGCGTTTGGCGTTATGATTGACGCTACTGGCATAATGATTCGCATGGCGAAATTCTGACACACGCTTTTGAACTTTGGACATGATGGACGACAGCAACGATCTCTTCTCCGGTCTTCCGGCAGCACGAAACAGCGATACGGAAACGAACGAGGACACCGCAAAGACGCCGGTGACCGCGGCCGCCAACGTGCCCGCCAACGCGAATGTGCAGCCGAAGCCCGCAGCCGTTGCGGCCGTGACGCCGCCCGCCCCCGTATCACCATCCGGTGACGACTACGGCGCGTCCTCGATCCGCGTGCTCGAAGGGCTGGAGCCGGTGCGCATGCGCCCCGGCATGTATATTGGCGGCACCGATGAGAAGGCGCTGCACCACCTGTTCGCCGAAGTCATCGACAACTCCATGGACGAGGCCGTCGCCGGCCACGCCAATTTCATCGAGGTCCATCTCGATGCCGAAGGTTTCCTGACGGTCACCGACAATGGCCGCGGCATTCCGGTGGAAAACCACCCGCAGGTTCCCGGCAAGTCGACGCTCGAAGTCATCATGACCAAGCTGCATGCCGGCGGCAAGTTCGACGGCAAGGCCTATGAGACATCGGGCGGCCTGCACGGCGTCGGTGTTTCCGTGGTCAATGCGCTCTCCGATCTTCTCGAAGTGGAAGTGGCCCGTAACCGCAAGCTTTACCGCCAGCGTTTCTCGCGCGGCCTGCCGATCGGTCCGCTGGAAGAACTGGGCGACGTGCACAACCGTCGCGGCACCCGCGTGCGTTTCCATCCCGATCCGCAGATCTTCGGCGACCACGCGAAGTTCGAACCGGCCCGCATCTTCCGCATGGCCCGTTCCAAGGCCTATCTCTTCGGCGGCGTCGAAATCCGCTGGAGCTGCGATCCCGGCATGGTGCCGGCCGGCGGCGAAATCCCCGAAAAGGCCGTGTTTCATTTCCCCGGTGGCCTGAAGGACTATCTCGCCGCCACGCTCGGCAAGGAATTCACCGTCACCCGCGAGATTTTCTCGGGCCGCACGGAAAAGACCGGCGGCCACGGCGCGCTGGAATGGGCCGTCACCTGGTATGGCGGCGACACGCAGATCCATTCCTATTGCAACACCATTCCCACGCCGGAAGGCGGCACGCATGAGGCCGGTTTCCGCATTGCGCTCACCAAGGGCCTGAAGAACTACGCGGACCTGACGCAGAACAAGCGCGCCAAGGACATCACCACCGATGACGTGATGATCTCGGCCGCCGGCATGCTCTCCGTTTTCATCCGTGAGCCTGAATTCGTCGGCCAGACCAAGGACAAGCTCGCCACCGTCGAGGCTCAGCGCATCGTCGAAAACGCGCTGCGCGATCCCTTCGACCATTATCTTGCCGGCAATCCGGGCGAAGCGGCGAAGCTGCTCGACTGGGTGATCGAGCGCGCCGAAGAGCGCCTGCGCCGCCGCAAGGAAAAGGAAGTCAACCGCAAGACCGCCGTGCGCAAGCTGCGCCTGCCCGGCAAGCTGGCGGATTGCGCCCAGAACACGGCGGAAAATGCGGAACTTTTCATCGTCGAGGGTGACTCGGCGGGCGGCTCGGCCAAGCAGGCGCGCAACCGCGCCAACCAGGCCATCCTGCCGCTGCGCGGCAAAATCCTCAACGTCGGCAGCGCCAGCCGCGAAAAGCTCTCCGCCAACCAGCAGATCGCCGATCTCATTCAGGCGCTCGGCTGCGGCACGCGCACGAAATATCGCGAAGAGGATTTGCGGTATGAGCGCATCATCATCATGACCGATGCCGATGTCGACGGCGCCCATATCGCCTCGCTGCTCATCACCTTCTTCTATCAGGAAATGCCGGAACTCATTCGCGGCAGCCATCTCTATCTCGCCGTGCCGCCGCTTTATGTCATCCGCCAGGGTGCCAAGAGCGCCTATGCCCGCGACGACACCCACCGTGCCGAGCTGATGGAAACCGTCTTCAAGGGCAAGAAGGTCGAAATCGGCCGCTTCAAAGGCCTCGGCGAGATGATGGCCCAGCAGCTGAAGGAAACCACCATGGATCCCGAAAAACGCACCCTGCTGCGCGTCGAGATCGACGATGTGGATTTCGAAGGCACCCGTGAGGCCGTCGACAATCTGATGGGCACCAAGGCCGATGCCCGCTTCCGTTTCATTCAGGAACGGGCGGCCTTCGCTGATAATCTGGATATCTGATCTTCCGGATGAAACCTTGAAAGGCAGCGCATGGCGCTGCCTTTTGTGTTGATGTGGAGGCAACATCATGCGGATAGTGCTGACGGGCAGTTCCGGTCGGGTCGGCCGCGCGATTTTCAGTGCACTGGCCGGCAGGCATGATGTCGTCGGCATGGATCGCTCCCCCTTTTCCACCACCCATATCGTCGGCGATTTCGCGGACAAGGCGCTCCTGCGCTCCGCTTTCGAACAGGCGGATGCGGTGATCCATACGGCAGCGCTCCACGCCCCGCATGTCGGCATTGTTCCGGACACGGAATTCCAGCGTATCAATGTCGACGGAGCCCGCATGGTGGCGGAAGCGGCAATGGCGGCGGGCGTGCCGAGGCTGGTCTATACCAGCACTACGGCGCTTTACGGACACGCGGTTTCCGCAGGGGCCTGCACCTTCATCGATGAAGAGACGCCGCCCCGGCCGAGGAGCATCTATCACCGCACCAAACTCGAAGCCGAGCAGATGCTGGAGGCGATGGCGGGCCCGCATCTCGCCGTGCGCGTGCTTCGCATGTCCAGAAGTTTCCCGGAGCCCGCCGACGTGATGGCGGCCTACAGGCTGCATCGCGGCGTCGATATCCGCGATGTCGCCGATGCCCATGTGCTGGCGCTGACCAATGCGGGAAACGATTTCCAGCGCTATATCATATCGGCAACCACCCCGTTTTCCGCCGATGACTGCGACAGCCTCGCCAAGGATGCCGCTTCCGTTCTCCGGCAGCGGACCCCGGCCCTCGCCGACGCTTTCGCGCAAAGGGGATGGGCGCTGCCTGAAACGATTGACCGGATCTATTCGCCCGCCCGCGCCGCAGAGGGTCTGGGCTGGACATCCCGCTTCGGTTTCGGCGAGGTACTTGCACAATTGGACCGGCGCAGTCTGGAGGTCCCGCCTGTGGGCGCCAATATCAGCAGGAAATCCGAATAAGCGTCCGGCCTTATGCCGCGACATCCTCACGAACGCCCAGAATGCGATCGATCAGGCCCCATTCCAGAGCTTGCTCCGCCGTCATGAAAAAATCCCGGTCCATGGCCGCTTCGAATTTTTCATAGCTGTGTTTGCAATGCTCGGAATAAAGCCGCGTCATACGGTGCTTCGTCTGCTTCATCTCTTCGGCATGGATCAGCATGTCCGAAGCCTGCCCCCTGGAAACCGCCCAGCGGTTGATGAATGTGGATGCTTGCATTGGGAAGGGCGCTCCGCTCGCCCGGTTCACCCGCCATCAGCAGAAACGACCCCATGGAGCGGGCCGTTCCCATGCAGAGCGTATGAACCGGTGCGCGGATATAATGCATGGTGTCATACATGGCGAGACCGCTGGTCACCACACCGCCCGGCGAATTGATATAGAGATGGATCGGCTTCTTCGGGTTTTCCGCCTCGAGAAACAGCAATTGCGCGCAGACCAGCGCCGAAACCGCATCGTTCACCTCGCCGTTGAGGAAGATGATCCTTTCCCGCAACAGCCGGGAATAGATATCGAAAGACCTTTCTCCCCTTGACGATTGTTCGACTACCATAGGGACGAGTTGCATCGCTTCGCGCATCGGCGAACTCCTGTCGTTGAAATGTCGGGGAACGTTCGGGATCAGGCGGCGAGCTTGATCGGCGAACCATTATGGTTTGCAGCGGCCTTTATCATCCGGCCGGTATTGACGGGCAGATCATGAATGATGCGCAGGCTGGTGCCGCCATGGGCATTCGCCGCGATCCTGAAGGTGACGGTGCTTTCCAGAAATGGCGGATTGTTCTCGCGCAGCCGGTAGCGAACCTCCTCGCCGGGCTTGATATCGATCGCATCGGGCTCCGCCAAAGCCTCCTTCGGCAGCCAGTTTTCACGAAACGCCGGAATGCTGATGGCGCGCCAGACCTTTTGCGGCGGCTCGTCCAGATCATATTCAAGCTCGATGCCGTTTTTCGGCGCTTCCGGTGTCTGCCTGTTCATTGGTCCATATCCTTCAGCAGGAGTTTGAGAGCCTCAATGCGCTGCGGCCAGTAGGCGCGATATTTGCCGAGCCAGGCCGCAATGCGCGTCAGCCCGTCCGGATCCACTTCATAATTGACGAAACGGCCCTGCCGCTTCTCGACCACCAGCCCTGCCCCGCGCAACACTGAAAGATGCTGCGACATGGCCGGCTGGCTGATCTCGATCCCCTCACGCAGGGCGGAAGCGTTCATGGCGCCATCCGCCAGCTTTTCGAAAATGGCGCGGCGCGTCGGATCGGCAAGCGCCCGGAAAATATCGTTCTCTGTCATGACAACACATAAGCACACACTTATGTGATTCACAAGCCCTTTCGGCGCGTGGAAAACGCGCCTTTTTCACGCCGATGGCACAAGATGCCGTGAACGCTTTATCCGCTCGCGCGTTCTCATCCCGCCTGATACTCTTCGGGCCGGGAGCGATCAAAACAAGTGACTGCATTTACGGTCTTCATCGTCATTCTTCTTATGGTCATCGGGCCGAGCCTGTTCGTCGTCATCGGCAAACAGCGGGAAAAGGCCATTCCCAAGCGCCCCTCCACCGCCCTGCCCCTTGCCGAAGACGCAACGACGCTGGACCGGCACTGGCAATCGATAAGAAACGGCTGGAACGAGAAAAATGCGCTCTGCCTGCTGCATTCCAACCTCGATGCCTTTGCGGTGCGCGTGGCGGCGGCGCGTGCTGCCGGGCGCAGCCTCGATCTGATGTATTACATGTGGAATGCCGACCTGACCGGACGGCTGATGATGCGTGAAGTCATCGCCGCCGCCGATCGCGGCGTGCGCGTGCGCCTGCTGCTCGACGATCTCGGCGTCTCCATCTCCGACCGCATCTTCCACGCCATCGACAGCCATCCGAATATCGAGTTGCGACTGTTCAACCCCACCCGGGCGCGGGAAAACATCCTGCATCGAAGCATCGAACTGGTGCTGCGCTTCCGAAGCGTCAACCGGCGCATGCACAACAAGGCCTGGATTGCCGATGGCCGGGCCGTGATCGTCGGCGGGCGCAACATTGGCGACGCCTATTTCGACGCCGCCGAACGGGCGAATTTCCACGATTTCGATATTCTCGGCTTCGGCAGGATCGTCGCCGACGCCACCGAAATCTTCGACGATTACTGGAACAGTGCCGTTTCCGTGCCCGTGCGTTCGCTATTGGCGCGCAGGCCGAGCAAACTCGCAAGGCTGCGGCGCGAGCTGGACGCCCTGCCGAAAAGCGAAGCGGCAAAACCCTATCTGGAGCGCGTCGAAAGCCAGTATGGCCGCGACCATTTCCTGATGTCGGACCGTCTGCACTGGGTCGAGGCGGCGGATATCCTCGCCGACCCGCCGGAAAAGGCGGCGGGCAAGCGCCGCAAGGGTCATAACTTCCTGATGGAAAGCCTGCTGCCACTGATGCAGGCGGCAAGCGACAGCCTGCACATCACCTCCCCCTATTTCATTCCCGGCAAACAGGGCGTGGGGATATTTCTACAGCTCGCCGAGAACGGCGTGTCGGTCGCCATCCTCACCAATTCGCTGGCCGCGACGGATGTGGCCGCCGTGCACGCCGGTTATGCCCGCTATCGAAAACCGCTTCTCTCCGGCGGGGTGCGCCTGCACGAGCTGCGCGCGCAGGCGGATCAGTCGAACTTCACCCTGCGCGGCTCGGGACAGGCGAGCCTGCACACCAAGGCTTTCACCCGCGATGGCAGGACCGGCTATATCGGTTCGCTCAATTTCGATCCGCGTTCCGCCTCGCTCAATACGGAAATGGGCGTCGTGTTCAACTCGGCCCCGCTGGTTGCCCGCATGGACGAGATATTCGCGGGCGAAATCCGTCGCACCATGAGTTTCGAGCTGGAAATCGACAAAGGCAGGCACATCGTCTGGATGACGGAAGAACAGGGGCGGACAAGGACATACCGGCGCGAACCCGACGCCACCATCAGCCGCCGCATCGTCGCCGGTATCATGCGCTTCCTGCCGCTGGAATCACAGCTTTAACGGGGAAAGCCTGGGTCAGGCCGCCGGCCTTACCCCCGCTTTCGCCAGCTGTATCTGCACCAGCGTATCGAGGTTCTGGTTGACCCGGCAATAAAACTCCTCGTCGATGAAGGGCCGCAGCATGAAATCATTGCCGCCCGCCTTCAGGAACCGCGCCGAAAGCAGCCGGTTGGTGGAGGAAGACACCCCGATAATGCGCAGCTCATGCGACCCGCGCACGGTGCGGATGCGCCGCGTCAGTTCGAAGCCGTCAATATCGGGCATGTTGTAATCGGTCACCACGAGGCCGATATCGGGATTGGCCTTCAGGATATCGAGCGCCTTCGCACCGCTGTCGGCCAGGCTGACGCGAAAATTATAGCGCTTGAGACGGCTCGAAAGCAGCGCCCGCGCCGTCGGGCTGTCATCGACGATCAGCACGTGATGGCGATGGTTGGTGAGAAAGCGGCAGACGGATTCCGTCAGCATATCCACGGCGAAAATATTGTCCTTCAGAATATAATCGACCACATCCTTGGCGATCAGCGTTTCGCGCGTCGCCTCATGAAAAGTGCTGGTGAAAACGATGGTCGGGATCGAAAGATCGATCAGATATTCCAGCGCCTCGCCCTTTTCCGCCCCCGGCAGGTTGATGTTGGAAATCGCCAGCGTCACCGGTTCGGGAGAATGTTCGTAACAGGCCTGCAATTCCTCGAAATTGCGGCACACTTCCACGGTAACGCCCAGCAGTTCTTTCAGGCGCATGCTCACCATCTGGGTGAACACATTGGTATCTTCCGCCAGCAAGATGCGGCTGTTGGTAAAAGGCACGCCAGAATATTGCATGCCCGTAATGCCTAGAAAATTCATTCTGCCCCGATCCCCCATCGTATGTCAGGGAAAGATAGCAGGCTCATTTTTCAGAATCATTAATAACACTTTTTCCGGAAAAGCAGTTGAGCACATGCTTACCTAAACGGAAATACGGCCCACGAGGGGCCGTATTCCGACTTTGGGAGGGGATATTTTGTCTCAGGCGCGCAGAAGCGCATTATCCGTGTCGAACGGGCTTTCTTCCACCACTTCGGCATCGTAGGACGTACCGAGAATGCGAATCTTGAGCTTGGTGCCCACGGCCGCATATTCCGGTTTGAGCATGGCGAGCGCGATGGATTTGCCGAGACGCCAGCCGAAACCGCCGCTTGTCGCGCGGCCCGCAAGCGCGCCGCTTTCATCGAAGATCGCCTCCGAACCGCGCGCATCGACATCCGTATTGCCTGATACGGTCAGCGTCGAGAACACCCACTTCACGCCGGCCTCTTTATAGGCCACCAGCGCATCGCGGCCGATGAAGCTCTTCTCCGGGCGCAGGAAGCGGTCGAGACCCGATTCATAGGCGTTATATTCGACCGAAAGCTCGCGACCCATGTTGCGATAGGATTTTTCGAGCGACATCGATACCATGGCGCGGATACCGAAGGGCTTGATGCCGAATTCGGCGCCCGCTTCCATCAGCCGGTCGAAGATATAGTTCTGCATCTCGATCGGGTGGTGCAGTTCCCAGCCAAGTTCGCCCACGAAGTTGACGCGCAGCGCATGCGCCGTCGCCACGCCAACGGAAATCTGCCTGCCGGTGAGCCAGGGGAAATCCTTGTTCTCAAGGCTGGTGCGGGTCAGCTTCTTCAGGAGATCGCGCGACTTCGGGCCGGCAAGAACCAGCACGCCGTATTTCTGCGTGATCGGCTGCAGCACCACGGAACCATCGGTGGGTGCAAGGCGGCGCAGCACGTCATGGTCATGCGCTTCGAGACCACCGGCCGAAACCATGTAGAAGCGGCCCGGCGCCCATTCATAGACCGTGAATTCCGCCTTCACGCCGCCATTCGGTGTCAGAAGATGGGTGAGCGCGATACGGCCGCGCTTCTTCGGCACCGCATTGGCGAGAATGCTGTCGAGCCATGCCCGCGCACCGGGGCCGGAAACCTCCATCTTGGCGAAGGCCGACATATCGAGCACGCCGACATTCTGGTGAACATTCTTCACCTCGTTGCCGACATGTTCGAAATAATTCGAGCGGCGGAACGACCATTTCTCGACGATACGGCCGTCATCCAAGGCCGGCGCATGGTTGTGGCTGGTGATGACATCCGCACCGACGCCGAGGTCTTCCTCGCGCAGCGCATAACCTTCCGGCGCATACCAGTTGGCGCGCTCCCAGCCATAAACCGAGCCGAACACGCCGCCGAGCTTCTTCAGGCGGTCATAAACCGGCGTCGTCTTCAGCGGACGGGCGGCGGAGCGCTCTTCGTCCGGGTAATGCATGGTGAAGACGTTGGCATAGGCTTCCTCGTTTTTGGCGATGAGGTAACCTTCCGTAGCGTAAGGGCCGAAGCGGCGCGGGTCGACACCCATCAGGTCGAGCGTCGGCTCGCCATCGACGATCCATTCGGCC
This sequence comes from Agrobacterium sp. 22-223-1, assembly GCF_053522385.1. Taxonomy (NCBI): domain Bacteria; kingdom Pseudomonadati; phylum Pseudomonadota; class Alphaproteobacteria; order Hyphomicrobiales; family Rhizobiaceae; genus Agrobacterium; species Agrobacterium sp. 22-223-1. Next base: position 1,607,608 of record NZ_JBNWCN010000001.1, read on the forward strand.
AGTTGCCAGCCGGCACCGCCGGCAGCGGTGATGCCGAAGGAATGGCCTTCGTTCAGCCAGAAATTCTTCAGGCCCGGTGCGGGGCCGACAATCGGGTTGCCGTCAGGCGTATAGGCGATAGCACCGTTATAGACCTTCTTGATGCCCACTTCGCCGAAGGCCGGAACGCGCACCATGGCGGTTTCGATATGCGGCATCAGGCGGTCGAGTTCTTCCTGGAACAGTTCATATTCGCTGTCGTCGGAGGGACCGTCGACATAACAGACCGGCGCGCCGACTTCATAAGGACCGAGGATCAGGCCGCCCGCTTCCTCGCGCATATACCAGGCGGAGTCGGATTCGCGCAGCACGCCCATTTCCGGCAGGCCCTGGCGACGACGCTCCTGAATGGCCGGGTGCGGCTCGGTGACGATATATTGATGCTCGACCGGAATGACCGGAATGTTGATGCCGACCATCTCGCCGGTCTTGCGGGCGAAGGAGCCCGTGCAGGAGATGATATGCTCGGCGATGATCTCACCCTTGTCGGTCGTCACCTTCCAGTGACCGTCTTCAAGCTGCTCGATGGCGGTGACGGTGGTGTTGCGATAGATGGTCGCCCCGCGATCACGCGCGCCCTTGGCGAGCGCCTGAGTCAGATCGGCAGGCTGGATATAACCGTCATCCGGATGCTGGATGGCGCCAAGCAGGCCGTCCGTCTCGCAGAGCGGCCAGATTTCCTTCACCTGCTCCGGCGTCAGCATGTTGACGCGCACGCCGATGGTCTCGGCAATGCCGGCATAATACATATATTCGTCCCAGCGATCCTTGGTGCGGGCGAGACGGATATTCGAGACCTTGGAGAAGCCGACATTCATGCCGGTCTCTTCCTGAAGCTCCTCATAGAACTTCACAGAATATTTGTGAATCTGGCCAACGGAATAGCTCATGTTGAACAGCGGCAGAAGCCCGGCCGCATGCCAGGTGGAACCCGAGGTCAGCTCCTTGCGCTCGATGAGAACGCTGTCGCTCCAGCCCTTCTTGGCAAGATGATAAAGCGTCGAAACGCCAACGACGCCGCCACCGATCACCACCGCCCGTGCATGTGTCTTCATTTACAGAACCCCTGAAAAGCGCCGGCCTTGCCTTATTCCGCCGACATTGGATGGGAGGAATATGAAGCGCTTGCGGGTTGTTCAGCCGCCTGATTGCGACATGGCCATAGGGTGCTGCGACAGGGAAGAAATTGCCGCCATCGGGGTGGGCTTTCGTATTGCCGCCGCCCAGCAGGACGACGAATGAGAGGATGTCGGAAAAATACCTGCCCATGGCAGCGTCGAGGATTTTCAAACCTCGTGGCACCCAAAGACCAGCAGATGCCTATTTGGACCACCTGTTCTGAAGCTCCTTCTGCATATCGAGCATTTTAGGCTCATCCAGCTTGAAGTCCTTCAGCATATTGTTGCCTGGGATAATAATCGTTTCCTTGAGCACGGGGGCGCCCGGCAAGTTATGGATACCGCCGCCGCCCGGTGCCGGTGGTGGAATGGGAATAGGACTTCTGGGACCGGGCGGTGGTGGAGGCTCGCAAGGTGGAATCTCATATCGGCAGTCTATGGCAAATGGGAGGAAGACACCATTGGCAGGCTGTGCAAACACCTCTTGCGAATTCATCAAGAATGAAACGGCAAGTCCGAAAAAAATCGAAGCGCTTTTCATTTCCCTGCCTCCGTTGAGGTCGCACATGCCAGCACGGTGCCTTTTACTTTTTTATCAGCGGAGGCCTTCGCCAGATCGTCCCTCCAAGCAGGCGTGCTGCCACGCATACCCAGTGAAACGGAATTGAACCCGATAACTAGTGGCCGCGCAAAACGACGATCAGAAAATAGGCCCGAACTATTGGCGCTGCGGATGGCGTTTTCAGCCGCAAGCCTGTCCTTTATGGCGGCCTCTGCCGGAACGTCTTTGGGCGGTTCCGTGGCCGATGACGTCACAACGTCCTGCAATTTCTCCATGTCGGGCCGACGGCTGGCCAGATTGGCTTCGATCAGCCGACCACGCCCGTTGGTGACCTTCACGCCGCGAGTCAGAAATGCCTGCCGCACCACAATCAGCCGGATGTCGTAGATGTAGCGCAGACCGCAATCTTTGGTTTCCGCACTCCTCAAGATGTCGCGGCCGAGAATATAGGAGAGCTTCTCGCGCAGATATTCATCGTTACAAAGGAGTTGCGTTTTCTCGCCGGCACAAAACTGAATCAATGCGTATTGAGCGTGAAAAGGATTGATGGCGTAGGTCTGGACGTTCTGCAGCTCGATTTCCTCGACATCAGCACGCGCGCCGCCGAAACCGATAGTGTTCCAGAGCCCGGCCATGCCTTCCCTTCGCTCGATCTTGATAACCGGGAAAAGCACATCCTTCACCTCAAGACCCGAGGTCGTGCCATTATTCTGGACTTCGCTGCGCGGCTGCGAAAGGGCAAGCTTCTCCTCACCCTGCTGCCAGGTATTGTCACCGAAATAAGGGGCTTCCGATTTCAGGGAAAGGTATTGTCGAAGATCCGGTATCTGCGTCACCTTGACGTAGCGGCCAATGAAGGATTCGCTCTGGAGATCGTCCGGCAGCGATTTAAACTTATGGCCTGAATCTACGACTTCGGCGATGATATCGCCGACGTAGATGTCCTCCTGGGGCGGATAGACCGGCGTTATGCCGAGCCGTCGGATGGATTCATTCCAGCGTTTGGGCAGGTAATCGTCGGTCACATCCGCTTCACCCATCAGGAAAAACAGACCCGCCGAGCCGATAACTACCCCCGCCGTCAGAAGGGACAGCCGGGCGGCATGGGGCTGCGTCCACGCCCAAAGCCCCTTCAGCTTCTCCCGAAGAGATGTTTTTGCAGGAACCGGGCCCGGAGGCTGGGCAGGCTGGGCAGGCTGGGCAGGCTGGGCAGGCTGGGCAGGCTGGGCAGGCTGGGCAGGCTGGGCAGGCTGGGCAGGCTGGGCAGGCTGGGCATTCTCATCGACTGGATCCGGCATTTGAACCCCGACAGGAAAGAAATAAACTAAATAATAACCATAATATATCAACTTAAAGTTTACATAGCAATACAGTCACTGCGGGTATTTCGATTATTTTTCATGACGGCGGCCGGGCATATCCGACCTCCATCAAAGTAAAAAGCTGTCCCGGGAAGTACCCATCATTCACAGCAACGCAGCCGGGTGCGAGACTTGGCCCCGCACCCGCCGGAACCGATACCGTCGGCCCAATGATCGGCACCGGCCGCAGCCGCTCAATTATCCTTGCCGACCACCTTCGCCGCCGTCGGCTGTTCCGCAACGGCCTTGTCGCCCGTCTTGTCAGCTGCCTTGCCCGCATCCTTTTCCGGCACAGTGCCAGCAACGGGCGATGCCGCGCCCGTATGGGCCACCACCGCCTTGTCGCCCTCCTCCGAAAGCAGCGCCGCCAGCATCTGCGGATTGGCGTCGCCTTCCACGTGGATGTTGAGGTTGCGCTGCGGGAACGGGATGTCGATCCCCTCCTCCCGGAAGCGCTGGAGGATTGCGATGCGGAGCGCGTTTTTCACGCCAAGACCGTTGGAGAGATCGGCAAGGTGGAAACGCAGTTCGAAATCCAGCGAAAAATCGCCGAAGCGCAGGAACTCCACATGCGGCTCGGGATTGCGCAGCACCGGCGGCTGGGCGCGCACCAGTTCCAGCAGAATATCCATGACCTTCTGCGGATCGGAATCGTAAGAGACAGAAACGGGAATTTCCGCGCGCATGATGCGGTTGCGGTGTGTCCAGTTGCCGACCGAGGAATTGATGAATTCCGAATTCGGCACGATGATCGACTGGCCACGGAAGGTTTCGATTTCGGTGGCGCGCACGGAAAGCCGCTTGACGGTGCCTTCCGTCGTGCCTGTCACCACCCAGTCTCCCACCTTGAAGGGGCGTTCGACCAGCAGGATGAGGCCGGAGACGAAGTTGGAGACGATGTTCTGCAGGCCGAAACCGATACCGACCGAAAGGGCCGAAGCCACCAGCGCCAGGCTGGAGAGGTTGAGACCGGCGGAGGAAACGCCGAAGATGGCCGCCACTGCGATACCGAGATAACCGATACCGGTCTTGACCGAGTTGCGCACCCCGGCATCCACCTGGCCGCGCGCCATGACGTTATTGTCCAGCCACTTCTGGAACCAGCGGGTGATGATGTAACCGATGGCGAAGACGAGAACGCCGCCGAAGAGGCCGATCAGCGAAATGGAGGCATTGCCGACGGTGATGCCGGTCAACAGGCGATAGGCCCAGCTTTCGATATCGCCCGGCTGGAAGCCCCAGGAAAACAGGATGAGCGGCACACCGAAGGCAAGCGCGACGGCATAGATGCCTAGCCCCGCGGCAAGGCCGGCCTGATCGAGCGCCACCACGCCGAGGCCGAAACGCCGCGCGAGATAACGGCCAGCAAGCGATTCCGCAAAGGCGCCCTGTCGCGAAATCGCCTTGCCCGAGAGAATGCCGATATACATCGTCGCCAGCACCGCGCCGGTGGCGACGATCTGCGTGGCGAGGAAGCGCGCAAGCCCGACATAACCCGTCAGGCAGGCGCCGATGAGAACGAGACCGCCCACCCGGAGCAAGATGACGAGCCAGCGCGGCAGGCGCTGGTTACCGGTCTCGTAATCCTGCCCCTCGCCGATCACCGGCCGCAGGAACGATACGGTCAGCAGGATAAGGCCGATGATGATCGAGGCGAGGAAGCTTTTGGCGACGGTGACGATCAGCGGAGAATAAAGCGTCTCGCTGATCGTGCCAAGCAGGTAATCGAGCCCGTTGACGAGCGCCATTAAAAGCACGGCCGAGGACAGCGTGTGCGCGCCCTTGTTGGACACCTTCAGAAGGCGCCATTCCGGCTGTGTCGGCGCGAAGATCGCATAGCTCAGCCGCGAGACGAAATAAACGAAACCGGTGATCGCCATCGCCCCGAACAGGATCGGCGCGATGTCTGACCGCAGCACGTTGAAATTATCGAGGAAGAAGGCGGAGGTGACGAGAAACAGGAAAAGCGACAGCGACTGCACCATGGTGGACCAGAAGGCCACCGAAAGCCGTCTCAGATAGGAAGGCTCGCCCGTAAAGGCGCGCCGGTCCATGCGGCTGCCGAAAAAGCGGTAACCGCCCACGAGAAACAGCAGGGCGGCCATGATCGACAGCGTCACCGCCCCGAACATCGGCAGGCGCTTGTAATTCCAGACAAAGCTCGCCCAACTGCTGAAAGCGTTGTTGAGGTTGGTCAATTCGGTCAGAAAGGCGGAGGAGGCGTCGCCCAGTGTCTGCGCCGAAACTTCGGTGCGCTTGAACAGCGTGGCGGCAAAAAGCGCCCGACGAACGGCAGTGATGTTATTGGAAATCTGCGCGGCATTGGTGGCCGTGCTCTCCACCTCGCCGGCAATCGCATTCACCTCGGCCCGTTCCGCCGTCAGCCGGTTTCGCTCCTCCGTCACCATGCTGGCTTCCGGCGGCTGGTCGTCCGCAGGCGCCGCACCCAGCGCATCCAGCCGGGTCTTGATCTGGTCGAGACGGGTGCGCAGCTTGGTGTTGGCGGCGGCGGCATCGGCGGCAATGGTGTCGGCGCGGCCCTTCAGGTCCACAAGCTGCACATCGTCGCTGCCGCCTGCTTCCACCTGTTTGGCGATGGCCGCGACATCGGCCTTCCATTTCTCCAGCTCCGCCCTCGCCTGTTCGACGGTCGAGGCCTGGATCGCCACCGGGGCGGGCGATGTTGTTTCCCCCTGCGCCGCCGCCGGCATTGCCGACAAAAGACCGCCAGCCAGAAAAAGCACCATGGCCATTATCGCCGCCATGGCGCTCCTTTGCCGCCGATCCCGCACCAGGCCGTCGAACACCCTTCTGCCGTCCATCAATCCGCCGAACATCAACCGCACATCCATGCCTTTCGTCTCTTTGCGCCGCATCAGGCTTTTTAGCGCCTGCGGCGCGGAAAACCACCCGCATAAAGCGAGGTTTTCAGGAGTTTGCCTTGCTTTTCACCACGAGAATCATCACCTTTGATGATGCAGCAACATGGGAGGAAATCATGGAATCTGCTGGCATAGGCTGGATCGCAGCCATCATCATCGGTGGTGTCGCCGGGTGGCTCGCCGAACAATTCATGAAAAGCAATATGGGTGTTTTCATGAACATCCTTCTTGGAATCGTCGGCGCGATCGTCGCCAACGCCATCCTTTCGGTATTTGGAATCGTTTTGACGGGTTGGCTCGGTTATCTCATCGCCGGCTTCATCGGCGCCTGCATCCTCATCCTTATCGGCCGGGCTTTCAGGCGCGGATGAATAAAAGGAAAAATCCGTAAAACCCCGGATTTCCAGACTTTTCCAGCGCGACTGAAATTTTTCGTCACAAAAATCGAAGAAATTTCATTTCCGCGCTGGACAAGCCCAAACTTCCCCTTTATACGCCCCCTCACACCGCCACACGGTGCCGGTCGGGTGATTAGCTCAGTTGGTAGAGCAGCTGACTCTTAATCAGCGGGTCGTAGGTTCGAGCCCTACATCACCCACCATTAACTCCTTGATTTATCATAAAATTAACGGACACAGCCAGCGTCGGCCATACGGGCCGATGAAGCCTTGGGCAAGCTGCGAGCCTTGGACGCCGTCCGTTAAAAAGGCGGCTTGCGCCGCCTCTGTCGGTATTCCCAAAGCGCATTGTTCACGCGGAGCTAGAAGCCTCTCAGCGGCATTGCCCCGCCAGCTCGATACCTTCCTTGATCAGCCCTTCATTGACCGCAAAACCGGTCTCCCGCCTGAATTTGCTACCGAGAACGGCAACCAGATTGCCGACATTCGGGGAGCCGTCAGTACCGAAAAGCTCAAGATTGTCATTGACCCCGACGTTCACGCTGGCCGCCATGCCCCGCGCAACGCCATCGGGGCAATTGCAGCTCCCGCACTGGCCGGCCACCGGAGTGCCGTTTGCGGGTTTTGCGCAGAGAGGACCTTTGAAGCCTGCAGGCGGCTGCGGACCGCCAGTGCATGATCTGCCCCAGCCGTTTCGAACCCCGACGGTGCCCAGCGTATCGCACCAGGGTGAGTAGGTCTCGGCAATCTGCATTGCAGATCGCAATCCCCTGCGGTTCTTCGAGCAATAATCCCGGACAACTGCGCGCACCGACCATTTCGGATGCTCGAAGATGGCATGACCGACCCTGTCGTTGCTAACTGCCCCTTGCCAGCCCCGCCCCATAACGCATCCGTAATTATTCATTTTTACGCAACGCAAGCGGTTCTGGTGGCGCTGCAGGTCTGCCGCGTCGAACGTCAGGACCTGGCCATTATAGGTCAAATATTCGGAAGCAAATTTTTTCCAGTCAGGAGCTGAATCCTGAGCAACAGACGGCGATATGGCGAAGAGAAAAAATGCAAGCGTAATAAAAACGACCCTGATCATCTGAAAATCCCCATTTATAACCCCGAAGTAATAAAACCATAATTCCCGTAAAACGCGAGTCATATTTAAAATTCGACTTAATGTTTTCATCAACTCGCTGCAGCGGGAAAAGATGTTCATTCCTTCTCAAGGCGGCCGAAACGGCGAATATAGATCTCTCCGTGACGCCGTTTCCCCAAAGCTGTCTCAATCGTCCTTATGATCGGGACCATGAGATTGCTCATCAACATAATGCTTTTCATTCTCGGCGCGGTCGGGAGCGGGATATGTGCGTTTTTATTATCGGCAGCGCTTGCCGATTCCGGATTTCTCGGCTCCTGTTTTGAAGGAAATTGCGCTTATGCGGCGCTTTTCATGGTACTGCCCGTCACATGGTTCGTGCTTTTTGCGCTTTATGTGATGGCGCTGCTGATCTGGCGACGAAAGCCTTTCCGGAACGGAAGGCTCTGAAAACGCAGATGGCGACGTCATCGCCGCCGCGCACGCGTTGACAGCGATCAAGACTTGCCGCTAACGTCCGCCTGCTGGGGGATTCGCTGCCAGTGATATGCGGGCCTCATGAGCATACCCGATATCACCGGCCTCTGAATGTGCATGTTCCGATTTGCGTCTCGCGTATGTGGACATGACGGAAAACAGGGAGACCAAAGGATGCGGGCCGCAATCAATTCCCCGTCGCTTTCGATCGACACCATGGACTATCAGGCCGAGTGCCAGTTCGCGCTGGAACCTTCCATTCACGGGCTGATCGAAAAAGCGGAACATGCCGGCTGGAACCGCCAGCAGGCCGCCCTTGCCATCGTCGCGCTCGCCAGCGAGCATCTCACCGATCTATTGTCCGCCGGCGGCGTTCCCGCGCCGGATCAACGCCCCCTCTCCTGATACCCTCCTTAAGCCAGGCGGATCAGCGCCGGCGTCATCGAAACATCATCGTAAAAATCAACACAGCAGGTCCGGAGTGTCCCTGTCGACACTGCCGGAACAGGTTCGTGCTGTGAAGGTCGACGTGTAGGCAAATCCGATCCCTCGCGCACCCGACGCAGCCTGTCGCGCGCCCGTCCGTTCATTGTGCCGGGCGCCAAACCGCCTGCCGGCAACCCTGCCATAGTGTTGACACAAGCCACCAATAATGAGAACATAAAGTGAACATTATGGAGGTCAGCGATGAACACAGCAGACGCAGCCATAGAAAATGCCCTCTCCGTTGTCGCCCGCTCCCGCGATATGCGCGAACGCGCGCTCGAGCGGCGGCGCGAGCTGCAACGGCGAACGGAAGTCATCATCACCCGGCCGCTTTACGTGCTCAAAAAGAACGAAGGGCCGAAACAGCTGTTGCTGAAACTCGATAGCTAAAGCACGCCCGGTTTAAACGGAATCGGTGGACGTGCTCTACCTCTTTGTTTTTACGCATTTTCCGGACGTAAAACCGCTTCGCACTTTTACTGGAAATGCTCTAGTCGCCGATGCAAGGAACCGGCAAGCGTGGCGCTGTGAAAGCGACGGTTGCCCCGCCTTCCTCCTGAAAGCAAAATCCCGTGCGGATCACCTCACGCACGGGATTTTTAGAATGAAGAGGTTGTTGTTCCTGTTTATTGCATGCGTTGCATTGCGGCTTCTGGTTCACCCGTCGTCGCAACCGTCGCAGGAAGGCGGTCGGTCTTTTTCAGGATGACGACTGGCTTTTCCACCGGATCTGTCGGCGGAACGATGCTTGCGGTTTTGAATTCACGGTCTACGGCAGGAACGGAAGCGTTGATCTGTTGATGACCTGCGCATTCCGCAAGCGCTGCACTGGCGGAAAAACCAAAGACAGCGGCGATAATGAGAACTGATTTCATGTCATTCTCCCTTCGCTCTGGTGGCGATCTCCAGTCTAGGTGGAGACGGGCCGGATTGAAAATCACACTTTAGAGACATCTAAAGCTCATCATCATTTCGACAGTCGTCGTCATCATCGATGTGCGGGGGCAGGCAACAGGCAAATGCCGTTGCCCTTATTTCTTCCGCACATCCAGCGGATTTCGGCAAAGCGGTCTGCGAAATATCATCGCCACATAACTTCCCTTAAGAGAAATGAGGCTTGGCGTGTAAGTCGAAACCTTCGCCGTGTTGGCGGCCTTTATCGTTTTCCCCTCAGAGGAATTCTGCTGCATGGCACGCCTCCTTCCATAAGCAATAACGAAAATGCGCCGGTCTTGTTCCCCATCGCCCTCTCTTTGCTCCGAGAGAGGTCGAGGCGCTGCCAGTTGTTTCTTCTCCCCGCCGGGGAGAAGGTGGCCCGAAGGGTCGGATGAGGGGGCTAGCTCTCCGAATGTCTCCACCCTCGCCCCCTCATCCCGCTGCCGCGGACTTCTCCCCGGCGGGGAGAAGAAACAAGCGGCGACCTTCCAGCCATATCCGCGACCCCAAATGCGCAGTGCTTGAAAAATTCGCCCAAAACCTCTATATGCCTCAGCGCGAGGACGACCTCGGCCACATCGGCGACAGCATGCGGGACGGCCCGGTCACATACCGGAGAATGAAATGCGTTCCCTGCAAGATCGTATCCGCCACGCTCTCAGCTTCGAAATCATCGGCCTGCTGCTCATCATTCCGCTCGGTGCGCTGCTGTTTGGCATGCCGATGGAAGATATCGGCATTGTCGGCATCGTCAGCGCCACGCTGGCGACGGTCTGGAACTATGTCTACAATCTCGGTTTCGACCACGCCATGCAGCGGCTGAAAGGCACGACGCTGAAGACGCCCGCCCTTCGGGTCGCCCATGCCGTGCTGTTCGAACTCGGTCTGCTGATCGTGCTGATGCCCTTCATCGCCTGGTATCTGAATATCAGCCTTGCCCACGCGCTGGTGATGGATATCTCGTTTGCGCTGTTTTACGTGGTCTATGCTTTCGTCTTCAACTGGAGCTACGACCGCGTTTTCCCCCTGCCGGAATGGAAGTCGCAGCAGGACGCCGCCTGACCGGCGCGAAAAGGAAAAACGTCAGCGCAGCGACGCCTTGAAGAAGCTGACCACCTCGGCGTTGAAGCTGCGGTGAAACCCCGCCCGGTCGAAACCCGCCGCATCGCTGCAAATCTGGGGCACGGCCTTTTCCATCTCCGCGGGGCAAGGGGTGATAAAGGAAAAGTGCCCCGCCCCTTTTACCATCCGATAGTCCGGTTTCACCGGCAGATCGTCGCGCAGCCTCGCAACATCCTGCGGCGCGACACCATCGCCGCCGCGTTCCGAACTCCAGAGCTGGACGGGGATCGTGATATTCTTCAGGTCGCCTGCGCCGGGAAAGGCATTCAACGGGTCGGCGGCAACCACAGCCTTTATCCGCGCATCCTGACCGCCATGCTGCGGCAATGTCGTCTTCTGCCGCATCTGCGTGCAAATCGGCGCCTGCGGGTCGGGACAGGGCAGCCCGGCATTGGCAAAATCAGGCGTGCCGCCGGCAAGCACCAGCGCGGTATAACCGCCGCGCGAAAATCCGAAGACGCCGATCCGTCCGGCATCGATGGAACCGGCTTCGCTAAAACCTTCAAGCAGATGATCGAGCAACCGGGCAATATCCGCCGGACGGCCCGTCAGCGCGGAAAGCTCTCCGGCCTTCTTCATTTCAAGCGCATTGTCTCCGGGGTGATTGATCGCCGCAACAATGAAGCCGGCATCCGCCAGCGCCGCCGCCGTGTCCCGATGGCTGAAATAGGTGCCGCCAAAGCCATGGGAGATGACGATGAGCGGATATTTCCCTTCAGGAACAGGGCAATCGCGCACGGCCGGCAAAAGGAAGGGACCGATCCTGACCTCTTCCGGCGCGGCCGCGCAGGGCGACCAAACCGCAGCCTTCATGGCAGCTTTGCCATTCGCGGCTGGAATGTCGATCAGCCGGAGACCGGCCGCCATGGCGGCGCCCGTTCCAGACAGGGCGGAAAAGATAAGGCAAAGCAGCAGCAGAAATCGCATCACCAACTCACGGATCGGGCTCACGGATCGGGACCATTATGCATAGGCCGATCGGTGACCGGCGCTACGCGAACATAAAGCGGTTTCCTGTGACGGCAATAACGCCGAACGCTTAAAGCGATTTCAGCGTCCAGGCCACGATGTCGCGCGTGGCGGCGGCAAAGGCCTGATCCAGCGCCTTCACGAAATTCGCGTTGCCGGAACCGCTGACGCGGGCGCTGGCGCGGAACACGTCCTGCGCCTTCACCGTGCCGTTGCGGTCATTCAGCAGTTTCACCGACATCTCGATATTGGCGATATTCTTCACCGTATCGATTTCGAAGGCGCGAATATCGGTCACGACCTGATAGTCGATTGCCAGCCCCTGCCCCGGCCGGCCGACGCCGCCGAGCTTGCCGGTATCCTCGAAGGCTTCCACCAGCTTGGATTGCACCATGCGCGGCAGGCGGTCGCTCCATTGCGAGTTGCCGAGATATTGCACCTCCGAGCCGGAAAGGCGCACCACGATGTTTTCGCTGTCGAGCGCCTTCAGGGCGGTCGGATCGGCGATCAGCAATTGCCGGCTTTTCAGCGAAGGTCCTTGCGCCACCGCCGCCGAAGAGACGGAGAGATCGAAAGTATCGTTCTTCGGCGCACCCGCGCAGCCCGCCATCAAGGTGGCAAACAGCGGAGCCAGAATGAGGGCGCGGCGCTGACGGCCGTTCATCAATCGTGTCATTGGCCCATACCCCTCTTAGCGCCTTGTTCTGCCATCATATTGTTTCACGGTTTCGCCGCCGAAAATCAACCGCTGCGGATCGCGGTCGATATTGGTGATGGCATTGTTGAGATTGTCGACCGTGACCCGCGTGCTGCCGATCAGCGCCTGGAAATCCTTCAGGCCCGAGCTGGAGAAACGGGTCAGATTGTCGGCAATCGGCCCGATACGGGCATTGAGATTGTCGGCCACCGCCTTGAAGGAGGTCAGCGTTTCACGCGCCTTGGCAAACAGCGAATTGGCGTCATCGGTGCCGAGCATGCCGTCCACCTTGGCGAGAATACCGTCGACGCGGCTGGAGGCAAGGTTCAGCTTGCGGCCCATTTCTGTGAAGTCGGAAACCGCCTGGTCTATATCGGCGCGACGGGCGCCGACATCGTCGGCGATGCGTTTGAAGTTCGCCACGGCATCGCGCGCATCGGCGGTCGCAGAGGAAACGTCATCAACCACGGTGCCCACCTTGGCGGGATCGACGGAGGCGAGAAGCTCATCCGCGCGCTTCACCACGGTCTGCACTTCCGTGCTCGCCGCTTCGAAATTGCGCGCCGTGCTCTGCACCGTCTCCATGATGCCCTGAATGTCGCTGGAAGCGGAAGCGACATCCTTCGTCACCTTGTCGACATTCGACAGGATGGAATCGATCTTGCCAGCATCCACCGCCTTCACCAGATCCTCGATGGCGGTCAGCGTGCCGTCGAGACGGACCGAGACCGACTGCACCGTGGTGGAAAGCGAGCTGAGGCTGGCGATGAAATTCTTGATGCCGTCGGAATTGGCCGCCAGCGCATCGGAGAATTTCTCGGCATTGCGCACCGTCTGCGTCAGCGGGCCACGCGCATCCTGCACGAAACCCTGCAATTCACCGATGGCGCCATCGGCGCGTTTCAGGATTTTATCGGCCGTGGCGAGCAGGTTAGTGACGCTGGAAAGATCGGCCGTCAGTTCGGCCGGAACCCCGCTTTCGACAGCCTTCTGCAGAATGCGCTCGCCATCCTTGTTGCCACCGGAAAGCTCGATATAGGCAGCACCCGTCAGGCCCTGAATTTCAAGCACGGCGCGGGTGGACGGGAAAACCGGGGCATCGGCCTGCACTTCGGTAAAGGCGATGGAATAGGCCGGATCATCGCGGTCAATGGCAAGGCCGCGCACGGTGCCGACCGGAATACCGTTGAAACGCACGGGAGAACCGACGGAAAGACCGTTCGCGGAGCCGGGAATACGCACGACGAGCTGGGCCGTCGGGCCGCCACGACCGAATTCCGCCATCCAGTAAACGAAGCCGAATGCGGCGGCGATCACGATCAGCGTGAAAATTCCGACTATGGTGTAGTTCGCCTTGGTTTCCATGCTTCTTGTTACTCCACCGGATTTTCGTGTCTGCCGTCCGGAAGAACGACAGAGCGCGCCCGTTTGCCGCGGAAATAGGACTGCACCCATGGGTCGTCGCAGGCGAACATGTCCTGCAATGTCCCTTCCACCAGCACTTTCTTCTGGCCCAGCACCGCAATGCGGTCACAGACGGAGAAGAGGCTGTCGAGGTCGTGCGTCACCATATAAACGGTCAGGCCGAGCGAATCGCGCAAGCGCGCAATCAGCATATCAAATTCCGCCGCCCCGATGGGATCGAGGCCGGACGTCGGCTCATCGAGGAAGACGAGGTCGGGATCGAGCGACAGCGCGCGGGCAAGCGCTGCGCGCTTGATCATGCCGCCGGAAAGCTCGGAAGGATACTTGTCGCCCGCATCGGGCTTCAGCCCCACCATCTCGATTTTCAGATAGGCAAGCTCGTCCATCAACTTCTTCGGCAGGTCGAGATATTCGCGCATCGGCAGCTGGATGTTTTCCTTCACCGTCAGGCCGGAAAACAGCGCCCCCTGCTGGAACAGCACGCCAAGCCGCTGGTCGAGCATCATGCGGTCGTCTTCGCTCGCCTTGTCGTAATCGGTGCCGAGAATGCGGATCGCGCCTGCCTGCCGCGGCAGGAGCCGCAAGATCGCGCGCATCAACACGGATTTGCCGGCACCGGAGGGGCCGATGAAACCGAGGATTTCACCGCGATAGACATCGAGATCGAGATTTTCGAGTACGTTGCGGCCGTTAAAACCGACGGTCACGCCCTCGACGGAAAGCACCACCTCGCGGCCGTCTTTACCGGTTCTGGTCTCCTGCGGTTTCTGATCCAGTTTCTCCAACGCGCCCTCCCTAAAAATCGATGGCTGCGTAGAAGATGGCGAAAAGGCCATCCACCAGAATGACGACGAAGATCGACTTCACCACCGAGGAGGTGACGTGCTGGCCGAGCGATTCGGCCGAGCCGCCCACCTTCATGCCCTCTACTGCCGCGACGATGCCGATGATGAGCGCCATGAACGGCGCCTTGATCATGCCGGCGGCAATGGTCGATTCCTCGACAGCGCCATGCAGGCGCGACAGGAACACCTCAAACGTGATGCCGGAATAAAGCAGCGCCACGATGGCCGCACCGAAAAGTGCTGCGAAATTGGCGAGAATGGTCAAAAGCGGCAGCGCGATGGTGAGCGCCACCAGCCGCGGAAACACCAAAACACCCACGGGGTTGAGGCCGATCACCTTCAGCGCGTCGATTTCCTCGCGCATCTTCATGGAGCCGATTTCCGCCGTGATCGCACTGCCGGAACGGCCGGCGATCATGATCGCGGTCAGAAGCACACCAATTTCGCGCAATTGCAGAATGCCGACGAGATCGACAACGAAGACTTCCGCACCGAAATAACGGAGCTGGAACGCGCCCTGCTGCGCGATGATCGCACCGATCAGGAACGACATCAGCATGATGATCGGCACGGCGCGCACGCCCATATGGTCGATCTGGTTGACGATCGCCGCCGGCGAGACGCCGCGCCCGCGCCCGAGCTTCATCTGCGCGCCGCGCACGGCCGAGCCGAGAATATACATGCCCGCCAGGAAATCCGCGCCGTTCTGGATGACGGCCTTGCCGATGGGCGCAAAAATACGTTCGGCGAGCCCCGCCTTCGCAGCGGCTTCGCCCTCCATCTCCACCTTTTCGGGCAATTGGCCGATGACCTCTTCGATACGGTCATTGCCCGTCACGGTGACGGTGGCGCCATTTGCCTCGAGGTCCTTGCGCAGGCGCTGGATGATCCATGCGCCGGTCGTATCGATGGCCTCGACGGAAGAAAGATCGATCTCCACCGGGCCGGCGGATTTGCTCTTTTCGATCTTTTCAAGACTGGGGAAAACACCGGCGAGATTGCTGTTGCGCCAGGAACCGCTCATGACAAAACGCAAGCCGCCGCCGGAGACGTTATCGTCTTCGGTGATTGCGGCCGGGTTCGCCTGTTGCCGTGTGTCCTGTTCTTGCATAATGCTCCGAGCGAGTGCAGCCGTCACGAGATTCTTAAAGGTTTCATAACGTTTTGGCCTCCGGCAAGCCACAGTGACGGCCGACAATTCGTGATAAATTTGGCGTCATGTGTCTTTTGCCGCCCAATCGGAAGTGAAAAAACATGCCCCGTTACCTTCAAGCCACAACAGAACGTTTTCCCGTCGCCGGCAGCTTCACCATTTCACGCGGCACCCGCACGCATGCGGATGTCGTAACGTGCACCATCCGCGATGGTTCCTTTACCGGCATTGGCGAATGTGTGCCCTATCCGCGTTATGGCGAAAGCATCGAAGGCGTCATCGCCGATATCGAGGCGATGGCGCAGCAGATCGCCGGCGGCGTGACACGGCAGGAACTGCAGCAGGCGATGCAACCCGGCGCCGCCCGCAATGCGGTCGATTGCGCGCTGTGGGACCTCGAAGCCAAGATCAGCGGCAAAACCGTTGCCGAGCGCATCCTCGGACAGGCGGCAAAGCCGCTCGTCACAGCCTACACCATCTCACTTGCCGATCCCGAGACCATGGCCGCAAAGACGGCGGAAAACGCAGGCCGCCCGCTGCTGAAAATCAAGACCGGCACGGCGGACGACGAAGCGCGTCTAAGGGCCGTGCGCGCCGCCGCACCTGAAGCGCGCATCATCATCGACGCCAATGAGGGCTGGAACGATTATAATATCGAATATTATCTGAGACTTGCGGCAGAGCTGAAGATATCGCTGATCGAGCAGCCGCTACCCGCCGGCAAGGATGACATCCTCGCCCGCATCGACCATCCGGTGCTGATCTGCGCCGATGAAAGCGTGCATTCCACCCGCGACCTCGCCGCCCTGCGCGACCGTTACGATGCGATCAACATCAAGCTCGACAAGACCGGTGGCCTGACCGAAGCGCTCATCATGAAGGCCGAGGCCGAAAGGCTCGGCTTCACCATCATGGTCGGCTGCATGCTCGGCACCTCGCTCGGCATGGCGCCGGCCGTGCTGGCGGCGCAGGGTACAGCCTTTGCCGATCTCGACGGACCGCTGTTGTTGGCGCAGGATCGTGAGCCGGGACTGGTTTATGAGGGTTCGCTGGTTTATCCGGCGCGGCCGGAACTGTGGGGGTAAGTCGCTGGTATTGGAAGCAGTGAGACAAAGTGATCCACAACGTCGCCCCTTGTTTCTTCTCCCCGCCGGGGAGAAGGTGGCCCGAAGGGTCGGATGAGGGGGAGAGGTCAACGATGGGCCGAGAGCTTGCCCCCTCATCCCGCTGCCGCGACCTTCTCCCCGGCGGGGAGAAGGCGAAAAAACGCACCCGCTCGCCTTAAATGACGGAAGGGCTCGTCTATGAGGAAGGCGTGGTTATCCGGCCCCGCCGGAATTGCAGAAGTCTCGCTCAGGCACCGCGCGCCAAGGCGGTATCTTCCGCATGCCTTACTCAAAGAGTCACAGGGAAGATTTTAGAACCTCTCCTCCGTCATGCCGGACCTGATCCGGCATCCAGCCACGGCGCGTCTGCGCGGTGAGAAGAGTCTTACGCGATCAAAGACTTGATCGCGCTGGATCCCGGCTCAAGGCCGGGATGACGGTGTGCGGATATTGCCACTCATCGAATGCGGCATTCCATACGAGCCTATCGTCAGCGCCCGTCAAACGCCCCAATTCAGGCCGCGTGCTTCCCGATCAGCCCCGGAATATCCACCGGCTCCATCTCGTCCGATGCCTGCTCGGCGGTAACGTCGCTCGTCTGCATCCAGGTGATCAGCTCGAAGCTGCCATCGGCGTTTTCGGCAATCGCCGTGCAGCTTTCCACCCAGTCGCCGGTGTTGATGTAGCGGATGCCGTCCATGTCTTCCATCACCGCATGGTGAATGTGGCCACAGATGACGCCGTCGACATTGTTGCGGCGCGCCTCTTCGGCCACCACGCGCTGGAATTCGCCGATGAAGTTGACGGCGTGCTTGACCTGAAGCTTGGCCCAGGCCGAAAACGACCAGTAAGGCAGGCCGATGCGGCGGCGCACGGCGGCGATGGCGATGTTGAGCGCAATCGCCGCATCATAGGCCCAGTCGCCGAGATAGGCGAGCAGGCGGGCGTTGCGCACCACCACGTCGAACTCGTCGCCATGGATGATGAGATACTTCTTGCCGTCGGCCGCCTCATGGATCATGCGTTCGGCCACTTCGATGCCGCCGAAATGCATGCCGGGAAATTCCCGCAGGAATTCATCGTGATTGCCGGGAATATAGACGATGCGCGTTCCCTTGCGGGCCTTGCGCAGAAGCTTCTGCACCACGTCGTTGCAGCCCTGCGGCCAGTACCAGCTGCGGCGCAGACGCCAGCCGTCGACGATGTCGCCGACGAGAATGATCGTCTCGGCCTCGTGATGTTTCAGGAAGTCGAGCAGATAGTCCGTCTTGGCCGCCTTGGAGCCAAGATGAACATCCGAAATGAAAAGCGTTCTGAACTGTCTGGTTTCGATTTGACCGGCCACGGATTTCATCCCCCTGTTCGGTTGCGTCCCTGCGGCTTTCTTACCTCTCAGAACCAGACTCGTGTTTCAGCAACATGACAGACGCCGGTTTTTATAGGGAATATGACGAAAGCCTTCACGAAAACGCGAATAAGCCATGGCCGCATTTGCATAAGGTACGGTCAAATAACGGCTGTACCACGGGGAAGTTTGTTGTATTCAGGGGGCCGGAATTGAACCAGACATGACGGTGGAAGAATGACCTCTCACGATAAGAACAACACGCCCGCCAACACGGCAAAGGCCGATATCGAGGAACAGGCGCTCTTTTTCCACCGCTATCCGCGCCCCGGCAAGCTGGAAATCCAGGCCACCAAGCCGCTCGGCAACCAGCGCGATCTGGCGCTTGCCTATTCGCCGGGTGTAGCCGCCCCCTGCCTCGCCATCCATGAAAATCCGGAAACGGCGGCGGAATATACCGCCCGCGCAAACCTCGTCGCCGTCATTTCCAACGGCACGGCAGTGCTCGGCCTCGGCAATATCGGCCCGCTCGCTTCCAAGCCGGTGATGGAAGGCAAGGCCGTTCTCTTCAAGAAATTCGCCGGCATTGACGTCTTCGATATCGAAATCGATGCGCCCGGCATCAACGACATGGTCTCCACCATCGCAGCGCTGGAGCCCACCTTCGGCGGCATCAACCTTGAGGACATCAAGGCGCCGGAATGTTTCGAGGTGGAACGTCAGCTGCGCGAAAAGATGAATATCCCGGTCTTCCACGATGACCAGCACGGCACCGCGATCATCGTCGCCGCCGCCGTCACCAATGCGTTGGAACTCGCCGGAAAATCGCTCTCGAGCGTCAAGATCGTCGCCTCGGGTGCAGGTGCGGCGGCGCTTGCCTGCCTCAACCTCCTCGTCGCCATGGGCGCGAAGAAAGAAAACATCTGGGTCCACGACATCGAAGGCCTCGTTTATGACGGCCGCAACACGCTGATGGACGAGTGGAAGGAAGTTTACGCCCAGAAGACCGACAAGCGCGTCCTGGCCGAAACCATCGACGGCGCCGACGTCTTCCTCGGCCTTTCCGCCGCCGGCGTGCTGAAGCCGGAACTCTTGGAGCGCATGGCGGAAAACCCGCTGATCCTGGCGCTTGCCAACCCCAATCCGGAAATCATGCCGGAGGCGGCGCGTGCGGCCCGTCCGGATGCGATGATCTGCACCGGCCGCTCGGATTTCCCGAACCAGGTCAACAACGTTCTCTGCTTCCCCTATATCTTCCGCGGCGCGCTCGATTGCGGCGCGACCACGATCAACGAGGAAATGAAGATGGCCGCCGTGCAGGCCATCGCCGAACTCGCGCGGGAGGAAGTCTCCGAAGTGGCCGCAAAGGCCTATAGCGGCGAAACGCCGGTCTTCGGCCCGAACTACCTCATCCCCTCGCCCTTCGATCCGCGCCTCATTCTGCGCATTGCGCCCGCCGTTGCCCGCGCTGCGGCCGCAAGCGGCGTCGCCGCCCGGCCGATCACCGATTTCGAAGCCTATCTCGACCAGCTGAACCGTTTCGTCTGGCGCTCCGGCTTCATCATGAAGCCGGTCTTCAATGCCGCCAAGGCCGCCGAAAAGAAGCGCATCATCTTTGCCGAGGGCGAAGACGAGCGCGTGCTGCGCGCCGCCCAGGTGCTTCTGGAAGAAGGCACCGGCATTCCGATCCTCATCGGCCGCCCGCAGATCATCGAAACGCGCCTGAAGCGCTTCGGCCTGCGCATTCGCCCGCATACGGATTTCGCCGTGGTCAACCCGGAAGACGATCCGCGCTACCGCGACTATGTCGATGACTATTTCGCCCTTGTCGGCCGCGTCGGCATCAACCCGGAAGCAGCCCGCACCATCGTGCGCACCAACACGACCGTCATCGGCGCACTGTCGGTGAAGCGCGGCGAAGCGGATGCGCTGATCTGCGGCCTCGAAGGCCGTTACGACCGCCACCTGCGCGACGTGAACCAGATCATCGGCAAGCAGGAAGGCGTGCGTTCCTTCGCCGGCCTCAGCCTGCTCATCACCCAGCAGGGTGCGCTGTTCCTGACCGACACTTTCGTGAATTACGATCCGACCTCCGAGGAAGTGGCGGAAATGGCCATTCTCGCGGCCAAGGAAATCCGCCGCTTCGGCATCACGCCGAAGATCGCCCTCGCCAGCCATTCCAATTTCGGCTCGCGCGATTCCGAAAGCGCCCGCAAGATGCGCCGTGCCCTGAAGATCGTGCAGGAAGCCGCACCGGAACTGGAAGTTGACGGCGAAATGCAGGGCGGTTCGGCCCTTTCGGAAGCGCTGCGCAAGCGCGCCATGCCGAACAGCGTGCTGACCGGCGAAGCGAACCTTCTGGTCTTCCCGAACCTCGATGCCGCCAACATCACCCTCGGCGTCACCCGCACCTTGACGGAAGGCCTGCATGTCGGCCCGATCCTGCTCGGCACGGCCCTGCCCGCCCATATCCTGTCGCCCAGCGTCACCTCGCGCGGCGTCGTCAACATGGCGGCCTTTGCCGTCGTGCAGGCCTCGCATCCTTCGGTGTGATAGAGGCCCTATTAACGCAATTTTGAACAGGCTGTTGCCGCCTTGCGGCAACAGCTTATGTTATCTTCCCGAAACACGGATTTCGTGAAGTATAACGCCCCTGCCACCGGCCGGGGACATCGAACGGATCGAACAATTGACCCGCCGCAGCCGCATCATCGGCCTCCTGCTTCCCCTTGTTTTCGTCGCCCCGGCCGCCGCTTTCGCGGATCAGGTCTGCGATATGCTTTATGCGCAATTGCGCGAGCCGCCCCGCGTCATCGGCAATACGGCCGAGGTGCGGCGTTACGCCAATGCGCTCGCCCGCCAGAATATCGTCATCCGCAAGATCAGGAACGACTTGCGCGGCTATGGCTGCTCATCCGGCAGCGTCATCGTCTACGGCAATCCCAATGCCGGTATCTGCGCCGAAATCGGCGATGCGCTGGCGGAAGCAGAAAGCGAGCGCGACGCCATCATCCGTGACCGCGACGACGCCATGGCGGCAGCGCGTAGCGACGACGGCGACATCAGGCGTCAGCGCATTCTTGCCGCCCTCGATGCCAATGGCTGCAACACCCTGCCGCAAACGGAAACGCAATTGCCGCCGCCTCCGGATGTAACGCGTTATCCCGACGCTTTTCGGCAGAATGGCCCGCAGAACGGCGACGAGCCGGGACAGGCGGGGCTTTCGCCCTACCCCAACGCCGCCGAGGGCGGGCTTCGCACACTCTGCGTGCGCACCTGCGACGGCTCGTTTTTCCCCATCGCTTCCAATGCCTCGCCGCTCGATTTCCGCGCCCAGGCGGAGCAGTGCGAGAAAATGTGTCCGGGCACCGAGACGGAGCTTTATTTCCACTCCATGACGGATCAGGAAACCGCCGATATGGTTTCGGCGGAAACAGGCAAACCCTACAGAGAGCTGCCAACCGCCTTCGCTTACAGGAACGCCACAGCAAAAGCGCCGGGCTGCGCCTGCAACATGGCCGCCTATCACAATGAAATGCAAAAGCAGGAAGAGGCCGCCCGGCCGCAGCCCGAAAAACCCTATTCCGGCATCACCACCATTCCATCACCGCAAGGTGACAAGGCTGAAAAACCCACCGAACAGCAACAGGCTGCCAAGCCGCCGGAACAGCCCGTTCCCGAACGCGACTATGACCCGAACGATAGCCGCGTCCGCGTCATAGGCCCGAAATTCCTGCCCGACCAGACGGGCCGGATCGACCTGAAGAACCCGGCATTGAAGGGTATACAGCCGCAGCAGTGACATACATCGCGGAGCGAGCGCGCTCCCCTTGCTTCTTCTCCCCGAGGGGGAGAAGTCCGCGGCAGCGGGATGAGGGGGCGGCGTCAGCGATATTCGGAGAGCTTGCCCCCTCATCCGACCCTTCGGGCCACCTTCTCTCCGGCGGGGAGAAGAAACACGCGGCAACGTCCCGCTTTGTTCACAGGCCTCCGCTTCTACACCCCGCCCCAGCGGTTACGGAACACCAGTTCCTCCAGCGGCACGCGCTGTCGCCAGCCCTTCACCGCCAGTTCCGGCTCGTTATAGAGCGCATCGACACGGCCGAGGCAAAGCCAGGCGACGATTTCGATATGGTCGGGAATATCGAGAATGGTGCGAATGTCGCTATCGTGGAAAATGCTGACCCAGCCGACGCCGATGCCTTCGGCGCGCGCCGCGAGCCAGAGATTCTGGATGGCGCAGACGGTGGAATAGACATCCGTGCGCGGATTGTGGGTGCGGCCCAGCACCACCTTGCCGCCGCGCGTCGGATCGCAGGTGACGCAGATGCTGAGCGGCGCCTTGCGGATGCCTTCAAGCTTGAGACTGCGATAAAGCGCCTGCTGCTCGCCCGTAAACATCGCCGCCGCCTCCTCATTGGCGCGGCTGAAGGCCACGAAGGCCGCCTGACGGATCGCGCCATCGGTGACGAGGGTAAAATTCCACGGCTGCATGAAACCGACAGAGGGTGCGGAATGGGCCGCCTTCAAAAGACGCTCCACCAGATCGTCCGGCAGCGGGTCCGGCAGGAACTGGTCGCGCACGTCACGACGGGTCTCGATGGCGCGGTAAATCGCCTCGCGTTCCTCACAGGAAAACGGGCGGGCGGGCGAGAGCGCGTGATCGAACGAACTGGCGCCGGGCGGATTGCTTACGGACGAATCGGCTGGCATCGTTTATCCCCAACAATGCGAAGACCGGGCGCAAATGCGCACCCCGCCTCGACAACAACCTGCCGCCGTCCGCGCGGTTCGGTCTATCCCGTCAGGCCGGTCTTCTGACTTGGCTTCATCCGCCCTTTTCGCCTTCCCGAATTGCTCCAGTGGCTTTAAAAAAGAACGTCCGCCTCACAGCGCTGGGCACGTTCCGGTCTTTCACCGGATTCCCGATTCTCCCGCCGCAAGGGCAGGCACCTGACAGGCAAGCTATGGGCAAAAAAGTTTGCGGATGCAAGCATCCTGCCGGCGGTGCGGCAATGTGGCCTGCCTCATCCCCATCATTCCACCGGGAAATACCTGACATAAGCGAACTCGTCCCCATCCGGTGACCAGTTGGGCGAATTCATCGTTCCCTGCCCGCCGAAAAGTTCGAACAGCGTCTCGGCATTGCCGCCATCCATATCCATCAGCCGCACCCGCACATCGAGATCGCGCGGATGGTCGAAAACGTCGCCGTCATAGGAAACGAACACCACCTTGTCTCCCCTCGGAGACGGGTGCGGAAACCAGTCGCCATAGGGGCTGTCGGTGATGCGCTCGACGGCTGAGCCATCCACCCGCACGCGCCAGATCTGCATTCGCCCGGTGCGGCTGGAATTGAAATAGATCCACTCACCGTCCGGCGAATAATCCGGCCCGTCATTGCGGCCTTCGCCATGGGTCAGCCGCGTCTCGACGCCGCTTGTTATATCCATCGAATAGATATCGAAGACCTGATCGCGAATGCCGCAATAGGCAAAACCTTTCTCATCCGGCGACCAGCCATGCCAGTAAGAGGGAAGATTTTTCGTCATCAGCCGCGGCGCACCGCCCGCCGAGGCCATGAGATAAATGGCGCTCTTGCCGAATTCCACCTTGTCGGAAATGGCGTAGAGCGAACCATCCGGCGAAATGCCGTGATCGTTGTTGCAGAGCGTCGCAAAGCCGGTATCGACCTTTTGCGGCGAAATATCACCGGCAAGAGACAGGCGGTAAAGCAGCCCTTCGCTGTTCAGCAGCAGGTATTTTCCATCCGGCGACCAGTTCGGCGCTTCAAAAAGATCAGGCGTCTGCCACACCACCCGCATCTGCCGGGTGCGGATGTTGAAGATTTCGATGGAGCTGCGCATTCTGCCTCCCGGGCGTGTCGGTGTCTCGTTCAAAGCGCCCGGTGCAGACATTCCGTTTGCATCCGCCATCGCCTCGATTATGATCCTAGGGCGGCAGGCACCGTCCTGCAAATTCAAACCAGAAAAAACGCCAGCGCTCCGGCACCGTCCGCGACCTTTGCCGTTTCTCCCAGATCCGAGGTTCCGCGATGAATACCATCGCCGATCACGGCATCCGCTTCGGCCGGATCGCCGCAATGCTTCCTGTCAAAAACATCGAAAAGGCCCATGATTTTTACGTTGGCGTGCTGGGCTTCGAAAAGACCTTCGAAAACGGCAACCCTGTCGGCTTCATGATCCTCAAACAGGGCAATGCCGAGCTGCACCTGACATTGCAGCCCGCACACAAGGCAGCACCCTTCAATGTGGCGCATATGATGGTGAGCGATGTGGACGCGCTGCATGCGCTCTGCAAGAGCCAGGGCTTGCGCATCATCAAGGGCCTGCAGGACAAGGATTACGGTCTCAGGGCCTTTGTGTTTGAGGACCCGGATGGCAACCGCATCGATGTGGGACAAGTTATTTAAGGTAAGTGAACGGCGCGGGGTTTTCTCCGCGCCGCTTGCTTAAACACGAAGGCTTGTTGTGGAACGAGCGCATGCCGCTTGTTTCTTCTCCCCGCGGGGGAGAAGTCCGCGGCAGCGGGATGAGGGGGCGACGTCAGCGATAGACCGAGAGGTTGCCCCCTCATCCGACCCTTCGGGCCACCTTCTCCCCGGCGGGGAGAAGAAACGCACGGCAACGCCGGGCAAAGCATCCGCTACCCGCGCCTTCCTTCAATCATCGATCCCGAAACCGGTTGGTGATCGGATAACGCCTGTCACGCCCAAAGTTCTTCTTGGTGATCTTCACACCCGGCGCCGATTGCCGGCGCTTGTATTCGGCGAGATAGAGCAGATGCTCCACCCGGTGCACCGTCGCCACATCATGGCCACGAGCCAGAATTTCCTCAACCGACATTTCCTTCTCGACGAGGCATTCCAGAATATCGTCCAGCACCGGATAGGGCGGCAGCGAATCCTGGTCGGTCTGGTTGGGGCGCAATTCGGCCGAGGGGGCCTTGGAAATGATATTGGCCGGGATCACCTCACCGGAAGGGCCGAGCGCGCCCGGCGGCACATGGGCATTGCGCCAGCTGGAAATGGCATAGACCTGCATCTTGTAGAGGTCCTTGATGGGGTTGAAACCGCCATTCATGTCGCCGTAGAGCGTGGCATAACCCACCGACATTTCCGACTTGTTGCCCGTCGTCACCACCATGGAGCCGAACTTGTTCGAGACGGCCATCAAGATGGTGCCGCGCGTGCGGCTCTGCAGGTTTTCCTCGGTAATGCCCTCTTCCGTGCCCTCGAAGAGATCGGAAAGCGCCGAGAGGAATCCTTCCACCGGCTCTGAAATCGGCACGATATCGTAACGGCAGCCCAGCGCCTTGGCGCAATCGGCCGCATCCTTCAGCGATTCCTCCGAAGTATAGCGGTAAGGCAGCATGATGCAGCGCACCCGCTCCTCGCCCAGCGCATCGACGGCAAGGGCGGCACAGATCGCCGAATCGATGCCGCCGGAAAGGCCGAGAACCACGCTCTTGAAGCCGTTCTTGTTGACGTAATCGCGAAAGCCCAGCATGCAGGCGCGGTAATCCGCCTCCTCGCCTTCGGGAATCTTCGAGAAAGGTCCGCTATCGCAATGCCAGCCGTCTGCCGTGCGTTTCCAGTCGGTGACGGCAAGTGTGGCCTCGAACTGACTCATCTGGAAGGCGAGCGTTTTGTCGGCATTGAAGCCGAAGCTCGCGCCGTCGAACACCAGCTCATCCTGCCCACCCAACTGGTTGGCGAAAACGAGCGGCAGGCCGCTTTCAATCACCTGTCGCAGCGCCACCTGATGGCGCACATCCAGCTTGCCGCGATAATAGGGCGAACCGTTCGGCACCAGCAGGATTTCCGCCCCGCTTTCGGCAAGCGTCTCGCAGACACCCATATCGTTCCAGATTTCCTCGCAGATCGGAATGCCGATCCTGACCCCACGGAAATTATAGGGACCGGAAATCGAGCCTTCGGAGAAAACCCGCTTCTCGTCGAACTCGCCGTAATTCGGCAGGTCGATCTTGTCGCGCAGCGCGATGATCTTGCCGCCATCCAGAAGCGCCACGGAATTGTGCCGGCCCGTCTCGCCCTGTCGCGGAAAACCGATGACGATGCCCGGTCCGCCATCGGCGGTTTCCGCCGCCAGCTCTTCCACGGCTTTCAGGCATGCTTTCAGGAAAGCCGGTTTCAGCACCAGGTCTTCCGGCGGGTAGCCGGATATGAACAGCTCCGTCAGGAGCAGAAGATCGGCGCCCTGCGTCGCCGCATCGGCCCTTGCCTCGCGCGCCTTGGCGAGATTGCCCGCCACGTCGCCAACGGTGGGATTGAACTGCCCGACGGCAATCCGGAGATGGTTCTGGATATCGTGTCTGTCGCTCATGGCTTTTCAATACCGCGCCCGTGGCCGCTCCGCAACGCGGCAATTGCATGGCGGCGTCCGTTACGCTTCGGCCGCGCGCGTTCACGCTAAGGTTATCGCCGCACCGGCCAGACTCTTCAAAGTTCATGTCGCGTTCATCGCGCTTATGTGACAGTTACATGACACTTTTGCGACACCCGATTCACCTCCCCGGATCGGCCGTGCCGCCTGCAATACCGGAGTATGGGTTTGAGAGATTCGGCGCCAAAAACAACGGCTTCCGAAAAGGCTGGTTTCGTCTTTTCGCCTGCATGGACAAGGAGCCTTTCCAAGCTTTCGGGCATCGCCTATCCGCTTGCCAATCTGACGGTCGCGTCCGTCGTGCTGGTCGTGGCGCTGGAGTGGATCGCCCGCGGTTCGCTCACGGATGTCGGCGCTTTCCTCACCTCCTCCGCCCGCCCCGGCATGACCACCATTGCCGCCGTGCTCGCCCTTCTCGTGGCGCTGGATGCACTTCTTGGCAGGCGTTACCTGTCGCTGATCGCGCTTGCGCCGCTCTGCGCGCTGACGGGGCTGATTTCGGCACAGAAACAGACCTATCTTTCCGATCCGCTTTATCCATCCGACCTGCTGTTCGGCCGGCAGATTCTTGAGCTTCTGCCGACCATGCTGAAGGCCCAGCCGATGACGGCAGCCCTCGTCGCCCTCGGCATCTGCGCCACGATTGCCGCTCTCGCAGCGCTGTGGCTGCTGGCGCGCCGCCATTCACCGGGCTTGAGCTGGCGCGAACGCGCCGCCGGTCTCGCGATGGCGCTGCCGCTTCTTGCGGGGCTCGCCTCACTGATGGACTATTCGCATTATTCCTGGGTGCGCGATCGCCTCAACATCATTCCCATGATGTGGGATCAGCAGGAAAATTACCGCCATAACGGCTTCCTGATGGCCTTCGCCTTCAATATTCCGATGGCCAATGTCTCGGCGCCGCAGGGTTACGGCGAAAACAGCATTGCCGACCTGACCGCGGAACCCACCGCCTTCGCCGCCAACAAGGGCGATTACCCCGATGTCATCATGCTGATGAGCGAGTCGCTGTGGGATCCGACGCGGCTGGAAAATGTGAGCCTCTCCGCCGATCCCATGCCGACGATCCGCGCCAAACAGTCCGGCAATGTCTTTTCCCCGGAATTCGGCGGCATGACGGCGAATGTGGAATTCGAGGCGCTGACCGGCTTTTCCAACGCCTTCCTGCCCTATGGCAGCATTCCCTATCAGCAATATATCCGCCGCCCGGTGCCCTCGCTCGCCAGCTTCTTCCGTGGCGAAGGTTATTCCGCCATCGCCATGCATCCGTTCCAGGAATGGTTCTGGAACCGCAAGCAGGTCTACAGGAATTTCGGCTTCGAGGAATTCCGCTCCGAAGAGACGCTGCCGGCCATGGAAAAACGCGGCAATTTCGCCTCCGACGATGCGCTTATGGACGAGATCATGGCGACGGCCGAAAAGGCGCAGAACCCGCTCTTCCTCTTCGCCGTCACCCTTCAGGGACATGGTCCCTACGAGGCGACCCGTTACGCCGAAAACACCATCGGCGTCGAAGGCGATCTATCCGCCTCGGCCTCGCAGGCGCTCGCCACCTATTCTCAAGGGGTGGCGGAGGCTGACGAAGCGCTGCTGAAACTGATGCGCTGGGCAAAGAAGCGCGACCGTGAAACCATCATCGTCCTCTTCGGCGATCACCTGCCGCCGCTCGGCCAGACCTTCGTGGAAAGCGGCTACATGCCGGGCATGGTGGCCAGCCGCCGCGCGCCGGTGGAGGTGATGAAGAAGGAACACGAGACGCCGCTCGTCGTCTGGTCTTCCAAAAAGGGCGTGCGCAAGAATATCGGCACCATCAGCCCGGCGCTTTTGCCCTATCATGTGCTGAAAACGGCGGGCTTCTCCGATCCCTTCTACACCGGCACGCTTGGCGAAGTGCAGCAGGCCTTTTCCGTCATCGACCGACATATGCTGGTGACGACCGACGGCAAGGCCCTGCCCGACTGGTCGATTGCCCCGAACGCCGTTCCCGACGTGGTGCGCGACTACCGCCTGCTGCAATTCGACATGATGTTCGGCCAGCAATATGGCCGCGAGCGCTTCTTCCCCGGTTTCAACTGGCTGCACGAGGGCGCGCCATCGGTCTGATGTTTTTCGGCGGGGACGCCTGAACCGCATGGCGGTGGAAATCGTTTGAATTCCACCGCCATGCGGGTTTATCTCGGGATAACATCCGCATCGCCCATCAGAACCGGAGACACACCGTGTCAGATATCTCCGACTATATCGTTTCGCATTTCAAGCGCTCCTCTCGCGAAATCGGCGAAGTGGAGCGGCGCATTCTGGAACTGTCGCACCAGAAGAAGCTGGTTTCGAGCGACACCAATGCGGAATTTTCCGCTGGCGCCAGTTTCGGCGACAGGCTGGCCGACAATATCGCCAAGGTCGGCGGCTCCTGGGGTTTCATCCTCGGTTTCTGCTTTTTCCTGATCTTCTGGGCTGTCATCAACACCATCATCCTGACGACCGGCGCCTTCGATCCCTACCCCTTCATCTTCCTCAACCTGCTGCTTTCCATGCTGGCGGCCATTCAGGCGCCGATCATCATGATGTCGCAGAACCGCCAGGCCGCCCGCGACCGCTTCGAGGCCGCCAAGGACTACGAGGTGAACCTGAAGGCCGAGCTTGAGGTTCTGTCCCTGCATGAAAAGATCGATGTGAAGGTGCTGGCCGAACTGGCCGCGCTCCGGCAGGACCTTGCAGCACTTCACCGCCATGTCACCCGCAAGGAAGACTGACGCCGGAAAATTCATCCCCGCTTTTCCCCACCCCGCGACGCGCTGTTAGATTAAACGCAGTCCCGCCGGGTGGACGCCAGACGTGGCGGAAACCGAGGGACGGTCCTGGTGGTGGAACGCTGGCAACGTTCGTGGAAAGGACCATTTCGCAAAAGGCGGTGCACCGCCTTTTGCGAAATACGGCATGGTGAAAGACCCGGCTGCGCAACGCATCCGACCCACACCAACCTCAACCAAAGCGCAGCCGGGCAATCGCCCGACGCAGAGTATCCCCGACCGGCGACGCTGGGCGGGATGATGCTGTTTGGGTTTTAGGGCGTTTTCAGGAAAAGTCGACCGAAGTGCGCGGGGCTTACCCCCCTCTGCCCTGCCGGGCATCTCCCCCTCAAGGGGGGAGATCGGCAAGAGGCCCTCTTGTCGCTTCATTCTCAAGCTTCAAGATGGACGAGACATCGCCGCAGATCGATCTCCCCCCTTGAGGGGGAGATGCCCGGCAGGGCAGAGGGGGGTAAGCTCCACGCACCGCCACCCTCCATGAATCGCACAACCTCCTGAAACCTCACCCCCAGTTACGAATCCGTCAGATTCTTACGCTACAGATTGACGCAGGCGTTTGTTGCATTGCACTCTTGCGGGCAAGGCTGAAGGGGAATCACTCCCCATCGTCAAAATGGCATCACGACCATTTCGCGGCGACGCCATGCCGGATGCAACATCCGGTCATTGCAATAATTCTGTTCCGGGGTTTTTCATGCACCAGTTCGATCTGATTGTTGTCGGCAGCGGCCCGGCGGGAAGACGGGCCGCCATTCAGGCAGCCAAGCTCGAAAAGAGGGTTCTGGTCATCGAGAAGGGCAGCCGCGTCGGCGGCGTTTCCGTGCACACCGGCACCATTCCATCGAAGACCCTGCGCGAGACGGCGCTCAACCTCACCGGCTGGCGCGAGCGTGGTTTTTACGGCCGCGCCTATCGCGTCAAGCAGGAGATCGATGCCGAAGACCTGCGCCGTCGCCTGCTCATCACGCTGGATCACGAAGTGGAAGTGCTGGAACACCAGTTCGCCCGCAACCGCGTGCAGCACATTCGCGGCACGGCGAGCTTCATCGACGCCAACACCATGAAGGTGGTGAAGAGCGACGGCGAGATCATGACCGTGACGGGCACCTCCATCCTGCTGACCATCGGCACCCGCCCCTACCGGCCGCCGCATATTCCCTTTGATGGCGAAGTGGTGCTCGATTCGGACGAGATTCTCGAGATCAAGGAACTGCCGCGCTCCATGGTCGTGGTCGGCGCCGGCGTCATCGGCATCGAATATGCCACCATTTTCAGCGCGCTCGATACACAGGTGACGGTGGTGGAGCCGCGCGAAACCATGCTGGAATTCATCGACAAGGAAATCGTCGAGGACTTCACCTATCAGCTGCGCGACCGCAACATGAAGCTGATCTTCGGCCAGAAGGCGGAAAAGGTGGAGCGCGACGAAAGCGGCAAATGCCTCGTCTCGCTCGGCAATGGCCGCGTGCTGAAGGCCGAGACGGTGCTGTTCGCCGCCGGCCGCGTCGGCGCCACCGATACGCTCAATCTTTCGGCCTGCGGGCTGGAGGCCGACAGCCGTGGCCGCCTGAAGGTCGATCCCGAAACCTTCCAGACCTCGGTGCCGAATATCTATGCCGCCGGCGACATCATCGGTTTCCCGAGCCTTGCCTCCACCTCCATGGAACAGGGCCGCATCGCCGCCCGCCACGCCGTCGGCGCACCGGCCGGGGAACCGCCGCAATTCTTCCCCTATGGCATATATGCCGTCCCGGAAATCTCCACCTGCGGCCTGACGGAAGAAGAAGTCATCGAACGCGGCATTCCCTATGAATGCGGCATCGCCCATTTCCGCGAAACCTCACGCGGCCACATCATGGGTCTCGACAGCGGCCTCTTGAAGATGATCTTCTCGCTCAAAACCCGCCGCCTGCTCGGCGTCCACATCGTCGGCGAAGGCGCGACCGAACTGGTGCATATCGGCCAGGCGGTGCTGAACCTGAAGGGCACTGTGGAATATTTCGTCGAGAATACGTTCAATTACCCCACGCTCGCGGAAGCCTATAAGATTGCCGGGCTGGATGCGTGGAACCGCATGGGTGAGATCAAGAAGGATTAGGCTTTTGTTGCGGGGAGAGTTCGTGCGATATGCACAACCCTCTCCTTCGTCATGCTCGGGCCTGTCCCGAGCATCTGCAACGCCGCAATTTTATACGACGTGATTAGATCCTTGGGACAAGCCCAAGGATGACGCCGCGCAGGGCGCGAAAATGCCTATCGTTTCTGCTCATTCATCCGACAACCGGTAAGGCACCCCCCTCACCACCGAATACTATACCGCGCACTCACCCCCGGCCGGAAATGATCCGCATAGCCCTGATCGAGCGTCCCCCGCACAGTCAGGTGATCGCCCAGTTTCTGCTCCACCGCCACGCCGCTGCTGAACTCGTTGAAACTGTTGCGGCTCGCCCCCGTCAGCACAAAAGCCGTGCCCGTTTCGGACCGGGAAAGGCGCAGCGACTGCGACACATCCAGCCCGTTCCATTGCTGCGCTGTGCCGTCATAACGCACGGTGAAATTGCGGTTCGCCTCGATATCCAGCTCCGGCGTAACGATGCGCTTCTGCTGCGAGGTCACGGAAACGCTGCTCGATCCCGTCAGCGCATTGAAGATGACGCCGACATCACGGGCCAGGGAAACGCCGGGCAACTGTTCAGCCAGCAGCGTGACATTACCCCATACCCGCACCGGTGTATCCACCACTTGCCCCGTTTTGGAAGCGCTCATGCCCATTTCCAGCCCCGCCCGAATGGGCGTATCGACCGGCAGTTTCGCGCCGATGCGCGCCGTATAGGAACGGTCTGAATTCTTGACCGGCTTCCAGATCAACCCGGCTTCGTCCGCATGCACCGTCGTTCCGCCACAGAGGCCAGCAACGAGCGACAGGTGAAAAAAGAAAATCGATGTTCGGAACGGCATATCTTGTCCCCAAATCATTTAAGGGCGTGCCGGCGCTACCCGGAAAGCACGGTAAAAGTCGAGTCCAACGAGATTGTCGGCGTGACGGCCACCCTATCAGGCTGGCCCGCATTCCCCTGAACGGCAACACGAGGCAACAGGGAAATCATGGCAGTCATTGTGCCAGATGAACGGGAGATGAACAAGCGCACATGCAGCAAAATTATGTGCGGTGCGATAAAGATGGAATGAGCGCTACCCCCTCATGGCCTCTTTGCGCCAGAAGCGGTCATTGCGCGCAGCAGACCGAAATGGCCAATATGACGCCGAATTGGTTGCATATTTTACAATAACAACTGAATATTCAGATTTCTAATATTGGGAGACAGCATGATTTCCTTGCTCCACACACTGTTGGAACTTGGCCACTCCACCTCGAAGAACTTGGAATTCGCTCATTCGCCCGATGTTCGGGTCAGCTATGGAGAAGAGACGATTACTGAGACGAATTTGCTGGAGATAAGGCGGCGCCATCCGCACAAAGTAACGCTGCTGACATTTTCAAAATCGCAGGAAAGTAAGAACACAGGGGCCGACTGGGAGTGGCACATTATCGGAAAAGTCTACACCCTGAAGATGCGCGTGCAAGCCAAGAGAATTCATAAGGCCGGCGGAATTGGAAACCTGAAGCAGATGGGCAAAGGAGCCGCCAAGCCACAGATAGATTTGCTCATCGAGGATGCAAAAGCGAACAGCCTCTTCCCTGCATACTGCTTCTATTGCGCTGAACCCCAAAGGTCTTACTGGGTAAAAGGAACCGTAGAAGAAAAAGTCGAAGCGTTCGAAACCGGTTGTCTGATTGCGGACGCCGAAACTGTGAAATCAAAAGCGCCAAAAAAACTTAATGAGATCGAAAACGATACCGTTCCCTGGCATTTTTTGTGCGCGCGACACAAGTTTTCTGCAAGGCAAACCCCCTATTTTCAGCGATTTCAGGAAGACCTTCCGATTGAGCGATATATTGAGCAATTCGTGGAAGAAGTCATACCCGTCTATGAAGACCGCGCAACCGATATTGGATTGCCTACGGTCTTCCAACTGAATGACGGGCGCTCCAGACTTGATGAGAGAAAAGGGATATCCCGCACGCTTGAGGCCGTTGCCAAAGAGGTCATTCCAGCGGATTTTGAAAGGCGGGGTATAACCAGATTTTTAAAGATCGACATGCGGACACCTGATCTGTTTGCGATAGGAGGCTGACCATCTGACCTATCAGGCTAGGCGCAATGCAGATCATCGCATCGTTGGACATCTTGTATTCCGGAAAAGTTATGGAATGACTGCTTTGGGCCGAAACCAGACATCCTCCCCATCCCCAAAACACAAAAAAGGCCGCAGCTTTCGCTACGGCCCTTTGTTCAATCAGCTTTCGCCGAAGAAGATTATTCGGCGTCGCCTTCAGCGGCCTTCTTCTTGGCCGGAGCCTTCTTCTTCGGAGCGGCTTCTTCGCCTTCAGCGGCGTCGTCAGCCTTGGCAGCGGCCTTTTTCTTGGCCGGGGCCTTCTTCTTGGTTTCCGTTGCTTCTTCGGCGTCGTCAGCCAGAAGCTCTTCCTTGGAAACGGTCTTGTCCGTTACCGAGATTTCGGAGAGCAGCTTGTCGATGACCTTTTCTTCGAAGATCGGAGCGCGCAGCGAAGCGGAAGCGCCGGGGGTGTTGCGGAAGAAATCGAGGATTTCCTTCTGCTGGCCTGGGAACTGCTGCAGCTGCTGGAACAGCGCGCGCTGCATTTCTTCTTCGGTCACTTCCACGCCGGCCTTTTCGCCGATTTCGGAGAGAACGAGGCCGAGACGGACGCGGCGTTCAGCCAGCTTGCGATATTCTTCGCGGGCTTCTTCTTCGGTCGTGTCTTCGTCAGCGAAGGTCTTGCCCGACTGTGCGAGATCGGTGTTGATCTGACGCCAGATGTTGTCGAACTCGGCGTCGACGAGGCCAGCCGGCGTGTCGAACTTGTACATCTCGTCCAGCTGGTCGAGGATCTGACGCTTGACCTTCTGGCGGGTGATGTTGCCATACTGGCTTTCGATCTGGCCCTTGACGATTTCCTTCAGCTTTTCAGCCGATTCGAGACCGAGCTTGGTGGCCAGTTCGTCGTTGATTTCAACAGCAGCGGCAGCAGCGACTTCCTTGACGGTGATGTCGAAGTTGGCTTCCTTGCCAGCGAGGTTCGCAGCCGGGTAATCGGCCGGGAAGGTCACGGTGATGGTCTTTTCATCGCCAGCCTTGACGCCGACCAGCTGGTCTTCGAAGCCGGGGATGAAGCGGCCCGAACCGAGAACCAGTTCGGCATCTTCGGCAGCGCCGCCGTCGAAGGCAACGCCGTCAACCTTGCCGAGATAGTTCATGGTGACGCGGTCGCCGTCGGCGGCCTTGCCCTTCTTGGCCTCGTAGGTGCGGGCGCTTTCGGCGATCTTGAGGATCTGCTCGTTGATTTCGTCTTCGGAGACTTCAACGACTTCGCGGGTAACCTTGATGCCGTCATTGGCCTTCAGTTCGATGGCCGGAATGATTTCGTAGGCAACGGTGAATTCGAAATCGGATTCGGCCGACAGGATCTTTTCGGCTTCCTGCTCGTCTTCGGTCATGGAGATGGCCGGCTGCGTCGCAGACTTTTCGCCGCGGCTGGAGAGGATTTCGGTCGGCTTTTCACGAACCAGCTCGTTGACGAGGTCGGCCATGATGGACTTGCCGTACATCTTCTTCAGGTGGCCCATCGGCACTTTGCCGGGACGGAAACCGTTGATGCGAACCTTGTCCTTGGCGTCAACCAGGCGCTCGTCCAGACGAGCCTTCATGTCGGCGGCCGGAATAACGACCTTGAGTTCGCGCTTCAGCCCTTCAGCGAGCGTTTCGATAACCTGCATTTTCCTAACCTTCACATCATGGCGGCGGTGCTCAGACAGCCGTTGGTTTACTTTCGAGCACTGCGCCGGAAACATCGTTGCCCGGCCGTGGCTTCCCTTATTTCTTTACACAAGCGCCTGCCGGACACCATTTAGCCTGCACCGGAGAAAAGACCAAAGGGGAGAAATGAACCCCGAAGCTCCCCGCATCTTATAAAGATGCACTCTGGCGCAAGCGTGGCGCAGCCATGCCTTGCTTGTGGTGCGGGTAGAGAGACTCGAACTCCCACGCCGAAGCGTTGGTACCTAAAACCAATGCGTCTACCAATTCCGCCATACCCGCACGTTGGGCGGCGGTATGTCACAATGTTCAGAAAGGGTCAAGCACGCCGTTCCCCCCGCCTTTCGTTTCCTCCGGACTTTTCTTGCCGTCCGCGCCGGTGGCAAGAGATGGCCGCCCTCTCCGCTTATTCGCCGCCCGCGCCGGGGGACAGCGCGCAACAGCCGGACAGAGGCGTTTTGGGAGAAAAAACGGCAAGCCGAACCACATCCGCCTCCATCGCCTTCCCGACCCACCTCGCCCGGCACATCGCATGCAGGCAGGCGCGGAAAGCAGGCAATATTTATGCGGCTACATTGACATTATATATAGCCTGCCCCGCAGCCCAAGTTGCCGGATTGCTGGCCGTTGCTCCAAACCGGCGATTCAGGGCTTCCGCACCCTGCCCCGCCCCTTATCCGTTCATCTTACACGCCTTCGCACTGCCAAACCTCCAGGCGATCACCAAAAGCACACAAATTGGTCACAAATTATGCATGAATCGCCGCAATCGGCCTGTTTTACCGGCTTGCATTGCAATGCGTGCATAGGTGACATCTTGCTTTGTCTGTTTTTGTTTTGATTAAACCGATTATATTCATGGTCATACAGAGATCGAGTTCAGCCCCGGACCAAAGCCTCCCAAGACTGGCCGCAGAGACTGAACAGCACGAAGAGGAAGATGAAAATGAACATTGCACGCTCGCTCACCAACTGGCGCAAGTATCGTCAGACCGTAACCGAACTCGGCCGCATGACCGACCGCGAACTGAGTGACCTCGGCATTGGCCGTCAGGACATCCGCCGCGTCGCCAAGACCGCCGTCGGCTTCTGATTATACGCCCCGCCGCTTCTTGCGGCGGATGCGAGACGACCTACCCAAAAAGGCCTGAGGCTCCCGCCTCCGGCCTTTTTTCTTTTTCGGCGGTTCTCCGGGTCGAAGCGGCACTGCCTTAGCCGCCCGCAGTGTCAGCCGATGAAAAATGCATCGATGGCCGACCGTTCACGCCGCGCCCGGATAGCGTCCGAGCCCCTCCCGACACCCCTTTTCACGCCGCAAAACCCCTTTAGCGCCGCGAAAGGCTGCCATATCAGTCAAAATCGCCTGAAACACAGGCATTTCCGCTCATATTTTGCTCAGATGATATTCAAAGCCGCAAATTTAGCCGACATACTGCACAAATGCATGGCAGTAGCCTAAATTCTGCACTGCACAACATGGCTCAATGTCTATATATAAACCTCAACAGCCGAGAGCACAGAGAAACGCTGAGCCGGCAGACGAAATCAACAGAGATAGATTGAGGAAACGACCATGAACCCCATCCGCATCGCAAAGAACTGGATCTCCTACCGCCGCACGATCAACGAACTTGGCAGCCTTTCCAACCAGGCTCTGAGCGACATCGGCCTGACCCGTTACGACATCCGTAACGTAGCAGCCCGTTCGTTCCGCTAAGGCGTAAACGATCGTCCCGCTGCCCGACCTCCAGGGCGCGACGATTGAGCGACAGGTAAAAAAAGCGGCGCCTCTGGCGCCGTTTTTGATTCTGGGGTTTGGCTGGAGGAACTGGCCTTTGGAAAGGCGCCCGGCATCGCGGCATATTTCTTCTCCCCGCCGGGGAGAAGGTGGCCCGAAGGGTCGGATGAGGGGGCAACGCCAGCGATAGACCGCACCCTAGCCCCCTCATCCCGCTGCCGCGACCTTCTCCCCGGCGGGGAGAAGAAACAAGCGGCACCCGCTCGCTCCAAAATGCGCGTCTGCTCCTCGAGCCCGCCGGGAGCTTGGCAGCCCCCTAGCCTCCATCCCTCAAAAACATTTGGCTGCCCCGGCCATGCATGCTAGTGCATCCGCAAACAATGCCGCGTCCTTAGGGACCCGTGCGGAACAATCACTCGAAAGACAGCCGCCGGACGGGAGCCTTTGCCCCGCGGCCGCCCATGGACGCCAGCATGCAAGACAAGAGCACTTCTCCCATTCACGTCGTGGGCGGCGGACTGGCCGGTTCGGAAGCCGCGTGGCAGATCGCGCAGAGCGGTGTGCCCGTCATCCTGCATGAAATGCGCGGCGTGCGCGGCACGGATGCGCATAAGGGCGATACGCTGGCGGAACTGGTCTGCTCCAACTCCTTCCGCTCCGACGATGCGACCGCCAATGCGGTCGGCGTTATCCACGCTGAAATGCGGCTTGCCGGTTCTCTCATCATGGCCTGCGCCGACAGACACCAGGTGCCGGCCGGCGGCGCGCTCGCCGTCGATCGCGACGGGTTCTCCGAGGCCGTGACGAAAAAGCTGGAAAGTCACCCATTGGTGACGATCGTGCGCGAAGAGGTGAATGGCCTGCCGCCGAAGGAATGGGGCAACTCGATCATCGCCACCGGCCCGCTGACCTCGCCGGATCTTGCTGCCGCCATTCAGGCAGAGACGGGTGAGGATGCGCTCGCCTTCTTCGACGCCATCGCCCCCATCGTGCACCGCGACAGCATCAATATGGATATCTGCTGGTACCAGTCGCGTTACGACAAGGTCGGTCCCGGCGGCACCGGCAAGGATTACATCAACTGCCCGCTGAACGAGGAGCAGTACAACGCCTTCATCGACGCGCTGATTGCCGGCGACACGGTCGGTTTCAAGGAATGGGAAGGCACGCCCTATTTCGACGGCTGCCTGCCTATCGAGATCATGGCCGAGCGCGGCCGCGAGACGCTGCGCCACGGCCCGATGAAGCCGATGGGACTGACCAACGCCCATAACCCCACCGTCAAGGCCTATGCCGTCGTGCAGCTGCGAC
The DNA here is from genome assembly GCF_053522385.1 of Agrobacterium sp. 22-223-1. NCBI lineage: Bacteria > Pseudomonadati > Pseudomonadota > Alphaproteobacteria > Hyphomicrobiales > Rhizobiaceae > Agrobacterium > Agrobacterium sp. 22-223-1. The sequence goes on from NZ_JBNWCN010000001.1 coordinate 1,645,802, forward strand.
AGGACAATGCGCTCGGCACGCTATACAACATGGTCGGTTTCCAGACCAAGCTGAAATACGGTGTGCAGGCGGATGTATTCCGCATGATACCCGGCCTCGAAAATGCGGAATTCGCGCGCCTCGGCGGCCTGCACCGCAACACCTATATCGATTCCCCGATCCTGCTCGACCGCTCGCTGAAACTGAAATCGCGGCCGGACCTGCGTTTCGCCGGCCAGATCACCGGCTGCGAAGGTTATGTGGAAAGCGCCTCCGTCGGCCTTCTCGCCGGCCGCTTCGCCGCCGCCGAACAGAAGGGCGAGTCCCCAAGCCTGCCGCCGGCCACCACCGCGCTCGGCTCGCTCCTCAACCACATCACCGGCGGCCACCTTTCCTCCGATGATGAGCCGGGCAAACGCTCCTTCCAGCCGATGAACATCAATTTCGGCCTCTTCCCGGAACTGGCGCCGGGCTCCATCGTCAAGCCGGAAGGCGTCAAGCGTTTTCGCGGCAAGGACAAGACGATCATGAAACGCCAGCTTATTGCAGCGCGGGCGTTGCGGGATTGCGCGGCGTGGCTCGGCGAAAGCCAGGCCGAGACAGAGGCTGTCTGAGGCCGATCAGTTTGCTTTGAATGGCGAGCGCTTGAGGTTCCATTTTGCGAAATCCGATTTGCCGCTCTGGTAAGGATATCGCTGGGAAAAGAACGGGTTGACGGCCGCAACATATTCGAATTTGAGCGTGATATCGGCCAGGACCGAGATCAGCGGCCGATAGCTGTAGCGACCGGAGACGACGATGATAGCTTCCTGAGCAACGAAACCGTTGGCAATCACGGTTTTCTCCCATGGCACATCTTCGGCAGATCCCAGAAAATTGTGGGCGGGAAATTGCAGCCGGGCGACCTTATCCACCAGTTTGACGCTTCTCAGCGTCAGGTCGAGTTTGCCCGTCTGGAGAATGCCGCTGCCGGAAAGGACAACGAAGCTCGGAACCCCCGTGCGCACCCGTTCCTCGAATTCGGGGAATCTTGCCGCCCAGCGCGCTGAATTGTCGACTATCGTCATGAACCGGTCATAGCTCAGCCAACCCCGCCCGACCTCAATGATCACTGCAAGCATAAGGACAAGCAGAGGCGCCAAAAGCCCCATTTCCACCGCCGCAGCACCAGAACGGCAACGGCCGAAACCAGCAAGACGCAAAAACCATGTCGCCTTTTTCATTCCGTCACCCGCACGGCAGTGATCGCCAGGGAAATGTTGCGCAATTGATGAATGCCGCCCGTGTCCGGCACGAGGAAACGCGTCGTCGGCATCAAAAAATTCCAGTTGTAACCGATGGCCAGAATGTACTGCCCGGCGGTATCGGCGGGCGGGCGAAAATCGTTCACGATTGGTATGGGCACTTTGGCTTCGGCAATATCGTCGTCGGGGATCGGCAAAAGGGCAATCTTGAGATTGGTTTCGTCAGTCCCTCCAATGAAATGGGAGGCGATTGCCTTGCGCAACGCAATCTCGGTCGCCGGTTTACCGTCCGCCGCCGCCTTGCGGAGATATTCGATACCCGCATTCGATGCGAACGAGAGATAAAGATAATAGAGCATCAGCAGGCCGATTTCGAGCGTCCCGAAAATCAGCGCAAAAAACAGCGGCAACAGCAGCGCCGTCTCGACCGCCGTTGCTGCCTTTCGGTCGCCAAATAGCCGGTAACAGGCGGCATGCGCGAACAGGCATCTGCGCGGGCGACCACGGCTTTTATCCTGACGCGGGAAAAGTAAGGACTTCATCTCAGCCCTCTTCCATTCGATCCACGTAGATGAGCTGGAAACCGGTGATGATGCCACCGAAGCTGTCGCTCAGGCCGGTTGCCTCAATCGTCACCCGATAGATGGAGTAGGCCTTGACCCTGAAACTGTAGTCCCTCGGCGTCCAGGCAATACTGTTTTTATCCTGGGTCAACTCCCACACCCGCTGCTGGGGTTGCAGGTCAGGAAGGAGCTGTTGGAGCGAGATCTTGATTCCGTTTGTTTTTTCCACGTCCTCGACGGCCCGGCGCCCATTATACCAAACCATGATCTTATATATTCCGGGATGAAGCTCGACATCCTTGTAGATCGAACTATTGGCTTCGATATTTTTTTTCTTGCCGGGCTTAGGCGGGCCCCAGTCGCTGTCGAGCTCCATGACATAACGGGTTGGCAATGAGAGCTCGGTGCCCGCCTTCTTGTCGATTTCGATCTTGTCGGTGGTCTTTGCCTTATCGACCTCCTTCAAAGTGCAGGCTTTGTCGTTGGCGGTAGGGGCCTCGTTGAGTTTCTTGCTCTGCATTCCCGCCGGATAGCCCTCCCAATTGTGGTTGCGGCGGCAGCAGGGGCTGCTCCAGTCCTGCAACTCGACGCCGGGGCCGGTCCCGCCATCCCATCCGATTTCCGAATAGGGATAGACACCCCAGCAACCGCCGGGGGTTTCCTTGGTAACGCCGTTTTTCAAAACCCGCTCGACGCCGAGAGCGTTGCTCTCGAACATATTGTCAATGATAACCGCATCGTCCTCGGGATAGGGCGGGATACCTTCGCAGGACTCATCAAGGCGATATTTCAGCTTCTCGAGATTGAACATCTCCGAGAAAATCAGCCCGTAACTGAACTCGGCATTGATTTTTGTCTCAGTCCATTTCACTTGCACGTCTCGCGAGAGGACCTTCTGCTTGGTGGATTGAATCATCGCATCGAAGGCCCCGGCCACATTGGCGCGCCGCACTTCATCGGACAATGTGAAGGTGCGAGTCGGCTTGGTGGCTCTTTCGCATGCCATCGCCATGACCCGCTTTGACTGGTTGTAATAGGCCAGCGCCCTGCCACCCTCAAAAAGCAGCCCCAGCAAAATGATAAAGACCGGCAGCAGCAGCGCGGTCATGATGGCGAAGGTACCCGCGCGATCCCTGAGGAGCGATGAAAATAGGCTCCATTTCCATGCCGCTTTTTTTATCCGCCTGCTCGTCATCAAAACACCGTCTCATGTCGCTCATCGCCATGGGAAAGGCGCGCTGTGAAAAGCGACAGGCCTGGCTTTCTGCGACGCTAAAAAATGTCCGGCTCACGCCGGTCGCTCGAAAATTGCTCGTTGGTCGCCGGCGGCGCTGCTTTTCGAGCAACTTCGCCTGACCACTGAAATACAGGGGTCAATTAACACACAAACCGTAAATCAAAGCTCAATCGGAATCTAAAAATATGAAGCAAATTCATATGCTTAGTTTATTTATTAGTAAATTAGAGCCAGCCAATAAAATCGTATGACCGCGTGACGGCAGTGTGGGGTTTGCATTCACGGTTTCTTCCGAAAACACAAACTTGGGCTCGCCCCTTGTCCCTCCAGCCAAGCTCGGGCAAAACAGCCCTGTTCAATCACAAGACAATGCCAGGAGATAAGATATGGACGTTCGCGCCGCAGTTGCCATTCAGGCCGGAAAGCCGCTTGAGGTCATGACCGTTCAACTCGAAGGCCCGCGCGCCGGCGAAGTGCTGGTTGAGGTCAAGGCGACCGGCATCTGCCATACAGACGATTTCACTCTTTCGGGCGCCGATCCGGAAGGCCTGTTCCCGGCCATTCTCGGCCATGAGGGCGCGGGCGTCGTCGTCGATGTCGGACCCGGCGTCACCTCGGTCAAGAAGGGCGACCATGTCATTCCGCTCTACACGCCGGAATGCCGCGAATGCTATTCCTGCACCTCGCGCAAGACCAATCTCTGCACCTCCATCCGCGCCACACAGGGCCAGGGCGTGATGCCGGACGGCACCTCGCGCTTCTCCATCGGCAAGGACAAGATCCATCATTATATGGGCTGCTCGACCTTCTCGAACTATACGGTTCTGCCGGAGATTGCGCTTGCCAAGATCAATCCCGACGCACCTTTCGACAAGGTATGCTATATCGGCTGCGGCGTCACCACCGGCATCGGTGCGGTCATCAACACCGCCAAGGTCGAGATCGGTTCCACCGCCATCGTCTTCGGTCTCGGCGGCATCGGCCTCAACGTGCTGCAGGGCCTGCGCCTTGCCGGCGCGGACATGATCATCGGCGTGGACATCAACCCCGACCGGAAGGCCTGGGGCGAGAAGTTCGGCATGACCCACTTCGTCAACCCGAAGGAAGTCGGCGACGACATCGTGCCCTATCTCGTCAACATGACGAAGCGCAATGGCGACCTGATCGGCGGCGCGGATTACACATTCGATTGCACCGGCAATACCAAAGTCATGCGTCAGGCGCTGGAAGCCTCGCATCGCGGCTGGGGCAAGTCGGTCATCATCGGCGTTGCCGGCGCCGGCCAGGAAATCTCCACGCGCCCGTTCCAGCTGGTCACCGGCCGCAACTGGATGGGCACCGCCTTTGGCGGCGCACGCGGCCGCACGGATGTGCCGAAGATCGTCGACTGGTACATGGAAGGCAAGATCCAGATCGACCCGATGATCACCCACACCATGCCGCTCGAAGACATCAACAAGGGCTTCGACCTGATGCACAAGGGCGAAAGCATTCGCGGCGTCGTGGTTTATTGATTGAACAAGACGCAGGCGGGCGCGCGTAACCGCGCGCGCCCGCCATTCATGCAAATGTGATCGCCTCCAACCCGCTGCAGCCATTGCGATTAACGGGACGGTAAATCTATCGTCGTAAGCCGATACTACGCGGTGGAGTTGAAAATCCCTCCCCGCCCAGAACGACGCCAGACCTGCGGAGAGCGACCCTGAAAATCGTACCGATCGACAACGGAAACCGCGTCGCCGCCGTCGCTCTTCTGGCGAAAGGCTTCCCGGAAAAAAGCGAGGCCTTCTGGTCGCGCGGGTTGTCGCTCGTCAGCGAACATCACGAGCGGCGCGAACTCGGCCCTATCGGGCAATTGCTGATGAAGGGCGACGATGCCGCAGGCGTTCTGCTGACGATCAAAAGCCGCCTGCCAGAGACCGGCAGGATCGTCGTCAACCTGTCCAGCTGGTATGTGGAGCCTTCCTGCCGCTGGTTCGCCCCGCGCATGTTGCAGATGGCATCCTCCAATGAGGACGAAATCTTCACCGATCTCACCCCCTCTTCCGAAGCCTGCAAGCTGAATGAGAGGCTGGGCTTTACGACGGTGACCGATTGCACGCTTTTTTATCCGCTGCCCTTTGCAGCGCTTCGCCCGGCAAGCGCACGGCTGCGCCCGCCAGGCGAGATAAAACCGGAAATACTCTCCGCCGAAATGCGCGACATGCTGGAAGACCATGCCCGTCTCGGCTGCATCGTGGCCGTGATGGAGGCGAAGAGCCGCCATTACCCTCTGGTCTTCCTGAAAACCACGACCAAAAGATTGCCATCCGCGCGCCTCATCCATTGCGAAGACCGGCAGGTCGCGCAAAGGCACATATCCGCAATCGCCCGCCACCTTCTTGGCCATGGCCGGCTTGCGCTGACCATGGCGGCAATGGGCGCAGAGCGAAAGGCCGGCGGGCTTGCCGCACATAAATCTGCACCAATACAAGTAAAAGGCGCATGGAACCCACGATTTATTAACGAAGCATACTCAGAGTTGGTGTTATTGCCACCGTAGGTATTCTAGTGAGTCGTGCGCGACTTGACGGAATCTTGGCCTTTGCAGAAAAAGCGCCGTTCCGGGCAGGTCATTGGGAAAGACGCGGGAAATCGGAGAACGAGCATGCTTGCAGCGAAAAAGAGTGAAATCGACGTTGCCGATACCATCTCTTCCTATCTCTCCAACCGTTTTCCCGCCTATGCCCCCTTTTCCGCCGATACGCTGCTTCTCGAAGGCGGCGTAATCGATTCGCTCGGCTTTCTGGAACTGATGATCTTCCTCGGCGAAAGTTTCGGCATCATTCTCGATGACGAACATTTCACGCCCGACAATCTCGGCACGCCGGCCGATCTCATCGCCTTCGTCCTCAGGGAACGGAGGAGATGACACCCCATTTCCTGCTGCACCACCTGCTTGCCGCCCGGGCGGCGAGCGACGATCAGGCCCTCGTCCACAAGGACCGATCGCTGAATTATCGCGAATTTGCCGCAGCGGCGGCCCGTTGCGCGGCGGCATTGCAGGAAGCCGGAGCGCAACGCGGAGACCGCGTCGTCATCTATCTGCCGCGCGGCATCGAGGAATGCTGGTCGATCTTTGGCGTGAGCATGGCGTCCGGCGTCTTCGTGCCGGTGAACGCATTGCTGAAGGCGCAGCAGATTCGCCATATCGTCAGGGATTGCGGCGCAAAAATCGTCATCAGCGACGCCGCGATGATGGAAGAGCTGAAAGCGGCACTGGAAGACCTTCCCGAGGTCAAAATCCTGCTGGCGGAAGAGATAGAGGCCCGCGCCGACACACCCGCCCGGCCTTCAGCGGCAATAGGGGAAGACCTGGCCGCCATTCTTTATACCTCCGGCTCCACCGGCTCGCCCAAGGGCGTGATGCTGTCGCACCGCAATCTTCTCGCCGGCGCGCGCATCGTGCGCACCTATCTGGACATCACCGGCAAAGACCGCATTCTTTCCCTCCTGCCCTTCAGCTTCGATTATGGCCTGAACCAGTTGCTGACGGCGGTGGAACAGGGCGCGGCCACTGTTATCTCCACCTTCCGGCTGGGCGATGAGATCGTCCGCGATCTGCGCGACCATGCCATCACCGGTCTCGCCGGCGTGCCGACCATCTGGGCGATCCTGACGAAAGCGGCCCCGTCGCTCACAAAGACACCTCTGCCGCACCTGCGTTATATCACCAATTCCGGCGGGCGCGTGCCGCAGGAAACCGTGAAAGCGCTGCGCGAGAAGTTGCCGGATACGAAAATCTACCTGATGTATGGCCTCACGGAAGCCTTCCGCTCCACCTTCCTGCCCCCCGATGAAATCGACCGCCGCCCGACCTCCATCGGCAAGGCCATTCCCGAATGCGAAATCTTCATCGTCACCGATAAGGGACAGAGGGCGAAGCCGGGTGAGCCCGGCATTCTCGTGCATCGCGGGCCGACCGTCTCGCTGGGTTACTGGAACCGGCCGGAGGATACGGCAAAGGTGCTGCGTCCTCACCCCTTCATTCCGGCGGCAATGGGCGGCGAGACCGTGTGTTATTCCGGCGATCTGGCGGTGGAGGACGAGGATGGTTTCTTCAGCTTCGTCGCCCGCAACGATGCGATGATCAAATCGTCGGGCTATCGTATCAGCCCGACCGAGGTTGAGGAAAGCCTGATGTCGACAGGCCTTTTCCAGCAGGTCGCCGTCATCGGCCTGCCGGACCCCTTTGCGGGCGAAAAGGTCCATGCCGTGGCGACCGCCGCCAACCAGAATATCGATGTTTCGGCCGCGCTTAAAAAAGCCGCCGAAATGCTCGCCCCCTTCATGATCCCGCGCGCCATCGAACTGGTGGAACGACTGCCGGTCACGGCCAATGGCAAGGTGGATTACCGCGCGCTGGTGCGCGAACGGACGGACAATGGCGCCAACGGATAAACCCCAGAGCCACGGCCCGGCTTTTGCAGCCGGGTTGTTCGACATAGGCGAGAACGATCTGATGATCGGCGGACTTCCCGTGCGCGAGATTGTCGCCGGGACTGGAACGCCTTGCTTCCTCTATGACGCCGCCGCCATGCGCCGCGCCTATCGCGATCTCGAAACCGCGCTCGGCGGTTTTGCCGATATCTATTATTCGGTGAAGGCCAACCCCCTGCCCGCCATCATCTCGCTTTTCCGGCAGGAAGGTGCGGGTGCGGAAATCGCGTCCGTCGGTGAATACCGCGCCGCGATCAAGGCCGGTGTCGCAGCGCAAAACATCATCTTCGCTGGCCCCGGAAAAGGCATGGCCGAGTTGCGCGAAGTGATCGAGGGCGGCATCGGCGAAATCCACATCGAAAGCGCCGAGGAAATCACCCGCATCGAGGCGATCGGCAAGCCGGTCAAAGCCTCGATCCGCATCAATCCGGTGCCGGATGCACAGGCCGGCGCGATGCGCATGGGCGGCAAGGCCACCGCCTTCGGTTTCGATGAGGAAGAGCTGGAAAATGTCCTGCCGCTCTTCAAGGACGCCCGATATATCGATCTCGTCGGCGTCCATATTTACGGCGGCACGCAGATCCTCGATGCCGACATGCTTGTCTCCCAATGGAGACACGGCATTTCCCTTGCCGCGCGCATGGCCGAAATGCTCGGCAAGCCGCTCGAAACCATCGATCTCGGCGGCGGTCTCGGCATCCCCTATTTCGCGGGCGAAACGCCGCTCGATCTTGAAAAAGTCAGCGCCGCCATTGCCGACCTCAAGGCGCTTCTGAAGGCGCATCCGCTGATAACCGACGCCCATGTCATCGTCGAACCCGGCCGTTTCCTCGCCGGTCCCGGCGGCGTCTATGTGGCGGAGGTGAATTCGGTAAAGACCTCGCGCGGCACTACCTTCATGGTGATGGATGGCGGCATGCACCATCACCTGGCCGCCTCCGGCAATCTCGGCCAGATCGTCAAGCGCAACTATCCCATCGTCGCACCGGCCATGATGCTGGCGGAGCATGAAGAGACGGCAACCATCGTCGGCCCGCTCTGTACGCCGCTCGATACGCTCGCCCGTAATGCGGCGCTGCCGAAGCTCAAGGCCGGCGATCTCCTCGCCATCCTGCAATCGGGCGCCTATGGCGCCAGCGCCAGCCCAGCGGGTTTTCTGAGCCATGCGGCAGCGAAGGAAGTGCTGGTGGAGAATGGGGTGTTTGAGGTGATCGGGCGATAATCACCCCCGAAGCAACCTGTCCCCCACCGCGAATTTCGATTTCAGCAGACACTCGTCATATTCCGCCTCGGCAACGGAATCGAACACAATACCGCCGCCGACATTGAAGACGGCGCGGCCGTCGTCAAACAGGCTGAGCGTGCGGATCGCCACGGAGAACCGCATCTCACCATTTGGAGACATGAAGCCGACTGCGCCGCAATAGGCGTCGCGCGGCGTAGCCTCCAGCTCGCGCAGGATTTTCATCGCCCACATTTTCGGTGCGCCGGTAACGGAGCCGCAGGGAAACAGGGCGGCGAAGATATCTTCCACCGTCACGTCAGGCAGAAGTTTCGCCCGCACATGGCTGACCATCTGGTGCACGGTCGGATAGGTCTCGATATCGAACAGCCGCGGCACATCAAGGCTGCCGACTTCGGTAATGCGAGAAATATCGTTGCGCAGCAGATCGACGATCATGCGGTTTTCGGCGAGCGTCTTTTCGTCCGCCAGCATTGCGGCGATAATCGCCCGGTCTTCTTCCGAATTTGCCCCGCGCGGCGTCGTTCCCTTCATCGGATGGGTTTCGATGAAACCTTCCCCGTCAACCGAGAAGAACAGTTCCGGTGAGCGCGACAGGATAACCGGCCCGCCGAGATCGACCAGCGCGCCATATTTCACCGGCTGCCGCTCGATCAGCGACCAGAAGGCCGTCAGCGGATCGCCGCTCCAGCGGGCATGGACCGGCATGGTCAGATTGCCCTGGTAACAGTCGCCGCGACGCAGATGCCCGTGCAGACGCTCGAAACGCTGGCAATAGCCTTGAAGGCTCCATGCCGGCACGGGATCGGACAGAAACGCATCCGCATCCGGCAGATTTGCCGGCCGCGCAAACCGTCCCTCATCCGGCTGCGGGCCGGAAAAGACGCCGAAATTGAGAAACGGCACGTTGCGAGGCTCGTCCGCGAAAGGCGCAAGCTTCGGCTCGAACAGGAAGCCCGCCTCGTAGGACATATAGCCGGCGAGGTATTTCCCGGCCCGGCGCAGCTCTTCCATGCGCTTCAGCGCAGCAAAAAACGCCGCCGGCTCGTCCGCGACGATGATCTCTTCCGGCTCGGTGAAGGCTGTCACCGTGCCGGTCGTGTCATCCCGGAAAAGAACGTAAGGCGCGTGTGCCAAGGAAAAATCCGTAGAAGGAAGGTTTGGGGTGTTCAAAGCGGCGGATAGAAACCTCTCCTCCGTCATCCTCGGTCCCCGGATCAAGTCCGAGGATGTCCCGAGGATCTTCCGCTCGTTGATTTCTGCTACATTGGTAGATCCTCGGGGCAAGCCCGAGGATGACGTCGAGTGTGGGTGGAAGCTCTGCAACCTAAACCGGGTCTATATCGCCCCGCGCCCACATTTCGATGGTTTCCGCATAAAAATCGGCGAAACGGCCTTCCTCGATAGACTTGCGGATACCCTGCATCAGCTCCTGATAATAGGCAAGATTGTGCCAGGAGAGCAGCATGCCGCCCAGCGCCTCGTTGGCGCGGGTGAGATGGTGCAGATAGGCGCGGGAATAATCGCGCGAGGCCGGGCAGTTGGACTGCTCGTCGAGCGGGCGCATATCCTCGGCATGGCGGGCATTGCGGATATTGACCTTGCCGCGACGGGTAAAGGCAAGCCCGTGACGGCCGGAGCGGGTCGGCATCACGCAGTCGAACATGTCGATGCCGCGCGCCACCGATTTCAGGATGTCATCGGGCGTGCCGACGCCCATCAGGTAACGCGGCTTTTCGGTGGGCAGCACCGGCAGGGTAATATCGAGCATGCCGAGCATCACATCCTGCGGCTCGCCGACGGCAAGGCCGCCGACCGCATACCCCTTCAGATCGAGCTGCTTGAGGCCCTCTGCGGAACGGATGCGCAGGTCCGGCTGGTCGCCGCCCTGCACGATGCCGAACATGGCCTTGCCGGGCTGATCGCCAAAGGCCACGCGGCAGCGCTCGGCCCAGCGCAGCGACATTTCCATGGCCCGCTCGATTTCCTTGCGCTCGGCCGGCAGGGCGATGCATTCATCAAGCTGCATCTGGATGTCGGAATCGAGCATGCCCTGGATTTCGATGGAGCGTTCCGGCGACATGTGGTGAAGCGAACCGTCCACATGGCTCTTGAAGGTCACGCCCTGCTCGTCCAGCTTGCGCAGGCCGGAAAGCGACATCACCTGAAAACCGCCGCTATCGGTGAGGATCGGGTGCGGCCAGCGGATCAGCTCATGCAGGCCGCCAAGGCGGGCAACACGCTCAGGACCCGGCCGCAACATCAGGTGATAGGTATTGCCGAGAATGATATCGGCCCCCAACTCCCGCACCTGATCGAGATACATGGCCTTGACGGTGCCGACCGTGCCGACAGGCATGAAGGCAGGCGTGCGGATGACGCCGCGCGGCATGGCGACTTCGCCGAGGCGCGCGCCGCCGCTCGTGGCTTTCAGGGTGAAGGTGAATTTGTCGTGCATCAGTTTTTCCGGAACAACAGGCTGGAATCGCCATAGGAATAGAAGCGGTATCCGGTTTCGATGGCGTGCTTATAAGCGTCACGCATCGTTTCGAGACCGCAGAAAGCCGAAACGAGCATGAACAGCGTCGATTTCGGCAGGTGGAAATTCGTCATCAGAATATCGACCGCGCGGAAACGGTATCCCGGCGTGATGAAGATGCCGGTGGCATCGGACCATGGGTGGATAACACCATTCTCATCGGCCGCACTTTCGATCAGGCGCAGCGATGTCGTGCCGACGCAAACGATGCGTCCGCCGCGCGCCTTTACCGCATTCAGCCGGTCGGCGGTTTCCTGCGACACATGGCCGATCTCGAAATGCATCTTGTGATCGTCGGTATCGTCGGACTTGACCGGAAGGAAGGTGCCTGCCCCAACGTGAAGCGTCACGAAATGCCGCTCGATACCCACCTTGTCCAGCGCGGCAAACAGATCGGGCGTGAAATGCAGCCCGGCGGTGGGGGCGGCAACGGCTCCCTTTTCGCGGGCATAGATGGTCTGGTAGTCGGTCTGATCCTGTGCATCTTCCGGACGTTTCGCGGCGATATAGGGCGGCAAGGGAATATGGCCGACGGAGGCGATTGCCTCGTCCAGCACCGGGCCGGAGACGTCGAACAGCAGCGTGATCTCGCCCTCCTCGCCCTTTTCCTCGACGGTGGCTTCCAGATGGGCAAGGCCGCAGGCATTGTCGCGCTCGTAACCGAAACGGATGCGGTCACCCTGCTTGATGCGCTTGCCGGGGCGCGCGAAGGCCTTCCAGCGAGATTGATCGGCGCGCATGTGCAGCGTGGCCGAAACCGCCGTCTCCGGCGCGCCTTCGCGCAGCCGTACACCTTCGAGCTGGGCGGGAATGACGCGGGTATCGTTGAACACCAGCGCATCGCCGGGCTTCAGGAAGGACGGCAGGTCGAAGACGCGATGGTCTTCCATACGGTTCTCATTCGGATCGACCACCAACAGGCGCGCGCTATCGCGCGGGTTCGCCGGGCGCAGGGCGATATTCTCCTCGGGCAGATCGAAATCGAACAGGTCTACACGCATGAAAGGGTCTTCCAGAAATCCAATTTGACACGGCACGGTGTTTTGCGGCCCGACGCATCCGCACCCCTCACCCCTCATTCCTGTGCTCGTCACAGGAATCCAGTCGGCGCGCGTCTGCGCGGCGGGAGGAGTCCTTTCAGCCCAGGGACTTGGGCTGGCTGGATTCCTGTGACAAGCACAGGAATGAGGGAAGAAGAGAACGGCGCGACGGATGGCAAGCGTCAAAACTGCCGCGTCCATCCTTAAAATCACGTACCGTCAATAAACGTCAAAACCCGCCTCGCATAGACTGCGAGACGGGTCGAACTGCAATTTCCAAAAAATCAGGCCGCAGAAGCGAGCTTGATGGAAACGATCGAATCCGGGTCCTTCACCGGCTCGCCGCGCTTGACCTTGTCGATGGCTTCCATGCCTTCGATGACCTGGCCCCAGACGGTGTACTGCTTGTTGAGCCACGGCGAATCCGTGAAGCAGATGAAGAACTGCGAGTTGGCGGAGTTCGGGTTCTGCGAACGGGCCATGGAGCAGGTGCCGCGCACATGCGGAATGGCGGAGAATTCGGCCTTCAGGTCCGGCTTGTCGGAGCCGCCCATGCCGGCGCGGGCCGGGTTGAAGCTTTCCGCACCCTTCTTGCCGAACTTCACGTCGCCCGTCTGGGCCATGAAGTCTTCGATGACGCGGTGGAAAACGACGCCATCGTAAGCGCCTTCCGATACGAGTTCCTTGATGCGGGCGACGTGGCCCGGAGCAACGTCCGGCAGCAGCTGGATCACGACCTTGCCGGTCGTCGTTTCCATGATGATGGTGTTTTCCGGATCCTTGATCTCGGCCATGACTATTCTCCTCTGTTCGGGCTCCATTGCCCTTACCTTACTTTTTGCCGACGGTGACCTTGATCATCCGGTCGGGGTTGGAAACTTCGCCGTTGCCGCCGGCGCCGCGCTTGATCTTGTCGACGGCTTCCATGCCGGACACGACCTTGCCGACCACGGTATATTGGCCGTTCAGGAACGGACCGTCGGCAAACATGATGAAGAACTGCGAATTGGCGGAATTCGGATCCTGCGAGCGGGCCATGCCGACCACGCCGCGCGTGAACGGAACCTTGGAGAATTCGGCCGGAATATCCGGCAGGTCGGAACCGCCCGTACCCGCGCGCTGGGCGCTGAAGCCCTTCTCCATGTTGCCATATTGCACGTCGCCGGTCTGCGCCATGAAGCCGTCGATGACGCGGTGGAAGGCGACATTGTCATAAGCGCCCTTCTTGGCCAGCGCCTCGATCTGCGCCACGTGCTTGGGCGCGACATCCGGCATCAGTTCGATGACAACGGGGCCGTCCTTCAGCTGCACGGTCAGGAGTTCGGCGGCGGAAGCAAGGGTGCTGGCGGCAAGCGCGCCTGCAAACATGGCGCCGGCAAAGGCAAATCGAACGAGTTTCATCGGATTGGCTCCAGAATGTGGGGCTGAAGTCAGCGCTTCAGCTTGGCGTTGAGGGCTTCAAGCACGGCTTTCGGCACGAAGGCGTCGACATTGCCGCCCATGGCGGCGATCTGCCGGACCAATGTGGCTGTAATGGGTCGCGACGAGGTGCCGGCGGGCAGGAATACGGTCTGGATATCGGGCGCCATCTGGCGGTTCATCCCGGCCATCTGCATTTCATAATCGAGATCGGTGCCGTCGCGCAGGCCGCGCAGCAGAAGGCGCGCACCGTGCTCTCGGGCGGCATCGACGACCAGATTATCGAAAGAGACGACTTCCATGCGCGCCGCTTCGCCCGGCAGATGTTCGGCAAGCGCCCGCTTTATCAGCCCTGCCCGCTCCTCGAAGCTGAACAACGGCGCTTTTCCGGGATGAATGCCGACCGCAACGATGACTTTCGACGCCACGTTCAGCGCCTGAATAAGCACATCCAGATGTCCGTTGGTCATCGGATCGAAGGATCCTGGATAAAAGGCAATCGTCATATCGCTCTCAGGTGGTGGGCGCGTCTCGACGCTTCAGCATATGTGCCGCCTTTTGTCATGGAGAGGCACGCGGCGCAAGACTTTATAACCACCCCTCACAAGCGCGGCTGCGGCGTGAACCGCGGATGAATGGGCCGTTCAGTGCGGTTTCACAGCTATTTTGTCTAAATGCACGGCATCGGGAAACCGAAACGCCCCTCACTCGTTAAGCATCCGGAGAATTGAAAATGCTGGCCTTCATGATCGTCCTTTCGATCATCGCTTCATTCGCTGCCGAGTATCTTTTTCTCGAATGACGACATCAGCCAGTTTCCTGAACGCCAGATGAACGAGCCATTCAAGGAAGTTTCACAGGCGCGATGCTAATCGATTTTTACGGTTGACGCGGAACATGTCGAGACATGGCGCGTTAAGAAAGAACCAAAGGAACGGACAGATGTTTATAAGAGAAAAACAGTCTACTTCGGCGAAAATCAGCGTCATCAGCACAGCCTGGACAGTACTGGTTATCGCAATGGTAGCAACGACGTTTAGCCTTTATGAACAGAAGCCTGAAAAGCTGGGCCCGGACTATCCGCAGCTGACCGCCCGTTATCAGTATATGAATTACTACTGATAACGGAGAGAATTTTCTCGAAACTCCCGGAGACGATATCATGTTCACATTTCTGACAATGCTTCTTGCCCTGATCAGCGTTATGTTCGTGACATCGATGGTCTCCGTGGTCGCCGAAATGCGACGTGAAGACGAGGAATTCAAGGCGATGATCCGGCGCGACCGCGCCTTCTGAGCGCGACGGGCCGGGCAGACGGCCGCTTAAAGGTGATTCTTTTCAACCGCCTGGACCTTCCGGGCGGTTTTATTTTGCACCTCGCGGGGGGCGATGGGGCGAAGACGATGGCGGAAAATCCCGCCTCCAATCACACAAGCGTTTTCAAAACCCCGTTTTTCCAAGGCAAATTCCCTTCAATTTCCGTTTGGATTGATTTAAGGAACGCCGATACGTTGCGGGCCGGACAGCCGGCGACCGCAATGACGTTCCTGTGAGGTTTGCATAACGATGCTCGATTCCCTGAGAAATGCTTCTCGAACCATGGCAGCCAAGCTGCTGCTTCTCCTGCTTGTTGTCTCTTTTGGCATCTGGGGCGTTTCCGCATCGCTTGTCACCGCCAATTCCCACGCCGTCATGACGGTGGGCGACCAGACGGTCAGCCCGGAGGAATTCCGCCTCGCCTATCAGCGCCAGATTTCCGATCTCAGCCGCCAGTTCGGCACAAGGCTGACGACCGAGCAGGCCAAGGCCTTCGGCATCGACCGTCAGGTCTTCAGCCAGCTTGCGGCCGGTGCAGCGCTTGATGAGCTCGCGTCCAGAATGAATCTCGGCCTTTCGGAAAACCGCCTCGCCAATCTCATTGCCGAAGACCCGGCCTTCAAGGCGGTCAACGGCCAGTTCGACCGCAATCTCTTCAGTGAACGCCTGCGCAATTCCGGTTTCCGCGAGGATGACTATATCAAGGAACGCAGCAAGGTCGCCGTCCGCAGCCAGATCGTCGAAGCCGTCTCGGACGGTTTTGCCGCACCGCAGGTGCTGGTGGATGCGCTGAAGCAATATCGCAACGAGCAGCGCGCCGTCGACTACGTCATTCTTTCGAACGCCGTCATTCCGCCGGTCAAGGCGCCGGGCGACGACGTGCTTGCCCCCTGGTTCGAAACCAACAAGACGAAATATCGCGCGCCCGAGTTCCGCAAGTTCACCTATGTGAAGCTTGAGCCGTCCGATATCGCCGATCAGGCTGCCGTCACCGACGCCCAGATCGCCGATTATTATAACAGCCATAAGGACAGCTTCCGCACCGCCGGCCGTCGCACGGTGGAGCAGCTGACCTTCCCTGAAAAGGAAATGGCGGAGGCCGCCGCCGAGCAGATCCGCCTCGGCAACACCACCTATGACCAGGTGGTGAAGGATCAGGGCAAGACCGCTTCCGACGTGACCCTCGGCGAATTCACCAAGGATACCATCCCCGACCAGTCGATTGCCGACGCCGCTTTCGCCATCCAGAAGGATGGCGGCGTATCGCCGGTGGTCCAGGGTTCCTTCGGCCCGGTCCTCCTGCGCGTCACCGGCATCAAGCCGGAAACGACCCGCACGCTGGATGAGGCGAAGGAAGATATCCGCAAGGACCTCGCCACCGCCGCCGCTGCGGAAGAAATCACAAATGTTCACGACCGTTACGAGGATCTGCGCGCCGGCGGTTCTTCGCTCGCCGATGCGGCAACGCAGTTGAACCTGAAACCCGTCACCATCGCCGCCATCGACGCTTCCGGCCTCGATGAAAAGGGCGATGCGGTTCAGGGCCTGCCCTCCCCGCAGCTCGCGCAGGAGGTCTTCAAGACCGAACCCGGCACGGAAGCGCTGCCGATCAATCTCGGCCGTGAAGGCTACATCTGGTTCGATGTCGACCAGATCATCGCCGCCCGCGACCGCACGCTTGCCGAAGTTCGCGACGATGTCGTGGCCGACTGGACGGCGGAGCAGCAGCGCAACGCGCTTGCCGCCAAGGCCGAGGAACTGAAGGCGCGCGTCGAAAAGGGCGACACGCTGGAAGCCGTGGCCGGTGAGCTGAGCCTTGCCGTCGAACAGAAATCCGGCCTGCGCCGCAACAGCGAAGACGCTATTTTTGGCCAGCAGACCATCGCGGCGGTCTTCTCCGGCGCGGAGGGCAAGGTGGGCACGGCGGCCGATGCCGACGGTTCCAGCCGCATCCTCTTCAAGGTCACCTCGGTCGACACCAATGCGCCTGCCGACGCGCTCGCCAATGACGACCAGCAGTTCGCCGCCATTGCCCGCGCGGCCGGCGACGACATGCTGGACCAGATGGTCAACCGCCTGCAGAATGACTATGGTGTCACCATCAATCAGGCCCTCGCCGATCAGGCGATGGTCGGCTTCTAACCCGGGGGGCGACAAGATGGCCGAACTGAAGCCGCTGATCGCCAAGGTCGCAAATGGAGAAAGCCTGAACCGCGAGGAATCTCGGGCGGCTTTCGACATTCTGATGTCGGGCGAAGCCACGCCGTCGCAGATCGGCGGTTTCCTGATGGCGCTGCGCGTGCGCGGCGAGACGGTGGACGAAATCGTCGGCGCCGTCTCCTCCATGCGTTCCCGTATGCTGCCGGTTTCGGCCCCCGCCAATGCCATCGATATCGTCGGCACCGGCGGTGACGGCATCGGCACCTATAATATCTCGACGCTCGCCTCGATCATCGTCGCCGGCACCGGCCTGCCGGTCGCCAAGCATGGCAACCGGGCGCTGAGCTCCAAATCCGGCACGGCGGATGCGCTCTCGGCGCTCGGCGTGAAGCTCGATATCGGTCCGGAACTCATCGCCCGCTGCATCAGCGAGGCGGGTCTCGGTTTCATGTTCGCGCAGCTTCACCATTCGGCCATGCGCCATGTCGGCCCGAGCCGCGTCGAGCTCGGCACGCGCACCATCTTCAACCTGCTCGGCCCCCTCTCCAACCCGGCCGGCGCCAAACGGCAATTGCTCGGCGTCTTTTCGCCGCGCTGGCTGGTGCCGCTTGCCGAAGTGCTGCGCGATCTGGGTTCGGAAAGCATCTGGGTCGTGCATGGCGACGGCATGGACGAGGTGACGACCACGGGCATTACCCATGTCGCGGCGCTGGAAAATGGCAAGATCCGCACCTTCGACCTGACGCCGAAGGATTTCGGTGTCGAGCCCGCTTCCATGGAAGATCTGAAGGGCGGCGACGGCATTGCCAATGCGGCGGCGCTGCGCGAGGTTCTGTCCGGCAAGCGCAACGCCTATCGTGACGTGTCGCTGTGCAACGCGGCCGCAGCACTGGTTATCGCCGGCAAGGCGGAGACACTGTCTCAGGCGATGGCGATCGTCAGCGAGGCGCTGGACAGCGGCAAGGCCGCAGCCGCGCTCGACCGTCTGGTTGCCGTGTCCAACGAGGGTCAGGAATGAGAGCGAGATCATGAGCGACATTCTGAAAAAGATCGAGATTTACAAGCGCGAGGAAATCGCCGCCGCCAAGGAGAAGGTTTCGCTGGCCGACCTGAAGGCCATGGCCGCAGGCCAGAGCGCACCGCGCGGTTTCTACAGGGCGCTCCGGGCAAAGCAGGCCGAAGGCAAATTCGGCCTGATCGCCGAAATCAAGAAGGCCAGCCCCTCCAAGGGCCTCATCCGTCCGGATTTCGATCCGCCGGCGCTGGCCGCCGCCTATGAAGCCGGTGGCGCCGCCTGTCTTTCGGTGCTGACGGATAGCCCAAGCTTTCAGGGCGCCCCGGAATTCCTGACCGCCGCCCGCAATGCCTGCGCCCTGCCGGCGCTGCGCAAGGATTTCATGTTCGAGACCTATCAGGTACATGAGGCCCGCGCCTGGGGCGCGGACTGCATTCTCCTCATCATGGCCTCGCTGTCCGACGACGAGGCGAAACGCCTTGAAGACGAGGCTTTCGCGCTCGGCATGGATGTGCTGGTGGAAGTGCATGATGAGGAAGAAACGGAACGGGCGCTGAAGCTCGCCTCGCCGCTTCTCGGCATCAACAACCGCAACCTGCGCACCTTCGAAGTCAGCCTCGAAACCAGCGAGAAGCTCGCAGGCCTCGTGCCGGCCGAAAAGCTGCTGGTAGGCGAAAGCGGCATCTTCACCTTCGAGGATTGTAAGCGTCTCGAAAAAAGCGGCATCGGCACCTTCCTCGTCGGCGAAAGCCTGATGCGCAAGGACGATGTGACGGCAGCCACCAAAGCCCTTCTGACCGGCCAATCCGGCATTCTGGCCGCGGAATAATGCACCGATGAGCGAGGCGGGAAAGCTCACCCATATCGATGCCGGCGGCGAAGCGCATATGGTCGATGTCGGCGACAAGGCCGAGACCGTCCGCGTCGCTGTGGCCGAAGGTTTCGTGAAGATGAAGCCGGAAACGCTGGCGCTCATCCGCGAGGGCAACGCCAGGAAGGGCGATGTCATCGGCACCGCGCGCCTCGCCGGCATCATGGCCGCCAAGCAGACGGCAAACCTCATCCCGCTCTGCCATCCGCTGATGCTGACCAAGGTGGCGGTGGACATTACCGAAGACGCCGCCCTGCCCGGCCTGCGGGTCGAAGCGCTGGTAAAACTGTCCGGCAAGACCGGCGTGGAGATGGAAGCGCTGACCGCCGTGTCCATCGCCTGCCTGACGATCTACGACATGGCCAAGGCCGCCGACAAGGCGATGGAAATCGTCAATATCCGCCTTCTCGAAAAGAGCGGCGGCAAATCCGGCGATTTCCGGCGACAGGAGACTTGAATGAAACCGCTGCTGCCCGTGGATGAGGCCATGAGACGCCTTCTGGAAGCAGCGGTTCCGGTGACCGAAAGCGAAACCCTGCCGCTCGCCGAATGCGATGGCCGGGTTCTCTCGGCCGATCTCATTGCACGCCTCACCCAGCCCCCCTTCGATGCCTCGGCCATGGACGGTTATGCGCTGCGCAGCGCCGATGCGGCGGAGATCGGCTCGGTCCTCACCGTCATCGGTCAGGCCGCCGCCGGTCATGCTTTTACCGGCACGGTGGGTGAAGGTCAGGCCGTGCGCATCTTCACCGGCGCGCCCGTGCCACAGGGTGCGGACACCATTCTCATTCAGGAAGATGCCGAAGTGCTGGAGGGCGGAAAAATCCGCACCGCCTTCGACGTCACCGCCGGGCGACATATCCGCCCGCGCGGACAGGATTTTACCGAAGGCGAAGCGGCCCTCACGGCCGGGCGTGAGCTCGGCTTCACCGACCTGACGCTCGCGGCGGCGATGAACCATGCCGCTCTCACCGTCTATCGCAGGCCGCGCATCGCCATCCTCGCCACCGGCGATGAGTTGCTGCCGCCGGGAAGCGCGCCGCAGCCCGCCCAGATCATCGCCTCCAACACCTTCGGCGTCGCAGCCCTTGCCCGGCAGGCCGGTGCCGAGGTTGTCGATCTCGGCATCATCGCCGATGATGACAGGCTGATCCGCGCCGCCATCGGCAAGGCGGTCGCGGCGAAGGTCGATGTGCTGGTGACGCTCGGCGGCGCGTCCGTCGGCGACCACGACCTCGTGCAGGCCGCCTTGAAGGCGGAAGGCATGCAGCTCGATTTCTGGCGCATCGCCATGCGTCCGGGGAAACCGCTGATGGTCGGGTCCATCGGCGCCATGCAGGTTCTGGGCCTGCCCGGAAACCCGGTTGCCAGCCTCGTCTGCGGCCTGCTGTTCCTCGAACCGCTGCTCCGCAGCATCGCCCGCCGCGCGCCGCTGCAACGCACGACGACCGCCCGCACCGCCACGCCGTTGAAAGCGAATGATCACCGGCAGGATTATCTGCGCGCCCATTTCAGCACGGACGAAAACGGCCTGCTGGTGGCGGAAGCCCATGCGAAGCAGGATTCATCGATGATGAAGATATTGGCCCATTCCGACGGCTTGATCGTGCGCCCGCCAAATGCGCCGGCGGCGGCGGCGGGAACGGAATGCCCGGTCATCAGGCTGAGATCCTGACACGCAGGCGATACGGCCGGACCTGCTGCCGGCAGCATAACTCGCCTCTTCCTGAACCTTACCGAATGGTTGCCGCGCCGTCACAAAACGGCACTGACGCGTGCCGCGTGGCACGGAAACCGAAGATAAGACTGTAACATTCCTGTATCCCGACACGAATGACAAAAAAAACCGCCTATAGGCGGGATCTCCACGAATTCAAAAACCACCGTGCCTTTCCGCCCCGGGATTATTTCTCCATATTGTTGTGCCAAAATAAATCACACGAATCCCGTTATTGGGATTGACAGAATAAATTCGATGCTGTCACCAAGGCGAATAGTAGAGGGAAAAAGTTCCGGAATTCTTCAAAATGAAAATTACTTATATTTATCAATTAAATAAAATAAAAAGTGACGAAAATGAAGTTTCCGGGCACAAAAATTAGTTTCCCATAAATTAAGCTTTCCAAAACGAGCTTCATAATAATAATCATAGTCGATAAGCAGACTCACTGGAGTTTCTTGATGAACACGGCATCCACGCCCAAAACCACGGGGCCCGACATTGCCGGGCAGATTGCCTATGCCATGCGGAGCATGGGTGTTTCGCCGATCCCGCGTAACTACAGCCTCTTTTACGAAGCCTATATCGGTTCGAACCCTGCCCTGACGAAGGATCTGGCCGCGCTTGGAAATCGGGTCACGCAGGAGGATCTGGACGAGCTGTCCTCACGTTACGGGGAAGGCAATCCCGCCCGGTCCATCGACGATGCGCATGAGAAGCTCAGGCGCGAACTGGAGGGCCTTCTGGGCACGCTGAGGCGCGAACAATCCTCCATCGAAAACTACAACAGGATTCTCGGCGAAACGCGCCAGCGCATCGATGACAAGAATGCCGCCAGCAGCAATATTCTGAGGAATGCGATTTCGCTGCTGGCCGAGGCCACCGGCTCGAAGATCATCGACGGCGAAAAGGCCTTCAACGATGTCAACCGCCATGCCGAGGAAATGCATCAGGTACGTCTGGAGCTGGATGAGTACAAGCGCATCGCCAATACGGATTCGCTGACGCGCCTGTCCAACCGCCGCGCCTTCGACGACCGGCTGGCATCCGTCTATGACAGCTCCATCGGCCTGCAATATACCACGCTCGTCCTGCTCGATATCGATCATTTCAAGCGGATCAACGACACTTTCGGCCATCCGGTCGGCGACAAGATTCTCGCCACCGTCGCCTCGGTCATCCGCGCCAATGTCCGCAAGGATGGTTTTGTCGCCAGAAGCGGCGGCGAGGAATTCGCCATCATTCTGGACGGCAATACGCCGGAAGAGGTGATGGTGATGTGCGAGCGCATCCGCCTGTCGCTGGAAAGCACGCCCTTCCGCAATTCGAGATCGGGAGCCGACTACGGCACGGTGACGATCTCCCTCGGCTTCGCTTCCGCCGCACAGGCCACCAATCCCAGCGAGCTTTACGGCCATGCCGACACCGCGCTCTACCATGCCAAGGAAACCGGCCGGAACCGCTCCGTCTATTACGAGGACGGCATGCAGAAGAACTATACCGGCAAGAACTGGCTGATCTATCGGACGTGAAGAGCGACACTGGTAGGTAGCATCGAATGCAGCGCCCTCTCTCCCTCATTCCTGTGCTTGTCACAGGAATCCAGTCGACGCGCGTCTGCGCGGCGGGAGAGTCCCTTCAGCCCAATGACTTGGGCTGGCTGGATTCCTGTGACAAGCACAGGAATGAGGGCGGTTTGATATAAGCGGCGCACGCCCTGTTAAGTGCGCAACCTGTTACTGCGGCAAATGACGCCTCACCACATGGTCTTCGCCGCCCGCGCCGCCCATTCCCGGTCATAGGTCTCCTGATCGAATTCCGCCTTGGCCGCCTTGAGCAGAAGACCGGGTGTCGGAAGCGAGGCCGGGTCGACGAAATTATCGGGGTTCCACAATTCCGAGCGCATCAGCGCCCGGGCGCATTGGAAATAGACTTCATCGATTGTCACCACGATGACGGTGCGCGGATGTTTGCCATCCATCTCGAAGCTTTCCAGCAGATCGGGATCGACGGAGACCACGGCGCGGCCGTTGATGCGCATCGTCGTATTCGAGCCGGGTATCAGGAACATCAGCGCCACGCGCGGATCGCGCACGATGTTCAGAAGCGAATCGACGCGGTTATTGCCGCGCCAGTCCGGCAAAAGCACGGTCCTCTCATCGGCCACCCGGACCACGCCGCCCTTGTCGCCGCGCGGCGAACAGTCCATGCCTTCCGGCCCGACCGTCGCCAGCGCCAGGAAGGGCGAAGTCTCGATCATCAGCCGGTATTCGGCCGTCAGCGTGGCTGTCACCTTGGCGATCGATGCCTCGCTCGTGCTGTCATAGATGGCCTTCAATTCCTCAACCGTGCGAATGATCGTCATGTCCGTTCCTATCCCTGCCAATTCCCTCTGTCGCCGCCGAAAGACCGGGGCGTCCTATTCCTCTGCGGCTTCCGCCTTTTCCCGCTCGGCCCGCTCGCGCGCGGTGCGGGCGGCAACGAGGTCGGCCGGCTGGGCGTTGCCACGGATCAGCGAACGGCCGGCATAGATGCCGCCGACGACTTCCATGGCGAAACGTTCCTCGTCGCGGTCGCGGAATTCTTCCACCAGACGGGCGGCGTCTTCCCGCTCCTCACCCATGGCGCCCAGCACTTCCTCGCTGAAATTCAGCGCCGATTCCAGCGTTTCGCGGATCTGGTAATCGACGCCCGCCTTCAGCAGATCGATGGCATGGCCACGGTCGTAAGCGCGGGCGAGAACCGGAACCAGCGGGAATTCGTGCTTGACGATCTCCGCGATCCTGACGGCAGCCTCCTTGTCGTCGACGCAGATGAGAACCGCGCGCGACGTGCCCGCACCGGCGGCATGCAGGATTTCCGCCCGCGAACCGTCGCCATAATAGACCTTGAAGCCGAATTCCGCCGCTTCACGCACGAAGTCGGCATCCTTGTCGATCAGCGACAGGGTGTAGCCCCGCGCCAGAAGCGGCTGGCTGACGATCTGGCCGAAACGCCCGAAGCCGATGAGGAGAATGCTGCCCTCGACATTTTCAGGCACGTCGAGATCGTCGGTATTGGGAACCGCCGCCGGCACCAGCCGGTCATGCAGGATGACCATCAGCGGCGTCAGCACCATGGAGATGATGATGGTCGCCGTCAGTATGGCGTTCGCCTCCCGGTCGAGAATGCCGGCGCTGACGGCGGCCGAATAGAGCACGAAGGCGAATTCGCCGCCCTGCGCCATCAGCACCGCCCGTTCCAGGCTTTCGCGCCGGGTGGTGCCGAGCGCCCGCGCCACGCCATAGATCAGGAAGGCCTTGAGCAGCATGTAGCCCGCAACGCTGATGACCACGAGCTGCCAGTTGGAGGCGATGACGGCAAGATCGATCGCCATGCCGACGCCGAGGAAAAACAGGCCGAGCAGAATGCCGCGAAACGGCTCGATATCCGCTTCCAGCTGATGGCGGAAGGAGGATTCCGACAGCAGCACGCCGGCAAGAAAGGCGCCCATTGCCATGGAAAGGCCGCTGACCTGCATCAGAAGCGCCGAACCCAGCACCACCAGCAGCGCCGCGGCCGTCATCACCTCCCGCGCGCCGGAAGCCGCAAGCAGGCGAAAGAACGGGTTGAGAAGATAACGCCCGGCAAGGATGAGCGCACCGACGGCGGCAAGCGCGATGCCGACGGAAGCCCAGCGCTCCGACGCCGTGACATGTTCGCCGCCCGAACCGAGGAAGGCGACAAGCGCCAGCAGCGGCACGATGGCCAGATCCTCGAACAGCAGGATGGCGATGATGCGCTGGCCTTTCAGGCTCGACATGCTGTTGCGCTCCTGCAGCATCTGCATGACGATGGCCGTCGATGTCAGCACGAAACCGGTGCCGGCGACGAAGGACATGATGACGGGAAAGCCGAGACCGACGCCGATCAATGTCAGGCCCGCCATGCAGACCAGTACCTGAAGCGCACCCAGCCCGAAAATATCCTGCCGCATAGACCACAGCCGCGACGGCTGCATTTCAAGGCCGATGATGAACAGAAACATCACCACGCCGAGTTCCGCTATATGCAGAATGGCCTGCGAATCGGAGAAAAAACCGAGACCGTAAGGCCCGATCACCAGACCGGCGGCCAGATAACCGAGCACCGAACCGAGGCCGATGCGCTTGAAGATCGGCGCGGCGACAACGCCTGCCGCCAGCAACACGACCACTTGGGCCAGATCATTTCCGTTCGCTTCTACAGCCACACGCCACCCCGCTGAAAATCGATAAGACGAGGGTGTTCCCTCCCTCACTTCCTAGCGCATCGGCGTGAAAAGCGAAAACGATTTTACTGAAGGACGATGCGCAGATTCAACGGGTTATTTGTCCATCAGGCATGCGGGCCTCGGATGCCGCTGTCCTCCTCCCCCTCTTTCCTGTGCTTGTCACAGGAATCCAGTCGACGCGCGTCGGCGCGGCGGGAGGAGTCTTTTTCAGCCCAAGGACTTGGGCTGGCTGGATTCCTGTGACAAGCACAGGAATGAGGGTGGGAGGGTCCGAAGGCCTTGCGTCCGCCTACCGGTATCGCGGCTCCCTGCTCAAGCCCTTTTCGGCGAGCTGCCGCTCATAATCCGCAAACAGCGCATCGCCGGTCTCACCCAGTTCCTTCAGATATTTCCAGGTGTAGATGCCGCTATCGTGGCCATCGTCGAAAACGATGCGAACCGCATAATTGCCGGTGGCAACCATGGAGCGGATGGTAACATCGCGTTTGCCGGGCACCGTGACCTTTTGTCCCGGCCCATGGCCCTGCACCTCGGCAGAGGGCGAAAGCACGCGCAGCATCTCGGCTTGAAGCCGGTAAACGCTTCCATCGTCGAAGGAAACGGTCAATTCGCGCCGGTCTTTCGACACAAGCAGCTCGGTCGGCCAGGCATCGCTCATTTTTCACTTCCGCAAGCTCGTCATATGCGTCAGAATTACGGACTTGCCTCACGATAGGCAAGCCACTACATCACCTGATAGAGCACACATTCAGCGTGTGTGCCCGGCGCAAGGCGCATTGAGGATGGAGACGTGAACGGTTTCTCCGGCTCGCTTGAAAAAGCGAAAACCCTGACGGAAAACAGCACACCGATGGTGGACCCTTTCGGCCGCGCCATCACCTATCTACGCGTTTCCGTCACCGACCGCTGCGATTTCCGCTGCACCTATTGCATGTCCGAACACATGACCTTCCTGCCGAAGAAGGACCTTCTGACGCTCGAAGAACTCGACCGGCTCTGTTCCGTCTTCATAACGCGCGGCGTGCGCAAGCTGAGGCTGACCGGCGGCGAGCCGCTGGTGCGCAAGAACATCATGTCGCTGGTGAAGAACCTCGGCCGGCATGTGCGCACAGGCGCCCTCACCGAGCTGACGCTGACCACCAACGGCTCGCAGCTTGCGAAATTCGCCGCGGAACTCGCCGATTGCGGCGTGCGCCGCATCAACGTGTCGCTCGATACGCTCGACCGCGATAAGTTCCGCCACATCACCCGCTGGGGCGATCTCGACCGCGTCATGGAGGGGCTCGACGCCGCCCAGGCCGCGGGCATCAAGGTCAAGCTCAACGCGGTGGCGCTGAAGGACTTCAACGACGCCGAGATTCCCGATCTCATGCGTTTCGCCCACGGTCGCGGCATGGACCTGACGGTGATCGAAACCATGCCGATGGGCGAGATCGAGGAAGACCGGACCGACCGCTACCTGCCGCTTTCGAAACTGCGCGCCGATCTCGAAAAGAGCTTCACGCTCATCGACAGCGATTACCAGACCGGCGGCCCCGCCCGTTACGTGACGGTGAAGGAAACCGGAGGCCGGCTCGGCTTCATCACGCCGATGACGCATAATTTCTGCGAAAGCTGCAACCGCGTCCGCCTCACCTGCACCGGCACGCTTTATATGTGCCTGGGCCAGGATGACGCCGCCGATCTGCGCACCGCGCTGCGCGCCTCCGACAGCGACGCCTATCTTTCCAGCGCCATCGATGAAGCCCTTCTGCGCAAGCCGAAGGGGCATGATTTCATCATCGACCGCACCCACAACCGGCCTGCCGTCTCCCGCCATATGAGCGTGACCGGCGGCTGAGCGACGGCTGAAACTGTTTCTCGTCCACCCACCCATATAAACGGTTGAAATGCCGGCTGTGCCGTGCCACGTCTCTTTACATGGAGGAATGCGCGGTCACGCCGGAAAGGCGGCCCAAATCGCCCCGAAAGGGCGGGCGGGAAAACCGCGCATGGTCTGGGATATTTTGGAATGGCATTGACGGACAATACGCGCGGCGCCCTGTTGATGGCGCTCGCCATGGCAAGCTTCACGGCCAACGACGCTCTGACGAAATCCGTCACCCCCTATATCAACACCGGCCAGATCATGTTCGTCCGCGGCATCATGACGGTGGTGCTGATCTACATCGCCGCCCGCCATTTCGGCGCGCTCCGGCCGCTGAAAACCCTCATGCGCCCCATCATCATCCTGCGCTGTCTCTGCGAGGTGACTGCAGCCGTGCTCTATCTGACGGCGCTCGGCCTCATCGAATTTTCCAATGCCTCGGCCATATTGCAGTCCCTGCCCCTGGTGGTGACGCTGGGTGCGGCGCTGTTCCTGCGCGAACCCGTGGGCTGGCGGCGCTGGGTAGCGATCATCGTCGGCTTTATCGGCGTGCTCGTCATCATCAGACCCGGCCCGGAAGGCTTCACGCCGGGTGCGCTTCTGGTCGTCGCATCGCTCGCCGTCACTGCTGCGCGCGATCTGCTGACCCGGAAAATGTATGCCGATGTGCCCTCGCTCGCCATCACCGTCATCACCGCCTTCGTCAACATGGCGGTGGGCGGCCTGCTGATCGTGCCCTTCGGCGGCTGGCAACCGATGAACTTCATGATCGTATCGCATCTGGCCGCTTCGGCCATTCTGGTGCTGGTCGGCTATCAGGCGATCATACTGTCGATGAGATCAGGCGAAATCTCCTTCGTCGCGCCGTTCCGTTATACCGGCCTGCTCTGGGGTTTCATGATCGGCGTGTTCTTCTTCAACGAAAAGATCGACAATTACACCATCATCGGCGCCATGATCGTCATCGGCTCGGGCCTTTATACCTTCTACCGCGAAAGCCTGCGCAAGCGCTCGCAGATGGCCAAGCGCGCAGCCGCCACACCCACCGCCGCGACCACGGTACGGCCGGCTTCCGTAACGAAAACTGCCGTTACGGAAGAGGCGGGAGAATGACATGAACAGCGGCCGTTTTCTGGACAGAACCACCCCGCCCCACATCATCACGCTGGTCGTCATCGCCGGCGTTGCGGCGCTGTGCATGAATGTGTTCCTGCCCTCGCTTGCGGCCATGGCGGTTTATTTCGAGACCGACTACGCGGTGATGCAATTTGCCGTTTCGGGTTATCTTGCCGCCACCGCCTGCCTGCAGCTCATCATCGGCCCGCTTTCCGATCTCTTCGGACGCCGCCCGGTCATGCTGGCCAGCATCGCCATCATGATCGTCGCAACGCTCGTCTGCATGCTGGCGCCCAACATCACCGTCTTCATGATCGGGCGCGTTGCGCAGGCGGCCGTCGTTTCCGGCTTCGTGCTGGCGCGCGCCATCGTGCGCGACATGGTGCCGATGGAACAGGCGGCCTCGATGATCGGCTACGTGACCATGGGCATGTCCGTGGTGCCGATGGTGGGGCCGACGGTTGGCGGCCTGCTTAACGACATATCCGGCTGGCAATCGAGCTTCGCCCTCCTCTCCCTGCTCGGCGTCGGCATTCTGGTGCTCGCCTGGTTCGATCTCGGCGAAACCAACCACAATAAGTCGGCTAGTTTTTCACAGCAGTTCCACGCCTGGCCGGAACTGCTGCGCTCGCCGCTGTTCTGGGGTTATGCGCTGACCTCGACCTTCTCATCGGGCATGTTCTTTTCCTTCCTCGGCGGCGCGCCTTTCGTCGGCAGCGTGCTTTATGGGCTTGCGCCGGCCATGCTCGGCCTGCAATTCTTCTTCATGGCCAGCGGTTACATGCTCGGCAACTTCATCTCCGGCCGTTATGCCAGCGAAATCGGCATTACCCGCATGATGCTGTCGGGCAATGTCATCGCCATTGCAGGCATCGCCACGACCATGATGCTGATCTCCGCCGGGGCGGAAAGCGCCTATGCGTTTTTCGTGCCGCTTGCCTTGATCGGCGTCGGCAACGGCGTGACACTGCCAAGCGCCAATGCCGGCATGGTCAGCGTCCAGCCGCATCTGGCCGGCTCCGCCTCCGGCCTCGGCGGCGCGATGACCATCGGCGGCGGCGCAGCGCTCTCGGTGCTCGCCTCCTCGGTCCTGTCCAGGGAGGACGGAACCTGGCCGCTTCTTCTGGTGATGCTGGCGACCGGCCTTGTCGCCCTCCTCACCACCTATGTCGTAAGGCTGCAGGAAAAGCGGGAATGACGGCCCCTTTCGAAATACCCGGTCTCGTGCTTGCCGGCGGGCTTTCGCGGCGCATGGGCAGCAACAAGGCGATGGTGCAATTGGGCGATGCGCCCCTCATCTCCCATGTCATCAGCCGCATCACGCCGCAGGTCTCAGATGTCACCATCAATGCGGCCAATGGCTGGGCGGAGAGTTTCGGCCTGCCGCTGCTGCCCGATACGCTGAACGGCCATGCCGGGCCGCTCGCGGGTATTCTGGCCGGCATGCGCCATTTCCAGCACCGCGGGGATGCGGCGAGCCACTTCCTGACGGCGCCCGCCGACAGCCCGTTTTTCCCGGACGATCTCGCGGCGCGGCTTTACGAACACCTGTCGGACAATGCGATCGTCATCGCCGCCTCCAGCGGCCAGCTTCACCCGGTTTTTGCGCTGTGGCCGCTGGCACTGGCCGACGATCTCGAGGCGTGGCTGAAGAACGATGCGAACCGGCGCATCCGCGCCTATCTCGCCCGCCATGTCACCATCGGCGTGGCCTTCCCGCCGCTGGAAACGGCAAAGGGCAGCCTCGATCCGTTCTTCAACATCAACACGCCGGATGAACTGGCGCTGGCGCGCAGCTATCTGGAGAACCTGCAATCATGACGGAACAAAAGGTCTTCGGCATCGCCGGTTGGAAGAACTCGGGCAAGACCGGCCTTGCGGTCCGTATCGTCACCGAGCTGACGGCGCGCGGCTACCGTGTCTCCACCATCAAGCACGCCCATCATGATTTCGATATCGACAAGGTCGGCGCGGATAGCTGGCGTCACCGCCAGGCCGGCGCACATGAGGTCACCATCGTTTCAGGCACCCGCTTCGCCATCATGCATGAATTGCGCGGCGAACCGGAACCCTCCTTCGAGGATATTCTCGCCCGCCTCGCCCCCTGCGATCTGGTGCTGATCGAAGGCTATAAATACGAGCCGGTGCCGAAGATCGAAGCACGCCGGCTGGAGGCCGCCAAGACCGAACCGCTTGCCCCGCTCGATCCGCATATCATCGCCATTGCCGCCGACCACGCGGTGACGGACACGGCGCTGCCGGTTTTCGATCTCGACGATACCGGCGCCATTGCCGATTTC
This sequence comes from Agrobacterium sp. 22-223-1, assembly GCF_053522385.1. NCBI lineage: Bacteria > Pseudomonadati > Pseudomonadota > Alphaproteobacteria > Hyphomicrobiales > Rhizobiaceae > Agrobacterium > Agrobacterium sp. 22-223-1. The sequence continues at coordinate 1,676,164 of NZ_JBNWCN010000001.1, forward strand.
ATCGAGAGGACGGTTGGGTTAGTGAGGGCGTAAACAGGCGTCGGAACGGAGCGGCGCGGCGCCCAGGCCACCTCCCCACTTCCGTCATACCGGCCCTGAGCCGGTATCCAGCCAGCCCAAGTCCTTGGGCTGAAAGGACCCTCTCGCCGCGCCGACGCGCTGGATGCCGGCTCAGGTCCGGCATGACGGAGGAGAAGTGCCGTCAAGCCGAAACCCACAACGCCTGCCGCAACGACGACGCAAGCTCCCGTGATCCCCCACCCCAAAAATGAAAAAGCCGGGCTCTTCACCCGGCTTCATCATTCCTTGAGACGCAATACCTATTCAAGGAAACTGGAGGGGTTCACCGGCGTCGCATCCTTGCGAACTTCGAAGTGAACCTGCGGACGCTTGGCGCTGCCGGTCATGCCCGATGTGGCGATGGTCTGGCCGCGCTGAACCTTCTGGCCGCGCTGCACATCGAGATTGGCGGCGTTGCCGTAAACGGTGACCTTACCGTCGTCATGGCGAACGAGAACCGTGTTGCCGAGCTGCTTCAGGCCGTTGCCCGCATAGATGACCACGCCGTTTTCGGCGGCCTTGATCGGCGTGCCCTCGGGAACGGAGATGTTGATGCCATCGTTGCGGCTGCCTTCGACATTGTCGCCGAAATTGTTGATGACCGCGCCGCGAACCGGCCAGCGATATTTGCCGATGCCCGTGGATTCCGGTGCGACGGAAGCCATGTCGGCCTTTTTCTCGATGTCGCTGACACTGGCGGTGGCCGGTGTGGCAGGCGCAGTCGGAGCCGCGGCAGCAGCCGGCGCCTTGTAGGGCTCAGGCTTGGCCGATGCGGTTTCGACCGGCTTGGCCGCTTCCTTGGCGGGAACGGAAGCCGTCTTGATGGCATCCGTCGAAGCGCCGGGCATATTGAGCGTCTGGCCGACGCGGATGCTTTCGTTGCTGAGACCGTTTGCCGCCTTGAGGGCAGCGACCGACACGCCGTTTTCACGGGCGATCTTCGCCAGGCTGTCGCCGGGCTGAACCTTGTAACCACCGGTCGGCGGCAGCGGCTTGCCGCCAGGAGGCGTCAGCTTGCCGGTTTCGGAGGAAACCTTGTCACGGGCCGCGGCCTGCGACGGCAGCACGGCCACGTTCCCTTCAGGACTACGCAGCGGTGTCGGCTGGTCGCCATTGCGGTTGAGAGCGATATCGCCGGCCGCGTCCTTGGCGGCATTGCGGACCTGACCGAACTTCGGAATGAGGATCGACTGGCCGGCCTGCGCCGAGGATGCGGTCTTCAGACCGTTGACGCGCAGCAGTTCCTTTTCCGGAACGCCGTAGCGGTTGGAGAGGGTCGCGATGCTTTCGCCGGGACGCAGGGTCACGGAGGAAGCGCCATCGGTGTGCCAGCCGTTCTTGTCGGAACGAACGGTTGCGGTCGTCAGATTGTCGGCAACGGGAGCGGCAGCCTGCCGGGCGGGCGCAGCAAGAGACGGCGCGGCCTTGGGCTGAGCGGACGGGAAAGGCTGGGCCATGGCTTCGTTGCGGGTCGACGGATCGCGGCTTGCCACCGCCGTCGGCGCCGACAGCTCGGAACGCTGCACCGGAGAGGCCGAAGCCGAACGGGCCGTGGAAGGTTGAACGCCGCCATACCCCCCCGACTGCGGATAGGAATTGCCCGCCATGTTCTGGTTGGCATAACCGCCCTGCGGTGCGGCAGAGGCGTAACCGCCATTCATGTCGCCCTGCGGAACCGGGGCCTGCCCGTAAGCACCGCCGCCCTGACGGGCAGGAATTGACGCCGTGGTCATCTGATCCGGTCCACTGGAAAAGAGGCCGCTGAACCGCGTTGCATCCGAGCTACAGCCCGTTGCGACGCTTGCCAGCAATGCCGCTGCGAACATTTTTGCGACTGATTTTCCGATTTTAGACGAATGTCTCATACGCATGACTCGATCTACACTGACGCCAACCCGCCGCATCGAGACCGATCCGGCACAAATTTCACTTCTTGCAAGGCCCATTTCCCGAGGTGGGGAAAACCATGCGTCGATGTTTATGATTAAAGCGCGTTAGTGTTACCACGCCGTTAAAACGTTAAGCCGTTCAGCCCTTTTTTGACACTTCGATAACCATGACGAAAACCGGATGCGTCATGTTGATACAATAATGATATTGAAAATCAGATAGTTGCGGCAATTCAGAACATTAGGAGACAAAAATAGAATGTCGCCAAAATTTTCATTTTGTCACAAATGACGCGCAATATGAGTGCTGAGCGGCAGGTAAGGCGCCTCGAACAGCTCTTCCTTCTCGAAGCGGCTGCCGGTCTTGGAGAAGCGCGTCATCACGCAACGCTCGTCTTCGAGAATGATCGGCGCGATCATCATGCCGCCCGAAACGATCTGCTCGGCAAAGAAGCGGGGCATGGTGGTGAAGGCGGCGGTGGAGACGATGCGGTCGAAGGTGCCCTCGCCCACGAGGCCGTTGCTGCCATCCGCCTGACGGATGACGACATTGCGGATGGAGAGATCGTCGAGACAGTTCTGCGCCTGCTGCACCAGCGTCTTGTAACGCTCCAGCGAAAAGACGCGCTCCACCCGGCGCGCGATGATCGCGGTCATGAAACCGCTGCCCGTGCCGATCTCCAGCACGCGCTGGCCGGGTTTCAGCTGCAGCCGGGCAAGGATCTTCACCGCCATGTCGGCGCCTTCCATGAAGGCGCCGCAGTCGATCGGAATCGTGCGGCTGGAATAGGCGTCCGCCGCAAATTGCGGCGGCACGAATTTGGAGCGTGGCGTCTGCTCGACCGCCGTCAGAAGGTCAAGATCGGAAATCCCCTCGCCCCTTAAGCGGAGAACGAGAGCGGCAAAACCTTCCTTTTCGACCATTGCGGATTTCAATCGGCGACTCCGAATCCAAGTGCTTGCGCAACCCGATCCTTCACCGTGTAGTCCGTCAGGTCAAGCTTAAGCGGTGTGACGGAAATCTTGCCATGTTTCAAAGCGTGGATATCGGTGCCTTCGCGGAAGGTGCCGAGACGTTCGCCGAAGCGCAGCCAGTAATAGGGAAAACCGCGGCCATCCTGACGTTCTTCCACCGTCAGGCCGAAATCGAGCTTGCCCTGCCCGGTCACGGAAACGCCCTGCACATCCTTGGGCGCGCAATTGGGGAAATTCAGATTGAGGAACGTGCCATCGGGCAGATCGACATTCATCAGCTTGCGCAAAAGATCCGGCGCATAGGTTTCGGCGACTTCCCACGGCACGACGCGGCCATCGGCGTGGCTGAAGGCCTGGCTGAGCGCAAAGGAGCGCACGCCCTGCAGCGTGCCTTCGATGGCGCCGGCAATGGTGCCGGAATAGGTCACGTCATCGGCCATGTTGGCGCCGGCATTGACACCGGAGAGCACGAGATCCGGCTTTTCCGGCAGCACTTCGCGAATGCCCATGATGACGCAATCGGTCGGCGTGCCGCGCAGCGCGAAATGCTTGTCGGAAACTTTTCGCAGACGCAGCGGTTCGGACAGGGTCAGCGAGTGCGCGAGACCGCTCTGGTCGGTCTCCGGTGCGACGATCCAGACATCGTCGGACAGCGTGCGGGCGATACGCTCCAGCACGGCCAGACCCTCGGCGTGAATACCGTCGTCATTCGTCAGCAAAATCCGCATATTTTCCTCCGCTGCTGTATCCCACTATGAGGACACAATGATTTCTCTCACAGAAGCCCCCCACGACCGTCATTCCGGCCTTGAGCCGGAATCCAGTCGACGCGCGTCTGCGCGGCGGGAAGAGTCTTTTTCAGCCCAAGGACTTGGGCTGGCTGGATTCCGGCTCAAGGCCGGAATGACGGCCGCGCCTTTAGCAGACGAACAATCAGGCCGCCTTCTCGATGCGCTTCAGACCGCCCATATAGGGCAGCAGCACGTCTGGAATTGTGACGGAACCGTCCTCGTTCAGATAATTTTCGAGAACCGCAATCAGGCAGCGGCCGACAGCCGTGCCGGAGCCGTTCAGCGTGTGTACGAACTTCGTCGCCTTGTCGTCCTTGCCGCGATAGCGCGCATTCATGCGCCGCGCCTGGAAATCGCCGCAGACCGAGCAGGACGAAATTTCGCGATAGGTGTTCTGGCCGGGCAGCCACACTTCCAAATCGTAGGTCTTGCGGGCGCTGAAGCCCATGTCGCCGGTGCAGAGCGTCATGGTGCGGAAATGCAGGCCAAGGCGCTTCAGCACCTCTTCGGCGCAGGCCGTCATGCGCTCATGTTCGGCAACGGCGCTTTCCGCATCGGTAATGGAGACGAGTTCGCATTTCCAGAACTGGTGCTGGCGCAGCATGCCGCGCGTGTCGCGACCGGCCGAGCCCGCTTCCGAACGGAAGGACGGCGTCAGCGCCGTGAAGCGCAGCGGCAGCTTCTCCTGGTCGAGAATTTCGCCGGAGACGAGGTTGGTCAGCGTCACTTCCGCCGTCGGGATCAGCCAGCGGCCATCCGTGGTCCTGAACAGGTCCTCGGTAAATTTCGGCAATTGGCCGGTGCCGAACATCGCCTCGTCGCGCACCATCAACGGCGAGGACACTTCGGTATAGCCATGTTCGCCGGTGTGCAGGTCGATCATGAACTGGCCGAGCGCCCGTTCCAGACGCGCGAGCTGGCTGGTCAGCACGGTGAAGCGCGCACCGGAAAGCTTGGCGGCGCGCTCGAAATCCATATAGCCGAGCGCTTCGCCGATATCGAAGTGTTCCCTGGCCTCATGGTTCCAGCCGGGCTTCTGGCCGACGACGCGGGCCACCACATTGTCATGCTCGTCATTGCCGTCGGGCACGTCGTCGAAGGGCATGTTGGGCAGACGCGACAGGGCATCGTTGAGCTCGGCGGTGACCTGACGGTCCTCCTCCTCCGCGCGCGGCATGTTGTCCTTGATGTCGGCGACTTCCGCCTTGAGTTTTTCGGCAAGCTCCATGTTCTTCTGCGCCATGGCGGCGCCGATTGCCTTGGAGGCGGCATTGCGCCAGGACTGCATGTCCTGCAGGGACTGGATGACGGAACGGCGCTTTTCATCGAGCGCGATCAGGCCGCTGGCGGCGGGCTCCGCGCCACGGCGTGCAAGCGCCGCATCGAAAGCTTCGGGGTTTTCGCGTATCCATTTAATGTCGTGCATCGTCGTTCCAGACCGTTGTTGCATCGTCGCGTTTTACAGCAAAACGCCGGGCATGAGCCCGGCGCGAGGAAATGTCGTGAGCGGCAAGACCTTCAAGAATGTCAGGTCTCCTCCAGCTCCGTGCTTTTGGATTCCGCCGCACGTTTCCTCTCCACGAGTCGAGCCATGTAGATGGAAATCTCGTAGAGAATGATCGCAGGCAGCGCAAGACCGATCTGGGACATGGGATCCGGCGGCGTCAGCACGGCGGCGACCACGAAGGCGAGGACGATCGCGAACTTGCGCTTTTCCCGCAGCCAGTCGCTGGTCAAAAGCCCAACGCGCGCCAGAAGCGTGGTGACCACGGGCAACTGGAACACCAGACCGAAGGAGAGAACCAGCGTCATGATGAGGCTGAGATATTCCGACACCTTCGGCATCAGCGAAATCGCCACCTCGCCATCCTCGGGCAATTGCTGCATGGCGAGGAAGAACCACATGACCATGGGCGTGAAGAAGAAATAGACGAGCGCCGCACCGATGAGGAAAAGGATCGGCGACGCGATGAGGAACGGCAGGAAAGCCGCCCGTTCGTTCTTGTAGAGACCGGGCGCCACGAATTTATAGAGCTGCGAGGCGACCACCGGAAACGAGATCACCATCGCGCCGAACATGGCGACCTTGATCTGCGTGAAGAAGAATTCCTGCGGCGCGGTATAGATCAGCGACGATTTCGTGACATCGAGGCCCGCCCAGAGAACCGCCCATTTGTAAGGAATGACGAGCAGGTTGAACAGGTGCTTGGCAACGGCGAAACAGGCGATGAAGGCGACGAAGAACGCGCCGAGCGCCCAGATCAGCCGCGTGCGCAACTCCATGAGATGCTCGATAAGCGGCTGCGGCTTGTCCTCGATATCCCCGCTCATGCTTCATCCTTTTTGGGCTTTGCGGCCTTGGTTTTTGCCGGCTTGGTCTCGGCCACGACCGCCTTGTCTGCGGCAGGCTTTCTGACGGCCGCCTTTTTGGCGACGGTCTTCCCAGTGGGATTGGAAACAGCGGGCTTCGAAACGGCGGGCTCACTGGTTTTCGCGGCGGTTTTCGTCGCCGGAGCGGTTTCGGGCGTTGCCGCCGCGGCCTTGCTGCGGGCGGCGCGTTTGGGCTTGGCGGCAACCGCTTCGGCCTCCACGGTCGCAATCGATTTCGCCCGCGCGCGCTTCGGCTTCTCCTCCGCAGCGACGGCTGCGGCAACCGGCGCGGCCGATGCGGCGACAGCAGGCGGCGCATCCGGCAGTTTCATCTCCGGCTCGGGCACGCTCACCAGCGGCGCAACCGGCTCGCTTGTGACGGGCGCTGGGGTGGAAGACAGGCCGTCCGGCGGGGTGGTCGCCTTCTGCAGATCGGACTTGATCTCATTGCCAAGCTGGCGAAGCGGGTTCATCGCATCGCGCAGCGAGTTGGTGGGGTTGAGATTGCGGACATCGGAGATGGTCTGGCGCACATCGTCCATGTCGGCCTCTTTGAGGGCCTCGTCGAACTGGGTGCGGAAATCCCCCGCCATCTTGCGAAGGCCGGCCATCGTCTTGCCGAAAGCGCGGATCATGGGCGGCAAGTCCTTCGGCCCGACGACCACGATCAATACGACCGCAATCACCAGAAGCTCGCTCCAGCCGATATCTAACATCAATATGCTCCCGAGACCCTAGCGCATCGGCCCGAAAAATCGGAATCGATTTTCGACCGGAACGATGCGCAACATACAAGTGGTAGAGCGTCCTTGTGCGTCCGAAAGAACGCACGGCGCTCTAGCGCCAGTCCCACACCAAGCGGCGACAGGCCGCTTACTTGATCTCGTCAGCCTTGTGGTCGACGGTCTTCGTGTTGGCATCGGCCGGCGGCGGCGTCTGGTCTTCGTCAGCCATGCCCTTCTTGAAGCTCTTGATGCCCTTTGCGACATCGCCCATCAATTCCGGGATCTTGCCGCGTCCGAAGAGGACGAGAACGATCACCAGCACGATGAGCCAATGCCACACACTAAAAGAACCCATAACTGAAACTCCTGAATTTCGCTTTCAGACGATGTAAGACGTTTGAAAGGCTTTTTCAAACGACAAATCGCCGCTTCGACAGCGAGTGCGCATAAAGTTTTCGTGGCCCCGCCAACAGGATGGCGATATCAGTCGTCGCCATCGCCGCCGCCCGGCGCAAGCAGGCCCAGTTCCTCGAGATCGAGCTGCGTGATCGGGTCTTCGTCCTCACGCAATTCGTCGCTCATCATTGGCAGAGGAACGCCGAAATTGGAGGGAATGCGGCCCGAAAGCAGCCCTGCCCCCTTAAGCTCCTCGAGGCCCGGCAGATCGCGCAATTCCTCAAGGCCGAAATGGTCGAGAAACTCCACCGTGGTGCCGATCGTCACCGGCCTGCCGGGTGTGCGCCTGCGGCCACGGAACCTGACCCAGCCCGCCTCCATCAGCACATCGAGCGTGCCGCGAGAGGTCTGCACGCCGCGGATTTCCTCGATTTCGGCGCGTGTCACCGGTTGATGATATGCGATAATCGCCAGAACTTCCAGCGCCGCGCGCGACAGCTTCTTCGGCTCCTTTTCCTCGGCGCGGATGACGAAGGAGAGATCGCCGGCGGTGCGGAAGGCCCATTGCCCGCCCACCTGCACGAGATTGACGCCCCGCTCCGCATAAAGAACCTTGAGATGCTGCAGAATGGCGACGACATCCATGCCGCGCGGCAGGCGCTCGGCGATGAAAGCCACGGAAACCGGCTCGGACGAGGCAAAGACCAGGGCCTCGGCGATCCGCTCGGCCTCCCTCAGCTGGCGCTCGGAAAATACCGCGGGTTCGGGCTCGGCCCCTTCGGCCGCGATGGTGGCCTCGGCGGTCTCGTCGTCATTCATCATTGTCAGTCCTTTCGGCATTCACCGCACGGTCGTCTCGTCCACCCTTACGCATATAAATGGGCTGGAAAGCGCCCTCCTGCCGGATTTGCAGCGAGCCCTCGCGCACCAGCTCCAGCGAAGCGGCAAACGCGCTGGCAATCGCCGTCACCCGCATGGCGGGATCGGGCACATATTGCAGCAGATACTGATCGAGCACGGTCCATTCTCCGACATCGCCGAGGAGATGGGTCAGAAGCTCACGCGCCTCGACAAGCGACCAGACCTGCCGTTTTTCAATGGTGACCTGGGTAATCGCCTGCCGCTGCCGCAGATTGGCATAGGCGCTCAGGAGATCGTAGAGGTTCGCCTCATAGGCCGAGCGGTTGATATGGGGAATATGCTCCGGCGCGCCACGGGCAAAAACATCGCGGCCGAGCTGGGCGCGGTTGACGAGCCGTTCCGCCGCCTCGCGCATCGCTTCCAGGCGTTTCAGCCGGAAGGCGAGCGTCGCGGCCATTTCCTCGCCCGAGGGACCGTCATCCTTCGATTGCTGCGGAATGAGGAGCTTGGATTTGAGGAAGGCGAGCCACGCCGCCATGACGAGATAATCGGCCGCAAGCTCGATGCGCACACGGCGCGCGCTTTCCACGAATTGAAGATATTGTTCGGCAAGCGCCAGCACTGAAATGCGCGACAGATCGACCTTCTGCGTGCGGGCAAGATGCAGCAGCAGATCGAGCGGGCCTTCGAAACCCGCGACATCGATGACCAGCCCGGCCTCGCCCGTCAGCCGCTCCGGCGTCACATCCTGCCAGAGCTTGTCCATCGGTGTCGAATTGCGAGACTTGTCTGCGGCCATTGTTCCATCCGCCGGGCGTCCGGCCTGTCGTCCCGAGTAACGGGCCGCCGCCCGACTGTCAGGAAACGGCCCACATGGCGTTGAATTCGGCTCTCAGCTCCGCTTCGTCGGAAGGGTCCGCAACGGGGAAACCCGCTTCCACGGCCCGCACCCGCTCCAGCGAACGGCCGGAAAGAACGGGAACCTCCTTCACGACCTCAATCATTTCACCCATCACACCGTTGCAATGCAAGACTATATCGCAGCCGCCCGCAACAATATTCGCAGCTCTTTCACCGAGCGTGCCCTTCAGCGCATTCATGGAACTGTCGTCGGACATCAGCAGGCCGTCAAATCCGATCCGGCCGCGAATGATTTCCTCGATCACCTTCGGCGAGGTCGTCGCCGGTCGTTCGCGGTCGACGGCGTTGAACACCAGATGCGCGCTCATCGCCATCAATTCGCGGTTCAGCGCCCGAAACGGCACGAAATCATGGGCGTCCAGCTCATCGAGCGGCACATCGACGACCGGCAGTTCATGGTGCGAATCCACCATGCCGCGGCCATGGCCCGGCATATGTTTCATGACAGGCAGCATGCCGCCCGCCTTCAGCCCGTCGGCCGCCGCCTGCCCCATCTCGGCCACCATGGTCGGGGTATAGCCATAAGCGCGATTGCCGATGACATTGCTGGCGCCTTCCACCGGCACATCGAGCACCGGCAGGCAATCGACATTGATGCCGAATTTCATGAGGTCGAAAGCATGCAGGCGCGACATCAACCAAGCGGCGCGCAGACCCGCCCCCCGGTCGCGCTCATAGATTTCGCCGAGAATGCGGGCGTTCGGATAGGCCTGCAGGATCGGCGGCTTGATACGCTGCACGCGCCCGCCCTCCTGATCGATCAGCACCGGCGCATCTGGCCGCCCGACGGCATCGCGCATGGCGGCGACGAGATCGGTGATCTGCTGCGGCTCGCCAATGTTGCGCCCGAACAGGATGAAGCCCCACGGCTGCTCATCGCGGTAAAGGGCAATCTCGTCGGCAGTCAGCGAAAGCCCGCTGCATCCGAGGATCATAGCTTTGCAATCGGTCATGGTGTCACGCCTGTTACAGAATAGATGGGAAGAACTTTGCCTGCTCCTCGGCCAATGCCGGGGCGGCGACGTTTACCGTCCGTCATCCCGGCCTCCGAGCCGGGGTCCAGCGCGATCAAGTCCTTGATCGCGTAAGACTCGTTTCACGGCGCAGACGCGCCGTGGCTGGATGCCGGATCAAGTCCGGCATGACGGAGGTTAGGTGCTCCGTCACTGTCGTTAGACAACAGCGCCGGGGTACTACCCCCGGCGCGTCTCTATCACCGCGCCACGAGGCAGCTACCGCCGGCCGAGCGGAACTTTTCGCACAGCGCCACGGCTTCGTTCTTGTCACCCGCCGGGATGCGGACGCGGTAGAACGTGCCCTTGCCGGCGATTTCGGCGGCCTTGATGTCGACGCCGCGTCCACCGATGACCGAGCCGAACTTGGCCGACATGTTCTGGTAGGACTTCTGGGCTTCCGCCTGGCTCGGCAGCGAGGCGATCTGGATATAGTAGCCACCGGCGGAAGGCGTGCTGGTCGCTGCAGGCGTCGCGGCTGCCGTCTGCTGCTGCGCGGCCTGCGGCTGCGCCGGAGCGGTCGCGGGGCGGACATTGCCCTGATTGGTCACCGTTGCCACCACATTGGCGGGCTGCGAGGACGGACGCGCCGCAGGAAGCGGTGCTGCCGGCTTGGCAGCGGCGGCAGGCGTATTTGCCTGCGGCTGAGCCTGTTCCGGCGCGACCGGAACCCGCGATGCGGCGATGACGGCGGGAGCGCCCTCACCGGGCTTGGCGGTCTGCGGCGCTGCAAGCTCTTCGACCTTATCGGCCTTCGGCGGCTGGGCTGCCGGCACCTCGACTTCCTGGGCAACCAGCGTGCCGTCAGGCTTGACGATCATGGTGCGGACCTTGCGCGGCGAAACGCCGGTTGCAGCCGAACCTTCGGTCTGTGCGGCCTTTTCTTCCGGCGAAAGCAGGCGCGGATCCTCGGTCTCGCCAACCGGCGTGCCGGCGGCTTCCATATCCGCGTCGTTTTCGCCTTCCAGCGGCAACTGTTCGGGGATCAGCGTGCGCTGAACCACATCCACCGGCTGCTCGTTGCTGGAAATCAGCGCCGGCTGCTTCGGATCGGCAGCGCTGCCGCCGGCCACGCGGTCATAAACCGCCTTGTCCTGGTTCGGCACAACGCGACCGCCCGGATTTTCCGGAACGACCTTCATCGGATCGTTGTCGGCGGAAATGATGACCGGTGCGCCATTGGAACCGGTGCTGGACGAACCGCCGGAGACCAGCGCGTAAACGCCGCCACCGATCAGCACCAGACCGATTGCGGCGGCAACCGGCATGATCCAGCGGCGACCGCCGCGTTCATCTTCCTCACGATAGGCCGCCTGATGGTCGACATAGGTGTTTTCGGCATCGCGCGGGGCGCTGCCACGGGAAGCCGCAGCCTCCTGCATGGAGCGGCGGAAATCCTCTTCCAGCGCCCGTTCGAATTCGTCGGCCTCTTCCGGAGCCTGCACGGGACGCGCCTGGGCGGCGCCACGATTTTCCGCGTGCTTATGACGGTCGAGACCGCCGGCAACCGCAGGCGCAAACAGCGTCGCAAGCTCGGTATCGATATCGAGATCTTCCTCGTGGCGGCGCGCGGCCGGCTTGGGTTCGAAAACCCCGACCGGCAGTTCCGGCACGTCCATCTCGACGATGTTTTCCGGATGTTCTTCCGTCTCGCCGATCTGCGAAGGATCGAAAGGCAGGCTTTCCAGCGTCTGCGGCGCAACCGGCTGCGGTGCTGCGGCGGCCGGACGCGGCTGAACCGCAGCAGCGGCCACGGGTGCCACGGCGGCCGGGCGCGGCTGCGGCGCGGGCTGTTCCCTCACCGGCTGCGGCGCAACGGCAGCAGCGGCAACCGGAGCGGCCGGCGGCTGGCGAACGGGCTGCGGTGCGGGCGCAGGCGCAACTTCCGCCTCGGCGATTTCAGACAGGTCCAGATCAAGATCGAGATCGTCGAGCGCAAGCTCGAAATCATCATCGTTGAAGCCGGCGAAATCCGTGAAATCAAGCTCCTCAGCGGGTGCTGCGGGCGCGGCAGCGACAATCGGCGCTGCCTTCACCGGCGCGGCGGCAACCACGGGCGGCTCCACCTTCGCGGCCTGCGCAGCGGGAACATCCTGCACCAGCGGCGTTTCGCCACGACCGGGAATGGAATATTTCGCGACGTCGTAAATCAGCTCGTCCATCGGCGAGAGATGTTTCGCTGCCGGCTTCTCGGCAGCCTCGAACGCCAGAGGCTCTGCAGCAGGCGCAACAGTCTCGGCGAGCGGAGGCGTAAAGGACGGCGCGGTCTCTTCCGCCTGCACGACGGCAGGCGCGGCTTCGACCTGCGGCTCGATACGGGCTGCGGCAGGCTGCTGTTCGGAACGCGGCTCGACCCGCTTCGGATCGGCGGCAGAAACATCCCTACGCGCGCCGAAATTGGCGAGCGGCAGCCGCAGGCTGGAAAATTCCAGCGAGGAACGGCCGCCATGCGACGGCGGACGCACGGAAACCGGTGCGGGCGCTTCCTCGGCGACAGCTATTTCCACCTCATCGGCGAGATCGAAAGCCTGCGGCTCCGGCGCATAGGAATGACCATCGGCGTGAATGTTGCTCGAAACATCGGCCGGAAGCTCCGGCATCGTGTGCCATTCTGGCTCTACGCGTTCTGCGGCCTGCGGTTCTTCCCATGCCACCTGCTGGGCAGCGGGCTCGTAAACCATCGGCTCGGCGGGACGCGACTGGCGCGAATGCACATCGAAAACTTCCGCCACCGCGGAGGCATCGTCGCGGAAATCCGCGCGAATGTCCTGCGTGGTCGTTTCGACATAGTTGTGAATATAGGCCTGATCGACCTCGGGAAGTGGCTCTTCACTCACCTCCGGTGCGGATGCTGCCACGGGCGCGGGTTCATCCGCCGGCGCAAGCTCTGGCTCGCGGCGGGCGAAAACCGATTCGACACGCTGCATGAAATCGTTGGGGTGGATGCCCGCACGAACATCGTTTGCCGGATCAAGAACGACCGGATCGGCGTGCGGTGCGTCGTAAACCTCGAATTCCCTCAGAAGCTCATCTTCGAGATTGAATTCGGGCTCGCGGCGGGTCACCGATGGCGCAGCCTCGGAACCCGCATGCGAAGGACGATCTTCGAAGCCGACGATACGCGCCAGTTCTGCCAGAGGATCGTTGTCAGCGAACCCTTCGGACCGGGCGTCCCGGTTATACGCGACATTTTTTTCGACCATTACGTGTTCCACCATCTACGCATTGCAGCTCTTGCCAGCGTATTGTGAGCAAATAATGGTGATATGTTATCGCATTTCAGCAGGTGCGTCCGCTCCTAAAAGCGTAAGGCCGGACCTCAAAACATTTGCGACAGCATTCACCAGCCCAAGTCTGGCAATGCTCAATTCTCGGTTTTTATCGTTAATAAAACGTAATTCCGGCTGGTCTTTACCCTTGTTCCAGTGTCCATGGAAGGAACTGGCGAGATCATAGAGGTAAAAAGCAAGCCGGTGCGGCTCGTGCGAAAGGGCCGCCGATTCGATCAGGCGCGGATATTCCGCAAGCTTTGCAACCAGCTGCAACTCATTGATATCGCTAATCAAAGCAACAGAGGCCGCCATCTCCTCAGCCGAAGGAGAAAGCCCCGGAAACGCTTCCTGCGCCTGCCGGAAGATCGACATCGAGCGGGCATGCGCATATTGCACGTAAAAAACCGGATTATCCTTCGATTGTTCGGTCACTTTCGCGAAATCGAAGTCCAGCGGCTCGGAATTCTTCCGATAAAGCATCATGAATCGCACCGGATCGCGACCCACTTCGTCGACAACATCGCGCAACGTGACGAAATCGCCGGAGCGCTTAGACATCTTCACCGGCTCGCCGTCACGGAACAGCTTGACGAGCTGGCACAGAAGCACCGTCAGTTTCGACTTGCCTTCGGAGACGGCGCGCGCAACCGCTTCCAGCCGCTTCACGTAACCGCCATGGTCGGCGCCGAGCACATAGATCATCTCGGAAAAACCGCGGTCGAACTTGTTCTTGAAATAAGCAACGTCGGCGGCGAAATAGGTGTAGGAACCGTCCGACTTCATCAGCGCACGGTCCATGTCGTCGCCCACCTCGGTGGAGCGGAACAGCGTCTGTTCGCGGTCTTCCCAGTCTTCCGGCAATTCGCCCTTCGGCGGCGGCAGGGTGCCCTTGTAGACATGGCCCTTGAAGGTGAGATCGTTGATAGCCGAGAGGATCGGGCCGCCATTGCCCTCATGCAGCGTGCGCTCCGAGAAGAACACGTCGTGCCGGACGTTGAGCAGCGCCAGATCCTCGCGGATCATCGCCATCATCGCGTCGATCGCCTTGTCCTTGACGATTGGCATCCACTTTTCCTCGGGCATGGCGCGCAGCTTGATGCCATATTCATCCGCCAGCGCCTGACCGACGGGAACGAGATAGTCGCCGGGATAAAGACCGGACGGAATGGTGCCGATATCTTCGCCGAGCGCCTCGCGGTAACGCAGGAACACCGAACGGGCCAGCACATCGATCTGCGAGCCGGCATCGTTGATGTAATATTCCTTGGTGACGCCATAACCGGCAAAAGCGAGCAGGTTCGCCAGCGTGTCGCCGACGACGGCGCCACGGCAATGGCCGACATGCATCGGGCCTGTCGGATTGGCGGAAACATATTCGACGTTGATCTTCTGGCCCGCACCGATGGTGGAGCGGCCGAAATCGACGCCCTGCCCGATCATGTCGGCCAGCAGACGCTGCCAGTAACCGACGGAAACCTTGAGATTGATGAAGCCCGGACCGGCAACATTGACGCTGTCCACATCGCCATCGGCCTGAAGAGCCGGCACGATGAGTTCTGCCAGCGCGCGCGGATTGGTGCCGAGCGGCTTGGCCAGCACCATGGCGGCATTGGTTGCGACATCGCCGTGGCTGAGATCGCGCGGGGATTCGACGGTAATTCGACTGAAATCGACCTTTTCGCGGTTCTCTTTCACGAGATCGAGGGTCTCGAGCGCGTTTTTGATCCTGGTATCGAAATCGGCAAAAATGTTCATCGTTCCAACCTGCGCGAAGGGCTTCTGTTTATATCCGGCCTTTTAACCGGGTCGGCTTCGCGATCGCCCGCTGCCCTATCGCAAATCGGGGGTGTGGTCAAACAGCCGCTGGTGGGCGCGCAGTGCATAACTGTCGGTCATGCCGGCCAGATAGTCGCCCACATGCCGGGCTTTTGCGGCCACGCTCATGCCGGAAATGCTGTCCACCCAGTAGTGGCTCTGCATTTCCGCCGGCGTTTCCATATAACGGTGGAAAAGATCGGTGACGATCTGTGTCGCGCCGGCGCGGATGCGCATGATTTCCGGATGCCGGTAGATATGGCCGAACAGCAGTTTCTTGATCTGCCGGTCGGTCTCGGCCATTTCCGGCGAGAAGGTCGCAACGGTGAAATCGGCAGCGCGGATATCCGCCGCACTTTTCGGCTTCAGGCGGGCGAGATTCTGCTGCGCAACGCCGATCACATCTTCCACCATATGGGTGATCTGCCGGCGCATGATCTCATTGGCGAAGCGCTCCTTGTCGAGCACCGGATACTTCGCCCGCACCTCGGCCATCAGGCCGCCGAGGAACGGCACTTCCTCCAGCATCTCGAAGGTGAGATAACCGGCACGCAACCCGTCATCGATGTCGTGGGTATTATAGGCGATGTCATCGGCAATCGCCGCCACCTGCGCCTCGAGGCTGGCATAGCTGCCGATTTCCAGATCCTGCAGCTCGCAATATTCGAGGATGGGCAGCGGAACCGGTCCCTTGATCCCCTCGCCCTTGGCATTGACCAGCGGGCCATTGTGCTTGACCAGCCCTTCGAGCGTCTCCCAGGTCAGGTTGATGCCGTCATATTCGGCATAACGGCGCTCCAGCTTGGTGACGATGCGCAGCGACTGGGCGTTATGATCGAAGCCGCCATAGGGCAGCAGCACCGCATCCAGCGCATCCTCGCCGGTATGGCCGAAGGGCGTGTGACCGAAATCATGCACCAGCGCCACGCCTTCGGCCAGATCCTCATCGAGCTTCAGCGCGCGGGCGAGCGCCCGGGCGATCTGCGCCACCTCGATGGTGTGGGTGAGACGCGTACGATAATGGTCGCCGTCAGGGCTGATGAACACCTGCGTCTTATGCTTCAGGCGGCGAAAGGCCGTCGTGTGGACGATGCGGTCGCGGTCGCGCTGAAACTCCGAGCGCGTCAGGCTTCCGGTTTCGGGAAAAAGACGCCCGCGCGTGGTCCATGGATCCGAGGCGAAAACCGCCCTCTCGCCGCTTCCGAAACCCAATGCGCGCTGGTCTATGATCATGCATCCACCTGTTGTCTTCTCCAGCCGGGACTTCCTTTTGGTCTCGGCCATTGACCTTTTCATTCACCCTTCATACCTATCGCAGAGGTCGGCGCAAAGCATCATCGCCGCGTTGACCGTCTTCACACAGGCTATAGACCGGTAATTTGACCGGTTTATAATGGTGACAACGAGATTATTGCTCTCCGGTTCTTGACCCCGGCAGGAGAAACGACATGGAAAACAGCGACATTACCCTTTCTGAAGCTGCGGCGAAGCGAATCGCCCAGATCGTCGCGGCCGAAGCCGGCAAACAGGCGCTGCGCGTCTCGGTGGAAGGCGGCGGCTGCTCGGGCTTCTCCTACAAGTTCGATCTGGCCGAAGACAAAGCCGATGACGACATCGTGATTGCCCGCGGCGACGCCAAGGTGCTGATCGACAGCCTCTCGGTCGTCTATATGGCCGGCTCCGAAATCGACTTCGTCGACAATCTGCTCGGCCAGTCCTTCCAGATCAAGAACCCGAATGCGGTGGCAAGCTGCGGCTGTGGCACCAGCTTTTCTATTTGAGTGGGAAATACCGGCGTGCAATCCGCACGCCAGTCACCAAGCTTTGAAGTAACTCGCATCTCTCTTCTCTCCTCATTCCTGTGCTTGTCACAGGAATCCAGTCGACGCGCGTCTGCGCGGCGGGAAGAGTCCTTTCAGCCCAAAGACTTGGGCTGGCTGGATTCCTGTGACAAGCACAGGAATGAGGGAGGAAAAACGCAGCGACCCTGCCCGTCCGGCGTCTTTCCACCACATCCGCACCATCAATTTCCAAAAACGGTGGCAATCGCTTTTGCATCGGGTAAAAGTACCCTCGCAAAAGGGAAACTCCGATGAAGATTGCCACCTGGAACATCAACGGCGTCAAGGCGCGTATCGAAAACCTCTGCCAGTGGCTGAAGGATTCATCGCCCGATATCGTCTGCCTTCAGGAAATCAAATCGGTCGACGAGGGTTTTCCCCGGCTGGAGCTGGAGGCGCTCGGCTATCATGTCGAGACCCATGGCCAGAAGGGCTTCAACGGTGTCGCCCTGCTCTCGAAGGTCAAGCCCGACGAGGTCAATCGCGGCCTGCCGGGTGACGATGCCGATGAACAGGCGCGTTTCATCGAAGGCGTGTTTTCCGTCGATGGCGGCGCGATCCGCGTCTGCTCGCTTTACCTGCCGAACGGCAATCCGCCGGACGATCCAGTGAAATATCCCTACAAGCTTGCCTGGATGGAACGGCTGCGGCATTTTGCCGAAGATCGCCTCGCGCTCGAGGAGCCGCTGATCCTTGCGGGCGACTATAACGTCATTCCCGAACCCTTCGATTGCCACGACCCCCGTGTCTGGGAGGGCGACGCCCTGTTCCTGCCGAAAACACGCGCAGCCTTCCGCAGGCTGGAGAATCTGGGTTTCACCGATGCCGCGCGTGCGACGACGGATGAAGCAGGACTTTATTCCTTCTGGGATTATCAGGCCGGGGCATGGCCGAAAAACAATGGCATCCGCATCGATCATCTGATGCTGTCTGCCGAAGCTGCCGACAGGCTGCAATCCGTCAGCATCGAAAAACATGTGCGGGCCTGGGAAAAACCGTCCGACCATGTGCCGGTCTGCGGTTATTTCGATTTCAGTCCGATCGGCTGACAGACACCCTTCAGGCGGAAGAAGCCGCCTCGATCGCCATTCTCAATCCGGCCCATTCTCAATCCGGCCCGTTCTCAGTCCGGCCCGTTCTCAATCCGGATCGTTGAATTGCATGTTCTGCGCCATGGCGATGGCGGCGCGGCGATCGTTCTCACCGGCAAGCGAAAAAGCCTGTTCCTGCAGGTTCTGTATCCAGGTGCAGTCCGCCGCCGTGCATTTGTCGAGCGCCGCGGTCATGAAGGCCAGCCCCTGCGTCGTCTGGCCTTCCTGGAAGATCAGGTTGCCGAAAATCGACATGGCGCCGGCATGGCCGTGCTTGCGGGCCTGGTTGAGCCACTTCTTGGCCTGCTGCACATCGGCGCGGCCGCCCTCGCCGGCGAGAATCATCTCCGCCAGACGGAACTGCGCCTCAGCGACGCCAAAGGTGGAAGCAACCTGGAAATAAAGCTGGCGAGCCTGCGACAGGTCCATCTTTACCGGGCTGCCGGGAATGCCGTGACGGTAATAATCGGCAAGGGAAAGCAGCGCATTGACGAAAAAGCCGGTATCTTCCGAACCCGGCTCCACGCCCTGATTGGCGATTTCGCTGTAGATCTTGAAAGCTTCGAAGTCGTTCTTGGCGACGCCATCGCCATAGGCATACATATTGGCAAGCGCCCAGCGCGAGCCGGTATGGCCCTTTTCAGCCGCGTAGCGATAGGCCTCGACGGCTTCGCCCTTGTTGCCGTTCTTGTAGGCCTTGAAGCCGAACTTGAACAGGTCGAAGGGGCCGGATTCCTTGGTCACGCCCGCATTGATGTCAAAAGCCGCAGCAGGCATTGCGAGCGACGCAAGCAACATGCCCATGAGGAGCGGCTTTAAAACGTTGGCTTCACATTTCAGCATTTCAGCGAACTTCTCTTAACTCTTCCCGGCATATAGCCAATACTTGCGGAATACTGCAAAGCCGAACCCCGCCGGGTCGCGATTTTTCGAACACACTGCGTCTTTCCGGCAGCACTTTCCAGCGCACCACCGGTGGTCTTTTGCGGCAATTGCCCTAATTTTCCAGTGAGACAGATATAGGCATAATTTCCGGCAATATAACGGCATTTCGCCATCCACCGGTCAGCGCCAAACAAGAAAGCCGGATGAAATTCCCGTATTACTTGCTTAAACCCTGAATCCAAACCCGTTTTCACTTTCCGGCCTTGCGCACCACCACATCAAACGCCTGCATGTTCTTCCATTCCCGCGTCCCTAAACATAAGCCAAGCACCCTGTTTGTGGCGGGAAATGGACAGATATGCTCACATTCCAACGCGACCACACGCTTGCAGAAAAGTGTTGCCAAATCGTCACAAAACTTTCGGGCTAGAAAATTTTATCGAGCAGGAATCATAGTCGCGCATGAAAAAAGGCCCGGTTGGTAAACCGGACCTTTATTTTAGCATCTACGGAAGGATGATGTCAGAACTTGACCTTCACGCCGGTCGAGATGGCTGCGACGAGATCGTTACCGAAGTCGTAGCCCGCCTCATTGCCGCAGGTGAAGCCTGCGCCGCACGGTCCGCCATTGATGGAAGAGCTACCGGAGGTCAGGAGGCCGAGAGCGCCGGCAATCTTGAACTCGATGTTCTTGTTCGGGGAGTAGACGATCTGCGTGCCCAGCGTCCAGGTGTCGGTCTGGGTGCCAATGATAGTCGATGTACCGCGATCCCAGGTCAGGCTCACAGCACCGCTCCACTGCTCGTTGAACTTGTGACCGACGCCGCCCGAAATCGTCCAGCCGTCGCGATAAAACAGGTCAAGCGTGTTGAGCGTGTCAGCTCCGCTCGGAACGCACGGCGACGTGCCGACCGCGCAGAAAGGAATGACCTGAATCTGGCTCCAGTCCGTCCACTTCACCGAACCGAAAGCAAGCCAGTCCGGCGCTATGCCGGATTGCACCTTGAGTTCGATGCTGTCGGGCATGGAAACAGAGCCGTAGATCGGCACGAGCTTGCCACCGTATTTCGCAAGCGTCGGAGAAATGGACGGCGGCGTCTGCGGGATCGCCCTGACGTCGGCGAAACCCGTCAGGTCGTGATCGACGGCGCTGTTGTAAACGAGGCTCGCACGGAAGACGATCTCGGGAATCTCATAGGCCATGCCGGCGCGCCAGCCCCAGCCGTCACCTTCCATCTCAAGTTTGCCAACGCCGCTGAAGCTGGACCAGGCCGGATTGAGGCCCAGAACGGCCGGCCCGAGAACCTGACGGTATTTATAACCGCTGAGTTCCTGATAGAAACCACCGCCGATGATCGAGAAGTCGCCTTTGCCAAGATCGAACTTCACCCGGCAGGTGGTGGCGTAATTGTGCGACTTGACCTTGGTTTCGATATTGTAGCTCGATCCCTGCCAGATGCCGGGATTGAGATGCGCGCCCCACGGTTGTGAGTAATCGAACATGCAGTCGCCGAAATCACCGATTGCCGCCTTGGCGCCGATGCGGGTCGACCAGAAATTTTCGGAATCATCTGCACTGGTGGACCAGGACGCAGGCAAAGGACCGCTTTTCAGCGGATTGTCCCGCGCATTCTCTACCTTGCGCTGCGGCGCGACGAAGGTTGCGGAACTATCGAGAACATAATCGGACGGATCGAACAGCAGGTCGATATTGTAACCGCCGCGCTCAAGGCCACCGGCCAGTGAGGGCGTTACCGCCGCGATGCTGACTGCGAAACATACCGCGCCGCGAAAAATTGCAGTTTTTGCCATCTCTCTCCCCAATCAAGGCAATGTGATCATCAAAAGAGTGAAGCGCTTCGCAGCAAATGACAATCTGCCGCACTCTGGCACAGTTCTGCGACACTTCTCCATTTTTTACGTAAGAATTTCATGCCGATCCCCTTGCATAATCATTTTAGGTTATTTTTCTAATCCAATTGAAGCAATCAGACATAAAATGAAACAAATTCCCACTTGAGACAGGAATTGTCGCCAAATAACCACACTCACGAGTTTCCCGAGGAAACGCGCTTATCAGGCCGTTTTTGTTGGATTTTTTGACTGTTTCAGAGATTTTTGGCCGGGCGTGGCGTGAAATAATCGCTCTTTCAGACGCCCATGATTCGCCATTGCAGTGCAGCAATCAATCGAGACGAATTGTTACACCAAAATAAAAACGCCCCGTTTCGGACGGGGCGTTTTTGTTTCCATAAAAGAGCCGGAAGCAGCTATTACCCCGCTTCGCTGACCCGCGTGAGCGCCGTTCTCAGGCTTGCAAGCTGCACTTCCAGCTCCGCCTTGCGCTCGCGCTCGGCGGCGACCACTTCCGGATCGGCATTGGCCACGAATTTTTCGTTCGACAGCTTCTTGTCGATACGTTCCATTTCCGCATCCACCTTGCCGATCGCCTTTTCGAGACGGGCTTCCTCGGCGGCCAGATCGATGAGCTTGCCGAGCGGCAGGCAGACCGTGGCCTCACCGACGATGATCTGCGCGGAGCCCTTCGGCGCGACATCGGCGGCGCGGATTTCATCCGCCCGCGCCAGGCGCCGGATGGCGGCGGCGTGGCGGTCGAGCCGCGCTTCGGTGGAGGTATTGGCGCCGACAACCACCAGCGAAGCGGTGGCGCCCGGCGGCACATTCATCTCGGCGCGCGCGGAGCGAATGCCGGAGACGAGATCGATCAGCCAGTTGATTTCGGCCGCCGCGGCATCGTCGCGGAATTCCGGCACCGGCCAGTCGGTCAGGCAAAGCAGATTATCCCGCTCCTCGCCCTCGCCCGCCGTATGCGCCCACAGCTCTTCCGTCATGAAGGGCATGAAGGGATGCAGGAGCTTGTAGATCTCGTCCAGAACATAGGCCGCACAGGCCTGCGATTCCCTCTTGGCCTTTTCGTCTTCGCCGCTGAAGACGGGCTTCAGCAGTTCCAGATACCAGTCGCAGAACTGGTTCCAGACGAAACGGTAGAGAATGCCGGAGGCATCGTTGAAGCGGAAGTTCTCGAGCGCCGCCGTCACGTCGCGCGCCGTATTGGCAAGCTCGGTCAGGATCCAGCGGTTGATGGTCAGCGACGC
This sequence comes from Agrobacterium sp. 22-223-1, assembly GCF_053522385.1. NCBI lineage: Bacteria > Pseudomonadati > Pseudomonadota > Alphaproteobacteria > Hyphomicrobiales > Rhizobiaceae > Agrobacterium > Agrobacterium sp. 22-223-1. The sequence goes on from NZ_JBNWCN010000001.1 coordinate 1,698,185, forward strand.
GGTTTCGGCGAGGAAATGCGGATCGCGCTTCACGCCGTTCATCTCGGCAAAACGCGTCGCATTCCAGAGCTTGGTGCCGAAGTTGCGATAACCGGCGATACGCGCCGGGTCGAGCTTCACGTCACGGCCCTGCGCCGCCATGATGGCGAGCGTGAAACGCAGCGCATCCGCACCATATTCGTCGATCAGTTCCAGCGGATCGATGACGTTGCCCTTGGACTTCGACATCTTCTGGCCGTTCTTGTCACGAACCAACGCATGGATATAGACCGTGCTGAAAGGCTCGACCGGGTTGCCGGCATCGTCCTTCATGAAATGCAGGCCCATCTGCATCATCCGCACCACCCAGAACGGGATGATGTCGAAACCGGTCACCAGCACGTTGGTCGGATAATAGCGCGCCAGTTCCGGTGTCTGCTCGGGCCAGCCGAGCGTCGAGAACGGCCACAGCGCCGACGAGAACCAGGTGTCGAGCACATCTTCGTCGCGGATCAGGATTTCGCCCGGCTTGAAGTTCTCAAGCTTCTCCTCGACCCAGGCCTTCCACGGACCTTCATGGGCGATATAATGCTGGATGGCCGCCTGAAGCGCCTCTTCTTCGGTCTTCTCAACGAAGACCTGTCCGTCCGGACCATACCAAGCGGGGATCTGGTGACCCCACCACAATTGCCGCGAGATACACCAGGGCTGGATGTTCTCCATCCACTGGAAGTACGTGTTTTCCCAGTTCTTCGGCACGAAATTGGTGCGGCCTTCGCGAACCGAGGCAATCGCCGGCTGGGCCAGCGTCTTGTTGTCCACCCACCACTGGTCGGTCAGGCGCGGTTCGATCGGCACGCCGCCACGGTCGCCATGCGGCACGACATGCTTGTGCGGCTCGATCTTGTCGAGCAGGCCGGCTTCCTCGAAGATTTCGACGATAACCTTGCGGGCGAAGAAGCGATCCTGTCCTTCCAGACGATCCCATGCGCCATGCAGCGCCGCGGGATGGCTGAGACCCTCGAGGAAATCCTCGTTCTCCTTGATGGAGATCGTGCCGTCGATATTCATGATGTTGATGGCGCGCAGGCCGCAGCGCTTGCCGACTTCGAAATCGTTGAAGTCATGCGCAGGCGTGATCTTAACCGCGCCCGTGCCGGCCGTCGGATCGGCATAGTCATCGGCGACGATCGGAATCTTGCGGCCGACGATGGGCAGGATGACATGCTTGCCGATGATGCCCTTGTAACGTTCATCCTTCGGGTTCACCGCAACGCCGGTATCGCCGAGCATGGTTTCGGGCCGCGTCGTGGCGACGACGATATAGTCGCGCGTTTCGAACTCGGTGGGCTTGCCCTCCTCGTCGAAAGCGATCGGATATTGATAGGTGACACCCTTTTCCAGCAGATAACGGAAATGCCAAAGGTTGCCCTTCACCTCGATCTGTTCGACTTCCATGTCGGAAATCGCGGTCTGCAGCTTCGGGTCCCAGTTGACGAGGCGCTTGTCCTTGTAAATCAGGTTCTGCTTGTAAAGGGTGACGAAGACCTCGAGAACGGCCTCGGAAAGCCCCTCATCCATGGTGAAGCGCTCACGCGACCAGTCGCAGGAGGCGCCAAGACGTTTCAGCTGGTTGAAGATCAGACCGCCGGATTCGGCCTTCCATTCCCAGACCTTCTCCACGAAGGCCTCGCGGCCCATCTCGCGGCGGCCCGGAAGCTGCTGCTCCATCAGCTTGCGCTCGACGACCATCTGCGTGGCGATGCCGGCATGGTCCATGCCCGGCTGCCACAGCACGTCCTTGCCGCGCATGCGCTCAAAGCGGACCAGAATATCCTGCAGCGTGTTGTTGAGCGCGTGGCCCATATGCAGGGAGCCGGTCACATTCGGCGGCGGGATGACGATGGTGAAGGTTTCCGCGCCCGGCTTGGCGTTGGCGCCGGCACGAAAAGCGTTAGCCTCGTCCCAGGCTTTGGCGATCTTCGGTTCGACGGATGCGGAATCGTAGGTCTTTTCGAGCATTTCCTGACCTGAATTTTAGAGTTCTTGTGTGGATTTTTTTAAATAAGGATGGACGGGAGAGAGTCAACAGAAACCCGCCCGCGAGCCAACCATTGAGCGGACCCACGGGTGACTATGACCCCATAACACCTTCATCTTCAACAAAAAAGCCGCCCCGATGCCGGAGCGGCCCCTGTTTCGTCGCATCCCGCCGCAATCGCACATGCGGCCAAAGCGGAACTTAGCGGCGCGAACCGCGCGCCACGCGCTCGATTTCCTCGCGCACCAGACGCTCCACGAGCGTCGGCAGATTGTCCTCCAGCCAGTCCTGCAGCATCGGGCGCAGCATTTCGGCGGCCATATCTTCGATCGAGCGCCGCTCGACGCCGTCGAAAACCTCTGCAAGCTCGCTGAACGAACGGGCGATCTGTGCACCGGCAGCAGCAGAAAGAAGATTGAGCGACAGACCGCCCTCGACACCCGCCTCGTCTTTTGCCTGTGGCTCGGCCAGATCGAATGCCGGTTTGCCAACGGCAGGTTCCAGCACCGCTATGTCGAAACGCTCCGCTGTCAGCGGCGTTTCGAGGGCGCCGCGCAGCGAAAGCTGATCGAAGCGGTTTTCGGCCGAAGACGCGCTTTCGATGGCGGCAGCGGCGGCGCGATCCTCAGCGGCAAAAGATACCGGCTGCTCGTTCACGCTGGATGCCGGCTGCTCGCTCACGCTCGCGGCGGCCGCAGCCGCCATCAGCGGCCGAACATCCGTCGGGCGCTGCGGTGCGGCGCGTTCGGAAGACGATACGGACAAAGGCTGCGATACGGTCGGGGCAGCAGCCGACGGCACGGTCTCGGCCACGCCACGCTGGGCCTGCGCGGCGAAAGCCTGCGGCCCCATGGCGGCGTTACGGTCTGCGGCGGCACGCACACGGGCGGCAACATCTGCAAGCGACATGGTCTTTTCGGCAGAGCTTTCCTGCCGTTCAGCCATGGGTCCTTCAGAAATCGGCGAGAAATCCTGCGCAGGCCGTGCGCCAAAAGCCTGGTTTGCGGCGGGGGGAACGCGCGCCGGCGGGCTGATGGGCTCCGCCACGAAGGCCGCTTCGCTCGCAGCCTCGTCTTCATCGTCATAGACCGGCGGCAACTGCCCGGAAAACGCACCGGCAGGTCCGGTCTCGTTGCTTTCGATGATCCGGCGGATAGACGCCAGAATCTCTTCCATGGACGGTTCACGCGCTACGCTTGGCTGAGCCATATCAATCCCCGGTTTCCACTCTTCGAGCACCCTTGCCGCATCCCTCGGACACCGGATGAGCGCTCCTTGACCTGTTCAATTTTCACATCGCGTTTTCGACAACCGAAATCGATCGTCACACCGATGCTCTGAAACATGGCCGGCCAAGCGCCTGAGCATTTCGCCGTCCCTGTCGCAGGATCATGCGGGGCAGAAATACGCACACCCCGAATCACCCTTAGTTTAGGTCAGCATAGCGAGGAACTAAATCACTGATTCGACAAGTTTCGTGATGATGCACAGCTTTGTGAGAATGGCCCGAAAGGACGCGCCGCGCCGGCAAACCGAACATAAAAACGCCGGGGCGGAAACTCCACCCCGGCGTCAGAAAGAAGAGGATCGTTTGCCGATCAGAAAACGAATTCGGCCGCCTTGGCAAAACCCGGCAGCGGCTTGACCGAAGCATTGAAGAAAGTGGCAGCCGATGTGCTGTTGCCATCGCGGCGATAGACGGTGGCCTTCGCGGCGCCGCCATATCCGACGACGACAACCAGACGGCCGCCGTCGCGCAGCTGGTCGGTCAGTGCCGCCGGCACTTCCTCCACCGAGCCGTTGATGAAAACGAGGTCATAGGGTGCTTCGCCCGCATAGCCCTTTTCGAGATCGCCGGTCACGACGGCGACATTGTCATATCCAAGCGAAGCGAGCGTCTCGGTCGCCTGTGCGGCCAGCGCCTCATCGCTTTCAAGGGAAACCACCGAACCGGCAAGCTGCGAAAGGATGGCGGCCGCATAACCTGCGCCGCCGCCCACTTCCAGCACCACGTCCTCCTTCGACACGGCCGAAAGCTGCAGCAGCTTCGCCAGCGGCGAGGTCTTCATGACATAACGGGCCGGACGGCCATCGCGGGCGGGACAGATCTGCAGGTCCTCGTCCACATAGGCAATCTGCCGCACGCCCGCCGGCACGAATGCCTCGCGCGGCACGCTCAAAAACGCCTTCAGCACGGAATGCGACGTCACGTCGGTCGTGCGCAACTGGCTGTCGACCATATTGGCGCGTGCGGTTTCGAAATCCATCATATCGTATCGCCTCAATTTCACGGATGCCGGTCGGGAAGCCTCGGCTCCAAAAGCTCAAAACGGCAGGGGCTCACCCTCGCCTTTGGATAATCTCATAATTGCCAAGGCGCGCGCTTTCAAGCGCGCTAAGCCGGATGTGTGGGAAAAAGCGACAGGATATCACGCCCATGAAGGAGACTTTTTATCGTAACGATCTGTCTTCGTGCGCAGAAACTAAAAAACAAGCGCATTCGAAATTAGGGCCTTGCACCCTAAATGGATTCGTTCTAAATGCCCGCCATCGCTCAAGACGACGAGCGGTTGAGGCCTCGTGGCGGAGTGGTGACGCAGAGGACTGCAAATCCTTGTACCCCGGTTCAATTCCGGGCGAGGCCTCCATATCTTACATCACACCCAATTTCGGTATGAACTGAGCAGCGCCACACAGGCGCTTGAGTTCAACTCGCCTGTCATCATGCGAGCGACGCTGCCCCTTTTCGCATGATCAGATCCGCCCAAGCAGAACCAGGATCAGGACGATCACCAGAACCAGTCCGAGACCGCCTGACGGGCCATAGCCATAATTATGGTAACCCCAGCTTGGCAGTGCGCCGATCAGGAAAAGAATGAGCAGGATGACGAGGATGGTGCCGAGCATGTGTAACCCTCCACTATTGGCATGTGTCCTGCCTGTTTGAATGATGAAACGCGCAAAAAGTTCCCTTTCCTGTATAGCCGGCAGCATAATGGTAGAAAGGCATCCTCTTCCGTTTCAACGGGTTACACCGGAAATTCGGGAATGCGGCCTTGCCTGCTCCCGTCTCGGAAAATAATTCTCTGGCTAATTATATCGCCGCAAAAAGCCCTGAAGGCCTGCGGCGGGCCGGCCTTCACCGGGATCGATGAAAGCAGCGATTTATTCGAGGTAATTTCTCGGCCTATGTCTATCGGCAGTTGTCCGTCATATTAGCGCCAGTCCCCCGTACCCTGAAACTGGCGGGAGACGGAGAGATCTGGCATCACTGGCAGTGCGCCAGATCTCTCCCGCCCCTCCCCACGCTCCTCGAATTCTCCTTTGCAGGCACACGGATATTTTACCGACTGTGTTCTCGTTTCCCTTGCCTTGCCGGTTTCACTCCGGCTAGACCCCGGACCGGGAGGGAGAAACGAGAATCATATGTCCGGTTTTGCGAACCTCATCCCGCTTTTCATCTTCGGCCTCCTCGTCTACTTTTTCTTTCGCTGGGTCGCGCGCGACATTCAGAATCCGAAGAGCAAATAGTCGGGGAAATCGTCTCCGGCCCCCTGCCCGCCGGGAACCGCCGCGCCTCGACATCGTTTTCACGGACGCACTTCGGAGGACAGGATGAAAACGCTCGTATCGTCGGCCGCTATCGCGCTTACACTGGCGCTTGCCGGATGCACCACGGCCGGACCGGCCGCCTATGTCGGCCCCGCGCCCTATGTCGAACCCATCCCTGGCAGCATCATCTACAGGGGCCAGCCGCGCACCAAACTGACGAAATCGCCGATCGGCAGTACCTTCACCCATGAATTCCGCATCGACGCCAGCACGCGGGCGGTGGAAACCTACCGCATCGCGCCGGACCGCTCGCTGGAACTCATCGACCGCCGCATCATCCGCGAATGGCTGTTCGGGCGCGACGACTGACCGCACCGCAACCGCGCGAAACGGGCCGGGAACGGGATTGCGCATCCTGACCGCTTGGTTTAGAGCCGGGCGCAACAACCACTATGGATAGGCGATGAATACGCGCTGGCAAAAACCCGTCCTGATCGCGTTCGAAACGCCGGGCGACTATACGAGCATCGACACCACGCAGGCGGCCTCCTGGGCGCTGATCGAGGATTGGCCGATCGAAGACGGGGATGCGCTGGACAAGGCGCTGCTGATCTGCGCCGCCGTCGATGCCGGCAGGAAAAAGCCTGAGGATGCGCGCAAGGCCTTCATCGCAGCCGCAATCGAAGCCGGCCTCGATATCAAGGCCTGATGGCGGAGTGACTGCCGGCCGTCGACTAGAAATGCCGCCTGCGGCGTCAGCTTTTCAGAATAAGACGTTGGATGGATCGCAACAGATGGAAGCTTCCGGAAACATGAAAAAAGCCCTGTTCATTTTTCTCCTCTCCTGCCTGGCGATCGGCCTTCTCGGCCACCTCGTGGTGGCCTTCGTCGTCACCGGCTGAAGCGGAAAAATCCCCTCCGCCGGAAGACGGGACGAGTGGACATTAGAATTTCCTGAATTTCATTCTTTCGTTATGGAACCGCGATAAACTCTGGCCGTTCTCTTTTCATCCAACAGGAGGAGGATTGGAATGCGTGACGGATTGAACGGTTTTCTCGAAATCTCGATGCTCGGCTTCGTGGTCGCAAGCTGCCTTTTCATGGTCAACCTACCGATCTGACCCACGGCAAAAATTCTTCTTCGACAGGACCGGCGACGTGACGTTCCGGCATTAAAAAATGCGGCCTTGTGGGCCGCATTTTTTTTGGACAAATCATCCAATCAGGCCGAAAGCTTGGCAGCCAGTTTGGCGACATGCGCGCCCTGATAACGAGCGGCTTCCAGTTCGATTTCCGAAGGCTGGCGCGAGCCGTCGCCATCGGTGATGGTGGAGGCGCCATAGGGCGAGCCGCCCTTGATTTCATCGACGCCCATCTGGCCCTGGAAAGCATAGGGCAGACCGACGACCGCCATGCCATGGTGCAGGAAGGTGGGGATGAAACCGAGGATGGTCGATTCCTGGCCGCCATGCTGGGTGGCGGAAGAGGTGAAGGCCGAACCGACCTTGCCGACCAGCTTGCCGCTGAACCACAGGCCGCCGGTCTGGTCCCAGAAATTGCGCATCTGCGAGGCGACCGTGCCGAAACGCGTGCCGGCGCCGACGATGATGGCGTCGTAATCCGCCAGTTCGTCCACCGTCGCCACCGGGGCCGGCTGATCCAGCTTGAAATGGGAAGACTTTGCAACTTCTTCCGGAACGAGTTCGGGAACGCGCTTCACCACGGCTTCCGCGCCGGTGGACTTCACGCCCTCGGCAACGGCATAGGCCATTTTCTCGATATGGCCGTAAGAGGAGTAATAAAGTACCAGAACCTTCGTCATTCTCTTCGTTTCCTTTGCTGGAACTGTTTCCGGCGTACCGGCGACAAGCTTCTTTAAAAACTCAATGATCATCGGCTTTGACCTGTAAAAGCGTATGACAAAAAGGTAGCGGACGGATCGGTCTGCCGCCAGCCGGGGATTGGCATACGCACTGTTCACGATGAGTGAACGCTCGGAGCCATCGTCAACCAATCCCCCTTTTGCGTTTCTTCAAAACCGCTTTGCATTCGCGCTGGCGCGGCGTTAACGTCGGGTGAAACAGATGACGAGTGCAACCATGTCCAATCCCTCCTCCGCCCAATCCGTCGTGACCGCCGCCATGCTTGCCATTGGCGACGAACTGCTTTCGGGCCGCACCAAGGACAAGAATATCGGCCACCTCGCGGATGTCCTCACCATGTCCGGCATCGACCTGAAGGAAGTGCGCATCGTCGCCGACGAGGAGGAAGCGATCGTGGAAGCGCTGAACGCGCTGCGCGGCCGCTATGATTATGTCTTCACATCAGGCGGCATCGGCCCGACCCATGACGACATCACCGCGGATGCGGTCTCTGCGGCGTTCGGCCTGCCCTGCGAGCACGATGCCGAGGCGCTGCGCCTGCTGGGTGACATGTATCGCGTCCGCGAGATGGAGTTCACCGAGGCGCGCAAGCGCATGGCGCGCATGCCGAGAGGAGCCGCCCACATCGCAAATCCCGTTTCCGTCGCCCCCGGCTTCGTCATCGGCAATGTTTACGTCATGGCCGGCGTGCCGCAGGTGTTTCAGGCCATGCTGGACAATGTCATGCCGACGCTGCGCACCGGCGCAAAAGTCATGTCGCAGGCGGTGCGGTCGCCCTATGGCGAGGGCGATATCGGCACGCCGCTGACAGCCATCCAGAAAGCCCATCCCGAAACGAGCATCGGCTCGTATCCCAAATATGACGGGCAGCGCTTTTCGACGGAAATCGTGGTGCGCGCCCGCGACGCCGGCGTCCTGAAGGCGGCAGCAGACGCGGTTGCCGCCATGATCGAGACCATCGGCCATGAAAAAAGACTGGCAGCCAGCAAGGGCGATGCAACCGCCTAAGGCAGAAAAGGCTTGAGACAGAAGAGGCTTGAGACCGGGAAGCTTTGACCAAAATCAAGGTGGCGGCCTGTAAAGGCGGCCACTCTCCCCCTGAGCATTTCCAGGAAAAGCGGAACAGCTTTTCCGTCCGGACAATGCATAAAACAGAGACTTAGATCGTTCTGGCGATTCGAAGAAAAGCCAGAACGATCTGAAAACGACATGTCACCGAGGAGAGAGAAATGGGTTACAAGACGATATTGGCAGTGGTCGACAATGTTTCGAACACGCAGAAGCTTGGCGAATTCGTGGTAAGCCTTGCCGATCAGTTTTCCTCGCATGTGATCGGCCTGCATATGGAAACGCTGGCCGCCGTTCCCCTCGTCGCGCCGATGGAAATTCCCGACCCCGCCACCGTGCAGGCGCTGCAGGACGTGGCGCATAAGGAAACCACCGACGTCGGAACCATCTTCGAGCGTACGCTGGCCGCCAACGGCATCTCGCATGAATGGCGCAGCTTCGTCACATCGGTGGGTTACGCCTCCGCATCGGCCATCGACAGCGCCCGTTGCGCCGATCTCATCGTCGCCCGCCAGAGCAACTCCTCCGCACTTTCCGACAGCCGTTCGGATATTGACGGTTTCCTCTATGAAAGCGGCCGCCCCGTTCTCCTCGTGCCGCATGTGCTGACCGTTGCGAAACCGATCAAGCGCGTCCTGATCGCCTGGAACGGCTCGCGCGAGGCGACCCGCGCCACCTTCGACGCCCTGCCCTTCCTCAAGGCAGCCGACAGCGTCGAGATATTCTCCGTCGATCAGGCCGAGAGCGAAACGCAGTCCTCCGGCCTCGCCGGTGCGGAACTGGCCGCCACGCTCGCCCGCCACGGCGTCAACGTCACCGTGACCTCGCAGGAAAAGATCGCCGGCGTCTCGCCGCAGGCCGCCATCGAAAACCGGCTGTCCGATAACAGCATCGACCTTCTTGTCATGGGCGCTTACGGCCATTCCCGCTGGTGGGAACTGCTGTTCGGCGGTGTCACCCGCACCCTGCTCGATTCCATGACGGCGCTGACGCTGCTGTCGCGTTAAAAATGGATGCGGCGCAAACAGCGCGCCGCAAGCCCCGCCATCTCGGTTAAAATGAGCGTTTGCCCCTTGTTTCTTCTCCCCGCCGGGGAGAAGTCCGCGGCAGCGGGATGAGGGGGCAAGGGTAGAGATATTCGGAGAGCTTGCCCCCTCATCCGACCCTTCGGGCCACCTTCTCCCCGGCGGGGAGAAGAAACAAGCGGCAATCTCCAGCTCTGTCCTTTAAGCGGAAAGCTTGCCTTTTTGCCGGTCTTGCGGCTATTAGCCAAAGCCATCGACAATTTTGACCAGATGGTAGACGACATGTCCCTTCCCGATAAAGCCTTTCCCGTCTCCTGGGACCAGTTCCACCGCGATGCCCGTGCGCTTGCCTGGCGTCTTGCCGGCCTCGACAAAGAGTTCCGCGCGATCGTCTGTATCACCCGCGGCGGCCTCGTGCCGGCGGCGATCATTTCCCGCGAACTGAATATCCGCCTGATCGACACGGTCTGCATCGCCACCCGCCATGATTACGTCAATCAGGGCGAAACGGTTCTGCTGAAGGGTGTCGCCCCGGAACTTTCGGCGGATGGCGGCGAAAGCGTGCTGGTGCTGGACGACCTGACCGATACCGGCAAGACGGCGCTCGAAGTGCGCGAAATGCTGCCCAAGGCGCATTTCGCCTGTGTTTACGCCAAGCCGAAGGGCGTGCCGACCATCGACACCTTCGTCACCGAAGTCAGCCAGGACACCTGGATTTATTTCCCCTGGGACATGGGCTTCACCTATCAGGAGCCGATCGCCAAGGGATCGCGCGGCTGACCAGCCCCGAAGAGAAAAATCACGCTTTGGAACCGCCCCATCGGGGCGGTTTTTTTGTCGGGAAACGCCTTTATGGCGACAGCTAAAAAACACGGAAAAACCGCAGTGTCGCCTTTATGCCTCACCCCGGAAATGCGGGGTTTTGCCTTTCCCTTGCGGAAACCAGCCTCGCGCAAGCTTCAAACTTTCCCGCCAAGTTACTGATTTTTCTAAGAGCTTTTCCTATCCCCGTTTTCCACAGGCACTCCACACAATATCTTGTGGTTAAAAATGGGTTTCAATCTATGGCTTGACGAATCTGTGCCGCGAGAGGAAAGTGACAATTATGTTGCGGCGGCAACGGACCGGAAAGTAACGAGGCCGGTTCCTCTCCATCTTCAGCGCGCATGTCCAAAGCGGCGTCCCGGCCATGAGGGGGCGGTTCGCCGCAGGCTTTTGCGCGCCTTTCGGAACCGCCAAAAACATGACGCGGGGACTGGCGGCAGGAAGCTGTTGATACTATATTTAGTATTCCATGACATGCTTGCAGCCGAATAAGCCACGAGATACAGGGATGACATCCAAGGATGAACATCCCTTTCAGATCGGCAACAACCGGCTGCGCGAAGGCATCGCACGGCTGGACCGGATTTTTGCGCCCTTTACCGGGCGCCCAATGGACGAGGACAGAAACCATGCGCATTGAACGCCGCTTCACGAAGCCCGGCCAATCGCCTTATGCGGAAATCGACTTCCGCAAGGCCGTCAGTGAAATCAAGAACCCGGATGGATCGATCGTGTTCCGTCTGGCGGACATCGACGTTCCCGCGCAGTTCAGCCAGGTTGCCACCGACGTTCTGGCGCAGAAATATTTCCGCAAGGCCGGCGTGCCGAAGTTCCTGAAAAAGGTTGAGGAAAACGACGTTCCTTCCTTCCTGTGGCGCTCCGTGCCCGATGAAAAGGCGCTGAAGGATGTGCCGGAAGCCGAACGTTTCGGCTCCGAAACCGATGCGCGTCAGGTTTTCGACCGTCTGGCCGGCACCTGGGCCTATTGGGGCTGGAAGGGCAAATATTTCTCGTCCGAAGAAGATGCGCTGGCCTTCCGCGATGAGCTTGCCTATATGCTCGCCACCCAGCGCGTTGCGCCGAATTCTCCGCAATGGTTCAACACCGGCCTGCACTGGGCCTATGGCATCGATGGCCCCGGCCAGGGCCACTTCTATGTCGATCCCTTCACGGCTAAGCTGACCAAGTCCAAGTCCGCTTACGAACATCCGCAGCCGCATGCCTGCTTCATCCAGTCCGTTGAGGACGACCTCGTCAATGAAGGCGGCATCATGGATCTGTGGGTGCGTGAAGCGCGCCTGTTCAAATACGGTTCCGGCACCGGCTCCAACTTCTCCTATCTGCGCGGCGAAGGCGAAAAGCTTTCCGGCGGCGGCCGCTCCTCCGGCCTGATGAGCTTCCTCAAGATCGGCGACCGCGCAGCTGGCGCCATCAAGTCCGGCGGCACCACCCGCCGTGCGGCCAAGATGGTCGTCGTTGATGCCGACCATCCTGACATCGAAGCCTATATCGACTGGAAGGTGAACGAAGAGCAGAAGGTTGCCGCGCTGGTTACCGGTTCCAAGATCGTCGCCAAGCACCTGAAGGCGATCATGAAAGCCTGCGTCAATTGCGAGGCTGACAATGGTGACTGCTTCGACCCGGCCAAGAACCCTGCCCTTAAGCGTGAAATTCGCGCTGCCAAGAAGGACATGGTGCCGGAAAACTACGTCAAGCGCGTCATCCAGTTCGCCGAACAGGGTTACAAGGACATCCAGTTCAAGACCTATGACACGGATTGGGATTCGGAAGCCTACCTCACGGTTTCAGGCCAGAACTCCAACAACTCCGTCTCGCTGAAGGATGACTTCCTGCGCGCTGTCGAAAATGACGGCGACTGGAACCTCACCGCCCGCAAGGACGGCAAGGTCATGAAGACGCTGAAGGCCCGCGACCTCTGGGAAAAGATTTCCCACGCCGCCTGGGCATCGGCAGACCCCGGCCTGCACTTCAACACCACCATGAACGACTGGCACACCTCGCCAGCCGCCGGCCCCATCCGCGCCTCCAACCCGTGCTCGGAATATATGTTCCTCGACGACACGGCCTGCAACCTCGCCTCGCTGAACCTTCTGCAGTTCAAGGATCAGGCGACGAAGCGCATCGATATCGCCGATTACGAACATGCCGTTCGCCTGTGGACCGTCGTGCTCGAAGTGTCGGTCATGATGGCGCAGTTCCCGTCGCGCCAGATCGCCGAACTCTCCTATGAATACCGCACGCTGGGCCTCGGTTACGCCAATATCGGCGGCCTCCTGATGTCCTCGGGCATTCCCTATGACAGCGCCGAAGGCCGCGCCATTGCCGGCGCGCTCACCGCCATCATGACCGGTGTATCCTATGCCACCTCGGCCGAAATGGCCGGCGAGCTTGGCCCCTTCCCGGGCTTTGCGCCGAACCGCGACAATATGCTGCGCGTCATCCGCAACCACCGCCGCGCCGCTCACGGCCAGTCGGAAGGGTATGAAGGCCTGTCGGTCAACCCGGTCGCGCTCATCCATGGCGATTGCCCGGATCAGGACCTGATCGCCCATGCCGTCGCCGCCTGGGACAAGGCGCTGACGCTCGGCGAACAGCACGGCTACCGCAACGCCCAGACGACGGTTATCGCGCCGACCGGCACGATCGGCCTCGTGATGGATTGCGACACGACCGGCATCGAACCCGACTTCGCGCTGGTGAAGTTCAAGAAGCTCGCCGGCGGCGGTTACTTCAAGATCATCAACCGCGCCGTTCCGGATGCGCTGCGTTCGCTCGGCTATTCCGAAAGCCAGATCGCCGAGATCGAAGCCTACGCCGTCGGCCATGGCAATCTCAACCAGGCGCCCGGCATCAACCCTTCCACGCTGAAGGCCAAGGGTTTCACCGATGAGAAGATCGAGGCCGTCAATGGCGCGCTGAAGAGCGCCTTCGACATCAAGTTCGTCTTCAACCAGTGGACGCTGGGCGCCGACTTCCTCAAGGAAACGCTGAAAGTTTCCGACGAGCAGCTCTCCGACATGAGCTTCAACCTGCTCGAGCACCTCGGCTTCGGCAAGAAGGACATCGAAGCGGCAAACGTTCACGTCTGCGGCGCGATGACGCTGGAAGGCGCACCGTTCCTGAAGGCCGAGCATCTGCCGGTCTTCGATTGCGCCAACCCCTGCGGCAAGATCGGCAAGCGTTATCTCTCGGTCGAATCGCATATCCGCATGATGGCGGCGGCACAGCCCTTCATCTCGGGTGCGATCTCCAAGACGATCAACATGCCGAACGATGCGACGGTCGAGGATTGCGGCAGCGCCTACATGCTCTCCTGGAAGCTGGCGCTGAAGGCAAACGCCCTTTACCGCGATGGCTCCAAGCTTTCCCAGCCGCTCAACGCCTCGCTGGTGGAAGATGAGGACGAAGAAGACCTGATCGAAGAGCTGATCCAGCAGCCGGCTGCACAGCAGGCCGTGACAATCACCGAAAAGATCGTCGAACGCGTCATCGAGCGCGTCTCGCGCGAGCGTGAAAAGCTGCCGAACCGCCGTCAGGGTTACACCCAGAAGGCAACCGTCGGCGGTCACAAGGTCTATCTGCGCACCGGCGAATTCGGCGATGGCCGCATCGGCGAAATCTTCATCGACATGCACAAGGAAGGTGCGGCCTTCCGTGCGATGATGAACAACTTCGCCATCGCCATTTCGCTCGGCCTGCAATATGGCGTGCCGCTGGAAGAATATGTGGAGGCCTTCACCTTCACCAAGTTCGAACCGGCCGGAATGGTGCAGGGCAACGACGCCATCAAGAACGCCACGTCGATCCTCGACTACGTGTTCCGCGAACTCGCCGTCTCCTATCTCGGCCGCCACGATCTGGCCCATGTCGATACGTCCGACTTCTCCAACACGGCGCTCGGCAAGGGTATCCAGGAAGGCAAGACCAACCTCGTTTCCACCGGCTGGACCCGCGGTTACAAGCCGACTCTGGTTTCCAGCAATGGCGGCGAACGGTCGTCTTCCGAGCCGAAGGGCTCGGCAACGGCAGCCCCCGCCCGCGCCTCGGCCAACATCACCTCCTTCGCCGGCTCCGCCGCCCGCAAGCTGGAACCGACCGTCTCCGTCGCAACCTCCGAAATCGTCTCCTTCAAGCGGGACTATGAAGAGCGCGCCAGGGAACTGGCCGAAGAAATCGCCGAGGAAGTCATCGACGACGTCGCCCAGGAATCCCAGCAGACGGCAACCGCCCTCTTCTCCGACAAGGCCGCCGCCGACGCGGCATCGGCCAAGACGGAAGCCAAGAAGGTGGAAAACGAACGCCGCATGCGCTCGATTGCTCAAGGCTATACCGGCAACATGTGCTCGGAATGCCAGAACTTCACGATGGTGCGGAACGGCACTTGCGAGAAGTGCGATACTTGTGGGGCTACGAGCGGTTGCAGCTGAGCGTTAGCTTAGGCACCAAAAAATGATTAGTCTTGAGGGCTCTTTCAGATATGAAAGAGCCCTTATTGTTTTGATGTTTTATTTATTGCAACTACTGGAAACCCGTAGTTCAGAATGTTATATTTCGAATGGAATGCGCATAAGGCGTCAGCCAATCTCGCCAAACATGGCGTCAGTTTTGAAACCGCCCGCAGGGTTTTTGACGATCCATTTGCCGTGGATATCGAGGATCGTTCAGCGAATTACGGTGAAGTCCGACGGCGTATAGTGGGGTTGGGCAACGGATTGGTTCTGGCCGTGATCTATACCGAACGAAGCGAAACGATCCGCATCATCTCCGCACGAAAGGCGACACGCGCAGAGCGCAAGGAATATGACGACAATGGCTGGTAAAACCGATCAAACCGACTGGGTCCGTCTTCACGCCATGACCGACGAGGAAGCAGAGGCCAATGCGCTGGCCGACCCTGATAATCGACCGCTTTCCGCCGAACAGCTCGCCGCAGCGCCCAGAATGCCGCGCATCAAGATCATCCGCCGGGCTCTGAAGCTGACGCAGGAAGAGTTTTCCGCGCGTTATCATATTCCGCTCGGCACCTTGCGTGATTGGGAACAGGGTCGAAGCGAGCCGGATCAACCGGCCCGCGCCTATCTAAAGGTCATCGCCGTCGATCCGGAGGGAACGGCGGCCGCGCTTCGTAAAGGCGCGGCCTGACCCACCTCACCCCATAAAATCCACCAGCAACTTCACATTCAGCCCCGCAATCACCACCGCGATCAGCCAGGCAAAGGCCGAGAGCCAGAGCGGTGAGCGCAGCTCGCCCATCTTGGCCTTATCGGCGGTAAACATCACGAGCGGGAAGACGGCGAAGGAGAGTTGCAGGCTGAGCACCACCTGCGTCAGGATCAGCAGTTCCGCCGTGCCGCTATCGCCATAGAAGATGGTCACGCCCGCGGCGGGGACGATGGCGATGGCGCGGGTGATGAGGCGGCGCAGCCAGGGGGCGAGCCGCATCTTGAGGAAACCCTCCATCACGATCTGGCCGGCAAGCGTTGCCGTGACGGTGGAATTGATGCCGCAGCAGAGGAGCGCCACGCCGAACAGCGTCGGCGCAATGGCAAGGCCGAGCAGCGGTGCCAGCAGATTATGGGCTTCGCCGAGTTCGGCAACGGTCGTCTGCCCCGCCTTGTTGAAGGTCGCTGCCGCCAGAATGAGGATCGAGGCGTTGATGAGGAGCGCGAACATCAGCGCGATGGTGGAATCGAGCGTCGCGAATTTCAGCGCCTCGCGTTTTTCGGCAATCGTCTCACCGATTTCGCGGGTCTGCACGATGCCCGAATGCAGATAGAGATTATGCGGCATGACGGTGGCGCCGAGAATGCCGAGCGCCAGATACAGCATGTCCGGATTGGTGACGATCTCCGTCGTCGGCGCGAAACCGAGGATCACCTGCCCCCAGTCAGGGTCGGCGAGCGCCACCTGAATGGCGAAACACACGGCGATAACGGCAAGCAGGGTGATGACCAGCGCCTCCACCCAGCGGAAGCCGAGCTTTTGCAGATAAAGGATCAGGAATACATCGAGCGCGGTGATGAGAACGCCGAGTTCGAGCGGAATGCCGAAAATGAGGTTGAGGCCGATGGCCGTGCCGATCACCTCGGCGATATCGGTGGCGATGATGGCGATTTCGGCCAGCAGCCACAGCACCATCGCCACCGGCTTCGGATAGGCATCGCGACAGGCCTGGGCGAGATCGCGGCCGGAGGCGATCGCAAGACGGGCGCAGAGCGATTGCAGCACGATCGCCATGATGTTCGAGACCAGCGCGACGGTGAGCAGCGTGTAGCCGAATCTGGAGCCGCCGGCGAGCGATGTCGCCCAGTTTCCGGGATCCATGTAACCGACCGCAACGAGATAGCCGGGGCCGAAAAAGGCCATCGCCCGGCGAAACGTGCCGGCATTCGGTTTGACCCGGATCGAGCTGTGAACGTCGGACAACGAGAGATCGTCGCCGTTCCGTCGCCATCCAAAGACTGGCTTGTCCATTTTCTGCGCTTTCAAATGGGAAATTGAATTGGTGCAATTGCAAATCATTCGCATAAGCGGCAACGGCTGGCAAGGGGAGTCTTGCGGCCGGATATCGGCGCACGATGCCGCAGGCGCGTGCCCGGTTCGGACGCGAACCGACACACCATCACGCGCTTATGGCTGGCCCTCCCCCTCCTTCCCGTCATGCGCCGACTGGATTCCGTCTAAGGCAGGGATGATGGAGGTCGGGGGAAAAAGGGCGGGGGCGAACCGGAGGCCTCACGGCCTTGTCATCGCCCTGCCCCGTCGATTTCGGAACGGCCGCACACCCGCCTGCGTTGACCTTTCAGGAAGCAACCTATTGCGGGAAAGTTCATGCGACAGGGCCACAAATTCAGCCTGGTGAACCATCCGAGCCGATGGCCGAAATATATCATGGCGCACAGAAAACCGCGCGACTGGCTGATGACGATCAGCGGCATCGTGCTGCTGTTCATCGTCGCCGCCGCGGTCGCCATGGGTTATCTCGTCACCAGCCATCCCGGCAAGCCGGAGCCCAACCCCGGCATCGTGGAGGAACAGGCAGCGGAAAACGGCGGATGAGCGATGGCGCAGAACGCGCCGCTCATCAGCTCAGGCCCGCAAGGTGCCCGCTGAACTGCGCCTCGTGCAGCCGGCTGTAATGGCCCTTAGCGGCCAGCAGCTCGGCATGGGCGCCGGTTTCGGCAATGCCGGTCTGGTCCACCACCACGATGCGCGAGGCGTCGCGGATCGTCGCCAGCCGGTGGGCGATGACGAGCGTGGTGCGGCCTTTGGCAAGCTCCGTCAGCGATTGCTGGATGGCCCGTTCGGTTTCCGTGTCGAGCGCCGAGGTCGCCTCATCGAGAATGAGGATCGGCGGGTTCTTCAGGAACATGCGTGCAATGGCAAGGCGCTGTTTCTGGCCGCCGGAAAGCTTGACGCCGCGCTCGCCAATGACGGTGTCGAGCCCGAGCGGCATGGCTTCGATGACGCCATCGAGACGGGCGCGCCGCGCCGCATCCATGATGTCCGCATCCGAGGCGCCAAGCCGGCCATATTCGATATTCTCGCGGATCGTGCCGCCGAACAGAAAGACATCCTGCTGCACGATGCCGATCTGGTTGCGCAGCGAAGCAAGCTTCATCCTGCGGATATCGATGCCGTCAATGGTGATCGCGCCGCTGGTGACATCGTAAAAACGCGGCAAAAGCGAGCAGAGCGTCGTCTTGCCCGCCCCCGAAGGACCGACAAAGGCCACCGTCTCGCCGGCGCTGATCTTCAGGTCGATATTGGTAAGAACCGTCTTGCCCTCGGCATAACCGAAACCGACATGGCAATATTCAATATTGCCGCGCAGCAGCGGCGCTTCCACCGCATCCGGCGCATCGACGATATCGGGCGCGGTATCCAGCAGTTCGGTGAAGCGGCGGAAACCGGCAATGCCCTTCGGATAGGTCTCGATGACCGAATTGATCTTTTCCACCGGCCGGAAAAACACGCCCACCAGCAGCAGGAAGCCGACGAAGCCGCCTTCCGTCAGGCTGCCCGTCAGCACGAACCAGGCGCCGCAGATCATCACGATCATCTGCGTCAGGCGCATGCTCATATAGCTGAGCGAGGTGCTGGCCGCCATGATCTTGTAGGCATCGAGCTTGGTGCGGCGGTATTTCTGATTGTCCTTCTCGAACAGCGCCCGCTCGTGATCCTCATTGGCGAAGGCCTGCACCACTCGCATGCCGCCGACATTTTCCTCGATACGGGCATTGAAATCCCCGACCCGGCCATAAAGCGCGCGAAAATTCTGCGTCATGCGGCCGCCGTAACGGCTGGTGACCCAGGCGGTAACGGGCACGACGGCGGCGGTGATGAGCGCCAGCGGCACATTGACCGAAAGCATCAAGAGGAAAGCGCCGATGAAGGTCATGATGGCGATGAACAGGTCTTCGGGGCCGTGGTGGGCCACCTCGCCGATCTCTTCCAGATCCTTGGTCAGCCGCCCGACCAGATGGCCGGTCTTCTGGTTGTCGAAATAACGGAAGGAGAGCTTCTGCAGATGGTCGAAAGCCAGACGCCGCATGTCGGTCTCGATATTGATGCCGAGCATATGTCCCCAATAGGTGACCGTCGCCATCAGCCCTGTATTCAGCACATAGATAAGCAGCAGCCCCACGGAGGCGGCAAGGATGATGGCCCATTCACCGCCCGGCAGCAGCACATCCACAAAGGCCTTCACCGCCATCGGGAACCCGAGTTCGAGCACGCCCGACAAAACCGCGCAGGAAAAATCGAGAATGAACAGACCGCGATAGGGGCGATAATAGGCGAAGAAACGGCGGAGCATGGCATGACCTGGAGATCGGGCGCGGCAACCTTACGCCGCAAGAAAAACGGAGTTCAATTCTCATATTTCGATGCGCGCGCCAAGACCGATGTTCTATTTTTACCAAAATCGTTCAATAGGTTCAGTAATAAACACACAACGGTAATGTGATCCGATTATATTGCACTTATATGTATCGGTGTGACAGAGTGAATGCACCCTTCGGGGAGAATGCGAGAAAGAGCCTGCCGTGAGTAACATTGACAGCCGTAAGCCCAGTGGCGAACCGAGATGGCTTGGTCCCGCCAGCCCGACGCGGATCGCCCTGATCCCGCCCATTTCGGCTGCGCGCTGGCTTCTCGTTCTCGTCGCCCTTGCCGGCATTTATTTCTTCCACGGCTTTCTCGTCCCCGTTCTCGCCGCTCTCGTCATCGGTTTCGCCAGTTGGCCGGTTTATACCCGGCTTCTGCGGCAGGTGGGCGGCAACACCACGCTCGGCGCCACCATCGCCATCATCCTCATCCTCGCCTTCCTCGTGGTGCCGATCTTCATCGCCGCCTCCTATACGGCAAGCGAAATCCGCGAATGGTTCGGCTGGGCGGTGCATGTCAACAAGACGGGCGCGCCCGTGCCGGACTGGATCGCGGCGCTGCCCGCCGTCGGCCCCTGGCTCGGCGAACAATGGGTGAAGTATATCGGCACACCGGGCGCCATCGGCGAACTCATCCAGCTCGTCAGCGGCGCCAATATCGGCAATATCTACCGGGCGATCCTCGCCGCCGGCAACGGCGCGTTCCACCTGGTGCTGACCCTGCTGTTCATGCTGATCGCGCTGTTCTTCGTCTACCGCAACGGCGCGGGCTTCACCCGGCAGGTCGATCTGGTGGGCGAACGCATCCTGCCGACGCGGTGGGAACGCATTTCCCGCGTCGTGCCCGCCACCATCAGCTCCACCGTGACGGGCATGACGCTGATCGCCATCGGCGAAGGCATCATCCTCGGCATCGCCTACTGGATCGCCGGCGTGCCCTCTCCTGTCACGCTCGGCGTACTCACCGGCGTCATGGCGCTCATTCCGGGCGGCGCGCCGCTCTCCTTTACGCTGGTATCGATCTATCTGGTCGCCAGCGGCTCGCCCGCCCACGGGCTGGCTCTGTTCGTCTGGGGTTCGGTGGAACTCTTCATCGTCGACAAGACCATCCGCCCGAAACTCGTCGGCGGCCCGATCAAACTGCCCTTCCTGCCCACCTTTTTCGGCCTCGTCGGCGGCGTCAAGACCATGGGCTTCCTCGGCCTCTTCATCGGCCCGGTGCTGATGGCGCTCCTGGTCGCGATCTGGCGCGAATGGGTGCGTGAGGTGGAAATCTCCGCCGCCGCCAGCGCTGAGGCTCCGCCGCCGCCCACGCAGGAAGACGCCGTTGATGAGGTTGCCGCGCTCGAAGACAATAGCGAAGAAACGACGGCGTTTCGGAAAGCGGCGTTTTGATCGGTGAAGCCAGCGGGCAGACGCCTCGACGCTGGTGCCTATAGATAGTCTTCAAACCGCGCATCCGTCATGCTCGGGCCTGTCCCGAGCATCTGCCACCGATTGATTCTACGATACGTGATTAGATCCTCGGCGCAGGGCCGAGGATGACGTGCAGGATACGGCAAACTCGCGCCGTAGGCTTAGAGCACCTTCTCCATGAACAGGCTGAGCGGATCCGGCTTATAAGGCGCAAAGGCCTCGATCTCCACAAACCCCGCCTTACGGTAAAGGCCGATCGCCTCCGGCTGGCTGATGCCGGTTTCGAGACGGATGGCGGAAAGGCCAAGCTCGGCGCCGCGCGCGACAAGCGTATCCATGATCAGCTTGCCGATCCGCAATCCCCGCGCCTCGGGATCGACGAACATGCGCTTGACCTCCGCCGTGCCGTCTCCCGCCTCCACCAGCGCGCCGCAGCCGACGACGCGGCCATCGTGCCGCGCCACGAAAAACGAGACATTGTCCTGCTCGAGCGCGCCGATATCGACCAGATGATTGCTCTCGGCGGGATAAAGCGAGGCCATATAGACGTTCGAAAGATCGATGAGGCGCAGAACCGCATCCTGCCGGGGTGTTTCAAGCTTGATTTCGGTGGCCAATGCGATGCCTGCCTTCTCTATAAAAATGCGTATTTCGTCGTAATGTCACTGCAATCGGGATAGATGAGTTTCTAGAGCATAATTCCCGACAGAGGCAACAGACACCATGAAAACAGCCCTCGTTCTCATGACCTTCCTTGGCTGCGACGACAGCGCCACCGATTGCCATTACCTCGCCACCTCGCAGCAGCGCTGGACGAGCATCGAACTGTGCGACGCCGTGTCGGAAAAGGAGCTGGAGCGTTACGCCAACGCACCCTACCCCGTCGTGGTGGCCGTGTGCCAGACACCAGGCGAACAGCCCCCGCAGACTGCCGGCACGCAACCTCCCGCCTCGGCACCGGCCGCTGCACCGCAGGCAACGGCGGCTGTTACGCCGAAGGAAGAGGAAAGCCTCACCAAACAGGCAATCAGCCGCGTCAGCCGTATCCTGCCTTCCACCGAAGGCATAAAGCATCTTTTGGGAACGCCGGTGAGGATGGTTGAAAACAGCTATTCGTGGATCGCCAAACGGTTCGATAAGTGATTGCTGGGAACCGATCTTCCCTCATTCCTGTGCTTGTCACAGGAATCCAGTCGACGCACGTCCGTGCGGCGGAGAGAGTCTTTTCAGCCCAAGGACTTGGGTTGGCTGGATTCCTGTGACAAGCACAGGAATGAGGGTGAAAGAACGCACCCGCGGAAACCCGGACGTTACGCCGCCTCGACCGTCTGCGCTTCGGCATAATACCGCGCCTTCTGCCGCTCTTCGGCGATGGCGAGCTTGCGCACGGCATGCAGCAGTTCGAATAGCGTTTCGGAACCGCTGACGTCACGGAAATGCGCCAGCAGTTCCGCCGAGACGGAGGCCGCCACATCAGAAAGCTGCGAGCGGGCGGCACGGCGCCACAGCAGCGTCGCCTCGATGAAGACGTCGACAACATCGCCGAAAAGACCGACCGACTGGAACAGCGCCTTCAAGGCATGCGGCCGCCCCGTCGCCAGAATGGCGCGCACCTTGCGGTCATCGAGACCGGAGAGATTGACCATGGCCGCCGTGAAGAATTCCAGCCGGCCCGAACAGACGGCATGGATGAGCAGCGCCGGCGTCAGTTCCAGCCGCTGGCGCAGATGCTCCACCAGCGCCGGCAGCTCCGGAGAGGAAACGCTGGCCGCGATAAGGATGGTGGCGGAATCTTCCGCCTCGCGGAAAAGACTGTCGGCGCGGTTGCGCGCGATCATCGCGTGAACCAGCGCGGAGCCCGCGAGAGCTTCGCTGATGCGGCCCATCAACAGGTGACGCGCATCGGCGGGCAGCGCCTCGCGGCGAAGCAGGAGGTCGCGAATATCGGCGTCCGAGCCATGGCGCTCGGCGATGCGCCTGAGCGAAAACGGCGTGATGAAGGCATCGTCGTTTTCGAGCAGGATGATGGTTTCCGGCAGGTCGCCCACTTCGGCAAGCGCTGCGCAGACACCGCGCGGCAGGCCCGGCCTTGCGGCGATGAGAGCGCGCGTCAGGCTTTCTCCACGCCCGGCGAGATCGACCAGATCGGCCTCGCCGAGAACCGGTGAACGGGCAATGACGGTGCAGGCAATTTCCGGCTGGTCTTCGGCGAGTGAAACGAGAATGGCGCGCGGTGCGTCATGGGCATCCGCCAGCGCTTCGGCAAGCGCTAGTCGCACACGCGGCGAAGGATCGTCGAGCAGATAGGTCATCGCCATATAGGCGGCATCGCGGTTCTCGCGCGCCATGTCGGACTGAAGATAGGCACGGCCGAGAGCATTGGCGGCTTTCGCCCGCTCGGTCGAGCCAGCCTTTTCAGACCAGCGAAGAAATGCCTGTACGATCACCTGAGCCTCGAAAACATTCGCAACAATGGATGGCGGCATCATCGCCGCCACCATGTATAAAACTCTAGGCGCAAATGGTTTACGTTTGGTTCACCATAAAAATTAACCGCCGCCGAAGAAGGGCTATATTTACGGCGCAGTAGAGGGGCGCTGCAGCTGGAATACATCGCTGCCGCCATCGCAGTAATCCATATAGCCCATGCGCGCCACGGGTCGCGACAGCCCCATATCGATGCGCCCGTCGCGAATGATCGTTTCATCGATATGGATCGCCATGACCTGTCCGATCACCATCCACGAATCCGCCGGCTGGCCGTCAACGTCCTTAAGCTGCTGTATCTGGGTCACGCGGCACTCCAGAACCGCCAGCGCCTCGCCCACGAAAGGCGCATCCACCACCCGCCCGTCGACGGCGGTGAGACCGGCAAGGGCGAACTCGTCGACATTATAGCCAACGGGTGCAGAGGACGCATTCATCCGGTCCACCAGATGGCGGCTGACGAGATTTGCGGTGAAGACGCCGGTTTCTTCGACATTGCGCAGGCTGTCCTTCCTGCCGCTGGAGGAGAACATCACAAGCTTTGGCCGGTCCGAAATCGCATTGAAGAAGGAATAGGGCGAGAGGTTGAGGGAACCGTCCCTGCCCTTCGAGCCGATCCAGCCGATCGGACGCGGTGCGACGATGGCCTTGAACGGATCATGCGGCAGGCCATGCTGGTTGGTGTCCGTGGTGTAGAACATCAAACGTCCCCGACCCAGGTGACGACATCGGCAAGCTCCGGCCGCGGCCGCTCCACCGGCGGGAATGTCGTCGAGCCGATATGAATGAACCCGGCGACCTTCTCTTCCGCGCCAACCTCGATTTCCGCGAGAAATGCGGAATCGAAAGCAAACCATTCGGTCAGCCAGTTCGCTGCAAAACCGCTGGCATTGGCGGCGAAGATGAGGTTGAGGCACACAGCACCGGCGGACATCACCTGTTCCCATTCCGGAATCTTGAAATGCGGCTTTGCGGTGCTGATGACGGCGATAACGACGGGCGCGCGGGTGAAGCGGGTGCGTTCCGCTTCCTGCTGCTGCAGGTCCAGTTCCGGGTTCTTTTCAAGCGCGATCCTCAGCGCCGTCTCACCGAGACGCACGCGCTCCTCGCCGCGATAGACGACGAAACGCCAGGGGGCGAGCTTGCCATGGTCAGGCACGCGCACGGCAAGGCGCAGGATGTCCTCGATTTCCGCCTTCGAAGGCCCCGGCTCGGCAAGTTGCAGGGCCGGCGTGGAACGGCGAACCTTGAGATAATCGAGGAGCTTGATATCATTTGTCATGATCAAAAATCTTCCATTCTGCTGTCATCGCAAAAACATGGGCCTTGAAATAGCCACGGCATTGGTTTTGAAGTGATCCGGGAAAATCAAGAAGTCAATCGGTATCGAAAATGTCGGCAATCAAAATCGCGGCACGTCTGACCATTGCATGTGCCGTGCTTGGCCTTTTATCGCAAGCCGCTTTTTCGCAGGATGCCTTCAAAGACTTCAAGCAGCTCGGCGGCACGCCGAAAATGCCGAAGCTGAACGCTTTCACCGCCCCTTCCGCACCCAACGCCCCGGAAAGCACCGCCCGCGATATCAGCATGGAAGCCAAGCTGACCAGCGAAGGCGAAGCGGTGAAGGAAGGCCTGTCCTGGCGCGTCTTCAGCCCCATTCCCGGTGCGGACGGCAAGTTGCCGATGCTGGCAAGTTCGGAAGGTGGCTCGGCGGAATTCCATCTGGTGCCGGGCGAATATTTCGTCAACGTCGCTTTCGGCCGTGCGGGCGTCACCAAGAAACTCAATGTCCCGACCTCCGGCAATGTGCAGAAACAGGTACTGATTCTCGATGCCGGCGGCTTCGTGCTGAATGCGGTTGCGGGCTCCGACAAGCAGATTTCCGGCAACCAGCTCAAATTTTCCGTCTATTCGTCAGACGCCCGCCCCGATGGCGAGCGCGGCCTCGTCATGGCCGATATCAAGCCCAACACCATCGTGCGCCTGAATGCCGGCACCTATCACGTGGTTTCCGAATATGGCAACGTCAATGCGGTGGTGCGCGCCGACATCCAGGTGGAAGCCGGCAAGCTGACGGAAGCGACGCTCCAGCATCAGGCCGCTCAGATCACCCTCAAGCTCGTCTCCGAAGAAGGCGGCGAAGCCATTGCCGATACGGCCTGGTCGGTGTTGAACGGCGGCGGCGACGTGGTGAACGAAAGCGTCAGCGCCTTTTCGACCATGGTGTTGGCGGAAGGCGAATATACCGCCATCGCCCGCAACAAGGACAAGGTCTACCAGCGCAACTTCAAAGTGACCTCCGGCCGGGATTCGGACGTGGAAGTGCTGATGAAGGATCAGGCTCCGGAAGATATGACCGGGGATTTCGAGTAGGCGTCACCTACATCTCATCCGTCATGCCGGACTTGATCCGGCATCCAGCCACGACGCGTCTGCGTCGTGAGGAACGAGTCTTTCGCGATCAAGGACTTGATCGCACTGGACCCCGGATCTAGTCCGGGGTGACGGAGTGCGGATGCCCCGCCTTCTGCCAGCACATCTTTCACAAACAAAAACGGCCCCCGAAGGGGCCGTTGTCATTTCTCACGCAACCTGCTTCTTCGCCGCAAGCTTGCGCTTCACATCCGGCGGCGTCGCCTCGTCCACGAGGCTCGTAATCGCATCTTCCAGCGACATCGGCGTCTGGTTCTGCGAACCGAGACGGCGGATGTTGACGGTGCGCTCCTCCGCTTCCTTGCGGCCGCAAACGATGATGACCGGAACCTTGGTCACCGAATGCTCGCGGATCTTGTAGTTGATCTTCTCGTTGCGGAAGTCGGTCTCGACCGCCATGCCCGCCTCGCGCAGCGCTTCGGCAACCTCACGGCCGTAATCATCCGCATCCGAGGTGATCGTCGCGACCACGACCTGAAGCGGCGCAAACCACAGCGGCATATGGCCGGCGAAGTTCTCGATGAGAATGCCGAGGAAGCGCTCCATCGAGCCGCAGATGGCGCGGTGAATCATCACCGGCTGCGTCTTTTCGGAGTTCTGGTCGATATAGAAGGCGCCGAAACGTTCCGGCAGGTTGAAGTCCACCTGCGTCGTGCCGCATTGCCATTCACGGCCGATGGCGTCCTTCAGCGTATATTCGAACTTCGGCCCGTAGAACGCACCCTCGCCCGGCAGGATGCCGGTCTTGATGCGGCCTTCGGACTGCTCCTCGATGGTCTTCAAAACATCCATCATCACGCTTTCGGCGCGATCCCAGAGATCGTCGGAACCGACGCGCTTTTCCGGGCGCGTGGAGAGCTTGACGACGACTTCGCTGAAGCCGAAATCCTCATAGACGGAGAGGATCAGATCGTTGATGCGCAGGCATTCCGCCGCCATCTGCTCTTCCGTGCAGAAGACATGCGCATCGTCCTGCGTGAAGCCGCGAACGCGCATCAGGCCGTGCAGAGCGCCCGAAGCCTCATAACGATGCACGGTGCCGAATTCCGCAAGGCGGACGGGCATTTCACGGTAAGACTTCAAGCCATGCTTGAAGATCTGAACGTGACCCGGGCAGTTCATCGGCTTCAAGGCGAAGACGCGCTGATCGGCTTCCTCGTCATCGGGATGGGTGAAGGCATGGGCGGATTTCACCGCGAACATGTTTTCCTGATACCAGCCCCAGTGACCGGAGGTTTCCCACAGCGACTTGTCCAGAACCTGCGGCGCGTTGACTTCCTGATAGGTATTGGCGAGCCGGCGGCGCATATAGGCCGTCAGCGTCTGGAACATGCGCCAGCCCTTGCCGTGCCAGAACACGACGCCCGGGCCTTCTTCCTGGAAATGGAACAGGTCCATTTCGCGGCCGAGACGGCGGTGGTCGCGCTTTTCGGCTTCGGCCAGCACGTGGAGATAATTGTCCAGCTCTTCCTGCGTCGCCCAGGCGGTGCCGTAGATGCGCGACAGCATCGCATTGTTGCTGTCACCGCGCCAATAGGCCCCGGCCACCTTCATCAGCTTGAAGGCCGTGCCGATCTGTCCCGTGGAGGCCATGTGCGGCCCACGGCAGAGATCGAACCAGTCGCCCTGATAATAGATCTTCAGGTCCTGACCTTCCGGAATGGCGTCGACCAGCTCGACCTTGTAGTTCTCGCCCTTGGCGGCGAAAACTTCCTTGGCCTTCTCGCGCGACCAGACCTCGCGGGTAAACGGCTTGTTGCGCAGAATGATTTCCTTCATGCGCTTTTCGATCTTCGGCAGATCTTCCGGCGTGAAGGGTTCGTTCTTGGCGAAGTCGTAATAGAAGCCGTTCTCGATGACAGGGCCGATCGTCACCTGCGTACCGGGCCAAAGCTCCTGCACGGCTTCAGCCATGACGTGGGCGGCATCGTGGCGGATGAGTTCCAGCGCACGACCGTCTTCACGCGTGACGATCTCGATTTTGCCATCGGTGATGGTCTCGGACAAATCGCGCAGGGTGCCGTCAAGCGCAATGGCGACAGCCTTCTTGGCAAGCGATTTGGAAATGGATTCGGCGACCTCGCGGCCGGTCGTACCGGCGGGGTAGCTGCGCACGGATCCATCGGGAAATGTAAGGGAAACAGCTTCAGACATTGTCTAATCTCCTGTCCAGTCCCGCCAACGAATGCGGGTGGTGTTGGAATAATGATTTGCCCGCGACAAGCGGACAGGCAGGCTGATAAAGGCTTTTGCCATTGCAGTCAAAGGCGAAGGATCGCTCAGCGAAGCATTTGCGCGAGACCATTGACCGTATTGGCGTTGCGGGTCGTGCCGATACCGAGCCTTTTGGTGGTCAGCACGGACAGCAGCCTGCTCTCGCTCGGCTTGCCGCAAAAATCGATCCATAGATCGCCGCCGGCAAGAGCGATCTTTTCCCTCCCGCGGTATTTCTCCAGCAATTCAAGGACGCCGTTGTCCAGCGGCGCCCGCATCACCCGAACGCAGACATCCGGCGGATTGCCCTGGACGAAAGGATTGTCCGCCGCCAGTTTCAGCCAGTCGCCGCCCGAACGAACGAGAATATCGACATGTTTGCCGAAGCGGTCTTCGAAGGCGCGCTCCAGCCTGTCCTCAATCTCACGAACAGGTGCCGCCCCGGCGCAAAAAACCAGATTTCCAGTCGCGACCAGCGTTCTGCATTCGGCAAATCCCAGCTCTTCCGCCAATGCCCGCAGATCGGCCATGACGAGCCGCTTGCCCGCGCCGAGCACAATGCTGTGCAGCAGGGCCACATAGTCATTCATCGATGCAGGCTCCAGTAACGCCACGGCATCCACCAACGCCTGCCGCCATCGAGCACTTCCGGCACCGGGTCCAGCCCGCTGGTGCCGCCCGGCCCGCAGCGCGCGACGCGAAACAGCGTCATCCAGCCGCCGGCCCACAGTCCGTGTCGGGCAATGGCTTCATAGCCATATTCGGAACAGGTGGGGATATGGCGGCAGGAATTCCCGATGAAGCCGGATAGCGTCAGCTGATAAAGCCGAATGAAACCGACGCCCAGAAGCCGCCCCGGCGTTTTGGCAAAGCTGCCCGTCCAGTTGCGGGATCGGCCCGCTTTTTCCGCCGTCTGCTGGTGCCGGCAGCCCGGTTCGCCGCACATCGCCTAACCCGCGGCGTTGAGAGCCGGCCGCCCTTCGATCTGGTCGAGCGCATCGACCACCGCTTCGAAGGTCAGCATGGTGGAGGCATGGCGGGCCTTGAAATCGCGGACGGGCTGAAGCACCCGCATGTCTTCGAAACGGCCCGTCGGCCCCTCGCCGTCCTGTTTCAGCATGGCGAGCATGTCTTCCCGCGCCTGCCGGATTTCGCCGCTGGAAGCCCCGATGATGTGGTGCGCCATGATGGAGGCGGAGGCCTGGCCGAGCGCGCAGGCGCGAACCTCATGCGAAAACGCCGTCACGATGCCGCCTTCGACCTTCAGATAGACCTTGAGCTTAGAGCCGCATAACCGGGAGTGTTTCTCGGCGCTGGCGTCGGCATCCTCAAGAACGCCGATGAGCGGAATATTCCCGGCAAAGTCCAGAATGCGATTATTGTAGATATCGTCCATCGTCGGTGCCCGGCGCGCTCAAGATTGCCCAAAAACAGGACAGGTCAAATTTTTCAAACACAGCGTTTGTCGCAGTGAAGCTTTCCTGCCCTTCATTCTCATTATATGCTAACGAGCTTTCTGGACATCAAGCCGTGATGAAATTAACGGCTCCGATACCGAAATAACAGCATCGGTCTTGCCAAAATGCTGTAAAACAACCAGATAGCAGCAACTGCGAACAAGAGTTCGCGATGAAAAACGAATTCAGGTGCGGCCTTTACCCGCATCGGGAGAGACGGAATGGATGCGATCGTGAAGAATTTCCCCGGCGCTGGCGCAAAACCCGACGTGGCAGAAGCTCGCCCAAGCCAGGCCGAAGCGGAAGAAGCAGTGCGCGTTCTTCTGCGCTGGGCAGGAGAAAATCCCGCCCGCGAAGGACTTCTGGATACGCCGAAGCGCGTCGCCAAGGCCTATCGCGAGCTTTTTGCCGGTTATGAGCTGAACGTTCAGGACGTGCTCGGCACGACCTTCGAGGAAGTCGGCGGTTATGACGATGTGGTGCTGGTGCGCGACATCCCCTTCTTCTCCCATTGCGAACACCATATGGTGCCGATCGTCGGCAAGGCGCATGTCGCCTATCTTCCGGCGGGCCGCGTGCTCGGCCTGTCGAAGATCGCCCGCGTCGTCGAAATCTTCGGCCGCCGCCTGCAGACGCAGGAAAACATGACAGCGCAGATCGCAAGATCGATCGAAGAAACCCTGAAACCGCGCGGCGTGGCCGTCATGATCGACGCCGAACATATGTGCATGTCCATGCGCGGCGTAAACAAGCAGGGGTCGACGACGCTGACCACCAGCTTCACCGGCACGTTCAAGAACGATCCGGCCGAGCAGGTCCGCTTCATGACCATGGTGCGCAACCGCTAGGCATCGGACCGAAAAGTGTAGCGCGGGTTTTTGAAAACCCGATGCTCAGACAAATTTTGGAGTGGCGGAGTGATCTCATTTTCCCCGCCGCTCTGAAACCTTCCGCTTTTCTCCCGGGGTAGCCATGTCCATTTCGTTTCCGTCCGCGCCTGCGGACAAGGAAGTGCTCGAAAACGCAGGTCTCTTTTCGCCGAAATTCGATGCCCACGGCCTTGTCACCGCCGTGGTTACCGATGCACGCGACGGCGAATTGCTGATGGTCGCCCATATGAATGCGCAAGCCCTGTCGCTGACGCTCGAGACCGGCATCGCCCACTATTACAGCCGTTCACGCGACAAAATCTGGAAGAAGGGCGAAACATCGGGCAACCTGCAGACGGTGAAGGAATTCCGCACTGATTGCGATCAGGACGCGGTGTGGCTGAAGGTCTCCGTCGCCGGCCATGATGCGACCTGCCATACCGGTCGCCGCTCCTGCTTTTATCGCACCGTCGAGCTCTCCAATGGCGATGCTGTGACGAAGATCACCGACGATACCCGCCATTTCGATCCGGCCACCACCTATTCGGACAAATAAACGGCTACCTTCCATCGGCCGCACCAATTTGCTACCAATATAGCGGGCTCCGGGGACAAGGGCGGAGCCTTACAGAATTGGCAGGGAGTGCGGTCATGTTGGGATGGGGAAATCGTCACAATCATCTTGCGGCTGGAAATCCCGAAGCCACCGGCAATGAGCCGCCCGTCACCCAGATCGTCGACAAGCACCGCATAGCGCTCGCCCTTGGCGGCGGCGCGGCCCGCGGCTGGGCCCATATCGGCGTCCTGCGGGCACTGGACGAGGCTGGCGTGAAGATCGGCATGATCGCCGGCACGTCCATCGGGGCGCTGGTGGGCGGTTGTTATCTCGCCGGCAAACTCGATGAGCTGGAGGAATTCGCCCGCTCGCTGACGATGCGCCGCATTGCCGGCCTGCTTGATCTCACGATCGGCGGCGGCGGCCTTTTTGGCGGCATGCGGCTGACCAAGCGCATGCAGGAGCATCTGGAAGGCCTGCGCGTCGAAAACCTCGATCATCCCTTCATCGCCGTCGCCACGGAGCTGCGCACCGGCCACGAAGTGTGGATCCATCAGGGCGACCTCGTCACCGCGCTGCGTTCATCCTATGCCCTGCCCGGCATTTTCGAACCCGTGCAATGCAACGGCCGCACGCTGATTGACGGCGCGCTCGTCAATCCCGTGCCGGTTTCCGTCTGCCGCGCCTATGAGCAGGCGCTGGTCGTCGCCGTCAACCTCAACTACGATCTCTTCGGCCGTTCCGCCGTGGTCAAGCACGCAGCCTCACCGCATGGCGGCGGCACACCGCCGGTGGAAACGGCGCCGCGTCCCGGCCTGCCGGGCGTCATGGTGCAGGCCTTCAACATCATTCAGGACCGGATTTCGCGCTCGCGTCTGGCGGGCGACCCGCCCGATCTGATGCTTCATCCCCGCATCAACCATATCGGCCTCTCGGAATTCCATCGCGCCAGCGAAGCCATCGACCGGGGATATGAGGAAACGCGCTCCCGTATTCCGGAGCTTGAGCGCATGCAGCAGGCGTTCCGGCGCTAATACCCTGCTTTAAAAAACGTCTCCAAAGCCCAGATATGGTGAGACCATGTATTGGTATATCTCGGTCCTGCCCCCGACCGACAAAAACATACTGTGCGACACGAATCGATTGATCGGGTTGCTGGAGGGACAGCCTGAGCTCAAACGGACAAACGACGTCACCTTTACGTCGGCGGACGGTCAGCCCTGGATCGACATCGTCATCGTGAAAGAAGCGGCCGATGGCAACTGGTCCAGCAGCGGCAAATTCATTTCACAGTTCAATCGGGTTGAAATTGTCTGCTCTGATTATGAGACGCAAAACTTCTACGTGGAAATATCGGCGAAAATAGCCGACTTTCTTCAATGGCGACTTGTTACCAAGGGCGATGCGTGAGTCCCGGCCCGAGATTGAACCTTTTCCAGCCATCTGACGCCGGGACGCAAGATCATCCGGCAATATAAGCCTTGATGTGCTCCGCTTCTGCTTCGATCTCGCCGATCCGCGCCTTCACCACGTCACCGATGGAGATGATGCCGGCAAGGCGGCCGTTTTCTTCAACAGGAACATGCCTGAAACGTCCGCCCGTCATGATTTCCATCAGCTCATCGGTGGTGGAATTGTGATGACAGCGAATGACATTCTTGGTCATGGCCACCGAAACGGATTGCTGGAGGGAAGCAGCACCCTGGCCCGCCACGATCTTCACCAGATCGCGTTCCGTGAAGATGCCGAGAACGACACCGTCGGCGTCGGTCACGACGACGGAACCGATCTTATGCGCATTAAGCGTTGCCGCCGCTTCACCGATGCTGACCTCCGGACCGACAGTCACGACGTCCCGGCCCTTGCGGTCGAGAAGATCCTTTACGAATGTAGGCATGCCTTCCTCCTCTTTTCAGCGATCCGCAGTGCCGCAGTCTCCCCCGGCGGTTGCAAATCATGAGATATGGTGCGCTGAGGCCCGCATGAATGCAATCCCGCATGGGGCGTGCGAAAGCAAATTTGCGCCACGGCCGACAAGGAGCGTGATCGGCCTAGCGTAACGGACGATCGAAAAGGCCGAAGAACAGAAAGCCGAGCAGAAAACCGAAAACATGGGCGTCCCAGGCAATTTCACCGCCGACATCGCCGAACAGCGGCACGCCCACCGCAATCAGCACATTGCCGAACAGCCACATCAGCGTGAAGATCAGCACCGTGCGGTTGGAAAGCGCCGCAAGAATGCTCTGCCTCGGCATCAGATGGCCGAAGGAGGCGCTATATCCGCCACGCGCGGGGAATGCGAAGCGGCAGGCCGCCCCCATCAGCGCCGAAACGACCCCGGATGCGCCGATCAGTACCGTCACATCACCCCAGTTCAACGCGGCATGACCAAAGGCCGAAACAGCGGCGGAAATGCACCATAACAGCACGAAGCGCACTGTTCCGATCCGGCGCAGAACCGGCGCGCCGAAGGCCATCAGCCACAAGCCATTAAAGAGAATGTGCTCGATGCCGCCATGCAGGAAAGAATAGGTCACCGGCGTCCAGAGCCATTCCAGCCCCTGCTGCGAAAAAGGCACCGCATAACGCAGCGGAATGAAGCCAAAAGTGAAGATGAACCAGCCATTGCCTTCCTCCGACAGAAGATAGGCGGGAACCACATAAGCGATGATCAGCGCGGCCAGTATGCCGACCAGCAGCGATGGCAGGTTGAAGACGGGATTACTCGTATCGTCTTTCGGCTCCGGTGTTTCCGAAACCGGCGGCTGTTCGCCGTCCCCGTAGGACATGATCCCATCCCTGTCTTGGTCGAATTTTGCGTTCCCCGAGCAATATAGGAAGCCCGAACGAAAAAAAAGCCGTCCCGCCTTTGAAGCGCGCGACGCCCAAACCGCAATCGGTCAAGACGCCGGGCCAGGGACGGTCCGGCTTACGGGCCCGCCGTAAAATAACGGGCGGCGCCATCGAATTGTGCTGACGGAGCTTTCCCCGACATGGCCGCACCGATGCCACGACCATTGCCGCCATTCAATATCAACCCTTTGTTAACCTTAACAAATCCAGTTGGCACAAAATTCGCTACACCTCCGGATACAGACGTTCGGATGGACATGATGTCCCAAAAACGAACATGGAGAGATGCTATGAAGAGCATGGCCGGACTGGACATATATGCCTATTGGGATGAATTGCGCGGCAAGCGATCGGCCCCACGACGCGAGGACATCGATCCCGCAAAGCTGAAACATCACCTCGGCGATCTTTTCATCCTCACCGACAAGGGAGAGAACACCCCGTTCTTCCGCCTTGCCGGCACACGTCTCTGCGACCTCTTCGGCCGCGAGCTGCGGGATCGCCCGTTTTCGGAACTGTGGCAGCCTGCAAATGCCACCTTCCCCTGCCGCGTTGCCCGCGGCATCCTTCATCATCAGTTGCCCGTGGTCTTCGATCTCGAGGCGGAAGACAGCCATGGCGCCGCACCGCTGGCATATGAAATGCTGCTCCTGCCGCTGCGCACGGATCCGGACGCCGCTCCAAGGTTGCTCGGGGCCCTGCTTGCGGAGCGGCCGCGACACGAATTCGCCGCGCCCATCCAGCATCTGTCAATGAAAAGCAGCCGCCTGCTGCGCCTGGACATCGCGCCCGTAGAATATCCGATGGATACGCAGCGCGCCGAAAGCTGCTGACCGGCCTGTTTCACCGCTCCCAAACCCGTCTGGAAAAGGTGCGGCGGCGTCGAAACCTCAAAAAAATAGGTCAGAACTGTAACGATATTGCCGATCAGAAAAATTGTAGAGATTAAACAATACAGTCTGTTAACTCGCGCAAGGTAGAAACTTACCATCATCATTCATTACAATTGCGCTGCTCATGTTTTCGTCCCGTTCGGTCAACACCGCCCAAATCCTGCGTCCGGTTGAGGAAGCTCATCTTGACGACGCCGTCCGCGTGTCCTTCACCGGCCGCCTCATGTTGCCCGACCATGAAGAATATGATTGCACCGCGACCGAGATGACCGCCGAAAGAGCGCAGTTCACCTGCTCGGGCATTGCCCGCCACGGAGACCGCGTCATCGCTTATCTCCAGCATATCGGCCGGATCGAAGGCACGGTGACATCGCTCACCGCATCGGGCTTCCTCATCGCCATCAACGCGCCGGAGCGCAAGCGGGAAAAACTCGCCGCCCAGCTGGCATGGATCGCCAAGCGTCAATTGCTCGGCCTGCCGGAAGACCGCCGCCACGACCGCCTGACGCCGCGCAACGCGAGAGCCCAGCTTGTTCTGGAAGACGGCGTGCTTGTCGCATGCCGACTGATTGACCTTTCCCTGTCGGGTGCGGCAATCGAGATCGAAAACCGGCCGCCGCTCGGAAGCCGGGTCCAGCTCGGCAAAAACATGAGCGGCAAGATCGTGCGCCATTTCATGGAAGGCGTCGCCGTCGAATTCGACCGCGTCCAGTCGCCCGACGCACTGATTGAATTTCTCTAGGACGTTCCACCAAACGCGGCAGGTTCTGCGCCCGTACGAATACGTGCGGCATTTGACGTGCTTTGCGCTCGCCCTAGTCGCATGATTGAGACGATTCCCGGACCACGGTTTGGCAGTCTATGCTTTGTCCTTCGCGGCTGTATCGGGTTCACGAGCCGCTGATAGCTTCCGGCGCTCCATTCTCTGCTTTCTCGCTGCCGAACCTTTCCATTTCATGCCCCGACCGCGCACGACATCCTGCGCATGCTCAGCGTGCCGGACGGAAAACGTAACTACCAGGGACAGCTGTGCGGCAGATCGGTCCACCATATTCGGCGAAAAGGATAAACGCGGCGGAACATGTCACGCCCTTGATCAGATCATCCACGGCACGAAAATCGACCCGCAAAACTTTTTTCCAGAAAAAATGCAGTTTTTTTGAAGTTTTTTTGCCGCTTTTTCCGGCCTGTCCCAGCCTGAAACAGCCATCCCAAAACGAGAAATCCACGCCTTCGGTACCGTTCGCTAACTGGCTGTACAGCGCTCCGGAAATATCCCCGTGCCGAAAATTGCTTTCAATACAGGGGCCTACATGGCTACCAAAAGCCTAAGGGTGGGATGCGTAAAATTGTAATAAAATTTGCTTCAAACACGCATAAAAACTAATTCGAATACAGTTCAAAACAACGGCTAATTTGCTGAAATTTAAGCTCAAATTGCGCTTCGCAAATTTCCGCCGGGTCAAAATATACCTGCGAATGTCTCCTCAACACGGGGAGACAAGCAATGAACAAGAACAACCGTTTCGTTTTCACTCTGATCGCATTCATCGTCAGCGCCTTCGCGCATCAGGCAAGCGCGTCGCCGGCCGCCGTCATGCGCGTCATCGGCAAGGCCAATCCGCCGATCGGCCACTATGAATTCTGCCAGACCTATCAGAGCGAATGCCAGCCGACATCGCTGGACAACGGCCCGATGAAACTGACTGAAGAGCGCTGGAAGACGATGCTCGACGTCAACTACACCGTCAACACCACCATCACGCCGATGACCGACATGGAAATCTATGGCGTCGAAGAGCGCTGGGCCTATCCGACCACGGTGGGCGATTGCGAAGACTTCGTGCTTCTGAAGCGCAAGATGCTGATGAACAAGGGCTTCTCCGCCTCCAACCTCTTGATCACCGTTGTTCTGCAGCCGAATGGCGAAGGCCATGCCGTTCTGACCGTCCGCACCGATCGTGGCGATTTCGTTCTCGACAACATGCGCAACAAGGTCATGAACTGGTCGGAAACCGAATACACCTACCTGAAGCGCCAGGACACCGCCAATCCCGGCCGCTGGGTCAAAATTCAGGATGGTCGCGCCACCACCGCGGTCGGCGGCATCAACTGAAGCCAGAAAACAACCCGTCTCCCCAAACGAAAAAAGCCGGCTCCCTAAAAGGGGCCGGCTTTTTTCATTTTCATCCGTCAGGCGTCAGAGCAGACCAAGCTCGGCCAGTTCACGCCTGAGATCGGAAGGCATGTCCTCGCCGCCTGCACCGCCGCCGAGATCGCGTGGAGCTTCATCGTCCTTCAGGTAACGCCAGCCCTGAAACGGGCGCTTTGGCGCAGGTGAGGTTTCGATGACTTCGGGGCCGAGAATGAGGTCACAGCGGGAAATACCGTCTTCGCCCTTGAAGGAGCGGATATCGAGAAGTTTCTGCCGCGCCTGTACCTGTCCCTTGATAACCCAGTAGAGCGAACCGCCCTCGAGCAATTCCTCGACCCGTTTCGGGATCATCCGGGTGGTGTGAACGCTGTGCGGCTCAAGGCCTGCGGCAATTGCGGTCAGCGCGCGATGCGCGACCCAGTCTCTCAAGTCCTGGATTGAATCCGCGCCGACGCAAAGTTTGATGAGATGTAAAGGCATGGTTCTATCAATGCCTTTTTGCAGCGGGCGTCAAGCATGGCAACCATGCCGGACGCCCTGCCCGTTCAGCACTCCACAACGTTCACGGCAAGGCCGCCGGTGGAGGTTTCCTTGTATTTCTCACTCATGTCATTGCCGGTCTGGCGCATCGTCTCGATACAGGCGTCGAGCGGCACGAAATGCTGGCCGTCGCCCTTCAGCGCCAGCGAGGCCGCCGTCACCGCTTTCACCGCGCCCATGGCATTACGTTCGATGCACGGCACCTGCACAAGCCCGGCAATCGGATCGCAGGTCATGCCGAGATGATGCTCGAGCGCGATCTCGGCGGCATTTTCCACCTGTTCCGGCGATCCGCCCATGACCGCGGCAAGGCCCGCCGCCGCCATGGCGGAAGCCGAGCCCACTTCGCCCTGACAGCCCACTTCCGCGCCTGAAATCGAGGCATTGTGCTTGATGATGCCGCCAATGGCGGCCGCCGTCAGCAAAAAGTCGCGCACGTCATCGACACTCGCATCCTCATGGAAATGCCGGAAATATCTGACGGTCGCCGGAACGACGCCTGCCGCACCGTTGGTCGGCGCAGTCACCACGCGGCCGCCGGCGGCGTTTTCCTCGTTCACCGCCATGGCGTAAACGCTCAGCCAGTCATTGGCCATGACCGGGTTCAGCCGGTTGCTGCGCCATTCCGCATTCAGCTTCTCGTAAATGGAGCGGGCGCGGCGGCGCACCTTCAGGCCGCCAGGCATGATGCCGTCCACTTTCAGACCGCGCTCGATGCAGCCGTTCATCGCCTCCCAGATCTGGTCGAGACGCTCGTTCAGCTCCTCGCGGGAAACCACCGTCTCCTCGTTGGCCCGCTTCATCTGGGCGATGGTGCGGCCGGAACGGGCCGCCATATCCAGCATTTCCCGCGCGGTGGCGAAGGGATAAGGCACGCGCGGACCGTTATCGATGGTCTTGCCGCGCTGCTTGATCGCCTCCAGCTCCGTATCGGTGACGACGAAACCGCCGCCGACGGAATAATAGATGCGCTTGATGAGCAGCCTGCCCTGATTGTCGAAGGCGGAAAAGATCATGCCGTTGGCATGGCCGGGCAGCGGGTTCTTCTTGTCGAAGACCAGATCTTCAGCCGGGCGGAACACATAGGACGGATGGCCGGGCGGCGTCACGGTGCCGGCCTTTTCCACCGTCTCGATAATGGCGTCCATCGCATCGGGATCGACGATATCCGGCCGTTCGCCGGTGAGGCCAAGAATGACGGCACGCCCGGTACCGTGGCCGATGCCGGTAAAGGCGAGCGAGCCATGCAGGCTGACCTTCAGCTGCGCAACGGCCGCGCCCGCCGGCCGCGGCCACTCATCGCTGAGGATCAGCGCCAGAAAGCGGTTGGCTGCCGTCATCGGCCCCATCGTATGGGAGCTCGAAGGACCGATACCGATCTTGAAGACGTCAAAGACCGAAAGAAACATGAAGTTCGCCTTGAATAAGAATGGATTCCACCACCATCATATCCAAAGCCGAAACGGATCGCCACAAAAGAGCGTCAGCGGTTTGCGCAGCTGCGACATAATTGCCTTCAAACGAAAACAGCACGGTTTCCAAAGGAAAACCGCGCCGTTTCAAAACCCGTCATTCAGGAGAGATGCTTATGGGCTGCCAAAAATGTACGTCAATGCGAGAAAAGCGGCAAAGCCTGCAAGTGCGCGCAAGGTGACGCCCCAGCAGGATTTCTGAGCGGTTTCTTCCATGATTACTCCAGCTATTCACTCTCCGGGGGATCTTCAAGACCCGGCCCGTTGAGGCAAGCATTTATTAAAATCCGGCGGCGAAGGCAAATGCAAAAAGCGGCTAAATGAAGGCGTTTTTGACAGGCTGCCATTCGCCACGTGCATAGGTATGTGAAAAAACAAGGTGTTAGCGTGAGGCCCGCACAAGCGCCATTTTGGCGATCGCCGCAATTTGGACTAAAGTGTAACTGTTATTTAAAGGTTATGCACAAACGCCTGTTGAAAACCCCGGCCGCCGGCACGTTACGGTCGAACTTCCCGCGCTGAAATACTGCGCCTTGAAAGGGCGTAACCTGTGCTTTATCGACGATGGCAACGGCAACGATGCGAGTCACCCCATGCAGCAGGCATCCTCCTTCCCTGATCGCGAAACGGTCGCATCGAAACTCACTTCGCTTGCAAGCGAGGATAAAGCCTGGGTGCTGCTGCTGATGGAAAACGCCCTGCAGGACGAGAACCTGCTGGCTGGCCTCAATCTTTATCTCGACCAGCAGACCAATGCCCGCTTCCTCAACAGCCTGAAACTGGAAACGACCGGCGAATGGCTTGGCGGCAATGCCCCTGCCCGGCTGCAGATCCGCATCACGGAAACAGCAAGGGCGAGCCAGCACCCCGCTTTTCTCGCCTTCCGCAAGGGGCTGACGGCATCGGCCGGTCTCGAAAAAGCCTATCCCAAGGCGCCGATCTGATCGTTCAGGCTAATCCGGCACCCTGTCGACAACGGCGATGATCGGCCCCATCAGGAACAGCGAGTCCCGCCTTTTCATTGCGGGAATATCGACGCTGGATATGGTGCCGTCGAGATAGAGCGCATTCGGCGCGTCCAGCACATCCCTGAACAGCGTGGCGAAATCGTAAAAGCGCACTGTATTTTCCGAAATGGCGAAATGCACCATGCCATCGCGGGAAACGCCGACGCCGTTGCGCCGCTTCAGGCTGTCGCTATCGGGCAGAAAGCGCGGATGCAGCTTGCCATCGATGACGAGCATCGGCCCGGATTGCGTGGCGAAGTCCGGCTTGGGATCCGCTGCCAGATAGGCCTGCGTTTCCAGCACGCCTGCCGCGGCCCCCTTCAGATAAAACACGCCATTGGGCAGAAGATGAAAATTGCCCCAGCCGCCGCCGGTGCTGATCGGCGAGCGTTCGATGCCATTTTCAATAAAGAGCCCGACGGGGGAATAGTCCGAATGATACATGCCGCCGTTCATGGCGAAGACGCTGAACATGTGCTGCCGCCACAGCGCCGACGAGAGAGCGGCAAAGGTGCCATGTCCCTCGCCGGAGACATGATCGCGGTCGTAAATACGGATGGTGCTTTTTGCCGGATCGAAACTGCAGACCGTATAACGACCGCCGGCATGATCCATGATCCTGCAGAAATCCGCCTGCCCGCCGGCCTGAGCCGAAAACGGCAACAGCAAAGGCAACAGCAGCTTCGCCAGTCTTTTCATCGATCCGTTCATGCCCGCCCCGTGATTCTCGCCGGGGCACATTCGCAGAAAAATTCGGTCAAAGAAAAGGCGTCACCCGTGTTTCAGGATGACGCCGGACCTTTAAGGGGAGATGTCGTCAGCGACGGGCGGCGCGGTCCACATTGCGGCCCGCATCCTGCGTCGCGTCGACGGCGTTCGCCGTGTCACGACCCATGCCGCGAATGGTGTTACCGCAGGAGCTCAGGGTGACAACGGTCAGCAAAGCCACGAAAACGGTCGAAAGAATGCGTGTGATCATGTGAAACTACTCCCCTATGACTTGCCGTCCAAAGGCAAGTACCGATGTGATATGCGTCACAATAACGTGAGTCCCAAAAATCCGTTCCAGCGGCATTTCAAAAAATCCTGTCGATGAAAATTAACATGGTTTTGAAGTTCACGCGTGAAACTCGGCGTCTGGATCATGGCTTAGGAAAATCCCGTGGGTGATATGACTGACATCAACAATCGGCTTCTGGTGATGACGGCGGGCGGGGTGAACCCCAATGTCATGATCAATGCGCTGGCGGCCCGATTTCCCGACATCCATGTTTTCATGGAGCAGCCGGAAAGCAAATCGGTCATTCTCAGGCGGCGCGCGCGGCGGCTCGGCTGGATAGTCGCTGCGGGTCAGCTGGCGACGATGATCGCCTCGCGGCTAGGCAAGCGCTTCACGGTTAGCAGAAGCGATGAGATCATCGCCGAACACGGCCTTTCTCCCGATCTCCACCACAGCCTTCCCGTCACCCAATTCGCCTCGCTCAACGATGAGGAATGCCGCAAGGCCGCCAATCTGCTGAAACCGGCGGCGATCTTCACCATTTCCTGTCGCCTGCTGACACCGACCACGCTTCAGGCCCTGCAATGCCCGGTCATCAATTTCCATGCCGGCATCAACCCCGCCTATCGCGGGCAGATGGGCGGTTACTGGGCGCTGGTGGAAAAAGACCGCGGCAATTTCGGCGCGACCGTGCATCTGGTCGACAAGGGCGTGGATACCGGCGCCACGCTCTACGAGAAGCGGCTGAAACCATCGCCTTCCGACACAATTGCCACCTATCCGCTGCTTCTGACTGCCGCTTC
Organism: Agrobacterium sp. 22-223-1; assembly: GCF_053522385.1. Classification (NCBI taxonomy): domain Bacteria; kingdom Pseudomonadati; phylum Pseudomonadota; class Alphaproteobacteria; order Hyphomicrobiales; family Rhizobiaceae; genus Agrobacterium; species Agrobacterium sp. 22-223-1. The sequence goes on from NZ_JBNWCN010000001.1 coordinate 1,739,622, forward strand.
GGTGGATATCGCCGTCAGCGCCATCGAGGACGCCCTTTCCGGCAGCCTTGCGCCGCAACCGCCCTCACCCGGCAAATCGGTACTGCGCTTCCCGCCGACCATCTGGACATGGCTATGGAATGGCCTGACGAAACGGATCTGGTGAAACCGCGCGCAGGGTTTGGGGCCGAGCTTCGTCGCAGATGCAAGCCTGTCTTGCCGCAACAGGCACAGACTTCGCTGCAAAATAGGTGCATGATAATAAAAAGGATCACGCACAAATTGCCCGATATTTCCACCGCTTCCATCATTCCCGCCTCCATCGAAGCCTCGCCCGCGCAGGTGCTTGGCTCGACCGACCTTGCCGGTCTCTTTCCGCAGGGTGTGCGCGTCTATCTCACAGACACTGGAGCGGCCTCGCAGGAAAGGCTCGTTGAAGCCGCAGGACATTTGCGCGACCTCGGTTACGAGCCGGTGCCGCATCTTGCAGCGCGGCGCATCCCCTCCGGCACAGCGTTTGAAGAACAGGTGAGACGGCTTGCAGGAGAAGCAGGTGTTACGGATGTTCTGGTCGTCGGCGGCGGTGTCGACCGCCCGGCCGGTCCCTTCGCCTCCAGCATGGACATGCTGTCGTCAGGCATTTTCGACCGCTGCGGCATAAGACACATCGCCATCGCCGGCCACCCCGAAGGCAGCCCCGATTTCAACGAGGAGACGGCGATGGCCGCACTCAGGCTGAAACGCGATTTTGCCGAAAGAAGCGATGCCGCAATGCGCATCGTCACCCAATTCGGTTTCGATCCCGCACGTTTCATCGCCTGGGCGGAAGGACTTGCGGCGTCAGGCATCGAGCTTCCGGTGCATATCGGCGTTTCCGGCCCGGCCAAGATCACGACGCTCTTGAAATATGCCGCGCTTTGCGGCGTCGGCAATTCCATCGCCTATCTCAAAAAGAACGCGCTTTCGCTGACGACGCTTGCCAAGGGCCATTCGCCGGAAAGCATCGTCGGACCCATCGAGCGGCACTGGCAGGCCAATCCGCAAGGGCCGATCCGGCAAATTCACGTCTTCCCCTTCGGCGGATTGCAGAATTCGGCCGACTGGCTGGTCAAGCGTGGAAGCTGGCAAACCGGCGCAGCGGACCGTTCGGCATCGCCGGATTCGATGGCGGGCTAAAAACCGCGATTCTAACGGCGCGACGGTCCACGGCCGCCGCGCACTGCCAATATCTCAGGCCGCCTTGGCGACTTCGACAAAAGCGTTTCGAATGCTTTCAGCCACGGCAAGAACAGGGCGGGACGCCTTGTCACCCATGATCAGGCGGATATCGAAACAGCCGAGTTCCGGCAGTCCTTCCTTGTCGCCCAGAATGACCATGTCGTTCTGCACATAGGATCGCGGCAGCGGCGCGATGGCGAGATCGGCGGCAATCGCCGCGCGCTGCGCCATGGTATGGCCGCTGAGATAGGCGACGCGGAAATTGCGGCCGCGCTTTTCCAGCGAATGGATCGCTTCCGAGCGCCAGATGCAGCCCTCTTCCCAGATGGAGATCGGCAGCGGATCGCGCAGATAGGCGGTGCCGCATTTGGCGCCCGCCCAGACCAGACGCTCGCGCATCAGCACCTCGCCCGTATCCCGAAGGGGATGGGAGGCACAGTTGACGAGAGCAAGATCGAGCCTCTGCTCATCCATGCGCTTATAAAGATTGGAGCTGGAATCGATGGTGACGTCGATCATGATGCCGGGGAAAGCCTCGGCAAAACGCTTGAGAATGCCCGGCAGCAGGCCACGCTCGCCAATATCCTCCGGCGCGCCGAGCCGGACGACGCCGGAAAGCTCCGGCATGACGAAACGCGATACGGCCTCGTTGGACAGCGCAATCATGCGCCGCGCATAGGTCAGAAGCGTCTCCCCATGCGCCGTCAATGTCACCGAGCGGGCATCGCGCAGGAAAAGCGTCGTTTTCAGCTGCTCTTCAAGCTTCTTGATCTGCATGGAAACCGCAGACGGCGTTCTGAACACCACTTCTGCGGCGGTGGAGAAATTTCCCGTTTCCGCGATGGCGACGAAGGTTCTCAATATGTCGTTATCCAGCAACGGCAGCGGTTGGCGGAAAGTCACGGTCATGGCACGCACCTTCAAATATTTTGATTTATAGATGGATATCATTTCGTTTGATTGAATGTCAACAAGCGCGCACCATCCGGGACATCGATTGACGTGGCGGATTTAGCCTCGTCGGCAAGCGCATACCGAAGTCGCAAACAGGATCGTGGTTCAGGAAAGGATCAAGACATGACCATGATACATTATCTCCCCGTGGCGAACCGTTCCTCGCACCGTCCGTCATCCAGCGGCTGGCTTCATCGCCTGTCCGACCATGTTGCCGCCCGTTACGCCGCATGGCGCCGCGAAAAAATGCTTCGCGCACTGGAAGCATTGCCGCCTGAAACATTGAAGGATATCGGATGGCCGACGACGGACAACAGCCGCATAAACGTCATCCGCAGATGACATTCAACCGGTGGCTCGCAACGTTTCTGGACGTGCGAGCCATCCCTGCCCGTCCTTCGAATGGAAGGACAAGGGCGCAAAATAGCCTGCCTGTTTTACATGCGACACACCGCCTTTTTTAAAGGCTTGTCGCAAAATTTGCATATTTCAAAAGCTATTTTTTGACAGCCCCGATTCCACGGCGTATTTTTCGTTAAAGATGTCGTAAACAGGACATCCAGAAGACCAATTCCAAGGGAGGAATTGCGTATTCGCAACGGAGCACGGGCAAATGAGCAGAAACTCCCAGAAGAAGCGCTCAATCGTCTTTTTTCTCATTCCGCAATTTACCATGCTGCCATTCGCCGCAGCGGTTGAAACGCTTCGCATCGCCAACCGAATGTTGGGCTATCAGGCCTATGAGTGGCGCCTCTCCTCGCTCGATGGCCAGAAGGTCATGTCGTCAAGCGGCATCTGTCTTGAGCCCGACACCTGTCTTGCCGATGAGCGGCGCTATGTCAGCGGCGAAAACCGCCCTGAAATGGCGATCATCTGTTCGGGCATCGATGTGGATCAACACATCAACAAATCCGTCAATGCCTGGCTGCGCGAAGCCTATAATCGCGGCATCGCCATCGGCAGCCTCTGTACCGCCGCCCACATTCTCGCACAGGCGGGCCTTTTGAACGGCAAGCGCTGCGCGATCCACTGGGAAAACCTGCCCGGTTTTTCTGAAGCCTTCCCGCAGGTGGAAGTCTATGCCGACCTCTTCGAAGTCGACAGCAACATCTATACCTGCGCCGGCGGCACAGCCTCGCTCGACATGATGCTGAGCCTGATCGGCCAGGATTTCGGCGAAAACCTCGTCAACCGCGTCTGCGAACAGCAATTGACCGACCGGGTGCGCAGCCCCAATGACCGCCAGCGCCTGCCGCTGCGTGCGCGCCTCGGCGTGCAGAACAGCAAGGTCCTATCGATCATCGAATTGATGGAAGGCAATCTTGCCGAACCGCTGTCGCTGCTCGATATCGCCGACGCCGCCGATCTGTCGCGCCGGCAGGTGGAGCGTCTCTTCCGCCAGGAAATGGGCCGCTCGCCCGCCCGCTATTATCTCGAAATCCGCCTCGACCGCGCCCGCCACCTGCTGGTGCAATCGGCCATGCCGGTGGTCGAAGTCGCCGTCGCCTGCGGTTTCGTCTCCGCCTCGCATTTTTCCAAGTGTTATCGCGAAATCTACAATCGCACGCCGCAGCAGGAGCGCGCCGAACGCAAGCTGCTGATCAGTGCCTCACGGATGGCGACGGCGAGCCAGGCAGGCAAGGCCGCACATTGAATGCAGGCTCAATGCCGCAAACGCGACGGACTTGCTTCAGGGATAAACCTCTCCTCCATCATGCCGGACTTGATCCGGCATCCAGCCACGGCGCGTCTGCGCCGTGAGAAGAGTCTCTTGAGATCAGGGACGTGATCGCGCTGGATCCCGAAGCCCGGGGTGACGGGGTGCGGATGATAAAACTGTGGTAAGATCGCAGGTTCAGCGAGCGGCCAGCAAAGACCCGGTTCACAGGCCTGCCCCAACACAATCAGGCCAAGTCACCCAAACGGCCGAACCGCATGGGCAAGGTCTTCCGCCGTTAAGCCGTCTCCCGCCCGGTGGCCGGCCTCCCCATGCAGCCAGACCCCGGCTGCGGCCGCCTCGAAGGCGGGAGCTCCCTGCGCCAGCAGCGCGCCGATGATACCGGCCAGCACATCGCCTGATCCAGCCGTCGCAAGGCTCGCGGGAGCATTGGTGTTGACCAGCGCCCGGCCATCCGGCGCGGCAATCACCGTATCCGCGCCCTTGTAGACCAGTACAGCACCACTGCGCGCTGAGGCGACCTGCGCCTTCTCGATCTTGCTCAGCATCTTGTCGGCGGCAAGATCGGGAAACAGTCGTGCAAACTCGCCCTCATGCGGTGTCAGCACGAATTTGCCCGTGCCTGACGTGACATGCGCAAACAGGTCCTCCTTATGATCCCTGAAAGCGGTGATCGCATCGGCATCCAGCACGACCGCCTTATCTCCAAGCAGGGATACGAAGCGCCGCGCCTTTTCGAGATCGCCGAAACCCGGGCCGATAACGAAAGTGCCATGACGCCCATCGTCCAGCCACGACCGCAGATCGTCGGCATCGTCCACCGGTGCGTTCATCACCGCCGTCAGCGTGACGGAGAGCACGTCGAGCGCTTGCCTCGGCGCAGCGATGGTGACGATCCCCGCCCCCGCCTTCAGTGCCGAAAGCGCGGTCATGCGGCTTGCGCCCGTCGCATGGGCCGGGCCGGAAAAGACGGTCAGATGCCCGCGACGGAATTTATGGGTTTCCATATCGGCATGAGGCAAGGCATCCCGCCAGATCAGCGGATCATTTTCCGCCACCGATCCCGCATGGGCATCAAGGATGCGGGACGGAATGCCGATATCGAACACCTCGAGCGTTCCACAAAGCTCCCGCCCCGGCATCAGCAGATGACCCGGCTTGCGCGCCATGAAGGTCACCGTCCGCTCGGCCCTGAACGATGCCCCGAGAGGCACGCCCCGCCTGCCGCAGAGGCCCGAGGGCAGGTCGACGGCGAGAACCGGCACCTTCGCCCGCGTGACCGCCTCGATCACCCGTATGAGTTCCTGCGGAACATCGCGGGACAATCCGGCCCCGAACACCGCATCGATCACCACGTCGCCGGCAAGAGGCGAATAGCCCTCAAGCGGCAGCGGCGCCGCGCCGCTCCGCTCGAATGCCGTCCGTGCATCGCCCCTGAGTGCGCCGACATCGCCGAGATGATGAACCGCGACGACCGCCCCGCTCTGCAAAAGCGCCCGCGCCGCCACATAACCATCACCGCCATTGTTGCCGCCGCCGCAGAGCACGACGAAACGCTGCGCCTGCGGATAGTGACGCAGCACCGAGGCGGCGACCGCCTGCCCCGCCCGCTCCATCAGGTCATAAAGAGGAATGCCGGATTGCCCGGCCGCCGCATCGATGCGGGCCATGGCAACAGGGTCGATCAGGAAGAGGCGCCGGAGGGATTTCATGGCCCGATCATCCCTTCAAAACGCCGGAAAGGCAATCGATACAAAAATAAGCAAATAGCCATGTCTAAATAATAGACAAATGCATAAAATATAAACAAACAGCCATTGCTCTACTCACGCCTTTGCAAATATTCAAAAAAACTAAAATAATACAAATTCACAGAAATGCTGATGGATTTTTCGGGTTTCCGCGAGAAATTGGCTGGAAAAGCGCAAAAAGCGAATGCATTTTGTGTCGGAAAGCCGGGGGATCGAAGTTTTTTCTTCAAGCCCGCTTCCGATCTGGCACAATACGTGCATTCTTGTGGCAGAGCGGGAGTTACCTGCTTTAACGGGAGAAGCGGAGAGATATTTTCTCATGAAAAAGATCGAAGCGATCATTAAGCCTTTCAAGCTCGATGAAGTGAAGGAAGCCCTTCAGGAAGTCGGACTTCAGGGAATCACGGTCACGGAAGCAAAAGGCTTTGGTCGTCAGAAGGGCCACACGGAACTCTACCGCGGAGCAGAGTACGTCGTGGACTTTTTGCCGAAAGTGAAAGTCGAAGTCGTATTGGCGGATGAGAATGCGGAAGCCGTCATCGAGGCGATCCGCAATGCGGCGCAGACAGGACGTATCGGCGACGGAAAGATTTTCGTTTCCAATGTCGAGGAAGTCATCCGCATCCGTACCGGTGAAACAGGCGTGGACGCCATATAATCAAGAACGTCCCGAGCCGGGGAGGCTTGGGTTTTCACCTCGTCATCATCACACTCAAGGAAAACGTTTAAATGACGACCGCAAACGATATCTTGAAGCAGATCAAGGATAACGACATCAAGTTCGTGGACCTGCGCTTTACCGACCCCAAGGGCAAGCTGCAGCACGTCACCATGGATGTTGTCTGTGTGGACGAAGACATGTTCGCCGATGGCGTCATGTTCGACGGCTCCTCGATCGCCGGCTGGAAGGCCATCAACGAGTCCGACATGGTGCTGATGCCCGATCCGGCCACCGCCCACATCGACCCGTTCTTCGCCCAGTCCACCTTGGTCGTCCTTTGCGACATCCTCGACCCGGTTTCGGGCGAAGCCTATAACCGCGACCCGCGCGGCACCGCCAAGAAGGCCGAAGCCTACCTCAAGGCGTCGGGTATCGGCGACACCGTTTTCGTTGGCCCGGAGCCGGAATTCTTCGTCTTCGACGACGTGAAGTACAAGGCCGATCCCTATAACACCGGCTTCAAGCTGGATTCGTCCGAACTGCCGTCCAACGACGACACGGATTACGAGACCGGCAACCTCGGCCACCGCCCGCGCGTCAAGGGCGGTTATTTCCCGGTTCCGCCGATCGACAGCCTGCAGGACATGCGCTCCGAAATGCTGACGGTTCTGGCCGAAATGGGCGTGGTCGTCGAAAAGCACCACCACGAAGTGGCCGCCGCACAGCACGAGCTGGGTGTGAAGTTCGACACGCTGGTATCCAGCGCCGACAAGATGCAAATCTACAAGTACGTCGTGCACCAGGTCGCCAATGCCTATGGCAAGACGGCAACCTTCATGCCGAAGCCGATCTTCGGCGATAACGGCTCGGGCATGCACGTTCACCAGTCGATCTGGAAGGGCGGCAAGCCGACGTTTGCGGGCGACGAATATGCCGGCCTCTCCGAGACCTGCCTCTATTACATCGGCGGCATCATCAAGCACGCCAAGGCCATCAACGCCTTCACCAACCCCACCACCAACTCCTACAAGCGTCTGGTGCCGGGTTATGAAGCGCCGGTTCTGCTCGCCTACTCCGCGCGCAACCGTTCCGCATCGTGCCGTATTCCCTTCGGCTCCAACCCGAAGGCAAAGCGCGTCGAAGTCCGCTTCCCGGACCCGACCCAGAACCCCTATCTCGGTTTTGCGGCCATGCTGATGGCCGGCCTCGACGGCATCAAGAACAAGATCCACCCCGGCAAGCCGATGGACAAGGACCTTTACGACCTTCCCGCCAAGGAACTGAAAAAGATCCCGACCGTCTGCGGCTCGCTGCGCGAAGCGCTGGAAAGCCTCGACAAGGATCGCAAGTTCCTGACCGCCGGCGGCGTGTTCGACGACGACCAGATCGACTCGTTCATCGAGCTGAAGATGCAGGAAGTCATGCGTTTCGAAATGACCCCGCATCCGGTCGAATTCGACATGTACTACTCGGCCTGATCGGCCTTTGGAGCGCTCCCATCGGGGCGCTCCATCCATTCCGGCGGTTTTCCCTGGAAAGCCGCCGTTTTCTTTTGAAGCCCAGCCATCATTGCGAAGAATGTCGAACAAGCCAGCCTCTCAGCAAACCCGCCTTTCGGACTGGCTCATCTTTCTGGCGGTGCCGTTCTTTTTCTCCAGCAATGTCATTTTCGGCCGTGGCGTCGTCGGCGAAGTCTCGCCTTTCATCGCCGCCTTCATCCGCTGGATCGGCTCGACCCTCATCATCGCCCCCTTCATGATCGCCGACTGGCGCAACTGCCTTGCCTTCGTGCGGCGGAAAACGCTGCTCTGGCTCATCCTCGGCATTCTCGGCATGGGCATCTGCGGCGGCGTGGTCTATTGGGGGCTGACCATGACGACGGCCGCCAACGGCACGCTGATCTACACCACGTCCTCGCTGTTCATCATCCTGTTCCAGCGCGTCTTCCAGGGCCGCCCGATCCGGAAGCTGGAAGTGGCGGGCATGGTCATCGCCTTTGCCGGCGTGGCGGCCATCGTGCTCAAGGGCAATATGTCCGCTCTCTGGCACCTGAATTTCAACATTGGCGATTTCGCGATCCTGACGGCGGCCATTGCCTTTGCGGTCTATTCGCTGCTGCTGCGCGATCCCGCCGCACGGCAGATGGCCTCTTTCAGCCTTTTCGGCCTGATCGCCTTTTCCGGCGCGCTCGTGCTTCTGCCGCCGGCGGCGCTGGAACTGGCGCAGGGCGGCATGTTGCCTGCCACGCCAATGGCATGGGCCAAGATCGGCGGCATCATCCTGTTCGCCTCACTATTGGCCTTTTATTGCTTCACCCATACGGTGCGCGTCTTCGGTCCCGCCACGGCTGGCATCACGCTTTACATGATGCCGCCGGTCTCGATCCTCATGGCCACGCTGTTCCTGGGGGAGACTTTCGAGACCTATCACGCCATCGGCATCGTGCTGGTTACCGGCGGCGTCATCATCGCCACCGCGCCCATTGGCAGAAGGCGCTGAACGCTAACGGCAGACCGGCGCCAAAACCGCTAGGTCTTGATATTTCGCATTCCGATACCAACTAGTATTGGGAAAGGAAGTACATGCCATGAAACAAAGAAACGCAAAATTCACGCTTGGCGAAATCGTCCGCCACAAGGTGTTTCCGTTCCGCGGTGTGGTGATCGACGTGGACCCGGAATATGCCAATACCGAGGAATGGTGGAACGCCATCCCTGCGGAAATCAGGCCGGATCGCGACCAGCCCTTCTATCATCTTCTGGCTGAAAACGAGGAGACGGAATATGTCGCCTATGTTTCCGAACAGAACCTCGTCCACGACGAAAACGAGACGCCGCTTAGAAATCCCAATATCGGCCGCATCTTCGACAAGGCGCCGAACGGCGAATGGCGCCCGAAAATATCGACGGCGCATTGACGCCCGCCAACTTTCTCCCCTCCCTCCCAGGGGCATAAAAAAACCGGTCTGTCGCCAGACCGGTTTTCCTGTTTTTGGAGCTTACGCTGCGATCAGGGCTTCGGCGCGCCCTTGGCAGCGTCCTGTGCGGCTTCCAGCTTCTTGCGAGCCTCTTCAGCCTTCTTCTGCATGCCTTCCTGCAGGCTGCGCTGGCTTTCGGCAAGCTGCGACTGGGTGATCGCCGGGCCGTCATAGGCGCCGGTGAAGCCGGAGAGCGCGATCTTGATGGGGTTCGGCGCGCGGCGGAAGTTGATGGACGTGAAGACCACCTCGCTACCCTTCTTCAGGGAAGCAATCATGGCGTCCGTCAGCGGCACTTCGGCCGTGCACTTATCGGGAAGGCAAACGGCGTAATCGAGCTTCTGGCCCTTGCCGCCGTCGATCTGCATCATCACGCCCGGAGGAACGAGACGCGCGGTCGGAACGGAGACCTGCAGCAGCTTGCGGTTGACCTTGCCTTCAACGGTGATGAGGCCGACGGCGGTGATCATCTGGCCGTTCTGGGCAAGGACCACGTTCTGCACGACGCAGACATCGTTGTCTTCCTGCTTGGAGCAGGTCTTGAACCAGCCGAGCGGCGGAGCGCCAGCGCCCTGAGCGGCGGGCGCGGCATCCTGCGCCTGCGAGATGGCCGGAGCGGACATTGCGCCGAGAGAAAGGACCAGAGCGGACAGAGCCGTCCGGGTGAATGTGTTTGCCTTGTGCATCATAAGAGTTCCGTCTCCTGAATGTCTGCCAGAACAGAACCGCAAGATCCTGTTCGCCGATGGCGGTATCCTTCTGCCCGTTCAACTGTCGTTTAAATGAGGCAAATGCGTGACCCGTCTCTTCCGGTCCCCCTGTTACATGCCGATCGCGGCGATATCCAGCACTTCTTTAACTTTTTCTTGAGCTGACCCAAGATTTCCCGCCGTTGCATGGGTCATGCAATGTCCGTGTGCTACATATCTGCCAGAATCATGACGATAAACCGGTCAGGTCCACATATCGGACTGACCGTTGAGACAGGATAGTGACATGCGCAACCTTGCGGCCCTCATCCCCGCATTGTTCCTTCTGGGATCATCCCTGCTTCCCGCCGGAACCGCCCTGGCACAGCCGCTTCACGGCATTTCCATGCATGGCACGCCCGCCCTGCCGGCAGATTTCCGCCACCTCCCTTACGTCAATCCGGACGTGAAGAAAGGCGGCCGCATCTCCTATGGCGTCGTCGGCACCTTCGACAGCCTCAATCCCTTCGTTCTCAAGGGAATGCGCACCACCGCACGCGGCGTCTGGGACCCGGAATTCGGCAATCTTCTTTACGAACCGCTGATGCTGCGCTCCAGCGACGAGCCTTTCAGCCTTTACGGCCTGCTCGCCGAAACCGCGGAGTGGGATGAGGAGCGCAGCTTCGTCCAGTTCAACCTCAACCCGAAGGCAAAATGGTCCGACGGCGAGCCGGTGACCGCGGATGACGTGATCTTCACCTTCAATCTCCTGAAGGAAAAAGGCCGCCCACCCTTCAACACCCGCCTGGACGGTGTGGCGAAGCTGGAAAAAATCGGCGATCGCAGCGTGCGTTTCACCTTCAATGACAAGGCGAACCGCGAAACGCCGCTCATTCTCGCCTCCTCCACCCCGATCCTGCCGAAACATGCGATCGATCCGGAAAAATTCGAGCAAGCAGGGCTGGGGCCAGTTATCGGCTCCGGTCCATACCGAATCAAAACCCTGCGGCCGGGCGAACGAATCATCTGGGAGCGGAACCCGGACTATTGGGGCAAGGATATTCCGGGCAAGGTCGGCTTCGACAATTACGACGAGATCAGCGTCACCTATTTCCTTCAGGTCACCACCATGTTCGAGGCCTTCAAGAAGGGCGATATCGACATTTATCCTGAAGGCGACGCCATCAACGGCACTTCCGATACCTCCCACTGGGGACAGGCTTACAATTTCCCGGCCGTCCATCGCGGCGATATCGTCAAGGACGTCTTCCAGCCGCGCCTGCCCACCGGCATGTTCGGCCTCGTTTTCAACACCCGCCGCGCCGTCTTCGCCGACGAAAAGGTGCGCGAGGGCCTGTCCTATGCGCTCGATTTCGAATGGATGAACAAGAACATCCTCGGCGGCTCCTTCAAGCGCACGCAGAGTTACTGGCAGAACTCCCCGCTTGGCGCCTATGGCAATGCCGCCGACAAGCGCGAGCTTGCCCTGCTTGGCGACGCGGCGAAAACCATGCCGCCGGAACTGCTGGCGGGAACCTATGCCATGCCGACCACCGATAGCACCGGCGCGGACCGCAAAGTTCTGAAAATGGCCGTCGACAAGCTGAAAGAGGCTGGCTACAGCATCAAGAACGGCAGGATGTCCGACGCCAACGGCCGTCAGCTTGCCTTCGAAATCATGACGCAGAACCCGGCGCAGGAGCGCATCGCGCTTGCCTATCAGCGTTCGCTCAACCTGATCGGCGTCGCCATGGGCATCCGCTCGGTCGATGACGGGCAATATCAGGCCCGCTCGAACAGCTTCGACTATGATATGATCATCCGCTCCCTGCCCTCCTCGCTTTCGCCGGGGATGGAACAGCTCAACCGCTGGAGTTCGCTCTCGCGGGAAGCGCAGGGCAGCTTCAACTATGCGGGTGCCGCAAATCCCGATATAGACCGCATGATCGAGGCCCTGCTGCAGGCAAGGTCGACGGAGGATTTTCAGGCGGCGGTGCGCGGTTACGACCGCCTTCTCGTTGCCGGCCACTATGTCATTCCGCTCTATTATATCGGCGCGCAATGGGTGGCCCGCTGGAAATATATCGACCGCCCGGATATGACGCCGATATCCGGCAATCAGAAACAGACCTGGTGGGATGCGCGGGCGCAATAAACCGCACCGCACCCATCCCCGGCAGAGAAAAGGGAAGATAAAACCATGGAACGCATCGTTATCGACGTCGTATCGGATATGGTCTGCCCGTGGTGTTATCTCGGCAAGGCAAGGCTCGATCTCGCCATTGCCGAGGTGCAGGACGAAATCAGCGTCGACGTGAACTGGCGTCCTTACCGCCTCAACCCGGATTATCCGCCTGAAGGCGTCGACCAGAAAGCCGCTCTCGAGGAAAAGCTCGGCAAGGAACGCCTCGAACAGGCGCATGCCACGCTGGTACAGCTCGGCAGGGAAGTCGGCATCAATTACGATTTCGATGCGATCAAGATCGGCCCGAACACGCTCGACGCCCATCGGCTGTCGCTCTGGGCGCATTCCGAAGGCCGCGACGTTCAGGAAAAGGTCGTCACCGCCCTGTTCAAGGCCAATTTCGAGGAAGGGCGCAACATCGGCGATCACGCAGTGCTGACCGATGTGGCCGAAAAATCCGGCATGGACGCCAAGGTCGTAGCCCGGCTTCTGGCCTCGGATGCCGACAAGGATACCGTCATCGCCGAAATTGATGCGGCGCAGCAAATGGGCGTCGCCGGCGTGCCCTTCTTCATCATCGACCAGAAATACGCCATAAGCGGTGCACAAACGCCGGATGTATTGATTGCTGCACTGCGGGATATTGCAAAAATCAAGGCGGACGAGCATAGATCGATGAACTGACGGTCAAACCACCGGCGGTTTTCATCAACTCGATTTTTCGCCGGTGTTTCCGTGTCCGACCAGACCCTGAAAGGCATTCTGCTCGCCTTTGCCGCCTTCGCTGCCTACGCCTGGAGCGATGCAAGCGTTAAACTAATAGAAGGCCAGATTTCGCCGATCGAATCGGCCTTCTTCGGCGCCCTTTTCGGCTTTGCCGCCCTGCCCTTCATCCGCAAACGCAACGACCGCTGGGTGGATATCGTCAGAACGACGAACCGCCCTTTGTGGATCATCCGCTTTTTTGCCGCCGGTACCGGCGCAGTCGGCAGCGTGACCGCTTTCACCCATCTTTCCATGGCGGAAGCCTTCGCGCTGATCTTCCTGCTTCCTTCCTTCGTCACCATCATGTCGGTGGTGTTCCTGAAGGAACAGGTTGGCATCAAGCGCTGGTCGGCCGTCATCATCGGTTTCCTCGGCGTGCTGGTCATCCTGCGTCCGGGCTTCCGCGAACTGGGCGTCGGCCATCTCGGCGCCATCATCGGCGGCTTCAGCGGTGCACTAAGCATCGTCATCTTCCGCGCCATGGGACCGTCGGAAAAGAACGTCTCGCTTTATGGTGCCGGCGTACTCGGCTGTCTCACCATAAGCGGCATCGCCATGGTGCCGACTTTCGTCATGCCAGCCGGCGAGCAATGGCTGCTGCTGGCGGGATATGGCCTGCTCGGCGCGCTTGGCAACGTACTGGTCATGTATGCCGCCCAATATGCGCCCGCCGCCATGATCGGTCCGACCCAATATAGCCAGATGCTCTGGGCCATCCTGTTCGGTTACCTGATTTTCGGCGACCGTATCGACGGTTGGATGCTGGTCGGCATCGCCCTCATCGTCGGCTCCGGCCTGTTGACGCTGATCCGCGAGAAGCAGAGAAAAGTGCCGCTGCCCGCTTCGATCGCTGCCACCGACCAGAACGTTGCCGTCGGCATCACGCCGGAAAATCCCTCATAAGGTTGAAAGACGAGACCTGGCGGCTTGCACCATAAATATGGCGTGTTCCGCCACTGCGATGGCACGATGCGCGACCTATGTTGGCCCTATCCAAGAGCAAGAGGTGCCAACATGAACATACGAACCCAACCGACCGCCCTCGTTACCGGCGCATCATCCGGCATGGGCAAAAGCATCGCCAAACGCCTGATCGCCGATGGCTATCTCGTCTATGTCGCCGCGCGCAGCCTCGACAGGATGGCGGATCTGGAAAAGCTGGGCGCGATTGCGCTGCGCATGGACATCTCAAGCGACGAAGATATCGTCGCCACCGTTGCCGCGATTACCGCACGATCCGGTGGCGTCGATGTGCTCGTGAACAATGCCGGCTACGGGCTCTACGGCCCCGTCGAGGAGATTCCGCTCGACGAGGCGCGCTACCAGTTCGAGGTCAACGTCTTCGGCACCGCGCGCCTGACACAGCTCCTTATGCCGGCCATGCGCGCAAGGGGCAAAGGCACGATCGTCAACATCACCTCGATGGGCGGTAAAATCTACACCGTTCTGGGTGCCTGGTATCATGCGACCAAACACGCGCTGGAAGGCTGGTCGGACAGTCTGCGGCTGGAAGCCGAGCCATTCGGCATCCGCGTCGTGGTGATCGAACCGGGCCTGATCGAGACCGGTTTCGGCACGGCCGCAGCGCAGGGTCTCCTCGAACGCTCGGCAAACGGCCCTTATGCGAAGATGGCGCAGAGCGTTGCGGCTTCCATGGACCGAAGCTACGGTAAGGGTATGGGCACCGATCCCGAGGTCATTGCCGACGTGGTGAGCAAGGCGGTCAGGTCCGCCCGCCCGAAGACACGTTATGCGGCCGGCAAATACGCCCGGCTGATGATCAGCGTGCGCAAATGGTTCGGCGACCGGGCCTTCGACAGGCTGATCAGAAGTCAGATGTAGAAAAAAGGCCGGAGGTCGGATCATGAGCAGGGATTTGAGCGACAGGTGCAGGCTGCCCCAGGCTTTCTGGCGGGCGGCGGAGCGTATGGGGCTGCCTGCCCCGGCCCTGCTGCGGCAGGCGAAGCTTCCCGCAACGCTGCACATCGCCCCGGACGCATGGTTGACCACGGCGCAATATTTCGACCTGTGGCGGGCGGTCGAGGACCTGTCGCAGGATCCGGCCATCGGCCTCCGGATGACGGTCGAGACAGACACGGCGATGCATCCACCCGCCACCATGTCAGCCTTCTTCGCCCGCGACTATCGCGACGGGCTGCACCGGCTGGCCCGCTTCAAGCGGCTGTGCACCCCGGAAGAGCTTTCGGTAACGGAAAGCGGCGGCGAAGCCCGGATTGCCGTAAGATGGTTGCACACTGACGAGGCCGAGCCGGATGCTGCGGCCGACGTCACTTTCGCCGCCCTTCTCGAACTGGGGCGGCGGGGCACCGGCAGACATGTCACCCCGGTTCGAGTGGAGATGATTCGCCGTGGACCTGTTTCCGACGTCCATCGGAGTTATTTCAACGCACCCATCCGCACCGGCTGTCCGCAGAATGCCATGGTGCTGAAACGCGACGATCTCGATCTTCCATTCGCCGGGCATAATCCCGAACTGTTGGCCATACTGGAACCTGCACTTGCGGCCTCCCTTGGGGAGATCGAGGCGCAATCCTCGCTGCCGGAGCAGGTCAAGATTCTGATCAAACGCCGCATCGCAAGCGGCAAGCCGGAGATTTCCGAGGTGGCGCGCGAACTCGGCATGAGCGAAAGAACCCTGCAGCGTCGTATCACGGAACAGGGATCGAACTATCGAGCGCTCATTGAGCAGGCGCGGCAGGAACTCGGCCGCGACCTGCTTTCAGACAAACGCAACGGAATTGAAGAGATAGCCTTCCTGCTGGGTTTCCAGGACACAGGCTCGTTCTATCGGGCGTTTCGAACCTGGGAAGGCGTGACACCAGCCCAGTGGCGAGGGATGCACTGACATTGGACAGAGCGCCGCCAGCGACCCGGCCGAAGGCCGGAAGCTGCGTTTTGCTTTCCGCGTCGGTGTTGGCTTTGGGGAGGTTGTCCATTGACAGCGGACTGAGGCGCGTGGGGCTTTACCCCCCCTCTGCCCTGCCGGGCATCTCCCCCTCAAGGGGGGAGATCGATCTGCGGCAAAGTCTCGCACATCTCGAAGCTTGCAAATGAAGCGATGAAAGAGCCTCTTGCCGATCTCCCCCCTTGAGGGGGAGATGCCCGGCAGGGCAGAGGGGGGGGTAAAGCCCCACGCGCCTCAGTCCGCTGTCAATGGACAACCTCCCCAAAGCTCACATCTAGGACCGCGCCAGCTCCGCCAGCTGTGTCATGACCATCGCCGCGCCCGCCAGCCGCTTTTCCGGCGTCGGCAGGTCACGGGTCAGGAACAGGCTGTGATCCGGGCGGATCTTCGCCATCGTGCCCTGCTTGCCGATATAGGCGACAAGCGCTGCGGGGTTCGGGAATTCCTTGTTGCGGAACTGCACGACCACGCCCTTCGGCCCGGCATCCACCTTCTCGACATTGGCGGTGCGGCAGAGCGACTTGATGTAGACGATCTTGAGGAGATGCTGCACCTCTTTCGGCAGCGGGCCGAAACGGTCGATCATTTCCGCACCGAAACCATCGATCTCGCTGATATCCGCAAGCTCACCGAGACGGCGGTAAAGACCCATGCGCAGATGCAGATCGGGAACATAATCCTCCGGGATCATGACAGAGGTGCCGACCGAGATTTGCGGCGACCAGCCGCTATCCTGCACCTGCTCGTCGCCCTTCACTTCGGCCACCGCCTCTTCCAGCATCTGCTGGTAAAGCTCGAAGCCGACTTCCTTGATATGGCCGGACTGTTCCTCGCCGAGCAGATTGCCCGCACCGCGAATATCGAGGTCGTGGCTGGCCAGCTGGAAGCCGGCGCCCAGCGTATCGAGCGATTGCAGCACCTTCAGCCGCCGCTCAGCCATGGTCGTCAGCACCTTGTTGACCGGCAGGGTGAAGAGCGCGAAAGCGCGCACCTTGGAACGGCCGACACGACCGCGCAGCTGGTAAAGCTGGGCAAGGCCGAACATATCGGCGCGGTGCACGATCAGCGTATTGGCGGTCGGCACATCGAGGCCGGATTCGACAATGGTGGTCGACAGCAGCACATCATATTTGCCGTCATAAAAGGCATTCATGATGTCTTCCAGTTCGCCCGCCGGCATCTGCCCATGCGCCACCGCCACCTTCAGTTCCGGCACATCCGATTGTAGGAAGGCGTGAATATCGGCGAGATCGGCAAGGCGCGGGCAGACATAGAAGCTCTGGCCGCCACGATAATGTTCGCGCATCAGCGTTTCGCGGATCACCAGCGGATCAAACGGTGAAATGAAGGTGCGCACTGCCATGCGGTCCACCGGCGGCGTGGTGATGAGCGACAATTCGCGAACACCGGTCATGGCCAGCTGCAAGGTGCGCGGAATGGGCGTCGCAGAGAGCGTCAGCACATGCACGTCGCTCTTCAGCTCCTTCAGCCGCTCCTTGTGCTTCACACCGAAATGCTGCTCTTCGTCGATGATGAGCAGGCCGAGATTGGCGAAACTGATGCCCGCGCCGAGCAGCGCATGGGTGCCGACGACGATATCCGTCTTGCCATCGGCAACTTCCTTTTTCGTCAGCGTCAATTCCTTGGAGCCGACAAGGCGCGAAGCCTGCTGCACCCGGATCGGCAACCCACGGAAACGTTCCGAGAAGGTGCGGAAATGCTGGCGGGAAAGCAGCGTGGTCGGCACCACCACCGCCACCTGTACGCCGTTCATGGCGGCAAGGAACGCGGCGCGAAGCGCCACTTCCGTCTTGCCGAAACCGACATCGCCGCAGATGAGCCGATCCATCGGCCGGCCGGCACCCAGATCCTCGCGAATGGACTCAATCGCGTTCAGCTGGTCTTCCGTCTCGTCATAGGGGAAACGGGCGGCGAATTCGTCGTAAAGCCCATCCGGCGCCGTCAGCACCGGCGCATGGCGCACCAGGCGCGCGGCCGCGATGCGGATAAGCTCGTCTGCCATGTCCAGCAGGCGTTTCTTGAGCTTGGCCTTGCGCATCTGCCATGCGCCGCCACCAAGCTTGTCCAGCTGCGCTTCCGCCGCATCCGAACCATAACGGGACAGAAGGTCGATGTTTTCAACCGGCAGGAACAGCTTGGCGTCATCGGCATAGTGCAGTTCCAGACAGGCCCGCGGCGCGCCCGCCGCCTCGATTGTCCGCAGGCCGACGAAGCGGCCGATGCCATGTTCGGCATGGACGACCAGCGAGCCCTCATCCAGCCCCGCCACTTCCGAGATGAAATCCGCGCCGCGCTTGCGGCGCTTGGAGCGGCGCACCATGCGGTCGCCGAGAATATCCTGCTCGCCGATAACGGCCAGCGTTCCGGTCTCGAATCCCGCCTCAAGGCTCAGAACCGCCGAGGCCGCCTCGCCCTTGCCGAGTTTCTCCACCTCTTTCAGCGAGGTAACCGGCTTGATCTTCTCAAGCCCGTGCTCGTTCAGTACCTGCAACAGCCGGTCGAGCGAACCTTCCGACCAGCCTGTTATCAGCACCTTCCAGCCCTTGGCGCGGCGCTCGGCAATGTGCTTCACCGCCAGATCGAAAACATTGACCCGCTCCTCGCTCTCGCCTTCGGTTGGCGGGCGCGCCCAGCGCGGCCCGACATGGGCATCGAGCGTCGCGACCGGGCGACCTTCGCTGTCCTGTTCGTTGAAAGGGGTCAGACGCACGGCGTTAACGGCGGCGAGTGCGGCATCGAAGCTCTTGCCATCGAGATAAAGCTGGCCGGGGGAAACTGGTTTATAGGGCGCGCCCTGCGTCGAGCCCTTGGTTTCGCCGGAGCTGCGGCGCGCATCGTAATAATCGAGCACCAGCTTGGAGCGTTCTTTCGCCGCCTCCCGCGCCGTGTGATCGGTGACGATGCGGAAATCCTTCAGATAATCGAAGGCGGTCTCCAGCTGCTCGTAAAACAGCGGCAGCCAGTGCTCCATGCCGGCATAACGGCGGCCTTCGGAGACGGCCTGATAAAGCGCATCGTCTCGCGTCGCCGCGCCGAACAGCGACAGGTAATTCTTGCGGAAACGGCTGATCGTATCCGGCGTCAGCGTCACTTCGCTCATCGGGTTCAGATCGAGCGAGCGCGCCTGACCTATGGTGCGCTGGCTGGCCGGATCGAAGGTGCGGATGCTTTCCAGCGTATCGCCGAAGAAATCGAGCCGCACCGGCTCTTCCGTGCCCGGCACGAAGACATCGAGAATACCGCCGCGCACGGCGAATTCACCCACTTCACGCACCGTCGCCACCCGGTCGAAACCGTTGCGCTCCAGCCGCGCGGCAATCTCCTCCATGCGGATCTGGTTGCCGGGCTTCGCCGAAAAGCCGAGGCTTTCGATAATGTCGCGCGGCGCCATCTTCTGCAGCATGGCGTTGACGGTGACCAGCACGATGGCCGGATGCGGTTTCTTCGCATGGGCGATCAGACCCGAGAGCGCCGCCAGCCGGCGCGCCGAGGTATCGGCACTCGGTGACACGCGATCATAGGGCAGGCAGTCCCAGGCGGGCAGCGTCATCACCGGAATGTCAGGCGCGACGAAACCGAGGATCTGTTCGAGATCGGCGACCCGCTGGCCATCCGACATCACATAGGCGACCGACGTGCCCGCCCGCGCCATATCGGCAAGCAAAAGGGCTTCCATGCCGGAAGGCACGTTTCCGATGGTCAGCGGCGTATCGGCCGACGACACCAGCTTTGCATCGAATCCGGCTATCATATTCTCAGGCTTTCAGGGTGTCAGTGGTGACGAGATCGAAATCGGGACGGTAGGAGGCGATCTTCTCGAACAGCGGGGTCTGGAATTTTTCCGGTATGGCAAGCGCGCCCGTCACCATCTTGACGAGGTCGTTATCCTCTTCCGCCATGATGATCTCAAGCTCGTCGAGCTGGTCATCGGAAAGCCCGGCAATATTGTCTTCCGCGAATTGCCCGAGCACCAGATCCATCTCGCGAATGCCCCGGTGCCAGCAGCGGTAAAGAATCCGCCGGCGTCTCGGATCGAGGTCGGCACTCGTGCGCACCAGTCCAGTCATCGCATTCACCTTTCGGTTGGCTATTCAACAGGATGTTGACTGCGACCTCCTATAGAACAGGAGGCGAACGCTTGGGAACCGGTTTTTATCGAAATAATGCCACGGCGGTGAAAATCTGCCGGTGATAACCCGCCTTTGTGACCAGCGAAGTCTTGCATAAGCCGTCCCCTTCCCCGATTTTGCTGACCCATGCGCCCGGCCATTCTCGATCCGCTGTTTGCCTCCGTCTCCACCCTTGCCGGTGTGGGGCCGAAACTTGCCGATCTTCTGGCCAAGCTCTTGAGCCGGGAAAGCGCCGACGACACCCGCGTGATCGATCTCCTGTTCCACGCGCCATCCAACGTCATCGACCGCCGCAACCGCCCCGGCATTGCGCTGGCCGCACCCGGCGCCATTGTCACCATTCAGGGACGCGTCGACCGGCACCAGCCGCCACCGCCGGGAAACCGCAACGCGCCCTATCGCGTCTTCCTGCATGACGAGACCGGCGAACTGGCGCTAACCTTCTTCCGCGCCAAGGGCGACTGGCTGTCCAAGGCCCTACCCGTCGACGAAGAGGTTCTCGTCAGCGGCAAGGTGGACTGGTTCAACGGCCGCGCCTCCATGGTTCATCCGGATTTCATGGTGAAGCTTTCCGAGGCGGAAAACCTGCCTTTGGTGGAAGCGGTCTATCCCATGACCGCCGGTCTATCGCCCAAGGTGCTGCGGCGGGCAATCGAAGGCGGGTTGTCGAAGCTGCCGGTCTTTCCGGAATGGATCGATGAGACGCTCAAGACCCGGCAGGGTTTCGGCGATGTTGCCTCGAGCTTCCGCGAATTGCACGACCCGCGCGACAGCGCCGATATCGAGCCGCAGGCCCCGGCGCGCAGACGGCTCGCCTATGACGAATTCCTCGCCGGGCAGCTCTCACTGGCGCTGGTGCGCCAGCGGCTGCGCAAGGTGGCGGGCCAGCCGATCCGCGCCAAGGGTGACGTCGTCGCAAAAATCCTGTCGCAGCTGCCCTTCTCGCTGACGGCAAGCCAGAGCGCTGCGGTCAAGGATATCCTGACAGATATGGCCGGCGAAGACCGCATGTTGCGGCTGCTGCAGGGCGATGTCGGCGCGGGCAAGACGCTGGTGGCGCTGATGGCCATGGCAACGGCAGTGGAGGCCGGCGGACAGGCGGTGCTGATGGCCCCGACCGAAATCCTCGCCCGCCAGCATTACGCCACCATATCCAAACTCGCTCAGGCAGCGGGCATCACCGTCGAAGTGCTGACCGGCCGCACCAAGGGCAAGGAGCGCCGCGAGATCGAGGAATGCGTCGCTTCCGGCGAAGCGCAGATCGTCATCGGCACCCATGCGCTGTTTCAGGACAGCGTGAGTTACAGGAACCTCGTGCTGGCAGTGGTGGACGAGCAGCATCGCTTCGGCGTTCACCAACGCCTGCGCCTCACCGCAAAGGGCATCACGCCGCATATGCTGGTCATGACCGCCACGCCCATTCCACGCACATTGGTTCTGGCCGCCTTCGGTGACATGGATGTCTCCAAGCTCACCGAAAAGCCGGCCGGCCGCAAACCCATCCAGACGGTGACGATCCCCACCGAACGGATCGGCGATATTGTCGAGCGACTTCGTGCGGCACTGAAGGAGGGCAAGAAGGCCTACTGGATCTGCCCGCTGGTGGAGGAAACGGAAGAATCCGACCTGATGTCGGCGGAGGAGCGGCACGCGGTTCTCTCGCAGATGCTCGGCGCCAATATCGGCCTCATCCACGGCCGCATGAGCGGCCCGGAGAAGGATGCCGCCATGCTGGCCTTCAAGAATGGCGAAACCCGACTGCTAGTAGCGACGACGGTGGTGGAAGTGGGCGTCGATGTGCCGGATGCAACCATCATGGTCATCGAACATGCCGAACGTTTCGGCCTCGCCCAGCTTCACCAGCTGCGCGGCCGTGTGGGCCGCGGCGACGAGGCCTCCACCTGCATCCTGCTCTATAAAGGCCCACTCAGCGAAAACGGCCGTGCCCGGCTCTCCATCCTGCGTGACAGCGAGGACGGCTTCCTAATCGCCGAGGAGGATTTGAAGCTGCGCGGCGAAGGCGAGCTGCTCGGCACCCGGCAATCGGGCACGCCAGGCTTCCGCATCGCCAGCCTCGAGGCCCATGCCGACCTTCTGGAAATCGCCCGCAAGGACGCGGCTTACGTCATCGAACGTGACCCCGAACTGACAGGCCCGCGCGGCAATGCGCTGCGCACCCTGCTCTACCTGCACCGCCGCGACGAAGCGATCCGCTTCCTGCACGCCGGCTGAAAGTGAACGCCCATGAACATGATCGACCCGCGCCGCCCACCACCCGCCTTCCGCAAAGGTTATGCGCTGTGTTCGCCTCAGAATATCCTGCAACCGGAGACGTTCGCGAAAAGCGAAAAAAAGGCCATCGGCAAGGCGTTCAAGAAGCCCGGACGCAAGAAGGCCTGGAGCCAAGCGCTGGAAGAAGGCTGGAGCGTGCGGCTGGTCTATATGCGGCTTTTCGTTCCCGTTTTCCACGCGACCAATACGGGCACGGACGTGGATGATCTGGATGACGAGGATTGATATGGTCCATTGAATGGACTAATATAATGCTAACTTTAACGCCCGAGGTTAGCCGTGCAGATATCCGTGACGGATGCAAAAAGTCAGCTTACCGAACTGGTGCGCCGCGCCGAAGCCGGTGATGAGGTCATTCTCACCCGTCATGGCCACGCAGCCGTACGGCTGGTTCCGGTCACCGCCGTGGCGGATAAAACATCCCGCAGGGCCGCGCTCGCAAAAGTGCGCGCGACTGTCGCCAACAAAGCCGATGATGGCCCGGATGCCGCGCATAGTCAGGATTTTCTCTATGACGAGCACGGCCTTCCGAAATGATCGTTATCGATACGTCGGCTCTGATGGCGATCCTGCTTGATGAACCCAAAGCGGATGCCTGCGCTGCAGCTCTCGAAACGGATGAGCCTCTGCTCATTTCCGCCGGTACGCTTGCGGAAACCATGATCGTGGCGCAGCGGCGCGACCGCAGCCGGGAATTAGAGATGCTGATCGAAGGTCTGAGCGCCGAAATCAGACCCGTCACCCCCAAATCGGCGCATGGCGTTTCCGAAGCTTACCGCATCTGGGGCAAGGGCATTCATCCCGCCGGACTGAATTTCGGCGACTGTTTTGCCTACGAGCTGGCGAAAACCGAGGGTTGCCCCTTGCTTTATGTCGGCAACGACTTTTCGCAGACGGACATCCTCGGCGTTATCTAGCTCAAACCGGCGCGATCATTTTCGGCGGCGTGAAATCCGGGGCCACCAGACCGCCGGATATCAGCAGTTTCGCCGCATCTTCCGGCGTCATGTCCAGCATCACGATCTTGTCTTTCGGCACGAACAGCAGGAAGCCGGCTGTCGGCACCGGTGTCGGCGGCAGGAAGACGGCGACCATCTGCTGGCCCATTTCATTGAAACGATGGGCAAGCTCGCCCTTGGCCTCGGAGGCAACGAAAACCATCGCCCAGGTGCCGGATGACGGAAACTCGATCAGGCCGACCTTCTTGAAGGAGTTCGAATGCTCTTTCAGGACGGATTCGAACAGCTGCTTAATGCTCTTGTAGATCGGCCGCACCAGCGGCATGCGGTTGAGGATGGATTCGCCGACGCCGAAAATCCATTTGCCGATGAGGTTATTGCCGAGAAAGCCGATGAGCGTGATGCCGATAACGGCGATCAGCAGGCCGAAACCGGGAATAGCCACATCGAAATATTGCTCGGGATCGTAACGGGCCGGAATATAGGGCTTCACCCAGCTATCGGCCCATTGCAGGAAGCTCCACACCAGCCACATGGTGATGGTGACGGGCGCGAGGATCAGAACGCCCGTGAGGAAACTATTGCGCAGCCGGGCTGCGAATGAAATTTTGACTGGAATATCGGTCATTTACCGTTCGGAATTAAGCGTTGTCGCCATCGAAACCCGGATGAAAACCGACAATGCCGGATGGAGTTCCACCATGCAAGCGAAGAACTGTGAAATATTCGTCAGGAATCCCTTGCGCATTCACCCCTTCGACATGGCGAAAACCGAAGCGGCCATAGTAGTCCGGATCGCCCGCGACAACCGCACCGGAAGCATTCAGACGCTCCAGAACGGCAAGCCCGTCCTGCACCAGCTTTGAACCGACGCCCTGCCCCTGCCGTTCCGGTGTCACGGAAAGCGGCGCGAGGCAGAACCAGCCGGTCTCGCCGCTGGTAAGCGTCACCGGCGAAAAACCGACATGGCCGATAATGCCTTCGCTATCCTCGGCAACCAGTGAAACGGTGAGCGCGCCCGCCCTGCGCAACCGCTCGACGATCAGATGTTCCGTCTTGTCGCTATAATCGACGTTACGGAAAGCATCTTCCGTAACGCGAGCGATCGCCTCTTCATCGCCCTGACGCTCCGGCCGGATGATCATTCCACCGTTACCGATTTCGCCAGATTGCGCGGCTGGTCCACATCCGTGCCCATGAACACGGCGGTGTGATAGGCGAGCAGCTGGATCGGCAGCGAGAAGACCATCGGCGCGATCAGCTCGTCGACATTGGGCAGCGTGATCGTCGCCATAGTGTCGAGCTTGGAAGCGGCGGCCCCCTTCTCATCGGTGATGAAGATGATGCGGCCGCCGCGCGCGGCGACCTCCTGCATGTTCGAAACGGTCTTTTCAAAGAAACGATCATGCGGCGCGATGACGATGACCGGCATGTTCTCGTCGATCAGCGCGATAGGCCCATGCTTCAGCTCACCCGCAGCATAACCTTCGGCGTGGATATAGGAGATTTCCTTGAGCTTCAGCGCGCCTTCCAGCGCCAGCGGGAAGCTGGTGCCGCGGCCGAGATAAAGCACATCCTTGAAACGCGACAGATCGCGCGACAGCGCTTCGATCTGCGGCTGGATGCTGTTGAGAACCTTGCTCATGATGCGCGGCATCTCGGTGAGATGGCGAACCAGTTCGGTTTCCTGCTGGGGCGTGATTGTACCGCGCGCTTTTCCGGCGGCAACGGCAAGCGAAGCGAGCACGGCAAGCTGGCAGGTGAAGGCCTTGGTGGAGGCGACGCCGATTTCCGGACCGGCAAGGATCGGGAAGATCGCATCGGATTCGCGCGCCATGGTGGATTCACGCGTGTTGACCACCGCGCCGATCTTCAGCCCCTCCTGCTGGCAATAACGCAGGGCCGCCAGCGTATCGGCGGTTTCGCCGGATTGCGAGATGAACAGTGCGGCCTGCGTGGGAACGAGCGGGATTTCGCGGTAACGGAATTCCGAGGCGACATCGATTTCCACCGGCAGACGGGCATAACGCTCGAACCAGTATTTGCCGATCAGGCCGGACAGATAGGCCGTGCCGCAGGCGGAAATGGCAAGGCCGGAAAGCTTGGCGAAGTCGATGGCCGTGTCGGCCTTCTTCACGGTCTTGGAGGCAAAATCCACATAGTGGCTGAGCGCATGGGAAATGACTTCCGGCTGCTCGTAGATTTCCTTTTCCATGAAGTGGCGATGGTTGCCCTTGTCGACCACATAGGCCGTCGCCTGCGAAATCTGACGCTCGCGCTTCACCGGCTTGCCGGAGAAATCGATGATTTCCGCACCCTGCCGGGTCACGATGGCGCAATCGCCATCCACCAGATAGGTGATCTCGTTGGTGAAGGGCGACAGAGCGATGGCGTCGGACCCGAGGAACATTTCGCCCCGACCGTAACCGACGGCAAGCGGCGGGCCGGAGCGCGCCGAAAGCAGCGTGCCGGGATCGTCCTTGAACATGACGACCAGCGCATAGGCGCCCGTCACGCGGTTCAGCATCTTCAGCATCGCCTCGCGATGGCCAAGACCCTCGCGGGTATATTTCGCCAGAAGCTGCGCCACCACTTCGGTATCGGTCTGGGTGGTGAAGCTCGCGCCTCCGGCGGTCAGCTCCTCGCGCAGTTCGGCGAAATTTTCGATGATGCCATTATGGACGACGGCGACGCCGTCGACGAAATGCGGATGGGCATTGGTTTCGTTCGGAACGCCATGGGTCGCCCAGCGGGTGTGAGCGATGCCGACCACGCCCGGCAGCGGCTCTTCCGAAAGTCTCTTCTCCAGGTTGAAGAGCTTTCCTTCCGCCCGGCGGCGGTCCATCGCGCCATTGTCGATGGTGGCGACACCAGCCGAATCGTAACCGCGATATTCGAGACGCTTCAGCGCATCGACAAGCCGTTCAGCAACGGGCTGGGTTCCGACAATTCCGACAATTCCGCACATATATTTCTCCAGACGGCGATCTCTTCGCCGAAACTTTCAGAGCATTTTCGCATTTCCCTGAAATGCAAAAATACTCCACCTTTTTTGTACTGACGCATTTCCGGACGTAAAACCGCTGCACACTTTTACTGGAAATGCTTTAACCGTTTCCCTGAAATCGGCAATTACGCCGCCGGTCACTTTCGGTATCGCTCGGTAACGTCTTTCAAGAGGACTTTTTCTTCGCTTCTTTCAGCGCTTTCGCCCGCTCGCGCACCACGGTCGCCCGGCCCGGCTTCACCTCCTGACGCGCCCGCCCGAACGCCAGCGCATCGGCCGGCACATCGTCGGTAATCACGCTGCCGGAGGCGATATAGGCCCCTTCCCCGATCGTCACCGGCGCAACGAGCGCCGAGTTCGAGCCGATGAAGCTGTTCGCACCGATCCGCGTTTCGGCCTTGTTGTAGCCGTCGTAATTGCAGGTGATGGTGCCCGCACCGATATTGCTGCCCGCGCCGATGAATGCGTCGCCGATATAGGTCAGATGGTTGACCTTGGCGCCCTCGCCGATCTCCGCCTTCTTGACCTCGCAGAAATTGCCCACCTTGGCGTTAGCGTGCAGGTTCGCGCCCGGACGCAGCCGCGCATAGGGACCGACGGCCGCACCTTCGGCGACATGCGCCCCTTCCAGATGCGAAAACGCATGGATGACGGCGCCCGGCTCGATGGTGACGCCGGGACCGATGACGACATTCGGTTCGATCAAAACGTCCTGACCGATCTTCGTGTCATAGGAGAGGAAGACGGTTTCGGGCGCAATCATCGAAACGCCGTCCACCATCAATTCGTGGCGGCGGCGCTCCTGCCAGAGCTTCTCGATAAAGGCCAGTTCGGCGCGGTTGTTGCAGCCGACCAGTTCCGTTTCGGGCGCATCGATGGCGACGGCGCGGCGGCCGAGGGAACGGGCGATCTCGACCACATCGGTCAGATAATATTCGCCCTTCACATTGCTGTTGCCGATCCGGTCGAGCAGGTCCAGCGCGTTGCGGCCGTTGATGGCCATCAATCCGCTATTGCACCAGGTAACCTTACGCTCCGCATCGGTCGCGTCCTTCTCCTCGCGGATAGCGACAAGTTCGCCATCCTTGACCAGAAGCCGGCCGTAACCGGTCGGGCGGTCGGTATGGAAACCGATGACAGCGACATCGGCGCCGGCGGCAATCGCCTCACGCGCCCGGTCGAGCGTTGCGGAAGTGATGAGCGGTACATCGCCATAGGCAACGATGAGATCGTCGAAACCGCGCTCGATGGCTGCGCGTGCGGCAAGAACCGCATGGCCGGTGCCCTTGCGTTCCGTCTGCAGGAAAGCTTCGACCTGAAGGCCCTTCATGCTTGCGGCGGCAGCGACATTGTCGGCATCGCGCCCGACCACCAGCGCCACCGTGCCGACGCCAGATCCAGCCACCGCCTCAACCACATGGCTGATCATCGGACGCCCGGCGACCGGATGCAGCACCTTGGATTTCGACGATTTCATGCGCGTGCTGTCGCCCGCTGCGAGAATAACGGCTAGAGAGCTGCGCTCCATAAGACCTCCAACACCCAGTCACCGGCCGCAGTGCGGCCAGGACGGCGGCATATGTTTGACTTCACGCCGTCCGGCAAAACGAACGGGCGCATCGGTAATTTCATTCCGGAATTGCTATAACGGCGGCCCACTTAAGAAACCATGCAAATCTGCACCAAATTTCCGCACCGTTTTTCATCAAACGTGATTGGAACGGGATCGCATCCCGCTCCCGCGGTGTGATTTATCGCCGGGGGTTGCGGGCCGTGAATTCCAGCACCTGCTGGCGGCCGTTTTCGATCAGCCTTTCCATCTCGCGGCGCGCTGCGGCCTCATCGCGCAGGCGAAACGCCTCCACGAGCCGCAGGTGGGAGGCGGACACGTCGGAAATCTCATTGGGATCGGTTTCCGGGTTGCTCATCCGGAAAATGCCCACCAGAGCCGCCTTTATCAGCGAACCGACGGTGCGCATGAACGGATTGCCGGACATTTCAGTGATGAGGACATGGAAATTCATATCCGCAAGCGCGCGCTTTTCCTTGGAATAGGCCGTATTGCCCATCTCGTTGGCATAAGCGGCGAGCTTGGCGATATCCGCGTCCTTTGCCCGCGTCGCGGCAAGACCAGCGCCATAGGGCTCGAAAGCCTGACGGATATCGTAAAGATGCAGCAGAAACTCGTCGCTGACGCCCGCCTCGAAATGCCAGAGCAGCACTTCGCTGTCGAACATGTTCCAGCTTTCGCGCTCCGTCACCCGGGTGCCGATACGCGCCTTGGGGGAAATCATGCCCTTGGCGGTCAGCGTCTTCATCGCTTCGCGCAGCACTGTGCGCGACACTTTCAGCCGGTCCATCAGCTCGGCATCGCCCGGCAGGATATCGCCCGTCTTGAAGGTGCCGGACACGATATCGAGACCGAGCTTGTGAACGACCTGTGCATGATTTGTCCGCAGCTTTCGAAAACCGATAGCCGCATCGAGCATTCCGCGCTGCAAGTGCCATGTCCTTCCGTTCGGTTGGCGATCTTAAAAATCGCGCCAGACGTGTATATCTCAAGTCAGAATATAGTGAAAAACATCAAGTCGCCTGAAAAGCAAAGGCAAACTTCGTCCACGGCGTAAAACATATGAAAATAACAAAGGCCGCACATGAATTTCATGCGCGGCCTGTTATCGGCGGGAATGGAAAGTCCCGTTATTGCGGCAGCTTGTCGTCCACGCCGGCGACGTAGAAGTTGAGGCCAAGCAGAACGCCGTCCTCGGCCTTTTCACCCGCCTTCAGCCATTCCGAACCGTCCTGCTTCTTCACCGGGCCGGTGAAGGGGTGCAGCTCGCCCGACTTGATCTTGGCTTCGGTATCCTCGGCCATCTTCTTCACGTCATCAGGCATGTTGGTATAGGGCGCCATGGTCAGGATGCCGTCCTTCAGGCCGTCCCAGACGGATTCGGACTTCCAGGTGCCATCGAGAAGAGCCTGCGTGCGCTTGATGTAATAGGCGCCCCAGGTGTCCTTGATGGCGGTAAGCTGCGTCTGCGGACCGGCCGCGATCATGTCGGACGCCTGACCGAAGGCCTTGATGCCGCGTTCGGCCGCAACCTGCATCGGCGCGGTGGTGTCGGTGTGCTGGGTCAGGATGTCGACGCCCTGGTCGATCAGCGCCTTGGCGGCATCGGCTTCCTTGCCGGGGTCGAACCAGGTGTTGGCCCAGACGACCTTCACCTTGAAGTCGGGATTGACCGACTGCGCGCCGAGCACGAAGGCGTCGATGCCCATCACCACTTCCGGGATCGGGAAGGAGGCGATGTAACCGGCGAGACCCTTCTGCGACATCTTCGCGGCGATCTGGCCCTGAATGTAGCGGCCTTCATAGAAGCGCGAATTGTAGGTCGCGACGTTTTCGGCGGTCTTGAAGCCGGTGGCGTGTTCGAACTTCACCTTGGGGAACTTCTGGGCGACCTTCACGGTCGCATCCATGAAGCCGAAGGAGGTGGTGAACACCAGTTCGCAGCCCGAACGGGCCATGCGCTCGATGGCGCGCTCGGCATCCGGGCCTTCCGGAACGCTTTCGAGGAACGGCGTTTCGATCTTGTCGCCGAAATGCGCCTGCAGTTCCTGACGGCCGATATCGTGCGCCTGCGTCCAGCCGCCGTCGGTCTTTGAACCGACATAGATGAAGCAGACCTTCTTGGCGTCGGCGGCTTCCGCCGAGGAAACGACGCCGCCGAGAGCCGCAACCGAAGCGGCGAGTGCGATGACCAGTTTTTTCATTTTTACCCCTGTTGGTTTGGAGACTTGAGACTTCTTCACCTGTCCGGCACGAAGGATTTGCCAAGCGACGCCGGAGTATTGATCAAGGTCGTGCGGCGATTATGCGAGATGATGACCAGCACGACAATAGTTGCGAGATAGGGCAGCGCCGAAAGCAATTGCGACGGCACCCCGATGCCGAAGGCCTGCGCGTGCAATTGGCCGATGGTGACGGCGCCGAACAGGTAACCGCCCGCCAGCACCCGCCATGGGCGCCACGAAGCGAAGACGACGAGCGCCAGCGCAATCCAGCCGCGCCCGGCCGACATGTTTTCCACCCATTGCGGCGTATAGACCAGCGACAGCTGCGCACCGGCAAGCCCCGCGCAGGCGCCGCCGAACATGACGGCGAGATAACGGGTGCGGATGACATTGATGCCGAGCGCATGGGCCGAAGCGTGACTGTCGCCGATGGCGCGGATTTTGAGGCCCGTGCGGCTCTTGAACAGAAACCAGCCAATGCCGGCGACAAGCGCGATGGAGAGGTAGAAGATCAAATCCTGCCGGAACAGCAGCGGACCGAAGAAGGGAATGTCCGACAGCAGCGGAAAGACGATGGGCTGCAGTTTCACACCCGGCAGGCCCACGAAACTTTCACCCAGCATGCCGGAGACGCCGAGGCCGAGAATGGTAAGCGCAAGACCCGTCGCCACCTGATTGGCAACGAGCGTCAGCGTCAGGAAACCGAAGAGCAGCGAGAAAACCGCACCCGAGGCAATGCCGGCCAGAATGCCGAGATAGGGAGACCCGGTCATATGCGCGGCCGCGAAAGCGCAGACCGCACCCATGATCATCATGCCCTCGACACCGAGATTGAGCACACCGGAGCGCTCCGTCACCAGCTCGCCGGAAGCGGCGATGACGAGCGGCGTGGCGGCGGTGATGACGGTGAGGAGAATGGCCTGAAGCATATCCATCATGCCGCTCCTTCTTTACGATGCGCCTTGCCGGAAAAGACCACCCTGATGCGATAGAAGATCAGCGTATCGCAGGAGAGCACGAAGAACAGCATCAGCCCCTGAAACACGCGCGTCACCTTGTCGGAGACGCCGATGGAAAGCTGGGCCGCCTCGCCGCCGAGATAGGTCAGCGCCAGCACCAGCCCGGAAAGGATGATACCGAGAGGGTTAAGACGGCCGAGAAAGGCGACGATGATGGCGGTAAAGCCGTAACCCGGCGAGATGCTGGGCTGCAAATGGCCGATGGAGCCGGAGGCTTCCGAAATGCCCGCAAGCCCCGCCAGCGCACCGGAAAGCAGCAGCGAAAACCACACCATGCGGCTGGAGGAAAAACCGGCGAAGCGCCCTGCCCGCGCCGATTGGCCGAGCACGGTGACCTCGAAGCCCTTCAGCATGTAGCGCATCATGAACCACAGCGCGACGGCTGCGACGATGGCGAAAACGAAACCCCAATGCGCCCGGCCCGAAGCCAGCATTTCCGGCAAAACGGCGCTGTCGTTGAAGGGCTTGGTCTGCGGGAAATTGTAGCCGCCGGGATCGCGCCAGATGCCGCGCGTCAGCCAGTCGAGGAAAAGCTGCGCGACATAGACCAACATCAGGCTGACGAGGATTTCGTTGGTATTGAACTTCGTCTTCAAAAGTGCGGGAATACCGGCATAAAGCGCGCCGCCCACGGCGCCCATCACCAGCATCAAAGGCAAAAGCAGCGGCGAATGCCAGTCGGGATAAAGCACCGGCAGAATGGAGCCGGTGATCGCGCCGATGGTGAACTGCCCCTCCGCGCCGATGTTCCAGTTATTGGAGCGATAACAGATCGACAGGCCGACACCGATCAGGATCAGCGGTGCGGCCTTGATCGCCAGCTCGTGCAGCGACCAGACTTCCAGCAGCGGCTCGACGAAAAAGGCGTAGAGCGCGTCCAGCGGGTTCTTGCCGAGCATGGCGAACATGATGGCGCCGACGAGCAGCGTCAGCGTGAGCGCCAGAAGCGGCGAAAGCAGCGTGAAAAGCCTCGAGACTCCTGCCCGTTTTTCAAGCTCAATGCGCATGCTGGGCGGCTCCCGAATGTGTGTGGATGCCGCCCATCAGCAGGCCGATCTTTTCAAGCGTCATGTCTTCCACGGGATGGGTCTCTGACAGCTTGCCGTCGGAAATGACAGCGATATTGGTGGCGACTTCGAAGATTTCATCGAGATCCTGGCTGATGACGATGACGGCCGAGCCCGCTTTGGCAAGATCGACAAGCGCCTGGCGAATGCGGCTCGCCGCACCCGCATCCACGCCCCAGGTCGGCTGATTGACCACCAGCACGGCAGGCTGGCGGTCAAGCTCGCGCCCGACGATGAATTTCTGCAGGTTGCCGCCCGACAGCGACCCGGCCAGCGGGTCTGCCCCGCTTTTGCGTACATCCATGGTTTCCGAGATGCGCCGCGCCGCCGCCTTAATGGCGGAACCACGCACGATGCGCAGGAAACCGCCGGTCAGAAACGCCTTGCGGTCGGAGCGCGCCCGCGCCAGCAACAGATTGTCGGAAAGGCTCATGCCGGGAACCGCAGCATGGCCGTGGCGCTCTTCTGGTACGAAACCCGCGCCCATCAGCCGGCGGCCATTGATGCCGATGCGGCCGACCGGCTTGCCGCGCAGATGGATCGCATCGTTATTATAGACCGGATATTCGCCCGAAAGCGCATCGAACAGCTCGCCCTGCCCGTTCCCGGCAACGCCGGCAATCGCCAGCACCTCGCCGGCGCGCACGGTCATGGAAATCGATTTCAGCGCCACGGCAAAAGGCGTGCGTGGCGCGACCGAAAGCCCCATGACCTCGATCTGCGGCGCACCCAGCGCCTCGCCCGTGGCGCGCGAAACGCTTGCGACATCGCTGCCGACCATCATGCGCGCCAGCGATGCCGGCGTTTCCCTGCGCGGATCGCAGGCGCCCGTCACCTTGCCATGACGCAGAACGGTGGCGCGGTCGCAGATGCGCTGCACCTCTTCGAGACGATGGCTGATATAAAGCACGGAGCGGCCTTCGGCCTTCAGCTTCTCCAGCGTCTCAAACAGCTTGTCGGCCTCCTGCGGCGTCAGCACCGAGGTCGGCTCGTCGAGAATGATGAGGCGCGGATTCTGTAGAAGCGCTCGGACGATTTCGATGCGCTGTCGCTCGCCGACCGAAAGATCGGCCACATGCGCATTGGGATCGAGCGGCAGACCGTAGGCGCGCGACAGCGTTTCCGCTTGCCCGGCGATTTCCTTCAATGAAATTTTCGGATCGAGCGACAGTGCGATGTTCTCAGCGACCGTCAGCGCCTCGAACAGCGAAAAATGCTGGAAGACCATGCCGATGCCGAGCCTGCGGGCCTCACTGGGTGAGCCTACGGAAACCGGCTGGCCCTGCCAGATAATATCGCCCTCGGTCGGTGCGAGAACGCCGAACAGCATCTTGACGAGCGTGGATTTGCCCGCGCCGTTTTCCCCCAGAAGCGCGTGGATTTCACCCGGCGCAATATCGAGATCGATGCCGTTGCAGGCGGCGAAATTGCCGAACAGCTTGGTCAGCTTGCGAACGGACAGGAGAGGCACGGCCTCCGGCGCCAAAGTTCCAGTCACGAGTTCCCTCTCTCACCAACCGTCACGCCTTCTTCGAGGCGTTTCAAACGGTTGCGGTAATTGTTCCCAATCCCGCACCAAAAAGTATGCAATGATACGCGATCAGAACTTATTGATAACGGTTTTGCTGCTGCGCACAACTGAAAAAGAAGCCGCTTAAATGCAATTTGCACAAGCAATAAACGGCTTTACCCTTTTCTTATTTCGCGCCGAGCGAGGGGAAAAACTGCAATATTCCACCGATGCAATAAAGATAGATGCCGCTCGCCACAAAGCCGATCACGGCCCAGGTCGGGGTTTCGAAATGCATCAGCAGCGAATAACCGCCAAGCGCGCACCAGATGAACACGACAGCGAGATTAAGCGGCCGCAATCGCTTCACCCGCACCGGATGCAGGAAGTTGATCGGCAGGAATGTCAGGAACACCGAAAACGTAACGACGGCCATGGCCGTTGTGGCGCTGGCGTCCATGACGAACAGGGTGAACACCACCATGTTCCACACCACCGGAAAGCCGGAGAAGAAATATTCGTCCGTCTTCATGCCCATGTCGGCATAATAAATGGCGCTAGACACCACGATCATGCCGGCCGCCACGAAGGATAGCGGCTCGCCGATCATGCCACTCTGGTAAAGCGCAAAGGCGGGCAAAAGCACATAGGTAACATAGTCGATGATATTATCGAGCGTATCGCCCGACCAGTTGGGCAGCACTTCCTTCACCCTGACCTTGCGGGCAATCGGGCCGTCGATGCCATCCACCAGAAGCGCAAGCCCCAGCCACCAGAACATGTCGACGAAACGGTGTTCGGCTGCGGCGACCACGCCGAGAAAAGCCAGGAACGAACCGGAGGCCGTGAGCATATGGACGGAAAAGGCGCGGATTTCCGCGTAGGGAACACGCTTATAGTTGAAAATTTTCATAGTCAGCGTCTGTGCCCCGTTTTTTCATCCGCCTGTTCATTCCGGTATGCGGCCATTCACCACGCTTTGCAACCGGCTCAATCCGCTTATCCTAAGACTAATATCGCGGCACAACCAACGAATCTTCGCAACCGGATGTTCCGGGACCGAAGTGGATTTACCCGACCAAAGCCTTTATGATGCTTTGGAAATAACAACGGATCAGGACCATGAGACACTTCGATATCGCCATCACCGGTGCGGGACTTGCGGGCCAGATCGCGGCCATCGCGCTGGCGCGGGCGGGCCGCCACGTGGCGCTCATTGCACCTTCCAGCGACAGGAAGGACCAGCGCACCACGGCGCTGATGGACCAGTCCATCCGCTTCATGGACCGTCTCGGCCTGTGGTCGCGCATCGCGCCTTCGGCCGCACGCCTTTCCACCATGCAGATCATCGACGGCACCGACCGCCTGCTGCGTGCACCCACCGTGCAGTTCCGTTCCTCCGAAATCGGGCTGGATGCCTTTGGCTGGAACATCCCCAACGAGGCTTTGCTCGGCGTTCTGAGCGAAGCGGTCGGGCAGGAACACAATATTACCCGCCTCGACACGTCCGCCGAGACAATCGACATCGGCAACGACCGCGTGACGGTAACGCTTGCGAATGGCGAAACCCTCTCCGCCGATTTCCTCATCGGTGCGGATGGCCGCAAATCGATGGTGCGCGATGCTGCCGGCATCGGCGTCAAATCCTGGTCCTATCCGCAGACGGCCATTGTTTTGAACTTCGGCCATAGCCGGTCGCATGGCAATGTCTCGACGGAATTCCACACACCCACCGGCCCTTTCACGCAGGTTCCCCTGCCCGGCAACCGCTCCAGCCTCGTTTGGGTCGTCACCCCGCAACAGGCGGAGGAATTGACGGCGCTGCCGCTGGAAGCGCTTAGCCTCCGGGTCGAGGAGCGCATGCAATCCATGCTGGGAGCCGTCACCGTCGAGGACAGTGTGCAGGCATGGCCGCTCTCTTCCATGACGGCGCACCGCTTCGGCAAGGGCCGCGTCGCCCTGATCGGCGAGGCCGCACATGGGTTTCCGCCCATCGGTGCGCAGGGGCTGAACCTCAGCCTGCGCGACATCATCGCGCTGACGGAATTGCTGAGCGCCGTCTCCGACCGGCCGATTGCGGCCGATGCCGGCAGCAGCTTCGACCGCCGGCGGCGGGCGGATGTCTACAGCCGCACGCTGAGCGTCGATCTCCTGAACCGCTCGCTGCTTTCCGATCTCCTGCCGGTGCAGATGGCGCGCGCGGCGGGCCTTCACGTGCTTTCCGGCATCGGCACGCTTAGAAGCATGGTCATGCGCGAGGGTATCGAACCGGGCCGCGGGCTGAAGGCCCTGCCCTCCCTGCTGTTCGGCAGCTTCAAAAAGGCTGGATGAAATACACCACGCCGGTCAGCGTGAGGACCGACAGCACCGTCGAGATCAGGATCGTTGCCGACGCCCGCTCCTGCCAGACGTGATATTGCTGGCCGATGACGAAGACATTCGTCGCGGTCGGCAGCGCGGCCAAAAGCACGGCCGAATAGATCCACACCGGCTCGAACCGCCCGAGCGACGAGAGCAAGAGATAAGCGGCGAGCGGATGCAGGATCAGCTTTGCCGGCACGATATAGCTGATTTCCACCGGCACCCGTTTCATCGGCCGAAGCGCCAGCGTGACGCCCATGGCAAACAGTGCGCAGGGCGCTGCCGATTGCGCCAGATAGTCCACCAGCCGCTGCACCGCCTCCGGCGGTTGCCATGACAGCGAAGCGGCGAGAAAGCCGGCGATGACGGAGACGATGAAGGGGTGGGTGATGACCTTGCGCGCCACGTCCAGCGCAAGTCTTGCCGGAGAGCGCTTGTCTCCGCCCGCAACCGCCATCATCGCCGGGGCGACGATGAAGTGGGCGGCATTTTCCAGACAGACGATCAGCGCCACCGGCACCGCCGCCTTTTCGCCAAGCGCCAGAAGCGCAAGCCCCGGTCCCATATAGCCGATATTGCCGTAGCTTGCCGCGAAACTCTGGATCGTGGTTTCGGCAAGGCTGTTTTTCCGCACGAACCGGCCGATCAGGAACACAGCCAAGAAAATGCCATAGGTGCAGGCGAGACTGGCCGCGACGAAATCCATCCGCGCCAGTTCTTCCACCGGCGTTTTCGACACCAGCTTGAAAAACAGCGCCGGAAGCGCCGCATAGATGATGAAGGTGTTCAGCCAGCCCATCGCCTCGACCGGCTGCTTCGTGATGCGCGCCGCCCCGTAGCCGATGAATATCAGGCCGAAAAACGGTAACAGCAATCCGACGATATCCGTCACTATGTTTCCCCCGCAAGCAACTCCAGCGGGAGGCTTAGCCGATTTGCATCAGGATCGGAAAGGTCTCCTGGAACCAGATCGCCACATTGGTGATAAAACCGGACATGAAAGCGAGACCGGTCAGCACCAGCAATACGCCGAGCAGCTTTTCCACGAGGCCGAGATGGCGGCGGAAGCGGACGAGGAAACGCATGAAGGAGCCGGAAAACGCCGCCGCGATCCAGAACGGTACCGCAAGGCCAAGAGAATAGACCGCAAGCAGCGCCGCACCGTCGCCAACCGTATCGCGCGCGGCGGCGACGCCGAGAATAGCCCCCAGAACCGGGCCAATGCAGGGCGTCCAACCGAAGGCGAAGGCAAGACCCATGACATAGGCCCCGGACAGCGTGGCAGGCTTGCCCGCCCCCTGAAACCGCGCCTCGCGCGAAAACAGGCCGATGCGGAACACGCCGAGGAAATTCAGGCCCATCAGAATGATGATGAAACCGCCGATCTTGGCGAGAATATCGAGATTCTGGCGCAGAAGCGTGCCGATCGTCGAGGCGCCCGCCCCCAGCGCCACGAAGACCGTGGCGAAACCGAGCGTGAAGAAGAAGGCCGAAAACAGCACGGCCCTGCGAATCTCCGGCCGCGGCGCGGTATCTTCCGTCCTGAACTGCTCGACCGAAACACCCGCCATATAACAGAGATAAGGCGGCACCAACGGCAGAACGCAGGGCGACAGAAACGAAAGAGCGCCGGCCAGAAGCGCGCTGAACAGGGAAATATCGGCAATCGACAAGAAAGAACTCCGCATTCCGCAAAGCCGCCGCGATTCTCGAGCTTCGCCGGCACTTCACGCTTCATTTTCGTGCATGTCATTGCTGCAAAAGGATTTCACCCGTCCGGCCGACATGTCTGAAGCCGGTTTTATCCCCAGCCGCCCCCTCTCTCCAATCACCTTTTCGGGGGTGCGACAAAAAAAACCGGATTGATTGTCGAAACCGCTTTTTTTGGGTTGACCGAACGGATCGCTCTACATATGTTCCGCGCACTTCCGAAGGGCAGCCAAGCCCCGACACGGGAGAGCGTAGCTCAGCCGGTAGAGCAACTGACTTTTAATCAGTAGGTCCAGGGTTCGAATCCCTGCGCTCTCACCAACGGAATCAAGCACTTACATTTGATTTCAGCCCAAAATCGATAGAATCACCCTCACACATGTCTCGCACAGTTTGACTGGGTGAAACGACCTCGCATGCCGTCTTCGGTGACAAGGTTCGCGTTTACCGCCGCGCCAACAGCACGCTGTGGCAATGCGCCACTTACTTTGAGGGCAAAGAGTGGCGCATCGGCACAAAAACCGATGTCTTTGCTCTTGCTAAAGAGTTTGCCGAAGGCTGGCATCTGGAGCTTCGCGGCAAGAGCCAAGATCAGTTAAAGACCGAACGCACCTTTGCCGACGCAGCCAAACAGTGTCCCGCTCACCAAAGACAAGCGCAATCCGCGCTATTCAAAATCATGAAGCACCTAATAACAGCCACCTCTTCCCGTACTTCGACAAGCTGGCCCTGAACGCCGTCACAGCGGCAAGGCGAAGGAATTCATCGTCATGCTGCTCCAGCGGCATCTCGATACCGACAAGGTGCCGACACGCAACACCCTTCACCATGAAACGATCACGCTGCGGCAGATCATGAAAATTGCCCTGCGCCACGGCTGGATCAGCCACCTTCCCGACTTCTTCGCCCCCTACAAAGCGTCAGGCAAGATCACCCACCGTGCGCGGTTCTCATCGGAAGAGCACAAACAGCTTTACACCTACACCCGTCAGCGCGCCAAATCCGCCACTGGGCTCAACTCGAAATACGCCGCCAAGCAGTTCCATGACTACGTCCTGTTCATGGCCAATACCGGCCTGCGGCCCGACGAGTTCAGCAGGCTCGAATATCGCGACGTGACCACCGAGAAGGATGAGGAAGGCGACGAGCGCATCCTGTTGATCGAGGTGCGCTGAAAACGTGTTGGGTACTGCAAAGCGCCACCGGCGCTGTGCACCCGTTCAAGCGGGCTGGTGAAGCGGAACAACCCCAAGCCGAATGATCTTGTATTCCCGCAGAATTACAAGAAGCAGTTCAATCGCGCCATGACCGATTGTGGGTACAAGCTCGACCGCGAGGGCAACCGACGTTTGGTCTACAACCTCCGCCGCACCTATCTCTGCCTGCGCCTGTTGGAAGGTGCCAACATCTACCAGATCGCCGAGAGCTGCCAGACAAGAGCGGAGATTATCGAGAATCACCATACCGTGAAACACATGAGCATTCTGGACTAAAAGGGTAAAATATAAATAAAATTTAATACCATTAAAAAAATAAATATTGCCTAATTATATCACTATTTATTCATTAATAAATTCACAATTATATATTCTATATTATTAGCAAATTTATCTAAAAAAATACTCATATAATCTAAGCGTGGCGTAAAATTTTCGAAAAAGCAGCTACGAAGTTGAGTTGATTTAAAAAATCGAATCTAAGTTGTGGAAAAATCACCTCACGCGTGTAAGACCTCTATTAAAAAATGCCTAAGGCGCTAAATTGAGAAAGTAAAATTTGGATTCTATCAATAAATTTATTTAATGAGGCGAAAATGATACTTCGCTGCATGTTTCTCTTGTTGTGCATCGGCCTCGCTGCCTGCCAACCCAATGCTGCGCCAAACTTGGTGAGGGGCGCAGGGTTGGAGCTATCCGCCAGTCGCGCTCAACGTCACGTCACAAACTTGGATGCCTACATAGATACCATGTGTGTAGCCGCTGGTTTAGCGGTTAAATCCGGAGGTATGACGCGGTGCACTTCCAATCCCGATGAGACGCAATATCAAGCTTTGCTTCAGGCCGGTTTCGGAGAAATTAGCTTGGGCTGCCGAGGCTACATCCAGTTCGTGTTCGAGGAAAGGTTGCGCGACGACCAGTTTCGAAAGGCGAGTAGTTCAGTTGAGTCATTCATTTCAGGAATCTTGACGCTGGAAGGCGCTGGCTCGAAGCTCTTTTCCTATCTCATCCTTGGATCAGGGGCCGCAAATACATTCTACGACGTTACGCGCCTAGATCCACTTCGCGGCATGTCGACGGAGAACATTCTTCGTATCGTAACGCAACGTCAGTCGGCGTTCGAAGCAGCGGCCGTTGGCAGGAGGTTGTCAAGCAGATCGCAGCTCGTTCGTCTCTGGCATGAATATCAGTGGATATGCTCGCCGCTCTCCATTAGTTCGGACTTCAACACCCTAGCAATTGCGACACTTGAGAATCGTAAGGTTGACTTCGCTCAAGATGCCTCGAAGCTTGTGTCCGGCATCGCGCAGACACAAGCTGGGGTACAGAAATTCGATCCGAATAAAGGCCTTTTAGGCCCAAAAAAGAGCGCGCCAGATCAAAACGCACTAGGACTTAACGAGCGAGCGCTCGGTGGTGACGATATCGGAACGCTTCAAGAAGCACTTTGTCAAAAACCAACTCGGCGCTTTGACAGCGAAACTCGAAAAGCGATTACAGCCTGGCGTACGACCGTCACACCGAATCTCATCGCAGTTCAGCTCAATGAAGGCCTAAGTTACAAAGAAATTCAGCAGCTTCTTGATAGTGGCAACTGCACCTCGCTTGGATACAAGACTGTATTTGAACGTGCATACTTGCATGACGCGCCAGCTTTAACGAATGGCGGAGTCTACAAGACGGTTGAAGCGGAGCGAACGACCCGTTTTGATTATCTCATGAAAATTCTCAATATTTCATCTGAAAACCGCGACAGCAACCGATTGACCAAGGCAATCCGCCTGAAGATTGAAGAAAAACGCAAGGAATTTGGCCTTCCCCCCGGCGACGTTGTGGACGCAGATCTTTTGAAGAAACACCCACAATAGAGGCAGATCATGTATACTTACAGAAATTGCAGACCCTATGTGGACGTTTACGCCAATTCTACGACCGATACCGTTCTCGAGGTACTTACTACCGGCGTGTACACTTTTATCGGTGACGGGACGGTGGAAAATAGCCGCCTCAAAGTAAAAAGGGAACACGATGCCCAGGATTTGTGGATCAAAGAAGTCGACCTACGTCGACTTGAACCGGGGGAGCTGAGCATTGAACTGGAACCGATCAGTCTGATCGATCTCTACAGAGATTCTTCTCGCGCGGCACAAGTAGTGTCGGAATATCGCGGTGCCGGCGGTATGAGCGTGGAATACCTTCTTCTCCTCGCTTGGGTAGAAAGCAAATGGACGAACACGGATAGCGACAATAGGACAACCTCACCGCTTAACTTGGCGGGGCCGATTGGCCCGTTCAAATTTACGGCGGAGGCGTGGAAGGAATCGCTCGCCGACAGTGATTACGCTGAAATCCTTCGGGGCTTCACCGAAGCGGATCGCTTTGTGCCCAAGTACCAGCCCCTTTTGGCAGCCGTCTTGGCGAACAGGATACAATTCGAACTTAAAAATCACCACGGCATGCTAGACCCGCCGGCATGGCTATTGAGGTTAGGCCACCGCATAGGACTGGATGCTGTTACGCGTTTTGCTGCTTTAGACGAAAAAACTCCAGTCTCGGCCAAAGTCAATGGAGTAGAAGCGGTATCCTCCAGCTTGATTAATTCAGAGCGATTTCTTTTTCCACAAGGAGCTGACACCTTAAAATCGACGGTCTACGAGGCTGTTTTGCGGGAGTTTGGCGACGCAAAGGCACCAGTTGTCGAGAAATTGGGAGCACTGGTCGACGGTTTAAAACTGGAAATGGCTGTCCAATCTCAGCTTGCGTTTCGTAACGGCGTCCTTGGGTTCCTTGACTTCATCGGAAAATACGAAGCCGCCGGCAACTACAATGCAGTCTTCGGCCGGTCGGACAATATAGACAATCCACGACTTGTCGATATGACGATAGGAGAAGTCCTTTCCTTCCAAAAAGACCACATGGGCAATCATACACCATGTGGAAAATACCAAGTGACTCATAGGACACTGCGCACAAATTACCAGGAGGCGGGCCTATCGAAAAAAGATTTGTTCGATGAACAAGCGCAGGACCGGATCGGCGAACATCTGCTCATGGTCGTTCGCAAAGGAAACGATTTTCTAGCAGATCCAAAAGAATACTTTGACACGTTCACCCTAGGTGTCGCTCAAGAATGGGCGGCTCTCCCCGTGCTCCGCCAGCGCCAAGGTGATAAACGCATGGTGCAACGAGGCGAAACATTTTACGCGGGAGACGACGTCAATGCCGCGGGTGCATCGCCAGAACTACTCGAAGCAGCGGTCGATAAATTCCTACGTGAGGCGAGTTCGGGTTGATCAGATTACAGCCATATGATCGATGGCGCTGTCGACAGCTAGAGCTAGTCGACTAATTTGGTCAGGCCCAGTGTCCTTTCCACCTGTTTGCAGAGATTTTTTAAACCTCTGCCATCACTTGGCGTCTTCGGTAAAGTGATGGCTTCGAGACCTTCAAATCCTTTAAGAGCTTCCAAGCGAATATGCTTATTATCTGCCTTTTCGAAGTATCCATGCCTAGCCAAAAGAGAAACTAGTGCGCTCGCTACGCGCTTTGAATCCTTTGTAGCCCTGGAAAGATCTAGTAGGAGTTCGTTAAGCGCAGGAGAAACAGGCAACTTATCGATGATTTTATGAAAAATAACCCTAGATCTTTCATCAAGCCCAACTTGATCCGCAACATTTAGTCCCAGTTTCATGGCTAATCGTATGCGATCTGAAATCTCTCCAGAATAGATCTCCGGTCCAATAAGCTGAACTAAATTATCATCAGAAAACTCGCTGTCACTCGCACTTATGATGCCGATTGAACTAACTTGGATTTCAAGCTGCCTAATTTTGTCCTGAAGGTTCGCAATCTCCTCATCATAGAGTTGAGCCATGTCATCAGCACTTAACCTACTTCTGTCACGTTCACGCTGCGCGCGTAACGCTTGCTCTTGCAGATCAGTCCAGTCCCAGCCGAGTACCGGCATCTGACTACGCACGGACATAGCAGCCAGCTTCAATATTTCTTTTAGATCTTTGCTATTTTGAATGTCCCAGCCGACGTGATATCGCCTAATGATACCTTGACCCGGCATCGAGAGACCCATGGCGCCGCCATATGCGTTACGACCCTCTGTGATACTGCGCAGCTTATA
The DNA here is from genome assembly GCF_053522385.1 of Agrobacterium sp. 22-223-1. Classification (NCBI taxonomy): domain Bacteria; kingdom Pseudomonadati; phylum Pseudomonadota; class Alphaproteobacteria; order Hyphomicrobiales; family Rhizobiaceae; genus Agrobacterium; species Agrobacterium sp. 22-223-1. The sequence continues at coordinate 1,782,628 of NZ_JBNWCN010000001.1, forward strand.
AGAGAACGCTCGATTGGGTTCCACGAAAACGTGCGCAATGCCTCCTAGATCATAAGCCAAGCCCTCGATGTCGTTTCGAGACAGCTGCCAAGAGCTTCTTCCATTTGCAGACACATAAACAATAGGTAACCACCTACTGGCGCCGCCGAGAGTAATGGCATGGGCAAGTTCAAGACCATCGTCTGAGTCTGTTACCCATACCGGCTGATCGGACACCGGGATACTACCGTCGATACCGCCCCACGTATTGCTCAATAAAGATTTGATTAGATATGGTTTTCGTGGGCTATCAATCCGTGCGCCTGCTACCTTCGCAAAACACTGGGTACGAAACCGCACAAGTCCATCATCTGCATCGCCGGATACTCGTTTCAAAACACCTTCAGTTCGCCAAAGTCTACCTTCGGCATCCGGCAGGTCATGTCTGAAGCCTATAGCCTCCCAAACGTCATTCTCGACCAATTCGCGGAAACGTAACTCTTCGCCAGTAGCAGCTCTAAGGTGAGCGTTTTCCCGGTCCAACACCTGGCCGGACCCTTCATTCAGTACGGTGCTGCTTGAGATACCCTTTAACCAAGCGATTACCTCCGCGACAAAAACGGCGCGGTTACCTGGCAACTTAATGGGGAACTCGGTCGAAAACGGAAGCATAACGTGAAAATGTTCGAAAATCCTAACATGTCAACGACTCCAGACGATAAAGTCATTTTACCAACAGCTTTGATTGAGAGATTGGTGGATTTATACCCGTGCGAAGAAATTAACGTCGAGAAGAAGCAGGGAATGACTTACTGTCGGCCCGGACAGCGCAACCTCACTTGCGACGTAGACGGAATGCGCAAGCGGACGCAGTCGGTCCCGCCTTCTCCTTCGGACCACATTGTTGAGGCTCTTGCGGCTGCGCATATTCCGCCATTTGTATAACAAAAATGCCCGAAATCCCGCTTAGGGCTGCGCTACGCTTATTTCTCTGATCTCTTCATTGCCATGAGCAAGCCTGCGCGCACTGCATTGCGCGCATGGCCTGTCCGAGGGACGTGTGTGGTAGCCTTATCCGCCAAATCACTCGATCTGTGCGAGCAGCCTCTCATCGTTGACGCTAATCCTCTCGCATAGCCTTTGCGATCTGGTCCGCGAGCGGTTTGACGAGATAAGACAACGCCGTTCTATCGCCAGTCTTGATATAGGCTTCGACCGGCATACCTGCCAACAGGCTGAGGTTGTCAAGTTTCGCCAGATCTTCCGGCTTGATCTCAATGCGCGCTGCGTACCAGCTTTCACCCGTCTGTGGATTGCTGATGAGATCGGCAGCGACTGTCTTCACGTACCCGGCGACTTCCGGGGTCGTGCGTTGGTTGAAAGCTGAGAAGCGCAGGATCGCCTGCTGGCCGACATGCATCTGGTCTATGTCGAACGGCTGGATTTTCGTTTCCACCACCAGCCGGTCATTGATGGGGACGATCTGCATCATGGTTTCGCCGGCGGCGATGACCCCGCCAATGGTGTGGACTGCAAGTTCGTGTACGATACCGTCCTGCGGCGAGCGGATATCGATGCGTTTTAATTGGTCTTCAGCAGTGACCTTCTGTTCCGATAGCTCTGCGAGCTTGTTGTCGACGTCGCGAAGTTCCATCAGAACCTCCGCCAACCGGTCCTGATAGAGCTGAAGGATTTGCAGTTCGGTTTCAGTGATACGCGTCGCTGCCCTGGCGATCTCCGCAATCAGCTGGCCGCGCTCGCCATCAAGCTGGGCTCGCAGCCGCTCCAGCTCCGCCAGCCGGTTGAATTGGATCAGCTGCTGCTCGTTAAGATTTCTGACGCGAACGAGTTCCTGTCCGGTCCACGACAGTTCCTCTTCCTTGGCCCTCTTGCGAACGACCAATCCCTCGTTTTCCTGCCGTATCTGGTCGATTCGCTGGGCGAGCTGCGCTTTCTGGCCATCGAGGGTGCGTTTCCTGGCGGCGAAAAGCGAGGTTTCCGCCGCGATATATTCAGCGACGTCCGCTTCATCGGTTTCATCAGGCAGCCGTGTCGGACCCGCGAGTTTGCCAACATTGTCGCGTTCCGCCACAAGCCGCATTCTCCTGGCGCCCAGTTGAGCCATCTGTTTCGAAACGATAGCAAGATTGGCGCGCATGACTGTCGCATCAAGGCGGATGAGTAGTTCATCCGCTTTGACGATCACCCCGTTTCGCACGCGGATTTCCCCGACGATGCCGCCTTCACGATGCTGAATACGTTTGACGTTTCCCTCAACGACGACCGTTCCCGCACCAATCACTGCGCCCGATAGATTAGTCGTTGCGGCCCAGCCGCCCACGCATAAGACCATAACGGCGAGAGTGCCGACACCCATCACCGTATAGAGCCGTATGGAACGGCCCGCAGGAGTTTGCTTGTTCGGGATCATGCTTTTTCCGATATTGCTCGCATTGTCGTCTTACGGAGAACTTCATCGCGTGGCCCAAAACCAACCATCGCGCCCTGTGTGAGAACGAGGACATGGTCCACCGCCGACAGCGCATTCGGCCTGTGCGCCACAATCACCACGATCGCGCCGCGTTGCCTTGCCATGGCAATCGCATTTGTGAGTGCCACTTCCCCTTCCGCATCAAGGCTGGCATTGGGCTCATCGAGAACGATCAGGAAGGGTTTGCCGAATAGGGCGCGGGCGAGGCCTATTCGTTGGCGCTGACCGGAAGAAAGGACGGCGCCGCTATTCCCGATCCTGGTATCATACCCCTCAGGCATAGAAAGGATCAGGTTATGCACATCCGCCAGCTTCGCTGCCTCGATAATATTGGAAGGATCAGCAGCGCTGGAGAACCGGCTGATGTTTTCCGCAATGGTGCCGTCGAAAAGCTCTACACCCTGCGGCAAGTAACCGATCGACGGCCCCAGTGCTTCAGGATGCCATTGGTCGAGTTCAGCTCCGTCCAGTTTGACAGTTCCACGCGCAGCCGGCCATATGCCCACCAAAGCACGAACAAGCGTGGACTTACCCGAACCACTTGGGCCGATAATCCCCAAACCCTGTCCAGCTAATAGCGAAAAGCTGACGTCGCGCACGGTGGGAGCCCGATTGCCTGGAGCTGCTACGGCAAGATTGGAAGTAGACAGCATTTTTGCCGGCGCGGGCAGCGACATCTTTTCCCTATCGGCCCCGATCTTCTCAAAAAGTTGAGTGAGGCGGGTCTTGGCTTGTCGAAAATTAACGAATCCCCGCCACTGACCGATCGCCTGTTCAATCGGCGCAAGTGCCTTCGAGGTGATGATCGAGGCCGCGATCATTGCGCCTGGAGACGCTAGTTGTTTGATCGCAAGCCATGCGCCCAAGGCGAGCACGGCCGATTGCAGCGCTAACCGAAAGATTTTCGAAAAGGTCGAGAAGCTCGCTATCGCATCGCTAACCCGTCGCTGTTCGTCGATGTAGGCACCATTGGTATAACCCCAGTCGCGCGCATAAGCGTTCTTCATCCCCATGGCGTGCAAAGCCTCGGCATTGCGGCGTCCTGATTCGATGAAATCGGCACGGGTTGAGGCCAGCAGCGCCATCCGCTTGCTAGGCGCGCGTAGAATAGCCTCGCTCCAGAGCGTCATCGCTATGAGAACAATAGCTCCGGCGATAGCTAGCCATCCCAGATAAGCGTGAAACAAAAACAATACCCCGACGTAGATCGGCAACCAGGGCATGTCGCAAATGGCGACAGGACCTGGCCCGCTCATAAACTGGCGCATCTGTTCAAGATCCCTAACCGGTTGCGAGACGACATCCCGTTTCGACATTTTCAGCGGAAGCAGCATTACCGCATCGAATGTCGGTCCACTAAGCTGCTCTTCGATCCGCTCGCCGATACGCGATAAGATACGTGCCCGGATCAGTTCCAGCACGCCGAGAAATACGTAAAGAGCGATTGCCAGCACCGACAGGGCAACGAGCGTCGGCACGCTGCGGCTAGCGAGCACCCGGTCGTAGATTTGCATCATATAAAGCGGACTGGTCAGCATCAGGATGTTGGTGAAAGCGCTGAGCAAAGCTACGGAGAAAAAAGCGCTTCGGGTCGCGGCAAGGGCAGCGGCGACCGCAGGCCGCCGCCCTTCATAGTGCAAATGTTTTGGCAAAGGTGAAATCCACACGGGTAGCTTCGCGTGAAAACGAGCGCTCGATGAACAGCGTTTCTCAGCGAAGCAGAAACAAGTTAGTGAAAAATGGCTTCAGTTTTGGCAGGCTGATCACGTAGCGTTCTGTTGTACAAATTCACGTTTGATCCGCCCGTAATTGATCCCGTGAAGATGGCGGACACGAGGTTTGCTGTCTCGCCGGACGCGGAACGATCGCGCCGCAATATCAGGAAAGACGTTTTTTCTGAGGTCTCGCACAATGTTTTTGCCGTCGCCGAAAGGCGCAATGAGATCCATGAACAATATCCGGTCGCCGCTCCCCCAATCGTCGGGGCGCAGGATATAATTCGTGTTGAGGTACCGGTCTTCGATCTCTTTGCTCAGTGAGGCCCAAGTCACAAATCCGACAGGACCGCCATTTCTGTGATAGATTCGAAACTGGTTGAGATCGATCGGTGGGAAGAACACGGACCCGATGTCGTTGATGAAATACTTTCGGTGCAGATCCGAAGCCAACATCAGATAGACCAGCTCGCCAAGAAGCTTGTTTAGCCGTGTTGGGCTGACCATACCCAAAATTCCGCCGCCAGCTTTTTCAGAGGTTAATTTTTTGTGTTCCAAAGTCATGTTCTGATTTCTCAAACTCAGTTCACATATCCGCATTCCGGCACGATTTATCGAGCCGGAATGCGACACTCAGGGCCGCTCAGAGCAAGAAATGGGATTGGTCGAGCTTATGGCCAGATCCCAAAAGCCTGATCGAGAAATCGTTGTCACGATCCGCGAGGATATCGGTATGACTGGAGCTTTCGACGACAACGATATTGGCGTAGCTCAACTCGAGTGCCCTGAAGTCAAACTTATCCTGTGTGCGATCAAAATCGATTATGACATCCGTCGTCACGCGTCGGCTGTCTGATAGGCTGGTGAACCTGAACAGGTCCGCGCCTTGTCCTCCGGCAAGAACATCGCCACCTGCTCCTCCTTCCAGCACATCATCATCCGCACCGCCGTCGAGGAAGTCAGCGCCATGTCCGCCAATGAGATGGTCGCGGCCTTGCCCTCCAAAGATCTGGTCGTTTTGGTTCCCACCATCCAAGACATCGTCGCCGATGTCCCCAATCAGCCTGTCCTTGCCGTCATTGCCGTGGATAACGTCATTGCCGGAACCGCCATCGACGTAGTCTTCACCGAAGCCACCGCTCATTCGATCGTTTCCAGCGCCTCCGAACAATCGATCATTGCCACTTCCGCCATTCACAATATCGTTGTTAACGCCGCCGAAGATGAGATCGCTGCCATCGCCGCCGTCGATCATGTCGGAACCAGACCCGCCATAAATTATCTCATGGCCGGCGCCGCCATAAATAACATCAACACCGCTTCCGCCATGGATCCAGTGATTGCCTCCGTTGCCGTAAATGAGATCGTTGCCATCCTCGCCGACAAGGTAGTCCCAGCCTGGACCGCCTCTCAGGACGTCCGCGCCAGGCCCACCATAGAGACGATTGTTTCCGTCACCACCGTCGAGATCGTCGGATCCGGCGCCACCGTGCAATGCATCATGCCCAGACCCGCCCATCAAGCGATCGTCACCCCAATCGCCTATCAAAGTGTCGTCACCATCGTCTCCGTACATGGTGTCGTTATGGCCACCGCCATTCATCCAGTCATTTTGAGCGCCGCCTGTCAGAATGTCGTACCCATCGTCGCCGTACAATGTGTCGTGGCCGTTTCCACCGTCGAGATAATCCTCGCCCCAGCCACCGACCAGCTGATCATTGTCGTCGTCACCCCTTAGCGTATCGTTGTGGCCACCTCCATTGAGAACGTCGTGGCCGCTACCTCCGTGAAGAATGTCGAAGCCATCCTCGCCATGAAGTTGGTCGTCGCCGTTCCCGCCGTCAAGCAGGTCTTCCCCCCATCCTCCTATGAGAGTGTCGTGACCATCCTCTCCGTAAAGTCTGTCGCTATGGCCGCCGCCATGAATCCAGTCTTCGTTCGCGCCACCGATGAGATGGTCGAACCCATCTTCTCCGTGGATCGTGTCATTGCCATCCATGCCATTAACGTAATCGTTGCCGGTACCCGCCCATATCTGATCGTCACCAGAGTTTGCGTGGATTGCGTCATTGCCGCCAAATGACCAGATGCGTTCAGACCACCAGTTACCATGCATCTCGTCACTAGAGTTGTTGGGTTGATCGCTCGGAAGATCGTAATACCAGATAAACTCCTCTACTTTGAAATCGGCATCGCGAACGAGTGCATGCTTTTTTTTCCCAGCCCCCACCCAGTATTCATTATTGTGGAAAACTGCGTTGGGGCCTGTTTTGAAGATATTATCAAATGTGTCGAATGACGGATCATGATGCCAAATGCCCGCACCAGCTGAACCCTTAGGAATGTCAACGTTCCTCTGAACCGAAGCAAAGACCGAGTCGTCTGCGTCCCATTCAGTTATCTCGTCTCTTCCAAAATCGTGATCGATATGCCCGCTGAATCTTTGAGCTTCCATCGTCCGATCAACGAAGACATCAAAATAGAAGTGTTCATCCTTGAGAGTACTTGCTTGGACATTTTCTAACAGAAGATGCTGATTGTCGCCTATGACGATAATGGAATCGTTTCCGATCTGGGTGATTTTCAGTTGCGCGATGGAAATCCGGTCACCAAAGCCTGAGAGATCGATGCGATCCTCCCAAACATTGAAATCTGTAATGGTGTCAATGTCTCCATGGCGTGCAGTGATCTTAAAGACGTCACCGCCAGCGCCGCCCGTCAGGACATCGAGGCCGCTACCGTCATTGATAACATCGCTCCCGTCGGTGCCCACGATAATGTCGTTCCCACTGGTACCGTTAGTACCTCCAATCCTGTTGAGGTTGAACAGAAAGTCGCTTTCGGTAAGAAAAGAGGAATCAATATCTTCAATCAACACGGACTGACTGGTCGCGAACTTCAACGTCGCGTCTGGGCCCACCTGCTCGATAGCTGAGCCGAAGTATTTGATCTGCTTTAGAGATACGAAGCGATTTCCGAAGCCGGTCAGATCGATGCGATCTTGACCTCTTTCGAAATCAGCGATCGTCTCACGGTTGCCGTCCTCGATGTTGATGACAAAAGTGTCCCGACCTTGCCCGCCGATCAACATGTCATTGCCAGCTCCACCAACGATTACGTCGTTCCCTTCATCGCCGGAAAGAATGTCGTCTTCGCCGGAACCTTGGATAGTATCGTTGCCCCGGCCCCCGAAAATTGCATCTTTGCCTGCGCCACCGTCCAGGAAGTCGTCGCCGCCCAGGCCCAGGATGCTATCGTTGCCTCCCAAGCCTAGAATTCCATCATTACCCTCAGTGCCGATGAGCGTGTTGTCTCCGTCGTCACCGATTATCAGATTACTCAGATTGATGATGTAGCCATCGGAGAACTGAAGGGCCTCGACTTTGCGTGTCCCAGCAGCGAATTGCCCCTGAATTCGGATCGCGTTGGAATTATTTTGGATGTTATATATGACGAGATCGTCACCCTCCCGCGTCAATGAAACGTGTTTAGGTTCGACACCACCGGTCAGCTTTAAAACATCCGAACCTTCGATTTCAGATATCGTTACCGACCCGCCGAACAGATCTGCCTCGTAGATGTCGTTTCCGCTCCCGCCAGATAGACTATCGTGTCCCGAGCCCGCGATTAGCCTGTCATCGCCCGAGCCCCCACTAAGGACGTCATTTCCTTCGCCTCCGTCCAGTAAGTCAGCGTCGTCCCCTCCATTGAGAGTATCGTTGCCGTAACCCGCGACGAGCCTATCGGCACCTATCCCGCCGGTCAGCGTGTCATCTCCGACGCCGCCCGTCAGTACATCGTCGCCGGAGCCGCCGTCGAGAACATCGTTTCCAGCATCGCCATGCAACGTATCGCTCTCGGTTCCACCTTCAATAACGTCGTTCCCTTCGCCGCCATAGAGCAGGTCCGCGCCGGCGCCACCTGACAAAGTATCGTTACCGGCTTCACCGTTGACAACGTCGTTGCCGATTTCGCCTAGCAGCCGGTCGTTGCCTTCTCCGCCATTGAGAACATCGTCACCTATGCCGCCGAGCAGAAGATCGTCACCAGCGCCACCGAACATCTGATCATTGCCAAGATTTCCGTTGAGGATATCATTGCCGTTACCGCCATCGATGAGGTCATAACCTATACCACCATCGATACTGTCTCGTCCTGCTTCGCCGTACAGACGATCATCACCATCCCCGCCGTCGAGCGTGTCGTCGCCATTGCCGCCATAAGCGAGGTCGTGACCGGCACCTGAAAGAATGGAATCGTTGCCATTCTCACCCCAAATAACATCGTTGCCGTCCATGCCATTCAGGATGTCGTTTCCGTCAAATCCCCAAACCGTATCGTTTCCGCCACCAGCATAAACGGTGTCGTTTCCAGGACTTGCGTAAATGAAATCATTGCCGGCGCCTGAAAACGTCATGTTGCCCGCAGCATCTATAACGACCACATCGCCAAACAGCGTGTCGTCACCGGTTCCCCCCGACAACACGTCATCACCCAGTCCACCTATGACGACATCCGCATCATCGCCGCCATAGAGGCGGTCATTGCCTTCGCCGCCATCGACAAAGTCCGTGTTACCTCCAGCGTGGATGTAATCATTCCCACTCCCACCCGTAATAGTATCCTTGCCGCCTGGGCCGGTGCTTGCGTATGCGGTTTTTCCATCCCACTCCTGATCACCATAGAGCTTGTCGTCGCCGTTCCCGCCTGAAATGCGATCATCACCATTTCCGCCTAAAACGTAATCGTTTCCGTCGCCGCCTATTAGGGTATCATTCCCGTCCTTACCGTGGAGAACATCGTTCCCGCCATTCCCGTGTATTTCGTTATCTCCGTTGGACCCGACCAACGTATCCGGTCCATGATTTCCGATTAGCTTGTCATTCTGGCCGTCACGCGCCGAAACGCCGTAACCGCTTGATTGTGCGGTAACGTATGTGGTTTGCGAACCATCGGCATTATATTCGATTTTGATCAGAGGTGGTGGCGGTGGCAACTTGCGGCCGCCGAACAGGCTGCCGAACAAACCACCCAATATCCCTCCCAAGATAGGGCCCAGAGGCCCCAAAACCGGTGCAAGAGCTGCTCCTAGCGTCTGCCCAATATAGGTGGTGCCAGCAGCGACGGCCGTCTGGATTATGGTTTTATCAAAATCCTTGAAGCCATGGTCAACTAGGTTGCCAAAAAACGTCACAGCAGCAGCCACGGCGGCCCCACCAGCCGGCGTCAATTTCGGCGTTATGAGGATAGTACCCTTGTCAGCGATCATTGCGACGGGGACACTGGAGGCTGCCCAGTCGAACTGTTTTACGACTTCCGTGACCGCATAGCGAATAGACGTGTTAGCGGCCAACTTCGCCCAGTCGCTTCCCTTCATCTCACTACCGCGCAAGGCAGCAACTACCGCAAACTGTATAACGGCGCCCTTAACAGCTTGGCCAGCCTGCGTGTCGAAGAACTTCGCACTGTTTATAACCGGAAGCCCGCCGGTCTTAGTGAAGCCGATTTTATCGCCAGTGAGGCCGAACGTGTCCGCGAGAAAATCGACCCCAAGATTTATGGCCAATTGAATGGCATAGTTTTCAGCAACTTTTTCTAGGTCACCACCCATCACGAGATCAGCGATGATCTGGGGAGCGAAGCTCATAAGATAGCCGGGGACGCTGCCAACCGTATCGGCTAAAGCATCCCTAACAGCTGCTGCACCCTCGAGCGCCATAGGTACATAATCACCTAGTTTAACGCGAGTGCCATCAAGTTGGACAATCTCAACATTTTTGTCGAGAAAATATAGAAAATTGCCATCTTGCTTTTCAATAAACCCGACTTGCGTCGCCGGAAACATGTCACGCAACAGATCAGCATCTTGCCGAGAAATTGTGTGGTCCGCGATTGTGCTTTCGTTATGTACACGTATTCCGCCAGCCACGTACGTATGGGTACCCTCAACCTCGAAATTATAGGTGGACCAATTTCGATCGGCAGTGAGATCGGAATTCTCTTCTTTGCGCAAGATGCGCACATTCCAAATGGACGGCTCTCCGTTGCACATCACAACGGCGGCGCTTCGCTCATCGACATCAAGGAGCTGGCTAAGCGGCACAAATGTGCCATCTTGCCTGAGAAACTCATGTCCAGGGGTTGCTAAGAGGGTATCGCCGTCTAGTCCGTTCTTCAGTTCCACCCACTCGTCAGTTTTATTGCGAAAAAGACGCGTAACCTTTCGTGGCTCAAGTTCACCCATAGCAGCGAATGATGCGACAATATCTCCGACAACTATATCCTCAATCGGCTTCGAGGCACCATCGAACATCAAAATAGGTGTACCTTGGGCAAAGCAATGAAGTGGCCCAATATCTCGCTTAAACCAGTCCCTTATCGCGTCATCTCCGCCTTGCTTTAGCACATATCCTATTATTGAATTCGAATTTTGTGTCCAAAGGGGATTTGCGATAGCATCGTTGAAAATGTCCACAATGTTAAGGAAGTCGTTTTGCGCTGAGCCGACTCCCCACGTTTTAACTACGTAGTAGCCGTTCTCAACGGTCACCATCCTGTGGACGGCACCAGAATGAAAAATATGATTGCTCATCGTGACATTTGAGACGAGGTGAATCTCTGGTCTTAGGAAGTGTATGACTTGGTTGCCGCCAATAAGATTTGATATTTCTCCGTCGTGGATTCGTTGGCTCACGCCTGGAGCAGGATAACGGAGAAGCCCCTCATATATAGTATCGATATTGACATTCGGAGTTTCAATAGAGACAATACGATTTGTTACCATGTATTCATGGTCAATATCAGGAATTGTAAAATTGTCCATCTGTATCTCTTCATAAATTACAAGGATTTAATATTGCATAAAAGTAGACAATTTTGGACAACTAAGCTAGCGAAAAATATTATTCTAGGAATATTTATCGGTAACTTATTGATTACAAGTGAATTTAAGGAATATATTATATTCTCATTATTTGGAAGCGTTTTTATTTATCTACCTGTATTCGTTGCCTTCTTGGCATTTTATTATTTCAATTGCTACCATGTGAACAGTAATTCTGTAATTTATGCTTTTTTCGCATTTTTTATTCTGTGTATATTCAGTTACCTTGTATTTCTAAGAGAAATCGTTCATTTAAAGCAGCTGTTTGAGGATCCATATTACACGATGATATTACTTTTCCTTATGTCATCGGCTTTTTCGATTATCTTATTCTTGTATGATGTACGGAAGTTTAGCAAATAGCCAAATTAGTTACCTTCGTTTATTTCTCAGCGCCGCCTAAATAGAAAAGATGCCGCCCTCGCCAGAAATGTGGCCGTTTCGCGTGCAGCCAAAGATGAAGAAGCTCAGGCAGCTCGAAGACGAGAATGCGCGGTTGAAGAAGATCGTCGCGGACCTGACCCTTGATCGCGAGATGATTGAGGATGTTATCCGCCGAAAACTCTAAGTCCTGCTCGGAAGCGGCGGATGGTGAGAGGCATGCATCAGGATTGGGATATAGATCCCGCGCGCCTGTGGGGCATTGGACTTTGATCGGCCCATCTATCGCTACACCTCCCGCATTCCCGATTAGGCCGTTCTCGAACGACGCATCCGCGAGATTTGTGAAATGCGCGTGCGTTGTCGCTATCGGCGTACGCAAGTACTACTGGGAGCGCAAGGATTGCGGGACCAACATCAAGCGAATATACCGCATTTACAGGCACTTGGGCCTGCGATTGCGGAACAAGACCCCGAAGCGTAAGCCGCTTTAGCTATGAGCGCGGCGCTATAAATATCAGCTGCTTCCGACTTATTACTGGTCATTGTAATTCCCTTAAAATGCGCCAATCAACGACCCTAATCGGCAAAAGGGCTTCGCCGATGGGATTGGGCGGAAATCCATAAAAGTTCTTGATTGATAAGACAGAATAGACGAATTGCCCTCTGTAACTACAAATACTCAAATGTAATGGCAGAAGAAAAATATTATTACTTTCAATTCTCAATAAATCGCAGTCGAACGACATTTTTAAATTGCTGTTGTATTCGGGAATATCCACAGGCTGCGCTTCGAGATCGCCTATCGCAGAAAGCCCAAAAAGTGCTCGGGTGGGAAACGTGGTCGAGCCCGCTTGGTCTCGGGCGTCGTTATCCATATCCGCCAATACTTGAGACGCAAATCTTTCCGACAGTATAATAGATGCCTCTTCTTGCACGTCACCACAACCGAACGCGTGGTAGAACGTTCTATCAGGCAAACAAAACATTGGTAAAATATCAATTTTTTCATTGAAATGGAGTTTTGGCCTCGCAGTTCTCACCAACTTCAAGACATCCAATTTATTGTATGACGACATATAAATAAAAACCGCAGTAACAAATGCAAAAAATATCAATGTAGCAATAATTAAGAAAAAAATAATAAACTTTATTATTGGATTTCCAATGATCATTCACTTCTATTCCGACTAATTATAAAAATATAAATTTAGTTAGAAATATTATAGATATTATCAACATGCGACAGAGTTATTTACCAAAAGCAACCTAGTCAATATTAAAACAAAAATATCTACGATTTCACCAAATTCAGTTCGAATGTAAAACCAGCTGTAACCCTAACAGGGCACACTAATAAGCATGCAGAGCCTCGCAGCTACTTAATTAGTTCTTCCATCGAAAACCTCCAAATCCACATTGCTTTTCGAACGGTGGCCTAACTAATGATTTCAGTCTTCGGACAGCCGCAGACGACAAGAGATATCGTTTTTCAAGTGCAGGTGCGTCATAACGCTAAGCGCACTCCAACGGGTTCGGAAAATCACGAGGAAGCGAACTTCAGGCAGCGATCAAGCTCTCGTCCACGGGCTACGACTCATGAACTCTTTAAGTCGGCGTACACGCGTCACATGGAAAAGACTACGGCCATCACTCGGCTCCAGAACTATGCTGACACGCTGAGAGAAATCGGTAACACAGGCGCCGACGAAGTCACGAAGTTCAACGAGCTCGTGCGTATCGAGCTTCAAGGTGAGTAATGCTTTGTTTGCCCCCTATTAGTTGAGCACACGAAAGTCTTTCTATTTTTCTACAAGGGAATTCCGGCTTTCGGCGAGTAAAGCAACGCAATAACGCTCACGAATGAGCTTTTGCAGGGTGACGGAGAATCCGCTTTTAAACCCTAGAGAAATCTGCAAGCCAAAGGTTTACGCATTGGGTTCGATGGCCCGATGAAACCCAATCAGGAGATCATTTGCGCGCGGCAGTACGGCGGCAGCGCCAGTTCCAGTCTCTTGGCTCACCCGTGTCCATATGGACCGATTCGGTGTGGCAATAGGTGCCGACGCCACCGCGTTCCGGCAGGGAACGCAGATAGGTGGCAAGCTCCCATTTGGAGACGCCCTTGATCTGGATGTCGGCGGCATCGCAGGTATAATGCTTGGAGCCCTGCCTTATGCCCTTCGGCGGACGATAGCCCGAGGTGACGATCGCCGGGCTGTTGTAGTGGCGCTCCACATCCTTGATCATCCGCACCAGTTCCGGCTTGAAACAGCCGACTTCGACACGGTCCGTCTGCAGGAAAAGCCCGTTCGGGGCGACGCGGGTGAGGCCGGAGAGCGAAGCGAGCTTCATCAGGCCGGTCGGCTGGTCATCCTCCTCATCGAGATGGGCGTCGTCGAATTCGTCGGACATCATCGAGCGGCCGGAAAGGGCGATGCCCATCGTCCCGTCCGAAACTCCGGGCAATGCGGCGACCTGCGTATTGCCGGCCGTGCCGCTTTCAATCATTTTCGGCAGGCGCTTTTTGGCCGCACCGGCGAAAAATGCCGCAAGCGTCACGCCCTTACCCTCGCTTTCATGCCCCTCGCCGGTCGCCCTGGCGTCCACGGCTGGTTGCGCGGCAACGGCCGCGAGTTGTTCCGATGCCGACTGCGGCACGGGTACGGGAACCGGCTGACGATTTTCGCTGTGCTGTTCCGCCGGCGCCTGTGCGGCTGGCGGGACCTGAGCCGGCGCTGCCACCGGTTGCGGCTGCGCCGCCTGCACCGGCGCCGAATAGACGCTGCTGACGGCCGGAACGATTCTCTGGGAAGAAGCGCCCGCAGCAGTGGCCGTGCCCGGCGCCCCTGCGGCACCGGCAGGCGCTGCTGCTGCGGATGCGGTGGAATAAATGCTTGTCGTCCCTGCGGAGATCGCCGTTGGCTGCGTCGTCAATCCGCCGATATCGGGGGCGCCGCCATAGGCCTGCGCCGGGCCGCCCGATGCCTGCGGCTGGGCTGGCGTGGCCGCTCCGGCCGCCGATGCCACGGCCGGATCCACATAATGTCCCTGTTGCGCGCCGGCCGCGGCAGTTGAAGCGGCGGTCTGCGGCTTCTGTTGTGCGGAAATTTCCGGCTTTTTGGTCGCCGCCGCCATCTCATCGTCGGTCACCGCTGAAACGCATCCGGAAAGCCCGAGCAGCGAAACCGCGATGACGAGACGCTGACGGACCAGACGTCCTTTCGCGCTCTCGACAGTTTTCATGGGTGGCCTCCGTATCTTGCATTTCCAACAGCAGCACGGGAACGGGCGCGTGTGCTTCCCCAAAACGGAACTGGCCGTTTCGATTCGCGGACTATGCCTCATCCCCTCGGGACAAGGCAAGAGCACCCGAAAACGCCGCTGCTCACCGGAAAATCCCTACCAGGAACCGGTATTCTGCATAGATATCCACGGTTCGGCTGGTGCGAGGCTTTCGCCCTTCTGCAGAATTTCGAAGGAAATACCATCCGGCGAGCGCACGAAGGCCATGTGCCCGTCGCGCGGCGGCCGGTTGATGACGATGCCGTTCTGCTGAAGCCGGGCGCAGAAATCGTAGATATTGTCGACCTCGTAAGCCAGATGGCCGAAGTTGCGGCCGCCGGTATAATCCTCGGTATCCCAGTTATAGGTGAGTTCGAGGCACGGCGCCTTGTTTTCCTTCGCCGCAGCAATGTCGTCGCGCGCCGCAAGAAACACCAGAGTGAATCGGCCTTTTTCGTTCTCGATTCGGCGTATTTCCTCAAGACCCAGCAGGTCGTTATAGAATTTCAGTGATTCGCCAAGGTCTTTGACGCGAACCATTGTGTGCAGATACCGCATTTTCTTCCTCTCCATTACACGGGTCCGGAGCCGTTAAACGCATGATGGCAAGCCCCGGACAAGGACGGCGACATAAAAGCAGCTGCGTAAATCAAAAACTAGGGCTTGCGTGAAACCGTTACCAAGATGTTAATCTGGCGCACAGGAATCAGTTGACCGGTGTATGGCGCGTAATCGAGGGGTTGGCAGGATATGGCTGATAGGATGTCATCGAAAACGATAGTCGATGTCGAGGACCTTTCGGGCGATGCCGTGGACCTGACCGAAATTACCGGCGTCGTGAAGTGGTTCGATGTCGCCAAGGGTTTCGGCTTCATCGTGCCCGACAACGGCACGCAGGATGTGCTGCTGCACGTCTCCTGCCTGCGCCGCGACGGTTACCAGACAATTCTTGAAGGCACGCGCATCGTCGCCCTTATCCAGCGGCGCGACCGCGGTTTCCAGGCGTTCCGCATCCTGTCCATGGACCAGTCGACCGCCGTTCACCCCTCGCAACTGCCGCCGGTGCGCACCCATGTGCAGGTAACGCCTTCGAGCGGACTTGAGCGCGCCATCGTCAAGTGGTTCAACCGCACCAAGGGTTTCGGCTTCCTGACGCGCGGCGAAGGAACGGAAGATATTTTCGTGCATATGGAAACCCTGCGCCGTTTCGGCCTGACGGAGCTTCGCCCCGGCCAGGTGGTTCTGGTGCGTTACGGCGATGGCGACAAGGGCCTGATGGCGGCGGAAATCCACCCCGACAACCCGGTTTCCATCGGGATGTCGCATTGATGTCCGCCCTGCCCCATATGGTGAAAAGCGCCGTTATGGCGCTTCTTTTTTTCACGCTGGCCGCCACCGCCCAGGCTCAGCAGCAGCAGACATTCACCTCCGAAGCGCTGCAGATTGAAACCGCCGGCGGAAAGAGCCACGATTTCACTGCCGAACTGGCGCTGAACAACGCCCAGCGCGAACAGGGCCTGATGTTCCGCAAGAGCATGCCGCTTGAAAACGGCATGCTGTTCGACTTCGGTGAACCGCGTGACGTCGCCATGTGGATGCGGAACACGCTTATTCCGCTCGACATGCTTTTCATTGGCCGTGACGGCCGCATTACCCATATTCATGAAAACGCGGTTCCGCATTCGGAAGCGATCATCAGCTCCCGCGGGCCAGTAAAATTTGTGCTTGAACTGAATGGCGGCACTGCGAAGCGCTATGGCATCAAGCCGGGCGACATGGTTCGCAGCGCGCAAATCGGCAACCGGAAATGACGTTGCCGCGTTATTGCGTCTGAATGAGCCGGACGAGCTTTCGCCCGGCTGGCGCAATATTCAGTAGACCGGCTCGATATGGCTCAGAATCCGGCAATTGGAAATGGAAGCGGCAAGGTTGATGGCGATGTCGATCGCCTCGACCGAATCGGCCGTGCCTTCCAGATAGATCACATCATTTTCGACGGTTGCGGAAATGCGCGACTTTTCGAGCCCCGATTCGAAGGCCAGAGCCGACGTGATTGCCTGGCAAACGCCGGCCATGCGGTCTCCGAAGAAGCTTTCCTGAATGCCTGACAAATTGAACATATGCGTTCTCCTTCTTATGGACATAACAACGCCCTGAGGGCGGTTTTGTTCATCTCCGGTTCATCTATTTGTTCATCTTCCATTCATCTTGGAAAATTGGAACCCCCTGATCGATCACATTTTAGGTGATCGGGAACCATTTCGTGAGGCGGGCATTTCGCGCATGGGAGAATGAAAGACCTTCAAGGCAGGTAAAACAGGGAGGAGAATGACATGCTGATTAACAGAACGGAGCCGTGTCACCACGCCTCGTGGATGAAACCGGTGGCGATCCACCTGCCGCTGTGCGTCGCCGTGGAAATCTACAGCCCGCTGGTGGCGCTGGACATGCTGATGTACCGTTGGCCCGAGGAACACGGGCCGGAATATGAAGAGGCGCGCAGGAACTGCCTCGATGCCATCGCCGGCAGATGCGACATCGAGAAAGCGCGGGAATCGTTTCTCGTCGCAAGCAGTCATGCCCATATCCTGAACGTCCACTAAAATTCATCGACCGTCATGACGATTGGGCCCTTCTATGCGGAGGGCTTTTTCTTTTGCACGCGGCTTCTGCGACGCCTCCATGCACGGCGCAGCCTGCACACCAGCCGATGATGACATGTAACTGTCACGCAAACGTTATAATCGGCAGAGACGAATTCCATGGAATCGATTGGCGCGCAGACCGCCAAAAGCTTGGGAGTGGAACTGGCCAGCATGGAAACTGTCTTTGCCCTTTGCGCAATTCTGCTCCTCGGCTTCAATCTTCTCGGCATCGTTCTGGCCGGCTGGCGACTGACGAGACGGGACGCGGAAAACGATCTCGTCCGGCAAAAGCCGCCTGTCTCGCTCGTGGTCCCGCTGCGTGGCGTGGAGAACTTCACGCCCCTGACGCTGTCGCGCGCCTTCGAACTCAACTGGCCCGATTATGAGTTGCTGTTCTGCGTCGCCGACGAATTCGATCCGGTGATCGAGGCAGTTCGCAAAGCGCAAGCCGCCTTCCCCTCGGTTTCCATGCAATTGCTCATTGGCGATGACCGCATCAGCGCCAATCCGAAACTGAACAATTGCGTCAAGGGCTGGCGGGCCGCCCGGCATGAATGGGTGATTCTGGCCGATTCGAACGTGTTGATGCCGAAATCCTATATTGCGACCATGATGTCGGCCTGGCGGCAGGATAGCGGGCTCGTCTGCTCGCCGCCGCTCGGGTCAAGGCCTGCGGGTTTCTGGGCGCATGTGGAATGCGCCTTCCTCAACGGCTCGCAGGGCCGCTGGCAATATGCGGCGGAAGCCATCGGCATGGGTTTCGCACAGGGCAAGTCGATGTTGTGGAACAAGCCATTTCTGGAGGACAATGGCGGCATTCGCGCGCTGGCTGCTGAAATCGCAGAAGACGCCGCCTCGACGAAGCTGGTGCGAAGCGCCGGCCGCAAGGTGCATCTGGTCTGCGCCCCCTTCGAACAGCCGCTCGGCCAGCGCCATGCCGGCGAGATCTGGTCGCGCCAGACCCGCTGGGCGCGGCTGCGACGCGTGACCTTCCCGCAATACTTCGCGCCTGAAATCCTCACCGGCGCGCTTCCCCCGCTTCTCTTCGCGCTCGCCGCCGCCGCCATGATGGATGTAAACCTCGCCGCAACCGCCTCTGCCGTCCTTGCCCTCATGTACGTGCCGGAACTTGCGCTCGCGGCCCTCAACCGCTGGCCGATATCGCTCCATACACTGCCGGCGATGATCGTCCGCGACATGATCATGCCCGTCGTCTGGGCGCGAAGCTGGATCGGCAGCGCGGTGGCATGGCGCGGCAATGTCATGACGATCGGCACGGCGGAGAGCACTCTGGCCGGTCCGTCCGCGGAATAAATCACTGCTATTTGGAAGAAGTTACGCCGGAAAGCTGATGTTTTGCTTTAAAATGGTCGGAGTGGAGAGATTCGAAATCGCCATCTCTCCACTTTTTTACGATATAACAAATTGATTTTAATATATAAAATAAAAATTAGTAAATTCTAATTTGTGACACTGGGATGGTGCATTTTTTGTGACGCAGAACCGCCCAAAATCCACACCTCCTTTCTCATATTGTTTTAATGCGTTGTGTGTTCTGTTCAGAGAATTGAATTCAACTCGACGGCTCCTATATGAACTTCGGCTTGGCAGGCCCCTCACAATATCTAATCTAAGTTGTGTCGAATAAGTGTCACCCGCTTGACATATCGTCGCAAGGAACGGAATCTCGCCGTGCAACGCTTGATTCCTGTTTATGTATAACTTAACTTTTATAGCGCAATATGAGCCGTAAGACACCGAAGAAGCCATCAGACAATAATGACGACGGTCTTCTTGTGGGACGCGGCGACTTTGCTGACGTGCTGTTGTTCGGCGAGGCCAAGGAAGAATATGAGGCGCTGCAAAATCGAAGCGACCAGACGAGCATGCGGGAGTATCGAACAATTTCGCGATATTTTCAGCGATATGCAGACATGGGACCACAGCACCTTGATGACACCATGTTCAAGAAGCAGAGCCGCCGTAACTGCGGCGGAACTGCCGTGATGGTCTACGAGTTTAAAGCATACCAATTTCGAATCTATGGTGTGGTTGGCGAGCGAGACAGCAAACGATGTTTCAGGGGGACCGCTTGTGACCCCTCAAAGAAAAAAGATAAAGCAGATCCGCAAAAGCTCCAAAAGGCAGCGGATGAGTATGTGAGGATTACCAATGGTTAAGGACCTTAAGGAACTGACCCGTGAACAGGTGGACGCTGAAGAAGACGCGCTGATTGATTTTCAGTTTGCGTTGATGGATGCGATGAAACTGCAAGGAATGACCAAAGCAGAGCTTGCGGAGGTTCTTGGGGTTTCCCGCGCGCGTATCAGCCAACTGTTTTCGCCTAGCGCCAATCCTACGCTCAAACTTGCGGCTCGTGCGCTCCACGCCGTCGGCCTCAAAAATTGCTACCAAGCGCCTGGCAACAACAGCGAGAGCAAAGGCCGGGATGACTCGGAAGGTTCCTATGCCTTGATCGATACGGAATCGTTCTGGCTTGGCGAGGTAGTGATGGAGTCGCCGAAGCGGAAGGAAGATGTAGACGTGAATACTATGAAGTGGTTCGCTTGCCAGCGTCAAAGCCGCAAATCCGGTGCTTGGCACCAAAAAGAGGCAAGAGTTGCCAATTCTAACGGCACTCACGCGATGGAAGCGGCGTGATGGCGAAAGCTTCCAAGGATGCTTTGGATAATAAAGTTAAAGAGCAAGACGAACGACGCGATAACTACAATAGAGTAGTCGCCGCAGCGGAGCTGGGCGCTATTCAGTTGGTTAAGCTCGACTTCGATGTCTCTCCGGACTACTATATTGAGCAAGCCGATGCAGAGCTGGGTTACGTCGTTAAAGCCGAGTCCAGCGAGTATGATGAAGAATCTCGTTTGGCGGCTTGCATCATTAGCTTCCAAGTCAATGCACTGCGTGGTGATGAACCTCTTTTGCAGTGCAATGCGACATATACGGTAATGTATGAGATCGCGGATGATTGCGACATCGATGCCGTAAAAACCTTTGTCGAGCGGGTCGGCGTTTTCGCGTGCTATCCGTATTTCAGGGGAGTTTTTGCGAGCCTCGATTGGGCGGCAAACACTCGCCTTCCACCGCTGCCCGTTCATAAAGAAGAGACTAAAAAGAAAGCGAAATCTAAAGCTCGGAAAAAAGCAGTTAAGGCCCTCCCGGAACATTAGTAACCTGAAAAATCACATGTCAGCATGTGAGTATTTAAGGATTTACTAAAATTTTGTTCTTCCAATTTACCATATAGGAAGACCAAATCACTTTTGGGCCTTACGCCAGCCAGCAGCGCGGGCTTCCTCCTCCGAACAAAACCAACGCTCCCCGTATTGCGGGCTGATTTTGGTGGAGGCGTAATATTCTTGGCCGGGAACGTGATATATGCGCTCCCGGCTGTTGATGCTGATATTACCCTTAATATTGCAATCTTTTTCGGGCGGCGCGACCTCTGCCACTAGATCGCCAGCGCTGTAATAGCCAACCGCACCGATCATGAGCGCGCCCGCCATAAGGCTGGGAACAGCTTTTATGGTCGAGTTGATGCGATTTCGCTTTTTTGGCTTTAGATACTTGCGAGGGTTGCGCATAAATTTCCTCCTGTTCACGCATGGGTAGCAGTAAGTGATTTATGCGATATTTCGCTAAATGCTAAAATGCTTGCCGTCTTATGATAGTTAAAGCTGCAGGCTCTATTTGTTTGTCGCACACTGCTAGTTGCGAATGCCGGAGTAATGTCTTGTATCGATTGAAACGAAACGCGCCCTTATCATCCTCACTTGAGGCAGAATTTGAAAAGGAGGGGCAGAAGGCGCTACTTTTCTCGTTGGTGGCCGCACTCCTGAGCATTGTTGACTCTGCTGACAGGAAGATCGCTTTAGCTGGCATCAGCATCGACCTTAAAGAACAATTTCTTCTCAATGGTGCGTTCTGCGGCCTTGCTTTGGTTTACGGTGTTTCGATGCTCACGGTCGGCCTCAGGCTCTATGGCGTCGGATGGCCGAGGCAGTATGAAGCTTTTTATAAGCGCTACATCTATAGGAGAAGAAACCGGGCCGGTGTTCGATATCGTCCAACTTGGGTGAAGCGCGAAGCGAGAGCCATTTGCGCTTTTTTCAACATTGCTTACATATTCACCGGTCTCTTGATAATACCGATCTATGCCTATGGTATCATAGCGACGTGGCCGGATTTGTTTCGTTTAGTAACGTTATTATTTTCGAAACTATTTTAGACAGCCGAATAGCAAAAGCAGATTTGACTCATAGAGGGCCACCGGGGGCGTTCATCTCATCGGGCTGCCCACCACTCACCGACACCCTAATGCCCGTTGGTGAGTCTGTGTGTGGCGATACGGCCTAGCCTTTTGCCAACCGGACCAGATCAGTGGAAATGAAGCTGATTTTCTCTGTTCCAAGATGGCGGCTCGTCGCGCTGCGCGCCTTAGAAAGATACTTCGCCCAGCCTTCTCCATCATGAAGATGATCGAGGTAGCTTTGCGTCTGCCGGACAATCCTTGCCGCTTTCAGCTTACCACCTGCCCTGCCAAGGGCTTTGTCGATGGTGAGAATGCGCTCTTCGTCCAGATCGTCACCAACCACCACAACACCATGCGCATGAAGCTTTCCTGTCCGGGAGACTTCAAGGGTGAAAAGGTGTGGAAGCGAGTGGCCTAGCGCTTTTCGAAGCTCCCTGCCGATGTAACCGGAAATGAGCCGGGTAGGATCACCGGAAGCTTTGAGGGTGGCTTGAAGGCGGTCGCTGAAGTTGATCGTGAAAGCAAGCGCGCCAGAATTTTCGGCAGCCATATGGGCCTGAAGCAGCTTCTGCCCTTCAGACAAGTAACGCCATTGCTTAGGAGCCTGAAGGGGGGACGCCGTGACAGCCGCTTCTGTTTCTGAGGTGTGTGAGGTGGTTTCTTGAGGGGGTGTTGTAAGGTGTTGGGGTGCTACTAGCCTAGCGTCCTGTGGAGTTACGGCCAACCCTTGCGCCGTAAGGGTTTCAGCGCTGTCAGCCGTTTCGCTTTTTGTCGCAATTTTGCTGGTCTGCCCGTCAGCCGGAACGTCATTGACGAGGCGGCGGAACAATGGCGACTGGCCGGAATATCGGGGAGCGTTGGACAAGGGCGACGAGCCTCAAATGTTGATGCGAGCGACGGCAGGCGGGTTTAGTTTTGGGCGTGATGGCGCAAGAGCGCCACCAATTCACGGGCAACAGACGACGCGAACGTGCGCTCGTGTCCGGTGTTGAGATTTTTCAGCCGGACCGAAACCCCGACACGCGCCACCTCGATTTCGGCGTCCACGTCCAGCGTGCTACCCTTCCGGGCAAGCGCGTTTTCGATGGCCTGCGCGATGTCGAGCGTCTGCTCCGGGGTCCAGATATGAACGCCAGCGCCGTAATCAAGGTGGATAGTGCCATCTTCAAGATTGGCGATGTCGATATTGCCAAGGCCGATCTGCTGGCCGAGTCCAAGGCGCTTGATTTCATCGGTGATGAGGCCGCCGACGAGATCGGCAAGGTTGACACCCTTATGGGCTGCGAGTTGTCGAGCCTGTTCGGCACGCTCTTCGGGAAGGCGGATTGCTGCGGTAGCCAATGTGATAACTCCATTTTTAGTGCATTTAATGCGTTAGATGCACTAATATAACGCTGACCCGAGAATCATTCAAGGAATCGCGTGGTGAAAATCAAATAAATCAATGAAATTTTTGATTTAAATACATGGAATGCATATATTCCTTAGGCTGCAAGCGACGGCAGCTAAACGCTACAAGGGGAGCCGCCGACGAGCCGCTCCCCTTTTATTTTTCATATCATTGTCAACGGGATCGCGAGTTTAGAAAGTTGCCGGGACGTGATTGCGCTTGGACCTCTTTTGCGATCAGGCCGCGCACCGTTCCCTCAAACTCCCGCGAAATCCGTTTCGCAAGATCAGCATTTTGCTCTGGCGTGCCTGCGCTACCATTGACCGTGATCGTTGGCGCAATTGAAATATTCTGCGTCTGGCTTGCGCTAACGCCACCGGAAAAGCCACCTGAGAGCGTCGGCGTTTCCGTGACAAGACCGCCTTCAGCATAGCCGCGCTTGGCGGCTTCATGCATAGCGTCAAGATTTCTCACGCCAAGCGCACGGGTCGCCTGTTTGGAGAAAACGAACTCATCGGCATGCACGACGCCTGCGGGCTGATGCTTGCTACCGGGACCAGTCCAACCGCCTTCGCTGAAGCCGAAGAGGCCACCGAGAAGCGCGCCAAAGATACCGCCGAAGCCGCCACCAGATGAGGATTTGCCGCCCATACCGAACAGACCGGCAAGCGGGCCGTCGCCCATGAGCACGGCCTGAAGACCGACTTTGATCAGGGTTTGCAACATAGATTGAAGCGCCTGCTCCGCCGTCATTGTGCCGGAGAGAAGGCCAGCAAGGGCATCGGTCATCTGCTGGCCGAAGAAATTCCCGGCTTCCGCCAAGCCGTCCTGTTTCTCCCGGAGACGGTCGGTTGCCATTTCTGCTTGCGCCATTCCCCCCGCAAGCTGAGCGATTTCTGACCGCTGCTGTGGTGACAGGGCGATACCTGCCCGCTGCGCTTCGGCAAGCATCTGCTGCTCATACCGGAGCGCCGCTGCCGCTTGCTCGGTCATGCCAAGCGCTTGCTGTTCGGTGCGCTGTGCGTCGGTGTATTCCCGTGCGCCCGCCGTGATCTGGGAATAGGCGTCCGCCTGCCGGGTTGCGGCATGCGTCAACCGTTCGATTTCGGCGGTGGTATCCTTGCTTCGGGCGCTGGCGTCTTCAATGTGCCAGTTCTCATTCGAAAGCGGGAACGCAAGGCCATAGTTGCTGGCGTTCGCATGCACCCATTGCCGGGAAGCATCCGACTTATAGCCGAGATCGGCGGCGTTTCCCCGATTGTGCTGTGAATTGCCCGGAGGGGCGACCCACTTCCGGGCAGCTTCAGGGGAGCCATATTTCTTCAGCGCCTCAAGCCAAAGCTCTTGCTGGCGCTGCACCGAACGGAAGCCGGAGTTGATCGTCACCGAACCTTGAAGCTCTTTCGGCATGGACGCGATCATAGAGGCAAGCCGCTTCTGGAAATCAGCCTGCATGCCGGTGATGTGCGATTGCGATTTGCCGGAACCAAGGATTGCCGAAAGGTAACTGGCCGGGTCGTCGGTCGCGGATTTGATGTTGAGCGATGCCAGCGCCTTGCCGCGCATTTCGCTAGCCAAGGCCACTTCGCGCCCGCCCTGCGCTTTCGAAAGCGCCGCCTGATAAACGGCTTCAATCTGGGCCTTCTTGTCGAGGTTCTGAAGCTCTTTTGCAAGTTCCGGCACTTCATTCTTGAGCGCCCGGATCGCGTCGGCAAAGTTCTTGATATTGGCCGTTGCCTTCGCGGCGGCGCTGTCGGTGCCGCTCATGGCAGCGTTAAGGTCGGTGATCGGCGGTTTTGCGCCCGCCGCTTCCTCGCCGGTCTTGTAAATGAAGCCTTCGCTGTAACCGTTGCGGCGGTCGAGAACGTCACGCAAGCGCATGGCTTCCGTGGTGAGTTCTTCGATCTTCTGTTTCTGCTTGTCGATATTCTGGCCGGTGATCGGGTCATCGGGATCAAGCAATGCCTGTGACTGGAGATCGGCCAGAACAGCTTTCGCTTCCTGAAGGTCATCGTAAACGGCGGTCAGGCCGCGTTGCACATTGCGGCTTGTCTGTTCTTCGACCCTGTTCCATCTATCGAGAAAATCATCCATCGCACCGACAAGGCCGACAACGGCCTGTTTGGTGAAGGTCGAAACGGTGGTGCCGATCTTGTTAAACTTCCGGTCCAGTTCATCGGCACGGGCGATCATTTCGTCGCTCATCACAGCGCCCAGCTTGTGTGCTTCCGCAATGGTTTCCCGGATGCCGTCAGCGCCACGAGACAGAAGTTCAACGAAGCGCTCACCCCCGGTTCCGCCGAACAGTTCGTCAGCGATGCGGATTTGCGCCGCCCTGTCGAGTTGCTGCAATCGCCCGATGATTTCGACAAGCAGGGCGGAAGGGTCTTTGAGTTTTTCCTTGAGGTCGCTGGCGCTGAAGCCCAGCCGCTGGAACGCTTCGGCAGCAGACCCCTTGCCGGTATAGATAAATTCATCTGCCCGGAGCGAAAGCTCCTTCATGCCGTCCGTCAGTGCGTCAACGGGAATGCGCGCCTGTTCCGCGACATAGGCAAGCTCTTGAAACGCCTGATTAGACAAACCGGCACGCTTCGCCTCGCTTCCGATATTGGCGATGCCCTTTGTCAGTTCCCCCACGCGCCCGATGATCGTATCAAGCCCACCGATGGCAAGCCCGCCGATGATGCCACCGGCCAAGCCTTTGCCGAAAGCACCAACTGTCTTCATGGCGCTACCCATGGCCTTTTCAATACCGGAACCGGCCTTCTCGGCGTCGGTCTGCATTTGTTTAAAGCCGGTTCGGGAACGCTGTTTCTGGCGCTCCATATCCCGCTCATACCGGTCAAAACGCGCCGCGAGCGTAATAAGCAACTGCTGACCTTCATCTGCCATTTTCAAAACACCTTATGCTGCTTCGGCCATCAGGGCCGCAAATTCGTCTTCGGGAAGGTTATAAATCGACCTGCTGTTATCGCTCTGGATGGCGCGGGAAACGGCCATGGCGGCGGCAACAGCGCCGTCAATGCGATCTGTGCGCTTGTCTTTGTGCATTCGAACAAGGCCGGTATCGCCACGGCTGGCGACAACGGAATTAAAATGGTGCCTAAGCACCGGGTGGGCATTGTGGCGGATCATGCGCCCGTTGACGGTGCGCTCAAGGTCGCCAATCGCCGGTCCCATGGTGAGCGGTGCCTGTCGCATTTCGATAGCTGGCAAGCCGTCATCGTGGAGGCGCTGCATAGTCTTGCGGGCAAGATACGGATCGAAGGCGATCTCACGCACGTCAAACGTGCCGCAAAGATCGCGAATATGCTGTTCGATGGCTTCCGGTTCGATGATCGGGCCATCAATGGCGATCACATGACCGTCAGCCGCCCATTGCTCATACGGCACGGCGTCTTTCACGGCGCGGGCTTTGAGATCATCACCGGGGAGAAAGAACCACGGATGAATGAAGATACGGCCATCGCCATGCTTCCAAGCGGCAACAATGGCCGTCAGGTCGCCATTAACCGACATGTCCACGCCGATGTAGCAAGGCAGGGTTTCAAGCTCGGCCAGATCGAAATTAGGGTCATGGCCTTGATCATAGATACCCATATCGAACAAGGGTTCGCGGGAAGCGCCCTGCCAGAGATTCAAGTTGAATTGCATGAAGGCGAACCGCTCCTGCGGCCTGTCTCTGGCGTCGGTGACAAGGTTTTCAAATTCCTCAATCGACACGAAGCCGTCAGCAAGGCCGGGGTTTGCCTTGTGCCACGTTGCCGGGTCATCCCATGCATCGTCCGGGTCGGCCATGAACAAGATGGGCAGATATGACGGATTGAATTTCTCACCTGTCGCAATCTTGCAGGCGTTGACATACTCATCATAGAGCAGGTTTTCGTTACCCGCGCCCGCCGTGCTTGCAATTATTGTCAGGGGCCGCTTTTTCACGCGCGAGCTTTTGAGCGCTTCCCATAATTCCCGATTTTTCCAAACATGCAGTTCATCGGCAAGAATGAAGGTGGGGGAAAGGCCGTGCGCTTTGCCGCCGTCTGAAGACAGGACTTCAAGGCCGCTCTTTTTCAGGTCGCAATTGATCAGACGCTTGCCGGTCTTGCTGCCGTAAATCTTCGTGGCACGAACCAGCCGCTTATCCTCACGGATGATGCCAGCGGCTTCATTGAAGGCGATCTTGGCTTGATCGCTGTCTTTGGCTGCGAAGATGGCTTGTCCACCGGGAACGGCTTCAGGGCCGATGCTATGAAGCAGCGCGAGGGCGGCTGCAAGCGTGGTCTTCCGGTTCCCTCTCGGCATCAAAAGCAAAACCGATTTCACGATCATCTGGCCGTCTGGCGTGCGTGGGCCATAGATGCGTCGCACGATGCGCTCTTGCCAGCGGGTGAGCGTGAAGGCGCGTTTGGGCGCGCTGCTGGATGGATGGCGAAGCATGCGAAGGAAGCGCACAGCACGCTCCCCGTAACCGAACGGATCAGGAATCGGGGAATTGTCAAACACCCAAGCCGGATAAGTAGACGCGCCCTTTGCCATCACGTTACCGCCAAGGGGTTATCGTCGTCATCGTCGGCGGGGCCAGCGTCACCAATGCGCGAACGGCTGGCAGGCATCAAACCATATTCGGCGGCAAGCTGGCGGGCCGTCTGCATGTAACGGATTTGCAGACCGCCAAGCTTCATGTCGGGAACGGCCATACCAGCCATCTGTTCTGTGATCTGGGCGACGAAGCCGACTGCCGTGCAATAGCTTTCGATGCCAGCAAGATCGCCGGTCGTGACGACGCCACGTTTGATCAGCACCGGAAACACGCGCCGCCATTCGGCTTTGGCGTGCGGTGAAAGGCGCTTAGGCGGCGCTGGCATTTTGGTGATGGCGGTGCTGTCGCGCTGGATGGCCGGTTTGACGCCGCGATTGTGGATGCTCATTTCAGCACCTCACCACGCAACTCAAGGGCTTCGTATCTGCCGATTTCCTTGATCTCCTTCAGGCCGTAGGCGTTGCCGTTATAGGTGACGCGATCTGCCGTTGTGATGCCCGGCATATATCTGACACGGAAAATGATGCTGCCGGTTTCCGCCTCGCCAAGGGCGGTGAAAAACTCCGTGGCCGACTGCTGGATGATTTCGGCCCAAACGACGGCGACGGTAGCCCATGACTTCACGACGTCACCGGACGGTTTCACAGTTTCGGTCTGGCGTTCGATGGTAATACGCCTATCCATTTTGCCCGCGTTGATCATTTAAACCACCTTATCAAAGCTTCAACGGACAGAATGGAATGGCCGTATTGAGGATCGGGGTCGCGTGGGTGCCGGATGGTCGTGACCGCGAAATGATCACAATAGGCTCCTGCGATCTCCATTTCGGCAGACAGATTGTATTTGGACAGGGCATCATTCACGGCGGCGGCAATCTCTTTGGATGCATCCTGCCCGGCGTCCAGCGTCCAAACATGCAGGTCGAGATACACCCACGCGGCGGTCTGGGCGCGATAATCATTGCCATGCAATTCGGTGTTGCCGTCTGCGATCACGATGCAGGGTGTCTTGTCGGGCCGTGTGCTGCCTGCCCGGATATGGGTCGGCGGCACAAGGGCGGCGACTTCCGGTTTGTTGATCAGCCGGTTGCGGATGGCGGTCTGAAGGGTGAGAACAGGTTCGATACTCATTCGCTGGTCTTTCTATTCCACGCTTGGCGGATTGCCTTTCGGCCTGCCCGGTCAATGCGTTGCTGCGCCCGTTTTCGCTGAAGCCGGAAGCCCGGCCAAAAGAAGGGCTGTGCGTCGGATTTGCTGGTCCCGTATTCGACCAGATGCGGGTAGCGCGTGTCGGTGTCGCCCACGGTGATGATGACTTCGTTGTCACCGGCAACACGGTTGCCGCCGGGCTGGCTATACGGCGGGGTGGACTGGCCGGGCAGCGTGACGGTGATGGAGTCCCGCAACGCACCTGTATCTTCCGGCGCAAGGGCGCGCTGCGTGGATGCGATTGACTCTGCGGAGGTCGTCAGGGCTTTAAGCACAGCATCACGCGGGGCTTTCTTCACCCGGTCGAATGCTTTCATGAGATCGTCCAACCCGTCATTCGCCATCGTGGAACCACCTTTCCCGGTAGTTATCGAGCGTCTGCGTGACGGTCTGCGGTGCGATCTGGCTGGAAATCCCGAACGTTGCGAGATTCCGGCACTCATAATAGAAGCTTACGAGCCGGAGGATCGCGACTTTCAGATCAGACGGTAACGGGTCAAGCTCATCAAGCGGCCTGCCGATATAGTTTGCGACATACTCACACGCCCCTTCGATGAGAAGCATGATCAATGCATCTTCCTCGCTGTGATCAATGCGCAGATATTGCTTTGCGAGATCAGGTGTGATGAGCGTCATTCCGCTGCTTCCTTGTGAAAGATTATTTCAGGACTTTTTCGAAGAGACCTCCCCGCGCCGGTCCCTTCGAAGGGGTGCAAATCGTCAGACACCCCCGGAGGGCTATTCGCGTCCTGTCGATCAGCGTCCGCACAAGCCCGTTCGTTCGGTTGCTTCTTTTGGGTCTTGTTTGGCGTCGTGAGCGCTTCTTCGAGCGGGATACCTTTGGTCAAACGCAGTTGGAGGGAACTGACACTCAAGTTCAGTCCTTCCGCCCATTTCTGTAGGGTTTTGGTGATGCCATTCACCGTATAGGTGGGTGTCAGGACATGGCGCGACCGACTGTTAACCTGCTCATTACAGAAGACGGGCAAGCGCTGGCGTGGATAACCGATCTTCATCGGTGTGGTGATTGCGTCAGCAATAGACAGGCCACGCTCAAGACGGGCGATGATGATGCCCGGTGTGATGCCGTAATCCAGCGCCCATTCGATAATGGATTGCTGGATGCCGTCGTGTTCAAGGATGGTGGCTGGTGTCATGACCGCCTCTTGACAAGTTGGTTGCGACCCACCAAATTACAACCCGTTGACCTTTCGTAGCTCAACTGGATAGAGCGCCAGTCTTGTAAACTGGGGGTTGTAGGTTCGAGTCCTACCGGGAGATCAGAAGGGCGTCCTCGTGGCGCCCTTCGCCATTTCTGCACCATAGTCATGCCTGTCGCTCCTGCCGCTGTTTCGTGGAGCTATGGCAAGGCGTGCAGAGGGATTGCCAGTTGCCGCGAAACCAGAAGAGGCGCTTATCGCCGCGATGGGGAATGACATGATCGACAACGGTGGCGGCGCTTCCGCACATCCGGCAAGATGGGTGCGCACGAAGATATTCACCCCGGGCCTTACGCCACTCATGGTTATAACCGCGAAGGGCTGCTGAAGGGCGGCGGGCATCATGGCGCGCGTTGCGTTTGCGCTTGGCCTTCTCCTGGCACTGGCAAAGCTGGCCGTGGGGAACGATGGTGCCACATGCACAAATCCGTGGGGGCTTGCTCATTTGCGCTTCCCGGAAGATTTGAGTGCCTGAAGTCCTGCACGGTCAAATTCAGGGTCAAGGCCAGCGGCAATGTTGCGCTCTGCCTGTTCCGGGTCTGGTTCTTTCTCGTCGGAACCGCCGCCGTGAATGGCTTTAAGCTTCTCAAGATGCGCTCTATAGGCCCGGTCGATTTCGGTAGGTGTAGCGTTCCAAGCCTGTTCAGGCGTCCAGCCAAGCCAGCCGGTCGCACGGTCATAGAGGGCCGCGAACACTTCAGCCCATGTCACCTGCTTGCCGGTCGTGTGCAACGGTTGCACACGCTTTTCCGGTGCTGGCGTCAGCATGGACACATGCTCGAACAACGGCGCACGAACAGCAAGAAAGAAAGGGAAAAGCGGCCTTCGCTGCACGGCAGTCAGGAAGGCCGCTGCATTCGGGGTGCCGCTGCTTATTTCGGAGGCCCGAATGATCTCACAAATAACTGTGTAGTTCAGGTCTTCCAAGGCAGCATGAAGCGCCGGAAGGCCGAAACGTTCTTCAAGGATGGTGGCAGCCCGCAACGAAGGGCGAAGGGTCACGGCGATACCGCCATGACTGATTTCCACCTGTTCGAAAGATGCGCGCTGCTTTCTCATGGCTTAGGCCGTGATCTTGAGCTTGGCGAGAGCTTCGCCCATGATCACGCGGCCACCGACACGGCGGCGTGCATGCAGCTTCACCACGCCGTTACCAGCGCCGGTAATGTCGTCGCGGATGATGTCGAAGCCGACACGATCAGCGATGGCGTAGCCGCTGGCGAAATCACCGAAGATAATCGGGGTTTTACCGGCTGCGATGTCCGGCGCGTCCACGGCTTCATAAACCGGACGGCCCAAAAGCAGCGAAGGCTGACCTGCGGTAATACCGGGCTGCCAGATATAGGTTCCGTCGCTATCCTTGAGTTTGCGAACAACGCTCATGGTCTTCCGGTTCATCAGCCACGAGCCGTTGACCGAATAGCTCGTCTTGATGTGGTAATAGAGGTCGATCAGGGCTTCGGCATTGAAGCCTGCGGCAGTGGCAACGTCGATTTCTTCCACGTCATCCGAGTTGAGAACGCCTTCTGCCTGCGTCGTGCCGTTGCCGTTGACGAACCACGATGCTTCGATCTGGCCGAACCTGCGGGCAATGTGATTGGACAGGAAAGCTGCAAGGTCGATCTGCGCGTCTTCCAGCAGAATACGAGTAACCGGGACAGTCACGGCCATTTCGAACGGCTTGAGGTCGATCTGTTCGAACGAAGGCTCATCTTCGGCAGCGGTGGCGGTTTCGGCGCGGGGTGCCGGGGTGACTTCATCGACAAGGCGCGGAAGCTGAAGCAGCGGGCCGGACATGGCGATGGTCTGGGCAAGACCGCGAACCGGGGAGTATTCGGCCACCTTTTCGAGAATGGTCGTGGCGACGGCTTCCGGTGCGAGAATGCCGCCCGTGGAGGAACCGCCATAAGCGAGTGCCTTCACTTCAGATGCATCGCCCGTGCGAACGAAGTCCGAGAAGGCTTTGACTTCGTTGCCGTTGTCATTCGAAGCCTTGGGGTGATTGTTGTTGTCGGCGGCAGGGCGGCGGTTAAGCTTGGCCTGCATCGTCGCGATATCGTCCTTGAGCGCCTTGATTTCTTCGGCGCTCACAACCGGGTCGGCATTCGCCACCGGCTTGTTCTGCTCTGCATTTTCCATTTTGGGGTTTTCCTGTTCAACGTTGAGGGGGTGAGACTTTGTCTCGGTAATGCGAGCGTCTGGATGGACAGGCCGCTTGCAAAGGGAGATTTCATTGATTGTGAGGGCCGTCAGAACGCGGCCACCTGCCGGACGTGCCTTTGCTTCATGAAGGCGATATCCGATGGACAGGCCGGACATGGTGCCACGCTGAAGGGCAAGCCGGGCCTGCCGGGCAGGTTCGATGCCTTCAACGAACAGACGGCCTTTGACCTCAAGTCCCTTGTCGGTGACAGAATAGGACTCCCAGACGCCCACGACGCTTTTCTGCTCGTGCTCCACGATCATCGGGACACGCGGGGCGAAGCTGAAGGCGGATGGCTCAATAAGATCGCCGTAGCTGTCAGGCTGGCCGAACGGCCAAGCGATTCCGGTCACGGTGCCGGTGTCGTCAATCGAGACTTCGGCCTTGATTTCGAGATTGCCTGTTTCGATGGCGCTGGCGGCGGCTGTCATTCTGCCACCTGCGAGATTGCGTCATTCACGGCTTCAACGCCGAAGAATAGGCTGGTGATAACTCCGTCTGCAACGGCAAAAACTTCGGCCAGCGGCCTGCCGATGACATAGACAGACATGAGCCGGTGGGCTTCTTCGGGGGCAGTGCCGCCGCCGATCAAGCCAAGCCGGATGATCTCGGAAACGTCTGTGAAGCTGTAACTGGTATCGCGGAAACGGCGGAAAAGCGCACCGACACCATGGCCTGTTTTCGTTTCAAGCTCGATGATCAGGTCTCGGGTCGGGAAGGCAAAGGCTTTTTCGCCGTCGCCAAAGAAGGCGCGGTGTTCCGTCATTTGGCGGGTTCCTTTTCGAGGGCCGCAACAGGCGTTGCGCCGGAGGTGGTATGGGGATTGATCAACTCGTCGCCACCGGGAAGCGGCGGCATATTGAGGATGGCGCGGGCTTCGTTGGGTGACATGACGCGATTGGTGACGAGCGCCGTAATATTCGCTGTGCGCGATGCCATGTCAGCGCGCATGAGGTCATCGACAACAAATTCAAACCAATGGTCGTTCTGTTCGATCTCGGTCAGAAGGACAGTTGCAAGGGCTTCCTGCCACTTGTCGAGCCATGGCCGGAGGCAAAGCTGAAGGAAGCTTGCACCCATCTGTTCGGCGTTGGACCACGTCGCCCGCTCAAGCTGGAAAAGCAGGTGCGGTGGAACGCCGAAGACGCGGGAGATTTCGTTGATCTGTTCCAGACGGTTTTCGACATACTGGCTATCGGTGGAGGTGAGCGCCGGGGCTTCATACTTCCAACCGCCGTCAAGAATGAGCGGATCGGCTGAAGCGCCGCGCATCCATTCCCGGAAGCTCTTGCGCATGTTGGAAATGATGGTTGCGCCAGCTTCCCCGCCCTGTGCCTTCTCATTGGAAATGATTGCGTTTGGACGTGCGCCGGAGGTGAAGAACGTTGCGCCGTGCTTTTCCAGAACGGATGCAAGGCCAATGGCTTCACGGCCAAATGAGATCGGGGAGCGATTGAGGAAAGAAGGAATATGAAGGATTTCGCTGTGCGGATAGTCGCGGGAGCCGCCGTTCTCGGAAACACGATAGAATGGCGGGGCTGCGCCAAGGCTGTCTTCCATGACGGACACGGTGCCGGGCAGAAGCCGAATAAGCTCAAACGGGCGTCCATCGGGATATCGCACAACGCGGGCAAAGCCGTTGCCGTAGATCAGAGCGTCGGATGTAAGCTGTGTGCGAATTGCGCCCGCGCCCGTCCATTCGTTCGCACGCTTATGGACGATCTTATGGGCGGTGTGCTTGTTGGCGATTTCCTTGGCTTCCGCCTGTTCCCGGTAGAGTTTTACCGGCAGGGAGCCAATAGATTCAGAAATCAGGCGCACGGCTTGAAGAACAGCCGGAGTGTTGAGCGCCGACAAACCGCCGATGCTCACACCGCTGGAAGCAGTGCGCACGCCAAAGAGTTCTGAAACAGCAGGATCGGACAGGAGATGAGCTTTACGCTCCCCTATTCCAATCCTGTTTTTGACTTCGCTCCAAAAACCCATCTGGATAACATTCCTATTTAACTTAGGAATATTATCTCACGACAGGATTCGAATGTGAATCCCGATAAGTTAAAAAACTTCAGAAAATATGATATAATATCGATTTTGAATCAGAAAAATTGATGCATCGTCTTAGGGGATGATGTCGCGCACGGTTTTCATCTGTTTCGCGATCTCGACAAGTTTCACGTCGCTGCCGCCATAGTCGTCAGCGGATGACCCGGAAGACCTCCCCATGATGTAGAGGGCGGCCCGTTCAGACACGCCTCCTGTTAGTGCGTCTTCGAACAGATGGCGGAAACCGTGGTTCGGCGGGGGCAAATCGGTGCGCTTCGGGAAGACCTTTTCATGTATCCATTCGCGCAAGCGCTGGTCTTCATTCTTGCCACCGGGAAAGAGCTTGCCGTCTGGTTGTGCTTTCACCCATTCGATGAAGCCTTCCTTGATCAATCCGGGGTGCACCGGCACCTTTCGCGCCTTGTGCGTCTTTGTCTTTCGCCCGTCGCCAACACGGATATGAATGAACCAGAAGCCTTCTACTTCGAAGATATCGCGCTTTTCCAGCACTGTGATTTCATTCACTCGCGCACCGGTATGGGCAATGATCCATGGTATCCAGCGAAAGCTTGCTCGTGTTGCGCTCCGGGCAAATTCGAGGAAATGACGGGCATCTTTGAGTGAATAGGTCCGTTCGGCACTGTCGCCCTTTTGAACAACCGGAAGCTCCAAAGCCGCCCACGGTTCCCCTTGTGGAAACATCTGGTTTTCGGCCTGCTTGTTTGCCTCACCCATCAGGGTTCGGATGATGGTGATTTTGTCGTGCACGGTCTTACGGGACAGCTTGCCATCGACAAGCATGTGATCACGCCACGCCCTGCCCTCTGCGAGTGTTACCGTCGCAACGGCCTTATCTTTTCGGAAAGCCTCAAAATCGTCTTTCGCGTTCCGATATTTCTCTAAGGTCGCTTCCGATTTCGGACGGCTGAGACCGATGGAAGCTAGTCGCTCCTGTTCCTTAATAACGTCCTCAAAGGTTATGCCCGCAAAAGGCGAGGCTACAGGCTGACTTGCCTCCTGTCTCACGGCGTCGACAAGCATGGGGTGAGAGGGTTCTCCGTTGAAATCCCCATCGTTGCGCTCGTAGCGCCGTGCAACAGCCTCGTAGGACGCGATGCAAAGCGCCTGCGCTAATGCGCGCCACTCCGGCGTTCCCTTCACGGCGTCGGTGTTTCCTGCGAGACGTGCGCGCTCGATACGGGAACCGACGAGTTCTTCTAGTTCGTCGTCGGATAGTTTGCCCGCAAAGCCGTCGCGGAATGGATGAGCGTCATATTCCGGATCGGGGTCAATCTGCGCATAGCGAGGGTCATGCGCACGAATCTCGGAATCGAAGCTGATCTGGCTCTGGTAGTCACGTAGGGCGATTTGTTGGGCGGTGAGTGGATGGGCCGCTGGCTTCGGCTGCTGGCCGGTCGCGGCTTCATGCTTCAGTCGGGCAATGCCAATCTGCCTCTGCATCGAAGCAACGGCGGCGGCATGGTTGCGAAGGGCGCTTCGCCGGTCGCAACCCAGCTGAATTTCGAGTTCTGCCCGATTATCAAGATATGGCCGGAGCGATGAAGGTATGACGATCCTTGCGGAATACCGCCCGTTACGCTCTTTCCAATGTTGAGGTTTGCCCGCCATTCGGACCCCATTTTGTGACGTGATTTGTGACGTCAATATGGGGGAAAAGCCTTGCTATGCAAGGGGTTCTAATCATTTCAAATAGATGAAATGGTCGGAGTGGAGAGATTCGAACTCCCGACCCTCTGGTCCCAAACCAGATGCGCTACCAGACTGCGCTACACTCCGCCGAGGCGATGGCTGGGGAATACACGGTTCACCCGCAGTCCGCAACAGGGAAATTCATCTTTGTTCAGCCACGGCCCCGATGAGCAAAACGTAATCTCGAAACGGCAGCGCACGATCGGACGGCAAGGGGATAATCGTCTTGACTCTCACCTGAAGTCAGTCCATTTCAAATTCAACGTTCCTGACACGATTTGGTTATTCTATTCAGGTACGTGATGAATAATTCGGGGCGTTTCGCCCCGCTGTCCAACCGGAGCAGTTTCGACATGTCTGCGAAGATTTACCGCCCTGCAAAAACCGCCATGCAATCCGGCAAGGCGAAAACCAATGTCTGGGTTCTGGAATTCGACGCCGAGGTTCCGCGCAAGATCGATCCGATCATGGGCTACACCTCCAGTTCCGACATGAAGCAGCAGCTCAAGCTGACATTCGAGACGCAGGAACAGGCCGAAGCCTATGCCCAGCGCAAGGACATCGAATATCGCGTCATCCAGCCGAAGGAAGCGACCCGCAAGGTGGTTTCCTACACCGACAATTTCCGTTTCAACCGCACCCAGCCCTGGACGCACTGAAACACGACGATCAAAGTTATTGCCGGAGTATCGATTGCCCGGCATGACGGCCCCTTAGCTCAACTGGATAGAGCAACTGCCTTCTAAGCAGTAGGTCGCAGGTTCGAGTCCTGCAGGGGTCGCCACCTTCCCTTTTGTCAATGAAGAATGGTTGGGTCTGATAGCAGCGCGCGATCGGTCTACGTTGGCATCTCTGCTATTCTTCATCTTTCTCCATTTCACGAGATAACCGAAACCCGGTCCGATCAGCTACCGCCGACAACCTATTCAACAAGGGTCAGAGGTCGCTCGTTCAGATCGTGGCCAGTCACGTAGAGAAAGAGAAAAACGCGACCACACCGCCGATCAAGAGGGTGATTGGAAAAAACACACTGTCGCTAAAGCTTTCATTCGATCCACTCTCTTGGCCTTGTTGATAAGGTATTGGGTATGATCCCGTTGGCAAACGCTTTTACAGCGGCGACGGCAAGTCGATTGGACAGTATTACGCCGACAGCGGCCATTGAAAGTCAGCCGTCGAAGCGCTCCTGCAACAACTGCCTGCCACGCGCTAGTGCGCTTTCGATTGTGTCTCCATCCCACGAGAACTCCAAAAGTCTCTGCTGAGAATCTTTCGTAACGCTCATGTTGACAACACCGGGCTTAATCCTTGTGGAGGCCCAATCGTACTTATAGCCATCGTCCGTCACTTTGCCTGAAAACATCGCATCAAGGTGACGCTCGACGGTCCTGTTTAGAGGTTCCCAAGTATAATCCTTGATCAGAAGGCAGACCTGATGGTCATAATGTTCCGCTTCGAAAACTACAGTTGTCCGGTTGTGAGATGACCACTCCACCGACGTCGACGTCCTCTTTACGTCGACATTCAGATCATCGCATCCCATGCAACCGCACCCGCAGCGGCCTATGGTGAGATGACCTTCGTGCCCTTCGGTGAGCTGGCGAATAAGGTCGGAGGGATCGAGACCCAGGTGATCTTTTCCAATCCAGTCCGTGCCATCAACGGTAAACCTCACTTCGTAAGTGTTGTCTTCGTGATTAGGGAGGATTTGATAACACAGGCTGCTCATAATAACTTGACGGTACAGACATGTTTCCATGTCCGCAATGGGCCAATAGCCATCATCAGAATCAGCGACGGCGGCCACACGCTTTAGCCAATTTGCATACTTGCGCCGTCCACCCTCCCCCAAGCAAGAACGCCAGCGCCAGCCCCTTTACCTTACCCCTGCCCCATCAACGTGAAATACCCCCACACCGCCACGAAAAACGCAATGACAGCCGCAATCGTCAGAGCCTTCTTCGCTTTCGGCCCCAGCGGTTCGCGTGGTTTTTTCGGCGGCACCGGTTTGCGGAACTTCACCACATTGTCGTTCATTCTATCTTCGTCCTGACTATCGCTGCTGAAAGCTCAGCCGCGTTTATGGCATCGATCTTCCCGGATTTATCTCTAGCAGACCAGAACTATCATAAATATTACCAAGTTTTCACTTCACCCTTGGGGCAAGCTATGTCACTTCCCACAATCAGAGGAATACAGCGGCGACAGATGGACGGACAAACCGGAGAGCGGCGACAACCCTCTGTGGTATTTTGAACTTTGCGGGTGACGAGAATGAATGACGCCAATAAGAGTGGCCGCGATACCGACAACAGCCAGCCCGATCTGCGCGAGATTCTGGGAACGAACAGAAACGGCCGCAAGAAAAAGTCGCGTCGGTATCTTTATGCCGCAGCAGCCCTTGTGCTGATTGGCGGGGGCCTCGGTTATTATTATCAGTCACGCGCGGCAGGTGTCGCCTATAGCTATACCACAGAAGCGGCGCGTCAGGGCGATCTCTCGGTCATCGTCACCTCCACCGGCTCGGTTCAGCCGACGGATCAGGTCGATATATCGAGCGAACTGTCCGGCACCGTGCGCAAGGTCAACGTCACCTATAATAGCCCGGTCAAGGCCGGAGACGTATTGGCGGAGCTGGATACCAACAAGCTCGAAGCCGACGTGCAAAGCGCCCGCGCCAAGCTTGCCTCCGCCAAGGCCAATGTGCTGAAGGCGCACGCCGATCTCGGCTCGGCCAAAACCTCCATGGAGCGCCTGAAATCGCTGGTGCAGAACCGGGTCTCCAGCCAGCAGGATCTGGACGCCGCGCAGTTCACCCATGATGCGGCTGCCGCGACGCTCGAAGTCAACGAGGCGACCGTGCTTTCGGCGGAAGCGGATCTGAGGCTCGCCGAGGTCAATCTCGGCAAGGCCAAGATCGTCTCGCCCATCGATGGCGTCATCCTCACCCGCAGCGTCGATCCCGGCGCCACCGTCGCCTCCTCGCTCAATGCCCCTGTTCTCTTCACCATCGCCGGCGATCTGCGCCACATGGAATTGCAGGTCTCGGTGGATGAGGCCGATGTCGGTAAGGTCGAGACCGGTCAGAAGGCCAATTTTAACGTCGATGCCTATCCCGACCGCAGCTTTCCGGCCGAGATCGAGACCGTGCGCTTCGCCTCCGAAACCGTATCCAACGTCGTGACCTACAAGGGCATATTGACCGTCGATAATGAGGAACTGCTGCTGCGCCCCGGCATGACGGCGACCGCCAATATCATCGTCGAAGAGATCAAGGATACGCTGCTGGTGCCGAATTCCGCGCTTCGTTATACGCCCCCGCGCGAATCCGCCTCCCGTGGCGGCGGGTTGATGAGCCTGTTCCGCCCGCCGCGCATGGGCCGCTCGCAGAACCGCGATGCCGGCCAGGCGGCTGCGGCCGGCAAAAGGACGGTCTGGGTGTTGCGCAACAACGCGCCAGTCTCCGTCGCTATCGAAACCGGTTCCACCGACGGCCAGCATACCGTGGTAAAATCGGGCGAGTTGAAAGCCGACGATCAGGTGATTACCGACGCAACGGCCCGCAACGCCGGCTGACGGAGGACAAGCCCATGCAACAGCCGCCGCTCATCGAATTCCGCGATGTCGTCAAGCAATATGGCCGCGGCGAAGCGACCATCCGCGCGCTCGATGGCGTCAGCCTCTCCATTCATGAGAAGGAATTCGTCGCCATCATGGGGCCGTCCGGCTCCGGCAAATCCACCTCGATGAATATCATCGGCTGTCTGGATGTGCCGACATCAGGCGAATATCTGTTCCAGGGCGTGCCGACCAGCGGCTTCGACAACGAACATCTGACGCTGCTGCGCCGGCACATGCTGGGCTTCGTGTTTCAGGGCTTCAACCTTCTCTCGCGTACCTCGGCGGTGGAAAATGTCGAGCTGCCGCTGATCTATCGCGGTATGAAGGCCTCGGAGCGGCGCGCGCGCGCCATGGAGGCGCTGGCGCAGGTGGGCCTGAAAGGCCGCGAGGACCACACCACGCAGGAGCTTTCCGGCGGCCAGCAGCAGCGCGTGGCTATTGCCCGTGCCATCGTCACCCGCCCCGCTTTGCTTCTGGCCGACGAGCCGACCGGCAATCTCGATACGAAGACCAGCATCGAAATCATGGAATTGATTACCGCGCTCAACCGCGACAGAGGCATCACGGTCGTCATGGTCACCCATGAAGAAGATATCGCCGCCCATGCCGGACGCCTCCTGCGTTTCGTCGATGGCCACCTCGCCTCCGACAGCGCCGCGGACGAACAGGAGACATCGGATGTTCTTTGAAACGTCGCGTCTTGCGCTGCGCGCCATCAGCCGCAACCTCCTGCGCTCCTTCCTCACCGTGCTCGGCGTCGTCATCGGCGTGGCCGCTGTCATCGCCATGGTCACCATCGGCAACGGCACGACCGAACAGGTGAAATCGGAACTGTCGCGGCTCGGCACCAACATGCTCTTCGTGCGCCCCGGCCAGTTCGGCCCCGGAAGGGCCAGCACCGAAGCCAAGCGCTTCGATGACCGCGATGTCGAGGCCATCCGCAACCAGATATCAGGCATCCGCGCCGTCGCTCCGCAGAACCGCAGCTCCGCCGCAACCGTCATTTTCGGCGGCAAGAACCACCAGACAAGCGTCATCGGCACCACCAACGACTATCTGATCGCGCAGGACTGGACCATCGCGCTCGGCCGCGATTTCCAGCCCGCCGAAGATCGCGGCGGCCAGATCGGCTGCATCGTCGGCGAGACGGTGCGGCAGGAACTCTTCGGTGCGGAAAACCCGGTGGGGCAGACGATCCGCGTCAGCAACATCTCCTGCCCCGTCATCGGTGTGCTGGGCAGGAAAGGCCAGTCCGGCCTCGGCGACGACCAGGATGACACGGTCATCATGCCGCTGAAAATCCATCAGCGGCGCATCGGCGGCACCACCACCATTTCCTCGATCATGGTCTCTGCGCAGGACGGCGTATCGACTGCCAAGGTGCAGAGCGACCTGCAGAACCTGCTGCGCGAGCGCCGCCGCATCGGCATCGGCCGTGAGGATGATTTCACCGTCAACGACATGACGCAGATCGCCTCGGCCATGACCGGCACGACGACGCTGCTGACCGGGCTTCTCGGTGCGGTCGCGGCCGTCAGCCTTCTGGTCGGCGGTATCGGTATCATGAACATCATGCTGGTTTCGGTGACGGAACGCACCCGCGAGATCGGCATTCGCCTTGCCATCGGCGCACTGGAAAAACAGGTGCTGACGCAGTTTCTGGTGGAAGCCGTCATGCTGTCGGCCTTCGGCGGCCTTGTCGGCATCCTCACCGGCCTCGGCCTCGCTTATGCTGTCGTCGGGTATCTCAACGTGCCCTTCGTCACCAGCCCGTCGATCATCTTCCTCGCCTTCGCCTTTTCGGCGGCCATCGGGGTGATTTTCGGCTACTTCCCGGCACGGCGGGCGGCGAGCCTGAGCCCGATAGAAGCCTTGCGGCATGAATGAAAGCCGGCGTTCAAACCGCAACCGGCTTTATGTAACAACCTCTTCCCGGGGATTGACCCGATCCGCTTTTAATCGCTCACCAGGAAGCGTGCACTATCCACCCACTCTTCGAGCGCGCGCTCTATGTCGTCCTGACAGGACGGCAGGTTCTCCTTCTCACTGATGGCGCGGAGATACATTTCCACGGCATTCCGTTGCAAAGGGGTCAGTAAGGAAAACGTCTCCTGGCATCCGCACAAATAGGGTGCGAATTCGTGCCTGTAGTCGCCATCGAGATCGGCGATCATATAGGCGGGCAGATGAAATCGCATTCCTTCAGCATCAAGGAAGGCGGGGCTGCCGGAATGTCTGTTGAGGTCCTTCAGCGGGATTACCGCCCAATCATTCTTCTCATCGCCAGCACGACATGCGGCGCGAACCTCATTGCTCGCATAATCATCAAGCGCCTGCGCCTCGGAGAGGCCGACGCCGCCACCCAGGGTAACACCCGCAAATGCCTCTCGCACCGCGGCTTTCGCATTCGCAATATCGTCGGGTTCCGGCTGCATCAAATCGTCTGCCTGTTCAATGATGGGCTCCCCCACTCCCGTCACCATGCACTGTCGGCCAGTCTCCACCCTCGGTCCGTTCGAGCGCGGGACTATTCAACGCGTCACCCCTGGATGCCCCAGATCCCTTTATCTCCTCCCAATAAAACGCAAGGCAAACAATACCGGCAATCAGCGTCAGGCCAGCCACGACGCTGGCGACGATCAGCCCTATCGTCCAGATATCAATCGAGGCGCTACTGATGTCCATCCCGGTTCACTCCCCACGATCAATCCTGCCAGCGGTCCGAAACGCCTTCCAGCATGGTCGGCAGGCGGTTCCGCACCTACCGCCAAACCTCGCAGAATATCCGATATCCTTGCTGATCTTGCGTCAGGGCGTCAATCGGATAGGCTCGCCCTCAAGTTTACCGGATGGAGTTTGGATGTTCAAATCGGTATCGGACAGCGCCGCTGCCGCAGACGGTGGTTCGCTCGCCCTCTTCGTCGAACGGATTGACGGACAGACGGAGCTGTTTGTGATCAATCGCTCCCTCGCGTCACGCGGGACGCCCGACTATAACAAAGTCAGCTCAAGCCTTAGGCCGCTTGCCGAGGAGGATTGCGCAATGATCGCGGCGGCTCTCGAACCGCTGTTGATAACGACGCCATCAATTCATCCGCTGGCGGATTTTATCGATACGCTGAAACAGCAGTCATAATCCTTCGAAAGCTGATTTGCGCGGGGCGCAGTCTGCGGAAAAAGAATCTGAAACCTCTCATCCGTCATTCTCGGGTTTGACCCGAGGATCTACAAACGTCTCAAGGGATTTGACGGGGATGGATCCTCGGGTCAAGCCCGAGGATGACGTCGCGTTTGTAAGAACGCTGTGTGCATAAGAAAGGTCTGTCTCTCCATCGCAGAGATAGCGTAACCAATCAAACGCTAGCTTCAGCCTCACGCTGCTTCGCCAGCGCCGCCAGATCGGCCGGCTTCAGCTCAACCGATTCACCGCAGCCGCAGGCGGATGTCTGGTTCGGATTGTTGAAGGTGAAACCGGAGCGCATCTTGGTCACTTCGAAATCCATCTGGGTGCCGAGCAGATAAAGCACGGCGGAAGGCTGAACCCACACCTTTGCCCCTTCGAATTCAACCAGATCGTCCTTCGCATCCGGTTCGGTCACGAGGTCGATGGTATATTCCATGCCCGCGCAGCCGCCCTTCTTGATGCCGACGCGCACGCCCCTGGCATCCGGTCCGGAATTTTCGACGATTGCTTTAACGCGCGAGGCAGCAGCCCCGGTCATGGTCATGATCGCAAAGCCCATGGGCTTAATTCTCCTTCGACAATCGAGTTCAAGGCTCGATGCTTATGGATTTCAATCTAATAGCGCCTGAGAGTGTCATCAAGAGATGACACCCGTCAAAATCACGTCAATACCAGCCGACGGCAACCTGTGCCTCTTCCGACATGCGATCCGGCGTCCATGGCGGATCGAAGGTCATTTCGACCACGACACCGGAAACACCCTCGACGGCGCCAACAGCATTTTCCACCCAGCCCGGCATTTCACCGGCCACCGGGCAACCGGGCGCCGTCAGCGTCATGACAATCTTGACCATCCGGTCGTCTTCGATGTCGATCTTGTAAACGAGACCGAGTTCGAAGATATCGGCCGGAATTTCCGGATCGTAGACGGTCTTCAGCGCCGCAATCACATCGTCGCTGAGGCGTGCCAGCTCATCCGGCGGAATGGTGGACACCTTTTCCTGAGCTTCGGTCGCATCCTGGGTCTTTGCAGTGGCTTCGGCAGTCATGGTCTTAAACCTCAATCCTGATCTCTCAAATCCCGACATCAGGCGAAAAATTTGCGCGCATATTCCAGCGCCTCAACAAGAGAGTCTACTTCGGCGCGGGTATTGTAAAGGCCGAACGATGCCCGGCATGTGGAGGTAACGCCAAAGCGTTTCAAGAGCGGCATGGCGCAATGGGTGCCCGCACGTACCGCAACGCCGCGCCGGTCGATCACCATCGAGACATCATGGGCGTGAATGCCCTCAAGCTCGAAGGAGAAGATGCCGCCCTTGTCAGGCGCATTGCCGATGATGCGCAGCGAATTGATCTCTCGCAGACGCTCGGCGGCGTAAGCCGCAAGATCGGCCTCATGCGCGGCAATCGCCGCCCGGCCGAGATTGTCCATGTAGTCAAGCGCGTAACCGAGGCCGATCGCCTGCACGATAGGCGGCGTGCCGGCTTCGAAACGGTGCGGC
The DNA here is from genome assembly GCF_053522385.1 of Agrobacterium sp. 22-223-1. Lineage (NCBI taxonomy): Bacteria > Pseudomonadati > Pseudomonadota > Alphaproteobacteria > Hyphomicrobiales > Rhizobiaceae > Agrobacterium > Agrobacterium sp. 22-223-1. Next base: position 1,826,892 of record NZ_JBNWCN010000001.1, read on the forward strand.
GGCTCGTTGTAGGTGACATTGTCTTCGGAAACGTCGAGGATCATCTCGCCGCCGCCCTGGAACGGCCGCATCTCGCGCAGGCGATCCGCCTTGCCATAGAGCACGCCGATGCCCGAGGGGCCGTAAAGCTTGTGGCCGGTCATCACATACCAGTCGCAATCGATATCGCGCACATCGACCGGCATGTGAACCGCGCCCTGCGAACCGTCGACCAACACCGGAATGCCGCGCTCATGCGCAATGCGGCAAATTTCCTTGACCGGCACGATGGTGCCGAGCGCATTCGACATATGGGTGATGGCAACGAGCTTGGTGCGCTCCGTCAGGCTCTTTTCGAAAGCCTCGATATGAAACGCCCCGTCATCATCCACAGGCACCCAGACGAGCTTCGCACCCTGCCGCTCGCGGATGAAGTGCCACGGCACGATATTGGAATGATGCTCCATGATCGAAATGACGATCTCGTCGCCCTCGCCGATCTTCGGCATGCCATAACCGTAAGCGACCGTATTGATCGCTTCCGTTGAGGATTTGGTGAAGACGATTTCGTCCACCGAACCGGCGTTCAGGAAACGGCGCACCTTTTCGCGCGCCGCCTCATAGGCGTCGGTTGCGGCGTTGGAGAGGAAATGCAGGCCGCGATGCACATTCGCATACTCATTGGCATAGGCATGCGAAACGGCGTCGATCACCACCTGCGGTTTTTGAGCGGACGCGCCGTTGTCGAGATAGACCAGCGGCTTGCCATAGACCTCGCGCGACAGGATCGGAAAATCCTTCCGCACGGCTTCGATGTCATAAGGGGCCGCCAATGCGGCGCGTTCGCTCTCAGGCATGATGTTCCAGCCAGCCGGAGATGATCGTCTCCAGCGCCTCTACCAGATTTTCTTCTTCCAGTTCCTCGACGATCTCGGCAACGAAGGCGTTGACGAGCATCGCCCGCGCCTTGGCCCGCGGCACGCCGCGCGCCATCAGGTAATAGAGATGATTGTCGCTGATATCGGCAACCGTCGCGCCATGGCCGCACTGAACATCGTCAGCAAAGATTTCCAGTTCCGGCTTTGCCGAGAACTCGCCATCGTCGGACATCAGCAGCGTATTGCACGCCATCTTCGCATCGGTCTTCTGGGCATCGGGCGCCACCCGGATCATGCCCTGGAAAATGCCCTTTGCGCGGTCGAACACCACGTTGCGGAATACTTCCGTCGAGGTCGTATTCGGCACGTTGTGGCCGAGAACCATCGTCACGTCGGTATGGGTTTCGCCACCAAGGAGGTTGACGCCGCGAACGATGAGGTCAGTGCCCTCGCCTTCCACATCGATGCGCAGTTCCTGACGCACCAGCTTGCCGCCGGCATTGACAATGAACAGGCGAATCTTGGCGTCCGCGCCGATTTTCATGCGCAGCTGGCCAAGATGGATATCGGCAGCGCCCTGTTGCTGCAGGATGATCCAGGTCACTTCCGCGCCATCCTCGACCACGATGTCGCTGACGGAGGAAACGAAAGCCGCATCCGAAGTCACCGAAAGGTGACGCTCGATGACGGTTGCCTTGGAACCCTTGCCGAAGCGGACCGGGAAGCGGCTGTGAACCTGGCCTGCGCCATGGACCGCCTGCAATTCGATCGGCTTCTCGATCTCGGCATCGGCCGGGATCTCGAGCACCAGACCGTCGCGCACGAAGCTGCCATTGATGCGGCCAATCGCGTCATCCTTGCTGGCTTCAGCGAGGCCAGCGGCAGCGGAACCATCGAGCAGGCTTTCGGCAAAGCGCGAAACACGGACATCCTCAATCTTGCCGATATCGGCCGTGCCATGCTGCAGATAGGCAACCAGCGAGCCGGCAACCGTCGGCGCCAACTTCTCGATAACAGGCGCGGGCCGGTCTTCCGGAACGGCGCGCAGCAGGCTTTTCAGATCGGTATAGTGCCACGCCTCGATGCGGCGGGTCGGAAGACCGCCGGTCTTCAGATCGTCGAACAGCACGTCACGCGCGGCAACAACAGCGCCGTCGCCCGGCAATTCGCTGAACTTGGCGGTGTAAGCGTCGACCAGCGCGGTTTCCGCTGGCGTCAGCCGGTTGGTAGCTTGAATGTTCATGGACATCACCTCCTGGCCCGACTTAGGCCGCTTCACCGATGATGTCGGCGTAACCGTTGTTTTCCAGTTCCAGCGCCAGCGCCTTGTCACCCGAGCGGATGATCTTGCCCTTGTAGAGAACGTGAACGCTGTCAGGCACAATGTAATCAAGCAGGCGCTGATAGTGGGTGATGACGACAGTGGCGCGATCCGGCGACTTCAGCGCGTTAACGCCGTCAGCCACGATCTTCAGCGCGTCGATGTCGAGGCCGCTATCGGTTTCGTCGAGAACGCAGAGCTTCGGCTCCAAGAGCGCCATCTGCAGGATTTCAGCGCGCTTCTTCTCACCGCCGGAGAAGCCGACGTTCAGCGGACGCTTCAGCATTTCCATGTCGATCTTCAGATCGCCGGCCGCTTCCTTGACACGGCGGATGAAGTCCGGCGTCGTCAGCTCGGACTCGCCGCGCGCCTTGCGCTGCTCGTTCATCGCAACCTTCAGAAACTGCATGGTGGCGACGCCGGGAATTTCGACCGGGTACTGGAAGGCAAGGAAAATACCCTTGGCCGCACGCTCGGCGGCGTCCAGTTCCAGAATGCTCTCGCCGTTGTAAAGAATGTCACCGGAGGTAACTTCATAATCTTCGCGGCCCGACAGGATGTAGGACAGCGTCGACTTGCCGGAACCGTTCGGGCCCATGATGGCAGCGACTTCACCAGCGGCAACCTTCAGGTTGAGACCCTTGATGATTTCGGTTTCGGTATCGGCGATCTTTGCGTGCAGGTCGATGATTTCAAGCATGGTATGGTTCCTGTTCATGGTGCGGTTTCAAGGACCGCCTCGAAGACCCTGTTTGCGGGTCGCTCTCAATTCTCACATCCGTCATCCTCGGGCTTGTCCCGAGGATCTAATCCGTTAATTGTAGTCGCCCCACTTCCGCGTATTTTCGTGCGGCCGATAGGCGTTGTCGATTTCGTTGATGCGCTCGTAAAGGTCCATCCAGGTTGGATTTAGTTCTTCTATCAACCGAATTTTCCATTCGCGCACGTAACGCTTCAACGATTTCTCCCGCTGGATAGCCAGCACGATATTTGGATGGGTTTCGAACCAGACGAGGTTCTTTGCCCTGTATTTCTCGGTATAACCCTTCTGCGACGCGGTACGATGTTCATATATCCTTCCCGGCAGGTCGCTGGTGACACCGGTGTAGATCACACCTCGCGGCTTTTCGTACATCATGTAGACGAAACCGCTCATCGCCGCATCCCACGTAGCAGATCCTCGGGACAAGCCCGAGGATGACGTCGAGCAAGAGTTAACCCACGGACCCTTCCAGCGAAATGCCGATCAGCTTCTGCGCTTCCACGGCAAACTCCATCGGCAGTTCCTGAATGACTTCCTTGACGAAGCCGTTGACGATCAGCGCGATCGCCGCTTCTTCGGGAATGCCGCGCTGCAGGCAATAGAACAGCTGGTCTTCGGAAATCTTCGACGTCGTCGCCTCGTGCTCGAAATGCGCGGACGAGTTCTTCGCCTCGATATAGGGCACGGTATGCGCGCCGCACTTGTCGCCGATCAGGAGCGAGTCGCACTGCGTGAAGTTACGCGTGTTGGTCGCCTTGCGGTGGGCCGAAACCTGGCCGCGATAGACGTTTTCCGAAAAGCCGGCGGCGATGCCCTTTGCGATGATGCGGCTCGACGTGTTCTTGCCGAGATGGATCATCTTGGTGCCGCTATCGATCTGCTGATGGCCATTGGAGACCGCGATCGAATAGAACTCGCCACGGCTGTCATCGCCGCGCAGGATGCAGGACGGGTATTTCCAGGTGATGGCCGAGCCGGTTTCCACCTGCGTCCACGAAATCTTCGAACGGTCGCCGCGGCAATCGCCACGCTTGGTCACGAAGTTGTAGATGCCGCCCTTGCCTTCCTTGTCGCCCGGATACCAGTTCTGGACGGTGGAATATTTGATTTCGGCATCGTCGAGCGCCACCAGTTCGACCACGGCGGCGTGAAGCTGGTTCTCGTCGCGCTGCGGTGCGGTGCAGCCTTCCAGATAGGAGACGTAGGCACCCTCTTCGGCGATGATCAGCGTGCGCTCGAACTGGCCGGTGTTCTTCTCGTTGATGCGGAAATAGGTGGAAAGCTCCATCGGGCACCGCACGCCCTTCGGCACGAAGACGAAGGAACCGTCGGTGAAGACGGCCGAGTTCAGCGTCGCGTAGAAATTGTCCGTCGTCGGAACGACAGAGCCGAGATATTTCTTCACCAGTTCCGGATGCTCGCGCACGGCTTCCGAAATCGACATGAAGATGACGCCGGCTTTCGCCAGTTCCGCCTTGAAGGTGGTGACGACCGAGACGCTGTCGAACACGGCATCCACGGCGACCGGGCGCTTTTCGACGCCGGCGAGGATTTCCTGTTCCTTCAGCGGAATGCCGAGCTTCTCATAGACCTTCAGAAGCTCCGGATCGACTTCATCGAGCGACTTCGGGCCGGGCGTGCTTTTCGGCGCCGCGTAATAATAGAGATCGTTGAAGTCGATCTTGGGGTAGCTGACGCGTGCCCATGTCGGCTCTTCCATCGTCAGCCAGCGCTTGTAAGCCTCAAGACGCCATTCCAGCATCCATTCCGGCTCCTGCTTCTTGGCCGAGATGAAACGGATCACCTCTTCCGAAAGGCCCTTCGGGGCCTTGTCGACTTCGATATTGGTTTCGAAGCCATATTTATACTGGTCCACATCGATCTGGCGGACCTGATCGATCGTTTCCTGAACCGCTGCCATGTCGTTCTCCAATCTCGCCGGAGCCAAGGTCCGGTGGCTTGTCAACGTATCAAGGCGGAAAGCCGCCTTATCCATCTTCGGGCAATGTCACCGCGCCGTTAAGCGGGGCGGAGCTTATACCCATGTAAGTGCGGGATGGCGCTTTTCACACATCCCGGCAAGCGGAAAATTGCTATTCCGCAATTCTTTGCCGCATTTTAAGCGGCCTGACCGGAAAGCCTGCGCCGCCCGGCAATTTTCGTGAACGCCGCAAGCGTCCGTTCTATATCGGCCTCATCAGTTGCATGGCCAAGGGAAATCCTGAGTGCGCCAAGCTTGGGATCACGCCCCATCGCCGTCAGCACATGGCTTTCCCCCACCTTGCCGGATGAGCAGGCCGAACCGGCAGAGAGCGCAATGCCTTCAATATCGAAAGCGATCTGCCCCGTTTCCGCCTTCAGGCCCGGCAGGGTGAAAAACGTGGTATTGCCAACGCGGGCAACGTCCTCGCCGTGGATGATCACATCCGGCGCACTCACCCGCATACCGTCTTCCAGCCGTGTGCGCAGAGCGGCAAGACGCGCCGCTTCAATCTCGAGATTCCGGGCAGCAACAGCGGCAGCGGCGCCAAAACCGATGACCGACAGGGTATTCTCCGTGCCGGAACGATGCCCCTTCTCCTGCCCGCCGCCATGAATAAGCGGCTTCGGCATCATCACCTCGCCGCGAGAGACCAGCGCGCCAGCCCCCTTGGGGCCACCGAGCTTGTGGGACGAGACAACAAGGAAATCGGCATCGAGCGCATTGATATCGAGCGGGACACGACCTGCCGCCTGCACGGCGTCGACCACCATCAATCCGCCCGCCGCATGCACCAGCCGCGCCGCTTCCGCCACTGGCTGGAGGATGCCGGTTTCGTTATTCACCATCATGCAGGCAACCATCGGCAGGCCGGTGGAAGCATCATGCGACGACAGCAGCGCCTCAAGCGCGGCAAGATCGATGACGCCCGCTGACGTAACGGGAATTTCCGTAACGTCAGCCTTGCCGAACCGGCCGCCTTCGCGGAAAGCGGGGTGCTCGATGGCTGAAACATAAAGATGGCCATAGCGCACTGGAGCGCGCCCCATCCTGAAATCCGGTGTCAGCACCAGATTGGCGGCTTCCGTCGCACCGCTGGTAAAGGTGACATGGGCGGCCTGCGCACCGGCAAGCGCTGCAACCTCGCGGCGGGCGGCCTCGACGGCAGCGCGGGCGGCACGCCCTTCCCGGTGGACGGAAGACGGATTGCCGGCAAGATCGAGCGCCGACACAAGGACATCGCGCACGGCGGGCAAAAGCGGCGCCGTGGCGTTCCAGTCCATATATGTCCGCGTCAAAACCGTCATGACGATGAGGCTTCATCCAATCTTCAATGCGCCAAAACGCATTTTTCTTGAAATTACAGTTGCGCTTGCCTTATGACACCACCCGAGTGCTTTAGCACACGCAAAGTTTCGAATTATTCTAAACTGCGTTCTAGAAAAGATGACAGAGTTCGTCAAGTCTTCTCATCGGAAGAATGCGGTTGGAGAATGAAAAAACACGACCGGAGTACCAATGCCCGAAGTCATCTTTAACGGCCCTGCGGGTCGCCTCGAAGGCCGTTATCAACCCTCCAAGGAAAAGAGCGCGCCGATAGCGATCATCCTTCATCCGCACCCGCAGTTCGGCGGCACGATGAACAACCAGATCGTCTATCAGCTCTTCTATCTTTTCCAGAAGCGCGGCTTCACGACGCTCCGGTTCAATTTCCGCTCCATCGGCCGCAGCCAGGGCGAATTCGACCACGGCGCCGGCGAGCTTTCCGATGCCGCTTCCGCTCTCGACTGGGTGCAGAGCCTGCATCCCGATTCGAAGAGCTGCTGGGTGGCCGGTTATTCCTTCGGCGCCTGGATCGGCATGCAGCTCCTGATGCGCCGCCCGGAAATCGAAGGTTTCATGTCGATTGCGCCGCAGCCCAATACCTACGACTTCTCCTTCCTCGCTCCCTGCCCGTCGTCGGGCCTCATCATCAACGGCGATAGCGACAAGGTCGCGCCTGAGAAGGATGTGAACGGCCTGGTGGAGAAGCTGAAGACCCAGAAGGGCATCCTCATCACCCACCGCACCGTTCCCGGCGCCAACCACTTCTTCAACGGCAAGGTGGACGACCTGATGGGCGAATGCGAGGACTATCTCGACCGCCGCCTCAACGGCGAACTGGTGCCGGAGCCGGCGGCCAAGCGTATTCGGTGATTGGCTGCGTATTTAAAGCAGGCCTTGATCGACCTATTATGATCCCGGCGGGCTTGGCTTACCCCCCTCTGCCCTGCCGGGCATCTCCCCCTCAAGGGGGGAGATCGAATCGTAGCACAGCCTTTCGGCCATCTTGAACGTCCCAGCTGAGGCGAAGAGTAAGCCTCCTGCTGATCTCCCCCCTTGAGGGGGAGATGCCCGGCAGGGCAGAGGGGGGTGAGCCACACCCACCGTCACCCCTTATGCCGCACCAAAACCCCACCCGTCACCGGCTCCCTCACCCCCGTCGTACCGGGATAGGTCAGCGGCAAACCCTTCAGCGAGCGCACGGCCAGATACGCCCAGGCCTCCGCCTCCATCGCCCCGCCATCGAAACCCGCCTCTTCCGCCGCGATCACCCGCGCTCCGGACTTTGCGGCAAGGTCTGCAAACTCCGCCATGATCACCGGATTGAGCCGCCCGCCGCCACAAACCACATAGGTTTTCGCAGCCTCCGGCAGATAGCTCGCCGACTTCAGAATGGCGGCACCCGTCAGATGCGCCAGCGTCCGCGCCCCATCCGCCAGCGAGACTTCCCCTTTTTTCGGCGGCACGAAATCGCCGCGGTCCAGCGACCGGCGGATATTGGCTGAAAAAAACGGGCTTTCCATATAACGCGCCACCAGCGACGCGACGACGCTGCCGCCAGCCGCCGTCCGACCGCCCTTGTCGAAGGCTTTCCCCGTATGCGCCTCGATCCACTGGTCGATCAGCATATTGCCGGGGCCACTATCGAAAGCGGCAAGCCGCCCCGCCTCGCCTATATAGGTGAGATTGGAGATGCCGCCGATATTGACGAAGACGGCCGGTGTTTCGAACCCATCGGGCAGATTGGCGGAAAGCGCCATGTGATAGGCCGGGATCAGCGGCGCGCCCTGCCCGCCATGCACCATGTCATTGGCCCGCATGTCGTAAACCACATCGATGCCGGTTTCGGAGGCCAAAAGCACGCCATCGCCGATCTGCACGGTCAGCGCCTCATCCGGCCGGTGCAGCACCGTCTGGCCATGAAAACCGATCACATCGATATCGCCGGGCTGGAGCCGGTGACGATGGAGAAAGGATTTGACCGCCGCCGCATGGGCGAGCGTCAGCTTGCGCTCGGCCTCCGCCAGATCGCCGGGACGTTCACGCCGTTCCCGAATAGCTTTGGCCGTGACCAATGCCTTCTGCCAGATGGCGCGCAGGCCCGGATCATAGGGGAAATATCCACTCGGCCCATGCCGCACCACGCTTTCGCCATCCGTGCGCAAAAGGGCGATATCGATGCCGTCCATCGATGTGCCGCTCATCAGCCCGATTGCCGTTTTGACCTCGCCCACCTGCCGCTCCCCTGCAATCACGAATCATCATGGAGTGAATCCCGACATTCATGGCCGAAACGGGTGCACATTTCAAAAAACAATGATAAAGCCGCGACGGTCATTGGTTTTCGATGGCCGCAAAGATCAAACCAGAAAGTAAAAGGTTATGTCCAGGTTCAAGTCCGATTTCCTCCGCACGCTCGATGAGCGCGGCTTCATTCACCAGATCTCCGATGAGGCAGGTCTCGACGAACTGTTCGCCAAGGAAACCGTGACCGCCTATATCGGCTATGACCCGACGGCTTCGAGTTTGCATGTCGGCCACCTCACCCAGATCATGATGCTGCACTGGATGCAGAAGACCGGCCACCAGCCGATCTCGCTGATGGGTGGCGGCACCGGCATGGTCGGCGACCCCTCCTTCAAAGAAGAAGCCCGCAAGCTGATGACGATCGACATGATCGAGGACAACATCACCTCGCTCAAGCATGTCTTCGCCAACTACCTCGACTACGACCGCACGGAAAATCCGGCGCTGATGATCAACAATGCCGACTGGCTGCGCGGTCTGAACTACCTCGAATTCCTGCGCGATGTCGGCCGCCATTTCTCGGTCAACCGCATGCTGTCCTTCGACAGCGTGAAGACGCGCCTCGACCGCGAGCAGTCGCTGTCCTTCCTCGAATTCAACTACATGATCCTGCAGGCCTACGATTTCGTGGAGTTGAACCAGCGCACCGGCTGCCGCCTGCAGATGGGCGGCTCGGACCAGTGGGGCAACATCATCAACGGCATCGATCTCGGTCACCGCATGGGGACACCGCAGCTCTACGCGCTGACCTCGCCGCTGCTCACCACCTCTTCCGGTGCGAAAATGGGCAAGTCCGCTTCCGGCGCGGTATGGCTGAACAAGGACCTGCTGCCGGTCTATGATTTCTGGCAATACTGGCGCAACACGGAAGATGCGGACGTCGTTCGTTTTGCGAAACTCTTCACCACGCTGCCGATGGATGAGATCGCCCGTATTGCCGCCCTTGGCGGATCGGAGATCAACGAGGCGAAGAAAATCCTCGCGACCGAAGTGACCGCGATCCTGCATGGCCGTGCCGCTGCCGAAGAAGCTGCCGAGACGGCGCGCAAGACCTTCGAGGAAGGCGCACTCGCCGAAAACCTGCCCTCCATCGAGGTTCCGACATCCGAACTCGATGCCGGCCTCGGCGTTCTCTCGCTCATCGTCCGCGCCGGCCTCGCCGGCTCGAACGGCGAGGCCCGCCGCCACGTCCAAGGCGGTGCGGTGAAGATCAACGACGTCAGCGTTTCGGATGAGCGCCAGACGGTCGGTTCCGGTGAAATCACCGGTGACGGCGTCATCAAGCTGTCGGTCGGCAAGAAGAAGCACGTTCTGGTTCGCCCGGCGTAAGACTTACAAAAACATCGTGCCGAGGACTGCGAAAGCGGTCCTCGATGCGCCGATACCCCCACTTCCGTCATGCCGGACTAGATCCGGCATCCAGCCGCGGTGCGTCTGCGCCGTGAAAGGGCTCCCGCGCGATCAAGGACTTGATCGCACTGGACCCCGGATCAGGTCCGGGGTGACGGAGTGCGGATGCACCCGTTCTCGCCAAACAGCCGCTTGCGCCAAGCTTTGCGACGCTCCATTCACTGAAATTCGAAAATCTGCCGGAAGACGCCCGGCGCGATCAGAGACAGCGGATTGATCGTCAGCTTCGGCTGGTCCGTCTGGCCGGAGAGCTTGAAGGTGATGCCGAGCAAGCCCCGGTCGCGGCCATTGCCGAGGAAGATGCCGATGAAGGGCAGCTCGCCGAACAGCCGGTTCAACCCATAGGCGGGCATGAAGGTGCCGGTCATATCCATGCGGCCGCTCTGGTCCTTCAGCAGCCCCTGGAAGGTCGCGCCGATCTGTTCGCCGCGCACGACGCCGTTTTCCACCGCCACCGAACCGTTGACATAAACCAGCCGGGCAAAGCCGCGCTGGAATTTTTCCGAGCTGACATCGATATTGCGGCGCACCGCATTGTTGAGGCTTCTGCCGTCCTCGCCGGTTGGCGTGGCGACGATATCCTGAAGCTTGGCTTCGTTGACGACGGCAAAATTGCGCAGGTCGAGCGATCCGCTCCAGTCGCTGCCATTGGAGGTCGTCAGCGCAAGGTTGAGAAGGCCGCCGCGAATGCGGCTGTAGATATTGGCGAAACGGGCGAGCGACCCCGCATCGCTGCTGGTCAGCGTCACGGTTCCCGTCGCCCCGCGATTGACGGTCTGCGCCACCACCGCCTGGCCGTTGCCGGTGACGCCTCGGAAATCGATCGAGCGGACCTTGCCGTCCCGCACGCTGACATCGGAACTGACATTGGCAAGGATTTCATCGTTGAACCCATAGACCTTGTCGAATTGCGTCTTGATGGCAAGGGATGGCTGCGAACGCGACGTCCCGTCGCCGCTACCGGAAGAGCTGCGAAGCTTCGAGAGGAAAGGCCTGACATCGGCGGATTTCCCCGATGCATTGATGATATAGCCGTTCTTCGAAGCGGCGACCGAAACGGCGTAATTATCGGAGGGCGAAAGCTGCACGCGACTGAGATCGGCTGAAATCAGCCCGTTCTTGCTGAAGGCGATATCGCCGGCAGCGCCGAAGCCGTCGCCGTCGAGCGAGAAGTCGCTGATCGTCGTGCGCCCGTCTCCCATTTCCATGGTGAAGGTTGCGCTGGCGGGAATGCCGATGCCCTTGCTCCAGCCGAGCCCCGGCAGAATGATCGACGCCTTGGTCAGATCGAGCCGGATATCCTGGCGTTTCGGGTCGGCGCCGTCGATTTCAATCGCCGTCGTGCCGCCGAGGACCGTGGAGAGTTCCGGAGCGAGCTTGGCAACCTGCGTTTCGTTCAGGCTTGCCTTCAGCGACAGCGTCGGTGCGATATCGCTGTTCTTGCGCACCGGCTCCGTCATCACGATATCCATCGGCACGTCGTCCACGCGGCCCCTGCCCCCCAGTTTGAGCTGGCGGTCGTCCAGCGTCATGAAACCGTCGAGCGCAGTCACCTTGTGGCCCGCAAAGGGTTTGGTCAGCGACAGGTTCTTCAGATCGAGATCGGCCGTCCACACCGGCGGAGGCGGATTATGGCTGGAAAGCAGGCCAACGGTCAGGTTAGCATGGGCTTTGACATCGCCGGTGAAATCCTCCGGCTTGAACTGCGTATCCTTGAGCGCATTGATGGGTTTGAGCGCCGCAAGCTCGGCCACGGCATCGGCCGAGCCCGAAACGTTCAGTTCGAGATTTCCAAGCAGCGGCTTGTCGTAAACAGCGGAAATGAGAAAACGGCTGTTTTCCAGCGCGAGTGACCGGTTCGACGGGAAATAGGATGTCCCCCGCTTGATATCGACGGCCATCTTGCCGCCGACGAGATCGAAATGCGCATCGACATCGCGCAACGGCGGAATGTCGCCGGTGGTATTGAGACGCGTATCGTCGATATCGAAACGGATCTGCATCTCGCTTTCGCCGAGCACCAGCGGGCAGCCGGGGCCGCACATCCGTCCCTGCGGGATGAAGATCGCGATTGAACCATTGGTGACGGTGCCGCCGTAGAGATTGGACACCACCCAGTCGCGCGGCTTGTGCGCCATCCAGAACGGCCAGAGCTGCTTGACCGCCGTGGCCTCCATCTTCGGAATCTGCCCGCCGAAACTGATTTCCGGCGACCCCTGGCCGAACCGGATTTTCAGCGATCCCGCCATGTCTCCAAGCGGGCCTGTCACGTAAAGCGAGGGAACGTCGAGCTGCTTCGTCGCCGCCGTAAAATGCCCGTCCGCCTTCAGGCTGAAAGGAACCGGGGCCTCGCCCGAAGCTTCGGACGAAGCAACGGCGTTGTCGATCCGCAGCGAAAGGCCGAAACCGTCTTCCGTATCGCTGATTTCACCGGCGACCGGAAGAATTGTCCGCCCGAGCTCCAGCCGCGAATTGTCGATGACAAGGGTACTTTTGGCAAAGTCATAACGCGCATGGACATTGCCAGCCGTAAAGGTCTGGGACTCGCCGCCGATCATCAGCGTTCCATTGCCGAGGCCGAGCGAGATCTCCAGCCGTGGCTCCTGCTCTTCCATGGCGCGCCGAGCGACAATATTGATACCCGTCTTGACGTTCAGGCCTTCATGGAGATTTCCGTCGGGATCGTATTTCTCAAGAAACGGGCCGATATCGAAACCATCGATGCGGGCTTCAAAACCGTCTATCTGGCCACCCGATCCGGAAGTCTGCAGCGACACGCTGGCAATTTCACCGTTAAACAGCGTTTCTCCATCGAGCGAATATCCGCCCTGCTGATCGGGCGTCAGCGACAATTCACGCACTTCGACGGTGCGCGGCTTGCCCAACTCTCCGGGCGGCAGGTGAACCGAAACGCTGGAAATATCGATTTCCTCGGTTCCGCTGCTCAGAAAAGCCTGAGCGAGCTTGTCGAGCTGCCCGAAGGCCTCCTGCAATTGCTGCGGCACGGCGTCGAGCTTGACGCTGGCGAGATCGAACCCGTTACCCTTGGGCAAAAGCGCCGTATCGAGCTCCATCCCGTCGGCCTCGAGGCTCTCCACCGAGACGCGGCCTGTAAGAAGCGCAAGCGGATCGAGCGCCATGCCGATTGCCCGCGCCCGGCTCATATGCTGGCCGGATTCCTTCTCGATGATATCCACGTCCTCCGCCACCAGCGCAAGGCGCAGCCCGGTGGAAAACCTGATCGCCGAGGAACCGATCCGCGCGCTGTAATGGGGGCCGAGCGCCCTTTCCAGCGCCTGCTGCGCCTGGCTGGAAAGCGTCGCATCGATCGATCCGGTCTCGACGGAAAGAATGATGCCGCCGATGGACAGGAAGGCCAGCACGAAAAGCGCTGCGAAAATCTTGATGAAGGCGCGCACCATGGAGCGCGGCGCCGGGCAATGCACGATGATGGGATCTTCGGCCTGCGCCGAAGGAAGATCGTGCAGCGCAATGATATCGCGTCTGCCGAACTTGACCTTTTCACCCCTTACTTCAGCCATACGCCCGTGTTTGCCCCTGAATAGCTTTTGTTTCGCCGCAACACCGGAGCGGATGGCGAAAAGTGTAAGCGGTTTTCCTCCGGAATGCCGCTCTAATTCTTTAGTCCAGATCACGATTGAGATTTAAGGTCGAAACCATCTGAAATCTCAATCGTGATCTGGACGACGCGCAGTTTCGCTATATATCGAATGTGGCGACTTTCCCTCAACATCCCGGCGAAAGAAAGGTAGATTATGACAGACTTGACGATTGGCGGCCCGGCTCCCGATTTTACTTTGCCCCGCAACGGTGAAGGGACGGTGACATTGTCCAAACTGCAAGGCAAGGCCGTCATCCTCTATTTCTACCCGAAGGACGATACTTCCGGCTGCACCGCAGAGGCCATCGACTTCAGCGCGCTGGGCGGCGAATTCGAGGCAGCCAACGCCGTCGTCATCGGCATTTCGCCCGACAGCGTCAAAAGCCACGACAAGTTTGCGGCAAAACATTCCCTTTCCGTCATGCTCGCTTCCGACGAGGAGAGGAAGGTTCTGGAAGCCTATGGCGTCTGGAAGGAAAAAAGCATGTATGGGAAAAAATACATGGGTGTCGAACGCACGACCGTCCTCGTTGCCCCGGATGGAAAAATCGCGGAAATCTGGAACAAGGTGAAAGTCGCGGGCCACGCCCAGGCCGTTCTCGAGGCTGTGAAGAAGCTCTGAGGGACCAACCCGTCGTGACGCCCCCGTTCAAAATCATCTCGCTGCGAGGCGGCGCGACGGATGCCATCGTGAGCGCCGATCTCGACAGAAAGACCGCGCTCGCGCAGGAAACGGCGACACGCTGGTTCGAGCGCCGCCTGTCGCTGCGCTCGCCGCTCGACCCGCCGCTGCCTGAGCGGCCGGGCAGGCCCGAGAAGCCGGAACTCGTGCCGCCGACCGCGGTGGAACGCCGCTCCCTTCACAGCATCAAGGGCCGCATCGCGCTGCTGCACGCCATAGCCCATATCGAACTCAACGCCGTCGATCTCGCGCTCGATATCGTCGCCCGTTATGCCAGCGAGCCGGTGCCGCATTCCTTTTTCGACGGCTGGATGCAGGTCGCCTTCGAGGAGGCGAAACATTTCCGGCTGGTGCGGGACAGGCTGAGAAGCCTCGGCGCCGACTATGGCGATCTGCCGGCCCATGACGGGCTCTGGCAGGCCGCGCATTCCACCCGCAACGATCTCACCGCACGGCTCGCCGTCGTGCCGCTCATCCTGGAAGCGCGCGGACTGGACGTCACCCCTTCCCTGCAGGCGAAGATGCGCGAGACCGGCGATCTTGAAAGCGCCGCCGTTCTCGATGTCATCTATAATGACGAAAAGGGCCATGTCGCCATCGGCGCGAAATGGTTCCGGTTCCTGTGCGCGCGTGAAAAGAAGGACCCGGCGGCAACCTTCAGGCAGCTGGTGCGCGCCAATTTCCGCGGCCCTTTGAAACCGCCCTTCAACGACATTGCCCGCGCCGAAGCCGGCCTGACGCCTTCCTTTTACCGCTCGCTCACATCCGTCAGCCAATAGCCGACACCGCCGAAAGGCCTTTCCGGCAAAACTTCGTTAACCTTAACGAATTATGATTTCCCTTAAGAAATCGGCCAGTCCGGAGAGAGATTGTGACTGATACGGCGGAAAACCGGGTATTCGGCAAGAAGCGTGAGCCGCACGTGCTCATTCTCGCGCGCGGCGACAGGGTGCGGCATATGACCATCCGTCCGTGGATGGCGGCGCTTGCCGGCTGCACGATCGGCCTTTTCTCGCTCGGTTATCTCGGAGCCACAGGCTATCTCATTTTGCGTGACGACCTGATCGGCGCGACCATGGCCCGTCAGACCCGCATGCAGAACGACTATGAAGACCGCATCGCAGCGCTGAGAGCCCAGGTGGACCGCGTCACCTCCCGGCAGTTGCTCGATCAGCAGGTCGTTGAAAAGAAAGTGGAAAAGCTGCTGGAACAGCAGGCGGCGCTGACCTCGCGGCACGGCCGCATGAGCGAATTGCTAGAGCGCGCCGAGAACTCCGGCATCGCCGCCTCTCCGGCCGCGCCCTCGTCTCTTTCGAACGCCATGGCGCCGGAAAAACGCACCGATCTCTCCGGCGGCCTTTCGGCCATTGAAAAGCTGATGACGCCACGCAAGCCGCAGGCGGAAAAGCCCGCCACACCGGACAGACGCGCCGCCTATGTACCCGAAGCCGGCGAAACGCCATCCGACCGGGCCGACCGGGTGTTTTCCAAGGTGACACTGTCGCTGAAGGATATCGAACGCCAGCAGATATCGCGCATCGCCAGATTGACCAGCGACGCGGAGGAAAAGGCGAATGCGATGCAGGACATCATCCGGCAGGCGGGCCTGAAAATCGAAGAGAACGGCAATGACGACATAGGCGGCCCCTATGCCGACCCCGAGCGCGGTGACACCGATCCTTTCAACCTGTCGCTCACCAATCTCGACAATGCGTTGAACCGGCTCGACATCGTCAAGGAAACCGCGACCACCCTGCCCTTCGGCAACCCGGCCCCCGGCCGGGCGATCACCAGCCGATTCGGCAACCGGATGGATCCGTTTCTCGGCCGCCCGGCCCTTCATACCGGCATCGATTTTCGCGCCGAAACCGGGGCTGACGTCAAATCCACCGGCGCGGGCAAGGTGACGGTCGCGGAAAATTCCGGCGGCTACGGCAATATGGTCGAGATCGATCACGGCCAGGGCGTGTCGACGCGATTCGGCCATCTCTCCGCCATTCTGGTGAAAGCCGGCGACAGGGTCGAGGCCGGTGACGTCATCGGCCGCGCCGGCAGCACCGGTCGCTCCACCGGTCCGCATGTGCATTACGAGGTGCGCCGCAACGATACGCCGGTCGATCCGATGCGGTTCCTGATCGCCGGAACGGAACTCAAAACCTATTTAAAATAGCAGCCCGATTTTAATGCTTTTTTTGCGCTTTTTACGATAAATCGCTGAAATTTGCACCAAAGGCCCAGATGCCCCGCCCGAACCCCGCTGTTTCGCGCGCTTTTCCCGTTGTTTCCTTGACTTTCCGGCAATTTGGGCATATCCCCGCGCCAAGTCTTTGCAAGTGCCGTCGCGGCACGCAGGTGTTCTTACCGAACCAGAACGGAAAAAGTTCTTCCTTTGACAACATTCTCTGATCTTGGCCTGAGCCAAAAAGTTCTTTCCGCTATTGCAGATGCCGGCTACACGACGCCGACACCCATTCAGGCTGGCGCCATTCCGCCGGCGCTGGAAAAGCGTGATATCTGCGGTATCGCACAGACCGGCACGGGCAAAACCGCGTCCTTCGTTCTGCCGATGCTCACCCTGCTCGAAAAGGGCCGTGCGCGCGCCAGAATGCCGCGCACGCTGATCCTCGAGCCAACCCGTGAGCTGGCAGCGCAGGTGGCGGAGAACTTCGAGAAATACGGCAAGAATCACAAGCTGAACGTCGCCCTTCTCATCGGCGGCGTTTCCTTCGAAGACCAGGACCGCAAGCTTGAGCGCGGCGCCGATGTGCTGATCTGCACCCCCGGCCGCCTTCTCGACCATTGCGAGCGCGGCAAGCTTTTGATGACCGGCGTGGAAATCCTCGTCATCGACGAAGCCGACCGTATGCTGGATATGGGCTTCATTCCCGATATCGAGCGCATCGCCAAGATGATCCCGTTTACCCGGCAGACGCTGTTCTTCTCGGCCACCATGCCGCCTGAAATCCAGAAGCTGGCCGACCGGTTCCTGCAGAACCCCGTCCGTGTCGAGGTCGCCAAGCCCTCCTCCACGGCAAAGACCGTTGCCCAGCGCATCGTCGCCGCGCACAACAAGGACTATGAAAAGCGCGCCGTGCTGCGCGATCTCGTCCGCGCCGAAGAAGCCGAACTGAAGAACGCCATCATCTTCTGCAACCGCAAGAAGGATGTGGCCGACCTGTTCCGCTCGCTCGACCGTCACGGTTTTTCCGTCGGCGCGCTGCATGGCGACATGGACCAGCGTTCGCGCACCACGATGCTGCAGAACTTCAAGGACGGCAATCTGAAGCTGCTCGTCGCCTCCGACGTTGCCGCACGCGGCCTGGACATCCCCGATGTCAGCCACGTCTTCAACTTCGATATTCCCATTCATTCGGAAGACTATGTCCACCGCATCGGCCGTACCGGTCGTGCCGGCCGCTCGGGCAAGGCCTTCACCATCGTCACCAGGAGCGACACGAAGTATCTCGACGCGATCGAAAAGCTGATCGGCGAAAAGATCGAGTGGCAGAACGGTGACCTCTCCACCCTTCCCGCGCCGATGGAAAGCTTTGAAAGCAATTCCGGCCGCCGGGGCAAGGAACGGGGCGGCAGGGGCCGCGACCGCAACCGTCGCGACGCAGCGCCGGTCGAAAACATCAATCAGGGTGCACAATCCGCTGCGGACACGGACATCGCGGCTCATGGAGACGACAAGGTGAAAGCAGAACGCAAGCAGGAAAAGACCCCGCGCAATTCCGACCGCAACAGCCGCAACCCGCTGCACGCCAATGACGACAACCGCGACCGCCGCCGCCATTATCGCGACCACGACGATGGCCCGACACCGGTTGGTTTCGGCGACGACATCCCCGCTTTCATGCTGATCGTGGCCAACGCCAAGGCCTGACCGCGGGAATGGACAGCATGACGCCGACCGCCAGGCCAGGTCTCGATTTTCCGGGTGTCGGCGTCGGCCTCGCCATCATGCGTGATGGCCGCGTGCTTTTATGCCGGCGCCTGAAGGCGCCGGAAGCCGGATACTGGAGCATTCCGGGCGGCAAGGTCGATCACCTTGAAACTTCCCTCGCCGCAGCACGCCGCGAGGCCGAAGAGGAAACCGGGCTCAAGATCGGCACCGTCGAATTTCTCTGCCATAGCGAATTCATCGATACGGAAGATCGTCACCACTGGGTTTCGTTGATCTTCGTCACCCGCGATGCGCAGGGTGAGCCGGCACTGACCGAACCCGACAAGCTTTCCGCCATCGGCTGGTTCGATCCGGATAAACTTCCCGAACCCATCTCTGCCTTTGCCAGGGACGCTCTGGCCGCCCTTAAATAAAGCCGCACAAGCGGCCGACCGAACTCGCTCGCGGGCGATAATGGCCGTCAACGGGCATTTTCAAGCAGTTATGTTGATGTGTACATCGGAGCCGGCTTCGCCCCCTCCGCGCGATATCTTTTCCATAAATTCGAAAATGAAAGAACGTCTTTGCGCAGGGCTTTTCTAATTCAATTTTAAATTGCTTAATTTAGCTTCATGTAAAAAACCGCCCCAGTTTCCCGAAGCGGTTTATACGTAATGAAAAAAATAGAATATGAAATGCAATATAGTCTGGCAGTGCTTATAACCGGAACACTTTCCGAGGCCTGTTACAGCCAATTTCAGTCGTCCCCTGAAACAGTTACATCTAAGCTAATCATTTACTTTCCGTCAAGCAAATCTTCTCGCAAATGCGAAAAAACATGGCGGAAAAGAGGTGAATGATGGGAAGGTTTATATATTTACGTTATATATCAATAAATTACAAATATGAAAATAAAATGTGCATCTTTTTGTGTTGCACTTTAAAAAGCAGAATCGCGGACAGGATTTTTCTAAACTGTGCTTATACGCGCCACATGTAATGGATTTATGAAGTAACGCCCGCCGCGACAATGATGTGAAATACTTCCCCACCCATCCGGCGCGGGAGCGAATTGCTCGTCGGCAAAAATAATCCTTCAATAAAAACATGGTGCGCAATTATATCGAACAGCAACAACTACAAGCTGCGACGACGATCCGCCCTCTCGAATCGGACAACTTCAGAGCAAATCCGCCGTCCCGCGGATGGCGATATGCGAATATGATGGAGCATCGGCGATTTTTCCTTTGGAAAACCGGTTGTTGCCGATAAACATCAAGCCGGGACAACAGGATTTCTATCACGTCATGCTTTCACTTCGCCTGCTAACGATCATCGCCGGTTTTGCCCTTGCGGGCTCAGCAAGCGCGGCATCGATTGGCATCGTTGCGCCCCAGAGCGGTCCTTACGAACTTCTGGGACAGCAGGTACGGCAGGGTGCGAAGGCGGCGGCGGCGAAGCTCGGGCTGGATGTCGTCGAAATCCATGAAAGCTGCGAAGATGGCAGCGGCGGCGCCATTGCTGATGGCCTCGTGGCCGCCAAGGTCAGCGCCGCAATCGGTTTCTTGTGCACCGAAACGCTTCAGGATGTCCTGCCGCCGCTGAAAGCGGCCGCCATTCCCGCCATCACGCTTTCCAGCCGCGCGCCGATCCTGATGGAAGACGCCCTGAAATACGGCTGGCCGCTCTTTCGCCTCGCCCCGTCAGACAGGGCCGAATCGGACAGGATCGCGGAGATCATCCTGCGCGACTGGAAGGGACATTCCATCGGACTTGTGGATGACGGCACGATCTACAGCCGCGAACTGGTCGACCGCATCCGCTCGTCGCTCGAGGAAAACGGCCTGAAGCCCACCCTTGCCGATACGATGCGTCCCAACCAGGAACAGCAGGTGGCGCTGGTGCGCCGGCTGGCGCGCACCGGCATTTCCCATGTCTTCGTGGGCGCGGAACGCAACGACGTCGCCATCATTGCCAGAGATGCCGGGTCGGAGAACATTCCCCTCACCGTCATGGGCGGCGATGCCATGAATGCGGCCAACAATCCGGTCCCCTTGGCCGCGAATGTGCTGGCGGTCACCCGCCCGGCCTATGATACCCTGCCATCGGCCCAGGCGGTTGCTGGCGAACTGCGCGGCGCCGGCATCGAGCCGGAAGGTTACGTCCTGCCGGCCTATGCGGCGGCGGAACTCACCGCCGCCCTTGCGGAAGCCACGCAGGCGCAGTCGAAACCCGCGCCGGAGATACTGGCGGGCGGCACCGTTTTCAAAACCGTGCTCGGCGACCTCGGCTTCAGCCCGACGCATGACCTTTCGGACAATCCCTATCGCCTGCAGCGGTGGAACGGCCAGCGCTTCGAACCGGCGGACAAGGCCGAAAGACAATAGGCGAAACCCGCGCCGCCGAAAATTCGAGGAAACGCAGCTGAAAACCGTCCGCAACCGCGCCGCCAGCCGTTTCAAACCCCGATACTTGGTGTTAAAGGCAGCTTACGCAACGCGTCGAGAGGAGTTTGCCCCATGTCCCTGCCCATCCGCATAGCCCCGTCCATTCTGGCTGCCGATTTCGCCAAGCTCGGACAGGAAGTCGCCGATGTCACGGAAGCGGGCGCGGACTGGATTCATCTCGATGTGATGGATGGCCATTTCGTCCCCAACATTTCCTTCGGGCCGGATGTCATCAAGGCGCTGCGGCCGCACAGCATGGCCTTCTTCGACTGCCATCTGATGATCGCACCCGTCGACCCCTATCTCGAAGCCTTCGCCAAGGCGGGCTGCGACAGCATCACCGTGCATGCCGAAGCCGGGCCTCACCTGCACCGCTCGCTGCAGACGATCCGCGGGCTGGGCAGAAAGGCCGGCGTGACGCTTAACCCCGCAACACCGCTTTCGGTCATCGAAAACGTGCTTGATGACGTCGATCTCGTCCTGATCATGAGCGTCAACCCCGGTTTCGGCGGGCAGAAGTTCATTCCGGCCATGCTGGACAAGATCCGCGCGGCAAAGGCCATGATCGGCGACCGGCCGATCGAACTCGAAGTGGATGGCGGCGTGACGGCGGAAACCGCAGGCGCGATCATTGCCGCCGGTGCGAATGCGCTGGTGGCCGGCTCGGCCATCTTCAAGGGCGACGGCGTTGCCGACTACCGCAAGACGGTCGCGCAACTGCGCCACGCAGCGGAAGCCGCGCGGACATAACCGCCGCCGCCGAAGGGGGCACGGCAAGGCGTTGGGGGATCGGCATGGAAAGCGACAGGCGGGGTTTCCGTGACACGGCTTCGGCAGCGCTGTTTCCGCTGCTCGGCGCGCTTGTCTGGGCCGTCTGTTCCAGCGCCGCCGCCGCCATCGGCCTCTATGTCAGGAACCGGCTGGAAACCGACCATGCCGTCGACATCATCATGCTTTTCTTCGCGGGCGGCCTTTTCGGCTGGCTGCTGGCCATGGCGGCGCTGCACTTCCTCCCTGCTTCCGCCGCCCTGCCGCTGCGTTTTGCGGCGGCCTGTCTTGCCATCGCTTTTTTCACGCTGGCAGTTGCGGCGGCGTTTTTCGCCTTCGAATACCGTATTTTCTATGCGCAATGGCACGCGCCGGCATTCTCCCGCATCTGGTTTTTCCAGCAGCTCTTCACATCGCTCGGCGCGATTTACCAGTTCTGCATTCTCGGCCTTGGCTTATATTTCCCCTTTGCCATCGTTCCGCTCCTGCCTGCGGGCGCAATCCTCTGCCGACGTGCACAATGAGCAACAGAGGCATGTAGCTTGATAGATTGAGATTACCGGAACACTTTGCTAAACGGGCAGCAAAATTCCTCCACAAAGAAAGTCATTGCCATGATCCCTCGTTACTCCCGGCCGGAAATGGTCGCCATCTGGTCGCCGGAAACAAAGTTCCGCATCTGGTTCGAGATCGAGGCATATGCCTGTGACGCGCTTGCCGAACTCGGCGTTATCCCGAAGTCCGCTGCCCAGACGATCTGGGAAAAGGGCGGCAGCGCCACCTTCGACGTCGCCCGCATCGATGAGATCGAGGCCGTCACCAAGCATGACGTTATCGCCTTCCTCACTCATCTTGCCGAATTTGTCGGTCCCGACAGCCGTTTCGTGCATCAGGGCATGACCTCGTCGGACGTGCTCGACACCACGCTCAACATCCAGCTCGTGCGCGCCGCCGATCTGCTGCTCGCCGATATGGACCGGGTGCTGGCCGCGCTGAAGACCCGCGCCTTCGAACACAAGAACACGGTGCGCATCGGCCGCAGCCACGGCATCCATGCCGAGCCGACCACCATGGGCCTGACCTTCGCCCGCTTCTATGCCGAGATGCACCGCAACCGCGAACGTCTCGTCAATGCCCGTGCGGAAATCGCCACTGGCGCGATCTCCGGCGCCGTCGGCACCTTCGCCAATATCGACCCGCGCGTTGAGGAGCATGTCTGTGCCAAGCTCGGTCTCATCCCCGAGCCGGTCTCCACGCAGGTCATCCCGCGCGACCGTCACGCCATGTTCTTTGCGACGCTCGGCGTCATTGCCTCGTCGATCGAAAACGTCGCCATCGAAATCCGCCACATGCAGCGCACCGAGGTTCTGGAAGCGGAAGAGTTCTTCTCGCCGGGCCAGAAGGGCTCGTCCGCCATGCCACACAAGCGCAACCCGGTTCTGACCGAAAACCTCACCGGCCTTGCCCGTCTCGTGCGCATGTCGGTGGTTCCGGCCATGGAAAACGTTGCGCTCTGGCATGAGCGCGATATCAGCCACTCCTCCGTCGAGCGCGCCATCGGCCCCGATACCACTGTCACCCTCGATTTCGCGCTGAACCGTCTGGCCGGTGTCATCGAAAAGCTGGTGATCTATCCGGACAACATGCTGAAGAACATGAACAAGTTCCGCGGCCTCGTGCATTCGCAGCGCGTTCTCCTGGCGCTGACGCAGGCCGGCGTATCGCGTGAAGACGCCTACCGTCTGGTACAGCGCAACGCCATGAAGGTCTGGGAACAGGGCGCCGATTTCCTTGAGGAACTGCTGGGCGACGAGGAAGTGCGCGCCGCCCTTCCGGAAGAGGTGATCCGCGAAAAGTTCGACCTCGGCTACCACACCAAGCATGTCGACACGATCTTCACCCGCGTCTTCGGCAACGCCTGAGACTTGAGCTGAGTTTGAGACCTTGAAGTTAATGTCGCCGCGACCTTGATCGCGGCGGCATCACAACACAGATATGGGCGCATGAAAGTTTCAGAAGCAGATATCCTGATCGTCCCCGGTTATACCAATTCCGGCCCCGACCACTGGCAGAGCCGCTGGGAGCGCAAGCTTTCCACCGCACGCCGCGTCGAGCAGGCCGAATGGTCCAAACCCGTGAAGGAAGACTGGGTCGCCCGGCTGGTGGAAGAGGTCAATGCCTCCACCAGACCCATCGTCCTCGTCGCCCATTCGCTTGGCGTGCCGACCGTCATCCATGCCTTGCCGGAAATCGGCAAGAAAGTGTCCGGCGCGCTGTTCGTCGCGCCGCCCGATGTCGCCAATCCCGATATCCGGCCGAAGCACCTGATGACCTTCGGGCCTTACCCGCGCGACCCGCTGCCTTTCCCGGCGATCACCATCGCCAGCCGCAACGATCCTTTCGGCTCCTATGAACATGCCGATGACATCGCCGCCGCCTGGGGTTCGCTTTTGATCGACGCCGGCATGTCCGGCCATATCAACACCGAGTCGGGCCATGGTCCGTGGCCGGAAGGCGGTATGGTCTTCGCGCAGTTTTTGAGCCGGCTGAAGGCTGTCGAGCCCTGACGGCGTAGGCCGTGCGAACCGCCTCCCCTTCGATCAGCCCCGGAAGCCAAGTTTCGGGGCGCAGCGGTTTCCCCGGCCTGTCACAAGAATTGAAGGGAAATATGCGAGCCGCATTGTAGAATGCACTCTTTTCCTTTATGGGACCGCTTCAAAGACCAAACGCAACGCCACCAGAATCGGCGTCAACCAAGAGACCTGCAATTATGAACCGTCGCCGCCGTATTTACGAAGGCAAGGCCAAGATCCTCTACGAGGGTCCGGAGCCAGGCACGCTTATCCAGTTCTTCAAGGACGATGCGACCGCCTTCAACAAGAAGAAGCATGAAGTTATTGACGGCAAGGGCGTGCTGAACAACCGTATCTGCGAATACGTCTTCACGCATCTGAACAAGATCGGCATTCCCACGCACTTCATCCGCCGCCTCAACATGCGCGAGCAGTTGATCAAGGAAGTGGAGATGATCCCGCTCGAAGTCGTCGTGCGCAATGTCGCTGCCGGCTCGTTATCGAAGCGCCTCGGCATCGAGGAAGGCGTGGTTCTGCCGCGCTCCATCATCGAGTTCTATTACAAGTCCGACGAGCTCGAAGACCCGATGGTCTCCGAAGAGCACATCACGGCTTTCGGCTGGGCCAACCCCGCCGAGCTCGACGACATCATGGCGCTCGCCATCCGCGTCAACGACTTCCTCTCCGGCCTGTTCCTCGGCGTCGGCATCCAGCTCGTCGATTTCAAGATCGAATGCGGCCGTCTTTTCGAAGGCGACATGATGCGCATCATCCTCGCCGACGAGATTTCGCCCGATAGCTGCCGGCTGTGGGACATCGAAACCCAGAAAAAGATGGACAAGGACCTGTTCCGCCGCGACATGGGCGGGCTTCTCGAAGCCTATTCCGAAGTGGCGCGCCGTCTCGGCATCATCAATGAAAACGAACCGATCCGCGGCACCGGTCCAGTCCTGGTAAAGTAATATCGGCCTCGTGAAGTAATATTGGCCTAACAAGGTAAAATCAGGAGAAGATCAGGTGATCAAGGCACGGGTGACTGTTACGCTGAAGAACGGCGTTCTCGATCCGCAGGGCAAGGCAATCGAAGGCGCGCTCGGCAGCCTCGGTTTCGGTGGCGTCGGCCATGTCCGTCAGGGCAAGGTCTTCGACCTGGAGCTGGAAGGCGCCGACAAGGCCAAGGCCGAGACCGACCTGAAGGCAATGTGCGAAAAGCTTCTGGCCAATACGGTCATCGAAAACTACGCCATCGCCATCCTCTGAAGCCCAGGAGCCGCTCCGATGAAATCCGCTGTCGTCCAACTTCCCGGCCTCAACCGCGACCGCGACATGATCGCGGCGCTGACGAAAATCTCTGGAAGCGCGCCCGTCACCATCTGGCAGACGGAAACGGATATTCCCGACGTCGACCTGATCGTCATCCCGGGCGGCTTCTCCTATGGTGACTATCTGCGTTGCGGCGCCATCGCCGCCCGCATGCCGGTCATGCAGGCCATTCGCGAAAAGGCCGAAAAGGGCGTCAAGGTTCTCGGCGTCTGCAACGGCTTCCAGATTCTGGTCGAGGCGGGCATGCTGCCGGGCGCGCTGATGCGCAACGCTTCGCTGAAATTCGTCTGCCGCGAAGTGAAGCTCGAAGTCGCCAACAACGACACGGATTTCACCCGCGCTTACGACAAGGGCCAGATTCTGCGCTGCCCCGTCGCCCATCACGACGGCAACTACTTCGTCGAAGCCGACGAGCTGAAGGCGATGGAAGACAACGGCCAGGTGGTGTTCCGTTATGCCGACGGCACCAACCCCAACGGTTCGCTGAACGACATCGCCGGCGTCATCAACGCCAGGGGCAATGTCCTCGGCATGATGCCGCATCCGGAAAACCTGATCGAAGCCGCCCATGGCGGCAATGACGGTCGCGGCCTCTTCGCTTCGGCGCTCGGCGTCGTCGCAGCCTGATAGACCGGGCGGGCCTCGAGCCCGCCTTTTTTGATGCCGGTTTCGGCGCCGTTTCGGCCTCTCTTCTGGATGACCTGATGCCCTGTCTTCTTCGACACAATGCCTACAAGGCCGCCGGACTGATCCTCGCGGCAGCGGCGCTCGCCGCCTGCCAGCCGAAACCGCAGCCTTCCTCCTCCTTCTCCCGCGCGGCCCTGCCGACCATGGAACGGATCGCGCTTGGCGCGAATGCCTGCTGGTTCAAATCGGGCGACGCGGCGTTCAAGGCCTATCGCCTGGCGCCGGAACTCAACTCCTTCTCCGGCCGTCCGCGCATCCTGCTCGTGCCGCGCAACAGCCCGGAATCGCGCCCCATGCTGGTGGTTCAGGCCGAAGGCAACCCGGCAAAGCTCGATGCTTTCGGCCCCGTGATGAACGAAACCCTTTCAGGCCGCATCGCAACGGATGTCAAACGCTGGGCGAATGGCGGCAAGGGCTGCTGATCGACAGGCACCGGCACCCGTGAGAACGCGGTCGGCATAAAAAAACCCGCCAGCGCCGGTTGGGATTGGCGTGGCGGGTTGCCGAATGGCTGCTTGGCGCCGGGGAAAGAAGGCGCCGCTCTCCGACAAAAAATCAAAGCGGCCGCGGCGGCCAGGAAAACAGCCGGGATTTCGCCGCCTCCTTCAAGGCTTCATCCCGCGTAACGCCGATATCGTCCAGCAGATCGTCCGAAAGTTCCCGCAGGGCGAAACGTCCCTGGCGTTTCCGCTGCCATGAGGATACGCCCGCAATCAGGCGACCAATAAGCGTGCGGGCGATCTTGGCCGGAAAGGGCGCCGGTGCGACCATGTCGCCGGCATCGCGGAACACGCGTTCCCGTTCGTAGCCATCAGGATAGAGTGTATCCGCTGTCGAAAGGTATTGATCCATCTTGCGCATATTGCACCTATTGTCTCCGTGCGTTTAGCCTCATTCAATGCAGACAATAAATACAATTGACTTGGGGATGGATACAATGCATAAATTGTCACCATGACAAATTGGCTTCCTGACATTACCGAGGGCGACGGCCCGATTTACCTGCGCCTCGCCGACAGTATCGAAGGCGCGATTTCCGACGGCATCCTGCAGGCCGGCTCGAAATTGCCGCCGCAGCGCAATCTTGCTTACGATCTCGGTGTGACAATCGGCACAATCAGCCGGGCCTATGCGCTCATCCATGAGCGCGGCCTCGTCAGCGGTGAGGTCGGACGCGGAACCTATGTCAATGAGCGCAAGACCCCTGCCCCGTCATTGCCCATGGAGCCGGCAACGGCCGCCTTCGGCAGCACGCGCCATGCCGTCGACACCAGCGCCGAATTCCGGTTGAACACCACCGCTGCGCCGGATGTCGGCCAGAGCGTGCTGATCGCCAGGCACATCGAGGCGGTGACCAGAGAGCATCCGCAGGACATTACCAACTATGCCCGCTCTTTTCCCGACAACTGGTGCATGGCGGGCGTTCGCTGGCTTTCCCAGAACGGCTGGTCGCCGAAGCCGGAAAACATCGTTTCGACGCTTGGCGCCCATGCGGCGGTGATGAGCGTGATGTCCGCGATGACCGCGCCGGGCGACCGCATCGTCTTCGAACCCGTCACCTATTCCCACATCAGCCGCAGCGCCGCCCTTGCCGGCCGGCGGGTGACGCTGGTGGAAGCGGATGAGAACGGCATTGTCCCTGACGATTTCGAACGCGTCTGCGCCCAGCAGCACCCCAAGATGATCTTCCTGATGTCGGCCGGCCAGAACCCGACCTGCGCCACCCTGCCGGAAGAGCGCCGCCGCGCGATTGCCGATATCGCCCGCCGTTACGGCGTGTGGATCGTCGAGGACAATCTTTATGGCGCGATGACGCGCGATGCGATCCCGCTGATCGCCGAATTTGCGCCCGACATTACCTTCGTCGTCGGCGGCCTGTCGAAATCCGTCGCCGCCGGCGTGCGCGGCGGCTGGGTCGCCTGCCCCGCGCAATATTCCTCGCGCATCCGTATTTCCCACTCGATGATGACGGGCGGCCTGCCCTTCATGCTGGCCGAACTGAATGCGCGCCTCGTCAATAGCGGCGACGCCCACGATATCCGCAAGGATTGCATCGCCGAACTGAATGAGCGCGAGGCGATTGCCCGGCGCGTCTTTACCGGGCTGGACTTCAATTCGCTGCCCGACATCGCCTTCCTGTGGCTGAGACTGCCCGAACCATGGCTTTCCGGCACCTTCCGCAATGCGGCGATGAAGGAAGGCGTGTTGATCGACGACGAGGACGAGTTCAAGGCCGGACGGACGGACAAGGTTTTCCACCGCGTCCGCATCAGCTTTTCCGGGCCTTCCACCCGCGAGGAGCTGACCCATGCCTTCGGCATCCTCCGCCACCTGCTGGATAACGGCTCCGCCGGCTATGAAAGCGTGGCGTGATACGGGTCGCAACGGGTGAATAACCGCATAAACCGCCAATTAGCCGGCAAAGCGGCGCATTTTCCTGTCGCGCCATGGAGCCTCTTGCGCTAAAGAACCGGAAACTTTCCTCGGCTCGAACCGCGTGAGACCTATGTCGATTCCAAACTCCATCAAGATCACCCCGGAACTCGTTGCATCCCACGGGCTGAAGCCCGACGAATACCAGCGTATCCTCGACCTGATCGGACGGGAGCCGAGCTTTACCGAGCTTGGCATTTTCTCGGCCATGTGGAACGAGCACTGCTCCTACAAATCCTCCAAGAAGTGGCTGAAGACCCTGCCGACCAAGGGTCCGCGCGTCATTCAGGGCCCCGGCGAGAACGCCGGCGTGGTCGATATCGACGACGGCGACTGCGTCGTCTTCAAGATGGAGAGCCACAACCACCCGTCCTATATCGAGCCCTATCAGGGTGCGGCAACGGGCGTCGGCGGCATCCTGCGTGACGTCTTCACCATGGGCGCACGCCCGATCGCGGCCATGAACGCCCTGCGCTTCGGCGCGCCTGACCACCCGAAGACCCGTCACCTCGTGGCCGGCGTCGTCGCCGGTGTCGGCGGTTACGGCAATTCCTTCGGCGTACCGACCGTCGGCGGCGAAGTGGAATTCGACCCGCGTTATAACGGCAACATCCTCGTTAACGCCTTTGCCGCCGGTCTTGCCAAGTCCAACGCGATCTTCCTGTCCGAAGCCAAGGGCGTCGGCCTGCCGGTCGTTTATCTCGGTGCGAAGACCGGCCGCGACGGCGTCGGCGGCGCGACCATGGCGTCCGCCGAATTTGACGAATCCATCGAAGAAAAGCGCCCGACCGTTCAGGTCGGCGACCCCTTCACCGAAAAGTGCCTGCTGGAAGCCTGCCTTGAGCTGATGAAGACCGGCGCGGTCATCGCCATTCAGGACATGGGTGCGGCCGGCCTCACCTGCTCGGCCGTTGAAATGGGCGCCAAGGGCGATCTCGGCATCGAGCTTGACTTGAACGCCGTACCGGTGCGCGAAGAGCGCATGACGGCTTACGAAATGATGCTGTCGGAAAGCCAGGAGCGCATGCTCATGGTTCTCGAGCCCTCCAAGGAAGAAGTCGCCAAGGCGATCTTCGTCAAGTGGGGTCTGGACTTCGCCATCGTTGGCAAGACCACCGACGACCTGCGCTTCCGCGTGCTGCACAATGGCGAGGAAGTCGCCAACCTGCCGATCAAGGAACTGGGCGATCAGGCTCCGGAATATGACCGCCCGTGGACACCCGCCAAGGTGCCCGCGCCGCTGGCGGAAAACGACGTCCCCGCCGCCGATATCGCCGATGCGCTGGTGTCGCTGGTCGGTTCGGCCAACAACTCTTCGCGCCGCTGGGTCTACGAACAGTATGACACGCTGATCCAGGGCAATTCGCTGCAGCTTCCCGGCGGCGATGCCGGCGTGGTGCGCGTCGAAGGCCATGACAAGAAGGCGCTCGCCTTCTCCTCCGACGTCACACCGCGTTATGTCGAGGCCGATCCCTTCGAAGGCGGCAAGCAGGCCGTCGCCGAATGCTGGCGCAACATCACCGCCACCGGCGCTTTGCCGCTGGCGGCCACCGACAACCTCAATTTCGGCAACCCGGAAAAGCCCGAGATCATGAGCCAGCTGGTCCATGCCATCAAGGGCATCGGCGAAGCCTGCCGCGTGCTGGAATTCCCGATCGTTTCCGGCAACGTCTCGCTCTATAACGAGACCAACGGTCAGGCGATCCTACCCACCCCCACCATCGGCGGCGTTGGCCTGCTGAAGGACTGGGGCCGCATGGCGCGCATCCGTTTCGCCGCCGCTGACGAAGTGGTGCTGCTCGTCGGCGCACCTGCCGGCCTCGGCACGCATATCGCCCAGTCGGTTTACATGCGTGACATTCATGGCCGCATCGATGGCCCGGCGCCGCATGTCGATCTGACCGCTGAAAAGAACAACGGCGATTTCGTCCGCAGCCTCATCACCGACGGTCTTGCCACCGCCGTTCACGATTGCTCCTCGGGCGGTCTCGCACTTGCAGTCGCCGAAATGGCGATTTCGTCGGGCATCGGCGCGACCATCGACGCGGTCGAAGGCCACAACCCGGTCCTCACCTTCTATGGCGAAGATCAGGGCCGTTACGTTCTGACGGTCAAAAAGGCCGATCTCGACGAGGTGCAGACAGCGGCGAAGGCGGCGGGCGTTTCCTGCCCGGTCATCGGCGTTACCGGCGGTTCCACCGTAAAGCTGGGCACGGCGCGGGCTGTCGAGATTAAAGAATTGCACTTGGCCTATGAATCGTGGTTCCCTCAATTCATGGACGGCGAAACTTTGCTCGCCGCAGAATGAATTAAGGAGAAACATCATGCCCATGAAACCCGGCGACATTGAAGACATGATTAAGGCGGGAATTCCCGGGGCAAAGGTCACGATCCGCGATCTGGCCGGTGATGGCGATCATTACGCGGCGGAAGTCGTTGCGGAAGCATTCAAGGGCAAGACCCGCGTGCAGCAGCACCAGATGGTCTATGACGCGCTGAAGGGCAATATGGGCGGCGTTCTGCATGCCCTTGCCCTGCAGACCTCGGCTCCCGAATGATTGCGCCCGTGAAAGCGGTTCCAGCAACAAACCGTCTCTGTCCCGCCTGCGGCAGAGCGTGAAACCTGCGGAATAAATCAAGGCCCGCGTGATACTCTCACGCGGGCCTTTTTCATGTCCGGCCGAATGGATCAGCGCCGCTTACAAGGCGGGCGGCGTCTGCGAATCCAGAGCGGCGAAGGAGGCGGCAGGCAAAGGCCCCGCCGTCAGCAGGGTAAAATCGTAACCGGATCTGCGGTCCGGCCCCAGCACATATTGCCGGTGCATGCGCAGGAAGTTGCGCTTGTTCTTCTTATAACGGTCCGGCGAGAGCGAATGCTTGAAACGGATCGGCACGATCTTCGGCTGCGGCGCATCCCTGTGACCGGTCAGGCCCACGGTATTGCACCGGTAGAGATGAATCGGATCGGTCAGGCACTGGATATCGAACCATGTCACCTCCGGGTGACGCGCAATCGAACCGACGCTCTCGCGAAGCCGGTCCGCGCTCGACAGGAACGCACATTGCAGCGCCGCGCCGCCCAAGGTCGCAAAGGACAGTTTCCGGCCATCCAGCGCATCCGGCTTCAGCTCCAGCACACGGCCGATCACGGCGAGCGCAAGGCTGGCGCCCATGCTGTGCGACACCACCAGAACCTCATCCGCGGGCTGCTCCAGCGCCGTCAGAACAAGTGCCGCCCTCTCCTCGATCCAGTCACGGGCAATCGGCTCATCGCGGCCGACCGCAAGCGCGAACCGCCAGTCCGCATAAAGATGCAGGGTGTGAAACCGCTCCGCAAACGGCAGGAAAGCCTTCACGAAAAACAGCGCGGCGGCGGGAAGGCTGATCGCCAAGAGCCAGAGAGGTAAGGCGAAAATTAAGGGCGACAGGGCAATAGCCGCCGCAAGGGCACCGCCGACAAGCATCAGCAGGAACGGAAAGATGAAGAACAGGCCAAAACGCCAGGCGTGGCGGAAGTAACGCGCCGCGCCGCCTTCGGCGATGATGCCGGCTCCGGCCTTGAAACCGAGCCAGATCTGCCGCCAGACGGGCGCATCCCGCAATTGCGATATCACCGCATTATGGTCGTAAACGAAAATGTCGGAGCGCGTCCGCCAGTCGCCCGCCGAGGCCTCCACCGTGAATGTTTCGCCCCCGGGCGCATTCTCCAGCGGCCCCACGGCATAGTCGACATCCCATGTCTTGCCGGCCAGCGCCGCCGCCCGCTGGTAACGCAGATGATGGGCGGCCGCATCGAGCGGATCGAAACCGGGGAAATAAAGAACAAGTCGTGACTTGACGGCTGGCATGCATGAACCTTCGGCCGGAGCATTTCCAGTAAAAGCGGAATCGCTTTTACGTTAAGACAATGCGTAAAAACAAAGAGATAGTGCGCTTTTGCGTTTCGGAGAAAAGCAAAACCGCGCTAGAGACACCCGAAAGGATCGCTTGATACAGCGGGCGATGCACGTATAGTAAAAATCGCGACGGAAATGTGATTTATTTATCGGTGAGGGAAATTTGTCTGGCATCGTCGATCAAGTACTCAACGGCGTCGTCAAGGGCGCACTGTCTGAAATCCTCACCAAGACCGGCATCCGCAAAACCCGGCGGGCGCGCCGGACGAAAAGCACCGGCTCGCTTGCCGGCGGCATCGTCGGCTCGGTTCTGGAAGCCGCGATCAACGCCGCCGTCAAACCCAAGCCAGCCAAGAAGCAGGTGAGCAAAAGACGCACGGCCGCCGCCCGCAGCAGACAACGATATCGATGATGTATCGCCTCCCCCTGCTTCCCGCCTTTTTACTACTGGCGATTTCGGGATCGTTACAAGGTGCCGCAGAGGTTAAGAGCAGCAAAGAGATCAAGATCGGCTTCGTCGTGGAGCTTGATGGTACTGATCGGATATCCGGCACAGCCTTCTGCAAAACCGGCAACACCTGCCGCCTGGTAGACCAGAAAAGTCCAAAGTTAATTCTCGATATTGAAGTGAACAGTTTCTATAGCGAAATGGAGATTGACTGTGAGGACGATTGCTCGTTGCCGAGCGGCAGGCGAGCCATAACGTTCGATAACACTCGCGAATTCGATATTTGGGAAGGCGAAACAGGTGTATTGATACAATCAGTCTTCAGACGGTGGGAGCGGATAGGAAAAATCGTTCTCGACTTTTCTTACCCGAAGAGAACGACGCGCTGGTAGCCGGAGTTTCGACCCGCAATCAGCGATGCCACACCCGCAGTTTTTTACGCTTTCCGGGTGGAAATCGCGCCACGACATGTTATTTAGGAACAAACAGAAAGCAGCGGCCTTGAACCGCATGTGAAAGGAATAGGCCTATGAGCGGCATTCACGACATGATCGACAGCGAAGTGAAGAGCAACGACATCGTTCTTTTCATGAAGGGCACCCCGCAATTTCCGCAGTGCGGTTTTTCCGGCCAGGTGGTACAGATCCTCGATTATCTCGGCGTCGACTACAAGGGCATCAACGTGCTTGCCGATGCAGATATCCGCCAGGGCATCAAGGACTACTCCAACTGGCCGACCATCCCGCAGCTCTACGTCAAGGGCGAATTCGTCGGCGGCTGTGACATCGTAAGAGAGATGTTCCAGTCCGGCGAACTTCAAAACCACTTCCAAGAACAGGGTATCAGCGTCCGCGGCGCGGCCTGATTTCGGCCGGTTCATCCGGCCCACCCTGATTGTCAGAAATTTATGCCAGGCGTTGCTTCATGCAACGCCTTTGCCGTTCTTTTTGGGGCAATCCTGTGACAAATCTTTCACAATCCACCGCTTCGCGCGCAGGCTCGATGGGGCGCACGGAATTCATCGCGCTTGCCGCGATGCTGATGGCGCTGAACGCGCTCGCAATCGACATCATGCTGCCGGGTCTTCAGGAAATCGGCGCTTCGCTCGGCGTCGAAAACGAAAACCACCGCCAATATGTGATTTCCGCCTATCTTCTCGGCTTCGGCATCGCCCAGCTTCTGTACGGACCGATTTCGGACCGTTTCGGACGCCGCAAGCCGATGTTCGTCGGGCTTGCCATCTACATCGTTTCAGCCATTGCCGTGGTCTTCGTACCGTCCTTCTCAGGGCTGCTGGCGCTGCGCTTCATTCAGGGCATCGGTTCTGCGGCCACGCGTGTCATCACGGTCTCCATCGTGCGTGACATCTATGGCGGACGGCAGATGGCGGAAGTCATGTCGCTGATCATGATGGTCTTCATGGTCGTGCCGGTCATTGCGCCCGGCACCGGCCAGATCGTGCTGTTTTTCGGTGACTGGCACCTGATCTTCGCTTTCATGGCGGCCATTGCCGCCGTGGTAACGGCCTGGATGTATTTCCGCCTGCCCGAAACCCTGCATCCGGACGATATCCGCCCCCTGACCGCAAGCTCCATCCTCGGCGGTTTCAAGATCGTGCTCACCAACCGTATCGCGCTCTGCTATACGCTCTCCAGCACCTTCATCTTCGGGGCGCTGTTCGGCTTCATCAACTCGGTCGAACAAGTCTATAAGGGCATTTACGGGCTCGGCGCATGGTTTGCGGCGGCCTTTGCGGGCGTGGCGCTGTTCATGGCCTTCTCCTCCTTCGTCAATGCAAGGCTGGTCGGCCGGTTCGGCATGCGCAAGCTGTCACACGGCTCACTGCTCGGCTTCATCGCCATCACCTTCGTCTGGCTGCTGGTGCAGGTGCTGGGGCCGGAACCGATGCCTTTCGCCATCTTCATCGTGTTCTTTGCGCTCGCCATGTTCCAGTTCGGCTGGATCGGCTCGAACTTCAACTCGCTCGCCATGGAGCCGCTCGGCCACGTCGCCGGCACCGCATCGTCCGTCATGGGCTTCATGGGAACCGTCGGCGGCTCGCTGATCGGCGCGGCCATCGGCCAGTCTTTCGACGGCACGGCGCTGCCCATGGTGGCGGGCTTCTTCGCCGTCTCCATCGTCGGCCTCATCTTCGTGCTGATCGGTGAAAAGGGCGTGCTGTTTCAGGCGCATAACAAGCCGACCCGCTGAGGGACGATGGAAAAATGAAAGGGCGCGGAATTCTGTTCCGCGCCCTTTTTATTGATTGGTTCACGTCATACGCATTTCGTCACCCCGGACTTGATCCGGGCTCCAGCCAGCCCAAGTCTTTGGGCTGAGAAGAGTCTTCCGCCACGCAGACGCGCGGCTACTGGATGCCGGATCAAGCCCGGCATGACGGGCAAAAGCCTTTCCGCCCTGTCCCTTACACAACACCACCTCAAACCGTAAAAATCTTCTCCCGCAGCAGTTCCCACGTCTCCTGATCCGGCGCGAGCAGCAGCCCGCCATCCAAATGGCGCGGCAGATAGGGCGAGCCGTCGAGGCGCGCCGCATAGGCGCCCGCCTCCTGCGACAGCAGCGTGCCGGCCAGATGGTCCCAGGGCATCAGCTTGTTATACATCAGGAAATGCATGTGGCCGCCGCAGAACAGGCGATATTCATGCGCCGCGCAGCGATAGCTGGTGAAGAGCCGCACATCGGCGAGGTTCGTCAGGATCTTGCGCCGTGTCTCCACGTCGAAATAGCCGGTATTGGCGATGCCGACCATCTGCGACAATTCCGGGGCCGGCACGACCGACATCTGCGTCTGCGAACCGTCGGCGCTGCAAAGCCACGCGCCGGAACCCTTTTCGGCAATCGCCCAGTCATTGCCCATCGGATCGAAGATCAGGCCGGCAACGGTCTCGCCCTTGGAGATGACGCTCATCATCACGCCGAAAAGCGGCAGGCCGGAAGCGAAATTATAGGTGCCGTCGATGGGATCGACCACCACGGCAAGATCGGCATCGGCAAGCTTGCCGAGCAGCGAGGCATCCGCCGCCACCGCCTCTTCGCCGATGAACAGTGCATCAGGCATGATTTCCTGCACACGGGCGCGGATCAGCCGCTCGGCGGCCTCGTCGGCCTCGGTGACGAGATCGATCGCCTCGGTCTTGATCCGCACATCGCCCTCGCCCAGATTGCGGAACCGCGGCAGGATTTCCACTGCCGCCGCCTCCTGAAGCGCATTGGCAAGAGAGGCGATGTCGAGTTCGATAGCCATGGGCGATATCCTTCTATTTGAGCGCGATCTTATAAGGCGACGATTTCCCATCGCAGCATCTTCCAGCTTTCCTTGTCGGGAGCGGACAGGATGCCGCCCTCCGTTTGCCCCGGCCGATAGGGCGTATTGTCGAAACGGGCCGTGTAACCGCCCGCCTCCTGATGAATGAGCACGCCGGCGAGATGATCCCACGGCATCAGCTTTTCATGGCCGATGAAATGCAGCTTGCCGGCCGAGGCGAGCCAATATTCATGTGCCGAGCAGTTGAGCGACAGCGCCATCTTGATCTTCGCCATATTGGCGGCAATCACCGGACGGCGATCCTGATGGCTGTGGCCCCAGGAAAAGATGCCGACCATATCGGACAATGGCGCGGGATCGGCAACCCTTAGCTTCGCCTGCGAACCGTTCCTGCGGTTGAGAAACGCACCCTCGCCTTTCAAAGCAACGATGGTATCGCCCATCACCGGATCGTGGATGATGCCCGCCACCGTCTCGCCCCTGACGGTGACCGCAAGCAGCGTGCCGAAAGCGGGAAAACCGGAAGCGTAATTGAAAGTGCCGTCGATGGGGTCGATCACGAAGGCAAGCGGCGCATCGGCAAGTGCGGGAATGACGGATTGGTCCGCCTCATAGGCCTCTTCGCCGACGATATGGGCCTTCGGAAATCGCTGAAGGAGAGCAGCGGTGATCGCCTTTTCCGCCAGAACATCGGCCTCGGTGACGAGATCGACGGCCGAGGTCTTTTCGGAGATCGCACCGGCGCTCAGGTTTCGGAAGCGGGGAAGAATTTCATTCGCGCCGGCAGCGGCAACGGTGGAAACGAGGAAGTCGATATCTTTGTCGGAAAGGGTCATCGGGCGGGGCACTTCTTCATAAGGGGGAGTTGGCCTCCCTACGCTCTTCAGGTGACGCCCCGGTGACAGAAAGCGCCGAAAAATCAAAAAGCTTAGGATCGAGCAGATGCGACGGATTGACATGGGCAAGCGCCCTCAGCATCACGTCCTTGCGGCCGGGCATACGCCGTTCGATGTCGGCCAGCATCTCCTTCATGGCATTGCGCTGAAGCCCGTCCTGCGAGCCGCAGAGGTCGCAGGGAATGATCGGGAATTCCATCGCCGCCGCAAATTTCGCCATATCCTCTTCGGCGCAATAGGCAAGCGGGCGCATAACCATCAGGTCGCCCTCGTCATTCAAAAGCTTAGCCGGCATACCGGCCAGCCGGCCGCCGTGGAAGAAGTTCATGAAGAAGGTTTCGAGAATATCCTCGCGATGATGGCCGAGCAGCAGCGCGTCGCAACCCTCCTCCCGCGCGATGCGGTAGAGATTGCCGCGCCTGAGCCGCGAACAGAGCGAACAGTAAGTGCCGCCGGACGGCACCTTTTCCTTCACCACGGAATAGGTGTCGCGATATTCGATGCGATGGGGCACACCAATCTTCGCCAGATACTCCGGTAAGACGTGCTTTGGAAAATTCGGCTGACCCTGATCGAGATTGCAGGCAACAAGTTCGACTGGCAAAAGGCCGCGCCATTTCAGATCGAGCAGCAGCGCCAGCAGCCCATAGCTGTCCTTGCCGCCGGAAAGGCCGACAAGCCAGCGCTTCTGGCCATTCAGCATGCCGAAATCTTCAAAGGCCTGGCGCACATTGCGCAACAGCCGCTTGCGCAGCTTGTTGAAGGAAACCGAACGCGGTGCATTGTCGAACAGGGGATGCGAGCTGCCGTTTTCTTCGGGCGCGTCCTGATCCGCCCCGATCCGGTCGGCCCCAGCCCGATCTACAAAGTCATCGATCTTGGTGAGAATGTTCATCATCAGCTCGCTCCGGCACGACTGCCGTTCTTAATGCAGGCAATGCCCCCATCCGCCGGCAATATCAAGCCCCGAATACCGACCAGCCGGTTTTCGTCGCCAGCATTTCCAGCGCCTGTGACCCGAGCGCCGAATTGCCGACCTTGTTGAGACCCGGCGACCAGACCGCAATCGACGCGTTGCCGGGCGCCACCGCCATGATGCCGCCGCCCACACCGCTCTTCCCCGGCAGGCCGACATGATAGGCGAAATCGCCCGATCCGTCATAATGGCCGCAAGTCAGCATCAGCGCGTTGATGCGCCGCGCTCGCCGGTCTGAGACGACCGTATGCCCCGTCAGCGGATTGCGGCCGCGATTGGCGAGGAAGAGGCCGGCGCGGGAAAGCTGCGCGCAGGTCATGGACAGCGCGCACTGATGGAAATAAACGCCGAGCGTATATTCCACGGGATGGTGCAGATTGCCGAAGGAGCGCATGAAATTGGCGAGCGCGAAATTGCGGAACCCCGTCGCCTGCTCGGATTTCGCCACCGTATCGTCGATGCTGATCGTATCGTCATCCGCGAGATAACGAACGAAGCGCAAAAGCTCGCCGATAGCCTCACGCGGCTGGTGGCCGGCAAGCACGATATCGGTGACCACGATAGCACCGGCATTGACGAAGGGATTGCGCGGGATTCCGTGCTCGTGCTCCAGCTGGACGATGGAATTGAAGGAAGAGCCTGAAGGCTCGCGCCCCACCCGATTCCACACCGTTTCCCCCGCCTTGCCAAGCGCCAGCGTCAGCATGAAGACCTTGGAGATGCTCTGGATCGAAAACGGCGTGAGCGCATTGCCGGCCGTATAGGTGGTTCCATCGACGGTGGTGATGGCGATGCCGAACTGGTTGGGATCGACCTTGGCAAGTTCGGGAATGTAATCCGCAACCTTCCCCTCACCGAGCCTCGGCGCCATGCTGTCGTAAATGGAATCGACGATCGCCTGAATGTCCTGCATGCAAAGCCTTCCCCGCAAACAAAAAAGCCGCCCCGAAGGGCGGCTTCCTGAATACTGAAACGCGTCGATTAACGCGAGTAGAATTCGACGACCAGATGCGGTTCCATGACGACCGGGTACGGAACGTCGGAGAGAGCCGGAACGCGGGCGTAGGTCGCAACCATCTTGTTGTGGTCAACTTCGATGTAGTCCGGAACGTCGCGCTCAGCGAGCTGAACGGCTTCCAGAACGGTTACGAGCTGCTTGGACTTCTGGCGAACTTCGATAACGTCGCCCGGCTTGCAGCGGTAAGAACCGATGTTGACGCGAACGCCGTTAACCGTGACGTGGCCATGGTTGATGAACTGGCGCGATGCGAAAACGGTCGGAACGAACTTGGCGCGGTAGACGATGGCGTCCAGACGCGACTCGAGCAGGCCGATGAGGTTTTCGGAAGTGTCACCCTTGCGACGGTTTGCTTCGTCGAAGGTGGCGCGGAACTGCTTTTCGCGCAGTTCGCCGTAGTAGCCCTTGAGCTTCTGCTTGGCGCGCAGCTGCGTGCCGAAGTCGCTCATCTTGCCCTTGCGGCGCTGGCCGTGCTGGCCCGGGCCGTATTCGCGGCGGTTTACCGGGGACTTCGGACGGCCCCAGATGTTTTCGCCCATGCGGCGGTCGATTTTGTACTTAGCCGATTCGCGCTTGCTCATCGTATTTCCTTCTCAAAAGGTTATGCCGGTTTGTTGCCAAACCGGTTCAAGGAAACACGCCCTCCTCTGAAGCCCGTTTCAGGGCCTCTGACAGGCTTCTCACATGCAAATGGAGAAACCACGGGACATGTCGGTGATATTGACCGCCGAACGTCAGCTATTACACTGCAAGGCAGTCAACAAAACACACCGGACATCACTGCCCGGCGTTGGGGCGGCTTCTAAACACGTTTTACAAATTTGTCAAACAACGCCTGCCGCTTTTTTTCTCGATCCTGCCCTTGAAAAGCCTGAGCGCCCACCCATCTCTCCATCGTGATCAGAACTCGGGCCCCTCTGGCGTGTTACCGGACAACACGTGATGTCGAGTTTCTTTAGGTTGGGGCCCACGTATATTCTTCACGCACGTTCCCCATCCGCAAAGCCAACCTCGTCCGGCTAAAGGTTGACTGATGGAATTTCTCCTGACGGATTTTCTCGGCACCCCCACATGGATGTGGGCTGTCTTCATTTCTCTCGTCCTTGGCCTGCTCGCGCTCGATCTCGGCGTGCTGCACAAGAACTCCAAGGAAATCGGCGTTCGTGAAAGCCTGCTGATGTCGGGCTTTTATATCGCCATCGGCTTGGCCTTCGGCGGCTGGATCTGGTACCAGTCCGGCGAACAGTCGGCGATGGAATATGTCACCGGCTTCGTGGTCGAAAAAAGCCTGGCGATGGACAATATCTTCATCATCGCCATGATTTTCTCTTATTTCGCAATTCCCCGCCAATATCAGCACCGCGTGCTGCTCTGGGGCATCCTCGGCGTCATCGTCCTGCGCGGCATCATGATCGCCGGCGGCGCGGCCATCGTCGAAAACTTCCACTGGGTGCTTTATCTCTTCGCGGCCTTCCTCGTCTTCACCGGCCTCAAGATGCTGTTCTCGTCCGACCACGATGAATCGGATATCGGCAATAACCGCATCCTGAAGTTCCTGCGCAGTCACCTTCCGGTGACAAATAGGCTGCATGGCGAGAAATTCTTCGTCAAGGAAACCGATGAGGCCACCGGCAAACTCAAGACCTTCGTGACGCCGCTCTTCCTGGCGCTCATCATGGTCGAAATCGCCGACCTGATCTTCGCAGTCGATTCGATCCCGGCGATCTTCGCGATCACCACCGATCCGTTTATCGTCTACACCTCGAACATCTTCGCGATCCTCGGCCTGCGCGCCCTCTATTTTGCGCTCGCCGCCCTGATCCACCGCTTCGCTTATCTGAAATATGCGCTGGCTGCGGTTCTGGTCTTCGTCGGTTCGAAAATCTTCGTCGCCGATATGCTCGGCATCGCCAAGATCCCGCCCGCCGTCTCACTCGGCGTCACGGTCGCCATCCTCGCAACCGGCATCATCGGTTCGC
Source organism: Agrobacterium sp. 22-223-1 (assembly GCF_053522385.1). NCBI lineage: Bacteria > Pseudomonadati > Pseudomonadota > Alphaproteobacteria > Hyphomicrobiales > Rhizobiaceae > Agrobacterium > Agrobacterium sp. 22-223-1. The sequence continues at coordinate 1,867,774 of NZ_JBNWCN010000001.1, forward strand.
TGATCGCAACGCGGAAGGAAGCAAAGGCCATCGAATAAGAATATGCGACGAGGAGGCGGAAACGCCTCCTCGTACCACTGACAAAGTCCTGAAAGCTCTCTTCCGTCATGCTCGGGCCTGTCGCGAGCATCTGCAACGTCTCGATTTTATTAAACGTGATTAGATCCTTGGGACAAGCCCAAGGATGACGTCGAGAGTGAGCAGGTTTGTCAGTAAATTGAGGAGGCGATGACGCCTCCTCTTTCTTTTTTGATGCTGAAACCTATAATCTGCATTATTACTACCAAGACCAAAATCTATTTTAAAAATATTAAAAACTTCCAATTCATTGCTTTAAAATGACCTTTGAACCCGTTGACCAAGCCATTTCCGAACAGAAACTCTGGCGAGCGAAGGAAATCCTTCAAGGCAGGCTCAGCCATCCTGAAGTCGATCTGGCGCTCTTTCAAAAATACGGCGAAGTACTGCTCGAGATGAACGATCTCGTTGAAGCGGGGCGCATGTTGTTCTGCTCCGGCGCGCGCGAGGAACGTTTCAGGGAAGCGATCGATATATTCCTGTCGAGAAGCAACCGGCGAGAACCGCAGCGCTTTCTGGCGCAATTGCCCTCTTCCATAAGGCGGCAACGGCATCTGGCGGAATTTATCGCCTCGCCGGAATTCGAACGCAGCGGATGGACGGCGGCGCAGCTCTCCCGGGTCGCTCCCGTAAAAACGGATGTCAGCACCCGCCCCTATCAACGGCCGCACCGATTGGCCTCGGCACTTGTCATAGCCGTTCTTGTCTGCGTACTGACTTTAAGCCTCGTCGGTCTCTACACAACGATCAGCTTCGTCGTGCGGATTCTGACGGAATAACGACTACTCCGCCGCGAGCCGCGCATCGTCCTCTGCCGCATCCGCGTCACCCGGCGCGGTCTTCGCGTCGAGATCGGGAAACGCCACGATGCGCTTGCCGGAGAAATCGGCATGCACCACCACAAGCTCCTTCTCCTCGAAATAACCAAGCAGCCGCCGCGCGCGGCGGGCGGAATGGGTGCCGTAGGCGCGGGCGATGCGAGCATCCGACGGACAAGGCTCCTCGCCGAGAGCGGCCTTGACCAGCAGCAGGAAAACACCCTGAAGGTCGTCGGAAACCGACGTCGACAGTTCCAGCGCCTTTTCCCAGCCTTCGCTGGCCGCCATCGCCGCATCCACGCCGGAGCGGGCAATCGCCACCTGTCGGCGGAATTCCGGCAGCGTCATCGGCGTGCCGGGAATACGGCGCATGCGGGCGCGCACCAGAAAATCCTGATAAAGCACGGCATCGGTTCGATAGGCCGATTGCGGATCGTCGAGAATTTCGACGAGAACCGTCGCGATTTTCTCCTCACGCTCCTCCGGCGTCATCTCCGGCTGGCCGCTTCGCGGCTGCTCGGGTGAAGGACCGACGGCAGCAGGCGTGGAACGGGAGAGTTCGGCCAGAATATCCGTGGTCGGGCGTGGTGCTGGCGGTGTGCGGCGCACGGCAGGCCGGGTAAACTCTTCCGGATCCGGCGTGAAAATAAGGTCTTCGACATCTTGAGGCGCATCCGGCAGCGGCATCAGCTTCGGCGAAGAGGAACGCGCCGAGGTTTCCACCGGGCCGATGACGATGGGAAGCGGCCGGCGCGACAGCGCCGGGCCGAGCGCCACGAAATTGCCGCGCTGCAGATCGCGGAACATTTCCGCCTGCCGCCGGTCCATGCCGAGCAGGTCGGCCGCGCGCGCCATGTCGATATCGAGGAAGGTGCGGCCCATCAGGAAGTTGGAGGCTTCCGCCGCCACGTTCTTGGCAAGCTTGGCAAGGCGCTGGGTGGCGATGACGCCGGCAAGCCCGCGTTTACGCCCACGGCACATCAGATTGGTCATGGCGCCAAGTGACGCCTTGCGCGCATCCTCGGTCACCTCGCCGCCGACGGAGGGCGCAAACATCTGCGCCTCGTCCACCACGACAAGCACCGGATACCAGAATTCACGATCCGCATCGAACATGCCGTTGAGGAAGGCGGCGGCGGCCCGCATCTGCTGCTCGATATCGAGGCCTTCAAGCGTCAGCACGCAGGAAACGCGGTGCTGGCGAATGCGGTTGGCAATGCCGGCAAGCTCCGCTTCGGTACGCTCGCCATCCACCACCACATGACCGAACTTGTCGGAAAGCGTGACGAAATCGCCCTCGGGATCGATGATGACCTGTTGCACCCATTGCGCCGATTGCTCAAGCAGCCGGCGCAGCAGATGCGACTTGCCGGAACCGGAATTGCCCTGCACCAGCAAACGCGTCGCAAGCAATTCCTCGATATCGAGCTTGGCCTGCTGCCCGCCCGATAGGGTTCCCATGTCGATGCCGACCTGCAATGTTCCATTCCTCGTGCTGCATGTCATCCGGCCGATTCCCCTGGCGGCGGCCGAACATGCTCTTTACCAAAAAATCGCCGGTTGCGTCTGCCGCATCCCGATAATGCACAGGCAATTCAATATTCAGCCTATGCGGGCCGACCCCGAAACCAGGAAAAGGCGATACGCCGCCCGAAGACGTTGAGCATCAACCCCAGAATGACCAGCGCCGCGCCCACCACCTCGAAGACGGTGATGTGCTCCGCAAAAGCGAAATAGGCGCTGACGAAACCGATCACCGGCACCAACAGCGAAAAGGGCGCCACGGTTCCCGCCGGATAACGCAGAAGCAAATAACTCCAGATGCCCGCGCCCACAATGGTAGCGCCATAGGCCATATAGACCAACACGAAAGCCGTCATTGCCGTTGCGTTGGCAAGGCCCTCGGCAATCGCACCCGGCCCTTCCACCACCAGCGAAAGCGCCGCCAGCGGCAGGACCGGCACCAAGCTAGTCCAGGCAACAAAGGAAACGGCGTTCACCTGGCCGATACGCCTGTTGACGATATTGCCGCAGGCCCAGGCAATCGCCGAGCCGATACCCATCAGAAGCGGTACGAGAGCCGCAGCCGTCATGCGCTCCACGCCGATAACCGCAAGCCCACTGAAAGCGATGACCGCGCCGACGACCTGCGAAGGCAAACGCCGCTCGCCGAGAAACAGCACGGCAAGCGCCAGCGTGAAAAAGGCCTGCGACTGCATGACCAGCGACGCAAGCCCGGCAGGCAGACCGAGCTTGATGGCCGGATAAAGCAGGCCGAACTGCACGAAACCCATGGCCATGCCGTATACGATCATATGCCGCCACGGCACATTCGGTTTCGGCAGAAAGAATACCAGAGGCACGGCCGCACAGAGATAACGCAGCGCCGTCAGGAACAGGGGCGGCATGTCCGCGACCCCGATCTTGATGGCAACGAAGTTGAAGCCCCACAAAAACACGGTGATCAGGGCGAGAAGAATATGCGGCAATGCCATTTTGTTATGTCCGAATTTCAGGCGACCGACACCTCTGATGTTTGAGGGGCTTTACGCCGAAACCGCCCTCTTCCAGCCGAAGGCAACGAGACCGGCGCCGATCAGGAGACCGCCGCCCGTGCGGTTGACGATGCGCTGAACCTTCGGCTTGCGGATCGTATTGCGGGCGGCACTTGCCAGAAGTCCATAAAGCGCCGCATTCACCGTGGCAAGCACCAGGAATGTGACTTCGAAAATCAGCACCTGCGGCCAGAAGGGCAATGTCGGCACCAGAAACTGCGGCAGGAAAGCCACGAAGAACACGATGCTCTTCGGGTTCAGCGCGGTGACGATATAGGCATGCAGGAAGATTTTGAGCGGCCTTTCGCGGCCGGTCACGCCCGTCCCTTCCGCACCCTCGCCGCTGACCGGCGAACGCCACAGCTTGATGCCGAGATAGATGAGGTAAGCCGCACCGATCCATTTCAGCCCGGTGAAAAGCGCCGCCGATGTGGCAAGCAGCGCGCCGAGCCCGAGCATGGAAGCCGTCATCGCGGTGAAATCACCGAGCGCCACACCCGTCACCGTCGCCGTGCTGGCCTTGCGGCCATGACCCAGCGCATAAGAAATCACCAGCAGGATCGTCGGTCCCGGAATGGCAAGCATGATGGCGGATGCGGCCACGAAGGCCAGCCAGTTCTCCAGCGGCATGATGAATCTCCCTATCTGATTTTTAGGAGCAAGCCACCAAAACCAGAAGGTATCAAGCCAAATCTTCGAAGATTATGCCGCCCTGTCATCCAACGGACGAACGGGCGGCTGCTCGCGTTTCATCGCCTGTGCGAGATCGTAATTCGACTGCATGGCAAGCCATGCCCGCGCGGTGCTGACCCCTGCCCGCTCCAACCGTAAGGCAAGGTCTGGGCTCACTCCTGCCCGTCCGTTCAAGACCCGAGAAAGCGCTACGCGCGACATTCCAAGCCTTTCAGCAGCGTCTGTTACGGAAAGCTGAAGTGCGGCAATAACCTCCTCCCGTAACAACTCACCGGGATGAACAGGAAATTTCATCATTGGAACAATTCCCTTCAGTGATAGTCCTGATAGTCGACAAGTTCGACGTCGCTATCCAGAAATCGAAACGTCACACGCCAGTTTCCATTCACCCATATGGACCAGTGGCCCCTCATATCACCCTTTAACGGATGAAGTTTGAGACCAGGAAGATTAAGATCGGGAGCGCCTGCCGCAACCTCAAGCAAGGTTAGTATTCGGCCAAGCTTGGCGGCATGGGCAGGCTGAATACCCTTCGTCGTCCCGGAACGATAAAAAGCTTCTAGCCCTTTGTGTCGGAAACTGACGATCATAGGAACAGCGTATCCTGTATCGCATCGCTATACAATACGTAACGGCAGAGATGCGGCGGCCGCCCCGACGTTTTTCGCCGGAGAGGCCTTTGCCAATCAAAACCGGGGCGCCCAGTAAGGAACCTCCCAATCCCGCCGCCGCTTCACCCGGGAGGGGTCAAGGCCGATATCGACCAGAAGTCGCTCTGGCAGATCGGCAGGATCGGTCGGCGGTGCACGCGGCACCACTGCGGCAATGAGAACCGCTTTCAGGGTTTTCCAGACACCGAATGTGACGAACAAGCGATCGACCGCATCCGGCAGCGCATATGCTACCAATGGTTGATTTTTCTGCATGGGAAATCCATCCCGGCGCGGCAAAGCGGCCAGGTCCTTTATCGATGGAAAACGACATGCCGGAAGCGCGGACGCAGCAGCAGGGCCACGCGGACGCACGATCACATGTCGGACGAAGTGAAAATGCCAAACGGCAGGGAAATCAGGCTTTAAGCCTTATCGGAGGGAGATGCCTCGGGTCACATAACCGCCGATAATCATGCCGGAAAGGCCTGACATGCCGTTAAGGCGCATATTGATGTCATTGGTCATTCCACGCCTCCATTTATAGCGGTTACAGACAAGATGCATCTTACACAAGAAATCCGGCGCGACAAGTGGTCGCAATCTCGAATTGCAAAAGACGGATAAAACAGATGCAAAAATGCAACAGGCGCTCAGGCCGCCGAAACGCTGAGACCGAAACCCTGCATCAGCCGCCGGGTGGCGAAATCCGGCTTGCCGGAGGTGAAGACGGCAAAATCGAAACCATCCGGATGCTCCGCATCCTGCGGCAGCGGCACGAGGTGGCGCGCGCGCCGCGCAATCGCCTCGGCGGGGTCGAGCCAATCCACCGGCCATGGCGCCAGCCTGCGAAACAGATTGGCCATGAAGGGGTAATGGGTGCAGGCAAGAACGACGATATCCGTGCGTTTTCCCTCGCTGTCGATGAAGCAGGGTTCGATTTCGGCAAGCACAGCCTCATCCGAAACCGGCTCGCCCCTGATCCAGCTTTCCGCCATGCGCGCCAGGTTTTCAGAGCCGACGAGGCGGACATGGCATTGGCTGGCGAAGGACTGGATGAGATCGCGCGTATAGGCGCGCTTGACGGTGCCCGGTGTCGCCAGCACCGAAACGAGGCCCGAGCGGGTGCGCTCCGCCGCCGGCTTGATGGCGGGCACAGTGCCAACGAAGGTCATCTGCGGAAAGCGGGCGCGAAGATCTGCGCCAGCGAGCGTGAAGGCGGTGTTGCAGGCGATGATGCAGACTTCCGGGCTATATTCGTCCAGCAGCTTGTCGAAGAGCGAGAGAATGCGCGCCTTCAGCGCCTCCTCCTCCCAGCCGCCATAGGGGAAACCCGCATCGTCGGCCACATAGATGAAGCCGCGCTCGGGCATCAGCACCCGCGCCTCACGCAGCACGGTCAGCCCGCCAATGCCGGAATCGAACACCAGTACCGGTTTCAGCACATCGGCCGCCGCCTCACTCGTCTTCAGCATTCTCCCCTGCTCCCTCGGCCGACGGCCCCGCTGCCCTTCCCGCCTGCTTCGGCCACTGCCGTGGAAAGCGGTCGAGCGAATTGATCACGCCACGGAAAACGCTGATTTCCTGCTCGGAAAACCCGCGTCGCGACAGCACGGCGCGCAGATTGTCGACCATTTTCGGCTTTTTTTCAGCGGGATGAAAATAACCCCGCGCATCCAGCGCTTCCTCGATATGTTCGAACAGGCCGAAAACCTGTTCCTTGGTCGAAGGACGTTGCTCGACGGACTGGAAAAGCGTCTCTCCCAGATCGTCCATGCCGGATTTCATCCATTCATAGGACATCAAAAGCACGGCCTGTGCGATATTGAGCGAGGCAAAAGCGGGATTGACCGGAAATGTCACGATCTCGTCGGCCAGCGCCACTTCCTCATTGGTCAGCCCCCAGCGCTCGCGGCCGAAGAGGATACCGGTCTTTTCGCCAGCCTTGAATTTTGCCCTGAGGGTATCGGCGGCGGTGACGGGCGCACGCACCGGCTTGAAACCGTAACGCTCGCGCGCGGTCGTGGCATAGACGAAGTTCAGGTCCTTGATCGCCTCTTCCAGCGTCTCGAATACCTTCGTGGCGTCAATGACGTGATCGGCCTTGGAGGCCGCGGCGCGCGCCTTCTCGCTCGGCCAGCCATCACGCGGATTGACCAGACGCAATTCGGCCAGGCCGAAATTGGCCATGGCCCGCGCCACCATGCCGATATTTTCGCCGAGCTGCGGTTCGACGAGAATGATCGCGGGGCCTTCCGCCACAAGTTCGAGATCGCTGTTTGTGCCTGCCATCGTCTTTTGTCCGTGTGTTGAAGCGTCGCATCGATTTTCAGCCCGACGCGCTAAAGCGCGCTTCACTGGCACAGATCGGCGCCAAAATCAAAGCCGGCGCGGAGAAAGCCTGGCTTCACCCCGCTGGCAAGACGCCCCTTATTGCTCGCCCTTGATGATCGTCGCCATCTCTTCGCGCAGCGAATCCCTACCCTCGTCGCCAACGCGATGAATATCGCTGATGACCGGCCGGCCATCCTCCTCGACGACGTCGAAATGCACTTCGTCAACCGTCGCCTTCATCTCCGCCTCGTCCATGCAGGCCCAGAGCTTGAATTTCGCCGTCACGTCAGTCACGCCGTCCTTCACCGCACCGGCCGTCACTGAAACTTCCTGCAGCGGGCAGCCATCCTGGGAGTTGGTCACGACATCGTAGCCGAAGGGATCACCCTTCTCCCCGCTTTCTGCCTCGTAGGCCGGCTTCTTGGACGCTTCGTGATATTGTGCGACGAAATCCTTGCTGAACAGGCTGGTCAGCATGTCCTCATCAAAGATGTATTTCCAGTTCTCCGCATCGCCGGACCAGTTCTTGACAGTGATATCCATCACCTTCTGGACGGGATCGGTGGGCCCGGCAGCAAGGGCGCTGTGGGAAAAGAGGACGGCGGCAGTCAGAAGCAGAATATTCCGCATGATGTGATCCCGGGATAGGCCCGAAGGCGGGCGAAGCGATTCGCCTGACTGTATTCCGGCATTATGGTTTGGCAATGCGCAAAGCGTTATTGCGCTGCGCCAAAAAAGCGCCCCCCATGGCTTTGCCTCAGACGCTCGCAATGCTATAGCCGCACCGGATATTTTTCCGAATACCGGCGTTATCAGACGCCACAGCTTCGAAGGTGAGGAATTCATGGCAAAGATCAAGGTAGCCAATCCGGTCGTCGATCTCGACGGCGACGAAATGACCCGTATCATCTGGCAGCTCATCAAGGACAAGCTGATCCTGCCATACCTCGATCTCGACATCGAATATTACGATCTCTCGGTTGAAAACCGCGACGCCACCAACGACCAGGTCACTGTCGACGCGGCGCACGCCATCAAGAAGCACGGCGTCGGCATCAAGTGCGCCACCATCACCCCGGATGAAGCCCGCGTCGAGGAATTCGGCCTGAAGCAGATGTGGAAGAGCCCTAACGGCACGATCCGCAACATTCTGGGCGGCGTCATCTTCCGCGAGCCGATCATCTGCAAGAACGTTCCGCGCCTCGTTCCCGGCTGGACCAAGCCGATCGTTGTCGGCCGTCACGCTTTCGGCGACCAGTACAAGGCAACCGATTTCAAGTTCCCCGGCAAGGGCAAGCTGACCATCAAGTTCGTCGGTGAAGACGGTCAGGTCATCGAAAAGGACGTCTTCGATGCCCCGAGCGCTGGCGTGGCTCTTGCCATGTATAACCTCGACGAATCCATCCGCGAATTCGCCCGCGCCTCCATGAATTATGGCCTGATGCGCAAGTGGCCGGTTTACCTCTCCACGAAGAACACCATCCTCAAGGCCTATGACGGCCGCTTCAAGGATATCTTCGAAGAAGTCTACCAGACCGAGTTCAAGGCGCAGTTCGACGAAGCCGGTATCACCTATGAGCACCGCCTGATCGACGACATGGTCGCTTCCGCGCTGAAGTGGTCCGGCGGCTACATCTGGGCCTGCAAGAACTATGACGGCGACGTGCAGTCCGACACGGTTGCGCAGGGCTTCGGCTCGCTCGGCCTGATGACCTCAGTTCTTCTGTCACCGGACGGCCGCACAGTCGAAGCCGAAGCTGCGCACGGCACGGTTACGCGCCACTACCGCCAGCACCAGAAGGGTCAGGAAACCTCGACCAACTCGATCGCTTCGATCTTCGCCTGGACCCGTGGCCTCGCCCACCGCGCCAAGCTGGACGACAATGCGGAACTGGCAAAGTTCGCGGCAACGCTCGAAACCGTCTGCGTCGACACCGTCGAAAGCGGCTACATGACCAAGGATCTGGCGCTCCTCATCGGACCGGACCAGCCCTGGCTTTCCACCACCGCCTTCCTCGACAAGATCGACGAAAACCTCAAGAAGGCAATGGCGGCTTAAGCCGGCCTTCCCAGCGACTTCAAAACCCGGCCTCAGCGCCGGGTTTTCTTTTTTGTTCACAGTATCTTGATTAGCCGTTGTACTAGGCGCAGACTTCGATTCCGCGTGCTGCGGCCAGTACAACAATAAGACAAAGCTTAAACAGCATCTACTTGCACATAACTTGCCCGGCACAGTCAAACGTTCATCGGAGCATCGGCGCGATCTTAGGGAACACGCGAAGGATGTTGCGAACTTTAAAAATGCGAAGCGCAGGCGCGAAATCCTCATCGGTTTTCCCATGATGCTTCGGCGATTTTGCTTGGGGAGGCAAAAGCATGAGTGAATTGATCTTCTACACCAACCCCATGTCGCGCGGACGCATCGCGCGATGGATGCTTGAGGAAGTGGGCGTTCCTTACCGAACGGAAATACTGGGCTTCGAGACCTCGATGAAATCGCCCGCCTACCGGCTGATAAATCCGATGGCGAAGGTGCCCGCCATCAAACACGGCGATACCATCGTCACCGAGGCGGCGGCGATCTGCGCCTATCTCGCCGATGCCTTTCCCGGCGCGAACCTTGCGCCCACACCCAAGGCGCGCGGGCTTTATTATCGCTGGATGTTCTTTGCCGCAGGCCCGCTGGAAATGGCGGCGAGCATGAAGGCGATGGGTTTCGAAGTGCCCAAGGAGAAGCTGCGCATGGCCGGCTGCGGCAGCTATGCGGATGTGATGAATACGCTTGAGCGGGCCGTCAGCGAAAACCGCTTCATCGCCGGCGATCTCTTCACGGCGGCGGATGTCTATGTCGGCGCGCATATCGGCTGGGGCCTGCATTTCGGCACCGTCGAAAAACGCCCGGCCTTTCTCGATTACATGGCCCACCTCACCGACCGCCCGGCCTACAAGCGGGCCGCCCAGCTCGACGAGGAAGCAGCGAAGGACTTGCAGGCAACCGGATAAGACCGGCCAGCCACGCCGCTACCGATAAACAATAGCCCGCCCGAAAATCGAATATCCTATCGATCATCGCGGCGGGTTATGTACCGGACTGGCCGAGCGGCTCCCCGACCTCTATCGCGTGCCCGTCCGGATCGTAAAAACGAAACACCCTCTGCCCCCAGGCCTGTCGCTCGAGTGGATGGATAAGCTCCACATGCGGCGCGATATTTCGAAAAGCTGCATCGACATCCGCATGTTCGAAATAAAGCAGCATATTCCGTCTGCCATAGGGCTCTTCCGCGCCCGACGATGTGCCCCAGACCGTCTCCGCGAGCGACCGCCCCTCATGAATTGCAAAGCCAGTTTCAAAGAGGACGAAGTTTCCACAATCCTCGACAATCTTCAGGCCGAGCCTGTCACGATAAAACGCCTTCGAACGGCCGATATCGCGCACGAAAGGAATAGGATTTACAAAGCGCATCGCTTCCCTCCGTCGCGTCCTCGGCGCGCAACCATCTTGTCTTTGAAGGCGGAAACAAAAAAGGCGGGGTAAAACCCCGCCCTCTTCAATTCACACCGATCAGGCAGCCAGCGCCGCCGCCACCGCTTCAATGGCATCCTGTGCCCTGGCGCCATCCGGGCCGCCGGCCTGCGCCATATCGGGACGGCCGCCGCCGCCCTTGCCGCCAAGTGCGGCGGAAGCGGTGCGGACGATATCGACAGCGCTGAAACGGGCCGTCAGATCTTCGGTAACGGCTGCGACAGCGCTTGCCTTGCCGTCTTCGGAAACGGCGATCAGCAGCACGACGCCCGAGCCGAGATTGGCCTTGGCCTCATCGGCAAGACCCTTGAGGTCCTTGGCATCGATACCGGACATGGATTTTGCCAGGAAGTTGACGCCAGCAACCTGCTTGACATCGCTTGCGCCGGCATCCGCCGAACCGCCGCCCATGGCAAGCTTCCGGCGGGCATCGGCAAGCTCGCGCTCCAGCTTCTTGCGCTCATCGAGCAGACCTTCGACACGCGACAGCACATCGCCCGGCTGCACCTTCAACGAAGAAGCAAGCGCCTTAACCCGCTCATCCTGTTCTGCCAGATAGGCAAGCGCGCCCTGCCCGGTCACGGCTTCGAGACGGCGCACGCCCGCACCGACGGCGCTTTCGCCGAGAATGCGGATGAGGCCGATCTGGCCGGTGGCCGCCACATGCGTGCCGCCGCAAAGCTCGACGGAATAGGGACGATTGGCTTTTGCGCCATGCAGGCCGGTGCCCATGGAGACGACACGAACTTCGTCGCCGTATTTTTCACCGAACAGCGCCATGGCGCCCTCGGCAATGGCGTCGTCGACGCTCATCAGGCGGGTCACGACCGGCGAGTTCTGCAGAACGATTTCGTTCGCCATTTCTTCGACGACCTTCAGCTCCTCGGCCGACATCGGCTTCGGGTGCGAAACGTCGAAACGCAGGCGCTCGGGCGCAACCAGCGAACCCTTCTGGGCGACATGGGTGCCGAGCACTTCGCGCAGCGCCTCGTGCAACAGGTGGGTGGCGGAATGGTTGGCGCGCAGGCGCGAACGGCGGTCATGATCGACCGTCAACTGAACGGCATCGCCAACTTTCAGACCGCCCTTGGAGACCGTGCCCAAATGCACGAAGAGGCCTTCGCCCTTCTTCTGGGTATCGGAAACGGCAAAGGCGCCATTGTCGCCGGAAATCACGCCGGTATCGCCCATCTGGCCGCCGGACTCGCCATAAAACGGCGTCTGGTTGACGACGACCTGCACCGTCTCACCATCGGCAGCGCTATCCACAGCCTTGCCGTCCTTGACGATTGCCTGGATGACGCCTTCGGCGGTTTCGGTGTCGTAACCGAGGAATTCGCTCGCACCGAGCTTTTCCTTGAGCTCGAACCAGACGGTCTCCGTCGCCTTGTCGCCGGAACCGGCCCAGTGCGAGCGGGCTTCCGCCTTCTGGCGCTCCATCGCATCGGTGAAGCCGGAAATATCGACGCCGATTTCGCGGGCGCGCAGTGCATCCTGCGTCAGGTCGAGCGGGAAGCCATAGGTGTCGTAGAGCTTGAAGGCGGTTTCGCCATCCAGCATGTCGCCCTTGTGCAGGGTCGAGGTGGCGTCTGACAGCAGCGACAGGCCGCGTTCCAGCGTCTTGCGGAAACGGGTTTCCTCAAGCTTCAGCGTCTCGGAAATCAGCGCCTCGGCACGGACCAGTTCCGGATAGGCGCGGCCCATCTGCTGCACCAGCGCCGGCAGCAGCTTGTAGATCAGCGGCTCGCGCGCGCCGAGAAGCTCGGCATGGCGCATGGCGCGACGCATGATGCGGCGCAGAACATAACCGCGACCTTCGTTCGACGGCAGGACGCCATCGGCGATCAGGAAGGCGGACGAACGCAGATGGTCGGCGATGACGCGGTGGCTGGCGCGCTTTTCGCCTTCGGCCGGAACGCCGGTCGCTTCCACGGAAGCGGCAATCAGCGCGCGGAACAGGTCCGTATCGTAATTGTCATGCTTGCCCTGCAACAGCGCGGAAATACGCTCAAGACCCATGCCTGTGTCGATCGACGGACGCGGCAGGTCGATGCGCTCCTCCTTCGTCAGCTGCTCATATTGCATGAAGACGAGGTTCCAGATTTCGATGAAACGGTCGCCATCTTCTTCCGGCGAGCCGGGCGGGCCGCCCCAGATATGATCGCCATGATCGTAGAAGATTTCCGAACAGGGACCGCAGGGGCCGGTATCGCCCATCGCCCAGAAATTGTCGCTGGTCGGAATGCGGATGATACGGTCGTCAGAGAAACCGGCGATCTTCTTCCAAAGGTTAAAGGCCTCGTCGTCGGTATGGTAAACGGTGACCAGCAGACGATTGCGGTCGATGCCGAATTCCTTGGTGATCAGGTTCCAGGCATGGGTGATCGCTTCTTCCTTGAAATAATCGCCGAAGGAGAAATTGCCGAGCATTTCGAAAAAGGTGTGGTGACGGGCGGTATAACCGACATTGTCGAGGTCGTTATGCTTGCCGCCGGCGCGCACGCATTTCTGCGCCGAAGCGGCCGTGGAATAGGGACGGCTTTCAAGACCGGTGAAGACGTTCTTGAACTGCACCATGCCGGCATTGGTGAACATCAGTGTCGGATCGTTGCGCGGCACCAGCGGGCTGGAGGGCACGATCTCGTGTCCGTTCTTCTTGAAGTAGTCGAGAAAGGTCGACCGAATTTCATTCACACCGCTCATGCCCACACACCGCTCACAGCTGGAGTCCATCATTGCCATCGGGAACGATGGCTTTATTGCAAAATCACTGGCTTTTATCGTTCGCATCCTGCCCTGTCCAGCCATGGAGGCGAAGCAAGACATATAGGCAATTAAAAAGGGCCACGCGAAGAAAAATCGCACGACCCTTTTTGATCTATATCAGTTCGGCAAAGTCTGCGGGTGGCAATGCCCGAGCCTTCACGGAAGGTGTCAGCCTTCGTCGGAGCCGTCGTCGCCTTCGCCGGCGTCCGGCCCGCCATTCTGCAGGAAGCGGTCGGCGATCAGGCCGGCATTCTGGCGCAGCGCCAGTTCGATCTCATTGGCCGTTTCCGGATTGTCGCGCAGGAATATCTTGGCGTTTTCACGCCCCTGCCCCAGACGCTGGCTATTATAGGAGAACCATGCACCGGACTTCTCGACGATACCGGCCTTCACGCCGAGATCGACAAGCTCACCGGTCTTGGAAACGCCTTCGCCATACATGATGTCGAATTCCACCTGCTTGAAGGGCGGCGCCATCTTGTTCTTGACGACCTTCACACGCGTCTGGTTGCCGACAACCTCTTCGCGCTCCTTGACGGCGCCGATACGGCGAATGTCAAGACGAACGGACGCATAGAACTTCAGCGCGTTGCCGCCCGTCGTCGTTTCCGGCGAACCGAACATGACGCCGATCTTCATACGGATCTGGTTGATGAAGATCACCATGCACTTAGACTTGGAGATCGACGCCGTCAGCTTGCGCAGCGCCTGGCTCATCAAACGCGCTTGAAGACCCGGCAGGCTATCGCCCATTTCACCTTCGATTTCCGCCCGCGGCGTCAGCGCCGCAACTGAGTCGACGACCAGCACGTCAACCGCGCCGGAGCGCACCAGCGTATCGGTGATTTCCAGCGCCTGTTCGCCCGTGTCGGGCTGCGAGATCAGAAGGCCCTGCAAATCCACACCGAGCTTGCGGGCATAGACCGGATCAAGCGCATGTTCGGCGTCGACGAAGGCGCAGATGCCGCCCTTCTTCTGGGCTTCGGCAATGGTCTGCAATGCCAGCGTCGTCTTGCCCGAGCTTTCCGGGCCATAAATTTCAATGATGCGCCCCTTCGGCAGACCGCCGATGCCGAGCGCAATATCCAGGCTGAGCGAACCCGTCGAAACGGTCTCCACTTCAACCACGTTTTCATTGGAACCGAGCTTCATGATCGATCCCTTGCCGAACGACCGTTCGATCTGGGAGAGCGCCGCTTCCAGTGCCTTGCTTTTATCCACCGATTTATCCTCTACGAGACGCAAAGAATTTTGTGCCATCCGAACCACCTTTAGGTTATTGAAGCCGCACAGGCAATGAAGCAGTATGGAAACGGTATGTACTCTATTTGTTCTTATTTCGCAAGGCTGAGCCAGCATATTGAAAACAAATAGCGATAAGTCGTTTGTTCTGCTTTCGTTTTTCCGTGCCCGGCCTATGGCCGCAAACCGGATGCGAGGTCAGGAAGACGTCAGTTTAGGCCGAATCGTCCGGTCTTTCCATCCGCCAGAGAGGGAAACGCAAGCGTGAAGAAAATACTCGTTCTGGGCGGCGCGCATATCGACAGGCGTGGCATGATCGAGACTGAGACGGCGCCCGGCGCGAGCAACCCCGGCTCCTGGATGGAAGAGGCCGGCGGCGGCGGTTTCAATGCCGCGCGCAATCTTTCCCGCCTCGGTTTTCAGGTCCGCATCATCGCCCCGCGCGGCGGCGATACGACCGGTGAGGCGGTGGCAGAGGCCGCACGGCAGGCGGGCGTGGAAGACACGCCCTTCACCTTCCTGGACCGCCGCACGCCAAGCTACACCGCCATTCTGGAGCGTGACGGCAATCTCATCATCGCGCTTGCCGATATGGACCTCTACAAGCTCTTCACCCCGCGCCGCCTCAAGATACGCGCCGTGCGCGAGGCGATCACGGCGAGCGATATCCTGCTCTGCGACGCCAATCTGCCGGAAGACACGCTGACGGCGCTCGGCCTCGTCGCCCGCGCCTGCGAAAAGCCGCTGGCGGCCATCGCCATATCCCCCGCCAAGGCGGTGAAGCTGAAAGCGGCGCTCGGCGATATCGACATCCTCTTCATGAACGAGGCGGAAGCCCGCGCGCTGACCGGCGAAACGACTGCCAATGTTCGCGACTGGCCCAACATCCTGCGCAAGGCCGGGCTTGCCGGCGGCGTCGTTACCCGCGGCGCAAGCGAGGTGGTGGCCTTCAGCAGGACGGAGACGGCGATCCTCCACCCGCCCCTCATCCGCGAGGTGAAGGACGTAACCGGCGCGGGCGACGCCATGGCGTCGGGTTATCTCGCCGCCATCGCCGAGGGAAAGACGATTGCGGAAGCGTTGAGGCAAGGCGCGGCGGCGGCCGCCATCACCGTGCAATCGCCCTTCGCCACCTCCCAGGACCTATCAAAAGACAGTGTCGAAGCCATGTTGGGGCTTGTTCCCCAGGCTGAAATGCTGGCATGAACCCGCTTTTAAAAACTGGAACAGATGAAATGACCCGCCCTATCTCCCCGCTCCTTCCAATCGTCTATTCTCAGGAAGTCGCCGCCGCCAAGCAGCGCGGTGCGCCGATCGTGGCACTTGAATCGACCATCATCACCCACGGCATGCCTTACCCAGGCAATATCGAGATGGCGGAAAGCGTCGAACAGATCATCCGCGATCAGGGTGCTGTTCCGGCCACCATCGCGGTCATTCACGGCACCCTGCATATCGGCCTTGAGAAAGACCAGCTCGAGGCGCTGGCCCAGACCACCGACGCCATGAAGGTCTCGCGCGCCGATATCGCCTTTGCGATCGCCGAGCGCCGCACCGGCGCCACCACGGTGGCCGCCACCATGATCGCCGCCGCCCGCGCCGGTATCCGCGTTTTCGCCACCGGCGGCATTGGCGGCGTACACAAGGGCGCGGAAGAGACCTTCGACATCTCCGCCGATCTGACCGAGCTTGCGAAGACCGGCGTGATCGTCGTCTGCGCCGGCGCCAAGGCCATTCTCGATATTCCGAAGACGCTCGAGGTTCTCGAAACCAATGGCGTGCCGGTCGTCACTTTCGGCTCGGAAGAATTCCCGGCTTTCTGGTCGCGCTCCTCCGGCCTGCCGAGCCCGCTCTCGCTCAACAGCCCGGCGGCAATCGCCAATTTCCAGACAACCCGCGAACAGCTGGGTATCGAGGGCGGTATGCTGGTGGCCAATCCCGTGCCGGAAGAGGACGAAATTCCGCGCGAGGAGATGGAAATCTACATCAACCGCGCCATCTCCCACGCCGAACGCGACGATATCACCGGCAAGGAAGTCACCCCCTACCTGCTCGGCGACATCTTCCGCCTGACGGATGGCCGCAGCCTGGAAACCAATATCGCGCTGGTGCGCAACAATGCCCAGCTGGCGGCGGAAATCGCGGTCGCGCTGAACTGAAGACACACATCTCCTCTTCGGGCGGTTCCCAAAGTGAGTGCTGGGGGGTTTTGGAGGCTGGAACAAACACTTCCTCCGTCATGCTCGGGCCTGTCCCGAGCATCTGCTACGTCTCGACCGGAGGAAACGTGATTAGATCCTCGCCTCAAGGGCGAGGATGACGTCGCGTATTTGGAAAGCCTGTCCCAATGAAAAAGGCCCGGAGAGCCTGCGCTTTCCGGGCCTTTGTTTTTCATCAGAACCTAGTCACTTCTGGGCGACCGGCTTCACCAGCGGCGTCACGCGGCGGATGGTGACGCGGCGGTTCTGCTGTTCCGGGCCGAGCGTCTGGACCTTCAGGTAACGCTCACCATAACCTTGCGTCGCGAGGTTTTCCGGCGGAATGCCGTAAACATCGGTCAAGACGTTGGCGACGGAAGCGGCGCGCTCGTCGGAAAGCACGAGGTTGCTTTCATCAGAACCGACGGCGTCGGTATGGCCTTCGATCAGGAAGGTTTCACCCGGGTTCTTGTCCAGCGCCTTGTTGATGGCATCCGCCACCTTGCGCAGCGAACGGGCCTGCGTCATCGGGATTTCGGCGCTGCCGGTGGCAAAAGTGATGGTATCGAGGTCGATACGGCGCACCTTGTCGCGGATACGGGCCGAATAACGCACTTCATCCAGCGAATAAACACGCTCCACCGGCTCGACCGGCGGCTGTTCCAGGAAGCGGTAATAATCGCGGTCCGGATCGCTCGAGGTGTCGATGATGTAGTCCGTCACGGGAATGCGCAGGCGCATCGGCGGCAGGTCGAGGCCCGGATCGCGATAGACGTAATCGCGGTCGGGATCTTCCATCAGCTCCGGTGCATAGAACAGCACATATTCGCGGCCGCGATCGTCGATGCGCGAGCGCTGGATCACGTCACCATATCGGTTGCGGATCGTCACCACCTGCGTTCCGTCACGGCGCTCCACGGTTTCGCGGACACGGCCGCCGGGCAGACGCTCGTAATAGGGCTCGCCGCCATCGCGGATGAAGCGCTGGTTGTCGTCGCCGCGCACCACGACACGGTCGCCGAATTGCAGGATGATCGGCGCATCGCGGTCGCGATCACGCGGACGGCCTTCGCGCGGCTGCCATTCGCGCACGCCTTCCGGCCGCTCATATTGCGGGCGACGGTCGACACGCTCGCCCTGCTGCGAGGTGATGGCTTCCATCTTGACGGGCGGCGGCGGGGCCTTGCCTTCGGCGGCGCCGGCGCGCTGCGCCTCGGCGTCGGAAGTCGGAACCTTCACGTCACCGGCCTGTTCGCGTTCACGACGGCGCTCCTCGCGGGTCTGGCGGTTGCCGGAACGTTCCACTTCCTTGTCGCTGTCGAGAACGGCGGCGCCCTTGTCGACCGGCAGAATGACGGTATCGGCGGTCTTGGACGGGTCCTTGGCGATTGCCTTGGCCTTATCCAACTCTTCCTTCGTCATCGGCGGCGCTTCCGTCTGCGGAACAGCGACCTGATTGGGAACGGGTTCACCGGCCGGCGCCTGTCCGGTTGTCGTACCGCTCGGCGGCGGCGTCGGCGCGCCTGGCAGCGGGGCTGCGGGTTCGGTTCTGCCCTGACCCTCTACCGGCGGCTGTTCCGAAGGCTGACGGCCCGGTGCGGGGTTTGGCTGGGCTTCAGGTGCCGGCGGACGCGCGGGCGTCGGCGCTTCGGTCGGAACCGGTGCTTCCTTCGCGGCGGGCTCGGGGGCGGCCGGCTTTTTCTCCGGAACGGCTTTTTCGGCCGGCTCGGCTTTCTGTTCCGGGGCCTTTTCCTCTACCGGTGGCTTTTTGGCGGGTGCCGGTTCGCGGGGCTTGGCCGGCTCGCCGGCATTTTCAGGGCGTGCTGCGGGCTCCTGTTCGGCAGCAGGTTCCTTCGCGCGCTCCTTGCGGGGACGCTCGGGACGCTGCTCGCCCTCACCTGCGGGCTGCTCGGCCCGTTCCGGCTTGCGCGGACGTTCCTTCGGCTGCTCTTCGGCAGGTGCGGCTTCGGGCGCGGCCTCGCGCTGGCGTGCGGGGCGCTGTTCGCCCTCGCCCTGCGGCTCCTGTGCGCGTTCGGGTTTGCGGGGACGCTCCTGCGGCTGCTCGGCCGGCGCGGGCTCAGGGCGAGCCTCACGCTGCTGCGGTTCCCGCTGGGGCTCAGGCTGCGGTTCCCTTTGCGGCTCAGGGCGCGGTTCGGCAGGCGCGGCTTCGCGCTTGGGCTCCGGTTCGCGCTGCGGCTCCGGCGCACGCTCCTGTCGTTGCGGCTCGGCCTGCGGCTGCTCCTCTTCGGCCTGCTTGCGACGCTTGCGCAGTTCCTCTTCCGGGTTCGGTTCTTCCGGCTGTGCCTGCGCCAAAATCACCCGGCCGGTCGCAGCATCGCCGGGAAGCGCCTGCGACACGGGCGTCTGCGCCCGCGCAGCACCGGCAAAACCGGCCGCGGCCGGCTCCACCGCAATCGCCAGCGACATGAGGGGGAAAACCACCCCCGTCAGCAATGTGTTCTTCTTCAGCATCGGTGTTTCCTCATCTGCCATTATTGGTCGCCAGTCTTGCGACATCTTGATTCCGGCTGCGCGTGCAGGCGCTGGTCAACGCCTCGCACAGGCTTCGGTTCCCATGATGGACAAAGCCTTCTGTACCGGAAATGAACAGATCAAGGCGTTTTCGTGGAAGCTCTGCGGCACAATCGCGGTCACTAATATTGCAGTTGCATTTTTTGACCAACCGGATGAATAATCGCATCCGCGCTGAAGGCTACAGGCGGCATCATCCGCTGCGCCCTGCGCCCATGGCGTCCGCACTGAAAACAACAACAGACCGCGGATGAACGACCAAAAGAGAGGATCGAAATGCCTATTTCCACCCGTCTGCTCGCAGCCGTATCGATTGCTGCCATCTCGCTGTTTTCCGGCGCAGCCCTCGCGCAGGACAAGATCGTCATCGGCACCGAAGGCGCCTATCCGCCCTTCAACAATCTCGAAGCCGACGGCACCCTGACCGGCTTCGACATCGACATCGCCAAGGCGCTGTGCGAACAAATGAAGGCCGAATGCACCTTCGTCACCAATGACTGGGACGGCATCATTCCCGCCCTTCAGGCCAAGAAGTTCGACGCCATCATCGCGTCCATGTCGATCACGCCCGAGCGTCTCGAGAAGGTCGACTTCTCCAAAAAATATTACAACACCCCGCCGGCCATCGCCGTGCCGAAGGATTCGCCGATCAAATCCGTCGAGGATCTGAAGGGCAAGTCGCTCGGCGCGCAGGGTTCCACCACCCACTCCAACTATGCCGAAAAGCATTTCCCCGATGCCGACGTGAAGATGTATCCGACCGCCGACGAATATAAGCTCGACATCGCCAATGGCCGTATCGACGCCGTCATCGACGATATCGTCGTTCTGTCGGAATGGCTGAAGACGGATGCGGGCGCGTGCTGCAAGATCCTGACGCCGCTTCCGGTCGATGTCGAGATCAACGGCAATGGCGCGGGCGTCGCCGTCCGCAAGGGTGACACGGCGCTTGCCGACAAGTTCACCGCCGCCATCGCCGGCATTCGCGCCAGCGGCAAGTATCAGGAGATCAACAAAAAATACTTCGATTTCGACGTTTACGGCGAGTAAGCCCGTTCGATCTGTTGAAATCTCGTGGCGGAAGGCTTGCCCTTCCGCCATTTTTGTTTGAAAACGTCACGATAACAATCACGGCGGCTTAAGACCGCAGGGGAAAATTGGCATGAGCGGAGCATTTTCCGCCATAGGTGCGTTCTGGACCTATGTCTCGACACTTCTCGATCCCTTTTGCGGGCCGGTCGGTCTCTTCTCGCTTTTCGGAAACGGCACCCTGGTCGCCTGCGGCGATGCGGGCTGGGGCGACGAAATCGCCTTCGGCGTCAAGGTCACCATCTCGCTGGCGCTCGCCACCCTGCCCGTCGGGCTGCTGATCGGTTTCCTCATCGCGCTCGCCGCGCAATCGGAAGAAAAATCGCTGCGGCTGGCGACCGGTATCTACACGACCATCTTTCGCGGCCTGCCGGAACTGCTGACGCTTTTCATCGTCTATTACGGCATCCAGATGCTGCTGCAATCGGTGGCCGGTTATGTCGGCATCACCGGTCCGGTCGAGATCAACGCCTTCGTGGCGGGCATGGTGGCGCTGTCCGTGGTGTTTTCGTCCTATGCGTCCGAAGTGCTGCTCTCCGCCTTCAAGGCCATACCGAAGGGGCAATATGAAGCGGGTGCGGCACTGGGGCTTTCGCGGGGCCGCACCATGGTGCTCATCATCATTCCGCAACTGGTCAGGATCGCCCTTCCCGGCATGACCAATCTCTGGGTCATCCTGCTGAAAGACACGTCCTACGTATCGATCATCGGCCTTGCCGATATCGTTCGCCAGACCGGCATCGCCGCCCGCGTCAGCAAGGAAGCCTTCTTCTTCTACAGCATCGCCTGCCTGCTTTACCTCATCCTCGCGCTGCTTTCCTCCATCGGCATCGGCTTCATCGATCGCTGGTCGCGCAAGTCGGAGGTGAGCCGATGAGCCATATTCAGGAACTCATTCCCCCCCGCCCCGCCCCGGCCGTCGCGGAAAAGCCGATCAATATTTCGCGCATCGTCGGCATCGCCGTCATCACGCTCTGGCTGCTGCTCGCCGCCGGACTGATCTTCGCCATGATCGAGGGCTGGGACTGGGACAAATTCCAGCGTTACGGGCCGCGCTATATCGACGGTCTCATCACCACCATTACCCTCGTCGGCAGTTCGATCATTCTCGGCGCCATTCTTTCCGTGCCGATCGCCTTCGGCCGCATGTCGGAAAACCGCATCGTCGGCGCGCTGGCCTATGCCTATGTCTACGTCTTCCGCAGCACGCCGCTTTTGGCGCAGCTTTTCCTGATCTATTACGGCCTCGGCAGTTTCCGCCAGGGGCTGGAAACCGTCGGCCTGTGGTGGTTCTTCCGCGAAGCCTGGTATTGCGGCCTGTTGTCGCTCACCCTCAACACCGCCGCCTATCAGGCCGAAATCCTGCGCGGCGCGATCCGCAGCGTGCCACGCGGCCAGCATGAGGGCGCCGCCTCGCTCGGCCTGTCGAAACTCGTCACTTTCCGCAAGATCATCCTGCCCCAGGCGCTCATCGTGGCGCTGCGTCCCTATGGCAACGAAATCATCCTGATGATCAAGGGTTCGGCGGTGGTCTCCATCGTCACGGTCTTCGACCTGATGGGCCAGACCCGCTACGCCTTTTCCCGCACCTTCGACTATCAGGCCTATCTCTGGGCCGCGATCTTCTACCTGACGATCGTCGAAACGCTGCGGCATGTCTGGGCATGGCTGGAAGCCCGCCTGACCCGGCATCTCAAGCGCTAGTCGCAACGTTGGCAGCACTCATCAATGAAGGCTGCCAACATTTTGAAAAATATAAATATTTTGTGACAACCCATGTCTTTGGCAAGCTTGGATTAACCATGACGTGTTCCCATATTCGATACAGCGGTAACGCTGTGATCGGCAATCATGGAAACGGGAACCGCCGTCATGAACAAGGACATGGAAATGATGCTGAGAGGCTACGGCCTCACCACCGCCCAGATATTTTATCGCCTGCCGGATCATCCGCTGGTTCTCCAGACCTATGTCTGGCAGGACTATGATCTTGCCCCGGACTTCCCTGAGATGCATGGCTTCCTCAAATTCTGGAAGGAAAAGCTCGACGGACCGCTGCATTCCGTCCGCTACGTGCACCGGCAGGTAATCTCGGCGCAGGAATGGCGAGCGCTCAAGGGGGAGTTCATCATCCACTGAGCCATCGCGCCACATAAACATTGCGCCCGTCCCCGATGCGGCTTACAGCAAACCTCAACTGAAGATGCTGACGGATAAGGCACGATGACGAAGAACCAGAAAATCGACGAAGAGGCGCTTGCCGAGGCCTATAACCGCGCTCTCGCGCTTGAAAAAGCCGGCGATGTGGACGCGGCGGTGAAGGCCTATGAAGAGGTTCTGGCCATCGATCCGGACGATCACGGCGGAGCGGCCGTTCGCATCGCCGCCATGGGCCGGGGCGAAACCCCGCCGAAGGCGCCCGACGCCTATGTCGAAACCCTGTTCGACCAGCATGCCGAAGCTTTCGAGGATATTCTTGTCGAACAGCTCGGTTACGCTGTGCCGATGATGGTGCGCCAGCGGCTGCAGACGCTGAACCTCGGCCCGTTCAAGCGCCTGCTCGATCTCGGCTGCGGCACCGGCCTCACCGGCGAGGCGCTGCGCGACATGGCCGACGATATCACCGGCATCGACATTTCCGAAAACATGGTCGAAATCGCCCATGAAAAGGACCTCTACGAGACGCTCTATGTTGCCGAAGCCGAGGATTTTCTCGAGGATAATGACGACGAGCCTTTCGACATCATCACCGCCACCGATGTGCTGCCCTATCTCGGCGCGCTGGAGCCGCTGTTTTTCGGCGCCGCCGAAAACCTCAACGCCGGCGGCCTGCTGATCTTCTCGTCGGAAACCCTGCCCGAAGCGACCCTGGCCGGACGCCCCTATATGGTCGGCCCGCACCAGCGTTTCGCCCATGCGGAAACCTATGTCCGCGAAAGACTGGCCGCAACCGGTTTCGAGGTTCTCGAAGTGACCGACATCAACGTGCGCATGCAGGACGGCAATCCGACGCCCGGCCACCTGGTGATTGCCAAGCTCAAGGGCTGATGCCCTAACATTGCGGCAATTTTCTTCTCCCCGACGGGGAGAAGGTGGCCCGAAGGGTCGGATGAGGGGCAAGCTCTCAATCTATCTCTACCCTTGCCCCCTCATCCCGCTGCCGCGGACTTCTCCCCGGCGGGGAGAAGAAGCAAGCGGGACATGCTCACCCTACGTTTAAGGAACATTGCTGAATCAACCTCTCAGCAACACCCGCCAGCGGATTGAAGAGACTCACCTTTCCGGCCCGCTCAGCTCGCCTTCGGTCGCCAGACGATATCCGCCACGTTGAGTTTCTTCGGCACGATCTTCAGATCGTAGAACTCATCCGCAAGCGCCTGCTGATAGGCGATGGCCTCATCCGGAACCAGCGAAACCCGCCCGAGATCGGCGCCCGGGCGCGTCAGCGAGACCTTGGTGACATCCTCGGGAACGCCGGTGATCGACGCCAGCGACTTTGCCGTTGCATCGATATTGGCCTGCGCTTTCGCACCCACATTCGCCAGCTCCTTGAGGATCAACGGCACGAGATCGGGATTGGTCTCCACGAAATCGCCATTGGCAAGGAAATAGCTCCACGGATCGACGATGCCTTCGGCGGTCGAAAGAACCCGCGTCGTCGGCTCTTTTTCCGCCACGGCGAAATAAGGGTCCCAGATCGACCAGGCATCGATGCTGCCGCTGCGGAAGGCGGCGGCCGCATCCGGTGGGGCAAGATCGACCGGCGTAATGTCATTCAACGTCAACCCTGCCTTTCGCAACGCCTTGACGGTGACATTATGCGCGCTGGAGCCGCGCTTGAAGGCGACCTTTCTGCCTTTCAGGTCTTCCAGCGTCTTCAGCGGCGAATCCTTCTGCACGAGGATGGCCGATCCGCCGGCCGCCGCTTTGTAAGTACCCACATAACGCAGATTGCCGCCCGCAGCCTGCGCGAAAAGCGGCGGCACATCGCCGGTCGGGCCGATATCCAGCGCGCCGGCACCCAGCGCTTCGAGAAGCGGCGGCCCGGAGGAAAATTCCGACCATTTGACCTCGATGCCGCGATCCTTCAGCAACGCTTCGAGCGCGCCCTGGCTTTTGGCGAGCGCTATCACGCCATTCTTCTGCCAGCCAATCCGCAATGTGGTGGTTGCGGCACTCGCCCGCCGGATATGCGGCAGAAACACCGCCCCGGTCGCACCTGCAATCAGTCCCAATGTTCCGCGTCGTGTAAGCATATGGATATCCCTCGCTATTCCATCCTTCGACAGTAAAAGCGTAGATATTCGAGAGATTTTATCAAAATCGCAGTTTGCGCGCAGATAGCTCTGGGAGAATTGAATGTGCGAATTTGCCACGATGGGCGGAATAGAATTGTCGTGCCCCGGCGGGGGCTACCGGATGGACCTTCCAGCAAGGCAAGCCCCTAGGAAGCCAGATCGACGGAGAAAAAGACCCGCAAATGAAAATGCCCTCCCCGGCAACCGGAAAGGGCATTGGTCGAAAAACTGGCCGGCGGCGGATCACTCCTCGCCGGATTTCGGATTGTCCAACAGCATGTAATCGAGCGGCAGTTCGGTCGTATATTTGATCTGCTCCATCGCGAAGGCGGAGGACACGTCGCGAATTTCGATCTTGGCGATCATGCGCTTGTAGAAGGCGTCATAGGCCGCAATATCAGGCACGACGACGCGCAGCAGATAATCGACATCGCCGCTCATGCGGTAAAATTCGACGACTTCCGGAAACTCGGAAACCACCTCGGAGAAACGCTTCAGCCATTCGATGGAATGGGAGGCGGTACGGATGGAGACGAAAACCGTGACCTTGGTGTTGACCTTGACCGGATCGAGCAGCGCCACGCGCCGGCGAATAACGCCGTCTTCCTCCATCTTCTGGATACGCCGCCAACAGGGCGTCGTGGAAAGGCCGACCTTTTTCGCCAGATCGGCAACGGCCAGCGTGGAATCCTCTTGCAGAATGCGCAAAATCTTACGGTCTAGGCGATCCAATGCGTCTATCCTCCTGAATTAATTTCCTTTCAATACACTAATTTTTGGAGAAAAACAGAAAATTGTTTCACTAAAGCCGCATTTCCACATGTTGTCGCAGAACCGGCAGCAGTTCCTCGGTGAACCATGGGTTCTTTTTCAGCCAGCCGGTATTGCGCCAGCTTGGATGCGGCAGGGGAAAAATGCCGGGGCCGGAATTGGTATGGAGAAAGCCGCGCCAGTCCTGCACCGTTTCCGTCATGGTCTTGCGCCGCCTTTCACCCAGGTGAAAAGCCTGTGCATATTGCCCGATGGCGAGGATCAGCTCCACCTGCGGCATCGCCATTATTACCCGCTCACGCCATTGCGGCGCGCATTCGCGCCGAGGCGGCAGGTCGCTGCCCTTGTCGTCATAACCGGGAAAACAGAAACCCATGGGCACGATGGCGAAACGATCCGGATCGTAGAATGTTTGTCGGTCGACGTTCAGCCATTGCCGCAGCCGGTCGCCCGAGGCATCGTTGAACGGCAGCCCCGTTTCATGCACGCGAAGCCCCGGGGCCTGCCCGGCAATCAGGATGCGCGCCTTGGTCGACATGACGACCACCGGCCGGGGTTCGTGCGGCAGGCGATCGGCCATTCCCCTGAGCGGCTTGTCGCGACAGAGACGACAACGGGCGATTTCGCCGCGCAATACGTCCAGCCCGTCATCACGCACCGGCGCTAGCTCAACCATGATCCCACCCCAGAAGATGACGGACAATGGTGAGGAAACCCGCAGCCGGCGTTTCCAGATCCGCGGCACGGTGTTCCCGCCGCCATTGCGACGGTTTCTCGAATTCTCCCGCCCAGATGCCGCGTGCCTGCCTGCGCGCCGCCGCCTGCTCGCTGGAGAACTGGAAATAACCGGATGCGACGGCAAAACCCGCCGACACCATTTCCGATGAGACATCCCTGCCGCCGGCGGAACAATAAACCAGCAGCCGCCCGTAACGGTCCCTGGAACTGCCGGAACAGGAAAAATCCTCAGCCCCGGCCAGCCTTTGCAGAACACGGCGCGCTTCCTCGCCGCACGACCAGCTTTCGCTGCCGCGCAGGCATGTCTGCGCAAGCTCCGGCGCATCGATGCCGAGCAGCCGGAAACGTTCCTCACCCTTCGACAGCGTATCGCCATCGATCACGAAGAAGCGGCCGCTATAGGTTTCGCTGTTGATCTGGTCGAGCTTGGCCGCGATCAGAATGCCGAGAAAAACCGTGGCGAGAAAAAGCCCGCCATCGCGAAATGCCGAAAACCGCCTGCCCTTGCCTCCATTTCGTCTCATGTAACAACAAACCCTTGTCAGAAATGGCAAACAAATCCTTTCACGGCAGCATCTTCTTAAGATTTTGCGCATAGTCTGCAAGGGTTCATGTCACCCTGCGTTGTAACAATGAGTAAAAGCGTCAGCACGTCCACCGACAAGATCATCGTCGACCGGTCGAAAAAGCACCGCAACAAGGCGGTCTTCGACACGGTGAAGACGACGCGTGAACGCCTGCAGCAGGGGGCCGGCGCAAGCGACGCCTATGAACGCGAAATGCTGACCATGCACATCGCCGAAACCCTGCAGGGCGCGATGATCATGCCGCTTTTCATCCTGCTCGCCTCCATCATCGGCCTTTATATAACCCGCGACATCAGCCTGATCATCTGGTCGCTGATTGCGCTGAGCTTCCACGCCTTTTCCCTGCTCTTGGCCAAGCGGGCGGCAAAACAGGAGATCACGGCCGACAATCTTCAGCACTGGAAAAGTCTCTTCCTCGGCATGCAGATCCTCATCGGCTGCGCCTGGGCGATGTTTGCGCTGGCCGAACCGGTGCGCAACGACCCGACGCTCGTGCTTTTCTTCAAGGGCTCGACGCTGCTGATCGCGCTTTCGCTCACCGCCATGGCCAATTTCATGTTGCGGCGGGCGACCTTCATGACCTTTTTGCCGGTGCTGGCGGCTCTCTGCATGACATCGGCCATTTCGCGCAATCCTTTCGATGTCGGTCTCGCGCTGATGTTCGGCATGGCCATCCTCTTCTGTCATCGCATCACCAGCCGCCTTTACCAGACCAGCATCAAGCTCCTCTCCTCGCAGACGGAAAAGGACGACCTGATCGCCGAACTCGAAGTCGCGAACTCGGTTTCGGACGAGGCGCGGCGGCGCGCGGAAGAAGCCAATCTGGCGAAATCGCGCTTTCTCGCCTCCATGTCGCACGAGCTGCGCACCCCGCTCAACGCCATTCTCGGTTTCTCCGAGGTCATGTCCTCGGAAGTGCTCGGCCCGCTCAACAATCCGCTCTACAAGGAATATTCCGGCGATATCCATCGCTCCGGCCAGCATCTGCTTGATCTCATCAACGAAATCCTCGACCTGTCGCGCATCGAGGCCGGCCGCTATGACCTCAACGAAGAAGCGATCTCGATGCTGGAAATCGCCGAGGATTGCATCGGCATGATCCAGCTTCGCGCCCGCGCCAAGAACATCAAAATTTCCCAGCAGTTCGAAAACAGCCTGCCGCAGGTCTGGGCCGATGAGAAATCCATCCGTCAGGTCATCCTCAACCTGCTATCCAACGCCGTGAAATTCACGCCGCAGGGCGGTGAAATCCTCGTGAAAGCCGGCTGGACGGCGGGCGGCGGCCAATATGTCTCGATCAGGGATAACGGTCCCGGCATTCCCGAAGATGAAATTCCCGTGGTGCTGTCCGCCTTCGGTCAGGGATCGATCGCGATCAAGAGCGCCGAACAGGGAACCGGCCTTGGCCTGCCCATCGTTCAGGCCATTCTCGCCAAGCATGACGGCCAGTTCATCCTGAAATCGAAACTGCGCGAGGGCACCGAAGGCATCGCCATCCTGCCGGCCAAACGTGTGCTGCAAAGCCTGCCGGCCGTGGAAGAAACCCACGCCATCCAGCCGCGCCGGCGATCCTTCGCTTAGGGCATTTCCAGGAAAAGTGGCCCCCGGTTTTCCATCCGGAAATGCCTCGAGGCTAACAACTTCAGAAGAACAGCGTCGTTACCAGAGAATACAGCACGAAAAATCCGTTCGCCATCAACAGGCAGAAGACGGCGAAGGAGCCGAGGTCCTTGGCGTGCCGCCCGACCGAGGAGATTTCCGGTGAAATACGGTCCACCAGCTCTTCGATGGCGGTATTGAGCGCTTCCACCGAAAACAGCAACAGCATCAGCACCGTAAAGACGAGAAGATGGGCAAACGGCGCGCCCACGACCAGAAGCAGGGCAAGCCCGACGCCGAAGGCGAGAACCTCATGCCGGAACGCCGCTTCCTGCCACAGCCGGCCAAGCCCCTGCACGGAATAGCGCGCGGCGGCAAAAAGATGCCGCCAGCCTTTTTCCTTGCGAAAGGCGGGTTCCGGTTGCTTCTTTTGCGGCGTCACGTCCATCTTCGGCCTCAATGGTCGGTGCGGGAACTGATGCGGGTGTCCACACCCGCCGCTTCGAATGTCGCCATGCCGGAATGGCAGGCGGCGGCGGCCTTGACGATGCCGGCGGCAAGCGCTGCCCCCGTGCCTTCGCCGAGACGCATGCCAAGCGCCAGAAGCGGCGTCTTGCCGAGTTTTTCGATGGCGGCCAGATGGCCCGGCTCACCCGAGACATGGCCGATCAGGCAATGGTCGAGCGCCGCAGGATTGGCAGCCTTGAGGAGAGCGGCAGCGGCCGTCGCCACATAACCGTCGATCAGCACGGGAATGCGCTGCACACGGGCGGCAAGGATGGCGCCGGCAATCGCTGCGATTTCGCGTCCGCCGAGACGGCGCATGATCTCCAGCGGATCGGACAGATGATCCTTGTGGAACTCCACCGCTGCCTTCACCGCCGCGATCTTGCGGGCCATAACTTCGCCTTCCGAACCGGTACCCGGACCGGTCCATTCTTCCGCCGTGCCGCCATAAAGCGCGAGATTGATCGCCGCCGCAATGGTGGTGTTGCCGATGCCCATTTCGCCGACACAGAGAAGATCGGTGCCGCCGGCAATCGCCTCCATGCCGAAGGCCATGGTGGCGGCGCAGTCGCGCTCGGAAAGCGCCGGCTCGCAGGTAATGTCGCCGGTCGGGTAATCGAGCGCCAGATCGAAAATCTTCAGGCCAAGATCGTTTGCAACGCAGATCTGGTTGATCGCCGCCCCGCCTGCCGCGAAATTTTCCACCATCTGCTGGGTCACGGATGTCGGATAGGGCGTAACGCCGTGCCGGGTGACGCCGTGATTACCGGCGAAGATCGCCACCAGCGGACGGGTGACGGCCGGAGAACGGCCGGACCAGGCAGCCAGCCACATGGCGATTTCTTCGAGACGTCCGAGCGAACCGGCAGGCTTGGTCAGCTGCGCATTGCGCTCCTTGGCCGCCACAAGCGCGTGCGTATCCGGGCCGGGAAGCTCGCGCAGCAGCGCGCGGAAATCGTCGAAGGGCAATCCGCTCATGCTCATGATATCTGTCTTTCTCGTCGTCGGGTTGGCTGTCGCATCGGCTCATGCGTCCGGAACTTGTGTTTTCCGGCAAATCGGTCTTTGTTGCGCCTCTCATAATCGCGGATGCGCCGCGGAACAACCGGAAATGCAGCGACTGCAACGGAGAGAGCATGAAGGCCGGGGATTTTATAACAGATGTCATGCATTCCCTCGCCTTTCTGAGCCGCCTGCCCGTTCCCTCGCGGTTTTTCGATGATGCCGACGGCGTGTCGATGCGCCGCACCGCCCGCGCCTTTCCCGCCGCCGGCCTGCTGATCGCCCTGCCCGCCGCTTTCCTTATTGTGGTTTTCGCAGCCTTCGACGCCTCTCCGCAGCTCACCGGCTGGCTCGTCATTGGCCTGACGGTTCTCATCACGGGGGCTCTGCACGAAGACGGCCTGGCCGACATGGCCGACGGTTTCGGCAGCGGCAAGGAGAAGGCCCGCATGCTTGAGATCATGAAGGACAGCCGCATCGGCAGCTATGGCACGATTGCCATGATCCTGTCCTTTGCGCTTCGCGCCACCGCACTCGCCTCGCTCATTGAGACGCTGCCGGCAAAGACCGCCGCCGCCACCCTGATCGCCGCGCTTGTCCTGAGCCGTGCCCTGATGGTGTGGCACTGGCAATCCCTGCCCGCCGCCAAAACCTCCGGCATCGCCGCCGGCGCCGGTCAGCCGGGCACAAGCGAGCGCAACATCGCGCTGGTGATCGGGCTACTGCTTTTCACACTCTTCACGCTGCACGCGCTGCCGCTTCTGTCGATTGCCCTCGTGCTGGCGGCAGCCTTTCTGGCAGCCGTCCTTTTCGGCAGGCTCTGCGACAGGAAGATCGGCGGCCATACCGGCGACACCATCGGTGCCTGCCAGCAGATCACGGAGATCGTGATTCTCATCGCCCTTGCCCTTGCGGCGTGACAGCCTGATATAAATCATCATGGAAACACCCTGCATCCATATCTGCCGCCTCGATGAAACCAGCAGCCTCTGCATCGGCTGCGGGCGGACGCTGGATGAAATCGGCGGCTGGGCAGGGTATAGCGACGAGAAGCGCCGCGAAATCATGCGGTTGCTGCCGCAAAGACTGGCAAACCTGCCCGAGACCGCCAAGGAGACGCATACCGCATGAACAGGCTGACCATCGTTCTCCTCCTGCTGGCCGTCGGCCTTGGCCTGCTTCTCATCAATCACGACGGCGGCCGAACGCTCGGCATCGATAACGATCAATTCGCCCACGTGCTTTATCTTCTGCCCATTGCCGGCCTATTATCCGCCGGCATTCTGGCGGGAAGACGCGGCAGCCTCAGTACCGTCATCCGCCAGCTCGCCGTATGGCTCGTCATCATTCTCGGCCTCGTCTCGCTCTATCTCTATCGCTACGACCTGCAATCCTTCGGAGACCGGCTGCTGGGTGGCCTGATGCCCGGCCGCGCCGTGGTGGTGACGACGGCTGGCGGCGAACAGGAAATCGTCCTGCATAAATCGATGAGCGGCCATTTCGAGGCGAATGTCGGCGTCGAGGGCAAGACGATCCACATGCTGGTCGATACCGGTGCAAGCTCGGTGGTGCTCGCCAATGCGGATGCGACCGCAATCGGCATCGACACCACAAATCTCCGCTATACCGTACCAGTGATGACCGCGAATGGCCGCACGGCGGCAGCGCCCGTTACCCTTTCGGAAATCAGCATTGGCCCGATCATGCGACGCAACATCCCCGCCCTCGTCGCGCAGGATGGCCAATTGGGCCAGAGCCTGCTCGGCATGAGCTTCCTCTCGACGCTCGGTTCGCTGCAGATGCAGACCGATGAATTGCGGTTGCGTGATCGGTAAGCTCCTCTCGGAGAAGGCGTCTTATCTTGCGATCAAACGCCCCCATCACAATATATGTGAAGTAACGAGGAAAGGGTTGGTCAACGTTGACCCGCTGAAGCAGTGGCTTATCTCGAAAAATACCGCCACTTCGGCAAATCATTGACATGCCGCACTGACCATGAGACAAGATTACATACTCAACGCAGGGGTTCTCAACATGATTGGTCCTGATCCTATCCTACTTTGATCTAAACGTCTTTCCACTGTGAGAAGCGAAGCGTCGAACTATGGTTTCGGCGCTTTTTGGTTTTTTGAGATGCCCGGCGAACGGATTTTTCGCTTTAGTTTGTATCCCCTGTATTTTCCTTCCATTGTCTGCAAAAGCTTCTCGCCGGTTTTCTTTGCCTCTTCCGCGTGCTCGTAGAGGCTACGAATGGCGCTCTCCCGACCCTCGAGTGAAATATTGGTGAAACTCTTACGGTATATTCCATCTATCTTGGCGCGGATTTTATCCAGAACACCATAGAAATAGACCACATCTCCAATATACTCTCTTCCAGTGGCCGATATGGAATCGATATTCTTCAGATAGAAATGTGTATGACGTGCATCTGTAATATGCGGGACGAAATCTTTGTTTTCCTTGATGCGCTCCCTGAAAGTCACATAGGAAATAGGTGCGGCAAGGAAGATCGCCATATCGGCTGTATTAAAGTCGATTTCCGCATACAGGGATCGAATAAATTTCTCTTTTTCTCGCGATTTTTTCCAGAATCCTACGCCCACCGCTACAAATTGTCCAAGTATCCACAGCGTGAAGGCTGTGGAAGCCGCGACCAACGCGGCGAGCAATTGCGGGCTTTCAGATATTTGCTGCGTCGCTGACATGCAACAATTCCCTTAAATATAAGAAAATACATATTGTAATAACAACAATATAAAAATCATAAGATTCCAATATTAACAACATAAATACGATACTTCAGATGGCGAGCGGGCCACGATTTGCGCCGCCAATATCAAATCGGTCTCGATGGAAAAACACGGTAGGAACTCGACCTAAAACGGGCGGAACTAAAATACTCGTAGAAACGCCTTTCCGAGAGATTTCTTTCTGCCCGGCCCTCGCCCAACGAACCATTGCCCCTTGATTCCTTCCCATTTGATAATTTATGTTGGTTCCGTTCTCAGGGCGGGGTGCAATTCCCCACCGGCGGTATCGGGATTTTTCCCGGAGCCCGCGAGCGCTTCCGGTCTCCAAAGCCGGAAGGTCAGCAGATCCGGTGAGAGGCCGGAGCCGACGGTATAGTCCGGATGGAAGAGGACAAGGCATAGGACGCCCGCGCGTGAGCGGGCTTCGCATTGCATTGTTCGCCCAAGGGATATTTGGCGCTTCTCGAAGCGCGAAAATGCCGCAAAACGGCATAACCCTTGAAAGGCTTGAAAGAAAATGACCATTGCTAAAATTGAAGACGCCATCGAAGCCATTTCCCGTGGCGAGATGGTGATTGTGGTTGACGACGAAGACCGCGAAAATGAAGGCGATATCATCGCCGCCTCCGACAGCATCACCCCACAGCAGATCGCCTTCATGATGAACCATGCGCGCGGGCTGATCTGCGTCGCCATGCCGGGCGAGCGTCTCGATGCGCTCGACATTCCGCTGATGGTGTCGCGCAATACCGAATCCCTCAAGACGGCCTTCACCGTCTCGGTGGACTATATTCCGGGCACCACCACCGGCATTTCCGCCGCCGACCGGGCAAAGACCGTGCGCGCGCTGGTATCGGAAGAATCGCGCCCGGAAGATTTCGCCCGCCCCGGCCACATCTTCCCGCTGCGCGCCAACCCGCAGGGCGTTCTCGGCCGCACCGGCCACACCGAAGCGGCCGTGGACCTTTGCCGCCTCGCCGGCAAATATCCCTGCGGCACCATCTGCGAAGTCGCCAATGACGACGGCACCATGGCCCGCCTGCCCCAGCTCGAAGTCTTCGCCGAACGCCACGGTCTGCTGGTCGTGACGATCAAGGACCTCGTTGCTTACCTCAAGGGCGAGGTTGTCGAGGATGTGTTGCAGAAGCAGGTTGCTTGATCTGCTGCTCGTGGTGTGAATACGAAAACGCCCGGCGCAAGCCGGGCGTGATGCTTGTGAAACCGTCTGGCTTCTCCTCTTCCGTCATGCCGGACTTGATCCGGCATCCAGCCACGGCGCGTCTGCGCCGTGAGAAGAGTCTTTTGCGATCAAAGACTTGATCGCACTGGACCCCGGATCAAGTCCGGGGTGACGGAGGGAAAAAGCCGCGTCAACCTGGCCCATAGGTCTGGCGCGCCCTATCGTCCACCTCAGCGCTACCGCGTCGAAAACCCTACCAGCAGCAGAAACCGCCATCCACCAGCAAATCCACACCCGTCACGAAGCTCGCGGCATCCGACAGCAGGAAGATCGCCGGCCCAACCATCTCATCCACGCCCGCCATGCGCTGCATCGGCGTTTGCTCTTCGAACAGCTTCGTCTGGTGCACCATTTCCGGCCGCGTATTCATCGGAGTCGCCGTATAACCCGGCGAGATGGTGTTGACGCGGATGCCGCGACCCACCCACTCCATCGCCATGGATTTCGACATGTGGATGACGCCAGCCTTCGAGGCATTATAGTGGCACTGCATCAGCCCGCGATTGACAATGACGCCCGACATGGAGGCGATGTTGACGATTGCGCCACGGCCGTTCTTCAGCATGGCATTGGCTTCCGCCTGGCAGGAGAGGAAAACGCCCTTCAGGTTGATATCCATCATCGTCTGGAACTGGCTTTCCTCCATCTCCTCGGCAGGATTGGCATTGGCGATGCCGGCCGCATTGACGGCGAGCGACAGCGCGCCAAGCTCGGCCTCAGTACGCGCAACCGCTTCAGTCAATGCCTGCTTGCTGGTGACGTCAGCCGCAATCTGGATCGACTTGCGCCCGGCCTTGGCGATGAAATCCGCCGTCTGCGCCAGACCGTCATCGGTGCGGCGATCAAGCAGCGCGACATTTGCGCCGGACTGGGCAAGCCCCATGGCGATCCGCTGGCCGATGCCGGAGCCGGCGCCGGTGACGAGCGCCACCTGGCCGGAAAGATCGAACAGTTTCGGCGCGTTGAGCGTGATGGTGGACATCTCTGTTTCCTTCTTCAAATGGTTGCCAGTTCCATGACCGAGACGTCGTTTGCTTCGTCCCGGTTGAGGATGCCGGCCTGTTTTCCCTGCGCGAGCACGAGGATGCGGTTCGAAACGCCCAGCACCTCTTCCAGATCGGAGCTGACGACGATGACGGCCACGCCGTCTTTCGCCAGACCGACAATGATATCGTAAATGCCCGCCCGCGCACCGACATCGATGCCGCGGGTCGGCTCGTCCAGCACCACCACGCGCGGATTGCGGGCAAGCCATTTGGCAATGACCACCTTCTGCTGGTTGCCGCCGGAAAGATCCGATGCCGGCTGTTCGCTGCGGCCCTTCACCCCGAATTTGGCGATTGCCTCCCTGGTAAAGGCGCGCTTGATGCGTGGCGTGATCCAGCCGGTGCCGACGCGGTCGAGATTGGCATAGATCAGGTTTTCACCGATCTCGTGCTCCACCACCAGCCCCTGCAATTTGCGATCTTCCGGCACCATGACGATGCCCTTGGCGATGGCGTCCGCCGGGCTTTTCAGCGTCAGCACCTTGCCATCCAGCAGAACCTCACCCGCACTCGTCGGATCGGCGCCGGAAATGGCCCGCACCAGTTCGGTGCGTCCCGCCCCGATAAGACCGGCGATGCCAAGGATTTCACCGGCGCGAACGCCGAAGCTGATATCGCGGAAAGCATTGTCCGCGCCGGTTAGCCCTTTCACCTCCAGCACCATCTTGTCCTGCGGCTCCGGCAGCGTCGGGAACAGGCGTTCCAGCGAGCGGCCGACCATGCTTTCGACAATGGTGCGAACCGGCGTCGCGCTGTCGGCAAATTCATGCACCCGCTCGCCATCGCGCAACACGACGATGCGGTCGGTGATCTGTTTGATCTCTTCCATGCGGTGGGAAATATAGATGATGCCCACGCCCTCGGCGCGCAGCTTGCGCACCTGCTCGAACAGCGCCTGCGTTTCCGCGCCGCCAAGTGCCGCCGTCGGCTCGTCGAGGATCAGAAGTTTGGCGTCCAGCGCCAGCGCCTTGGCGATTTCGATCAGCTGCTGGTTGGCGGTCGAAAGGCCGGCCACCTTGCGGGTTGCGGGAATGTGGAGGTTGAGGCGCGCCAATTGCTGCTGGGCTCTGCGCACCATCTCGGCGCGGTCGACAACACCGTTCTTCATCGGCCAGCGGCCAATGAACACGTTTTCGGCGATGGAAAGCTCCGGCAGAAGCTTCAATTCCTGATGGATGAGCACGATGCCCTTGTCGATCGCCTCCCGCGGCGAAGACGGTGCATAGGGCTGCCCGAGCCATGTCATCGTGCCTTCGGACGGTTCACGCGAACCGGCGATGATGCCTGACAGCGTGGATTTGCCCGCGCCGTTTTCACCCAGCAGGGCCACCACTTCGCCGGGATAAACGTCGAGATCGACGTTTTTCAGGACCTCGAGCGGACCGTAACGTTTGCTGATGCCACGGAGCGAAAGAACCGGCTCGCGCATGACGGGACCTCCCAGGACATGATCGCGGCGGAGATACGCCACAGCCTTGTGTCCAAATTGCATAGAGACAAACCAATGAATGCCCCGCGCATCCCATCGGACGCGCGGGGCGGATGCATCAGGGATGGTTGGCGATGAAGCCTTCGACATTTTCCTTGGTGGTCAGCGTCGCATCGGAAAGCTGCACAGCCGGAACCTTCTCACCACCGACGATCTTGACGGCCATCTCGACAGCCGTGCGGCCCATCTTCTGGGTCTGCTGCGTCGCGGTCACGTCGAAGACGCCGTTCTTCAGCGCCTCGAGCGCCGCCGTATCGCCATCGAAACCGCCAACGACGATCTTCTGCGAGGGATTGGCGACCTTGATCGCCTGCGCCGCGCCAAGCGCCAGACCGTCAGCCTGCGCAAAGACGATGGAAACATCCGGATTGGCCTGCAGCATATTCTGCATGATCTGGAAGCCTTCGTCCTGGCTCCACATGTTGGACCACTGTTCGGCAACGATCTTCACGCCGGAATTGGCGTTTACCGATTCCATGCAGCCCTTGGTGCGGTCCACTTCCGGCGTCGTGCCCTTCTGGCCGTGGATGATGACCATCTTGCCAGCACCGCCGGCCTGCTTGATGATGTAATCGCAAACCGCCTTGGCGGAAGCGACGGAATCGGTGGCGAGGAAGGTATCGCCCGGCGCGCCATCGGCATTGCGGTCGATGTTGATGACCGGGACGCCCGCAGCCTTGGCAAGCTTTACCGGAACGGTCGCAGCGGCGGCACCGGCCGGAATGTAGATCAGCGCATCGATGTTCTGGGTCAGCAGATCCTGGATCTGGTTCACCTGCGTCGGGCCATCGCCCTTGGCATCGACGGTGACGACTGCAATGCCGCGCGTCTTGGCTTCGGCTTCGACGGCCTGCTTGATCTGGTTGAAGAAGTTCGCCTGCAGATTGGCGACGGCAAGGCCGATCTTCTTGACTTCGGCGGCATTGGCCTGGCCGAGCGACATGGCGAGAAGGGCGGCGGATGTCAGCAGAATGCGTGAAAATTTCATGATTATTCCTCCATTTGTTGATTGTTGACCTTTGGGCAGATCGAACCTCCTCCCCTCCGGCCGTCTATTTCACGCCTCCCTAATAGGGAGGGTCGTTTATTGCGCGGACGGCACAGCACCGTCCGCAGGCAAATTCAGCTTCTGCGGCGGCGCAATGTTTCAGCGCCAACGGCCAGCACGATGACGACACCGATGATGACCTGCTGCAAAAAGGGAGAGA
This sequence comes from Agrobacterium sp. 22-223-1, assembly GCF_053522385.1. Classification (NCBI taxonomy): domain Bacteria; kingdom Pseudomonadati; phylum Pseudomonadota; class Alphaproteobacteria; order Hyphomicrobiales; family Rhizobiaceae; genus Agrobacterium; species Agrobacterium sp. 22-223-1. The sequence continues at coordinate 1,905,487 of NZ_JBNWCN010000001.1, forward strand.
CGTTGAGCAGATTGAGACCGTTGCGCAGCACGCCGATGATCAGCACGCCGATCAGCGTTCCGCCGATGCCGCCCGCACCGCCCGAAAGCGAGGTTCCGCCGATGACGACGGCCGCAATCGTATCCAGCTCGTAACCGAAACCGCTGGAGGGCTGCACCGAGTCGAGACGCGCCGCAAGAACGATGCCGGCAAGACCGGCAAGAACCGCGCAGGCGACATAAACGCAGATCGTCACCAGCGGCACATTGATACCGGCAAGACGCGCCACTTCCGGGTTACCGCCCACCGCATAGACCGTGCGGCCTTCCGAACGGAAGCGCAGGAACAGCCACGAAACCATAACGACGACGAGCATCAGAAGCACGGTCGCTGTCAGCACGCCGAAATGGCGGTCGATTGCCAGCATCATGAACCAGTCAGGGAAACCGACAATCTGCTGTCCATCGGTGATCATGTTGGCGAGACCGCGCGCCACCGACATCATGGCCAGCGTGGCGATGAAGGCCGGCACCCGAAAAGCCGTAACCAGAATACCGACCACAAGGCCGCAGGCGGCGGACGCGATCAGCGCCAGCACGATGGCCATGCCCATCGGCATGCCCGCGACATTGGCCGTCCAGCCCATGATCATCATCGACAGCGCCAAAACCGAGCCGACAGACAGATCGATGCCGCCGAGAAGGATCACGAAGGTCATGCCGACGGCCATGATGCCGAGAACAGTGATCTGGTCGAGAATGTTGAGCCCATTGCGCAGCGACAGGAAATTCTCGCTGGCGAAGGTCAGAAACACGCAGAGCAGCAGCAGGCCCAAAAGAGGTCCGGTCGCACCGCTCAACCAGGCAAGCGGGCTCCTGGTGTGCGTGACCCCCTCATTGCGTTCAATCGCGGACATGGCTCCTCCCGGTGACTGTCTTGCATTTTTTAAACCGATTAGAATAATTATTCATCATCGGTGAAACATGCATAAGCCAGTTTCGAGAAGCTTGTCAATAGGCTTGGATGGCGAGGCAGGCCTTGCGCAAGATGGGATAGCTGGAGACTTGCGCCTCCCCACCTCATTCCTGTGCTCGTCACAGGAATCCAGCCGACGCGCGTCTGCGCGGCGGGAAGAGCCCTTTCAGCCCAAGGACTTGGGCTGACTGGATCCCTGTGACAAGCACAGGGATAAGGACGCCGCGAATACCCTTCCCCATGAAAAATTCTGCGACTCCGGAACGGAGCGGCTTGGGCCGAAACAACACAATTCACAATTCCGGCTTGACAGAAACGCCATCTCTGCAATTATATAAATAGCTGTATAAATATTCACACGCATGTTTTGAAGAGGATTCCATGCAGTCCCAGGAGCTAGAGCGCATTGCGCGCCAGATTCGCCTTCGCGACGTACAGGCTGTTTTCGAAGCGGGTGCGGGCCATGTCGGCGGCGAAATGTCCGCTATCGACATCATGACGGCCCTTTACTTCCGCGTCCTGCGCATCTGGCCGGATGATCCGAAGAACCCTGCCCGCGACCGTTTCGTGCTTTCCAAGGGCCATACGGCCTGCGCGCTTTATGTGACGCTCGCCAAGCGCGGCTTCATCCCGGAAGAGGAAATCTCGACCTTCCTGCAACCGAATTCACGCCTTAACGGCCACCCGAACTGTAACAAGGTTCCGGGTGTGGAAACCAATACCGGCCCGCTCGGCCATGGATTGCCCGTTGCCGTCGGCATGGCCAAGGCGGCCAAGCTTTCCGGCGCGGACTACCACACCTATGTCATGACCGGTGACGGCGAGATGCAGGAAGGCTCCAACTGGGAAGCCATCATGTCCGCCGCACAGTTCGGCCTGAACAATCTGACGCTGATCGTCGATCACAATCGCTTCCAGCAGGGTGCGGCGCTTTCGGAAACCAATGATGTCGCGCCGCTTCGCCCGAAGCTGGAGGCTTTCGGCTGGGAAGTCAGCGAAATCAACGGCAACGCCATGGCGGAAGTGGTCCCGGCGCTGGAGCATCGTGGCGACCGCCCGCATTGCATCGTCGCCCACACCAACAAGGGTCATGGCATTTCCTTCATGCAGGACCGCGTCGACTGGCACCATAAGGTTCCGAGCAGGGAACAGTACGAAATTGCCGTCAAAGAACTTTCGGAGGCATTGTGATGAACGCGCCCGTAACCGCCGCCAAGCTTTATGACTGCCGCGACGCCTTCGCCGAAACGCTGGAAGCGCTGGCCGCCGGCAATGACAAGGTCGTCGCCGTCTGCAACGATTCGGTCGGCTCCTCGAAACTCGGCGGCTTCAAGTCGAAATTCCCCGAGCGCCTCGTGAATGTCGGCATTGCCGAACAGAATATGGTCGGCGTCGGCGCGGGTCTGGCCAATGGCGGCCAATTGCCCTTCGTCTGCGGCGCATCCTGCTTCCTCACCGGCCGCGCGCTGGAGCAGATTAAGGCCGACCTCGCTTACTCGAACGCCAATGTGAAACTGATCGGCATCTCCTCGGGCATGGCCTATGGCGAACTCGGCCCGACGCATCATTCCATCGAGGATTTCGCCTGGACCCGCGTTCTGCCCAACCTGCCGGTCATCGCCCCCTGCGACCGCATCGAGACGGCCGCCGCCGTCAAATGGGCGGCGGACTATGCCGGCCCCTGCTTCCTGCGGCTGTCGCGCGTCGGCGTGCCGGATCTGCTGCCGGAAGGCCATGTCTTCGAACTCGGCCGCGCCAATCTGCTGCGCGAGGGCTCCGATGTGACGCTGATCGCCAATGGCACGCTGACGCACCGCATCGTCAAGGCCGCCGACATTCTGGCAAGCCGTGGCGTCAGGGCGCGTGTGCTGAACATGGCGACCGTACGCCCCATCGATGAGGCGGCCATCGTCGCAGCTGCGAAGGAAACCGGCGCGATCCTGACGGCCGAGGAACATTCGATCTTCGGCGGCCTCGGCTCCGCCATTGCCGAAGTCGTGGTCGAACAGGCCCCCGTGCCGATGAAGCGCCTCGGCGTTCCCGGTGTCTTTGCCCATACGGGTTCGGCCGAATGGCTGCTCGATGAATTCGGCATGGCGCCTGCCGCCATTGCGGATGCGGCCGAAGCGCTGATCAAGAGAAAATAAGGTCTCCTCCCAGAGTCGTCGCGTGTCTTCGGATGCGCGGCGACACCCTTTCTGCAATATCGTCGTTTAACCGCCGCAAGGCCGAAACGAAAAACTGCCGACGAAAGACTCCCATGATGCGCGCCATTCTGTCCATCGATCAGGGCACCACCAATTCCAAGGCCATTCTCGTCTCGGAAAGCGGAGAGTTGCTGGCGCGCGGCTCATCACCGGTCGGCATCGCCTATCCGCAGCCCGGCTGGGTGGAACAGGAGCCGCAGCGCATCTGGGCCTCGGTCTGCGAAGCGGTCTCCGCCTGCCTTGCCGCCGCGCCTTCTGACGTCGATGTCGCGGCCATCGCCATCTCCAACCAGCGCGAATCCGTGACCATCTGGGATGGCGAAACCGGCGAGCCGCTCGGCCCGGTGCTCAGCTGGCAATGCCGCCGCACGGCGCAGGATTGCGCCGAACTGATCGAGAAGGGCCATTCCGAGCGCGTCATGGCGCTGACCGGCCTGCCGATCGACCCGATGTTTCCGGGCGCAAAAATGCGCTGGCTGCTGGAGCGCGCGCCGAAGGGCCGCAAGCTCCGCCTCGGCACCATCGATAGCTGGCTCATCCATCGCTTCACCGGCGGCAAGGTCCATGCTTGCGACGCCTCCAATGCCGCCCGCAGCCAGGTGCTCGATCTCAACCGGCAGGTCTGGAGCGAGGAGCTTTGCGACCTTTTCGGCATCGATATCGACACCCTGCCCGATCTGCGCGACAGCAGCGGCGATTTTGGCGTCACATCAGGCGTTCCCGGCATCAAGGACGGCACGCCTATCCTCGCCGCCATCGGCGACAGCCACGCCGCCCTCTTCGGCCATGGCGCCTTCAATCCGGGTGATGGCAAGGTAACCTTCGGCACCGGCTCCTCTGTCATGACGACCCTGCCGCATTTCATCGCGCCCGAACGCGGCATCACCACCACAGTCGCATGGCGGCTCGGCGGCAAACCGACCTTCGCCTTCGAGGGCAATATTCTCGTTTCCGCCGCGTCCCTGCCCTGGATGACAGAGATTCTCGGCCTGCCGGATGTCGCCGCCCTCGTCGAGCTGGCCGCCACTGCAGAGCCAAATGGCCCCGGCTTCGTGCCGGCCTTCGTCGGTCTCGGCGCGCCCTATTGGGATACGAATGCGCGTGCGCTTTTCTCCCAGATCAATTTCAGCACCAGCCGTGCCCAGATGGCCCGCGCTGTCACCGATTCCATCGCCTTTCAGGTCCATGACGTCTTTGCCGCCATGCGCGCGCAGTCACCTTCCGGTTTCGGGCGGCTGTTTGTGGATGGCGGGCCGAGCCAGAACTGTTTCCTGATGCAATGCGTCGCCGATATGCTGGAACACCCCGTCATCCAGCGCGATGCGCCGGAAGCCTCCGCGCTGGGCGCTGCCTATCTCGCCGGCCTCGCCCTCGGTTTCTGGAGCGATCTTACGGCCATCGCCGCCCTTGCAAGCCAGGGCAACACCATCGCGCCCGCCAACAGCGAAAGCCGGCAGCGGCTTAGCATCTGGCGCGACGCGATTGCCCGCTCGACCTTGCCTGTAACCTCGGGTAATGGTGAATAAAAATTCACCCTGGAGGGCTTATGGGCAGGCTAAACGAACTTCGAATGATTTCCCGCGTGGCGCAGATGTATTTCAGCGAGCACAAGCGTCAGGCGGAAATCGCCCAGCATCTCAATCTTTCGCAAGCCACCGTCTCGCGCATGTTGAAGCGCGCCGAGGCGGAAGGCATTGTCCGCACCAGCATCATTCCGCCGCCCGGCACCTATAGCGATCTGGAAGCGCAGCTACGCGAACGTTTCGACCTGCCGGAGGCCATCGTTGTCGATTGCAGCGAGGATCGCGATGGCGCGATCATGGCCCGCATCGGCGAAGCGGCGGCGCATTTTCTCGAAGTGACACTGTCGCAGAACGAGATCATCGGCGTTTCCAGCTGGAGCCAGACGATCTTCAAGATGGTGGAAAACATCCACCCGCTTAAAGGCGCCAAGGCGCGCTATATCGTGCAGACGCTGGGCGGCATGGGCGACCCATCGGTACAGACGCACGCCACCCAGATCACCACGCGCCTGGCGCGGCTGACGGAGGCGGAACCGAAACTGCTGCCGGTGCCGGGCGTCGCCACATCCCGCGAGGCGAAGCTTTTGATGCTCGCCGATCCCTTCGTGCGCGAAACCATCGATCTCTTCGGGTCGATCACGCTCGCCGTCGTCGGCATCGGTGCGGTCGAGCCGTCGGAGCTTCTCGCCCGCTCCGGCAACATCTTTTCCGCCAAGGAACTCGCCGATCTCGCGCAGGCGGGTGCGGTGGGCGACATATCGCTGCGGTTCTTCGACAGGCAAGGCAAGCCGGTCAAAACGCCGCTCGACGACCGGGTCATCGGCCTGCCGCTGGAAAACCTCTCCAATGTCGACCGTGTCATTGCGCTCGCCGGCGGTTCGAAAAAGACCGAGGCGATTGCCGGCGCGCTCAGAACCGGGGTGATCGACGTGCTCGTCACCGACAAATTCACCGCCGAACGACTGGTCGGCCAGGAAACATAGCCAAAATCCCATAAAGGAGGAGACATGAGGCGCTTTGAAGGTCAATCCGTATTCGTGACCGGAGGCAACAAGGGCATCGGTTACGGCATCGCCCGCCGTTTTGCCGAGGAAGGTGCGAAAGTCGCCATCGCCTCTGTCGACAAAGACACGCAGGATGCCGCCAAAAAACTCGCGGACGAAACCGGCGCCGTCACCCATGGACTCATCCTCGACGTTCGGGATGCGGCAGCGGTGCGCGAGGCCTATGGCGCCGCCGAAGAGGCGATCGGCCCGCTTTCTATCTCCGTCCAGAATGCCGGCGTCATCACCATTTCGAAGATCGAAGAGCTGACGCAGGAACAGTGGGATTTCAACCTCGACGTCAATACCAAGGGCGCGTTCCTTTGCTGCCAGGAGGCGATCCGCCGCTTCCGCGAAAGCGGCACCAAGGGCCGCCTCGTCAACACCGCCTCCGGTCAGGCGCGGCAGGGCTTCATCTATACCCCGCATTATGCCGCCTCGAAGTTCGGCGTCGTCGGGCTGACGCAAAGCCTTGCCAAGGAACTCGCGCCGGAAGGCATTACCGTCAACGCCATTTGCCCCGGCATCATCCACACCGAAATGTGGGACTATAACGACCGCGTCTGGGGCCAGATGCTGGGTGAATACAAGCCCGGCGAACTGATGGCCGAATGGGTGCGCAACATCCCCATGCGCCGCGCCGGAACGCCCGCCGAAGTGGCCGCACTGGTAGCGTTTCTGGCTTCCGACGACGCGGCCTATATCACCGGCCAGACGATCAATGTCGATGGTGGATTGATTATGTCTTGAGGCTCGTTTGGGAACGGGTGCAGAGCAGCCAACCTCCCTCATCCCTGTGCTCGTCACAGGGATCCAGCCAGCCCAAGTCCTTGGGCTGAAAGGAGTCTTCCCGTCGCGCAGACGCGCGTCGGCTGGATTCCTGTGACGAGCAAAGGAATGAGGGAGAAAGCCGATGCCGTCAGTTGCGCAGCCTGTACCCCGTCTTGAACATCCAGCCGACAACACCGAGGCAGAGCGCCAGAAACAGCGTGATCATCGCCAGACTGATCACCGGATTGACGTCGGCGATCTCATAGAAACTCCAGCGGAAACCGCTGATGAGATAAAGTACTGGGTTGAAGTGGCTGACCGTCTGCCAGAAGGGCGGCAGCATGTCGATGGAATAGAAGCTGCCGCCAAGGAAGGTCAGCGGCGGCACCACCAGCATGGGTATGAGGTTCAGCTGCTCGAAATTCGTCGCCCAGATGCCGATGATGAAGCCGAACAGGCTGAAGCTCACCGCCGTTAGCACGAAGAACAGGATCATCATGAACGGATGGGCGATGGTGATATCCACGAAGAAGGAAGCCGTTATCAGGATGATCGTGCCGATCATCAGCCCCTTGGTCGCCGCCGCCCCGACATAACCGGCCAGAATTTCCGTCATCGCCACCGGAGCGGAGAGGATTTCATAGACCGTACCGGTGAATTTCGGGAAATAGATGCCGAAGGAGCCGTTGCCGATACATTGCGTCAGAAGCGTCAGCATGATGAGGCCGGGCGTTATGAACGCGCCGTAGGAAACACCGCCAACCTCCTGAATCCGCGAACCGATCGCGGTTCCGAACACGATGAAATAGAGCGAGGTGGAAATGACCGGGGAGACCACGCTCTGCAGCAGAGTGCGACGCGTGCGGGCCATTTCGAACAGATAGATGGCCTTGATGGCTTCGAAATTCATTTCTGGCCTCCCACCAGCGAAACGAAGATATCCTCAAGCGAGCTCTGCCGCGTTGAAATATCCTTGAAATGGATGTTGGCGGCGAAAAGAGCGCTCAGAACATCGGCAATGCGACCCTGCTCGCCATTATCCTCGATTTCATAGGTGACGGTGCAGCGGTCATCGGAAAGCGTCAGACCGAAGGGCGCAAGACTGTCGGGCAATTGCTCCACGGGTTGGGCAAGCTCCAGGAAAAGCTGCTTGCGGCCGAGTTTCTTCATCAACGCCGTCTTTTCTTCCACCAGCAGCAATTCGCCGCCATTGATGACGCCCACACGGTCGGCGATTTCTTCCGCCTCTTCGATGTAGTGCGTGGTGAGGATGATGGTGACGCCCTTGGCGCGCAGCTCGGAAACGACGTTCCACATGTCGCGGCGCAGCGCCACATCCACGCCGGCCGTCGGCTCGTCGAGGAACAGAACCTTCGGCTCATGCGCCAGCGCCTTGGCGATCAGCACACGCCGCTTCATGCCGCCGGAAAGCTCCCGCAGCATATTGTCCTTCTTGTTCCAGAGCGACAGGGATTTCAGGATGCGCTCGATCAGTTCCGGGTTCTTCTTTTGCCCGTGCAGGCCGCGCGAGAAGCTGACGGTGTTCCACACCGTCTCGAACTGGTCGGTGGTCAGTTCCTGCGGCACGAGGCCGATCAGGGCGCGGGTCTGGCGAAAATCCTTCACCACATCGTGCCCGCCGACAAGCACCGAACCTTCACCGGGATTGACGAGGCCGCAGACGATGGAGATCAATGTCGTCTTGCCAGCACCGTTCGGACCGAGAAGAGCAAGGATTTCCCCCTCTTTGATATCGAGGCTGACACCTTTGAGCGCCTGAAAGCCGTTTGCGTAGGATTTTGTCAGATTCCGTATCGAAACAATGGCATTCATGGCGAATCTTTCGAAAAACCGAGTAAGATGCACGCCATATAGGCCGGGAAAGGCGCAAATGCCAGTCCGACGGGCTGAACACTGCGTTCGGCGGAGTGGGAAAATCAGCCGTAAACGCTATAGAAAAACTGCGCCGCAACGAAGACCAGAAACAGTCCGAAGGCGCGCTCCAGCTGCTTCTTGCTGAGCGCATGCGCCAGCCGCGCGCCATAGGGAGCAACGACAAGCGTGATGGGGATCAACAGCACCACCGCGATCCAGTTGATGAAGCCAGTGGAAAACGGCGGCAGGCCCGCATCGCCCCAGCCGGCCCAGATATAACCCAGAAGCCCCGGTAGCGAAATCAGCACGCCGACGCCGGAAGACGTGGCAACCGCCTGATGGATGGTGCGTCCGTAAAGCGTCATGAAGGTGTTGTTCATCACCCCGCCGCCCACGCCCATCAGGCCGGAAAAAAGCCCGATGCCGGTGCCCACCAGAAAACGGCCCGGGTTTTGCGGCAGGTCGGAACCCAGATGCCAGCTTGCCCGGTTGAAGATCATCCGGAAGGCAAGCGCCAGCGCGATGAAGGCGAAGATCAGCCGCAGCGCAACGCTCGAGGCATGGGCTGCAACCACGGATGCGAGGATGGTGCCGAGCGGTACGGCGACGATCCAGCCCTTCAGCAGATCGATATCGACCGCGCCTTTCTGACGATGCGTCAGGAACGAGCGGATGGAGGTGGGCACGATAATGGCGAGCGATGTGCCGAGCGAGAGATGCATGCGCACCGCCTCCGGCACATCCAGTAGCCCGAAGACCTGGTAGAAGACGGGCACCAGCACCGCGCCACCGCCGATGCCGAACAACCCCGCCAGAAGACCGGCGACCACACCCGCTGCCGCAAGCGCCGCAGCAAAGACCATCAGCTCTGAAACAGGGGGCATAAAGGCAGGCTCCCGAGGGCCGTTGTCACAAACATGTGACCCTCATAGCGTATCAGAAGAACGCGGCAAGCCATGTTGGCCGCAGGTCAGTACGGCGCGATGTCTTTTGCCGCACATCCGCGCCGGATGGACCACTCCATGGGATCGTTTCCCATTGCATGCCCTTGCAAAGACGCCGATATCCCCCCGATAAGGCTGTCTTCTTCAACCGGCCTTCGGGCCGGTCTTTTTTTGTGGGGTGTGACAGAGGAGTTGGAATTCCGACAAGTGAATCCACACTTCCGTCATTCCGGCCTTGAGCCGGAATCCAGCCAGCTCAAGTCCTTGAGCTGAAAGGAGTCTTCCCGTCGCGCAGACGCGCGTCGGCTGGATTCCGGCTCAAGGCCGGAATGACGGAAGTTGCAAACATGACGCATTACAGCGAGCGTCTAAAACGCCGCCCGACTATAGCCCTGCCCAATCACGCCGTTCGAGTCTCAATCCCCCTAGTCACAATGCCTGTAACCTGACTTGCGGGTGCGCAGGTCGAAGTGAAAATGGTTCCAGTGATTGGGATCGCTGCCCGGTCCGAGAACGGTGGAGAAATATTTGCAGCTATCGGACCTCACCGCCTTCAGCAGCGCTTTTTCGCGGAAGGCGAAGAAGCTCTTGCTGCGAACGTCGATTTCCTTGCCATTCTTCAGCGTGATGGTGCCGATATCGATGGCGTTGCCGCGTGCATGTTCGGACCACGGATTGCTGGAGCGTGAATTCATCTTGCGGCAGGAATAACCGCCCATCGGCGTAATGCGGCCGACGCCGGAGAGATAACGGAAGCGCGAGGATGGCACGAGCTCGAACTTCACCCATTTGGCGAAGGCAAGCGTGACCTGGCAATTGAGCTTCACCGCCGGCCGGATGGCGACGCCGCTGGCGAGACCGCTGAGTTCGATCGGATAATCGATACCGCAGGTCGGGCCGTCGGCAATGCGCGCAACATCCCGGAAAGCGACGCCGAGACGGCGAAGTTCGGAGCGGCAGGCAACTTCGGAGGATGGCATGATGCCGGGCGGCATCGAGCGGTTGCTTTGCAGCCCGCCACCCGCCATCGGATCGTTCGGCATCACCATCGCCACCTCTTCCACCGGCTGACGACGGGAGGAGGCGCCGAGCGGCGGCGGTGGGATGAGCCGCGATTGGCTGGCCCGTTGCGGCTGGCGGGCCGGAGGAACGGCCACCGGATTGTCCGTGCCGATACCATCCACCACCGGCTGCGCAGACGCGCCTTCGGCAATATCCGCGTCCTGTTCTTCGGCAAGTCCGCGAACCGGCTCCACGCCCAGCATGGAATCCATGTTCACGCCGCCTTCGCCTTCGGCGATCTGGTTGCTGGTCATCTGCTGCGCGGGCATGGTCTGCCCCTGCATCGTCTGGCCCTGCATTGTCTGCGCCGGCATATTGCCATGGCCGCTGGCCGCCATGCGCGCCTGATGCTGGGAATCGAGCGTTGAATAACCCTGTCCGCCCTGCGGCGATTGCAGCAGGGGATCCTGCGAGGCGTAAGGCTCCGGCATCGGTTGTGAAACGGCTGCCGGATAATCGGCGCCCTGCCCGGCCTGCTCGGCCTGATACACCGCACCCGCCGGCGCGCTGTAACCCTGCTGCCGCGAGGAGCGGATGGCGCTGACGCGTGTGGTGCCGTCCACCTCCGCCGGTGGCACGAGGCCTTCCGCCGAACACGACACCATGACCGTGGAAATCATCAGCAACGTCACAAGACGACGCGGAAGGGAAACATACGCCATACGAGAACCTGTACCTTCAGCGGCCGCTATTCGCGGCAATACAGGATAAATTTTAAAGAAATGAGGTAAACGAAAGCTTATTGGTTGCGGGAAATAACGAATGATGTGTTTGGCGCAGTCCCATCCACACAAGACCGCGACAATCGCGTCCGATGACCACGCGGGCGGATAAAGTCCTGCCCATAACAAAGGGCGCGGCCAAAGCCGCGCCCTTTAACTTTCCTGAAACACCTGAAATCACGCGGCCCGCGAAACCTCGCGCCCGGCACCATGTCCAAGCTCGAAACGCGACAGCAGCGAGCGCAGCTGGCGGCTTTCCTCGGCGAGCGTCTGGCTTGCCGCCGTCGTTTCTTCCACCATGGCGGCGTTTTGCTGTGTCATCTGGTCCATGTGGTTGACGGAGGTGTTGATCTCCTGCAGGCCGGTCGCCTGCTCGCGCGCCGCCGTGGCGATGGAGTTGACATGGCCATCGACACGATTGACCAAGGCAACGATCTCCTCCAGCGCATCGCCCGTCGAGCGCACCAGCGCGACGCCACCGCCGACTTCTTCGGCCGAACGGTTGATGAGGGTCTTGATTTCCTTGGCCGCATTGGCGGAACGTTGCGCCAGTTCGCGAACCTCCTGCGCCACCACGGCAAAACCACGCCCGGCCTCGCCCGCACGCGCCGCTTCCACACCGGCATTCAGCGCCAGAAGATTGGTCTGGAAGGCGATTTCGTCGATGACCGAGATGATCTGGCCGATGCGCTTCGAAGACTCCTCGATGCGGCCCATGGCGTCGACAGCATTGCGCACGATCTCGCCCGAGCGGCCGGCGCTGGTTTTCGTGTCCTGCACCATCTGCCGGGCCTCGTTGGCACGCTCGGAAGCGGTGCGCACTGTGGCGGTGATCTCGTCCAGAGCCGCCGCCGTCTCCTCCAGCGCCGCCGCCTGCTGTTCGGTCCGGCGGGAAAGATTGCCGGTCGCACCGCTGATATCGGAGGCGCTGTCATTGACCACATGGCCGGTTCTGGCAATCGCCTCGATCGCGCCGTGCAAGGCGCCGACAGCACGGTTGAAGTCCATGCGCAGCTTTTCATAATCCGCGCCGATATCCGTAAGCGAAACGGTCAGATCGCCATTGGCGAGCGCCTCGAGCGCATCGCCCAATTGCTCCATGGCGTGGGCCTGCCGCTCGGAAGCGGAGCGCAGAACCATCTCGTTACCGTGCCGCTCCTGCTCCAGTGCCCGCTGCTGGTCGGCCTCGCGGGCCTGCAGCGCGCTGCGTTCATTGACGCTGTCGCGCAGTACCAGCAGCGTCTTGGCAATCGCGCCGATTTCATTGCGACGGTCGGCGAACTGTATATCTGCCGCGCCGTCACCGTCGGCAATCCGCCGCATGCTCTGGCGGATAAGATCGATCGGCCGCGTCACGCTGCGCACGACGGCTGCGGCCACGCCGACAACCAGAAGACCGGCGGCGATGCAAAGACCGCCATTAAAATAAACGTCGCGCCAGAATACCGCTTCAAGATCGTCAACATAAACACCGGTGCCGACAATCCAGCCCCAGGGGGCGAAACCGGCGACATGGGAAAATTTCTCGACCGGCTCCGGCGCGCCGGGCTTCGGCCAGTAATAATCGACAAAGCCCTTGCCGCCCGCCTTGACCGTATTCACGAACTCGACGAACAACGCCTTGCCGTTCGGGTCCTTGTTGGCGGTAAGGTCCGTGCCGTTCATTTCGGGTTTGATCGGATGCATCACCATTTTGGGATGCATGTCGTTGATCCAGAAATAGCCGCTGCCATTGCCGTAGCGCATTGCCGCAATGGTCGTCTTGGCCTGCTGTTGCGCCGCCTCCCGCGTCAGGCTTCCGCCCTGCTCCAGCCGGTAATATTGATCGAGAATGGCAACAGCGGTTTCATTCATTGCCGCAAGCCCGGCTTTCCGTTCCCGCTCCATCTCGTGGTAGCTTTCAAACAGGCTGAATGTCAGGGCCGCGGCCAGTATTGCCAGAAACAATGCGACGAGCGCATAAAGGCGCGTAGATATTGTTACGTTTTTCATGTTCCCCCTCAACGTCGCTGATGCACTTCGACCAGCCGATGTTAAAGGCAAAAAATTTATTATTATTAAATACACATATTATACGTTGGTATTATTCTTATATGCTCATACTCCTTGGCGGCATCATGCCAGACAGGCACAGCAAGCGTGAATTTTCAAACCGGCCGGCGGCATTTAAAGACACCGTTAACCGTGCGGCCCCTATCCTCTTTGACCGAAATTACTTTACAGGGAGGGCGCGATGGCCCGGCCGAATTTTCGCTATACGCATTATGACCTGAAGGAATTGCGGGCAGGAACTACCCTTGAAATATCCCTGTCAGCCGTCAACAATGTCCGGCTGATGACGGGCGCGAATTTCCAGCGTTTCACCGAGCTGCTCGATTTCAAATATCTCGGCGGCGTCGCGAAAAAATCGCCGATCCGCATCGCCATTCCCGAGACATTGCACTGGCATCTGGTGATCGATGCCGAAGGCCATAGCGGCCTGGCGGAATCCTCGGTCAAGATGCTGCCCGCGCAGCCGCAGGCGGCACCGCATCGCAAGGCATCCTGATCTTCCTTAAAAAACAGCTAGTTGTCGCGGTTTCGCGACTCTTTTTGCCAGCGGCCTGAATCTTTTTCTTAAGATCGGCCGCGATACGGTTTTCGGCGCAATCGCATAAAATCCTAGCGCGATCCACGCTCGCGACGCAGCTTCGCCCACCAGTCCAGACGCTTGCGGATTTCCCTTTCGAAACCCCGATCAGGCGGATCGTAAAAGGTCGTGCGCCCCATTTTCTCCGGGAAATAATCCTGTCCGGAAAAGGCATCCGGCTCGTCATGGTCGTAACGGTAACCGTCGCCATAACCCTCGCCCTTCATGAGCTTGGTCGGCGCGTTCAGAATATGTTTCGGCGGCACCAGCGAGCCGTTTTCCTTGGCCGCCCGCATCGCCGACTTGAAGGCCGTATAGACGGCGTTCGATTTCGGCGCGGTCGCGAGATAGACGCAGGCCTGCGCCAGCGCCAGCTCCCCCTCCGGTGAGCCGAGATAATCATAGGCATCCTTGGCAGCATTGCAGACGGCGAGCGCCTGCGGATCGGCAAGGCCGATATCCTCCACCGCCATACGCACCAGCCGCCGGCCGATATAGAGCGGGTCTTCGCCGGCATCGAACATGCGGGCGAGATAATAAAGCGCGGCATCCGGATCCGAACCGCGCACCGACTTATGCAACGCGGAAATGAGATTGTAATGGCCGTCCTGGCTCTTGTCGTAGACGGGCGCACGGCGCTGCACGATGCGCGTCAGCCCTTCGGTATCGAAGGTCTCGTCCTTGCGCGCCGCCCGCCACACCTCCTCGGCAAGCGTCAGCACAGCGCGACCATCGCCATCCGCCATGCGGATCAGGCTGGCCCGCGCCTCTTCCGTCAGCGGCAGGGGCTTGCCCTCCGCCTCCTCGGCGCGCTTCAGAAGTTCGCTGAGACTGTCCTCGTCATGCGAGCCGAACGTCAGGACACGCGCCCGCGACAACAGAGCGGCATTGAGTTCGAAAGACGGATTTTCGGTGGTGGCGCCCACCAGAATGATGGTGCCATCCTCCATCACCGGCAGGAAGCTGTCCTGCTGGGCGCGGTTGAAGCGATGAATCTCGTCTACGAAAAGCAGCGTCTGCCGGCCATTCATCCGCCGTGTGCGCGCCGCTTCGAAAACCTTCTTGAGGTCGGCGACACCGGAAAAGATCGCCGAGATCTGCTCGAAAGCCAAACCCGCCTCGCCGGAAAGCAGGCGAGCAACCGTGGTCTTGCCGGTGCCGGGCGGCCCCCAGAAGATCATCGATCCCAGCGAGCCGCTATCGATCATGCGGCGCAGCACGCCCTCCTCGCCCGTCAGATGCGGCTGCCCGCTCACCTCCGCCAGCGTCTTCGGACGCAGACGATCGGCAAGAGGCCGCCGGTTGGCGACCTCCACGGGCACTTGCGGGGCGAAGAGATCGTCGCTCATCGCAGGAACTGCCGGATGCGCTGCCCGTCACGCAGGATTTCCACCCGCCAGAAGCCGGGATTGTCGTCCAGCGCCTTCTCGACAGCGGCGGTAGTGCCGATATCCGCGCCGTTCAGCGACAGGATCACGTCTTTCGGCTGGAAACCGACACGATAGGCCGGCGAACCGCGCTTCACATCGGTAATGACAACGCCGGTCACCTGCGAGGGCATGCGCAATTCATCGGCAAGCTTCGGCGAAAGATTGGCGACAGTCGCGCCGGCGAAGGGATTGCGGCCCTCGATCAGCCGTTCATCGCGCGGTGCGGTTTCCGGCGCGGTATCGAGCGCGATGGTCACCTTTTTCTCTTTGCCCTTGTCCATGACGGTCAGTTCGGCGGATTTGCCGATGCCAGCGGTCGTCAGGCGATAACCCAGCGCATCCGGATGTTCCACCTCGAAGCCATTGACGGCGGTAACCACCTGTCCGGGCTCGATACCCGCCTTTTCGGCTGGCCCACCCTTGACGACGCTGACGACCAGCGCGCCGCGGGCGCGATGCAGGCCAAGCGCCTCGGCGACATCCGATGTCACCGGATCGAAGGTCGCACCGATATAGGGCCGTTCGAAGCTTGCATCGCCACGCTCGGCGGCAGCCACGAAAACCCGGACCAGATTGGCGGGAATGGCGAAACCGATACCGTTCGAGCCGCCGCCCTTGGAGAAGATGGCCGTATTGATGCCGATCAACTCACCCGCCATATTCATCAATGCGCCGCCGGAATTGCCGGGGTTGATGGAAGCGTCGGTCTGGATGAAGAAGCCGAAATCGCCCTGCGTCACCTGGTTGCGCGCCAGGCCCGAAACGATGCCGCTCGTTACCGTCTGGCCGACACCGAAGGGGTTGCCGATGGCCAGCACCAGATCACCCACTTCAATCGCATCGGAATTGCCGAGCGACAGCACAGGGAACTGCTCCTTCGCATCGATTTGCAGAATGGCGAGGTCGACGCGGTCATCCTTCAGCAGCACCTTGGAGGAAAATTCACGCCCATCCGCCAGCGCCACCTTGATGTCATCGGCACCGTCGATGACGTGATTGTTGGTCACCACGAGGCCGCCGGCAGTCACGATCACGCCGGAGCCGAGCGACGACTGCTTTTCCGTGCGGTTCGGCATCTGCTGGCCGAAGAACTGTTCGAAGAAAGGATCACCGGCAAAGGGCGACAGACGCCGCTGCACGACGCGTTCGGCATAGACATTCACCACCGCGCCCGCGGTGCGCTTGACCAGCGGCGCGAAGGAGAGCTGCATTTCCGTGTGGCTCGACGGCACGGTCCTGTTATCCTGCGCCGCAGCACCCACGGGCAGGAGAATGAGCGCGGCGAGAAAGCCGGTGGACAGATACTTCAACACGCTTCGCATGTGATTCCTCATCGTCATCAGTATGATGGAGTTATAACGCCAAAGCCTGTAAAGCAAAGAGCGGCAAGATGATGGCCGTCCTTTTCCAGGCATGGATCGGTAGGCGACATTGGAACCAACAGCGCCCCTTTTCGGTTTCACCGGCACCTGACTGTCCTTAAAAAGAGACGACTATGCATCTGAAACCGATCCTCCTTGCCTGCGGCATCCTGCTTGCCCCCTCCTTCATTTCGCTGGCCAACGCGGCGAGCTTCGATTGCGCAAAGACCGATCTGGCCGCGGATGAAAAGACGATCTGCGACAACCGCACGCTGAACGATCAGGATGTGAAGATGGCCACCACCTTCGACATCCTCACCCAGCTGATGGCCATGGGCGCACGCGACACGCTGCGCGACGAGCAGAGCCAATGGCTGAAGAAACGCCAGGAATGCGCGGCGGATGTCGCCTGCCTTACCAGCGCTTACGAGGAACGCATGAAACGTCTCGGAGAGGCGTTCCAGAGCATCAACCGGCCGCTGTAACGCAAATCCGATATTGACAACATATTGTCAAAATGGCAATGTGTTGTCATGAAAACGGACAACGCACACATTCTTTCCGCCCTGGCGGTGGCCATCTTTCGAACCAATGGCGCGTTGATCGCCGCGGGCGACGCCCTGTCTGCACCCTTCGGCCTGTCCAGTGCACGCTGGCAGGTTCTGGGAGCGGTGGCGCTTGCCGGCCAGCCTTTGACCGTGGCGCAGATCGCACGGAACATGGGCCAGACCCGGCAGGGTGTACAACGCCTCATCGATGAGATGGAACGACAGGACATTGTCTGCTTCGAAAACAATCCGCACCACAAGCGGGCCAAGCTCATTCGCCTTACCGAAAAAGGCGAGAATGCCTATGCCGCCACCATGCAGCAATGGAATGAACTCGCCGGCCGTTTAGCCACGGATATGCAGGCGGAGCAACTGAGTAACGCCATAGACTGCCTGAACCAGCTTTTCGCCGGGCTGGATGCCGATCCGCCGCAAGGCTGAACCGATCTTCTAAAGGACTATATCGATGAGAACCCTTCATCCCGTCGCCGGCACGCTGGCGCTGGCGATCATACTCGCCTTTTGGTTATCCACCGCGCTCACCGAAATCTCCGGTTCCAGCGAAGCGATCCGTACCGTCAAACTCGCCATTCCCTGGGGGTTTCTGGTGCTTGCGCCCGCGCTTGCGGTCACGGGTTTCAGCGGCTTTCGCATGGGCGCGAAATGGAAACATCCGCTGGTCGCAGCCAAGAAGAAACGTATGCCGCTCATCGCACTGAACGGGTTGCTGATCCTTGTCCCCTGCGCGCTTGTGCTTCGGCATTTCGCCCTCTCAAACGATTACGGCGGGGTCTTCTACGCCGTTCAGGCGCTGGAGCTTTGCGCCGGGGCGCTCAATATCACCCTTCTCGCAAAAAGCTTCCGCAATGGCCTTCAGCTAAAACGCCGTCTGGCCGCCTAGTTCGGCGTTTTGCGCTTGAGGTTATACCGCCCGGATGATGGTCTCCATAAGGCCATGCAACTGGTCGCGATAACCGGTTCGGGCGGAAGGCGCATCCTCGCGAGAGGTCATCACGACCGATAGCCGTCTGGCGGGTACGATATAGAGCATCTGCCCGCCATAACCCCAGGCGTAATAGACCGTCTCTCCTGCCATCTCCTTGATGAACCAGCAATAGCCGTAACCGTCGCCGTTAAAGACGGAATTGGTGCGCTGCCGCCACGATTGCTCGATCCAGCCCTGCGAAATCAACCGCTCGCCGCCAGGTGTCACACCACCCAGGCGATAAAGCTCTCCGAAGGCCAGCAAAGACCGCGCCGTCATCGCCATCTGGTTGCCACCGAGATAGATGCCCTGCGGATCGCGCTCCCAGCCGCCGATGGAAAATCCTTCAAGCGGACGGAGCCAGTCGCGCGCAAGCGACAGCGTCGAACGGCCGGAAGCTTTTGTCAGGATAGCTGAGAGCAGATGGGTGGAGCCGGTGGAATAAAGCATGCCGCCGCCCGGTTCCCCGGCGAAACCGGAACCCAGCGCCATCCGCACCCAGTTGCGGCTGGCAACCCAGCGGCCGTAATTGGGGCCGGACATGCGTTCCAGGCCGGATTGCATCGACAGCAGGTTGCCGACGGTGATCCGTTCCAGCCGGGGATCGGGATCTTGCGGAAAATCGCCGCGCAGAACAGTCGCGATCGGCTGGTCGGCGCCTTCGAGAATCTTGCGATCGATGGCCATGCCCACCAGCGCCGAGATGATCGATTTCGAGGCCGACTTGATATTGGTGGAGCCGTTCAAACCGGCCCCGTGATAGGCGCGGCTCGCGACCTCTTCGCCATCGATGCTGACGATGACCGCCTTGAGGCTGGAAAGCGCATCCGCCTCCCGCAGCAACGGATCGAAACGGATGCCGTTGCCGGTGCTTTGCGCGCGGGCAAGCGGGGCGAAAGGCAGGGAAGCGATAAGGGCGAGTGCGGTTCGTCTTTTCATGTCACTGAGCTAGGAAGCCATACGGCGATGAAAAGAGGAAACGCCGCCAATCACTCCAATGTGACCTTATTTCTTTCCACACCCCAATTCGATGGTCTCGCGAAATCTGTATGAAAACAGGGCGTTGGCCTGCATTCCGGAATCGAGATGCAAAGCGCTTGAATCAGGTTCTGATCTTGAGGACTATTGCCCTGCCGCAAATGCAAAGACGGGAAACGATGCCGCAACTGAAATCATCGCGCCTTCTCCTCCGGCCTTTTAAAATGACGGACTCGCCGCCACTCGCCCGGCTGACGAACGACCCGCTCATTTTGCGCAATCTGCTGCGCACGGCCTATCCTTTCGAACCCGATGATGCACGGCGCCTCATCAGGCGCATTGCTGAGCGTCGGCTACCGGTATGGGCTGTGGATGATGGCAGTCTGGTCGGTCTCATCGGGCTTTCAGGCGAATTCGGCCTTTGGCTTGATCGCCGTGTTTGGGGAAAGGGCTATGGAGAAGAAGCCGGACGCCTCGTCATCGATTATGCCTTTCAGCACCTGAACATCAGAACCCTGCATGCCAATCCCCTGTTCGACAACAGGGCGTCGCACCGTCTGATGGACAAGCTGGGCTTTGTTGCGACCGGCCGTGCAAATGCCTTTTGCCGGCAACGGGGAAAAATCGTGCCGCTTCGACCTTATCGGCTCGATAAAGAGTGATCGGCACAAAAAAGCCGCCGTCTATCAACGGCGGCTTTATCATCACGGAAATCCGGAAATTACTCCGGCAAAATCCGCACTGCGCCCTTGTCAGCGCTCGAGGCAAAGGCCGCATAGGCCTTCAGCGCCGTCGTAACATTGCGCTTGCGTGGTGCTTCCGGCTTCCAGCCAAGCTCTTCCTGCTCGGCGCGGCGCGAAGCCAGCTCCGCATCGGTGACCTTCAGGTTGATCGTACGGTTCGGAATATCAATCTCGATGAGATCGCCCTGGCGCACGAGGCCGATGGCGCCGCCCTGCGCCGCTTCCGGCGAGGCGTGACCGATGGAAAGGCCGGAGGTGCCGCCGGAGAAACGGCCGTCGGTAATCAGCGCGCAGGCTTTGCCGAGGCCCTTGGATTTCAGGTAACTGGTCGGATAGAGCATTTCCTGCATGCCCGGCCCGCCCTTCGGCCCTTCGTAACGGATGACGACGACGTCGCCCGCCTTGACCTCGTTGCCGAGAATGCCCTTCACCGCCGCATCCTGACTTTCGTAAACCACTGCCGGGCCGGTGAATTTCAGGATGGATTCATCGACGCCCGCCGTCTTCACGATGCAGCCGTCGAGTGCGATGTTGCCGTAAAGCACGGCCAGACCGCCATCCTTGGAGAAAGGCTTCTCGACCGAGCGGATGACGCCGTTTTCGCCGTCCGTATCCAGATCGTCCCAGCGCGAGGACTGGCTGAAGGCCACCTGCGTCGGCACGCCGCCGGGGGCGGCCTTGAAGAACTGGCGCACTGTCTCGCTGTTGGTGCGGGTGATGTCCCAGCGGTCGATGGCGTCGCCCAGCGTCGCCTCATGAACGGTATAGGTATCGCGATTGATGAGCCCACCGCGTTCCAGCTCGCCGAGAATGCGCATGATGCCGCCGGCGCGGTGAACATCTTCCATGTGCACGTCCTGCTTGGCCGGCGCGACCTTGGAAAGGCAGGGAACCTTGCGGGAAAGACGGTCGATGTCTTCCATGCCGAAATCGACGCCTCCCTCATGCGCCGCCGCCAGAATATGCAGCACCGTGTTGGTGGAACCGCCCATGGCGATATCCAGCGACATGGCGTTTTCAAACGCCGCCTTGTTGGCGATGGTGCGCGGCAGGACGGTTTCGTCCTCCTGCTCGTAATAACGGCGCGCCAGATCGACGATCAGGTGACCGGCTTCGACGAACAGCCGCTTGCGATCGGAATGGGTGGCGAGCGTCGAACCGTTGCCGGGCAGCGAGAGACCCAGCGCCTCGGTCAGACAGTTCATGGAATTGGCCGTGAACATGCCGGAACAGGAACCGCAGGTCGGGCAGGCCGAACGCTCGATAACCTTCACATCCTCGTCGGAAATCTTGTCGTCTGCAGCTGCAACCATGGCGTCGACCAGATCGAGCGCAACCGTCTTGCCGTGCAGGACGACCTTGCCGGCCTCCATCGGACCGCCGGAAACGAAGACCGCGGGGATGTTGAGGCGCATCGCCGCATTCAGCATGCCGGGGGTGATCTTGTCGCAGTTGGAAATGCACACCATCGCATCGGCGCAATGGGCGTTGACCATATATTCCACCGAATCCGCGATGATCTCGCGCGACGGCAGCGAATAGAGCATGCCGTCATGGCCCATGGCGATACCGTCATCGACCGCGATGGTGTTGAATTCCTTGGCGACACCGCCGGCCGCCTCGATTTCGCGGGCAACGAGCTGACCGAGATCCTTCAGATGCACATGGCCCGGCACGAACTGCGTGAAGGAATTGACCACCGCGATGATCGGCTTGCCGAAATCGCTGTCCTTCATGCCGGTGGCGCGCCAAAGGCCGCGCGCGCCCGCCATGTTGCGGCCGTGGGTTGTCGTTCTGGAGCGATAGGCTGGCATGGTGTTTTCCTCAATCTCTTGGGCTAAGACGCGTCTTCCGCAACGCGGTCAAAACGGCCTCTGCCCTATTTTGCGGTTTTTCTAGCGCAAACCGCAAGCCCTGTCACTGTCACCTTGGGGCAAAACAGTACGGTTCGGTACGGTACGCTTTCTCTTCATCGTGCTATCGGGCCGCGCCTTCATCACAAATGCGCGATTTCCGCCGCCCCACCGTTGTTTTTCCGCAGAGCGCTGAAACATATCTGTGCAGCGGCCGTATTGGCTATCATAATCGATTTATCGCCGATGTACCCGGCTTTTGTGGAGGTTCCAATGCCCGCCTATCGCCCGCCCCTCATCTCGGCAAATGAAATCACGCCGAAGAATATCTACCTGTCCAGACGTGGCTTCCTCGGCACGGCGGCAGGGCTGGCGGCAATCGGACTGGCCGGGCGCGAGGCTGTTGCCGCGCCGCTTTCCGCAAAACCCGGCGCCTACAAGCTGGACGAGAAGCTCACCCCGCTCGATGCTGTCACCAGCTATAATAATTTCTACGAATTCGGTGTTGGAAAATCTGACCCGAAGGAAAACTCCGGCAAGTTCAAGCCTACCCCATGGACGGTGAAGGTGGATGGCCTCGTCTCCAAACCGCAGGAATTTGGCATTGAAGAGCTGATGAAATATCCTCTCGAAGAGCGCACTTACCGCATGCGCTGCGTCGAGGGCTGGTCGATGGTCATTCCGTGGATCGGCTTCCCGCTCGCCACCCTTCTCGACAAGGTGGAGCCGCTTGGCAGCGCGAAATATGTCGCTTTCGAAACCGTGGTGCGGCCGGACGAAATGCCGGGGCAAAGCGGCCTCTTCCAGCCTCTCTCCTGGCCCTATGTCGAGGGGCTTCGCCTCGATGAAGCACGCCATCCGCTCACCATTCTCGCCGTTGGCCTTTATGGAGAGACGCTGCCGAACCAGAACGGTGCGCCGATCCGCCTCGTCGTGCCCTGGAAATACGGTTTCAAGGGCATCAAATCCATCGTCCGCATCTCGCTGGTCGAGAAACAGCCGGAAACGACGTGGAAAAATTCCAACGCCCGCGAATATGGCTTCTATTCCAACGTCAACCCGAATGTCGACCATCCGCGCTGGAGCCAGGCGACGGAACAGCGCATCGGCGAAGGCGGCTTCTTTGGCACCCAGAACCGCCCTACCCTGATGTTCAACGGTTATGACGAGGTGGCGAGCCTCTATGCCGGCATGGACCTGAAAGCGAATTATTGACCATGGCCTTCGCCCTGCCTCTTCCCTCGCTGCCGAAGCGTTACCAGCCGGCGGCCATCTGGTCGCTTTATGTGATCGGCCTCTGTCCGGGCCTCTGGTATTTCTATCTCGCCGCAACCGGCGGCCTCGGCTTCAACCCGGTCAAGGATTTCGAGCACCTGCTCGGCATCTGGGCGCTGCGCTTCCTGTGCCTCGGGCTTCTGGTGACGCCGCTGCGCGATCTCTTCAACATCAACCTCATCGCCTATCGCCGCGCGCTGGGGCTGATCGCCTTTTATTACGTGCTGGCGCATTTCACCGTCTATCTGGTGCTGGATCGCGGCCTGATCCTCGGTTCCATCGCCGGCGATATTCTGAAGCGCCCCTATATCATGCTCGGCATGGCCGGCCTTCTCATGCTCATACCGCTGGCGCTCACCTCCAACCGCTGGTCGATCCGCAAACTCGGCAGCCGCTGGAACACGCTGCACAAACTCGTCTATCTCGTGCTCATCGTCGGCGTGCTGCATTTCGTGCTGGCGCGAAAGTCGACCACGCTGGAGCCGGTGTTTTATATCAGCACGATGGTAGTATTGCTCGGCTATAGGCTGGTGCGGCCTTCGATTATGCAACGCAAGCGGGGAAGACGCGCCGACAGGAGACCTCTGCAACATCAGTCCAAATCATGAAGCCGACTGATCGAAATCGAAGCGCTTCCCACCGGTCTAACATTTCCAGCAGCGCTCAAGCTGCGCTGTCCAAAATATTCAACGCCGCGGCCGACGGCGTGGCCTTCGCTCCCGCTCGAATTGCGCAAGCCTTGGGCGACACGCATCTGCAAGCCCTCTCTCAACTGGTCCAACGCATTGAAAGCGGCGAGATTACAGAAGAAGACCTGCAAGTGCTTTGGCAAGCGCATCACGCTTCTGACCGATTTTATTTGACCGCGCCCATTGCCGATCTTCTTCTCCAGATCAGCCGGTGTTTGCCAGGCCGCTAACTCTGAACAGATAAATTAACGCGAAAAAGCCGGGCGATCTCTCGCCCGGCTTTTTTAACTCATGACGCCTGAACGGCGTCAAACCTTATGCAGCTTCGGCAGCAGCAGCTTCAGCGGCAACGCGAGCCTTGTCGGCTGCGCCCTTGGCGTCAACGTCGCGCTCGACGAATTCGATGACGGCGAGAGCGGCATTGTCGCCCTGGCGGAAGCCGGCCTTCATGATACGCAGGTAGCCGCCGTTGCGGTTTGCGTAGCGGGCTGCGATCGCGTCGAACAGCTTGCGAACGGCGTCCTGATCCTTGATCTGCGAGATCGCCTGACGACGAGCGTGCAGGTCGCCGCGCTTGCCGAGGGTGACGAGCTTCTCAACGATCGGGCGAATTTCCTTCGCCTTCGGAAGCGTGGTTACGATCTGCTCATGGGTGATGAGCGAAGCAGCCATGTTGGCAAACATTGCCTTGCGGTGGCTGGCGGTTCTATTGAGCTTGCGGCCTGAATTACCGTGGCGCATTGCTATTCTCCTTCTTCGCAGGTTCCTTCTCTAAGGCCTGCCGTTTCCTGGCACATGCAGGTGACTTACCTGCTGTTTGACGGGGAAAGGCAGTCTTTAAAGGGTCTGCCTTTTTGATTGTTAGTACTGGTCTTCGTAACGCTTTGCGAGATCTTCGATGTTCTCAGGCGGCCATGCCGGCACTTCCATACCGAGGTGCAGACCCATGGAAGCGAGAACTTCCTTGATTTCGTTCAGCGACTTGCGACCGAAGTTCGGCGTGCGAAGCATTTCGGCTTCGGTCTTCTGGATCAGGTCGCCGATATAAACGATGTTGTCGTTCTTCAGGCAGTTTGCCGAACGAACGGACAATTCGAGCTCGTCGACCTTCTTGAGAAGCGCCGGGTTGAACGCAAGTTCGGTAACCGATTCTTCTTCTGCTTCCTTCTGCGGCTCGTCGAAGTTGACGAAGACGCCGAGCTGGTCCTGAAGAATGCGAGCGGCGAAGGCAACGGCGTCTTCGCCGGAAACCGAACCGTTGGTCTCGATCGTCATGATCAGCTTGTCATAGTCGAGAACCTGGCCTTCACGGGTGTTTTCCACCTTGTAGGACACTTTCTTGACCGGAGAATAGAGGCTGTCCACCGGAATGAGACCGATCGGGGCATCTTCCGCGCGGTTGCGCTCAGCCGGTACGTAACCCTTGCCGTTGTTGACGGTGAATTCCATGCGGATTTCAGCGCCATCGTCCAGCGTGCAGATCACGTGGTCGGGGTTCAGGATCTCGATATCGCCAACCGTCTGGATGTCACCAGCGGTCACGGCGCCCGGACCCTGCTTGCGCACGACCATGCGCTTGGAATCATCGCCGTCCATCTTGATGGCGATTTCCTTGATGTTGAGCACGATATCCGTCACATCTTCCCGAACGCCGGGGATGGAGGAGAATTCGTGCAGGACACCGTCGATCTGCACGGCCGTCACAGCGGCGCCACGCAGAGAAGACAACAGAACGCGACGCAGCGCGTTGCCGAGGGTAAGACCGAAACCACGCTCCAGCGGCTCGGCAACCAGCGTTGCCTTAGTGCGGCTGGACGAGGTGAACTCGACCTTGTTCGGCTTGATAAGTTCCTGCCAGTTCTTCTGAATCATCTTTAAACCTTCCGTTCGCCGCCACCATCCAATCGTGACGGACCGAGCATGAAAACACCGAGAGGAACCTAATTCAGCGGTTCATTGGTGGGTTCTTGAGCGCAAGTCCGCCGATCGAAATCGACGCGCACACGCCAGATACACGAAAATTCCGCCAGACCTGAGGTAAGGCGGAATTTCCGAACCACGGTCGCGTCAGACGCGGCGCTTCTTGCGCGGACGGCAACCGTTGTGCGGGATCGGCGTCACGTCGCGAATGGAAGTGATCATGAAACCGGCAGCCTGCAGGGCGCGAAGTGCCGATTCACGGCCGGAACCCGGACCGCAAACTTCAACTTCAAGCGACTTCATGCCGTGTTCCTGAGCCTTCTTCGCGCAATCTTCAGCAGCGATCTGGGCAGCGAACGGGGTCGACTTGCGCGAACCCTTGAAGCCCTTGGCACCAGCAGACGACCAGGCAATGGCGTTGCCCTGTGCGTCAGTGATGGTGATCATCGTGTTGTTGAACGTCGAGTTGACGTGCGCGACGCCCGACGTGATGTTCTTACGTTCGCGACGGCGAATACGTGCGGCTTCCTTGGCCATTTTATACCTTTCATTGATCTCTTCACCGCCGTAACACCAGCGGCTACACCGGCGTTCAACCCCATCGGAGCTTCACGCCAAACTCAGAAAGGCTGGCGCGGACTGCACCAGCCTCCCCTTTCCGGAGAACCGGAAAATTACTTCTTCTTACCAGCGATAGCCTTCGCCGGACCCTTGCGGGTGCGGGCGTTGGTGTGCGTGCGCTGACCGCGGACCGGAAGGCCACGACGGTGACGCAGGCCGCGGTAGCAACCGAGGTCCATCAGACGCTTGATGTTCATCGAGGTCTCGCGACGCAGGTCGCCTTCGACCTGGTAGTCGCGGTCGATGGCTTCGCGGATCTGAAGAACTTCAGCATCCGTCAGCTGATGAACGCGCTTCTCAGCCGGAAGACCGACCTTGTCCATGATTTCCTGCGCGAATTTCGGACCGATCCCGTGAATGTAGGTCAGCGCAATAACAACGCGCTTCGCGGTCGGGATGTTGACGCCAGCGATACGTGCCACGTCTCTTCTCCTTGGTTCCAGTTGCCATCCGGCAAGTGGTGATTCCATTCGAGCGGCCGACAAGACCGCCAGTTCAAATTGGTGTCCGTGACAAGTCAAAACGACCGAACCCGGATCTCCCTTCCCTTAGGGAAATCCGCGCCAGTCGCTTGGGATGTCGCGAGTTGGCGCGGTGTTTAACGGAATCAGCGCAAAAAAGCAACCGGCTCCGCCAAGATTCTTTTACGATCCAAAGGATCTGCCGCCATGCGGAAGCGAGATATGGGCAAGAGCGCAACAGCCTCGCCCATCCGCTCCGTCGATCAGGCGGAGGCTTTCTCGAGAACGCGCTCGATAGCCTCGGTGACGGCATCGACGTCAGCCATGCCATCCAGCGTCACGAGCTCGCCCTGTTCGCTGTAATAGGCGGACAGCGGCGCGGTCTTCTCGCGATATTCCGTCAGGCGCTTGCGGAACGCTTCCGGATTGTCATCCGAGCGAACCGTACCGCCGGCGGCAATGGTTTCAGCCACGCGGTTTTCGATTCGGCGAATCAACGCCTCTTCGTCCACCTTGAGTTCGATGACGGCATCGAGGACCAGATTCTTCTTGCGCATGTTCTCGGCAAGCGCCTTGGCCTGCGGAACGGTGCGCGGATAGCCGTCGAGAATAAAGCCCTTGGCACAGTCCGGTGCTTCGATGCGTTCGGAAACGATCTGATTGACGATATCGTCGGAAACAAGCCCGCCGGCGTCCATGACGGCCTTGGCGCGTTTGCCGATTTCGGTGCCCGCGCTGACCGCAGCGCGAAGCATGTCACCGGTGGAAAGCTGCGGGATCCCGTACTTGTCCGTCAGCCGCTTGGCCTGGGTTCCCTTGCCCGCACCCGGCGGACCCAAAAATATCAGTCTCATCGTCCCCTCTTTCCTCCACGCAACTTCGA
Source organism: Agrobacterium sp. 22-223-1 (assembly GCF_053522385.1). Taxonomy (NCBI): domain Bacteria; kingdom Pseudomonadati; phylum Pseudomonadota; class Alphaproteobacteria; order Hyphomicrobiales; family Rhizobiaceae; genus Agrobacterium; species Agrobacterium sp. 22-223-1. The sequence continues at coordinate 1,932,964 of NZ_JBNWCN010000001.1, forward strand.
CTTCTTGATCAGCCCTTCATACTGCTGCGCGATCAGGTGGCCCTGAATTTGCGCAACCGTGTCCAGAGTTACACTGACAACGATCAAAAGCGAAGTACCACCAAGGGCTAATGGAATGCCCGTGCGTGCGATAAGTGTCTCAGGAAGGATACAGACGAAGACAAGATAAATCGCGCCGACCACGGTGATGCGGGTCAGGACGTAATCGATGTACTCCGCGGTGCGCTCGCCCGGACGGATGCCCGGAATGAAGCCACCATGCTTCTTGAGGTTATCTGCGGTGTCCTTCGGATTGAAGACGATCGCCGTATAGAAAAACGCGAAGAACGCGATCAGCAGGCCGTAGAGCGCCATGAACAGCGGCTGTCCGTGCTGCAGCGACGCGATGATCGAAGTTGCCCAGCCCGGCAGGTTGGTGTTGCCGGCAAAACCCGCAGCCGTTGCCGGCAGCAGCAGCAGCGACGATGCGAAGATCGCGGGAATGACGCCGGCCGTGTTGAGCTTCAGCGGCAGATGCGAAGTATCGCCCTGGAACATCCGGTTGCCGACCTGTCGCTTCGGATATTGAATGAGCAGACGGCGCTGGGCGCGCTCCACGAAGACGATAAGAGCGATGACACCGATGGCGACCACGACAACCATCAGGATGAGCGGGGTCGAAAGCGCACCGGTGCGGCCGAGTTCCAGCGTGCCGGCCAGCGCCTTGGGCAGGCCTGCGGCGATGCCCGCGAAGATGATCAGCGAAATACCGTTGCCGATACCGCGCGAGGTGATCTGCTCACCCAGCCACATCAGGAACATCGTGCCGCCGAGCAGCGTGATGACGGTGGAAATGCGGAAGAACCAGCCCGGATCGACCACGAGGCCGTTGCCGCTTTCGAGGCCGACCGCAATGCCATAGGCCTGCAGCGTGCCGAGCAGCACCGTACCGTAGCGCGTATACTGGTTGATGATCTTGCGGCCGGCTTCGCCTTCCTTCTTCAACGCTTCGAGCGAGGGCACGACCGAGGTCATGAGCTGCACGATGATCGAAGCGGAGATGTAAGGCATGATGCCGAGCGCGAAGATCGCCATGCGCTCGACGGCGCCACCCGCAAACATGTTGAAAAGACCGAGAATACCGTTGGCCTGGCCACGGAAGGCCTGCGCATAGGCTTCGGGGTTCAGGCCCGGAAGCGGAATGTGGGTGCCGAGACGGTAGACGAGAAGTGCGGCAAGAGTAAACCAGAGACGCTTTTTCAGATCCTCCGCCTTAGCGAAGGTCGAAAAATTCAGGTTCGAAGCCAGTTGTTCCGCTGCTGAAGCCATAAATTTCTCCGAATGACCCTTGCCAGCCAGCGCAACCGGCCGATGCGGAAAGGTCTAAAAGATACTGGTCAAAACCGGGCTTCGGACAAACGCGGCTCTGAGCCGCCATCATGCCTCACCCTGTTTTTTATGTCCTATCCCCTCCCCTACGGAAGTTCAAGAACTGTGAGGCTCTCCCTGCAGCACTTTCTGCCGCAAGCGGGGCCGTGGAAGCACACCGCGAAGAGATTGCCCTGATGCTCTATAAATCGATTTAGATCGAAAGCACCATAGGCCAGGGAGCGCAAACGCCCGGAGCGACGAGCCCCGGGCGTCTGAAGTCTATATATTACTCGGCGGCTTCTGCTGCAACTGCGAGAAGCTTGATCGAACCGCCAGCCTTTTCGATCTTTTCGATTGCGGGCTTGGAAGCGCCGGCAACTTCGAAAGCGACCTTGGCCTTCAGCTCGCCGTCGGCGAGAATGCGTACGCCGTCCTTGGCGCGGCGGATAACGCCGGCAGCCTTGAGAGCAGCGGCATCGATCGTTGCGGAAGCGTCAAGCTTCTTGGCGTCGATGGCGGTCTGAATGCGGCCGAGCGATACGACAACATATTCGGAAGCGAAGATGTTGTTGAAACCGCGCTTCGGCAGACGACGGTAGATGGGCATCTGACCGCCTTCGAAACCGTTGATGGCGACGCCCGAACGAGCCTTCTGGCCCTTCACACCGCGACCACCGGTCTTGCCCTTGCCGGAACCGATACCGCGACCTACGCGGATACGGTCCTTGGAGGCGCCTTCGTTGTCTCTGATTTCATTGAGTTTCATGATAGGTTACTCCGTCTCACTTCTCGTCAACGACGCGAACGAGATGCTGGACCGCACGGATCATGCCGCGAACCGCCGGAGTGTCTTCCAGGGTGCGCTGACGATGCATCTTGTTGAGACCCAGGCCGATCAGCGTCTGGCGCTGGATTGCCGGGCGGCGAATGGGGCTGCCGATCTGTTCGACCGTAACAGTCTTCTTGGCTTCAGTAGTCTTCTTGGCCATGATCCAGCTCCTTATTCTTCAGAAGCGTTGCCGGAAGCGGCACGACGAGCCTGAAGGGTCGCATACTTCAGACCGCGCTGTGCAGCGATGTCCTTCGGATGAACCTGATGCTTCAGAGCGTCGAACGTAGCGCGAACCATGTTGTACGGGTTCGAAGAACCGGTCGACTTGGCAACAACGTCATGAACGCCGAGCGTTTCGAAAACGGCGCGCATCGGACCACCGGCGATGATACCGGTACCGGCCTTGGCCGAACGCAGCAGAACCTTGCCTGCGCCGTGACGGCCATTGACGTCGTGGTGCAGCGTGCGGCCATCGCGCAGCGGAACGAAGATCAGATCGCGCTTTGCGCTTTCGGTTGCCTTGCGGATCGCTTCCGGAACTTCACGAGCCTTGCCGTGACCGAAGCCGACGCGGCCCTTCTGGTCGCCAACGACGACGAGAGCGGCGAAGCCGAAGCGACGGCCACCCTTAACAACCTTTGCAACGCGGTTGATCGCGACCAGCTTGTCGACGAATTCGCTATCGCGCTCTTCGCGGTTCTGACGCTCTTCGCGGGAACCTCTTTTATCCTGTGCCATTGTCCTTGTCCTTTTTCTTTTGCGGGTGGAACGGCAAACGAAAAGACCAGCGGTCCCGATGAAGAGATCCGCATGGTCCGGTGAAATTCCGCCCGGATCGTTGTCCGGGCGGAAAAAAATCAGAAGTTCAGGCCGCCTTCGCGGGCAGCGTCTGCCAGAGCCTTGATGCGGCCGTGGTAGATGAACGCGCCACGGTCGAATACGACATCCTTGACGCCAGCCTTGACGCCACGCTCGGCAACCAGCTTGCCTACGACAGTTGCTGCTGCAACGTCGGCGCCGGTCTTGAGCGAGCCGCGCAGATCGGCTTCGAGCGTGGAGGCAGACGCAAGCGTCTTGCCAGCAACGTCATCGATGATCTGGGCGTAGATGTTCTTCGACGAGCGATGAACCGACAGGCGCGGGCGGCCGTTGGCAACCGCCTTGATCTGGCGGCGCACACGGCTCGCGCGACGTGCAAGTGCTTCTTTCCTGCTAGCCATTTCGCGTGATCCTTACTTCTTCTTGCCTTCTTTGCGGACAATACGCTCTTCAGCGTACTTCACACCCTTGCCCTTGTAGGGCTCGGGACCGCGGTATTCGCGGATTTCCGCGGCTACCTGGCCAACCTGCTGCTTGTTGATGCCGGAAACGATGATTTCCGTCGGCTTCGGAACGGCAATGGTGATGCCGACCGGCGGCTCGTAAACAACGTCGTGGGAGAAGCCGAGAGCCAGCTGCAGGTTCTTGCCCTGCATGGCGGCACGGTAACCGACGCCGTTGATCTCGAGCTTGCGCTCATAGCCGTCCTTAACACCCTTGAAGATGTTCTCGATCATCGTGCGGGACATGCCCCACTTCGAACGAGCTTCCTTGGTGCCGTTAGCCGGCGTTACGGAAACGCCGTTATCTTCGAGTTTCAGCTGAATGTCGTCGTTAGCGACGAAAAACAGTTCACCCTTCGGGCCCTTAGCAGTAACCTTCTGGCCGTCGACATTGGCCGTCACACCTGCTGGAACCGGAACGGGCTTTTTACCGATACGAGACATTATTCAATCCTGTCTGTTCGTTATGGAGATCCTTGCCCAGTCTTAGAAGACCGAGCAAAGAACCTCGCCACCAACGTTCTGTTCGCGAGCCTGGTGATCGGCCATCACGCCCTTCGGGGTCGAAAGGATGGTGATGCCGAGGCCGTTCGCGACCTGCGGAATGGACTTTACCGAGACATAAACCCGGCGGCCCGGCTTGGAAACGCGGCCGATCTCACGGATCACGGACGCGCCTTCGTAGTACTTCAGCTCGATCGTGAATTCGGACTTGCCGTTTTCGAAATCGACCTTGGAATAACCGCGAATGTAGCCTTCAGCCTGCAGCACGTCGAGAACGCGTGCGCGGAGGCTGGAAGCCGGCGTGCTTACCGAAGACTTGCGGCGAGCAGCACCATTGCGGATGCGGGTGAGCATATCACCCAAAGGATCAGTCATGGTCATGTGCCCGTCTCCTTACCAGCTCGACTTGACAATGCCCGGCACCTTGCCGGAATTGCCCAGCTCACGAAGCGCGATACGCGACATCTTGAGCTTGCGATAGAACGCGCGCGGACGGCCCGTTACTTCGCAGCGGTTGCGGATACGCGTCTTCGAGCCGTCACGCGGCAGCGAAGCGAGCTTCAGAGTGGCCTTGAACCGGTCTTCAATCGGAAGGGACTGGTTCATCACGATCGCCTTCAGTGCGGCGCGCTTGGCGGCCTGCTGGGCGACCGACTTGCGGCGGCGCTTGTTCTTTTCAACTGCGCTTGTTTTCGCCATATCGGAGTTCCTTTTCTACGCTCGTCGTTACGGTTAGTGACGGAACGGGAAGTTGAACTCTGTCAGCAGAGCCCGAGCTTCGTCGTCCGACGTCGCCGTCGTGCAAACGATGATGTCCATGCCCCACATCTGATCAACCTTATCGTAGTTGATCTCAGGGAACACAATGTGTTCCTTGATGCCCATGGCGAAGTTGCCACGGCCGTCAAAGCTCTTCGGGTTCAGGCCCCGGAAGTCGCGAACGCGCGGAAGCGCGATGTTGACCAGACGATCAAGGAATTCGTACATGCGGGCGCCACGAAGGGTAACCTTCGCACCGATCGGCATGCCTTCGCGAACCTTGAAACCTGCGATCGAGTTGCGAGCGCGGGTAACGACCGGCTTCTGGCCGGCGATCGCAGCCAGGTCACCGGCAGCGATGGTGGGCTTCTTGGAGTCGGCAGTCGCCTCGCCAACACCCATGTTGATCACGATCTTTTCAAGCTTCGGGATCATCATCACGTTGGCGTAGGAGAACTTCTCCTGCATGGCGCCACGGATACGGGAAACGTATTCCGTCTTGAGACGCGGCTCGTACTTATCAGCCATCGATCACTTCTCCCGAACGCTTGGCCACGCGGACCTTCTTGCCATCCACAACCGAGAAGCCAACGCGGGTCGGCTTGCCATCCTTGTCGACGATGGCGATGTTGGAGATGTGCAAGGATGCTTCCTTGTTGATGATGCCGGCTTCCTGGGCCTGGGTCTGGCGCTGGTGACGCTTCACCATGTTAACGCCACGCACAACGGCCCGATCTTCCTTCGGCAAAACCTGGATTACTTCGCCGGTACGACCCTTGTCCTTACCGGTCAATACGACAACCTTGTCGCCTTTACGAATCTTCTGCATCGCATTCGCTCCTTACAGTACTTCCGGAGCCAGCGAGATGATCTTCATGTGGTTCTTGGCGCGAAGTTCGCGCGGAACCGGTCCGAAGATACGGGTGCCGATGGGCTCTTTCTTGTTGTCGATAAGAACGGCTGCGTTGTTATCGAAACGGATGACGCTGCCGTCAGCGCGGCGGATGTCCTTGGCGGTGCGCACGACAACCGCCTTCATCACGTCGCCCTTCTTGACGCGGCCGCGCGGAATAGCTTCCTTGATGGAAACGACAATAATGTCGCCAACAGAAGCATATTTGCGCTTCGAGCCGCCCAGCACCTTGATGCACATGACACGACGTGCGCCGGAATTATCCGCCACGTCGAGGTTTGTTTGCATCTGAATCATGTCAGGTCGCCTTCTTGTTGTTACCGGAACGGTTGGGCAAACTCTCCCGAGTAAGCCCCCTGCCCCAGCTTATGAATATCTCTTTTTTTGCGCGGAAATGTCGTGACAGGGTGGTTTCCCGAAGGACCTTCCGTGCGCATCAAAGCAAAAGACGCTCGATTCACGAGCGTCCTTGCGGTGCTTCATACAGGAATTCGCGCCAAGTGCAAGACACCTGGCGCGATTCTGATGAAATTAAGCCTGGGCGGAAACGACCGTCCAGCGCTTGTCCTTGGAGATCGGTGCGCATTCCTCGATGGAAACGACATCGCCGACCTTATACTGATTGTTTTCGTCGTGTGCCTTGTACTTCTTCGAACGACGAACGGTCTTCTGAAGCAGCGGGTGAGCGAATCGGCGCTCAACCCGGACTACGACAGTCTTCTCGTTCTTGTCGGACACTACGACGCCCTGCAGAATGCGTTTCGGCATATTATTCTTCCTTAGGCCTTGGCTTCTGCCGCCTTCTGGCGGGCAATGGTTTTAACGCGGGCGATATCCTTGCGGACTTCGTTGATGCGCGAGGACTTCTCCAGCTGACCAGTTGCCTTCTGGAAGCGCAGGTTGAACTGCTCCTTCTTCAGATCGGCGAGCTTGTCCTTGAGCTGGTCGGCGCTGAGGCCGCGAACTTCATCGGCTTTCATGTGCCTTGCTCCTTACTCTGCGATGCGCTGTACGAAGCGCGTCTTGACCGAGAGCTTGGCAGCGCCGAGACGAAGCGCCTCACGGGCGATCTCCTCGGACACACCGTCGATCTCGAACATCATACGACCGGGCTTGACCTTGCATGCCCAGTAATCGACCGAACCCTTGCCCTTACCCATACGAACTTCGGTCGGCTTTGCCGTGACCGGAACGTCGGGGAATACGCGGATCCACACGCGACCTGCGCGCTTCATGTAACGCGTGATCGCGCGGCGGGCCGCTTCGATCTCGCGTGCATTCACGCGGTTCGGTTCCTGCGACTTCAAGCCGAATTCACCGAATGCCAGGTCAAAGCCGCCCTTGGCGACGCCCTTGATGCGTCCCTTGAACTGCTTACGGTACTTAGTACGCTTTGGCTGCAACATTTTCTTACTTCTCCGAGCTTATCTTTCGCCAGCGTCAATCAAGCGTTTTCGCGACGACGATCAGGACGATCGCCACGCTCACGGCTTGCAGGGCCCTGTGCGTCGCCTTCGAGACCGCGACGCTCAGAAGCCATCGGATCGTGCTCAAGGATTTCGCCCTTGAAGATCCAGACCTTGATGCCGCAAATGCCGAATGCGGTTTCAGCTTCAGCCGTGCCGTAGTCGATGTCCGCACGCAGCGTGTGCAGCGGAACGCGACCTTCGCGGTACCATTCGGTACGAGCGATTTCTGCACCGCCGAGACGGCCGCCGCAGGTGATCTTGATGCCTTCGGCGCCAAGACGCATTGCGGACTGAACAGCACGCTTCATCGCACGGCGGAAAGCCACGCGGCGCTCGAGCTGCTGAGCGATCGACTGGGCAACCAGCGTCGCGTCGATTTCCGGCTTGCGCACTTCAACGATGTTGAGGTGCGTTTCGGAGTTGGTCATTTCGGAAAGCTTCTTGCGAAGCTTCTCGATGTCCGCACCCTTCTTGCCGATGATCAGACCCGGACGAGCCGAGTGGATCGTAACGCGGCACTTCTTGTGCGGACGCTCGATGACGACCTTGGCGATACCGGCCTGCTTGAGTTCCTTGATCAGGTAAGCCCGGATCTTCAGGTCTTCATGCAGCAGCTTGCCGTATTCTGCGGTGTCAGCGTACCAGCGGCTATCCCAGGTACGGTTGATGCCGAGGCGGAAGCCGATCGGATTGATTTTCTGACCCATTATGCGGCCTCCCCTTTTTCCTCGACTTCACGAACAACGATCGTGAGGTGAGCGAACGGCTTTTCGATGCGGGAAGCACGACCACGGCCACGAGCGTGGAAACGCTTCATGGTGATGGACTTGCCAACATAGGCCTCGGCGACGACGAGAGCGTCGACGTCGAGGTCGTGGTTGTTTTCCGCATTGGCAATTGCAGATTCCAGCGTCTTCTTGACGGTGCCTGCAATGCGCTTGCGGGAGAATTCGAGCTCGGCGAGAGCGCGATCAACCTTCTTGCCACGGATAAGAGCGGCAACCAGGTTCAGTTTCTGGGGGCTGACGCGGAGCGTACGGGCAACGGCCTGAGCCTCGTTGTCCTTCAGCCGGCGTTCGGTCTTAGCCTTCGCCATGATTACTTCCTCTTTGCCTTCTTGTCCGCGCCGTGACCGTAGTAGGTACGGGTCGGAGAGAATTCACCGAACTTGTGTCCGACCATGTCTTCGTTGACGGAGACGGGCACATGCTTGCTGCCGTTGTAGACGCCGAAGGTCAGACCAACGAACTGCGGCAGGATCGTGGAGCGACGGCTCCAGATCTTGATTACTTCGTTACGTCCGCTCTCGCGCACCTTCTCAGCCTTGGTGAGAAGATAGCCGTCAACAAACGGACCTTTCCATACTGAACGAGCCATTAGTGACTACCTCTCTTACTTCTTACGCTGATGGCGCGAGCGCATGATGAACTTGTCGGTCGACTTGTTCGAACGGGTGCGCTTGCCCTTCGTGGGCTTGCCCCACGGAGTAACCGGGTGGCGACCACCCGACGTGCGACCTTCACCACCACCGTGCGGGTGGTCGACCGGGTTCATGACGACGCCGCGAACGTGCGGACGCTTGCCGCGCCAACGGGAACGACCGGCCTTGCCGTCGTTGATGTTGGCGTGGTCCGAGTTCGAAACAGCACCGATCGATGCGAGGCAGGAGCCGTGCACCAGACGCTGTTCGCCCGAGTTGAGACGCAGGATGGCCATGCCGGCATCGCGGCCGACGAGCTGGACATACGTACCGGCGGAGCGAGCGATCTGACCGCCCTTGCCCGGCTTCATCTCGACGTTGTGGATGATCGAACCGACCGGAATGTACTGAAGCGGCATGGTGTTACCGGGCTTCACGTCCACTGCCTTGTCGGAGGCGATCACCTTGTCACCGGCAGCGAGACGCTGTGGCGCGAGAATGTAAGCCTGTTCGCCGTCGGTATACGTAACCAGCGCGATGAACGCGGTGCGGTTGGGGTCGTATTCCAGACGCTCAACGGTGCCTTCTACGTCGAACTTGCGACGCTTGAAGTCAACCAGACGGTAGGTCCGCTTGTGACCGCCACCCTGGAAACGGACGGTGATCCGGCCCTGGTTGTTACGGCCACCCTTGGAGCTGAGGCCCTGGGTGAGAGCCTTTACCGGCTTGCCCTTGTAGAGCGAAGCGCGGTCCACGATAACCAGCTGGCGCTGGCTCGGCGTGGTCGGATTGAAACTTTTCAATGCCATTTTCTTGTTCCCTTTTGGGTCTTTGCCCGCTTGGGCCTAACCTTTAGAGTCCGGTGGACACGTCGATGGATTGACCTTCGGCGAGCGTGACGACGGCTTTCTTGACGTCCTTCAGCTTACCGGCGAATCCACGGAAACGACGGGTCTTACCCTTGCGGATAAGCGTGTTCACAGCCGTGACTTTGACGCCGAAGAGAGCTTCCACGGCAGCCTTGATTTCAGGCTTGGAAGCATTCTTGGCGACGTTGAATACGACCTGGTTCTGTTCGGATACCAGCGTCGACTTTTCCGTGATCGAAGGAGATACGATCACATCGTAGTGGCGAAGATCCGTCATTTGAACCGCTCCTCCAGAGCCTCTACAGCAGCCTTGGAAAGCACCAGCTTGCCACGGCGCAGGATGTCGTAAACATTGATGCCCTGAACCGGCAGAACGTCCACGTTCGGGATGTTCTGAGCGGCGAGCTTGAAGTTGCCATCAAGTTCGGCGCCGCCGATAACGAGAGCGTTGGTCAGGCCAAGCGAAGCGAAGCTGCCCAGCAGAGCCTTGGTCTTTGCTTCGGACGCGACGAGCTGATCGACGATGATCAGTTCTTCAGCCTTCAGCTTTGCAGACAGGGCGTGACGCAGAGCGAGCGCACGAACCTTCTTGGGAAGATCGTGTGCATGGCTGCGAACGACCGGGCCGTGGGCCTTGCCGCCGCCGCGGAACTGCGGTGCGCGAGCCGAATGGTGACGAGCGCGGCCCGTACCCTTCTGCTTGTACATCTTCGCGCCGGTGCGGGAAACTTCCGACCGGTTCTTGGACTTGTGGGTTCCCTGCTGCTTCTTTGCAAGCTGCCAGCGAACCATGCGGGCCAGGATGTCCTGGCGGGGGTCGAGGCCGAAGATCTCATCCGACAGAGAAACCTTGCCGGCGTCTTTTCCCTCGAGGGTCTTGACGTTCAATTCCATGATAAGGCTCCCTTACTTCGCAGCCGACTTGACGGCGTCGCGGACGATGATCCAGGAACCCTTCGAGCCGGGAACTGCACCCTTCACGAGGATGAGGCCACGGTCTTCATCGGTCGAAACGACTTCGAGGTTCTGGGTCGTAACGCGCGTCTGGCCCATATGACCAGCCATGCGCTTGCCCTTCCAGACGCGGCCCGGATCCTGGTTGTTACCGGTCGAACCGTGTGCACGGTGCGATACGGAGTTACCGTGCGAAGCGCGGCCACCACCGAAGTTGTGACGCTTCATAGCACCGGCAAAACCTTTACCGATCGTGGTTCCAGTGACGTCGACCAGCTGGCCGGACTGAAAATGATTTGCGGTCAGTGTTGCACCGATGTCGATCAGGTTCTCGGGGGAAACCCGGAACTCGACGAGCTTGGCTTTCGGTTCGACATTGGCAGCGGCAAAATGACCGCGAAGCGCCTTCGTCGTGTTCTTGACCTTGGACTGGCCGGCACCGAGCTGAACTGCGGTATAGCCATTCTTGTCTTCCGTGCGCTGGGCAACGACTTGTACGTTATCCAGTCGCAATACTGTTACGGGGATATGTTCACCTGCGTCGTTATAGACGCGTGTCATACCCACTTTCTGTGCAATCACACCTGAACGCATTGGTTCATCCTCTTGCGAGCCTTGAAGGGAAAACCCTCTCTGGCCTTTGTTAAGGAGTGCCCTTCGACATCTCACGATGTTTCCGGTCTCCGGTTTGGAAGTCGTTGGATTACTCCACGTACCTTCCTTGTTATTTCAGCCCTCACCTTGGATGGATCGGGCCGGGTCTTAGAGCTTGATTTCCACGTCAACGCCAGCAGCGAGGTCGAGCTTCATCAGAGCATCGACAGTCTGCGGGGTGGGGTCAACGATATCGAGAAGACGCTTGTGCGTCCGCATTTCGAACTGTTCACGGCTCTTCTTATCAACGTGAGGAGAGCGGTTGACGGTAAACTTTTCGATGCGGGTGGGAAGCGGAACCGGGCCGCGAACGCTGGCGCCGGTGCGCTTTGCGGTCGACACGATTTCACGGGTAGAGGCATCGAGGATCCGGTGATCGAACGCCTTGAGGCGGATACGGATATTCTGGCCGTTCATTCGTCTTGTCCTTGTTCTTTGTTATTCGTTTCCGCACGCGGAAACACATGAACTTCTATTGATCGTGGCGCCGCAGATTTTCAAAAATCGAGAGAAATGCGCTGTCGCACCCCAATCATTTCAGTTGTCTGTATTGCTAAAACACCGCGTTTCGCAATCGCTTGCGAATCCAGCGGTGAGTGTGAGTGCGCGTTTACGCGCTTTCACCGAATTTTTCAAGCACTAAAAATGCAACGCCGCTAGGCTTTTTACCAAAAGTCCGGCGGCGGTGTTGTTCACACCGCCGCCAGTCTGAATTTCAAAGGTCGAAATTACTCGACGATCGAAGCGACGATGCCGGCGCCGACGGTACGGCCGCCTTCGCGGATAGCGAAGCGCAGCTTTTCTTCCATCGCGATCGGAACGATCAGCTCGACGTCAACGGTCACGTTGTCGCCAGGCATAACCATTTCCGTGCCTTCCGGAAGCGTAACGATGCCCGTTACGTCCGTCGTGCGGAAGTAGAACTGCGGACGGTAGTTCGTGAAGAACGGCGTATGACGGCCGCCTTCTTCCTTCGTCAGGATGTAGGCTTCAGCCTTGAACTTCTTGTGCGGCTTAACCGAACCCGGCTTGCACAGGATCTGACCACGCTCGACGCCGTCACGGTTAACACCGCGAACCAGTGCGCCGATGTTGTCGCCGGCCTGGCCCTGGTCGAGCAGCTTGCGGAACATTTCAACGCCGGTAACCGTCGTCTTCGAGGTCGGACGGATGCCGACGATTTCGACTTCTTCACCAACCTTGACGATACCGCGCTCAACGCGACCCGTCACAACCGTACCACGGCCGGAGATCGAGAACACGTCTTCGATCGGCATCAGGAACGGCTGGTCGATCGGACGCTCAGGCGTCGGGATGTAGGCGTCAACCGCAGCCATCAGCTCGCGGATCGCGTCTTCACCGATCTTCTTGTCGGAATCTTCAAGAGCGGCAAGTGCCGAACCCTTGATGATCGGGATATCGTCGCCCGGGAAGTCGTAGGACGACAGAAGTTCGCGAACTTCAAGCTCGACGAGCTCGAGAAGCTCGGCGTCGTCAACCTGGTCGACCTTGTTGAGGAACACGACGATCGCCGGAACGCCAACCTGACGGGCAAGCAGGATGTGCTCGCGGGTCTGCGGCATCGGGCCGTCAGCAGCCGAGCAAACCAGGATCGCGCCGTCCATCTGGGCAGCACCGGTGATCATGTTCTTCACGTAGTCGGCGTGGCCGGGGCAGTCGACGTGCGCATAGTGACGGGCAGGCGTTTCGTATTCAACGTGTGCCGTCGAAATCGTGATACCACGGGCCTTTTCTTCAGGCGCGGCGTCGATCTGGTCATACGCCTTGAATTCGCCGAAGAACTTCGTGATCGCTGCCGTCAGCGACGTCTTGCCATGGTCAACGTGACCGATCGTGCCAATGTTGACGTGCGGCTTATTGCGCTCAAACTTGCTCTTTGCCATTAGTGGCTCTCCATTCTTGTCCCTTGACGGGAATAATCTTCAAAATTCGGTGGGGCGTACCCCGATCACTTCTGACCGGAGTACTTAGCCTGGATTTCCTGCGCCACGTTCGACGGAACCGGCGAATAGTGGTCGAACGTCATCGAGTACTGTGCACGGCCCTGCGACATGGAGCGCAGGTTGTCGACGTACTTGAACATGTTCGCGAGCGGAACATGCGCGTTGATGACGACGGCGATACCACGGCTTTCCTGGCCCTGGATCTGACCACGACGGGAGTTCAGGTCGCCGATAACGTCACCGACATAGTCTTCCGGCGTTACGACTTCGACCTTCATCATCGGCTCGAGAAGCTGTGCGCCAGCCTTCTTCGCTGCTTCACGGAAGCAGGCACGCGATGCGATTTCGAAGGCGAGAACCGACGAGTCAACATCGTGGAATGCACCGTCGACCAGCGTCGCCTTGACGCCGAGCATCGGGAAGCCAGCCAGCGGACCGGAAGACAGAACGCTTTCGATACCCTTCTGAACGCCCGGGATGTATTCCTTCGGAACAGCACCGCCGACGATCTTGGATTCGAACTTGAAGTCTTCGCCTTCGGGGTTCGGTTCGAAGATGATCTTCACGCGAGCGAACTGACCGGTACCACCGGACTGCTTCTTGTGCGTGTAGTCTTCTTCGTGCTGACGCGTGATGGTTTCGCGGTAGGCAACCTGCGGCGCGCCGACGGTTGCTTCAACCTTGAACTCGCGACGCATACGGTCAACGAGAATGTCGAGGTGAAGTTCGCCCATGCCCGCGATGATCGTCTGACCGGATTCTTCATCCGTCTTGACGCGGAACGAAGGATCTTCAGCAGCCAGACGGTTGAGCGCGAGGCCCATCTTTTCCTGGTCGCCCTTGGTCTTCGGCTCGATCGCGATCTGGATGACCGGCTCGGGGAATTCCATGCGCTCGAGGATAACCGGCTTCAGCGGATCGCAGAGCGTATCGCCAGTGGTGGTTTCCTTGAGGCCAGCCAGAGCAACGATGTCACCGGCAAAGGCTTCTTCGATGTCTTCACGGCTGTTGGAGTGCATCTGCAGCATACGGCCGACGCGCTCGCGCTTGTCCTTGACCGTGTTGATGACGGACGTACCCTTTTCGAGCTTGCCCGAGTAGATGCGTGCGAAGGTCAGCGAACCGACGAAGGGGTCGTTCATGATCTTGAACGCGAGCATGGAAAGCGGCTCGCTGTCGTCGGCATGACGCTCGATTTCGGCTTCGGTCTTGAAGTCGATACCCTTGATCGCCGGAATGTCCAGCGGAGAAGGCAGGTAGTCGACAACGGCGTCGAGAAGCGGCTGAACGCCCTTGTTCTTGAACGCGGTACCGCAGAACATCGGGTGGAACTTCACGTCGATGGTGCCGCGGCGAACGAGCGCACGGATCTTGTCATTGTCGGGCATGATGCCGTTCAGGTAGTCTTCCATCGCTTCTTCGTCGATCTCGACAACGGTCTCGATCAGCTTTTCGCGATATTCGTCAGCCTTGGCCTTCATGTCTTCCGGGATTTCGACAACGTCCCACTGAGCGCCGAGCGATTCGTCGCGCCAGATGAGTGCGTTCATCTCGATCAGGTCGATAACGCCCTTGAACTCGGTCTCAGCGCCGATCGGCAGCTGCATGACAACGGCGATGGCGCCGAGACGGGTCTTGATCATTTCTACCGAGCGGTAGAAGTCAGCACCGGTCTTGTCCATCTTGTTGCAGAAGATCATGCGCGGAACATGATACTTCTCGGCCTGGCGCCAGACGGTTTCCGTCTGCGGCTCAACACCGGCGTTGGCGTCGAGCAGCGCGATGGCGCCGTCGAGAACGCGCAGCGAACGCTCGACTTCAATGGTGAAGTCGACGTGGCCGGGGGTGTCGATGATGTTGAAGCGGCGCATCTTGCCGTCGCGACCCTTCCAGAAGGTCGTGGTGGCAGCGGAGGTGATGGTGATACCACGCTCCTGCTCCTGTTCCATCCAGTCCATCGTGGCAGCGCCATCGTGAACTTCGCCGATCTTGTGCGACTTACCGGTGTAATAAAGGATACGCTCGGTGGTCGTCGTCTTGCCGGCGTCGATATGCGCCATGATACCGAAATTGCGGTAGTCTTCGATTTTATATTCGCGAGCCATAATGGACTGCCTTTCGATATGCGACCGGTTAAGATTACCAGCGGTAATGCGAGAATGCGCGGTTGGCGTCGGCCATCTTGTGCGTGTCTTCGCGCTTCTTGACAGCGGAACCGCGGTTGTTCGCAGCGTCCATGAGTTCGCCGGAAAGGCGATCGACCATGGTCGTTTCGTTGCGCTTGCGGGCAGCCGTGATCAGCCAGCGGATAGCGAGGGCCTGACGGCGCTCGGGGCGAACGTCGACGGGAACCTGATACGTGGCACCACCAACGCGGCGCGAACGCACTTCAACGTGCGGAGCAACGTTGTCGAGGGCGGAGTGGAACACGCCGAGCGGCTCCTGCTTCGTCTTGCCCTGAACGACGTCGAACGCGCCGTAAACGATGCTTTCTGCGACCGACTTCTTGCCGTGAAGCATGATGGCGTTCATGAACTTGGTGACGACCAGATCGCCGAACTTCGGGTCCGGGTTGATCTCACGCTTTTCTGCACTATGGCGACGGGACATATTCTTTGTCTCTCAATGTTATTGACGCTAAACCACGCGGAGAACCTCGCGCAGCGCCGGAATTTGTTTAAACCCGAATTACTTCGGACGCTTCGCACCGTACTTGGAGCGGCGCTGCTTGCGGTTCTTGACGCCCTGGGTATCGAGAACACCGCGGATGATGTGGTAACGCACGCCCGGCAAGTCCTTTACGCGGCCGCCGCGGATCATGACCACGGAGTGTTCCTGAAGGTTGTGACCTTCGCCCGGAATGTAGCCGATGACTTCGAAGCCGTTGGTGAGGCGGATCTTGGCAACCTTACGCAGAGCCGAGTTCGGCTTCTTCGGGGTCGTCGTGTAAACGCGGGTGCAAACACCACGCTTCTGCGGGTTTTCCTGAAGAGCAGGAACCTTGTTGCGCTTTACCTGTGCCTGGCGAGGCTTGCGGATCAGCTGGTTTACGGTAGGCATATAACCATCCCTTGCAAAAACTACTTTAGCCACCCTCACGGGTGGCGGCTATGCCGTTGCCGGCGACGATGCACGCATATATCCTCATGCGCAAAACGTGGCCCGATCCGTTTTCACGGATGGACCACCAAGAGCAGAGGACACCGGATGAGGCGTCTTGCGTGCAACATTCGTGTCTTCTACGTGCAATGGAGACCCGTTTGAGATGATGTTCGGGAAAAAGGTTACCGAACGGCCAGCACCCACAGAGGCTCCGATGGCGGGCGTACTACTGTTTTAGCCAGCTTTCGTCAAGGGTGAATCCACATTTTGCGCCGCCACCCATGGCCGCAAAGCCCACGTCCGGGCCATTTCCAACCCGCTTTAACATAAGTCGGCACAGAAGGCAGCGATTTTGACCTCCACGCTTTGGCTTTTCATAAAATCCGTCTATTGATTCCCCATGGCGGGCCGGAGCGGCTCCGCCATGGGCGGGACCGATTCCCTCGGCCCGCATCACAGCAACGACAGATCAAGGAACCGCGTCATGAGCACCCTCCCCGACAACGACAACGGACGCGACGAGCCGATGGTCTTCATCGTCATCGGCAAGGCCTATGAGACCGACAATTCCGAGGGCATCGACATCCACGTCATCCTGCGGGCGCCGGACGACGATACCGCCGTGCGCGAAACGCTGAACGCGCTTTCCGAGGAAGGTTTTATCGAAGCCGATCTCGACCAGATCGGCATGCTGACCGACGTGCCGGATGAAGAGCCGCACGCCTCCGCCTATCAGGGCGCGCTCGAAGGCGAAGTCGCCATCATCCGCTTCGCCTGAGGCGCAGGTCCGTGGCGGTAAGACGTGTCGTCGCCAACATCGCAACGCCAGACCCCACGCGGGCTCAGGCGTTCTATGGTGATATTCTCGGCATGACCGTCGCCATGGACCACGGCTGGATCCTGACCTATGCCAGTCCGCTCGAAGCCAGGGCGCAGGTCAGCTTCGCAAGCGACGGCGGCTCCGGCACAGCAGTGCCGGACCTTTCCATCGAGGTCGATAATTTCGAAGAGATCCACGAGAGAATCCTGAAAGCGGGCTTGCCGATCGACTATGGCCCGGTTACCGAAGCCTGGGGCGTGCGCCGGCTGTTTCTGCGCGATCCCTTTGGCAAATTGGTCAATATATTAAGTCACTCATAGATTATATACTTTGAATACAATAGTATTATTTGATTATACGTTGAACAATAACAGAATATGAGGTTTAAATAGCCCCGACACAAGATTCCAGTGACGGGTTGAATACTATATTGTCGGCAGACATTATCGATGACATTTATGAGGCAGCGCTTTTTCCCGATCGTTGGGCACAGGTCATTGCCGCCATCGGCCACCGGCTGGATTTCTGGGGTGGCGCCCTTACCTGGGGCAAGGGTGAAGAAGAAGCCTGGCTTTACACGCCCAATTTCCAGGAACTGATGCAGGCCTTCATGGATGGCGGCTGGAACCGCCGAAACGACCGCCTCACCCGCGCAATCCGTGAGGGACAATTTTCCTTCGTGCAGGATTTCGATGTCTTCACCCATGATGAATGGGCCGGCCTGCCGATCGTGCGCGATTTCCTGATACCGCGCGGACTGGGATATGGCGCGGCCACCCAGGTTGCGCCGCCCGACCATCCGGCAATGACGGTGCTTTTCGAACGCAAGCTCGATAGCGGCGTCATAGGGCCGGAAACCATGGCGGCGCTTGACCGGCTGAGACCGCATATTGCCCGCAGCCTCACGCTGGCAACCCGGCTGCAACGGCAGAAAGCCGATGCCATGACGCTTGGACTGAACGCCATCGGGGCGCCGGCGGCGGTGCTTCAGGCGAGCGGACGTGTGCTTTCTGCAAACGACATGTTTCTCTCCCTCAGGAAATGTATTTCCACCCGCGCCCACGACAGGATCGTGATTGCCGACGAAAGAGTGAACCGGCTGCTCTATAAGGCGCTTGCCGGGCATAATATCGGCTCTTTCCCGCTGCCGACCGGCGAAGATCGGTCCTGCATCCTGCACGTCATACCGTTGCGCAGGAACGCACTGGATCTGTCCCCGAAAGGCTGCGCCATCGTGCTGATATCGCAACCCATGGGCACCGTCGCCGACGCGACCTCACTGCTAAAGGGGCTTTATGACCTCACCAGGGGCGAGGCCCGTGTGGCGCTGGAAATCATGAAGGGGCTTTCGCTTCCCGCCGTGGCGAAGCAATTGCAGATTTCCCACGAAACGGTGCGCAGCAACGCCAAGTCGATCTATGCGAAGACCGGCAGCACCGGCCAGACCGATCTCGTTCGCCGGCTTTCCGTCCTCACCCGTTATAACATCCGCGAACAGGGCTGACCCCCGCCGCACGTGGCTGGAGACGCCGACCAACCGCAAAAGCCACAGGTCCCTGTTCCACATAAACAAAAACGCCCGGATTGCTCCGGGCGTTTTGTTCTGAACTTTGGCGGGGCTTCGCAAAGCCCCTGCCCTTCTCCGCCTTATTCGGCGGCCGGAGCCTGGTCCGTCATGTCCTGCAGCATCTGGTTCGCAGAACCTGCACCGGTGCCCTTGCGGCGTTCCTCGAGAATGAGGTCGTCGCGCGAGGTGGCGATGCGGCGGATCTGCGTCATGGTGCCGCCGGTACCGGCCGGGATGAGACGGCCGACGATGACGTTTTCCTTGAGGCCCTGCAGCGTGTCCGTCTTGCCGGCAATCGCAGCTTCCGTGAGAACCTTGGTGGTTTCCTGGAAGGATGCGGCCGAGATGAAGGACGGCGTCTGCAGCGAAGCCTTGGTGATGCCGAGCAGAACCGGCTCGCCATAGGCAGGCTTCTTGCCTTCTTCGATCAGGCGGTCGTTGTTGTCGTCGAGCTCGATGCGATCGACGTTGTCACCAACGATGTACTGGCTGTCGCCGGCATCGGTGATTTCAACCTTCTGCAGCATCTGGCGAACGATCACTTCGATGTGCTTATCGTTGATCACAACGCCCTGCAGACGGTAGACTTCCTGGATTTCGTTCACGAGGTAGGAAGCCAGAGCCTCCACGCCCTTGATCGCCAGAATGTCGTGCGGTGCCGGGTTACCGTCGAGGATGTATTCACCCTTTTCGATATAGTCGCCTTCCTGAAGGTGGAAGGGCTTACCCTTCGGGATCAGGTATTCGACCGGCTCGACGCCGTCTTCCGCAGGCTCGATCATCACGCGACGCTTGTTCTTGTAGTCGCGGCCCAGCCGGATCGTACCATCGATCTCTGCGATGATGGCGTGGTCCTTCGGACGACGGGCTTCGAACAGTTCGGCAACGCGCGGCAGACCGCCGGTGATGTCCTTCGTCTTGGCGCTTTCCAGCGGCGAACGTGCAAGCACGTCACCCTGGGAGACCTTCGCACCCGGCTCGACCGACAGGATGGCGTCGACCGAGAGCTGGAAGCGGGCTTCGCCACCACGGGCAAGCTTCGCAACAGCACCGGAAGCGTCCTTGATGACGATTGCGGGCTTGAGGTCCGAACCGCGCGGCGTCGAACGCCAGTCGATAACCTGACGCTTGGTGATGCCGGTGGATTCGTCGGTGGCTTCCAGAACGGAGAGGCCGTCGACGAGGTCCTCGAAGTGAACGGTACCTTCCACTTCCGTCATCATCGGACGGGTGTAGGGGTCCCACTCTGCAAGACGCTGACCGCGCTTAACCTTGTCGCCGTCATCGACGAAGATCTTCGAACCATAGGCAACGCGCTGCGAAGACCGCTCCTGGCCACGCTCATCGAGAATGGTGACGGCCATGTTACGGCCCATCGCGATGAGTGCGCCTTCGGAGTTGCGCAGGATGTTGCGGTTCTTGATCGCAATCGTGCCCTCGTAAGAAGCTTCGAGGAACGACTGGTCGACCACGTTCGCCGTACCGCCAAGGTGGAAGGTACGCATGGTAAGCTGCGTGCCCGGTTCACCGATGGACTGTGCGGCGATGACGCCAACGGCTTCGCCCATGTTGACAGGCGTACCGCGTGCAAGGTCACGACCGTAGCAGACGCCGCAGACGCCGATCTGTACTTCGCAGGTCAGAGCCGAACGGATGCGGACGGACTGGATACCGGCCTTCTCGATGGCAGCCACGTCGGCTTCGTCGATCAGCGTGCCGGCCTTGACGATGTTTTCGCCGGAAACCGGATGATCGATGTCGTCCAGGGCCGTACGGCCGAGGATACGTGCGCCGAGCGAGGCAACGACCTGACCGGCATCGACGATGGCGGTCATGGTGAGGCCCTTGTCGGTACCGCAATCCCTGGAGTTGACGATGCAATCCTGCGCGACGTCGACGAGACGACGGGTCAGGTAACCCGAGTTCGCCGTCTTCAGGGCGGTGTCTGCGAGACCCTTACGGGCACCGTGGGTCGAGTTGAAGTACTCGTTAACGGTCAGGCCTTCCTTGAAGTTCGAGATGATCGGCGTCTCGATGATTTCACCCGACGGCTTCGCCATCAGGCCACGCATGCCGCCCAGCTGACGCATCTGGTTCGGAGAACCACGAGCACCCGAGTGCGACATCATGTAGATGGAGTTCATCGGCTTCTGGCGGCCCGTTTCCGGATCGAACTCGACAGCCTTGATGCGTGCCATCATCTCTTCGGCGACCTTTTCGGTAGCCTTGCCCCAGGCGTCGACAACCTTGTTGTACTTTTCGCCCTGGGTGATGAGACCATCGTTATACTGCTGTTCGTATTCCTTCACGAGAGCTTCGGTGTCGCCGACGATCTTCACCTTGCTGTCCGGAATGACCATGTCGTCCTTGCCGAACGAAATGCCGGCGCGGCAGGCATGGGCAAAGCCGAGCTGCATGATGCGGTCGCAGAAGATGACCGTGTCTTTCTGGCCGCAATGACGGTAGACCGTGTCGATCATCTTGGAGATGTTCTTCTTGGTCATTTCCTGGTTGCAGACGTCGAAAGGCACGTTGACGTTCTTCGGCAGAAGTTCGCCAATCAGCATACGGCCGGGGGTCGTCTCATGGATCTTCGAAACCGGCTTGCCATCGGCATCCACGGTCTTGAAGCGGCCGCGAATCTTGGCATGCAGCGTCACAACCTTGTTTTCAAGCGCGTGATGCAACTCGCCGATATCCGAGAAGGCCATGCCTTCGCCTGGCTCGTTCTGGTTCATGATCGACAGGTAATACAGGCCGAGAACCATGTCCTGCGAAGGAACGATGATCGGGTGGCCGTTTGCCGGATGCAGGATGTTGTTGGTCGACATCATCAGCACGCGCGCTTCCAGCTGGGCTTCCAGCGAAAGCGGAACGTGGACAGCCATCTGGTCACCGTCGAAGTCGGCGTTGAAGGCCGTGCAGACGAGCGGGTGCAGCTGGATGGCCTTGCCTTCGACCAGCATGGGTTCGAAAGCCTGGATACCCAGACGGTGCAGCGTCGGTGCGCGGTTCAGGAGAACCGGATGCTCGCGGATGACCTCGTCGAGGATATCCCAGACTTCCGGCTTTTCCTTTTCAACCAGCTTCTTGGCCTGCTTGACGGTCGAGGAATAACCCTTGGCGTCGAGGCGGGCGTAGATGAACGGCTTGAACAGTTCGAGCGCCATCTTCTTCGGCAGGCCGCACTGGTGCAGCTTCAGTTCCGGACCGGTCACGATGACCGAACGGCCGGAATAGTCGACGCGCTTGCCGAGAAGGTTCTGGCGGAAGCGGCCCTGCTTGCCCTTGAGCATGTCGGAGAGCGACTTCAGCGGACGCTTGTTGGCACCCGTGATGACGCGGCCGCGACGGCCGTTATCGAACAGCGCATCGACGGATTCCTGCAACATACGCTTTTCGTTGCGGATGATGATGCCCGGCGCACGAAGCTCGATCAGGCGCTTCAGACGGTTGTTACGATTGATGACGCGGCGATAGAGATCGTTGAGGTCAGACGTCGCGAAACGGCCGCCATCCAGCGGAACCAGCGGGCGCAGGTCCGGCGGAATGACCGGAACGACCTTCATGATCATCCATTCCGGACGGTTGCCGCTTTCCATGAAGTTCTCGACGATCTTCAGGCGCTTCATCAACTTCTTCTGCTTCAGGTCAGAAGTCGTTTCAGCAAGCTCGACGCGCAGGTCGCCGGCGATCTTTTCGAGGTTCATCGAAGCCAGCATCTCATAGATGGCTTCAGCGCCGATCATGGCGGTGAACTGGTCTTCGCCGAACTCGTCGACGGCGATCATGTACTCTTCTTCGGACAGAAGCTGGTTCTGCTTCAGCGAAGTGAGGCCCGGTTCCGTGACGATGTAGTTCTCGAAATAGAGAACGCGCTCGACATCCTTCAGCGTCATGTCGAGCAGGGTCGAGATACGCGAGGGAAGCGACTTCAGGAACCAGATATGGGCAACCGGCGCTGCGAGCTCGATATGACCCATGCGCTCACGGCGAACGCGCGACAGCGTCACTTCGACGCCGCACTTTTCGCAGATGATGCCCTTGTACTTCATGCGCTTGTACTTGCCGCACAGGCACTCATAGTCCTTGATCGGTCCGAAGATGCGCGCGCAGAAGAGACCGTCGCGTTCCGGCTTGAACGTACGGTAGTTGATGGTTTCCGGCTTCTTGATCTCGCCGTAGGACCACGACAGGATTTTTTCCGGCGAAGCGATCGAAATCCGGATGGAATCGAAATGCTGCGCAGGCACCTGAGGATTGAAAAGATTCATGACCTCTTGGTTCATGCCTTGTCTCCTTGAGAGGCTAGCTGCTGCCCCTGTTTGCATCTGGACCGGCTTCTTCCCGGGTCACCGTCCAGAGCTTTAAATACGGATTAACCGCATAATGCGGCGAAAGTGTCCCGAACCGGCCAATACCGTCCGGGAAACCGGCAGGCGCCCTTGAAGGCGCCCGCCTCTATCGTCTTATTCCGCCGCGTCGGGCAGCTGGTCTTCGGGCTGGTTCTCGATCTTCGAGTTTTCCAGTTCGACCGAAAGACCGAGCGACCGCATTTCCTTGACGAGAACGTTGAAGCTCTCCGGAATACCGGCCTCGAAGGTGTCGTCGCCACGGACGATCGCTTCGTAAACCTTGGTGCGGCCCGCCACGTCGTCCGACTTGACGGTGAGCATTTCCTGCAGCGTGTAAGCCGCGCCGTATGCTTCCAGAGCCCAGACTTCCATTTCCCCGAAGCGCTGTCCGCCGAACTGCGCCTTGCCGCCCAGCGGCTGCTGGGTAACGAGCGAGTAAGGACCGATCGAGCGAGCGTGGATCTTGTCGTCGACAAGGTGGTTCAGCTTGATCATGTACATGTAGCCGACGGTGACCTTGCGGTCGAACGGCTCACCGGTACGACCGTCGTAAAGGACGGACTGACCGGATTCATGCAGACCTGCCTTCTTCAGCATCGCGGCAACGTCAGGCTCATGCGCACCGTCGAAAACCGGGGTCGCGATGGAAACACCGCGCTTGGCTTCTTCGGCAAGCTTGACCAGCGAGTCGTCATCGAAACGCTGAACCTCGTCATTGGCTTCAGACGCGTAGATTTCCGTCAGCTCGCTGCGAAGCTCGCTGATGTCCATCGTCTTGCGATACTCTTCGAGCATCTCGCCGATCTTCTTGCCCATGCCTGCGCATGCCCATGCGAGGTGGGTTTCGAGGATCTGGCCGACGTTCATGCGCGAAGGCACGCCGAGCGGGTTCAAGCAGATGTCGACATGCGTGCCGTCTTCGAGGAACGGCATGTCCTCGACCGGAACGATACGCGAGACGACGCCCTTGTTCCCGTGACGGCCGGCCATCTTGTCGCCTGGCTGGATCTTGCGCTTAACGGCAACGAAGACCTTGACCATCTTCATGACGCCCGGAGGCATTTCATCGCCACGCTGGACCTTTTCGACCTTGTCCATGAAGCGCTGTTCAAGGCGCGACTTGGATTCGTCGTACTGGCCACGAAGCGCTTCCAGCTCGGACTGAGCCTTTTCGTCTTCGACCGCGAACATCCACCACTGCGAGCGGGGATATTCGGAGACGACGGCGTTGGAAAGCTCGACGCCCTTCTTGAAGCCCTTCGGACCCGCGATGGAAACGTGGCCACGCAGCATGTCGATCAGACGGCCGTAGACGTTACGGTCGAGGATCGCCTGCTCGTCGTCGCGGTCCTTCGCCAGACGCTCGATCTCTTCGCGCTCGATAGCCATCGCGCGCTCGTCCTTCTCCACACCGTGACGGTTGAAGACGCGGACTTCCACGACCGTACCGAACGTGCCCGGAGGCATGCGCATGGAGGTGTCGCGAACGTCGGAAGCCTTTTCACCGAAGATGGCGCGCAGAAGCTTTTCTTCCGGCGTCATCGGGCTTTCGCCCTTCGGCGTGATCTTGCCGACGAGAATGTCGCCCGGCTGAACTTCCGCACCGATGTAAACGATACCGGCTTCGTCGAGGTTCTTCAGCGCTTCTTCCGAAACGTTCGGAATGTCGCGCGTGATTTCTTCCGGACCAAGCTTCGTGTCGCGCGCCATCACTTCGAATTCTTCGATGTGGATGGAGGTGAACACGTCGTCGGAAACGATACGCTCCGACATCAGGATCGAGTCTTCGTAGTTGTAGCCGTTCCAGGGCATGAACGCGACGAGCGCGTTGCGGCCAAGAGCCAGATCGCCGAGGTCGGTCGACGGACCGTCCGCGATGATATCGCCCTTGGAGATGTTGTCGCCGACGGAAACCAGCGGACGCTGGTTGACGCAGGTGTTCTGGTTCGAACGCTGGAACTTCTGCAGACGGTAGATGTCAACACCGGACTTGCCGGCATCGAGGTCTTCCGTGGCGCGGATAACGATACGGGTCGCATCCACCTGATCGACCACACCGCCACGACGGGCTGCGATGGCAGCGCCGGAGTCACGGGCGACGATCGGCTCCATGCCGGTACCGACGAACGGTGCCTCGGCGCGCAGAAGCGGAACGGCCTGACGCTGCATGTTCGAGCCCATGAGAGCGCGGTTGGCGTCGTCGTTTTCCAGGAACGGAATGAGAGCCGCTGCGACCGAAACGAGCTGCTTCGGCGAAACGTCCATCAGGTTGATGTTGTCACGCGGTGCGAGCATAACTTCGCCCGAGTGACGGCAGACGACGAACTCTTCCGAGAACGAACCGTCTTCATTGAGCGGCGCGTTGGCCTGCGCGACGTAATACTTGGCCTCTTCCATGGCGGAGAGGTAGATCACGTCGTTGGTCACCTTGCCGTCGACGATCTTGCGGTACGGGCTTTCGATGAAGCCGTACTTGTTGACGCGGGCAAAGGTTGCAAGCGAGTTGATCAGACCGATGTTCGGGCCTTCCGGCGTTTCGATCGGGCAAATACGGCCGTAATGGGTCGGGTGAACGTCGCGGACTTCGAAGCCGGCGCGCTCGCGGGTCAGACCGCCCGGTCCAAGAGCCGAAAGACGGCGCTTGTGGGTGATTTCCGAAAGCGGGTTCACCTGGTCCATGAACTGCGACAGCTGCGAGGAACCGAAGAATTCGCGAACGGCGGCGGCTGCCGGCTTCGCGTTGATCAGGTCCTGCGGCATCACGGTGTCGATTTCGATCGAGGACATACGTTCCTTGATCGCACGTTCCATGCGCAGAAGGCCCAGACGATACTGGTTTTCCATCAGTTCGCCGACAGAACGGACACGGCGGTTGCCGAGGTTGTCGATGTCGTCGATTTCGCCCTTGCCGTCGCGCAGTTCGACCAGCATCTTGACGACGGCGAGGATGTCTTCCTTGCGCAGCGTGCGCACGGTGTCTTCCGCATCGAGGTCGAGGCGCATGTTCATCTTGACGCGGCCAACGGCCGACAGATCGTAACGCTCCGCATCGAAGAACAGCGAGTTGAACATCGCTTCCGCCGATTCCATGGTCGGCGGCTCACCCGGACGCATGACGCGGTAGATGTCGAACAGGGCTTCCTGACGGTTCTCGTTCTTGTCGGCAGATAGCGTGTTGCGGATATAGGCGCCAACATTGACGTGGTCGATGTTGAGGACCGGAATCTCGTCGAAGCCGGACTGCAGGATGAGGCCGAGGGTCTTCTCGTCGATTTCGTCGCCAGCTTCGAGATAGATTTCACCCGTCTCGTAGTTGACGATGTCTTCGGCCAGATAGTTGCCGTAGAGGTCTTCGTCGGTCGCCTTCAGCGCCTTCAGGCCCTTCTCCGTCAGCTGACGGATCAGGCGCGGGGTCAGCTTCTTGCCACCTTCGACCACGACTTCGCCGGTATCGGCGTCGATCATGTCGGTGATGACCTTGGCGTTCTTCAGCGTCTCGGGCTGGAACGGAATGCGCCAGCCGTCGCCGTCGCGCTCATAGGAAGCCTTGGTGTAGAAGGTCGACAGAATGTCTTCGCCATCCATGCCAAGCGCCATCAGCAGCGAGGTCACGGGGATCTTGCGGCGACGGTCGATACGCGCATAGACGATGTCCTTGGCGTCGAACTCGATGTCGAGCCAGGAACCGCGATAGGGGATGACGCGGGCAGCGAAGAGCAGCTTGCCGGAAGAATGGCTCTTGCCCTTGTCATGATCGAAGAACACGCCCGGCGAACGGTGCATCTGCGAAACGATGACGCGCTCGGTGCCGTTGACGATGAACGTACCGTTATTGGTCATGAGCGGCATGTCGCCCATGTAGACGGACTGTTCCTTGATGTCCTTGATGGACTTCGCGCCGGTATCTTCATCGATATCGAACACGATGAGGCGCAGCGTCACTTTCAGCGGCGCAGCATAGGTCAGATCGCGCTGACGGCATTCCTCGACGTCGAACTTCGGCGCTTCGAATTCGTAGGACACGAATTCAAGCATGGAGGCGCCGGAAAAATCGGTGATCGGGAATACGGACTTGAATACGGCATTCAATCCCTCGTCGGGACGGCCACCCTTGGGCTCGTCAACCATGAGAAACTGGTCGTACGAAGCCTTCTGAACCTCGATGAGGTTCGGCATTTCCGCTACTTCTGGAATTTTGCCGAAAAACTTGCGTACGCGCCTGCGACCGTTAAACGAAAGGGTCTGAGCCATCGTCGCTCCTTTAAAATTGCATCCGGGCCTGCAACGGACGGGAACCGATGGCCAGTCGATCCCGTCAAGCAATGGGTGTCATCAATCTCGTTCCACATCCCGGATCGATCAGGCCGGATTGCCTAGATGAGCCGGTTCGGAACCATTCTCTTGAAGAACCCATTACCCAAAAGCCATTTTCACGCGGCTTTTGGGTAATGAGTTTTAAAAACGATGACGACGGAAAGGGGCATGAAGCCCCTTCCCGCCAGTAATCGCAAGATTACTTAACGTCGACCTTAGCGCCGGCTTCTTCAAGCTTCTTCTTGAGATCAGCAGCTTCAGCCTTGGAAACAGCTTCCTTGACAGCCTTCGGAGCGCCTTCAACGAGGTCCTTGGCTTCCTTCAGGCCGAGGCCCGTGATAGCGCGGACTTCCTTGATGACGTTGATCTTGTTGGCACCAGCGTCAACCAGGATCACGTCGAATTCAGTCTTTTCTTCTTCAGCAGCAGCAGCAGCGCCTGCACCGCCAGCAACAGCAGCAACAGCTACCGGAGCAGCAGCGGAAACGCCCCACTTTTCTTCGAGAAGCTTGGACAGTTCTGCAGCTTCCAGAACGGTCAGCGAGGAGAGGTCGTCTACGATCTTTGCGAGATCAGCCATTTTGATAGTTCCTTTTGTTCAGTTCGAACCAGTTTGAATATTTACAGCGAAAAACCGCCTTAAGCGGCTTCGTCCTTCTTGGCGTAAGCCGAGAACACCCGTGCCAGCTGGCTTGCAGGTGCGGCGACAACCGTAGCGACGCGGGTTGCCGGGGCATTGAGAAGGCCCAGCAGCTTTGCGCGCAGCTCGTCCAGCGAAGGCAGGGTCGCAAGCGACTTGACTGCTTCGGCGTTGAGCGTGGTTGCACCCATGGCGCCACCGAGAACAACGACCTTGTCGTTGGTCTTGGCGAAATCCATGACGACTTTCGGAGCGATCATCGGGTCGACGCTGTATGCAATCAGCGTCTGGCCCTTGAAGAGATCTGTCATCCCTTCCGACTCCGTGCCCTGAAGAGCGATCTTGGCCAGGCGGTTCTTCGCGACCTTGACGGTGCCTCCGGCAGCGCGCATCTTCGAACGGAAGTCGTTCATCTGCGCAACGGTGACACCAGCATAGTGGGCCACGACAACCGAACCGGAAGCCTTGAAGACTTCGTTCAGCTCCGTGACGAATTCGCGTTTTTCCGCTCTTTCCACTGTCTGTCTCCAGTAGACGGGAACACAACATGTGAACCCGTCGGGTTTGCCTTTGCCCCAAGGGACCTTTTTACAAAGATCCCGAGCGACGCTCGAGGATCCTGTCCCCCGCTCTGTCGCCGCAAACGGCTTCAGGCACAGGCACACCAGGTTCGAACCGGACAGTCAGGCATCTAGGATGCCTCAAATCCAGCCTCACCCGTCTCATGCAGGTTGAATGATTAAGGCCAGGTCCCGAAAGACATGGCCACCCGCAATCTCGGACAGGAGTTCCGGGTTTCCCCGGAAATCTCCGGCTCCTGGGAGCCGGAGATTCTTTTATTCACACTTCCCGTGGGAAGCGCGAGAATTGATTAAGCCGTAACCGACGAAGGGTCGATCTTGACGCCCGGACCCATGGTCGAGGAAATCGCGACGCGCTTGACGTAGTTGCCCTTGGCACCCGTCGGCTTTGCCTTGATGACGGCATCGGCGAAAGCCTTGATGTTTTCTTCAAGAGCCTTGGCGTCGAACGAAGCCTTGCCAACGCCAGCGTGTACGATACCGGCCTTTTCGACGCGGAACTCGACAGCGCCGCCCTTGGACGCCTTGACGGCGCCGGCAACATCCATCGTCACCGTACCGACCTTCGGGTTCGGCATCATGCCACGCGGGCCGAGTACCTTGCCGAGACGGCCGACGAGCGGCATCATGTCCGGGGTCGCGATGCAACGATCGAAGTCGATCTTGCCGCCCTGAACGATTTCAACCAGTTCTTCTGCACCGACAACGTCAGCGCCAGCAGCCGTGGCTTCATCAGCCTTGGCGCCACGGGCGAAGACGGCGACGCGAACGTCACGGCCGGTGCCGTTCGGCAGGTTGACGACGCCGCGAACCATCTGGTCCGCATGGCGCGGGTCAACGCCGAGGTTCATCGAAACTTCAACGGTTTCGTCGAACTTGGCGACAGCACGTTCCTTGACCATCGAAATGGCGTCGGTGAGAACGTAAAGCTTGTTAGGATCCACGCCTTCGCGGATCTTCTGAATGCGCTTTGCTACCTTGGCCATGATCAACCTACCACTTCCAGGCCCATGGCGCGGGCGGAGCCCTCAACCATTGCCATTGCGCCTTCGATGTCGGCTGCGTTCAGATCCTTCATCTTGGCTTCAGCGATCGTCTTGACCTGAGCCTTGGTGATGGAGCCGACCTTGGCGCCCTTGCCAGGCGTCTTGGAACCGGAGGTGATCTTTGCTTCCTTCTTCAGCCAGTAGGTCATCGGCGGCTGCTTCATGACGAAGGTGAAGGACTTGTCCTGGTAATAGGTGATGACGACCGGGATCGGCATACCCTTTTCCATTTCCTGCGTGGCGGCATTGAACGCCTTGCAGAATTCCATGATGTTAATGCCACGC
Source organism: Agrobacterium sp. 22-223-1 (assembly GCF_053522385.1). NCBI lineage: Bacteria > Pseudomonadati > Pseudomonadota > Alphaproteobacteria > Hyphomicrobiales > Rhizobiaceae > Agrobacterium > Agrobacterium sp. 22-223-1. The sequence goes on from NZ_JBNWCN010000001.1 coordinate 1,962,684, forward strand.
TGACCAAGTGCCGGACCGATCGGCGGGGACGGATTGGCCGCCCCGGCCTTTACCTGCAACTTGAGCTGGCCTGCAACTTTCTTAGCCATATCTCTCTGCCTTTCAATTCAAACCGGTTGCCCGGCTTCTCTTAAGCCGGATCGCTCCGGCGGCTGCGGTTGCGTGGTGCGGCGCCCTGCCCCGGCTTAAAGAGCCAGTTAGCCTTCCACGCGCTTGGGGCTTCGCCCCGCCAATCAGACCTTTTCGACCTGATTGTATTCCAGCTCGACCGGCGTAGCACGGCCGAAAATCGACACTTCCACCTTCAGGCGCGAACGCTCTTCGTCGACATCCTGAACCACGCCGTTGAACGACGCGAACGGACCGTCGGAAACGCGAACCTGCTCGCCGATCTCGAACGAAACCGAAGACTTCGGACGCTCGACACCTTCCTGAACCTGACCGAGGATACGCTCGGCTTCATAATCGGGAATCGGAACAGGCTTGCTGTCCGAACCGAGGAAACCGGTAACCTTCGGCGTGTTCTTGATGAGGTGATAGGCCTCATCCGTCAGGTTGGCGCGCACCAGCACGTAACCTGGAAAAAACTTGCGCTCGCTGTCGACCTTGCGGCCGCGACGCACCTCGACCACCTTTTCGGTCGGCACGAGGATTTTCTCGAAAAGATGATCCAGACCCTTCTGGCGGGCCTTTTCCTCGATCGACTCGGCGACCTTCTTTTCGAAATTCGAATATGCGTGAACGATATACCAGCGCGCTGCCATTTTTATTCTCCGTTCGATCCTTCCACCGGGCCTTTGACCGCGCCGTTACCGGCCTACGTTCAGCACCAGGCTGAGCAGCCAGCCGATGAGCTGATCCGCAGCAAAGAAGAACAGAGCCGCAAAAATGACCATCACCAGCACCATAGCCGTCGAAATCATGGTCTCGCGGCGCGACGGCCAAGTGATTTTTGACGCTTCGGCGCGAACCTGCTGCAGAAACGTAAACGGATTGGTTTTGGATGCCATTGACTGCCCACGCAATTACGGCGCGTAAAGCCGATACTGATCAGCCCCACGCACCGCGTGTCTGTTTTGACCCTACATAAACACCGATTCCCTTTTTAACAAGAGGAAATCGACATTCCGCGAAATTCGCCGGAAATCCGGCACCCATCTGCCATGCAGCGAGGACCCGCGCTTGCGAATGGAAAGTGGCAGGGGCAGAGGGGCTCGAACCCCCGACCTGCGGTTTTGGAGACCGCCGCTCTACCAACTGAGCTATACCCCTTGATCACCTGAACCGGCCGCGAAATCGCTTGGCCAATTCGGTATGCGCTCCTTTAAGGTGCAGGGAAAAGAATGGCAAGTGTGTTTTTTGTTTTTTCACATTGTCTGGCAAAATACCCCGGCACACCCCGCCCACGGGGTACATCGTTCAATTCGCTGATCTTCCCCTATTTCACAGGAACGCCCATGAGCATCTATCTCGTCCGTCACGGCCAGACCGAATTCAACGCCGTTCGCCGCTGGCAGGGTCAGGTCGATTCGCCTTTGACGGAACTGGGGCGACAACAGGCGATGCGCATGGGCCGCAGGCTCGCCGCGCTGATCGAAACCGATGAAGTCCATATTTTCTCCAGCCCGCTCGGCAGGGCGAGGCAGACCTGCGAAATCGTCGCAGGCGAAATCGGCATGATCGACGGCATCACCCTCGATCCCGGCCTGATGGAGATCGGCATGGGCGTATGGGACGGCATGACGGATTACGAGATCGATTATGAATATCCCGGCATGCGCGACGGGCTGGATCGATACGAATGGTTCTTCCACGCGCCGGGCGGTGAGACGTTCGAAAGAATGACAAGCCGAGTGGCCCGCAGCCTGGAGACCATTCAGCAGAGACAGGCTCGCGATGCGATCGTCATCTGCCACGGCATCACCAGCCGCCTGTTGCGCGGCGTCTATGCGAACCTTCCAAAGGAGGAAGCATTGCGCCTCGATGTGCCGCAGGACGCATTCTTCCATCTCAAGGATGGCGACATCGTCCGCATCGACTGCTGAGAGTCCGTTTGGAAACTCGGCGGCGGAGAGCCGGCAGGTGATTTTTGTGTCTGGCAAGAAGAAGATCGAAGGCGATATCCGATGATATCGTCAAGATTTTCGACGCAGCCAGACGCAAAAAGCATCGCCGGATCGACCCGTCCGACGTTTTCAAACGGACTCTGACCCTTTCGGGCAATAAAAAACCCCGCTGTCTCCAGCGGGGTTTTCTCAAATCCCTTGCGGGAAAAGATTACTCGACGATCGAAGCCACGATGCCTGCGCCGACGGTACGGCCGCCTTCGCGGATAGCGAAGCGCAGCTTTTCTTCCATCGCGATCGGAACGATCAGCTCGACGTCAACGGTCACGTTGTCGCCAGGCATAACCATTTCCGTGCCTTCCGGAAGCGTAACGATGCCCGTTACGTCCGTCGTGCGGAAGTAGAACTGCGGACGGTAGTTCGTGAAGAACGGCGTATGACGGCCGCCTTCTTCCTTCGTCAGGATGTAGGCTTCAGCCTTGAACTTCTTGTGCGGCTTAACCGAACCCGGCTTGCACAGGATCTGACCACGCTCGACGCCGTCACGGTTAACACCGCGAACCAGTGCGCCGATGTTGTCGCCGGCCTGGCCCTGGTCGAGCAGCTTGCGGAACATTTCAACGCCGGTAACCGTCGTCTTCGAGGTCGGACGGATGCCGACGATTTCGACTTCTTCACCAACCTTGACGATACCGCGCTCAACGCGACCCGTCACAACCGTACCACGGCCGGAGATCGAGAACACGTCTTCGATCGGCATCAGGAACGGCTGGTCGATCGGACGCTCAGGCGTCGGGATGTAGGCGTCAACCGCAGCCATCAGCTCGCGGATCGCGTCTTCACCGATCTTCTTGTCGGAATCTTCAAGAGCGGCAAGTGCCGAACCCTTGATGATCGGGATATCGTCGCCCGGGAAGTCGTAGGACGACAGAAGTTCGCGAACTTCAAGCTCGACGAGCTCGAGAAGCTCGGCGTCGTCAACCTGGTCGACCTTGTTGAGGAACACGACGATCGCCGGAACGCCAACCTGACGGGCAAGCAGGATGTGCTCGCGGGTCTGCGGCATCGGGCCGTCAGCAGCCGAGCAAACCAGGATCGCGCCGTCCATCTGGGCAGCACCGGTGATCATGTTCTTCACGTAGTCGGCGTGGCCGGGGCAGTCGACGTGCGCATAGTGACGGGCAGGCGTTTCGTATTCAACGTGTGCCGTCGAAATCGTGATACCACGGGCCTTTTCTTCAGGCGCGGCGTCGATCTGGTCATACGCCTTGAATTCGCCGAAGAACTTCGTGATCGCTGCCGTCAGCGACGTCTTGCCATGGTCAACGTGACCGATCGTGCCAATGTTGACGTGCGGCTTATTGCGCTCAAACTTGCTCTTTGCCATGTGAATTGCTTCCTGTGAACGTGAAGTAGTTTCCCCGGCGTACCGGTTTGGTGTCGCCGTTTAAGGCTTTGTAAGCGAATGCGCAAGACTTAATTGTGAAAGCGTCTTCGCGCGCGCCCTAAGCGTGCCTTGAGGCCCGTATATGGTATCTGATTTGCGACATTCAAACCCTCGCGAGGGCGAAGCGGGCAACGGCCCAACGACCCCCTCCTCCGGAATGGCCGATCACTAAATAAGATATTTCTATCACAACTTCTTTACCTGCACCGGCATGATGGCTTAAGGACATTTCATCGCCGGGGGGAGACGGGCGACTGGAATCCGGCGTGGACGCGCCATCCCAAGCCATATCTCGATCCGTCGCTTCCCTCGCGACCTCTCTATCCGTTTCAGGACCATCCCATGGAAATCTTCACAGCCGCCGGTTTCACGGCATTCTTACAGGTCATCGCAATCGACCTCGTGCTGGCGGGCGACAACGCCATCGTCATCGGCCTTGCCGCTGCCGGTCTGCCCGCTCACCTCCGCCGCAAGGCGATCCTGGTCGGCATCATCGCCGCCACGGTTCTGCGCATCGGCTTTGCCGCCGTCACCGTGCAGCTTCTCGCCATTGTCGGCCTGCAATTGTTCGGCGGCCTGCTGCTCGCCTGGGTGTGCTGGAAGATGTGGGTCGAACTGCGTGAGGCCGCAGGCTCCATCGAAGACGAGGTGACGGACGAAGAGGCCGACCTGACCAAGGGTCACAAGACCTTCTTCCAGGCCGCGACCCAGATCGTCATCGCCGATGTTTCCATGTCGCTGGATAACGTCCTTGCCGTCGCCGGCGCCGCGCAGGAACATGTGACGGTGCTCATCATCGGCCTCGTCGTTTCGATTGCGCTCATGGGTCTTGCTGCCAACTTCGTCGCCAAGCTGCTGCACCGCTATCGCTGGATTTCCTATCTCGGCCTGATGGTCATCATCTATGTCGCCCTCAACATGCTGTATCACGGCACCCTCGAGGTTCTGCCCTATCTCCAGCCCTATCTGAGCTGAAACGACCAGCAGACACGCTTCTCCAGAAGGCCCGGAAACGCCAGTTTCCGGGCCTTTTTCATGGCCTGCGCCCATCAGGTCCCCTCACCCGATATGCCGTCGCAGGACAGGAAGAATCAATCGCCGCGCTTGCTGCAACATCGGGAGAAGACAGGGAAATCGTGAATTTTCGCCGATGGATTCTGACAATTGAGGTCAGCCACGGGCAAGCCTAGGGAGCTAGTCAATAAGTCATAATAATAAAAAGAAAGGTAAAGCTGCCAATGGCTTATGACTGGAGCGGCGGTCGTACCCGCCGCCTTCGCAGGGTGAGGCTCGGTGTTGTCGCCAGCTCTCTTATCCTGCTGGCGCTTCTTGCGTCGCTCGTTCTTGGCTGAACGCGCCGCGCGCGCACTCCCACGCTGACCGGCGGCATGGCAAGGTTTTCAAAAACCGCCCTGCCGCCGCTCCTTTGCGGTAAAGCTCCCGACGATCAGGACTTCTTCGCTTCCACGCAATGAACCGGCTTTTTCATCTCCGGATCCGCCATCAGATCGTAAAGATCCGCCTCCTCGCCCTTCGACCACCACACATAAATACCGCCCTGATATTTCGCGCCCGAGCCGGAAATGACATTTGCGGCAACGGTGACGCCATCCTTCAGCCCCAGCCGCACGAGGCTGATCTCACCGGCACTGAAATAGACGGCCTCCACCTTGTCGGCGGCGCATTGGTAGACGGTCTCCACCTTTTCAACCGTCGTGTCATTCGGAAGCGGAATCACCAGCTCTTCAGCCATGGCGCCGGTAACGACCGACATGGAGAAAGCTACAAGGCATGTCGCGGCAACGGATTTTTTCATGATGACCCTTTCCTGATTTCACCGAACCATAAGGTCACGCCAGCAAAGCCGAAATGGGGCGGCCGCCTCTCACCATATCAAATTTTCGGGAATATCGGCCTCGCAGGCATGTGGCAGCTTTATCGCCGCACAGGCCCTGCGGCACTTTCATTCAGGCCGGCAAGCTGTGATAAAACCTATCGAAACAGCCAATAAACGACGCCAAGGATCACCGTCCACATCAGCAGCGATATGGCCAGCACGGTGAGATAGTTTCGAAATCGTCTGGTCATCCGCCCACATTGCCGGCGAGCCGTCATCGGACAGCCGCAGCCGTTGAATTGCTGGATGCGGATCAAGCCGCAGGGTCAAGTCTTTCTATCAAGAGACTGAATCGCAAGCCATTCGCAGATTTTACCCGCCGGAAAACGGGGTTGCCCCATACCCCGCGTTTCCACCCATCAGGAAACGGACTCATCCGCGACCAAATCCTGATCGCGGATAGGAAGCGATATCCGCATCTGCCGGCGAATGGCGGCAAGGGGAAAAGGGGCCAAGGGCAAACGATCACGGTCGAATCGGCTCACGCGTTATCCGAAACCATGTCGGATAACGCGCCAGCGCCGGAGGTAATCCGCCCCTGCCTGTCTCAGCTCTTCAGGGCCGTGTTGCACAGGCTCCAGTAGCCGCCGCCCTTCTGGATCCATTTCAGATCGCCGAGCGTGCCGTCATTCTTGTTCTTGTGATAAGAGTCGACACAGGTTTTCAGGCGGGCCTTTGCGGGCGTCTCGCTTGAATATTTCTTATCGACAGCACTCGGGAAAGCGACGCCCTTCGGGGCCTTTGTCGTCGCTTTTGCGGGTTCTTTTTCGGTGGTGGCCGCGACCTGCTTGTCGTCGGCCGCATCCTCGGCTGCCGCCTCGCTGCCGCAGAACTTGGCGCGATAGTCGTTCCACTTGACGTCCTTGGCCGACCCGTCGGCTTTCGCCGCCTGATATTTCACGCTGCACTCCTTCATGGTGAGTGCGGCTGCGGGGGAGACAAACGCCGCCGATGCCAGCAGCGCAAAGGATGAGAGAATGACAACCCTGTTAAACATTGAAGACTCCCGTTTGCATGATTGCCGGCCGACTATCTGACCGGATTTTCCGCTTGTCAACGAGCAGTGCGAAAGGACGGAAAGTGAAGCAGGTGGGAATGGAACTTGCTTGCCGGACACACCGTCTTCCCGGTGAAGGCAGCATCGCACCGTCATCATGAAAGCCGCCGCAGGACGGAGAGCACCCCGAGATTGCCGCTTCAACCGCCTCCTGCGCCCAGCCCGGAGAATCACGTGTTCGTGTGACGTCAACCCTTCACCGGAACGAATTTCCTAAGTTTTCGTTAGCATACCGAACGAATAACGAGGATTTATCGATGTTGAGGATGCCGAAGACCATCTCCGCGCTCGCTCTTGGCGTCGCGATATCTGCCGCTGCTGTCGTGCCCGCCCAGGCGTTGAGCCTCATACAGCCGGCCTACGAAACACAGGCGCAGGCGCAGAATTCAGATCAGCGAGGTTACCCCGCGTCTGCCTTTGCGGCAGGGAAAGGCGAAGAAGCCACGCCCAACGGCTACGCCCTGTCTCAAGCCGAAATCGACCATATAAAATGGTGTGCAGCGCGTTACACATCCTACCATCCCACCGACAACAGCTATATGGCCCCTGCCGGCACGCGGACGCAGTGCCGCTCACCCTATTGATTCGGCTGAGGCCCGGGGAGCATCTCCAGCCCGGGCCGTCGCCGACAAGATAAAATTTACCTTAAATTCTACTGATCTGAACCTTTTGCCCGGCCAGCCGTTTGAAGGCGTGCCAACGGGGAAAACGCGATGTTTTGGAATCTGGAAAAGCTTGAACAGGAGCGACTTGATCTGATCGAGGTCATCACGGCCCTGCGTCGCGTGGAGCGCCTGTCGAAAACGGATCGCACCTCGATCTTTGAGGAAATCACGGCGCATATGGGAAGGCTGAGCGAACTGGACGCGGAGAAACTGCGGATCCAGTCGGCGCTGGAGCCATCCTGAAGACGCGTTCTGCATGGTGTGCCCCCCACAGACGCAGTCAGACCTCATAACAAGGCGCTCAGGAAGAACGCCCTTCCTACAGGTGGAAAAATGCCAGAAGACGGCAGCATGTTTCCGCCGAGGAAAAAGGCGGCAAAACAGCGCTAAAGAAACTTATTGATGATATTGGGGAGAAGGTGGAGCGGGTAGCGGGAATCGAACCCGCGTATTCAGCTTGGAAGGCTGCTGCTCTACCATTGAGCTATACCCGCGGTGGTGATTTCGATCCGTGCAGAATGGTGGAGGGAGTTGGATTTGAACCAACGTAGGCGTAGCCAACGGATTTACAGTCCGTCCCCTTTAACCACTCGGGCATCCCTCCAGCTTTCTGCTAGGATCGAGCGACCAAGCTCTTCAGATTTCGCTGCGGCGAAGCGCCGTTGCGTCGTCTGTGGCGCGTATATGACGGCCTCGTTCGTTTCTGTCAACACGCCCTTTCACGAATTTTCGGGAAAAAATTCAAACCTCTTTACGGCCCTGTGGATTATCGCGGGGGCTGGTGCGCGCCTTCCGGCAGAGATATAAGGCGCCATGAGCAAAGACGATCCCAAGAACAAATCCACCCGCGACACGCACTATGCCAACCTGCGCCGCGCCGTGCGCGACGCCAAGCGCGAGCGTGGCGAAATTCCGACCCCGCAGCAACAGAAGCGCAAGAACCGCGGCGCGGACGACTGGAAGCCGCCGCAGCTTGCGCCGGATCAGGTGCATCTTTACGGCCTGCATACCGTGCGTGCGGCACTCGCCAATCCCGAACGGCAGATCGTCAAGCTCTCCGTCACCCAGAACGCCTTTGCGCGTCTCGATATCGGCGAGGCCGATGCCCAACCCTTCCCAGTCGAGATGGTTTCGCCGCAGGATATCGACCGTGTGCTCGGCCCCGAAGCCATCCACCAGGGCGTGATGCTGGAAACCCGGCCGCTGCCGGTCAAGCGTCTCGGCGCGCTGAAGGACAGCCCGCTCATTCTCGTGCTCGATCAGGTCACCGATCCGCACAATGTCGGCGCCATCATGCGCTCGGCGGTCGCCTTCAACGCCGGCGCCGTCATCACCACCATGCGCCACAGCCCGACCGAGTCGGGCGTGCTGGCGAAATCGGCTTCCGGTGCGCTGGAACTCATTCCCTATATCCAGATCACCAATCTGGCCGATGCGCTGGGCGAGCTGCACAAGCTCGGCTTCTTCTCCGTCGGTCTGGATTCCGAAGGCCCCGCCCCCATCGAGCAGACGTTCAGCGGTGAAAAAATCGCGCTGGTGCTGGGCGCCGAAGGCAAGGGCCTGCGCCAGAAAACGCGCGAAACCGTCTCGGCGCTCGCCCGTCTCGATATGCCCGGCGAGATCAAATCGCTCAACGTTTCGAATGCGGCAGCGATCGCCCTTTATGCAACGCAGCAATTTCTGGGCAAAGCGTCGTCCTGACGCTTCGCCTTCCTTGCGAAATCGCAAAGCGCAACGCATGCTGCGCCTTTATCATTCGCACGGAGCAAATCTCAACATGACCGACCAGACCATCAAACCGACCGGCGAGCTGACGCTCAGAACGCTCGCCATGCCGGCCGACGCCAATCCGGCCGGCGATATTTTCGGCGGCTGGGTCATGTCGCAGATGGACTTGGCGAGCGGCATCCGTGCAGCGGAGCGTTCCCGCTGTCGCGTGGTCACCGCGGCGGTCAAGGAAATGGCCTTCGAGTTGCCGGTGAAGATCGGCGATACGCTGTCCATCTATACCGACATCGCCCGTGTTGGCCGCACCTCCATCACGCTGACGGTGGAAGCCTGGGCGCAGCGGTCGCGTTATGACAAGCTGGAAAAAGTCACCGCCGGAACCTTCATCATGGTGGCGATGGACGAAACCGGACAACCCACGCCCATTCCGGCAGCGGAATAAGCGCGCTGCGGCGCTGGGCTCCAGCGCCGCTCTCCATTTAGCATATATCCGGCAAACAACGTCGGCCCACCCGCGTTGCCGGATCATTCTTCGCGGGAAAGCCGGGGTTGCGGGAAGGCAGCGCAATAGACGCCGATATTGGCTTTGAACCGCTCCGCAAAATGCAGGGTGAATGAATTCTCGAGCGGAAACGGGCTTTGCAGCACCTGCCACGGCAGTTGCTTGAAGAGACCAGACTGGCCGTATTTCGGCAAGATGTTAATCGCGAAACTGCCCTGCTCATAGGCTGCTCCCGCCCACCGCGCATCCCTGCACCGCCAGCCGTTCTCGTGCTTTTCCCATTGATCAGGCTGATACAGTGCCGCCCATTCGAGCATAAGGTCCAGCGCTATGATCCCCTTGCACATGAATACGCCTGCATTGAAGGGACTGCGCCAGACAGGATTGTCGGACGCGTAGATGAAAACTTCATCGCCCGCGAAAAACCGGGTGACCGGTATCGCAAGATCGTGGACGACCGCGTCGGTATCCAACCACAATACAATATCGTAGCCGGATTTCAGATAGAACATCACGACATGGGGCTTTGCCCAAAATGGCGGAATTTCCATCCCCAACTGGTTGACGAAAAAGTGCTCATAACCGTGCTGTCTTGCATAGTGCGAATTGCGGACGATCAATGACGCAAGAAACCCAAGCGTATCGAGTGGACGGCTATCGAACTGCACCACGGCTATTTTCATGAAAGATACCCTGCGACCGCCATTTATTGCCTCACAAGGCGCGCCGAATTGAAGAAATCGCTGATCACCATCACTGCATGGAGTGAAGCACATATGAATTAATTCTGAAATTTACTTTCTTAAGTGAAATAAAATAACATAATAATATTCTTTATTATCAAATAAAAAATACAGATCACGAGTGAAATACACGGATTCTCACTTGTGAGTCCAATTAAAATCGAAAGTAATTGGACAATATAAACATACAACTGGGATCAGGGTGCGCGCGCTTGTTGCCCCTCCCATCCCGTCATTGTGTCGCGGTGACATTTCGCCGCAAATATGACATTCCGGTTGCATGGGATTCATTCGCAGGATCATGCAGGACAGAAGTTCGGCTGGCGCCATCGCCATGCTGGCGGTTCTGCTTTTCCTTTTGCAGGGTCTCGCCAACGGCCTGACCAGCGGCAATATGGCGATGGCCACGCTGGCGGCGGATGAAATCATCTGTTCCAGCCATATGCCGGAAGGCGGCTCCGGCAAGCAGAACCCGGCCGGCAAGATCGCCGATGACTGTTGCGGCACGCTCTGCCGTCTGGCCTCGGCCACGGCCGCCGCTCTTCCGGTTATTCCCATCGAGCGCGCGGACAATATTCTCCCCGCGGTCGAAGTCGCCTTCCTGAACGTCGACGCGGTATTGCCGCCATCGCCGCCCAATCTGGAATCGCGCCCACGCGCACCTCCCTCCGCTCCGCAGCGCTAGAACACTGTCCGGCCTGCCGGAAAATCAATTCTCTTGCGGAGACATCCATGTCCGTTACGACCTCTTTCGAGGGCGAGCGTGCGCCTGCGCATTCCTCGTCCGCAAATCTTTACCGTGCCGTATGGCGCTGGCATTTCTACGCCGGTCTGCTCGTCCTGCCCTTCATGATATCGCTCGCCGTCACCGGTGCGCTTTATCTCTTCCGGGACGAGTTCGATAATCTCATCCATTCAGACCTCAAGCGGATCGAAGTGGTGCAAAATGCGCCGAAAGCGCTGCCTTCCGAGATCGTGAGTGCAGCTCTTGCGGCCGTTCCCGGCACAGCCGTCAAATATACCACACCCGCCGATCCCGGCGCGTCGACGGAAATCACCGTCAATACGGCGGATGGAAAGCGGGCCGTCTATGTCAACACCTATACCGGAGAGGTAGCGGGCTCCCTGCCGGATCGCGGCACCGTCATGTGGACGATCCGCTATCTCCACAGCCTGAAATATTTCGGTACCTATGCCCGCTATCTGATCGAGATCGCTGCCGGCTGGTCCATCCTTCTTGTCGCCACCGGCATCTATCTCTGGTGGCCGCGAAAGCAGACCGGCGGTGTCGTGACCGTGCGCGGCACGCCGAAAAAGCGGGTGTTCTGGCGCGACACCCATGCCGTCACCGGCATTTTCGTCGGCTTTTTCATCGTTTTCCTTGCGGTCACCGGCATGCCCTGGTCGGGCGTCTGGGGTGCGAAAATCAATGAATGGGCGAATGGCAGCAACTTCGGATATCCGGCGGGCATCCGCACCGATGTTCCGATGTCGGGCGAACATCTCGATCACGTGGCGAAGACGAGCTGGTCGCTGGAGCAGGCGAAAATACCGGAATCCACTCATTTTGCCGAAGGCCAGCCAATCGGGATCGACGAGGCGATAGCGCGTTTCGACGCGCTCGGTCTTGCCGCCGGTTACGCTGTCTCCTTGCCGGGAAAACCGACGGGCGTTTATAGTGGCTCCGTCTATCCCGACGATCTGGCGCAGCAACGTGTCGTCCATCTCGATCAATATAGCGGCGAGCCGCTGATCGATATGAGCTACGCCGATTACGGCCCGCTCGGCAAAGCGCTGGAATGGGGCATCAACGTGCATCTGGGCCAGCAATATGGCCTCGCCAACCAGATCGTGCTTCTGGCGACCTGTATCGGCATTGTGCTGCTTGCCGTGTCTGCCGGCATCATGTGGTGGAAACGCCGTCCGAAAGGGTCACTCGGCGTGCCACCCCTGCCGCAGGAAAAACGCGTCCTGCACGGTCTGCTCGCCATACTCGCCATCGGCGGCATCATTTTCCCGCTGGTGGGCGCGAGCCTGCTGGCCATGCTGGTGCTGGATTTGATCGTACAGTCCCGCCAGAAACGACGTGCAATCTGAAAATGAAAACAGCCGGGCGAAAATCCCGGCTGTTTCCCTGTTATCAGCAATGCGACGGCGACAGCCCTCAGAACATCGTATTGTTGTTCGCCGCCTTTTCCGGCACCTCCTGGATCACGTCCCAGTGCTCGGTGATCTTGCCGTCGGTGACGCGGAAGATATCGACGATGGCCCTGCCGCGATCGCCTTCATTTTCCGTCGAATGGATGTGCAGATAGACTAGATCGCCATCCGTGGCGCTACGCACGATCCGCGCTTTCGACTGCGGATTCTCCTTGAAGAAGCCGGTAAAATAATTGACGAACGGCGCCTTGCCGTCCGGCACCATCGGGTTGTGCTGCTTGTAGCTGTCGACGAGGACGGCGGCGCCCTTCGCCACATCATGCTTGTTGAAGACCGTGTCGTAAAACTCGATCACCAGTTTGCGATTGGCTTCTTCCTGCGCGAAATCCCGCGTTGCGGTTTGCGCCAAAACCGGTGCGGCCATCAGCGCGGGTGCAAGGGCAAGGGTGGCGACGGCAAGACGGCGTGTTACGAAATTCATGGGTGATACCTCTCAATAACCGACGGTGAAACGCTGGCGGGAATGCTGCGGCTTCTCGATTTCATCGACAAGCGCGATGGCATAGTCTTCGAAGGAAATGCGGCTGCCCTCATCGTTGCTGAGGAGATTATCCTTGCCGATGCGGAATTTGCCCGTTCTTTCGCCCGGCACGAATTCGGCGGATGGCGACAGGAAGGTCCAGTCGAGCTGCTTTTCCTGTTTCAGCCGGTCCAGCAACTCCGCACCCTTGGTAGCCTCAGCCTTGTAGGCGGCCGGGAAATCCGGCAGGTCGACCACACGCTGGCCCGGCGCGATTTCAAGGCTGCCGGCGCCGCCGACGACGAGATAGCGCTGAACGCCGGAGGCGCGCACGGCCTCGATCAGCGTTGCCGGATCGCTGGCGGTGAAATGCACCGAGCTGATCACGGCATCGTGACCCTTCAGCAGTTCCGAAAGCCCTGCCTGATCGAAAACATCGCCCTTCTTTGCCACCACATTCGGCAGGCTGGCGATCTTTTCGGGATTGCGGGCGATTGCCGTCACCTGATGTCCCCGGTCGGAAAGTTCCTTCAGAATACGGGACCCGGCATTGCCGGAAGCGCCGATGAGCGCGATTTTAGCCATGGCTTCTTTCCTCTTGTCACTATCGTTACCGGTCTAGATTATAGACCGCAAAGAAGAGCTATGGTATCGCAGCCGTAGCCGCAAGAAGTCAGCGGCGGCTGATCTGGTCACATGGCGATGACCTGCAAGGGTAAAAAGGGCAAGGGGTAAGAACATGGCGGATACGCAGACGAAAGAGGTTTTTGCCTTCGACCAGCCCTGCCCCATCCGCGACGTGCTGGACCGTATCGGCGATCAATGGAGCCTTTTGGTTCTGGAAGCCCTGCAGGGCGGCGTGCTGCGCTTCAACGAGTTGAACCGCAGGATCGACGATATTTCCAAGCAGATGTTGTCCCGCACGCTGAAACGGCTGGAAGAAGATGGCTTCATCCGCCGCACGCTTTATGCCGAGGTGCCGCCGCGCGTGGAATATGAACTGACCAATCTCGGCCGCTCGTTTCTGGTGCCGATGCAATTGCTGGTGCAATGGGCTGACGAGAACCACGTTCGCATCTGCAAGGCCCGCCTGCAATATTCCGAAAACGACAGTCGCGGCTGACCGGAAGCAAACCGCGTCTAGCCCAGCCGGTAAACCTTGCAGACCAGCCCCGCCGGCTGGCGATAGGTCATAAATCCCATGGCTTCGTAATAGCTTTGCCCGAGCATGTTGTCCGCGCCGATGCTGGCGTCGATATTTTTAAGGCCACGCGCCTCCGCCGCCCTGCGCGTTGCCGCGAAGAGGGCGGATCCCACACCTCTTCGCGCCGCCTGCGGGCTGACATGGGTGCCGATGATGCCCCAGCCTTCCGCCACGCCATAGGGATTGTCCGTCCGCGCATAACGCAGCGACTGGAAGCCCAGGATACGCCCGTCGTCATCCTCGGCGACCGAGCATTCGATACGGTCGGCGTGCTGGATGTAATTCTCCAGCACCGCCATAATGTCCGTTGGCGCTTTTCGGAGGCCGGCCGAGAATATCTCGTTCTGAACCGCCGCCATTCCGGTTGCATCGTCAACTGTCGCAGGCCGTATTTTCATCGATACATCACCTCATATCCGTTGCGACTGGTTCCGGGCCGGCAAGACGCCGGGGTATCTATTCCTTTTCAGGAGCGGAAAATGAAGGAAGCGCCGAAAGCGATCAACGCAAAACCGATCACGTGATTGATGGTGATGCTTTCCTTCAGCCAGAAGATCGAAAACAGCGCGAAGACCGCGAGCGTGATGACTTCCTGAATGGTCTTGAGCTGCGCGGTGGAATAGACCTCCGAACCGATGCGGTTCGCGGGAACGGCAAGCACATATTCGAAGAAGGCGATGCCCCAGCTTGCGACAATCGCCAGGAAGAGCGCGCTGCCCTTGTGCTTGAGGTGGCCGTACCAGGCGAAGGTCATGAAAACATTGGAGGCGATAAGCATCAGGACAGGCCAGATATGGGCAGGGCTGATTGAGAACGGCATGATGGGTCCTGGAAAAAAGGGAGGGATGTCATGAAATGCGGCAGGAGAAGGCAGTCAGAAGGGAACCCTCATTCCGCCCGTATGGATTTGCTCTAGCGCATCCGCCCGAAAACCGGAATCGATTTCCTACGGATTTGAACAAAGCTGTCTTCAGCCGCTACGCAACGCATCCGGCCGAATTTTGTTCCGCACGCTTCGTTTCCTTTTTGTACTCATTTTTTCACCGCATCCCCTTCCCTTTATGCGTGACTCCCTCCATATTTCGCCCATGGCCAGATCACCGAAAAACTCCACCTCCTCGCCCTCGGGCTTCGAGGAAGCTCCGCAATCGTCCTTCGAAGGCGCGCCGCTCAGCGGCAGCGTCGCCGATTGGGTGAAGCAGCTTGAGGCGGAAGCGGAGGCGTCCTCCGTGGAAACCCAGCGCGAAATCGCCTCGAAGGCAGGCAAGCACCGCAAGAAGATCGAGATCGAGGCGCGCAAGGAGGCCCAGAAAGCCCCCCCGAAGACGGCCAAGAACACCACGGCCTCCAAGACTGCACGCGGCGTTTCCATCGGCGCATCGAGCGATCCGAAAACCCGCGCCGCCGCCGGTCTCAATCCAGTCGCCGGCATGGACGTATCGCTGGAGGATGCCGCCAACCTCGCGCCGGGCGCCGTCACCGCAACGGTGGACGCGCTGTCGAAACTGATCGAGAGCGGCAATCCGCTGTTCAAGGACGGCAAGCTGTGGACGCCGCACCGGCCCGCCCGGCCACCGAAATCGGAAGGTGGCGTCGCCATCCGCATGGCCTCGGACTACCAGCCCGCCGGCGACCAGCCGACGGCCATCAACGACCTTGTGGAAGGCATCAATTCCGGCGAACGCAGCCAGGTGCTGCTCGGCGTCACCGGCTCGGGCAAGACCTTCACCATGGCCAAGGTGATCGAGGCGACGCAGCGCCCGGCTGTCATCCTCGCCCCCAACAAGACGCTGGCCGCGCAGCTCTATTCGGAGTTCAAGAACTTCTTCCCCGACAATGCGGTGGAATATTTCGTCTCCTATTACGATTATTACCAGCCGGAAGCCTATGTGCCGCGCTCCGACACCTTCATCGAGAAGGAATCCTCGATCAACGAACAGATCGACCGGATGCGCCACTCCGCCACCCGCTCGCTGCTGGAACGCGACGACTGCATCATCGTCGCCTCGGTTTCCTGCATCTACGGTATCGGTTCGGTCGAGACCTATACGGCCATGACCTTCCAGATGCAGGTGGGTGACCGGCTGGACCAGCGCCAGCTTCTGGCCGACCTCGTGGCCCAGCAATACAAACGCCGCGACATGGATTTCCAGCGCGGCTCGTTCCGCGTGCGCGGCGATACCATCGAAATCTTCCCCGCCCACCTTGAAGATGCCGCCTGGCGCATCTCGATGTTCGGCGACGAGATCGATTCCATCACCGAATTCGACCCGCTGAGCGGCCAGAAGACCGGCGAGCTGCAATCCGTCAAGATTTACGCCAATTCGCACTATGTCACCCCGCGCCCGACGCTCAACGGCGCGATCAAGTCGATCAAGGAAGAATTGAAGGGCCGCCTCGCCGAGCTGGAAAAGGCCGGACGCCTGCTGGAAGCCCAGCGGCTGGAACAGCGCACCCGCTACGATGTGGAAATGCTGGAGGCGACCGGCTCCTGCGCCGGCATCGAGAACTATTCGCGTTATCTCACCGGCCGCAATCCCGGCGAACCGCCGCCGACCCTGTTCGAATATATCCCTGATAACGCATTGCTGTTCATCGACGAAAGCCACGTCTCCGTCAGCCAGATCGGCGGCATGTATCGCGGCGACTTCAGGCGCAAGGCGACGCTGGCCGAATACGGCTTCCGCCTGCCCTCCTGCATGGATAACCGGCCGCTGCGCTTCGAGGAATGGGACGCGATGCGCCCGCTCACCGTGGCGGTTTCGGCAACCCCCGGCTCATGGGAGATGGAACAGTCCGGCGGCGTCTTTGCCGAACAGGTCATCCGCCCGACCGGCCTCATCGATCCGCCGGTGGAAGTGCGCTCCGCCCGCAGCCAGGTCGACGACGTTCTCGGCGAAATCCGCGAGACCGCCGCCAAGGGTTACCGCACGCTCTGCACCGTGCTGACCAAACGCATGGCCGAGGACCTGACCGAATATCTGCATGAACAGGGCGTCCGCGTCCGTTACATGCACTCGGATATCGACACGCTGGAGCGCATCGAGATCATCCGCGACCTGCGCCTCGGCGCTTTCGACGTGCTTGTCGGTATCAACCTCTTGCGCGAGGGTCTCGATATTCCCGAATGCGGTTTCGTCGCCATCCTCGATGCCGACAAGGAAGGCTTCCTGCGCTCGGAAACCTCGCTGATCCAGACCATCGGCCGCGCCGCCCGTAACGTCGACGGCAAGGTTATCCTTTATGCCGACAATATCACCGGCTCGATGAAGCGGGCGATGGAGGAAACCTCCCGCCGCCGCGAAAAGCAGATGGCCTATAATGCCGAACACGGCATCACGCCGGAATCGGTCAAGGCGAAGATTTCCGACATTCTTGATTCTGTTTATGAGCGCGATCACGTAAGGGCCGATATTTCTGGCGTTTCCGGCAAGGGCTTCGCCGATGGCGGCCATCTGGTCGGCAACAATCTGCAGGCCCATCTCAACGCGCTGGAAAAATCCATGCGCGACGCCGCCGCCGATCTCGACTTCGAAAAAGCCGCCCGCCTGCGCGACGAAATCAAACGCCTCAAGGCCGCCGAACTGGCGACCATGGACGACCCGATGGCCAAGGAGGAGGCCCGCGCCATCGAAGGCGGCGGAAAAAACAACAGACGCAGCCACTTGTCGATCTCCCCGCCGGAGGGTGAGACATCCGGCAGGACGGAGGCGGGCACCGCAGCGAACGAAAGCGGCAAATCCCTCTTCGCCAAACCCTCGCTCGACGAAATGGGCCCCGGCTCGGATGCGGGAAAACCGCTTTTCCGCAGGAACACGCTGGACGAGATGACGGTGGGCAGGACCGAAAAACCCGTGCGCGGCGCAGTGCCCGACAAGCCCGAGACCGAGCCCGGCAAACGGTTCTCACCGTTGCTGGAGGGGCAGCCGGAGCGCGCGACGGACGATCCGCGACCGCTGGTGCGCGGCAAGATCGGCGCGGGTTCCTATGAGGATGCCGGCGAGCAGAAGCGCAAGAGCCGAACCAAGGGCAAGACGGGCCGGCCGGGGCGCTGATACACGCATCGGCGATATTCGACGCCAGGCATGTCTATTGCGAAAAACATGACCGGAGCACCCGCGCGCTCCGGCAACGGCGATCAGCTTTCGCACTGCCTGAGCCGCGCTGCGACCTGGCCCGCACCAAAAACTTTCACCAGATCGGCATCCAGGGCCATGGCAATGTAGTCCTCATTTTCCGCCGGCTTGATGTAAGTCGAGAAATAGATCGGCCCGGTCCGGAGGACGCCCGCGACACAGGCGCGCAATATCTCGATCTCCGTGCTTCCCCTGATGCGTGGCCCCTCGATGCGGGAACGGCGCACCTTCTCCTGCAAGGTTGTAAGCCTTGAAACCTCCTCGGGCTTTATTCTCCACACGCTTGTGGCGGTTCCCGCCCGCTTTTCCGCGTGGAACTGCGCGCGGGCAGCCGCGTCTGCATCCTCGATCAACGCAAATGTCTCGACAGTCTCGCCCCTTACGCCATCTGTAGCGCTGCGAATAATCATCACCGCATCACCGGAACCTAACGACAGATGGGCAGGAAGCTGCAGCCCCACCCGCACATGCTCGAAATTCATTGTCAGAAAATCGAGCCGCATGAGCTTGGGAATGCTGGAAATCGGCACTGTCATGCAGCCGGAAAGAAGCAGGAGCAAAACAAGCAATCGTGTGAAATGCAATAATATCAATTTTATCATGATCAAAACCTGAAAAGCTGCAGCGATGCGGAAGGGCCGCCGGATCGGGTTTTCCGAAGCCGTTGCATCGCGCGCAAACTTGCGCGGGCGACATTGCCGCAACATTACGGGTTCCGGAACGCCCAGTGCGCGCGCACGTTGATATGTTCTGGAAATGGCAGCAAGGAGCGACCGCATGTATCGAAAAAATATGGCGACGTTCTGCCTCCTCGTCACCTGCACCCCGGCCTTTGCCGGACAGATCGAGGATGCGACCTTCCATAGTCCCGCCCTGAACGCGCCGCTTCCCGTCAACATCTATCGCCCGGACGGCGCGCCGCCGGAAAACGGCTGGCCGGTGCTTTACCTCCTGCACGGCCATGATGGCGACCAGAACAGCTGGCGCGATCTCGGCAATATCGAAAAGACGCTCGATACGCTCATCGCTGCCGGTGCCATCCGCCCGCTGGTTGTCGTCATGCCGGGCGTCAAGAACAGCTGGTATGTGGATTCCGCCGCTGTCGGCGGCCCCGGCGATTACGAAACCGCCCTGACCGGCGATCTGCGCCACCAGATCGAAAAAACGCTGCCGGTGCGGAAAGATCGGGAAGGCCGCGCCATCGCCGGCCTCTCCATGGGCGGTTTCGGCGCCCTGCATCTCGCCTATGGCCATGAAGACCTCTATGGCGCCGTCGCCAGCCTGTCGGGCGCCATCTGGCAGAATGTCCCCGCCTCCGATCTCGACAAGACACCCGCCGAACTCAAGCTCATTCAGGACAGCGCCTTTTTCCACCGGGTCGACCGCACCACCGTCACCAGCGGCATCGTGCTTCCCTCAACCGGCGACCATTTCTCCGGCGCCTTCGGCACACCTTTCGATGCAAGGCTCTTCAACGAAAAGAACGTCTTCACCCTCGTGGCGCAGCATGTCGCCGAAAGCCAGGATTTGCCCGCCACCTACCTGACCGTCGGCGACGATGACGGCTTCTTCCTCTGGCGCGGCGCCATCGCTCTGCACGAGACGCTGCAAGCCGACAAGCGCAAATCCGAGCTGCGAGTGACCGACGGCGATCACGTCTGGTCGGTGTGGAAGGTCTCGATTATCGACGCGCTGAAGTTCATCGATGGGGAATGGGACAAGGCTGCCGACAAAGCCAAGGATTGAGGCGTGGGCCTCTTTCTCGTCGCCGGATAGATCCATTACTTTCCGGCCCGCTTTTTCCCGCTCTTCCCCACCGCGTTCAACGCCACCGCCGCCCGGATCAGCGCCGCCAGCGCCTCCTCATCCACGACATCCCCCTCGTGGAAATCAATCGCCCGCCGCATATTGCCCTCAAGGCTCGAATTGAACAGCCCCGCCGGGTCCTCCAGCGAGGCTCCCTTGGCAAATGTCATCTTCACCGCGCTCTTGTAGGTTTCGCCGGTGCAGAGGATGCCCGCATGCGACCAGACCGGCACGCCGCGCCATTTCACCTCTTCCACCACCTCCGGATCGGCCTTCCTGATCACCGCGCGAATATGCGCGAGCGTCTCGCCGCGCCAGTCGCCGAGCTCCGCAATCTTCCGGTCGATGAAGTCCGCTGGTGCGGTCTCCTCCGCATCTTTCGTCACCGTGTTTTTCGCCATGGCATCCTCCCGATTTCGACGCACGTCTGTTCCTTTTTTCAGCATAGACGAAATTTTCCTGTCCTCCCATGAGGAACCAAATCCGCCTCCCGTCGTTTCCTCCCCGAACGCAACGTTCAGCATACAAAGGGAAGAAACATCATGAAAATCAATGTCATCGCTCTCGCTGCGGCAGCAGCGCTCTCCTCTTCCGTGGCTTTTGCCCAGACGGCCACTACTGCTCCTGCTGCTGGCGCGGACGCCACTTTGTCCGGCCCCGGCATTACCATGGGCACCAAGGCCAGCGGCCCGCTGAAGTTCGTCAATGTCCAGAAGACCGACCTCACCGCCTCCCAGCTCGATGGCATGGACATCTATAACGCCCAGAACGAAAACATCGGCGAAATCGAGGATGTCGTCATCGGTGACGGCAAGTCGGTGATCGGCCTTGTGGCCAGCGTCGGCGGCTTCCTCGGCATCGATAAGAGCTATGTGGTGCTCGACCCGGCTTCCGTCGCGGTCCACAACGACAACGGCACCTGGAAGGCCTATGTCGACACCACCAAGGAAGCGCTTCAGAACGCCCCGAAGCTCGATTACGACAAGCTGGACGACTGATTACCCCTGCAGTCCGCAAGCTTGTCCCCCCGCGCCCTGTCGCGGGGGTTTTCATATGTGGCGACCTATCGGAAAACCCGGCACTCCCCGCCGGAGGGCCCTTGCCTGACGGCGCGCCTCTCGCCTATCTTCGGCGCGCAAATCACCAAGGATCGCTGCGTGCCCGCCAATAGCCTCTTTTCCTTTGCCATCAGCACCGCCATCGCGCTCAGCGCCCTGCCGCTGTCAGCGCAGGCGGCCGACTGGAAACCGGCCGAGCAGATAAAAACCTATGCCATCAGCGGCAATACGGGCGGTGCGCTTTATCAATCGATTGGCGAGCGCGGTCCGACCGCCGGCGTGCAGGCCATTGCCCACACCACCTTCAAGCTGACATGGCGGCGGGATTACCGTCCGCAGCCGGATGGCGCCTGCGTGCTGGCCACCGCGAAGCCCAATCTCACCATCATCTACACCTGGCCGAAAGCGCCAGCCAATCTGCCGTCCGCCGTCGCCGCCAGCTGGAAGACATTTATCTCCGGCGTGGAAACCCATGAACGCGTCCATGGTGACCATATTCTCGACATGGTGAAAAAGATCGAAGCCTTCAGCATCGGGCTGAGGGCGGAGAACGATGCCAAATGCCAGAAGGTGCGCGCCGTTCTGCAACAGCGTCTGGGTGAGCTTTCCAACGAGCAGCGCCAGCGCGGCCGCGATTTCGATCGGGACGAGCTTTCCCCCGGCGGACGGGTGCATCAACTCATCCTCGCCCTCGTCAACGGCCCCTGAACGGCCGCCTATTCCGCCGCCTCGCCTTTCAGCAAAGGCTCGGCCAGCGTCACGCTTTCCAGCTCATAGGAATAACCTTCGAGCATCGTATAAGCCTGTTCGATTGCCTCGATCTGGGCTTCGGCGTTACGGATGGCTTCGGCGATGGACTGGCTGCGGGCGCGCAGCATCGAACTCAGCACATCGGTTTCCGGCTTGCGGCCCAGACGGTCCATATGTTTGCGAACCCGGGTGCGGTGCCGTTCCAGCTCGAGAATATGGAAACGGCTTTTCAGAATATCGTCGGTCAGCTTGCGGCGCATGGCGGCCACGGGGTCGAAACTGCCGGGTTCGCGTTCGTCCAGAATGAATTCATTCACCAGCGTTTCCAACATCAGCAGGCCCTTGAGGTCCTTGGCGTCGGCAAGCTGCGGATCGTAGCCGGTATCGTCGAATACCTTACGGCGCACCGGATCTTTCAGCAGCTCATAGGCCGTCTGCAGGCGCGCGAATTGCTCGGCATCGCCGCCGCTATCGGGATGCGCGGCCTTGGCCACCTTGCGGTAGGCCGACTTGATCGCCGCCTCGTCGGCATCGCGCTCCACGCCAAGCAAAACATAGGGATCAATCACAAAAACACCTTCAAACGCAAACTGTTACCCGCATGCCCAACACCGCTCCCGTCTGGCACGCGGGCGGATCATAGGCCAATTCCGCCCGGCGCGGCACCCCGCCCGGGCGGTTAAACCGGCAAAGCCCACACAAAGCCTCGCGGCGCGCCGCATCAAAACGGGCGGAAAAGCCCTTGATGCCGAAATTTGTCGGACCCAAGGCGACTATAATGACAGGCAGGACAAAATTGTGGAAAGCGGCGGCAAAACATGCCGCACGGTTTCGCACAGCGCCTGCCGCAGCCGGCGGGAAAACACCGCAGGAAGAAGCGTAACCAGCGCGTTTTCAGGGGGTTATGGTGGAAAGACGTCAACGGGTGTAAGCTTGGCCTTTGGATTAGAAGGGAGGATGATCCGATGCCGCAAACGATTACCCAGACCGTCACGGACTATGTCCATGCCATGGCCTATGCGGATGAGAGCCTGATGCGTGACGTTTTCGACCCACGCGCCAGCATCGTCGGAACCTTCGAAGGCGAAATCGAATGGCTGTCACTGGAGGACTTTGTCGACCAGATGCGCAAAAGCGAACGCGGCCTCCCCGATCACGATCCCGCTTTTGAAATCATGGGCATCGACAAGGAAGGCGACAGCGCCTCGGTGAAGCTGACGACCCGTTTCGACGGGATGGATTTTTACGAATATCTGTCCCTGCTGGAACGCGACGGCAACTGGTCTATCGTGCACAAGCTCTATCACATAAAACCGTAGGCGATCATCGAAACCGCCACCCCGCATTGTGCGCTTGCGCGTTCCACTCGCAGCCTCGGCTCGCGATCCGGTTATTTTGCCGCTGAGGAGCTAGAACAGGTCGCTGTAGATCGCCGTTATCCAGAGCGCGTTAAAGAAGAGCCAGATAACACCGAGCCACATGATTTTGCGGCTGCTATCGGTTCTCATCGCCACAATCGCGATAAGCAGACCGCCGACGATCCTTGCCAGATACCATGGCCCGAGCTGTTCGAAGTGTTCCCTGCCCTTGATGTAGGTGTCCACCAGATCGAAGACGAACGAGGCGGCAAACAGGGCAAAGAACGCATGTCGCCTGCGCACGAAAAAACTTTCCCGTTCGGACAATTCCTGAATGTGATCGGGATAAAGCAACGTCGACATCAAAAAGAACAGCGACGTGTAGACCAGAACGAAAATGTAAATCCAGAAATTCCAGTTGTGGATGAGCCGCAAGGCAAACTCCCACCACCAGAAATGCACCGCTCCGAGAAGCAGGACAATCGACCAGACGATCTGCGCGTGCATGCGGTCGGTTTTCTGCGGCTCCTGCAGCCTTCTGGAAAGACCGGACAACACCCTGGTAATGGCCAGGCCGAGGATGAGGCTTACCAATATCCGCAAATGACCATATGCATCCATTGAAAGCGCCCGCTGTTGCTCAACTTATCCGCCGAACAATATGCTTAAACCTTCGGGCTTTACAACTCTGGCGGATGCCACGCCCTTCCCGATCTCGCCTTCTAGTGGGCTGAACCGGCTTCCCAATGCGAAAGTTCCCCGGGCTGGCAGGCCGAAACCGGTCACTCCAGTTTCATCAGGGCTCAACCGAAGGCAGCGGCAGACACAAAGCGTCAACCGGTGCATTCAACCGAATAGATTTCAGGATTAAGCGATTGATTTTACTGGTGCCCCCGGCAGGGTTCGAACCCGCGACCCCCTGATTACAAATCAGGTGCTCTACCAACTGAGCTACAAGGGCAAGCCAGTGCCTTGCCAACTATCAGATTCTGACTTGGTGTAAAGCAAAAACTAACGCCGCGGCATCCACAGACCGCTTTTCCACACCGTGGCCGGCCGGGCTGTCCGCATGATCGCAATTGTAGCAAAAGGCCCGGAAAATAAGCGAAGTATTTACGCAGCACCAATAGAATGGCGATGAAACATAACCATTCCAGTGAGAACAACGCATCATATGCGCGCGAGCATACAGAAAATCCAGCTGACGGGCACGATCATCATCGCCGTAAGCTCCATCCTGCTGGCAACCCTTGCCGCGCTGCCCAGCGTCTACAATTTTCTGCGTTATCGCACCAATGCCGCGCAGCTCACCCGCTTTGAAACCGCTCTCCAGTCCGCATGGCTGGTGTCGGCCGAGCGAGGCCCCGCCAATAATCTGATGGGCGCATCTGTGCCGGATGCTAGGCTGGCCGAAGGGCTTGCCGCCGCGCGAAAGGCAACGGACGACAAGCTGTCAGAGCTGGAGAAATCCTTCGCCGACGATATCAGGACACAGCCTGAACTGGCGAAGTCACTTGCTGAAACCCGCCAGAAGCTCGAGCAATCGCGGGAGCTGGTCGATCAGGTTGCCGCGCTCCCCCCTGACGCGCGTAACCACGGCGCAATGTCCAACGCGATTTCATCGATGTTCAAGGCGGCGGACAGTGTCAATCTGCTTCGCGGCAGGGCCGCACGCGCCATCATCAAGGTGACACCCGACGTGGCGATTGACATCGCACTGACGGGCACGGCGGGCGTGATGCGGGACCGTATCGGCCGCCTCGGTTCCTATGTGATCATGAGTCTCAAGGCGAACAGGCAGGAAAAGCTCGGTTATCGCACCAAATTCGATACCGAAATGCAGAGCCTGCTGTCACTAAGGGCATCGCTGATCAATTATACCGCCGCTTATCTCTCGACGCCGCAACTGGACGAGGCATTGCGCGATCTCGAAACCTATTATTTTGGCCAGGCTTTGCGTTACGCGCAGAACACGATCGTAATGGCCGTGCCATCCGCCCAACCAAGCGCACTTGAATTCTCCAGAAACTATATCGACGGCATGCGGTCGTCCGACACCCTGCGCGACCTTATTCTGTCCGAAACGCGCGCGCGGATCGAAAAGAAAAAGCAGGAGGCCCTGATCTACGGCGGAACCTCGCTCTTTCTCGCCGGCATCGCGGTTCTGGTGCTGTTGCGGCTGACATCCGTTTACAAAACCGCGCTGTTCCGTCCCATGCAATCCGTCCAGGCGCAGATCGCCGCCATCGCCGGCGGTGATCTTTCCGAGAGCAATCATGAGGACAGGGTTGCTCCGGAAGTGAAGAAGATGTTCGAGGAACTGGATTTCCTGCGTGAACAGCTTCGCCAGAAGGGCGAAATGGAAAACCAGCAGCGTGCGCTGGCCGAACAGCTGCGCACCCTTTCCGAAACCGATGCGCTGACCGGCGTCTTCAACCGCCGCGCACTCGAAAAGGCGGTTCGCTCCATATTGACGGGCGAGGAGCAATGTCAGTCGCTCGGCGTGATGATTGTCGATATCGACCATTTCAAATCGATCAACGACCGTTATGGCCATGCCATGGGTGACATCGCGCTTCAGAAGACCGCGGGCCTGTTGCGCAGCGCATTGCGCAAGGACGACATTCTTGCCCGATATGGCGGTGAGGAATTCGTCGTCGTGTTGCAGGATGTCAGCCACGCCACGGCGACGGCCACGGCCGACCGCCTTCGCCGCCTGATCGAAGCCCAGACCATCGACGAGCAAAGCAGCCTTTCGCTGACGGCAAGTTTCGGCGTGGTCTGGCAGGAAGCGCGTGCGATCAACAGCTGGGACGAATTGATCGCCATCGCCGACGACCGGCTTTACGAAGCCAAGCGTGCGGGCCGCAACCGGGTCTGGGCAACCTATTTCCCGAAGGTCGCGAACGGCTAAGAACATCGCCGGCGGCGGACTTCGCCTCGACTAGATCAAATCCAGCGTCATGACCACGGGGCAATGATCGGAAGCCTTCGGGCGATCCCAGCCGGTGCGGGGATAACGTTCGACCTCCTGCCCCGGTGGGAATATCGTCCGGAAAGGCTGTCCATTGCGAATGATTTCGGGAACATGCGTGGCGTTCGTCTCCGCCAGACGCGGGGACAGCCAGATATAGTCGAGCTGGCACAGATGCTGCTCCTGCGGCCCGCGTGAATGGTAGAGCGTCCAGCGATCCATGACATCACGGCGCATCATCGGATTGACCACGAAACCATCCGCCGAGAGGATATCGAGCGCGCTGCGCTCCTCCTCGACGGGCGTGAAGCTGTAACCGCTGCGCCTGTCGCCGGAAATCGCGACGCGCTCCTGATAATCGTTCAGATCGCCGCAGATGGCGAAATTCTTATTGCGGGTATTGCCCACACCCCAGCGGTTCTCAATGATACGGCGCACGGCCATGGCTTCCGCCTCGCGGATCGGCATGGTGGCGATGCGGGCGTCGACCGCATCGCGGGCATTGGTCATGGATTTGAAATGCGTGACGTAAAGCGTCAGCGGCTTGCCGCCGATCCTCAAATCGATTTCCAGGCAATCCCGTTTGAAGATCTTGTCGTCGATCTGGTTTGTGGCGGCAAGCGCGGGATTGAAGAGATCGAGATTGCGATAGGTCAGCGCCGCATGGCTCTTGATATCGACCACCTCGATCCTGTCGCCGTCCCGCGTCTCCTCGCGCATGACAACGGCGACATCGATACCGCGGCTGTCATTGCCCTCGACCAGATATTTCTGCAGGTAGCCATTGCCGACCATGCGATAGAGATAGCCATATTCGAACGCCTGCAGCGCGGCCATGTTGTCCACTTCCTGCAGGCAGAGAATATCGGCATCCGCATCCGCGATGGCGAGCGCCGACAGCTGGCGCGTATCGTCGGTGGAAGACACCATCCGCGCGCTTTCCAGCGCCTGATAGGTCGCCTCGTCCCTGATATCGAAAAGCTGGATCGCCCTGTCGCGCCGCGTCTGGTTGCGAAAGCCGGTGAAATCGAAACGGGTGAGGAGATTTTCGATATTGAAGGTGGCAAGCCGAAGCGACATGAATCAATCCTATTGCTACAGGGGAAGCTTAGCCGGTGTCGCGCCACCTCGCCAGTAGCGAGGGCCACGTCCTTTACCCTCCCTCATTCCTGTGCTTGTCACAGGAATCCAGTCAGCCCAAGTCCTTGGGCTAAAAGGACTCTTTTCGCCGCGCAGACGCGCGTCGGCTGGATCCCTGTGACAAGCACAGGGATGAGGGAAGTACACTTATCGCACTAAAGCCGCCACGCCGCGCGAATGACCACTGGCAGACGGTCTCCGACGTCAACCGCTTCGCGCGAATAGGCTCTGAGCGCCTGCCCATCCGGCAGGTCGAGACGCAGGGCATAACGCTCGCCCTCGTAGAGAACCGAGGTGACGGTGCAGGCAATGCCCTCCGCATCCCGCACCACATCCTGCGGCCGCACGAGAATATCCGCCTGCGGCAATCGCCTGCCGCTCTCCATCGTTGCCCGAAGTTCTGCCCAATCAAGGTCGCGCGAAGTCCCTTCCGGCACCGGCAAGGTCAAGATCGCCCCCTGCCCCACCAGCGAGCCGACCAGCCTGCCTTCGGGCCGCGCATAAAGCGCCGCCGGTGGCGCGACCTGCAACAGCTTGCCCTGCGACATCACGGCGACATCGGTTGCCAGCGCCATGGCTTCCGCCTGATCATGGGTGACATAGATCATCGTTGCGCCCGAGCGAATATGGAACTCGCGGAATGTCTCCTCCATCTCCTGCCGCAGATGCCGGTCGAGATTGGCGAGCGGCTCGTCGAGCAGCACCACGTCGGGCTCGGTAACGAGGCAGCGGGCGAGCGCCACGCGCTGCCGCTGGCCACCGGACAATTCAGCGGGACGGCGATCGGCGAAGCTCTCGAGGCGGACGGCGGCAAGCGCCTGGCGCACCTTGTCACGATATTTCTCACCCGAAATACCGCGCACCTTCAAGGGATAACCGGCATTGTCGGCAACCGACATATGCGGCCACAGCGCATAGGACTGGAACACCATCGCCATGTTGCGCCGCTCCGGCGGCACCATGCTGCCGGCATCGGCCAGCACCCGCTCGCCGAGCAGGATGGAACCGTCAGTCGGCTGTTCGAAACCGGCGATCATGCGCAGCACCGTCGTCTTGCCGCAGCCGGAAGGGCCGAGCAGAGCGAGAAAACCGCCTTCCCGCACGGTGAGCGACACATCGTCCACGGCGGGTTTCGAACCGGCACCGAAACTCTTCGACAGGCGGTTGAGGATCAGTTTCGCCAAGGGACCACTCCTTTCGGTAGATAGCGCCCCAGAATTTCCAGCAGAGCCATGAGGAAAATCACCATGATGACGACAAGCACCGAAAGTGCCGAGGCAAGATCGAAGCTGCCGCTGTCATCGAGATTGTAGATAAGCACGCCGAGCGTCTGGGTGCCGGCCGACCACAGCAGCGCCGAGACCGTCAGCTCATTGCAGGCGATGAGGAAAACAAGGATGACCGATGCCCCCGCCGCAGGCCCGACCAGCGGCAGGATGATATCCTTCAACCGTCGCCAGAAACCGGCACCGGAGAGTCTTGCCGCCTCTTCCAGCGACGGATCGAATTGCAGGAAGGCGCTGACCATCGGTTTCAGGCTGACGGCGAAGAAGGAGGAGAAATAGGCGAGCAGAATGATCCAGATCGTGCCGTAAAGCGTGATGCCGACAAGCGGAATGGGAGCCGCGAAAAGCAACACGAAGGAGACGGAAATCACCACCCCCGGCAGCGCATAGGGAATATCGACCAGCGCCGAAAGCAGGAACATGAAACGGCTTTTGCCGCGCACCAGAAAATAGGCCGTCAGCACCGTCACTGCCAGCAGGCAAAGCGAGGTGGCGGTCGCCAGAAACAACGAGTTGCGGAAGGCGGTACGCGTCACGCTCTGGCGGTAAAGCAATTCCTCATAGGCATGCAGCGTCGCCGTCTTGAGGCTGAGCGGCACGCCATAGGCAGGCGCGAGCGAGCTTGCCACCAGCGCCGTCAGCGGCGCCACCAGCATGAAGAAAAGCACGAGCCACAGGGCAAGCTCCGCCGGCACCCGCCACAGCCCAAGCCGGAAGGTCGCCGCTTTGCCGGAAAGGCCGATGATGCGATAGTCCCTGCCCTTCATCGCCCGTTCCTGAAGCGCAAGCCCGGCGACGGAGATGATGGCGATCATGGTGGAGAGGATGGCGATATCGCCGAAGGTGCTGGTGCCGAAACTGGCAAAACGGCTGTAGATCAGCGTCGGCAAGGTGAAGATCGAGGCGGGAATGCCGAGGATCGCCGGAATGCCGAAATTGCCGACACTGGACACGAAGGAAATTGCCGCCCCGGCGATCAATCCCGGCGTCGACAGCGGCAGGATGATATCGAACAGCACACGGCGCGGCGAAACGCCTGACAGCTTGGCCGCCTCGATGCCGTCCTGCGGCAAGGCCAGCAGACCGGCGCGCAGCGACAGATAGACGAGCGGAGCATGCTGCACGCCGAGCAGAAGCGCGATGCCCGCAATCGAATAAAGCGGCTGCGGCGATCCCATCGGCGGCGCAAGGCCGGTGGCCTTCAACAGCGTGCTCGACGGGCCTGTCATGCCGATCCACGACAGGGCCGTCACCTGCGGCGGGATCATCATCGGCAGCATGAACAGGAAGCTTAAGATCGACTTGCCGCGGATGTCGCAAAGCGTCAGCGAAAGCGCGAAAGCGCCGCCGATCAAAAGCGAAATCAGCATGCCGAAAAACGATGTGGAGAGCGTGTTCAGCGCCGCGTCCCAAAGGGCCGGATCGGCCAGAAGCCGCCATATGTCACCGTTAAGTGACGAGATGATACCGGTATAGGCGAGCCGCCCGAGCGGCAGGGCGCTGAGCGCAAAAACAACGCTGACCACAAAAGGAAACAGCCAGCGCGGCTGGCTGCTTCCATAGGCATTGGAACGGGACATGCCGCTATATCAGCCCTTGGAGCCGAAGGTATCGGAGAAGGTCTTCAGGTCCTGTTCCGAATTCTTCAGCGCATCGGCAGCGTTGAGCGGCAGAACCTTGATCTTGTCGCGAGCCGGGAAACCTTCCGGCATGCCGGCATCGGCACGAACCGGGATGTAACCGAGCTTGACGAAGCCCTGCTGGCCCTTTTCGGACAGCACGTAATCGACGAACTTCTTCGCCGCTTCCTCATGCTTGGTGCCCTTGATGATCGCGACCGGCTCGGTGACGGCCGAAACGCCCTCTTCCGGGAAAACGAACTCAACCGGCGCGCCCTTCGCCTTTTCGCGGATCGGCATGTAATCGACGACCACGCCATAGGCCTTTTCGCCCGATGCAACGGACTTCAGAACCGCACCGTTGCCGCCGCCGGCAATGGCTTCATTGGCCTTCAGCTGCTTGTAGTAATCCCAGCCGAGGCCGTTTGCGGCGGCAAGCGTCTGCGCATGGATCAACGCCGCACCGGACGTCAGCGGGCTTGGCATGGTCACCAGACCCTTGGCTTCCGCCTTGGCCAGATCCTTCCAGCTCGTCGGCTTCATTGCGGCGGCAGTGTTATACATGATGCCGGTGGTGATGAGCTTGGTGGAATAATAGAAGCCGTCCGCATCGTAGAGCGAGGCATCGATGTTCTTGGCTTCCGCGGACTTGTAGGCGAGAAGCTGGCCAGCCTGCTTCATGCGCTCCAGCGTCACGGTGTCGGCGATCAGCAGCACGTCGGCAACCGGATTGCCGGCATTGATCTCCGCCATCAGCTTGGCCATGATCTTCGGCGTTCCGTCACGCACCCATTCAACCTCGAGACCGGGATTGGCGGCCTTGAAACCATCAACGGTCGCCTGCGCGTCCTCGTTGGGCTGGCTGGTGTAGAGCACCAGATCGGCGGCATTGGCGGCGGTGGCGATGAAGCCGAGCGACACGATGGCGGTGAAAGCGGAGAGCAGCGTTTTCATGGGTCCAGTCCCTGTTGTTTGGTGGGACCGCTAAAACATGATTGCATAACATGTATGTGACAGGCAGGATTTTTGGGTGTGATCTGTTGGGGCCATCGCGGTTAGGAGTAACAATGCCCCTTGGCGCTTGCGGTTTACCCCCTCTGCCCTGCCGGGCATCTCCCCCTCAAGGGGGGAGATCGGCAAGAGGCGCTGACACCACTTCGGTCTCAAACATCGAGATGGGCGAAACCTGCCCGCGAGTCGATCTCCCCCCTTGAGGGGGAGATGTCCGGCAGGACAGAGGGGGGTGAAACCGCACCCTCCGTCAATACCGTAAGCCGCCGCCCTCAAATCGCCGGCAGCGCCTCACCCGTTTCCGCCTGCGCCGTCGCGATCAACCGGCCAAGCCGCTTCATGCCTTCCTCGATCATCGCCTCATTGGCGCAGGAGAAGCTGATGCGCAGCGTATTCGTGCCGGAGCCATCCGCGAAGAAAGCGCGACCAGGAACGAAGGCGACCTTTTCCGTGGCGATGGATTTCGCCAGCAGAGCTGCGCCATCCATTCCCTCAGGCAACGTCACCCAGATGAACATGCCACCTTCCGGCTTCGTCCAGCGCGTGCCTTTCGGCATGTATCTGTCGAGCGCGGACAGCATCGCGTCGCGGCGGGCGCTGTAAGCGGCCTTGATCTTGGCGACCTGCTTGTCGAAGCCGCGCGAGGCGACACGTTCGATGGCGATCTGGTTGATGGTCGAGGAATGCAGATCGGCGGCCTGCTTCATCAGCACCAGTTTGCGGATGACCGGCGCGGAAGCGACGATGTAACCGACGCGAAGGCCGGGTGCGAGCGTCTTCGAAAAGCTGCCGCAGTAGATGGTGCGGGTGTTCTCGATGCCGCCCGAGCGGGCGATGTCCAGCGCCATGATCGGCGGAACAGCCTCGCCATCGTAACGCAGCGACTGATAGGCGGCGTCTTCGATGACGGCGATATCGAGTTCATCGGCCAGCGCCAGAACCTTTTCGCGGCCGGCCAGATCGACGGTTTCGCCGGTCGGATTGGAGAAATCGGCTGAAAGATAAGCGAATTTCACTGCACCGCCGAGCTTGGCGGCATTCTCACGGTAAGTCTCGGGCGTGCGGTTGCCGCCGGGGTTCAGCTGGTCGTAATTCGGCTCATAGGCGTTGAAGGCGGAAAGTGCGCCGAGATAGGTCGGCCACGTCACCAGCGCCGTATCCTTCGGCGACAGGAACAGCTTGCCGAGATAATCGAGACCCTGCTGCGAACCGGAAACGATGAAGACGTTGTCGGCGGTGCAGTCGATGCCGATCTCGGCCATTTCGCCCGCCAGCCATTCGCGCAGCGGCTTGTAACCTTCGCTCACCGAATATTGCAGCGCGGAGTTGACCTGCGAACCCGAAAAAATTTCCGCATAAGCCTGCTGGAACTCCTCTGCGGGGAAAAGAGCCGGGTCAGGAATACCGCCGGCAAAGGAGATGATATCGGGCTGCTCGAGCAGCTTCAGCAACTCACGGATTTCGGACGCTTTCATGCGCGAAGAGCGCGTGGCGAAAATTTGCTCCCAATTGAGCATGGGTACGTTTCCTCTTGTGTCGTTTTTATGCGTGCATCTTTACAGAAATGTCGATACGTCAGCAATACTGACTTATCAGTTTTTCGAATTATTTCTGCCTCCCTGCACATTGCCCGCAACCGACCTGCCTTAAGGCCCGATTTTGCGGACAAAGCCAAATACACCCTTGCGCAAAGCTTCACAATCACACCTTTGCGATTGACGCGGCATGGTTTTCCGGCTGGATTGCGCGCGCGCCGCAACACGGCGAAAGCATCATGGGAGTTTGACGACATGCTGAAAAATATCGACCCGGCGTTGAATGCCGATGTCCTGCACGCGCTGCGCGCCATGGGGCATGGCGATACGCTGGTAATTTCCGATACCAACTTCCCTTCCGATTCCGTTGCCCGCCACACGACCGTCGGCAAGGTGCTGCATATCGACAACGTCTCGGCAGCCCGCGCCATGAAGGCGATCCTCTCCGTCCTGCCGCTCGACACGCCGCTGCAGCCTTCCGTCGGCCGCATGGAAGTGATGGGCGCGCCGGATCAGCTGGAGCCGGTACAGGTGGAAGTGCAGAAGGAAATCGACGCGGCGGAGGGAAAATCCGCACCCATGTATGGCATCGAGCGCTTCGCCTTCTACGAACAGGCGAAAAAAGCCTATTGCGTCATCACCACGGGCGAAACCCGGTTTTATGGCTGCTTCCTTCTGACGAAGGGTGTCATCCCGCCGGCGACGTAAGGCCAAAAACGGGAAAATTGCGCCGGCCGCCCACCTTCATGACAATTTCAAGTTGTTATGGCAAAAACTTCCACTAGGCTTGAAAAACCAACCGGAGGTGTGCGGATCATGACCCAATATGTCCTGGCGTTCTGGAATGTCGAAAACCTGTTTGCGCCGGAGGGTTATCCGGCGCGCGAGCCGTGGATTGCCGAACGGCTGAAGAACGATCTGAAAGGCTGGACCGAGGACCTGTTCAAAACCAAGGTCAAGCAGCTCGGCCTGATCATAAGCCAGATCGGCGGCGCGGGACCGGATCTGCTCGGTGTCTGCGAAGTCGAGAACCGTTTCGTTCTGGAGACGCTGGCGGAACATCTGAACGACCTCATG
This sequence comes from Agrobacterium sp. 22-223-1, assembly GCF_053522385.1. NCBI lineage: Bacteria > Pseudomonadati > Pseudomonadota > Alphaproteobacteria > Hyphomicrobiales > Rhizobiaceae > Agrobacterium > Agrobacterium sp. 22-223-1. Next base: position 1,996,423 of record NZ_JBNWCN010000001.1, read on the forward strand.
CCCGCGCGCTCCTACCGGGTCGTGCATGCCGATTCCAGCAAGGACCAGCGCGGTATCGATACCGCCTTCATCTATGACAGTAAAAAGCTGCTGATCAACGAGAACGAGATTTTCAGCCATTTCGTGATGCGCCGCACCGGCACGCGCGACATTACCCAGTGCACTTTCATCACCAAGGGCGGCCGCCAGCTTATCGCGCTCTCCAATCACTGGCCGTCGCGCTCGGGCGGCGCGGTGGAAAGTGCCGGTTTTCGCATGACGGCCGGTGAAACGCTGGGCTACTGGCACCAGCGTATCCGGGAAGAGAAAGGCAACGACATCGCCGTCGTCGCCTTCGGCGACTTCAACGACGATCCTTCCGATGCCTCGCTACGCTACCACGCCAATTCCACCCGCGAGCGCGACGATGTCGAAAACTCGCAATCGGCCATGTTCTACAATCTCACCTGGAATTATCTGCGCCAGCCGGTGTTCGATTCAGTCGGCACGGCAAGAACGATCTACGGCACGCTCTATTTCAACGGAGACGCCAATATCTTCGATCAGATCCTCGTTTCCCGATCGCTTCTGACCGGCAGCAGCGGCTTCAAGGCGCGTGAGGAGACGGCAAAAATCGAAGCCATTGCCGCCATGGTCAGCCACAGCAAGAATGAGGGGCCGATCCGCTTCGGCCTGTCGAAAGGCGATGCGGTCAAAAACGTCAATCTCGGTGGCTTTTCCGATCACTTCCCGGTTTCGGTGGTTATCGAAGAAGAAGACGCCATCGTGTGATCGAGCACCAGGCACGATGCAAAAAAGGCCGGCGCTTTCGCCCCGGCCTTCCAATCTTCTGCAAGCAATGAAGCTTAGTTGACGGCCTTGTCGACCAGCTTGTTCTTGCCGATCCAGGGCATCATGCCGCGCAGCTTGGCGCCGACTTCTTCGATCTGGTGGGAGTCGTTGTTGCGACGGATACCCTTGAAGCGGGCGCCGCCGGCCTTCCATTCCTGCATCCACTCGGAGGTGAACTTGCCGGTCTGGATGTCGTGCAGAACGCGCTTCATTTCAGCCTTGGTGTCGGCGGTGATGATACGCGGACCGGTGACGTATTCGCCCCACTCGGCCGTGTTGGAGATCGAGTAGTTCATGTTGGCGATGCCGCCTTCATAGATCAGGTCGACGATCAGCTTTACTTCGTGCAGGCACTCGAAATAGGCCATTTCCGGTGCGTAACCGGCTTCGACCAAGGTTTCGAAACCGGCGCGGATGAGTTCGACGAGACCGCCGCACAGAACGACCTGTTCGCCGAAGAGGTCGGTTTCGCACTCTTCCTTGAAGTTGGTTTCGATGATGCCCGAACGGCCGCCACCAACGCCGCAGGCGTAGGAGAGAGCGAGTTCAAGCGCGTTGCCGGAAGCGTTCTGATGAACGGCAACGAGGCAGGGAACGCCGCCGCCCTTCTGGTATTCGCCGCGAACCGTGTGGCCAGGGCCCTTCGGTGCGATCATGACGACGTCGAGCGATGCCTTCGGCTCGATGAGGCCGAAGTGAACATTGAGGCCGTGTGCGAAAGCAATTGCTGCGCCATCACGGATGTTGCCGGCGATGTCGGCCTTGTAGATGTCGGCCTGGAGTTCGTCCGGCGTCGCCATCATCAGAAGGTCGCCCCACTTGGCGGCTTCGGCAACGGTCATGACCTTGAAGCCGTCGGCTTCGGCCTTCTTGACGGTCGGCGAACCGGCCTTCAGAGCGATGACGACGTTCTTGGCGCCGGAATCCTTGAGGTTCAGCGCATGGGCGCGGCCCTGGGAACCGTAGCCGACAACGACGACATTCTTGGACTTGATGAGATTGAGATCGGCATCACGATCATAATAAACGCGCATTTTATGGTCCTTCCCTAATGCTTGTCTCTCAGTTGTCTGAACCGGAATGTCAGGCGGGTTTGCCGCTGAGTTCCGAATGTACCTTTTCCGTGCCGTAGAGGGTCAGAAAGGCGACGACCGCCTTCTTCGCCCGGGCGGAAAAATCCCTGTCCGGCGCCTCGCCCAAAAGCATGCGCACATGCAGATCCGAAACGATGAGGCCGTAAAAACTGCGATATGCCTCCTCGGCATCATCGAAACGCAGATAGCCGGAACGGCGACCCGCCTCGATCAGCCCACGGGCGCGGCGGTCGATCTGGCGACGGCCGCGTTCCAAGAGCAGATCGCCGAGCTTCGAACCGTCACGGCTCGCCTGCCCTATCGCCAGACGGTTAAGCGCCAGCGACACATCGCCCGCCAGCACATCCAGCAGATCATGCGCGAAAACCTCGAGGTGATCGGCAAGCTGCGGTGCGGAAACGCGGTCGCCCGCCTTTTCGAAGGTGCGGACCTTGCTCTGCTGAAAGGTGATCATCGCCGCCAGCAGGCCGTCGCGATCGCCGAACCACTTGTAGAGGCTTTCCTTGGAACAGTTGGCGGCGCGCGCCAGCCCGGATGTGGTAAGCGCCTTCTCTCCGCCCTCGACCAATAGACGCAATGCCTGGTCCAGAACGGCGTTCTGGCGCGGCGAAAATTCCTGCGCTGTGATCGGGTCGGAAGCCAAGTCTTTTTCACTCCAGGGGCTCGATTAATGTACCGTACGGTACGGTTCGAGCGCCATTTAAGCGGAGGCAGCGTTGGGGTCAAGCGGATTCTTCAGGAGAGGACGAGAATTGACGCGGTGCGGTGCAGCGTGAATGCCGGCCTGGAGAGCTTTATCAGGAGGTTTTGTGTTGGTGGCAGATCGATGGTGGGTGGGGCTTACCCCCCTCTGCCCTGCCGGGCATCTCCCCCTCAAAGGGGGGAGATCGACTCGTGGATAGGTCTCGCCTATCACGACGTTTGCGAATGAAGCGGTGGTAGCGCCTCCTGCCGATCTCCCCCCTTGAGGGGGAGATGCCCGGCAGGGCAGAGGGGGTAAAGCCCCACGCGCCTCGGTCCGCTATCAATAAACAACTTTCCCAAAGACCCAATCTACCCAGCCGCACTGATCTCCCGCGAGGCGTCGATATCCCGCGACGGCGATAACCCGTAGAAACGGCTATATTCGCGGCTGAACTGCGACGGGCTCTGATAACCGACGCGATGGCCGGCGGTGCCCGCATCCAGCCGCTCCAGCAGCATCAACCGCCGCGCCTCATGCAGCCGCAGTTGTTTCTGGTACTGAACCGGTGTCATGGCCGTGATCGTCTTGAAGTGATGGTGGAAGGACGAGACGCTCATGCCGATATGATCGGCGAGATCCTCGATACGCAGCTGGCGTGCGAAATTCTCGCGCAGCCAGGCAATGGCGCGGGCAATGCGGTTGCCATGACTGCCCGCCGCGATGATGTTCATAAGCTGCCCGCCCGCCGGTCCGGTCAGGATGCGGTAGAGGATTTCCTGTTCGATCAGCGGCGCCATGGCCGCGATGTCCGCCGGACGGTCAAGCAGGCGCAACAGGCGGATAGCCGCGTCGAGAAGTTCCGGCGTGGCCGTATTGACGACGATGCCGCGCTGGGCGTTCGCCTGCTCCGCAGGCGGATCGATGGGCACACGCCGCATGAGATCGAGCAGCTTTTCGCTGTCGATGGCAAGAGCGATGCAGAAATGCGGCACCTCCCTGCTCGCCTCCACCACCCGCCATGCAACCGGCAGATCAAGCGAGGTCAGGAGATAATCCCCCGCGCCATAATTGATGGTGTCCGTTCCCAATTGAACGCTTTTCGAGCCCTGGATCACCAGCGCGAGACAGGGGCGATAGCTGCCGTGGCATGGGGCGCTCGGCGTCGTGCGCCTGCTGATGCCGAGGGAGTCGATTGCCGTCTGCACCTCGCCGTCCTGGGCGGCATGCCGCGCGGCGATGGAGGCGATCTCCTGATAGACATTGAACGGCAAGGACATAGGGGAAATCCCTTAACTGAAGGAAGAGATGCGTCTGATTGCCTTTTATCTAGAAAGCCGCGCGGCCCGCGCAAAGAGCGCGCCACCATATTTTTGCAGGATCGTGCAAAAAGCTCGGAGGATCGCTCTAACGCCGCGTCCCTCTTCCATCGCATATTCCGTCGTCCCCAACTCCCGAAAGGATATTCAGATGGCTATTGCTAGAGGTTACGCTGCGACCGATGCGTCGAAGCCGCTTACCCCGTTCACCTTCGAACGCCGCGAGCCGAACGATGACGACGTCGTCATCGATATCAAATATGCCGGCATCTGCCACTCGGACATCCACACCGTCCGCAACGAATGGAAGAACGCCGTCTACCCGATCGTTCCCGGCCATGAGATCGCCGGTGTCGTGAAGGCCGTCGGTTCCAAGGTCACGAAGTTCAAGGTCGGCGATCATGTCGGCGTCGGCTGCTTCGTCGATTCCTGCGTCGGCTGCGCCACCCGCGATCTCGACAACGAGCACTACATGCCCGGCCTCGTCCAGACCTATAACGACGTCGATCCCTTCACGAAAACCGCGACCCATGGCGGCTACTCCGACTCGATCGTCGTCAAGGAAGGTTATGTCCTGTCGATCCCGGACAACCTGCCGCTCGACGCTTCCGCACCGCTTCTCTGCGCCGGCATCACGCTCTATTCGCCGCTGCGCCGCTGGAATGCCGGTCCCGGCCAGAAGGTCGCGATCGTCGGCATGGGCGGCCTCGGTCATATGGGCGTCAAGCTCGGCGCGGCCATGGGCGCGGATATCACCGTTCTCTCCCAGACCCTGTCGAAGAAGGAAGACGGCCTGAAACTCGGCGCGAAGGAATATTACGCCACCAGCGACGCCTCGACATTCGAGAAGCTGGCCGGCACTTTCGACCTGATCATCTGCACGGCCGGCGTCGCCATCGACTGGAACGCCTATCTCGGCCTGCTGAAGCCCAAGGGCAGCATGGTCGTCGTCGGTGCGCCGGAGCATGCAATCCCGGTGCACGCCTTCTCGCTCATCATCGGCGCGAAGAACCTGTCCGGCTCGATGATCGGTTCGATCAAGGAAACCCAGGACATGCTGGATTTCTGCGGCGAGCACAACATCGTCTCGGAGATCGAGACGATCAACATCCAGGACGTCAACGAAGCCTATGAGCGCGTGCTGAAGAGCGATGTGCGGTATCGCTTCGTCATCGATATGGCGTCGCTCGACGCGTGAGCGTTGGATAGGGCACACACGCCACATCCCCACTCCGTCACCCCGGACTAGATCCGGGGTCCAGCGCGATCAAGTCTTTGATCGAAAAAGACTCTTTTCACGGCGCAGACGCGCCGTGGCTGGATGCCGGATCTAGTCCGGCATGACGGAGGAGAGGTTGGGCGCGCCTACAGAAGCACGGGGGCGGGAAGCGCAGGCTTCCCGCCCTTTGCCTTACCCCTGACCTCAGGCCTCGTCCTTCAGCGTCTCTTTCTGGGTAATCAGCCGCGCGCTGTGCTGGCCGCTTAAGTAAATCCACAGCCAGCTCCACGCCACCGCCAGCCGCGACCGGGTTCCGATCAGGAAGTAGATGTGGGCAAGCCCCCATATCCACCACGCCAGCACGCCCTTGAGCTTGAACCTGCCGAAATCGATTACCGCCGCGCGTTTGCCGATGGTCGCCAGATTGCCCTGATGGCTGTAGCGGAACGGCGGTGGTGACGGCTGGCCGGCCAGCCGCGCCTTGATGACTTTCGCGACATAGGCGCCCTGCTGCTTTGCCGCGGGTGCGATGCCCGGCACCGGCTTGCCGTTTTCCTGATTGACGGCGGCCGTATCGCCGATGACGAAGATATTCGGGTCGTCTTCCAGATTGAGATGAGGCCCGACAATGGTCCGCCCCGCCCGGTCGGCGGCGGCGTTAAGCCATTTCGCGGCTGGCGACGCCTGCACGCCGGCGGCCCAGACAACGGTGCGGCAGGGGTAATAGGTCTCGCCCACCGTCACGCCCTCATCGCTGCACGCCGTCACCGGCGTGCCGAGCAGAACCTCGACGCCAAGTTTTTCGAGCGCTTCCTTCGCATAGGCAGAAAGGTCTTCCGTGAAGACCGGTAGAACGCGAGGGCCAGCCTCGACGAGCAGCACCCGGGTCTTTCTGGTATCCACATTGCGGAATTCCGCCGGCAGCGCCTTGTGGGCCAGTTCGGCAATCATGCCTGCCATTTCCACGCCCGTCGGCCCTGCACCGATGATAACGAAGGTCAGCAGCGCCTGCCGTTCTTCTTCACTGGTGGCGAGTTCGGCCCGCTCGAAAGCCAGAAGCAGGCGGCGGCGGATTGTCGTCGCATCTTCGAGCGTCTTGAGACCGGGGGCGGAACGCTCCCACTCGTCGCGGCCGAAATAGGCGTGGCGGGCGCCGGTGGCCAGCACCAGCGTATCGAAGCCGATAACCTGACCCGAACTTAAATGCACGGTCCGCGCCGCACGGTCCACGCCGGTCACCTCCGCAAGCAGGGTCGTAACCTCCTTGCGGTCGCGATAGAGATGGCGGATCGGCCAGGCGATTTCGGATGTCGCCAGAGCCGTCGTCGCAACCTGATAAAGCAATGGCTGGAACAGGTGGTGATTGCGACGATCTATCAATGTGATGCGGACAGGGGCCCCCTCCAGCCCGTGTACCAGTTGCAAACCGCCGAAGCCTCCACCCACGACGACAACATGATGTTCTTGCATATGTCTTCTGCCTTCATAAGCTCGCGCACGGAGCATGCGCCGGCAAACTATAGGCAAAAAAATTGACTTTGGTTATGAAATAGCCTGACCGCAGGCGTGACAAAAACGCCGGACTGTTTCAGCCATGCCATATTCAAGCGCATCCGCCGTCAGCCCGTGACCGATGGAAACCTCGGCCAGATAAGGGATGCGTTTCATCAGCCTGGGCAGGTTTGCGACGGTGAGGTCATGGCCGGCATTGACGGCAAGCCCGAGCGATCTCGCATGATCCGCCGTCTGCCCGAGCTTTTCGAGAAGCGCCTCACCCTTTTGCGGATCGTCAAAACAGCCGCCATAGGGGCCGGTGTAAAGTTCGATGCGCGCCGCCCCCGTCTCGGCCGCCAGTTCCGCCGGCTCGCGTTCGCCATCGCCATCGGCAAAAAGCGAGACGCGCATGCCGCCGGCCTTCAGGCGCCCCACCACGTCTTTCAGGAAAACGCCGTGTTTGCGGAAATCCCAGCCGTGGTCGGAGGTTGCCTGCGACGGATCGTCGGGCACCAGCGTCACCTGCTCCGGTTGGGTCTTTTCGCAAAGAACGAGGAAATCCTCGGTCGGATAACCTTCGATGTTGAATTCCGCGCCGGGAAAACTGTCGTCGATCAGGGCTCGCAGCACCGGCAGATCGGAAAAGCGGATATGGCGCTGATCCGGCCGCGGGTGTACAGTCAGCCCGCTTGCCCCCGCCGCCAGTGCAATATGCCCGAAATGCGCGACATCCGGCCATGGAAGATCGCGGCGGTTGCGTAACATGGCAATTGCGTTCAGATTGACAGAAAGTTTTGCGGGCATGGCATCGGGGCTCCGGTTCGGAATTGACATCCTGTTTCACGCAGGTTGAGGCCAATCGCAAGAAGGCCGGCGAATTTTTTATTATTACGGGAACGAAAACAGGCAATACACGTTACGGTTCTGATGTAGCGTTTGGCATGAGGTCTTGATCGGAAAACATGCCCGTCTTGGGGGAACAAGCAACGGGCACCTTTAAAAAGGCAGGCACACTGTCAAAGAGCGCGAAGGGGGAGACAATGCAGGATGGCCGGATGCCGTTCGAAAGTCACGGCGACGAGGACAAACCCAATCTAAGGATCAGCAGCTTTCTACCGGATATAAGCCTGCCCTCCTCCCTGCCCGCGGAACCCGTGCCCATCGCCGACATGGCCAATATCTTCGGGGTGACCCATCGGACGCTGCATTTTTACGAGGAAAAGGCGCTGCTGACCTCGAAGCGCATCGGCCAGATGCGGGTCTATACCCACCGCAATGTCCAGCGCATGGCCGTCATCAACGTCTGCCGCGAAGTGGGCATTTCCGTCGCCGCCATTACCGAGATCATGGAAAAATTCGTCCGTTCGCTCTCGCAAAGCGAGGCGGACGATATATTCCACGCCGCGCTGCGGCAGCGGAAGCGGGAATTGACGGCCGAGCTTTCCACCCTTCAGCGCCAGGCCCAGCAGATCGAGGAACTGCTGGTCGCCGACACGGATGCGGACGGCATGGATGGCGCGGAACGGGCCCCGGCAAAGGACATCGCCCTCACCGACACCGAACGAAAATGTCTGGAACTGATGGCGGAGGGTTACGCCCCGGTGAGGCTCGCCCGCGCCCTTGGTCTTTCGGGCAGCGATCTCAATGTTCTCGAGGCGAAGATCATCGGCAAGTTCAATGCCAGCAACCGTTTTCAGGCGGTCGCCAAGGCGGTTCTGCTCGGCGTCATCCGTGCATAGTCACGATCAACGGACGATTGTCAGTGTCTCCGCCGCGCGGGTAATGGCGGTGTAAAGCCACCTCTCGCGCGAGTCCCGGAAAGCATAGCTCTCGTCGAAGAGAACCACATTGTTCCACTGCGAACCCTGCGCCTTGTGCACGGTCAGCGCATAGCCGAAATCGAATTCGTCATAACGCTTGCGGGTGGACCACGGAATTTCCGTCTCCACATCCTCGAAGGCCGCCTTCAGCAATTTGATCTTGGCAGCACCACGATCCATATCGTCGTCTTCAGGCCGGATCATCAGGTTGATGCCGGGCTTCACCGTCTCGCGCGAAGAACTCATCACCTGCCAGAGCGAACCGTTGAGCAGCCCCTTGGCCGGATCGTTCCGGAGGCAGACCAGCTTGTCGCCGGATTGCGGGTAATCGGCGGTAAAACCCTTCAGTTCGCGAAGCCGCTGATTGTAGCGGCGGCGGGTTCGGTTGGTGCCGACCAGCACCTGATCGGCATCGAGAACCAGCGACTGCGTCACCTCGGATTTGGAAATCACCTGCGCGGTCCCGTAGTCGCCGCGCATGATCTCCCGGCCTTCCCGCACATCCATGGCGAGATGGATGATGGGATTGTCCTTGGCCTGCCGATGGATTTCCGACAGCAGATAATCCGGCTCCTGCTCGGTAAAGAAGCCGCCGCCCGAAACCGGCGGCAGCTGGCCGGGATCGCCGAGCACGAGGATGGGCGTGCCGAAGCTCATCAGGTCCCTGCCGAGCTGCTCGTCCACCATCGAACATTCATCGATGATGATGAGCGCCGCCTTGGCGAGCGGGCTCTGGCGGTTGATGGAGAACATCGGCGCAATCGAAGTCTTGCCGGTTTCCTCGTCTTCCACGGTTTCTTCGCCGCGCGGGCGATAGATCAGCGAATGGATGGTGCGGGCATTGGTCGCCCCGCGCGAGCGCAGCACCTGCGCCGCCTTGCCGGTGAAGGCCGCAAACAGCACCTCGCCATCGACATTTTCCGCGAAATGCTTGGCAAGCGTCGTCTTGCCCGTTCCGGCATAACCGAACAGCCGGAAAACCGGCGTCCGGCCTTCCTTCAGCCAGCGGGAAACAGCCTTCAGCGCTTCGTCCTGTTGCGGTGAAAATAACATGCGCCCTCATCGCAGGATTCGAGCGTCATGCGCAACAGAAAAAGAACGAAAGATGAATCGTCGTGTGAGAATGCGGCAATAAAACACGGCTGGTTTTTAAGCCGTGGTCGCTATCATCCCTCGTATGAAGATATTGATTCTCGGCGCAACAGGTTTCATCGGTTCGGAGGTTCTCAAAAGCCTGCACCTCCGCGGGCATGCCGTGACGGGGCTAGCGCGTTCTGTCACCCGCGCCCGCGACAAATGGCCTTTCGCCAACTGGGTCTCAGCCGATCTTTCCAGGATGACGCACGCGACAGACTGGTCATCGCTCGTCCATGACCATGCCGCCATTGTCAATTGCGCGGGCGCGCTGCAGGACGGCCTGTCGGATGACCTTGCCGCGACGCAGGAAAAGGCGATGCTGGCGCTCTATGAAGCAACGGCGCAGGCGGGCGGCAGAAGGATAATCCAGATATCGGCCCGCACGGCGGGGGCGGCATCCGGCCTGCCCTTCCTCGCCACCAAACGCCGCGCGGATGAGGCGCTCGCCGCAAGCGGTCTGCCTCACGTCATTCTGCGCCCCGCGCTGGTGGTTGGGCGAAACGCGCACGGCGGCACGGCACTTGTGCGTGCGCTTGCAGGCTTTGCCTTCGTGGTGCCGCTCGTCAATGGACGAATCGCCGTCCGGACGGTCGCGGTGGAGGATGTGGCAACCGTGGTATGCGCGGCGATCGACGGCGAAATCCCGCCGGGCAGCGATCTCGAACTCGCCGCGAAGGAAACGCTGACATTGCAGGACGTGGTCGCCAGACACCGGCAATGGCTGGGCCTGCCCCGTGCTCCGATCATAAATCTTCCCGCCGCCTTCATGCGCCCCGTCGCCCTCGTGGCGGATGCCGCGGGCAAACTCGGCTGGCGGTCGCCGCTGCGTTCGACCGCCATGACGGTCATGTCGGAAGGCATCGTAACGGAGAATGAAGCAGGACCGGCGATGGCGTCACTCAAGACCCTGGAACAGACGCTGGCCGCCCACCCTTCCGGCGTGCAGGACCTGTGGTTTGCCAGATTATATCTGCTGAAACCCCTGATCGTTCTCTGCCTGTCTTTATTCTGGCTGCTGTCCGGCCTCATACCGCTGCTGAATATCACTGGAGCAGCCGCGCATTTCCTGCGCTTTATGCCGCACACGCCGGCTGTCATTCTCACGCTCGCCACCTGCCTCGTCGATATAGGCCTCGGCATCGCCGTCCTGCTGCGGCCGCTCGCCAGAAAGGCGCTTGTCGCCATGCTGCTGGTCAGCGCCGCTTATCTGGCCGGCGGCAGCCTGCTGGAACCGACCCTTTGGCTCGATCCGCTCGGTCCTCTGGTCAAGGTTCTGCCTTCCGTCGCCCTGACGCTCGTTGCCCTCGCCACCTTGGATGAACGTTGATGACACTTGAGGAACTGCTGCGGCTTGCCCATGTCATCGGCGCGACGGTGCTGTTCGGCACCGGCGCGGGCATTGCCTTTTTCATGGTGATGGCACGGCGGACGGCCAGCCCGGCGCTGATCGCCCATGTCTCAGGCACCGTCGTCATCGCCGACACGGTCTTTACCGCCACCGCCGCGATCATCCAACCGGTCACCGGATATTTTCTCGCGCGCATCATCGGCTGGCCGCTGACCGAGGGCTGGATCGCGCTTTCGCTCGCCCTTTATGTCTTCACCGGCATTTTCTGGCTGCCGGTGGTGTGGATACAGATCAGACTGCGCGATATCGCCCGCGACTGCGCCGCCACCGGACAGGCCCTGCCGGCGCAATGGTTCCGGCTTTACCGCATCTGGTTCGCCTGTGGTTTTCCCGCCTTTTTCGCGGTTCTCGGCATCATCTGGCTCATGCTCAACAAGCCGGACATTCCCCTGTTCGGCTGATGCGGCTCAATTGACCGCCTATCGCTCGACAAGCTGCGCCAGCTGCTCCGCAACCGTGTTCCAACCGTCGAAGAAACCCATCTCCGCGTGCCTGTCGCGATCCTCAAGATTGTTGTGCATGGCATAGGCCTCATATTCCATGCCGTCGGGGTGATCGCGAAATGTCATCACGGCGGTGAGGAACGGCTGGGCGGAGGGGCGAAAACCCGCCGTCAGCGCATCGGTGAAAACCAGACGCTGCTCATGATCCACCGCCAGAAAACATCCTTTGACATGCGGACCGAAGGCCGTGCCGTCCTCGCTATAGCGCGTTTCGAAGGCGCCGCCGGGATGGAGCTCCATGCGGTCGACCCGGCATTGGCCGGGATGCGGCACCCACCATTGTTCGAGGCTGGCCTTGTCCGTCCAGGCATTCCAGACGAGCCGGCGCGGCGCCCTGATGATGCGTGAAACCTTCAGGTCGAGATCGGGATTGAAAGTCTCGGTCATTGGTCATTCTCCCCTTTGCTGGACATCCTGTCCTGCTGCGCCATGACGAATTGTTCGAGCCGGTCGGTGCGGCCTTCCCAGATGGCGCGTTGTTGCGACAACCAGCCATCGAGCATGGAGAACCTCTGTTTCTCCAGCGAGCAGAACCGGACACGCCCCTGCTTGCGCGTCACGATCAGCCCCGCCTCTTCCAGCTGGCGGATATGTTTCATGAAGGATGGCAGGGCCATGTCGAAGGGCTCGGCCAGCGTTCCGATACTCGCCTCCCCGCCGCCCAGCCGCAGGATCACCGCCCTGCGGGTCGGATCGGCAAGAGACTGGAAGATATCGTCGAGCGCGTCTGAATAGTTTTCCATAAGGCTAACTATCATATCGAAATAGTTAGCTCAATGGATAAGTTTAAAAATCGCGAAAATTCGTTGCCGCAGGGAATAATCCGTCGGGCTGCGGTGTCTCTTGATGTGCTGGCGGCAGAGGCCGCCCGAACCAAGGAGGATATGTCCATGAAGATCCGCTTTATCGTTCCCGCCCTCGTTCTGGCTTTTGCCGGAACGGCCTATGCCGCCCCTATGGTCGAAACCGTCAAGACTGCCAAGGGCGATGTGCTGGCGGGCGAAAAAGGCATGACGCTCTACACTTTCAAGAACGACAAGAAGGGCGTATCCAATTGTTATGACAAATGCGCGGTGAACTGGCCGCCGTTTTTCGCAGCCGCCAGCGACAAGGCCGAGGGCGCCTATTCCCTCGTGAAGCGCAAGGACGGCAAGATGCAATGGGCGAAGGATGGCATGCCGCTTTATTACTGGGTCAAGGACACGAAAAAAGGCGACGCCACCGGCGACGGTATGAACGGTGTATGGGATGCCGCAAAACCCTGATGGCATGACGGATGAAAAGCGGGGGAACCATTCCCCCGCAGCCGGCAGCTTCGAAACGGAGATGCTCGCGCTGATGCCCATGCTGCGCCGTTATTCCCGCAGCCTTTCCCGTTCAGATGCCGATGGCGAAGACCTCTTGCAGGACTGCGTGGAAAAGGCGCTGGCCAATAAAAGGCAATGGCGCGGAACGGGTTTGAAATCATGGGCTTACACGATAATGACGAATCTTTATCGTAACCGCCACCGCGCCGAGAAACGCCACCCGTCCGAGAGCCTGGACGGCCATGAGAGCATCGCCGGCGCGGAGACGCTCTCCGACACGCTGGAGAACGACCGGTTGCACGGCGCACTCGCCCTTCTTTCGCCGGACATGCGCGCCGTGCTGATGCTGGTGACGGTGGAAGGCTACAGCTATCAGGAGGCGGCAGAGACATTGTCGATCCCGCTCGGCACCGTCATGTCCAGACTGTCCCGCGCCCGCGAAACCCTTCGCCAGCATCTGGCGGCGGATAATATCATACCCTTGCGGAGACCAAGATGAAACGGCTAGAGGCCATAACCGAAGACGATCTGCACGCCTATGTCGACGGACTTCTTTCCGACGATGACCGCGCGGCTGTCGAGGCCTGGCTGGCGGAAAGGCCGGAAGAGCAGGCCCGTGTGGAGGAATGGAGAAAACAGGCCGATATTCTGCGCAATGCCTTCGCCTCCTATGCCGCCGCACATCCGCATGACGCATCGATGCTCAGCCCGCAAAAGAGGGACCGCGCATGGCGAGCAAAACCGGTTCTCCTGCAAACAGCGGCCGCCCTTTTGATCTTCGTGGCGGGTGCTGCGGCGGGCAGGCTTCTGCCGCCGTCTTTTTCCACGCCGCAGGACGTGACCCTGGCGTCGCTGACGACGGATATTCCGGCGCAGGCGAAATCCGCCTATCTCATCTATGCGAGCGAGGTGCGCCATCCCGTCGAAGTCGGCGCAGGAGAACAGCAGCATCTCGCCACATGGCTCGGCAAGCGGCTCGGTTACCCCTTCACCATCCCCGATCTCTCGAAGATCGGATACGACCTCGTCGGCGGGCGTCTTATCCCCGTCAGCGGCAAACCGGGCGCAATGTTGATGTATCAGGACAAGACCGGCCGCCGGGTGACGGTGCTGATCGGCCACAACGAGGAAAACCGCACCACCAGCTTCCGCATGGCCAGCGCCGACGGCATCGAGACCTTCTACTGGATCGACAATGAACTGGGTTACGCCGTGTCCGCCGAGCTGACGCGCGACGAGGTGCAGGCAATCGCCGAGGAATGCTACCGGCAGTTCCCGACGTGAAGACTGTTATTTCAGCATCGGCCAGAGGCTGATGACGAGAAGCACGGCCATGGTGATATTGAACCATTTGAGCCGGACCGGCACAGCCAGCCATTCCCGCAATGCCGAACCGAAACCCGCCCAGGTGGAAACGCTGGGAAGATTGACCGCGGCGAAGGCCACGCCAACGAGAAGCACGGTGAGGAAATATTGCCGCTCATCCGTATAGGTCGCCATTGCCGTCACCGCCATCACCCACGCCTTGGGATTGACCCACTGAAAGGCGGCCGCGGCAAGGAAACTCATCGGCTCCGCTGCGGCCGAACCCTCGCTCAGGCTGCGGGAGGTGCCGATCTTCCACGCAATCCAGACGAGATAAAGCCCGCCTGCGAATTTCAGCCCGGTGTAAAGCAGGGGCACCGAATGCAGCAACGCGCCGAGACCTAAGCCGACCCCGATCAGCAGCGACAGGAACCCCGCCCCGATGCCCAGCATATGCGGGATGGTGCGGCGGAATCCGAAATTCACGCCGGAGGCAAAAAGCATCATATTGTTCGGGCCGGGCGTGATGGATGTGGTGAAGGCAAACAGCACCAGCGCGACAAGAGTTTCGACAGTCATGATTTCTCCTTGAGCCGAAATCCTATCCGTCGGGCCAACATCAGGCCACCCCGCCGGATCGATGGCCGAGGTCAATTTTTTTGATGGATCGATCCTCTCCATGCCGGCTTTGAGAAGTCGGAACAAAGTTCTATTGTCCGATCACCAACCGCTGGAGCGAACCCATGTATGACGATATTCCTTCCGTCACCCTGCCCTCCGGAAAAGAGGTTCCCGCCCTTGGCCTCGGCACCTGGAACATGGGGGAGACGAGATCATCCGCGCCGCAGGAGGTCGAAAGCATCCGCAAGGCGATCGATCTCGGCATGACGCTGATCGACACCGCGGAAATGTATGCGGACGGCAGATCGGAAGAGGTGGTCGGCACGGCCATCGCCGGCCGTCGACAGGACGTGTTTCTGGTCAGCAAGGTCTATCCCTGGAACGCCAGCGAAAGAGGCACGGCGGAGGCCTGCGAGCGCAGCCTTGCAAGGCTCGGCACCGACCATATCGACCTCTATCTGCTGCACTGGCGCGGCGAGCATTCGCTTGCGGAAACCGTGGCGGCTTTCGAAAGGCTGAAGAGCGACGGCAAGATCGGCGACTGGGGCGTCTCCAATTTCGACACCGACGACATGGAGGAGCTTTTCGCGGTTCCCGGCGGCAAGAACTGCGCCGCCAATCAGGTGCTCTACAATCTGTCCCGGCGTGGGCCGGAGTTTTCGCTGCTGCCCTGGTGCCAGGAGCGCGGCGTGCCGCTGATGGCCTATTCCCCCATCGAGCAGGGCCGCATCTTGAAGAACCACGAACTCATCCGCATCGCCAAGGCCTATCAGGCGACACCGGCGCAACTGGCGCTCGCCTTTCTTCTGGAAAGGGACAGCGTCATCGCCATCCCGAAATCCGCCAGCGTTTCCCGTGTCGAGGAAAATCGCGGCGCGACCGATCTTGAAATAACCGAGGAAGACTGGGCCGCTCTCGACGCCGTCTTCCCGCCGCCAACGCGCAAGACCTCGCTGGAAATGCTGTGAGGTAACAGAGGGTTACGAAACACTTCAGAATCAATCGCTCAAGCGGTTGAATCGGAATGTGAACGCCACGCCGAAAAGCAGGCCCATTGTTCAGGGATGCGTCATCAGTCCCGGACCGGAAGAAACGGCGCGACAAGCCGCGCCGTCAAATCATGAGAACGCACCGCGCTTCATTACGGTATGCGGTGCTCATATTCCTCTTTCAGCCCCAGCCAGGTATCCCAGAAGGGTCCCGGCTCCTCTTCCTGAAGTCGGGCAGCGAGAATATCGAGGTGCACGTGCCAGCCGGCGCTGACATTGAGCTTGGTCGTGCGATCCGCAAGCCGGCGATGGATCAGCGTCAGAAGCACGTCCTTGCCCAGAGCCTGAAGCTCGATGGACACCTCCGCGCCCTCGCCCCAACTGAAGACAAGGCGGTGTGGCGGAACGACGGTGATGATGCGGGACGCCATTCTGTGCTCTTCGGAAAAGCCTTCCGGGCGACGGCCCGGCGGATCGGAAAGCTCATCGTTACGCCAGACGAGTTCGAACGGCGCATCGGGCGCAAGCCGCATTTCGCCGGAAGCCAGCCAGCGACGGCGAAGCTCGCTTTGTGTCAGATAGGCCCATACCCGCTCGATCGGCCCCGGCAGCAGCCGTTCGATCTTCAGGGTTGTCGGTTCGACAAGACGGCCATAGGCGTCAGGCATTGCAATATCAGCCATTGTCATTTCCTCCATCTGCAGGGATTTTTCCCTGATCATCCTCCCTGAGCATCTGCTCAAGAATATCGAGGCGGCTGCCCCAGAACTGTCGGTAGAAATCGAGCCATTCATGCGCCTCTGCCAAGGGTTCCGGCGCAAGGCGACAGACATGGATGCGCCCCCTCACCTCGCGGCGGATAAGCCCCGCATTTTCCAGCGCCTTGATATGTTTCGAGGCGGCAGCGAGCGATATGTCGAACGGCCGGGCCAACTGGCTCACCGTTCGCTCACCAAGGGAAAGATCGCGTAGCATCGTGCGCCGCGTAGCGTCGCCAAGGGCATGAAAGACGGTATCGAGATGTGAAGCGGATAATTCAACCATGTTGTTGAATATAGACTGCCGCCCCAGAAAGTCAACCATATGGTTGAATATCAATCCGCGAAGCGAATTCCATAAAAAAACCCGCGGCGAACCGCGGGTCAGACTGCTGACAAAGGTTAAATACCTCTCATCCGTCATCCTCGCCCTTGAGGCGAGGATCCACAGCCGTTAAAGGTATGGATCCTCGGGTCGAGCCCGAGGATGACGTCGGTTTAGCGAGAAGCCTGTCGCAAGCTTGCGTCGCTCACATCCCCTGCGGGCCGCGATTCATCGCCGCGATACCGGTGCGGCAAATCTCGATCAGGCCGAGCGGCTTGATGATCGCCACGAACTGGTCGATCTTCGACGACTTGCCGGTGATCTCGAAGATGAAATGCTCCACGGTCGCATCCACCACCTTGGCCTGAAACGCATCGGCAAGGCGCAGCGTCTCTGCACGGTCCTCGCCGGAACCGGCGACCTTGATAAGCGCCACTTCGCGCTCGATAGGCCGTTCCTGACCGAGTTCGCGGGCGCGAACGGTGAGATCGAGAACCCGGTGCACCGGCACGATGCGCTCAAGCTGCGCCTTGATCTGCTCCAGCACGATGGGTGTGCCGCGCGTGACGATGGTGATGCGCGACAGATGCGCCTCATGTTCCGTTTCCGAAACCGTCAGGCTTTCGATGTTGTAGCCGCGGCCGGAAAACAGGCCGATGACCCGGGCGAGGACGCCCGGCTCGTTGCTGACGAGAACCGACAGCGTGTGATTTTCGACGGCAGCCGTTTCCTTCTGGATGAAATAGGCCGAGCCGGTGGGTTGTAGGTGTGCGTTCATGTCCTTTTCCTCTCCCGGCTCAGACTAGCTGACGGCCCTTGGCGTCAATGGCGTTGGCAACCGCTTCATCCGTCGCCTCATCCGGCAACAGCATCTCGTTGTGAGCCTTACCAGACGGGATCATCGGGAAGCAATTGGCAAGATTGGCGACGCGGCAATCGAAAATGACCGGCTTCTTGACCGCGATCATTTCTGCAATCTTGTCGTCCAGTTCCTTCGGGTCGTCGCAATACATGCCGACCGCGCCATAGGCCTCCGCCAGCTTGACGAAATCGGGCATGGCTTCCGTATAGGAGTTGGACAGGCGGTTGCCATGCAGCAGCTGCTGCCATTGGCGCACCATGCCCATATACTGGTTGTTGAGGATGAAGATTTTCACCGGCAGACCGTACTGGATGGCGCAGGACATTTCCTGAATGCACATCTGGATCGAGGCGTCACCGGCAATGTCGATGACCAGCGCGTCCGGATGCGCGACCTGAACGCCGATGGCCGCCGGCAGGCCGTAGCCCATGGTGCCGAGACCGCCCGAGGTCATCCAGTGGTTCGGCTCCTCGAAACCGAAGAACTGCGCCGCCCACATCTGATGCTGGCCAACTTCAGTGGTGATATAGGTGTCGCGGCCCTTCGAAGCCTCATAAAGCCGCTGCAAGGCATATTGCGGCATGATGACGTCGTTGGAGTTCTTGTAGGCGAAGGAATTGCGGGCGCGCCAGCGCTCGATCTGCGCCCACCAGTCAGCCGTCTGCGCCTTCTCAACCTTCTTCGGCAGAGCGCGCCACAGGCGAACCATATCTTCCAGAACATGGCTGACATCGCCAATGATCGGCACGTCGACGCGAACCGTCTTGTTGATCGAGGACGGGTCGATATCGATATGGATCTTCTTGGAATTCGGCGAAAACGCATTGATGCGGCCGGTAATTCGGTCGTCGAAACGCGCGCCGACGCAGACCAGAACGTCGCAATCATGCATCGTCATATTGGCTTCGTAGGAACCGTGCATGCCCAGCATGCCGAGCCAGTTCTTGCCGGAAGCCGGATAGGCGCCGAGACCCATCAGCGTCGAGGTGATCGGGAAGCCGGTCAGCTCGACCAGTTCGCGCAGCAGCCGGGTTGCCTCCGGGCCGGAATTGATGACGCCGCCGCCGGTATAGAAAACCGGCTTCTTCGCCTTCGACATCAGGTCGATGGCGGCATGAATGGCGTTCAGATCGCCCTGAACCTTCGGCTTGTAGCTCTCATGCTGGGTGGCGGCGGAGGGCGGCGTGTAGGTGCCGGTGGCGAACTGGATGTCCTTCGGAATATCGACGACGACAGGACCGGGACGACCCGTCTGCGCGATACGGAAGGCTTCATGGATGATGCCCGCCAACTCGTTGACGTCCTTGACCAGCCAGTTGTGCTTGGTGCAGGGGCGCGTGATACCGACGGTATCGCATTCCTGGAACGCGTCGGAACCGATGAGCGTGGTGGGAACCTGGCCGGATAGGCAGACGAGCGGAATGGAATCCATCAGCGCATCCTGCAGCGGGGTGACCGCATTGGTCGCGCCGGGGCCGGAGGTGACGAGCATGACGCCGACCTTGCCGGTGGAACGGGCATAACCTTCGGCGGCATGGCCAGCGCCCTGCTCGTGGCGCACGAGGATATGCTGGATGTCTTCCTGCTGGAAAATCTCGTCATAGATCGGAAGCACGGCACCGCCAGGATAACCGAAGATGTGCTCGACGCCATTGTCCTTCAGCGCCTGCAGAACGATCTCCGCACCTGTCATGCGATTGCTGTTTTCCGTATTGTCCTTATCCGTCATTGCCTGTTTCCATCCCGCTTTGGCTTTGGATATCGAGGAGCCCGAGGGCCTGTTTGAAGACATAAAAAAAGGCCCCTAGAGGAGCCTCGTTCAGCGCATGGGTGCTTTCGCCGGATGGTTACACCATCCTGCCCATGCGCCGTCCCACCACGATAAGTACGTTAAGATTTTTCATGGGCCGGAGTGTTAGCCACAAAAGCGCCAGCCGTCAACGCATATTGCAGGAAAAAATCGCCGCCGCCTTCTTTTATTACCCGAAAGGCTGCTTCGGCGAAATTTTCGAACGCAGCCGGTACACATGTTGTTAAGCATAATCTTTTAATATCGAGAACGCAGATACTGCCCGAACCACCGCGATCATCCGCATGTACCGGGAAAAAATGTGAGTAACGACACGTTTCATAATGCGTCCCGCATGGACGAAAACGAACGGCGATCCGGCCAGCAGCCGGCGAACCGCATGCTGGGCCGCGTCATCGTCTGTAACGGTGCGCATGCCACCATCGCCGCCGAAACGGAACCCGGCACCACCGATGTCTCGCAGCTCTGGTCCGTCGGACGCCTGATCTCCATCGAAATGGGTACGAGCCGTGTGGCGGCGCTGGTTTTTTCCATGCGAACCGGCGAGGACTATTGGGCGGCGGACAGGCCGAACAGGCTGCTGATCGAGGTTGAACTGGTTGGCGAAGTCTATCGCACCGAGGACGGCAGCGAGCGCTTTTCCACCGGCATTTCCCGTTACCCCTATCTCGGTGCGGTGGCGCATCGTATCCGCACCAGCGATCTTGCCAAGATTTACGACAGCGGCAAGCGCGACGCCTGCACGATCGGCAGGCTGACGCAGGACGACACGATCAACGCCACCATCAGCATTCCCCAGATGCTCGCCAAACATTTCGCCGTCGTCGGCTCGACGGGTGTGGGCAAGACCACCGCCGTCTCGCTGCTTCTGAACAAGGCGATCGAGGCCGACCCGAAGTTGCGCGTCCTCATTCTCGATCCGCACAATGAATTCGCGGCCGCCTTTCCCGATCATTCGGTCGTCATCGACACCGATACGCTGGATCTTCCCTTCTGGCTGATGCGCCTTGAGGAATTTGCGGAAGTGATTTTCCGCGGCCGCAAACCCGTGCCGGAAGAAATGGATGTCCTTCGTGACCTCGTTCCGGAAGCGAAAAAAGCATTTCGCGGCACCGAGGGTTCCGCCGTGCGCCGCACGTCCGACAAGAGCGCGATCACGCCGGATACGCCGGTGCCCTATCGCATGGCCGATCTTCTCGCCCTCATCGACGAGCGTATCGGCCGGCTGGAAGGGCGTGGCGAAAAACCCGCGCTGCGCTCGCTGAAAGGCCGCATCCTCTCGGCCATCAACGACACCCGCTACAATTTCATGTTCTCCAGCAATACGATCAGCGACACCATTCTGGAGACGGTGGCGCATATTTTCCGCATTCCCGGGGAAGGCAAACCGATTTCGGTGTTCCAGCTCTCCGGCATCCCCTCCGAAGTGGTGAATTCGGTGGTCTCCGTCCTCTGCCGCATGTCCTTCGAACTGGCGGTGCTGGCGCGCGGCTCGCTGCATATGCTTGTCGTCTGCGAAGAAGCGCACCGTTATGTGCCCGCCGACCCCGAGCGCGGTTTTTTCCCCACCCGGCAATCCATTGCCCAGATCGCCAAGGAAGGCCGCAAATACGGCATTTCGCTCGGCGTCATCAGCCAGCGGCCAAGCGAGCTGGACCAGACCATCCTGTCGCAATGCTCGACCGTTTTCGCCATGCGGCTGTCGAACGAGATCGACCAGAAGATCATTCTCTCCGCCGTACCGAACGCATCGACCTCGACCACCAGCTTTCTGTCTTCCATCGGCAATGGCGAGGCCATCGCCTTCGGCGAGGCCGTCAATGTGCCGATGCGCATGCGTTTCGACCGCGTGGTCACGGCCAAATTGCCGAAAGCAAGCGGCACCATCAGCCATACGAACCATGAAACCCCTGACACGGTCGATCTGAACAACATCGTCACCCGCATGCGCGCCACGGCCAAGCCTGTTATCACCGGCTTCCAGCAAAGCGTCGAAGCAGCCTTTTCCGATCTGCCGGAGCCGGCAGCAGCACCACGGGAGACGGACGACATCGACCGCTGGAAGCGGGAACTGGGAACGGCCACACCGGAGGGATACGAGCCCTACCGCCCGGACATGCTGCCCGGCCGCACGCTCTCCCCATCGCCAAATTCGGCGGCACCCGATGCCGCCTCCGGCGCCGTCAACGAATTGCGCAAGGCCAGTTTCCAGATGCAGGCACAGAATGGCCCGCCGCCCGGCGATGCACGTCCGTCGCTCCGCGAAAGCCTGCTGAAGAAGCCGCTCGGCAGTCTCTACCGGAAAGACTGATGGACGCTCTCACGGCTGGATACGTGTCCAGTCGTCGCCCATCTGGTTGCGGAACCAGGTCATCTGCCGTTTGGCATATTGACGGGTCGCGGCCGCCGATTTTTCGATGACCTCCGCCTCGCCGATGCGCCCGGCCAGCATATCGGCAATCTGGGTAACGCCGATCGCCTTCATTGCGGTGGCATCGGATGCGAGGTTGAGCGCGAGAAGCGCCTGCACCTCCTCCACCGCCCCGCTATCCATCATCATCTCGAAACGCCGGTTGATGCGGTCATGCAGCACCGGCCTTTCCGGCAGGACGACGAATTTTTGCGCCCGGTCGGGATCGACGATCATCGGGCCGCTGGCGCGCTGAAAATCCCGGATCGACTTTCCGGTCGCCTTGAGCACCTCCAGCGCCCGGACGATGCGCTGGCCGTCTCCCGGCTGCAGCATATCCGCCATGGCCGGATCGTGCCGTGCGAGCTCCGCATGGAGCGCAGCCGCCCCCTCCCCGATCAGCCGGGCACGCAGCCCATCGCGGATGTCATCGGGAATGGCGGGCATGTCGGAAAGCCCGCCCGTCAGCGCCTTGAAATAAAGCCCCGTACCGCCGACGATGACGGGCAAACGCCCCTGCCCGCGCAAATCCGCAAGCAGGGCGGAAATCTCCCGCAGCCATTCGCCGGTTGAGTAGAGGCTGCTCGCCGGCACATGGCCGTAGAGAAGATGCGGCACGCCCTCCATCTCGTCGTCGGACGGCCGCGCGGTCAGCACCCGCAGCGTGTCGTAAACCTGCATGCTGTCGGCATTGATGACGACGCCGTCCCGCTCCCGCGCGAGACGAAGCGCAAGCGCGGACTTGCCGCTTGCCGTCGGGCCGGTTATCAGGATCGCATCAAAATTCTCATCAAGGTTTTTCATCATGGCTCTCGTTGCCACGCTTATCGCCAATCCGTCAAATCCTGTTCTGACACCGGCCCTCGGCGAGGCGGCCGCAAAGGCCGTCAACGCATCGGGCCTTTATTGGCTGGCCGATGGCATCGCCTGCGATATCGCCCTGCCTTCCGGCACCGCAGCCGAACAGGCTCGCAGTGCCATTGCAGCCACGCTTGCCGGCCAGCCAGTCGATATCGTCATCCA
Source organism: Agrobacterium sp. 22-223-1 (assembly GCF_053522385.1). Lineage (NCBI taxonomy): Bacteria > Pseudomonadati > Pseudomonadota > Alphaproteobacteria > Hyphomicrobiales > Rhizobiaceae > Agrobacterium > Agrobacterium sp. 22-223-1. The sequence goes on from NZ_JBNWCN010000001.1 coordinate 2,019,340, forward strand.
GGAACAGGATCAGCGCCGCAAGAAACTGCTGATCGCCGATATGGATTCGACCATGATCGGCCAGGAATGCATCGACGAGCTGGCCGCCGAAGTCGGGCTGAAGGAAAAAGTTTCCGCTATTACCGCCCGCGCCATGAATGGCGAGATCGCCTTCGAACCCGCACTGCGGGAACGTGTGGCGCTGCTGAAGGGCCTGCCTGTCTCGGTTATCGACGATGTCATCGAAAAGCGCATCACGCTTACCCCCGGCGGCAGGGAGCTGATCGCCACCATGAAGGCCAAGGGCTATTACACCGCCCTCGTTTCCGGCGGCTTCACCGTCTTCACCGGCCGCGTCGCCGCCATGCTGGGTTTCGATGAGGACCGCGCCAATCTGCTCGGCGAAGCCAATGGCGAACTTGACGGCACCGTTGCCGAACCGATCCTCGGCAAACAGGCCAAGGTGGACGCGCTGAACGATATCGCCGCAAGGCTCGGCATCTCGCCGGAAGAGGCGATGGCGGTCGGCGATGGTGCCAACGATCTGGGCATGCTGCATCTCGCCGGCGCAGGCGTTGCCCTGCACGCCAAACCGGCCGTGGCCGCCGAGGCGCAGATGCGCATCGACCATGGCGACCTGACGGCGCTTCTCTACATCCAGGGCTATCGCAAGACGGATTTTGTCACTCCATGATCATCCGAGAGACGCCACGACTCATTCTGCGCGAGTGGAAGGAGAGCGACCGTGACCTGTTCCGCGAAATCAACGCCGACGAAAAAGTCATGGAGTTTTTCCCCTTCCGCCGCAGCCATGCGGAAGCGGACGCCGTGCTGGAAACCATCAACGGCATGATCCGCGGCAGCGGCTATGGCTTTTATGCGATGGAACTGCGCGAAACCGGCGAGGTCATGGGCTTCTGCGGCATCTCCCCCGTCATGAACCTCGATCCGCCCTTCCCGGTCGGCACCATGGAGATCGGCTGGCGGCTCGCCACCCGCTTCTGGGGGCACGGCTATGTCACGGAAGCGGCGCAGTCGCTGCTCGTCATGGCCTTCGATGAAAAGGAAACGCCGGAAATCGTCTCCTTCGCCGTCCACAACAACCACCGTTCGACGGCGGTGATGGAGCGCATCGGCCTGAAGCGCGATCCTTCCCGCGACTTCGACCATCCGCGCGTGCCGGAAGAGACGCATCCGCATCTGCGGCCGCACGTCACCTATGCGCTGACGCTGGAGGAATGGCGGGCACGATAAGACACCTGCCCGCCAGTTCCCAAGGTCATTTCACCGCGGCATTGCCGCCATCGGCGAACAGAGCGGCACCGGCGACGAAGCTCGCCATGGGGCTCGCGAGGAAAAGCGCTGCCCGCGCAATTTCCGGCGGCTCCGCGATACGTTTCATTGCATGCAGGCCGGCGGCCCATTCCTTCTGGGCGTCGTCTCCCGCAGCAGGTGTATCGACCCCGCCGGGCAGCAGCGCATTGGCGCGAATGCCTTTCACCGCATAATCGGCGGTAATGCCTTTCACCAGCCCCATCAACCCCGCCTTGGCCGCGCCATAAGCCGCCATGCCCGGTATGCCGGCGCTGGTGCCGACGAAGCTCGAGGTGAAGACGATGGAACCGCCACCCCGCATCAACATCGGCGGAATCTGGTAACGCGCGCCCAGAAAGGCGGAGGTGAGATTGACATTGAGCGCATGATCCCATTCCGCGGGCGAAATCTCCGCCAGCGGTTTCATGGCTCCCACCGCACCGGCATTGTTGACGGCGATATCGAGGCCACCGAAGACGCTTATGGCCGTATCCGCCAACCGGGAATGGGTTTCGGCAACACCGGCATCGCCGGCAACCGTGTGGACGCGACCGCCCGCCTCACGAATGTCTGCGGCAACCTCATGCAGGGCCTTTTCGCCGCGCGCATTGATGACAACGGCCGCACCTTCGGCGGCAAACAGCATTGCCGTCGCCCGGCCGATGCCGGATGACGCGCCGGTGATGATGGCAACCTTGTTTTCGAGTAATTTCATATCCTTGGCCTCCGTTCGATGGAGACCAAGAATTAGAGAGCAGCCGGGATCACAACCACCCGATTCCTGCCTGACCGGGCGGAAAGCGCCTTATTCCAGTGGCAGCGCCACGACGCGCAGATTGCCCTGCGCATCGGCCACCATCATATGCGCATTCTTGCGGCCTTCGGATTTCAGGCCGTTGACGCGCACCAGCACGTCGCCCGGAACTTCCATGAAGTCCTGCCCGACCTCGACGATGATATCGCCGGCCTTCATGCCCTTCTGCTCGGCGGGCGAACCCGGATCGACGCTCGCCACCAGCACGCCTTCAACGCTTTCGGCAATGCCCTTTTCGGTGCGCAACTCGTTGCTCAGCACCACGAGGTTCATGCCGAGCACGCTCTGCGGCGCCTCGCGCACTTCCGGCGTCTGGTCCTGCGCCTGATCGTCAGCGCCTCCATCATCTTCCGGTGCAACCACACCGCTATCGCCGTCTTCGCTCTGCTGATCTTCGGCCGAGGCCTTTTCGTCGGTCGTATCCTGCAATTGCCCGAGCTTGACCTTGACGGTCTCTTGCCTGCCGTCACGCAGGATCACCACATCGACCTCCTTGCCGACCGGGCTTTCCGCCACGATCCGCAAGAGGTCGCGCATCTCATGAATATCCTTGCCGTCGAATTTCAGCACGACATCGCCGGCCTGGATCGGGCCGTTCTCCACCGGTCCGCCCTTGGCGACGCCGGAGATAAGCGCACCCTTGGCGCTGTCCATGCCGAGGCTTGCCGCCACATCGTCGGTGACGGGCTGAACACGAACGCCGAGCCAGCCGCGACGCGTCTCGCCGAACTCGATGAGCTGCTGGACGATATTCTGGGCAAGCTCCGTCGGCACGGCGAAACCGATGCCGATCGAACCGCCGCTCGGGGAAATGATCGCCGTATTGATGCCGATCACCTCACCCTTCATGTTGAAGAGCGGACCGCCGGAATTGCCCTTGTTGATGGCCGCATCCGTCTGGATGAAATTGTCATAGGGACCGGCATTGATGTTACGCCCGCGCGCGGAAATGACGCCGACTGTCAGCGAGCCGCCAAGCCCGAAGGGGTTGCCGATGGCCATCACCCAGTCACCGATGCGCATGCTGCGCGAATCGCCGAACTTGACGGCCTTCAGCGGCGTTTTCGGCTCCACCTTCAACACCGAAAGGTCGGTCTTGGTATCGGTGCCGACCAGCGTCGCCTTGAGCTTCGAGCCGTTCGGGAAAATCACCTCGATGGCGTCGGCGCCCTCGATGACGTGGTTGTTGGTGACAACGTAGCCGGCCGGATCGATGACGAAACCCGAGCCCAGCGAACTCACCTTTTCGCCGCCCTCGGGCTTCTGGCTGTCGAAATAATCCTTGAAGAATTCCTGAAAGGGCGAGCCCTCCGGTAGACGCGGCGGAACCGGGCCCTTGCCCTCGGTCTTGACGTTCTGCGACGTGGAAATATTCACCACCGCATCGAGAAGCGGCTCGGCGAGATCGGCCACCGATTCCGGCCCATGGCTCTGCGCTCTCGCAACAACCGGTGCCGTCAGGCTACCTGCCACAAGCGCGATGCCCGCGACTGCGGCGATGCTGCTGCGAAAAGGCGAAAGAAGGGTCACGGCCATAAGCGTCCTCGCGTTTCAAATAGTCTTGCCCTGCATATATCGGCAAAGCATAAGGCGGAATGATGAAGTGTAAAAATACCTTTTCGTGAACAGGCGGGGGACGCCTTGCCCTTAGCCACAGCATTGGCACGAAAACGGACCAAAAAGAAAGGGCCGGTAAAACCGGCCCCTCCAAAATCATTTTATCCGCTATCAGTTCGCCGGTGCCGGCTGCGGGGCAGCCGGAGCGGCAGGAGCCGCACCGTCGATATTGTTGAAATAACGGAAGAAGGTCGAGTCCGGAGACAGAACCAGCGTCGTGCCGTTGCCGTTCAGCGCATTGGCATAGGCCGACATGGAGCGATAGAACTCGAAGAAGTTCGGATCGCGCTGGAAAGCCTCGCCGAACACCTTGTTGCGCTCCGCATCGCCTTCACCACGCAGCACTTCGGACTGACGGCGGGCGTCGGATTCCAGCTCGACGACCTGACGGTCGGCGATGGCGCGGCGGCGCTGCGCCTCTTCGTTACCGCGGGCGCGGATCAGTTCGGCCTCGGCCAGACGTTCCGACTTCATGCGCTCGAAGGTCTGCTGCGAGACTTCCTGCGTCAGGTCGGTACGGCGGATGCGGACATCGACGATGCTGATGCCGAGCGATTCCGCATCGGGACGCAGATCGTCGCGCACTTCCTGCATCATCGATGCACGTGCATCCGAAAGCGCCGATTCGAAACCGCGCAGACCGTAGACCCGGCGCAGCGATGCGTCGAGACGGGTACGCAGGCGCGATTCCGCCGACATCTGGTCACCCGAGACCGTCTGCCGGAAGCGGCGCGCATCCGTGATGCGATAAACCACGAAGGCATCGACCTCGTAGAACTTGCCGCCGGAAACCTGAACACGGATATTGTCGTGATCGAAGCGCAGCGCCCGGTTCTCGATATATTGCACCCGGTCGGCATCCATGAAGGCGAAGGGCAGCTTGAAATAAAGGCCCGGCGCGGTTTTCACATCCTGGATTTCACCGAAGCGGACGACGATGGCCTGCTGGCGCTCGTTGACGACGAAGATCGACGAATAACCGAGGAAAAGCACGACGGCGAGACCGACGAGAATGGCAGAAAGACGGTTACCCATATCAGTTGCCTCCCTGCTGTGCTGCGCCCGGATTGTTGCGCATGATCTCGTTCAGAGGCAGATAAGGCACCACGCCCTGTTTCTCGTCGATGATGATCTTGTTGGAGCCCTTCAGAACCTGTTCCATCGTTTCCAGGAACATGCGCTGGCGGGTCACGTCCGGCGCGGTGCGATACTGGTCATAGATGGAGACGAAGCGCTGCGCCTCACCCTGCGCCTCGTTGACGACGCGCGACTTGTACGCGTTCGCTTCTTCGAGGATCTGCGCGGCCTGGCCGCGAGCGGCGCCGAGCTTCTGGTTGGCGTACTGGTTGGCTTCCTGAACGAAGCGGTCTTCGTCCTGTTCGGCGCGCTGCACTTCGTCGAAGGCATCGGCCACTTCGCGCGGCGGCGCCGCATCTTCGATGGCCACGGCATTGATGGAAATGCCGGCGCCATAACCGTCCATGGTGGACTGGATGATGGTTCGCACATCCGCCGCAATCGCCTGACGGTTATCGCGGAAAATGTCCTGTGCCGGACGACGGCCGACGACTTCGCGCATGGCGCTTTCGGAAACCTGCTGCAGGGTTTCGGCCGGGCTGTCGACGTTGAAGAGATAGGATTTCGGATCCGAAACCGTATAGAGCACCGAGAACTGCACGTTGACGATGTTCTGGTCGCCCGTCAGCATCACGCCGCTCGACGAAGACGACGAGGCGCGCGAACCGATATTCTGCTGCTGCTCGGTAACCTTGACGATTTCAACCGTCTCGATCGGCCACAGATGGAAATGCAGACCGGGCATCGAGATTTCGTCCTTCGGACGTCCGAAACGCAGCTCCACGCCGCGCTCGTCCGGCTGGACGGTATAGATAGACTGGATGCCGAGGAAAACCAGCACGACGAGAACCACGATGGCAACCGCGCCGCCGTTGAAGCCGCCGGGCAGCACATTCTTGAAACGGTCCTGGCTGCGCCGGATGATCTCTTCCAGATCGGGCGGGCCGCCATTGCCGCCGCCACCGCCGCGAGGCCTGTTAGGCCCCTGCCCCCATGGGCCGCCACCGCCGCCCTGGTTGTTTCCTCCACCGCCGCCGCCCCAAGGGCCGCCGCCGCCATTCTGATTGCTCCAGGGCATCAATACCTCTTTATAAAAGCCTCTCCCGGTTCCGTTCGAAAGCGATTGCTCGCGTGCGGCGGGAATATCGACCCGTTATAGGAAGGAGAAGCGTCCGTTTCAACGCAGAGGTGGTAACTAAATACCCAATCAGGGTAAATAGTTCACTTTGACGCGGCTCTTCGCACATAAGTGGTAAACAGAACCGGATAATTGTCCTTTTCCCCTGCGGGAGCGGGGATTTCCTCGGTTTTCTCAAAAACGGCAGGATCGATTTCCGGAAAAAAAGTGTCGCCATCGAGCTTTACCGCGACATGGGTGACGGAAAGTTGATCGGCGAAGGGCATGGCCTGACGGTAAATCTCACCGCCACCGGCCACGAAGACCTCATCAACACCCAACTCCACAGCCTTGCTTCTGGCAAGCTTCAAAGCCTCCTCCAGCGAGGAGGCGACATTCACGCCTTGCGGCCGGTAATCGGCATTGCGGCTGACGATGATATGCGGGCGGCCCGGCAATGGACGCTCGCCGACGGACAAAAATGTCTTGCGGCCCATGATGAGCGGCTTGCCCATCGTCATCGCCTTGAAGCGCTTGAGGTCGGTGGAAAGCTTCCACGGCATGTCGAGGTCGCGGCCGATGACGCCGTTTTCGGACACCGCGACGATGATGGTGACGCGCTGCTCGCTCATACCGCGATCGGCGCCTTGATGCTTGAATCGGCCTCGTAGTTTTCCAGCGTAAAGTCTTCGAACTTAAAGCTGAAAAGGTCCTTCACATCCGGGTTGAGGCGCATCGTCGGCAGGGCCTTGGGCGTGCGGGTCATCTGCAGCTTCGCCTGCTCGAAATGATTGGCATAAATATGCGCATCGCCGAGCGTATGGACGAAATCGCCCGGCTTCAGACCGGTGACCTGCGCCACCATCAGCGTCAGAAGTGCATAGGACGCGATGTTGAACGGCACGCCGAGGAAAATGTCGGCCGAGCGCTGATAGAGCTGGCAAGAGAGCTTTCCATCGGAAACATAGAACTGGAACAGGCAATGGCAGGGCGGCAGCGCCATCTCGTCCACCAGCGCCGGGTTCCAGGCCGAAACGATGTGGCGGCGGGAGTTCGGATTGGTTTTCAGGCTCTCGATCAAAAGCGCGATCTGATCGACATGGCGACCGTCCGGTGCGGGCCACGAGCGCCACTGCGCACCATAGACCGGACCGAGATCGCCATTCTCGTCGGCCCACTCATCCCAGATGGAAACGCCGTTTTCCTTGAGATAGGCGATATTGGTATCGCCCTTCAGGAACCACAGCAGTTCATGAATGATGGAGCGCAGATGCAGCTTCTTGGTGGTGAGAACCGGAAAGCCTTCGGAAAGGTCGAAACGCATCTGGTAACCGAACACCGAGCGCGTACCCGTGCCGGTGCGGTCTCCGCGGTCGGAGCCGGTTTCCATCACATGCCGGAGAAGATCGAGATATTGTTTCATGCGTTCTGCCGCCGATTCCCTGATATCGAGGGAATATAATAGCACAGGGCGGCAGAACCAATCATCGGGGAAACGCTTATCCCCGCCTTTCAGGAAAAATCAGAGAGATTGCAGTTTCCCGAGTTCCTTGGCGACCAGATAATAAAAGGTCACGCGCGATTTGGAGCGGTCCGCAGCCATGGCCTTGGCGACAGCATCGATTGCCTGATCGGCCGTACCGTCGGTCACGCCGAGCTTCTTGCCGCACCAGCTCGCCTTCACACGTGCAAGCTCTTCCGGATCGGAAGCGGACACCAGCGAGGAATCCCGGTTGCGCAGGGCGATGCCGAGATGCTTGACGATCTTGCCGACCACGGCTTCGTCGGCTGCTGCGTCGTATTTCTTCACATCTGCGAGATAGTCAGTCATGTCCACTCCTTCGTGTGTCCCCGGCCCGGTGTTGCTTCTGGTGACCGGTTGCATGGACAATGGGACAGCAATCCCTCGTCGTCAAGAATTGTCTAAAGTGCGGACCGCAATCACGAAACCTTTTCATGGAATTGTCATCACCCCCCTTTTCTCAGGCGGTCGAAACGCCTATATGAGCCTTGCCGGGGCAACCCGGCTATGGCGATAAACGGTCGGTGTAATAAACCTATTGGACCCGGGGGCGGTACCCGGCGCCTCCACCAAAAACCGGCGGACTTTCATGAAGCGAAGGCCGGCTTTTGATGGGGGCGAAATAGGATCGACAAGGGCGTAAAGATCGAACTTTTGCTCGGCATGATACCGCCGTTATCGGGTCACAAGTGTAGTTGCAAACGACAACAACGCTAAGGAATATGCTCTCGCTGCCTAATGGCGGTGCGGGAATTCCGCTCTAAAGTCCTCACGGTTAGCCCCGTGAGGCGGGGTTCGGAGGTACCTGGCAACAGAAACCTCCACCTTCTCCATTTTGCCTGAATTGGTTATATGATAGCTGACTCGCAATCGGCATCGGCTTTTCCGTTGCTGCCGTTCAGGACATTGCGTATACTTGGCCAACGCGTGAGCGTCAGGATCGGAAATGATCCCGGCTCAAGGATTACGCGAAGATTCAAAGTGTTACAGCGTCCTTGGCGCGCAAGCCGCGCCGTGCATGAAAAGACGTTCGAATAAGGGAAAGACAGGACCGCATGGGGCAGGATCATATCCGTTACGACATTCTCGCACAGGATGCCCTTCGCGGCGTTATTCGTAAGGTTTTGGGTGAAGTGGCCGCAACCGGCCGTCTGCCCGGCGACCACCACTTCTTCATCACCTTCCTGACCGGCGCGCCGGGCGTGCGGATTTCCCAGCACCTCAAGGCGAAATATGCCGAGCAGATGACCATCGTTATCCAGCATCAGTTCTGGGACCTGAAAGTAACCGAAACCGGCTTCGAAATCGGCCTGTCCTTCTCGGATACACCGGAAAAGCTGGTTATTCCCTATAACGCCATTCGCGGTTTCTACGATCCTTCCGTCAATTTCGAGCTCGAATTCGACGTGCCTCTGGCCGAAGAGGAAGAAATCGAAGACGCGGAGATCACCGCTTATCCCGTTTCCCATGAGGCAAAGCCCGCTGCTGCTTCCGAGACGCCCAAATCCGGCGAGGAAAAGAAGGAAGGCTCGGTCGTTTCGCTGGATGCCTTCCGCAAGAAGCAATAACGGCTTTTACGCCGAGCTTACGAAACCCGAGGAGACATATCCCCATGGCGGCCGATATCGTCAATCTGCGTCAGTTTCGCAAACAGAAAGCCCGTAGCGAAAAAGAAAAGCAGGCGGAGCAGAACCGCCTGTCCTTCGGCCGCACCAAGACCGAAAAAAATCTTACCTCGGCCCTGAACGAAAAGGCCGAAAAGGCGCTCGATCAGGGGCGGCTCGAAAAAAACGATGACGGGACCGGCAAAGACTGACAGGCCGGCCGACCGTCGCGGATTTCGGGACTATCGGAAAAGAATCGCAAAACAGGGACTTGCCGGGGAGACATGATTCAGACCTCCAACCGGTTTCACCGGAGACCGATCTGATGATCCGCAAGCACTCCGCGACGTTGCACGGCCACCGCACCAGCATTTCACTCGAAGACGCCTTCTGGGACGAGCTGAAAACCATTGCGGAAAGACGCAAGATCAGTTTCGCGGCCCTGCTTGCAGAAATAGACGACAACCGCTCCGCCGACAGCAATCTGTCCTCGTCGCTGCGGGTTTATGTGCTGAACTGGCTGAAAACCCGCTGACCTTTCGCAAGCTTTCCTGTCAAAGACGCTCCGGCCACGAGCGGGCATCTCGCCCGCCGGATTTTACCCATCCAGCCACTACGAAAAATTCCGCCGAAAACTCGTAACGCCGTGAAAGTATTCATTAAACATTAGCGGCATAATCTGCGCTCCAAGGCATCCCCGTATTGCGTAGCCTTGCTTTCAGATTTTGTTTCATATCCTTCCATTCCACACATCCGCCACGAGGCGACCATGGTTTCTGCCGTTTCGGAAACGGGCACCGCTGTTTCCCTGCTGTCTTCTTCATCCACATCGTCTTCAAGCGTTTCCGAACTGAAAGCACAGATTGCCGAAAAGCAGTCGGAGCTTGCTGAGACCACGGAAGCGAAAGCACAGGAAGAGCTGAAGAGCGCAATCGCGTCCCTCAAAGCTCAGCTCGAGGCTCTCGAAAACAGTGGCGAAAAATCGGCATCGTCGAGCGAAAATGTGGAAAAGCCGAGCCTTTCCGGTGAAAGCGCCAGGATCGGCACCAAAAATTTCGACGCCGACACGCCATTCGGCGAACGCGAAACCTGGATTTGACAGTTTCGTCGGGATTTTTCCGTCAAAGCGATTGATGGGCGGCGCAAAATGCTCGCCGCGTAAGGCCGCAAACCTTTTGCGAGATTTGGCGCTATCGCTAGGTCAAGCCATTGCTGTCCGGTGCCCTTGAAGTCGCCCGTGACGAACGCACTTTCGTTCGATGCCCTCGGAACTGCGCCAAAAATCTAAACACGTTTTAAAACAAGCCGGAGCATGACGCGATATACGGAGGGAAGCCCCACGCCGTCCGTCAACTACTTAAAGGGAAATCGGCCTCCCTGCCACGCAAGCTTACGGCGTGGCGGGAGCGTTTTCCGGCGCCAGTTGCCGGATCGCGTTTTCCGTCGGAGGCACCACCAGAACCGGCGCGGATTGCCGCTCGGGCGTCGGTTGTTGCCCCTGTTCCTGTTGTTGCTGTTGCTGTTGCTGCTGCAACCGCTCCTGCTGTTCCTTTTCCTGACGCAGACGTTCTTCGGCCGCAGCCTTCAAACGCGCCTCTTCTTCGGCCTTGGCCTTGGCTTCCGCCTCTGCCCGTTCCTTCTCGGCCTGCCGCTCGGCCGCCTGCGAGCGATAAAGCGCCACTTCGCGGCGCAGGCGCTGCTTTTCGAGAACGCTGGCCTGCATGGCCTCCACCCGGCGGCGCTCCTTTTCGAAAGCCCGGAGCGATAGATAATTGCTGAGCGCCGAAACGTCGGTCGTCAAAGCCGGCGCGGCAAGCGGGCCGTTATAATTCAGGCGCACCGAAGGCTCGGCCCCCGCAACCGTTTCGGTGCCGGGATTGAACAGGAGATCGAGGTCGCCGTTCACCGTCGAAGCCGCGAGATCGACCGTTGCATCGGCCGTCAGCGTTACCGGATCGATCCCCGCACGCAAATTCTTGAAATGAAGCGCGCCGCCATTCAGCGAGAATGGCAAGGCCACATCGCCGAGGCCGATTTCACCCTGCCACAGGCTCTGGTCCACCAGCGGCCGCACCTTGGGCGCGTCGATCGGCTGCGGCAAGCCATCGGCCGCCTGCAGGATCGGCGGCAGGGTGCCGGGATTAAGCCCCTTCAGCACCAGCCCACCGACCCGGATTTCACCCGAACCGCCTGCCGATTTCAGCATTTCACCGACGCTCTTGCCGGTCGATTCGGCCGTCAGGTCGATGGCGACCCGGCCTGCCGCGACCGGCCCGTTGGCATTCGCCCACAGGATCGGCTCCGGATTGGCGTCGGTCACCGCGATCTTGGTGCGGAAAATGCCCGCCCCCTCGCCCGTGGACATGGCAAGCCGTCCCGTGAGTTTGCCGCCCATGAAGGTGCCGGCAACATCGTCGAGCGAGAGGCTGCCCGCATCATGCGTGACTTTGGCCGAAACACCCGTGACCGTGCCGAAGGGGCCCGCCTCGAAGCTTTCCGCTTTCAAGGCAAGCGAAGCCTTAAGCTGCGGGAAGGCGGCCATGGCCAGCGGCTTGGCGTTGAGCGCCCCGGTTTCCGGATCGATCACCGGCCCATAGATCGCATCACCCAGCCAGGCGAGATCGGCCGTTCTGACCGCAAGATCGCCGGTGACGGGATAGGGCGCGGCGCGCTGGAAGGTCAGATTGCCCGAGAACGGATTTCCGCCCGCCTGCCCGCCTATCGAGGAAAGCGCGATCTTTTGCCCATCCACCGCCACTTTCGCATTGGCCTTCAACGCCATGCCGCCGCCAAGCTGCGGCAGGCCGACGGCGTTCATGATGAGATAGGGCTCGATGTCGGCGCTTTCGAGCGCCACGTCAGCGCTGCCCTCACCGAAATTGGCCGACGAAACGGCAAAGGAACCGTTCATCGAAAAATGCGTGCGCTCCGTCGAGAAGCGCAGTTCCGTCTGGGCGGGCGAGCCGAGCGTGCCGTTGAGCTTGATGGACAAAAGCCCCTCGCCATCCGCATCGAAGGGCAGCGGATCGAGCCCCGCCTGCCCGAACAGGATGGCCGTCGACTGGTTTTTCAGAACCGCTTCCAGCGACATGGCGGTATCATCGGTGATCGACAGGAAATCCGGCATCTTGGCCACGGCCGACAGCCGGCTGCCATTGACGGTGCCGGAAACGGCGACATTGGCACCGCCATTTTCGCTATTGACCGAAACATCCATTGCCAGATCGGAATTGGCGTACCACGGCGCGCTCGCCGCCAGACGGCTGAGGAATGGATGGTTCGGCAATTTCTGCTGCAGCATGGTGAAGAACGGCTGCATATCCGCCGCATGCAGGTTCACCGTGCCCTTGCCCGCATATTTCAGCAGCGAACCCTGCAGCTCACCCCTTGCCCTGACTTCCGCACCGGCTATGTCTCCGGCCGTCATGTTCTCCAGCGAGAGAACGCCCCCCGCCATGGTGAAGGCGGTCTCGACATGATTGGCGGTCACACCGGCCATGTTGAACCGGTCAGCCTTGAATTTTGCGGTAATGCGGTGGTCGAGGACGGAACTGCCGACCTGATCGCCAAGCGCCAGACTGCCGAGCGCCTTCAGCGCATCGAGATCGATTTCGTTACCGGCAAGATCGATGGAAAGATTGGAGGTCTTGCCGTCGGAGCGCCGCTCCAGCTCACCCTTCAACGACGCATCGCCGACTGCAAGCTCCAGATTGTCGAAACGCTGGTTGAGCGTCGTCAGCGAGACATCAGCGGAAAAACCGGCGGCATTGAGCTGGCGGATCGCCGGATCGACGGAACCGGAAAGCCAGTTCGCCAGACCCGAAGGCTGGTTGGAGGCGAGAAGCAGATTGCCGTTGAAGGCGGGGCCGCCGAGAAGCGTCAGCGATCCCTTGGCTTCGAGCTGCGTCCGGCCCGGCAGGGTCGCCACGGCATTCACCACCTGCCAGCCGCTGCCTTCCGGGCGCACATCCAGCCTGATGTCGCGAATGGTCGTGTCATCGGAAACGAGCGCCGGAAGGCTGATACTGGCCTTGCCCGGCACCGGCGGCACCGGAATGCGGGCCACCATGGCCGCAAAGGCCTCGATACGCTGGCGCACCGAGGCGGTGGGCTGGCGCGAGGTCTTGCCCGCCTGCACAACGGGCGGCGCAAAGCGGGCGACATCGATCTGCTGGCCATCGGCCGTCAGCAGGAATTCCGGCTTGGCGCCGGTATCGAGCGTCGCTTCCCCGGTCACGACATAGGGATTTTCGCTACCACCGAGCTCCATGCGGTAGCTCGGGATGCGCACGCTTTCATTGGTGAGTTCAAAGCTGCCGCGGGTGCGCGGCGAGGAAAACAGCGATTGTCCGGCCTGCTGCTTCTGCTTTTCGTCTTCGCGGAAACTGAAGGAGAAAGAACCGCTATAGGCCGGCTTTCCCGCCGTTGCGGCAATTGCGCCATCGAGATCGACCTCGACCGGATGTTCGTCCGGCACCAGCCGCACCCTCAGCCCCATGCGGCCTGCGGCATAATCGGGCTCGCTGCTGGAGAGCGAGAAGGAGCCCGGATGTCCGTCAACGGCGGCGCGTCCCTCCGCCTTCCACGGCCCGGCCAGCGAATTGGCGGACATGTCGGCATTGAGACCGGTCACGACACGGTTGCGGCCGGATTGCTCGTCGATGAATTCGATCTGCCCGCCTTCGATCTGCACGCTCTCCAGAACCACGGTGCGGGCTGGAATTTCCGCGCGGCTGCCGCGCATCCAGTCCAGCGTGCCATCCTTCAGCAGCCTTATCTTGGCTTTCGGTTCCTCGATGCGCATGTCGAAGATGCGCGCCTCGCCGGAGAGGAACGGCGCAAGCTCGGCATCCATGGAAAAACGGGCGACCTGAATGAGCGGCGATCCATCCGCATCCGTTCCGGCGCGCACATCATGCAATGTTACCGAAGGGAAAGGCAGGAGACGGGCTTCGACGCGGCCATGCACCACCACCTTCTTGCCGAGAATGCGGCTTGCCTGATCCTCGAAATCGCGGCGGAAATCCGTCCAGTCGACGAAATAGGGAATAAGCAGCGCCGAAAACAGCACCACGGCCAGCAGTCCGCCCAGAAAAACCAGAATACGTCCGAGCACTGACCTGCATCTCCCTTCGCGAACGCTGCAAACCTATTCTTTTCTGCCTTAACGGCAAGCAGCCTTTTGTACCAATCAAATATGAGAATGATCAGACAAGACGGAACAACTTGCCCGGATTGAAGATGTTATCGGGATCGAGCGACGTTTTGATGGCACGCATCAGATCCAGTGCATTTCCCGCCTCTTCGGCAAGAAAACTCATCTTGCCCTGGCCGATGCCGTGTTCACCGGTGCAGGTGCCGTCCATGGCGATGGCGCGGCGGTTGAGGCGGGCGACGAAGGCCTCGGTTTTCGCAACGCTTTCCGCGTCCTTGCCGTCGAAGAGGATGAGGACGTGGAAGTTTCCATCGCCCGCATGGCCGACGATGGGGGCGAGAAAGCCGTTTTCCTCGATGTCCTGCTGGGTTTCCACCACGCAATCCGCCAACCGCGAAATCGGCACGCAGACATCGGTGGAAAGCCCGTCGAGATGGGGCGCGAGCGCGCGGGACGCCCAGTAGGCATCGTGCCGCGCTTTCCAGAGCTTGTTGCGCTCGGCCGCGTCACTCGTCCAGCGGAAGTCGACGCCACCGCATTCGGCGGCGATCTCGGCGAACTGCTGCGATTGCAGCGCCGCCGTTTCCTCGGTGCCATGGAACTCCACGAAGAGTGTCGGTTTCTCCGTGTAGTTCAGGCCGGAATAGGCGTTGCAGGCTCGCACCTGCACCTCGTCCAACAATTCGATGCGGGCGACCGGAACCCCCATCTGGATCGTCATGATGACGGCATCGCAGGCCGCCTTGATGCTGTCGAAAGTGCAGACCCCGCCGGCGATCTTTTCCGGAATACCCTGAAGCCGCAGCGTAACGGAGGTAATGACACCCAGCGTCCCCTCTGCACCGACGAAAAGCCGCGTCAGATCGTAACCCGCAGACGACTTGCGGGCGCGCCGCGCGGTGCGGATTTCCTCGCCATTGGCGACGACGGCCGTGACGGCCAGTACATTGTCCTTCATCGTGCCGTAACGCACGGCATTGGTGCCGGAGGCCCGCGTCGAGGCCATGCCGCCGATGGAGGCATTGGCGCCGGGATCGATGGGGAAGAACAGGCCGGTATCGCGCAGATAGACATTGAGGTCCTCGCGCGTCACGCCCGGTTCCACCGTCACGTCAAGATCTTCGGCGTTCACCTCAATGATGCGATTCATCCGGCTGAAATCGATGCAGATTCCGCCGTTCGGCGCATTCACCTGCCCTTCCAGCGAAGACCCCGTTCCGAAAGGAATGACCGGCACCTTGTATTGCGCGCAGACCTTCACCACGGCCTTCACATCGTCCGCACTCTCGGCAAAAACGACGCCGTCAGGCGCCTGCAGGGTGAGATAAGTGGTGGTGTGGCCGTGCTGCTCGCGAAACGCCTGTCCGGTCTGGAGCCTGTCGCCGAACTGCTGCTTCAGCACCGCGAGCGCAGACGCGATGCCCTCTTCGTTCCGCTTTCCCGCCACCACATCTTTCAGCGCCATCGTCCGTCTCCACCGCAACATCTGCCCGTAACGGATTCGATCCGTTACGAAATTCCGTCAGGTGGTATGGGATAAGGTTAACGCTTTGTCCAGCATCGCGATTGCGCCAGACACTGTTTGGCGGCAACCGTTTTTCACTCCGCCGCCAGCAACGGCTTGTCCTCTTCCAGCGCCTTGCGGCGGGCGGCAAGTTCAAGCTCACGGTGAAGGCGGATTTCCTCATCCGCCTGCGGTTTGGCGAAGCGGGCGATCAGCAGGTAAGAGACCGGCGTGATGTAAAGCGTCACCAGCGTCGCAAAGCCGAGGCCGCCGACGATAACCCAGCCGAGCGCGATGCGCGCTTCCGCGCCGGCACCCTGCGCCAGCACCAGCGGCACGCCGCCGAGAATGGTGGCGATCATCGTCATCATGACAGGACGCAGGCGGATGCTGGTGGCCTTTTCAATGGCTTCCCGCACGGTTGCGCCCTGATCGCGCAGATGATTGGCGAATTCGACGATGAGAATACCGTTCTTGGCCATCACACCGACGAGCAAGACAAGCCCAATCTGGCTATAGACGTTGAGGCTCGATCCGGTAACGAGCAGCGCGATGACGGCGCAGGCAAGACCGAGCGGCACCGTCGTCATGATGATGACCGAACTCAAGACGCTTTCGAACTGCGCGGCCAGCACGAGGAAGATGATGGCGATGGCAAAACCGAAGGTCAGCAACATGCCGCTCGAATTTTCCTCCAGCGTCGCAGCCTCGCCCAGCGGCAGGAGACGGGCGCCGGGCGGCATGACGGATTGCGAGAGCTCATTCACCTTTTGCAGCGCCTCACCCAGCGAGACGCCATCCTTGAGGTTGGCGGTAAAGCCGACGGAGGGAAGCTGCTGCTCGCGGTTGAGCTGCGGCGCAACCGCATTTTCCTTCAGCGTGGCGATGACCGACATCGGCACGATCTTGCCGTCGCCGGTTTTCAGGAAGACGTTTTCCAGATCGGTCGGATCGTTGATCGGCCGGGTAGAAGACAAAAGCCGCACGGGAATCGCATCGCCATCCACGAAGACATCGACAATCGAACGCCCTTCCAGCAGCGACTGCATGGCGCGCGACAGGCCGGTGATGTCGATGCCGAGATCCGACGCACGCTCGCGGTCGATGGAGACGGAAATCTGCGCCTGATTGGGTTCGTTGTCGAAACGCGGCGTGTCGAACAGGCCACTTTCCTCCATGGAAAGCAGCAATTTCTGCGTTGCCTCGGTCAGCGCCGCATAGTTGCTGCCAACCATCGCCATCTGCAGGCCGTTGCCGGCACCGCGAATTCTGAGGCTGTTTGGCTGCATCGCATTGCCGCGCAGCGCCGGCACCCTGTTGGCGGCGGAGGTGACATCGGCGGCAATCTGGTTCTGCGTCCTCTCACGATCGGCCCAGGGCGCCAGCGTCAGCACCATGAAACCGGTATTGGACGAGCCGTTCATGCCGGTGATGGAGTAAATATTGCGGATTTCACCGCTGTCGCGCAGCGGCTGCAGGTTTTCTTCGATCCGCTGCAACTGGTCGCGGGTATAGTCGAGGCTGACGCCTTGCGGCGCGGTGACCCGCATCATGATCGAGGCGCGGTCCTCGCGCGGCGTCAACTCGTTCTGGATCATGCCGAACGCGATCCACGACAGGCCGGAAAAGATGAGCGCCACGACGATGACGATCAGCGGATTGTTGAGGCAGGCGGAAAGGGTCGTTTTGTAGGTGGAGGCAAAGACATTGCCGAACCAGGCGAGCGGCCCCGTCGGCTCCTTCAGCCCCTCCTTCAGCATACGCGAGGCGAGCATCGGGCAGAGCGTCAGCGCCACGATGGAGGACAAGCCCACCGCGAAGGCCAGCACGAAACCGAATTCACGGAACAGGCCGCCAAGCTGGCCCGGCAGGAAGGAGAGCGGAATGAACACGGCGGCAAGCGTCGCCGTCGTCGCGATGACCGCGAAAAACACTTCCTGCGTGCCGAGAACGGCGGCGGCGCGCGGCCCCATGCCTTCCGCCCGGCGGCGCACGATATTTTCCAGCACCACGATGGCGTCATCGACCACCAGACCGGTCGCCAGAACGATGGCAAGCAGGGTCAGAATATTGACCGAGAAACCGACCATATAGATGGCGACAATGGTGCCGATCAGCGCCACCGGCATGGTGATTGCCGGAATGAGGGTGGCGCGCCAATCGCGCAGGAAGAGATAGAGCACGACGACGACGATGATCGCCGAGAGACCGAGCGCCAGCTCGACCTCATGAAGCGCGCCTTCGATGAAGACGGCGTCGTCACTGGTCACGACGATGCGCGTACCTTCGGGCAGATTGGCCGACATGGTATCGACGGCGGCCTTCACGCCTGTCGAGATACTGAGCGTGTTCGACTGCGCCTGACGGATGACACCGAGACCGACGCCCTGCACGCCATTGGAGCGCAGCGAGGTGGATTCGTCATCCGCCCCCAGCATGACGGTCGCGACGTCCCTGAGGCGGATATTGTTCTTGATGAGAAGATTGGAAAAGTCTTCGGGCTTCGTCAGGCTGGCCGTGGCACGCACGACAATATCCTGCGTCGTGCTTTTCAGCGATCCCGCCGGCACATCGAGGGCGGCGCTGGCAAGCGCGTTTGAAACATCGGTCACCGTCAGACCACGGCTCGCCAATGCCGCCTGATTGAGATCGACCCGGAAAACCTTTTCCTGATCGCCGTAAAGCTCCACATCGGCCACGCCGTCGACGGCGGCCAGACGGTCGATGATCTCGTCATCCACCAGCTTGGTCAGGTCTTCCATGCTGAGCGTGGAGGAGGTGACGGCAAGGCGCATGATCGGCTGGCTGTCGGAATCCGCCTTGATGATCTGCGGCTCGTCGGCATCGTCAGGCAACTGGTTGGTGACGCGGCCGATGGCGTCGCGCACATCGTTGGCGGCAACCGCCAGATCGACATTGTCGCCGAATTCCAGCGTCACGCGGCTGGTGCCGAACTGCGAGTTGGACGAGATGGACTTGACACCGCTGACACGCGCCACCGCACCTTCGATGGTCTGCGTCACTTCCTGATCGATGGTTTCGGGCGCCGCCCCCTCATAGGTGGTCCGGACGCTGATCGTCGGCCGGTCGACGTCAGGCAATTCGCGCACTTCAACGCCCACCAGCGCCGCAAGGCCGGCAACGACCAGCAGCGTGTTGAGAACCGCCGCCAGAATCGGCCGGCGCACGAACAATGCCGTAAAGGCGAGTTTGGAATCCTTAACCGAGGGCGGCTGCGTCGTCATTGGCTGGCAACCTCCTCGGGCTTCGGCTGGCTGCCGACACGGACCGCGCCGCCTTCCCTGACACGCTGAAGGCCCTCGATCACGACAGGCTCGCCATCCGCCAGCTCCGCCTTGACAAGAACGGCATCGGGATTGCGCTGCACGATCTGCACCCGCACCTTGTTCGATTTGTTGTCGGCCACACGCCAGACGTAGGAGCCTTCCGCATCCCACTGCACGGCCAGTGGATCGACCGAGGCATAGGTTTCTCCGGCGAAGCGCATGTTGACGCCGAAGGACATGCCCGCCCTCAGCTCGTCCTTCTCGTTGCTGAACTTCGCCCGGATACGGATCGTGCGGCTCGCCTCATCGACGCGGTTGTCAACGGCCTCGATCTCGCCCTTGAAAGTCTCACCGGGCCGGGAAATGGACGTCGCCTCCACCGGCATGCCGACCTTGATCGCGGTTGCGAACCGCTCGGGAGCCCAGAAATTGACGAGAATTTCGGATCGGTCGTCGATGCTGACGATGGTTGACTGCGTGGTGACGTTATCACCGATATTGGCGGCGACAATACCCGCCACACCCTCTATCGGCGCAACGATGTCGCGGCGCTTGAGATTGAGTTCGGCAGTGCTCAGCGCAAGTTTGGCGGCTTCCTCGGCAATCTGCGCATCCAGCACATCAAGGCGGGAAACGGATTTGAGGTTCTTGTAGGAATTGGATTTTTCAACGGCGCTGCGCAGCGCCACCTGCGCCTTGTCACGCTCGATCACCTGCTCTTCATCGTCGAGCCGCGCAAGCACCTGGCCTTTCACGACACGAGCGCCGGAGGAGGTGCGAATTTCGGAAAGCGTGCCGGAAACCTGCGGCATGACGACAACCGACTGGATCGCCTCGCCATTGCCGATGGCGTTCAGCCGGTCATTGACCGTGCCCTTCTTCACCGGGGCCGTCACCACCAGTGTGGCGTTGCCGTTGCGGCGCGCACCGCCGGCATTCTGCCCTGTGGACGCACCGGCTGCCGGGCCGCCGGATGCGGCGACTTCGATCGCCCCGGCAGGCGTTTTGCCAAGCCCCACGCTGGCGAGCACATTGCGGGCTTCGGGCGAATAGAAGCCCCAGAGACAGAGCCCCGCTCCCACCACGGCAACACTGACACCCACCTGTTTCCAGACCCGCATATATTTCTCCGGTTGATCCGCGCAGCACGATATGTTCCCAAAAACGACACGTTCCGGGACAGATGCAGTATTCCTGCTTGGCCAAGGCAAGGCAACGCACAAATCCGTTCCTTACGTAATTGTAATTTGGGCGCAATTGCCGCCAGAAGCAGCCAATCCGCAATCCATCCGTGCATTCCTGTCGCAAATATCCGCCATTGGGCTAATCTATCCCCGAGACGCCATAACCGGAGGAAGCCATGAGCACCGTGACGAAGACCGAAAACCCGGAAACCGATCCTCGCGTCAAGGCGGTGTTCGATGACATCCGCGCCACCCGCAAATCGGATTTCATCAACAATATGTGGCTCTACCTCGCCTTCGATGCCGATCTGCTTGAAAAGACATGGAGTGAGGTGAAGGCGGTGATGGCGACACCTTCCGCGCTCGATCCCGTGGTGAAGGAAATGCTCTATATCGCCGTTTCCGTCACCAATGGCTGCTCCTATTGCGCCCATTCCCACACGGCAGCCGCCAAAGCCAAAGGCATGACGACAGAGCAGCATGCCGATTTGCTACGCGTCATCGCGCTTGCCGCCAAAACCAACCAGCTTGCGGTGGCGCTGCAAGTGCCCGTTGACGCCGCTTTCGACGCCGACAGGCAGACATGAAACGAAAAAATGCCTTGGAATGGGCGTTTTGACGGTTGATACCGGAATAAAAGCAGAACACGGTTCTGGCCTTTATATCCCGAATCACTACATTGAGCCGCATGAGCAACAGTTTTGACGATATGCCGTTCTTCGATGAGGAACCCGCCGCACCGCGCAGGGCAACGAACAATGCCGGTGCGGAAAGCGGCGGCGGGCTTGGCATTGCCGCCCGCGCCATGGCGGCGCGCGATCAGACGCGTGCTGCGCCCGATTATCTTTCCGGCCTCAACCCGGAACAGCGCGAGGCCGTGGAAACGCTGGACGGACCCGTTCTCGTCCTCGCAGGAGCAGGCACCGGCAAGACCCGCGTTCTGACGACCCGCATCGCCCATATTCTGGCGACCGGCCGCGCCTATCCGAGCCAGATTCTTGCCGTGACCTTTACCAACAAGGCTGCCCGCGAGATGAAGGAACGTATCGGCGTTCTGGTCGGAGGCGCTGTCGAGGGCATGCCCTGGCTCGGCACCTTCCACTCCATCGGCGTCAAGCTTTTGCGCCGCCATGCGGAACTCGTCGGCCTGAAATCGGACTTCACCATTCTCGATACCGATGATGTCGTGCGGCTGATCAAGCAGCTCATTCAGGCAGAAGGGCTGGACGACAAGCGCTGGCCGGCAAAACAGTTCGCCGGCATGATCGACGGCTGGAAGAACAAGGGCCTGACGCCGCCGGACATTCCGGAGGGTGACAGCCGCGCTTTCGCCAACGGCAAGGGCCGCGAACTTTACACCGCCTATCAGAACCGCCTGAAAACGCTGAACGCCTGCGATTTCGGCGACCTTCTGATGCATCCGATCAGCATCTTCCGCCGCCACACCGATATTTTGAAGGAGTATCACCAGAAGTTCCGTTACATTCTGGTAGACGAATATCAGGACACCAATACGGCGCAATATATGTGGCTGAGGCTTCTCGCCCAGCGCGCCAAGGGCGAACCGCAGAATGTCTGTTGCGTGGGTGACGACGACCAGTCGATCTATGGCTGGCGCGGCGCGGAAGTGGACAATATCCTCCGCTTCGACAAGGATTTTCCGGGCGCCAAGGTCATCAAGCTCGAACGCAACTATCGCTCCACCGAGCATATTCTCGGCGCGGCCGGCCATCTTATCGCCCATAATGAGGGCCGTCTCGGCAAGACGCTGTTTACCGAACGCAGCAGCCTGGATGATGAAAAGGTCGTGGTTCATGCCGCCTGGGATTCCGAGGAGGAAGCCCGCGCTGTCGGTGAGGAGATCGAGCAGCTTCAGCGCAAGAACCATAATCTGAACGACATGGCGATCCTCGTTCGCGCCTCCTTCCAGATGCGCGAGTTCGAAGACCGTTTCGTCACGCTTGGCCTCAATTACCGCGTCATCGGCGGTCCGCGCTTTTATGAGCGTCTCGAAATCCGCGACGCCATGGCCTATTTCCGCCTTGTCTGCCAGCCGGCCGACGATCTCGCCTTCGAGCGGATCGTCAACACGCCGAAGCGCGGTCTTGGCGATACGACGATCCGCAATCTGCACGACTATGCCCGCGCCCGCGATATTCCGATGCTGGCAGCGGCCGCCGACATCATCGAGACCGACGAGCTGAAACCGAAGGCGCGCAAGGCGCTGTTCGATGTGGTGCAGGATTTCCGCCGCTGGCAGGGCCTCTTGGAAAACACCGAGCACACCACCCTTGCCGAGCAGATCCTCGACGAAAGCGGCTATACCGCCATGTGGCAGGCCGACAAGACGGCCGAAGCGCCCGGACGACTTGAGAACCTGAAGGAACTCATCCGCTCGATGGAGGCCTTCGAGAGCATGCGCGGCTTCCTTGAGCACGTTGCCCTCGTCATGGATGCCGAGCAGAACGAAAATCTCGATGCCGTCTCCATCATGACGCTGCACTCCGCCAAGGGGCTGGAGTTCGACACCGTCTTCCTGCCCGGCTGGGAAGAAGGCCTGTTCCCGCACCAGCGGGCGCTGGACGAAGGCGGGCGCTCCGGTCTGGAGGAAGAACGCCGCCTCGCTTACGTAGGTATCACCCGCGCCAAGAAGCTCTGCCATATCTGGTTCGTGTCGAACCGGCGCATTCACGGGCTGTGGCAATCCACCCTGCCCTCGCGTTTCCTCGATGAATTGCCGCCCGCCCATGTGGATGTCGCGGCATCCGACAGCAGTTACGGCGGTTATGGCGGACGCGGCGGCTACGGCCAGTCGCGCTTCGACAAGGCCGATCCTTTCACCAACAATTATTCCACCCCCGGCTGGAAGCGCGCGCAGCAGAACCGCAGCGACGCCACCCGCGACAATTGGGGCACGCGCTCCGGCCATGCGGTGGAACGGATCGGTTATGGCGAAAGCGGCCCGCGCACCCGCACGATCGACGGCGAACTGGTGGCGAAATCCGTCGCTGACACGCCATCGAAATTCTTTGTCGGTGACCGCGTGTTCCACCTCAAATTCGGCAATGGCAACATTTCCGCCATCGAAGGCAACAAGCTGACGATCGACTTCGATCGCGCCGGCCAGAAGCGCGTGCTGGACGGATTTGTGGAAAAGGTCTGATTCGACAACCATGAGTGCCTGAAGGCTGCTTTTTCCATAGCCCGTGTCATGCCGTTGCAATAAAGGAGTTGCAATGGGGAAGTGGAACTGGCGAGGACAGCTTTGCATATATTACCGAAAAGCCAGCGCAGGCTCGCCGTTTTCCTGATCAATATGGACAGCGCCACCAAACGCCTCGCGGATATGACCGCGCGCCTCGACGCCATGGGGCTCAAGGCGGAGCGTGTCCCCGGCGTCAATGGCAGGGAACTGAATTACCCCATCCCGGAATTCAGCGAGATTTCCTACATGCTCATGCATGGCCGCCGCACCTCGCCGCCGGAAATCGGCTGCTATCTCAGCCATGTCGCCTGCGCCAATAAATTCATGGCGGGCGATGCCGATATCGCGCTCATCCTTGAGGATGACGTGGTCTTCGACGATGATTTTCTCAACGCCATCGACGAGGCGGTGCTGAATGGCGGCGACTGGGATTTGCTGCGGCTCACGACGGTCAGCAATGGCCGGAAATTCCCGTTCCGCCCGCTTTCCAACGGTCGCTCGCTCGCCATTGCCATCACGCGGGAAAAAGGGTCGGGCGCCTATCTCGTCAACCGTCGCGCCGGAAAATGGATATCGAAGCTGATCCCCATGCGGCTCGCTTATGACATCGCATTCGATCTCGAATATCTCGCGGGGCTGAAGGCGGCCTTCCTCTATCCGCTCTGCGCCACGCAGGATGCGGATGGGGAAAGCCAGATCCAGAACAATCTGCGCATCTACCGCCTGCCGCGCTGGCGCTATTTCACCGTTCTGCCCTATCGCGCCTATCTGGAAACCAGCCGGTTCCTGCTGCGCGGCATTCGCTTCGCCGTCGCCAAGGCAAGCGTTGCGATGGAGCGCGGCAAGGGCAAGACCGCCCCGGCCGGTCATTGATCGATCGGTCTTACACTTCGCCGGGCGTGAAGCGGACGAGATAGACCGCCGCGACCACGGCTGCGAGAATGAAAATAGAAATGACGAAAATCGTCATCCGGTTCAATGGTTTGCGCGTCGTTTTCTTCATGGTGGAATAATGCGTGGCCGCATCGCTTGTTCCGCAACGCACAGGATAATGTCGTCTAAAACCGTGAGCCGCCGCAATTCGATTCCGCTTCAGGCACATATGGGCTAAAGCTCGTCTCCATCTTCAGCTTTGCCGGCCCGCCATGACAGACACGACGCATCCACGCCTCAACCCGCTGCATCTTGCCGCCGCCTTCGCCAGCGGCTGCCTTTTGACATTGATGGTGCATTTCAACGGTCAGCTTGCCCATTACGGCAATGCGCTGTTTTCCTCCTGGACGGCGCATGGCACCGGCACGGTGGCGGCGCTGATCTATCTCGCCATCATGCGTCCGAAGAAAGACGTGGGCGCGGCAGAAAAACCGAAAGCGCCGCTCTGGGCCTATTGCGGCGGGGTCGTGGGTGCGGCCATCGTCATCCTCACCTCCACCGCCGTCAATTCGCCGCTGGCGCTTTCCGGCACCATTGCGCTCGGGCTTGGCGGACAGGTGATCTTCAGCCTCCTGGCGGATCTTTTCGGCCTCTTCGGCCTGCCCAAAAGAAAGCCGGACCTGCGGGACATGGCGGCGGTGGCGCTGATCCTATGCGGCAGCGCCCTCATCATCCTTGTCGGGAGAACGGCATGATCGTCTGGATCGCCATGGCCTTTATCGGCGGCGTCTTCGTGGCGCTGAGCCGCCAGATCAACGGCCGCCTCAGCCTGTCCAACTCGCCGCTCATCGCATCGTTCTGGAACCACATTGTCGGTTTTGCCGTGCTGACGGTCATCGGCCTCATCGTCGGCGGCCTCATTCCGCCGGGCGCGGCCGATGCGCCCTGGCTTGCCTTTATCGGCGGGCCGATCGGCGTCGTCTTCATCGCTTCGGGAAGCTGGCTCATTCCGCGCATCGGTGCGGTCAATACCGCCCTTCTGGTCATCAGCGGCCAGATGGTCTCAGGCGTGGTTCTCGATCTTTTCGGCGATCATCCGCCGAAACTCTGGGCTAGCGCACTCGGCATCCTGCTCATCTTCGCCGGCATGGTGCTGACACAGCGGCGCGGTCGCTAGAGCATTTCCAGTAAAAGTGCGCAGCGGTTTTACGTCAGGAAAATACGGAAAGCTCAGGAATCGCTGCCGCGCGAAAACATGCCGAGCAGGGTCTTGCCGCCGCTTTTACCGCCGCTGCTCGCAAGTGTCGGCCGGTTGCCGTTCAACTTCGGCACCACCACCATGCGCTTGACTTCGCCGCGCTTGAAGGCCGCAAGAAAGCGCGGGTAATCCCGGAACACCACGCAGCCATTCGATTCGCCGCGTTTCGCCAGCATGTAGGTATGCGCCAGAAGACCGTCTCGACCATGCGGGTTGACGCCGTTTTCCGGTGTCAGGCGAATGGCCTCGACGCCATGGAACCGCGCCTCGCGCATCGTCAGACGATAGCTGGAAGGCGGCGTCGAACCGCGCATTCTCACATGCACGTAATCGGGGTTGTCGCGCATCTTGCCGATGCCGGAATGCGCTTCGAGCTTCTCGCCATTCGGCATGTGCACCACGCCGGAGGAAATATCGTAGATCGCCGTACCGTTGCCGCGATCCGGCCACGGAACCGCATCCATCTTGCTCGGCTCACGCATCGGATTGTCAGGCTTTGCAAAGGCGAGCATGGCGCCGGTGCTCTGCTTCGCCGGCGCAGGCGCGCGAAGGGGAACCGGCGCATCGAAAGCCGGTGCCGAAGCGACGGCCGGAACATGTTCCTCGGTCTTGGACGATGTCGCGGGACGCGGTGACGGCTCGACCGTCTGAGCCGTCGCCACCTCGGGACGGAAGCTCGGCAGCGGCACATCATCGGGCAGCAGGCTGCTTGCCTCTTCCTCGATCTGCGGCCGTGCCAGCGCCACTTCAAATGCCGGATGCTGCGGAACGGCGCTCTGATAGGCAACCTCGGAGGTACGCCCAAGCGCAGAATCGACGATCGCCGACGGCTTGAGCGCGGCAAGTTGCTTCACCGTCGCCTGCCCCTTGGCATTGACAGCTGCGCCAAAGCGTTCGCCGAATTCCTTCGCGCCGATCTCGGGCATGATGCCGGCGAGGCGAACCGCCTTCTGCTGGCCGTGGCTGTGGTCGCTCAGGCGGGAAAACTTGCGCACGTGAATATCCCGCGCGGCCGCATGGGCAATTGCCGTCTCCGTGGAAGCGAATCGCGTCACCAGCGTCTTTTCAAACTGCCCGACACCATGCGAAGCGGCGGCCATGCTGTGCAGCGAGGCAAAGGCGGCGAAGGCGAAAAGGCCGGCAAAGGCGCCGCCGCCAAGGAGGGCGGACATTCGGCCGAACGCAAAGGATTTGCCTCTCTTGACGGAAGACGAACCGGCAAGACCGGCGCCATTATAGGCCGCAGCAGAAAACGCCATGATACTCGTTACTCGAACCGTTCACGCACACCCGGCCGACGCCGGAGGGATTTTGGGACATCCGAAGGGCGGGCAAACACCGCGCCGGTTTCGGAACTGACTGGTTCGAAGCATGACGAATTATGGTAACCAAAGTGTTTACGAGTCCCTGCAAAAATAATTCGTTAAGGTCTGCGCATTGTAAGGCGAAGGCAAAACAATGACTTGCGCCGAGACTGCGTGCATCCGCACTGCGTCGTCCGGGGAAATGCCCCTTAGAGGGTCGTCATCGGCCTAAAAAATTTCCGTCGCCGCATTGTCAGGTAAATTCCGACTTGGCCGGAAATTTGCTGCAATTGCGGCAGGACTGCGACAGGGCAAGCCCCTGCCCGAAACACCCGTGCCTGCCGGAGAGGTCGAAAGGGGCTTGATCCGTTAAAGCCGGCTTGGCATCCTGCCCTAAAAAGGGAGGCACATCATGAAGGCGCTGCTGCTCATCGATATCCAGAACGGTTTTTGCCCTGGCGGCAATCTGGCCGTTGCCGATGGCGACAGGGTCGTGCCCATCGCCAATGCCCTGATCGACAATGGCGGCTACGATCTCATCGTCGCCTCGCAGGACTGGCACCCTGAAAATCACGGCAGCTTCGCCTCCCAGCATCCCGGCAAGAAGCCCTTCGACATGGGCGAACTCTCCGGCAAACCGCAGATGATGTGGCCTGACCATTGCGTGCAGGGCACGCCGGATGCGGAATTCCATCCCGACCTCAAGACGGACGCCTTCGATTATATTCAGCAAAAGGGCGAAAACCCCGCCGTCGACAGCTATTCAGCCTTTCGCGACAATGACCAGGGCGCGACGACGGGACTGGCCGACTATCTCAGCCGTCAGGGTGTCACGCAACTCGACGTCTGCGGCCTTGCCACCGATTATTGCGTCAGTTTTTCGGTGCTCGATGCCCTCGACATGTTGCCCGGTGTGAATGTCCGTTTCATCGAAGATGCCAGTCGCGGCATCGATCCGCAGGGCATCAAGGCCGCGATTTCGACGATGCGGGAAAAAGGCGCGGCGATTCTCAAAAGCCGCGACATTTTGCGGGACTAGTTTAGCGCGGCTTCGGCTTCTCCAGCACGTCGATATCGCCTGCTGCATCCTCAAGGCGTCTCAGGATCGCGGCATGCGCATCCCTGAGCCCCTCATTATAAAAAACATGCCCCAGCTCCTCGGCCAGAAAATCCACGAAGATTTCCGCCTGCAGATGCCCGATCTCGGCTTCGGTCTCCCGGGCAAGATAATCCCGGATACGTGCGGCCAAGGCGGCCTTTTCCTGCTTTTCCAGCATCGATCTTCCATCGTCTGACTGTTGAGGGGTACGGGAGGAAGGCGGTGAAACCGTCCGTCCGGCACCGGCCTTATGGGGCGTTACCGTAACGGAAGCTTCAAGGGAATCAATCGATCCATTCATGCAATTCGTTTGCCAGCCGGGCGGGACGGCGATAGAGCGGCGGGCAAGGAGTTTCCAGAAATGTTCAATGCAGATTTTCGCGAGGGATTGAAGAGCGGTTTCCCGATCGCCCTCTCCGCCGCCCCCTTCGGTGCGCTGTTCGGCGCGGTCGCAGTCGATAACGGGCTCAGCGTCACCGAAGCCACGATCATGAGCGGCACCGTCTATGCGGGCGCGAGCCAGCTCGTGGGTATCGAGTTGTTCGGCCAGAAGGTTGCCCCCTGGCTGATCGTTCTATCCGTCTTTGCCGTCAATTTCCGCCATATCCTCTATTCGGCCGCCATTGCCCGGATGATCTCGAACTGGTCTTTCCTGCAAAAAGCCGCGGGCTTCTTCGTGCTGGTCGATCCGCAATTCGCCGAATCGGTCAGGAAATACGAAAATACCGGCGCGGTCGGCTTTTCCTGGTACATGGGCTTTGCAGCGCCGGTCTATGTGCTGTGGCTGGCCATGACCATTCTCGGCGCATCGCTCGGCAATATGGTCGGCGATCCCAAAGCCATCGGTCTCGATGTGCTGCTGCCGATCTATTTCATGGGTATGGTCTTGAGCTTCCGCCAGCGGGAGAATTTCTACCCTGTCATGCTGGCAAGCGCGGTGGGTGCAACGGTTGCCTATCACATCGTCGGCTCGCCGTGGCATGTCAGCCTCGGCGCTGTCGCCGGAATTCTCGTCGCGGTCCTCTATCCACCGAAGCCGAACGACGGGACGAATTCTGAAAGCAGGGTGGAAACGCCATGAGCGACATGCTGCACACCGATACGCTGATCCTGATCGCGCTCGCCGCCATCGCCACCTATCTGACCCGCATCGGCGGTTATGTGCTGATGACGCGGATGAAATCCATCCCGCCGCGCATGGAGGCGGGACTGAACGCCGTTCCCGTGGCGGTTTTGACCACGCTCGTCGCACCCGCCTTTTTTGAAGGCGGATACGAGGTGAAGATCGGCATGGTGGCAGCGCTTCTGGTCTGCCTGCGCTTTCCCGGCCTGACGATGCTCGCCATCGGCTGGGCCATCGTCATCGCCATCAGGCATTTCGGGCTGCTCTAAGCGCCCCGCTCCAATGGCTTCGTCGCGGCAACGAGCCACGCCTTAACCTCCTCGTCGGTGATCAAGGGAGAAAGCTTCTCCAGAACCCCGGCGTGATAGGCGTTCAGCCAGCCCAGTTCTTCATCGGTCAGGAGAGCGGCAACGACCAGTCTGCGGTCGATGGGGCACCAGGTCAGCGTTTCGAAGGAGAACATCGGCTGGTCGCCGCCGGCGACCTCCTCCGCCTCGCATACATAGATGAGGTTCTCGATGCGGATGCCGAAAGCGCCAGGCCGGTAATAACCCGGCTCGTTTGACAGGATCATGCCGGGCAGAAGCTCCTGCGTCGAAAGCCGTGAAATACGCTGCGGCCCCTCATGCACCGAAAGATACGACCCGACGCCATGGCCGGTGCCATGGGCGTAATCCGCTCCCGCCTTCCAGAGCGCGATACGCGCCAGCGGATCGAGATCGCAACCGCGCGTTCCCTTCGGAAACCGCGCGGTGCTGATGCCGATCATGCCCTTCAGCACCAGCGTAAAGAAACGCTTCTGCTCTTCCGGAACGGTACCGATTGCGACGGTACGGGTGATATCCGTGGTGCCGTTGACATATTGCGCGCCCGAATCGACGAGGAACATCTCCCCCTCCGCAAGTGTGCGGTCGGTATCGGTGGTGACGCGGTAATGGATGATGGCGGCATGTTCGCCGGCACCTGAAATCGTATCGAAAGACACGTCCTTGAGCGGGTTTTGCAGCCCCTGCCCCACCTTGACCCGAGCGGCCTCCAGCGCCTTGACGGCGGCGATTTCGGTAATGCTGCCCGGTTGCTGGCGGTCCAGCCAGCAGAGATATTCGACCATGGCCGCGCCATCCTGCACATGGGCGGCTGCCGAGCCGGCCAGCTCCGCCTTGTTCTTCCGCGCGCGCGGCAGGCGAACGGGATCGGCCTCCTCTATCAGCGAGCCGCCCGCCGCGGTGATTGCGCCGGTCAGCGCCACCGGGGTCAGATCGGCATCCACCATGACGCGGCCCTTGGCGCTGGCGATTGCATGCAGACGGTCAGCGATCTTCGACGACGGCAATTGTGTCGAGAGCTGCGCCAGATAGGCCTCAGTCTCGATGCCGGTCTTGCGCTTGTCGAGAAAAATATCCGCCCTGCCGTCGGCGTAGATGATGGCGCGCGCCAGCGGATGCGGCGTATGCGGCACGTCGTTGCCGCGAACATTGAAAATCCAGGCGATGGAGGATGGATCGGTAACCAGCAAGGCATCCGCGCCCTTTGCCGAGACCGTCTCCGCCAACGAGGCGATCTTTTCCTTCGCCAGCTTGCCGGTAAAGGCCTCGGGCTGGATAACGACGGGCTCCAGCGGCTCGGAGGGACGGTCCTGCCACAGGGCATCGAGCGGGTTCTTTTCCAGGAGAACGACCGAACCGCCCTTGCCGGCAAGCACCTTTTCCAGCCGCTTCAACTCCGCACCAGTGTGCAGCCACGGATCGATGCCGAGCCGGAAACCCTGTGGAGCATGTTCGGCCAGCCAGACGGAGGGCGGCGCGCCAACCAGATCGCCGCCGCTGAAGACCGATTGGTCGACCTGCGATTTGAGCTGCGTCGTATAACGGCCATCGACAAAAACCACCGCCTCCGTGCGCGTCACCAGCGCAATGCCGGCGGAACCGGTAAAGCCGGTCAGCCAGGACAGGCGCTCGGCGCACTCCGGCACATATTCCCCCTGATATTCATCGGCGCGCGGCACCAGAAAACCGTCGATACCAAGGGCATCGAAACCGGCGCGCAGCGCCTCGACGCGGGCCTTGCCAAATTGCGGCGCGGATTTGTTTTCGAAGGTCTGGAACATAGGCGTCTTTCGGGAACTGTCATGAGAAAAGCTGCAAGGTTGCGCCGTCAAATCATTGGCGCGCAACGACAATGCCATGCGGACAAAGCCGGTTTCAAGCCATATATGACAGACCGGATTGCGGCGATAAATTGTGCACATTTTGCGAAATAAGTAATACTCAAGGCGAAGTGACATGCGATAAATGCATATCTACCCTGAGATATCCCCTCTAACTAAACAAAAACACATCGCTTATCTTCAGATCAACACAGCGAGAGAGACACTCTCCTGGCAAACAAGGATTTGAAGCAATGGCAAAATCTTTCCTCCGCACCGCCTTCGATCGCGTCGTTGAAGCACGCGAGCGTCAGGTCAGCCGCCATGTCAACGCCGCCCTTCTGAACCTCGACGACAAGTCGCTCGAAGCGCTCGGCATGAACCGCGCCGATCTTCGTCGCAAGGCAAAGTCTAGCTACGTATTCTGATGACGTCCGGCGCGGCGATCCTCCCTCCACCGCGCCGAACAGGAATACGTCGACCCGCTTGAGCAAGCTCCTCCCATGCTCGCGGGTTTCCAGGCGGCGCGAAAGCGCCGCCTTTTCTTTTGCCTGAAAGGAATATTGCCGCTGGTTCAGTCCCTGCGCAGATGCAGCGTGACCCAGCCATTGCGCCAGATGGTGCGGACATGGGAAAGCCGGGCGCCATTATAAGCGGAAAGCACCTTCCAGCGCTGCGACGCCAGAATGCCCGACAGGATGACGGTGCCGCCGGGCGCCAGATGCGTGACGAGCTGCGGCGCCATCTTGATGAGTGGCCGCGCGAGAATATTGGCGATGATGAGATCGAACGGGCCATGCTTGCGGAAGGCGTCCGAGTGGAAGCCCGGCGCGGTCTCCAGCGCCATCCCGGAGACGATGCCGTTCAGCCGCACATTCTCCTTCGCCACCTTGACGGCGATGGGGTCGATATCCGTCGCCAGCACGGGAATGGGGCGCATCTTGCGCACCGCAATCGCCAGAACGCCGCTACCGGTGCCGAGATCGAGTGCATTGCGCACGGTCCGCGCCCGCAGAACCTCCTCGATCATCTCAAGGCAGCCGGCCGTCGTGCCGTGATGGCCGGTGCCGAAAGCCTGTCCGGCCTCGATTTCGATTGCCAGATCGTTCGCCCGCACCTTGTCGCGATCATGGGCGCCATGCACGATGAAACGCCCTGCCCTGACCGGCTTCAGCCCCTCGAGCGACTTGGCGATCCAGTCGACATCCGGAACGGTCTCCTTTTCAATGACGAGACCGGGAAAGGCAGGAGCAAGCAGGGCGCTGACACGCTCGCGGAACTCTTCCTCCTGTTCGGCCATCAGATAGACCGAGGCTTCCCAGATATCGCGCTTCTCATCCACCTCGGTCGTGGCAATCGCGACATCCTCCTCGCCGAAATAGTCCGACATGAGATCGAGGATTTCACCCGCCTGGATTTCGGTCGTGGTGACGTAAAGTCGGATTTCGCTCACGGCGGGCTGCTTTCTCTGGATGAGGTTATTGTTCTTGCCTTTGCCACAAAACCTCGGCCAGTCCAATAAGCCCGGCGCAATTATGCCGCCTCTATCAGCCCTTCAGAAGATTCTGAAGCTTCTGCTCGGCAACTTCGGGGTTTTCACCATAAGCAATGGTGCCGGAAAAACGGCCATTGGCATCGAGCAGGATGACGGACGCCGTGTGATCCATGGTGTAATCGCCATTCGGATCCTTCTCGTCCACCGGCACCTTTTTGGCATAGATGCGGTAGCCCTTCAGCGTTTCGGCGATCTTGTCCGCCGGGCCGGTGATGCCGGTGATGCGCTTCGAGACGTTCGAGACATATTGCTGCATGATTTCAGGCGTATCGCGCTCGGGATCGACGGAGACGAAATAGGCCTGCAGCTTGTCGCCGGCCGGGTCCACCTTCTCCATCCAGCCGTTCAATTCGAAAAGGGTTGTCGGGCAGACTTCCGGGCAATGGGTGAAACCGAAGAACAGCGCTGTCGGCTTGCCCTGAAACGCCTTTTCGGTGATCGGCTGGCCGTTTTGCGCCGTGAGTTGGAAGGGCACGCCATAGGCCGTCTCCACCATTTCATTACGCGTCTTCGTCATTTCGATCGTCAACCAGCTGACGACGCCGGCGAGAACGAGCACGACGGCCCACAATACGATGCGAATATTTCTCATTGTCCAATCCTACCCCGAAAGCCGGCGGCACATCGCAGGCCCTGGCAGACAGATAACGAAAGGCGACGGGGACGGCAAATCAACTGGGCGTATTTGCGGGAACCGCGCTGATTTGTCACAAATCCGCAGCCGGAAAACGCGTCACAGGCACCAGGCGATGCCGCTCTGTACCGTGGACAGGAAAATATCCGTGCCGTGCCGCACCCAGCCGTCAAAGGCAAGAAGCACGATGGCAAGCGAAGCCATGGCTGCAAGACTTGCCAGAATAAACTTCAGCGGATGGGAAACGAGCGCGTTCATATGCCCATCATAACCTGTTTGCGTGAGCGCGAAAACCGCCAAAATACTGGGTTTTGCCGGCGGGGCAGCAGCAATTGTTAGGGAAAGTTTAAAATCTTGCTGTGCATTATGACCATAGCGGTTTTTAAGCCTCGACATGATGTCTCCCGGTCCATTCTCCGGCCACCGCATAAAGCTCAATCCTGCGCGGGCCTGTTAGAGAGCCATCAGAGGAAACCTGCCGCCATGTCCAACGCCATCAAGCAATCCGGCGCATATCTCGAAATCGTTTCCTTCCATCTGGGCGATCAGGAATTCTGCATCGACATCATGGCGATCCGCGAAATCCGCGGCTGGGCGCCGGTTACCCCGATGCCGCACACCCCGCCTTATGTTCTCGGCCTCATCAACCTGCGCGGCGCCGTCATTCCCGTCATCGACATGGCCGGCCGCCTCGGCATGAAGATGACCGAACCGTCCGAACGCTCCGCCATCATCGTCACCGATATCGGCGGCAAGCTGGTCGGCCTGCTGGTGGAACAGGTCTCCGACATGATGACCATCCGCTCCGAGGATTTGCAGCCCGCGCCCGATATCATTCCGGAAGAACAGCGCAGCTTCTGCCGCGGCATCGTGGCGCTGGAAAAGAGCATGGTCTGCTTCCTCAACCTCGATACAGTGATTGCGGACGAGCTGGCACGCGAAGCGGCCTGATTAAGCCGGCTCTTGCCTCTTGATAGGATTTGGAGCGCCTAGCGCCAGCGCCGTTGAAGCGGCGCGGGCTGCATAGTCTGGCAGTCCCGTTTCAGAAGTACTCCGTCACCCCGGACCCGATCCGGGGTCCAGCGCGATCAAGTCCTTGATCGCGAAAGACTCTTTCACGGCGCAGACGCGCCGTGGCTGGATGCCGGATCAAGTCCGGCATGACGGACAGAGTCGGACAAAATCTTACGGCTTGCCCTTCTGCCACATCACCTGCTGATTATAGAGCGGCACCGTGGAAATCGCCATCTTGGCCGAACCGTCGGTCAGCTCCCGCGCATGCACCAGATAGATCAGCGTGTCATTGGCCTTGTCATAGACGCGGCTGACGACGAGCTTCTTCCACACCAGCGACATGCCCTGCCGGAACACCTCTTCCCCGCCCTTCGACAGATCGATATCGCCGATCTCCACCGGCCCCGTCTGGCTGCAGGAAATGGCGTTGTTGGAAGGGTCTTCGAACCAGTTGCCGTTCTTCAGGCGGTCGATGACGCCGCGCTCGAAATAGGTCACATGGCAGGTCACGCCCTTGATCTTCGGATCGGCGATCGCCTCGATGACGATATCGTTACCGATCCAGTCGACGCCGACCTCTCCCACCACCTGCGAATGCGCCGCTGTCACCGGAAGCAATGCCAGAAAGCCCGCAAACAAACCCGACAGAGTTTTCATCGTCATCGCATCTTCTCCGTTACGCTGCTTCAAACATAAGTGCGGGGAACGGTTACGCAACCCGGGAGGCGGCGCGTTTTTTCATGCTGCAGGGCTGGTAACCGGTGGAGGTGAGACGCCCCGCGACCATGCCGATCTTTTCAGGCAGGTCGCGGATATGGGCGACGCGCAAAGCCCTGGCCGCCGCAATCGAAGCGGCCGCGCAGACGACGGCATCTTCGGCGGCATTGTGATGCACAAAACGCAGCTGGAGGTGATGGGCGATTACATTCAGCTTGTGCGAGGCCAGATTGGGCCAGACATGCCGGGCGATCTTGACGCTGCACAGATAGGAAAGATCGGGATAGGACTGCCGGTATTTATCGAAAGACGCCCGCATGACGCTGAAATCGAAGGCGGCATTATGGGCGATCATGGTGGCGCCGTGGAAGTCGTCGATGAACTCCTCCATAACCTCGGGAAATTCCGGCGCATCTTCGACATCGGCCGGGCGGATGCCATGCACGGCGATGTTGAAGGGCGAAAACCGCATGTCCTTCGGCCGGCTCAGCCGTTCCTCGACGCGAACGATCTCGCCGCCCTCTATCCACGCAAGTCCGACGGAGCAGGCGCTGCCCCGTTCCTCATTGGCGGTCTCGAAATCGATGGCGATGGTTTTCAAGAGTGATTCCCGTTGTTTCATTCCGGCATAGACCGGATTGACGTCAAAGAGAACCGGCCTCGGCAGAACCCGCTTCCGAAAGCATCCAGTCGATGAGCGTCACCAGATCGGGATTGTCCAGCATCCGCCGCGGATAAACGAGGAAATAGGCGAGCGTGCTGGCCATGTCCTTGCCGAAGGGCGCAATCAATGCGCCTTCCGCAAGCTCGCGGGAAACCAGCGAACGCCGGGTCAGCGCAATGCCGTGCCCGGCCTTGGCCGCATCCAGCGCACCATTGCTGTCGATGAAGACGGTGCCGCCGGAGGCATCCACATCCGAAACCCCCGCCGCCTCCAGCCAGCGCCGCCATTCATTGCGGTTTTCATCGTGCAGAAGCGGAATGGATTTCAGGTCCCCCGCCTCCTGAAGCGGCCCATATTTTTCCAGAAGTTGCGGCGAACAGACCGGCAGAGTGCCGTCATCGATGAAGCGGATGCTCTCCAGCCCCTCATACCGACCGAACCCGTGCCGTACCGCCAGATCGACGTCGTCCCTCGAAAAATCCACCAGCCGGTTCGTCACGCTGATGCGGACATCCACCTGCGGATGTTGCTGCTGGAAGGCAGGCAATCGCGGCATCAGCCATTGAACGGCGAAAGTCGGCGTGCAGCTCAGCGTCAGAACCGTAATCTCGGAGCGCGCCGTCAGTTCCGCCGTCGCCTCGCGCATCATCCGAAAGGCGGTGCGAAGCGCGCCGTAATAACGCTCCCCTTCACGCGTCAGCTGGATGCTGCGCGGCTTGCGGAAAAACAATTGCACCCCAAGCCGCGCTTCCAGCTCCCGGATTTGCAGGCTGACGGCACCGGGCGTGACATTCAACTCATTGGAAGCAAGCGTGACGCTGCGATACCGCGCTGCGGCCTCGAAGGCCTGCAACCCTTTCAAAGAAGGAAGTTCGACTGCCATGGTTTAGCTCATCTCAATTATCGAACGAGAAACAATCGTTTGAAAGCATCATAAAACAGGGAGTAAATAGACGCAACAAGACCTGAAACGCAGTGAAAACCACCCATTTCCAGTTTGAGCTAAACTCAACCGATATCGGGTGGATGGCGGCGATCCCGCCTGCGATCATGTCGATACTCATGCTTTGGGAGATGACGATGGCGATACAGAAACAGATGGATGCCGGTGAATGGGCAATGCTTGTCGCGCTTTCGCTTCTCTGGGGCGGATCGTTCTTTTTCATCGGTGTCGCCGTCAAGGAACTACCGCCCGTCACCATTGTCACGCTGCGCGTCAGCCTGGCGGCAATCGCGCTTCTCATCGTCTGCCGCATCATGGGCCTTCGCCTGCCGCGTGAATGGGCGGTATGGCGCGCCTTTTTCGGCATGGGTCTGCTCAACAACATCATCCCCTTCTGCCTGATCGTCTGGGGTCAGACCCACATTGCCAGCGGACTGGCCTCGATTCTTAATGCCACCACGCCCCTCTTCACCGTCATCGTCGCCCATTTTCTCACCGCCGACGAGAAGATGACCGGCAACAAGCTTACCGGCGTGCTGATCGGCTTTGCCGGCGTGGCGACCATGATCGGCCCGGCTGCCTTCACCGGCTCATCCGGCCTCTGGGGCCAGATCGCCATTCTCGGCGCGGCCATCTCCTATTCCTTCGCGGGCATATTCGGCCGCCGTTTCAAGGCCATGGGCGTACCGCCGCTGATGACCGCCACCGGCCAGATCTCCTCTTCAACACTGATGCTCATCCCGGCCGCCCTTCTTATCGATAAACCATGGACGCTCGCCATGCCGGGCCTCGGCACCTGGGGCGCGCTTGTCGGCATCGCCCTCTTGTCGACGGCACTCGCCTATCTGATCTTCTTCCGCATCCTCGCCAGCGCCGGCGCCACCAACCTCGCCCTCGTCACCTTCCTCATTCCCGTCAGCGCCATCCTGCTCGGTTCGCTGCTTCTCGGCGAGCAGCTGGAGATGAAACACTTCGCCGGCATGGCAATGATCGCCGCCGGTCTTGCGGCGATCGACGGCAGGCTGCCGGCAAAACTCAGAAGCCTGCTGCGCAACGCACCCGCTTGACAGGGTCATGCGGCAAAAGCATTCTGCGCGCATGATCGCAACGAAACAGAACATCACCCGTCGCCATACCATCACCGGCCACCCGGCAGGCAGAGGTATGTCGTCGCGTTAAGCGATCCATTTCCACCCTGCCACTAGAGCAGGGTCCGCAAACCTGCTCCCATACGCCCAAGGAGACAGGCATGCAGAACATGAAATTTGCCGATAGTGAAGATTCGCAATTCAGCTTGAACGAAGTCGTCCTGCGTGCGGCGCGTCTGGACGATGCCGAAGCCCTGACCGAAATGTTCAACCTACCCGGCGTCCGTCACGGCACGCTCCGACAGCCGTTTCAGTCCGTTGAAAAAACGCGAAAATCGATGGAAAACCGCGGCCCGAACGATATCGCCATCGTTGGCGAATGGCGTGGAAAGATCGTTGCCAATGCAGGACTGTTTCGCAGGGCGGGAAGGCAGTCCCACATCGCCGATCTGGTGATCAGTGTTCACGACGATTTTGCGGGCAAGGGCGTCGGATCATATATCCTCACGGCGTTGATCGACACGGCCGACAATTGGCACGATATACGCCGCATCGAGCTCAACGTATTCACCGACAATCTCCCGGCAATCCGGCTCTACGAGAAATTCGGTTTCGAACGTGAAGGCACCCTGCGCAACGACGCCTATCGTGACGGAAAATACGTCGATGCCCACGTGATGGCGCGTCTTCGATAGTTCCGGTCAGTTGCCCAGGTGATCCGCAAACAATTCCCGAATGGTCCGCCGCGACCATTCGGCCATTTTGTCGTTACGTCCGCGCTCCGCATCCAGCACGATCAAAGCCTTCCACAGCGCCCAGCCACGCCCGCGCTGCCATGTCGCCTCATCCAGCTCCAGCGCCCGGCGAAAAACGGCACGGCTTTCCGCATCGAGCACATTCCACGCGAGGATGAGATCGGAAGACGGATCGCCGACGCCGGAACTACCGAAATCGATGACAGCCGAAAGCCGGCCGTCCTTCACCAGCAGATTGCCCTCGGCAATGTCTCCATGCACCCACACCCCCTGCTTCCGCCAATGGCTTGAAAGCGCAAGCTGCCATATCTCCATGGCCAGCGCCTGATCCACCTCATCGGCAAGCCGCGCCGCCGAAGCCTTCGCCTCCCCGTCATAGACCGAAAGCGAGCCGCCGCGATGGAAATTATGCGCGCCTGCGGGTGGGCCATCCGAAGCATCCACCCCGTGCAATGCCCTTAAAAACGCGGCAACATCGATGGCGATGGTTGAAAGATCAACGCGATCCAGATCCCGGGCGAGCGGTTCGCCCTCAAGCCAGCGATAGACGGACCAGCGGAACGGATAACCCTGTCCCGGCTGCCCGAGCGCCAATGGCGCAGGGATCGGAAAAGGCAGCAGCGGCGCAAGCGCCGGCAGCCACCGGTGCTCCTTCTCCACCTGCGCAACATACCGGGCGGCACTTGGCATGCGGATCAGCATCTCATCGCCAAGACGAAAGCTGCGATTGTCCCAGCCGCTCAGTTCCACCGGTCGGATATTTAACCCCGCCCATTGCGGAAACTGGCTGTCAACCAGCGCCCGGACCTGCTCTGTACTCACGACAATGCGGTCATCCATGCTGTGCTCTCCCTGTCAGGCGCAAAGCTCTAGCGGCAGAGAACAACATTGCCATGACTATGCATCAGCCGCCGATCAAGGCCAGCCATTCGTCCTCGTCCATGGTCTGCACGCCCAGTTCCGTCGCCTTGGCAAGCTTGGAGCCAGCTCCCGGCCCTGCCACCAGAATATCAGTCTTTTTCGAGACGGAACCGGCCACTTTTGCACCAAGGCTTTCGGCCCGGGCTTTCGCCTCGTCCCGCGTGAATTTTTCCAGTGAGCCGGTAAATACCACCGTCTTGCCCGCCACCGGGCTGCCATCGGTCGAGGGCTTTTCGGCTTCCTTCGGGCGAAGCTCCCGTATCAGCCGGTCGATGACATCGAGATTGCGCGGCTCCTTGTAGAATTCGATGATGGCGCGGGCCACCACCTCGCCGATGCCGTCGATGCTGTTGAGTTCGGCCCAAGCATCGCTCGTCAGGTCGGCTGCCGCCTTCATGCTCTCTTCGAAATGCTCATAGGTGCCATAGGAGCGCGCCAGAAGCTTCGCCGTGGTCTCACCCACATGGCGGATGCCGAGC
The DNA here is from genome assembly GCF_053522385.1 of Agrobacterium sp. 22-223-1. Lineage (NCBI taxonomy): Bacteria > Pseudomonadati > Pseudomonadota > Alphaproteobacteria > Hyphomicrobiales > Rhizobiaceae > Agrobacterium > Agrobacterium sp. 22-223-1. Next base: position 2,059,292 of record NZ_JBNWCN010000001.1, read on the forward strand.
GCGAAGATCAGCCGGTGGAGATCGATCTCGCGGCGGGCATCGATGGCGTCGAACAGCTTTCTGACGCTGACCTTGCCGAAGCCATCGATATTCTCGAGCTTGGTCAGATGCGAGGCTTCCTGCCGCGCCTTGAGGGTGAAAATCTCGGGCGCGGTCTTGATCGAGAGCGCCGGATCGTCGCTTTCGAAGAAGAAATCGATCTGCTTGGTGCCTAGCCCTTCGATATCGAAGGCATTGCGCGAGACGAAATGTTTGAGATGTTCAACCGCCTGCGCGCGGCAAACGAACCCGCCCGTGCAGCGCGTGACCGAATCGAGCTTACCGGTCTTCTCATTACGCTCCCGCACCGCATGGCTGCCGCAGACCGGACATTTTTCCGGGAATGCATATTTCACCGCCTCGGGCGGGCGCTTTTCCAGAAGCACGTCCAGCACTTGCGGAATGACATCGCCGGCGCGCTGCACGATGACCGTATCGCCGATACGGATATCGTGGTCCTCCGGGCGGATACGCTCGCCGCTATTGCCGATGCCTTCGATATAATCGGCATTGTGCAGCGTCGCATTGGTGACGACGACACCGCCGACGGTGATCGGGGTGAGACGTGCCACCGGCGTCAAGGCACCGGTGCGCCCCACCTGGATTTCGATATTCTCAACGGTGGTAAAGGCCTGCTCAGCCGGAAACTTGTGCGCAGTGGCCCAACGCGGGCTGCGCGAACGGAAGCCCAGCCGCTCCTGCAGATCGAGCCGGTCGACCTTATAAACCACACCGTCGATATCGTAATCGAGATCGGGCCGTGCGACGCCGATTTCATTATAATGCTCAAGCAATTGCTCGGCAGAGGTGAATCGCTTCATCAGCGGGTTGACCGGAAAGCCCCACTCCCGGAATTTCTCCACGATACCATATTGCGTATCGGCGATCCGCGCCGGCTGGCCGCCATTCGAGACCTCACCCAGCGCATAGGCGAAGAACCGCAGCTTGCGTTTCGCCGTCACATTGGCGTCGAGCTGGCGCAGGGAACCGGATGCCGTGTTGCGCGGGTTCACATAGGTCTGCTTGCCTTCGGCCTCCATCTGGGCATTGAGCGCCAGAAAATCGCTCTTGGCCATATAGACCTCGCCGCGTACTTCCACCACATCGGGCGCATCGGCGGGCAGTTCGTCCGGAATTTCCTTGATGGTCCTGATATTGGCGGTGACATTCTCGCCCGTCGTGCCGTCTCCGCGCGTCGCCGCCGTCTTCAGCCTGCGGTTTTCATAGCGGATGGACATGGAAAGCCCGTCGATCTTCGGCTCGGCGGTGAAGGCGATGGAATCGTCCGGCAGATGTCCGAGGAAGCGATAGACGGAACTCACGAAATCCCGCAGATCCTCTTCCGAAAACGTGTTGTCGAGCGAAAGCATCGGCCGCGCATGCACAATGGGCGCAAAGGTCGGAAGCGGTGCGAAGCCGACTTTTCTCGACGGGCTGTCGGCCCGCACCAGCGCCGGAAAAGCCGCTTCGATCGCATCGTTGCGCCGCTTCAGCGCGTCATAGTCCGCGTCCGAAATCTCCGGCGCGTCCTTGCCGTGGTAAAGCGCATCATGGCGCGCAAGCTCGGCCGCCAGAAATGCAAGCTCGGAAGAGGCTTCAAGCTCGGTGAGGTTTTCGACGGATTTCTGGTCTTTCGACATGACGGCCTCTTTTCGGAATTACCGAACGCTTTTAGCCGAAATAACAAACATTAAAAACAGTTTTGCCGTTGGACTCACAAGCCGAATCCGCTCGCCCAACGCAGCGGGCAGCCGTCAGTCCTTGGCCGCCAGCAGGCGAGCCGCCGCAGCCCTCGCCTCGTCCGTCACCGACGCGCCGGCGAGCATGCGGGCAATCTCTTCGGTGCGGTGTTTCGGCTCCATGGTGGCTACGCGCGTGGCGATTCGCTCGCTGCCGTCGCCCGAGGGCCCCTTGGAAATGAGTAGATGGGTCGCCGCCCGTGCCGCCACCTGCGGCGCATGGGTAACGGACAGAACCTGCACGGTTTTCGACAGGCGGCGCAGCCGCTGGCCGATGGCATCCGCCACCGCGCCGCCGACACCCGTATCGATTTCGTCGAACACCAGCGTCGGTGCTGAGCCGCGATCCGCCAGCGCCACTTTCAGCGCCAGCAGGAAGCGGGACAATTCGCCGCCCGAGGCGACCTTCATGATCGGTCCCGGCCGTGTGCCCGGATTGGTCTGGACGTGGAATTCCACCGTGTCGATACCGTCGGCCGTCGCCTGTTCGGCATCGGAGGTCACCTCGACGGTAAATCGCGCCCGTTCCAGCTTCAGCGCCGGCAGTTCTGCCATCACCGCATTGGAAAGCGCATCCGCCGCATGGCGGCGTTTGTCGGAAAGCGATTGCGCGGCACGGTCGAAATCGGCCTTCACCACCCCGAGATTGGCCTCGAGCTTGCCGAGCTTTTCTTCGCCGGCATCGAGATCAGCGAGATCGGCCACCATTTTTTCGGCGAGAGCCGGCAGATCGGGCACGGCAACGTTATATTTGCGCCCGGCAGCACGCAGCGCAAACAGCCGCTCCTCCACCCGCTCCAGCTCACGCGGATCGAATTCGGTGCGGCGCAGCGCCGCCTCCACTTCCATCTGCGCATTGGAAAGGCTGTCGAGCGCGGCGTCCAGCAATTGCACGGTGTCTTCCAGCAATCCCGGCGCTTCATGGCTCTTGCGCTCCAGACGCCGCATCATCGAGGCGATGACAGGCACGGGCGAGGCATTGCCGTTCAGAAACTCGCTTGCCTCGGCGATATCGCCGGCGATGCGTTCGGATTTCTGCATCACCGCCCGACGTTCGGCCAGCTCGTCCTCTTCACCGTCGCGCGGCGAGAGCGTTTCCAGTTCCTCGACGGAGGAGCGAAGGTAATCCGCCTCGCGCGCCGCCGCTTCCACCTTGGCGCGATGCGTCTTCAGCGCACGCTCGGCATCCTTCCAGGTGCGGTATAGGCCCTGAACGGCACGAGCCTCATCGCTCAGCCCAGCAAAGGCATCCAGCAGCGTGCGGTGTGCATCGGTATCGACAAGCGCGCGATCATCATGCTGACCGTGAATCTCGACCAGCAATTGCCCGAGCTGACGCATCATCTGCACGCTGATGGCCTGATCGTTGATATAGGCCTTGGTGCGACCGTCAGAGGATTGCACCCGGCGGAAAATCAGGTCGCCATCGTCATCGAGACCGTTTTCGCGCAGGAGAAGCCGTGTCGGGTGATTGTTCGGGACCTCGAAAGTGGCCGTAACCTGCCCCTTCTCTTCACCGTGGCGCACAAGGCCGCCATCGCCACGGCCGCCAAGCGCCAGCGAGAGACTATCGAGAAGAATGGATTTGCCCGCACCCGTCTCGCCCGTCAACACGGAAAGGCCTGCCTCGAAACCGAGGTCAAGCCTTTCGATCAGAACGATATCGCGAATCGAGAGCTGGACCAGCATGGCCTATGCCCCGGTCTCAGGCGCCGATAAGCTTCTTGCCGGCGCGCGAAATCCAGGACCCCTTGTTTTCACGCGGCTCCAGCCCCTGACCCTTCAGCAGCTTGTAGGAATCCGCATACCATTGGCTATCAGGATAGTTGTTGCCGAGAACGGCGGCCGCCGTCTGCGCTTCGTCCACCAGGCCCATAGCGTAATAGGCTTCGGTCAGACGCGCCAGCGCTTCCTCGATCTGGTTGGTGTTCTGGTACTGCTCGACGACGATGCGGAAACGCGAAACGGCGGCGAGATATTCCTTGCGCTCAAGGTAATAACGACCGACCTGCATTTCACGGCCGGCGAGCTGGTCGCGGGCGAAACGGATCTTGGCCTGCGCGTCAGCGACATATTCCGAATCGGGATAGTCATTGACGACCTTGTTCATCGCCTCGACGGTGCGCTGTGCTGCGCGCTGATCCTGCGTCACGTCGGAAATCTGCTTCGAATAGGCAAGGCCGATCATGTACTGAACATAAGCGGCGTCCTTCGAGCGCGGATATTGCCGCAGGAAGCGGCTGCCGTTCGTGATCGCCACATCGTTCTTGTTGGTGCGCGTGGCAATGAAGGTCTGCATGACAAGCGCCTTCTGGCCCCATTCGGTAAAGGGATATTGCTTGTCGATCGCCTCGAACTTGCGTGAGGCCTCCGTCATGTTGCCGGCGTTCATGTTGGCAAGCCCCTGCTTGTACAGAACGTCAGGCGGATCGGTCTCGACGCCGAGCTTGGTAATGTCGATATCCGGATCGGACTGGCAGGCCGTGACGACGACACTCGCGCCGACCAACATCAACGAAACGGCGATCCCCCGCATCGTACCCTTCATTGCACCAGACCCTACATGCTTCATTCGACAGTTCCCACTTCCCGCGCAAATACATAAGCATCGGCTTTGCACTGGCGTTCTAGCCATAAAAGCATCCGCAGGGCAACGCAATGATGACGCATTAACGCATTTTTATGGCATCGACCCATGCAATCGCATGAATATCAGACGATATAACGCAACTTCTTGTTCGCATCACGAAAAAGCCGCCCCAAGGGGAGCGGCTTTTTCTGTCAATTGATAGCCTGCGAAGGAACTCAAGCAGACCAGGGTGCGAATTCCGGCATGTTGACCGCAACGAATTCGCGGGCGCGTACCATCTGGTTGCGGGCAGCCGGAGCCTCGACGATCTCGTAAGCGGTGCGGTCGCTCAGCAGGGCCTTCAGCGCATTCGCATTGACCTTGTGGCCGCCGCGATAAGAGCGGTAGCAGCCGATGAACTGCGCGCCGGCAAGCGCCAGGTCGCCCACGGCGTCCAGCGTCTTGTGACGGACGAATTCGTCCTTGGCGTAACGCAGGCCTTCCATGTTGATGACGCTGTTGTCGTCGGAGATGACGACCGAGTTCTCAAGCGAGGAACCGAGCGCATAACCGGCGGCCCACAGACGCTCCACGTCACGCATGAAGCCGAAGGTGCGGGCGCGCGACAGTTCATTCTTGAACGTATCCGCCGTCAGGTCGCCCTTCCAGGACTGCTTGCCGATCAGCGGCGTATCGAAATCGATGTCGACTTCAAAACGCGTGCCGTCATAGGGACGGAACTCCGCCCAGGAGGCGCCCGAATCGATGCGCACCGGCTTGGTGACGCGGATGTAACGGCGCTTCACGCCCAGGTTCTTGATGCCAACAGATTCGATCGCCTCGATGAAAGGTGCGGAGCTGCCATCCATGATCGGCGCTTCCGGACCGTCAACCTCAACGACGAGGTTGTCGAGGCCCATGGCGTAGATGGCAGCCATGACGTGCTCGATCGTCGCTACCGACTGGGAGAGCGAACGGCCGAGCACGGTGCACAGATCGGTATTGCCGACATTGGCCGAAACCGCCTTAAGCTCTGTAACACTGCCATTATCGTGAAGGCGGTGAAAGACGACGCCCGTTCCGGCTTCTGCAGGCTGGAAGGTCATCGAGACCGGATTGCCGGAATGCACGCCAATGCCTTTAAGCTGAACAGCATGTGCGATAGTTGTCTGAAATCCGAGCAGTCCGATAGTCATGCGTCTATGCCTTGTTTTGCAAACCGCGCTGCTTCAGCCAGCGCCGTTCAAGTTTTTCAAGCCGGTTTTTAACGACCGGAAAAGTCAATCTGTTCCTTCACCCAGCCTCATACATACGCACATGTAGGTGCCACGACAAATCACTGTTCGTTTCGGATTGTTACATGCGCAAGCCATTGAAAACGCGAATTAATTTAGTGTTAATAACGTAAAATAAACAAAACGCCCGGATCGTGTGATCCGGGCGTTTCAAGGGGCTTATGGAATCGCCTTTAGTTGGACTGGCGGCGCAGGAAGGCCGGGATTTCCAGCTGGTCATCGTCGTGATGGCTGGACGAAGCAGGCGTTGTACGGCCGTGGTCGTCAAGCTGGCCACGACGCGGTGCGTAGAGGCTTGCTTCCGGCGAAAGCGGGGCGCGGCGCTGCTGCGGTGCCATGCTCGGCGCATCCATCATGTCGGAAGGAACTTCTTCCTCTTCACGGCGGCCAAGCGAGTTGGTGATGCGCTTCAGAAGACCCATCGGGCCGCGCTCTTCCTGTGCGGCAGGAGCGGCATGGGTGCGGTGGTCCAGCTCGGCCTTCACGACCGGCGGGAAGTCTTCGACCTTCGGCATGCGAACCGGCTCGGGCTGACGGGCAACCGGCGCGGGTTCCTGGTAGACAGGAGCCTGCGGCTGCTGCATCCGCGGAGCCTGAGCGGCAACCTGTTCCGGAGCGTGATAGACCGGCGCCTGCGCAACCGGTGCCGGAGCGGCCTGCTGAACCGGCTGGGCCGGACGGAGGGCAGCCGGTGCTTCAGCCGGGGAAGATGCGAACAGCTTGCTCTGCGGACGGAAATCCTGGGCGGGCTGCTGGTGTGCGGCGAAACCGAGTTCACGTTCCATTTCGGCTTCCGCCGAACGGATGGTCTGGGCGATCGGGTCTACGGCCTTCTGTGCCTGCGAGACTGCTGCAGGCTGAACTGCGGCCGGAGCGGGAGCAACGGCCGCGGAAGGACGGATAAGCGGCTTGGCAACAGCAGCTGCGGCGCGCATCTCGGCAATGTTCTGTTCGCCAACGCCAGCAACGCGGTCGATGCCGGTTGCGACGACGGAGACGCGGATGAGGCCTTCAAGCGCTTCGTCGAAGGTTGCGCCGAGGATGATGTTGGCATCCGGATCGACTTCTTCGCGGATACGGGTCGCCGCTTCGTCGACTTCGAAGAGGGTGAGGTCGCGACCACCGGTGATGGAGATCAGGAGGCCCTGCGCGCCCTTCATCGAGGTTTCGTCGAGCAGCGGGTTAGCGATCGCCGCTTCCGCAGCCTGCATTGCGCGGCCCGGACCGGAAGCTTCGCCGGTGCCCATCATTGCGCGGCCCATTTCGCGCATGACCGAACGGACGTCGGCGAAGTCGAGGTTGATAAGACCTTCCTTCACCATCAGATCGGTAATGCAGGCAACGCCGGAGTAAAGAACCTGGTCGGCCATGGCGAAGGCGTCCGCAAAGGTCGTCTTGTCATTGGCAATACGGAAAAGGTTCTGGTTCGGAATGACGATCAGCGTATCGACGGACTTCTGCAGTTCCTCGATACCCTGTTCGGCAAGACGCATGCGGCGGCCGCCTTCGAAGTGGAAAGGCTTTGTGACGACGCCGACCGTCAGGATGCCCTTGTTGCGCGCAGCCTGTGCGACGACCGGGGCAGCACCCGTGCCGGTGCCGCCGCCCATGCCGGCGGTGACGAAGCACATGTGGGTACCGTTCAGGTGATCGATGATCTCGTCGATGCACTCTTCAGCAGCCGCGCGGCCGACTTCCGGCTGGGAGCCGGCGCCGAGGCCTTCGGTGACGTTGACGCCGAGCTGAATGACCCTGTCTGCCTTCGTCATGGTCAACGCCTGCGCATCCGTGTTGGCGACGACGAAGTCGACGCCCTGGAGGCCGGCCGTGATCATGTTGTTGACAGCGTTACCACCACCGCCACCGACACCGAAGACGGTGATGCGTGGCTTCAGCTCTGTGATATCAGGCTTCTGCAGCTGTATCGTCATTTTAACATTCCTTCTTTCTCTGGCCGCATCGCCCCGCTGGCCGATTCTTGAAACTCAACTCTGAAACCTCCGGCTTGCGCCACGAGGCCACTCAAAAACTCTCTTTCAGCCATTGCCCCACCCGGGCAATCCGACCGCTACCGTTACCAAACGGCGAGAACATTCCGCCTTGCGCCGCATGAATTTCGATGTCCGCCACCTGCGGGTAGATCATCAGTCCGCAGGCGGTTGAAAATGCCGGTCCCTTCGCCGCCACCGGAAGACCGGCAACCCCCATGGGGCGGCCGATGCGAACGTTGCGGGCGAGAATGCGCCGTGCCGTTTCCGGCAGCCCCGTCAGCTGGCTTGCGCCGCCGGTCAGGACAACGCGCTTGCCAACGATGGGACTGAAGCCGGACTTCTGGATACGATCACGGATCAATTCCAGCGTCTCTTCGATACGCGCCCGCACAATGCGGGTTACAAGTGCTCTTGAAACTTGCGATGGTTGATCGCGATCATCTTCGCCAATCGGCGGGATCGAAATCATGTCGCGCTCATCCGCGCCATTCAGCAAAGCCGAACCATGCACCACCTTCAGTCTCTCCGCATCTTCGATTCGTGTCGAGAGGCCACGTGCAAGATCTGTCGTAACGTGATGGCCGCCAAGGCCGATCGCGTCGGTGTGAATGAGACGGCCTTCGGCGAAAACCGAGATGGTCGTGGTGCCGCCGCCCATGTCGATGGCCGCGCAGCCGAGTTCGACTTCATCATCCACCAGCGCCGCAAGACCGCTGGCATAGGGCGTCGCCACCATGCCTTCCACGGAAAGATGCGCGCGGTTAACGCAAAGCTCGAGGTTCTTCAGCGCCGTGCGTTCGACCGTCACGACATGCATATCGACGCCGAGCAGATCGCCATACATCGACAACGGATCGCGAATGCCGCGCTCACCATCCAGCGAATAACCCGTCGGCAAAGAATGCAGGATCGCCCGGTCCTGACGCATGGACTGCTGGCTTGCCGCCACCAGAACCTTGCGCAGATCGCTTGCTTCCACTTCCTGGCCGCCGAGATCGATGCTCGCGGTATAGATATCGCTCGCCAGCCGTCCGGCGGAAACATTGACGATCAGGCTGTCGACGGTAAGGCCCGCCATGCGCTCGGCCGCATCGACCGAAAGACGGATGACGCCTTCCAGCGCGTCGAGATCGGCGATCACGCCGGATTTCACGCCGCGCGAACGCTGGTGGCCGATGCCGATGATTTCGACCTTATGGGTACGGCCGGGCAGGATTTCGCTTTCCTGGCGCGGCGTCAGCCGGCCGATCATGCACACGACCTTGGTCGAGCCGATGTCGAGCACTGAAACGATATGGCTACGCTTGGAAGAAAGCGGCTTCAGGCGAGGCAGGCCGAAATGGGAAGAACCGAAAAAGCTCATGTGTTCTTCTCCGCCTTCTTGAGAGCCTTGGTGCGCGCATCGACAGCGGCCTGGCGGCGCTCCGTGGCGCCCTCGGTCAGCTGGATCGTGGTGCGGTCCGCGAGCCGGAGATCGACGGCGGCGACATCGCGCGACAGCACCTTTTCCTCGAGATCGAGCCGCGCCAGCAATTGCAGCGCCTGCGGCAGGTTTTCTTCCGGCAGCTTGACGACGATGCCGTTATCGAGATGCAGATCCCAGCGGCGGCCGGCAATGCGGACATAGGCGCGGACACGATTGCGGATTTCCGGCCAGTCGGCCAGCTGCTCAACGAAACCGGCAGCACCCGTTTCCGCGTCGCGGCCGACGAAGAGCGGCAGGGAGGCGAATTTATTGTCCCGCAGCGGCGCAATCACGCTGCCGCTTTTTTCGATCAGCGACAGTTCCGTTCCATGCTGCCAGATGCCGAAGGCCTGACGCTCCTTCAGCCGGACTTCCACGGTCTTGGGGTACACCTTGCGAATATCGACATCTTCCACCCAGGGAAGCTGCACCAGCTTGCGGCGCGCCGCATCGATATCGAGCGCGATCAGCGAGGTGCTGCCATCGAGGCCGAGAAGCTGGAACACTTCGATTTCGGAGGTCTGCAGATTGCCGGAGACCTTCACGTCCTCGACCGCAAAGCCTGCTGCCGATGTCGTGGTCTGGGTAACGATATTGGTGTGCCCGCCGAGCGACATGCCGTAAAGCCCGGTCACCGCGTAAAAGGCAACGGCCGAAATCGTACCGGTATGGGCTGGAATGTGAATGCGTCCGGTCGCAAGGCTGACACCGAAACGCACGAAGCGACGCAGAGGACGCGGCAATACCATGCGGTCGTCGGCGCTGGCCGCCGCCGCGAATTGTTCGCGCTTTTTTGCCGTCGACTTTTTGCCGATCACCGCAAACACGAAGCGTCCTCCACCATCCAGCTGACAAGGTTACCAAAGGAGCGGCCAGCATGGGCCGCCATTTCCGGCACCAGGGAGGTCGGCGTCATGCCCGGCTGCGTATTCACTTCAAGCCAGATAACTTCGCCATCTTCTGAGAAACGGTCGTCGTAACGAAAGTCTGAACGGCTTACGCCACGGCATCCGATCGCCCGATGCGCCATAACCGCCAGTGTTTGAATTTTTTGGTAAATTTTCGGTGAAATTTCTGCGGGAATGACATGTTTCGAGCCACCAGCCGCATATTTCGCATCATAATCATAGAAATTGTGACCCAGCGGCACCACTTCGGTGACGCCCAGCGCCTCGCCGTCGAGCACACCGCAGGTCAGTTCGCGCCCATGAATATAGCGCTCGACCATGACCTGATCGCCGTAGCGCCATTCCGACGAGGTGAGAATCTGTGGCGGATGCGACTGGTCTTCCTTGACGATCACGACACCGAAGCTCGAACCTTCACGCACCGGCTTCACCACATAAGGGGGTGCAAGCGGATGCTCGCTAGTGAAATCGAAACGGTTCATGACGCGCTCGGCAGCCACCGGGATGCCGGCAGCAGCGGCAACCTTCTTGGCCTGCGCCTTGTCCATGGCGAGTGCGGAAGCGAGCACGCCGGAATGCGTATAGGGAATGGCGAGATATTCGAGGATGCCCTGAATGGTGCCGTCTTCGCCAAAGGGACCGTGCAGCGCGTTGAAAGCCACATCCGGGCGCAGCTCGGCAAGGACGGCAGCGATATCGCGCCCCACATCGACCCGGGTGACCTTGTAGCCCTCGTCTTCCAGAGCCTGCGCGCAAGCGTTGCCCGACGACAGGCTGACCGGCCGCTCCGACGAAAATCCACCCAAAAGAACAGCTACGTGCTTGCCGCTCATCGATACCTCTGACACCAACTCTCCGTTACGAACCACGCTCCGAACCGACCGAATTTGACGAACGGTGATTCTGGCACATGACCCTTGAGATCAGTTAAACGCCATTAAGGTTAATGAATCGTTTACTTTCGTTAACCGCCGCGTCCAACGTGCCGAGTTTCGTTAAAGAATCAGCACCGATCCGGATTCCCTCCTTGGAATCAGAGAGTTGCATGGATTGCAACATGCAGGTTTTCAATGATCGGAAATAAAACGGTGCTCGTGCGTCTGCCGCTCAGCGATAAAGGCAAGGCCGAAACGTTAACAGACGGGATTATTCCCCAGGGAAAATTATCTGGCGTTTCAGCGTTTTAAAACCGCGGCCTGAATCAGTCTCTCAATCGCCAAAGCATCCCCGAGAGGCATAACCACACGTGTCGCACTGATGGATCACATTATCTGCATTATTTCTTTTTTAGCATTCCATAAGAACAAAAATTGCGTTAACGCAGTCATCGCCTCCCAAGGCATGACATTGCAATCATCCAAAATGGAACCAATACCATGACCGACGCGATATCTCCGGTATCGCCGACCGCTGACACTTCGAACGTTGTAAAGACAAATTCGCCTGCACGAGTTCTCACTGCCAGCCTGGTCGGCACGACCATCGAGTTTTTCGATTTCTACGTTTACGCCACGGCCGCAGTGCTCGTGTTCCCCACTTTGTTCTTCCCGAACAATGACCCGATGACCGCGCTTCTGGCTTCCTTCGCCACCTTCTCCATCGCCTTTTTCGCCCGCCCGCTGGGCGCTGTGGTCTTCGGCCACTATGGCGACCGCGTCGGCCGCAAGACTACCCTTGTCGCCGCCCTGCTCACGATGGGCGTTTCCACGGTCGTTATCGGCCTCCTGCCCTCCTATGAGACCGCCGGCGTTCTAGCCCCGCTGCTGCTCGCGCTTTGCCGCTTCGGTCAGGGTTTCGGCCTCGGCGGAGAATGGGGCGGCGCCGTCCTGCTCGCCACGGAAAACGCACCTCCGGGCAAGCGCAGCTGGTACGGCATGTTCCCGCAGCTCGGTGCACCCGTTGGCCTGTTCCTTTCGTCCGGCGTGTTCTGGATCCTGCTGCACTTCATGTCGCAGGAAGCGCTTTTGAGCTGGGGCTGGCGCATTCCCTTCGTCGCTTCGATCATCCTGATCGCGGTCGGCATGTGGGTTCGCCTGTCGATCACCGAAACGCCCGACTTCCAGAAGGCAATCGAAAAGGAAGAACGTGTGGCCGTGCCGGTCGCGGAACTGTTCCGCAACCACAAGCGCAGCCTCGTGCTCGGCACCTTCGTGGCGCTGGCCACCTTCGTGCTCTTCTACATCGGCACCGCCTATCTTCTGTCCTACAACGTCAAGGTTCTGAAAATCCCGTTCCTCGACGCGCTGGAAATGCAGATCCTCGGCTCCATCGTTTTCGGCATCTTCATTCCGATCGCCGGCAAGCTTGCCGAAAAATTCGGCCGTCGTGAAATCCTGATCCTGACGACGGTGCTGATCGGCCTGTTCTCCTTCCTGCTGCCCGGCCTGATGTCCGGTGGCGAAGGCTCGATCTTCGTTTTCGCGGCTCTGGCCATGATGCTGATGGGCATGACCTACGGCCTGATCGGAACGGCGCTCGCCGCCCCCTTCCCGACCCGCGTGCGCTACACCGGCTCGTCCATCACCTTCAACATGGCCGGCATCTTCGGCGCATCGCTGGCGCCTTACATCGCCACATGGCTGCAGGTGAATTACGGCATGGGTTATGTCGGCTATTATCTCTGCGTATCGGCGCTCATCACGCTCGCCTGCATTCTTCTGTCCCGCAAGGACGAAGTCTGAGCCACGCAGGGTTCCAAATATAACAAGGCCCGCGGAACTTGAGGTTTCGCGGGCCTTTTCATATCTGCGCCCGACAGCGCAACAGCGCATCTCTTCCCGGCTTTGTTGAAAATACGCTAGGCAACGGATTGGCGGATGTCGCGCTGGCCTGACACGCAGATGCGGTTACGCCCCGTTCCCTTTGCCTGATAGAGCGCCAGATCGGCATTGTGCAGGACTTTTTCGAAGACTTCGGCATCCTTCCGGACAGCCACGCCAATCGATATGGTGACACCGATCCGCATCTCCTGATAATCGACCGGCACGGCCTCAATACTCGCACGCAGCCTTTCGCAAACATCCAGGAACGATTGCAGCCCGGTTTCCTGCACCACAACGAACTCCTCACCGCCCATTCTGGCAACGCTGGCGGAGGCAGCGAAGGCGGCGCGTATCCGCTGTGCGACACTGGAAATCACCGCATCGCCTGCCAGATGGCTGAACCTGTCGTTCACGGACTTGAAATGATCGATATCGAGGAAGGCGACGCAATAATGCGGGCCGAGATCGATACATCCGGCATAAAGCCCAAGGCGATTGCTGAGGCCCGTCAAGGCGTCCGTATGGCTCAGATACAGAAATCGCTCATGCGATTGCGCCAGAAGCTTCACTTCCCTGGCATTCAGCCAGCAAACCAGCAGCGTTATCGTAAACGAGATTGCGGCGGACAGCGTGATGCCAAGGATAAGCCCGTTGACGAGATCCGTTACCAGCCCGAACTCCGCCAGCAGAAGCAGACCGAAGAAACAGATAAGAACAGCTATAACCGTGACGACACAGGCGACCCGGATTGCAAATTCCAGCGGTTCAAGCCGCCGGCGGCGCTCCGACGTCGCAATCGAAAAACTCATCATCTCGATCAGTTTTTTCCAGAGACCCAATACCATCCCCAGCAGCGCCCAATCATCTAACGTCGTCGAAAACTCTAATATAAATCGTCTAAAATATGGGAGAGGGCCGACACCCTCTCCACTTTCATCTTGCTATAGACCATAACCATTGATCGACCGTTACGATAAACGCCAACGGCCGCATCAACGCAAGGTTTTGTCGCCAACCATACCGGCCAACACCGGATTTCAGCTTCCGAGGAAAGGCTCCACCTCACGGCCCGGCATGAAAAGGCCAAGCCGCTTGATTTCCCATTCCAGCCGGATGCCCGACTTTTCGAACACGCGCTTGCGGATGGTCTCACCCAGATATTCCAGATCGTAACCGGTCGCATGGCCGGTATTGATCATGAAATTGCAATGCAGCGACGACATCTGCGCGCCGCCGATGACCAGACCGCGACCGCCCGCCTCATCGATCAGTTCCCAGGCGGAATGACCTTCGGGATTCTTGAACGTGGAACCGCCCGTCTGCTCGCGGATCGGCTGCACGGTTTCGCGGTGGTGGCGCACGGCATCCATATCGGCACGGATTTTCGCCTTGTCTTCGGGATAACCCTCAAACAGCGCGCCCGTGAAGATCAGGCCCGCATCGGCGCCGGAATGGCGATAGCTGTAGCCCATATCGGCGTTCGAAAGCACATGCTGATTGCCCTGACGGTCGACCGCATAGACCTCCACAACACGCTCGCGCGTCTCGCCGCCATTGGCGCCCGCATTCATGCGCAGCGCACCGCCGATGGAGCCAGGAATGCCGTAATAGAAATGGAAACCGCCGATGCCATTATCCATGGCCATAGCGGCAATATGCTTGTCCGGGCAGATCGCGCCCGCCTTGATGCGGTTTTCACCGGCAAGCTCCACCTGGCCGAAGCCCTTGGCGGACAGACGAACAACGATGCCCGGAATGCCGCCATCGCGCACCAGAAGGTTCGAGCCGACGCCAACCACGGTCAATGGCACGTCTTCCGGCAGAATTTTCAGAAAGGCAATCAGATCGTCGGTATCGTGCGGCTGGAACATGACTTCCGCAAGACCGCCGGCTCTGAACCACGTCACGCGGTCCATGGGCGCATCCGGTGTCAGACGTCCCCGCAATTCATTTACCCCGTCGCCGAGCCTCCCCAGCAATTTAACCCCATCGACCTGTCTCATTCAGACTTTCCTGATATGCTCTTCAATTCCGAAGGCAGTACTGCTGCCCATTGCGTGATATTTCCAGCCCCCAAGAGAACCACGAAATCACCCGGATTCGCAATGCCTGCAACCACTGAGGCGAGATCTTCCCGTTTCTCGAGAAAACGGGCGTCACGGTGGCCGGCGGCCTTGATGGCCGAAACCAGCGCTTCCGAGCTTGCGCCCTCAATCGGATCTTCGCCCGCGGCATAGACCGGAGCAAGGATAATCGTGTCGGCATCGTTAAAACAATGCGCGAAATCGTCGAACAGGCTGGAAAGGCGGCTATAGCGGTGCGGCTGGTGCACGGCGATGATACGGCCCTTGCAGGCCTCCCGCGCCGCCTTCAGCACGGCCTTGATCTCCACCGGATGGTGACCGTAGTCGTCGAAAACCTGCACCCCATTGGCTTCGCCCGTCAGCGTGAAGCGTCGCTTGACGCCGCCGAAGGAGGCAAGGCCCTTCTTGATGTCGGCTTCCGAAATGCCGAGACGATTGGCAACCGCAATCGCCGCCGTCGCATTCGACACATTGTGGCGGCCGGGCATCGGCAGGACGAGGTCCTTGAAGGAGAATATCTTGCCGGTGCGGCGACGGCGGATTTCCACGTCGAACACCGAGCGCGTGCCGTCGATGCGCACATTAGAAAAACGCACATCAGCCTGCGGGTTCTCGCCATAGGTGATGACCTTGCGGTCCTCGATGCGGCCGACCAGTGCCTGCACTTCCGGATGATCGAGGCACATGACGCCGAAACCGTAGAACGGCACGTTCTCGACGAACTGACGGAATGCGGCGCGCACGGCATCGAAATTGCCGTAATGGTCGAGATGTTCCGGATCGATATTGGTGATGACGGCCACATCGGCTGGCAGCTTCAGGAAGGTGCCGTCGGACTCGTCGGCCTCCACCACCATCCATTCGCCCTCGCCCATGCGGGCGTTGGTGCCGTAAGCATTGATGATGCCGCCATTGATGACGGTCGGGTCGAGATTGCCGGCTTCCAGCAGCGTCGCGACCATGGAGGTGGTCGTGGTCTTGCCATGGGTGCCGCCAATGGCGATGGCGTTACGGAAACGCATCAGCTCGGCCAGCATTTCGGCCCGGCGAACGATCGGCAGGTGCTTTTCACGCGCCGCGATGAGTTCCGGATTGTTCTTTTTAATGGCGGTGGAAACGACCACGACCTCGGCATCGCCGATATTATCCGCCGTATGACCGACGAAAACCTCGATGCCCTTGTCGCGCAGGCGCTGCACATTGGCGCTGTCGGCCTGATCCGACCCCTGAACGCGGTGGCCGAGATTGTGAAGCACTTCGGCAATGCCGCTCATGCCGATCCCGCCTATGCCGATGAAATGCACAAGGCCTATGGCTTTCGGCATCTTCATGCCCCGACTCCTTCATTCTTCTTCTTGAATTCCTGTACGGACCGACCGGAAGCAATCGCCTCCACCAGATCGGCCAGCACATCCGCCGCATGCGGTTTGCCCGTCGCCTTCGCCGCCGCCGCCGTTGCCGAAAGACGGTCCGGCTCCGAAAGTGCCGAGGACAGCAGGCCGGAGAGCTTCTGCGGCGACAGTTCCGCCTGCTTGATGACGCTTGCCCCGCCCGCCGCCGAAAGCGCTGCCGCATTGGCGGCCTGATCGTGATCGAGCGCATGCGGATAGGGAACGAGGATCGACGGGCGGCCGATCACCGAAAGCTCCGATACCGTCGAAGCGCCCGAGCGGCTGATGACCAGATCGGCCTCGCCGATACGCGAAGCCATGTCGCCGAAGAAGGGTGAAACATCCGCCTTCACGCCGAGCTTCTGATAGGAGGCGATCACGCTGTCCTTGTCTTCCGGCCGCGCCTGCTGGGTAACGACGATGCGCTTGCGCTGCTCATCCTTCAGCAGGCAGATCGCTGCAGGCACGGCGCTGGAAAAGAACTGCGCACCCTGGCTACCGCCGAAAACGACAAGCTGGAATGCCTCACCCGTCTGCGAGGGCGTATAGGGTATCTCCGACGCCGCCAGCACCGCCGGGCGAACGGGGTTGCCGGTGGCCACGGTCTTGTCGGAATATTGGCCGTTGGCGGGCGGCAGGAAACCGCCGGCGATTGCCTTCACCCGGCCTGCCAGCGCCTTGTTGGCGCGGCCCATAACCGCATTCTGCTCGTGAATGATCGACGGCACGCCAAGCCCGGTCGATGCCAGAAGCGGCGGCACGGTGGGATAACCACCGAAGCCGACGACCGCAACCGGCTTCAGCTTCGTGACCAGCCGGCGCGCTGAACGCAGCCCCGTCCACAGTTTCCACAGCGAACGCGCCACGGAAATCGGGTTTTTCGAGCCGATGGTGGCGGACGGCACGACATGGATTTCGTCCGCCGGGAACTTGCCGGCATAACGCTCGGCGCGGCTGTCAGTGACCAGATGCACCTGATAACCGCGCGCTTTCAGCGTATGCGCCAAGGCCTCGGCTGGAAAGACATGGCCGCCGGTTCCCCCGGCGGCAAGAAGAACAATACCCTTGCTCATGATCGTTTACTCCGCGGGAACGCCGGAACCGACGCGGAAGAAACTCCGCTCCTGCGCCCGCTTTTCGGGTCTGTGGCGTGTCAGCGCCAGAAGGAAGCCGGCGGTCACGCAGATCGCCATCATTGACGAACCGCCATAGGAAATCAGCGGCAGCGTCATGCCCTTGGCGGGCATCAGTTCCAGATTGACGCCGATATTGATCATCGACTGCATGCCGATCTGCAAAACGAGGCCGGCCACGGCGAAGCGGCAGAAATCGTCCTTTTCCTTGAAGGCAT
The DNA here is from genome assembly GCF_053522385.1 of Agrobacterium sp. 22-223-1. Classification (NCBI taxonomy): domain Bacteria; kingdom Pseudomonadati; phylum Pseudomonadota; class Alphaproteobacteria; order Hyphomicrobiales; family Rhizobiaceae; genus Agrobacterium; species Agrobacterium sp. 22-223-1. The sequence goes on from NZ_JBNWCN010000001.1 coordinate 2,076,886, forward strand.
GCGAGAGGCCGCGCAGCACGATGAAGGCGAAGATCGCGACGAGGAACATGCAGAAGACGATGCCGAACTCTTCCGCCGCCACCGAGAAGATGAAGTCGGTATGGCTGTCGGGAATGATGCGCTTGACGATGCCCTCGCCTGGTCCGCGCCCGAACCAGTCGCCGCGAATGATCGCCTCGCGCGCCGTATCCACCTGGAACGTATCGCCTTCGCCCGTCCAGAAACGGTCGATACGACCGGCCACGTGCGGCAGCATCAGATAGGCGGAGATGATGCCGCCGACGCCGACGCCGCCGAGCATGATGATCCAGAACCACGGCACACCGGCCATGAAGAACATGCCGCCCCAGACCACCGACGTCAGGATCGTCTGGCCGAAGTCGGGCTGGGCGATCAGGAGCGCCGCGACGATGCCGAATGTGATGATGGCGAAGAGGTTGCCGGGAATTTCAGGATGGCGCGCCCGCTCGGCAAACAGCCAGGCGCAGACGATGACGAAGGCCGGTTTCATGAATTCCGATGGCTGGATGGAAAAGGTGCCGATGGAAATCCAGCGTCTCGCACCCTTGACCTCGATGCCGAAGAATAGCGCGAAGATCATCATCAGCAGCGAAGCGATGAGCATGATGACCGCGACGCGGCGCACCTGACGCGGCGACAGGAAGGACAGGCCAACCATGATCGCCAGCGACGGCACCATGAACATCGCCTGACGCTCGACGAAGAAGAAACTGTTGAGGCCGATACGCTCTGCAACCGCAGGCGAGGCCGCGAACGACAGCATCAGACCGATGCCCATCAGCGCGATGAACGCCGCCAGAAAGAAACGGTCGATGGTCCAGAACCACTCCGCGACCGGACCGCGATCAACTCGGCTTACCATGGCCTTCAGCCCCCTTTTCCAGAGTCAACCAGCATCGTCATGCCATCGAGCGCCGCGACCTGCGCGACGAACGAATCACCTCTGATCTCAAAGTTCTTATATTGATCGAAGCTTGCGCAAGCCGGGGATAACATCACGATATTGCCGGCAGTCGCATCTTTTTCCGCATCCGCCGCCGCATGTTGCACAGCCTTGTCCAGCGTGCCGGATATTTCGTAAGGCACGGCTTCGCCAAGCGTCGCGGCAAATTCCGCCGCCGCCTCGCCGATCAGATAAGCCTTGGCGATGCGCGGGAAAAGCGGCGAAAGACTGGTGATGCCGCCTGCCTTAGGCAGACCGCCGGCGATCCAGTAGATGCGGTCGAAACTTGAAAGCGCCGGTGCCGCAGCATCGGCATTGGTGGCCTTGCTGTCATTGACGAAGGTGACATTGCCACGTCGGCCGACCGGCTGCATACGATGCTTGAGGCCGGGAAAAGACTTCAGGCCTGCGCGAACTTCCTCTTCGGAAACCCCGACCGCAAGGCAGGCGGCGATTGCCGCCGCCGCATTCTGCGCATTGTGGCTGCCGCGAAGGGTCTGGATACCGTCGAGATCGGTGAGCAGCGAAGAAGTGCCGCCATGCGCACGGAAAATGCGGCTGCCTTCGGCATAGAGACCTTCGGAAACGACATTGCGCTTGGAAATGCGCTCCACCTTGACACCGGTGCGTTCGATACGGTCGGCGATCAGCGTCGAATGGCTGTCATCCACACCGACGATGGCCGTTTGACTGCCAGCCACCAGCCGTTCCTTGACGTCGGCATAGTGCTGCATCGTCCCATGCCGGTCGAGATGATCGGGCGTCAGATTGAGCAGAATGCCGGCGGTCGGATTGATCGTCGGTGCGAGATCGATCTGGTAGGACGAGCATTCCACAACATAGAAGCGCTGCGCCTTCGGCGGATCGAGGCTCAGCACCGCCGTTCCGATATTGCCGCCGAGCTGCGTATCGCGGCCCGAAGCCTTGAGAATATGCGCGATCAGCGCCGTCGTCGTGGACTTGCCGTTGGTGCCGGTAATCGCGATGAAAGGGCAATCCGGAGCATGCGCACGGCGCTCGCGGATGAAAAGCTCGATATCGCCGATGATCTCGACGCCCGCAGCTTTCGCAAGGTCGACCGACCAATGCGGTTTCGGATGCGTCAGCGGCACGCCGGGCGCCAGAACGAAGGAAGAGAAGCTCGGCCAGTCAATCGTCCGAAGATCCGCCGTCTTGATGCCTTCGGCCTCGGCCTTCGCAACACTGTCGGGATTGTCGTCGAAAGCAACGACATCCGCCCCGCCGGCCACCAGCGCCCGGGCCGTGACGAGACCCGAACCGCCAAGCCCGAAGAGAGCGACCTTCTTACCTTTGAACGACGTGACCGGGATCATCGCTCACCTCAGCTTCAGGGTGGCGAGGCCAAGCAGCGCGAGACCCACGGAGATGATCCAGAAACGGATCACCACCTGGCTTTCCGTCCAGCCCTTTTTCTCGAAATGGTGATGGATCGGCGCCATCAGGAAGACGCGCCTGCCGGTGCGCTTGAACCAGAAGACCTGGATGATGACCGACAGGGTTTCCATGACGAAGAGACCGCCGACGATGACCATGACGATCTCGTGCTTCGTGGCGACAGCGATGGAACCGATGAGGCCGCCGAGCGCCAGCGAACCCGTATCGCCCATGAAAATGGCGGCGGGCGGCGCATTGAACCACAGGAAGCCGAGGCCCGCGCCGATGACCGCGCCGACAATGACGGCGAGTTCACCCGTGCCGGGCACGAAGTTGATCTGCAGGTAATTGGCGAAAACCGCGTTGCCGGCAAGATAGGCGATCACGCCGAAGGTGGCGGCCGCGATCATGACAGGCACGATGGCGAGCCCGTCGAGACCATCCGTCAGGTTCACGGCATTGCCCGCGCCGACGATGACGAAAGCACCGAACAGCACGAAGAAGTAGCCGAGATTGATCACGAATTCCTTGAAGAAGGGAAAGGCGATGGAGCTGCCGAGCGTGCCGCCATGCGGGGCGGAAGCAAGCGCCATCTTCATCATGAAGAACACGGCAATCGCCGCAATCAGGAATTCGATGCCGAGACGGGCCTTGCCGGAAAAGCCCTTGTCGCTCTGCTTCGTCACCTTCAGGTAATCGTCATAGAAGCCGATGGCTCCGAAACCGAGCGTCACCATCAAAACGGCAACGACATAGACATTCGAAAGATCGCCCCAGAGCAGCGAACCGCCGAGAATGCCGGCAAGGATCATCAGCCCGCCCATGGTCGGCGTGCCGGCCTTCTTGAAATGCGTCTGCGGACCATCCGCGCGGATGGGCTGGCCCTTGCCCTGGCGCACGCGCAGCGAATTGATGATCGCCGGTCCGAACAGGAAGACGATCAACGCAGAGGTGAACATCGCAGCACCCGCCCGGAAAGTGATGTACCGGAACAGGTTGAAGATTTGAATTTTATCCGACAGTTCGACGAGCCAGATCAGCATAATTGCCCTTTCAAAAGGCTATTTCAGACTTGGCGTTCCGTCTCGGGGAATGCCGGATACTTGTCAAGCAGGGCGGCGACAATCTTGCCGAAACCGAGGCCAAGTGACGATTTTACCATCAGCGCGTCTCCCGGTTGCACCCATTGCAGGGCAAAATCGGTCAGTTCCGCCGTCGTCGGGAACCAGATGACGGTCACACTATCAGGCAGCGCGTCGCGCAGCGCCGCCATCGCCTCCCCCGCCAGCCAGACATGTTCGATACCGGCCGCGAGCAGTGGGCCCGCCAACTCTTCATGCAATTGCGCGGAAAACTCGCCCATCTCCAGCATGTCGCCGAGAACGGCGACGCGCCGACCGTGACCCTGCGTTTCCGTTTCCGCCAGCACGGCAATCGCCGCCCGCATGGAGGCCGGATTGGCATTGTAGCTTTCGTCGATCAGCAGGAAGGTGCCGCCGTTGATTGCCAGCTGATGGCGCTGGCCGCGCCCCTTTACCGCCTCGAGCGTTCCCAGCGCCTCGAAGGCGCGGTCGAGATTGGCGCCGGTGACGGCAACGGCGCCGAGCACGGCCATGGCGTTATCGGCAATGTGCCGGCCGGGAATATTGATGTGCAATTCGCTGGTTTCACCGTTCAGGATCGCCCAGATCGTCGAGCCCGTCGTCGTGCTCTCGAAATCCGCGAGGCGGAAATCCGCCTTGGCATGCTGCCCGAAGGTGAGGATATGTTCGATGCCCTGTTCCTGCGCCGCTTCTTCAAGCTGTTCGAACTGGGCGTTATCGCGGTTGAGGATGACGGAACCGCCCTCCTCCAGACCCTCGAAAATCTCCGCCTTGGCGGCGGCGATCTCCTCGATGTTCCTGAAATTGCCGAGATGGGCCGGCGCGATGGTCGTGATGATCGCTACATGCGGGCGCACCAGCTTCACCAGCGGCCGGATTTCGCCGGAATGGTTCATGCCGATTTCGAACACGCCGAATTCGGTGTCGGCAGGCATGCGCGCCAGCGTCAGCGGCACGCCCCAGTGGTTGTTGAAGGAGGCCACCGCCGCATGCACCCGGCCTGAAGGGGCGAGCGCCTGCCGCAGCATTTCCTTTGTCGTGGTCTTGCCGACCGAACCGGTTACCGCAATGATGCGCGCCGACGTTCTTTCACGCGCGGCGATGGCGAGCTTGCCGAGTGCGGCAAGCACGTCTTCCACCACGATCATCGGCACGGTCAGGCGGCCGAGCGCCGGCAGCTTGGCCTCGGCAACGACCAGAAGTCCCGCCCCGTTCGCAACGGCGAAGCTGGTGTAATCATGACCGTCCACCCGGTCGCCTTTGATGGCGAAGAACGCTTCGCCCGGCTTGACCGTCCGGCTGTCGATGGAAATGCCGGTGATTCCGGTCGGCAGGTTGCCCACGGGGCGTCCTGCCGTGATGGCGATCATGTCGGCGACTGTCCATAACCAGCTCAAATCTTCGATCCTTCCAGCCCTGCCAGTGCAGCGCGCACCTGTTCATGATCGGAAAACGGCAGTGTTACCGAACCGACGATCTGCCCCTCTTCATGCCCCTTGCCCGCGACGATCAGCGTGTCGCCATGCGAAAGCAGCGACACCGCATGGCGGATAGCGTCCGCCCTGTCGCCGATTTCCAATGCGCCGGGCGCTGCCGCCATGACTTCGGAACGGATCGTTGCAGCATCTTCCGAACGCGGATTGTCGTCGGTGACGATGACGATGTCGGAAAGCCGCGTCGCAACCTCGCCCATGATCGGGCGCTTGCCCTTGTCGCGGTCGCCGCCGCAGCCGAAGACGGTGATGATGCGGCCCGAGGTGAAGGGCCGGACCGAGGTGAGCACATTTTCCAGCGCATCCGGCTTGTGGGCATAATCCACATAGGCAAGCGCGCCGTTCTTCGTCTGGCCTACGAGTTCCAGACGGCCGGCAGCGCCGATCAGCTTTTCAAGCGCCTTCAGCGCGGTTATCGCGGGAACGCCGGTGGACATGGCAAGACCGGCTGCGACGAGAGCGTTCGCAACCTGAAAATCACCCGCCAATGGGATGTCGACTTCATAAATCTCGCCGTCATGATGCACTTCGATCATCTGCTTGTGACGAAAGTGCTCCACCCGCTTCAGGGCCAGATATTCGCCCTTGCGACCGACCGTGCGCACATCAAGACCGGCTTCGCGCGCCGCGCGGATCGCCTGTTGCGACCATGGATCGTCGGCGAAGATCACGGCGGGAGCGCCCTTTTCCATCAGCGTATCGAAGAGGCGCATCTTCGCGGCCATATAGTCCTCGACGGTCGGATGATAATCCATGTGGTCGCGGCCGAGATTGGTGAAACCGGCGGCTGCCAGTCTCACTCCATCGAGACGGCGCTGGTCGAGACCATGGCTGGACGCCTCCATCGCCGCATGCGTCACGCCTTCGGCCGCAAGTTCGGCCAGAAGCGCATGCAGCGTTACCGGATCGGGCGTGGTGAGCGCGCCGTAGTCCTCGCGGCCGGGTGCAATCACACCTGTCGTGCCGATCTGCGCTGCGGCATGGCCGGCGAAAGCCCAGATTTGCCGCACGAAGGAAGCAACGGACGTCTTTCCCGCAGTACCGGTGACGGCGACCATGGTTTCCGGCTGTTTTCCATAAAAACGGGAAGCGGCAAGGGAGAGATAAAGGCGTGGATCGGTGACCGAAAGCACCGGCACATCGGCATCCAGCGCGTGTCCGGAAACGACAGCGACCGCGCCCTTGGCGACCGCGTCCTTCACATAGGCCGCGCCATCCGCCCTGGTGCCCGCAACCGCCACGAACAGGCTGCCGGGCGCAGCCTTGCGGCTGTCTGCGGTGATCCCCCCGATTTCGATCGCCCCGATCTCAGACAGGAGCAATTCTTTCAATTCCGGAAACGCATTTCCGGATATATCTCGCAAATTCATCGACTGTGTCCGTCTTGTCCCCCCGGCGCGAATCGCCGGAACATCATAAGCTAACAATCAATAAGACACGAGCAAGGCCGAGCCATCCTTGCCGAACTTCGGCTTCACGCCCAGCACCGCCGCCGTGCGGGTGATGATATCGCGCACCATCGGCGCTGCGGATGTGCCGGCGAGTGCCGCGCCATTGCCCTTGTCCGTCTTCGGCTCGTCGATGAAAGACAGCACGACATATTGCGGATCGTCCATTGGAAAGGCCGAGAGGAAGGCGTTGAAGTTCTTGTCGTGCACGTAACGGCCGTTGACGACCTTGTCGGCCGTGCCGGTCTTGCCGCCGACGTTGAAACCATCGACGCGCGCGTTGCGGCCCGAACCGTTGACACCGTTCCACTCGAACAGGAAACGCATGTCCTTGCTGGCGCCCGGCTTCAGAACCTGCTTGGCCACCTGATCGGCCTGTTCGCGGGTACGCGGCAGGAAAGTCGGTTCGATCAGTTTGCCGCCATTGACCAGTGCGGCGCCGGCAACCGCCGTCTGCAGCGGTGTCGTGGAAACGCCGTGGCCGAAGGAAATGGTAATCGAGTTGATCTTCTTCCATTCGCGCGGCTGCGACGGCAGAGCCACTTCCGGCAATTCGGTCTGCATGCGGGTCAAAAGGCCAAGCCGGGTGAGGAATTCCTTGTGGCCTTCCGTTCCCACCGTGTCGGCAATCTTGGCTGTACCGATGTTGGAGGAATACTGGAAGATTTCCGGCACCGAAAGCATCCGGCCCTTGCCGTGGAAGTCCTTGATGGTGAAACCGCCGATGCGGATCGGATAACGCGCATCGAAGGTGTCGCCGAGACGGACGCGGCCCGAATCGAGGCCCATGGCGATGGTGAAGGACTTGAAGGTGGACCCCATTTCGAACGTACCGTTCGACATGCGGTTGAGCCAGCCTTCCTTGGCGCCTTCGGCCGGGTTGTTCGGATCGTAATCCGGCACGGAGGCCATGGCGAGGACTTCGCCGGTATGCACGTCCAGAACCACCGCGCCGGCGCCGATCGCCTGGAACTTGGTGATGGCCGAGGTCACGACTTCGCGGACAATGGACTGCACGCGCAGATCGATGGAAAGCTTCACCGGCTCCAGCGGCTGGTCGCTGGTCATGCCGAGCGCCGTCAGATCGGCAAGGCCCTGGCTGTCGACGTAACGTTCCATGCCGGCAACGCCGCGATTGTCGATATTGACGTGACCGACGACATGCGCGGCGGTCGGCCCGCCGGGATAAAAGCGGCGCTTTTCCGGGCGGAAGCCGACGCCTGGAATGCCGAGCGCCAGAATCTGGCTCTGCTGCTTCGGCGTCAGCTGCCGGCGCAGCCACTGGAAGCGCGAATTGGAAGAAAGCTTCTGATAGGTGCTGCGCTGGTCGAGATCCGGCAGAACCGTCCGCAGCTTCTCGATAGCCTCATCGATATCGACGATGCGATGCGGTTCGGCAAACAGCGAGACGGTGCGAATATCGGTGGCCAGAACCTCGCCATTGCGGTCGAGAAGATCGGGGCGCGACGCCATCAAACGGTCGGCGGGTGCGATGCTCGACACCGTTTCCTGCTCGGCCATGCCATATTGCACAAGACGCCCGCCAACGACGGCGTAAAAGGCGACGAAACCGAAAATGATCAGGCCGACGCGGCTTTTCGCCTGGGCGGCGCGCTTCTTGCGCGCGCCTTCAAAGGCCGCATGATCGGTATAGACGCCGGTGGTGCTGGCGGAAAAATGAGCCTTGCTCTTCAAAACCATGACGCGGGAGAGAAAAGACATCAGCGGTTCACCGATCCTGTTATCGTGTCATCCATGTCGTCGGTTTCATCGCCCGCGACGGCGGAGACGGCCGGAGCCGCTGTGGGACGGGAAACACGCGCCCGAGGTGTCGGAACCGGAGTGCCGTTGACGGCAATCTGACCCGCCGGCGGTGATTTCTTTTTGGTGGCCGCGCCAAGCGTCGCACCCGGCTTGGAACCGTTGACGGCGGCGGCAATGACATCCTCGACGCTCATACCTTCCGGCTCGGGCGGCTGCGGCAGTTGCGAGCGCAGCATCGGCAGCTCGCGCGGTTGCGCCAGTTGCGTCGGCAGCGTCGGCGAAAGGCCAAGCTCGTCCTGATAGGCATTCACGAGCCGGTGCAGACGGTTCGGCTGCGTCAAGAGCGCCCAGTCGGCTCTCAAAAGATCGATCGTATCCTTCTCAAGCTTGATTTCGGCCTCCAGCTTGCGGACCTCCTCAAGCTTCAGATCGGCCTTGTGCTTGATCGAATAGGTGACGACGGCCGCGGCGACCATCACACCCATCAAGATGACATCGAAAGTGCGCAGCATATCAGCCTCCCATCTTTTCAAGGCTGGCGAGATCGGGAAGCTCGAAGATCGAATAATCCGCCGCGCGCGCCGGTGCGGTCGTGCGCAGACCGGCCCGCAGTTTGGCGGATCGGGCACGCGGATTGAGTTCCGCCTCCTCATCGCTGGCGGCGATCATCGGCTTGCCGATGTTATCGAAAATGGCGGGCTTGTCCTCCACCATCGGCAGGTGCCGGGAACCAGCGGCCTTGCCCGAACGGTCGGAGAAGAATTTCTTGACGATACGGTCTTCCAGCGAATGGAAGGTGACGACGACCAGCCGGCCGCCGGGTTTCAAAACCTGCTCGGCGGCAAAAAGCGCCTGCGCCAGCTCGCCCAGCTCGTCATTGACGAAAACGCGCAGCGCCTGAAACACCCGCGTTGCGGGATGAATCTTGTCTTTGGCCTTACGCGGCGTGACAATTTCGATGAGGCCCGCCAGATCGCGGGTGGTGCGGAACGGCTCTTCGGCCCTCTTCTTCTCGATGGCGCGGGCGATGCGGCCCGGCTGCTTTTCTTCGCCGAGAAAACCGAAGATGCGGATCAGATCGCTGACCTTCGCACGATTGACGACATCGGCCGCCGAAACGCCGGAACCCGACATGCGCATATCGAGGGGGCCGTTTTTCTGGAAGGAAAAACCGCGCTCGGCCTCGTCGATCTGCATGGAGGAAACGCCGATATCCAGAACGACGCCATCGAGCCCGCCTTGCGGGGCATGCTTCGCGAGATCGGAGAATTGCGACTGGATGAGGCTCAACCGGCCGCCATTGGCGGCAACCATCGCCTGACCGCCGGCGATCGCGGTCGGATCGCGGTCGAGCGCGATGACGTCAGCGCCCTGATCGAGAATGGCCTGGGTGTAGCCGCCGGCGCCGAACGTGCCGTCGAGGATGACCTTGCCGGATGATGGCTCCAGCGCGGCAATGACTTCGCGAAGCAGGACCGGTATGTGACGCTGAGGTCCGCCATCGGCATCAGAAGATCGTCCGCCAGAATTCGCCGCCATTCCGTGTCCCCGTCCTAGGCGGGGCGAGCAGCCGAAAAACCGCGCCCCGCTCTTGCTTCCGCCTGCGCCGCCAAAAACGCATTCGGTTGCCAAAGCTGAAAATGATCCGCCCGTCCGACGAAGGTGACCTCGGTGGATATGCCGGTGAATTCCCGCACGAAATCCGTCACCATCAATCGACCTTCCTGGTCGAGCTTCATGAAAACGCCGCCGCCGTGAACCAGCAGCGACATCGCGTTCGCCTCGGGCGAGAAGGCATCCATCGACGCGATCTGCCGCTCGTAGCGCTCCAGCAAATCCGGACCGCCGACACTGATGGCCGGAAAGGCGAAATCCTGAAGACAATAAAGCTCCTGAATGCCGCGCCTGACCAGCACCGAACGAAACGGAGACGGAACCGAAACGCGCCCCTTGGCGTCGATCCTGTTCGTCACGTTCGATAAAAAGCGGTCCATTACTCAACTCGCCAAAACCGCATTCCGCAAAGCGAACCATCCACTTTGCAGACGACACCGGTACGCACGACACATCGCCAAGCGCCAGGGCGACGTGCCCTGCAGCAGCCCCTCGCAGGCTCCTCACTCGTTTCAGCGATTGCGGGTCAAAAACACGACCCAATGTGGTGTGCATTTGGGATATCATGGGACACTATGGGCGTCAATGGGAGAAGCCGGCACGATACCGACTTCGCATCGGAAATTCATAAGCCGTTAAGTTTAACGAATGGTTTACCGAGCCGCGCGGCGATGCGCTTTCACGGCACGGGAAGATGCGGTGAAGGCGCTGTTTTTCTTTGTTAAAACAAGGAGATGGCCACATTATCCGGCTTCACGGGCAGATGGGTCAGGCCGTCAACGTCAGAAAATAATGGAATCGATGAGAAGCTCAGTCACGATGGTTTCCATCGCTGCGCTCTATAACCGCATTCTCAGGGCGCAGTGCTTCCTCATCAAACTCCTGGCCTTTAGCCAGAAGACGCAGAACAACCACATCGTCCTGCTCCACCACAAAAGCGACACTGGCGCTGCGTTCAAAACCGATTATGCGGAGTCCCACACGCAGTTCGTTACGCACCGTGCCCCGTTCGGGAAAGACATTCAAAGTTGAAAGAAATATGCCGATGCGATCAATGTACCGATCTGCGACAGCGGACGACCCTGATTTGCCGGCGATATTTTGATGGATATGCACCAGATCGGTCTGCGCTTCGGGTGACAGGCGCACAACGTAATACTTCATTTAAAAGCGTTTCCAGCAAAAACATGCGGCAACTTGGCATTACGAATTGCATAAATATAAATAGATAAAGGGTTTCCGAGAGGTGGGAGCTACGTGCGCCCCTCACCCTTGGCAATACGCGACCTGACCTCAGCCAAACCTTCACTGAGAGGCTTGGCCCTGCCCGGGTCTGCTTTGTGAGCATCGTATGCGGATGTCACTTCTTCCTGCAACCACCGCTCCACGGCCGCATCGCGGGCTGCCAGGGTGCGAAGGCCATCACGGATAACCTCGCTCTCCGTCGCATATTCGCCGGAAGCGACCTTTGCCTTGACCATTTCCGCCATTTCCAGGGGAAGTGTGATGCTGAAAGCTTGGGTGGTGCGCATGGTTTTCGCCTTTCATTCACCCTTGTATCACACGGTATGATTTAATCATACACATTCCTGATTAGCCATGGGGGAAGCGGCATGTAGGAGCCGCCGCAAGATTGAGGAAAATTCGCCAGTTGGCCTGTAAGCCGGGTTCTGTATGGCCCCGGTTTGACCCGGAACGTGGCAGCCATTCATCTGGGACGGCATTTGCATGCCGCCTCGCGCAACCCACCCGGATGACGGGCCTGGAAACCGGCTGTGAACGGGCTTTCGCCCGCCCCGTGTCATCCCTATTCGGTCTTGCTCCCGGTGGGGTTTACCTTGCCGCCGCTGTTACCAGAAGCGCGGTGGGCTCTTACCCCACCCTTTCACCCTTACCATGCGATGCATGGCGGTTTGCTCTCTGTGGCACTTTCCCTGGGGTCGCCCCCGCCGGACGTTATCCGGCACCGTATTTCCGTGGAGCCCGGACTTTCCTCACCTTACCGTCTTTCGACATTGGTAAAGCGCGGCTGCCCGGCCAACTGGCATGGGCTCAATAACCATGTTCCGAGGCGAAAGCCACCGAAAAGCGCAGGCAAGGATCAAAGAAATGCCGGCTTGAAATCCGTAGCAAAGGCGCCGTCGGCGATTTTTCCGTCCCGCAGCAGCACAGCACCGAGCCGTCCGATCTCATCGGAACTCTTGGCCGCCGTACCGTTACCGCCGGTCAGAACCGCAATCTTCGGCGAGGCGGTGAAGCCGATGGCCGGATAACCGCTTTGCGTTTTGGAGACGACGCAGGCGGCCATCGAGACACGCGAGAGATCGATGGAAGGCACCAGCGATCCGACGATCTCCGAGAGATGATCACGCACACTTTCGCGTCCGCCGGAGCGGAACCATTCCCGGATTTCCGGGTCGCTGCCGAGCCTCTTGTCGTCGGGATCGCCGCCGATCTTCAGATAGAATTTGCCATCCGGATAACGCACCGGCGGCAGAAGATAGATATGTTTCGTCGTGTCGCGCGGCTCATAGATCAACGACGGCATGTCCGCATATTGATCCAGATCGCCCTCATCTACTTCGAAGAAAGCGACGGTGCGCGCATAAACATCGAGGGCCACCGGCTGCGGCAGCAGATCTTTCGTGATCGAGAAGCCGCCGGCCGCCACCAGCACCCGGTCTGCGGTATAAACCGCGCCCGAGGCCGTCTCCACCCGTGCGCGACCACCCTCTTCCCGCGTCGAGACGACGATATCGTCAATAAGCGTGACACCCGCCTTTTCAGCGAGAACAGCCTGCGCCTTCACCAGCCCACGCGGATTGACGTATCCGGCATTGTTTCTCTCGAATACCCCCTCGCAACCCGGCTCGAAGGAGAAATAGGGAAAGCGGCTTTCGAGGCCTTCCCCGTCCAGCAGTTCCGTCGAAACCCCGAGCCGCGCCGCCGCCTTGCGGACATCGTCGACAAAAGGATTATCGCCGCCCCGTTCGGGCCCCACCATCAGGCAGCCGACCGGCGCATAAAATTCAACGCCGCTTCTTGCGGCAATATCGGCGTAACGCGCTATCGAGCGGTTGGCGAGCAGCGCCCAGTCGGCATCACCATCGATGGTGCGGGTAATCCGCGCCTCGTCATAGTGACTGGCGAAGACGCCTCGATGCGATTTGATGTCGGCAGGTTCGCCGGGGCCGATCAACGCGACGCCATCGACCGTTTCAGCCAGATGGCGGGCGGCGGCGGCACCCATCATGCCGCGACCCACGACGATGTATCTGAAATGTCCCGACATGCCGCCCTCTTCACCCGCTCACTTCCATCGCAACCTTGTAGCTGCTTCGCCCCTGAATGTCAGACGAAAACCGGCGACATTTCGGCGGCGAATTCATCCTCGGTCAACTGGCCGTTCAAAAGCAGCATGGCGCCCAGTCGGCCGATTTCGTCCGAAGACTTGGCGGAGACGAAATTGCCGCCGGTCAGAACCGCGATATTGGAGGATTGCGTATAGCCGATATAGGGATAGCCGCTGCGGGTGATGGAGGCGACACAGGAACCTGAAGTGACCGGGCAGCCGGCAAGCTCCGGCATCAAGGAGAGCGCCCGCTGTTTCAGAAATTCCACCTCACCCGGCGTGCCGTCCGAATGGAACCAGTCAACCGCGTCAGTGAGCGTTTCAAGCCTGCCCTTTTCGCTCTCGCCGCCGATCTTCAGATAGACCTTGCCATCGGGATAACGCACCGGCGGCAGGATATAGACGATGTCGTCCTCGGTCTCCGCCAGTACGATGGTAGAAGGCATCGCACCGAACAGCACCTGCCGCGCCTCATCCAGCTCAAAAAAGACGATGGTGCGGCCCGTGGCCGCCATATCGACCGGAGAAGGCAGAAGCTCGGCCATGTTGGTGAAACCCCCGGCCGCTACGATGACCTTTTCAGCCGTATGAACCGCCCCTTCTCGAGTAGAAACTTCGACGCCATGGGAAGTATCGCGAATATGCGCCGCCGTCTGGCGCACAAGCCGCGCGCCCTGTGCGACGGCAATCGTGCATTGCGCCTTCACCAAGGCGCGCGGATTGACGTGGCCGGCATATTGCGCCTCGAAATAACCGCTGTGATCGGCCGGCAGGGAGAACATCGGAAACCGGCCAGCCAGCGCATGAGTGCCGAGTGTCTCGACACCGAGACCGAGGCGGTCGGCCGAGGCAAGCGCGCGCGAGACATAGTCCCCCGCAAGCCCCTTGCCGTTTCCGGTGAACAGGCAGCCCGCTTCCGTGAAAAAGCGGATGCCGCTTTTGGCCTCGATCTCCGCATAACGGCGGATGGAGCGCTGCGCCAGTTCCGCCCAGACCGGATCGCCATCAAAACCGCGGGTAATGCGCGCTTCGTCGTAATGGCTCGAAAACACACCCTGATGGGTCTTGCGATCGGCGGGTTCGTCCGGGCCGATCAGCGCCACGCCATCCGTTTGCACTGAGAGATGCCGCGCCGCAGCCGCTCCCATCATTCCGGCCCCGACGACGATATATTTGAAATCCGGCATGTCATGCTCCGTATCAGATTGCTTCTGACTACAGCATGCCGGGCCGAACCGGAATCGCTTTTCGCAATTTCGCAGACGATCGATGGCGGCCTCAGCCGGCCAGCAGCGCCTGCACCTTGCCGCAATAACGCTTGGAGACCGGGTTCATCCGGGTGGCGCCATGGCCTGCATTGTAACGCAGGATCGTGCTGCACACCTGGCCGCCGCCAAGCTGATGCGCCGTCGCCAGATATTGCATGCCCCAGCGAATATTGGTCTCGGGATCGTAGAGCGCCTTGGTCGTACCGCGATAGCCCATCATCCGCGCCGTCGCCGGCTTGATCTGCATCAGCCCAACCTCGCCTGCGCTGCCGCGAGCCTTCGGATTGAACTTGCTTTCCACCGAAACCACGGCATGCGCCAGATTGGTGGGAACGCCGTAACGCTTGGCATATTTGACGATCAGATCGGAATAGTCGTTCCTGAGCGAGGATGGCAGGCTCTTTTCGGGAATGGGATAACCGGGCTTGCGGAAGAAGGTCTCCAGCGTCACGGTTTTGGTCTTGACGTCCTCGTCTTTGGCAAAAGCAATCCCCGCCTGCGAAGCGAGCATAACAACGCCCGCCACGACAGCAACAACAACCCTGTTCATATGTAGAAAAAGTCTCCAGATCGGATGACAGAAACAATGAAGCGACACAAATAATCTGCGCCCGGAAAGTCGATCACGACCTTCCGCTGTCCGGTCTCCTTGATTGATATTGACGGCAGGTTCCCCTGAAGAACGACACCGCATGCAGTGACGTTCTTAAACTTCCTCAATGCGGATTAACTGTGGCACGGTAAAAAAAGCGACTTGAACGGCAAGAAAATCGGGAACGCTTTTCCAGAATTCGCGTTCAGGCGGCCGAAAATCTCGGCAGGCTGGCAATCAGCCGATGCAACGTGTCGATGGTGGAGAAATCCGCGATGCCATCCACCAGAGCGGGACGGAAATGCCGCTGGAAGGCAGCCACGGCGCCTTCGGTTTTCTCGCAATAAGCGCCTGTAATTTCAACGCCATAACCATAGATGGACAGCATCGACTGCAGCGCTTCGACCGGCTGGCTATGATCGCCGCGCTGAAAAAAGCGGCCGCCACGGATCGGCGCAGGCTCCACCCAATGGCCGACACCGTGCTGCGACAGGATGTCCCACGGGAATTTTTCACCCGGATCGACCTTGCGGATCGGCGCGACATCCGAGTGCGCCAGCACCCTTTCAGGGGCGATAGACCAGCGCTGGCCGCAATCGCGACACAATTCGATGACGGCTTCCACCTGTTTTTCCGGAAATTCCGGCAGGCCGCCGGGATGGCCCTGATTGGCGATCTCGATGCCGATGGAGCGGGAATTGATGTCCTCATCCCCCGCCCAGATGCTTTTGCCCGCGTGCCAGGCACGGCGGGTTTCAGGAACCATCTGAATGACGCGCCCGTCTTCGAAGACGAAATAATGGCTGGAAACCTGACTTTCCGGATTGCAGAGCCACGACAGCGCGCCGTCGGCCGTCGTCATGCCGGTATAATGCAGCAGAATAATATCGGGGCCGGCCACCCCCAGCCTTTCGCCATGGTTAGGCGAAGGCGCAACGGCTGCGCCCCCGAAATCCGGGGTAAAATCCGGCAGACATTCACTCATGCGACGCGGCGTTCTTTCTCGATGGCCGCATAGGCGGCGTTGAGAGCCGCCATACGCTCATTCGCGGCCGCATGCAATTCCATGGGAACGCCGCGTGCAATGAGCTTGTCAGGATGGTGTTCGGCAACCAGCGAACGATAACGCCGGCGAATATCGGAAAAATCGTCGGAAGGCGAAACGCCGAGCACGCGATAGGGGTCGCGCCCGTCCATATGGACATGCCGCGCCATGATCGTTTCGAAGTGATCTTCGGTGATGCGGAAGATCTCCGCGATCCGGCCGAGGAAGGCCAGTTCCCGCTCATGGATCAGCCCATCGGCCTTGGCGATGTGGAACAGGCCGTCGATGACGCTTTCCAGCATCTCGCAATTGGCGTGCCCGGAGCCGCACAGACCGGCAAGCCGCTCCGCATAGGCCTCGTAACCGGCAACGTCCTGACGGGCGAGATTATAAAGACGGGCGACGTTCTTGGCTTCTTCTTCCGGAAAATCGAAGATTTGCCGGAAGGCGCGCACCTCGGCATCGTTGACGACACCGTCGGCCTTCGCCATCTTGGCGGAAAGCGCGATGATGGCCACGGAAAAGGAAACCTTGCGGCGCGTTTCCGGATCACCCTCGAAAAGGGTGCGGATGGCTTCCACCACGCGCCCGAGCGCACCGCCTGCGGCGTCGCCGATTGCGCCGAGCAGCCGTTCCCACAGGGATGAAATTTGCAGACAGGCGAAATCGAACATCATGCGACAAGCATGACGGGATATTGCCGCGAATGCAATATGTCCAGCGGACCGGCGGCATTAACTTTTATTCATCTTTGCGACAGTTTTGCTTCAGGAACAAGAGTGCCGCAGACGATGGGGCCATGGTTTTCCACAGACGACGGGGAGCCGGCCACCGGCTATGCCGATTGAAACGATTATATTCCACCACTTTGCTCAAGCCGCTGAAAAACCGCGAGAAATCGGCGTTTTTCTTCATAAATTCACTTTACACCTAAACGCGGCTGTCGCATCCATTTGCCAGACATGTCTTTGGGTATATGTGAAAAGGAGAGCCATGATGGCCAAACAGAAAGTCGCAATGCTGACCGCGGGTGGCCTTGCGCCCTGTCTCTCTTCGGCCGTGGGCGGCCTGATCGAGCGTTATAGCGACATTGCGCCTGATATCGACATCGTGGCCTATCGCTCCGGTTATCAGGGCGTACTTCTGGGTGACCGTATCGAGATCACCAGGGATATGCGGGAAAAGGCGCATCTGCTGCACCGTTACGGCGGCTCGCCGATCGGCAACAGCCGCGTCAAGCTCACCAATGCCGCAGATTGCGCCAAGCGCGGTCTGGTCAAGGAAGGCGACAATCCGCTTCGCGTCGCAGCTGACCGGCTGGCGGCTGACGGCATCACCATTCTCCATACCATCGGCGGTGACGACACCAACACGACGGCTGCGGACCTTGCCGCCTATCTCGGCGCCAACGGCTACAATCTCACCGTTGTCGGCCTGCCGAAGACGGTGGATAACGACGTGGTGCCGATCAAGCAATCGCTCGGTGCCTGGACGGCCGCCGAAGTCGGCGCCTCCTTCTTCGACAATGTCAGCAACGAGCAAAGCGCAGCACCCAAGACCTTCGTCATCCACGAAGTCATGGGCCGCCATTGCGGCTGGCTGACCGCCGCCACCGCTCGCGCCTATATCCAGAAGACCAGCGGCAACGACTATGTCGAAGGCCTGATGATGAACACGCAGATGAAGAACATCGACGGCATCTACCTGCCGGAAATGGCCTTCGACATCGAGGCGGAAGCCGAGCGACTGAAGGAAATCATGGACAGGAACGGTTATGTCACGCTGTTCGTTTCCGAAGGTGCGGGCCTCGATTCCATCGTCGCCGAACGCGAAGCCTCCGGCGAGGCCGTCAAGCGCGACGCTTTCGGCCATGTGAAGATCGACACCATCAATGTCGGCGGCTGGTTCCAGAAGCAGTTCGCCAGCCTCATCGGTGCGGAACGCTCCATGGTGCAGAAATCGGGCTATTTCGCCCGCTCCGCCGCCGCCAATGGCGACGACCTGCGCCTCATTCAGGGCATGGTCGATCTCGCCGTCGAAAGCGCGCTCAACAAGGTCTCCGGCGTCACCGGCCATGACGAAGACCAGAATGGCAAATTGCGGACCATCGAGTTTCCGCGTATCAAGGGCGGAAAGCATTTCGACCTCTCTGCAAAATGGTTTACCGAAGTGATGGAACACGTCGGTCAGCCGTTCACAGCGGCCTGATTTTACGATAGGCTAAAATAATGCGGCGACAGGGAGGGCAAGGAGGAAGAGAATGTCTGGACAGGCCTGGCTGATTTTTTGTGCAGCATGTGCCGTTGTGTTCGCACTCCCCTCTCCCCTTGTATTCTCTGTCGCCTCCTATGCCGCCATTCGCGGCAAAAAGACGGTCTTCGCCTCCGTCAGCGGCGGCGCGCTCGGCATCGTCACGGCCATGACGATTTCCGCCATTCCGGTGGCCGGTCTCGCCTGGCTGCCGCAATCCTTCGTGGAAATCGTGCAATGGGCCGGCATCGGCTGGCTGATGCTGTTCCTTCTGTGGACCTTCGCCACGCCTGCCGCCCAGGCCGCCAATGCCGATAATGACAATCTTCCGGGCAAATCCTGGAGCGGCATTTTCCGCGATTGTTACGCCATTGCCGCCCTGCGCCCGCGCTACTTCGCTTTCTTTCTGGCGTTGCTGCCGCAATTCGTGTCCACCTCCGGCAATGCAATTGAAACGCTTGCCACGGCGCAAGCCGCCATCCTGCTTCTGGCGCTGGTGATTCTGACCGCGCAGGCGCTGTTTGCCGGGCCTACTCTGGCGATGGTGCGCCGCATGTCGGGCGATAAGAAAATCCGACCGAAATACCGCACCCACTTCATTTCCGGCCGCGCCGTCAGCGCCGGATACAGGCGCATCGCGGCCTGAAAAACCGCCCGAAAGCCGGGGAGAAACGTCCCGGCTTGCCGCTATCCTTACAATAGGTTAATGAAGGCGCGACGGGACACTGCCTGCTTCGCTCGACGCGGGGGTATCGAAAGACAGGCATAACGAAGGCGGCAACATGCGAAATTCGGGAAAATTCCGCGGAAGAAGTGCACTTCTTCTGTCTTCCACCGTGGGTCTGGCACTGGCATTAAGCGCATGCACCAGCGTCGAATATACCGCAAAGGAAGGGCCGAACGGCCCGAAGATCGCAACAGTCAATCCCGCGACCACTCCTGCGCAAACATCGGCGCAGCCGGCAACGGCCGAAGCAGCAGCGGGCGCGACCCCGGCAGCAGCAACGGTGCAGACCGCCGAAACCACAACCCCTTCCCAGCCTGCAGCACTTCCTACCGCCGTCGCCGTTAAGGGCGGACGCGTGGCGCTGCCGCCGGCTTCTGAAATTGCTGCAGCCGCAGCCATCGCCGCCCAGATGCAGCCGCAGCAGAACGAAGTCGCCCAAGCTGGTGTGACGACATCTGCGCCGACCACGGCCACGGCGCTCGCACCGACAAGCGCCACTGCGGCGGCCGCAGCCATCGAAACGGCTGACGTGGCGGCCAAGCCGGCTGCCCACAATGCCGCTGCCGATCTGCCGCAGGTGGTTGCCGTCAAGGGCAGCTTCCCGCCCGCACCGCCGCCGCCCGGTTCGCCCTCCATCGGCACCGAGCTGACTGCGGAACGCAAAGTCATTCCGCTGCCGAAGCCGGACAGCACGGTTCTGGCCTATGCCGCCGGCCCGACCAATGCCGCGCTGGCCGCCATCCGCCAGAACGAATCGATGACGACGCCGCTCAATTCGGCCCCGGCCGGACGCGAAAAGCTGAGCGGCCTTATTACCAAATACGCCACCATGTATGATGTGCCGGAAGATCTGGTTCACCGCGTGGTGCGGCGCGAAAGCATGTATAATCCCGGCGCCTATAGCAGCGGCAATTTCGGCCTGATGCAGATCCGGCACGCCACGGCCCGCTCCATGGGCTTCGATGGCCCCGCCTCCGGCCTGTTCGATGCCGAAACCAACCTCAAATACGCCGTCAAATATCTGCGCGGCGCATGGGTTGTGGCAGGCAACGACCGCGACAACGCAGTCCGGCTTTACGCGCGCGGTTATTATTACGACGCCAAGCGCAAGGGCATGCTGCACGTTCTGCGCAAGTGATGGCCTCCGGCTCTGTTATGCGAATGCAGCCGCGCGGCTTTTCTTAAGCCGCCGGGTATTTTCATTTCGTCATCCTGATTGGGCGGCGCGGGCTGGTTTTCCACCGACACCCCTATTCCCCGCCTTTGCCCACAGCCCCTGTCATCAAATTGTAGTGTCACGGCTGTAGACGCCTCTCAATCGACTGAGAGGTGAACATATGACGAGTGCGGCACCCAAGACCGGCTTCAGCAAGAACACGAAACTGAAGTCCGCATTGCTCCAGCACAAGGCACTCTCCAAAAGCGGTCTGTCCGAGCGCTTCTTCGGCGTCCTCTTTTCCGGCCTCGTCTATCCGCAGATATGGGAAGACCCGGAAATCGACATGGAAGCGATGGAGCTTGGCGAAGGTCATCGCATCGTCACCATCGGCTCGGGCGGCTGCAACATGCTGGCCTATCTCTCGCGCAATCCGGCCAGCATCGATGTCGTGGACCTCAACCCGCACCACATCGCGCTGAACAAGCTGAAGCTCGCCGCCTTCCGCCATCTGCCTGCCCATCAGGACGTGGTGCGTCACTTCGGCCGCGCCAATACGCGCAGCAACAGCCACGGCTACGACCGCTTCATCGCCGAGCATCTCGACGCCACGACCAAGGCTTACTGGTCGAAGCGCACCCTTTCCGGCCGCCGCCGCATCTCTGTCTTCGACAGGAATATCTATCGCACCGGCCTGCTCGGCCGTTTCATCGGCGCCGGCCATCTCATGGCCCGGCTGCACGGCGTGAAACTCACCGAAATGGCCAAGACCCGCACGCTGGACGAACAGCGCCAGTTTTTCGACAGCAAGGTGGCACCGCTGTTCGACAAGCCGGTCGTGCGCTGGCTGACGAAGCGCAAAAGCTCGCTCTTCGGCCTCGGCATTCCGCCTCGGCAATATGACGAGCTGGCCAGCCTTTCCGCCAATGGCACGGTTGCATCCGTGCTGAAGGAGCGGCTGGAAAAGCTCGCCTGCAACTTCCCGCTCAGCGATAATTATTTCGCCTGGCAGGCCTTTGCGCGCCGCTATCCCGAACCGCATGAGGGCGCGCTGCCCGCCTATCTCAAGCCGGAATATTACGAGACGATCCGCAACAACACGGCCCGCGTCGCGGTGCACCACGCCACCTATACCGAGCTTCTGTCCAGAAAGCCGGCAAGCGCCGTCGACCGTTATATCCTCCTCGATGCGCAGGACTGGATGACGGACACACAGCTCAACGAATTGTGGTCGCAGATCAGCCGCACCGCCGCATCGGGCGCGCGCGTCATCTTCCGCACCGCGGCCGAAAAGAGCGTCATCGAAGGCCGGCTTTCGCCCGATATCCGCAACCAGTGGGTCTATCTCGAAGAGCGCTCCAATGAGCTCAACGCCATGGACCGCTCGGCCATCTACGGCGGCTTCCATATCTATCAGAGGGCTATGGCATGAAAACCGTCGGCGAGAATGTGGGCCTTGCAGACAGCGCGCATGCGAGCCTGATGGACCGCATGTATCGCCACCAGCGGCATATCTACGATATCACCCGCAAATATTACCTTCTCGGCCGTGACCGGACCATTTCCGGCCTCGACGTGCCGAAGGGCGGCACGCTGTTAGAAGTCGGCTGCGGCACCGGCCGCAACCTGCTGCTGGCCAGCCGCAAATTTCCGCAGGCAAGACTGTTCGGCCTAGACATTTCGGCCGAAATGCTGCTGACCGCAGCCGAGAATTTCGCCGGCAAGGCGGAACGCCCCATTCTGCGCGTGGCCGACGCCACCGCTTTTCGCGCCTCCGAATTCGGCCAGCCCGACGGCTTCGACCGCGTCATGATCCCCTATGCGCTGTCGATGATACCGGACTGGGAAAAGGCGATCGAACAGGCGCTTACGGCGCTGAAACCCGGCGGCTCGCTGCATATCGTCGATTTCGGCCAGCAGGAACAATTGCCGAAGTGGTTCCGCACCCTTCTGCAAGCCTGGCTTACCCGTTTCCACGTCACGCCCCGCGCCAATCTCCGCTATGTTCTGGCCAATATGGCCGGCCGTTTTGACGGTAATCTCGAATTCGAGGAAATCGCCCGGGGTTATGCCTGGCGGGCTGTCATCACGCTTCCGGTTGCCGAAGCGCAGCAGCCGAAAATCCACCGTATCTTGGCCGACGCCTGATTCCCGGTGGATTGCGAAACCCGTCTGCACGCCCGTGGCGTAGCCTTCAAGGCTCCGCCCGGCGAGGTTTCAGCAGTAAAAATCGCAAATCGCTTCAAATCCAGCGGCTTGCGAGATGCAAAAAGCACCTTTGCCCTTGCCATAACCGCTTGTTTACCATGTTATGCGTAAATCGGGAGATACGGCGCGCCGTTTTGCGGCCGCGGGATGGGCAACACTTTCATCAGGGTTTCAATGCGGCTGCGTTTATCGGCACTATTGTCGGCTTTGCTGTTGATCGGCGGCTGCACCTCCACCAGCTATGACCTGCTGGAAACCGCATCCGTTTCCAGGCCGAAATTTTCCGATACCGATCCGCAGGATTTCGGCACGAACAACCCGCACCGCCATGAGGTGCACGGCATCGACGTGTCCAAATGGAATGGCGATGTCGACTGGCCGACCGTGCGCAAATCAGGCGTGTCCTTCGTCTTCATCAAGGCGACGGAGGGATCGGACCGCATCGATCCGAAATTCGGCGACCATTGGCGCAGCGCGGCGGCGGCAGATGTTCTGCACGCGCCCTACCACTTCTATTATTTCTGTTCGACAGCAGACGCCCAGGCCGACTGGTTCATTCGCAACGTGCCGAAGGAGGCCGTCACCCTTCCCCCGGTTCTCGACGTGGAATGGAACCCGGCCTCGCCCACCTGCAAGACGCGCCCGGCACCCGGCATCGTTCGCGCCGAGATGCAGCGTTTCCTCGACCGCATCGAAGCCCACTATGGCAAGCGTCCGATCATCTATACCTCGGTGGACTTCCACCGCGACAACCTCGTCGGTCAGTTCA
This sequence comes from Agrobacterium sp. 22-223-1, assembly GCF_053522385.1. Taxonomy (NCBI): domain Bacteria; kingdom Pseudomonadati; phylum Pseudomonadota; class Alphaproteobacteria; order Hyphomicrobiales; family Rhizobiaceae; genus Agrobacterium; species Agrobacterium sp. 22-223-1. Next base: position 2,100,034 of record NZ_JBNWCN010000001.1, read on the forward strand.
AGGATTACCATTTCTGGGTCCGCTCCGTCGCCGCCCATCCGGCCAAGATTTACGAAGATCGCAAATGGGCCTTCTGGCAATATACTGCAACCGGCGTCGTGCCCGGCGTGAACGGTCCGACCGACATCAATGTCTTTGCCGGAACGGATAAAAACTGGCGGAAATGGATTGCTTCCGCCAAATAACACGGCCAAGAAGCAACACTTTTGAAAAATCGGCGTTGTTCTGCAGCGTCAGATCATTCGGTCCGTTTTTTTGTCGCAAACATATGGGTAAAGCGGGCTAACAACCTATCGAGGAAATTCCCATGCCCACGTTCCGGTCGCGCAGCATCGTTTTTGCCGCCGCTTTGTCGCTTCTTTCCACCGGCTCCGCCCTCGCCACACCGCCAGTGGCCGCGCCCGATGATCCCAAGCAGGTTGCCTGCGGCGGCGATCTCGGTGCATTCCTCGAAGGCGTGAAAGCCGACGCGCTTGCCAAGGGCATTCCGGCCGACGCGATCCAGAAGGCGCTTGCCGGCGCGCAGATCGACCCGAAGGTGCTCTCGCGTGACCGTGCACAGGGCGTCTTCCGCCAGACCTTCCTGGAATTCTCCCAGCGCACCGTCAGCCAGGCGCGTCTGGATATCGGCCGCAAGAAACTTCAGGAACTCTCCTCCACCTTCGCCCGTGCCGAAAACGAATTCGGTGTTCCGGCTGGCGTCATCGCCGCCTTCTGGGCCATGGAGACGGATTTCGGCGCCGTTCAGGGCGATTTCAACACCCGCAACGCGCTGGTGACCCTTTCGCATGATTGCCGCCGTCCGGAACTCTTCCGTCCGCAGCTGCTGGCGCTGATCGAAATGGTTCAGCACGGCGATCTCGATCCCGCCGCCAATACCGGCGCATGGGCCGGTGAAATCGGCCAGGTGCAGATGCTGCCCAAGGACATCATCGCCTTCGGCGTCGACGGCGATGGCGACGGCCACATCAACGTCAAGAGCAGCGCCCCGGATGCGATCCTGACGGCTGCGAAGTTCATCCAGCATCTCGGCTTCAAGAAGGGCGAACCCTGGATTCAGGAAGTCTCGCTGCCGGAAAACCTGCCCTGGGAAAAATCCGGCCTCGGCGGTCCGCTGACCGCGGGTGACTGGTTCGCACTGGGCGTCACCCCGCGCGACGGCAACAGAAACTTCGCCACCCTGCCCGCTGCCCTCATCATGCCGCAGGGACGCAAGGGACCGACCTTCATCACCTATCCGAACTTCAACATCTATCTGGAATGGAACCAGTCGTTCATCTACACGACCTCGGCCGCCTATTTCGCCACCCGCCTCATGGGCTCTCCCGTCTACAACAAGGGCAACCCGGAGCCCGGTTTCGATGATGCGACCATGAAGGAGCTTCAGACCAAGCTCGAAGCGCGCGGACACAATGTCGGCAAGGTGGATGGCATTCTCGGTTCTGGCACCCGCGTCGCCATCCAGAAGGAGCAGCAGCGTCTCGGACTGCCCGCCGATGGCTGGCCTTCGACCGCCCTTCTCCAAGCGCTTTAAGCAATCTTAACGGCGCCTTCCGGCCCTTAATCTGTCGGACGGAATCAAGGCATAAAGTGTTAATCTCGACCTGATGACTGGGGATAACACCCCGGTCATTTACTTTTTTTAAACATATGAAGCACTGCGTGATAAGAAAATAATCTTTTATTTTCAAATAATTACAGAAATTTCTTTTTTATGCTGCCTAGAGACGTGCTGCACTGCATCACAAAAACCGCTTTTCAACTGCCACAAAACGGTCATATTATCGAACCTGTCAACAAGAGGAGGCACCCATGGGACTTACAAAATCTCTCAATGCCTTGGCAGTCGGTTTGGCGTTTTTGTTCGTAGCGATGATGCTTTTCATCTGACGAGACGTGAAGACCAAACGCAGATAAGAACCGTAGATGACACGAGTTTAAAAAGCGCAGGCCCTAAGGGACCTGCGCTTTTTTCATGTCGGTAATCCGCTGCGGTAAAATCAGGCGGCGCTGCGGCGCAGACGCTCCAGCCCGAGATTTTCAAGCACCGCGTCAACCAGCGGCGCGCGGTTCATGGTGTAGAGATGGAACTCATTGACGCCACGCCGCTGCAGATCGGCGATCTGCTCGGCGGCAACCTCCGCGGCCACGCGGGCGCGACCTTCCAGATCGTCGTCATAACCTTCGAAACGCTCATCCAGAAAACCGGGAATGCTGGTGCCGCAGCGACCGGCGAAACGCTTGAGCTGGGTGAGGTTCTGGATCGGCATGATGCCCGGAACCACCGGAATGGTGATGCCTGCCGCCGTCACCCGCTCCATATAGCGCTCGAACACGTCATTATCGAAGAAGAACTGCGTCAGCGCCCGCGTCGCGCCATTATCAGCCTTGCGCTTCAGCATATCGATATCGACCTCTTCGCTTGCGCTTTCAGGGTGTTTTTCCGGATAGGCCGACACGGAAATCTCGAAATCGGCAATTTCACGCAGCCCCTTCACCAGAGCGGCAGCGTTCTCATACCCTTCCGGATGCGGCTTATAGGCCGTACCGATGCCCGTGGAGGGATCGCCGCGCAGCGCCACGAAATGACGAACGCCGGCATTGCGAAACTCTTCAATGACCTGATGCACGTCCTCACGGCTGGCATCCACGCAGGTCAGATGCGCGGCGGTTGCCAGATGGCTGTCGCCGATCATGCGGCGCACCGCATCCAGCGTCGGTGCCTTGGTGGATCCACCGGCGCCATAGGTGACGGACACGAAATCCGGGTTCCATTTCTTCAGCTCGGCAACCGTTTCCCAGAGCTGGGTTTCCATCTCGGGATTCTTGGGCGGGAAAAACTCGAAAGACAACCGGATATCGCCATTTTGGCGCGCGGTTTCCGACCTCAACATATCATGCCCTCCCGGCAGCAAGTAAAACGGCCTCTTGCACCACATCGTCTGCCATCAGCAGCCGCTGGTCACGGGCAACCCATATCGTCACGTCCAGAGCTTCGTCGGACGCTTTTTCAGAATGAAGATCGACAGCGCGCTCCAGAGAAAGCCCGGCCTTCTTCAGCCATTCTTCCATCAGCGGATGCGAGAAACCCAGCCGCACATGCGCATGCTCGTCGCGCAGATATTCGAAGGAATGCGGCGCAAGATCGATGACGATCAGCCGCCCGCCGGGACGCAGCATGCGCGCGGCTTCGGCCAGCGCGATTTCCGGCTGGTCGAGGAAATGCAGAACCTGATGGATGACGATCAGATCGAAATCCTGGCCTTCGAGCGGCAGATTGAGAATATCGCCATGGCGCACGGATGCATTGACCACGCCCGCCTTGTCGAGATTGGCGCGCGCCACCGAAAGCATGTCGCGGCTGGCATCAACGCCGATCGCGCGGCGATAGATACCGCTCAGAAGCTGCAGAATGCGGCCGGTGCCGGTGCCGAGATCGAGCAGCGAATCGACCGGCGTGGTGCCCACCAGCTTCAGGAGCGCGCCTTCCACGGCCTCGTCGCTGACATGCAGGCGGCGCAGCTCGTCCCAGGCGGAGGCGTTGCGGCTGAAATAATCCTGCGCCCGCTCCGCCCGCACCCGCTTGACGGTTGCAAGCCGCTCGCTGTCACGCTGGAGAACGGCATCGGAGGGCGATGCGGCGCCAAGCAGCTGCCGGACCACAATGGCGGGCTCACCATCCTGCCGCAAGCGGAAATAGGCCCAGGCGCCTTCCTGATAACGCTCGATCAGCCCCTCTTCCGTCAAAAGCTTGAGGTGACGGGAGATGCGCGGCTGCGACTGGCCGAGAATTTCGGTAAGATCGGTAACCGTCAGATCGCCGGCCGAAAGAAGCGCCAGCAAGCGAAAGCGCGTCGGCTCACCCGCTGCCTTCAGAAGATCCACCAATTTGTCCAGACCGAACGCCACTCTGCCGCGCCTCGCAAGCTAATCAAGATATAAAGATATCTTTATGTCGATGTGGCGTTCGATGCAAGCGCAAAGTGTTCCGTGAGGCGATCATGTCAACTTATTACATGGAAAAAGGCCCGCTTTGCGGCGGGCCTTTCTGAAGGGATCCGGAAAAGGATCAGCGCGTCAGGCGCTTGTAGCTCACCCGGCCGGGCTTGATGCTTTCCGGGCCGAGGCGGCGGACCTTGTCCTTTTCGTAGTCTTCGAAGTTGCCTTCGAACCATTCCACATGGCTGTCACCCTCGAAAGCGAGGATGTGGGTGGCCAGGCGGTCGAGGAACATGCGGTCGTGGCTGATGATAACGGCGCAACCTGCGAAGGCTTCCAGCGCTTCTTCAAGCGCTGCGAGCGTTTCCGTATCAAGGTCGTTGGTCGGTTCGTCGAGCAGCAGAACGTTGCCGCCGGCCTTCAGCATCTTGGCGAGGTGCACGCGGTTACGCTGACCACCCGAGAGATTGCCGACCTTCTGCTGCTGATCGCCGCCCTTGAAGTTGAAAGCGCCGCAATAGGCGCGCGAATTCACTTCGAACTTGCCGAGCTTGATGATGTCGTTGCCGCCGGAGATTTCCTCCCAGACGGTCTTGTCACCCGCCAGCGTATCGCGGCTCTGGTCGACATAACCGAGCTGAACCGTCTCACCGACAGTCACCGAACCGCTATCCGGCTTTTCCTGACCGGTGATCATCTTGAACAGCGTGGACTTACCCGCACCGTTCGGACCGATGACGCCGACGATGCCGCCGGGCGGCAGCTTGAAGGACAGGTTTTCGATCAGCACGCGGTCGCCATAGGATTTCGTCAGATTGTCGGCTTCGATGACGACGCGACCGAGACGCTCGGCAACCGGAATGACGATCTGCGCATCGCCGGGACGGCGGTTTTCCGCTGCTTCCACCAGCTCGTCATAGGCCTTGATACGTGCCTTGGATTTCGTCTGGCGTGCCTTCGGGCTGGAGGCGATCCACTCGCTTTCGCGGCTGATGGCCTTCTGGCGCGAGGCGTCTTCGCGGGCTTCCTGCTGCATGCGCTTGGCTTTCGCCTGCAGGTAAGCGGAGTAGTTGCCTTCGTAAGGAATGCCGCGGCCACGGTCGAGTTCGAGAATCCAGCCCGTGACGTTGTCGAGGAAGTAGCGGTCGTGGGTGATCATCATCACGGCGCCGGGATAGTCGCGCAGGTGCTTTTCAAGCCATGCGATGGTTTCCGCGTCGAGATGGTTGGTCGGTTCGTCGAGCAGCAACAGGTCCGGCTGCGACAGCAGCAGACGGCAGAGCGCCACACGGCGGCGTTCACCACCCGAGAGACCTGTTACGGCCGAGTCGCCGGGCGGGCAACGCAGCGCGTCCATGGCCATTTCGACCTGGTTTTCCAGATCCCAGAGATTCTGGCTGTCGATGATGTCCTGAAGCTTCGCGCCCTCATCCGCCGTTTCGTCGGAATAGTTCATCATCAATTCGTTGTAGCGGTCGACAATGGCCGTCTTGCTCGCCACACCTTCCATGACGTTTTCCATCACGGTCTTGTTTTCGTCGAGCTTCGGCTCCTGCTCGAGATAACCGAGGGTCGCGCCTTCTGCCAGCCAGGCCTCACCGGTATATTCCTTGTCGAGGCCGGCCATGATTTTCAGAACAGTCGACTTACCGGCGCCGTTCGGGCCGAGGATACCGATCTTGGCGTCGGGGTAGAAGGAGAGATGAACGTTCTCCAGAACCTTCTTCGCGCCATAGGCCTTGTTCAGTCCGGCCATGTGATAGATGAATTGACGTGCCATTGTAGCGAATGCTCCACATCGGATTTTTAAGAGTACGTATCGGGAAATTTGCCGCTATGTAGGGTAAATAGGACCTTGGGGCAACCTCTGGCACGATTATGACCCCATGATTATGACAAGGGATGTTATGGCAGGGACAGGCGCGATCATGAATGAAACGACCGACGACTTGGCCTTCAGCCGTATTGAGAGGCTGGAAGCCCCCTCCGGCGCATCCATCGCCTTTCGCCACCAGCCCTCCGCTCTTGCCCCCGCGCGCGGCGTGCTGATGATCTGCCACGGGCTGGTTGACCACGCGGGCCGTTATCGCCGGCTTGCGGATGTGATGTCGAAGCAGGGTTTCGAAGTCTACGCCCACGACCATCGCGGCCATGGCCGCACGAGAGCGGCGGATGCGCCTCTCGGCCGTTTTGGCTGGAAGGACGGTGCGGAAAAGGTCGTTGCCGATGTCATGGCGATGCGCCAGATGGTCGGCGAAAGGCATCCCGGCCTGCCGGTAATCCTGTTCGGCCATTCCATGGGCGGCCTCGTGGCGCTGAACACCGCCGTCAGCCATCCGGATGCCTTCGATGGCCTGTCTATCTGGAATTCCAACCTCAATCCCGGCTTCATGGGCCGTTTGGCACAGGTTCTGCTGCGGCTGGAAAAAATGCTGAAAGGCTCGGATGTGCCGAGCGCCATTCTGCCGAAGGCAACCTTCCGCGTGTGGAATGCGAAAATGCCGGAAAGGCGCACCCATGCCGACTGGCTGAGCCACGACAGGGCGGCGGTGGACGCCTATGTGGAAGACCCGCTCTGCCAGTTCGAAGCGAGCGTTTCCCTGTGGCAGGATGTCTTCGAACTCTCCTATCGCGCACCGAAACTCATCGAGCGCCTGCCGAAAACCCTGCCGCTTCTGCTTGTCAGCGGCGATCAGGACAAAGCCACCAATGACGGCAAAGAGATCGTCTGGCTCGCCGAACGTTTCCGCGAGGCGGGTTTCAGCCATGTCGAGCACACGATCTACAAGGGCATGCGGCACGAGACCTTGAACGAAATCGGCTGGCAGGCCGTCGCGGCGGATTTCGCCGCCTGGTGCAGCCGCGTCGTCGGCGATTGAGGCGGCCTTTGCCGAAACGGAATAAGTCCATGAGATAAAATCACATGCGACGCGGCAAGCAGCGGTCTATAAACCGGCAGACACAAAATACCGGGGGACCGATGACCGACATGCCGAACAGGAAACCGCCGCTATCAGGCATTCGCGTCATCGAGCTGGCGCGTGTTCTGGCCGGTCCCTGGGCAGGGCAGATGCTGGCCGACATGGGTGCCGACGTCATCAAGGTGGAAAACCCCGAGGGCGGCGACGATACCCGCGCATGGGGACCGCCCTTCGTCGAAAGCGATGATGGCGAAAACCTCTCCGCCGCCTATTACCACGCCACCAATCGCGGCAAACGCTCCATCGTCGCCGATCTGAAAACGCCCGAGGGCTGCGAGCTGGTGCGCCGGCTGGTGCGCACCGCCGATGTCGTCATCGAAAATTTCAAGCGCGGCGGGCTTGCCAAATATGGCCTCGATTACGAGAGCCTGAAGGCGCTCAATCCGAAGCTGATCTATTGTTCCATCACCGGCTTCGGCCAGACCGGGCCTTATGCCGATCTCGCCGGATACGACTATATCGTTCAGGGCATGTCCGGCTTCATGTCGATTACGGGCGAAGCCGACGGCCAGCCGATGAAGGCGGGCGTGGCGGTTGCCGATATCTTCACCGGCATCTATTCCGTGTCAGCCATTCAGGCGGCGCTGATCCATGCCATCCGCACCGGCGAAGGCCAGCATATCGACATGGCGCTTCTCGATGTGCAATCGGCCGTGCTCGCCAACCAGAACATGAATTACCTGATTTCCGGCAGGCCACCCGTCCGGCTCGGCAACGCCCATCCGAATATTTCCCCCTATGAGGTGGTGCCGACGGCCGACGGTTTCCTCATCCTCGCGGTCGGCAATGACGGCCAGTTCCGCCGCCTCTGCACCATTCTCGGCATCGGCGCGATTGCCGATGACGAACGTTACGCGACGAACAAGGCCCGCGTGGCCCACAAAGCGGAAGTCCGGCAGATCGTTTCCACCGAAACGCTGAAATGGCAGAAGCGCGATCTTCTGACCGCCTGCGAAAAGAATGCCGTGCCGGCCGGGCCGATCAATTCCATCGAGGAAATGTTCGCCGATCCGCAGGTGAAGGCCCGTGGCCTTCGCGTCGATCTGGAGGCGGAAGACGGCACCGTCATCCCCGGTGTCCGCACACCCATTATCATGTCGCAAACGCCGCTGCGCTATGAACGCCCGAGCCCGAAGCTCGGCGAACATCAGGCGCAGGTGCTGGCCGAACTGGAAAACATCGAAAGGACCACGACGCCATGAAGAGAACAGGCGGGCAATTGATCGTCGAAGCGCTGAAGGCCAATGGCGTTTCCCGCGTTTCCTGCGTTCCGGGCGAAAGCTATCTCGCCGTGCTGGATGCGCTTTATGAAAGCGGCATCGAAACCGTGGTCTGCCGCCAGGAAGGCGGCGCCGCCATGATGGCCGACACCTGGGGCCGGCTGACCGGTGAACCCGGCATCTGCATGGTGACGCGCGGACCGGGCGCGACCAACGCCTCGGCCGGCCTGCACATCGCAAGGCAGGATTCCATTCCGATGATCCTCTTCATCGGTCAGGTGCAGCGCGAAGCGCGCGAGCGCGAGGCCTTTCAGGAAGTGGAATATCGCCGCGCCTTCACCGAATTCGCCAAATGGGTGGGTGAGATCGACGATGCGCGCCGCATCCCCGAATTCGTCACCCGCGCCTTCGCCGTCGCCACCTCCGGCCGCCCCGGCCCGGTGGTGCTGACGCTGCCCGAAGACATGCTGGTGGAAGAGGTCGAAGCGCCCAAGGCAAAGCCCTATACTCCGGTCGAAGCGCATCCCGGCCCGTCACAGATGGCCGCCTTCGCAAAAATGCTGGGCGAGGCGAAGCGCCCGGTCTTCATCATCGGCGGCACGCGCTGGTCTGAGGAAAGCGTCGCGGGCTTCAAGGCTTTTGCGGAAAACAACAAGCTGCCTGTCGGCTGTTCCTTCCGCCGCCAGATGCTATTCGATCACCTCAGCCCCTCTTATGCGGGCGATGTCGGCATCGGCATCAACCCAGCGCTGGCGAAGGAGATCAAGGAGGCCGATCTCGTGGTGCTGCTCGGCGGCCGCCTCTCCGAAATGCCGTCTTCCGGCTATACGCTGCTCGACATCCCCTACCCGTCGCAGAAACTCATCCACATCTATCCGGAAGCCGAAGAGCTTGGCCGCGTCTATCGACCGAATCTGGCGATATGCGCTGCACCGGATGACTTCGTTGCCGCCCTCTCCTCGCTTACGCTTTCCGCAAATGCATGGGCCGATCGCACCGCCGCCATGCATGCGGCCTATCTCAGCTGGTCCACCCCACCGCAGACCGGCCCCGGCGCTGTGCAGATGGGTCCGATCATGGACTGGATCGAGGCCAATGTGCCCGAGGACGCGATCTTCACCAATGGCGCCGGCAACTATGCCACCTGGGTCCATCGCTTCCACCGTTTCCGTCGCTACAATACGCAATCGGCCCCGACATCAGGCTCGATGGGTTACGGCCTGCCGGCGGCGGTCGCGGCCAAGCATCTGTTCCCGGAACGCGAGGTGATCTGCTTTGCCGGCGACGGCTGTTTCATGATGCATGGGCAGGAATTCATCACCGCCGTGCGTTACGGCCTGTCGATCATCACCGTGCTGGTCAATAACGGCACCTATGGCACGATCCGCATGCATCAGGAGCGGGAATATCCCGGCCGTGTCAGCGGTACCGATCTTGTCAATCCGGATTTCAACGCCTTTGCCAAAGCCTATGGCGGCCACGGCGAAACGGTGGAAAAGACCGAAGACTTCGCCGCCGCCTTCGAACGGGCGCGGGCCAGCGGCAAGCCGGCCATCATCGAGGTGAAGCTGGATGCCGAAGCGATCACGCCGACGCGCACCCTGACGCAGATCAGGACCGGAAGCTGATATGACGCATGGACACGGCTCCGGCATGGTGTAAATCCTGACGCTCGCACGACGTCATCCTCGGGCCTGTCCCGAGGATCCAATCACGTATCGTAAAGTTCATCGGTTGCAGATGCTCGGGACAGGCCCGAGCATGACGAAGGAGGGGTCTCACACTTCTTTCAGCAGCCCTTTGGATCAGGAAACGACATGCCGGATGCAGCCCCTCCCGTCATCACCCCGCGCGGCGCAAAGATCGAGCCCTCGGCCGGCGCGCCTTTCGAGGCCGTGCGCGTGGCCCGCGATGTCCTGCACACTTCCCGCACGGCAGCACTCGCGACCCTCGATCCCGTCAGCGGCTATCCCTATACGACCGCCACCAATATCGGCATCGAGCCGGACGGCACGCCCTTCTTCTTCGCGGCCGGGCTGACGCTGCATGCCCGCAACATGGAGACAGACGCGCGCATCTCACTGACGCTCGCCCCTTTCGGCAAGGGTGACGCGCTGACGCTGCCGCGGCTGACACTGGTGGGCACGGCGGAACAAATCGGTCCGGATGAAGTGCCGCTCGCCATCGCGCGCTACATTGCCCGCTACCCCAAAGCGAAACTTTATCTCTCCCTTCCCGACACGCGGCTTTACCGGCTGCGGACGGAAGGTGTGCAGATCAATGGCGGCCCGGCCCGCAATGCCAGCAACATCACCCCGGCCGATCTGCGCACCGATCTGTCAGGCGCAGCCGAACTGATGGCGGCGGCGAAAAGCGAAGCGATCCGCCTTAACGCCATCAAGGGCGAAGCGTCCCGGCTTGCCGTTCTGGCCGGCGCAAAGACTGGCCGCTGGACGATCACCTCCATCGACCCTGAGGGCATCAATCTCGCCTCGGCCAGCGATCTGGCCCGGCTGTGGTTTGCGGAGCGGGTGACGACGTTGAAGCAGTTTGAGAAGGCGCTTGCTTAGCTTTTGAAGTGAAGTTTCCAAGCGATTCACAAACCTGGGACAATCCCCTCTCCTCCGTCATGCTCGGGCCTGTCGCGAGCATCTGCTACCTATCAATTTGCGATAGGTGATTGGATCCTCGGGACAAGCCCGAGGATGACGAAACGAACGTTTCGAATTTCCCATCAAAAAAGGCCGGGCCGCATTCCGCGACCCGGCCTTTTCTTAAAAATTCAGACGGATGCTCAGAGAGCAGCGGTCACGATGAACTCAACCTTGTAATCCGGCGTTGCCAATGGTGCGCCGCTGGTGGCGCGGGCCGGCGGGTTTGCCGGGTCGATCCAGCCTTCCCAGACGGCGTTCATTTCGCCGAAGGTGGACATGTCGGAGAGATAGATGATCGTCTGCAGGATCTTCGACTTGTCCGAACCGGCAGCGGCCAGCAGGCGGTCGACTTCAGCGAGAGCGGACTTGCTCTGTTCCGTAACGCTCGTGCCTTCGCCAACCTGGCCGGCCAGATAAACGGTGTTGCCGTGAACGACGGCGCCGCTCATGCGCTTGCCCGGCTCGATACGCTTGATGGTCATGGAAAACTCCTGTTGATTGGCATTTAAAATAGAATGACGCGCGGAAAATCAGCCGCGCAGGTGATGGGTCTTTTCGTAAATCGCCGTCGAGCGCGCGCCGGAACGGCAATAGCCGAGCATCGGGCGCTGCAATTCGTCCAGTGCATCCACCATACCGGTAACGGCGTCCGCATCGACGCCATAACGGCCAACCGGCACATGCATGATGGTGAGGCCAAGCTGTTCGGCACGCTCGGCAATATCGGCAAAAAGCGGCTGGCCGTCTTCTTCGCCGTCAGGACGGTGGCAGACGATCGACTTGAAGCCGAGCGCCTTGATCTCGTCGAGATCGGCGACGCTGATCTGTCCCGTTACCGAATATTCGTCGTCTATGCGCCTGATATCCATGTCATGCCTCCGCTGAAACCGGCGTCCGCGCCGCTGGCTGTCACCCTTGAAATCCGCATCCGATGTAAGCGGTCAAACCCCGTGCGTCAATGACGGCGCACCGTCATTCGCTACAGTTCAGAGGATGGAAAAGCGCAGGCCGAAGGAACGGCTTTCGCCCGGCTGGAGAATATTGAACTCGCCGGAAGCCTCAAGCTCGCTCCGCCCCACCCAGCGATGCGAAACCGGCTCGATGCCGAGCACATTGGCCGGCGCCTGCTGGTTGCGCCACATCTGCAGATAGGGCAGCGTTTCCGTGCGAAAACGTACGGTCAGCGTTTTCCCGCCGATGGCCGCAATCGGTCCGAGCGCGAGCGACGCCCACTCGTCATCACCGGCGGGAACGCAGAAAACGGTGCCCGACTCTTCGCCGAAACGCCAGCGGTGGCCGCCACCATCCAACATCGCGCCTTCAAGCCGCACGGCATCGTCGAAGAGGCGCGCGCCGACATTCATATGATACATCAGAAACACCGGGATGGGCCGCGCCGAGGTGTTGACGATCTTATCATCGAGGCTGACTTCGCCGCTTTCCCCGTCGATGCGCCATGTCCGTTCCAGAAGGGCCGTGCCGCCATCTGCAAGCTTCACGGGAACCTCGACGCGCGCCAATGCATTGGACTCATGAACATCGAACGCGATGATCGTCGCGGGATGCGAGGAAAAGGATCCATGCAGCGGATATCGACGCCCCTCACCGTCGCCATCGATCGGTTCGGGATGGCGGATATGGTCGGGACCGCAGGTGAACAGAAAGCCTTCCAGCGAATGGTCGATGCGCGCATCGCCATCGTCGGGAATGGCGCGACCGGGCGCGATGTCGATACCATCGACGACGCAGGCGCCGATATCGAAAACGGAGGTTTCATCGAGGAAAATGCGTGGCGATCTGCCAGCCTGAAACGAACGCAAGATAACCTCCCTGTGACCCTAAAAACGCATGCTTCACGGAAACGCTACTAACCGTGACGGAAATTAAGATTGCATTAACCGCGAATTCACCTTTTTCACAATAGGGTCAAGATTGCGGTGTGTTTATCGGTGAACAAGCAAGGGATAGCAGAATCGTGAAACAGTTTCTTAACGCAGCTCTGGGTCTGACAGTCGCGCTGGCGGCAGCTATCGCCCCGCTACAGGCTGGCGCGCAGCAGCGTTATGGCGATCAGCAGACGATGCTGGTGACCCCGGACGGTCGCGTGCTCGACTTCATGCCGGAGCGCGGCGATATCGTCATCAGCCGCGATTCCATGGGACGCACGGTGTTTTACGACCAGTACGGCAATCTCCTCGCCACCGAAATGCCCTCCGGCTACCAGCAGCGGCAGCAGGCGCGCCAGCGCGACACCACCTATTATCCGCCCGCCCCCGGCGGCCAGTATCGTGAGCCGCAGCGCGACTACGGCTATCAGGACAATGGCAGCGTGCGCGATTACCGCGAATATCGCGGCGACGGCTCCGACGAGAATTTCTACACCGGCTCCGTTCCCGCACCCGGTGCGGTGGAAAGCGGTCCGCTCGGCCAGCCGATGCCGGGCGAAAGCACCACGGCCGCCGTTCCGCAGCCGGACCACCTGATTGAGCGCCATACACCGGTGACAACGCCGGTCAATCGCTCGCGCCAGGAAATCGTCGCGCTCCAGACATTCCTCGACCGTGAAGGCATCTCGCCCGGCGTTATCGACGGCAAGATGGGCGACAACGTCAACAAGGCGATTGCCGCCTGGCAGGACATGACCGGCGAGAAGCTCGACCCCAACAATTCCGATGACATTCTGGAGCGTCTGCGCGCTTCCGGCGGCATGCCGATCGTCGACTACACCATCACTGCCGCCGATGCCGCCGGCCCTTATGTCGCCTCCATTCCGGACGACTATGCCGAGAAATCGCAGCTGCCTGCCCTCTCCTTCACCTCGACTTCGGAAGCGCTCGCCGAACGCTTCCACATGGATGAGAACTATCTGAAGGAACTCAACCCCGGCATCGATTTTTCCGTACCCGGCACCATCATCAAGGTCGTCAATCCCGGCGAGACGAAAAAGGGACAGGTGGCCCGCATCGTCGCACATAAGGGTATCAAGCAGGTCTTCGCCTATGGTCAGGACGGCAATCTGATCGCCGCCTATCCCGCCACCATCGGTTCCACGGATACGCCCTCGCCGAGCGGCACCCACACGGTGGAGCGCATCGCGCTCAATCCCGGCTACACCTATAATCCGAAGATCAACTTCAAGCAGGGCCAGAACGACAAGATTCTGCAGATCCCGCCGGGCCCGAACGGCCCGGTCGGCACGGTCTGGATTGCGCTGTCGAAACCGACCTATGGCATTCACGGCACGCCGGAACCCTCGAAGATCGGCAAGACCAACAGCCACGGCTGTATCCGCCTGACCAACTGGGATGCGACCGAACTGGCAAAAATGGTCCGCCCCGGCGTGGTGGTCGAATTCGCGGAATAGGATCGACCGAAAGAAAAAGAAAAAGCCCGGTGGTTTGGTCCGCCGGGCTTTTTTCATTTAATGGCGTTTCAGTCGCGTTTTTCCGTGAGGAAATAAAGCAGGGCTGCCACTGGCAAGGCGAAGCCGATCCACGAGGCGGCTTGCCATTCGCCGAAGGCATAGGCCCAGCCGCCGACGGCGGAACCGATTGCGCCGCCCATGAAGAACGTCGCCATATAGATGCCGTTCAGGCGGCTGCGGAATTCCGCTCCGAGCGCGAAGATGGCACGCTGGCCAAGCACCAGATTGGTGGTGACGCCGAAATCCAGAACGATGGCGGCGACGACCAGAATGGCGAGCGCCAGATGCGAGCCTTCGGGTGCAAGATGCGTAACGGTGAAGGAGAGCGCCACCGCCACCAGGGCAAAGAAGGTGGCCGCACGCGTCCAGCCACGATCCGCCATCCGCCCGGCAATCGGCGCGGCCACGGTGCCGGCCGCACCGGCCAGCGCGAAAAGCGCGATCTCACCCTGGCTCAGATTGAAATGCGGTCCGCTCAGATAAAGCGGCGTCGTGGTCCAGAACAGGCTGAAAGCCGCAAACAGGAAGGCGTGATAGATCGCCCGCCGCCGCAGGATCGGCGTGTGAAGCGCCAGCCGGCCCATCGAAGCCATCAATGCGCCGTAGCTCAGCCGCGCATCGGGCATACGGGCGGGCAGAAGCCGGAAAAGCACCACGGCAAGAAGCGCCATGACGGCCGCCGAGGTCAGAAACACACCCCGCCAGGAGACCACTTCCGACAAAAGGCTGGAAACCGGCCGCGCCAGCATGATGCCGGCCATCAGCCCGCTCATGACATTGCCGACCACCCGGCCGCGAATGGCGTGCGGCGCCATGTGGGCGGCATAGGGAACGATGACCTGCACCGCCACGGAACTGACGCCGACCAGAAAGGCCGCAATCAGAAACGGGGCCGCATGCGGTGCGAATGCCGCCGCCACAAGGGAAAGCACCGCCATCGCGACAGCGCTGACCACCAGCTTGCGGTTTTCAACGAGATCGCCGAGCGGCACGACAAACAGCAGACCGATACCGTAACCGATCTGGGTCAGGGTCACGATCAGCCCCGTCGCACCGGCAGAAAGACCGAGTTCCGCCCCGATGATGCCGGCCAGCGGCTGGCCATAATAAAGATTGGCGGCAATCAGTCCGCAGGCTGTCGCCAAGAGGAACGTCAAGGCCGGGGAAATGGATGTTGCCTCGACATCATCCCCTTCAATTACACGCGTCGTCATCATTTTCTCCAATATGGAAACAATCGTTTCCTAAATAGTCACAAAATCAATCGGCAAGCTTCATGGCGATATCCACCACAGCCACCATGTCTTTAAGGCTGCGCCCCGTCTTTCCCACCACGCGCATGCCGTACATCATGCACAGCATCGCCCGGGCGAGATCGTCGGGATCGGCCTTCGAACGCACGGAACCATCCTTCTGCCCTTCAGCAACGAGGCGGGCGACAATTCGCTCCCTCGCCTTCACCGCCCGCTCGACCACGATTGCAATATCGTCATCCAGAGCCGCCAGATCGGCAGCAGCACCAACCACCAGACATCCATCGGAACCGACACCGCCATGCGACCGTTCCGCATAGAACATTAGGCCTGCCCTCAGGCGCTCATAGCCGGTGTCACAACCGGCCACCGCCGCCTCGAAACGCTCGGTCTGCACGATCCTGTAGCGTTCCATCGTGGCGATGAAGATGGCTTTCTTGTCCTTGAAGGCCTTATAAAGACTGCCCTGCGCCAGTTCCATCGCATCGGTGAGATCACCGACGGAGGTGGCATGATAACCGCGTCGCGAAAAAACGCGGATCGCGCCATCGAGTGCACGGTCGACGTCAAACTCGCGCGGCCTGCCGCGATGGCGCTGTTCCGGTGAATTGGTGTGGTTGATATTGCTCATGGCCGGAATATAGGAAACGATCATTTCCAAATCAAGCAAATAATTTTATCCTCTGTGCGAACTAGCGCGATGAAGCCGGGCGCCTGGCTATTTCCCGATACAACGCCTCGGGAGAAACGCCTATTTCAGCAGCGAGGCTCTTCCATTGCCCCTTGGGCGGAAGCAGACCTTCATTGACGGTGATCCAGGCATCGAGCCGTGCGCCAACCGAGCGCAGCGCCAATATTTCCGCCCGCGTCCTGACCTTTTTTAGCTCGCCGGAGATATGATTTATCCATTCGAGTGCGAATGCGGGTTCGCGTTCCAGCAATTGCCGCAGCGTGCCGATAGGCACGAACAAGGCACGTCCGGCTGTCATGGCGATGGCGTCGCAGTGATATTTCTCCGAAAACACCGAGGCTTCGGCAAGAACCGACATCGGCCCCGCCCGTTGCAACACGGCACTATGTCCATCCTCCTGAAACCGCATCAGATGGACATAGCCCTCGACCACCAGCGCCAGCACGTGAATGGAATCGCCTTGATGAAAAAGGTATTCGCCTTTTTCAAAGGATCTGGACGCGGACGCCTTCGGGCGAAGCTGGTCAAAAATCGAACTCGACATGATTTCTATCATGTCCGGCAAACCGGCCTGCTGACAAGCTCAGGGGATCGCAACAACCCAAGTAGCCCCATGAAATCCACGGTTCTTATCTTCCTCACCGCTCTTCTCCCCCTCTCAGCCGCCGGGGAAGAGCAGCATCTCCACCAATCTCCCTATGCGGGCCAGCAGAGCCGAACCATCAAGAGCCTGTCGGCTGAAGATATTGCCGAACTGGAACAGGGAGGCGGATGGGGCTTTGCGAAAGCCGCCGATCTCAACGGTATGCCGGGTCCCTCACACGTCAGCAAGATGGCGACCGAACTGGCGCTGACGACCGAGCAGGCCGCCGCCGTCCAACAGCTGTTTCAAACCATGCGGAAAGATGCTGCGACAGAAGGCAGGCAAATGATCGCCCGCGAAGCGGCACTGGATGCAGGCTTCCGTAATGGCTCAATCGATGCGGATCAATTGCGAGCGCAACTCGACCGTATTGAAGAAAGCCGCGCCAGACTGAGATACATCCACCTTGCCGCTCATCTCGAAACGGTAAAGCTGCTGACCAAGGAGCAGGTCGCACGGTACAACAGGCTGCGCGGCTTTGCACCTTAACGAGCGCGCGGACGGAGCCGGTCCTCCCTGCCCTGGCGGCAGCTCCGGCTTTCAGGCGGCCTTGCGGGTGAAAAGGCGCGCGGGTTGCGTGCCGAGCCGCAAAAGACGTTTCGGCAGCAGGCCGACGACTTCGGTGGCGAAGGCTTTCGCGTTCTCCACCGCCTTGTCGATATTGCTGACCTTGTCCTTATCGAGACAGAGAAGCGTGCCGCCATAATCGAAAATATCGCGATAGGCCGCTCTCTCGACAATCGGCGTATTGAGCACCGAGACGTTCTTTTCCACCAGCAGCATTTTGACTAGCAGCAGCGAGCGCGTCGCCACCATGGCATTCACCCGTGTCAGTACGATGGAATGGGCGATGGCCTTGCCCATCTTGCGGTTCAGGAATTCGATGTGATCCAGAACCTCGGCAGCGCCGCGCGCATCCATGGCTGAGCCCTGCACCGGGATCAGCACGTGATCGGAAATACCGAGCGCCATGGTCAGAAGCGGGCTTTTCGCGCCCGGCAGGTCGATGATGAAACAGTCAGTATTGGTTTTATTCTCGCGAATATGGCCTTCAAGCGAAGCCATCGTTACATGCGAAATCACCGAGAGATTTTCGATCTCGCCGGACAAGTCGTGCCAGCGGGAAATCCACAATTGCGGATCGGCATCCAGAACCGTCACGCGGTGGCCGCTGCGGGCGAGTTCGGTTGCCAGAAGCAGCACGGCGGTCGTTTTTCCGGCGCCGCCCTTGGTGTTGGCAAAAGTAATGACAGGCATGATATCCCCGATTGATCAGAGCCATTTCATGCTCATTCACGCACCGAGCCAATCATGGTGCTTTCCATAACCTTAACGAACATGGTTAAGAAAAGACTAAGATCGTTTTTGGAGACAACAAAAAGCCCGCGATAAATCGCGGGCTTCATGGATTAGAAATCGTACGTGGCTCGCTCCCCGCGCAGGGCACGACGTTGCCACTCGTTTCTTCTCCCCGCCGGGGAGAAGGTGGCCCGAAGGGTCGGATGAGGGGGCAACGTCAGCGAGAGACCGAGAGCTTGCCCCCTCATCCCGCTGCCGCGACCTTCTCCCCGGCGGGGAGAAGAAACAAGCGGCACCCTCTCAACCTCTCACAAACCTGACGAATAAAGGTCGCTCCTTAAAAGCAGTCCTCGAACAACTTCTTCGTATTCTCCAGCGTCATCGGCACCGGATTACCACCGCAGCTCGGATCCTTGATCGCTTCCGCCGTCAGTTCGTCGATGCGATCCGGCTTGATACCCATGGCGGTCAGGTTTTCCGGCACACCGAGTTCCCTGCGAAGCTCCAGCACATAGTCATAGAAGCCGTCGAAACCGCCAGAGATACCGAGATAGGCGGCCGCGCGGGCAATCTTGTCTTCGATGGCGGGGCGGTTGAAGCGCAGCGCCGCCGGCATGACGACGGCGTTGGTCATGCCGTGATGGGTGTTGTAGACCGCGCCGATCGGGTGCGAGAGCGAGTGAATGGCGCCGAGACCCTTCTGGAAGGCCACCGCCCCCATCGCCGCCGCCGCCATCATATTGGTGCGCGCTTCGATATCCGTGCCGTCCTTATAGGCGCGCGGCAGGAATTCCTTGACGAGCCGCAGGCCCTCCAGCGCAACACCAGCGCTCATCGGATGATAGAAGGGCGACGAATAGGCCTCGAGGCAATGGGCAAAGGCATCCATGCCCGTGCCCGCCGTGATGACCTTCGGCATGCCAACCGTCAGTTCCGGATCGCAGATGACGACGCCGGGCAAGAGCTTCGGATGGAAGATGATCTTCTTCACATGGGTCTGCGAATTGGTGATGACGCTGGCGCGACCGACTTCCGAACCGGTGCCCGCCGTCGTCGGCACGGCGACGATGGGCGCGATCTTCGAAGCGTCCGCCCGGGTCCACCAGTCGCCGATATCCTCGAAATCCCAGACCGGGCGTGTCTGCCCGGCCATGAAGGCGATGGTCTTGCCGAGATCAAGGCCAGAGCCGCCGCCGAAGGCGACGACGCCGTCGTGACCGCCATCGCGATAGGCTTTCACGCCGGCTTCCATGTTGATCTCGTTGGGGTTCGGATCGACCTCGGCGAAGATCGCCCGGCCGAGACCCGCCTCTTCCAGCACATCCAGCGCATGCGCGGTGATCGCCATATTGGCAAGGCCGCGATCCGTGACAAGCAGCGGCTTTTTTATGCCGAGCGTCTTGCAGGCTTCCGCCAGTTCCTTGATCCGGCCACGGCCAAGCTTGACGGCGGTGGGATAGCTCCAGTTGGCGACGATATTCATTTCGTGACTTTCTTCAGATGGTAGGATTTCGGGCGGGTCAGGTTCTGGAAACCGAGGACGGAGAGCGAGCCGCCACGGCCGGTTTCCTTCACGCCGGTCCAGCAAAGGGCGGGATCGAGATAATCCGCGCGGTTCATGAACACAGTGCCGGTTTCGATCTCGCGGCCGATGCGACCGGCGCGGGCGGCATCCTGCGTCCACAGCGAGGCGGTAAGGCCATATTTGCTGTCATTCATCAGCGCGATGGCTTCATCGTCGTTCTTGACCTTCATGATGCCGACGGCCGGGCCGAAGGTTTCTTCGGTCATGAATTCCATGGAATGATCGACATTGACGAGAACTTGCGGCGCGACATAAGCGCTTTCGCCGTCATCGGCGGGGAAAAGCTTCGGATCGACCAGCGCTTTGGCGCCCTTGGCGACAGCATCGGCGACCTGCGCGCGCACCACCTTGGCGAAACGCTTGTTGGCCATCGGCCCGAGCGTGGTTTCCTCAACCAGCGGATTGCCGAGCTTGTAGTTGGAGACCCACGCCACGGACTTTTCGACAAAGGCGTCATAGAGGTTTTCATTGACGTAGATGCGCTCGATACCGCAGCAGCATTGCCCGGAATTATAGGTGGCGCCATCCATCAGCGTATCGACGGCGGCGTCGAGATCGGCGTCCTCCATCACATAACCGGGGTCCTTGCCGCCAAGCTCAAGCCCGAGACCGGTGAAGGTGCCGGCCGCGGCGCGCTCGATGGCGCGGCCGCCTTCCACCGAACCGGTGAAATTGACGAAGTTGAACAGGCCCTCGGAAATCAGCGCCGAGGTCGTGCCGTGGTCGAGGAAAACATTGATGAAGACATCGTCAGGCACACCGGCCTCGACGAAAGCCCGCACCATGCGCTCGCCCACCAGCAGCGTCTGCGCCGCATGTTTGATGACGACCGTATTGCCGGCCATCAAGGCGGGTGCGACGGTGTTGATCGCCGTCATGTAAGGATAGTTCCACGGCGCGATGACGAAGACCACGCCATGCGCTTCGCGCTCGATGCGGCGTTCGAAATTGCCGCTTTCCTCGATGACGAGCGGCGCCAGCGCATCGGCGGCGATGGAAGCGACATAGTTGGAGCGCTCGTTGAACCCCTTGAACTCGCCGCCATAACGCACCGGACGGCCCATCATATGCGCCAGTTCCGGCACCACTTCCGCCACCATTTCGTTGAGGCGGGCGACGCCCTTCAGAACCAGCTGAACGCGGTCCTCAAGCGGACGCCGCGCCCAGTCCTTTTGCGCCTTGCGCGCTTTCGAAACGGCGGCCCGCGCCGCCTCCAGCGACATCGCCTCCCGCTCGGCATAAACCGAGCCGTCGATGGGCGAGATATTCTGGATCATGGTCATGATGTTTTCCCGTAATGATTAGGCTCGTTCGAAACCGCGCGCCACTTCCCAGTCGGTCACGCGGCGGTCGTATTCTTCCTGCTCCCATCGTCCGGCATGGACGTAATGATCGATCACATCGTCGCCAAAGGCGTTGCGCAGCATTTTCGATCCATCCAGATAGGCAGTGGCGTCACGCAGGGTCTTGGGTATCTCGCGCACGTCCTTGCCGCCATAGGCATCGCCGACAAAAGCGGGCTCAAGTTCGAGTTTATTTTCGATGCCGTCAATGCCCGCCGCAAGCAAAGCCGCCATGGCGAGATAGGGATTGAGGTCCGAGCCGCCGACGCGGCATTCGATGCGGATACCCTTGGTGCCTTCGCCGCAGAGACGATATCCCGCCGTGCGGTTGTCGAGGCTCCAGATCGCCTTGGTGGGCGCAAAGGTGCCGGCCATGAACCGCTTGTAGGAATTGATATAGGGCGCGAGGAAATAGGTGATCTCGCTGGCATGGGCGAGAAGCCCGGCAACATAGTGCCGCATCAGTTCCGACATGCCGTGCTTGGCGTCCTTGTCGAGGAAGGCCGGCGTCTTGCCATCGGCGCTCCACAGCGACTGGTGAATATGCGAGGAGCTGCCGGCGGCGTTGTAATTCCACTTGGCGAGGAAGGTCACCGCCTTGCCCTTGGACCACGCAATCTCCTTGGTCGCGTTTTTGATGATGGCGTGCCGGTCGGCCATGGTCAGCGCATCGGCATAACGCACATTGATTTCCGCCTGACCTGCGGACGCTTCGCCCTTGGAATTCTCGACCGGAATGCCGGCGCCTTGCAGGCCCTTGCGCAGCGCCCGCATGACATCCTCTTCCTTGGTCGTCTGGAAGATATGGTAATCCTCATTATAACCGCTGGCGAGGTTCAGGCCCTTGTAACCGTTAGCGCGTGCCGCGTCGAAGGTCTGGTCGAACAGGAAAAATTCCAGTTCGGTTGCCATATAGGCCTTCAGCCCCATGGCCTCCAGCCGCGCCACCTGCTTTTTCAGGAGCGCGCGAGGCGAATGCGGCACTTCTTCATGGGTGTGATGATCGAGCACGTCGCACAATACCAGCGCCGTGCCTTCCAGCCACGGCACACGCCGCAGCGTGGAAAGATCGGGCTTCAGCACATAGTCGCCATAACCCTTTTCCCAGCTGGAGGACTTGTAACCGGGAACGGTTTCCATCTCCATGTCGGTAGCAAGCACGTAATTGCAGCTATGGGTTTCCTCAAAGGCGCTTTCAACGAAGAATTCCGCCTGGAACCGTTTGCCCATCAGACGCCCCTGCATGTCGACAAGGCAGGCCAGAACCGTGTCGATGCGCCCCTCGGCGACATCCATTTTAAGCGCGTCGAATGTGTAGCTCGTCATTTTGTCCGTTCCCTTTATTGTCGTGGCCGGGCGGCCGGAATGCGGCCGCCCGTTTGTTTGAACATCAGGCCTTTGCAGCCGCTGCGGCAACCGCAGCCTGCTTGTGCTCCAGCGCGAATTCCTCTTCCGGCGACAGGATGAGGCGATGGCGTCCGACAAAGGCGAAGTAGGCAATCGCCACGGCGAACCAGACGGCGACCCAGAGCACGCCCTTGGTGAAGTTCGGATCCTGGATCTGGTAGAGCAGCGTGACGATGGCGATGATGACCGTCAGAACCGCGCCCGGAATGCCGAAGGGCGAGCGGAACGGCCGCTCGATATGCGGCAGGTTCTTTCGGAGCAGAATGAAGGAAATCGCCTGCATGATGTAGGAGAACATCGCACCGAATACGGCCATGTTCAAAAGCACGCTGCCGATGATGCTGCCGCCCTGTTCCGCACCCAGCGCGAACCAGATGACGAGCATGACCGCCAAGCCGACAATCGCGCCGGTGATGTTGGCAACGTATGGCGTGCGGTACTTGGAATGGGTGATCGACAGCACGGTCGGGAAGTAACCCGCACGCGACAGCGAATAGATCTGCCGGCCCTGCGCGTAGAGGATCGTATGGAAGCTGGCGATCAGGCCGGTCAAGGCAACGAGACCCAGCACCACCACGCCGCCATCGCCATAGATCGCCTTGAAACCATCGAGCAGCGGCTCAAGCGAGGAGCTGAGATGGAAGGCGCCGACGCCCGGCAGGGATGGGTTGAGCAATACGATCATGAAGGCCGAAACCATCAGCGTTATCATGCCGAGGATGATGCCCTTCGGCATGTCGCGCTTGGGATCGACCGATTCTTCCGCCGCCAGCGGCAGTTGCTCGATGGCAAGGAACAGCCAGACCGCGAAAGGCAGCGTCGCGAGAACGCCCGAGAACCCGAAGGGGAAGGAGGAACCGCCGCCCTCCGGCAGCTCCACCGCCTTGCCGTCAGGTCCGACACCGATGTTGAGCGCGAAACGCGAAAAATCGATGTTCGGGATGGCGCTGATCCAGAAGAACACCAGAACGGCAAGCGAAATCAGCGTGATAACCAGCGTCACCTTGAAGGAAAGCTCAAGCCCGAAGACATTGAGCGCAAGGAATATCGCGTAGAACGCTATCCACACGAAGGGTGAATAAGCGGGATCGAGGCCGAGAATGGAGTTCACATAGGCCGTGATGAAGGTGACGACGACCGCCGGCGTCAGCACATATTCGACATTCTCGCAAAGCCCGGTGATGAAGCCGCCCCATGGGCCCATGGCCGTGCGGGCAAAGGAATAGGCCGCACCGGTATGCGGCAAGGCCGGGCTCATTTCCGCAATCGAAAATGTCAGCCCGAGATACATGATGGCGATGATGATGCCCGCCACCAGCATGCCGCCCCAGCCGCCGGTGGAGAAGCCGAAATTCCATCCGGAAAAATGCCCGGAAATGACCGCGCCGACGCCGAGCGACCAGAGCGACCACACGCCCGCATAACGGGATAGTCCGCGTTTTTCGAAATAGGATGCATCAGCCTTCTTGTAGCTGACGCCTGACGATGAACTGTCCATGCCCTTCTCTCCTGAATAAGAAAAAAACAAGCCAGTCAGCCGTTATTGGCCGATTGTGCCCCAGTTTCCGGCTTCACCCGGGAATTTCCCGCGATTGGCCGCACGCACTTGCTGTTCCCTTGCCGCTTTATGTTTTTCCGGCTGCATGGCCGGTTTTTATAAAATGGCGGCAGTCTCATCTGGCAGCCGACCCCGGTGTTTTCACCATCGGCCGGCCATAGCTCCCTCACTCATCGATCGATGAGAGCGCCTTCCCCATAAGCTCGTAAAGAAAACCGGCGATTGCCGCCTGCTCTCCTTCATTGGTGATGAGATCGTTGCGGATCTCGATCATGACGTTCAAAAGCCCGTCCGGCAGCGCATGCAGCCGCAGCGTATGCGTCACGCCGTCTTCCGGGCCATAGGGATCGTTGCGATTGACCGTGAGCGTGGACCCTTCGGCGCCCGCCAGCATCGCATCCGCGAGGCGGCTGTCGGTATCGTGCAGGATGCCGATCTCAACTTTTCGGAACCGGCCGTGATAGACCGGGGTGAAACTGTGGATGGTTACCACCACCACGTTGCGGCCATCCGCCTGCCGCGCGGCGATGATCTCGCTCACCCGGTCATGAAACGGCACATAAAGTGCTGAGGTGCGGGCGAACCGCTCCGCTTCGCTGAGATCGAAATTGCCGGGAATATCGTAAATCTCGCTTTTCACCGGCATGGCGGAAGGCGATTCGGGCGGCCGGTTGCAATCATAGACGAGACGTGAAAACCGCTGATAGACGAGCGTGGCGTCAAACTTTTCCGAAAGCAGCCGGGCGACGGCCAGAGCGCCCGGATCCCAGGCCGCATGGCTCGAAAGCACCTCCGGCGAAAGACCCAATGTGCCGAATTTCTGCGGAATGGTGGCGGAGGCATGTTCGCAGACGAGAAGGACGTCGCCCTTCGCCGCAGCATTCTCGATGCCGACGGCCTGCCCTTCCGCTTCTGTGAAAAACCGTGACCGCACCGTCATGCACGAACCCCGCCCGGAAACCCCGTCGCTCCGTCAACGCCGAAAAGAATTCTTCACATTATTGCGAGTGTCAAATGGAATTTTGAAATTTTCTCTTCATTTTCCCATTGACTCGATAGCTGGCACAGATGTTTATTTTAGCCATGCACCGGCAGAAGACCGGAAGGGGAAAAATTTGCGCAGCACGACGGCGACCGTGTCGGATGTCATTCATGCCCATTACGACGCACTGACCCGTTCGGAAAAACGGCTGGCGGAGAGCCTGCTCGGCAACTACCCCGTCTCCGGCCTCGGCAGCATCACCACCATTGCGGAAAATGCCGGCGTTTCGACGCCGACGGTGGCGCGCATGGTGCAGAAGCTCGGCTACAAGGGCTATCCGGAATTTCAGGCGCATCTGCACCAGGAGTTGGAAGCGACGATCTCCGGCCCCATCGCCAAACATGACCGCTGGGCAACCAATGCCCCCGGCCTGCATATTCTCAACCGCTTCGCCGATGCCATCACCGGCAATCTGCGCGATACGCTGAGCGATCTCGACACCGCCGTCTTCGACAATGCCGCAGCGCTGCTTTCCGACCGCAAGCGCAGCATCTATTTCGTCGGCGGGCGCATTACGGGTGCGATCGCCGAATATTTCTTCACCCACATGCAGGTGATCCGGCCGAAGACGACGCTGATGTCGTCGAATTCCAGCGCCTGGCCGCAATATATGCTGAACATGAGCGCCGGCGACATACTGGTTATCTTCGACATCCGCCGTTACGAGCACGACATGACGACGCTGGCCGAAGTGGCCAAGGCAAACGGCGTACAGATCATTCTCTTCACCGATCAATGGACATCGCCGGTGGCGCGCCACGCGCTGCACACTTTCCGCGTCAGGATCGAAGCTCCCTCGGCATGGGATTCCTCGGTCGTCACGCTGTTCGTGGTCGAAGCGCTGATCGAAGCGGTGCAGAACGGCACCTGGGATGAAACCAGGGAACGCATGAATGCACTGGAAGGCCTGTTCGAACAGACGCGGCTGTTCCGCAAGCCGGACAGAACATGAAACTACATAGCCGGGCAACTTGCTTGACGCGGATGCCGCACGCTGATTGGATACCTGTCATCGCTACCAGCACGATAAAACAGGATAAGAAACCAAGCTGGGGAACGTATCTGGCCACCACGGATCATGAAGGGAATCTCCCGCAATTGCAGGCAAAAAGCCGGGTGATGGCGGAAAACGGGCGTAAAGTGACGGAATCCGGATAAATAAATTGCAATCCAGCCGTCACATTAGCTTCATCGAGAATCCGTATCAGCGTCCGCAATATGAGAACACGAAGAGGAGAAAAAAGTGATCTCTCACTGCCGCCGACTGCTCGCTACGACCACTGCACTGGTCATCGCCTCCACCGCAATTGCCGCCGCTGAACCGAGCGCCGAGCTGATCGCCGCCGCCAAGAAGGAAGGCATGCTGACCACCGTCGCGCTGCCGCACGACTGGTGCGGTTACGGCGACGTGATTGCCGCTTTCAAGGCGAAATATCCGGAAATCACCGTCAACGAACTGAACCCCGACGCCGGCTCCGCCGACGAAGTCGAAGCGGTGAAGGCCAACAAGGACAATAAGGGCCCGCAGGCGCCTGACGTCGTTGACGTCGGCCTCGCCTTCGGCCCGCAGATGAAGGCCGAAGGTCTGCTGCAGCCATACAAGGTCTCCACCTGGGACGAAATTCCCGACAACGTCAAGGATCCGGAAGGTTACTGGTACGGCGACTATTACGGCGTGATGTCCTTCTTCGTGAACAAGGACCTCGTCAACAACGCACCGAAGGACTGGGCCGACCTGCTGAAGCCGGAATATTCCGGTCAGGTAGCGCTTGCCGGTGACCCGCGCGCTTCCAACCAGGCCATCCTCGGCGTTCTCGCCGCCGGTCTTGCCACGGGCGCGAAGTCCGGCAAGGAAGCCGGTGAAGCTGGCCTGAAATATTTTGCCGATCTCAACAAGGCCGGCAACTTCCTGCCGGTCATCGGCAAGGCTGGCACGCTGGCGCAGGGCGCGACCCCGATCATCGTTGCCTGGGACTATAACGCGCTGTCCTGGAAGAAGACACTGAACGACAACCCGCCGACAGAAGTTGTCGTCCCTGAGAAGGGCGTTCTGGCCGGTGTCTACGTTCAGGGCATTTCCGCTTACGCGCCGCATCCGAACGCTGCCAAGCTGTGGATGGAGCACCTCTACTCCGACGACGGTCAGCTCGGCTGGCTGAAGGGCTATTGCCACCCGATCCGCTTCAACGCCATGGTCAAGGCCGGCAAGGTTCCGCAGGAACTGATCGACAGCCTGCCGCCGGCAGCAGCCTATGAAAAGGCTATCTTCCCGACACTCGAGGAAGTCGATGCCAACAAGGCTGCCGTCACCGGTGGCTGGGACAGCGTTGTCGGCGCGAACGTGAAGTAAACTGTTGAAAATGCACCCCGGCCGATCAAAAGCCGGGGTGCTTCTTTTATGATGTAGACCTTTATATACAGACCGTTTGAAAACGGCGTTTGGGGACAAGGATGCCATCAACCAACACCGGCGGACCATCCGACGCGGGCAGGAAACTGCCGCTGCACTGGATTGGCGTCGTACCTTTTGCCGTTTTTGTTTTACTGTTTCTGATTATGCCGACGATGAAGATCGTCATCGGCGCATTCCAGCATGCCGATGGCAGCTTTACGCTGGAAAATATCGCCGGGCTTTTCACCTCCTCCATCCTTGCGGCCTACTGGATTTCGATCAAGATCAGCCTCGCCTCGGCGGCGCTGGGCTGCCTGATCGGCTTTGCCGTCGCCGCCGCCGTGGTGCTGGGCGGATTGCCGCAGCGCATTCGCGGACCGCTTCTGACCTTTTCCGGCGTCGCTTCGCAATTTGCCGGCGTGCCGCTCGCCTTCGCCTTCATCGCCACGCTTGGCCCGGTCGGCCTTCTCACCGTCTTCCTGAAGACGCAGATCGGCATCGATCTGAGGCTGCTCGGCTTCAACATCCTGTCCTTCTGGGGTCTCACCGTCACCTATCTGTTCTTCCAGATACCGCTGATGATCCTCATCATCACGCCTGCGCTGGACGGGCTGAAGCGCGAATGGCGCGAAGCGGCGGAAATCCTTGGCGCCACCGGCCTGCAATATTGGCGCATGGTGGCCTTCCCCATCCTTTTGCCGTCGCTGCTTGGCACCATGTCGCTACTCTTCGCCAACGCCTTCGGCGCGGTGGCCACCGCAATCGCGCTCACCGGCTCCTCGCTCAACATCGTGCCTATCCTGCTCTTCGCGCAGATCCGTGGTGACGTTCTCGGCAATCCGCATCTCGGTTACGCGCTTGCCTTCGGCATGATCGTCGTCACCGGCATTGCCAATGCGCTTTATATCTGGCTGCGCGCCCGCAGCGAAAGGTGGCTGAAATGAAGCGTTTCTTCGCCTGGGGCGCGCTGGTCTTCGGCCTTCTTTATTTCGCCCTGCCGCTGATCGGCATGACCAACTTCTCGCTGAAAATGCGGCGCGGCGAATATTCCTTCGACGCTTATGCCAGAGTGCTCAGCGATCCTCGCTTTCAGGAAACCTTCAGCTATTCGGTAGTGATGGCGCTGTTCACCATCGTCTTCGGGGTTCTGCTGGTGGTGCCCACCGCCTATTGGGTGCGCCTGAAACTGCCAAGCCTGCGCCCCTATATCGAATTCATCACGCTTTTGCCGCTGGTCATCCCGGCCATCGTCATCGTCTTCGGTTATATCCGGCTTTACAACACCTCGAGCTGGCTGCCGCTGACCGGCACGAGCTTCGGCACCAACCTGCTTTTGATGTTCGGTTATGCCACGCTCGCCTTGCCCTATATGTACCGCGCCGTCGATACCGGCCTCCGAACCATCGATGTGGCGACGCTGACAGAAGCGGCGCAGAGCCTCGGCGCGGGCTGGGCGACCATCCTGTCGCGCATCATCCTGCCCAATGTTCTGGTCGCCGTGCTGTCTGGCGCGTTTTTGACCTTCGCCATCGTCATCGGTGAATTTACCATGGCGGCCCTTTTGAACCGCCCGGCCTTCGGCCCCTACATGCAGCTGCTCGGTGCAAACCGCGCCTATGAACCGGCCGCACTTGCCGTGATTTCCTTCGGCATCACCTGGGGTTGCCTGGGTCTGATCCAACTCGTTTCACGCTACCAGAAGGGCGCGCCTCCCAAGGCCTGAGGACAATATTTTCATGAGCTTTTTGACACTTAGCAACATCAAGAAATCCTTCGGCTCCGTGCAGGTCGTGCATGATTTCAACATGGCCATCGAAAAAGGCGAGTTCGTCTCCTTCCTCGGGCCATCGGGCTGCGGCAAGACCACCGTGCTGCGCATGATCGCCGGCTTTGAAAGCCCTACCGGCGGATCGATCGTCATCAATGGCAAGGACCAGACGGCGCTCAGACCGAACCAGCGCAATATCGGCATGGTGTTTCAGGCCTATGCGCTGTTCCCCAACATGAATGTCTATGAAAACGTCGCCTTCGGGCTCAAAGTCGCCGGCAAGCCGAAAGCCGAGATCGATGCGCGCGTGAAGGAAATGCTCCAGCTCATCCATCTGGAACATCTCGCGGACCGTTACCCCTACCAGATGTCGGGCGGCCAGCAGCAGCGCGTGGCGCTCGCCCGCGCGCTCGCGCCGAAGCCGGAAGTGCTTCTGCTGGACGAGCCGCTCTCCGCGCTCGACGCCAAGATTCGCGTGTCGCTGCGTGAGGAAATCCGCCAGATCCAGCAGAAACTCGGCATCACCACCATTTTCGTGACCCACGATCAGGAAGAGGCCCTGTCGATTTCCGACCGCATCGTCGTCATGAATGGTGGCCGCGCCGACCAGATCGGCTCCCCCTTCGATATCTACAACAAGCCCGCGACCCGCTTCGTCGCCTCCTTCGTCGGCACGCTGAACCTCATCGACGCCACCGTGGTCGATTCCTCATCCAACACCATCCGTGTCGGAGAGCAGCAGATCACCCTGCACAAGCCGGTCAATGCGGCGAACGGCGAAAAAATCACCCTTGCCCTGCGTCCGGAAGCGGGCGCGCTCGGGGCCGATGCGAAGGGCGATGTCGCCATTTCCGGCCTCGTCACCTCCAGCCAGTTCCTCGGTTCCGTCATCCGCACCCGTCTCGATCTCGGCGGCTCGACCCTGTCTTTCGACATGTTCAATGATCCCGGCACAGCACCGCCCGCCGTCGGTGAGCAGGTGACGCTGAAATTCGCAGCCGGCGACCTGATGGTCATCAAGGACTGAAGCGCTTTTCCAGACGCAAAACCGCTTCGCCCATTTGCGGGACATGGTAGAGCAGGTATGACTTCGAACCTGCATACCAACCATGTGAGGCCATGATGCGCGCGCTTTTTTACGAACTGTTCGGCGAAACCCCGGTTGTTGCGTCCCTGCCAGATCCGGAACCGACCGATGGCGGCGTGGTCATCGAGGTAAAGGCGACCGGCCTCTGCCGCAGCGACTGGCACGGCTGGATGGGGCATGACCCGGATATCCGCCTGCCGCATGTTCCCGGCCACGAATTCGCAGGCGTGATCGCCGCTGTCGGCAAAAACGTCACCCGCTTCAAGACCGGCGACCGCGTTACCGTGCCCTTTGTTTCCGGCTGCGGCCATTGCCATGAATGCCGCTCCGGCAACCAGCAGGTCTGCGAGGCGCAGTTCCAGCCCGGTTTCACCCATTGGGGCTCCTTCGCCGAATATGTCGCCATCGATTATGCCGACCAGAACCTCGTGCATCTGCCTGATACGATGAGTTACGCCACCGCTGCCGGCCTCGGCTGCCGTTTCGCCACCTCCTTCCGGGCCGTGACCGATCAGGGACGCCTGAAGGGTGGCGAATGGCTGGCGGTGCATGGCTGCGGCGGCGTCGGCCTCTCCGCCATCATGATCGGCGCCGGCCTCGGCGCGCAGGTCGTCGCCATCGACATTGCGGAAGACAAGCTCGAACTTGCGCGGCAGCTGGGCGCGACCGCCACCATCAACAGCCGCTCGGTTGCCGATGTTGCCGAGGCGGTACGCGAAGTGACGGGTGGCGGCGCGCATGTCTCGATCGATGCGCTCGGTCACCCGCAGACCTGCTGCAACTCCATCAGCAACCTGCGTCGGCGCGGCCGCCATGTGCAGATCGGGCTGATGCTGGCCGATCACGCCATGCCCGCCATTCCCATGGCGCGGGTGATCGCGCATGAGCTGGAGATTTACGGCAGCCACGGCATGCAGGCGTGGCGTTACGAGGACATGCTGGCGATGATCGAAAGCGGCAGGCTCGCGCCGGAAAAGCTGATCGGCCGCCACATCACGCTTTCCGAGGCAGCAACCGCCCTGCCCGCCATGGACAGCTTTAAGGAAAGCGGCATCAGCATCATCGACCGGTTCGAATAGTGCGGGCTCCCGAGACCGTCTGAGGTTTAGGGATTTCACACCGCTCAGGCGCTCCTGCGTCCGAATGTCCGGACGGGCGTGGTTCCTCGGGCAGACGCATGGGCCGGCGATGCTGCCGGGATACGCGCCGCGTGATCCGTCTGGCTATCGCTCCATTGACGGTTTACCAGCTGTTTCTTGCGGACCTCCAGCGGGTCGGGGGTGTCCTCCTCCTGCCGCTTACTTCCCGCAATTGCGGAGGTCGTCGCCAATCGCGAAATCCACCGCACCAGCTGCATGCCCTTGTGAACAAGCACAAAGATACCAGCAATTGTGACCGCTATGATAATAACGAGGTTCCAGGGCGCGTCGCTGCCCCTCGCCGCCCGCTCCATGCGGTCTTTTGTCGTCGGATCAAAACCAAGCGTCGCCTTCAGCCTGACGATATCCGCATCGCTGAGCCTGCTGTACCGCTCGCCGCGATACAGCACATAACCGCTCCTATCCCCGCTTTTGAGATAACCAATGTCGAATGCTTCCCCGTCGCGAAGAAAAGGCTCGTTATCCGGCAGATCGTAAACGAGATCGATTGTCTCGCCGCCGCCGAATCCGGGGATGGCAAAAAACCGGGACTTCCGCGCCTCAGCTTCGCTCACGAATATCGCGGAAAATAGAAACCCAACCGAAAAAAGCGCAATATGCTTCATTCACTCTCTCCAACAACAACGAGAATGACAACAACTGGCATTACTAAATTAATTTGAGATTTATACTTACGATAACATCTTAAATTTAAGATATATATTGAATATATCTAATATTGATAGATTTATTACAGGAATTAACTGTGCTAATTTATAATAAAATGAAATTCGAAAGATGCGGCATGACGTATCTCCGCCGACGCTGCAAACCATTGGCGCGAACAGCGCCCCACGTTAAGCCGCAATCACACGCGATTGCTTTGAGCATAACGCCACGATGATGCGACAGAGCGCAACGTCGGCGAACATGACGGATTAGATACAAGGAACGCGACATGCTGTTTCTCGACAGCGTAACCATGAAAGAGACCCCGGACGGAAGAGACGACTATCCCTTCTCCGTTCCGGCGCTGCGCCATCTGGAACGCCTCGAATTCAAGACGCCGATCACCTTTTTTGCCGGCAATAACGGCTCTGGCAAATCGACGCTGCTGGAAGGGCTGGCGGCGGGAATGACGGCCTATGCCATCGGCAATCACGGCCAGGTTGCCGGCGACCTCTACCTTCAGCATGCCGAGACCGTGGCGAAGTCCTTCTATTTCGCCCGCAAGAAATATCCGAAAATCCGCATGTTCATGCGCGCGGAAGACGTGCTTGGTTATATCCGCCGGCAGAACGAGAACGCGCTGGACGATTTTCGCTGGGAGCGGGAAAAGGCGCTCAAGAAGGGTGAAGACTTTCCGGAAGAAACCCCGGATACGTTTCCCAGGATCGTCAGGAACAATGTCATCGACCGGCGTTCGCATGGCGAAGGATTTCTCGATATCATGCAACAGCGGCTGCATGGCGCCGGCCTCTATTTTCTCGACGAACCGGAAAGCCCGCTTTCGCCGCAAAAGCAACTCGAGCTGGCAGCCCTTATCCGCGACGCCGCCGATAGTGGCGGGCAATTGATCATCGCCACCCATTCGCCGGTGCTTTTGGCCATTCCCGAGGCGACCATATATCATTTCGACGCGGACGGCATCACCGAGCGCCTCTATGACGAGCTGGAAAACATCAGTTTCCTGCGCCGCTTTCTTGATCGCCCTTCGAAATACCTGAGCGATTGAACGTCGATTAGGCTTGAAATCGCGCCGCGCTTGCCGCATGCCCATAAGTAATACGTAATTTAGAAAAGAAGCAGCCTTATGTCTCCCACCACCACACCGGCGGCAGCCCGGCCCCTCAACGGTCAGGATTACAGAACTCTTGGCCTTTCGGCCCTCGGCGGCGCGCTGGAATTTTACGATTTCATCATTTTCGTATTTTTCGCCACCGTCATCGGCCATCTGTTCTTCCCGCCGGAAATGCCGGACTGGCTGGTGATGATCCAGACCTTCGGCATCTTCGCCGCCGGTTACCTGGTGCGGCCGCTGGGCGGCATCGTGCTGGCGCATTATGGCGACCGTTACGGCCGCAAGCGGGTTTTCGCCTTCTCCATCCTGCTGATGGCGCTTTCCACGCTGGGCATGGCGCTTATGCCGACCTATGCCACCATCGGCGTGGCCGCCCCCATCCTGCTCATCATCCTGCGCATGCTGCAGGGCGCGGCCATTGGCGGTGAAGTGCCGGGCGCATGGACCTTCGTTGCCGAACATGTCCCCTTCCGTCGCGTCGGGCTCGCCTGCGGCTTCCTCACATCGGGCCTTTCCTTCGGTATCATGCTGGGATCGCTGATCGCCTTCGCCATCAACTCGCTTTTTACACCGGAGGACGTGGCCGGTTACGCCTGGCGCATTCCCTTCCTGCTCGGCGGCATTTTCGGCCTCATCGCTGTCTATCTGCGCCGCTGGCTGGAAGAAACGCCGATCTTCACCGAGATGAAGAAGTCGAAATCGCTGACGGACAAGCTGCCGCTCGGGCTGGTGCTGAAGCACCATATGCGCGGCGTGGTCATTTCCGCCCTGCTGACCTGGGTTCTCTCGGCCGCCATCGTCGTCACGACGCTGATGACGGCCACCTTCCTGCAGAAGCTTTACGGTTATACCCCGACGCAGGCGCTGGCCGGCACCAGCTTCGGCACGCTGTTCCTGATCTTCGGCGTCATCATCGCCGGCGCGCTGATCGACCGCGTCGGCTCCGGCATCTTCTTCATGGGGGCGAGCATCTTCTTCGGCCTCGCCACCTTCACCTTCTACAGCTATGCCGGCACATCGCTTCAAACCATGTTCGTGCTTTACGGCGTCATGGGCCTATCGGTCGGCATGGCGGGGGCCGTACCCTATGTCATGGTGCGCGCCTTCCCGGCCTCGGTGCGCTTCTCCGGCCTCTCCTTCGCCTATAACGTCTCCTATGCCGTCTTCGGCGGGCTGACGCCGATTGGCGTGACGACCGCACTTGCCATCAACCCCATGGCCCATGCCTGGTATCTAGTCTTCATCGCCGTCCTCGCCTTCTGCATTGGCCTTTACCTCTATCTGCGCGGCAGCGAAGTGGAGAGCCATGTCGGCATCGAGGAACTGGCGGCGTTACGGTCTTAAACAACCCAATGAATGCAAAAAGCGCGGGCAAGACCCGCGCTTTTTTTATTGAATGGCAGCACACCGGAACATCAGGCAGCGCTGTCGATTTCCTCAGCACCATTCGTCGGCACGTAGTTGAGGACAGGGCCGAGCCAGCGCTCCACCTCTTCCACCGGCATGTCCTTACGACGCGCATAATCGAGAACCTGATCGCGCTCCACCTTGGCGACACCGAAATAATAGCTCTCGGGATGGCCGATATAGATGCCGGAGACGGAGGAGCCCGGCCACATGGCATAGCTTTCCGTCAATTCCACGCCCGCCGCATTGGTGGCATCGAGCAGGGCGAACAGCGTCTTCTTTTCGGTATGATCGGGCTGGGCCGGATAGCCGGGTGCCGGGCGAATGCCAGCATAGGCCTCGCCAATCAGCTCTTCGCCGGCAAGAGCCTCGTCCGGTGCATAACCCCAGAACTCCTTGCGCACCCGCTCATGCATGCGCTCGGCAAAGGCTTCCGCAAAACGGTCGGCCAGCGCCTTGACGAGAATGGACGAATAATCGTCATTGGCCCGCTCGAAGCGCTCGGCAATCGCCACTTCCTCGATGCCCGCCGTTACCACGAAACCGCCGACATAATCGGCAACGCCGCTATCGACAGGTGCGACGAAATCCGACAGCGCCACATTGGGGCGACCGTCGCGCTTGGAAAGCTGCTGGCGCAGCGTGAAGAAAGTCGCCAGCTCTTCCTTACGGTTTTCATCCGTGAACAGCCGGATATCGTCACCCACGGCGTTTGCCGGCCAGAAGCCGATCACCGCGCGCGGCCGGAACCAGTTTTCCTCGATGATCTTCTTCAGCATCGCCTGCGCATCGCTGTAAAGCTGCCGCGCCGCCTCGCCCTGCTTTTCGTCATCGAGAATGACCGGGAAACGACCCTTTAGCTCCCAGGTCTGGAAGAACGGCGTCCAGTCTATGTAACGGGAAAGCTCTTCAAGATCGTAAGTCTCGAACACCCTGGTGCCGAAGAATTGCGGTTTGACGGCGCTATAGGCCGACCAGTCGATCTTATGCGCATTCTCGCGGGCGCGGGAAAGCGGCAGGCGCTGCTTCTCGCGCTCATTGCGTGCGTGCGCCTCCGCCACCTTGGCATATTCGCTGCGGATACCGTCGATATAAGCGGGCTTCTGCTCGGCGGAGAGAAGGGCCGACACGACGCCCACCGCACGCGAGGCGTCGGTGACATAGATTGCCTGCCCCGCCTCGTAACGCGGATGGATTTTCACCGCCGTATGCACACGGCTCGTCGTTGCGCCACCGATCAGCAGCGGGATGTCGAAACCCTGCCGCTCCATTTCGGCCGCCACATGCACCATCTCGTCCAGCGACGGGGTGATGAGGCCGGAAAGGCCGATCACATCGACCTTTTCGGCAATCGCCGTTTCGAGGATTTTCGTCGTCGGCACCATGACGCCGAGATCGATGATCTCGTAATTGTTGCAGGCGAGAACGACACCGACAATGTTCTTGCCGATATCGTGCACATCGCCCTTCACGGTGGCCATCAGCACCTTGCCGGCGGCACTGCGCTCGGAGCCGCCATTCAGGCGCTTTTCCTCTTCCATGTAAGGCAAAAGCACGGCAACCGCCTGCTTCATCACGCGGGCGGATTTCACCACCTGCGGCAGGAACATCTTGCCGGAACCGAAGAGATCGCCGACCACATTCATGCCGGCCATCAGCGGCCCTTCGATGACGTGCAACGGGCGCTCCGCCTTCTGGCGCGCCTCTTCCGTATCGGCTTCGATATATTCGGTAATGCCGTTGACCAGCGCATGTTCCAGCCGCTTCTCGACGGGCAGTTCGCGCCAGGAAAGGTCCTGCACCTTCGTATCCTTGGCGCCCGTGCCACGGAAGCGCTCCGCGACCTCCAGCAACCGTTCCGTCGCGTCGTCGCGGCGGTTCAGCACCACGTCCTCGCAGGCCTCACGCAGTTCCGGATCGATATTGTCGTAAACCGCAAGCTGCCCGGCATTGACGATGCCCATATCCATGCCGACCTGAATGGCATGGTAGAGGAACACGGCATGCATCGCCTCACGCACCGGCTCATTGCCGCGGAAGGAGAAGGACAGGTTGGAGACGCCGCCGGAAATATGCGTCAGCGGCATGGTTTCGCGGATGGTTTTGGTGGCCTGAATGAAATCCACGCCGTAATTATTGTGCTCCTCGATACCCGTCGCGACGGCAAAGACGTTGGGGTCGAAGATGATGTCTTCCGGTGACAGGCCAGCCTTTTCGGTCAAGAGCTTGTAGGCGCGCGAGCAGATCTCGACCTTGCGCTCATAGGTATCGGCCTGCCCGACCTCATCGAAGGCCATGACCACGACCGCCGCACCGTAATTATGGACGAGCCGCGCCTGCTGTAGAAACTTCTCCTCGCCTTCCTTCAGCGAAATCGAATTGACGATCGATTTGCCCTGAACGCATTTCAGGCCGGCCTCGATGATCTCGAACTTGGATGAGTCGATCATCACAGGCACGCGGGCAATGTCAGGTTCGGCGGCGATGAGGTTCAGAAACTCCACCATCGCCTTTTCGGAATCGATCAGACCCTCATCCATGTTGATGTCGATGATCTGCGCACCGTTTTCCACCTGGTCGCGGGCAACAGCCAGCGCCGCCGTATAATCACCGGCGGTGATGAGCTTGCGGAAACGGGCCGAGCCAGTGACGTTGGTGCGTTCGCCGACATTGACGAAGGGAATGTCCTTGGTCAGCACGAAAGGCTCGAGGCCCGAAAGCGACATGAACGGCTTGTGCTCAGGAATTTCGCGCGGCTTGTAGCCTTTGACAGCCTCTGCAATCGCCCGGATATGCTCCGGCGTCGAACCGCAGCAGCCGCCGACGATATTGACGAGACCGTCACGAACGAAGCCCTCGACCTGACGCGCCATCATCTCAGGCGTTTCGTCGTATTGGCCGAATTCATTCGGCAGGCCGGCATTCGGATAGGCGCAGACGAAGGTATCGGCCACGTCAGACAATTCCTGCAGATGCGGACGCATGGCGTCGGCACCCAGCGCGCAGTTCAGGCCGATGGTGAAGGGATTGGCGTGTCGCACCGAGTTCCAGAACGCCGAAGGCGTCTGGCCGGAAAGCGTGCGGCCGGAAAGGTCGGTGATCGTGCCCGAGATCATCACCGGCAGGCGGATGCCCTTGGCCTCGAAACGCTCCTCGCAGGCGAAGATCGCGGCCTTGGCGTTCAGCGTATCGAAGATCGTCTCGATCAGAATGATATCTGCACCGCCGTCGATCAGGCCATCGATCTGCTCGCCATAGGCGATACGCAGATCGTCGAAGCTGACGGCGCGAAAGCCGGGATTGTTGACGTCAGGCGAAATCGAGGCCGTGCGGTTGGTCGGGCCGATGGCGCCTGCCACGAAACGGCGGCGGCCATCTTCCCGCTCGGCGCGCTGGGCGGCACGGCGGACAATCGCGGCACCCTCGCGGTTGAGGTCGTAGACGGCATTTTCCATCTCGTAATCGGCCTGCGCGATGCGCGTCGACGAAAACGTATTGGTTTCGAGAATATCCGCACCCGCCATGGCGTAACGGTAATGGATGTCCTCGATGGCATCCGGCTGGGTCAGGATCAGAAGGTCGTTATTGCCCTTCTGGTGACAGACGCAGCCGATAAAACGATCGCCACGAAAATGGTCTTCGTCAAAACCCAGCCCCTGGATCTGCGTGCCCATGGCACCATCGAGAATGAGGATGCGTTCGCTGGCGGCATCGCGCAGCGCCTTGAAAATTTCCGCGCCGTCGCGCTTTGCCCCTTCAGGGCCAAACAGGTCGTCAAACACGGGCACACTCCTCATTTCGATTTGCAAGATCGCAAGCCGTCAAGTCACATAAAGATATGTTTATGTCAATATATCTTCAAGGGACAGGCATGGCTTTGCGCAGTTGCAGCACGTTACGAAATATCGCTGACAGATGACAGGTTTATACGGCAAGGATATAAGCCGAAGCAGCAAACCGCATGGAGGACGAGAATGCCCGAGGACGATCACAACAGCCGCAACTGGAACACTCTGCCCTGGCATCGCCAATGGCTGGTAAAACAGGCCGAGGGACTTTTCGATTTCTTCCAGTATCGTGCCCTAAACCCTGCCGGCGGCTTCTTCGATCTCGATGCCAGGGGCGCGCCGCTGCAGCCGAATGATCCCGTGCGCGGCATTCACGCATCCGCCCGCATGGTCCATTGCTTCTCCATCGGCCACCTGCTTGGCCGCCCGGGCTGCGGCGATATCGTCGACCACGGCATGACCTATCTCTGGAACAGGCACCGCGATGGCGAGCATGGCGGTTATTTCTGGCAGGTGAACGATGCCGGCCCTGTGGACGCCACCAAGCAGGGCTACGGCCATGCCTTCGTGCTTCTGGCCACCTCTTCCGCCAAGACCGTCGGCCACCCGCTGGCCGACAAGATGCTGGCCGATATTACCGAGGTTCTGGAAACCCGCTTCTGGGAAGAAAAACACGGCGCCATCGCCGAGGAATTCCATCGCGACTGGTCGCCCATCGAGAATTACCGCGGCCAGAACTCCAACATGCACCTGACCGAAGCGCTGATGGCGGCCTATGAGGTTACCGGCGACAATAGCTACCTCAGCAAGGCGGAGCGCATCGCCGATCTCGTCATCCGCCGCCGCGCCGGCGAGCTGGATTTCCGCGTGCCGGAGCATTTCGACGAGAACTGGACGCTCGACAAGGATTATCGCGGCAACGAAATGTTCCGCCCCTCCGGCTCCACCCCCGGCCACTGGCTGGAATGGGCGCGCCTCATCCTGCAATTATGGGTGCTGGGGGAGCGCCGCCACGACTGGATGCCGGTGGCCGCAAAATCGCTCTTCGTGCAATCCATGGCGCTCGGCTGGGACCGGGAAAAGGGCGGCTTCTTTTATACGCTCGACTGGAACGACAATCCCGACAAGCGGGCCAAGCTCTGGTGGCCCATGTCCGAGGCGGCGGGCGCTGCCCACTTCCTCAACGAGAACCTGCCGGCGGACAACTTCTATGAAGACAGCTATCGCCGCATCTGGAGCACCATCGCCAACAACTTCATCGACCATGAGAATGGCGGCTGGCACGAGGAATTGACGGAAGATCTGGTTCCCGCCCACACGCTGTTCCCCGGCAAGGGCGATATCTACCACGCGCTGCAGGCCTGCCTCATCCCGCTTTTCCCGGCGACGGGAAGCCTGACGAAGGTGATCAGGGAAAGCGGCGGGGATTATTGAGGCGCGCTGCGGCCAATAGCCCCTCTGCCGTCATGCTCGGGCTTGTCCCGAGCATCTGCAACCTATCCGCTGAACGCAACGTGGTTGGATCCTCGGCACAGGGCCGAGGATGACGCCGCGTATATAGCAATCCTCAAAACCCGATGGTTTCTTCGAAATCGTCCCAGGACTGGTACATTTCATAACGCCCGATACCCGGGATCGGCACATGCCCGTAATAGGGCGAAAGCTGAAATTCTGCGGCCGCCTCGCTCTTGCCGGCCACGGCGGCCACATAGATGGCGGAGGCGAGCCCCGTGCGGTTGGCGCCATGTTCGCAATGGATGAGAACAGGTTTTTCCGCATTGCGCAGCACGGCCGCCAGCGTTTCCGAATCTTCCACCGAGACCTTTTCGCTTGAGCTCAGCGGATAATCGACCAGCCGGATGCCGTTTTTCTTGGCCGCAAGGCTTTCGGCATCATACCAGCCTTCACGCTTTTCATCGCGCAGGTTGATGATCGTCTTGATGCCGTAAGCCTTGGCATAGGCCGCGATGTCCTTGCCGCTCGGCTGGGCCGAACGATAAAGCTCTCCGGGAATGACTTCGTGAAAATTTCCGGTGAGCTGGCCTATGCCCATATGCGCACCCGCCAGAACCGGCAGGGCGACAAGGCCGATGGCGGTTATTTTCAGAAACTTCAGAACAATACGCAAAACATCAACCCGCGACATTCATCGAATGGAGGGGGAGATGGCATCGCAAATGGACGAAAACAAGTCAGCGACTGCCCCAGCCGGTTCCCGTGCGGACGATAGGAGTTCACCGATCCGCCTGAAACCGCTGTGATGCAGGGATTTTCCGACCGCCGCTCACCGGCACGAAAATTTTCAAAATGTCGTGATAACCGGCCGTCGCACGAACCGCTCAGTCGAATTCCGCTGAAATGACGGTGACGCGCCATTCCAGCCGTTGCGGCTCCACCCTTTCATTGTTGCGCATCCGGAACGCCCGGCAGGCCGAGAAAGTCTCCCCGGCCTCGATCCGTCTTTCGCTCACCTGATAGGGATCGAAGGAAACGGAGGCACGGAAGGCCGGTTCGAACCCTTCGAGCGTATAGGTCAGCCGCTGTACGGCGACATTATTGTCGTTGCGGAAGCTGACGCGGATCGGCAATGCCGCATCCGGGCAGGCCGCATCGAATACGGCGCGGGCGACGATATGGTCGAGCCGCTGGTTGCCGCGCCACCAGTCATAAATCACAAAGGCGGCGGTGGCCGTCCAGATCAGCAACAGGCAGATAACGACGGATTTGAGATGCCGCGGAAATGCAATGAGGGTGAGAAGAAGAATGGCGCTGAGAACGGCTCCGACAATCACGTCGCCCCTCCTCCGCTAAAATAAAGCCTCATGCGATCTCTTCCTCCCATGCCCTTTCCGCCCGCAACGATCCCCTCACCGGGAAGTCGCAGGTGTAGTCTCAACCGCAGCTTATGCTGCCGGCAATGCAGCGAAAAACACCG
Organism: Agrobacterium sp. 22-223-1; assembly: GCF_053522385.1. Classification (NCBI taxonomy): domain Bacteria; kingdom Pseudomonadati; phylum Pseudomonadota; class Alphaproteobacteria; order Hyphomicrobiales; family Rhizobiaceae; genus Agrobacterium; species Agrobacterium sp. 22-223-1. The sequence continues at coordinate 2,141,390 of NZ_JBNWCN010000001.1, forward strand.
GCACCGCCATAGTCTACCACAACTCTATGGTCGCGCCCTGCGCTGTCAAGACAACCAAGCGTGACGTCGGCCAGCCGCCCTGCCGGACTTTCGACGAAACGGCGAAGGGAACCAAACACGGCCAAAGACGTTCGCCGCATCAGAACAGCATGGCGGGGCGATAAAAAGCCGCGATCCGGGGCAAGTCGGCCAGCAAAGCCGGGAGGACACGAGCGCCTCTTGGAACCGCCGAACCCCGACCCATATTAAAAGCAGCTAATCTATGCTATGGATGTCAGTCAGCTCAGGGAGAAAAACGATGAAAACGCTGATCGTAACGTCACTCCTGGCCCTGTCGGCCAGCACCGCAATGGCCGCGGATGCCGTCTACGAAACGCCCGCACCTCCGGTCGCGCAGGAAACCCTGCCCGTCTTCACCTGGTCTGGCCCCTATCTTGGTATTCAAGGCGGCGCGGGCTGGGCGAATGGCGATTTTTCGGCGGGCGGCCCGGTCGCCTCGGATAATTTCGACGGCGGCATTCTGGGCGCCTTCGTGGGTTACAATTACCAGTTCGACAATAATCTGGTCCTCGGCATCGAAGGCGATGTCGATTATAACTGGAACGACAACGACTATGCGGGCACCGAAATCGGCACCGACTGGCAGGGCTCCGTTCGCGGCCGTGTGGGTTATGCCTTCGACCGTGCCCTGCTCTATGCCACCGCCGGCTGGACCGCGACACGCGGCTTCATCGAAACGCCCGGCGCCGGCAAGGACAGCACCACCTTCAACGGCTATACCGTTGGCGCGGGTCTGGACTATGCCTTCACCGACAATGTGTTCGGCAGGCTGGAATATCGCTACAACGACTATAGCGACAAGGACATCTTCGGCATCAACACCGATGTCGACCAGCACACTGTGAAGGTCGGTCTCGGCGTGAAGTTCTGATCGCGACCAATCGATTTCGACAAAAAAGCCCGGCCAACCGCCGGGCTTTTCCGTTACTGAAAGGCTGAACCGGCTCAAATTCTTACATTCTGACATCAGAAAAATATGAACTGTGCAGAAATGGAATATTCACAGGCCGTTCACCCGTCCCGTGCCATGATCCGGGCATAATGAGCCTCTATCTCCCGAAGCAGGCTTATGGAGTAGCCCCGATGAAAAAGATAATTCTTTCCACTATTGCCGCGCTGGTCGCCACCGGCAGCATTTTTGCATCCTATGGCACCGCTGCCGCGCAGGACTATCCCTATCGCCCCCGCTATGACCGTGGCTACGACCGCGGCGGCCCACCCCCGCCGCCCTACCGCGAACACCGCCGCCACAATGACGGCGCAGCGATTGCCGGCGGCCTCGCCGCAGGCGTCATCGGCGGCCTGATCGGCGGCGCCATCGCCAACAGCAACAACGGCCCGCGCTACTACGAGCCGCCACCGCCGCCTCGCCCCCGCTGCTGGTTCGAAGACCGCCGCGTGCCCAATTCCTATGACGGCGGCTGGCATACGGAAAGTATGCGGGTCTGTAACTGACATTAAAGCTTTCTCGATCCGGCTTGCCCCATCGGCACGCCGGATCGGCTCCGGCGCACTCATTCCGCAGCCGGACTTTGCCATCGGCATAGCAGAGATCACGCCTCAGACGTGACAGAAGAGCGCTCGCGAAGAGTCGCGAAACATCCCAAGCAATTGATCTCGAAAGAAAATGGTGGGCCTGGAGGAACATGAAAGATGCATGTATTCAGGTACTTAGGGTGCTTAAAAACCCTGATACCCGCATATGTGCCCCTATTTCACATACCAACCATATCAAGGGTTAGATCGACTGCTGCTCCAGTTGCACGATCAGCTTTTTGAGTTCGTCCACGGCGGTCATATCATGGGGCTTGCCAAAGACGTGTTTGAACCAGTCATTTTGCTTCTCGATATAATGAATTCGGGCTCGATAATCGGAGAGAGTTTTCGGCGGGAAGAAGCGCATAAACGACTGCCATGCTGTAATCGAAACCTGCACCAGTTCCTGAATGCATCCTTCTAGCAGGTCCGGTACGAGAAACGGCCCCATGTAGGCGTCAGCATTTGGCTCAGGACGCAGCATAGCAAAGCCAGCAAAGGTTGGGTGGCCGCATAAAACACAGAGCCGCTTATAGTGTGCTTCCCGCTTCTTCTCCGTGAAGCCATCGCGCTTATCCAGTTGGTCGCGGATTTTGCCGGGCCGGAACACGCTCTGCCGCCTGTCCTCTGGGGTTGCCTTCCACTCTTGGACCAAACTCGGATCGGTCCTCAGATAATCGAGCAGCCAACCGCTCTCCATGATGAAGCGAATCTGCAGTCCGGACGACTGGTAGTAGCCTCCGAGCAGCAACTTGAATGCCGACGCCATTGAATTGAACACGCTGGCACCGATGAGCGCCACGATCACCTGGTCCTCACTCATTTCGGGCGTATTCGTGCGAACGTATTGCATCATGTCCATGCAGGTTTCGATCATCGAGACGTGCAGCGACATGTCCTCGCTGGCCTCAATAAGCGCGATAGACTTTGCTCGAAGGTCTTCTTCGCCGCTGTGAAGCAGGGTGAGGTTTTCAGGAATGTATCTCATGTAACACCATCATGGCCAGCAACACCCAAGTCAGGCAGCAAGCCGGTATCTTGGGTGTAAATAGAAAATTGAGGGTATCGCGGGACTCGAACCCGCAACGTTTGGGACTCGAATCCCCAACCGCTTGCAGCACTTATTGAAGCGATACTCGACGTGCGAATCGGATGTACGTCGATGAGCTAACTAACTGAAATACATATTTGTTCTCACAGCAATAGCCGAACCAAAGCGCCATTTTATATTAAGCCAAAGTTGTGGTGCGGGCATTTGGGACATTTTTGGCTGGGTATATGGCCGCAAAAGTACCCGCAAAACCGCCCAAAATCACTCTTCTCAAGTGATCTTGACAAAGTTAAGCCATTGATTTTATTTGATAATTTTTAAATGGTGGGCCCGGAGGGACTCGAACCCCCAACCAAGCGGTTATGAGCCGCCGGCTCTAACCATTGAGCTACAGGCCCTTTTCGGAAAAACCAGTCCGAAACACCGGTCTCGCAATGGCTCGAATCCGGTGGGTCACGCTCTAACGTAATTTTTACAGGCCGACAAGCCAATGGTGCTTTCGCAAAGCAGTGCCGCCGTATTAGCTACACAATCTAAGGCAATACCCTTCAAAGGGACTCAATCAACGAGGAAACACCATGAAGACAAAAACGGCCCGCCTTTTCGCACTCACCGCAATGACCGCAGCAGCCATGATGCCGCTCGCCGCACAGGTGTCTGCGCAGGAGGCTACTCCGCGCGAAGCCACCATCAGTGTTTCCGGTGAAGGCCAGTCGGCCATTGCCCCCGACATGGCGATCCTGTCCTTCAGCGTCGTCAAGCAGGCGGAGACCGCGGCTGCGGCGCTGACCGAAAACTCCAAGGCGCTTGCCGATGTTCTGAAGGCGCTGAAAGAGGCCGCCATCGAGGACCGCGACCTGCAGACCAGCAACTTCTCGGTGCAGCCGCTCTACAAGCACTATGAACCCAAGGATGGCGTCTATGTCGCGCCCGAGATCACCGGTTATCAGGTGTCCAACGGCCTGACCGTACGGGTGCGCGACCTGAAAAAGCTCGGCGCGATCCTCGATACATCCGTCAAGCTCGGCATCAACCAGGGCGGCGACATCACTTTCACCAATGACAAGCCCGAAGCGACGGTGACCGAGGCCCGCAAGCTGGCCGTTGCCGATGCGCTGGCCAAGGCGAAGACGCTGACGGAAGCGGCGGGCGTGAAGCTTGGCCGGGTCATTCAGATCAGCGAAAACTCGCAGCGCCCGATGCCGATACCGGCGGGCATGATGCGCGCTTCGATGGCGAAGGAAGCCGACAGCGTTCCGATCGCTTCTGGCGAGAACAGCTATAGCGTGGTGGTTAACGTCACCTTCGCTCTCGAGCAATAAGATCGACGGCGGGCGGCGCTTCGGCGCCGCTCCTGCTCCGTCTTGCGCTCAGCTATTCACATAACCCAAAATAAAATGCCCCTCGCCTGCCTTTCCGGACAAGCGAGGGGCATTTTTGATCCATCTGCCGTACGGGGATATCGGCAGATCGATAAGGTCGCCGCTGTTAGCGGCGGATTACATATTAGCGGCGGATGACGGGGCAGCCGCGCTCATTGGCGAAGACGACGCGGTCACGGCCGTAACGGTTGAAGCCAGCCACCACGACACGGCGCGGCGATACATCAACCACGCGGGCGCGGCGAAGACCCATGCGGCCTGCCTTTTCTTCCGCCAGCCAGGGCGAGCAGCCACGGCGCGGGCGATCCGGGCGACCCCAGCCGGGACGATGGCCATAGCCATCCTGAACCTGAACTCTGAACTGAACATCCGAGCCCGCGGAAGCCGCCGGCGCAGTAAAGGAAATTCCACCGAGGGCGATGAGGGCAGCCAGGCCGGCTTTTGCGAAGGTGCTGAACATGAACTCACTCCGTTTGTTGCTTTGCCGACAGGGGAACATCCCCCGGCGATTGACGAGACCCTAGACTCGCCCGCCTGAATATCAGCAGAACCGAATGTTCAGCAGGCGTTCAGGGAGGTTAACGCGGAACGCCTCGATCCGGATCCGGATATCACGGCGAGATATGCAGCACGATTTCGCGCCGATGCGGCTCATCGCGGTGTTCGAAAAGATAAAGGCCCTGCCAGGTGCCGAGCACGAGCCTGCCGTCGCTGATCGGCACGCCGATGGAAACCGTGGTGAGCGCCGATTTGATATGGGCGGGCATATCGTCGGGGCCTTCGAGCGTGTGGATGATCCAGCGCATGGAAGGATCGTCGGAGGGCGGCACGAGACGGGAGAAAAACACCGTGAGATCGCGCCGCACGTCGGGATCGGCATTTTCCTGGATAAGCAGCGAGCAGGATGTGTGCCGGACGAAGATCGTCAGCAGGCCTTCTTCCAAGCCGGCGTGGCTGACGAATACCTTGGCCTCGGATGTGAATTCGTAAAGACCCTGCCCCCGGGTGGCGACGATCATTTTTCTCTGCGGCACATTTTTTCCTTCAACGGGTTGGAACAAAATCGGCGCTGCCAACGTTTCAGCATGTCAAATTGTATCCAATGACGTAATGGATACGATAATTGCGTGACGACGGCCTATAAGAGCAGAACGGAAAACCGGCGTCACAGTTGCAAAAAACGGGGAAGGGTTGGCACTATTAGAATGAATTATTCAAGCTTACCCGTTCCTCGACGAACACAATACTCCCCGTACAAGACAGGCACAGGGTGCGAAAGACTTATTCATGGCCCCCAGTGACTATCATGTCGACCTGACCAATTGCGACCGCGAACCCATCCACATCCCAGGCTATATTCAACCGCATGGCTGCCTCATCGCCTGCGATAACGCCATGCGCATGGTGCTGCGGCATTCTGAAAACTGCCGCGAACTGCTGGGCGTCCAAGGCGATATCAATGGCAGGACCGCCGAGGAAGTGCTCGGCAAAAAGCTCGTCCACGATCTTCGCAATGCGCTCACCGTCACCGGCAGAACCACACGTCCCGCCATGCTGCCCGCCATGGAAATGAGCGACGGCCGCAGCTTCGATATTTCCCTGCACCGCTACAAATCCACCACGATCATCGAATTCGAACCCTCCCGCAGCGAAACGCAGCCGCTGGGCACCGCGCGCAAGATGGTGGACCGCATCCGCGAGGCGGACAGCGTCGAAAGCCTGATCTCCAGAACGACGCGGCTGATAAAGGCGACGCTCGGTTACGACCGGGTGATGATCTATCGTTTCGAGGAAGACGGCGCCGGCAAGGTCGTGTCGGAAGCCAAGCAGCCGGAGCTGGAAAGCTTTCTCGGTCAATATTTCCCCGCCAGCGACATACCCCAGCAGGCCCGCGCGCTCTATCTCAAGAACACGTTGCGCATCATCTCCGATGCGAGCGGCGCCCGGGTTTTCGTCCTGCCGGCGCTCGACGCATCGGGCGAACCTCTCGATATGTCCTTTGCGCATCTGCGCAGCGTCTCGCCCATCCATTGCGAATATCTTCGCAACATGGGTGTTGCGGCTTCCATGTCGATTTCGGTGATTGTCGACGGTGCGCTGTGGGGCCTGATCGCCTGCCATCATTATTCCCCGCGCGTGCTGACGATGCCCGTCCGGATCGCCGCTGAAATGTTCGGAGAGTTTTTCTCCATGCATTTGCAGGTTCTGAAACAAAAGCGCAGGCTCGATACCGTCAACCATGCCCATGCCGCGCTTGACCGCTTTCTTCGGCTTGCCGCCCATCACGCCAACATCGAAGAACTGCTGATCGACAGCTTTCAGGATTTTGCCGATCTGATGCCCTGCGATGGCGTCGGCCTGTGGGTAGGAAACAACTGGCACGGCCATGGCGCAACGCCGCCACATGACGCCATTCCAAGGCTGGCGCGATTCGTCGCCTCGGCGTCGGAAGGCAAGGTCTGGGCGACGCACGCGCTGTCGCAGGCCATACCGGAGGCGGAAATCTATGCCGGCACGGCAGCCGGAATGCTCGCCATTCCGCTGTCGCAGGTGAAAAACGACTACCTGCTGTTTTTCCGCAAGGAGATCGTGCAAAACCTGAACTGGGCCGGCAATCCGGAAAAATCCTACGAGACCGGCCCGATGGGCGACCGCCTCACCCCGCGCAAGAGTTTTGCGATCTGGAAAGAGACGGTCCGCCTGCAGGCGCAGCCCTGGTCGGAAGCCGACCGGGAAATCGCGGAAGCGGCGAGAATTGCGCTGGTCGAGGTCGCATTCCATCACAGCGAACTGATGGCGGGCGAAAGAGAGCGCGCGGAAGTGCGCCAGCGCATGCTGAACGAGGAACTCAACCACCGCGTCAAGAATGTTCTCGCCATCATCAAATCGCTGGTCGGTAATCCCTCGCAAGAGGGCAAGACCCTGCAGGAATATGTGACCGCCCTGAAGGGCCGCATTCAGGCATTGTCCTTTGCCCATGACCAGATCATTCGCGGTGAAGGCGGCGGCGCGCTTCGCGATCTTCTGGATGCCGAACTGTCGCCGCATCGCTCGCCGGAAACCGTTGTGAAACTGACCGGCCCGCAGGTGACGCTCGATTCGCGCGCTTTTTCCGTCATGGCTCTTGTTCTGCATGAGCTGGCGACGAACGCCGCCAAATACGGCGCGCTTTCGCAAAATGGCGGGCAATTGCATGTGCGCTGGACTATCAACGAGAACCGCGATTGCGAGATTGAGTGGCGCGAAATCCTGCCCACCAAACTGCCCCCGCCATCGCGCGCGGGCTTCGGCACGGCGCTCATCAGCCGCAGCATCCCATACGATCTCGGCGGACGCAGCACGATACGCTATTTGCCTGACGGGCTGGAGGCGGAAATTCTCCTGCCCTCCCGTCACGTTTCCTCGGCCACGGCAATCGCCGACACGCAAACCGAAGATGAAACCGCGCCGCAGCCCAGACGCTATAACCGGGAGGAGCCGTTGAAAGTATTACTCGTTGAAGACCAGATGCTGATCGCCATGGATGTCGAGAATATGCTGGAAGACAACGGCATCAAGGCAATCGAAACGGCAACCTCGTCGGCAATGGCCATTGAAAAGCTGAAGACCTATGTGCCGGATGTGGCCATTCTCGACATCAATCTCGGCTCCGATACATCGATCCCTGTCGCCCGGGAACTCCACCGCCGTGGCGTCCCCTTCCTCTTCGCCACCGGTTATGCGGATGGCAGCATGGTGCCGGATGAATTCGGCACCGTGCCGGTGATCAGGAAGCCCTATGATGAAGATGCGCTAATGGCGGGCATTGGGTTGCTGGTGGGGGACACGGAGCGGGTGTAAGAGACTTATGTGAACGAGGCTTCCTGATTGAGAAAACCCGCCCTCACTGAAACCTCGTAAAGCCCCGCTTTTTCGCGTCTTCCGGGCTGACCTCATCTCCGATTTTAAACCGGAATTCCGTCACCGTGTAATTTTCCAGATCGACTTCGCACTGGAACGAGACGTCATGCCAGCCATTGCCCGTGTTGAACGCGCCGCCGGAAGCATCGATCGAATTACCGGAAATCCTGCCGCCCGTGTCCGAATAGGGGATCATGCCTCTGGCGGCAAATCCCGCGCCCTGAATCTGGGCCAGAGCTTCGGTGCTGCAAAGCTGAACGACGCGGCGACGCGGTGGCAGATCGCCAAACATCTGGCGTCTCTGGGCCGGTGACAGCATGGCCGAAGACAGGAGGTTTTTAGCCGCCGGAAGTTTCGCGGGCTTCTTTTCCGTCACTTCCGCCGGCTTTTCCTCAGTCGGCTTGGCCTGCGGCACCGGTGGCTGATCGGGCTGCGCTTCTTCCGTCACGGGTGAAACCGCGATCTCCCCCTGTGCGGCGGAAGCCTGAAGATCGCTGTTGGCGGCAGGAGCTGCGGGCTTTTCCTCAGCCGTTTTCTCAGGCTGGCTTGCAGGCTCCTCGGAAGGCTCGGTCTTTTCCGCTTCCTCCGTCTTGCCCGGCTTGTCCTCAGGGTCCGCCTGCGTTTCCTCGGGCCTCATGGCAATGGCCGGCAACGTCGCCTGCGGCGGCGGCAAAGGTTTTGCCTCTTCCGCCGGAGGAGCGGGCGGCGGCGGGGGTTGCGGCTTTTCCTCTTTCGCCTTCTCTTCACCCGGCGGCGGGGCCTCTTCCGCCTTTTTCTCCTCGGGCGGAGGCACCAGATCGACGCTGATGCTTTCCGGCTCCTGCGGCTCGGCTATCCGCTCCGGCAGCTCGAAAAAGAAAAGCGCGACGACGGCAAGATGCAGCAGCACGGAGACGGGCACAGCCCATCCTCCCCTCCGCCATTTGCCTGCCGAAATCTGTTGCATCTCATCGAACCAAATCGAACCCGGGCTTATCCAGCAAAAGCGGAATGCCTGTTTTCACACATAAGGCTTGTCGCAGAGTTCGCCAGTGCGGGAAACAAAAAACCCGGCCAGCGCGGACTGACCGGGTTCAATTTTAAAGGAAACAAACAGCTTAGCTGTCGAGGAAGCTCCGGAGCTTTCGCGACCGGCTCGGATGCTTCAGCTTGCGCAGCGCCTTCGCCTCGATCTGGCGGATACGTTCGCGCGTGACCGAGAACTGCTGGCCGACTTCTTCCAGCGTATGGTCGGTGTTCATGCCGATGCCGAAGCGCATGCGCAGAACGCGTTCTTCACGCGGCGTCAGCGAAGCCAGAACGCGGGTTGTCGTCTCGCGCAGGTTCGCCTGAATGGCGGCGTCGATAGGCAGCAGCGCATTCTTGTCCTCGATGAAGTCGCCGAGATGCGAATCCTCTTCATCGCCCACGGGGGTTTCGAGCGAAATCGGCTCTTTGGCGATCTTCAGAACCTTGCGCACCTTTTCAAGCGGCATGGCGAGCTTTTCGGCCAGTTCTTCCGGGGTCGGCTCGCGGCCGATCTCGTGCAGCATCTGGCGCGAGGTGCGAACGATCTTGTTGATCGTCTCGATCATGTGAACCGGAATACGGATCGTGCGGGCCTGGTCGGCAATCGAACGGGTGATCGCCTGCCTGATCCACCAAGTCGCATAGGTCGAGAACTTGTAACCACGGCGATATTCGAACTTATCAACCGCCTTCATCAGGCCGATATTGCCTTCCTGAATGAGGTCGAGGAACTGCAGGCCACGGTTGGTGTATTTTTTCGCAATCGAGATCACGAGACGCAGGTTGGCCTCGACCATCTCCTTCTTGGCGATACGCGCTTCGCGCTCGCCCTTCTGCACCATCGAAACGATGCGGCGGAATTCGGCGATGGAAATGCCGGTTTCCGTGGAGAGGTTCTGGATTTCCTGACGGATTTCGCGGATCGTATTGCTTTCCTCGCGGGCGAATTCCTTCCAGCCGCGGGCGGCCAGATTGGCAATCGACTTCATCCAGTTCGGATCGAGTTCCGCACCGTGATACTGCTCAAGGAAGCTGTCACGCTTGACGCCATAGGATTCGGCAAGGCGCAGCAGACGGCCTTCATTCTGCATCAGACGCTTGGAAATATCGTAGAGCTGCTCGACAAGGCTGTCGATACGGTTCTGGTTCAGCGACAGCGACTTGACGGCCGTGATCAGCTGATCCTTCAATTCCTTGTACCGACGCTCCTGACCGGAAGACAGGGTGCCGGTGCAGGCAAGACGCGCCTCAACCTGCTGATCCTGAAGCTTGCGCAGCTTCTTGTAGGTGTCGGCGATGGTGTCGAGCGTTTCCATGACCTGCGGGCGCAGTTCGGCTTCCATCGCGGCAAGCGAAAGATTGGACTCGTCGTCGTCCTCTTCTTCCTCTTCCGGCGGAAGGCCATCGCCGCCAACATCCGTCACATCCTCGTCGCCTGTCGGCGCACGCAGCTTGCGGGTCTTTTCCTTCTCTTCGGCAGCCTTGCGGTCCGCTTCGATCTTTTCCGGGCTCTGGAACTGCGGAGCCGCCTTGGCTTCCGGACCGGAATAGGTGGTTTCGAGATCGATGATCTCGCGCAGCAGCGTCGTGCCTTCGTTGAGCTCGTCGCGCCAGATGATCAGCGCCTGGAACGTCAGCGGGCTTTCGCACAGGCCGGAAATCATCGTTTCGCGGCCGGCCTCGATGCGCTTGGCGATGGCGATTTCGCCTTCGCGCGACAGAAGCTCCACGGAACCCATTTCGCGCAGATACATGCGCACCGGGTCGTCGGTACGGTCGGTCGGTTCTTTCTTCTTGGCGGTCGCAAGCGCGGTGCCGCTGGAAGGGGCAAGTTCCCCACCCTCGGAATCGTCGCTATCGGAATCGCTGTCGTCGTCGCTGCTGGCGGCTTCCTCGGCGTCCTCGTCCTCGATCACGTTGATGCCCATGTCGGACAGCATCGCCATCGTGTCCTCGATCTGCTCGGAGGTCACCTCTTCAGACGGCAGGACGGAATTCAGCTCGTCCATCGTCACATAGCCGCGCTTCTTGGCGGCCTTGATCATTTTCTTGACCGCGTCATCCGAAAGGTCGAGAAGCGGGCCGTCCGTCGCACCGTCGCGTTCGTTTTCTGCTTCTTCGTTTTCTTTGACTTTGGTTGCCATCTATCTCGTCGCTTTCCCTGACGCTAACACCTGTTCCGCCGCATCGCCGTCCGCCCCTTGAGCATCCGGCGCATTGCCGCGAATCACTGTCAGACACCTAACGGAGTGATCTTTAATTGCCGATTAACCACGGCAGCCTCAGGCAGAATGCAAAGACAGTGCACCCGGAAATGCTTGCTCATGCAATTTCTATCCGCCAAGGCTCATTCCACCTTACTTTTCCTGAAATGGTGATTCCCGCTATTTCCCGCCCCGTCAAGCCTTTGAGGGCGAGACAGCCAAGGAAATTCTTAAAAAGAGCCGCATTTTGCGGGTTATCACCAGACTATCCCCTATTTAGGACGCCTGCCGCAAAAGGCAACCCCAAACACCTTTCAATTCTGCCGACCGCCCTCAGCCATGGCCGACGGCCGGCCCCTTCACCCGGCCGGACATGACCCCGAAACCATCGATGATCGCCTCCTGATTTTCCATACGGCCGATTTCAAGCTGCACTTCGGCCAGCGCCCGCACCAGCAATGTACCGCGTTCGTCATCCGTCGCCTCGGCGATTTCCCGCTCCAGTTCCTTTTTCTGCCAGAGCAGGGATTTCGTCCTCTTATGCAGGGAAAGCGCCTGCACATAGCCTTCGCGCGCATCCTCCATCGCGGCCTCACCGGTCGCCGTCCACAGGCGGGCATTGCGCACCTGCTGGTCCATGGTCTTCAAAAGCGCTTCAAAACCCTGTTGCGACAGGCGCTCGACCAGCCCGGCCCGCGATATCTCCGCCGCATTTTCCGCCGCATAGGTCAGCACCGTCGACCACAGGCGCTGCAAATCACGGCTCTCGTAATCGATGGCGGCGATTTCGTCATATTCCTCGAGCAGCAATTCGGGATGGTTGACGATGGTGATGGCGAGAACGCTTTCCCGGAGCGAAGGCTTTGTCTGATAGCCCCTGACAAGGCCAGACTGCGCCAGCCGGTCTGAAATGCTGCTGGCCGGCGCGGCCATCGCCCCGCCCCGCCCCGGCGCATTGCGCTGGAAGCCGCGTCCCGCGGGCTGCGCGCCGTTGCGGCGGAAATTGCCGTTCTGAGCCCCGCTTTGCTGAAAACGCGGCTGGAAAAAACCGTTCAGCCTGTCGCGCATATCCTGCTGGTAAAACCGGCGCACCGTCTCGTCGCCGATAACGGCCACGATCTGCCGCAACCGGCTTTCAAGCTGCGCGCGTTTTTCCGGCGTATCGAAAGTGACGCCGGAGGTCTCGCGGCTCCAGATCATCGCGGCCAGCGGCTTGGCTTCAGACAGCACCCGGTCGAAAGGCGCGCGCCCCTCCAGCCGCACGAGATCGTCCGGATCCTTGCCATCGGGCAGAAGCGCGAAGCTGACGGAACGGTCCGGCTTGATATGCGGCAGGGCCAGATCCGCCGCACGGTTGGCGGCGCGAATACCGGCGCCATCGCCATCGAAGCAGAGGATCGGCTGCGGCGACATTTTCCAGAGGAGATCGAGCTGGCTTTCCGTCAGCGCGGTGCCGAGCGGTGCGACAGCATTCTCAACGCCCGCCTGATAAAGCGCGATGACATCCATATAACCTTCGACGGCGATGACCGTGCCACCCGCCGCCTGCGAGGCGCGCCGCGCCCGGGCGAAATTGTAGAGAACGTTGCCCTTGTGAAAAAGCTCTGTTTCGTTGGAGTTCAGATATTTGGCCACCGCATCCGCCGCCATGGCGCGGCCGCCGAAAGCGATCACCTTTTCCCGCGACGACAGGATCGGGAACATGATGCGGTCGCGGAACCGGTCGTAGGAGACCGGCACATTCTCATGCACCACCAGCCCGCAGGCCTCCATCTGCTCCTTCGTCACGCCCTTGCTCGCCAGATGCTCTTTCAGCGCATTGCGGCTATCCGGCGCAAAACCGAGCCGGAACGTCTCGATGGTGCGCCCGGTCAACCCGCGATCGCGCAGGTAAGCCCGCGCCCGCGCACCGAGCGCGGTCTGCAACTGGTCCTGAAAGAACAGCGTCGCCATTTCCATGACGTCCTGAAGCGAGGTGCGCTCGCGCTCGCGCTTTTCCGCCTGCGGATCGGGCTGCGGCATGGAAATGCCGGCCATATCGGCAATCTGCTGCACGGCCTCCGGAAAACTCAGGCCCTCAAGCTCGGTCAGAAAGCGGAAGTGATCGCCGGAAACGCCGCAACCGAAACAATGATACCGCCCCTTGCGGTCCTCGCAATGGAAGCTCGGGCTTTTTTCCCCATGGAACGGGCAGCAGGCCCAATAATCCCCGCGCGACGTGTTGGTCTTCTTCTTGTCCCAGGACACACGTCGACCGATCACATCGGAGATGTTCACGCGGTCGCGTATCTCATCGAGGAAAGAGTTGGAAAAGCGCATGGGTTACCTATTCGAGGCCAGTCTTTCATATAAGCGCAGAAAAGCCGCAATACAAAACTGGCAGGTAAATAATACCCACTATTCACAGGCGGCGTTGACATTAATGTATATACAGATGAATATACACAAACGGCGCATGAGTGCTTTTGAACTGGAACCGGTTTCAGGCTGCTCATGGACATTGTGACGAAAGATTTCATTTCCTTTGAATGGGATGAAAACAAGCGGCAGATTAATATTCAGAAGCACGGCATCGACTTTCCACGGGCGGCGCGGGCGCTTTCGCAACCCCATCTGGAAAGTCGCTCCGATCAAAACGGGGAAAGTCGTATTCTGGCGATATGCCCGGATACAGGCGATCTCATCGCCATCATTTATACGATGCGGGGCGAGGTTTGCCGGATCATATCAGCAAGGGCGACGAGGAAAAATGAGCGAAGAACGTATCGTCAGATATTCTCCGGATGAAATCCGCAAAAAGATTGCCAAGGGCGAAGATCGAACCGACTGGGCGCGCGTCGACGCCATGACCGACGAGGACATCGAACGCGCCACACGTGACGACCCGGACTGGGCGGGCTTTGAGGATATCGACTGGTCGAAGGCCGATGTGGTTTTCCCCACAGCCAAACAATCCATTTCCATCCGTGTCGATCAGGACGTCGTGGACTTTTTCAAGTCCACCGGCAAAGGATATCAGACACGTATGAACGCCGTTCTGCGCCATTATGTGCATGAACAGAAAAAGCGGCAGGGTTGAAGACTGCAAATCGCCATTGCGCCCGCTTCGGGCAAATTTATGGCACCGCAACATCACCAAAAATTATGTTTTTGTAATTTGAGCCGGCCGCAGCGGCGATGTAAAAACATCAGCGAAGGCAGCAATTGACCTCCGTATAATCTGCCGACGCCCGCAGGCACGCCCCCCGAAAAAAGCCTGTGAAGGACCGCATTTTGATCCGCCGGAATGCGTTTTCGTCGACAGAAAAAAGGCAGGGCAGCCCACATCTGCCCTGCCTTTACTTTTTAAGGATGCCCGAACTTACTTCAGCAAATCCTTGACGACGCCGGAAGCCTTGGCGAAGTCGATCTGGCCGGGATAACGCTCCTTCAGCGCGTTCATGCACTTGCCCATGTCGCGCAGGCCGGAGGCGCCGGTCTCAGTGATGACGGCCTGGCAGAGTTCGCGCACCTTCTCGGCCGGGATTTCTTCCGGCATAAATTCCTTGATGATGACGATTTCCTCGCGCTCCTGAGCGGCAAGCTCGGGGCGGCCGGCGCCTTCATAGATATTGGCGGATTCTTCCCGCTGCTTCACCATCTTGGTCAGGATCTGCATGATGTCCTCATCGCTGACGGGGTCTTTGCCCACGCCGCGATTGGCGATATCGCGATCCTTGATGGCGGTCTGGATAAGGCGCACGGTCGAGGTGCGGCGTGCATCACGAGCCTTCAATGCGTCCTTCAAAGCGTTTGCGAACGTGTCGCGCATCATTTTTCTTCTCCTTGGGAAAGCGCTTTCCGCAGCTTCTCGATACGGAAACTTTCCACCTCATTTTGCGAAACGACATAAACGAGCAGACACGCTCAAGCAAATCAAATGCATAAGACCTTGAAAATACGGTGGTTTAATTCCACGTAAATCTTGGCCCTGCGGTTGACCGCTTGGGCTGCTTTCGTTATTTTCCGGCACCTGCACGAGATTTTAACGAAGGGTCGGAACGCGAGCTTTATCGCGCGCCCCTTTATGTCACGAAGCCTGCGACAAAAATGGCCCCTTACCCCCTGCCTTTCAAGAGGCGGGGTGCGAAGCGGCAGAAACGGAACGAGATGACCGAGACAGCGCCCTGGACTACCCGCAAACCGACCGCAATGCTTGTTCTTGCCGATGGCACGGTGATTGAAGGAACGGGCATTGGCGCAACCGGCAAGGTTCAGGCCGAAGTCTGCTTCAACACGGCGCTTACGGGTTACGAGGAAATCCTGACCGATCCTTCCTATCTCGGCCAGATCGTCACCTTCACCTTCCCGCATATCGGCAATGTCGGCACCAATGAGGAAGACATCGAAGACCTGACGCCCGCCGCCCGTCGCGGCGCCGTCGGCGTCATCTTCAAGGCCGACATCACCGATCCGTCGAACTTCCGCGCCGCCAAGCATCTCGATGCCTGGCTGAAGGCCCGTGGCGTCATTGGCCTTTGCGGCATCGACACCCGCGCGCTCACCGCATGGATCCGCGAAAATGGCGCGCCGAACGCGGTCATCGCCCATGACCCGAACGGCGTCTTCGACATCGAAGCGCTGAAGGCGGAAGCCAAGGCCTGGAGCGGCCTCGTCGGCCTCGATCTCGCCATCGAAGCCACCTCCGGCCAGTCCTCCACCTGGACGGAAACGCCGTGGGTCTGGAACAAGGGCTACGGCACGCTCGGCGAAGCCGATGCCAAGTATCACGTCGTCTGCGTCGATTTCGGCGTCAAGCGCAACATCCTGCGCCTCTTCGCCGGTCTCGATTGCAAGGTCACGGTCGTTCCGGCCCAGACATCGGCCGAAGACATTCTGGCGCTGAAGCCGGATGGCGTGTTCCTGTCCAACGGCCCGGGAGACCCGGCCGCGACGGGCGAATATGCCGTGCCGGTTATCCAGAACCTCATCAAGAGCGAGCTGCCGATCTTCGGCATCTGCCTCGGTCACCAGATGCTCGGTCTCGCCGTCGGTGCAAAGACCGAAAAGATGCATCAGGGCCACCACGGCGCCAACCACCCGGTCAAGGACTTCACCACCGGCAAGGTTGAAATCGTCTCCATGAACCACGGCTTTGCGGTCGACACCAAGTCGCTGCCCGAAGGCGTCGAAGAGACCCATATCTCGCTGTTCGATGGCACCAATTGCGGCCTGCGCATCGTCGGCAAGCCGGTCTTCTCCGTCCAGCACCACCCGGAAGCATCGCCCGGCCCGCAGGACAGCCACTATCTCTTCCGCCGCTTCGTCAACCTGCTGCGCGAAAGACAAGGCGAGGCAGCGCTCGCCGAGCGCTGATACCTCGTAAAATCAGGAAAGAGTATGCGGCCCGCTTTTCAGCGGGCCGTTTGCATTTCACGCTTCACCAGAAGGACGAAGCGGACGGTGAGCAGAACCGCCGCCGTCGAAAGGCCGATCACGAAACCGAACCAGACGCCTCGCCCGCCAAAGCCGAGCGGAAAGGCCATGGTCCAGGCAAGCGCCAGCCCGATCGGCCAATAGGAAATCAGCGCCAGCATCGCCGGAATGCGCGCATCCTTCAATCCGCGCAGCAGGCCCGCCGTCACGGCCTGAATGCCGTCGACAAGCTGGAAGATGCCGGCGATCACCACCAGGCTGCTGGCATAGGCAAGCACTTCCGCCGCCTCGGGCAACTTCGCATCCAGGAACCATTTCGCCAGAAATTCCGGCACGGCCGCAAACAGAATGCCGCCGCAAATGGCAATGCCGCAGGCAATCGCATAGACCATGATGGAAGCGCGGATGAGGTTCTTGAAGTCCCCCTGACCGCGTGCGATGCCCACCCGCACGGTCGCCGCCTGCGACAGCCCGAGCGGAATCATGAAGGCGATGGAGGCGAGCTGCAGGGCAATGCCGTGCGCCGCAAGCTGCACGGTGCCGATCTGCCCCATCAGGATCGAAGCGGCGGCGAACAGCGTCACTTCGGCAAGGATGGTGATGCTGATCGGCAGGCCGAGGCGCAGCACTTCGAAGAGCGCATGCCAGTCCGGCCGCCAGAAACGCACGAACAGCTCGTATTTCCTGGTTTCCTCCCGCGTCTGCACATAGGCGACGATGAAGATGAAGCTGAAGGCATTGACGATGACGGCAACGACGGCAGCACCGTTCATGCCCATGGCCGGCAATCCGAAATGGCCGAACACCAGCGCATAGGCAAGCACACCGTTCATCACCAGCATGATGATGGTGACATAAAGAATGATGCCGGCGCGCCCGATGGCGCTGACGAGCCCGCGCAGGACATAAAACAGCAGCGCCGGCAAAAGACCGAATTTGGCAATGGCGAGATAATGGCCGGTCAACGCCGCCACATTGGGGTTCTGCCCGAGAGAAATGAGAATGCGCTCGGCGTTGAAGAAGATCGGAAGGGCGAGCAGCCAATAGGCGATCGCCACCCACATGCCCATACGCAGCGAGCGACGAGCCGCCGTCGCATCCCCCTGCCCGTAGGCCTGCGCCACCATCGGCACCACGGCCACGGAAAAGCCGGAGCCGAAAATGAAGACGACGAAGAAGAACTGCCCGGCCAGCACCATGGCCGCCAGCTTTTCAGCACCAAGCTGTCCGACGATGACCATATCCGTTGTATGGATGCCAAGCTGTGCGAGCTGCGCACCGATGAGCGGAATTCCCAGCGCAAGCGTAGCCTGAAAATGCGAAAACCACGACCCCGATCCGGACGGAACGGTTTCTGCAACAACCGACGAAGACATTGTAATTCACCTGAACTTTGGCCGTTGCCCGCGAATTGCGCAACGGCAGCATGGTGATGAATAAAATATTCCCTTCCTGCACGCAACCTTTGCGGATGAGTGATCAAAATTTACGCAAACGAACGGCGCCACTCCGGCCTCGGCGCAAACGACATGACATAAGACAAATTTAGCTGAATTTTACCATTCCGCTTTATTCATTAGAACATCGCGTAGTTCTTTTAAATCACAAGCTGCATGATGCAGAATATTCCCGCCTTTCTGGCATGTCTTTCCCACCATTTCACAAGATGAGCCGAACGGTACATCCTGTTCCAAGGACGTGTAGCTTGCCCAAAAAAACCAACCTCATGACACGCATCCTCTTTGCGGCGTCTTCGCTTGTCGTCGCCGCCTTTGCCGGTTTTTCTTTCTACATCGACAGCCTTCAGCACCGTGTCACGACGGAAGCGGTGGCGGAAAACATCGATTCTTCCGGCAAGCAGGCCGCGCAAAGCATCGCCAACTGGCTGAACGGCCGCATCATGCTGACGGAAACAGTAGCAAAGACGCTTGCCAAGCTTCCGGATGAAGAGGCGAAGCTGCGGTTTCTGGAAAACGACGTTCTGACCGCGCAGTTCATGTCGACCTATTTCGGCAATGCCGAAACGGGAAGCTTCACCACCTTCCCCAAAACGCCGCTGCCGGAAGGATATGACCCGCGCAAGCGTCCGTGGTATCTGGACGCGGTCAAGGCCGGCAAAACGGTTCTGACCGAACCCTATAACGACGCCTCGACCGGCGGGCTCATCATCACCGCCGCCATTCCCGTTTCCATCGATGGCAAGCTGGCCGGCGTGACGGGCAGCGACTTCTCGCTCAATTCGCTGGTCAACATGATCAAGTCGGTGGATGCCGGCACGGACGGATATGCGTTCCTCGTCAGCAAGGACGGCAAGATCCTTATTCACCCCGATCCGAAATTCGTCGACAAGCCGCTGACCGATCTCTTCAAGGTCAATACGCCGGCGATTTCCTCGGCGATTTCGCAGACCGAAATCGACGGTAAGGGCAAGATCACCAGCTTCATTCCGGTCGCCGGCTTGCCCTCGGTCGACTGGTATCTCGGCTTTGTCGTTGATTCCGATGTTGCCTATGGCGCCATTGGCCAGTTCCGCCTGGCGGCGACCATCGCCACAATTCTCGCCGCCGCGATCATGATCGGTCTCTTGGCCACCGTGCTGTCCCGCTTCATCGTTCGCCCGGTGACGCAGATGACCTCGGCCATGGAAGGCCTCGCATCCGGCAATCTCGAGGTCGCCATTCCCGGTCAGGAGCGCACCGACCAGATCGGCTCCATGGCCGCAGCCGTCGCCGTGTTCCGGTCGAACGCCATGGAACGCCTGCGCCTCGAAGGCGATGCCGAAGAAAACCGCACGCTTTCCGAACGGGAGCGCAGCGAGCGCGAAAGACTGGCGGCAAAGGACGCCGCCGACATCCAGTTCGCGGTCGATTCGCTTGCCCGTGGATTGGCGCATCTTTCCGATGGCGACCTCAATTACCGCATCGACACACCTTTCGTGACCCGCATCGACCGTCTGCGCGATGATTTCAACAATTCCGTCGCCAAGCTGAACGCAGCGCTCAGCACCGTCGGCCAGAACGCTCGCGCCATCGACGCCGGCGCCGGCGAAATCCGCCAGTCCGCCGACGATCTCGCACGGCGCACCGAGCAACAGGCGGCTTCCGTGGAAGAGACCGCAGCGGCGCTTGAGGAAATCACCACGACGGTCAAGGATTCCGCCCGCCGTGCGGAAGAAGTGGGCCGTCTGGTCGACCGCGCCCGCAACAATGCCGAACAGTCCGGCGTCATCGTCGAAGATGCGGTTCGCGCCATGGAAGGCATCGAAAAATCGTCGTCCGAGATCAGCAACATCATCGGCGTGATTGACGAGATCGCCTTCCAGACCAACCTTCTGGCGCTGAATGCCGGTGTGGAAGCCGCCCGCGCCGGTGAGGCCGGCAAGGGTTTTGCCGTCGTCGCCCAGGAAGTGCGCGAGCTTGCCCAGCGCTCCGCCAATGCGGCGAAGGAGATCAAGACGCTGATCAACGCCTCCACATCGCAGGTGCAGTCCGGCGTCGATCTCGTCGGCAATGCCGGCAAGGCGCTGGAAACCATCGTCCGCGAAGTGCAGGAAATCAATCGCCACATCGACGCCATCGTGACGTCGTCGCGCGAACAGTCGACCGGCCTTCAGGAAATCAACACCGCCATCAACACCATTGATCAGGGCACGCAGCAGAATGCCGCCATGGTTGAGGAACAGACGGCCGCAAGCCACGGGCTCGCCTCGGAAGCGGCGGCGCTCAACGAGCTGCTCGCACAATTCCAGCTCGCCACGGCTACGCGGCGGCAGGCGGAGTATGGGCGCGCTGCATGATGGCAAAAACAGAAATGGCCGGAGCGATCCGGCCATTTTTCTTGTCCGCCCCGGCAATAGCCGGTTTCCGCCACCGGCGTGATCCGCTAGAGCTTGATCGATCATGATCATGCGGAGGGATTCATGCTGGAACTGATTTGGCGCGGCATTGCCATGGGCATTGGCGGCACCGTGTTTATGGATATATGGGCAATCGTGCTGCACCGGTTCTTCGGCCAGTCCGCGCCAAACTGGGCGCCGGTCGGCCGCTGGTTCTGGCACGTGCCGAAAGGTACGATATTTCACGACAGCATCGCCACGGCTGAACCCTATGAACACGAACTGGCGCTCGGCTGGATTTCACATTACGCCGTCGGCATTCTTTATGGCGTCATTCTCGCGCTGGTGGTTCCGGCCGCGTGGTTTGCCAATCCTTCGTTCATTGAGCCGTGGATCGTCGGCATCATAACGGTGGGCGCGGGCTGGTTTCTGTTGCAGCCAGGCCTCGGCATTGGCTGGGCAGCGTCGAAGACCCCCAACCCGAACAAGGTCCGCTTTCTCAACCTTGTGGCCCATACGGTTTTCGCCCTCGGCATGTATGCCGTGGCGCTTTTGATGCGCTAAATGAAAAGGGGGCTGAAAAGCCCCCTCTCCTGTCCGGTTCTCAGATATTCGCCGAGAACGTATCGCAATCTTCGACGCGGCCGCTCTGGAAACCGCGCTTGAACCATTCCGCGCGCTGTGCCGAGGTGCCGTGGTTGAAACTGTCAGGCACCACATAGCCCTGGGTCTGCTTCTGCAGCGTATCGTCGCCGATCTGGTGGGCGGCGTTCAGCGCTTCCTCAAGGTCACCGGTTTCGAGAATACCCTTCTGCTCGGTGAACTTGCCCCAGATGCCGGCATAACAATCCGCCTGAAGCTCGACGCGCACCGACATCTTGTTGGCATCCACCTGGCTCATCGACTGGCGGCGGCGGTTGAACTCCGGCAGAACGCCGGTCAGGTTCTGGATATGGTGGCCCACCTCATGCGCAATCACATAAGCCTGCGCGAAATCGCCGGCCGCGCCGAAACGCTGGTCCAGTTCCTTGAAGAAGCTGGTGTCGAGATAGACCTTGCGGTCGCCCGGGCAATAGAACGGGCCGCTGGCGGCGGAAGCATAACCGCAGGCGGAAGACACCTGACCGGAGAACAGAACCAGCGTCGGCTTCTGATAGGTCTCACCGGCCGACTGGAAAATGCCGCTCCACGTATCTTCGGTCTCGGCCAGCACCGTGCGCACGAAAGCCGTCGTCTCGTCCGACGACTGGCCTTGCGGACGCGTGCCTGCCTGCTGGCCGCCGGATTGCTGCGTCGTACCGCCGCCATCCAGCGAAATATCGCCGCCCGAAAGCAGCGTCAGCGGGTTGATGCCAAGCACCCAGCTTATCAGCAGGATAACCAGAATGCCGCCAATACCGATACCGCCGCCGCGCCGCCCGATAGGCACACGCATTCCGCCACGGGAAAAAGGATCGTTGCCCGACGGCCCCGATCCCGCCGACATGCCGCGCCGGTCCTCGATATTGTCCGACTGGCGGCGCCCTCTCCATTCCATGCTATTCTCCCGGCGGATATCGCCTTAACAAGCTGCCTTATAACGGCACTATAATACATCTTGTTCCGGAAGGAAGCAGAGGCGAAAAAACGGAGGCCTTCATGCGGTTCGGCGTCTTTGTTTCAGCACGGCCAGAAACAGGAAGGCAAACACGAGAATACCGGCGAAAACGGCCGCAAAACCAGCTTTACCATCTTCGAAAGCAATCTGATGCATGATGCGTCCCGGAACGAAGGTGAAGCCCCCGGCAATCACGATGCCGCCGAGATAAACGCTCTGCATGATCCGCATATGGCGTCTGATATCGCCGCGGCGCGCGAAATAGATCGATTGAAGACAGCCATATATCGTGAAGGCGGAAAGCAGGTGGATCGGGCTGAAACCGTAAAACATCCTCAATTCATGGATGAAGAACGTCGAAACGGACGTCGTGACCATCAGCATCACCCATATCTTGCCGAACAGCCGGTGGATGGCAGTTCCCTTGGGGCGCAGGAAGATGAAGGCGCCGAGAATGGCCGCAGGCACGACAGTGGCGACATGGAACTGCACGGCAAGCGGTGCGTCTAACAAAGGCTGGAATGACATGGGTGCTGTTTCGGCTCGGTTGAAATCACCGGCAATTTCGGCAAAACATGCGCTCAGGAAAAACGGATTGACGCCAACCGCAGGAAAACTTCGTGGATCACCCATATCTGCAATCCACGCTTCGTGAAATGCACGCCATCCTGCAATCGCGCAGGCTGTGGCTGACGTTTCTCGCCGTGCTGGCGATCTTCATCGTGACCGGACCTTTCGGAACGAGCGAAACCATGAGCTTCGCCGACCGGCTGCTCTACTGGACAATCATACAGGCCAGCGCCTGGATATTCGCCATATCCTTTTCCATCATCGCCAACAGCATCCTTGCCGGCAGCATCGAAAATATGCTGACGCGCATGATGATCGGCTCGCTGACGGCCGCCCTGCCGATCGGGCTGCTGCTTACCATCACGAACCGGGTCTTTTTTGGCAAGGAAATGGGTTTCGGCCCCTTTTTACAAAGCAGCCTGTCGTCTCTGCCTCTCTGCGCCATCTTCTGCCTGCTAAGTTATCTCACCGCCTGCCAGTCGCTCGAAACAGCGGCCAATGCCACTACGGACACGGGCGAAGATACCAGACGCGAGGTAAAGGGCATCGTACCGCTGCTGGAGCGGCTACCGCCGCAAAAGCGCGGAGAATTGCTGCGGCTGTCGGTGCAGGACCACTATACTGAAATCGTCACCACGCGCGGGCATCAGCTCGTTCTGCTGCGTTTTTCCGATGCGCTGAAAGAAATAGGCCAGACGGGAGGCTTGCAGGTGCACCGGTCGCACTGGATTGCCGATGCCGACGCCGTCTCGCTGCGCAAACAGGCCGGTCGTCTGCATGTTATCACAAGAGACGGCACGGAAATTCCCGTCAGCCGCTCCTATAGTGCAGCGGTCCAGGCCCGTTTTACCGCACACGCCCCTGCCGGTTAAGAGTTTCTGTCGATTCCGGAATTTATGGGGTTCCGTTCTCAAAAACATTTGCCTATAAGCCGCTTCTAGCCTGAAAACATTTGAATTGCGCCCCCGGCCGGTGATCCTTCACCCTGGCCGGTGTTTTGCGCAACCGAAAAGCGGAACGAGAGAGCCATGCCGAAGCGCCAAGATATCAAGTCCATCCTCATTATCGGCGCGGGACCGATCGTCATCGGTCAGGCATGTGAATTCGACTATTCCGGCACGCAGGCCTGCAAGGCGCTGAAGGAAGAGGGTTACCGGGTCATTCTGGTCAACTCCAACCCGGCGACGATCATGACCGATCCGGGCCTTGCCGACGCCACTTACGTCGAGCCGATCACGCCGGAAGTCGTCGCCAAGATCATCGCCAAGGAGCGTCCGGATGCGCTTCTGCCGACCATGGGCGGCCAGACCGCGCTCAACACTGCGCTCTCTCTCAAGCGCATGGGCGTTCTCGACCGTTACAATGTCGAAATGATCGGCGCCAAGCCCGAAGCCATCGACATGGCCGAAGACCGCGCCCTCTTCCGCGAAGCCATGGCCCGCATCGGCCTTGAAACCCCGCGCTCCATGCTGGCCAACGCCACCGAAATCAAGGATGCCGACCGCAAGAAGCACGAGGCCGCCCGCACCGAGCTGAAGGGCAAGCTTTCCGGTCCCGATCTCGACAAGGCGCTGGACGATCTCGAAAACCAGTGGAACCTCGGCGAAACCGACCGCAAGCAGCGCTACATGGCCCATGCCATGGCAATCGCCGCGCAGGCAATCGATCATGTCGGCCTGCCGGCCATCATCCGCCCCTCCTTCACGCTCGGCGGCACCGGCGGCGGCATTGCTTATAACCGCTCGGAATTCTTCGACATCGTCTCGGGCGGTCTCGACGCCTCGCCGACGACGGAAGTTCTGGTCGAGGAATCGGTTCTCGGCTGGAAGGAATATGAGATGGAAGTCGTCCGCGACAAGGCGGACAATTGCATCATCATCTGCTCCATCGAAAACATCGATCCGATGGGCGTCCACACGGGCGACTCGATCACCGTCGCGCCGGCGCTGACGCTGACCGACAAGGAATACCAGATCATGCGCAACGCCTCGATTGCGGTGCTGCGCGAGATCGGCGTCGAAACCGGCGGCTCGAACGTGCAGTTCGCCGTCAACCCGAAGGACGGCCGCCTCGTCGTCATCGAAATGAACCCGCGCGTCTCGCGCTCCTCCGCTCTCGCCTCCAAGGCAACCGGCTTCCCCATCGCCAAGATCGCCGCCAAGCTCGCCATCGGTTACACGCTGGACGAACTGGAAAACGACATCACCGGCGGCGCGACACCTGCTTCGTTCGAGCCCTCCATCGACTACGTCGTCACCAAGATCCCGCGTTTTGCCTTCGAGAAATTCCCGGGCGCCTCGCCGATCCTCACCACCGCCATGAAGTCGGTCGGCGAAGTCATGGCCATCGGCCGCACCTTCGCGGAATCGCTGCAGAAAGCGCTGCGCGGCATGGAAACCGGCCTCACCGGTCTCGATGAAATCGAAATCCCCGGCTATGAGGAAGGCGAAGGCTCCAAGAACGCCATCCGCGCCGCCATCGGCACGCCGACGCCGGACCGCCTGCGCATGGTCGCCCAGGCGCTGCGCATGGGCATGAGCGAAGAGGAAGTCCACGAGAACTCGAAGATCGACCCGTGGTTCATCGCCCAGTTCAAGGCCATCGTCGACATGGAAGCCCGCATCCGCGAGCATGGCCTGCCGCAAGATGCCGAAAACCTGCGCATGCTGAAAGCCATGGGCTTCTCCGACGCCCGCCTCGCCAGCCTGACGTCCAAGCGCCCGAAGGAAGTGGCCGAGCTGCGCAACAGCCTCAATGTTCGCCCGGTCTTCAAGCGCATCGACACCTGCGCGGCCGAATTCGCGTCGCCGACCGCTTACATGTATTCGACCTATGAAATTCCCTTCGTCGGCGCCGCCCGCTCGGAAGCGCAGGTTTCGGATCGCAAGAAGGTCGTCATCCTCGGCGGCGGTCCGAACCGTATCGGCCAGGGGATCGAGTTCGATTATTGCTGCTGCCATGCCGCCTTCGCGCTGAAGGATGCCGGCTTCGAGGCGATCATGATCAACTGCAACCCGGAAACCGTTTCCACCGACTACGACACGTCCGACCGCCTCTATTTCGAGCCGCTGACGGCCGAAGACGTGATCGAGATCATGCGTGCGGAACAGGAAAAGGGCGAGCTGGTCGGCGTCATCGTGCAGTTCGGCGGCCAGACTCCGCTGAAGCTCGCCGAAGCGCTGGAAAAGAACGGCATTCCGATCCTCGGCACCGCGCCTGACATGATCGACCTTGCCGAAGACCGCGACCGCTTCCAGAAGCTGCTGATGAAGCTCGATCTTGCCCAGCCGAACAATGGCATCGCCTATTCGGTCGAGCAGGCCCGCCTCGTGGCTTCCGAAATCGGCTTCCCGCTTGTCGTGCGCCCGTCCTATGTTCTGGGTGGCCGCGCCATGCAGATCATCCATTCGGAAGGCCAGCTCCAGACCTATCTGCTCGACACGGTTCCGGGCCTCGTACCCGAGGACATCAAGCAGCGTTACCCGAACGACAAGACCGGCCAGATCAACACCCTGCTCGGCAAGAACCCGCTGCTGTTCGACAGCTACCTGACCAACGCCGTCGAAGTGGACGTCGATGCGCTGTGCGACGGCGAAAGCGTCTTCGTCTCGGGCATCATGGAGCACATCGAAGAAGCCGGCATCCATTCGGGCGACTCGGCCTGCTCGCTGCCGGTCCGTTCGCTGTCGAAGGAGATCGTCGATGAGCTGGAACGCCAGACGACGGCGCTTGCCAAGGCGCTCAATGTCGGCGGCTTGATGAACGTGCAATATGCCATCAAGGACGGCACGATCTACGTTCTCGAAGTCAATCCGCGCGCCTCGCGCACCGTGCCTTTCGTGGCGAAGACCATCGGCGCGCCGATCGCCAAGATCGCCGCCCGCGTCATGGCCGGCGAGAAGCTCGATCCGGCGATTGCCGCTTACGGCGAAAAGCCCGATCCGCGCAACCTGAAGCACATTGCCGTCAAGGAAGCCGTCTTCCCCTTCGCCCGCTTCCCCGGCGTCGACATCCTGCTCGGACCGGAAATGCGCTCGACCGGCGAAGTCATCGGCCTCGATACCGATTTCGCGCTGGCCTTCGCCAAGAGCCAGCTCGGCGCCGGCGTCGACCTGCCCCGCTCCGGCGCGGTCTTCGTCTCGGTGCGTGACGAGGACAAGGAAGGCGTTCTGCCCGCCATCCGCATTCTCGTGGAAAGCGGCTTCAAGGTGCTGGCCACCGGCGGCACCCAGCGTTTCCTCGCCGAAAAGGGCATCAACGCCGAAAAGATCAACAAGGTGCAGGAAGGCCGTCCGCATATCGAAGACGCCATCCGCAACCGTCAGGTCCAGCTCGTCATCAACACCACCGACAGCAACAAGGCGATTTCTGACTCGAAGTCGCTGCGCCGCGCGACGCTGATGCAGAAGGTGCCTTACTACACGACGATGGCCGGCGCGGAAGCGGCAGCGCTTGCCATCAAGGCGCTGAAGGCCGGCAATCTGGAAGTGAAGCCGCTGCAGAGCTACTTCCAGTAAGCTGCGCGAACCGCAGGTTCCAGCGCTGAATGAAAACAAAGCGCCGCGGGTCACCATGCCCGCAGCCATTCGCCGCACCGTTGCCAAAGCTCCGGTCAAACGCTCCATGAAGATACTGAAGCGCCCCGCCATCGGGTCCCAGCGATGGGAACACCAGGCCCCGACAGGCCAAAGCACCGCCTTGAGGGACTGATCATGGCTGGACGCCCACCGGGACCGGAGCGGGTGGCTTTTCCGCTGCGGATCGAACCCGCAATATTGAACATGATCCGGCACACCGCGAGCGGCGAATTGCGCAGCGTCAATGCCCAGATCGAGGTTCTTCTGAAAGAGGCCCTGTCCCGTCGCGCCACGGCCGATGAAGCAGACAAGCCGCCCTTTTAGACCGAAGGGCAACAACGACGCTACACGACACAAAGATGCGGTGCGGCCCTGCGGAAAGATCGACGGCCCGCAGCCCCGCCTATGCCGCCTGCGCCTCCCGAACGCAATTGCGCCCTTCCATCTTCGCGCGGTAAAGTGCGCGATCCGCCATTTCCGCAAGCGTCTGGAGATCGCAGCGCATCTCGCCAGTGGCGGCAACGCCGATGCTGATGGTGACGCCGACACGCAGACCGCCGCAATCGACCTCGCTTACCGCAATCGCATCGCGAATGCGCTCGCCGATCATACAGGCCTTGCGAACGCCGGCGCCCGGCAGGTAGATGATGAATTCCTCTCCGCCGTAACGCGCCAGCACGTCCCCGCCGCGGATGCTGCCGCCGATGCGCTTCGCCACTTCCTGCAGCACGCTATCGCCGACGGCGTGGCCAAAACGGTCGTTGATCGACTTGAAGTGATCGATATCCAGCAACATGGCCGCATCGGCGGGATCGGGCGTCGCAGGCATGGTCTGGAAGAAGAAACGCCGATTCTTCACGCCCGTCAGCGGGTCGGTATTCGCAAGAACCAGCAGTTTTCGTTCTGACCGCTCGGCCACGAGCATCATCACGAACAGGGCAATGGCGAAGTTCAGCATGATGATGAAGAAGAACGCATTGACCAGATCGATGGTGGCATAATCGGGGAAAAGCACGCTTTTCACCACAAATAGCGAAATGAGACCGGAGACGCCGGTGATGCCACCCAGCGCCAGGCGCGAGAGCAGCGGCTCCCTGCGCCATCTGGCGAAAAGCACCGATGCCCCGGCGAGATAGGCGAGCGATGCGCAGCCATTGAAGAGCGCCGCGCGATACGCATTATTGTCCGCCACCTGCTGCGCGACCACCATCGCCAGCACGGAGATGAGGCAGACAATGGATACGGTCCGTCGGTCGACGGGACGCCCATCGCTCAACGCCTTCAAGCCGAGCCAGATCAGCGCGTAACCCACAATACCGAAAACGACACTGCCGAGCCGCCACAGGGCCGGCGACAATATTCCCCATTCTCCGTAACCGGCAAGCGTGGAGCCAATCGCCATCGAGGCGAAACCCGCCGCAAGGGGGACGGGACCGCGCAAGCCGCGATTGGTCATTTTCAGATAGATAAAACTCAAAAGCCCAACGATGTAAGAACACTTTTGCATCAGTATGACTGTCGCAAGGTCGAGTTCACCCAACATGATTTGTCCATATGGTAAATAAATTCGGAGAAATTAATTATAATATTAAGTATAAAATTTCAATAAAAATAACAGATAAATAATCAGTAAATAATACTACTGCAAGTTACGGCTCGAATATTGAATAAATCTCCAGCGCGCAAATGGAAATTTATTCGAATATTCTAATAAAACTAATATCCTTCTTGAACCGCATCATTTCCGCCTCTTTCACCTGCCCATCGGCAAGGCGTAGGAGATAGGACGGGTGCACGGTAACAAAAAGCGTTCGGCCTTCCTCCATCGGCAGAGGACGGCTCCGAATCTTGGAGAGCTTTTCCTTGCCGCCGGTCAGCGCATAAAGCGCCGTTGCGCCCATGGCAACGATCAGTTTCGGTCGGACGAGCGCGATTTCCTGATTGAGCCACCAGCGGCATTGCTCCACTTCCCCCGCATTCGGCCGCTGATGGATACGCCGTTTGCCGCGCATTTCATATTTGAAGTGTTTGACGGCATTGGTGACGTAAAGCTTTTTGCGCTCGATACCGGCATCGGCAAGAGTCCGTTCGAAAAGCTGGCCGGCCGGGCCGACAAAAGGCTTTCCGGCGAGATCTTCATGATCGCCCGGCTGTTCGCCAACGATCATGATTTCCGCATCCTCCGGCCCCGAACCGAAAACCGTTTGCGTAGCGCTGCAATGCAGGGGACAGCGGGTGCAATGGCCAGCCTCCCGCACCAGCGACGCGAGCGTGCCGTCCGGCACGGGTTGCGGCATCTCCCGGGCAGCAGCCGCAGCCTGCAGGCGATGATGAAAGGGCTGCGGCTGGCTTGCCGCCCTGGCGGCCATCTCCAGCACCCGCGCCTCCGCGCCGAGGATGAGGTCGGGAATGAGATCGGCTTCCGGCAGGTTCTTCCAGTATTTCTTCGGCATCTCCGCCGTCATGGCTTTGATCTTGAGGCGCGCCGGATTGAATATATTGGCATAATAGGTCCGCCAGAGTTCATCCGTCTCGTCCGTCAGATCAGGCTTCGCCGCCGCCTCCCGTGAGGTTTGCAGCTCGCTTCCATCCCATCGGGCGGACCCTTTCGGCGTGGCGATCAGCCAGTCCATATCGGTAAACCGTCGCTGGAAAAACGCTGCCGTTCGTTCGATGATGAAATGATCCGGCTCGAACCAGGCCACGAACCGCCGTCGCCCGCCCTGCCCCTGCGGCAAGGGCAACTCCTTGAAACGGACGAAGGCCGTCATCTTGTGACAATCCCGGCGCACCGATTTCTCGAGCAAGCGGGCCTCTGCAACATCCGGATCGGACTTGAACTGCAACAGGGCGCGATCCCGCTTCAGCCGCCACAATAACCGGTAAAGCAACGCGAACCGGCCGGGATCGCCATGGCAGATGACGGCCTGCGCCAGCGCCACGAACGAGGCAGGAACGGAAACCTGCCCATTGCCGGCATCGACCGTCGGCAATGGCTCGCCGGCGAAATCCAGCAGCCCTGCCCCGTCATCCCGCAACCGCCAGTCAATCGTCTCCGGCCGAATATCGGCGGCAAGGGCCGCACGCGCGGCATCGCGCCACTCGCCGAAATCGCCCCGCCCTTCCAGAACCGGACCGTACATCACAACAGCGATAATTGTTCGGGCTGCGGTGCAAACATCGCCCGCAAATCCGGCCGCTCGGTCAGCTTGCCCGGCGTCCAGCCCTCAGCGACGATGAAAGCCTTCACCTTTTTCAGGGAAACACCGAAACGGGCGATGTCCTCCAGCCGCAGCCGCCGGAACCGCCGCGACGATAGAACGGAGGCCACCGTCTTGGTGCCGAAACCGGGCACACGCAGCAGCATTTCCCGATCCGCCGCATTGACGTCTACCGGGAAACGGTCGCGATGTTTCAGCGCCCAGGCGAGTTTCGGGTCGATATCGAGATCGAGCATGCCGTCACCCCCGATCGCCGTTATCTCGCTGATATCGAAGCCATAAAAGCGATACAGCCAGTCGGCCTGATAAAGCCGGTGTTCCCGCATCAGCGGCGGCTTGATGAGCGGTAGGTTTTTCGACGAATCGGGAATGGGGCTGAAGGCCGAATAATAGACGCGCCGCAAACCGTAACTGCCATAAAGCCGGGCGCTGGTGGAGAGAATGGTGCTATCGTCAGCGCCATCCGCCCCCACGATCATCTGCGTGCTCTGCCCGGCCGGCGCAAAGCGCCTGGTCTTGCGTGTCCAGACGGTCGGCTCCCCGGCCTCCTCGATCTTCAGGCGGATATCGGCCATGGAGCGGCGAATATTGACGGGCTGCTTTTCCGGCGCAAAGCGGCCAATGCCGCTATCGGTCGGCAATTCGATATTGATCGAGAGACGATCCGCATAAAGCCCTGCCTCCTCGATGAGCCTGGGCGATGCTTCGGGAATGGATTTCAGGTGGATATACCCGCGAAAACCATGGGTAACCCGCAACTCCCGCGCCACGCGCACCATCTCCTCCATCGTATGATCGGAGGAACGGATGATGCCGGAGGACAGGAACAGCCCCTCGATATAGTTGCGCCGGTAAAACTCCAGCGTCAGCCAAACCACCTCTTCCGGCGTGAACCGCGCCCGCTCGACATTGCTGGAGGAGCGGTTGATGCAATAGGCGCAATCATAGATGCAGAAGTTGGTGAGCAGGATTTTCAAAAGCGAAATACAGCGCCCGTCCGGCGCATAGGCATGGCAGATGCCCGACCCTTCCGTGGAGCCCAGACCGCCCGATGCTGCGGAGTTGCGTTTTGTCGTGCCGCTCGATGCGCAGGAGGCATCGTATTTCGCCGCGTCGGAGAGAATGGCCAGCCGTTGCCTGATCGACTTCTTCATAGGTATGTTCACTATATGTTCCATAGGCGAATGTCAATGACATAGGGTAAGACATTGATTACGTGAGGAAATATGCGCGCCTCAAATTTGCTGGCATTTCGCTGTCGTCTTCTGATATAGTCGGCTCAGTTATGATTTTGGCATGGTTCCGGAGTTCCCCTCCGGAACCTGTTTCTTTTTGTGTCTGCAAGTAAAGCGACCGGAATGCGAAGGATAAAAAAATGGTAGAAAAAGTACCGATGACTCAGGGTGGATTCGTCAAGCTGCAGGAGGAGCTGCGCTGGCGCCAGCAGGAGGAACGCCCCCGTATCATCGAGGCGATTGCGGAAGCGCGCGCCCATGGCGACCTTTCGGAAAACGCCGAGTACCATGCTGCCAAGGAAGCACAGAGCCACAATGAAGGCCGCATCACCGAACTCGAAGACCTGACCGCACGCGCAGAAGTCATCGATCTCTCCAAGATGTCGGGCTCGAAGATCAAGTTCGGTGCCACCGTGAAGCTGGTGGACGAGGATAGCGACGAGGAAAAGACCTATCAGATCGTTGGCGACCAGGAAGCCGATGTGAAGGCCGGCCGCATCTCCATCTCCTCGCCCATCGCCCGCGCCCTCATCGGCAAGGAAGTCGGCGACAGCATCGAAGTCAACGCGCCTGGCGGCGCCAAGGGCTACGAGATTCTCGCGGTTCAGTGGGGCTGATGCCCTCACATGCAATGCGCCCCATGCGGGCGCATTGCTTTTCTTGACGTCTTCAATCCCCCGAATTAGCCGCAAAGACGGAAGCCCATCTTGTCCCACGTCAGTCTGAAAGATGTGCAGGTGCTTGCGCCGAATTTCAAACGCAGGCTCTCCGGCGTCACCTCCACCATCGTTCAGCTCATTCCGGTGCAGAACCGGCTGGGACAGAAGGTGGCCGTCATTGGACCGGGTCTGCCGCCGCATCTGCCGCATGTGCGCTTCCGCGATCTGTGGCGGCTCTGGCAAAACGGCCCGCAGGGCGGCCCGCGCATCTGGCATGCCCGCCGCAATCTTGAAATGTTGCCGGGTCTTTTCATGCGTGACGTGCTCCGCATGAAGGTAAAGCTGCTGTTCACCTCGGCCGCACAGAGGCGGCATTCCGCCTATACACGCTTTCTGATTTCGAAGATGGATGCCGTGGTCGCGACCAGCACCCGCTCCGGCTCATTTCTGGAAGTACCCCATCGCGTCGTCATGCATGGCGTCGATATCGACCTGTTCCATCCGGCAACCGGCCCGGAAGACACAATCGCGGCAACCGGCCTGCCGGGACAATATCTCATCGGCTGCTTTGGACGGGTGCGCCACCAGAAGGGCACCGATCTCTTCGTGCGCGCCATGATCGAGCTTTTGCCCGCCCATCCGCAATGGACAGCCATTGTTTCCGGCCGGGTAACGGCGGAACACAAGGCTTTTGCCGAGGCACTCGAGGCCGATGTCAAGGCCGCCGGCCTTTCGGACCGCATCGTGTTTCAGGGTGAGGTGGACGACATCAAGCCCTGGTACCGGCGGCTGACGCTCTATGTCGCCCCATCGCGCAACGAAGGTTTCGGCTTGACGCCGCTCGAGGCCATGGCATCGGAAACGGCCGTCGTCAGCAGCACTGCCGGCGCCTATGAGGAAATGATCGTCAGGGGCGAGACCGGCGCTGTCGTCGAGGCGGGTGACTATACATCGCTCAGGGATGCGATAAGGACCTATCTTGCCGATCCGGCTCTGGCCGAGAGCCATGCGAAGGCCGGGCTTTCGCATGTACGCAGCACATTTCCGCTTGAGAAAGAGGCCACGAGTCTCGGCGAAGTCTATGAGGCTTTGCGGCGCAGATAAAACGCCGCGCGCGCTTTTGAGCGCCACGATACACAACAAAATTCCATATGCAGGCATCCCCCTCCTTCCGTCATCCGGCCTTGAGCCGGAATCCAGCCGACGCGCGTCTGCGCGGCGGAGAGAGTATTTTCAGCCCAAGGACTTGGGCTGGCTGGATTCCGGCTCAAGGCCGGAATGACGGAAGGGTCAGATTTCCACGAGACCGACGCGCTTGACCTGCCGGATGGTGAGCATGGTGCGCACCGTATCGACATTTTCGTCCGCCGTCAGAACCTCGATGACGAAATCCTGGAACTCGGTCAGGTTCTTCGCCACGCAGTGCAGCAGGAAATCGCTTTCGCCCGACACCATCCAGGCCTGACGCACCAGCGACCAGCCGGCGGTTGCCGCGGCAAAAGCCTTCAAATTGCTGTCCGACTGGCGCTTGAGACCAACCATGCAGAAGGCGACGAGATCGAAACCGAGCTTCGGCGCGTTCAACATGGCGTGATAACCCTCGATCACGCCCGCCTCTTCCAGCTTGCGGACGCGCCGGAGGCAGGGCGGCGCGGAAATACCGACCCTTTCGGCCAGTTCCACATTGGTCATACGCCCGTCGCGCTGCAATTCGCGCAGGATTTTCAGATCGATGGCATCGAGTTCGACGCTGGTCACGGAGGAGTACCTCGTTAAGCTGTGGAACTTCCTTGTACTATTCGGCGCGGGATTCGCAACATTATGCCACCGCCCGGTCACAAAATTGCGCGCGCATCCACAACTGCCTTGTTGGTAACGCAAGGCTGCCCTTGAATAAAGACACTAGACAACCTTAAATACCGGGCAACGAAGGGGTTGTGGCCTGTCCGCCGTCGTGCGGCTCCAGGGCCCGGTGCCGAAAGGCGCTGCCAGGGAAAGGCCCCGCTATTGAAAGGAACGCTTCCATGTCTGCCCGCCACACGAAGGTATTGATCATCGGCTCCGGTCCCGCCGGTTATACCGCAGCGATCTACGCGGCCCGCGCAATGCTCAAACCCGTGCTGATCGCCGGCATGGAACAGGGCGGCCAGCTGATGATCACCACCGATGTCGAGAACTATCCGGGCTTTGCCGATCCGATCCAGGGTCCGTGGCTGATGGACCAGATGCTGAAGCAGGCAACGCATGTGGGCGCGGAAATCGTCAGCGACCTCGTCACCGAAGTTGAAACCAATGTACGGCCTTTCGTGGTCAAGACCGATTCCGGTCAGGTCTGGACCGCCGACACGCTGATCATCGCCACCGGCGCCAAAGCCAAGTGGCTCGGCATTGAGAGCGAGCAGCATTTCCAGGGCTTCGGCGTTTCCGCCTGCGCCACCTGCGACGGTTTCTTCTATCGCAACAAGGACGTGATCGTGGTCGGCGGCGGCAACTCCGCCGTGGAAGAAGCGCTGTACCTCGCCCATATCGCCAAGTCGGTCACCGTCGTTCACCGCCGTGATAGCTTCCGCTCGGAAAAAATCCTGCAGGAGCGGCTGTTCGCCAAGGAAAACGTCAAGATTCTCTGGAACACCGAAATCGCTGAAATTACCGGCGCGCCCGCAAAGCCGCCAATGCCGCCTTCCGTTTCCGGCGTAAAGCTGCGTGATACCAAGACCGGTGCGATCAGCGAATTCCCCATCGACGGCGTCTTCGTCGCCATCGGCCATGCGCCGGCGGTCGAGCTGTTCAAGGGCAAGGTGAAGCTGAAAGACAACGGCTACATGTGGACCGCCCCCGATTCCACGGCGACCGACGTGGAAGGCATTTTCGCTGCCGGCGACGTCACCGACGACATCTACCGTCAGGCGATCACCGCCGCCGGCATGGGCTGCATGGCCGCGCTGGAAGCGGAACGTT
Organism: Agrobacterium sp. 22-223-1; assembly: GCF_053522385.1. NCBI lineage: Bacteria > Pseudomonadati > Pseudomonadota > Alphaproteobacteria > Hyphomicrobiales > Rhizobiaceae > Agrobacterium > Agrobacterium sp. 22-223-1. The sequence continues at coordinate 2,176,598 of NZ_JBNWCN010000001.1, forward strand.
ATCTCACCGCGCATCAACCGCTTGCTGTCGCAGCGGAATAACCGAAAGGCAGGGTAGGCATGGCAATGCCATTGGACTGGGATAAACTGCGCATTTTTCATGCGGCTGCCGAAGCGGGGTCTTTCACCCACGCTGCCGACAAGCTGCATTTGTCCCAGTCGGCCATCAGCCGTCAGGTCAGCGCGCTCGAGCAGGATGTCGGCGTCAAGCTGTTCCATCGCCACGCTCGCGGCCTCATCCTCACCGAACAGGGCGAGTTGCTGTACCGCACCGCCCATGACGTGCTGCTGAAGCTCGAAACCGTCAAGATGCAGCTCACCGAAACGACGGAGAAGCCAAGCGGCAAGCTGCGCGTGACGACGACGGTTGGTCTCGGCCAGGGCTGGCTGACGGACAAGGTGCAGGAATTCCTGCAGCTCTATCCGGAAATGTCGATCCAGCTCATCCTCGACAATGAGGAGCTGGACGTGAACATGCGTCATGCCGATTGCGCCATCCGCCTGCGCCAGCCGCAGCAGTCGGACCTCATTCAGCGCAAGCTGTTCACGGTGCACATGCACGTCTATGCCGCGCCGTCCTACATCAACCGCCATGGTGAGCCGCAGTCGATCGAGGATCTCGACAATCACCGCATCATCTCCTTCGGCGAACCGGCGCCCAACTATCTGCTGGACGTCAACTGGCTGGAGAATGCGGGACGCTCTTCCGACAATACGCGCACGCCGCATCTGCAGATCAACAGCCAGACCTCGATCAAGCGCGCCTGCCTGCTGGGAATCGGTATTGCCTGCTTGCCGGATTATATCGTCGGCCGCGATCCCGGCCTTATCCAGCTATCGCTCGCCGCAGATATTCCGTCCTTCGATACCTATTTCTGCTATCCCGATGAGATGAAAAACGCTGCAAAGTTGAAAGCCTTCCGCGACTTCATCGTCGCAAAGGCGCGGAACTGGAACTTCTGACGTTAAAATAATCGGCGTTCGGTTAAAGCGTTTAAATTTCAATAACTTATCTGACAAGATACACGAGCGGCGCGCCTGCGCCGCCCGGGAGCATTGCACATAAAATATACCGGAAATATCGAGGGCTGCGTGGTGCGCATGCCTGACCTGCACAAAAAAGAGTTGTTTCGTGCACAAAAAAGCACCATATCGCTCTCAGCTGATGCACACGGTGGCTTTTCCTCCCAGTTCCACCGCATCAGCTGTTCCCCTCTGGAGGTTTTTGACCTTCACACTTAAAGGGCCCTGGATCCATCCGGCGGCCCTCTTTTTTTACCCGCAAGAATTTTCTCCGAATTGGCGAAATATCGCATGATGCAACCTTGTTTTGCATTATTCCCACACCCATATTTTAGTCAGCTGTCACGCTCGCCCAAGGCACGCGACAGCTGTTCCCCTCTGGAGGTTTTGACCTTCAAACTTATCAGGCCGCGGAGATATCCAGCGGCCTTCTTTTTTGGAAATGCCTGCACGCCCCCTCGATCCTCACAGAGACGTGACTTGTATATCGATGATGACCGATATAAATATCGGACATGCCAGATATTGAAGAAACACCGATGAACCCGGAGGAAATCCTCAAAGCCCTTTCGCACCCCGCAAGGCTGAAATTCCTGGAATGGCTGAAGTCTCCGGAAAGTCACTTCTGCCAGGAGCATCCCCTCAGCATGGGTGTATGCGCCAACCAGTTTCAGATCAGCGGCCTGTCGCAATCCACCGTCTCGTCGCATCTGGCGGTGTTGCAGGCAGCCGGGCTGATAAGGTCGAAAAAGGTCGGGCAATGGGTGTTTTTCGAACGCAACGAGGAAACCATCGACGCCTTCCGCAATTATCTGCAAGCCAATCTCTGAGCCTCCCAAGCTTTGAGCCTCGGGGTGTCGGACCGGAAACCGCAAGGCGGTTTTCATTCCGGCACCCAGACAGAAAGACAGCGCGTCCCCCGCGCAATTTCGCCAACCGACCAGAAAGTGAAGTCGCATGACCAGTCTTTTCGAACCGGCACAGGCCGGCGATATCGCACTCGCCAACCGTATCGTCATGGCCCCCCTCACCCGCAACCGTTCGCCGGGCGCCATTCCCAACAATCTCAACGCCACCTATTACGAGCAGCGCGCCACGGCCGGGCTGATCGTCACCGAAGGCACGCCGATTTCCCAGCAGGGTCAGGGCTACGCTGACGTTCCCGGCCTCTACAAGCGGGAAGCAATCGCGGGCTGGAAACAGGTTACCGATGGCGTGCATTCGGCCGGCGGCAAAATCGTTGCACAGATCTGGCATGTGGGCCGCATTTCCCACACCTCGCTGCAGCCGCATGGCGGCCAGCCGGTCGCGCCTTCCGCCATTCCGGCCAAATCGAAGACCTATATCATCAATGATGACGGCACCGGCGCCTTTGCCGAAACCTCCGAGCCCCGCGCGCTCACCATCGACGATATCGGCCTCATCCTCGAGGATTACCGCAGCGGCGCCCGCGCAGCACTGGAGGCCGGTTTCGACGGCGTCGAAATCCATGCCGCCAATGGCTACCTGATCGAGCAGTTCCTGAAATCCAGCACCAACCAGCGCACGGATGATTATGGCGGCTCTATCGAAAACCGCGCCCGCTTCCTGCTCGAAGTTGTCGATGCGGTGGCGGAAGAGATCGGCGCAGGCCGCACCGGCATTCGCCTCTCGCCCGTAACCCCCGCCAACGACATTTTCGAAGCCGATCCGCAGCCGCTTTATAATTACGTGGCGGAACAGCTGGGCAAGCGTAATCTCGCCTTCATCCATGTCGTCGAAGGCGCAACCGGCGGCCCGCGCGATTTCAAGCAGGGCGACAAGCCTTTCGATTATGCAGCCTTCAAGGCCGCTTATCGCAATGCCGGCGGCAAGGGCCTTTGGATCGCCAATAATGGCTACGACCGTGAGAGCGCCATCGAGGCGGTTGAAAGCGGTAAAGTCGACGCAGTGGCTTTCGGCAAGGCCTTCATCGCCAATCCGGATCTGGTCCGCCGCCTGAAAAACGACGCGCCGCTCAACGAGCCGAACCAGCCGACCTTCTATGGCGGCGGAGCCGAAGGTTACACCGACTATCCGGCGCTTGCCTGATAAAGGATAAAGCAAAGACGCCGCACTGCCCGAAAGCAGTGCGGCGTTTTCTTTCAGCGCAGGCTTCGCGCCTGCCGCGCGGCAAAATCGGAAAACGCACCCATGACGAAGGCGTTGGGCACATGCAGCGCCTGCAGGAAGCCATTGCCCGTTTCCCGGCCGATGCTCATCAGGGCCACCTGAAGACAGTAAAGACCAAGCAGGACCAACGCGCGGGCAAGGTTCGGCCGCAGATCGTCATATAGAGAAGCGAGAACCGCCAGCGACAGGATCGGAACGGCGATCAAAAAGCCGAGCCCCTTGTGCAGCGAAAGTAGTGATCCATCGTAATAGATCGACAGCCCGGCCAGCAGCACCTGCGCGAAGATCAGCACCGGCACGCTTGCCGAAATCACGGCAAACACGCGACGCCGGGCCGACATCCCATTCGCAACCGTGGCCATCACACCCTGCCCCCGGCATCGGCCGGATGCGGAAGGCTCGACGGCTGCGGCCTCTGTTCAAGGCAGCCGAGGCTCGCCAGCGTCGTCGCTACCGCGATGTCGAGCGGTGTTCTGGGTTCCGTTCCGAGAAAATCCGTCAGCCTGCGATTGCTCATCCGGATCGGCATCTGCCAGAGATATTGCATTTCCAGCACTTCGCGGAACAGGGGAACGAAGGGAGCGGCCAATTTGATGCCCGACCAGGATAGCTGCCGCCTCTTGACCGGATAACCGACAACCCTCTCGATGGCTTCAACAAGTTGCAGCCCGTCGAAATCCCAGAAACCTTCCATGTGATAGACGGCGAAAGCCGGAAGCTCGCCTGCGCGGTCCAGCAGCCGGCCAATGGTCTCGGCGACATCCGGCAGATAGGCCCATTGATGCCCGGCATGGGGCGCGGCGGGATTCTGGACACTCCGGACCGGCTTTCCGGGCTTCACCAGCATCTGCGAAAACCAGTTGTTTCTCGCGTCCGGCCCAAAGAAATCCCCGGCGCGGACGATCAGCACCGGCACGCCGCGCATCGACGCCATTTTCAGCCGCCGCTCCATCTCCACACGCAAAGCGCCCTTGCGGGTAAAAGGCTTTTGCGGGCTGTCTTCCGTCAGAAGCGGAAAGGCGTCCGGGCCGAAATTATAGACGCTGCCCGGAAAGACGATCCTCGCCCCGCAGGCCTCGGCGGCGGCAATGCTATTGTCGAGCATTGGCAGCACCTGGCTTTCCCAGTTGCGATATCCGGGAGGATTGACCGCATGGACGATGAGGCTTGCGCCTTTTGCCGCATCCATCACATCCTGCCGGTTCATGGCGTCCCCGGTCACACGTTCGACGCCATCCGTAGCGCCCGTTGACATCCGCTGGCGCGTCATCGCCCTTACCCGCCATCCCCGTTGCTGCAGCATTCTGGAGACCTGACTGCCGACACCGCCATTCACCCCCAAAATCAGGGCCAGAGGCCGTTCATTCCGCGCTGTATTTGCGTTGTTTTCATATATCATCGCCGTACTCCTTGTTGTGGGCTGGAGTATCGTCCCGTTCCGCGATATACGAAATTATCGAAATGAGTGGATCAGCTATACAAAATCTTATGACCAGAAACCGTGACATCAGCTGGGATTTCTATCGCACCTTCCTCAGCGTGCTGAGCGACGGTTCGCTGTCCGCCGCCGCCCGCGAGCTTGGCATCACCCAGCCGACGGCGGGACGTCATATCGGCGCGCTGGAAGAGGCCGTCGGCTTTCCACTGTTCATCCGCTCGCCGCACGGGCTGATGCCGACGGAAGCGGCGCTTGCGCTCCGCCCCTATGCGGAAAATCTCGCGGCAACCACCGCCGCCCTCATGCGCGCGGCCTCCGGCGAAGTCGGCAAGATCGAAGGCACGGTGCGCATCAGCGCATCCGATATCATCGGTGTGGAAATGCTGCCGCCGATCATCACGGCCATGCAGGAGGTTCACCCGCGGCTTGAAATCGAGCTTTCGCTCTCCGATACGCTGGAAGACCTTTTAAGGCGCGAGGCGGATATCGCCATTCGCATGACCGAACCGCAGCAGGATGCGATCGTGATGCGTTATATCGGCAATTTCCGTCTGGGATTCCATGCGACGCGCGACTATCTGGCAAGAGCCGGCACCCCGAAGAGCATGGAAGATCTGAACCACCACCGGATGGTCGGTTTCGACCGCAAGACGCCTTTCATCCGCGCGGCCATCCAGCGGATGCGCTCGCTCGATCCGGACATACCCGATATTGAGGAAATTTCCTTTGAAATCCGCGCCGACAGCAATCTCGCCCAGCTTGCCATGATCCGCGCCAGTGCAGGCATCGGCGTCTGTCAGATCGGTCTGGCGCGCAAGGACCCCCGGCTCGTTCAGGTTCTTCCGAAAATCGACATCCCGCTCCACACCTGGGTCGCGATGCATGAAAATCTCAAGACCTCGCCGCGATGTCGTGCCGTGTTCAGCGCCCTCGTCGAAGGCCTCAAGGGTCATCTTAAAGAAACCGATCCGGGCGCCCCGCCGAAACGGCGCTAATGCCGATCCCGCATCGATGCCACGCAGGTCGGCATCCGCAATTGCCTGAAGGAGACCGGCGGAATACGCAAAGTGATCCCGGCTTTGCTGGAAATCCACGGATCGCCGATCAAAACGGTCTGGCCTGCTGCGTCGTCTTGTCGACCACCTCGGCTTCCGGCCGGTCACCGCCCTGGCTATATTCTTCATGCCAGTGGCCGCTCTCATCCTGATAGCTGATTTCCTCGTCATCGCCCCCCACCTGCTGTTCGGCGGCGACGATGCGCGCAGCTTCGACGGCATCCGCATAAGAAGGGAATGTTTCGGAATAAGCGCCGTTCATGCGGTAGGCGAAGCCTCCGTCATGTTCGACAATTTCATATACCACTTTGGTCATGCATGGTCCTCCTGTCTCGGTAGGCGACATGGCAACCACAACCGCGTTTCAAGCATTGCACCCGATGGGACACCGCGGCATGAGCAGCATGTCCTGCAACACCACTATCCTACCAAAAGCATTCAAGCGCAAATCCTGCTTGATCTGAGGGACGATACGTCACAGCCTGAGACGATCAGGGGGAAGGGAAATCGATGGCGGGTTCTATTCTGAAGCAGGAGCGCATGCTGCTGCTGGCGATACCGGCGGCAATCGTCGCCTATCTGGCCGAACATGCAATATTCGAAGCCGGAAAAACGGCGGCGCTTATCGCTGCGGTCGCGCTGATCGGGCTCATCGTCCTCGTCTCGATGCGGGTTGCCCATCACGCCGAAATCCTCGCCACCAAGGTCGGCGACCCTTACGGCACCATGATCCTGACGCTGTCGGCCGTCGCGGTGGAGGTGCTGATCCTCGCCATCATCATGAGCGAATCCAGCTCGCCCACTCTGGTGCGGGATACGATCTATTCCGCCGTAATGATCGACATCAACGGCATTCTCGGTCTCGCGGCGCTGCTCGGCGGTCTTCGCCACGGCGAGCAGCCCTATAACGACGATTCCGGCAAGACCTATGGCGTGATGATCCTCACCGCCATGGGTATCTCGATGATCGTGCCGGAATTCATCCCCAATGAAAGCTGGCATGTCTACTCCGCCTTCACCATTGTCGCGATGATCGCGCTTTATGCCCTGTTCCTCAAAATGCAGGTCGGCCCGCACAGCTATTTCTTCAGCTATGCCTATCCCCGCAAGGCGCATCCGGCCGGGCAGGCATCGGACGGCCATGCGGAAGAGGAGGACGAAGGCAGCGTATCGCTCTCCATCGGCCTCATCATCGCCGGCGTAGTGCTGATCGGTGTGCTGGCGGAATTCATGTCGGCCTTCTTAAGCGAAAGCCTCGAGGGCACCAGCGCGCCGCCGGCGCTGATGGCGGTGGTGGTGGCGACGATCTCGGCATCGCCGGAAATCCTCACCGCGCTTCGCTCCGCCTTGCGAAACCGCATGCAGGCCGTGGTCAATATCGCCATGGGTGCATCGCTGTCGACGGTTATCCTGACCGTGCCCGTGATGGAGGGTATCGCGCTTTATACCGGCCAGCCTTTCATCATGGCGATGACGCCGGTTCAGACCGTCATGGTCTTCATCACCCTCATCGCCGCCGCCATCAATCTCAATGACGGCGAGACCAACGCGATTGAAGGAATGACGCATTTCATTCTCTTCGCCACCTTCATCATGCTGCTGTTTCTGGGGCTTTGACCAAAACGAAAAAAGCCCGGCATCGCTGGCCACGACACAACGTCATCCTTGGGCTTGTCCCAAGGATCTAATCACGCCCAAATAAATCTCGACGTTGCAGATGCTCGGGACAGGCCCGAGCATGACGGCGGAGAGCTTACGGCACTTTGAAAACAAAAAAGCCCGGCATCGCTGCCGGGCTTCTTCATTTGAGATCGCAACCGATCAGCGGCAATCGGCGCAGAAGCGCTGGATGCGCTTGCAGGCTTCTTCCAGCAGCGCTTCCGACGTGGCGTAGGAAATGCGGAAGTTCGGGCCGAGGCCGAAAGCCGATCCCTGCACGACGGCGACGCCTTCGGCTTCCAGAAGCTCGGAAACGAAATCCGTATCCGTCTCGATGACCTTGCCCGACGGCGCGGTCTTGCCGATCAGGCCAGCGCAGGAAGGATAAACGTAGAATGCGCCTTCCGGAGCCGGGCAGCTGATGCCCTTCGCCTGGTTGAGCATGGAGACGACGAGATCGCGGCGGCCTTCGAAGATTTTCTTGTTCGCCGGAATGAAATCCTGCGTGCCGTTCAAGGCTTCGACGGCGGCCCATTGCGCAATCGAGCTTGCGCCCGAGGTCTGCTGGCCCTGGATCATGTCCATGGCCTTGATCAGCGGCAGCGGGCCGGCAGCGTAACCGATACGCCAGCCGGTCATGGCATAGGCCTTGGAGACGCCGTTCATCGTCAGCGTGCGGTCATAGAGCGAAGGCTCGACTTCGACCGGCGTGACAAATTTGAAATCGCCATAGGTCAGGTGCTCATACATGTCGTCCGTCAGCACCCAGACATGCGGATGCTTGACGAGCACGTCGGTCAGCGCCTTCAACTCGTCATGCGAATAGGCGGCGCCCGAAGGGTTGGACGGCGAGTTGAACACGAACCACTTGGTCTTCGGCGTGATCGCCTTTTCCAGCGCTTCCGGCTTCAGCTTGAAATTGTCTTCCAGCGTGGCGTCGACGAAAACCGGCGTACCGCCGCAGATCGCCACCATTTCCGGATAGCTGACCCAGTAGGGCGCCGGAATGACGACTTCATCGCCGGGGTTCAGGGTGGCCATGAAGGCGTTGAAGAGGATCTGCTTGCCGCCCGTGCCGACAATCGTCTGCTCCGGCTTGTAGTCCAGGCCGTTTTCACGCTTGAACTTGTCGGCAATCGCCTTGCGCAGTTCCGGAATACCCGAAACCGGCGTGTATTTCGTTTCGCCGCGCTTGATGGCGTCGATGGCCGCTTCCTTGATATTTTCGGGCGTATCGAAATCCGGCTCGCCGGCGCCAAGGCTGATCACATCGCGGCCCTTCGCTTTCAGCTCACGGGCTTTCTGGGTAACGGCGATGGTGGCGGATGGCTTTACGCGGGAGAGAATGTCGGCAAGGAAGGCCATTTTTAATCGGTCCTATTGGGGTTGACATCAGCAGAGGTTGGAAAACTTGTCATCTGCGGCATTTTCTATGTCGAAATACAGGCCTTCTTTCAAGGTCAAAAGCCGGCTTATGTGCTGCATCGCAGAATTTAAACCTTCCTTAACCCGGAAGTAACGCTTGATACGCTACATTCGCGAGCCTAGAGGTCGTGTCTCTATAGCTGGTTGAAAAATGGCGCTCAAAAGCATCTTTTCCAGTCTTGTCCGCGAGGTCGATGGCACATGGTCCACGGCCTATAGCACCTTCAACCTGAAATCGGCCCTGCAGCCCATTTTCCGCCGCACGGCGAGCGGTATTCTCGACATCGATTCCTTCGAGGGTCTGGTGCGTCCCCATCGCAATGGCGAGCCGGTAACGCCGGGCGAATTCTTCTCGCTGGTCGCGCCGGAAGACATCGAAAATATCGACAGCATCCTGCGCACGATCCACATTCTCAACACCGGCAGGCTCAACCGGTCCCGCGCCCGCATCTTCGTCAACTTCCATCCGGGCCTGTTCCAGACCCCGGCCAAGATGCGCCAGGAAGTGGAGCGCATGCGTCTTGCCGCCCACGAAGCCGGCATGACGGCGGATCGCATCGTCTGCGAAATCTCCGAGAAAAAAGCCTCCGACACGCAGATGGTCGCCGACTTCGCCTACCACATGCACGATATCGGCTTTCGCGTGGCGCTCGATGACTATGGCGCCGGCGATTCCGACATCGACCGGGTGAAGCTCATCAAGCCGGACTATGTGAAATTCGAGGCCGGCTGGGTGCGCGATTTCATGCAGAATTCGGCGGGTGCTGCCCTTTTGCGCGTCATCGTCAGCCAGTTTCGCGCCGATGGCATAGAGCCGGTCTTCGAAGGGCTGGAAGCCGGATGGCAGGTCGATCTGTGCGAGGAACTCGGCGTCCTGTTGATGCAGGGTTACGTGCTGGCAAAGCCCGAACTTGCCCCGACCAGTTTCGACACACGTTTCCCGGAACTCGGCAGCGAATATTTCGCCCCCTCAAGGGCGGAGAGAGGCCCTGCGCCACCGGCATTTTTCCGGGAAGAACGCCCCGCCGATCCGCACCCGCTGCGCCAGACCCGGACCTTCGGAAAACGCGGCCTCTGACGCCAAATCCGGCCAAACGGCTCTCCTGACCGGCTTTGCCACAATATTGCCGCAATAAATGCCGCGGAACGCCAGAATTCGGTCTCCAAGCCGTCCATTTCGAAGCCTCTTTTATCCTTTAAGAACAGGGACAAGAGGCGACAGCCATGTTTACCAACGATCGGACTTCCGTTGAAAGGTTAAGGGCGCAGAGAACGCTGTTTTCCCTCTGGATGGCCGTTGCGGCTTTTCTTGTCATCGTCACCATGGCCGCCGGCATCGCAACCTCAGCCAATGCGGCTGCCCAGGCGGTCGATACGCTGCATACATCCGCCATTCCGCAGGTGGCGGCGACGACGAAAGCGGGTCCCCACATCCTGCTCATCGTCCTTTCGGCCGCGGCCTTCATCGGCCTCGGCATTGGCGGCCTGACGCTCACCCGGCGCAGCCTTAAGGACGAGGCCCGCCGCTACAAATAAGCGGCCCTCCCCTCGACTTGCGGCATCGGCAGCTTGCTGCTAAAGCACCCGGAAACAGTCATCCGCATCGCGGATCGATATTTCAAAAATCCCCTGTTTGCCACGGCCGCGACTGAATGATCTTCCGGCCCTGCCGTGCTGGTGCCAACAATGACACGTATTCAGGCCAATATGCTGCTTCTGCTCGCCGCAGCAATCTGGGGAGGCGGCTTCGTCGCGCAATCCTCCGCCATGGCCTCTATCGGCCCGTTCTGGTTCGTCGGCCTGCGTTTCGCCATCGCCGCCATCGCCGTGCTGCCCTTCGCGCTCATGGAAACACGGTCGCTGAAATCGCCGCCGCGCCGGCGCGAAATCGGCAGCTTCATCCTCGTGGGTCTGGCCCTGTTCGGCGGCGCTACCACCCAGCAGGTCGGGCTCCTGACCACGACCGTCACCAATTCCAGCTTCCTGACCGGGCTTTACGTCATCTTCGTACCCGTGATCGCCGTCGTGCTTTACCGCCGTCACCCCCACTGGATCGTCTGGCCATGCGCGCTGATGATGCTGGGCGGCATATTCCTGCTCTCCGGCGGCGCCTTCGAGGCGCTGACCACCGGCGATATTCTCAGCATCATCTGCGCCTTCTTCTGGGCGATCCAGATCACGCTGGCCGGACGCTTCGTCTCCGAAAGCGGAAGGCCGCTGGCGCTTTCCTGCACCCAGTTCGCCGTTTGCTCCCTTCTTAGTTGCATGATCGGTGTCGTGTTCGAACCGATCAGCATGGCCTCCATCGAGGCGTCGCTGGCGGAAATCCTTTATGTCGGCCTCGTCTCCTCCGGCCTCGCCTTCGTGCTGCAGGTCATCGGCCAGCGTTACACCACCGCCCCGCAGGCCGCAATATTCCTGTCCTCGGAAGCGCTTTTCGGCGCTTTGCTGGCTTCGGTGTTCCTGAAGGAAACCATTTCAAGCGCCGGCTATATCGGCTGCCTGATCATATTCGTCGCGATCCTGATCGTGGAACTGGTGCCGGAATTGACGCGCAAACGGCAGAAATCCATGGCCGGAGCGGCCTGACGCAAAAAGAACTTATTTTTCTCTTTCCGCCATAAATTCAGATAGGGCATTCAAATTTTGCCGTGAAATCCTGCGGCAAACGGCAATTATTTCATCAATTGTCGTTTCTGCGGAAAAAATATGCGATTGCGCGATGTTATTCTACCGCAGGTTTTTTATCTGACAAAAAGCCCGTGAAAACTTTTGCTTGCCAATTTTCGATAAACGCATCACTCTACCGCGGTTCGGGCAATTTGCGAGCATGGGAAGGCCTATAATTTTGCGCACTGGGGACGCTATAAACCTCGGGCGGTGGGACGAAAAACGTTGGATGAGAACGCCATTACTTCCCGCTGCGAAGGTCCATTTTCTCAATAGTCAAAAACTGCCTGCCAACGCCCACGCGGGGCAAAACTGTAATGCTGCCTGTAGCTGAACGCGGGCAGAGCGAAAAGGACCTGATGCATGGCCGAAACTGGCACCGTAAAATTCTTCAATACAGACAAAGGCTTCGGCTTCATCAAGCCAGACAATGGTGGCGCTGATATCTTTGTTCACATCTCTGCCGTACAGGCTTCTGGCCTGTCCGGACTTTCAGAAAATCAGAAAGTGAGCTTCGACACGGAACCGGATCGTCGCGGCAAGGGGCCGAAGGCAGTCAATCTGCAGATTGCTGGCTGACCCTAAAACGGCTTTCTTTTCTAGTTGAAGCCCGGCAGGAATGCCGGGTTTTTTTGTGCGGTCCCGCAGGCCTTAGAGCATTTCCAGGAAAAGCGGAAAAACTCTAATGGGCCGGTACTCAGAGCCCCTTGAGATAGGGGTTGGTGAGCCGTTCCTCGCCCAGCCGTCCACCCGGGCCATGGCCGCAGATGAAACCGACATCGTCACCCAGCGGCAAAAGCTTGTCGCGAATGGACGCCATCAATTGCTCGTGGTTTCCGCCCGGCAGGTCCGTGCGCCCCACCGATCCCGAGAACAGCACGTCGCCGACATGGGCGAAGTTCTGGTCGCGGTTGTAATATATGACGTGGCCGGGCGCATGGCCCGGGCAATGATAGACTTCGAAGACGTGATCCCCGAAGGATACCCTGTCGCCGTCCTTGAGCCATTTGTCAGGTGCGACGTTCCGAAGACCGCTAATGCCGTATTTTTCGGCCTGCGCCTCAACTCTTTCGAGCAGAGGACGGTCGTCCTCATGCGGCCCGATGACCGGCAGCGACAGTTTTTCACGCAGTTCATCGGCACCGCCGGCATGATCGAGATGCCCATGCGTCAGCCAGATTTCCTTCAGCGCGATGCCGTTTTCAGACACGACCTGGAGAATGACGTCCACATCCCCACCGGGATCGACGACGACGCCCTCCTTGGTATCCTGATCGAACAGGATGGTGCAATTCTGCTCGAATGGCGTGACCGGAATAATGCCCGCCTGCAATTTTCCCATATCCTGTGTCTCCTGTCTGAAAGCTCCTGCCTCCTATAGCCCGCGACCGGTGGCGGCACAATGGCGGCGGAAAAGACCCCGACTTCCGGCGACTGAAGCAGTCTAAAAATCGAATTAGAAACAGTTAGATAGCAATAAATCTTCGGCGGATGGCGGGAATTGCCGGCAAAAAATGTGGAACGCCCCGATGGTTGCGACGTTCTAGCTCCAGTCTTGAAAGGAGTGAGACACATGGACAAGACGCTTAAAATGCTCATGGCTGGCGGCGCCTTCGCCTTGATGGCCGGTTTCGCGAACGCCGCCATGGTCGCCACCACCGCATCGGATATTTCCGTTCGCTCAGGCCCCGGTGAAGACTATCCCGAAGTGGGACTGGCCACCCGCGGCAGCAATGCGGTTCTGGATGGCTGCATGGAAGGCAGCAGCTGGTGCCGGATCGAAGTCAACGGCCTGCGCGGCTGGGCCCATGCCGATTATCTGAATGTCATGTATGAGGGCTCGCCGGTCATTCTCGAACAGCGCCGCTCGGAACTCAGCGTGCCGGTCGTGACCTATGAAACGACCTCAAGCGTGCAGGCAGAACCCAATCCCGGCGATCCGAACCTCGGCCGCGTCGGCGAAGTCGATCCGCCGCAATCGGTGATGACCTATATTGACGAACATCCCGCAGACACCGTCACCTATGACGGCGACATAGCCGTCGGTACTGTGCTGCCGTCGGATACGCGTCTCGTTGAAATTCCGGACTATCAATATCGTTATGTCCAGGTGAACGACGTGCCGGTTCTGGTCGAACCTTCGACGCGACGGATCGTTTACGTCTATCAGTAAACGCACGGCGGACATCAAGAGACGGATGAAGAGCGCGGAGTTTCCGCGCTCTTTTCTATTTCCGGTAAAGGTCACTCAGGATTCCAGTTGCACCCGCACCCGCGCCATATTATCCACCGCAACAGAAAATGATCGCGGCATTCTCCCGAGCGGACGCATTTTCGGCTATGTTTACAGAATATTGGCGCATCGACGCCTGTCAGCCTATGATCAGACAGCCGCAGAATATGAAGGAACCGCAGTGCCACCGCAATCGCTCAAAACCGCAGCCGCCAGGCAGACACCGGCACTCCCAAAGGTTGACGACGGCAAGATCGACTTCGACACGATCGAGGCGCTGTTTTTCGCCTATCGCGATTTCGTCTCCGATCCCGATGTCATTCTGTCGAAACTGGAATACGGACGAGCGCATCACCGAGTGGTCTATTTCGTCAGCCGGCAGCCGGGTATGACGGTGGCGGATCTGCTCGATACGCTGCAGATTACCAAGCAGAGCCTTGCCCGTGTGCTGAAGCAATTGATCGACGACGGTTACATCCGCCAGATGGCGGGCCCGGAAGATCGCCGCCAGCGCAGGCTTTACCCCACGCTGACGGGCCGTGAACTGGCGCTGGCGCTGAGCGAGCCGCAATCGCGCCGCATCGACCGCGCGCTGGAAGGTCTCGGGCCGGACGCCCGCGCCTGCGTGCGCAAGTTCCTGGCGCAGATGCGCAGCCCGACGACGACCACCACCGTGGAGGACGAGTGACAATGGCGACAGCACCGACAAAACGTCCACCGGCGGATGACGATGCAGCCCACCTACTGATCGTCGACGACGATGCCCGCATCCGCGATCTCCTGCAGCGCTTTCTGGGCGACAAGGGCTATCGCATCTCCGTGGCGGCCGATGCCGCCGAAGCCCGGCGTAAAATGGTGGGCATCCGTTTCGACCTGCTCATCCTCGACGTGATGATGCCGGGCGAAAACGGGCTTTCGCTGACCCGCTCGCTGAACGAGGACAAATCCGTGCCGGTCATCCTTCTGACCGCCCGCTCGGAAGCGGATTCGCGCATCGCCGGGCTGGAAGCCGGTGCGGACGATTATCTCGCCAAACCCTTCGACCCGCGCGAGCTCGTCCTGCGCATCAACAATATCCTGCGACGCAATACCTCGCCCGATACGCCCAAGATCGAACAGATCATGTTCGGCCCCTACAGCTTCTCCATCCCCAAAAAGGAATTGCGGCGCGGCCCCGAAACGATCCGCCTGACGGATCGCGAGCAGGAGATCATGCTGCTTTTTGCGCTGCGCGCCGGCGATACCATTCCCCGCCACGAGCTGGTGGAAGCGGAATCGGAAGTGGGCGAAAGAACCATCGACGTGCAGATCAACCGTCTTCGCCGCAAGATCGAGGACGACCCTGCCAATCCTGTCTATCTGCAAACGGTGCGCGGCATCGGTTACCGCCTGAGCGTGGACTGACGAGCACCCAACGAAGGGCGAACGCACGGCCATGGCGAGCCTCGATTTTCTCAGCACGGTCAGAAACAGCGGCGCGGCCAAAGCATGGCGCACGTCGGGCAGATGGCTGCGCCACTGGCTGCCAACCGGCCTCTACACCCGTTCACTGCTCATCATCATCCTGCCGATGATCCTGCTTCAGGGCGTGGTCGCGGCCGTCTTCATGGAACGCCACTGGCAGCTCGTGACGGAACGCCTCTCCGCCGCCGTAACGCGCGATATCGCCGCGATCATCGAGCTGCTGCAGACGGACCCGGAGGAAGACGACTATCAGCGCGTCATCCGCATCGCCCGCGACAAGCTGGATCTCAGCGTCTATATCGAACCGAAGACCGACCTGCCGGCCCCGAGACCGGAGCCGCTGTTTTCGATCCTCGACAGGATCCTCGCGGATCAGCTGACGCAGCAGATCGGCAGGCCGTTCTGGATCGATACCTATGGCAACGGCTCGCTGGTGGAAATCCGCATCCAGCTCGAAGACAAGACCCTGCGCGTCTTCACCCGCCGCAGTTCGGCCTATGCCTCCAACACCCATATCTTCCTTGTCTGGATGGTCGGGGCATCGCTGGTGTTGATCGCCATCTCCATCCTCTTCCTGCGCGGGCAGATCAAACCCATCGAAGCGCTCGCCAAGGCGGCGGAAAACTTCGGCAAGGGCCAGAAGATCAGCGGCTATTCCCCCCGCGGCGCAGACGAGGTGCGGCGCGCCGGCCTCGCCTTCATCCTGATGCGCGAGCGTATCGAGCGGCAGATGGAGCAGCGCACCGCCATGCTGAACGGCGTCAGCCACGACCTGCGCACCATCCTCACCCGCTTCAAGCTGCAACTGGCACTCGCAGGGGACAATCCCGACCTCGAGGGGCTCGACAAGGATGTCGAGGACATGCAGTCGATGCTGGAAGCCTATCTGACCTTTGCCCGTACCGATGTCGAAGAGGACGTCGGCACGCTGGAGCTTCCGGCCCTTCTCGAAAAAATCGGCCATGATTTCGAGCTGCACGGCAAAAAATTCAGCTACGAGCTTTATAATATCGAGCGGATCATCGCGCGGCCGAATGCGCTGTCCCGGCTCGTCGCCAATCTGGCCGAAAATGCACGGCGCTACGCCGGCAATCTCCACATCGATATCCGCAAGGCGCCGCGTTCCATCATCATGACCTTTGACGATGACGGGCCGGGCATTCCGGAAAACTCACGCGAGGATGTGTTCAAGCCGTTCTTCCGGCTGGACGAAGCGCGCAACCTCAATGCTTCGGGCACCGGCCTTGGCCTTTCCATCGTCCGCGATATCGCCCGCAGCCACGGCGGCGACGTAACGCTCGATGAAAGCCCGATGGGCGGATTGCGGGTAATCGTAAAAATTCCGGCTTAGAGTTTTTTCGCTTTTCTTCGAATCGCGAAAACACTCTAACTCCTTGTTTCGGCACATTTCCGGACGGAAAACCGGGCTCCACTTTTCCTGGAAATGCTCTAGAGCACCGGAGCCAAAAGTGTGACCCGGACTTGCCGTTTCCGTCACTCCGGCACTGAGCCGTCGTGTTCCATCAGCACATTTTCTCGCCGTTCGGCACCGGCCGCTCGACGCCGGCAAGCACGATATCGCCATTGGCATCGGCAAAACCGAGCGTCAGGACCTCGGACCGGAAAGGGCCGATCTGGCGCGGCGGAAAATTCACCACGCCCAGAACCTGCCGGCCGACAAGGCTTTCCAGCGTATAATGCACCGTGATCTGCGCCGAGGATTTCTTGACGCCGATCTCCGGTCCGAAATCGATCTTCACCTTGAAGGCAGGCTTGCGCGCCTCGGGAAAAGGCTCGGCCTCAATGATGGTGCCGACACGGATATCGACCTTCTCGAAATCGGCATAGGAAATTTCACCGCTCATGGCCCGCCCCTTCAGCCCGCCAGCTCTTCGGCGCGCGTTTTTGCGGCAGCGACCGCCCTGTCGAACAGGGGCTGCATGCCGTCTTCGGCCATCAAAACGGACAGCGCCGCAGCCGTGGTGCCGCCCGGCGAGGTCACATTCTGGCGCAGGCGCGCCGCCTCGTCGGAGGACTGATGCAGCAGCTCGCCGGCGCCGGCCACGGTTTCGCGCGCCAGACGCATGGCCACATCCGCCGGCAGACCGGCCTTGCGGCCGGCTTCGGCCATGCATTCCACCAGATAGAAGACATAGGCCGGGCCGCTTCCCGAAACCGCGGTCACCGCGTCGATATCGCTTTCGGCATCCACCCATTCGACAGGACCGCTGACTTTCAGCAGCCCGTCCACCACCGTTTTAAGCTCCGGCGTCACCAGCTCGTTGGCATAGGCCCCCGTGACGCCACGGCCGACCATGGCCGGTGTGTTGGGCATGGCTCGCACCGCGGCAACCTTGCCGAAATGCGAAACGAACGTGCCGATGGTGGTGCCCGCCGCAATCGAAACGACGACCGTATGCGGGCCCAGCAGGGGTTTCAGTGAGGGCAGCACGGCTTCCATCATCTGCGGCTTCACCGCCACGAAAAGAATACCGGCCTTCACGCCCTCGGGCACGCTTTCGCTATGGGCAGCTCCGGCTTCCGCAATCGTCGTCCGCATGGCGTCGGAAGGGCGCGGATCGATGACGATGACCTGCGATCCCGGCACGCCCTTTTTCAGCCAGCCTGAAAGCAGAGCGCCGCCCATGTTGCCGGCGCCCACCAGGACGAGCGGCCCGGAAGCCTTATACACCATCTTACGCTTCTCCGACGGTCTCGAACATGACCGCTTCGATTGCACTTTTCGCATCCAGCCCCGACCAGACGACGAACTGGAATGCCTGATAATATTGTTCGCAGGCCTCCAGAGCGCTGGAAAGCAGCACTTCCACCTGCTGGTTGTTCGGTTCGGCGCCGCCGGCCAGAAGCAGGGACTGGCGGAAGATCACCACATCCTCCTGCCGCCACAGATCGAAATGCCCCATCAGCACCTGACCGTTGACCTGAGAGAGCAGACGAATGACTTCGTTGACGCGCTGATCCGGCACCTTGATGTCGAAGGCGCAGGCAAGATGCAGCGCCTCGAATTCTTCCATCCATGAAAAGGAGACGTGATAGTCGGCCCAGTGACCGGCGACAGTCAT
Source organism: Agrobacterium sp. 22-223-1 (assembly GCF_053522385.1). Lineage (NCBI taxonomy): Bacteria > Pseudomonadati > Pseudomonadota > Alphaproteobacteria > Hyphomicrobiales > Rhizobiaceae > Agrobacterium > Agrobacterium sp. 22-223-1. Next base: position 2,194,798 of record NZ_JBNWCN010000001.1, read on the forward strand.
GGCGATCTCATCTTCGCCTGAACGTTCGAACGACCAATCGTTCGAGGCGGCGACGATCTCGATCATGTCCACGGGATTGGACTGACGCTCAATTTCAAATTCTATCAGACTCATGCGGCACCTTCTCAGCCGGTAGGAATGTCCTGTTTTGAACGCCGGGCACAAAACGCACATACAAACCGGGATAAACATTTGAGACGATTGCCCGACACCACCAGAATTACGCATTCACCCTGTCTGGAGCTTACCAGGTCTTTTCGAATCATCATTTAAAATCAGTGTATAATGGCCGAGTCCTGCTGCCACCCCTTCCCCGCCATTTTTGCTTTTTGAACAGTGGATATCTCCTCCCCCATCACCTCAGGCGAGATACATAAGCGACTCTGCCGATTGCGTTTTTTGGAAGTGTCCACAGGCCCCAAAAAATTCGTGCCGGAGAGACGTTTTTAACAACCGGGAGTCATTTCGGGCGGAATGGGCCGAAAACAAAAAGTCCCGGAATCGCAAGCGATCCGGGACCTGTCAGAAAAAGCGTTAAAAAATCAGTCTTTGGCGGCGGAAAGCTTCGCTTCCAGAGCCTCGATGCGGGCACGCAGCGCGTCGTTTTCATCACGCGCCTGAATGGCCATTTCGCGAACGGCATCGAATTCCTCGCGCCGGACGACGTCCAGACTGTTCAGCCAGCGATCCGCCTGCGCGTGAAAAGCGGCTTCGGCTTCCTTGCGCACACCCTGCGCCGCGCCGGCCGCATCGGTCATCAGCTTGGCGAATTCATCCAGAAAACGGTTGGTGCCTGTCGTGCTCATGGCGCTCATCCTTCGTCGGTTCAGGGGCATCGTCTTGCCCGCTGTTGCTAGCCTTCAGGTAGGCACTCCATCGCCGCCTTGCAAGCGAAATCGAAAAATCGCAAGAGCTTGCATGGCCTACGGTATCTTGAACCGGAGCTTGAAGAATCACCTTGACCGCCGCCACCGCAATCGCCATTTTCCTTGGCGTCAGGGAGACCGGTGAGCATCATCGCCCGGCCCCTTGAGGCAATGGCTCGTTCCGTTGTCCGCCCCGCAACGATGACGGAATATACGGATTGTTAGCCGCCCCCACCCAACTCGCCATCATGCCCTTCCCCAATATCGATCCGGTGGCGCTGTCCCTTGGCCCGCTCTCGATCCACTGGTACGGCATCGCCTATGTCGCGGGCATCATGCTCGGCTGGTTCTATGCCCGCCGCCTCGCCCGCACGGATCGCCTGTGGCCGAACGAGACGTCGCCGATCTCGGCGCAGCATCTTGACGATTTCATCCTCTGGGCAGCCGGCGGCATCGTGCTCGGCGGGCGCATCGGCTACATCCTGTTTTACGATCTCACCGCGGTTGCCGCCAATCCCATCAGGGCAATCGAGATATGGAATGGCGGCATGTCGTTCCATGGTGGCCTGATCGGCACCACCATCGCCATGATCCTTTTCGCCCGCAAGAACGGCATTCCGGTCTGGAGCATGTTCGACATCGTCGCGGCCGTAGCACCCATCGGCCTGCTGTTCGGGCGCATCGCCAATTTCATCAATGGCGAATTGTGGGGGCGCATCGCCGACGTGCCATGGGCGGTCGTGTTCCCGACCGGCGGCCCCTTCGCGCGGCACCCGAGCCAGCTTTATGAAGCGGGTCTCGAAGGCCTCGTGCTCGTCATCGTTCTGGCAATCGCCATCTATGCCTTCAGGGCGCTGAAGACACCCGGCGTCGTCACCGGCATCTTCGTCTGCGGTTACGCGCTGTCGCGCATCTTCGTGGAATTCTTCCGCGAGCCGGACGCGCAGATCGGTTATCTCGCCGGCAACTGGCTGACCATGGGCATGGTGCTCTCCACGCCCATGTTCGCTCTCGGCCTCTGGGCGGTTCTGCGGGCGCGCAGCGCGGCAAAAAGCGCCTGAACGGTATGACCCGCCATGACGACACCGCTCGCGCAACGCATCAAATCACTTATCCGGCTCAACGGTCCGCTTAGCGTTACCGACTTCTTCTCGCTCTGCCTCGCCGATCCGGAGCACGGTTATTACAGGAGTCGCGAGCCCTTCGGCCGTTCGGGCGATTTCATCACCGCACCTGAAGTCAGCCAGCTTTTCGGCGAAATGCTCGGCGTTTTCGTAGTCCATGCCTGGCAGAGGCACGGCGCCCCCATGGAAACGCAATTGGTGGAAATCGGCCCCGGCCGCGGCACTATGATGTCGGACATGCTGCGCGTCATCCGCCGCATCGCACCGCCGCTTTACGAGACGATGCAGGTGCATCTGGTGGAAACCAGCCCCCGCCTTTCCGCCATCCAGAAGGAAACGCTGGCCGCACATGCGGACAGATTGACCTGGCATGACAGTTTCGACGACGTGCCGGAAGGTTTCCTGCTCCTCGTCGCCAACGAGCTTTTCGACGCCATTCCGATCCGGCAATTCATAAAGACGCCCCAGGGTTTTCGCGAACGGGTCGTCAGCCTCGATGCCAATGACGAACTTGTGTTCTCGACCGGGCTTGCCGGCATAGACCCGGCCCAGCTGCCGCCGCAGCCGGAACGGCAGCCGATTGGCACCATATTCGAGATTTCGCCTGCCCGCGAAGCCGTGATGACCGCGATCTGCCAGCGCCTCTCCGCCCATGGCGGCACGGCGCTCGCCATCGATTACGGCCATCTGGTCGCCGGTTATGGTGATACGTTGCAGGCCATGCGCAACCATGCCTTCGACCCGGCGCTTGCGCATCCCGGCGAAGCCGATCTCACCAGCCATGTCGATTTCGAAAGCCTCGTAAAAACGGCCGAAGCAACCGGCGTACACGTCAACGGCGCCCTGAGACAGGGCGACTTTCTCTATGGCCTCGGTCTCAAGGAACGCGCGGCCGCGCTTGCCGCCAAGGCCACGCCCGACCAGACGCTGGAAATCGCCGAAGCGGTCAACCGCCTCGCCGGCGAAGGCGCCGGCAAGATGGGGGAACTTTTCAAGGTCATCGCCGTTTCAAGTCCCGCGCTTCATCTCCTGCCGTTTCGCGCGGTGGATTGACAGCGCAATCACCTCTGGGCCAACATCGCCGCGACACACGAAGCAGGCACACTGCATCACACACGCCGCGCAACGCCGCGGCAACCGGAAACATCTCGCTTAACCGTAGCTCACTGGCCAACAGCGATATTCTCCAAGGAACTCCCGCACCATGCAGAACGCAACGCTGCCGCTCCCCATCCAGAGTCCCCTGCTCGCCGACTACAGCAAAAACCGTATCCGTCACGGTTTTTTCACCCGGCAGGGCGGGGTGTCGGAAGGGCTTTATCAGGGCCTGAATGTCGGTCTCGGCTCGCATGACGAACCGGAACGGGTGCAGGAAAATCGCCGGCGCGTGACGCAATGGTTCGGCCTGTCGGCGGAGCGCCTCGCCACCGTGCACCAGATCCATTCCCCCGATGTTCTCGTGGTCGATGAAACCTATGACGGCAGCCGCCCGCAGGCCGACGCCATGGTAACCGCGACACCGGGTTTCGTGCTTGGCGTGCTGAGCGCCGATTGCGGCCCGATCCTGTTTGCCGATGCGGAAGCCGGCGTCGTGGGTGCGGCCCATGCCGGCTGGAAAGGGGCGCTGTTCGGCGTGCTCGAAAACACCATCGAGACCATGACGACGCTCGGCGCCAGCCGGGAACGCATCGCCGCCTCGCTCGGCCCCTCCATCAGCCAGAACAATTATGAGGTCGGTCCGGAATATGTGGCGCGTTTCACCGATATCGATCCGGCCTATGCGGATTATTTCGCCGGGACGGAAAGGCAAGGTCACGCATTGTTCGACCTCAAGCAATTCACCATCGACCGGCTGACGAAAGCCGGTGTGAAGGCGGAAAATCTCGGCCTCTGCACCTATCCCGACGAACATCGCTTCTATTCCTACCGCCGCACCACCCACCGCGCCGAACCCGATTATGGCCGGCAGATTTCCGCAATCGCAATTCTGGAGGACTGACATGGCCCTGCATTTCGAGCTTTCGGAATTCGATGCCCGCCGCGAGCGGCTGCTCGCGAAAATGGCCGAGGAGAAGCTGGACGCCTTGCTGCTTTTCGCGCAGGAAAGCATGTATTGGCTGACCGGCTATGACACGTTCGGCTACTGCTTCTTCCAGACGCTGGTGGTCAAATCGGACGGCTCCATGACGCTTCTGGCCCGCTCGGCGGATCTGCGCCAGGCCCGCAATACCTCGATCATCGAGAATATCCTGATCTGGGTCGACCGGCCCAATGCCGACCCGACGCTCGATCTCAAGAACCTGCTGAGCGATCTCGACCTGCTGGGTGCAAAGATCGGCGTCGAATACGACACCCACGGCATGACCGGCCGCGTCGCCCGCCTGCTGGACAATCAGCTCGCCAGCTTTTGCCAGATGAGCGACGCTTCCTATCTGGTCAGCACCCTGCGGCTGGTCAAAAGCCCGGCCGAGATCGCCTATGCGCGCAAGGCGGGCCAACTGGCCGATGCGGCGCTGGACGCGGCGCTGCCGCTCATCAGGCCCGGCGCGGACGAGGCCGCAATTCTCGCGGCAATGCAGGGAGCGGTTCTGGCCGGCGGCGGCGATTACCCCGCCAATGAATTCATCGTCGGTTCCGGCGCGGATGCGCTGCTGTGCCGTTACAAGGCCGGCCGCCGCAGGCTCGACGCCAAGGATCAGTTGACGCTGGAATGGGCGGGTGTCAGCGCTCACTACCATGCCGCCATGATGCGCACGGTGGTGATCGGCGAACAGGATTTCCGCCAGAAGGAGCTCTACAGCGCCTGCCTGCAAAACCTCACCGCCATTGAAGAGGTGCTGCGACCGGGCAAGACCTTTGGCGATGTCTTCGACGTCCATGCCCGCGTGATGGATGAACGCGGATTGACCCGTCATCGGCTGAACTCCTGCGGTTATTCGCTGGGCGCGCGCTTCTCGCCGTCGTGGATGGAGCATCAGATGTTCCACGCCGGCAATCCGCAGGAGATCACCGCCGACATGACGCTCTTCGTGCATATGATCGTGATGGATTCCGATTCCGGCACGGCCATGACGCTCGGCCAGACCTATCTGACCACGGAGGGCGCGCCGGAGCCGCTCTCGCGCCACAACCTCGATCTTCTCACAGCTTAAATCGCCGCCGGGTTTGACAGAGCGGGAAAACCGCCCTTACATTGCGCCACCTTGGGCAAGAAGGAGCGGAACATGAGAGGGAAAATCGCATGAGCCGGACGGGGTTCACCCCCCTTTTTCCGGCCATCATTGTTCCAGCGATGATGCTGGCCCTGTCAGGCTGCAACACGACGGAAGCGCTGACACCGCAGGTGGATGTCGGCCACAATGCCTCGCAATCGACACCCGTGACCCAGGGCGATCTCGACCAGATGGCCGCCGCCGCCGACCGCGCGCCCACGGGCGCTCCGGCAACCGCAACATCCGTTCCCGCCTATGCACCGCAAAACTCGTTGCAGGCGCAGGCACAGGCGCTGTCCAACGGCAGCCAGTATGGCGAGCCGCTTCGCCAGAACCAGACCGCAACCCAGCCACCCGCCGCCGCTCAACCCGCCCCCGCGCAGCAGACGGCATCGCTTGCGCCCGCCTCTTCCGCAAACTCCATCCGCTTCCTGCCGATCATCGGAGCACCGGTTCAGGCGGTGACGCCGCTGTCGCGCCAGCTCGGGGCCGAAGCGCGGGCGAAGGGGCTGACCATCCGAGCCTCCAACGACAATTCGGCCGAAAACATCCTGAAGGGCTATTTTTCCGCCTTTGCCGATGGCGCCAAGGTCAATGTCGTTTACGTCTGGGACATTCTGGACGCCAATGGCGTACGGCTTCACCGCCTGCAGGGGCAGGAAACCGTGGCTGCAAAAGGCAGCGATCCATGGGCCGCCGTGACCGACAGGGTCATGCAGGATATCGCTGCAAAAACGCTCAACGACTATTCGTTATGGAAGCAGTCTCAACAGGGATGAGGTGAAAACGGCGGGAGAAGTCACAGAGATTTCACGAAAATCATTGCGAAAGCGCGGAGTCCTCTTGCAATCGGAAGCAACAGCGCTATTAAGGCGCGCATGGCAACAAGGCGTATCCGGCAAAGGCTTTTCAGCCGGATGTTCCTCCCCTTGAACGACGCTTGGTTACGGTGGATTGAGCCCCGTGATGCAAGGCGATGGCATGGAAACAGGCGGCCGCAATGAAGGTTTTCGCAGGCAATTCGAACCGGCACCTTGCCGAAGCGATCTGCAAGTATCTTAACGTTCCTCTCGGAAATGCCACTGTAAAGCGGTTTGCTGACCAGGAAATATTCGTAGAAATCAGCGAGAACGTGCGCGGCGAAGACGTTTTCATCGTCCAGTCCACCTCCTTCCCGGCAAATGATCATCTGATGGAACTGCTCATCATGATCGACGCCATGCGCCGCTCCTCTGCCAAGCGCATTACCGCGGTGCTTCCCTATTTCGGTTACGCCCGCCAGGACCGCAAGGCCGGCCCCCGCACCCCGATTTCCGCCAAGCTCGTCGCCAATCTGATCACCGAAGCCGGCGCCGACCGCGTTCTCACCCTCGATCTCCATGCCGGCCAGATCCAGGGCTTCTTCGATATCCCCACCGACAATCTCTTCGCAGCGCCCATTCTGGCCCGCGACGTGAAGGACCATTACGACACCAACAATGTCATGGTCGTTTCGCCCGACGTCGGCGGCGTGGTTCGCGCCCGTGCACTCGCCAAGCGTCTCGACTGTCTTCTGGCCATCGTCGACAAGCGCCGTGACCGTCCGGGCGAATCCGAAGTCATGAACGTCATCGGCGATGTCTCCGGCAAGGACTGCATCCTCATCGACGACATCGTCGATTCCGGCGGCACACTCTGCAACGCCGCTGAGGCGCTGCTGAAAAAGGGCGCCACCAGCGTCACCGCCTATATCACCCACGGCGTGCTTTCCGGCGGCGCGGTTGCCCGCGTGGCCTCCTCGAAGCTGCGCGAACTCGTCATCACCGACAGCATCCAGCCGACAACCGGTGTCCAGTCCGCGCATAATATCCGCGTGGTCAGCACCGCAGGCCTGCTCGGCGAAGCGATCAACCGCACCGCGCAGGAACAGTCGGTTTCCGGCCTGTTCGACTGAAAAGCTGCGGCAAACCTCGGCAACCATTCTGCGGCTTGGCGAATTGCCGCCCGGTTTAGATTTCCGGGCAGGCTGCGGTCCATCTTGAAATCGCTGGTTCCCTCGACGTCGTCCCCGGCCCTGTGCCGAGGACCTAATCATGTTGAATAAAATCAACAGGTCGCAGATCCCCGGGGACAAGCCCGAGGATGACGCAAGGGTGTCTGGCGCGCTTCGCCATTCACCTCATTGAAGCGAGCTCCGAAGTTCCCCTTAAGACGAAGCCGCACCCGCATCCGGCGGCCGTTGCAGACGTGAGGCTGCGGCCTTGATTTTCGGCCACCAGCGCCGAACCCGGGTCAGGACAGCATGGCGACCGTTACGCCAGATACTGACCGTATCGGCTGTGACCGCATCGCCAGTAAACAGATGCCGATGACGTCCGATCACCAGCGCCCGGTAGAGAAACAGGGTCGTGAGGGCGGAAAACAGGATGGACATCACCACATCGCTGAGGAAATGCCCGCCGGCCGCGATGCGCAAGCCGGACATGAGGACGATCATACCGGCAGCGATGCTTCCCATCATCAACCGTCCGCGCCGTTGCAGCCGGGGCCAGACGAGCACGCAGAGCGGCAGGAAGAAACTGGCGATCAGCGCGGTTTCGCCGGAAGAAAACGAGCAGTTCGAATAACATTGCGCACTGTACTGGAAAGGCGGCGTGAAAAGCTGCTGCCCGCCGAATTCGGTGACGCTGAATGGGCGCGCGCGACCGATGGTCGCCTTCAGTACTCCATTGACGAGAAGCCCGGCACAAAGGATCACCGGCCCGCACAGGAAGGCCCACACCCGCCAGCCGGTTCTCTGCAGCGTGCCCAGCCGAAGATTGCCGACAAGGATCACGAAAGCCAGAAGGGTGGCAAGCTCCGTACCTTCGCGCAGCGTATCCCGCAACCATTCGGGAAACGGATCACGGCCGGACCATGGCTGCTCAACGGGCGAGAAAAACAGGGCGGAGAATCTGAGATCGATGGAGGGAAAGGTCGCGAACAGGATAACGAGCGCCAGTGTGGCGAGTGTCAACCAAATCGTGATCCGCATATGCGAAAGATCATTGTCCATTGCTGCCCTCCGGCATGCATCGCGGCAGCAGGCGCCAGAGGCCGATTTCCCTGCCTTCGAGGAAGCCCGGCCCGGCGGTCCAGCGAGCGACCGGCGCCTCGCCGGCAAGGCAGGCCGGCAGGCCATCCGCACTTGCCAGAAACAGGGGATTTTTCGCCTCGCCGGGTTTCAGCGGGTAAAGAAGCGCATAGTGACTGGAAGGCACGCCGGTTTCAGGCAGCGCGCGCGTCATCACCTGCTTCTCATCCCGAAGCTGATAAAAAAGCTCGGCAAGTATCGAACGGTCAGTAGCGACGATGGCGTCCGCACCCGCCTCGCGCGCCCGTAACAGGCCGGTCGACACCAGCTCGGCGCGCCCGAGATACCGCGCCATCGCCAGCTCACCTTTCGGCAGGCGCAATTGCGTTCCGGCAATGGTCATCAGCGGCAGCGCGACGGCCACGATGCCGCCGAGCACAAGCGTGGACACGGTGAGCCAACGCCGCGACGCCAGGACCGGCACCGCCAGAAGCACGCCCGCCGCATAGGCCCCGACCGCCCAGTTGGCGAGCGCCCGTGACATCAAACCCTGCGCAGTAATCAGCAGAACGATCGGCACCGAAAGAGCGACCAGCGCCCAGGTTTCGGCATTCTTCGCACGAATTGTTGCGACGATCATGCCGACGAAAACGAACGGTCCGACCACGCCCGCCTGCGAAAAGAAGAATTCCAACGCGGAACCGATCTTCAGCTGGACGCCATGCCAGTTCGCATTATCCGCCGTATGGCGTGCGGTCATGAAATCATGCGCCGCGTTCCACCACAGATTGGGCGCGATGACGGCAGCGCAGACGAGCGCAGCAATGACCGCGTCACGCAGCCGGATGCGCCATGCCTCACAGAGCCAGCCGGCGGCGATGAAGCAGGGCAGAAAATAGATCATCGCATATTTCGACATCAGCCCGAGGCCGAAGCAGAGACCGAGGGCGATGCTCCAGTCCAACGCCGCCCTGCCCTCGCGGCGGGCCAGCGCAAGCTTCCGCACGGAGATCATCGACAGCACGATGAACAGCATCATCGGCGTATCGGTCGAGATCAGCAGGCTGCCGAGCGTTACGGCCGGCAAGGTCAGATAGATAAGGGCGGCCAGGGATGCCAGCCTGACATCGTAGATCATGCGGCCGAGGGCAAGGATGGCCGCCGCCGCGACGCCATGCACCACGGGTGCGGCCAGCCGAACCTGAAACGTGCCCTCGCCGCCGCCCAGAACGGTTGCCGCGCGAATGAGCCAGCCGATCAGGGGCGGCTTGGAATAGGCGCCGAGCGCCATCTCCCTGCCCCATAGCCAATATTGCGCCTCATCGACGAAAAGGTCGGTGCGGTTGAAGGCCAGCCCAAGGACGCGCAGCGCGGTTACGAGGACAATCGCTGAAAACGCGAAGGTCAGCCACCGGCGCTCATCGCCTGCCTGCGCATAAGGCAGGGTCGCCGCCTCATGCATGCTGGCGGCGTTCTGCATGAATCAACCAGAGATTTCGGGCATAGATGAAAAGGCCGGACGCCTGGCCCAGAATGAAGACCGGATCGCGCCGCCAGATGGCGTAGGAAAGCAGCACCAGACCGCCGAGAACGGAAAAATACCAGAAGGCCACCGGAATGACCGAGCGGTTCGCCCGTTCCGAAGAAATCCATTGAACCAGAAAACGCATGGTAAACAGCATCTGACCCATGAAGCCGGTGCAGACCCACAGAAATTCCTTCCAGCTGTTCACATGCAGCATGGACCATAAAGCAGGTGCATTCACGGCGATGTCTCCGTTTTGAAAGTTTCAGCCCAGCTTGAGCGCTTGCGCCGGCGCAGCAGCCAGGCGACGCCGATCAGATCGTGGATGCCGACAAGCGCGCGGCCGATATTGGTGTAATGGGAATTTCCGTGCAGCCGCGCCCGATGTGTGACGTCGACATGGGTGACCTGCCAGCCGTCGCGATTGAACAGCGCCGGGAAATAGCGATGGTGATGATCGAAATAGGGCAAGGCGAGGTAGGCGTCGCGGCGGAAGGCCTTGAGCCCGCAGCCGGTGTCGCGCGTGCCATCCTTCAAGATCCGCGCCCGAAGCCCGTTGGCGAAACGGGAGGAAAGGCGTTTTCCAAGCGTATCGCGCCGGCCGACGCGCTGGCCGGCCACAAGACCGAGCCGGCTGGGAGCGCTGGCGGAAAGAAGCGGCGCGAGAAGAGCCGGCAGATTGTCCGGCGGGTTCTGCCCGTCTCCATCCAGCATGCAGATGACCGGCGCTCGCGCCGCCTGCACACCGCTGTGGATCGCCGCAGACTGTCCGCCCTGACGATCATGCCGGACGAGCCGCAGCATCGGGTAACGATCGCCAAGCGCAAGCACCGCATCGACCGTGCCGTCCGAAGATGCGTCGTCCACCACCACGATCTCGAAGGCGCCGACGGGCTGGCAGGCGGCAAAAATCTCCGCCACGAGCGTTTCCACACTCGCTTGCTCATTGTGCATGGGCACGACAACGGCGAAATCCGGCCTCGGTTTCACGCTGGCTCCGTCATATCCGTCCGCATTCAGTCCGCAGACATCATTGATAGTGGCGAGAGAAGGAGCGCGGAAAGCTTGCATGAACATGAACAGCCGTTGAACTTCACTCGATATGCGCCCGTTCTATTGCAGTTTTATTACGGGAAACGCGTCAGTGGCGGCCGGCTATTTTTTCACGGCATGCGGGAAATAATCGTACAATTCCCAGCGCTTTTAACGCGACCGTAAACAATTTTTGCCACGGTATGGCCACGTTTTTTGGGGGGAGGAAACAGGATGCCGGGTGTAAATCCGACTGCTGTCAAAGCTAAATCATTGTCGATAAAGGCCAAATTCGCAGCGCTCGTCACGGGCGCGACGCTGGTTTCATGTCTTTCCGTGGGGTTGTTGTCCTACGAGATGGGGAAGTCGGGACTGATCGACGCCAGCGAAATCAGGCTCGAAACGGTTGCAGGCAACCAGTCCAAGCAGCTTGATGCCTATACTTTGCGCGTCGAACAGAGCATTTCCGAGCTGTCGCAGAACGCCGCGGTCGCACAGGCGCTGGAAACGATGACCACCGTTGTACCGACGGAAAGGGATGCGATCATCCAGGCTTTCCGCCGCGAGGGCGTCTCCGAAGAGGAGCGCGCCTCCTTCAACGGCGAAGGCCTGCGACTGCTTTACGCCATTCGCCACGCCACCATCAACGCCACCATCGCCAGCGTCTGGCGCAACACCCGCGTCAGCGACATCTATGTGATCGATAAGACCGGCCTCATTATTTACACCGTGACCAAGGGGAAGAACTTCCTCACCAGCGTGACGGAACCGCAGAACGCCGCGATCAAGGACCTGTTCGACCGCATCGAAGCCGGCAAGGACGGCGTCGTCAGCACCACCGGTTTCAGCGGCGGCGAAAATGATTCGGCCATGATCGGCATGCCGCTCGCCGTCTCCAACTGGGGCCAGCTTCAGCGCAAGGGCGCCGTCATCATGCGCATCGCCGCCGATCGCATCGGCGCGGTGGTGACGCCCGAGGAAACCGGCAAGACCATCGATGATGCCGTTCTCCTGAGCGCCGACGGCAAACGTCGGGCCGGCGTACTGTCGGGCGGCGCTGATGCTGTCGTTTCCGCAAGCCTCGCCGCCCTTTCCAACGCAAACAACGCCGGAACGGTGATGGCGCAGACACCTGCGGGCAACATCTTCTATGCCTATCGCCCGGTCTCCGTCTTCGGACAGAAACATCTTCTGGCCATCGGCCAGCAGGAAAGCAAGGTTCTCGCCGCCGCCAACGATCTCGCCTTCTGGGCAACGGTTGCGACACTGGCCGTACTTGCGATCATGACGCTGATCGGCATTTTCGTTTCCGCGAGCCTGACCAAGCCGCTGACCGGCCTTGCGGGGCTGATGGAGCGCCTGAACGGCGGTGAAAACAACATCGAGATCAAGGCCGTTTCCCGTGGCGATGAGATCGGCACCATGGCGCGCGCGCTGGAATCCTTCCGTCAGGGAATTCTGGACAAGCAGCGCATGGAAGCTGAATCCCATCGCAAGAGCGAAGAACTGGACGAAGAACGCGCCCAGCGGGAAATGGAAAAGGCAAGAAGCGCGAAAGAACTGGAAGAGGCTGTCGACGCACTTGCCACCGGTCTCGCCAATCTCGCGGCCGGCAGGCTCGATCTCCGCATCGACAAATCCTTCGTACCGTCGCTCGATCATCTGCGCATCGACTTCAACAACTCCATGGCAGGCTTGGAAGCGACCATCTCCAACATCGGCGAAAGCGCCAATGCCATCCGCTCCGGCTCTGGCGAACTGAAAAGCGCATCGGAAGACCTGTCGCGGCGCACCGAACGTCAGGCCGCAGCCCTTGAGGAAGCGGCGGCGGCACTCGGAGACATGACGCAGGCCGTCAATCTCTCGCTGTCGCGCTGCAATGTCGCCGTCGAGGCGACGGCGGGCACGATGCAGGATGCGCACAAGTCCACGGCCGTCGTTAAAGAAGCGATCGTCGCGATGGAACGCATCGAGACCTCGTCGGCCAAGATCCGCCAGATCATCGACGTCATCGACCAGATCGCCTTCCAGACCAATCTGCTGGCGCTGAATGCCGGTGTGGAAGCCGCCCGCGCCGGCGAAGCCGGCAAGGGCTTTGCCGTTGTGGCGCAGGAAGTTCGCGAGCTTGCCCAGAAATCGGCAGCCGCCGCCCGGGACATCACGACGCTGATCGCCACCTCGGCGGGCGATGTGGAAAGCGGCGTGGCGCTGGTGCTGAAGACGGGTGAAAGCCTTGAGCAGATCCAGAAACGCATCCAGTCGGTCAACGACCAGATCGGCGAGATCGCCACCGCATCGCGCGAACAGTCCGGCCGCCTCAGCGAAATCAACGCCTCCGTCAACGAACTCGACCATGTAACGCAGCAGAATGCGGCCATGGTCGAGGAAACGACGGCCGCCGCCTTCTCGCTATCCAGCGAGGCGGACGGCCTGACCGAACAGGTGGGGCAGTTCTCGGTCGGCGGCCCCCGCCAACGGGACCAGCGTTACGCGGCATAAACCGCAACGAAAAAAGGCCGGAGGCAAAACCTCCGGCCTTTCTGTTTGAAGCCGGGCTCCCAGGGGCCGAAGCCCCTGGGAACACGCCGACGATCTGGCACCACAGCCCCTCGCCGGCTTCCGGGGAGGACCTCAGAAGAAACCGACCTTGTTCGGGCTGTAGGACACGAGCAGGTTCTTGGTCTGTTGGTAATGGTCGAGCATCATCTTGTGGGTCTCGCGACCGATGCCCGACTGCTTGTAACCGCCAAAGGCAGCGCCCGCCGGATAGACGTGATAGCAATTCGTCCATACGCGGCCCGCTTCGATGCCACGGCCGGCCCGATAGGCAATGTTGGTATCGCGGCTCCAGACGCCTGCGCCCAGACCGTAAACCGTATCATTGGCGATTTCGAGCGCCTCTTCCACCGTCTTGAAGGTGGTGACGGAGACAACCGGTCCGAAGATTTCCTCCTGGAAAATCCGCATCTTGTTGTTGCCTTCGAAGACGGTCGGCTGGATGTAATAGCCATCCTTCAGATCGCCCGTGAGCGTCTTGCGGTCGCCGCCGGTCAGAACCCTGGCGCCTTCCTTCTTGCCGATCTCCAGATAGCTCATGATCTTGTCGAACTGTTCCTGCGAGGCCTGCGCGCCCAGCATGGTCGACGGATTGAGCGGATCGTCCTGGCTGATGGCCTGAACACGCTTGATCGCCTTTTCCATGAAGCGGTCATAGATCGATTCATGCACCAGCGCACGCGAGGGGCATGTGCAGACTTCGCCCTGGTTGAGCGCGAAGAAGGCGAAACCTTCGAGCGCCTTGTCGAGGAAGGCGTCGTCTTCGTTCATCACGTCGGCAAAGAAGATGTTCGGCGACTTGCCGCCCAGCTCCAGCGTGATGTTGGTGACGTTGTCGGCCGCATAACGCATGATTTCCTTGCCGACCGAGGTGGAGCCGGTAAAGGCGATCTTGGCGATGCGGTTGCTCTGCGCCAGCGGCTTGCCGGCTTCGAGGCCGGTGCCATTGACGATGTTGAGGACGCCGGGCGGCAGCAGGTCTTCGATCAGTTCCATCACGATGAGAATCGAGGCCGGTGTCTGTTCCGCCGGCTTCAGCACCACGCAATTGCCGGCGGCAAGCGCCGGTGCAAGCTTCCACGCGGCCATCAGGATCGGGAAGTTCCAGGGAATGATCTGGCCGACGACGCCGAGCGGCTCATGGAAGTGATAGGCGACGGTATCGTTGTCGATTTCGCCGATCGTGCCTTCCTGGGCGCGGATGCAGCCCGCGAAATAACGGAAATGGTCGATGGCGAGCGGAATATCCGCATTGGTGGTTTCGCGCAGCGGCTTGCCGTTATCCCAGGTCTCTGCCCGGGCGATGAGATCGAGATTGTCCTCGATCCGCTGGGCGATCTTGAGCAGGATGTTGGAGCGCTCCGTCACGCTCGTCTTGCCCCATTTATCGCGGGCCTTGTGGGCGGCATCCAGCGCGAACTCGATGTCGGATGCGTCCGAACGCGGCACTTCGCAGATCTTGTGGCCGGTGACCGGCGAAAGATTATCCATGTAGCGACCGGATTTCGGCTCCACCCATTTGCCGCCGATGTAATTGCCGTATTTCAGCTTGAAGGGCGCTTCGCCCGCTTTCTGCTGAACCTGAATGTTCATGATTTCATCCTCCCTGATGAAAACGATCCGCAGCGGATCGCATGGGAGGAAGGTGGGCCTAGATGGCGCGGTTCGGTAGAGGGGCGGCGCGGTTCCGCAGCGCACATTGTCTCACATCTGCGACAAAGGCGCCTCGATCCGGCATGATGGGCCGGATCGCACCCGCACGCACCTCAATGCACGTCGAATTTCTTCATCTTGCGATGAAGCGTGGCGCGGCTGATGCCGAGCAGGGAAGCGGCCTGCGTGACATTGCCGTTGGTGCGCGACAACACGCGCCGCAGCGCCGAGCGTTCCGCTTCCGCAAGATCGGAACCGCCATCGTGGCGCTGTTCCTGGAGAACATCGGCGGCGGGTAGACCCTGCGCGATGCGGGCATCGTCCAGCTTCAGTGCAAGGCGTGCGGCACGGGTCGCACCCAGCACGAGATCGTCCTGATCTACGGCAAGCAGCGACAGCGCCGCGCCGAACCCGCTCGGCACGACGACGATGCGCGCACCGGGAAAGGCGCGGCGGAAAAGATTACCCTCAATACGCTGCGCCGCATCCTTCACCGCCTGGGTGACGAAGGAAAAGGTCATCTCGTTGATGTCGTCGCGGCAGGTGGAAATATCGAGCGCGCCCGTCACCCGGCCGGTATGGTCGCGGATGGGGGCCGTGGTGCAGCAGAGTTCGGTATTCGACGTGAAGAAATGCTGATCGCGGTAGACCACCACCGAGCGCTCATCCACCAGCGCCGTGCCGATGCCATTGGTGCCCACGCTCTCTTCACTCCAGACCGCCCCGGACCAGAGGCCAAGCGCCCGGAAATCACGATCATCGCCCGAAGCGCCGCGCCGCTCCAGCGCAACGCCCTGCGCGTCGGTCAAAAGCAGGCAGCAGCCGGATTTGCCGACGCTTTGGAAAATGCGGTCGAGTTCATCCGTGCTTTCGGCAATCAGGCCGGCCGCACTTTCGCGGGCGCGACGGAATTCATATTCGCTGAGAAAGATCGGCTTGCGGTTTTCCTCCGGTGCAAGATGATGTTTGACCATGCAGCGACGCCAGGAAGCGACAATCGGAGAACTTGCGGCGGCGGAACGATGGCGCGCGGTTTCATACACGCGTTCCGCATGGGCGATGTCTGTCGGCATACGCTCCTCCCAAAGCTTTTCGGCGATGGTGCGCTGGAAGCGGCCATGTTTCAACAAAAAATTTCGCGACCGGCCTTGCCGGGTGCAGCCGCGGGCGGCGCCAGACTATCGGACCGCCTTGAAATAACGCCGGCCGGCGGTCACGTCCGTTTCATCCTCGGCCGAAAGGAACGTATCGTCCACGAGATTGGCGATGGAGGTCAGCGGACCGGGCTTCCCGAAAAAGAAGCCCTGCACCTGCAGGCAGCCTTCACGCCGCAGGAACTCGATATGGGCCTTGGTTTCGACGCCTTCCGCAAGCACCGGAATATTGAGGCTGTGCGCCAGAATGAGCGTCGAGCGAACGATCGCCTCCGACTGCACGTTGGTCGACAGGCCATCGATGAAGGCGCGGTCGATCTTGATCTTGTCGAAGGGGAAGCTCTGCAGCGTCGAAAGCGAGGAATAGCCCGTACCGTAGTCGTCCATGGCGATCTTGACGCCGAGCGACTTGAGTTTGCGGATGGTGACGAGCGCGTGGCGATGGTCGGCGATGATGCTGCCTTCGGTGATTTCCAGCTCGAGCCTTTCCGGCGCAAGCCCCGTCTCGGCGAGAATTTTCTCAACCTTATCGGGGAAATCATTATCCGCAAGCTGCTGCGGCGCGACGTTTACGGCAATGGCGAGCGATTTTTTCCACTGAGCGGCCTGCGCGCAGGCTTCTCTCAGAACCCATTCGCCCAGTTCGACGATAAAGCCGGTCTGTTCGGCGATCGGAATGAATTCGGTCGGCGAGACCATGCCGCGTTCGGGATGGTTCCAGCGCAAAAGCGCTTCGAAACCGACGATGCTGCCGCTCTTGGTGTCGTTCTGCTGCTGGTAATAAAGCTCGAACTCGTTATTGGCGAGGCCGCTGCGCATGGCGACGGCCAGCACGTTGCGCTCACGCGCGGCCTCGTCCATGGATTTGTCGTAAAAGCATATGGTGTCCGAAGTACCGCTTTTCGCCCGGTACATGGCGACATCCGCCTGGGCCATCAGCGTATCGGCATCGATGGAGCCGGTATTGCGAACCGATATGCCGACGCTTGCGCCGACCGAAAATGTCTGTCCGTTCCATTCAACCGGCTTGCTGATCTGTTCGATCAATCGCTGGGCGAATTCCGCGCCGTCGGCGCGGGTGTAATAGGAATGGGTCATCGCCACGAATTCATCGCCGCCCATGCGGGCCAGAAACTCTCCGGTCTTCAGCACGGAACTCGCGCGGTCAGCGATGGCGCGCAGCACGGCGTCGCCTGCCGCATGGCCATGCACGTCGTTGATTTCCTTGAAACGGTCGAGATCGATGGACAGAAGCGCCGTATGCGCACCCATCGAGACATGGCGTGTGCGGCGATTGAGATGCTCGATGAATGCCGCCCGGTTGGGAATACCCGTCAGCGGATCGTGCAACGAAAGATGGCGATAGCGGGCAACCGCCTGCTGGGTGGACTGGGCGTCGATGACATAGGTGGAGAGCCCGAGCGCCAGAAGCAGAAGCGTCACCGCAATGGCGCCTCCGCCCATGATGGCCGGCGGCAGCAGGTTTTCCGGAATGACGATGCGCGGGTCGAAAGCGAAGGACATCGACGCCATGCCGGTATAGTGCATCGAGGCAATGGCCAGAATGAGAAACGCCACCGCGCTATACTGGCAGAAACGGTTGAGAGGCCGGGCAATGCGATTGACCGCAATGGCGCCCAGCACCGCCCCCAATATCAGCGAGGCGATGACATAAGCCTGATCCCAGAAAAGCATGCCCTGAACATTATAGGCAGCCATGCCCGTGTAATGCATGGCCGCAATGCCGAGGCCGAGGACGATGCCACCAGCTTCCACCAGCACGCTGCGCCCGCCATAGGCGGAAATGCCGAAACCGGCAGTCGTCGTGGTAATGGCGATCAAAAGCGACAGCCCGGTGAGATAGGGATCGTATCCGACATCACCCGCAGCGACATAGCCCAGCATCGCCACGAAATGGGTGGTCCATATCGCCGCCCCGCCATTGACGCCCGCCAGAAACAGCCAGTTGACCTTCTGCACACCCGTCGCCAGACGTGCTTTCGAAAAAAGGCGCATCGAGACGAAACTGCCCAGCATGCAGACGAAGACGGCTGCGGCGGTGTATCGATAGTCGTGATCGATGGTGAGGCACTGGAGAACTTTGAGCATTGTCATCTACGCAATTGGAATTTTGCGTAGCCTTATCATTCGCCAAGTTTTCACCCGGTTTATGTGCATGGATAAGCATATATTAAAGGTTGCAACAAACGAGTGAATTAGTGATCACTAATAAAATTATAAAGCGGCACCCGTGAAAAACGGGCCGCTCTTGTCTTTATGCCCCGTTTGTATTATAGCGCCCGCACCCGTGTAGACACCCTTGGAGGCAACGCGGGCGGGATGGCCTTTGGCCTCTCCGGTTCAGGCCGCTTCGTTCGGCGTGAACTCTCCATATAACCTCGAAAGGAATTGCCATGAGCAAAGAATCGTATGAGCTCAAGGCCGAGGCGCGCGAACGAGTTGGTAAGGGGTCCTCTCGTGAACTTCGCCGCAACGGTTTGATTCCCGCTGTCATCTATGGTGACAAGCAGGCCCCCATTTCCATCGCCCTGTCGACCAACGAAGTCACCAAGCGTATCCACGCCGGCGGTTTCATGACGACGGTTGCGATCATCGACGTCGACGGCAAGAAGATCAAGGTTCTCCCGAAGGACTACCAGCTTGATCCGGTCCGCGACTTCACCATGCACGTCGACTTCCTGCGCGTTTCGGGCAACACGCTCGTCAACGTCGAAGTTCCGGTTCACTTCGTCAACGAAGAAAAGTCGGACATCAAGATCGGCGGCGTTCTGAACATCGTTCGCCACACGGTGGAATTCCACTGCCCGGCCAACGACATTCCGGAATTCATCACGGTCGATCTCGCTGGTCTGAAGATCGGCGACAACGTTCACATTTCGAATGTGAAGCTGCCGAAGAACATCACGCCGGTTATCGCCGACCGTGACTTCACGATCGCAACGATCGTCGCTCCGGCTGGCGGCGTTGCAGAAGAAACGACTGAAGAAGCTTCCGAGGAATAATCGGCGGCCGCAAGGCCGGACAGCTTTGAACAATGAGGCCCGTTCCGTTTTCGGAACGGGCCTTTTAGTTTTTATGAACTTTAAAACCAGAAAGCTTGCCATCCTCACCTGATACGGAACCCGTTTCAGTGTCGATTAACACTTCCATGAAACGATACCCTCGCGCTGTCGTGAAACACCGGCCGGGCTGAGGAAATGCGTGGGAAAACAGGCTTTTGCCGAAAACCCTCGCAAAACCCTCCGGGCGGACGAAACGGGGCGCAGCAAGTCTAGGGCAAAGGGTAGCTGCAATCGAACATGGCTCATTCCGTCGAAAGTCGCTTTATCGCGATTGTTTCCGGCGCACTTCTTACAGTGGTCGCCCCGCTCTTCACGCTTTTGCTGACGCTTTCCTATCACGAAGCCATTCGCAGCCAGCGTAACCACCTTGAGATTCTGCTGTCGACCAATGCGCAGGCGCTTGCCCGGCCCCTGTGGGACCTTGATGACGACACCATAAACCAGATTACCGGCACCCTCATTTCCGACCCCGTGATCAGGATGGTCGAGGTCAGGGATACCTCCGGCCAGCTCGATATCGTCCAGACGGCCGGCAGCGACATCATTCAGGATGCAGCCTCGACGACGCGTGAAGTGACCTACAAGACCACCAAGGGCTCCATCACCGTCGGGCAACTGACGATCTATTACGACAATGTCAGCCTTCTGACCTCTTTGAGCCGTACCGAACTGGCCTTCATCACGATTTTCATCCTCGCCGTCCTTACCATCGTTCTTGCCGCCATCGCCGGCAACCGCTTCATGGTCATCCGTCCGCTGATGCGGCTGGCGGCCGCCATCGAGGCGACGCGGCGTCTCGGCTCGCGCCACCACGTCGACTGGCGTTCGAAGGACGAAATCGGCCGGCTGGCGAAAAGCTTCAACGAAATGCAGACCCAGCTCGAAAAGGAAGAGCTGGAGATCAAGAATGCGCATGAGCGTAAGACGGAAATCTACAACCGCACGCCCGCCATGCTGTTTTCGCTCGACAGGCACGACCGCATTGCCGCCGTCAGTGACTATTGGGTGCAGGCGACCGGTTACGACCGCACCCGGATACTCGGCCTGAATTTCGCCGATCTCATCCATCCCGATGACCGGCTTCTGTTCCAGCAGCGCAAGACGGCTCATCCATTGCCCGATGCCTCGCATAGCGGCATTACCGTGCGTTTCCATTGCATGGATGGCAGCCTCATGGATGCGCTCATCCTCGAAAAGGCCCTCGATTCCGGCGATGCGGCCCATCAGAGCACCTGCCTCTGCGTCATGACGGACGTGACCGAACTGCGCCAGTCGGAAAAGCGCAACCGCCAGCAGGCCATTTCCGACCACCTGACCGGCCTTTTCAACCGCCAGGGCTTCGAGGCCATTCTCGACCTGCAAATCCGCGATGCGGACCGCAACGGCAGCGAGCTGGCCTGCCTGTTCATCGACCTCGACCGGTTCAAGGCGATCAACGACAATCTCGGCCATGCCGCGGGCGACGCTGTTCTTAAACAGTTCACGCTAAAGCTCGAACCGCTGCTGACGCCGCTGGACAGCGCATCGCGGCTGGGCGGCGACGAATTCGCCATTCTTCTGGCCGGCGACAAGGTGGAAGAGCGCGCCCTGCAATTCTGCGAGCGCATCTGCGCCATGCTCGACACGCCCTTCGAGATCGAAAGCAACAGCATCCGCCTCAGCGCCAGCATCGGCATGGCGGTCTATCCCCTGCACGCCGCCAGCGCCTCCGAGCTTTTGCAGAATGCCGACATGGCCATGTATACCCGCAAGCGCACGGGCAAGAACGGCTCGCAGGTCTTCGACAGTTCGATCATGGACCGGGCGCGCGAACATGCGGAGCTGGAACGGGATATCGCGCAGGCGCTTTCCGAAGACTGGTTCGAGGCCTATTTCCAGCCGATTCAAAACCTCGCCACCGGCCAGACGGCGGGTTTCGAGGCGCTGCTGCGTCTCAACCACCCGGACAAGGGCCTGCTTTCCCCGGCCGCGATCGTCAGCCTTGCGGAAGAAAACGGCACTATCCACCGCATCGGCAATGTCATTCTCGATCAGTCGATCGCCAATCTCGCCAGGCTGTCGCACCTGCCGGGCATGGACCAGACCTATGTGGCGGTAAATTTCTCACCGTTGCAATTCGAACCGGGATTGCCGACGCGCATCGCCGGCGTTCTGCACCGCCACGGCATTCTTCCCAGACGGCTGGTCATCGAGATCACCGAAGCCGTTATCATGAAGGACGATCCGCAAATCCGGGCGATCCTCAATGCCATCCACCAGCTCGGCTGCCGCATCGCGCTGGATGATTTCGGCACCGGTTATTCTTCGCTCAGCTATCTCAGCCGTTTTCCGGTCGATATCGTCAAGATCGACCAGTCCTTCACTCGCTCGATCTGCGACGACAGGATGGACATCAGGCAGCGCAATCGCATGCTGGTCGAAGGCATCGCGGCCATCTCGCACAAGATGAACTGCGCCGTCATTGCCGAGGGCGTCGAGACGGAGGAACAGAAGGCGCTTCTGACCGATATAGGCGCGGATTTCGGGCAGGGTTATTTCTTCGCACGTCCGCAGCCGGTCGAAAGGCTGATCACCTCACTCGACACGGCGTCCGGGCAAAACCGCGCCGCGGCGCGGCAAGCATGAACCGGCAGGGGGCAGCCATGGGATTGATCCGCTTTTGCCTGATCTTTCTTGCTCTCGCCACTCCGGCCAGCGCGGCCAAGCTCTTCCTGACCACCGAGGTCTATCCGCCCTATAATCTGCAGGCCAGCGACGGCAGCGTGCGGGGTGTCTATTTCGACCAGCTCAGAACCGTGCTCGAAGACACCGGCACCAGCTACGAAGTCGCCGTCATGCCCTGGGCGCGGGCCATCGCACTGGCCAGAACGCAGGCCATGCACTGTGTCTTCGCCGCTGCGAGAACGCCGGAGCGGGAAAAACAGTTCAAATGGGTCACGCCGATCCATATCGACCGCAACATTCTCGTGGCGCGCCGCAACGCGAATATCGAAGCCTCCAGCCTTGAGGAAGCCAAGAAATATCGGGTGGGAACCCAGCGTGGAGATTACACCGAAGCGCTTCTGGAAAAGCTCGGTTTCCCGCAGGTGGATGTTGGCGCTGATTTCGAGATCACGCTTCACAAGCTGAAGGCCGGCCGCATCGACCTGATGCCCATGTCTGAAAGCACCTTCAAAAGCCTGCCCGCCGACACGTTCAGCGAAGTGATAACTCTCTCGCGGCAACAGCTTGGGCTTGCCTGCAACAAAAGCGTGCCCGACGAGGTCATCGCGAAATTACAGGCCCGGCTGGACAGGCTGATCGCCGACGGAACGCAGCAACGGATATTCGACCGCTATAATCTCGTCAGCCCATAAGCGGCCGGTTCGGCGTTCCCGCAAAACTCATAAAAAGCAAAACTCATAAAAAGATTGACAGCCGGCGGTTTTCGGGGTGGTGACAACAGCATCATCAGGCAAAACGCGGACATGCCCCATGAAGATCATCGCAGGACTTGGTAATCCCGGCGCGCAATATGCGGTAAACCGTCACAATATCGGCTTTATGGCCGTCGATGCGCTGCAGCGCCTGCCGTCCTTTGCGCCCTGGTCGAAAAAATTCAAGGCGGAGATTTCCGAAGGCGAGATCGGCGGCGAGAAGGTCCTGCTGATGAAGCCGCTGACCTATATGAACCTTTCGGGTGAGTCCGTCGGCGAAGCCATGCGCTTCTTCAAGCTTGCGCCGGCAGACATCATCGCCATCCATGACGAACTGGACTTGCCGGCCGGCCGCGCCCGCATCAAGACCGGCGGCGGCCATGGCGGCCATAACGGCCTGAAATCGCTCGACGCCCATTGCGGCAAGGACTATCGCCGCCTGCGGCTCGGCATCGGCCATCCCGGTGACAAGGAACGGGTGCACGGCCACGTGCTCGGCGATTTCGCCAAGGCAGACCGGGTCTGGCTCGATCCGCTTCTGGACGCCATTGCCGACAATGCCGCCATGCTGGTGAAAGCCGAGGATTCGCAATTGATGAACAAGTTGGCGCTGGCCACGGGCAGCAAGCCGGAAGCCGAAAAGCCGGCCAAGGCAGCCAAGCCCGCCGCACAGTCCCATATCCATCAGGCACGCAACAGCGCCCAGCCGAAAAAGCTGCCGGAAACCGGCCCGATGGCCGAAATGCTGAAACGCATGTTCAGCAAGAAGGACTAGATCGCAAATGTCTTCGGAGCCCATCGTCCTGCGCGCAGCCGGAGCCGGCGATCTGGCCGGATTGCTTGACCTTTACCGGGCTCTCAATCCGTCCGACCCTGAAATGACGGCAGAAGAAGCGAACACGGCTTTCGCGGCCATGCTCGCCCAGCCGGGCCTGACCGTGTTTCTTGCGACCGAAGGCGAAGAAGCGGTCGCCACCGCCACGCTGCAGATCGTTCCGAACCTGACGCGCGCCGCCCGTCCCTATGCCCTTATCGAAAACGTGGTGACGCTGGAAAACCGTCGCGGCCGCGGATATGGCCGCGCGGTGGTGCGCCATGCCGTCGAGGCCGCTTTTGCGGCGAACTGCTACAAGGTGATGCTGCTGACCGGGCGACAACGCCCGGAGGTCCACGCCTTTTACGAAAGCTGCGGTTTCGTGCAGAACAAGACGGGCTTTCAGATCCGGCTGGATTAACGCTCACTCCTCCGGCTCGGTGGTGAACATCAGCGGAAATCCCGCTTCCTTGCCGAGATCGGTCGCTTCCTTGGCCTTGGTCTCGGCAATATCGCGCTCGCAGACAACAACGACCGCGCTGCCGAAGCGGTGCGCCGTCATCATCACCCGGTGGCCGGTTTCCTCGCTCATGCGGAAGACGGCTTTCAACACCACGGTAACGAACTCACGCGGCGTATAGTCGTCATTCAGCAGAATGACCTTGTAGAGCTTCGGCCGCTCCAGCTTCGGTTTGACTTTCGGTTTCGGCTTGAGATCGACAGGACTGTCACTCATCATGGTCGCTCGTGCCTGTCGCTCATCGCGGTTGTTCATGGGAAAACCCCGTTGATGACGAAAGATCGATCGCTTGACCGGCTTATATTGCGCCGCAACCGCAGCATCGGCAACCCTGCCCGAAATTCCGCACCATTAAAGGTGCTTTGCCCGCACAAATCGGCCCGCGGGCTTGACCTTGCCCTGCCCTTTCCGCAAAAGGCTCCTCAACGAATTCTTTCAAACGGACAGGTTTCAAGCCATGGGCTTCAAATGCGGTATCGTTGGATTGCCAAATGTCGGCAAGTCCACTCTCTTCAACGCGCTGACGAAAACGGCAGCGGCGCAGGCGGCCAACTATCCCTTCTGCACCATCGAGCCGAACACCGGCGAAGTGGCGGTTCCGGATGCGCGCATGAAAATCCTCGCCGACATTGCCGGCTCGAAGGAAATCATCCCCACCCGCATCTCCTTCGTGGATATTGCCGGCCTGGTGCGCGGCGCATCGAAGGGCGAAGGCCTCGGCAACCAGTTCCTCGCCAATATCCGCGAAGTGGACGCCGTGGTTCACGTTCTGCGCTGCTTCGAAGATGACGACATCACCCACGTCGAAGGCCGCATCAATCCGGTGGCCGATGCCGAAACCATCGAGACCGAGCTGATGCTTTCCGATCTCGAAAGCCTTGAGCGCCGCACGGAACAGACCCGCAAGCGAGCCACCGGCAAGGACAAGGAATCGCTGGCGCAGCTGCCGCTGATGGAAGCCTCACTGAAGCTTCTGAACGAAGGCAAGCCGGTCCGCACCCTGCTCTCCACGCTGGATGCCGAGGAACTGCGCATCCTTCAGGGCCTCAACCTCCTGACCGCGCACCCGGTTCTTTACGTCTGCAACGTCGCCGAAAGCGACGCCGTCGACGGCAACGAACATACCAAGGCCGTTGCCGAAATGGCTAAGGCCCAGGGTGCGGAATCCGTCGTCATCTCCGCGGCGATCGAATCCGAAGTCGCGCAGCTTCCCGATGAAGAGGCGAAGGAATTCCTCTCGGCCCTGGGGCTTGAGGAAGCAGGCCTCGACCGCCTGATCCGCGCCGGCTACAAGCTGCTCGATCTCATCACCTATTTCACCGTCGGCCCGAAGGAATGCCGCGCCTGGACCATCGAGCGCGGCACCAAGGCCCCGCAGGCCGCCGGCGTCATCCACTCCGATTTCGAACGCGGCTTCATCCGCGCCAACACCATCGCTTACAACGACTATGTCGCCTTCAAGGGCGAAGTCGGCGCGAAGGAAGCAGGCAAGGCTCGCGACGAAGGCAAGGAATATGTGGTTCAGGACGGCGACGTCATCCACTTCCGCTTCAATACCTGATCTGGCCTTTGGCGACTTCGATAAGGTCCGCCAAGAAGGGTAACCGAACATTGCGGCGCGGTTTCTTCTCCCCGCCGGGGAGAAGGTGGCCCGAAGGGTCGGATGAGGGGGCAAGATCTCGGTTTATCTCTACCCTCGCCCCCTCATCCCGCTGCCGCGACCTTCTCCCCCTCGGGGAGAAGGCGAAACGCGCGCCCACTCGCTCCAAACCACCTCCCCAAGAACCGGCCTCCCCGATTTGACCTTTACGTAAAGGGAAAAATCATTTTAGATGCCGCCGATATTGACTGTGCGAAGGGAGGAAACCATGACGCCGGTCGCGACATATGCCTATGAGGATTTTTCCGTCGGTCGGGAATTTCCTTTGGGCCCGCAATCGATTTCCGCAGAGCAGATCATCACCTTCGCCAGCGAATTCGACCCACAGCCGATGCATCTTTCCGAAGAGGCTGGCCGCCAGAGCATTCTCGGCGGACTGGCGGCTTCCGGCTGGCACACCTGCAGCCTGCTGATGCGGATGATGGCGGACAGCTACATCTCGAACTCGACCTCGCAGGGCAGCCCCGGAATCGATTTCGTCGACTGGAAAAAGCCGGTTCTGGCGGGCGATACGCTTGTCGGAAAATCCATCGTGCTGGAACAGCGGCCCTCCGCCTCGCGCCCCGGCATTGGCCTCGTGAAATTACGCCACGAGCTTTATAACCAGCGCGGCGTTCTGGTATCGCACGGGGAAAACACCGTGATGTTCCTGATGCGCGGCAAGGGAGGCGTTGCAGCATGAAACTGGCGGAACTTTCTCCCATCGGCGAACGCGTCACCCTCGATACGCTGCATTTTTCCGCCGAAGACATCATCCGTTTTGCCCGCGATTTCGATCCGCAGCCCTTTCATCTCGATGCGGAAGCCGCAAAGAACAGCGTTTTCGGCGCTCTCTGCGCTTCCGGCTGGCACACGGGCGCAGGCTGGATGAAATGCTTCCTCTCTCACTGGGCCAAAGAGGTGAAAAGATTGAAGCTACAGGGCCTTGAGCCGCCCAAACTCGGCCCCTCCCCCGGCTTTCGCGAACTCAAATGGAAAAAACCGGTCTTCGCCGGAGACGATGTCACCTATTTCGTGACCCTGCTCGAGACCCGAGCGCTGGAATCCAGAGCCGGCGTCTGGCTGAACACGACCTTCAATGAGGGCGTCAACCAGTCGGGAGAAACAGTGATGACCTTCCAGAGCGGGGTTCTGGAATTCGAATAGAATGAGCGTCGGGGCAATAGCGTCACCATTGCCCCGTTACCATCTCAGTGGCCGGAAAACTCCACCAGCGTCCGCACCTCGACGCCAAGGTCTTCCAGCTTCTTGCGGCCACCGAGATCGGGCAGGTCGATAACGAAACAGGCGGAAACGATCTCCGCGCCCATCTGCCGCAAAAGCTTGACCGCGCCTTCGGCAGTGCCGCCGGTAGCAATCAGGTCATCGACCAGAATGACCTTTTCGCCCGGCTGTACCGCATCCACATGCATTTCCATTTCGTCGACGCCGTATTCAAGGCTGTAGGCGACGCGGACGGTGGTGTGCGGCAGCTTGCCCTTCTTGCGGATCGGCACGAAACCGGCCGATAGCTGATGCGCCACCGCACCGCCCAGAATGAAGCCGCGTGCTTCCATGCCGGCGATCTTGTCGATCTTCGTTCCGGCATAGGGCTGCACGAGTTCGTCCACGGCACGGCGAAAAGCGCGGGGGTTGCCGAGCAGCGTCGTGATGTCCCGGAAGATGATGCCCGGCTTCGGATAGTCGGGAATGGAACGGATGGCAGCGGAAAGCTCCGAAGCGATAACGGTCATGGTATTTCCAGTTGAGATAAGGGAAATGGATCAGAAGGTTCGGGCCACCCTATCAACTTGACGGCTGCGGACCAACTAAAAAGGGCCGGCGCTCATTCCGCCAGCGACATTCCCTCGATCCGCGCCCAGACCGGGCAGACATCCTCGAAGGAATGCGACAGGGGCCGCAGGGCCTCGTCGTCCCTGTCATCGAAACTTCCCGAGACCAGCGCAACCGTCGGCGCTTCGTCGATGGCGCCAAGCGTGCTGCCGCAGATCGGGCAGAAAGCCCGGCTGGAATAATCGGAGGATCGGAAAGTCGAAGGCGCGCCGCCCTCTCCCGTCCACGTCACCGCATCCCTCTCGAACTCCACCCAGGCAAGGCTGGGCGCACCGGAATGCCGCTGGCAGATATCGCAGGAGCAAGTGTGCGGATTGCCGGGCTCGCCCTTCGCTTCAAAACGGATGGAGCCGCATAGACAGCCGCCGTTACGAATTTTCGTCATTTCCACCATCCCTCTCGACACATGAAAAGGCCCCCACGGAAGACCGTGGGGGCCAATGACTGACAGGCATCTTCTGGATGCCGATCAATGTTCCTTGTTGGCGTAGACCGATTTCTTGGTGAGATAGATCAGCGCCGTGAAGATGAACAGGAACACCATGACCATGAAGCCGGTGCGCTTGCGCTCTTCCAGATGCGGTTCTGCCGCCCACATCAGGAACGCAGCAACGTCCTTGGAATATTGGTCCACGGTCTGCGGCGCGCCGTCGTCATAAGTCACCTGATCGGCACTGATCGGCGGCGCCATCTTCAGCGCGGCTGCGCTGACGAAATACGGGTTGAAATGCGTGCCTTCCGACACTTCAACGCCGGCCGGCGGATCCTGATATCCGGTCAGCAGCGCATGGATGTAGTCCGGGCCGCCTTCCTGATAACCGCCGACGATCGGGATCATGTCGATGAGGAATTGCGGAAAACCGCGCTCCACGCCGCGCGCCTTGGCGAGCAGCGACATGTCGGGCGGGGCCGCCCCACCGTTGGCGGCTGCCGCCGCCTCATGGTTCGGGAAAGGCGAAGGGAAATGATCGGAAGGCACGGCCTTGCGATTATACATTTCACCATCGGCGTTCGGCCCGTCCTGCACTTCATATTCCGCGGCGAAAGCCTTCACCTGCTCGTCCGAATAACCGAGATCCTCCAGCGTGCGGAAGGAAACGAGGCTCATGGAATGGCAGGCGGAGCAGACTTCCTTATAGACCTTCAGGCCGCGCTGAAGCTGGCCCTTGTCGTATTTACCGAAGGGGCCGGCAAAGGACCAGCTCTGCTCCTCGGGCTTGATGACCGGGAAGTGACCCCCGGCAATCGCGTGCTCCGTCTGGGCGGCGAGATCATGGCTCTCCTCCGCCGCGAAGGCGGCGGCGGAACAGCCGATGGCGGCGAAAAGCGCGATGCTCGTTACAAGCTTCTTCATTGTCGTCATCCTTCCTTCGCGCTCAGACTTCGGCAGCCGCAGATGCGGCACCCGTCTTGGCGGCGTTCTTTTCGAGAACGGCCTCGGTAATCGAATTCGGAATACGCCGGGGCGTTTCGACCAGACCGAGGATCGGCATGATGACGAGGAAGAAACCGAAATAATAAAGCGTGCCGAGCTGCGAATAGCCGACATAATTGCCTTTCAGATCGCCGGTGAGCAGGCCGATCAGGCCAGTTCCTTCCGCCGGGCGAGAACCCAGCCAGCCGAGCATGATGGCATTGACCACGAACAGCCAGAAGAACATCTTGTACCAGGGACGATAGACGGCGGAACGCACCTTCGACGTATCGAGCCAGGGCAGGAAGAACAGCACGACGATCGCGCCGAACATCACGAGAACGCCGCCCAGCTTGGAATCGATGATCCAGATGTTGAAGGTGATGGCGCGCAGCATGGCGTAGAACGGCAGGAAGTACCATTCCGGAACGATATGCGCCGGCGTCTTCAGCGGATCGGCCATGATGTAGTTGTCGGGGTGGCCAAGGAAGTTCGGCATGTAGAACACGAACCAGGCATAACCGATCAGGAACACGGAAACACCGAGCGCATCCTTCAGCGTCGCATAGGGTGTGAAGGGAACCGTGTCGGTCTTGCTCTTCACTTCAACGCCGGTCGGGTTGGTCTGGCCGGTCACATGCAGCGCCCAGATGTGGAGGATCACGACGCCTGCGATCATGAAGGGCAGCAGATAATGAAGCGCAAAGAAGCGGTTCAGGGTCGGCTGATCAACGGCAAAGCCGCCGAGCAGGAACTGCTGGATCCATTCGCCGATGGCCGGGAACGCCGTGAAGAAGCCGGTGATAACGGTTGCGCCCCAGAAGGACATCTGGCCCCAGGGCAGAACGTAGCCCATGAAGCCCGTCGCCATCATCAGCAGGAAGATCACGCAGCCGAGAATCCAGAGGATTTCGCGCGGCGCCTTGTAGGAGCCGTAATAAAGGCCACGGGCGATGTGCAGGTAAACCGCGATGAAGAAGAACGACGCACCGTTGGCATGCATGTAGCGCAGCAGCCAGCCATGGTTGACGTCGCGCATGATCTTTTCGACGGAATTGAAGGCGACCGTCGTTTCGGCCGCATAATGCATGGCCAGCACGACGCCGGTGAGGATTTGCACCAGCAGCATGACGGAAAGCATCGCGCCGAAGGTGTAGGCGTAGTTCAGGTTACGCGGGACAGGATAGGCAACGAAGCTGTCATAGATCATGCGCGGCAAGGGAAGCCGCGAATCGATCCACCTTTCGATGCCGGTGGACGGCTGATAACTGGAATGGCCACTCATGAATATCTGTCCCCTTATCCGATCTTGATCACGGTATCGGATGTGAATGCAAATGTCGGGATGGCGAGGTTCTGCGGCGCCGGACCCTTACGTATGCGGCCCGCCGTATCGTAGTGCGAGCCATGGCAGGGACAGAACCACCCGCCGAAATCGCCGGCCTGGCCGAGCGGAATGCAACCAAGATGGGTACAGGAACCGACCATGACGATCCAGTTTTCCTTGCCCTCGCCGGCGGAGCGGTCGATATCCGTCGCCTGCGCGTCGGCGGCGATGTTGGCATTGCGCGCCACGGGATCCTTCAGATCGCCGAGAGCGACGGCCTTGGCTTCCTCGATTTCCTTTTCCGTGCGGTTGCGGATGAAAATCGGCTTGCCGCGCCACTTCACGGTAAGCGACATGCCTGGCTCGACGGCCGTGACATCCACCTCGATGGAGGCGAGCGCCAGCGTCGATGCATCGGGACGCATCTGGTCGATAAAGGGCCATGCAACTGCGGCGGCACCGACAGCGCCCGCCATTCCCGTCACTAGGTAAAGAAAATCGCGACGGGTCGGTTCACCCGAAGCGTCGTGATTGGTTACGTGCTCGCTCACCGCTACACCATCCTCTGCGCTGTTTTTGCCGTAAATCGCATGAGTCCTCCCGCTATGATTTGATCCAAGACAAACTCCGTCCCATCGTCCTGGTCATTCTCGCGGCATTTGAGAAACCGCGTCATGTGTTTGATCGCAAAATATTGACTGACTTGGCAAGAGCAAAGCACACAAAGCTGCCGTAATTCTGCCGGAGGGGGCCGATTTGGCTCGCATTTTTTCGCCGTCCTTGGCAGGCGGGCAACATTGTGCGCATCCATGCACCATGTTAGGAGACTTCAAGGGAGAGCGCGGAAAGCAGGGATTCGGATGACGGCGAAGCTCTCTTGCATGGTCTCCACGGCGGTGGCTGCCGTTCTTTTCGTCGCCAGCCTGCGTTATGTGACGGATTTCTGGCTTCTCGCCTTCGTCACCAGTTTCCAGCTGCACATAGCCATCGTCTGTATCCTGCTCTCATGCCTCGTTTTCTGGCTGACGCGTGACGCGGTTTCGGCGCTCCTCGTCGTCTGGTCGCTTGCGCTCGCCATCCATGCCATTGCCATGCTTCTGGAATTTTCCACATCCGCCAACCCGGCGCCAGGCGCCAAACCCTTCCGGCTGCTGTCCTTCAACGTGCTGATGGACAATGCCGCCAATGCGGACGCAATTGCCGACACGATTCTCGAATCGGGCGCGGATGCCGTCTATCTCTTCGAGGCGGCGGCGCTGAAATCGGCCCTGCCGCGACTGCAGCAAACCTATCCGCACAGGATTGGCTGTTACACCGGAACCCCCGGATGCGATCTGGTCATCCTGTCAAAAAGACCGTTGCTGGAAGGCCGTTTCCACAGCCTCAGCGATCTTCGGCGGGACCGGTTTGCCATAGCCCAGATCGATCTCGACGGCACGGAACTGACGCTCGCCGCCGGGCATATCACCAAGCCCTATTTCGACGATTATCATCGCGACGAACTCGATGAAGTCAGCGAAATTCTCTTTCGCGTCACCGGGCCGCTCATTCTGGCCGGAGATTTCAATTCGGCCAGCATCGCCCCTGACATGCGCGCTTTCCTCGCCGCCAACGATCTGAAGAAAGCGACCTTCGAACCCGCCACATGGCCGACGGAGGCCGGCCGCTTCGGCATCGCCATCGACCACATCTTCGCCCGCGAACCGGCGACGCTGATGAAAACCACCCGCCTGCCCGACAGCCTCGGTTCCAATCATTACGGCCTGATGGCGGATTTCATGATCGGGAAATAGCCGAAGGCCTTATTGCGCCGCTTCGTCCGCGGCAAGAAAACCGCCCGACTGCCGCGCCCAGAGTTCCGAATAGAGACCGCCCTGCATGACCAGATCGGAATGGCTGCCCTGTTCGACGATGCGCCCCTGATCCATCACGATCAGCCGGTCGAGAGCGGCGATGGTCGACAGGCGATGGGCGATGGCCAGCACCGTCTTTCCCTGCATCAGCTCGTCCAGATTGCTCTGGATCGCCGCCTCCACCTCCGAATCGAGCGCCGACGTCGCCTCATCGAGCACGAGGATCGGTGCGTCCTTCAGCATCACGCGGGCGATTGCGATGCGCTGGCGCTGGCCGCCGGACAATTTCACGCCGCGTTCGCCCACATGTGCATCGAACCCCTTGCGACCGCGCTGATCCTCGAGCCTGGCGATGAAATCATCCGCCTTGGCGCGTCGCGTCGCCTCCTGCAATTGCGCTTCGGTGGCATCGGTGCGGCCGAACAGGATATTGTCGCGAATGGAGCGATGCAGCAGCGACGTATCCTGCGTGACCATGCCGATATGGGCGCGCAGCGATTCCTGCGTCACCCTGGCGATATCCTGCCCGTCGATCAGGATGCGGCCTTTTTCGACATCGTAAAAACGCAGAAGCAGATTGACGAGGGTGGATTTTCCCGCCCCGGAGCGTCCGACGATGCCTACCTTCTCGCCCGCCCTGATTTCGAGATTGAGATGGTCGATGACGCCGTTCGCGCGCCCGTAATGGAAGCTGACATTTTCGAAACGGATGCCCGGCTTCTTGACCTCTAGCACCGTCGCCTCCGGCGCATCGACGAGACCGATCGGCTGCGAAATCAGTTCGGCGGCATTCTGCACCGTGCCGAAATTGCGCATGATGCCGTTGAACTGCGTCATCAGCCGGCCGAGCAGGAAGTTGAGACGCAGCACCAGCGCCAGCGTGAAGGCCACCGCACCGGAACTGATCTTGCCGGAAAGCCACAGATCGATGCAGAGCGCAGCCATGGAGGTAATCATCACGCCGGACAGCAGCGCCATGGAGGCGCGCACGCCGGTGATGAACCGGGTGAATGTCATGGTCGCATGCTGGAAAATGTCGAAACCCTGCCGCATGTAGCGGTCATTGGCATCATCTCGCCCGAACAGCCGGAGCGTCTGGATATTGCTATAGGCATCCACCATGCGGCCGGAGAGCATCGAGGCGGCTTCCGCCGTTTCCTTGGAATGGTAACGGATGCGCGGCACGAAATAGCGCGCCAGCAGCGAGAATATCCCCACCCAGACGACGACGACGACCGCAAGCCGCCAGTCCAGCCCGCCAATCAGGAACAGCATGGAAACGAAATAAATGCCGACGAACCACACGCTTTCCATCAGCGAGGTGACGAGATCGCCCGCCGCCTGCCCGCCCGACCAGACCTTGGTGACGATGCGGCCGGAAAAATCGTTCTGGAAGAAGGTCAGCGATTGCCGCGCCACATGCATATAGGATTGCCAGCGCACCAGATTGTAAAAACCGGGCGTGATGATCTGCTGATCCACCAGCGCCGTTACCATGGTGACGATAAAACGCACGACGCCGATCAGCACCAGCATGCCCACCAGCTCGCCGCCATGGGCCGCAAGCAGCCCCGCCCAGCCCTCTTCCGGCTTCACGGTGGAGAGAATATCCACCAGCCGCCCGACGAACCAGAACAGCGCCGCCTCGATGGCCGCCGTCAGCCCGCCGAGCACCAGCATGGCGAAAAACGGCGCCTTGGCCTGCGAGATGTAGAACCAGATAAAGGCGAACGTACTTTCAGGCGGCCGCAAATCGTCCTTGCGGGCGAAGGGCCTTATCCAGTTCTCGAAAAACTCGAAGATGCGGGTAATAACCATAATCCGGATATAGGCGGATTCCCGGAGCGGGAACAGCCGCGAAGG
This sequence comes from Agrobacterium sp. 22-223-1, assembly GCF_053522385.1. Lineage (NCBI taxonomy): Bacteria > Pseudomonadati > Pseudomonadota > Alphaproteobacteria > Hyphomicrobiales > Rhizobiaceae > Agrobacterium > Agrobacterium sp. 22-223-1. Next base: position 2,228,755 of record NZ_JBNWCN010000001.1, read on the forward strand.
CTTCGGGAAGAGATTATATTTCGGTAACATTCGGGGAATGAAAAAGGGCGGGGAATGTTCCACCGGCTTGAGACTGATGACAACCTTCCTTCACGCCGGGCGTCATCCTCGGGCCTGTCCCGAGGATCTAACCACCTGTCCAATATTCAACGGTGGCAGATGCTCGGGACAGGCCCGAGCATGACGGAGGAGAGGTTTTCAGCCGTTGTTGTCAACCTGAGGGCGGGAACACCCCGCCCTCTCGCTTTTCCTTACTCCGCGGCCACTTCCGCCTCGTGGTCGGCGATGAAGCCGCCGGACTGGCGCCGCCACAGGTCGGCATAGATACCGCCCATCGCCACCAGCTCCGCATGGCTGCCCGCCTCCACGATCCGGCCCTTGTCGAGAATGATGAGCCGGTCCATTTCCGTCAGCGTCGAAAGGCGGTGGGCGATCGCGATCACCGTCTTGCCTTCCATCAGCGAGAACAGGTTTTCCTGGATCGCCGCCTCGACTTCCGAGTCGAGCGCCGAAGTCGCCTCGTCCAGCACCAGGATCGGTGCATTCTTGAGGAAGACGCGGGCGATTGCGATACGCTGGCGCTGGCCGCCGGAGAGCTTCACGCCGCGTTCGCCCACCTGCGCATCGAGGCCCTGACGACCATGCATGTCGACAAGCGTTTCGATGAAGTCCCAGGCATTGGCCCGCTTCGCCGCCGCGATCACCTGCTCGTCCGTGGCCTCGGGGTGACCATAGGCGATGTTGTCGCGGATCGAACGGTGCAGCAGCGAGGTATCCTGCGTCACGACGCCGATCAGCTCGCGCAGGCTGTCCTGCGACACCTTGGAAATGTCCTGCCCGTCGATGGTGATCCTGCCCGCTTCCAGATCGTAGAAACGCAGAAGCAGGTTCATCAGCGTCGTCTTGCCCGCACCCGAACGCCCGACCAGACCGACCTTTTCGCCCGGCTTGATGTCGAGTGTCAGTCCGTCGATCACGCCCTTGTTCTTGCCGTAGTGGAAACGGACATTGTCATAACGGATCGCGCCCTGCGGGGCCGCGAGCTCAGGCGCCTTCGGAACGTCGACGATGTCGTGCGGCTTCGTCATCATCGACATGCCGTCATAGACCGTACCGATATTTTCGAACAGCGAGGTGACTTCCCACATGATCCACTGCGACATGCCGTTGACACGCATGGCAAGGCTGATGGCGATGGCGACCGAACCGGCGGTGACCGAACCCTGCATCCAGAAATAAAGACCGAGCGCCGCCGTGGAAAACAGCACCAGCGCGTTGTTAAGGTCGATCAGGATGTTGAAGCCGGAAATCTTGCGCATCTGGCGGTGAACCGTGCCGAGAAACACGTTCATGCCCTCACGCGCATATCTTTCCTCGCGCCCCGCGTGGGAAAACAGCTTGATCGTCGAGATGTTGGTGTAACTGTCGACGATCCGGCCCGTCATCATCGAGCGTGCATCGGCCTGCTCCTGCGCCAGCCGGCCGAGCTTCGGCACGAAATAAGCGAGGATGGCCATATAGATACCGAGCCAGACCAGCAGCGGAATGACCAGCCGCCAGTCCGCCGCCGCGACCATGAACAGCATCGAGACGACGAAGCTGATCGCATAGACGAAGACGTCGATCACCTTCAGCGCCACTTCGCGGATCGCCAGCGCCGTCTGCATCACCTTGGTGGAAACGCGGCCGGCAAACTCGTTGGCGAAGAAGTTCATGGAATGACGCAGCAGGAAACGGTGCATCTTCCAGCGCGCGATCATGCCGAAATTGCCGGCAAGCGTCTGGTGCATCGTCATGGTGTGGATCGCGCCCATCAGCGGCAACACGAAGAGCACCAGCGCCGCCATGCCGATCAGATGCCAGCCCTCATCGGCAAAAAACGTCTCGCGATTGGCCGTGGAAAGCCAGTCGACGATATTGCCGAGGAATTTGTAGAGCATGGCTTCCGCAATCGCGATGCCCATGGACATCAGGCCGAGCAGCAGGAGCCATGGCCATGCGGGCTTCACATAATGCCACAGGAACGGCAAAAGCGTCTTTGGCGGCACGGAGGGCGCCGAAGAGGGAAAAGGATCGAGGCGTTTTTCAAACCAGCCAAACATAGGCCAAGCTCCGGCAATCAATCGCTCCATCGTGACATGGTGAGCGGACACAAATATGGCTCACGACGGAACGGAAAAGTCTTTGGATATGGCCGTGACAGCCACATGACGAATCGAAAAATGGGAAACGCGGGCGAACCGCGGAGTAACACCTAAGCCAGCAGCGGCACGACGGGGGCCGGGAGGCGAATACGAACATCATTTAGCATGAGAACCTCCCTTGGCTGGTGTTGAAGATATGGCCTTGTAGCGCAAAATTTAGTCAATGACCAGTCGGAAAGACACCGAATACGCGAGAAAACATGCAGGTGCCGCCCAAAGGCGAACGGGCGGAGATGACCCCGCGAGGTCTCCGCCCGTTAAACGATGCGCACGTCGCCCTATTCGGCCGCGTCCTGCGCCTCTGCGCTTTCATAGCCCGCAATCAACTCGGCCATTCCGGCCTGCGTATGCCGCTTCAATTCCCGACGGTCGCTGGGCTGCGGCGCAAAGGTGACGGTGAGCCCCGTGTCCCTTATCGTGCCGATCGCGAAGGAAGCACCGGACAACATGCGCACGCCCTCATGCAGCCAAAGCGGATCGGTGGCGAAATGCTGGCCGATGCCGACCACGACGGGAATGCCCTGCCAGTGCGACATGCGGTCGTAATGGATGTGGCCCGCAAGAATGCCGATGACATCATGCTCGAACAGCACCTCGTCCAGAGCCTCGGTATCCGCGAAGGAAAGCGATTCCCACTCCGCATCCGGACGGTCGAAATCGAGCGCCGGCGCATGGTGCATCACCAGCAGCTTCGGCAGTTCGGGGTGGTTTTCCAGCTCATCCTCCAGCCATTCGATCTGCCCCGGCTCGAAAGCGCCGCCAACCTTGCCCAGAACGCTGGTATCCATGACGATGATGTGGATCCCGGCAATGACCTCGGCATGGTCATAGGGCTCGTCCAGATCCTCATGGCGGTCGAGCATGACCGGATAAAAACCGTCGCGGCGGTCGTGATTGCCGAGCGCGAAGAGCACCGGCATATCGAGTTCCGCTTCCGCCATCAGCCGCTTGAGTTCCTCATAGCTGCCGGCATCGCCCCTGTTGGTCAGATCGCCGCTGGCGACGATGAATTCAGGCGGCGGCACGAGCGCCTTGATCTGCGCAAGCGTTGCGGAAAGCGTGGCCGAGGTCTCGGAATAAAGATCATCGTCCTGCACCTGCGGATTGCCCACATGCAGATCGGTCAGATGGACGAAATTCACCCGTTCGGACATGGTGTCCTCCTGTTGTTGCGTGCAGAAAATCCGGCTCGAAACGACCTGTCCAGACCATTCGCGATGGTCCGGGCAAACCCGACGATGTTCCGGTGAATGGGTAGCCGCCCTGTGTGTCACGCGAATGAACATCCAGCCGGGAACGACGCCTCAAAGGGACTTTTCGCAGCATAGCTGTCGCCCGGCCCCTGCCCGTGATAATCGGACGGGCAGACCAACCGCAGTGAGACGTCCATGCCCGAAATCAGGATCGCCCTTTACCAGCCCGATATTCCCGGCAACACCGGCACCATCCTGCGGCTGGCCGCCTGTCTCGGCCTCGGCGTCGACATCATCGAGCCGGCCGGTTTCGATATTTCCGACCGTAATCTGAAACGGGCGGGCATGGATTATATCGCGGCGGCGGCGCTGACGCGCCATGTCAGCTGGGACCGTTTCGAGGAATGGCGGGCAACCACCGGCCGCCGTCTCGTTCTCGCCTCCACCAAAGCCGCCCTGCCCTATACGAAGATCGCCTACCGCACGGATGACATCCTGCTTTTCGGCCGCGAAAGTGCCGGCGTACCGGACCATGTGCATGAAAAGGCAGAGGAGCGAATCATCATCCCCATGGTGGCGGGACAGCGCTCCATCAACGTCGCCATGTCGGCGGCGATGATCGCCGGCGAGGCTTTGCGTCAGGTGGCATGGGCATAGGCGTCATTTTTAACGCCAATTTTTCGGGCAAATACAAAATTTGACCGTTTTTACTTCAAAACTGTCGCAACCCGGCCTGTACCGAGGGCATCGAGGCTCCTATACTGATTAGCCGGACAATAAAAATCGTGCTCGCCGGAACCATCCGCCGGCGGGTGTGAGGAGACGTCGCATGCAATCCACCATTGTCATCGTCAACCTTCTCGGCGCAGTCGCGCTGCTGCTCTTCGGCCTTGCCCAGGTCAAGGATGGCGTCACCCGCGCCTTCGGCATGAAACTGCGAAGTGTGCTGGCCACCGGCACCCAGAACGGTCCGCGCTCCTTCTTCTCCGGCTTCTTCGCCACCGTCGCGCTGCAAAGTTCGACGGCGACGGCCCTCACCGTCGCCTCCTTTGCTGAACGAGACCTCATCAGGCCACGCATGGCGCAGGTGGTGCTGCTCGGCGCCAATGTCGGCACCGCCGTGACCGCATGGATCGTCGCGGCCGGGGTGGAATGGCTGTCGCCGCTGCTGATCCTTGCGGGCATTATTCTGAAAAAGGGCAGTTCCAATGCCCGGCAAGGCGGCGGAACGGCGCTGATCGGCATCGGCCTCATGCTTCTGTCGCTGCATCTGTTGAGCGGCGCGACAGAACCGATGCGCGCCTCGCCGGCTCTCGGCGTCTTTATCGGCCTGCTTGACGGGGCATGGCCCGTCGCGCTGATCTTTTCCGCCGTGCTCGCCTTCGTTTCGTCTTCGAGCCTTGCCGTCGTGGTGCTTATCCTGTCGCTCGCCGCCACCGGCACGCTTTCCACCGGCCTCATCATCGTGCTCATTCTCGGCGCCAATCTCGGCGGCGCCATTCCGCCGGTCATCGCCACGCTTTCCGGCCCCGCCTCGGCACGGCGCATCACCATGGGCAACCTTCTGGTGCGCACCATTGGCTGCCTCATCGCTCTGCCGCTCGCCTCCTATGGCGCGGAGTTCCTGCAGCAATTGCCGCTTTCGCCCGCAAAATTGCCGGTCGACGCCCATCTGATCTTCAACGTCATTCTGGCGGCGCTGGCCTGGCCCTTCTCCGGCCTCCTGTCCGACCTGATGGCAAGGCTGGTGCCGGGCGATCCGAAAGCCGAAGACGGCCCGAATTTCCTCGACCAGCAGGCGCTGGACATGCCGGTCGTGGCGCTCGCCAATGCCACCCGCGAGGTGCTGGGTGTCGGAGACAGCATCGAGCGGATGCTGATCCGCGCCGAAAACGCCTTCAAGCATAATGATCTGGCGCCGCTTCAGGAGGTTTCCCTGCTCGAAAAGAAGGTCGACCGCCGCCAGCAGGAGGTGAAGGTCTATCTGTCGCAACTGGGGCGCAAGGGGCTTGCCGACGAAGAAGCCCGCCGTTCGATCGCCATCATCGACTATGCCATCAACCTCGAACACATCGGCGATATCATCGAAAAAGGTATCTGCGAGCAAATCCGCAAGAAGGTGCTGAACAGCTTCAAATTTTCCGATGACGGCTATGAAGAGCTGAAAACCCTGTTCGACATGACCATCGAAAATCTGCGCGCCGCCCAGAGCATTCTGGTAACCGGCGATTTCGAGCTCGCCCGCAGGCTGATGGAAAGCAAGGTGGATATACGCCGCCTCGAAAAACAGTCCTCGAACCGCCATCTGGAGCGGCTGCGCGACGGGCTGGCGGAAAGTATGCAGACCAGTTCGCTGCATCTCGACATGCTGCGAGATCTGAAGCGCATCAACGCCCATATCGTCACGGTGGCGCATCCCATTCTGGATGAAAGCGGCGTGCTGATCGAAAGCCGCCTGCGTTATGCCGAGCCTCGCGCCTAAAAGCATTTCCGGGAAATGCGAAAACGCTCTAAACTTCAATCGGCCGAAGGAAGCCGCCGCATGGTGAATTCGATGCGGTCGCCTTCCAGTTGCCGCCAGCTTTCCACTTCCGTCCAATAGGCCGCTTTCGGAAAGCTGTCGAACCATTCGCGCGCCTTGGCGCGGGCTTCCTCGCGTCCGAGACAGAAGGTCTGCCGCACGAACATGCCATTGCGCGTCTTGTCGTCGCCCGAGCCTTCACGCGCCTTGCGGTGATTGGCTATCCTGCGCTTCAGCCCGTCCAGGGGCGGCGGTCCGGTAAATTTCGTCATGATATTCACCTCTGGCACCTACATCGATAAAGATAGTGCCCGCATGTGAACTTGGCGAGTCGAATTTGTGCGCGGGGCCTGCACCTGCTAGACGCGACAGGGAATCGACCTCACCAAAGGAGAATACGCATGGAACGGCCAATCTTGCCGAAGGGCTTGCCCGACGACATCGAGGACAAGAAGGCCCTTGCCCAAGCCTGGTTCCAGCATCTTCGCGACACCATCGTTAACTCCTTCGAGACCCTCGAAAACGACCTGACCGGCCCTCTTTCCGATCAGGAGCCCGGCCGTTTCGTCCAGAAAGACTGGCTGCGCGATAATGGCGAGGGCGGCGGCGGTAAGATGTCGATGATGGAAGGCCGCGTCTTCGAGAAGGTCGGCGTCCACACCTCCACCGTCTATGGCGAATTCTCGCCGGAATTCCGCAAGCAGATACCGGGTGCGGAAGAAGACCCACGTTTCTGGGCCTCCGGCCTCTCGCTCATCGCCCATCCCGTCAACCCCAATGTGCCGGCGGTGCACATGAACACCCGCATGGTCGTCACCACCAGCCACTGGTTCGGCGGCGGCGCGGATCTGACGCCGGTGCTGGGGCGCAGAAGGACGCAGGAAGACCCGGACAGCCAGCTTTTCCACCGCGCCTTCGAAATCACCTGCAACCGCCATCCGGTTGCCGATTATCCGCGCTACAAGACGTGGTGCGACGAGTATTTCTTCCTGAAGCACCGTAACGAAGCCCGCGGCATCGGCGGCATCTTTTTCGACTGGCTGCACCCGCAGGAGGAAAATGGCGGCTGGGACGCCAATTTCGCCTTCGTGCAGGATGTCGGCCGCGCCTTTAATCTGGTTTATCCGAAAATCGTCCGCGCCAATTTCAACCAGAGTTGGACGGAAGAGGACCGCGACGAGCAGCTTATCCGCCGCGGCCGCTATGTGGAATTCAACCTGCTTTACGATCGCGGCACGATCTTCGGCCTCAAGACCGGCGGCAATGTCGAATCGATTCTCTCCTCTCTACCGCCGGTGGTGCGCTGGCCCTAAAAACCTCACGTAAATTTGACGCTCATCAGCCATTTGGTCGCAAATAGCGCAAATTAGGACTTATGGAAAAATCAAGGCAATGATAGTCTCCTCCCCGCAGACGTACTGGAGGAGCTATCGTCATGATTACTTCGAACAGCATGCCTATCTCTGCTTCCCCCGAGGAAGCCCAGCATTCCATTGATACCCCTGATTTGATCGATCGCCTGGCAGCGGAAATGCGTGCCACGGGTGATCGAGAACTGCCGCATTCCTTTTATGTCGAACAGGTAAAACGCACGCTGGCCGGAAAAACGGTGAAGCGGGCGGACAATGACGAAATGCCTCGTACAAAAATTCCGGCAGCCGGCACATCCTCTGTTTTCCAGTGCTGGGCGATGCCCGAATAGGGGCCTGAATAAGGTCGAAGGACGCCGCTCTGGAACATAAGCGGTGAACATTCGTTTCTTGTCGGAGGGACAGCAGGCAATTGAATGCTGTCCCTCACTCTCGCACATTCTCCCTGTCGAAAATCGATTCCGGTTTTCGACAGGGAGAATGTGCAGACTCAAAATGTTAGAGCGTCCTTTATGCGTCCGAACGGATGCATGGCGCTCTAAAACAGGGAGGCAAGACCATGAGACTGTTTGAATGTGGAACGCTCGTGCCCGGCTGCGCCTGGCACACGCGCGCAGATGACGACGCAGAAGTTGTGCGTCGCACCGTGGAACATATGCGATCGGCGCACGGCGAAACCGTCATCCGCGAGAACATGATCGAAAACATCAAATCCCGCATTCGCGACGAGGCAAATGCGGCCTGAGCCGCAACGCCGCCGTCGCTGACCTCAATTTTCCAGCATATCCTTCAACCGGGCGGTCAACGCTGCCCGGTCGAGTGAGAAATTAACGTCGATCCACTTTTCCTCAAGGCTTTTCAGCACTTCGCCCACCTTCGGGCCGGCCTCGACGCCCGCTGCCATCACATCCGCACCGCTCAGCGGAAAGCCCGGTTTGTGGAATTTTTCCGCCCGCGTCAGCAAAGTCGAAAGCCGCGCCACTTTCTGCATGGCGGTGTCGCCAGCGGAAAGATCGGCACGGGCCGAAGCAAGCGCGAGTTTCAGCCGCGTCTTCACGCCCTCGACGCCCTGACGATAAAGCAGCCGGTCGAGCGCCGTCTCCTTCAGCTCGGGATCAGCCGCCGGAGCCGAAGCCCAATGGGCGAGATAGGCCGCTTCGGCCTTCGACAGCCGGAGGCGCGCGGCAAGGGCAGCCAGCCTCTCCCTGTCCGGCGGCATGATGGCGGCAAGCCGCAGCATCGGGTCCACCGCCCAGCTCAGAGCCTGCTCCGTCGCCACCAGCCCATGAATGGCGTCGATGCCCCATTTTTCCGTTTCGGGAAGAATTTCCGCCAGAACGCCCGATTGCCGCATCCACAAAAGGGCGCGCGAAGGATCGCGGGCGGAAAGCAGCTTTTTCAATTCGCTCCACACCCGCTCGGCCGAAAGGGTGCCCAGCTTGTCCTTGGCCCGCGCGCTCGCCCGCAAGCCGTCCGCATCCGGGCGGCCGGAGCCATAATGGGCGAAAAAGCGAAAAAACCGGAGAATCCGCAGGTAATCTTCCGAAATCCGCATCGCCGCATCGCCGATGAAGCGCACCGTGCCGGTCTCTATATCGGGAAGACCATCGATAAGGTCGATGATCTCGCCCTTTTCATCGGCATAAAGAGCATTGATGGTGAGGTCACGCCGCTCGGCGTCGGTCTGCCAGTCGGTTCCGAAAGCCACCTGCGCATGGCGGCCATTGGTTTCGACATCGCGGCGCAACGTCGTCACCTCGAAACCTTCGCCATCGATCACCAGCGTTACCGTGCCGTGCTCGATGCCGGTCGGCACCGCCTTGATGCCCGCCGCCTTGGCCCGCGCAACAACCACATCAGGGGTCAGCGTCGTCGCCATGTCGACATCGACCACTGGCAGGTCCATCAGCGCATTGCGCACCGCGCCGCCAACGATCCGCACCTCGCCGCCATCGGCATTCAGAAGCGTAAAGATGCGCTTCAGCGCCGGTTTTTGAAACCAGTCCCGCCCGGCAAGGCTGCTCATGAATAAAACCTCTCGTAAATCGTCCTGACGATGCCCGCCGTAATGCCCCAAATGTAACGTTCGCCATAGGGCATTTCGTAGAAAAACCGCTCCTTCCCCTGAAAGATGCGGCTGCCGCGCCCGTGGTTGGCCGGGTCCATCAAAAAGGACAGCGGCACCTCGAAAACCTCATCCACTTCCGTTGGATTGAGCGTCAGGTCAAAGCCGGGCCGAACGATGGACAGCACCGGCTTGATGCGGAAACCCGTCCCGGAAACATAATCCGGCAGGCGCCCGACCGTTTCCACGAAGGACCTGGAAAGGCCGATTTCCTCTTCCGTCTCGCGTAGCGCCGCCTCTTCCGGCGTGCGATCCTCGGCATCGATGCCGCCGCCCGGAAAGGAAATCTGGCCGGAATGTTTGCGCAACGTCGAAGTGCGCTGGGTGAAGATCACCCGCGCATCGTTGCCATCGTCAATGACCGGTACCAGCACGGCGGCGTCCTTCAGCCTGATGCCGTTTCCAGACAGCACCACGCCCGGATTGAGCACATGGTCGCCATGCTCCCGCTCCGCCACGCCCTCGCCTTCCTGCAGCACCCGGCAGCGGAAATCGGCGGCGGTAAAAGTCTTGAATGCCGTTGTCGTCATTGCGAAAGCCGTTCCAGTTCCTTGGCGGGCATCACCGGAAAAGTCACCCCGCCCGAGCGCACGGCGAACATGTCGACGCCCTCCACTTCGATCACCTCGCCAAGTGCGACGAGATCATACATCACTGCCCGCGAGATGAGCGCTTCCAGTCTGCCGCGCACCAGAAGATAGGGCTTCAATTCGCGGTTCTCACCGAAAACCTCGAACCGCAGCGGATGCTCCGGCCCGGCCTCCACCACATCGCCGACATTGGTGCGGAAGGTCAGCAGCGGCTCGCCATCATCCTCACCCGCCGTCAGCTTCATTTCCACGGCGACGAAAGGCGCATCCACGACGCGGATGCCGACTTTTTCCACAGGAGTTACGAGATAGGTTTTACCGTCCTCATCCTTGCGCAGAACCGTGGAAAACAGCCGCACCAGCGGCGCCCTGCCGATGGGGGTGCCGAGATAGAACCAGGTGCCATCGGCGCGGATTTCCATGTCGAGATCGCCGCAAAAGGGCGGATTCCAGCGCTCCACCGGGGCCGGCCCGCGTTTGGCGTCGCCGGTCTGTTCGGCGGCGCGGGAAATCATCGCCGCAAGCCCGGCCGCATCGCCCGCCGAATTTATCGTCTCCGCTGCCATATTCGAGTCTCGCTTTGCCGATAAGGAAATACTAAGTCACGACATAGTCATTCGAATGGCGCTTGTCAGCGGCCAAGAGAGCAATAAGCTATATGCAGCGCAAAATCCGTCCCGGCCGACTGCCAGCAAAACCGGGATGCGACTGTGACAGCGGCGAAGGTATGAGGAGAGCGACATGGGCGTGATGAATACCGGCGAAACCCTCGATGAAAAGGCCATCGTCGCCGCGGCCGAAAAAGCGCTTTCCGACATCGCGGCCATCCGCACGGAAGTCTCCAAGGTCATTTTCGGCCAGGAAAAAGTGGTGCAGAACACGCTTCTCGCCATCCTCTCCGGCGGCCATGCGCTGCTCGTCGGCGTTCCCGGCCTCGCCAAGACCAAGCTCGTCACCACGCTCGGCACCGTGCTCGGCCTCGATGCCAACCGCATCCAGTTCACGCCGGACCTGATGCCGTCGGACATCCTCGGTTCCGAAGTCATGGATCAGGACGAAAACGGACGCCGTTCCTTCCGCTTCATCAAGGGTCCGATTTTCGGCCAGCTGCTGATGGCCGACGAAATCAACCGCGCCAGCCCGCGCACACAGTCCGCCCTTCTGCAGGCCATGCAGGAATATCACATCACCATGGCCGGCCAAACCTATGAGCTGCCGAAGCCGTTCCATGTTCTCGCCACCCAGAACCCGCTGGAGCAGGAAGGCACCTATCCGCTGCCCGAAGCCCAGCTCGACCGCTTCCTGCTGCAGGTCGATGTCGGTTATCCCGAGCTTGCCGCCGAACGCCAGATCCTGCTCGACACGACGGGCACCGCCTCGGGCGAAGCGCGCGGCGTGATCGATGCCGGGCGCCTGATGGAAATTCAGGCCCTCATCCGCCAGATGCCGGTCAGCGACAAGGTGGTGGATGCCATCCTCTCGCTCGTCCGCTCCGCCCGCCCCGGCCATGGCAACAAATTGACCGACAAACACGTTGTCTGGGGTCCGGGTCCGCGCGCCGGCCAGTCGCTGATGCTGACGGCCCGCGCCCGTGCGCTTTACGAAGGCCGGCTAGCCCCGTCGCTGGACGATGTCCATGCACTGGCCGAACCGGTGCTGGAACACCGCATGGCGCTGACCTTTGCGGCCCGCGCCGAAGGCATGTCGGTGCGCGATGTCATCGCAGCGCTCGTGGAGCAGGCGAAGAACTGAAGCGACGTTCGCGAAAGGACTGCATGTGGCATCCATCGGCCAGATCGTAGACAAGACGCCGGGTAGCGAAGTTCTGGCGCGTGCACGCCAGCGCGCAGCCCTGGTGCCGGACTGCATGGTCGAGGCAAAGCGCATCGCCAACACCGTCACCGCCGGCTGGCACGGCCGCCGCAAACGTGGCATCGGCGAAAATTTCTGGCAGTTCCGTCCCTATGCCGAAGGCGAGAGCCTGTCGCGCATCGACTGGCGGCGTTCTGCCCGCGACGACCATACCTATGTGCGCGACCGGGAGTGGGAGGCAGCTCACACCATCTGGCTCTGGGCCGACATGTCGCCGTCGATGATGTTCAAATCCACCCTCGGCTCCGTCTCCAAGGAAAGCCGGGCGCTGGTGCTGATGCTGGCGCTGGCGGAAATCCTTGCACGTTCGGGCGAGCGCATCGGCTGCCCCGGCATCATGGAGCCGGTTTCGGCCAGAAACGCCGCCGAACGGCTGGCCGCCGCCATCATGCATGCACCGCTGACGACAGGCATGCCGGAAACGGGCATGATCCGCGGCGCGAGCGACATCGTCCTCATCGGCGATTTTCTCGATGATGCCAAAGCCGTGATGGAGCGGATTTCGCCGCTCGCGCGGCGCGGCCTGCGCGGCCATGTGGTGGAAATTGCCGATCCGGCCGAAGAGACCTTCCCCTATTCCGGCCGCACCGAATTCACCGATCCGGAAACCGGCGAAAAACTGGTGTCCGGCCGTGCCGAAACCATTCGCGAGGATTACACCCGCGCCTATCTCGCAAGGCGTGAGGCGCTGTCCTCGTCGCTGCGCCGTCTCGGCTGGAACTTCGTGTTCCACCGCACAGACCATCTCGCTTCTGAGGCGCTCGTCGCCATGCACATGTATCTTTCCGGCGCGCCGGCACAGGGCGGTGGGCACAGATGAGCGCATTGCCTTTCGTCTTCACCAGCCCCTATATCCTCTTCGGCCTTCTGGCGCTGCCCGCCATCTGGTGGCTGCTGCGGCTCACCCCGCCGCGCCCCAAGGCGGAAGTGTTTCCGCCGCTGAAAATATTGGCGACTGTGCTGAAACGCGAGGAAACGCCCTCGAAAAGCCCGTGGTGGCTGACCCTGCTGCGCATGGCGCTTGCCGCCGCGGTGATTTTCGCGCTGGCCGATCCGGTGGTGAACCCGCGCAACAACAGCATAGCCGGCAGCGGCCCGCTGGTGCTGGTGGTCGACAACAGCTGGGCCTCCGCGCCCGACTGGGAAAGACGCGTGGCGACCGCTCAGGCCCTGATCGGCGACGCGGAGCGCGCCGACCGCCCCGTCTCCATCAGCTTCACCGCCGATGCGGAACATGACGCCGTACCGGGAACGACAGCCGTTGCACTGGAAAAACTCGCCGCAGCAAAGCCGAAGCCGCTCGTTCCCGATCGTATCCGCACGGCGGAAGCCATCACCGAGGCGCTGAACGGCGCGGCCCCCGGCACGATTGCCTATATTGCCGATGGTGTTCAAACCGCGCAGGATGAAAGCGCGATGAGAACGCTTGCCAGCCTCTCCCCAGCCGAATTCCGCATCGTGAAGGGCGACGGCAAGGCGATCACCGCCATTACCGGCGCCACCAACAATGCCGATGCCATGAGCGTCACACTGTCGCGGCTCGATACCGCCGAAGCCGCCCGGATAACCGTCAATGCGCAGGACAGCCAGGGCCGCATCCTCGCCAACGGCATCGCGAACTTCGCGCCCGGCGCGGCCGAAACCACGGCGACGGTGGAAGCACCTTTCGAACTGCGCAACGATTTCGCCCGCCTCTCCCTCGAAGGCGTGTCGACGGCGGGTGCGGTGCATCTTCTCGACGACGGCTTCCGCCGCCGTCGCGTGGCGTTGCTGGCCGGCGAAACCGGCAATGATTTCCAGCCGTTGCTGCAGCCGCTTTATTATATCAGCCGCGCGCTGCAGCCTTTCGCCGATCTCATTCCGCAGCGGCAGGCCGATCTGGCGCAGGCGATCCCGGAAATCCTGCAATCCAATCCTTCGGTCATCGTCATGGCCGATATCGGCCGTCTGCCGCAGGAAACCTATGAGCCGATGCAACGCTGGCTCGCCGGTGGCGGCACGCTGATCCGTTTTGCCGGACCGCGCCTTGCCGCAGCCCCGGCCGACGATCCGCTGGTGCCTGTAACGCTGAGACAGGGCGAACGCGCGCTTGGCGGCGCGCTCTCCTGGGCCGAGCCGCAGCCGCTTGCCGATTTCCCGAATTTCGGCGCCTTTGCCGGCATGCCGAAGGCCGATGGCGTCCTCGTCAAACGTCAGGTTCTGGCCGAACCGACACCGGATCTGGCTGAACGCACCTGGGCAAGCCTTGCCGATGGCACGCCGCTCGTCACCACCCGCACTGTCGAGGCAGGCCGCATCGTGCTCTTCCATGTCAGCGCGGAGGCGAGCTGGTCCGACCTGCCGATCTCTGGCCATTTCGTCGACATGCTGCGCCGTATCGTGCAATTGTCGAAGGCGGGCGGCGCTTCCGCCAACGCCAATGCCCCGGCTGCCGCCCTTCCGCCCTTCCGGCTGCTGACGGCCGAAGGTGCGCTTTCCGCCGAAATCGGCACTGCCCGGCCGCTGGAAATGCGCGCCGGCCAGCCGCCCCGCACCGGTTTCGACAATCCCCCCGGCCTCTATGGCACAGAGGATGGTTTCGTGGCTCTCAATCTCCTGCCCGCAGGCGCGACGCTGCGCCCGCTCGACGCATCCGTCGCCGGCGTCAGCACCACCAGCGAAGCCCTGATCGGCGAAACGGCGAAATCGCTGCGCCCGGCGCTCTTCATCGCCGCTTTCCTGATGCTGATTGCCGACAGCCTGATCGTGCTCTTCATGAACGGCGCCTTCGCACGCCTGCCGAAAGCCCGCAGCGCCACCGCCGCCACCGTGCTTCTGGCCCTCGGCGCCTTTGCCGCCATGTCGCCAACCGACGCCCGCGCCGACGATCCCAAACCCGGCGACGAACAAATCTTCGAACGGCTGGACACGACGCATCTCGCCTATGTCCGCACCGGCGAAGACGATGTCGACCGCATTTCCGAGCAGGGCTTGCAGGGGTTGAGCGAATTCCTGACCTGGCGCACGACGCTGGAGCCCGGCCAGCCGGTCGGCCTCGATATTTCCAAGGATGAATTGTCCTTCTATCCCATCATCTACTGGCCGGTTTCCGCAACGGCACCCATGCCCTCAAGCGCCGCCATCTCACGCATCGACGCCTATATGCGCGCCGGCGGCACCGTGCTGTTCGATACGCGCGACCAGTTCTCCTCGCTCGATACCGGTGCGACCAGCCCTAACGGCGAACGCCTGCAGGCGATCCTCGCCAATATCGATATCCCACCGCTGGAGCCCGTGCCGGAAGACCACGTTCTGACGCGCTCTTTCTACCTGCTCACCAATTTCCCCGGCCGTTACAACGGCTCGCCGCTCTGGGTGGAATCGCGGCAGGGGGCGGCCAAGACCACCTCGGGCCTCTCCTCCTCCGGCGATGGCGTGACGCCGATCATGATAACGGGCAATGATTTCGCCGGCGCCTGGGCCGTCGATCCGCAGGGCGCGCCGGTTCTGCCTACCGTGCCGCCGGACGAGATGCAGCGCGAGCACGCCTTCCGCTCCGGCGTCAACATCATGATGTATATGCTGACCGGCAACTACAAGGCCGATCAGGTCCACGTTCCCGCACTTCTCGAACGGTTGGGGCAGTGACATGACATTGACCTTCTCCCCATTCCTGCCGTGGATCGTGATCGCCGTTCTGGCCGTCGCCGCCCTTCTCCTCTCCTTCATCGGCCTGTGGCGCGGCGTGCGTGGCGCATGGCTGCGCGGGCTGGCGCTCGCCGCTTTGCTTGCCGCTATTGCCAATCCGCTTCTGACGCAGGAGGAGCGCGAGCCGCTCTCCACCATCGTGCCCGTCATCGTCGACCGTTCGCAGAGCCAGGACGTGCAGGACCGGCCGCAAATGACCGATACGGCGCTGGAGACGGTGAAAGACCGGCTCTCCCGCTTCCCGCGCATCGAGCCGCGCATCGTGGAAGTGCGCGACAATGGCGAGAGCGATTCACCCTCGACGCAGCTGTTCTCCGCACTTTCCTCCGCCGTTTCGGATGTCTCGCCGTCGCGTGTCGGCGGCGCGATCTTCCTCAGCGACGGCCAGATTCACGATATTCCCAATGCCCTGCCCAATGCCGAACAGGCGCTGGGCTTCCGCGCCCCCGTGCATGGGCTGATCACCGGCAAGGCCGATGAATTCGACCGCCGTATCGAGATCGTTCGCGCCCCGCGCTTCGGCATCGTCAATGAGGAACAGCAGCTGACACTGCGCGTCTTCGATGATGGCCGCCCCGCCGGCGGCGGTTCGGCGGAAGTGACGGTGAAGATGAATGGCGAAGAAATCGCCACGCTGCAGGCCACACCCGGCCAGCCAACGCCGTTCAATTTCAAGGTTCCGCGCGGCGGCAACAATGTCATGGAATTTTCCGTCGCCGAGCTTCCCGGCGAAGTGACCGCTGCCAATAACCGCGCCGTTCACCTGATCGAAGGCATCCGCCAGAACCTGCGCGTGCTGCTCGTCTCCGGCGAGCCGCATGCCGGTGAACGCGCCTGGCGCAATCTCCTGAAATCCGACGCCTCGGTCGATCTGGTGCATTTCACCATTCTGCGCCCGCCGGAAAAGCAGGATGGCACGCCGATCAACGAACTCTCGCTGATCGCCTTCCCCACCCGTGAATTGTTCGTCGAAAAGATCGAGGATTTCGACCTCATCATCTTCGACCGTTACCAGCATCGCGGCGTGCTGCCGATCCTCTATTACGATTACATCGCCCAATATGTCGAAAAGGGCGGCGCGCTTTTGATCGCCGCCGGGCCGGAACATGCCGGTCAGGATTCGATCGCCATGACGCCGCTCGCCTCCGTGCTGCCGGCGCAGCCGACCGGTCAGGTGCATCAGGCCGCCTTTTATCCGCGCCTTTCGGAAGCTGGCAAGAAACACCCCGTCACCCGCGGGCTGGAAGGTTCGGGCAACGAACCGCCGCAATGGGGCCGCTGGTTCCGCACCATCAGCGTCGACCCGCCGCAGGGCCAGACCGTGATGCTGGGCGACGGGCAGGACCCGCTTCTGGTTCTCAACCGTCAGGGCGAAGGCCGTGTCGCCATGCTGCTGTCCGATCAGGGCTGGCTCTGGGCGCGCGGTTTCGAAGGCGGCGGCCCGCATGTGGCGCTTTACCGTCGCATCGCCCACTGGCTGATGAAGGAACCCGAGCTTGAGGAAGAAGCGCTGACGGCGCGCGCCAATGGCCGCACCTTGCAGATCACCCGCCAGACCATCGGCGACGATCCCGGTCAGGCCAGCGTGCGTTTCCCTTCCGGCAAGACCGAGAACATGGCCTTCACCAGCACGGAGCCCGGTCTTTACAGGATCGAGCGCCGCATGGACGAAACCGGCCTGTTCGAGATCAAAAACGGCGATTTCACCACCCTCGTCCATGTCGGCGCGGTGGATGCGCCGGAATTCAAGGCGATGATTTCGACGACCGAGACGCTGAAACCGCTCGCCGATGCCACCAGAGGCAGCGTGCACCGCGTCGCCGATAATTCCGGCCGTATCGCGCTGCCAGATATATTGCCCGTGCGCGGAGATATCAGGGTTGCCGATGAGGATCGCATGCTGATACGCATGACCGACGAGACGGTGCTGAAAGGCGTCAACACCCTGCCGCTCTTTGCCGGTTTTGCCGGGCTTGCCGCCCTGCTGCTCGCCTTCTCCGCGCTGTGGTGGCGTGAGGGCCGGTAACTGAGTTTCCAGCGAAGAGCTTAGGGCGCTTCACGTCTCGGAACGGAAAACGGGAAACGGCTGCCGCCCGGCGGCCCGGGAAGATGAACATGAATTTCGTTTTGAGCGACGTCGCGGATGCGGAAGTCGAAAAGTCCATTCGCGATCCGCTGGTGGCCTATAATCTCGCCCGTTTCGGCGAAAGCGACAAACGCGAACTCAACATCACCATTCGTGATGACGACAATACCGTCACCGGCGGTCTGGTGGGCTATACCGCTCGCGGCTGGCTTTACGTCCAGCTTCTTTTCGTGCCGGAGGCCATGCGCGGTCAGGGCACGGCTCCGAAGCTGCTTGCCATGGCAGAGGAGGAAGCCAGAAAGCGCGGCTGCATGGGTGCCTATATCGACACGATGAACCCGGATGCCCTGAGAACCTACGAACGCTACGGTTTCACGAAGATTGGCTCGCTTGCGCCGCTTTCCACGGGCCAGACGATCACATGGCTCGAGAAACGCTTCTAGCAGGCTGTTGAAAATCGTCGACGATCGCGCACGTCGTTACCCCCCTCTGTCTTGCCGCTTCATTCTCGACCGTCGAGAAGTACGAGACATCGCCACGGAACGATCTCCCCCCTTGAGGGGGAGATGTCCGGCAGGACAGAGGGGGGTATAACGACACCCAGCGCCGTCGATGATTTCAACTGTAGCGTACTGTGGAAGCAGATTAAATGCGACGCGCTTTATGTTCTATGCATGTCTCCCAAAACCACTGCACAGTTTGGGAGACATGCTTTAGGCGGCGATACCCGATACCCCACCGTCGACCGTTCGGCCCATAGCCTCGCGGATTTGCTGGCGAAGCCAAACGGCTCCGGCATCCGCATCGGTCTGCAATGTCCAGACCATGGCGACGGGCGGGAAACTCAGCGTCACCGGCACCGGGCTTATTTCCAGCCCCAGCATCGGCGCATAACGCAGCGCGATGCGTGAGGATACGGTCGCCAGCACCGCCGAGGATCGCGCCGTTGCCAGCACCGAGAGAAAATCCGGTGCGGCCGCAACGACGTCGATTTCCAGTCCGCTCAGTTCCAGCGCATCCTTGATGCAGCCATGCAGACTGTCCGTCTGCGAGATAACCGCATGTTTGGCCTCCATATAGGCGTCCAGCCCGACGGGATTGGGCAGATCGAGCAAGGCCGGGTTGAAACAGCAAAGCACGCTGGAGGAATAAAGCGGCTCGCAATGGTGGCGCTGCTCCTTCGAATAGGTGCATCCGACAGCCATGTCGATCACGCCCGTATCGAGCATCGCGGTAATTTCCTGCTCCTGCCCGCTGCGGGCGAGGATGCGGATGCCGGGTGCGATCTCCCGCAGCCGCGCCGTCAGATCCGGCAAAAGCAACAGCTCCACCTCGCTCGACATGCCCAGCCGGAATGTGCGGCGCTCGGTGGCCGGATCGAACACATCCGCCGTCATCACCGCCGCCTGCGCCTGCCTGAGCGCCTGCCGCACCGGGCCGGCCAGATTAAGCGCCCGCGCCGTCGGCTTCATCTCCTGCCCCACGCGGATGAAAAGCTCATCCTGAAACAGGGTGCGCAGGGTGGAGAGATTATGGCTCATGGCCGGTTGCTGGATTTTCAGCCGCCGCGCGGCGCGCGTAACGTTCATCTCCTCCATCATCGCATCGAAAGCGATGAGAAGATTGAGGTCGAAGGAACGGAGATTGAAATGGTCGATAGTCTGCATAAGTCACATCGATTTGATTGCTGGCCTGCCTACACTTAGCTGGAGTGCGGAAAGTTTCAAGACATTCCCTCAACCCAGGAGCTCCCAATGCCGTCCCGTCGCTCACTTCTCAAAGGCGCCGCCAGCGCCATCTTCGCCGCCCCTTTCGTTGCCCCCACCGTCGCATTCGCCAAGGCGCCCTTGGCCGCCACACAGGCACCCGGCTTTTATCGGCTGATGGTCGGCAAGGTGGAAGTCACCGCCCTTTCGGACGGCGTCATCGCGCTGCCGCTCGCCAAGATTTACACCAACACCACGCCGGAACATGCGGCAAAGGTCTTGCAGAATGCCTTCCTGCCGGAAGAGACACCTACCTCGGTCAACGCATTTCTCGTCAACACCGGAGACAGGCTGGTGCTGATCGACGCCGGCACCGGTGCCTATCTCGGCCCATCCCTCGGCAGGCTCGTCGCCAATATCGAGGCCTCCGGTTACAAGGCCGAGGAGATAGACGACATTGTCCTCACCCATATCCACACAGACCATTCCGGCGGACTGTCAGCCAATGGCAAACGCGTCTTTGCCAATGCGACCCTGCACGTCAACGAGCGTGAAGCCGCTTTCTGGCTCGATGCGGCAAAGGCCGAGGCGGCCCCTGAAGCGCTGAAGAAGGGTTATGCCGAAGCGAAGGAAAGCATCCAGCCCTATATCGATGCCGGCAAGTTCAAGACATTCGGCGATAATGCTGCACCGGTTCCCGGTCTCGGCTCTATCCTTTACGCCGGCCACACGCCCGGCCACAGCGCTGTCGTTCTTGAAAGCGACGGCCAGAAAATCGTCTTCTGGGGCGATATCACCCATGGCGATATCCTCCAGTTCGATGAGCCTGACGTGGCCATCGAATTCGACGTCGACCAGAAGGCCGCCGTCGTGGCGCGCGATCTGGCATTCCGGCAGGCGGTGGAAGGCAGATATCTGGTGGCCGGCGCGCATATCGCCTTCCCCGGCATCGGCCATGTGCGCACCGACAGCACCAATTACGATTGGCTACCGGTCAACTACACGGCGCTGTAAGGTGCGAAACAGCCTGGCCTGATCCTCAACGGGTCAGGCCATTGCGCGGGAAGGGCGCGTCAGGTCAGCGCCACCTGCCGCGTTTCCGCATTGATCATCGTCGCCGCAAGGGCGGCAAGCACCAGCAGACCGGCAAAAATGCCGATTGCGACGCCAAAACCCTGCGCTATGGCATAACCAAGCAGAGACGGCGCCAGCAGGCCGCCGAGCCTTGCCATGGCGCCCGCAGCCCCCATGCCGGTCGCCCGCGATTCCGTCGGGTAAAGCTCCGGCGTGTAAGCATAAAGCGCTCCCCAGGTGCCGAGCAGCGCAAAGCTCATGATCAGAAGCGAGGCGGCGATCATCGCGCCCGCCGAGGCCAGCGTGAAGAGCAGGCACCCGAGCGCAGAGAGCAGGCAGAAACCGATCAGCGTCGGCTTGCGGCCCCATTTTTCGACGCCATAGGCGGCAAGCGCATAACCGGGGATTTGCGCCAGCGCCACCAGCACCAGAAAACCGTAACCGCGCACGAAACCGAAACCGTCACCCGCCAGCTTTGCCGGCATCCAGGTGAAGACGCCGTAATAGGAAACGGAGACGAGGAACCAGATGGCGAGGATCATGATGCTGCGCTGCCTAAGCGCCGGTGAAAATATCCCCTGCCCCTTCCCCACGTCAGGCTGGAAAAGCCCGGTCCCGGCATCGAGCGGCGCGCGGCCATTCGTCACCAGCATGTGGTTGACGACGGCCTTGGCTTCCTCCAACCGCCCGCTGCGCAGCAGGTAAAGTGGCGATTCCGGCACCAGAAAGCGCAGGCCAAGGCCGAGAACCGCCGGAAAAGCCGTCACGGCAAAAATATAACGCCAGGCGTCGGCGACACCAGCAAGGCTGGCGCCCCAAGCCGCCAGCGCCACGATCAGCGTGCCGACTGCCCAGAAACCCTCCAGAAAGACCAGCCAGCGGCCGCGATTTTTGGCGGGCAGGAATTCCGCCATCATCGCATAATCCACCGGCAGCGTGCCGCCCACGGCAGCACCAGTCAAAAAACGCAGAACGAGCAGAATGGTGAAATCGGGGGCGAACACCGAAAGCACGCCGAACAGCGCATCGCAGGCCACGGTGACGATCAGCACACGGCGACGCCCGTAACGATCCGCCAGCCGCCCGAAACCGGCAGCACCAAGCAGCATGCCGAAAAAGAACGCCGTGCCGGTCTGCAGCGCCTGCGGCACCGTCAGCCCGAAGGTTGCGGCAATCGAGGCGGCGGTGAAGCCAACGGCCAGAACCTGCATGGCATCCGCGGCCCAGACGAGGCCGAATATGCCCATCAGCCGCCGCTGATAGGCGCCTGCGCCCGCGCGCTCCAGCGCATCATTCATGGTGATAGCCGTCATGCCCCGCCCCTTTGCAGAAATCGACTTTGACTTGCTATCGTATAGGGGGAGGAAACGGAATTGAATTCTGTGCGGGATGCGATCGGTTGAAACGAAATGCTCGGCGCACCGATAGTCGCGCCCCTGCACCTCCCCCTCATCCCTGTGCTTGTCACAGGGATCCAGCCAGCCCAAGTCCTTGGGCTGAAAAGAGTCCTCGCGTCGCGCAGACGCGCGTCGGCTGGATTCCTGTGACAAGCACAGGAATGAGGGAAGACAGAAGCGCTGGCGAGAAAAGGCAAAGCTGCCCCTTCGGATACCCCCTCAGCCGTAAACCCTGAGCGGCTCCTCAAAACCCTCATCTTCCGCCGTGGCGGCCGGCATCACGGCCTCGCATTTGCGCCAGCCGATCTTGCCCTTCAGCCGCTGGTGCACGTCATCGCCAATCGGCACGACAAGCACCCGGTTCGGGTCGACCGGGCCGGGAAAATCGAGCGCCGCATAAGCGACCTTCTCGAAACCGAGCGGCATGTAATAGGGCGGATCGCCGATCAGGATTACCGCTTCGGAGCCCTTCCGCCGGGCGGCGGCAATGGCGATCCGGACGAGTTCCCGGCCGATGCCCTTGTTCTTGTGCGAGGGCCGAACCGCAAGGGGCCCGAGCATATGGCCCTTCACCCCACCCGCCAGAACCGGCGTCATGCGCACCGAAGCAATGGTTTCGCCATCGTCGGCACAAACGAAGGACAGCGACCGGTCATGCGGCCCCTGCTCACGGATGCGCGCTGCGGCACGGGTATGCCGGCCGGGACCGAATGCTTCTTCGTTGATGACGTCGATGATGGCGTCGTGCGACGCGTCCTCGGTGAGGTAGACAAGATCGTGCTTGGACATGAAGAGACCGAAACTTCCAGAATGCGGATGCGACAATAGGTGACGGCTGCGCCGGTAAGGGCGTTCAGGAGCGTCAGCGTCGTCGGAGCATCCGTGGTTCGATCATAGTCAGCAATTTCCTCAGATTTGTGAAAATTGCAGTTATCAGGAAAATTCCCACCCGTCCAGAACAAATCTCTGCACTATCCCATTCAGTTTCCACAGGACCGGAAACGCATTGTTCAGCGCCTTGCGGGTTCGCGGGAGAGTGCAGAACGGTTAGGATCGCTCAAAAGGAAACAATCAAGGAGATCATCATGGGCATGCTGGTGGAAGGCGTATGGAAAGACGTCTGGTATGACACCAAGGAAACCAAGGGGCACTTCAAGCGTAGCGCCTCGCAATTCCGCAACTGGATCACAGCGGATGGCGCAGCCGGCCCTTCCGGAGAAGGCGGGTTCGAAGCGGAGAAGGACCGTTACCACCTCTATGTCTCCTTCGCCTGCCCCTGGGCGCACCGCACCCTGATCTTCCGCAAGCTGAAAAAGCTGGAGAACCTGATTTCCGTTTCCGTCGTCGATCCGCTGATGCTCGAAAACGGCTGGGAATTTAAGCCTGAGGGCGAGCGCACGCCGAGCGCGACCGAGGATCACCTCTTCGGCTCCTCGACGCTCTGGCAGGTCTACACCAAAGCAGACCCCAAATATTCGGGGCGTGTCACCGTGCCAGTGCTGTGGGATAAAAAACGCGGCACCATCGTCTCCAATGAATCGGCGGAAATCATCCGCATGTTCAATTCCGCCTTCAACGATCTCACCGGCTCGCAGGCCGATTATTATCCCGAAGCGCTGCGCGCCGAGATCGATGCGATGAACGACGTTATCTACGACACCGTCAATAACGGCGTCTACAAGGCCGGTTTCGCCACCACGCAGGACGCCTATCAGCAGAATGCCGTGAAGGTGTTCGAAACGCTGGATATGCTGGAGGACCGCCTGAAGGACCAGCGTTTCCTGTTCGGTTCAGAACAGACGGAAGCGGACTGGCGCCTGTTCACCACGCTGGTGCGGTTCGACCCCGTTTATGTCGGCCATTTCAAATGCAATATCCGCCGCATCCATGACTATCCGCACCTGACGGATTACCTGCGCGATCTTTATCAGACGCCGGGCGTGCCAGAGACGGTCGATATGCGCCACATTAAGGAGCATTATTACCGCAGCCACCGCACCATCAACCCGACCGGCATCGTGCCCGTCGGCCCGGAACTGGACCTGACCATGGCCCATGGCCGCGAGGCGCTCTCCTGACGGAAAGCCGTTACTACCAGTGGTCGGCGATCGCCGCTTCGCCGGCAAGCTCGGCAAGGCGGCGGCGGGTTGCGGCCGTCACCCCTTCCGGTAGCTCCGACAACTCGAAAAAGCCGCTTTCGGCAATTTCATGATCCGGCTTTTTCGGCTTGGTCTGAGTGACGTCAAGCCGGTAGAGCGCCACATGATCGCGATTGCTACCTTCCAGATTGAGATAGACATGGAAAAGCTCCGGTTTGGAGGCAGCTTCGAGATTGCCTTCTTCACGGATTTCCTTGTGCAGTGCCATCAGCAGGGTTTCACCACGCTCCACACCGCCGCCCGGCAGATACCAGCCCGGCAGATAGGTGTGCCGCACCAGAAAAATCCTGCCTTTTTCATCGAAACAGGCCGCACGCACGCCAAGAGTTGCGCCGCGCGTGAACAGAAAAACGAAATGCAGCAGGCGAATGAGGACGCGCATATGGAACGGACGGGCCTGCCGCCCGGTTGTTTCGTCATTCACCCTGGTTTCTCCCCGCCTGCCGGCTTTTATTGGACGCGCGGCATATCATAGGTTATCTCTGCCGCCATGTTCAAACTTGCGCATATTTCAGACGTCCATTTGGGGCCACTGCCAAAACTCACTTTCCGGGAACTTGCATCCAAGCGTATCACCGGTTTTGTCAACTGGCACCGCAACCGCCGCAAGCATCTCTTCACCGATACGCTGGAAAAACTGCTCGACGATCTGGAGACAAAGTCACCGGATCATCTGGCTATTACCGGCGATCTCGTCAATCTTGCGACCGGCATTGAAATCCGCGCCGCCGCCGACTGGCTGGAGGAGGTAGGCGATCCCGAAAGAACCTCCGTCGTTCCCGGCAATCACGACGCCTATGTGTCCGGCGCGCACGACAAGGCCATGCAGGCTTGGTATCCTTACGTGCGCGGCGATGGCGACCCGCTGGAATGGGACGACGACCGCAAGATTTTTCCCTATATGCGCGTGCGCGGTCCCGTCGCACTGATCGGCTGCTCCACCTCGATTGCGACGCCGCCCTTTTCGGCAACCGGCTACTTCGGCAACCGGCAGGCCCGCGCCACGGCGGAGCTTTTGAAAAAAGCTGGTAAACAGGGGCTATTCCGCGTGGTGATGATCCATCACCCGCCGATCCGGGGCGCCACTGCCGCCCATAAACGCATGTTCGGCGTTCGTCGCTTTGCCGCCGCTCTCGGCGTCGGTGGCGCGGAACTCGTGCTGCACGGTCATACGCATTTGAATACGGTCTACTGGCTGAACACCCACCATGGGGAAGACCACATCCCGGTCGTCGGCATTTCCTCCGCCAGCCAGGGACCGGGCGGTGAAAAACCGCGCGCGGCCTATAATCTCTTCCATATTTCCGGTGGCCCCGGCACCTGGAATGTCGCCTGTGAGCGCCACAGCCTCAATGAGACGGGGACGGGTGTGGCGCTGGAGGATGTGCGGGTGTTTTATGAAAACGGCCGGCCGCTGGGGTTCTCGCTGCCGAAGGAATAGCGTCCGGAGCGGTTGTGTCGGTGGGTGGGGCTTTACCCCCCTCTGCCCTGCCGGGCATCTCCCCCTCAAGGGGGGAGATCGGCAGGAGGCGCTACCGCCACTTCATTTGCAAATGTTGAGATGGGCGAGACCCAACCACGAGTCGATCTCCCCCCTTGAGGGGGAGATGCCCGGCAGGGCAGAGGGGGGCAAAGCCCCACCCTCAAGGCAAACTTACTTCGCCCGCTCTTCCAGCACCCGATTGGCCGCCGAAACAATCGCCTCCAGCGACGCCGCCACGATATTCGTATTGACGCCCGCCCCGAACAGCTTGCCGCCCGGATGCTCCATCTCGACATAGGCGATGGCCGAAGCGTTCGAGCCATGCTGCAGCGAATGCTCGGAATAATCATTCACCGACAGGTCTATGCCGAGATAAACCGACAGCGCATTGATGAACCCGTCGATCGGACCGGTGCCCTTGCCCTCGATACGCTTCACCTCGCCATTATCGGTGATTTCGGCAGCCACGATGCGCACGCCCTTGAAATCGCCGGCCGGATAGGTGTGGTGATCGACGAACTTGATGCGCGCATTCGGCTGCGTCACGTAACGCTCGATAAAGCGCTCGTAGATGCGCTTGGCCGGCAGCTCCACGCCCTCTTCATCGGTGATGCGCTGAATGTCCTCGCGGAATTCCACCTGCAGGTTGCGCGGCAGGTTGATGCCGTAATCCTGCTGCAGAATATAGGCGATGCCGCCCTTGCCGGATTGCGAGTTGATGCGGATGATCGCCTCATAGGAGCGGCCGACATCCTTCGGATCGATCGGCAGATAGGGCACTTCCCAGACGGGATGATTGGCGACCTTGATCGCCTTCATGCCCTTGTTGATCGCATCCTGATGCGAGCCGGAGAAGGCGGTGTAGACCAGTTCGCCGACATAAGGATGACGCTCGGGGATCGTCATCTCGTTGGAATATTCGTAGACATCCTTGATGCGCTCGATATCGCGGCAATCCAGCTCAGGGTCCACACCCTGCGTATACATGTTCAGCGCCAGCGTCACGACGTCGACGTTACCCGTGCGTTCGCCATTGCCGAACAGCGTGCCTTCCACGCGGTCAGCACCGGCCATCAGGCCCAGTTCGGTCGCGGCAATGCCCGTGCCGCGGTCATTATGCGGATGCAGCGAGATGATGACGTTTTCGCGATTGTCGATATTGCGGCACATCCATTCGATCTGGTCGGCATAGATGTTCGGCGTCGCCATTTCCACCGTCGACGGCAGGTTCAGGATCAGCTTGTTGTCGGCCGTCGGCTTCACAACCTCGACCACGGCGTTGCAGATTTCCAGCGCCACTTCCAGCTCGGTGCCGGTAAAGCTCTCGGGCGAATATTCGAAGCGATAACCGCCGCCGGCCTTCGCCGCCATGTCGGTGATCATCTTGGCCGCATCGACGGCGATCTGCTTGATGCCGTGCACATCCTTGCCGAACACCACGCGGCGCTGCAATTCCGAGGTGGAATTGTAGAAGTGGATGATCGGCTTGTTGGCGCCTTCCAGCGCCTCGAAGGTGCGGGTAATCAGCTCCGGGCGGCACTGCACCAGCACCTGCAGGGAGACATCGTCAGGCACATTGCCCTCTTCCACGCACCAGCGGGCGAAATCGAAATCCGTCTGCGAGGCGGAAGGAAAACCGATCTCGATTTCCTTGAAACCCATTTCGAGCAGCAGCTTGAACATGCGGGCCTTGCGGTCGTGGCCCATGGGGTTGACCAGCGACTGGTTGCCGTCGCGCAGGTCCACCGAACACCAGATCGGCGCCTTGTCGATGGTCTTGCCCGGCCATGTACGGTCGGGGATATTGATGGTCGGGTAAGGGCGATACTTCACGCTCGCGTCAGCCATGCCCTTGGAAATATTGGTGATCTTGCCGTCCATTTCGCTTCCTCCTTGCGCAGTCCGCGGGCGTCTTTCGCCATCGGCGGATGCGCGACCCTTGAGGGCCTAAATCCAGTATAAAATGAGATTTCGAGATGAGGAGCGTTTGCACCAGCGGGCTTTCGGCCGCCGGGCGCTCCTCACTGGACCCGGCAACCGCGTGTAAGGTCGAGGCTAAGAAGCGAGAGTGCACCGCACGGCGAGGCCTTCGCAGAAATCTGCGCGCTCATGCCGAAAATGGTTGCGATGCTGTTGCTCATGGCGATGTGTATAAACAGCGGCTGGCGGTCTGACAAGTGATCTTGTGATGCGCAGGCTTATTTTGCTTGACGGCCAGTCTCCAGCCTTTCAGCGATCCACAATTTGACTAGCGATTGCCGGGTCACACCGAGACGACGTGCTTCGTTGTCGAGATCGTTGACGACCCACGTCGGAAAATCGATGTTCACGCGCTTGGGTTCGATGTTCAGATGGCGCGCCGTCGACCAGTCGAGATATTCGCTGATGTCTTCGCCATCATCGGCCATCCTGTCGAATTCTTCTGCGCTTATTGTCTTCATAATGATACCTCTCTAATTTTCGGACACGGCGCACGGAAATGATGCGAATACGGCCACCCCGCACTGTATGGACAGCCAACCACAACTTCTCCCCGAGAAGTGCGATGAGGGCGAACCGCTCTTCTCCAATATTGTGCGCTGTAACCGTCAAACCGTATTTATCGTGCCACAATGCCTGTGCATCGACAAAATCGATGCCGTGTTTGTCTTTATTGCCAGCGCTCTTTATCGGATCAAATTCGAATACCATGAGAATATAATATAAAAACTATACCATTTCCACTATCTAACCACGCTTCACCACCCGCTGCAACGCCATCATCAGTCCCCCACCGATCAAACCCCAGAAGGCCCCGGAAATACCGCCGAAGGAAAGGCCGGAAGCCGTGATGAGGAAAGTAATGGCCGCCGCCTCGCGGGTTTCCGGCTCCCTGAAGGCTGCGACAGCGGAGCCGGAAAAGGCGCCGACCAGTGCCAGCCCCGCCACAGCCTGAATGAGAATGGGCGGCGCCAGCGCCACGAAGGCCGTGACCACGCCCGCCAAAAGACCGAAAATAATATAGCCGACACCGCCGATGATCGCCGCCCAGTAACGCCGCTTCGGATCAGGATGGGCGTCCTCGCCAGCGCACATCGCCGCCGTAATCGCCGCTAGATTGACGGCATGGCCGCCAAAGGGTGCGGAAAGCAGCGAGAAAAAGCCGGTCGAGGCGAAAAGCGGTCCGGGCTGCGGATCGTAATGATTGACCTTCAGCACCGCGATACCGGGAATATTCTGCGAGGCCATGGTGACGATGAAGAGCGACAGAGCGATGGAAACAACCGCGTGGAGACTGAAGACGGGCGTTACCCACTCCATCGGCGGCGTCAGCGATTGCGCCACGCTATCAAATGCACCCGCCGGAATTTCGACACCGAAAATCATCACCAGCACGAAGGCCGCAAGGGCGGCGGGCACAGCGAACAGCCGTTTAAAAGCTCCCACCACGATCCAGGCGAGGATGATCGGCAATCCGAGCGCCGGGTTGAAGCCGATCGCCTTGATCGGTGCAAAACACAGGCCGATGATGACGCCGGAGAGCATGGCATTGGCAAGCGGCGCTGGAATGGAGGCGACCGCCTTTCCAAGCGGCCGGAACAGGCCTGCGATGATGATCAGGATGGCGCAGATGATGAAACCGCCGACGGCCGCCGGAAAGCCGCCCTCAATGACGCCGGTGGTCGCAAGCAGTGCCGCACCCGGCGTCGACCAGGCGATGCTGATGGGAAGCCGGGTGGCGGCGGAGAGAATAATGGCGCAAAGCCCCATCGCCACCGAAAGCGCCATCAGTCCCGACGCCGCCTCGAAATCCGTCGCACCGACAGCTTTCAGGCCCTGCAGCACGACGGCGAAGGAGCTGGCGAAACCGACAAAGGCGGTGAGGCAGCCCATGAACAGGCTCTGGACGGAAAAATCTTTCAGCATGAAGCACTCTGCGGCCTGCTGCCTGTCGCAAACAACCGCAGCGGTCCGCATTGGCGACAGGCAGAAACAAAACTGAAGCGTGACGCGGGAATCCGGGGATGGCGACACGCTTTGGATGAAGCGTGATTATATTCAGGATCAAAAAAGACGCGGCTTGGCAAGATGAGCCGCCAGACTTCAGGTACGGCAACAGGGAAAACGTCATCAAAGTTTAGCGGCACGGCGCTAATCCTCCCTGCATCGCAACCGGTCATCCGCCACAAGAGGGACCCTCGCCATGCTCCGCATCGTCACCACCGTCGCCTGCTGTTTTGCGGCTTTGCCCGCCGCGGCCCAGACCCCGCCGCCACCGGCCTTTCTCGGCCAGATCGTCGTTCCATCGGGCCTCTCCATCGATGGCGTCACCTTCGGCGGCATTTCCGATCTCGCCTTTGACAGCGAAACCGGGCGTTATCTCGCAATTTCCGATGACCGCGTGGAAAAAGGGCCGGCCCGTTATTACGAGCTGGAGCTGGCCGTGACGGAAGGCGCCGCCACGCTCAACATCGCCGCCACGCGCGAATTGAAGGACGAGACCGGCGCTGTTTTTGCGCCGAAGGGCATCGATGCGGAAGGCATCGCGCTCGACCGCAAGGGCGGCAAGCTCTACTGGTCCTCCGAACGTGACCTGAAGAACCAGCCGGCGCTTTACGTCTCGGACCTCGACGGCAGCAATGTGAAGCAGCTGGAACTGCCAAACGCCTATCTCGTCGATGACGCCAAGACCAGGGGCGTTCAGAACAACCTCGCTTTCGAAGGCCTGACGCTGATGCCCGGCCGGCTGATCGCCGCCACCGAAAATGCGCTCACCCAGGACGGCCCCAAGGCGACGCCGCAGGCGGGCAGCCCGGCCCGTATCCTCGTCATCGACACGGCGACGCTGAAGCCGGTCGCCGAGCATGTCTATGTCACCGAGCCTATCTCGAAGACCCCGACCGCCGCCGAGCCGAAATATAACGACAACGGCCTTTCCGCCATCGCGGCCCTGCCGGATGGCCGTTTCGTCTCTGTCGAGCGCAATTTCGCCTCCGGCGTCGGCAATCACATCCGCTTCTTCATCGCCGACATGTCCCGCGCCGACAATATTCTCGGCAAGGACAAGATCGATCCGGCATCCGTGGCCGCCGTGTCCAAATCGGCCTGGTTCGAAATCAACGAAGGCGATTTCGGCCTCGATATCGACAATATCGAAAGCTTCGCTTTCGGTCCGGTAGTGGATGGCAAGCAGCTCTTCGTCATCGCCTCCGATGACAATTTCAACACCGGCAAGCAGTTCACCCAGTTTGCCGCATTCGCAATTCCCGCCAATCTGGGTCAATGAAATCCGCATGAAGCAGAATGCCGGCTCTGGACCATGTCCGGGCCGGCATCGGCAATCTTGCCTTCACCAGCGGAGCAGACGTGAACCGGCAAAAGCGCCGATGATGCCGGTCAACAAGATGCCCAGCGAATACCAGATCAACACGAAAGCCATGCCGTTTTCGGTGCAGAACCACGAATAGACCCACGCCCCGGCCGCACCCCCGGCGATGCCCGCGGCAAAGCCCGCAAGCCTGGGATCAGCGGGAGCCGAACGCTTGAGAGCCGCGAAATTTGCGATAAACAGTGGCAGCGCGAAAGCAACGATCAAAAACGGGCAATGCAGCGCCGACGATCCGAGAATGAGGGTCCTGTAGGTGCCGGGCATGGCAAATCCAAGCTGGACGAGCGCGATCACCGCCATGGCCACAAAAATCACCGCAAGCCACGCGAACAGGCCCCCCCTGTCGCCCTCCGGCCGCGCAAGACGCATGAGGGCGAAAAATGCGACCACGGCCAGCAGGGCATTATAGGCGGATTTGACCCAGAAGCCCGGCTCGGTCATGGCGTCATTCATATCGCTGCGAAGCCCCAGAATGACGACCATCAGCAGCAGCGAAACGCCGAGCGCGGGCAGGGCCACGAACGCCAGCCTCCGCTCCAGCGCAAAAGCTCGTACGGGTTTCAGATCGCCCGCCAGTTGGTCGATGATGTCTTCCGTCTTCCTCACGTGTCCCCCCGCAACTTTGCCGCCAGGACTTTCAGCGTTCTGTGAATACCGACCCTCGCCGCAAGCTCGGTCTGGCCGGATTTTTGCGCCGCTTCGGCAATTGAGTGACCTTCGAGCTTCACCTTTCGAATGAGATCCCGTTGCCGTTCCGGCAACTCGTCGAGCAGCCGCTCCACATCCATGCGGGCCGTGACCGCATCGACGGACGGTTCCGCCTCCAGCGTTTCATCGAGTTCCACTTCCGCCAGCAGGCGAGCACCCCGGCCCCGATAGTGATCGATGAGCTTGTAGCGCGCGATCGAAAAGAACCAGGCCGTGAAGGGTCGCGCACGGTCATAGGTCTCCCGCTTGGCGTGAAGCGACAACAGGGTTTCCTGCACAAGATCTTCGACATCGCCTCTGGCGGCGGCGGCCATGCGCCGGCCGTAATAGGCGATCAGCAGCCGTCTCAGGGCATGAAGCAAATGCCTGTAGGCGCCTTCGTCCCCATCGAGGGAACGCAGCATCAGCATTTTCAGTGTTTCTTCCGAAGGGCTGCCTGTCATCGTCACTATCGGGT
The DNA here is from genome assembly GCF_053522385.1 of Agrobacterium sp. 22-223-1. Classification (NCBI taxonomy): domain Bacteria; kingdom Pseudomonadati; phylum Pseudomonadota; class Alphaproteobacteria; order Hyphomicrobiales; family Rhizobiaceae; genus Agrobacterium; species Agrobacterium sp. 22-223-1. The sequence continues at coordinate 2,260,755 of NZ_JBNWCN010000001.1, forward strand.
TATTCGCAATCGGCAGGATATTGTTACATAGTGGCTTTAAAAAAATCTCGCCCGAACTTGTCGTCACAAGCGCGTGAAGATGTAACGGCCGGCCTTTCCCGGCCGAATGGACAATCGTGAGCCCCGGCACGATGCCGGCGGACATTCAACGACGTCCAGAGGAGACCCTTCATGACCCGCATTTTCACCGCCATTGCCGCCGCTTCCCTTCTGTCCGCTCTTTCATTCGCAGGCATCGCCCATGCCGAGAGCATGAAAACCGATACGATGAAGAAGGATACCATGCATAGCGACACCATGAAGACGGAGACGATGAAAAAGGATGGCATGTCCATGACCGGCAAGAAGGCCAGCAAGAAGGACTGCATGCACAAGGCCGGCATGGAAATGGACAAGATGAAAAAGGCCGACATGATGAAGGCCTGCGACATGATGAAATAACCCCGGCCTGAAAGGAAAAAGCCCGCACCGGTTTTCACCGATACGGGCTTTCACAACTGAAAAATCGAAAACTCAGAGTTCCGACTGGCTTTCGACGATCTTGCCGACGAGGCCGTAGTCCTTGGCCTCTTCCGCACCAAGCCAGTAATCGCGATCGATATCCTTGGCGATCTTTTCTTCGCTCTGGCCGGTGGCCTTGGAGAAGATCTTGATCAGGCGCTGGTTCATCTTGATGATTTCGCGGGCCTGGATTTCGATGTCGGACGCCATGCCGCGCGTACCGCCGGAGGGTTGGTGCAGCAGGAAGCGGGTGTTCGGCAGGCAGAGGCGACGTTCCTTCGGCACCGAAACGTAAATCAGCGCGCCGGCGGAAGCGACCCAGCCCGTACCGATGATATAGACCTTCGGCTTGATGAACTTGATCATGTCGTGGATGGAATCACCCGATTCGACATGGCCGCCCGGCGAATTGACGTAAACGCGAATGTCGTCGTCGCTGGCGGCGGCGAGAGCCACGAGCTGCGTGCAGACCTTCTGCGCCAGTTCCTGCGTGATGCCACCATAGATGAAGATCGAACGCGACTTGAAAAGATTCGCTTCCGTTTCCTTGCCGATCGGCAGTTCCTTGCTCTTGTCGTCTTCGTCTTCGTTCATCAACGGCTCTCTCCAGCAAAATTCGTGCATGCCCTTCGGACATAGTGCGACTTGTTACGTAAGGCAATGAGAGAAAAAGGCAAGGTTTGCCCGCCAATAATAAACAGCACCCCCGGCAGATGACGCATGGACAGCCTGTCGGCCTTCGCGATATCGTTGACGCCTCATTGCAGCGCCGCCTGCTGCGGGAAGCCCCAAGATTCCGTTGCGGACGGCCATAATTTCAAGAGGGAACCATGCTGAAAAGACTAAGCCTCACTGCCGCCGCACTGGGCATTACCACCCTGCCGGCTTTCGCCCATCTGAACCCGGAAGAACACGGTTCCTTCATGGCCGGTGTCTCCCACCCCTTCTTTGGTGCGGACCACATTCTGGCGATGGTGGCCGTCGGCATCTGGGCCTCGCAGATCGCCGTGGCGCAGGGCGACCGCAAGGCGCTGTGGATCGTGCCTTCCGCCTTCGTCGGCACCATGGCCGCCGGCTTCCTGATGGCGGTCTACGGTATCGAGCTTCCGTTCGTCGAACCTGCCATTCTCGCTTCCGTCATCGGCCTCGGCCTGCTGGTTGCCATGGCTGCAAGGCTTCCGACGGCCGCCGCCGCTGCAGTGGTCGGCGCTTTCGCCCTTTTCCACGGCCACGCCCATGGCGGTGAACTCGGCAGCGCTGGCGCATGGCAATTCGGCATCGGCTTCATGATCGCCACCGCCATCCTGCATGCGGCCGGAATTGCGCTCGGCCTCGGCATTGCCCGTTTCGGTTCGGTAGCCAGCCGCACCGTCGGCGCCTTGACGGCGATTGCGGGTCTCTCGCTCGCCTTCGGCGGCTGACGATCATTACCGAAATTTAAAATTCGGACCGCTTTGAAAAGCCGGAATTGAGGCCTACCTCCTTATCGTGGATTTTCGCTTCACGGTAAGGAGGCATCATATGTCACCGGAAGAAAGCCAGCTTCTCAAGGCCCTGTTCGACAGAACCAGAACCGCATCCGCCACCCCGCGCGACCGCGAGGCGGAAACATTGATCGCCGACGCCGTGCGCGATCAGCCCGCAGCGCCCTATTATCTCGCCCAGGCGGTCATCGTTCAGGAAAAGGGTCTGGAGGCGGCGGCAGCCCATATCAAGCAGCTCGAAGACCGCATCCACGCGCTGGAAAGCGGCAATAGCGCCCCGCAGGCCGCAGCGCAGGGCGGCTTTCTGAGTTCCATCTTCGGAACCGGCCAGTCACAGCCGCCAGCGCCGACACCCGCCCCTGCCCAGCAAACCTCATGGCGCAACGATACCGCCGGCCAGACGGCGGGTCCCTGGGGATCGCCAGCCGGCCAGCAATCCGGCGGCCCCTGGAGCCAGCAATCCGCCGCATTCGGGCGTTCTTCCGGCGGTGGTTTTCTGCAGGGTGCGCTTGGGACCGCTGCGGGTGTCGCCGGCGGCATGCTGCTCGCCAATTCGCTGAGCGGCATTTTCGGCAGCCACATGTCGTCGCTCGGCCTTGGCTCGCCCTTCGGCGGCGGCAATGCCGCGGGTAACGCGCCTGTCGAGGAAACCGTCATCAATAATTATTACGGCGACAACGCCAGCCCGCAGAACAACGACGACGACGATATCCGGCAGGCCGATGACGACAGCGCCGACGACGCGGATTTCGATTCAGGCGACGACGGTTCGTTCGCCTGAACCTTTAATCTCGTAGAAGCCCGGATCAGCCCCGACCGCGATAGGTGGGAACACCCTGATCCGGCAGCCACACGCCTTCGGGCGCCGGTCCGGTCTGCCAGAAGACGTCGATCGGAATGCCGCCGCGCGGATACCAGTAAGCGCCGATTCTCAGCCACTTCGGCTGAAGCAGGTCCACCAGCCGCCTGGCGATATAGACCGAGCAATCCTCATGGAATGCGCCGTGGTTGCGGAAGGATTGCAGGAACAGCTTCAGCGACTTGGATTCCACCAGAAAGTCGCCGGCGATATAGTCGATGACGATATGGGCGAAATCCGGCTGGCCGGTCATCGGGCAAAGCGAGGTGAATTCGGGTGCGGTAAAGCGCACCACGTAATCGGTGCCGGCATTGCCGTTCGGCACCTTTTCGAGAACGGCCTTTTCCGGGCTCTCTGGCGTATCGACCTTCGTGCCCAGCTGCGACAGGCCGGAAACATCCGTCACGGACATGGAAAACTCCTGTTTTTCAAACAATCACTTTGACGCCATGCGCCTTTTCGCCTTCCGGCTCGACGTGAATGGCAAGGCTGGCGCCCGGTATGACGTCCCTTATGGCATCTTCAAGGCGGTCGCAAATATCATGCGCCTCGCGCACCGTCATGACAGCTGGAACAACGACGTGAAAATCGATGAAGGCGGCCGAGCCGGCCCGGCGTGTCCTCAGATCATGGACGCCAATGACGCCGCCGCAATGTTCGGCGATGGCCTTCTTGATCGCCTCGTCCTCTTCCGGCTCCACGGCCCGGTCCATCAGCCCGCCAAGCGAATGCAGAATGACCTTGGAACCCTGGAACAGGATGTTGATGGCCACCAGGATGGCGAGCAGCGGATCGAGAATGGCATAACCCGTCAAAAGCGCCAGAACGAGGCCGACGAGAACGCCTGCCGAGGTCACGACATCGGACATGATGTGATGGCCGTCCGCGGCCAGCGCCGGTGAGGCGTGTCTTTTGCCGACACGGATCAGGGTCGTCGCCCAGATGGCGTTGATGACGCCCGCCGCCGCATTGATGGCAAGACCAAGGGCCGGCGCTTCCGGCAGCCTCGGGTTGAAAAGACCGCCCCAGGCCTCCTGCACGATCAGGAGCGCGGCAACGACGATCAGCACACCCTCCACGACGGCGGAAATATACTCCGCCTTGTGGTGGCCGAACTGGTGGTCGTCATCGGCGGGCTTCTGCGCATAGCGAATGACGAAATAGGCGATGAAGGCCGCGACCACGTTGACGGTCGATTCCAGACCGTCCGATAAAAGCGCGACCGAGCCCGTGACCCACCAGGCCACGAGCTTGAGGCCCAGCACGCCGAAAGAAAGCGGAATGCTCCAGAATGCGAGCTTCCGGACCAGCATATTGCCTTCACTGTTCATTTTTGCCCCCGTGCGGATGCGAACGAATTGCATGACCGATTGCCAAAACGCACGAACCGCGCGCACGGGGTCTCCGTGCGCGCGGTTCGCTATTTGCGCGTTCTATCGTTCAAACGGAGAACAAGGTCAAGGGCCTTGCGCTCAGGCCCAAAACATCACTCTTCGCTTTTCTGCTCGCAGAAACGAATGCGGTTGCCGAACGGATCGGTCACTTCCATCACATCGCCCCATGGCAGTTCTTCGACGCCCGGCTTCATGAAGCGATAGTCTTTCGCCGCCAGTTCCTGTTGATAGGCGTGAACGCCGTACATGGTGGCAAAGATGTTGGAGCCCGGCGTCGCATCGCCGTGATGGCCGCTGAGGTGAAGCCCCATCCCTGCCCGTGAAACCTGCATGTAAAGCGGGAAATTATCGCCGAAGCGGTGTTCCCAGTCGATCTCGAAACCGAGAAAATCGACATAAAACTCGCGCGCCTTCGCCTCATCGAAAATTCTGACGATCGGAAATATCCGCTCGAAGCCGATTTCCCCGCCCGTTTGCGTTCCCGCATCGGCCATGCTGCCCTACCTTGTTTCAGACCGTAAAATGAAACCGGCCGCACAAGGTGCGGCCGGTAGGATCAGCTTATTCGGCTGCGACGATCTTGCCGTCCTGCCACTTGAACAGCGAGAAGGCCTGCGAGGTCAGGTCGCCGTTTTCGCCGTAGGTCACCTTGCCGATTGCGGTCGGGAAAGCGTCGCCGCTTTTCAGGGCCGTGGCGACCGCTTCGGAATCCTTGGCGCTTCCGGCCTTCTCGATGCCGGCCTTCAGCACTTCGACGGCAGCGTAAGCATTGAGCGTGAAGGCTTCCGCCGGAATGTTGGCGGCCTTCAGCGCTTCGGCAGCAGCCTTGGAATCGTCGTTCTTCAGCGCGTCGGAAGCGTTGGTGAAGATCGTGCCTTCGCCAGCCTGCGAACCGATGTTCCAGAACTCGCTGTTCGACAGGCCGTCACCGCCGATGACGGCAGCCTTGGAGCCGATATCCTTCAGCTGGCGCACCAGAAGACCCGCTTCCGGATGGTAACCGCCGAAATAGACGATGTCGGCATTGTCGGACTTCAGACGGGCCGTCAGCGCGCCGAGATCTTTTTCGCCGGGCGTCAGCGCATCGTAGAGAACTTCGGTCACGCCGCCGGCATTCAGCGTGGTCTTGAAGGCGTCCGCCAGACCTTTGCCGTAGGCGCCCTTGTCGTGAATGATGGCGATCTTCTTGTCCTTGAGGTTGGCGAGAACATATTTCGCCGCAACCTCGGCCTGCTGGTCGTCACGACCGCAGGTACGGAAAACGTTGGCAAGGCCACGGTTGGTCAGGCCCGGCGCGGTCGCCGTCGGCGTCACCATCAGCACGCCGTTTTCGGCAAAGACATCCGATGCCGGAATGGCGACGCCGGACGTCACCGGACCGACGACGAAGTGGATGCCTTCGGCAACCAGCTGGTTGGCCGCGGAAACGCCCTGCTTCGGCTCACCGCCGTCATCGGCAAGCTTCAGCACGACCTGTTCGCCGAGGATGCCGCCCTTCTTGTTGATTTCATTGACTGCCGTCTGGGCGCCGTTCTTCACCTGGTCGCCATAGGCGGCGACAGGACCGGTGAGCGGCGCAATCAGGCCGATGACGATCTCGGCATGAGCAAGGGGTGCGAATGCGAAGGACGCTGCAAGCGTCACGCTGGTCAATGTCTTCAGTTTCATCCTGGTGTCTCCTTAAAGGGGGTCGCGGGACCCGGTGAGCGCCATGGGGCGCCGACCGAATGAAACTATCGGACGCCTCCCGGCGAAAACTCGTTCCATTTTTGAATTCCGAGCCTTCCACTCAACTCATACGGAAGGTTTGATGATTTATGCAAGTCACTTTGCTGGATTAGCTCTATTAGCGGTAAATCAATCGCCGGATCGGCCGTGATTGCGCCGCCTGAATGGACGCATCGACCTTCCGTAAACGCTTGGCGTTTGGCCGCCGCTGGAGGATAATACGCCATGATCGCAGCAGATGAAGAATTTCTGACGGGCCTGCCCGTCTTCCGGCATTTTGAAGACGTGGCCGACCCGGCGCTTTATCGCGCCCTGCCGCCGGGATGGGGGCTGGCCATCGCCGATATCGTTGATTCGACCTCGGCAATCGGCACCGGCCGCTACAAGGCCGTCAACATGGCCGGTGCGGCGGTCATATCGGGCGTATCGAACAGTCTCGGACGTCACGACCTGCCCTTCGTTTTCGGCGGCGATGGCGCCGCTGTCGCGGTGCCGCCACAGGGGCTGTCTGTCGCACGCACTGCGCTTTCGAATGTGCAGCGCTGGGTGAAGGACGATCTCGATCTTGCCATGCGCGTGGCGCTGGTTCCCGTCGAGGATATTCGTGAAAATGGCTTCGATATTCGTGTCGCGCGCTTTCAGGCGAGCGAGGATGTTTCCTACGCCATGTTCTCGGGCGGCGGCAACAGCTGGGCGGAAGCGCGGATGAAGGAGGGGCAATATGCCCTGCCCGCAGCCGAAACGGGCGAGCGTCCCGATCTCACCGGTCTTTCATGCCGCTGGAACCCCATTCCGGCCACCCATGGCAAGGTGGTGTCGATCATCGCCGTGCCGGGGCCATCGCGGGACATGCCGGCATTTCGCCAACTGGTCGTCGATCTTGTCGATCTCGCCGAACAGGACGCAAGACACGGCCACCCCGTGCCGGAAGATGGGCCAAAACTCGGTTTCGTGCGCGAGGGTCTCGGCCTCGAAGCCCGGGCCGGCGCTGCCTATCACGATGTCTGGGGCAAGATGCGCCGCTCGTTTCGCATTCTCGGCGAATCCCTGCTCGTCAATCTCTTGAGCGTGACGGGGCTCTCATTCGGGCCGTTCAATGCGATACGCTACCGGCGTTCGGTCGCGAGCAATACGGATTTCAGGAAGTTCGATGACGGCCTGAAGATGACGGTGGATATCGACGCCGCACGGCTCGAAAAAATCCGCGCGCGGCTGGAACAGGGCCGCCTCTCGGGAAGCTGTTATTACGGCCTGCACGAACAGGATGCGGCATTGATGACCTGTATCGTCCCGTCTCCGCTTTCGAGAGACCATATGCATTTCGTGGATGGTGCCGACGGCGGATATGCGGCTGCGGCAAGCCGTCTCAAGCAGCAGATGCAGACTACCGCGCCGGCCTGAAAACCGCGCCAGACGCAGCCCCGATCCCTGTGCCGAATGCACCCGCAGCGAAGGCCGCTGAAAAGAAAAACCGGCGTCGTGCGCCGGTTTCAATCGAGTGATGCTGCCGGGCCTTAACAGGGCCGTGGGATCACGCAGCGGTCTTGCTGCTCTTCTGCGCCTGGCAGTAAATTTCCTCGAGGGAGGCGAGGATCTTTTTCACGGATTCGGAATTGCTGGAATAGTAGATGGTCTGCGCATCCCGTCGTGTCTTCACCAGCCGCTGGGCACGCAATTTCGAAAGATGCTGCGAGAGAGCGGACTGGCTGAGACCAACCTGTGAAGCGAGAACACCAACCGGCACTTCCGTATCCACCAGCGTGCACAAGATCATCAGGCGCTTGGGATTCGCCATGGCTGAGAGCAAGTCTGCAGCGGCGATGCTATGTTCCGACAGAGATTGGTTATCCATACGCTCAAGTCTCCTGATGACAGTCGAAAAAGACGGTCATGGTGGCTATTATAGGTGTTCCAAAAGGTGTTTTTATAATTCAGTCGATACGTTGTATATACCTAAATCTTGCTTATATCGTGTCCCTTTCAAAGACTATTCTTCACCGGTTATTTACTTAAAATATTGTGACCAAATTATCAGCTTTTTGCCTGTTTTTTGTCAATTTGATGATAAACACATGTATTAGCGGCAGTATTTATAAGCAATAAACGATCAAAAGTTGAGCGCCGAAATCTTGTTACCCAATGCCGGATTTTGAGGATGCAATCTATTACCACCTTAAATTTAGCAGCGAGCTAAAGAATCTAGATTAACTTTGCGCAATTTTCTCTAAGTTTGCAATATGATTTTTATTAGTAATTATTTTCATGCATAACTTGTGATATCAAAAATATTCTTTGCTACCGTGGGAAGGTATAACTTGCGCCGCAAAGACCTTGCCGGAAAAGACAAAGGGCCCTCCACGCGGGAAGGCCCTTTCTCTTTTTCAGACAGGCGAATCGTTATTTCTTGCGGTGACGCGTCAGCCCCGCCACGACTTCATCGGCCGAAATCGTGCCGACGATCGCACCGTTGTCGACGACGCCGATAGCGCCGGAGTGTTTTGACAGCGCATCGAGAATATCGATCAGCGGCGATGACGGGCGGGCGGTGGCGGCGACTGTCATCTGCCCGTTGCGTTCGTCCACCCCACGCTTCATCACATCGGCGGCGGTCAGCATGGAGATCGGGTTCATGTTCTGCACGAAATCCGCGACATAGGGCGTGGCCGGCTGCTTGACGATCTGCTGCGGCGTTCCGCACTGGATGATGCGTCCGCCCTCCATCATGGCGATGCGGTTGCCGATGCGGAAGGCCTCGTCCAGATCGTGGCTGACGAAGAGAATCGTTTTCTTCAGCCGGCTCTGGAATTCCAGAAGCTCGTCCTGCAGGCGGCTTCTGATAAGAGGGTCGAGCGCCGAGAACGGCTCGTCCATCAACAGGATCGGCGCGCCCGTGGCAAAGGCTCTCGCCAGCCCCACACGCTGCTGCATGCCGCCGGAAAGCTCTCCCACCTTGCGGTCGGCCCAGGCGGAGAGATTGACCAGTTCCAGCTGCTCGGCCACCATGCGCTTGCGCTCGGCTTCCGGCACGCCGGAAAGCTCAAGCCCGAAGCCGACATTGTCGGCCACATTGCGCCAGGGCAGAAGGCCGAATTGCTGGAAGACCATGGAAACCGTGTGCATGCGCAGATCGCGCAGCGCTTTCGCCGTCGAGCGATAGGGATCGACATAGCCTGACTTGGTCTTCACGCCGACATTGCCGCGCACCACGGGCGCAAGCCCGTTGACGGCCCTGAGCAGGGTCGACTTGCCCGAACCGGAAAGCCCCATGAGCACGAGTATCTCGCCCTCGCTGACCGAGAGCGAGGCATTGGCGACGCCGAGAACCAGTCCGGTTTCGGCATTGATCTCGTCACGCGTGCTGCCCTTGTCGATCAGCGGCAGCGCCGCATCGGGCCGGTCGCCGAAAACGATATCGACATTTCCAAAGATGATGGCGTCACTCATAGATCATCCTCCGCGCCGGGAAGGCGGAAAAGTCGGTCGAGAACGATCGCCAGTATGACGATGCACAGTCCCGCTTCGAAGCCCATAGCGATGTTGACGGTGTTCAGGGCGCGCACCACGGGTACGCCGAGACCATTGGCGCCGACGAGGGCGGAAATGACCACCATCGACAGCGACAGCATGATCGTCTGGGTAAGGCCGGCCATGATCTGCGGCGCGGCGAAGGGAAGCTCCACCTTGCGCAGAACCTGCGACGGCGTCGCGCCAAAGGCGACGGCCGCCTCCACCAGCGCCGGCGGCGTCGAAACGATGCCGAGGCGGGTGAGCCGCACGGGAGCCGGAATGGCGAAGATGACGGTGGCGATGAGCCCCGGAACCATGCCGAGACCGAACAGCACCAGCGCCGGGATGAGATAAACGAAGGTGGGGATGGTCTGCATCAGGTCCAGCACCGGGCGCATGCCGGCATAAATCCATTTGCGCCGCGCCGCCAATATGCCGAGCGGTATGCCGATGATCATGCAGACGGCGCTGGCGGCGATGACGAGCGCCAGCGTTTCTGTCGTCGCCTTCCAGTAGCCCAGATTGATGATAAGCAGCAGGCCGAGCGCGGTGAAGACCGGCATGCCGACGGAGCGGCGCGTCCAGGCGGAAAGCGCCGTCAGGATCGCCACGATGATGAGCGGATGCGGCGCCTGCAGCACATAAAGCAGGGCGTTGATGACGCTTTGGAAAATGAAGGAAAGCCAATCGAAGAAAAAAGCGAGATTGCCGGTCAGCCAGTCAATGGCCTCCTTGGCATATCGGCCGACGGGCAGGCGGTTTTCAGGAGCGCTGAGCCATTCCACGGTAAGAAAAGACCTTTCGTGAACTAAAACAATTCCGGCAAAAGTGCAGAGCGGTTTTGCGTCCGGAATTGCGCAGACAACAAAGAAATAGAGCATCGTCATCCCGTTTCACCGGGATTGCTCCAATGCAGAAATGACGGCCGGCAGCGGAACTGCCGGACGCGGTGCTGGCGCATGACCCTCAATGTCTGAAAATTCACAGGCAAGGTCATGCATGGGCATCGTTATTTCCCGCTGATCCGGCCTGCCGCGCAGGCCGGATGCAGTCATGCATCGTCTTGCGGCTTAGAGGCCGAGAGCCTTCTTGGCGGCAGGCAGGGCGTCGGCGCTACCGTCCTTGGTCTTGACGTTGGCGAGCCAGGGCTCGATCGCCGTCGGATTGGCCTTCAGCCAGGCGGTTGCAGCCGCCTCGCCCTCAAGGCCGTCATTCAGGATCTTGCCCATGATCTCGTTTTCCATGGGCAGGGAAAATTGCAGGTTCTTGAGGAAGGCGCCGACATTCGGGCACTCCTCGACGTAACCCTTGCGGACATTGGTATGGATCGTCGCACCGCCGAGATTGGGACCGAAGACCTCGTCGCCGCCGGTCAGATAGGTCAGCTTGAAATTCGCATTCATGGGATGCGGTTCCCAGCCGAGGAAGACGATGGGCTCGCCGGATTTTTCAGCACGCGCCACCTGGGAGAGCATGCCCTGTTCGGACGACTCGACCACCTCGAATGACTTCAGACCGAAACTGTCCTTGGCCACCATGTCGAGAATCAGGCGATTGCCGTCATTGCCCGGCTCGATACCATAGATCTTGCCGCCGAGATCGGCGCTATGGGCGGCGATGTCCTTGAAATCCTTGATGCCGAGTTCGGCGCCCTTGGCGTTGGTCGCCAGCGTGTATTTCGCGCCGGTCAGGTTTTCCCGCAGCGTTTCCACGGATTTGTCTTCGCGGTAGGGCGCGATATCGCCTTCCATGGTCGGCATCCAGTTGCCGAGGAAGACGTCGATGTCCTTGTTTTTCAGGGATGTGTAGGTAACGGGTACGGAGAGAAGCTTGACGTCGGTTTCATAGCCAAGGCTTTTCAGAAGCACGGTGGCGGTGGCCGTCGTGGCGGTGATGTCGGTCCAGCCCACATCGGAAAAGCGCACTGTGCCACAGCTTGCCGGTTCCGCAGCACCGGCCGCACTGAACGTCATGGAGGAGATTGCTGCGGCCAAGGCCAGACAGCGGCTTCTATTTGCAAACATATGGCTTGCTCCCTGTTTTTTCGTTCCCTTGCCATTATCAATATCTGCCGGACACAATCAACTCGCGCGCATTTGCGTGCTTTGGCGCACCGTTTGCGACAAAATCGTGAAAATCACCGGCTTTCAACGCCCGAATGCGACAAACAGTCCGGTTGCGGAAATCTGTGTTTTTCCCACTGCGGCACTTTTCAATCCGCTTCTTCGCCGTCAAAAGACGCTGGCTGCAGCATCGGCATAAACGACAATCGGCTCTGTGAGTCGCGATGTGCCGATTCAACAGGTTGGAGCATTGTTGAGAAGCGTCCGAAGGACGCAAGGGCGCTCCGGGAGTGGATAATGGCAAAACTCTATTTCAATTATTCGACGATGAACGCCGGCAAATCGACCATGCTGCTGCAGGCATCCTATAATTATCAGGAGCGCGGCATGCGCACACTGATCTTCACGGCTGCCTTTGACGACCGGGCCGGCGTCGGCCGTGTCGCCTCGCGCATCGGCCTCTCCTCCGACGCCCTGACCTTCGATGACAATACCAACCTGTTCGCCGAGGTATCGGCCCTCACAGCCGAAGCGCCGGTCGCCTGCGTTTTCATCGATGAAGCCAACTTTCTCTCCGAACACCATGTCTGGCAGCTTGCCGACATTGTCGACAGGCTGAACATCCCGGTCATGACCTATGGCCTGCGCACGGATTTTCAGGGAAAGCTTTTCCCCGCCTCGAAAGAACTGCTCGCCATTGCCGACGAGCTTCGCGAAATCCGCACCATCTGCCATTGCGGCCGCAAGGCGACGATGGTCGCCCGCTTCGACAATGAAGGAAAGGTCGTGACGGAAGGCGCGCAGATCGATGTCGGCGGCAACGAGAAATATGTTTCCTTCTGCCGCCGCCACTGGGTGGAGACGTTCAAGGGCGAGTGAACATCTGCGTCCGGTTGCCGCATTTGATTTTCCGCAAAGATGGCTCCCCCGCTCCTGGGCTAAGACGACGGCGACACATTCGCGTGGATGTGCTTTCTCTCAGGAGCAAAACTATGCAGAACAGAACTGCCAAATTCGCCGGCCTCGCCATTCTCGCAGGTCTTTTCGCCTTTCCCGTCCTTGCTGCCGAAATCGAAGTGAAGATGCTCAACAAGGGCAGCGACGGTCAGGCGATGGTCTTCGAGCCCGCAACCGTCAAGGCCGCCGTCGGCGACGTCATCACCTTCGTCCCGGTCGACAAGGGCCATGATGCGGCAGCCGTGAAGGACATGATCCCCGAGGGTGTCGCAGACTTCAAGGGCAAAATGAACGAGACGGTGAAGTTGACGGTCGAGAAGGAAGGCGCCTACGTCGTCAAATGCACACCGCATCTCGGCATGGGCATGATCGCGCTCGTTGTCGTCGGCGATGCCGCGCCGGCCAATCTCGACGCCGTCAAGAACGGCAAACTGCCGAAAAAGGCACGCGACCGGCTGAACGACGAGATCGCCAAGCTCGGCCTCTAGGCGCATATCCCTTCGGTTCCGCGGCGGCTATTGCTCCACAATCGGCGTGGAAAGCCACAATGGCCGGCGCGGACCGCAGGTTGAGAAAAGTTTCGCAATCATGTTGTATCCCGGTTGACCGGGACATATCTGGAAGACAGTAAATGACCGCGGTTTATACGAAGCGCCGAAGGGCGCGGGCGGGCCGCGTGTTTTTCTTCCGGCGTCCAGCCCCACGGGCAGAGGAGACTATGACGACATGATCGACCGGATCACCGCTTTGATTCAGGCAGCCTTCAGCGCCATCGGCAGGGCCGCCGGTCTTCTCGTCGCCTGGCTTTTGTGGCCCTTCATGGCCGCCCACGGCTGGTACAGCGGCCGCAACTGGCTCATCAAGGGTCCGATCGCCCTCATCGTCATTCTTCTTGCCGGCTTTTACGGATATTTCATCTGGCAAACCCAGGTCTGGACGAATTTCGACCCGGATTACGTCGCGCGCTACAAGCTTGAAGAGCGCACCGTGCCTGCCGGGCAGGAATTGCCCGCCGCCGCCCCGGCGGGTGGCGCAACGGGTGCCGCCGCAAACACATCGGCGCCGGTCTGCCAGCGTTCGGCCATCGTCGACGCAGCCGCCGATCTCACCGATTTCAACGTCAACCAGAACGCATGGATTTCCTCCATGCTGCTCTATCGTCTCGGCCTTTTCGGCATGGACTGGGACAGCACGCCGTTTCTGGACAACAAGGCGTCTTTCCAGCGTGGCGTAAACCAGGCCGTGCGCCGCACCTCGGTGGAACTGGTGGATACGCTCGGCCGCGTGCGCGGAACATCCGGCATCAACAACAATCTACAGGAAGCACGCGGGAACATGCAGTTCAGCGAATATTCCTGGTATTTCGGTCTCGATCCGTTCGGCCCGAAGACGCCGACGCCGGCCTATTATCGCGCCGCCATCCGCAGCTTCCAGGCCTTCAACGGCGAGCTTGCCGCCTGCAAGGCCGTCTTCGATACCCGCGCCGACAACCTCATCCAGTTCATCGACCGTATCGCCGGCGATATCGGCTCCACGTCTGCAATTCTGCGCGAACGTTCGGAAAATTATAATGGCGGCTGGTTCGATACGCGCGCCGACGACCGCTTCTGGTTCGCTTATGGACAGCTCTACGGCTATTACGGCGTGCTTTCCGCCGCCGGATCGGACTTCGCACAGGTCATCCGCGAGCGTAACCTGACCAATCTCTGGAACGACACGCTGTTGCAGACCCGCGCAGCCCTGCGTATTCAGCCGGCGATCATTTCCAATGGTGAGGAAAGCGGCTGGATCATGCCCTCGCACCTCGCCACCATGGGATTTTACGTTTTGCGGGTTCGCTCGAATCTCGTTGAGCTTCGCTCGGTTCTCGACCGGTAAGGCGAAGCCTGCCGGGAACGACAGGATCGATCAGTCTATGAGGCCAAGGCGTATGGTCTTGGCCACGAGCTGGGTGCGGTTGACGCAGTCGAGCTTGCGGATGGCGTTGTTCATATAGGCATTGACGGTATGTTCCGAGATGGACAGAAGCTCGGCGATCTCCACGGAGGTCTTTCCCTGCGCCGTCCAGCGCACCACATCGAGTTCCCGCTTCGTCAGCGGCGACGGACCTTTTGAGTTGGTGCGGCAAAGCCGGTCATAAACCTCCAGCGCATGCAGCACGATCATGCTCAGCTCGTTGAGCGCGGCTTGCGGCAGGATATCGCGATCGCCTGCGAAATTCATCAGATGCCGGTTGCCGTACATGCCGTGCACCGGCACCATCAGACCAGCCGTAATGCCCATGCTGCTCAGCGAGGCCGCCGCATCCACCAGCGGTCCGCAGGCAATATCCGGATCCTGCAGCGACCAATATTGCGGCATCATCGACGACGCGCCGCGCTTGATGACGGGACAGTCCCCAAGCGCGCCGTCCCTGGTCATCGCATTCACGACCCAGATCGGCAGGCTGCTTTCGACAACCGTTGGCAAGGCATAGGCATTCTGTCCGCCGGGCAACCGCAAAAGGGTCACATAGGCGTAACCGAAGGCGCGCATCACTTCCCGCAGCGCCTCCAGCCATTGGGATTTGTCGGCAGCAGCCGACAGATCGTCGCAAAGTCTGGCCTGACGCTCCGTCTTCACCATTCACGCACCCTCGACACGCCGGGACGCAGCGCCCGGAGCGTAAAACATGCGGCATGGCCAGAACGGGGTTGCGACCTTCATATCGGCTGGACCATCCTGATCAAAGCACCGGCTTTTCGGATTTGTCCTTCGGCTTGGCCATCAGTTTTTCCAGGAAACCGAGCATGACCGCCGAGACGACAAAAGCCAGATGGATGATGGTGAACCACATCAGCTTGCTGTCCGAATATTGACTGGCGTTGAGGAAGATTTGCAGCAGGTGGATCGACGAGATCGCCACGATCGACGACGCGACCTTGATTTTCAGGCTGCCGGAATCGAGCTTGCCCAGAAAGGAAACCTCGGCATCGGCATCGTCGAAGCGGCTGACGAAGTTCTCGTAACCGGAAATCATCACCATGACGATCAGGCTGGCGACCAGCGCCGCATCGATCAGACCCAGCATGGCGAGGATCATGTCCGCTTCGTCGTAGGTGAAAACGTTCTTCGCAACTTTCAGAAACTTGAGCGCGAAGGAAAACGCATAAACCGCCAGTGCCGCGACGAGCCCGAGATAAAAAACGACGAGCAGCCAGCGGCTGGAGAGGATGATCCGCTCGACGAGCAGTTCAAGAGACTTCATTTCCGTATCCGATTAATAATCTGTTTATTGTTGGGGCATGGTTTGTTTCGCCATGTAAACTGGCTGCGAATATCCTAGCAAGCGGCAATGTCGGGACTTTGACCGTACCGTGGCGTTTTCGCACCCCATCCACCAGTGAGTTTCGAGAGCGGATAAGCGTCATATTTTTGCAACATACTGTTATGCTTTAAAACATGATGTAAAAAGTCATATATAATATGTTGACAGTTATCGTCATGTTTTTTAGTCCTCGCTTATCGGCTCGCCCGTAACAATCAAAACAGTTTCAGCCGCGGCGGCAAGCGCGGCGTGCCTTCGCACGCCGTGGCCCATTCGCGCGCCTACCTGGGGGTACTTAATGTCCATTTCGCGCACGCATTCCGCGCTGCTTCTGTGCACTGCCATCTCTCTTCTGCCGCTTGCCGGCCCCGCGCTGGCACAGGATGCCGCGTCGCAGGCGGACGGCGCCACCACGCTTGAAAGGATCGTCGTCAAGGGCAAGCGCGTCAAAAGCGCCAATGCCGCCGCCGACACGCCGCTGGCGAGCCAGACCACGGCGGAAGACATCCGCAAGAAGGAGATCAACAATGTCCGCGATCTGGGCAATACCACCGAGCCGGGCGTCGATTTCATCGAATCCAAGCCCGGCAAGCCGGGCGGCCTGTTCATCCGCGGTCTGGGCGGTGCGCGCGTCACGACGCTGATCGACAATATCCCCGTTCCCTTCTTCGAAAACTATGCACGCGGCACCACCGCAACGACCAGCACAAGCGACACCAACAACAGCTATGATTTCTCGTCCCTCTCCACCGTCGATGTGGTGCGTGGCGCGGATTCGAGCCGTATCGGGGCCGGCGCTCTCGGCGGCGCGCTGGTGCTGCGCACGCTTGAGCCGGAAGACCTGATCGGACCGGACAAGGATTGGGGCGGCGTTGCCAAGCTGACATATGATAGCGAAGACAAGAGCTTCGGCGGCTCCGTCGCCGTCGCCAAGAAAATCCAGAACACCTCCATCCTGTTCCAGGGCGGTTACAGGAAGGGCCATGAGCGCGACAGCCAGGGCACGGCCGATATTATCGGCGTGAACCGTACCAAGGCCAATCCCCTCGACTACGACCAGTACAATCTGCTGTTCAAAATCCGCCAGGACCTCGAAGGCGGACACCGCATCGGGTTCACCGCCGAGCGCTTCAACCTCGACAGCGATTCCAACCTGAAAACGTTGCACGGTGTCAGCGCCGGCGGCGCCAATACCTACGCTCGCGACAATTATTGGGGTTACGACGACACCCGCCGCGAACGCCTCTCCCTCGACTATAGCTACGAGGCGCCGTCCACCGACGCGCTGATCGATGCTGCCAATCTCACCCTTTATTGGCAGCGGCTGATCAAGGATGCCGGCTCGTTCGGCGCACTGTCGAACAATACCCGCTACGAGCGTCACAACGAGATGGACGAAAGCTCTTTCGGCCTTGCGGGCGATACGTTGTCTGAGTTCACGACAGGTAATTTCAACCATCAGATCCGATTCGGAGGCAATCTGCAGTTTTCCGATACGGAACAGTTCATCAACGCTATTCCCGTCACCGCCTCGCAGGCCGATATCCCGAAAGTTGACGGCAGAAGGCTCGGCCTTTACATTGATGATCGGATCGGTTTCGGTGATAGCGGCTTTGCACTGACTCCCGGTGTGCGTTTCGACTGGTACGATTACGATCCGAAGCAGACCAGCGATTTCAGCCGCAACACCGGCTCCACCCGGTTTGCCTTCCCCGACGGACAGAGCGATTCCCGCATTTCGCCGAAGCTTCTGGCAACCTATCAGCTGACACCGGAAGTGGAACTGTTCGGCCAATGGTCAATGGCCTACCGTCCGCCGACCATCAACGAAGCCTATATAAACTTCACCAATGCCAACGGCGGATATGCCAATGTCGGCAATCCCAACCTGAAGCCGGAAACCGGAAACGGTTTTGAAATCGGCGCGAACTACGCCGCCGACGATCTGACCGGCAGCCTTACCCTGTTCCATAACCAGTACAAGAACTTCATCGACGTCTATCGCACCACGACGACAGCGGTGACGACACCGGGCGTCGGCACGCCCGGCATGCTGATTACCTGGCGCAACCGCGCCGAAGTCGAAATTTCCGGCGTGGAAGCCAAGGCCCGCAAGGACTTCGCCAACGGCGTCTTCCTGCACGGCTCGCTTGCCTATGCCTATGGCAAGGACAAGAACACCGGCGAATTCATCCGCAGCGTCGCACCTTTCAAGTCCATTCTGGGCGTCGGCTACGAACAGGAGCAATGGGGCGTCGATCTGTCGACCATCATCTCCGCCGGCATGCGCGAAGATGGAACGGCGACAAGCATAACCGGCTCCTCGTATCAGACCTTCGATGCACCGGGATACGGTATCGTCAACCTCACCGGCTGGTGGGAGCCGGAACAAACCAAGGGCCTGCGCATTCAGGCGGGCATCTACAACGTCTTCGACAAGACCTATTGGAATGCAGTCGGCGTTCGCGATATCAGCACCACCGCGACCTCCTCGACGAACCAGCCGGTCGCCTTCTATTCCGAACCCGGACGCACCTTCAAAATCTCTCTGACCCAGAAATTCTAAACCCGGGCAGAAACATCATCTCCAGTCGGGGCGGCCTTCGGGTCGCCCTTTTTTATCAGCGGCAATAGAGATAACCGCCCTTGCGCTCCAGCACGTCGAGATGCAGGTGATCCTGATGGGTGGCGTCGCTGCCGGGCGAAAGCACCGTGCGGAAGAACAGGCAGGCGGCGGCGGTGATGGTGCGCTGGAAAGCGCCTTCCGGCGTTCCGTCCTCACCGCGCGGCTTCATCACCAGCGGCTCGCCCTTATCGAAGGCGATCGTGGAAATATCGACGGCATTGCCCTTGGCATGTTCGGAAATCTTGCCGTTTTCCGCGCTGTTGCGGTTGCGGCAGATATAGGTCGAGGCATTGGCGATGGCCGTCACCTTTCTCTCAGGCAAAGCCAAAGCCGCAGCCGGCAGCATCATTTCCTTTGTCCAGCGGGAAAGCGCGAGCGCGGTTTCGCAACGCATGGTGCCCGATGGTTCCAGCTTGATGCCGGGCAGAACCACGGAAAGCTCGACAGGCGCTTCGATGCCGCAGCCCTGCTCTGCATCGCGGATCGGTTCAAGCTGCTTGAACTCGGCGCCGATATCCTTCAACGCGCCAAGGCATGCCTGAAGCGCGGCCGGATCTTCCGGCCTCACCGGCTCGGGCGGCTTCTCCTCCGGTTTTGCGGCGTCAACGTCCGGTTTCCGTGGTTCGCCCTCCTCTTTGCCCTCACCCGCCTTGCCTTCGACGCCTTTCTTGCTGTCATCGGACCCCTTGTCTGCCGGCGTCTTGCCGTCATCCGGTTTCCGCTCTTCCGGGACCTGCGGTTTCGGGGCCGGTTTCGGCGCCTCCGCCGGGCTTTGCGGCGGCTCGTCCGATGGCTTGTCCGAGGGGGTGGCGGATTGCCCCTCGCCCGGTTTCGGTTGCGGCACCGGCACCTGTGCCGGCGGTTCAGAGGCGGAAATCAATGCGAGGGTGGTTACCAGAAGACACAGGCGATGAAGCATTTTTCGGGGCACTCCTGACCGTTTCGGCAGGAGTGCAACGCCGCGACGGCCCGTAAGGTTCATTCCCTCACCGAAATCCGCTTGCCAAGGCGGATCGTGCACGCTAACAATTTTCCCATGAACATCGTGTCTAAGAACATTGCTAACTGGTGGTGGGGCAGCTTTTCGCGGCCTTGACCAGTCATGTCTTCAGACAAAGTCCAAGCCGCCCGAATTTTCAGGCGGCTTTTTTGTTATTTTGCCGCCTGTCATCGGGCTTGAACAACAGAAAGCATGCGCGCAAAAGTGCTTGACGGTTTTGCGATAACGACATGCGAAAAACGAGTACGAAAGAAATGGTAACGATCATTCAGGATGACGGAGCGGAAACCTACGAGACGAAAGGCGGCATCAAGGTCAGCCGAAAGCGTCGGCCCGCCGATTACGCCAGCGCCATCGATAATTATATCGAAAAGCTCGATTCCCATCGCGGCGCGGTTTTTTCGTCCAACTATGAATATCCGGGCCGTTACACCCGCTGGGATACGGCCATCGTCGATCCGCCGCTCGGCATTTCCTGTTTCGGCCGCAAGATGTGGATCGAGGCCTATAATGGCCGCGGCGAAGTGCTGCTTTCCTTCATCACTGAAAAGCTGAAGGCGACGCCAGATCTCACGCTTGGCGCTTCCACCACGCGCCGTCTCGATCTGACCGTCAACGAACCGGACCGCGTTTTCACCGAGGAAGAACGCTCGAAAATCCCGACCGTCTTCACGGCGCTGCGCGCCATCGTCGACCTCTTTTATTCGAATGCGGATTCGGCCATCGGCCTGTTCGGCGCCTTCGGTTACGATCTCGCCTTCCAGTTCGACGCCATCAAGCTGTCGCTGGCGCGCCCGGAAGACCAGCGCGACATGGTGCTGTTCCTGCCCGACGAAATCTTAGTCGTCGACCACTATTCCGCCAAGGCCTGGATCGACCGCTACGATTTCGAAAAGGGCGGCGTGACGACGGACGGCAAGTCCTCCGACATTGCGCCCGATCCCTTCAAGACCACGGACACGATCCCGCCGAAGGGGGATCACCGTCCCGGCGAATATTCCGAACTGGTGGTGAAGGCCAAGGAAAGCTTCCGCCGCGGCGATCTGTTCGAGGTCGTTCCCGGCCAGAAATTCATGGAGCGTTGTGAAAGCAATCCGTCGGCGATTTCGCGCCGCCTCAAGGCGATCAATCCCTCCCCCTATTCCTTCTTCATCAATCTCGGCCATCAGGAATATCTGGTCGGCGCGTCGCCGGAAATGTTCGTGCGTGTCTCCGGCCGCCGCATCGAGACCTGCCCAATTTCCGGCACCATCAAGCGCGGTGACGACCCGATTGCCGATAGCGAGCAGATCCTGAAACTGCTCAATTCGAAGAAGGACGAATCCGAACTCACCATGTGCTCGGATGTGGACCGTAACGACAAGAGCCGCGTCTGCGAGCCGGGTTCGGTGAAGGTCATCGGCCGCCGCCAGATCGAGATGTATTCGCGCCTCATCCACACGGTCGACCACATCGAAGGCCGCCTGCGCGATGACATGGACGCCTTTGACGGTTTCCTCAGCCACGCCTGGGCCGTCACCGTCACCGGTGCGCCGAAACTCTGGGCCATGCGCTTCATCGAGGGCCATGAAAAGAGCCCGCGCGCCTGGTATGGCGGCGCGATCGGCATGGTCGGCTTCAACGGTGACATGAATACGGGGCTCACGCTGCGCACCATCCGCATCAAGGACGGCATTGCCGAGGTGCGTGCGGGTGCGACGCTGCTCAACGATTCCAATCCGCAGGAAGAAGAAGCCGAAACCGAACTGAAGGCCTCCGCCATGATCGCCGCCATTCGCGATGCCAAAGGCACCAACGCCGCTTCCACCAAGCGTGATGCCGCCAAGGTGGGCACCGGTGTGAAAATCCTGCTTGTCGACCACGAAGACAGTTTCGTGCACACGCTGGCGAACTATTTCCGCCAGACGGGCGCGACCGTCTCCACCGTCAGAACGCCGGTTGCGGCAGAAGTGTTCGATCGCTTCCAGCCCGATCTCGTCGTTCTCTCTCCCGGACCGGGCAGCCCGACGGATTTCGACTGCAAGGCGACGATCAAGGCCGCCCGCGCCCGCGAATTGCCGATCTTCGGTGTCTGCCTCGGCCTTCAGGCGCTGGCGGAAGCCTATGGCGGCGAACTTCGCCAGCTTGCGGTGCCGATGCACGGCAAGCCCTCGCGCATCCGCGTGCTGGAACCGGGTCTCGTCTTCTCCGGTCTTGGCAAGGAAGTAACCGTCGGCCGTTACCACTCGATCTTCGCCGACCCCTCCACCCTTCCGCGTGATTTCATTATCACGGCGGAAAGCGAGGACGGCACGATCATGGGCATCGAACACGCCAAGGAACCGGTGGCCGCCGTTCAGTTCCACCCGGAATCGATCATGACGCTCGGCCAGGACGCCGGCATGCGCATGATCGAAAATGTCGTGGTGCATCTGACCCGCAAGGCGAAGACGAAGGCGGCATGATGGCTGCTGCCGACGCCATCAGCATCGAACCCATCCGGGCGGAGCACGTTGAAAGCTTTCACCGTGCTCTCGATGCCGTATCGCGCGAGCGGAAATATCTGAGCTTCCTGGAGGCGCCGCCGCTCGATTCGGTCCGCGCCTTCGTTCTCGACATGATCGAAAACGACCATCCGCAATTCGTGGCGATTGCGGATGGCAAGGTGGTCGGCTGGTGCGATATTCGCCGCGAGAGCAGGCCCACCCATGCCCATCGCGGCACGCTCGGCATGGGCATCCTGCCCGCCTATCGCGACAAGGGGCTGGGTGGACGGCTGATGCGGCAGACGCTCGATGCCGCCCGTCAATGCGGGCTGCACCGTGTGGAGCTGAGCGTGCATGCGGACAATGCCAGAGCAATCGCGCTTTATGAAAAGATCGGCTTTGTGCATGAAGGCCGGGGCCGTGACACCGTTCTGATCGACGGCCGTTACATCGACAGCCTGAACATGGCGATCATCTTCGGCAACTAGCCCCTCGGCAGCGAGGCGGAAATGCATAGCGCGAATTTCTTCAGCAGCTGCATGTCGAAATGCCCTTCCCGCCGCAGCATCCAGGTCAGCGCGTCATTCGCCGTCCACGGCTTCTTGTAGGGCCTGACCGAGGTGATGGCGTCATAGACGTCGCAAATCGCCGCGATACGCGCATAGAGGCTGATCTGGCTGCCCGCACGGCCGCTCGGATAACCGCCGCCGTCCATCCGCTCATGATGATTGAAGCAGACATCGAGCACCATCTCCGGCATCTGCGCGTTGCGCGACAATATATCCCGGCCGAATGCGGGATGGAGATTGATGATTTCCCGCTCGCTGGCGCTCAACCCTTCCGCCTTGTTGAGGATCGATGAGGGGATTTCCACCTTGCCGATATCATGCAGCAACCCGCTGATGCCGAGCAGATTGACCGTTCCCCTGTCGAGCCCGAGATAATTACCGAAGAGGATCATCAGCCCGCTGACGGAGACCGAGTGCACGAAGGTCGTTTCGTCTTTCGATTTCAGGCGGGTGACGCCGATGAAAATCGCCGGGTTCGACTGCACGGCATCGGAAATCTTGCCCGCCGCCGCAGCCATGCCCTTCAGCGAAATAACGCCGCCGGCCTCTGCGGAAGCAAAGGTCTCGGCAATCGTATCGGCGGCTGAGCGCACGGCATGGGTAACCGCAGCGACGGTTTCCGGGCAATTGCCCGGTTGCGGCGAAACGGCCGCAGAACGCGCGCTGCCTTCGGTATCGTATCCCTTGGCCGTGTTGATGACGATGCTTTCGGCGCCGCTTGATTTCAATTGACGCATTAATTCCTCGTGCCGCAAAAGAAAGCGGTGCCGTTTTAAAAATCCCTGGTTCGAAAGCGTTCCTTCGACCGCTTCGATAAACATGCCAATCGTCAGTTGCTGGGTGGAAATTCGTTTGAGCATCAGATGCTTTTATTTTCCTTCCCGGGAATGATAACCTGAAACCGTAATTCGTAAAAATGTCGGCACGCAACCGGCTAAACTATAAAGGTGAAGTCAAGCCTTCCCAAACCTGCCTAAACTTGCACCTCGGAAGATTAGATAACACAAATATGAAAATTTTTTACTCTGGATATATTTAAAACTCAAAGAATCAATCCGAATAGACCAAGAAACAACCGTAGAATGTAAATAGTGAAAATTCTCGCATACGACGTAAATCAGGAGCCGAAGAGACCCGCATGAATTCCAGACTTGAAACGCGCATCGATCAGGGTACGGGCCGTGAACCGGCGGACATGGTTCTCAAGGGCGGACGCTTCTTCGACCTCGCCACCGGAGAACTCGTCGCTTCGGATATCGCCATCTGTGGCGACACCATCGTCGGCACCTGCGAGAACTACAAGGGGCGACAGGAAATCGACATTTCCGGAAAGATCGTCGTTCCGGGTTTCATCGATACGCATCTCCATATCGAATCGTCGCTGGTCACACCGCACGAATTCGACCGCTGCGTTTTGCCCTATGGCGTTACCACCGCCATTTGCGACCCGCATGAGATCGCCAATGTTCTGGGCGTGGAGGGACTTCAGTTCTTCCTCGACAGCGCCATGGAAACCATCATGGACATCCGCGTGCAGCTCTCCTCCTGCGTGCCCGCCACCCATCTGGAAACCGCCGGCGCCGATCTGCCCATCGAAAAGCTGCTGCCGTTTCGCAATCATCCAAAGGTCATCGGCCTTGCCGAATTCATGAATTTTCCGGGCGTCATCCACAAGGATCCGGTGTGCATGGCGAAGCTCGAGGCGTTTCAGGGCCAGCATATCGACGGGCATGCACCGCTTCTCTCCGGCACGGCGCTGAACGGCTATCTCGCCGCCGGCATCCGCACCGAACATGAATGCACGAGCGCGACTGAGGCGCTGGAGAAAATCCGCAAGGGCATGCATATTCTGGTGCGCGAAGGCTCGGTCTCGAAGGACCTGCACGCCCTGATGCCGATCATCACCGAACGCCTGTCGCCCTATCTGGCCCTCTGCACGGATGATCGCAACCCGCTCGACATCGCCGAACAGGGCCATCTCGACTATATGATCCGCACTGCGATCGCCAGCGGCGTGGAACCGCTCGCCATCTACCGCGCCGCCTCGATTTCCGCCGCAAAAGCCTTTGGCCTGCGGGATCGTGGCCTTGTCGCACCGGGCTGGCGGGCCGATCTCGTGATCGTCGACAGCCTGCAGAACTGCAAGGCCAGCATGGTGCTTTCCGGCGGCCGGATCGTCGATGACGCCCTTTTTGCCACGCGTAAACCGGTCGCACCCGTCGGCCTCGACAGCGTCAAGGCAAGACCCGTGCTCGCTTCCCATTTCGGCGTGCCGGTCACGGAGGGCGAAAGCCCTGTCATGGGCGTGCTTCCCGGCAAGATCATTACCGAGCACCGCCGCTACAGGCTGCCGACGGATGGTAACCAGACCACCGTCGATCTTGCGAACGACATCATCAAGGTCGCCGTCATCGAACGCCACGGCAAGAACGGCAACCATGCCAATGGTTTCGTTCAGGGCTTCGGCCTGAAAAAGGGCGCCATCGCCTCCACTGTCGGCCATGACAGCCACAATATCTGCGTTGTCGGCGTGAGCGAGGAAGACATGGCGCTGGCCGCCAACCGGCTCGGCGAAATCAAGGGCGGCTTCGTGGTGGTGGAAGACGGCAGGGTGATGGGCGAGATCGCTTTGCCCGTCGCAGGGCTGATGAGCCTCGAACCCTATGAGACCGTTCGAGACACGCTGCACACGCTCAGAAAAGCAGCCTATGCGCTCGGCACGACGCTGGAAGAACCCTTCCTGCAGGTCGCCTTCCTGCCCCTGCCCGTCATCCCGCATCTGAAAATTTCCGATATGGGTATGGTGGATGTGGACCGGTTTGCGCTGATCTGACGGTGGATTGCCGACCGGAGGCAGCGGAAAACGCTCAATCCGCGTTTTGAGGCCGCAAGAGCGGCCTCATGCTTTCGTCTCCGAAGGCCAGGTGACGTAATAATATTTGCCCGCGACCCTGCCAAAATAGGCGTGTTTTCCCGTCGCATTGTCGACATAGCTGCCGCTTCCATCCCTGGAAAGCGCACCGTCTTCGCTGCGCTTCAGCTGCGTGTTGAGGAAATCCACCCAGTTGGTCTTGGCGATGTCAGTGGCTGTCGTCGGCTTGGCGTTTTTCTGGTTCGGATCCCACGCATTGATCGTTTTGCCCTGGGTGGGGTTCGAAACCTGCAAGGCCCCACGCTCGAGAGCACTCATCATCGACCGGGCGCGCAGATATTGCGCCGGATCGTCCCCCGCCAGGGAAAGCTTGGCCCTCAGATTCCGCATGAAGGCGGGCGATGCGATATAATCGGCTGACGAGGTTTTGGGGGCTGGTTTCGGTGTCGATGCGCGGGCCGCCGATTGTCCGGAAAGAAAGACCTCGCGGATGGATGGAAGGGCGGCCTTAGCTTTGGCGCGTGGCGAGGTGGAATTCGCGGTATTGGACTGATTGAAATTCTTGATTGAAACGGACATGACAATCCTTGCTTCACTTTATGGGTGGAGACCGAAAAATCTGTAGGTTTCAATGATTAATACTGGAAGCTTGCCCAAGGCTCGCCAAAAGTGAATTAAATATGAAAAAATTACTTCATTGCTGCTATCAATACTAATATATATAAGTTTTAATCGTGAATTAATTAAAATTGAAGATATTATAAAATTCAACAATACTTAAATAGTACTATCAACATCCAAGGCGCGATCATGACGCCGCATTCGATAGTCAGAACGCACCCGTAGTGTCTGATATTATTCAATGGCTGAACAATGCCGAGAGGTCATGAACCCAGAGGCAGAGACTTGCGAAAATAAACCACCCGCTGCGTTTCCTCAAATCCCAGCGCCGCATGCATGTGGTGTGAATCGACATTGGAAATATCGGCATCGGAAGCAAGTTCGCTCACACCCTTGCTGGTCGCCCAACGGGTTACTTCGGCAATCAATGCAGCCGCAACGCCCTGTTTGCGAAAGGCCTCCTCCACATAAACGCCTTCGAGAAACGCCACGGGCGAGGTGTCGCATCCGTTGACATAATCGTGCCGCAGGCTGGCTTCGGCGAAACCGATGGCCATGCCCGCCGGATCATAGGCAATAAATCCAACCTCATTGTCAGAGACGTCCTGCAATTCCGCCCGGTGTTCGGCGGGTGAAGCATCCGGCCACAAGCGGTGCCGCAGAAGGGACCACTCATCGAGCGATGCTTCGCCAGCCGTCTCGATGGCAAATTGCCCGCTCATGCAACGACCCCGCAAAACACATCCAGCCCCTCGAGCTTCACGATCCCCGCATCGAATAACGGTGCGAAACTCGGCATCGGCAATATATCGGTGACCCGAATGGCCTTCGGTATCGGGAATTCCACCGCTTCGCGGGTGAGGTTGAAAACGAAGAGCAGCTTTTCATCGCCCTTCTGGCGCGTGAAGGCCAGCACATCGCGATTGGTCTTGATAAAGTGCATGTCGCCATCGCGCAGCGCGCCGTGACCTTTGCGGAAGGACAAGACGGCGCGGTAATGGTTCAGAACCGAGTCCGGCTTGCGCTCCTGCGCATCCACAGCCTGCATGGCATGAACATAGGGCACCGGCAACCATGGCTTTTCAGCACTTGAAAAACCGGCATTCGGCTTGCCGGTTTCCCACACCATCGGCGTGCGGCATCCGTCCCGCCCCTTAAAGGCGGGCCAGAAGCGGATGCCGTAGGGATCGCGCAGATCCTCGAAGGCGAGTTCCGCCTCGGTCAGACCCAGTTCCTCGCCCTGATAAAGACATATGGAACCGCGCAGGCTGGCGAGAACGCAGATGGCAAGCTTCGCCACCCGCACCTGCTCCTCCGCACTTTCGGAAAAACGGCTGAGGTGGCGCACCACATCGTGGTTGGAAAAGGCCCAGCACACCCAGCCATCCGTCACCACCTTGCCGAAGGTCTCGACCGAGGCGCGCAGATGCTTCGCGCTGAAATCCGGCCCCAGCAGGTCGAAAGTGTAGCACATGTTGAGCTTGTCATTGCCGGACGTATAGGCCGCCACCGTCTTCAGCGACCGCGCCCCGTCTCCCACCTCGCCCACCGTGGCGCGGCCCTCATAGTCGTCGAGCAGCGCGCGAAAACGCTTCAGGAAGGCCACGTTTTCCGGCCGCGTCTTGTCGTAGAGATGGTCCTGCATGCCATAGGGATTGACGTCGGAGGCATCGAGACCGAAACTTTCCTCGTCGAAAAGCGGCGGGTTGTCGCGCAAAAGCTTGTCATGGAAATAATGGTTGACGGTATCGAGCCGGAAACCGTCCACGCCGCGATCCAGCCAGAAACGCACGGTTTCGAGAAGCGCATCCTGAACCTCGCGATTGTGGAAATTGAGATCCGGCTGCGAGGCGAGGAAGCTGTGCATGTAATATTGCTTGCGCACGCCGTCCCATTCCCAGGCCGGGCCGCCGAACACGGAAAGCCAGTTGGTGGGTGCCGTGCCATCCGGCTTGGGATTGGCCCAGACATACCAGTCGGCCTTGCTGTTGGTGCGGCTCGCCCGGCTGTCCACGAACCAGGGATGCTGGTCCGACGTGTGCGAGATGACCTGATCGATGATGACCTTCAGCCCCAGCCGGTGCGCCTCTGCCATCAGCGCGTCGAAATCGGCAAGCGTGCCGAACATCGGATCGACATTGCAATAATCGGAAACGTCATACCCCATATCGGCCATGGGCGAGGTGAAGAAGGGCGAGAGCCAGATGCCGTCGACACCGAGCGAGGCGATATAGGGCAGGCGTTTCGTCACCCCGGCAAGATCGCCGTAACCGTCGCCGGTCGTATCCTGAAACGAGCGCGGATAGACCTGATAGATCACCGCTCCCTTCCACCAGTCCGATTGCGCTTGGGGTTTGTGGACCGGGGCATGGGTTAGCAACATGGGCGATCTCCTGATGGTTTGAGCGGAGAATATAAAGCTGTCGCGGCCGCGTAAACCGGAACTTCGCACATGCACAAACGGCCACAACCGCCCTTGTCAGCGGCGCGCACTCGTCGTAAGCCGCATGGCTAGAAAAAACGGGAGGATGACGGCGTGGGCGGACGGTTTCTGTCGATTGGCGAATGCATGGTGGAACTGTCGCAGGCCGGCAACGGGCTGCTGCGCAAGGGTTTTGCCGGCGATACGTTCAATACCGCATGGTATGCCCGGGCCTGCCTGCCAGGCGACTGGTCGGTCGATTATTTCACCGCGCTTGGCGACGATCCTCTCTCTGAAGACATGCTCACCTTCATCGCCGATGCCGGCATCGGCACCGAAAAAATCCGCCGCATCAAGGGCGGCACGCCCGGCCTTTACCTCATCAACCTGAAGGACGGCGAGCGCACCTTCAGCTACTGGCGCAACGCCGCCGCCGCAAGGCAGCTCGCCGCCGATGCGGATCATCTGCGCAGGACGGTGGAAAGCGCCGATGTGGTCTATTTCTCTGGCATCACGCTCGCCATTCTCGCCTCCGCCCATGATGTCGATACGTTCCTCGCCGAACTTCGCCGCGCTAAGGCGGCGGGCAAGCTGGTGGTCTTCGACCCCAACATCCGACCGCGCCTGTGGGCCGACAGGGATACGATGCTCGAGACCATCTCCAACGGTGCGCGCGCCGCAACGCTTGTCATGCCGAGCTTCGATGACGAGGCGGGCCATTTCGGCGATGTCTCCGTGGAAGCGACCATCGACCGCTACCTTTCGCTTGGCGTCGAAAACATCGTCGTGAAGGACGGAGCCAAGGGCGCGACGCTCGATTTCGGCGGCAGCCGTAGTCATGCCCCGGCAGTGAAGGCCGTGGACGTGGTGGACACGACAAGCGCCGGCGACAGCTTCAACGGCGCTTTCCTCGCCCGTTATGTGACCGGGAGTTCGCCGGAAGAAGCGGCCACCTTCGCCGCAAGGGCGGCGGCAACCGTCATCGGTCACCACGGCGCGCTGATCAGCCCCGAGCTGCTGCCGCTGGTGGGATAACGTTCAGCCAAACTGGGCGATCGCGGATTTTCGCGGGTAGGCTACCCCGCCCGCCCTCATTCCTGTGCTTGTCACAGGAATCCAGCCGACGCGCGTCTGCGCGGCGGGAAGAGTCCTTTCAGCCCAAGGACTTGGGCTGGCTGGATCCCTGTGACAGGCACAGGGATGAGGATAGAAGAAAACATTGCGGACAACCGCAAACTTCAAATGTACCGCGCTGATACCAATAATTACGTCACCCGCCATGTGCCTTGAAGCTACACACAGAGGCCGCTTCCCCGCCGTCACACACCCTGACATGATCCTGTAACACGCACGCCGCATATACGGGCAGAAGCCGGGCAATGGGGATTCGCCCGCGCGCAGATGAGCAGGATCAGTGTTTCATGACGAGAATCACGATTGTCACAGATGCCTGGCACCCGCAGGTCAACGGCGTGGTTCGCTCCATAGAAAACACCAATACCGAACTCGCGCGGCTCGGCGTCGATGTGCGCATGGTCACGCCGCAGAGTTTTTACAGCATCCCCTGCCCTACCTACCCGGAAATCCGCCTTTCGGTTGCCGGTTATCGCCGTGTGGCGGCGGAGATCGAAAAAAGCCAGCCTTCCTTCGTGCATATTGCGACGGAGGGGCCGCTGGGTTTCATGGCGCGGCGCTGGTGCGTGAAGAACCGCATGCGTTTTTCCACCAGCTATCACACCCGCTTTCCCGAATATGTGGCGGCGCGCTTCCCTGTGCCGGAAAGCTGGCTCTACGCCTTCGTGCGCTGGTTCCACAATGGCGGCAATACCTGCATGGTGGCGACACCGAGCCTTGAGACCGAACTGGAAGCGCGCGGCGTGCGCAACCTGAAGCGCTGGAGCCGCGGCATCGACGCCGAGCTTTTCCACCCCCGCCCGAAAGCAAAACTGCCTTTCGACCTGCCGCGCCCGATCTTCATGACGGTGGGACGTGTGGCGGTGGAGAAGAACCTGCCGGAATTTCTGGAACTGGACCTGCCGGGTTCGAAGGTCGTTATCGGCGACGGTCCCGCCCGCCATGAATTGCAGGAGAAATATCCTGATGTGCTGTTCACCGGCGTCAAGACCGGTGAGGAGCTGGCCGATGCCTATGCGCAGGCCGATGTCTTCGTTTTCCCCTCGAAGACCGATACGTTCGGCAACACCATTCTGGAAGCGCTGGCAAGCGGCGTGCCCGTGGCAGCCTTCCCCGTCACCGGGCCGATCGACATCCTCGGCGACAACCCTGCCGCCGGTGCGCTGGATGATAATCTGCGCGATGCCTGTCTCGCGGCCCTTAATTGTTCGCCGCAGGAGGCGCTGGCGCTTTCCAGAAGCTACAGCTGGGAAAAAGCCTCGCGGCAATTCCTCGACAATGTCATTCACGCGGCGGGAAAATCCCTGCCGCTGCTGTCGCGTTCTAAACTTGCATGAGGCGATCCCCGAAATTCTGTTCGGGAACGGTGGACGAAACGAAGCGGGAATGCCACAAGGCAATCAGGACGCGACTGCCGTTATCTTTAGAACGGGGTCGGGCTGCTGATTGACGTCAGGCGGCTGCCGCGAGAACACGCTGGCCGTCCTCTGTTTCCGGATGATACCGCCATTTTCAGATGCCGCTTCAGGATAAGGGCAGAAGCTCTTTCTGCTGGGCTGCGCACCATTGATTGATTTTCTCGATGATGTCCTTTGCAGCAATCGGCAGGGCGCTGTTGGGTATGACAGCCACCGTCCCGTGGAAAACCAGCACCAGGCTGTCCGGCGGCGTGAGTGCGAGATGGTAGCACGCCCAGCTCAGCTGCACGGTGTCCAGTCTTGTGACCTGCTTGTAACCCTCGGGTCCTATCTCGACCTCTGTGTGAGGCGAATACATCCGATCATTGGCAATATTCCAATGTGCCAGGACCTCGTAATAGGATTTCATCTCCTTTCTCGAGCCCCGCGCGATAATGAACCATATGGCGAGGGCCACAAACGGTGCGGGTGCAAACACCCAATAACCGACCACCGGCCAGACGCCCGGAAACCACGGCAGGCTTAAGGAATAGATGAAACCGGCAGCAAGTCCCGCAAACGAGGATAGATGCGCTCTGGCCGAGGCAAAATGGCGCTTCCAGGACTTGTCGCAAATCATGCTGTAATTTTCATAGGCCTGATTTTGATAGCCGTGGACATAGTCAGGCACATGTTTCGGATCGGGCGTGAAGCTTATTGAAATGGTGTCATCGGCCATAGGAACACGTCAATCCCGTCGCTGTTGAAGCCCAGTCTGCGTAGCAACATTGCCCTTATAAATCAAAAGACCTTTTGCTGACAAAACCTTCGGAATCGACACTGCGCGGCGTAATCTGCCTTCACCACGCTCCGGTGAGCATCTGGCCGGAAAGCGGCACGGTCCGCGCCTTGCCGTCGCGATCCGTTACCGAAAGCGAAGCGGCCATCTGTTTCGGCGACTTGCGGAACCAGTTGGCGGCAACGCTCGCCATATCGCCGATCATCGCCTGCCTGCGCCAGTCGGCGAAGCGCTTGGCCGTGGCTTCAGGCTCGGAGCGATAGAAGAAATCGCCGGATTGCCCGAGATCGTTGATGGACGCCGCCATGGCGACAAGCGGCCGCTGGAACATTTTCGCCGGCACCGAAAGCCCATCGGCACCTTCCGAAAATGCCGGTGCCATGAAATCGATCGCCCAGCCATCCGCCTCGATCCAGCAATGGAAATTCTCACCCGCGCCCGTCACATAACCGTCTTCACGGTGATCGGCGAATAGCAGGACCGTTCCACCGAGATTATAGGCCACAAGCCCGCCCTTCGGCACGGCCTTCACCTTGTAATGCTGCTGCAGGATAAAGGCGCCGAAGGTACTGAAATACATCGAGGCCGATGCGGGATCGGCATTCTGGCTGATGAGCAGGCTGTTGATGACGCGGTAAATCCGGTGATAGTCGGTCTGCTTGATCAGCATGGTCTTTTACTCTTCAAAACCGGACAGTGAAATTGGAACGAGCGGATGCCGCTTGTTTCTTCTCCCCGTCGGGGAGAAGTCCGCGGCAGCGGGATGAGGGGGCGAGGCCAGCGATATGCGGAGAGCTTGCCCCCTCATCTGACCCTTCGGGCCATCTTCTCCCCGGCGGGGAGAAGAAACAGGCCGCGACGCCCTGCGTCAGATCACCGCCTCTTCTTCGCCTTGCTTTCGAACGGATTATCCGAACCCCGATAGTGCACACGGATCGGCACGCCCGGCATGTCGAAATCCTTGCGCAGACCGTTCACCAGATAACGCGTATAGCTTTCCGGAATAGCTTCCGGCCGCGTGCAGGAAATCATGAATGCCGGCGGGCGGGCCTTCACCTGCGTCATATATTTCAGCTTGAGACGACGGCCGGAAACGGCCGGCGGCGGATGCTGCGTCGTCTGCGAATCCAGCCAGCGGTTCAGCTTGGCCGTGGAGATGCGGCGGTTCCAGATCTTGTCGGTATCGATGATGTTCTGCATCAGCCGGTCGAGACCATAACCCGTCTGGCCGGAAATCGGCACGGCGCGGATGCCGCGCGCCTGCGGCAGCAGACGCTCGGTCTTTTCACGCAGATCAGCCAGATAGGCCTGCGGGTCTTCCACCAGATCCCATTTGTTGAAGGCGAGCACGGCGGCGCGGCCTTCGCGGATGACGAGATCGACCAGCTGCAAATCCTGCTTTTCGAAGGGAATGGTGCTGTCGAACACGATGACGACCGTTTCCGCAAAGCGGATGGAGCGCAGCGAATCCGCCACCGAGAGCTTTTCCAGCTTCTCCGTCACCTTGGCCTTGCGGCGCATGCCGGCCGTATCGAACATCTTGATGGTGCGGCCGCGCCAGTCCCATTCGACCGAAATACTGTCGCGAGTAATGCCCGCTTCCGGACCGGTCAACAGGCGGTCTTCACCGAGGAAACGGTTGATGAGCGTGGACTTGCCCGCATTCGGCCGGCCGATAATGGCGACGCGCAGCGGCTTGGTCTCGTCATAAACCGGCTCTTCGTCTTCCTCGTCCTCGCTGCCCGGTTCGCTGCGCGGCAGAACGATATCCGTCTCTGCCTCATCCACTTCCGGCGGGAAAGCGACGTCTTCGCCGATTGCCTCGACAATGGCGTCGCGCAGGTCGATCATGCCCTGACCGTGTTCGGCCGAGATCGGGCAGGGGTCACCGAGGCCGAGCGTGAAGGCGTCGTAGAAACCGGCGTCCGAGCCGCGCGCCTCGGACTTGTTGGCCACCAGCACAACCGGCTTGCCGCGACGGCGCAGCATTTCGCCCAGCGTTTCATCGGCGGGCGTCAGGCCGGCCTTGGCGTCGACGACGAACAGCGTCACATCGGCTTCGTCGATTGCCGCTTCGGTCTGCGCCCACATGCGGCCCTGAAGCGTTTCCGGCCCGGATTGCTCCAGACCGGCGGTATCGATGATGGTGAAACGCAGGTCGACCAGCTTCGCCTCGCCGGGGCGGCGGTCGCGGGTCACACCCGGCGTATCGTCCACCAGCGCCAGCTTCTTTCCGACGAGACGGTTGAAAAGCGTGGACTTGCCGACATTGGGGCGCCCGACTATGGCGACGGTGAAGCTCATTGATCCTGGTTCCTTAAAGCACGTCTGCCCAAAACGTTACCTGTTTTGGGCAAAGGACATGCGTAAAATAATGAGTTGGATCGCTTTGGCAATGCGGAGAATACCGGCGCGATCCTGCGTGGCGCAGCGGCGTTAAGCAGCCTTGCCCGAAGCGGTGATATTGTCGAGCATGATCTGCGCGCGGTTCGTCACGTTGCGCGGCGCCTGCGCGTCGCTGACGATCTGCTCGAACCATTGTTTAGCCTTGGCGAAATCGCCGGCCTTGTAGGCGGCAAGACCCAGCGCCTCACGGGCGGAAGCGCGCATGGTCTGGCCCTCAGTGCTGAGCGGCTCGGCCAGTGCGACGACCTGATCATAGGTGCCGTTATCCACCAGCAGCCACGCCGCGCGCACCTTGGCGGTATCGCGGAAGACCTGCGGTGCAGATGTGTCGTTGCCGATGGCGGTGAAGGCGGCGATCGCGCCGGCCGCATCACCCTTCTGCGACAGCAGCGTGGCCGAGCGGAACTTCGCCAGAACCGGATAATTGCCATGGCCGGAGGTTTCGAGATCGGCGAAGGCCTTCAGCGCCTCATCCGTCTTGTTGTCCGAAGCAAGCTTTAGCGCCGCAAGGAACTGGTCGCCGGAATTGGAAGCGCGGCTGGTGTTCCAGTATTCGTAGATGCCGGCACCGGCAGCGCCGAGAACCACGAGAACGGCCGCACCCACGACCACGATACCGTAACGGCCCCAGAAGCGCGACAGCTGCTCGGAACGGATCTGCTCGTTCACTTCGCGGATAAAGGTATCATTTTCGTTTGCCATCAAATTCTCCGTTACCCGCGCGGAGATCGTCGCCGATCCATCCGTTCGCGGACATACCAAGCCGCTTACCCGGGTCAGCGAAAGTCAGGCCAACCGGGTCATGGTCGGCCTTCTAGCCTATTTTGCCTGATATGTAAGGGGGAAACGTTGATTTCCTACATGGCGATGGGCTGAACGCCGATCAACCATTCGTGCAGTTTCAGGATGAAAGCACCCCACAGAACGACGCCGCCAACAACGGCCACCAGATCATAGCGGCTTGAAACGAAGTCGCGGACCACTTTTTCACCCGCGCGTTCCCGGCGCTTGAGCGAAATCCGCATCACCACGCCCCAGGCGAGAAACGATGCGAAGAGGAGGATCGAAGACGTCTCGCCATTGGCCAGAAGATGGGCGAGCGCCCAGATCTTGACGGAAAGGACCATCGGATGCTTGGTCTTCGTCGCAATGTGGCCAGCCGGGATGAGGCTGGCGATAAGACAGATCATCGCGGGCAGCATCAGGGTCACGGCGATGTGGCTCATCCAGACCGGCGGATACCACAACATGCCTGTCTCCTGCCGCGCTTCGCCGAAGGCATAGATGACAAGGCCGAGCGTGACGAGGCTGACAACGGAATAGACGCCCTTGAAAGGGCCTTCGCCCATCGTCGCGATCATACGGGCGCGAAATTGCGGCGCGACCACCTTCAAAAGATGCGTCAGCAGGAACAAGGCAAGACAGAGTGCGAGAAAAAGCATGGAACACGGTCCCCCGATGGAACGAAGCGGCCCTATCACCGCAAGTGAGAACAGGAATTAGGCCGAAAGTCATGAAAACGCCAGACTATTCAAAGCTTCGCCTTATTCCACCCGCAAAAGGCCACGGTGTTTCATATGACGGATAACTGATGTTTCGCCCATTTACCGCTTTTTCCCTGTCGTTTCTCGCCGCCCTTCCCGCATTTGCCGAAGAGGCGCAGAAGCCGAAGCAACTCGTCATCGTGTCCTTCGACGGTGCGGGCGACAATACGCTGTGGGAAAGAAGCCGGGCGACGGCGAAGGAGGTCGGCGCGCATTTCACCTATTTCCTCGCCTGCACGCTGGTGATGGACAGGAAGACCAGCGCCAAGACCTATCAGGGTCCCGGCCAGAAGGCCGGCCGTTCCAATGTCGGTTTCGGCCAGTCGCCGGAAGAGGTGGAGACAAGGCTTAGAAACATCTGGGCCGCCTATCGCGAAGGTCACGAGATCGGCAACCACACCTGCGGCCATTTCGATGGCGGCCAGTGGACCGCGGAACAATGGGACGGCGAATTCACCACATTCACCAGCACGCTGGAAAACGCCTGGCAGATGATCGGCAAGAAGGGAGAGGAGCCCGAAGGCTGGCGCGAGATGGTCAAGAACATCAACGGTTTCCGTGCGCCCTATCTCTCACAGGGGCCGGCGCTGACCGCCGCACAGAAAAAACACGGCTTCGTTTATGACGCCACCAGCATCACCAAGGGGCCGGAATGGCCGGTGGAGCGCGAAGGCATCGAACATTTCGGCCTGCCCCTCGTTCCCGAAGGACCGGGCAACCGCCCGATCATCGCCATGGACTACAATCTCTTCATCCGCCACTCCATCGGCATCGAGACGCCGGATCGTTCGAAGGAATTCGAGGAACGCGCCTATGCCGCCTTCCGCAATGCATTCGACAGGCAATATAATGGCGAGCGCATTCCGCTGCAGATGGGCTTTCACTTCGTGAAGATGAATGGCGGCGCCTATTGGAATGCCTATGAGCGGCTGCTGCGCGAGGTCTGCCACAAGACCGATGTCGCCTGTGTGAGCTATGCCGAAGCCATGCCGATGATCGAGGCGCGCAAGAAGCAGAAGACCGAAGGTTAAACTCGACCGCGGATCATCCTCGGGCTTCTTCCTTGGACCGAAGCAACAGGTGCAAAAGGCGGCCGAGGGGCCGCCTTTTCTTACTCAGGGCTTGTTGGCCGCCAGTTCACCGGCTTCCGCTTCCCGCTTCAGATAACGCTCATCGATATCCGGCAGGGGCTTGTCGTCAATCGCAGCCTCAAAGGCCACAAGACGCTTGTGGATTGAAAGCAGCTCGATGATCGTCGTCCAGGAATTGACGAGATACTGGAACGAATTACTGACCTGACCGAAGGCCGTGGCGATCTGCTGGTAGATACCATAGGTGATCTTGCCCGCCACAATGGTGGGAACGAGCATCAGGAGCAGGAACACCGCATCGGCCTGAATGTAGAAATACCGGGCGACATTGAAATAGAGATAGTGCCAGTACATGCGGAAATAATTCTTCCGCACATTGGAGTAGAGTTCCTTGACTGTCGGCGGCTGAGCGCGGTCGGCGTGGTCCTCGCCATAGACGAGCTCCTTGCGGTAAGCCGCTTCCACACGCTGGTTGCGGAAGTTCAGGCCGGGCAGTTTGATGCCGACTGTCGCCAGAAGGACCGTACCGAAGATGGACCAGACGATCGCCAGCCAGAACAGCGCATGCGGCACTTCGCCGAGGATCGGCAATTCAGAAACATAGGACGACAGCGCAAACAGGATCGGCAGGAACACAACGAGCGTCATCACCGAATTGATCAGCGTGATGCCCAACCCTTCGAGCGTCGAGGAGAACCGCATCGTATCTTCCTGAACGCGCTGGGAAGCACCTTCGATGTGACGCAGCTTTTCCCATTTCGACATGTAGAAGTCGTTCATCGCGGTTCGCCAGCGGAAGATATAATGGCTGGTGAAGAAATCCGTCAGGATCGAAACGGCCATGCTGAGAAAGGCGATCTTGGCAAAGACGATCTGGAGGCTGTAAAAATCCCAGACCTCGATACCCGGCTGTTTCGAAAGGGCATTTTGCAGAAGATCGCCGAAAGGCCGCCGGAAATTGTTGATCACGACGGAAATCTGAACACCGAAATAGGTCACCGCGATAATCAGCAACGATCCCCAGATGGACCAGTATTTCCAGGGATGATCCTTGGCGATAACGGTCCACACGCCGCCGAACGCCGCCAGGCACAAGGCGAGATAGCCATAAAAGAACAGGTTAGCCGGCACCAGGAAGTAGCTGAGATCGTAGGGTTCCTGTTCAGGCATTACATAGCCCCAAGACCGACCTAACCCTTCAACGATGAAGTACCATCCAAGAATGGCGAAAAAAGCCCAGATAATGGCCGACGTGAAGAAGATTTTCGGTTTGGGAAAGAAGGAATGAAACACGTTTCGAACTCACGCGCGTTTGAAATCAGCCATTATTGGCGAAGCACTAGATGGCCCGAACCTAGGGCAGAAATTTGTGCACAGCAATGAAGAAGCGCTGACCTTAACAAGATGTAAGGCGTGCGCGGCGGACAATCCCCAAGGGAAACACCAGATTAAAGGCAGGAAAAGACGGCCCGCGGCCTAGCTCCGCCGCTCCGTGGCGAGCACCGGCAGCATCAGGAGAATGCTGACGACGAGCACGGCGGAAGCGAGAATGCTGGGCGCGGTAAAACTTCCCGTCACCTCAGCAATCCAGCCAGCGGCAAGCGGCCCGACAATCTGGCCCGTGCCAAAAGCGGCCGTCATCAGCGCAAAGGCGCGGCGCGGGCTCGGCCCGGCAAATTCCCGGCCGAGCTGCAGGCCATAGGCGGTGATGACCATGAAGGTCAGCCCGAGAAGCAGGCCGCCGGCGAGAACACCCGGCACGGGCGGCAGCATCACCGAAGCGAAGACGCCGACGGCTTCCAGCGCCAGCACGATCACGAAAGCACGTTTCAGCCCCTGCGATTTCAGCACCGGTTTCCAGAGGAAAAGCGAAATGGCGGCGGCGCAACCGGTGATGAACCAGGCGAGAAACTCAACGAAAGCACCGGCGGCGGCCATGCGCGCTATCGCCACGATGAAAGTGGCGGTGATGACGTAACCGAAGCCGAAAAGCCCGTAGGCGAGCGTCGTCAGAACCAGCGGCCGTGTCCAGCGAAGCGGCGGCTCCGCCACCGCGGATGCATGCCGCGGCGGGCCAGCGGGAAGCACGCGAAAGACGAGAAGAAATGTGACGAAGGAAAAGACCGCGCCCGCAATCCATTCCTCTCTCCACGAGGAACCACCGCCGTCAAAAACGACGCCGATCAGATAGACCGCAAGCGAAGAAATCGCGATACCCGCGCCGACGCCGCCATAATGCAGCGCCTGGATCGTGTCCCTGCCCGCCTTCATGGCGTGGCCAATAACGATCTGCGAGGTGAAGATCATGGTCATTGCACTGGCGACACCGGCAAGAAACCGGATGACGGTGAAGGCCGCGACGGAACTGAAAGCGGCCATGGCAAGAAGCAGCGCAGCGGTGGAAAAGAGGCCGCAAAGGGCCACCAGCCGCTCCCGCCCCGACCCCCATGAATAGGCGGCCAGAACCGCACCCGTCAGATAACCGGCGAAGTTGCCAGCAGCCACGATCCCCGCATCCCCCGCCGAAAGCGGAACATCCGCCATCATGCCGGGCAGGATGGGCGTGAAGGAAAAACGGCCGAAACCCATGGCGGAGGCCATCATCAGCGCCCCGGAAAATCCGAGTGCGGTCAGATGTTTGGCGGAAAGTGGCTTGTCGATGGTCATGCATGGCTTATCGCAACGGGGCAGATAAGGGACAAGCGAGTTATTTTGATCGGCGTCATAAGCGGTCGTTATCGGTGCGAGACCTCAGGTGAAGGATACGGCGCCGCGCCCTCCAACCCTCACTCCCGTGCTTGTCACAGGAATCCAGCCGACGCGCGTCGGCGCGACGAGAGGGCTCTTTTCAGCCCAAGGACTTGGGCTGGCTGGATCCCTGTGACAAGCACAGGGATGAGGAGATGGAAACCCGACAGCCCACACCCTCACTCGGCCAGCGTCAGCACCAGCGGCCCGTTCTTGGTCGCCACGACCGTATGTTCATACTGCACCGTCGGCGCGCTCGGATCGCTATAGAGCGTCCATGGATCGTCATCGCCATCCTCGGCCCAATAAGCTCCCGTCGACAGGAAGGGCTCGACGGTGAACACCATGCCTTCCTGCATGATGCGGCGCTCGTCCTTGTCCGGCCAGGTCGCCAGCTCCTTCGGCTCCTCATGCAGCGAGCGGCCGATGCCGTGGCTCGCCAGATTGGTGATCAGCGTATAGCGGTTCTTTTTCGCGAAAGCGCCGATGGCATTGCCGATATCGGCAAACGGCCTGCCGGTCTTCACCTGCTGAAGACCCGTCCACATGGCGCGTTTGCCATCGCGGCAGAGGCGCTCGATTTCCTTCTTCACCGGCGGCACGGCAAAAGACGAACCGGTATCGCCGAAGAAACCGTTCTTCACGGCCGAGACATCGATATTGACGAGGTCACCCGCCTTGATGATACGCGGTCCCGGAATGCCGTGGGCCACTTCCTCGTTGACGCTGATGCAGGTTGCCCCGGGGAACTTGTAGCAGAACTCCGGCGCCGATTGCGCGCCATTATCCTCCAGCACCTTGCGGCCGATAGCATCCAGCTCGGCCGTGGTGATGCCGGGTTCCAGCGCGTCCGCCATGGTCTGCATGGCCACGGCGCAAAGGCGACCGATATCCTTCAGCAGAACCAGTTCTTCTTCGGTGGAAATGACCATGTCTCTGTCCGTCGTTCTGTCTGGCGGGTCTGAAAGCGCCCGCCTTGTAATAATCAGGCCGTGGCTTTCACCGGATCGGCGCTCCCCGTCAATTCTTTTCTGACGATCGGGGCGACTTTCGTACCATAAAGCTCGATGCCGCGCATGATCTGGTCGTGCGGCATCAGGCCGATGGCCATCTGTAGCAGGAAGCGATCATTCCTGAACACGCCATGCGCCTTGATGATCTTTTCCGCCACCAGCTCCGGTTCGCCGAGGAAGAGATTGCCCTCCGGTCCGCGCGCCGCATCGAAATGGGCACGGTTCGTCGGCCCCCAGCCGCGTTCGCGACCGATGCGGTTCATCACCTCCGCCTGCGGGCCGTAAAACTGGTCGGCCGCCTTGTCGGTGGTGTCGGCAATGAAACCATGCACGTTGATGCTGGTGCGCAGCTTGGTCTTTTCCTGACCCGCCCTGCGCGCAGCCTCATGGTAAAGATCAAACAGCGGCGCAAAGCGACGATATTCACCGCCGATGATGGCAAGCGCCACCGGCAGGCCCATCGCGCCAGCCCGCGCCACCGATTGCGGCGTGCCGCCGACGGCGATCCACACCGGCAGACGCTCCTGCAACGGACGCGGATAAACCCCACGCCCATTGATGGCCGGGTGCTTGGTGCCGGACCAGGTGATGATTTCCTGTTCGCGCAGCGCCAAGAGCAGATCGAGCTTTTCAGCGAAGAGCACGTCGTAATCTTCGAGATCGTAACCGAACAGCGGATAGGATTCGATGAAGGAACCACGCCCGGCCATAATCTCGGCCCGGCCGTTCGACAGGAGATCGACGGTTGAGAATTGTTGGAACACCCGCACCGGATCATCCGAACTCAGCACCGAAACGGCGCTCGTCAGGCGAATGTTCTTCGTCTTCACGGCGGCTGCCGCCAGCACAGTTGAGGGCGAGGACACGACATAATCCGGACGGTGATGTTCCCCGAGGCCAAAAACATCGAGCCCGACCTGATCGGCAAGCTCGATTTCCTCCAGCAGATGTTTGAGACGGCGCGCGCCTTCCGGCCCGCGACCATCGGCGGGGTTGGGATTGACATCCGCGAATGTGTAAAGACCGAGTTCCATAAACAATACCTCTGTTTGCTTGCCTCAGAGATAGGGGCCGACGCCCCCGCAGGCAAATGCAAAATCTGGCGCAAAATCTGGATGCTTAGCTTCGAAAAAATGGATGGGCGTGGCCGGATTCACCCCTCTGTCACCCTCACCCGAAATCGCGATTGCCAGCCCGCCCCCTTTGGGCATACGCTGCTTAAACATGTGCGAAGTAATGCAAAAAGGGGAAAGCATGCATCGGACAGTTATCGTGACAGGCTCTACAAGCGGTATCGGTCTTGCCATCGCGCAGAGATTTGCGCGGGAGGGCGCCAATATCGTACTGAACGGCTTCGGCGACGAAGACGAGATCGAAAAACTGCGGCTGTTGCTGGAAGCCGAAAGCGGCGGGCGTGTGCTTTACCACCCCGCGGATATGACGAAACCGGACGAGATCGCCGACCTCATCCAGTCCTCGCACGAAAAACTCGGCTCGGTGGATGTGCTCGTCAACAATGCCGGCATCCAGCATATCGCGCCCATCGAGGAGTTTCCGACGGAAAAATGGGACTGGATCATCGCCATCAATCTGACCAGTTCCTTCCATACCATGCGCGCCGCGATACCGCTGATGAAGAAGGCCGGCAAGGGCCGCATCATCAACATTTCCTCGGCCCACGGTCTCGTCGCCTCACCGTTCAAATCGGCCTATGTGGCGGCCAAACACGGTATCATGGGCCTGACGAAGACGGCAGCGCTTGAGCTTGCCCAGACCGGGGTTACCGTCAACGCCATCTGTCCCGGTTATGTACTCACGCCGCTCGTCGAAAAGCAGATACCTGAGATGGCCAAGGTGCGCGGCATCAGCGAAGAAGCGGTGAAGAACGACGTGATGCTGGAGCTGCAGGCGACCAAGCAGTTCGTCACCGTCGATGACGTCGCCGCCGCCGCCATATTTCTGGCCAGCGACGCCGCAAGCAATATCACCGGCACCCACATTTCCGTGGATGGCGGCTGGACGGCGCAATAATTGCCAGATTTTCTTTCCGTTATGGAGACAATGAATTGCCAAAACGGAAATCGATATGCGCGCAAGAGCGTGCATAGATACGTCAAGATAATCACAAGAAACCGGCTCGGCAGCCGGTCAAAACAGCAGGGCATTGCATGAAGGACGCGATCAGCTTCATCCTCAACAACGAAACGGTTTCGTTGAAGGATTTCGGACCGACGGACACGCTTCTCGATTACCTCCGCCTCAGCAAGCGGTTGACCGGGACCAAGGAAGGCTGCGCGGAAGGCGACTGCGGCGCCTGCACGGTGCTGGTCGGGCGGCTGCTTGATGGTTCTCTGCGTTATGAAAGCGTCAACGCCTGCATCCGCTTTCTGGGCTCGCTGCACGGCACCCATATCGTGACCGTTGAGCATCTGGCCGCCCGCGACGGCACGCTTCACCCCGTGCAGCAGGCGATGGTGGATTTCCACGGCTCGCAATGCGGTTTCTGCACGCCGGGCTTCATCATGTCGCTTTACGGCCTTTGGCTTTCCAGTGAAAACCCCGGCCGCGCCGACATTGAAAAGGCGCTGCAAGGCAATCTCTGTCGATGCACGGGGTATGAGCCGATCGTGCGCGCCGCCGAAAAAATCGCCGCTGCCCGCCCGAGCGCCCTCTTCGACCCGCTGCAACGCGACCGCACCGATATCATGGCAAGGCTCTGGGCGATCCGTGCCAATGAGACGATCACCGTTACCCACGGCGAGGACCGCACCATCATTCCGGCGACACTGGCCGAACTGACCGAGATTTACGCTGCTGAACCGAAAGCGACCATCGTTGCTGGCTCCACCGATGTCGGCCTGTGGGTGACGAAGCAGATGCGGGCGCTGAACCCGGTGATCTTCATTAACAATCTCGGGGATTTGCAAACCATCACTGCGGATGAGGACGGCATAACACTCGGCGCCGGCGTCACCTACAGTCAGGCCTTCAAGACCATTGCGGAACACTTCCCGCCGCTTGCCCGGCTGTTCGACCGCCTCGGCGGCGAGCAGGTGCGCAATATGGGCACCATCGGCGGCAATATCGCCAACGGTTCCCCCATCGGCGATACGCCGCCGGCGCTGATCGCGCTCGGGGCGACGCTGACCTTGCGATCCTCCTCCGGCAACCGCAGCCT
This sequence comes from Agrobacterium sp. 22-223-1, assembly GCF_053522385.1. Classification (NCBI taxonomy): domain Bacteria; kingdom Pseudomonadati; phylum Pseudomonadota; class Alphaproteobacteria; order Hyphomicrobiales; family Rhizobiaceae; genus Agrobacterium; species Agrobacterium sp. 22-223-1. The sequence goes on from NZ_JBNWCN010000001.1 coordinate 2,304,440, forward strand.
GCCGCTGGAAAGCTATTTCATCGATTACGGCAAACAGGACCGGCTGAGCGGCGAATTCGTCGAAAAGCTCTTCATTCCGTTCCGGAAGCCGGAAAGCCTCTATGCCGTCTACAAGATTTCCAAGCGCCGCGACGAGGATATTTCCGCGCTCTGCGGCGCCTTCAACCTGACGCTCGATGCCGACGGCGCGGTCGAAGACATCTGCATCGCCTTCGGCGGCATGGCCGGCACGCCGAAACGCGCCGCGCATCTGGAGGCAGCCCTACTCGGCAAGCCCTGGCGCCAAGAAACGATCGATGCGGCGCGCGATGTGCTGGACGAGGATTTCACCCCGCTGACCGACTGGCGCGCGACTGCCGAATATAGGCAGCTGACGGCTAAAAACCTGCTGACGCGGTTTTTCCTCGAGACTTCGGGGCAAAAGCAGGAACTTATGCGTTTTGCACTGGAGGAGGCTTGAACCATGGACACCACAAGCTTCGACAAGACCAAGACCGAAATCGACGGCCCGATGCACGCTTCGCTCAGGCATGATTCCGCCCATAAGCATGTGACCGGCAGCGCCGAATATATCGACGATATTCCCGAACCCGCCGGACTGATCCACGGCGCTCTCGGCCTTGCTGACCGGGCACATGCCGAAATCGTCTCGATGGACCTCTCGGAAGTGGAAAAAACACCCGGCGTGCTCTGGGTCATGGTTGGCAAGGACGTACCCGGCGAAAACGACATTTCTTCCGGCGGCCGTCACGACGAACCGCTGCTTGCCGAAACCAAGGTGGAATTCCACGGCCAGCCGATCTTCGCGGTTTTTGCCGAAACCCGCGATATCGCCAGAAAGGCGGCCCGCAAGGCGAAGATCACCTATAAAGACCTGCCGCATTTCACCGATATCGACACGGCGATTGAAAATGGCGGCGCGCTGGTCATCGATCCGATGACGCTTAAGCGCGGCGATGCCAAGATCGAAATGGATGTCGCACCGCGCCGCCTCACCGGCACCATGCGGATCGGCGGACAGGAGCATTTTTATCTCGAAAGCCACATCGCCATGGCTGTGCCGGGCGAGGATGACGAGGTAACGCTGTGGAGCTCCACCCAGCATCCGAGCGAAATCCAGCATATCGTCAGCCATATGCTTCAGGTGCCGTCCAATGCCGTCACGGTGCAGGTGCGCCGCATGGGCGGCGGTTTCGGCGGCAAGGAAACGCAGGGCAACCAGTTCGCCGCCCTCTGCGCCATCGCCGCCAAGAAGCTGAACCGGGCCGTGAAAATCCGCCCGGACCGCGACGAGGACATGACGGCCACCGGCAAACGCCACGATTTCCGCGTCGATTACGAACTGGGTTTCGATGAGGAAGGCCGCATCCACGCCGTCGACGCCACCTATGCCGCCCGCTGCGGCTTTTCCTCCGATCTCTCCGGTCCGGTCACGGATCGCGCCCTGTTCCATGCGGATTCCAGCTATTTCTACCCGCATGTGCATCTCACCTCGCGGCCGCTGAAAACCCACACGGTCTCCAACACCGCCTTTCGCGGTTTCGGTGGCCCGCAGGGCATGCTGGGCGCGGAACGTTTCATCGAGGAAATCGCCTATGCGGTGGGCAAGGACCCGCTCGATATCCGCAAGCTGAATTTCTACGGCGAGACCGGCTCGGGCCGCACCACGACGCCCTATCATCAGGAGGTCGAGGACAACATCATCGCCCGCATCGTCGAGGAGCTGGAAACCTCCAGCGACTACCGCGCGCGACGTGAGGCGATCATCGAGTTCAACAAAACGAGCCCGATCATCCGCAAGGGCATCGCGCTCACGCCCGTCAAATTCGGCATCTCCTTCACCATGACCGCCTTCAATCAGGCGGGTGCACTGGTGCATATCTATAATGACGGCTCCATCCACCTGAACCATGGCGGTACCGAAATGGGCCAGGGCCTTTACACCAAGGTGGCGCAGGTGGTGGCCGATGCCTTCCAGGTGGATATCGGCCGGGTGAAAATCACCGCAACGACCACCGGCAAGGTGCCGAACACCTCGGCCACCGCCGCCTCCTCCGGTACGGACCTGAACGGCATGGCCGCCTATGACGCCGCCCGCCAGATCCGCGAAAGGCTCGTCAAATTCGCCGCCGAGAACTGGAACGTCCCCGAAGAAGAAGTCGTCTTCCTGCCGAACCGGGTGCGCATCGGCCTTGAGGAAATCGCCTTCAATGATTTCATCAAAAAGGCCTATTTCGCCCGCGTGCAGCTTTCCGCCGCCGGTTTTTACAAGACGCCGAAAATCCACTGGGATCGCGCCGCCGGCCGGGGCACGCCGTTTTATTATTTCGCCTATGGCGCGGCCTGCTCGGAAGTATCGATCGATACGCTGACCGGCGAATACCTGATGGAACGCACCGATATCCTCCATGATGTCGGCAAATCGCTGAACCCGGCCATCGATATCGGCCAGATCGAGGGCGCCTTCGTGCAGGGCATGGGCTGGCTGACCACCGAGGAATTGTGGTGGGACGGCAAGGGGCGGCTGCGCACCCACGCGCCTTCCACCTACAAAATCCCGCTCGCCTCCGACCGGCCGAAGAGTTTCAACGTCAGGCTGGCGGAATGGGCGGAAAATGCCGAACCCACCATCGGCCGCTCCAAGGCCGTGGGCGAACCGCCCTTCATGCTGGCGATCTCGGTTCTCGAAGCCCTCTCCATGGCGGTCGCCTCCGTCGCCGATTACAAGGTCTGCCCGCGCCTCGATGCACCGGCAACGCCCGAGCGGGTTCTGATGGCGGTGGAACGGCTGAAGAAGGTGTGAGGGGGAGTATCCATGCGGCCAAGCCCCCTCATCCGGCCCTTCGGGCCACCTTCTCCCCGGCGGGGAGAAGAAATCTGCCGCGCCGTCACGGCAATTCAAAAGTGTTGCGGTCGTAGTGCGGAGCTTGCGGGAACTTTCTTCTCCCCGCCGGGGAGAAGGTGGCCCGAAGGGCCGGATGAGGGGGCCAGCACCAATGCCTGACACCTCCCTGCCCTCTTTCCTCACCCGCTCCCCCGCCACGATCCTCGTAGAAATCGAGGCCGTGAAAGGGTCCTCCCCGCGCGAGGCCGGAACCTTCATGCTGGTCTCGCAAGACGGCCTGTGGGAAACCATTGGCGGCGGGCAATTCGAATATATGGCCATAGACCACGCCCGGGCGATGCTGCGGAGCGGTTCTACCGAAGACCGCATGGATATTCCGCTTGGCCCGGAAATCGGCCAGTGCTGCGGCGGCCGCACCCTGCTGCGGTTCCGGCTGATAACGGCGGAAATCGCGGCAGCGCTGGAAGCGAGAGTGAAGGGCGAGGCCGAGCAACAGCCCTCCGTCTTCATTTTCGGGGCGGGCCATGTCGGCAAGGCACTGGCCGAGGTGCTGTCGCTGCTGCCCCTGACGCTGACAGTGGTGGAAACGCGGGAAAACGAGCTGCACGATCTTCCAGTGAACGTCGCATCCGTACTCACCCCCATGCCGGAAGCGCTCGTCGCGAAAATTCCGGCAAACGGGGCAGCGATCATCGTCACCCACGATCACGCGCTCGATTTCCTCATCGCAAAGGAAGCGCTTGCCCGCGACGATCTCGCCTATGTCGGCATGATCGGCTCGAAGACCAAACGCGCCACCTTCGCCCATTGGCTGGAGCGGGAGGGAGAGCCCATGTCCCGCCTTGCAAAGCTCATCCTGCCCATCGGCGGCAACAGCGTCAGGGACAAGCGGCCTGCGATCATAGCGGCCCTTGTGGCAGCCGAGTTGTTGCAAGCATTTTCCGCTGCCGAAATCCGTCGCAGCGAAAATCGACACGACCATCCTCAAGGCCAAGATCACGCCTGAGCCCGTCCGGCAGGCTTTCATCCGCCAGATTGTCCGGTGCAAGGCTTTCAAGGGTAAACCGTTCCGCTGTCCGCAGACCCGCACGCAGGCGGGACCACGCGCGCAAGAGTGCTGTGCGCATGTTCGTCTCCATTCAAAAATGTCAGAAGCTCAGTTGATGAATTGAGCTAAAAATGCTCTGTTTTTCGGAGAAAAACCAATGAAACCTTCGGCAATTGGCATAAAGAGAACTTATCCATGAAAATGTCCCGCCAGTTTCCCCTGAACGCCCTGCGGGTGTTCGAAGCTGCCGCAAGGCATCTGAGCTTCACCAAGGCCGGCGAAGAGCTGGGCATGACGCAGACGGCGGTCAGCTATCAGGTGAAGCTGCTGGAGGAGAATATCGGCGAGCCGCTCTTCATCAGAAAGGCGCGGCAGGTCTCGCTGACCGAGGCCGGGCAGAAACTTGCGCCGAAAGTCGCGGAAGCCTTCAACAATCTGCGGGAGGCCGTCGACAATGTGCGTGACACGTCCGACGCGACCCTGACAATCCATTCCACCGCTACCTTCGCCTCGCGCTGGCTTTCGCGGCATCTGGGTGCTTTCCAGCTTGAACATCCCTCGATTGCCGTGCGGCTCGACACATCAAGCGCTTTGATCGATTTTTCCCAGTCGGACTGCGATGTCGCCATTCGCTGGAGCAAAGATAATGGCAAAGGGCTGATCTACCATCAATTGCTGCGCGGCGTTTATACGCCGATGCTGCATCCGGGCCTTGCCGAAAGCATCGGCGGATTGCACAAACCGGAAGACCTGCTGCGCCTGCGCATCATCGATCCCGGCGATATCTGGTGGAGCCAATGGTTTCGGGAAGTGGGTGTTGAAAATCCCGGCCTCGACCGTTATCCCCGCAGCCGCCTCAATGTGCAGGCCTTCGAAGCCGCCGCAGCAATCGCCAGCCAGGGGGTGGCCATGCTCACCCCTGAACTCTATGCCGATGAGATTGCGCTCGGCCGCCTTTATCAACCCTTCGAGCACCTTAGCAGCGAAGGCAAGAACTATTGGCTGGTCTACCCCGAAAACCGCAGGAACATTCGCAAGATCAGGCTGTTCCGCGACTGGATATTGAAGCGGATCGAGGAAAGCCGGCCGCAGCAACTGCCTCAAAACCCCATGTCCGGCGCATAAAAACAGCGCGGCGTGTCCTCATCCGGAAACAGGCAGAGATGATATTCGCCGTCCTCGGATCGTCTTGCCTCGCGCTGCGACCAGTTGAAGACATGGCGTCGGGTGACCATGCGGTGATCGCCGGGTGCGAGCGAGACCTCGTAACCGTCAGGCGTGACACGAACACTGCGCGTGGGAATCATCTGGCAGTCGCCGGTTTCGGCGTCGCCATTGCAGCAATAGCTTTCATATTTGAACCCCTTATGGGATTCATGGGCAAGCGCGGTGGCGCTGAACGCCAAAAGCAGGAAGAGGACCGTCAGAACAAGGCGCATCGGCATGGTCTCCGTTGAAACAACGGCGGCTGCCGGAAGATCATTGCGTCCCTTTATTCAAATTTCACATCAACACCCACCCGGACACAACGGCGCCGGGAACTGCGATACCTGCCCCCTGATCTGCCCCCACCCAGGGTTCGCAGCGCCCGCTTTCGGAAGAACCGCCAGCGAAACATGTCATGGAAGCCCTGCGCATCGGCGTAAAACCGGAATGGATTTCCGGCAAGGCGCCCCGCAGGACTCCGCAGCCTTATATTTTAGCACATCGGCAGACTGCACAAAGGATAATAGCTGAGTCGCGTTAGCCAGCTAAGCACAAACTATGCGACAGGAATGAGCGGCTGCAACTTTACCGGGCCAACCCACCTGCACGGGCGAACTCAATTGAGATTGCGGACACAACGGCGTCAGATTGTGAACAATCGCGCCCCGACCTCTGCTTTTCCCTTTCCTAACGGTCAAATTTCTCGCAAGGTGCGCTGCACAAGGATCAGGGGAACCGCATGTACGAATATGCCATTGCGTGGGAATGGATGGCCTTTGCCGTCCGCTGGCTCCACGTCATCACCGCCATCGCCTGGATCGGCTCATCCTTTTATTTCATCGCGCTCGATCTCGGGCTGGTCAAACGGCCGCATCTGCCGCCGGGAGCCTATGGCGAGGAATGGCAGGTGCATGGCGGCGGCTTTTACCACATCCAGAAATATCTGGTTGCGCCTGCCCAGATGCCCGAGCACCTGACATGGTTCAAATGGGAAAGTTACGTCACCTGGCTTTCCGGTTTCGCCATGCTCTGCATCGTTTATTATGGCGGCGCCGATCTCTTCCTCATCGACCATTCCGTGCTGGCGCTCACCCAGTTTCAGGCCATCTGTCTGTCGCTCGCTTCGCTTGCCATCGGCTGGCTGTTTTACGATTTCCTCTGCAAATCGCCGCTCGGCAACAATACCTGGGGCCTGATGATCGTGCTCTATGTCGCGCTGGTGGCGATGGCATGGGGTTATACGCAGGTCTTCACCGGCCGTGCCGCCTTCCTGCATCTCGGTGCCTTCACCGCCACCATCATGTCGGCGAATGTGTTCTTCATCATCATCCCCAACCAGAAGATCGTCGTCGCCGACCTGATCGCCGGGCGCACGCCGGACCCGAAATATGGCCGCATCGCCAAGCAGCGCTCGCTGCACAACAACTACCTGACGCTGCCCGTCATCTTCTTCATGCTGTCGAACCATTATCCGCTGGCCTTTGCCACGCAGTTTAACTGGATCATCGCGGCACTCGTCTTCCTGATGGGCGTCACCATCCGCCACTGGTTCAACACCACCCATGCCCGCAAGGGAAAACCCACATGGACCTGGCTGCTGACCGCCCTCATCTTCATCGTCATCATGTGGCTTTCCACCGTGCCGAAGGTGCTGACCGGCGAGGAGGAGCAGAAGGCCGCCACCCTCTCCCCCATGCAGCAGCAATTCGTCAGCGACGCCCATTTCGCCAAGGCGCGCGATGTGGTTCAGGGCCGCTGTTCCATGTGCCATGCGGCCGAACCTGTGTGGGAAGGTGTGCCCTTCACGCCGAAATCGGTAAAGCTCGAAACCGACGAACAGATCGCCGCCCATGCCCGCGAAATCTATTTGCAAGCCGGCCGCAGCCATGCCATGCCTCCCGGCAACATCACCGCCATCACCCCGGATGAGCGCAAGCTGCTGACCGCCTGGTATGAAAGCGCGGTTTCCGGGGCAGGAAAAGCCGAAGGAAAGACCGAATGAGCATGGTTCTGCTGCGTGGCCGCCTGCTGAGCTTCCGCCGCGCGCCGCTCGCAATCGACGATACGCAAAGCTACCTTTATATCGAAGACGGAGGCCTGCTGATCGAAGACGGCAAGATCGCCGCCATTGGCGAATACGCCGATATCCGCAAGCAAGCCCCCGAAGACGTCGAGGAAAAGGATCACCGGCCGCATCTCATCGTGCCGGGCCTGATAGACATGCACCTGCATTTCCCGCAGATGCAGGTCATTGGCTCCTACGCCGCCAATCTGCTGGAATGGCTGAACACCTATACTTTCCCGGAAGAATGCCGTTTCGTCGAAACCGCCCATGCCCAGCGCATCGCCACGCATTTCTACGACGAGCTTCTGCGCCACGGCACCACCACGGCCGCCGCCTATTGCTCCGTGCACAAGACCTCCGCCGACGCCTTTTTTACTGAGGCCATGAAGCGCAACATGCTGATGGTGGGCGGCAAGGTGATGATGGACCGCAACGCCCCGCAGGGCCTGCTGGACACGCCGGAAACCTCCTATGACGAGACGCGCCAGGTCATCGCCGACTGGCACGGCAAGGGCCGCAACCACGTCGCCATCACGCCGCGCTTCGCCATCACCTCCACCCCGAAGCAGATGGAAGCCGCACAGGCGCTGGCGCAGGAATTTCCCGATCTCTTCATCCAGACGCATCTCTCGGAAAATCTCGACGAGATCAAATATACCTGCGAACTCTACCCGGAAGCGACCGACTATACCGATATCTATGTGCGTTACGGACTGATGGGCAACAAAACCCTGCTCGGCCACGCCATCCACCTCTCCGAGCGCGAGGCGGACGTGCTGTCGGAAACCGGCGCGGTGGCCGTGCATTGCCCCACCTCGAACCTCTTCATCGGCTCCGGCCTCTTCCCGATGAAAAAGCTGCAGCGGCGCGAAAAGCCGGTGCGCATCGCGGTTGCGACCGATATCGGCGGCGGATCGAGCTACTCCATGCTGCGCACCATGGACGAGGCCTACAAGATCCAGCAATTGCTGGGCGAGCGCCTCAACCCGCTGGAAAGCTGGTATCTGATGACCCGCGGCAATGCTGAGGCCCTTTCCATGGTCGACCGCATCGGCACGCTGGAGGCCGGCACGGACGCGGACATCACCGTGCTCAACGCCTCCTCCACCCCCGCCATGGCGCTGAAGATGGAAGTGGTGAACAGCCTGACGGAAGAACTCTTCCTGATGCTGACCATGGGCGACGACCGCACGGTGGTGGAAACCTATGTGGCCGGCAGGGCGATGAAGAGCACGCTTGCATAGTTCGGCTGCGGCCGAAACATAAAGCTACGGCCTCATTTATATCGGTCACATATTGGAGTGAGCGGGTGCCGCGTCTTTCTTCTCCCCGAGGGGGAGAAGTCCGCGGCAGCGGGATGAGGGGGCAAGGGTAGAGATATGCGGCAACGTTGCCCCCTCATCCGACCCTTCGGGCCACCTTCTCCCCGGCGGGGAGAAGAAACCGTGCCGCACCCGCTCGCTTCTAGTGACAAGCTGACGCCATCCCGGCCGAAATGCAAATGACCTCTGGAGTGCACCGTGCCGGATCTGGACACAACCACCATGCTGATGGTCTTCGCGACCTTCACCGTCGCGGGCATCGTCAAGGGCGTGACCGGCATGGGGCTGCCCACCGTCGCCATGGGCGTGCTCGGCCTGTTCATGCCTCCCGTCCTTGCCGCCGGCCTGCTGATCCTGCCCTCCTTCGTTACCAATATCTGGCAATTGCTTGCCGGGCCGGATTTCAGGGCCATCGTCGCGCGGCTGTGGCCGATGATGATCGCCATCGCCGCCGGCACTCTCATCGGCATCCGGCTGATGACGGCAGGCACCGGCGTCTGGACCACCTCGGCTCTCGGATTATGCCTTGCTGCTTATGCGGCCTACAGCCTCTTCGCCAAACCCCTCTCCGTTCCGGCGCGGCTGGAATCCAGCCTCTCACCGGCCATAGGGCTGACAACCGGCCTGCTGACCGGCGGCACCGGAATTTTCGTCGTGCCCGCCGTGCCCTATATCCAGTCGCTCGGTTTCAACCGCGACGATCTCGTGCAAGCGCTCGGCCTTTCCTTCACCGTTTCGACCGTTGCGCTTGCCGCCGGCCTTGCCTCGCAAGGTGCCTTCCGCGTCGAGCATCTATCGCTTTCCGCACTCGCCGTGCTGCCCGCGCTTCTCGGCATGTGGCTCGGCCAGAAGATCCGTAACATCGTCAGCCCGGCAACATTCCGGCGCTGGTTTCTCATCTGCCTGCTTTTATTGGGTGCCGAGCTGTTTTTGCGGGCTTTCTGGTGATCACCCCCGTCGATTTTAATGTCGCAGCCGTCCCATTCATGTTATGTGAAGCCATCATTCAAATGTGAAGGCTTTATCCATGGGCAAAATCCTGACCATAGCGGACCTGAAGCAACAGGCTCAGCGCCGCGTGCCAAAAATGTTTTTCGACTATGCCGATAGCGGCGCATGGACGGAAAGCACCTACCGCGCCAATGAGGATGATTTTTCCAAGATAAAGCTGCGTCAGCGCGTGCTGGTGGATATGACCGATCGGTCGCTTGCCACCGAAATGGTCGGCGAGAAGGTTTCGATGCCGGTAGCCCTCTCCCCCACCGGACTGACCGGCATGCAACACGCCGATGGCGAAATGCTTGCCGCCAAAGCAGCCGAAGAATTCGGCGTGCCTTTCACGCTTTCCACCATGAGCATCTGCTCGATCGAAGATGTCGCTTCCGTCACCTCGAAACCCTTCTGGTTCCAGCTTTACGTGATGAAGGACCGGGACTTCGTCAACAATCTCATCGACCGGGCGAAGGCCGCCGGCTGCTCGGCGCTGGTGCTGACGCTCGACCTGCAAATTCTCGGCCAGCGCCACAAGGATTTGCGCAACGGCCTCTCCGCACCGCCGAAATTCACCCCGAAACATATCTGGCAGATGGCGACCCGGCCGAAATGGTGCATGGACATGGCCAGCACCAAGCGCCGCAGCTTCGGCAATATCGTCGGCCACGCCAAAAATGTCTCCGACCTCTCCTCACTCTCCTCCTGGACGGCGGAGCAGTTCGATCCGCGCCTGTCGTGGAAGGATGTCGAATGGATCAAGGAACGCTGGGGCGGCAAGCTTATCCTCAAGGGCATCCTTGACGAGGAAGATGCACGCGCCTCGCTCGATACCGGCGCCGACGCCATCATCGTCTCCAACCATGGCGGCCGCCAGCTCGACGGCGCGCACTCCTCGATCGCCATGCTGCCGAAGATCGTCGATGCCGTCGGCGACAGGGTCGAGGTGCATATGGATGGCGGCATCCGCTCCGGTCAGGACGTGCTGAAAGCCGTGGCGCTCGGCGCCAAAGGCACCTATATCGGCCGCCCCTTCCTCTATGGCCTCGGTGCCGATGGCAAACAGGGCGTGACGACGGCGCTGGAGATCATCCGCAAGGAGATGGATGTCAGCATGGCGCTTTGCGGCAAGCGGCTGATTACGGATGTGGACCGCAGCGTTCTGGCTTCATGGTGACGCTGTAGCAGGTGAGGTGATGCCTCAGAGCCGGCGTCTCAGAAAGTCCCGTACGCTGCCTCCCTCATCCCTGTGCTTGTCACAGGGATCCAGCCAGCCCAAGTCCTTGGGCTGCAAGAACTCCTTCCGTCGCGCAGGCGCGCGCCGGCTGGATTCCTGTGACAGGCACAGGAATGAGGTGGAGAGGCCCTATCAATGCCCCACCGTCTTCGAAAATACATTCACGATCACCACCCCCGTCACGATAAACCCGAGGCCGACAACGGCGGCGATATCCAGCGCCTGGCGGAACACGAAATAACCGATGCCGGAAATCAGCACGATGCCGAGCCCGCTCCAGATCGCATAGGCCACGCCGACCGGCAGCGCCCGCAGCGTGAACGACAGCAGATAAAAGGCCGCACCGTAAAACAGCGCCATCAGCACCGTCGGCAACAGCCGGGTGAACTGCTGCGACTGCTGCAGGAACGAAGTGGCGATGACCTCGCAGACAATGGCCGCGACGAGCGCCCCGTAGGTGAAGATAGCCGCGTTCATTGTTCCATTTCCTTTTTCGTCTGCGCGATCATCCGGGCTCTGAGAGCCGCCCTGTCGCCACCTGCCCTGCCGTCATCGGCCAGAAGATCGGCAAACCAGATGCCGTCAGCCGCAAGCCTTACGAGTTCCAATACCACCCCCTCATCCGTTTCCTTATGACGGATGAGACGTCCTTCGAACCAGCTGGTCCACATGCGCCTGAGCGACGGTTCACCGACCATCGACACCGATAACGCCGCCCATTGCCTGCCCGATTCCCGGTCGCGATCGGCGAAAACCGCGTTCACATAGGCCCTCGTGAAGCATCCGTAAGCTTCACAATCCTGTGAGATGAACACGTCGATTTCCGCGTCCAGCGCCGAAAGAAGGTCCGCCATCACCGCCTCCAGCAAAGCCTGCTTGGAGGCGAAATGATGAAACAACCCGCCCTTCGTCACCCCGGCGGCATCCGCCACCGCCTGCACGGAAAGTGCTGCAACACCCTGCTCGGCAGCGAGTTTCGCCGCGCAATCGAGAAGACTGCGGCGAACGATCTCAGGCTGCTTTTTCCGTTCATGTGCATTTTTCATGTTTCGGAACATACCGGACGGTTGGTTTCTTTGCAAGGAAATTGTGAGGGCTGCCGCCAGCTTGAAATTCATACTTAATTAAGCATGAAAGCGATCTCTAAAGTTTTAGCGGTTTTGTTGCCGGAAAGTGTCAGTAAAACTTCGCTCATCGCGGCGGCCGAACAAAAGGGGTGAATTATGTCGGGAACGATCAAACGGGGAATGGCGGGCGCATGGGTCTTCGCACTCGCCTTCTTTTGCGCGATCCTCTCATTGCAGGCGTCGCCTGCACAGGCCGGCTACGCCCACTTCATCATGGACGCCAATACCGGCAAGGTTCTGGCCGCGCGCAATGCCGATGTGCTGAACCACCCGGCCTCGCTCACCAAGATGATGACGCTTTACATGACCTTCGAGGCGCTGCATTCCGGCCGGCTTCGCTGGGACCAGAAGATAAAGATGTCCAAGAACGGTGCAGCCGTTATCCCCTCGAAGCTTTATGTGCGCCAGGGGCAGACCTTCACCGTGCGCGAGGCGGTCTACGGCATGATCGTCAAATCCGCCAACGACATGGCGGAAGGCATGGGCGATCATCTCGGCGGCTCCGAGGCAAGGTTCGCCGAGATGATGACCCGCAAGGCCCGCCAGCTCGGCATGACGAAAACGGTGTTCCGCAACGCTTCCGGCCTGCCCAGCAAATCGCAGGTGACGACGGCGCGCGACATGGCGAAACTCGGCCTGGCGCTGCAGCGCGACTTTCCCAAGGAATACGGCCTCTTCGCCATGGAATCCTTCAGCTTCCGGGGAAAACGCGTCCGCGGTCATAACAATCTGATGTATCGCTATCAGGGCATGGACGGCATCAAGACCGGTTATACCAATGCTTCCGGTTTCAACCTCGTCAGCGCCGTCAATCACAATGGTCGCCGCGTCGTCGGCGTCGTGCTGGGCGGCAAGACCGCGCGCAGCCGCGATGCGCAGATGGCCGCCCTTCTCGACAAGGCCGTGCCGCAGGCATCGAGAAGCCGCAACACCGAACAGCTCGTCGCCAGCGCCAATGTCAGCCGCACCTTTGCTGTGACGCCCGCAGCCGCGCCCGCCGCCTCAGTACCCCCCGCCTCTGTACCATTGCCGATGTTCGCCGAACGCCGCCAGGATCCGGTCGCCATGCAGATCGCCACGGCGAATAACCAGATGGCCGACATGATGCAGGTTTCGGCCATCCCGCGGCCGGCCCCCGCTGCCGTCTCCGCCGGCCAGAGAAGCCGCTGGGAAGTGCAGATCGCCGCCACCGACAGCGAAGCCGCCGCCCGCTCGCTGCTCGCCAATGCCCGGTCCAACATCGCCGGAAATTATGCCGGGATCGCTCCCTATACCGAAGCCGTGCAAAGCGGATCGGCAACCCTCTACCGCGCCCGTTTCACCGGCTTCGAAGACCAGTCTTCGGCGGTTTCCGCCTGCAAGGAACTGAAGGCGCAATCTTATTCCTGCGTGGTGATGACCAGCGAGGGGTGAGGATCAATAGTGGAAACGGCACTGGTGAATGATCAGAACCGTCTTTTCCGCTTCGCCGCGCAACTCGTAGACAAGCCGATGCTCCTGCGAAATCCTGCGTGACCATAGGCCCTTCAACTGAAAACGCAGTGGCTCAGGTTTTCCGATCCCTTCAAATGGATGCCGTCGACAATCCTTGATGAGTTCATTGATGCGTTCGAGCATCTTGCGATCATATTGCTGCCAGTGAAGATAGTCTTCCCAGCCCTGATGGCTCCAGCCGAGAGCAATCGCGCCCTTTTGCTGCAAGAGAGTTTCTCCTGATGGAAGCTCGCACTCATGCGCGATGGGTTTGAAAAATCAGTCGATAAGATCATGGCTTTCGAAAGTACCGGCGTCCACATCGGACATCGACTTTCTAAGTCTGGCGAAATTCTCCGGCGACGAGCAGAGATGCAAGGTTTCCATCAAGCCTTCATACTCGTCCTTATCGATAAGAACGGCGGACGGCTTGTCGCGGCGCACGATTTCCACAGTCACCCGGTCCTGCGACACTTCATCCAGAAGCGATGCAAGGGATTCGCGTGCTTTTGAAAACATAACGGTACGCATGGATGAACCCCAATGAAAGTTGTACAACAAATAGTACAACTCCCTAGGCAATTCAAGCCCGTTTGCCAAGCCAACCGCCCGCCAGCGCATCGGAGAGACGAGGCATGCCGTTGACCTTCGCCATCTCGGCCATTGCCATATTGTCGTAACGGATGTTGCGGAAATAGACCTGCCAGCCGCGCCCGGCCTCTTCCAGCACGGCATAGGTGGCAAGCGGATGGCCGGCCTCGACGTGATGGTCGAAAGGCGTGTCGTCCTTCCAGCCGGGGCAGCCGACGCTGCCGGGATTGACGATCAGCCGGCCGTCGGAAAGCTGCACGGTGCGGGGAATATGGGTATGGCCACACAGCATCAGCGGCTGGGTGATGCCCTCCGCCATGGCTTCGATTTCGGCCAGCGGCCGCAATTTCAGAACGCCTTCCGGCGACAGCGTTTCCAGCCAATATTCCAGATCGTCACGCGGCGAGCCATGGCAGCAATAGGCGACATCCTTGAACACCATGCTGAATGGCAGGGTTTGCAGCCAGTCCAGATGGGCGGCGCTCAGCTGCGCATGTGCCGGCCTTTCCCAGCTTCCCATCTCCTCCGGGGCACGGTCGATCAGTTCCCGGTCATGATTGCCGCGAATGCTGGGAATCCAGTTGCTAACAAGTACGTCGCCGGTAAACCCCGCTTCCAGCGGGCCGCTGAAACAATCGCCGAGATTGACGATGTCCTTGATGCCAAGCCTCGCGATATCCTCCAGCACGGCTTCGAGCGCGGCGCAGTTTCCGTGAATATCGGCAATGGCGGCAAAGATCATGGCAATCAGCTTCCTCGATAGGTGGAGTAACTATAGGGCGAAAGCAGAAGCGGCACATGGTAATGGCCGCTCTCATCGGCAATGCCGAAACGGATCGGGATAATATCGAGAAAGGCCGGCTCCGGCAGCGCCACACCCTTGCCGCGCAGATAATCGCCGGCATGGAAAACCAGCTCGTATTGACCCACCTTGAAACTCTCTCCGGCGAGCAGAGGCCCGCCATCCACACGGCCGTCGCTATTGGTCTGCACCGTCTTCAGCTTCTCGCGGCGATCGCCGGAGAGCCGGTAGAGCTCGATCGTCAGCCCTTCTGCGGGCGTGCCCTGAGCGGCATCGAGGACATGGGTGGTCAAACCGGTCATGGCTTGGGCTCCGCGATCATATAGGGCTCATCGAAAAAATACTCTTCCAGATTGTTACCCGGTCCATCGCGGTCGGCAACCAGAAAATCCGAAACCGCCTGCAACGGCATCAGCGGATAATGCCAGACATTGCGGCGGTAATTCACGCCCTGATCGCCCCGCGCCAGAAATACCCGCGGCCGGCCGGGCCGGCCGCCATCATCATCGGCGACGACCACGAGGAAGGGTCGGCCGGAAAGCGGCGAAAAACTCTGGCTGCCGAGCGGATGCCGCTCCATCATCTCGATTTCATGCGGAAAGGCGCGCGGCTGCCCGCGGAAAATATTGAGGATGACACGCGCCCCCTCACCCGCCGCTTCCGGTGCTGCGAGCGCATGGTGCCGCTCGGTCTGGCCGCCATTGATATGCCGCATGGAAGAGGGTGTCGTTTCGATCACATCGCCGAAGGATGCGAACGCCTCTTTGGTGAGAGGTTTTATGTCGAGAAAATCAGTCAAATGTCATTCACCTTGGGCATGCCAGTTTCGGAGGAGGGAGAGACGCGCCTGCAGATCCGGAATGCTCTGCGTTATCGTTTTCCAGACGACCGAAAGCTCCGCCCGGAAATAATCATGCACGATCAGATTGCGCATTCCCTTCATCTTGATCCAGGGGATCTCCGGGTGCTGCTGTAAAAATGCGGGGTAGTGCTTGTCCAGCTTGGCGACCGCCTCGCCAATCAGGGCAAGCCCCATCATGACCGCCATCTGCGTCCGCGTGTCGGAAGAAAAAGCGGCCTCATCCATATCCTGAATGAAATCCTGTATTCTGGAGGCGGCAACATCCATCTCCTTTAGATAGAGCAGAAGCCGATCCGTACTCATACCGCTTTGGCTTCCTTCAGAACGCGCGCCCGTATATCCGAATGCAGGCCGCCTGAGGTGACGACGTCAACCTCCACACCAAGCAGCGCCTTCAATTCCTCCAGCAAACCACCGAGATCGAACAATGTCGTGCCCGGCAGCGCATCCACCAGAATGTCGAGATCGCTGTCCGGCCGGTCCTCGCCGCGGGCGACGGAGCCGAACACGCGCGGGTTCGCCGCGTTGAAGCGTTTCGTCGCTTCGCGGATCGCTTCCCTGTTCTTTTCCAGCACCTCGGAAGGTCTCATGATCTTCATCTCCAGACGGCGCGATTCTAGCAGAACGGCCACCGCTCGCCAATTCAGCCTTCCGGCAGCATCGAGGAAAGGCGAAGCCAGGCGATCTTCTCCACCTGCGCCGTCGCCGTCTCAAATTCTTCGGCTGCACCGTTGCCGATGCGCGTCTCGAAGGCAGCTAGAATATCGTGCCTGTTCAGCCCCTTGACCGCGATGATGAAGGGAAAGCCGAATTTTTCGGTATAGGCGCCGTTCAATTCGGTAAAACGGGCGTGCTCTTCCGGGGTAAGACGGTCCAGCCCCGCACCGGCCTGTTCGTTACGGCTGTCGGCCGTCAACTCGCCCGCAATCGCCAGCTTGCCGGCAAGATCGGGATGCGCCCGCAATACGCCGACCCTTTCCGCCTCGGAAGCGGCGCGAAACTGCGCGCTAAGCGCGGCGTGAACCGCCTTCGCCGTCAGTTCCAGGCCGGCTCCTCCGGCGTCATAGGCCCGTTCGGCGATGAAGGGCGAATGTTCGAACACGCTGCCGAAACGGGTGACAAAGTCCTCACGCGTCACCATCAAAGCACCTCCGGCTTATGATGTTCATGCCAGTGACGGGCAATCTCGATGCGCTGCGGGATCCACACTTTCTCGTGGCCGAGCACATATTCGATGAAACGGCGAAGTGCTGCCGCGCGGCCGGGACGGCCGACAAGGCGGCAATGCAGGCCGACGCTCATCATCTTCGGCGCGCCCTCGACACCCTCCTGATAAAGCACATCGAAAGCGTCCTTCAGATAGGTGAAGAACTGGTCGCCGGAATTGAAGCCCTGCGGCGTGGCGAAACGCATATCGTTGGTTTCGAGCGTATAGGGAATAATCAGGAAAGGCGCGTCGCCTACGCCCTTCACCCAATAGGGCAGATCGTCGGCATAAGAATCCGACGAATAGAGGAAACCGCCCTCTTCCATGACAAGGCGCAGCGTATTGTCCGAAGGCTTGCCCTGATACATGCCGTAAGGACGCTCGCCGGTAACCTCCGTGTGCAGACGCACGGCTTCGACTATGTGCTTGCGCTCTTCCTCTTCGGAAAAATCCTTATATTCCAGCCAGCGATAACCATGGCTGGCGATTTCCCATCCCGCTTCCTTCATCGCCGCAACGGCTTCCGGGTTACGGGCCATGGCGGCGGTCACGCCATAAACGGTGGTGGTAACGCCGAGACCGGTGAACATGCGCCACAACCGCCAGAAACCGGCGCGCGAGCCATATTCATAAATCGATTCCATGTTCAGGTTGCGCTGGCCGGGCCAGGGCTGGGCGCCGACGATTTCCGACAGCAGCGATTCCGACGCCTTGTCATTGTCGAGAATGCAGCTCTCGCCGCCCTCCTCGTAATTGATGACGAATTGCACGGCGATGCGCGCGCCGCCCGGCCATTTCGGATCGGGAACATTGCGGCCATAGCCCACCAGATTGCGGGAGTAATTTTCGGAAATCATTCAGCCACCCAGAACATCTCTCCCAAGGCGGAAACCGATTTCGGGAGACATAAAACAGACCTCCGAAGCGCGATGACCCGGAAGGGGCGCAACACACGCTTCAGATATGCGATATCCGAACGGTAGCATCCGCATCCGGAATGTCGAGATCAATCTTGCCGACATTCCGATGCTTTTTTGTATACGATTACTCCGACGTGCTCTTCAGGCGATCTTTCGGGCGGAAACGCGACCCATGGGGTGAAGCGAGTGTACCCGGAAAGGCGCGCCCGGTTCATCCTCGATGAAAAGCGCAAGGCTGGAAAACTGCAGGGACCGGGTGAGCAGCGGCTCGAAAACCTTGCGCACGGCCCGCTCTATCCTCTGGCTGCTGGAAGCTTCCACACCGCCCGTCAGCGACATCTGGAACCGGAACTCATCCATCACGTGCGGGCTGCCCCAGCGATGCAGATTGGTGAGCTGCGAGGCCGAAAGCCGGTCCGGATCCGCGCGCTCGATTTCCGCGTCGGAGAGCGGCGCCCGGTAACGGTCGAATTCCTGCACCACCCGGGCGGCAAAGAAATGCAGCACTTCGCAGGGGCGCTCGGGAACGAGGCTGAAGACATTCTCCTGCCTTGCTACCACCAGTTGCGGCAGTGTGAAGGGCTCCTGCCTGCCGGAAAAATACATCAGGTCGCGCAGAAGCGCGGCCTCGGAATGGCCCTCCGCAAGACGGAAGGGAGCCTTGATCGTGCCATGGAAACCGTAACGGCGCGGCAGCGCCGTATGGTAGGAAATCTCCTGCATGCCGAGATCGATCATGCCCGGCGGCTCCACCGCCTGACCGGAATAGGCATCGCGCCCCAACCACGCGGCGGCCGCCTGCGTCAGGGGGTCATTGGGGGAAGGCGTGAAATGAATGGCGTATCGCATGCGCTGTCACCTCGCCGCAAAAGCGGACAAACCGGCCTCGTTGCAGGCCAGCAGATAAGTGATTTGCGTGACAGATTAACGACGTGGACGACCTGATCAGAACTTTCTAAAGTCCGCGACGGCAATACTCACGTGTTGTTGAAGGTGAAAGCCCGAGGGGATGACAGGCGTGTGACCGCACACGGTCTGCAGCGCCGCATCGGCAAGAAAATGCGCAAGCCCGAAGCTGACCTTGAAGCCGCCGGTCAGCGCAACGAGCTTCGGATGGCCGGGGATCCTGCCCACCATCGGGTCCCTCCCCACCGCCTTCGGGCGCAGCCCGGCCCAGCGTTCCAGCACCGGCGCGCCGGCAAGCGAGGGAACAACGGCAGACGCATCGGCAAGCAGTTTTTCAAGCTTTTCATCGGTACTGAAGGGATCGGAAAAACAATCTTCGCTGGTACTGCCGATCGCGACTGTGCCATCCTCATGCGGCACGATATAAAGACCATTCAGGAACACGACCGGCATCGCCGGATCGGCTGCCGCATTGAGAAGTGCTGCCTGCCCCTTCACCGCCTGCCCCAGCGTCACACCGGCCTCCAGGCCGAGGGCATCGCGGATCAGGGGGAAGGAACTATGGCCGTTGGCGACGATGACATGGCCAAAAGAAACCTCATCGCCCGACGACAGCACCGCCCGCCCGGCAACCGCGTCGAGCGAAATGACGCGGCAACCTTCCGCCAGCCGCACATGCCGCGCCTTGCCGAGAAAAGCCGAAAGAAGGGCGATCATCGCGCGTGGCGAGACCCGCGCCGCCAGCGTATCGAACACGAAACCCGCCTCACCCGCCGCATCATCCACCCAGCCCGCGACCGAAGGGCTGTCGCCGACATGCCAATGGAACCGGCGTTCGCCCGACACCCAGTTCTCCAGCGCATCCCGTTCGTGCCGTTCGGCAATGGCGCGCAGATGCGGCTTCGGCAGCGGAATGATACGGCCGGAACGGCGGTAGCCGGCGGAAAGCCCGGTCTCCGCCTCCAGCCCGGCAATCTCTTTTTCCAGCGCAACCAGGGCATCGAACTGGAACTGCTTCTTGTCCGACCAGCGGTCCGGCATATGCGGCATCAACGCGCCCAGCAGCCCGCCGCTGGCGCCGCCGCCGGGGCGATCCGCCTCCACCAGCAATGTCTCGATGCCGAGCCGTTCCGCCTTGACGGCGGCCCACAGCCCCATGATGCCGCCGCCGCCGACGAGAAGCGGCACGGAGGCCGGCAATCTTGGAGATTGACCCTGTTCGAAAGCGGGATTATCGGCTTTAGCCATGAAACATTCCAACGAAAATATCACAGAGACCGGCGCAGCGGCCGGTTCACCGGCCGGGCAAGCCCCCACCGCGCTCGACTGGCGTGACGGGGATATGCCCTATTCACTGGCCTTTGACGACCATTTTTATTGCCAAACGGATGGCCGGCTGGAATGCGGCCATGTCTTCCTCTCCGGAAACGGCCTGCCAGAACGTTGGCTCGAACGGGAGGGCGCCTTCCGCATCGGCGAACTGGGCTTCGGCACCGGGCTTAACCTCTGCGAGACATGGCGCCAGTGGAAAGAGATGCGCAACGGCCGCTCCAGACTGCATTTCATCTCCTTCGAACTCTACCCGATGAAGGCGGAGGAAATCGACCGGGCGCTTTCCCGCTGGCCGGAAGTGGATGCCGAACGCCAGGCGCTCACCGCCCTCTGGCCCGCCGAGCCGAAAGGACGGGTCGAAATCCAGCTCGATGACGAAACGCGCCTGACAGTGGTTTGCGGCGAAGCGCTCGCCGGCATTTCCGCAAGCGAGGAAACTTTCGACGCCTGGTTTCTCGATGGCTTCGCACCCGCGCGCAATCCGGACATGTGGTCACTGGAAATCATGCAGGCGCTTTTCGCAAAGACGGCGCCGGGCGGCACATTCGCCACCTATGCCGCCGCCGGCTTCGTTCGCCGCAACCTCATCGCCGCCGGTTTTGAGCTGGAGCGCCGGAAAGGTTTTGCCGGAAAGCGGGAAATGCTCTGCGGGGCCAAAGCATTTTCAGCAAAAGCGTGAAGCGGTTTTGCGTCTGAAAATGCGTCATGGAAGATAACGCTCCGGCTGAAGCAATTCGGAGACCCGCAGTCGCGGCGGATAGTCACACGCCCGGCACGTCGCGGCGCGGCATGTTTTCGCCCAGCCATTGCGCGATCTTGTCTTCGAGCGTTTCCGGGCTGATGGGCTTCGACAGATAGTCATCCATGCCCGCCTCCAGGCATAGTTCCCGATCCGCCTCCTGCGTATGGGCGGTAACGCCGATGATCGGCACATGCCGGCCATCGGCGGCGGTCTGTTCCGCGGCGCGGATGGCCTGCGTCGCCTGATGTCCGTTCATGACCGGCATCGAGACATCCATCAGTATGATGGCGGGATTGTTCTCCTGCCATGCCTGCACGGCTTTCTTGCCATTGCCGACGATCAGAAAGCGCAGACCCGCCTGCTGCAATATCTGGGTGAAGACAATCTGATTGACGTCATTGTCCTCGGCCACCAGCACATCGACAAGGCTCGGCCGATGCCGCGCCGGCACCGCCGTCGATGCGGCATCGCGCTGCTTTCTTTCGATGGAGCCTTTTTCCGGCCGGACGGCGCCATCACCGCGACCTTCACGCGGGACCGGAGCTTGCCGGGCGCGTTTCAGCCGCACATCCCGCACCACGTCAAACAGGGTGGAACGCAGGAGCCGCGCCCGCGCCGGCTTCATCAGATGCGCCTGCACATTGAGATCGGTGAACAGCGTCTCGTCGCCGACGACATCCATGGAGGTCAGGAAAACAATGGCAATGTCGTCAAAGCGCGCATCCGCCCGGATCCGCTCCACCACATCCAGCCCATTCATGACAGGCATATGATAATCGAGAACGATGGCGTCGATGGAAAAACCGAGCGACGCCGCCTCCTCAAGCACGGCGATGCCGGAAGGCCCGTCTTCCACCGCGTGGCCGTCTATGCCCCAACTGCGCAACTGCTCCGTCAGGATGCGGCGATTGACGTCGTTATCGTCGATGACGAGCACGCGGATATCGTCGATCGCCACGGAAAGAAGCGGGAGGTCGCGCTGCCTCTCGGTCACCTGAAACGGAATATTGACCTCGAAGGTCGATCCCCTGCCGACATCGCTGACGACCTTGATCGCGCCGTCGAACAGGCCGACGAGACCGACCGTGATCGCCAGTCCCAGCCCCGTTCCCTCGTGCCGGCGCGTGGCGGAGCCGTCGACCTGGCTGAACTTGTCGAAGATGGTTTCGAGCTTGTCGGCCGGAATGCCGATGCCGCTGTCTTCGACGCGCAGCGACAGGATGGCCTCGGAGGCTTCCGCCGAACGTGCCGAAAGCTCGACCAGCACATGCCCCATTTCCGTGAACTTGACGGCGTTTCCAACGATATTGGTGACGATCTGCCGAAAGCGGCCGGCATCGCCGATGACCTTGCCGAACACGGAAGCATCGATCCGGACGATCAGCTCTATGTCCTTTTCAAGCGCCGCTGAGGACAGCAGCGACACCACATCCTCGACCGCCTCCGCCGGATCGAAGGGCACGCTGCGCAGCCTCATCTGCCCGGCCTCGATCTTCGAGAAATCGAGAATGTCGTTGATGATCGTCAGAAGCGCATTGCCGGATTTGACGATGATATCGGTAAAGGTCTTCTGGCGCGTATCGAGATTGGACTTGGCCAGAAGCTCCGCCATGCCGAGAACGCCGTTCATCGGCGTGCGGATTTCATGGCTCATATTGGCGAGGAATTCCGATTTAGCCCGATCCGCCGCTTCCGCGCGTGACAAAAGCCGCTGCAATTCCTCTTCACGCAGCTTCATCTCGGTCACATCGGTGACGATGATGAGCCAGTAATTGCCGGAACTGTTGGTGGCCTCCAGATTGAGCCAGCTTTTGCCGGCGACATGGATGAGCCAGGAAAACGGTCGGTTAGCGGCGATATTCTCCCTCCAGGCGCGCAGCGTCTCGGAAGCCTCCCCGGCCGTGCCGAAATCGCCGCGCCCGGCGCAGTGGGCGAAGAAACCCGACCAGTTGCAACCTTTTTCCAGAAGATGCGGCGGCACGTCGAACATACGCGCCATCGCCTCGTTGGACATGATGATGGTGCCCTGCTCGACCAGCACCAGCCCCTGCGCCATGGCGCGCGTGGCGCCCTGCATATATTCGCCGACCCGCTCCAGCTCGGCCTTCGCCTTGCTGATCTCAACATCGCGCATGCGCACATCGGTGACGTCGGCATAGGTGCTGAGGATTTTCCCGCCTTCGAGCCGGGTTTTCGAAATGACCGTGACCTTGCCGCTTTTGCTGCGCACCTCGCGGGGCGCAAAGACCTCCTCCTTCAGAAGCCGCTGCACCCGCTCGCCATAGACCTCATCGAAAGGCCTGTCGCCATAGTCATAAAGGCCGCTGTCGAAATTCATCTCCATGAATTCGCGATAACTTTTGCCGACAAGCGACTTCTCGCCGCCGATCTCGCCCCAGACCTCATAAAAGAACGGATTGACATATTCGATGACGAGATCGGCGCTGAGCAGCAGCACGCCCACCGGCAGGGCATGGAGAACCGCTTCGAGCTGGCGGTGCAGCGCCTCAGCCTCGGCCTGCGCGGCGATCAGCGCCTTTTCCCGGTCCTGCAGCAGGCTGGCATCGGTGACCGAGCCCACCAGATAATAGTCGTCGTCCGGCGTCGCGACCCGGCCGAGCCTTGTGATGACGGGAATGGTGCCGCCATCCGAAAGCGGAACGCTTCCGGTCTTTTCAATGGCTTCCCCGGTTTGCAGAATATGCTCGTTTTCCCGCTGGAACTGCGGGCCTTCCTCCGGAAACATCTCGCATTCGGTCTTGCCGATATGGTCGGCGAGGCTGCCGCCCAGAAATTTCTCATAGGCCGCATTGGCAAAGGTCAGCCGCCTGTCCTGATCTCTCAGGAACACGCCGACCGGCAATTGCTCAAGCGCGGCACGCAGAAGCCAGGTCTCGCGGATCTGCGTGCTCAGAAGCGTCTCATGCGCCTTGAACTCGGTGACATCCACCCGCAGCCCCACCAGCATGCCGTTTTCCAGCCGCTTGTTGACCATGCGCACCCAGCGGCCATCGGCAAACTGCTCCACCCTTTCGAGATAGGGCAGGGAAAAATCCCGTAGCTGCTCCTGCATCCACCCTTCGAACGCCGGATCGCCGTCCTTCGCATCGCGGTAGCCGCTCGAAAAATAAATCGCCCTCATCAGCGTCTCGAGCGGGACGCCGGCCTTCAGGTCGACACCGAGCGCACTGTAGAATTCCCTGAAGCGGGTATTGCAGTAGACCAGCCGGTTTTCGCGGTCATAAATCACGATACCCGCATCGACGAGATCGATCACGCCGCTGCCGAACAGCAGCTCCGAAGCGCTGTCGGCTGCCGGAAAAACCTCCACGGTGGCGGACGGCATATCCTCGAACGCTTCGAACAGGAACAGATTGCCGTCGTCACCGGTGAAACGTTCGCAGCGAAGCGTGTATGGCCCGGACGCGCCCCCACCATGGCAGGCAATCATCTCATCCGTGGCGAAGACCAGCGAACGGCGCTCCCTGTCCTCTCGCTCGGCATCGCGAATATCGGCGGAAAGGGAAAGGCTGGTGTGTCCTTTGAATGCCCCGGACGGACGCCCCATGAGCCGGGCATAGGCGGAATTGACCGCGATATAGCGAAGCTCGCTGTCCTTGATGCACGCGGGCAGGTCCAGGGCGGCCACGGCCCTGCAAGCCTTTTCCAGCAACCCGCAGCCTTCGGTCAATCGATACTCCACACCTTGCAGTCCATTCCTGTCGAATCAAATATTTCCGGACGCCGTCGCAAAAAACGTTATGTGAGAAAATCGATCTTTGCTATGTATCCGAGGGTGCCGTTACCCTTTTTTAACCATAATTCTTCGCTGGCACCCGCGCCGTCCCGGCAATCGCCGGCTACCGGTACGCATGGCTGCCATGCGCCCTCCAGCGGCGGCGTTACAAAACTATCGCTTGACTTTGACGCACAAAACGCCCACATGGCCCTCAAGCTTTCACCTTCGGCAGCCGCGTGAGCTGCAGCGTATGACCGGAAAGACGTCCTTAAAATAAGGAATCTGGCCCGCATGAAGGAAAAGCGCAAAGAATACAGAAGACGGCATGTGCCGCACTGATGCGCAGAAAGTTATTCCAACCCACAAGTTCCCAATTCACGCGGGGTTCTTGACGCCGAAACCGCCGGACAGCAGCCCTGTTCCGGACGATTGGTTTTTGGCGCCCCGAAAGGCATTATATTGACCAGTTTTAGCGAACTCGGCCTCTCCGAAAAGATCGTGGCCAGCGTTACCCAGCTTGGCTATACGACCCCTACTCCCATTCAGGCAAAGGCCATTCCGCTGCTGCTCGAAGGCCGTGACCTGATCGGCCTCGCACAGACCGGCACCGGCAAGACCGCCGCTTTCGGCCTGCCCATCATCGAAATGCTGATGAAGCAGGCGGACCGCCCGGCAAACCGCACCTGCCGCACCCTCATCCTCGCCCCCACGCGCGAGCTGGTGAACCAGATCGGTGAAAACCTGCGCTCCTTCGTGAAGAAGACGCCGCTGCGCATCAACCAGGTGGTTGGCGGCGCGTCGATCAACAAGCAGCAGCTCCAGCTCGAAAAGGGCACGGACATTCTGGTGGCGACCCCCGGCCGCCTGCTGGACCTCATCGCCCGCAACGCCATCTCGCTCTCCAAGGTCACCTATCTGGTGCTCGATGAAGCGGACCAGATGCTCGATCTCGGCTTCATCCACGATCTGCGCAAGATTTCGAAGATGGTGCCGGCCAAGCGCCAGACGCTGCTCTTCTCGGCCACCATGCCGAAGGCGATCGCCGATCTCGCCCACAGCTACCTGACCGATCCGCTCAAGGTGGAAGTAACTCCGCCCGGCAAGGCAGCCGACAAGGTGGAGCAATATGTTCACTTCGTCGCCGGCAAGAACGACAAGACCGAGCTTCTGAAGAAGTCGCTCAACGAAAACCCGGATGGCCGCGCCATCGTGTTCCTGCGCACCAAGCACGGCGCCGAGAAGCTCTACAAACATCTCGAACATATCGGCTTCAAGGTCGCCTCCATCCACGGCAACAAGAGCCAGGGCCAGCGCGAGCGCGCTCTCAAGGGCTTCAAGGACGGCGAGATCAAGGTGCTGGTGGCAACCGACGTCGCTGCCCGCGGCATCGACATTCCGGCCGTCACCCACGTCTTCAACTACGACCTGCCGGAAGTGCCTGACGCCTATGTTCACCGCATCGGCCGTACCGCCCGCGCCGGCCGCGACGGCATCGCCATTGCGTTTTGCGCACCGGACGAAACCCGCCTGCTGCACGACATCGAAAAGCTGATGAAGATCGATATTCCGGTCGCCTCCGGCGAACGTCCGGCCGGTCTTGCGAGCCCAACGCGCCCCAACAACAACCGCGGCGGCCGCAACAACAATGGCGGCCATCAGCGCGGTCCCCGCGAAGGCGGACGTCACAACGGCGAATCCCGTCCGTCGCGCCACCACGCACCGCGCGACGCGGACAACGATCTGGAAGTCACCTCCGACTTCAAGCGCGTCAAGCAGGCTGAAGGCGACGCAGGCCGCCCGGCCGGCCCGCGCAAGCACCGCCGCCCGGCCCGCAAGCCCGGCGGCAGCGGCGCCAACCGCCACGCCCCTGCCGGCGGCAACGGCCAGGAAAAACGCGCTTCCGGCAACGGCCATCGCGGCCGTAACCGCTAAGAGACGTTAATCGTTAAGCCGGGCTTTCGCCCGGCTTTTTCGTTTGTAAGGCGGAGAAGTCCGGTCTCAACCTGGTGTCTGTAGGAGATTGCCACGACGCTTCCTCCTCATCCCTGTGCTTGTCACAGGGATCCAGCCAGCCCAAGTCCTTGGGCTGAAAGGACTCTTCCCGTCGCGCAGACGCGCGTCGACTGGATTCCTGTGACAAGCACAGGAATGAGGGAGTGCATGCAGAGGCCGCCCGGCAGCGGGCTTTTCTTTCCCCTCACCCGCCCTGTGCGACCGGACGACGCCGTGACGGCAGGGTCATGGCCAGCACGCCGGCAATAACGCAGACGAGCCCCACCCACATGGCAGGTGTCGGCATTTCCCCCAGAAACGCCATGCCGATGGCGACGCCGACCGGCACCCTGAGATAGGCCTGCGAGGTGGTGCCGACGGAACCCAGCGTCTGCATCAGCCGGAAATAGATCATGAAGGCGAGCGCGGTCGAAAAAACGCTGAGGCACAGGAGCGCCGTCAGTGACGCCGCCGAAGGCGACAATGTCCAGGGCCGGTCAACGATCAGGCTCACGGGCAACAGGAAAACAGCGCCGCAGATAAGCGAGCCGGCGGCCGGCATGATCGGGTCGAGCCCTTTGAAATTTTTACTGAAAATGGCCGCGCAGGCATAGGAAAAAGCCGCCGTCAGCACGGCGAGCTGGCTCCATATCGCCTCGCCCGCGCCGCTCAGCGCTTCGACACCGATGATGAGGCACACGCCCATCATGCCGGCAATGGTGCCGAACAGCTTGCGCCCGCTGACCGGCTCGTGCCGGATAACGAGTGCGGTGAGAAGAAAGGTGAAGATCGGCGTCGTTGCATTGAGAATGACGGCGAGACCGGCATCGATGCTCTGCTCCGCCCAGGCGATCAATGTGAAGGGCAGAACGCTGTTGATGCAGGCCTGAATGAAGAACAGCCGCCACGTCGCCAAATCCGTGGGCAGGCGCAGCCCGCGTAGGCGGATAACTGCGTAGAGCAGCAGACCGGCAATCAGGGTTCTCGATGCGATGAAGGTGATCGGCGGTATCGTCTCCACCCCGATCTTGATGAAAGTATAGGATGCGGCCCACAGCGTGGACAACAGGGCGAGAAACAGCAATTCGCGGGCGATGGGGTTCTGGGAGGTCACGGATCGATTTTCCAACTGCGTTCAGGATGACCCGTTCTTAACCCGAAAACAAGCATCTATGCTTCGGCCACGGCCGAAGTTTCAATCATTCTCTAAAAAAAAGCTCCGCACGGCGTGACCATGCGGAGCTTCTGCAAAAAAGATCGATGACGGGTCGGGCAATCAGGCCCGGCGCTCATCCACCGAGAAGGCGCCCGGACCGGCAACGAACAGATAGAGGAAAATGAAGCAGAACAGGATGGCGGCGTCGCCACCGTTCAGGGCCGGGAAGAAATTGCTCGGCGCATGCGCCATGAAATAGGCGACCGCCATCTGGCCGGACAGGATGAAGGCGACGGGTCGTGTGAACAGGCCGATCAGCACGAGAATGCCGCCGACGAATTCCAGCAGTGCGGCTACAAGCATCAGGGTCGGCAGCGAGCCTTCCATCTGCGATGCCGGAAAGCCGAACAGCTTCTGCGTTCCATGCGCCATGAAAAGCAGCGCCGTCATGATGCGCAGCGCCCCGAGTGCCTGCGGGCGATAGCGGGAGAGAGAGTCGAAAGTTGCCATGTTCATGTGTCCCCGTTGAAGTGGTGCCGCGCTCGATACAGTGCATTTACGCCTTTATGGATACACGTCTCGAACACCGGAAATCACGTTTCCGATATAGCAGAACTCCCTTAAATACAGAAAGGGAGGCATTCTACACATGGTTGATTTTCAAGCATAAAATTGACCGTCTGCCGAAAAAATCAACTCAAGGATACAGGCATTTTCTGGCGTGGCAAAGGCGGAAAAATCCGCCTCTTCCTCACGCCTGCAAGACGACGACCTTCGAACCGACCGGCACGCGGCTGTAAAGATCGATGATGTCGTGGTTCAGCATGCGGATGCAGCCGCTCGACATGGCGTGGCCGATGGATTGCGGCTGGTTGGTGCCGTGCAGACGGAACATGGTGTCGTTGCCGCCGCGATAGAGATAGAGCGCGCGTGCGCCGAGCGGATTGTTCGGGCCGCCCGCCATGCCGCCGGCGAATTTCAGATTGCGCGGATCGCGGCGCATCATATTCGCGGTCGGTGTCCAGGACGGCCATTCCGCCTTGCGGCCAATATAGGCATCGCCCTTCAGCGCAAGACCCTGCCGGCCGACACCGACGCCGTAACGCATGGCGCGACCATCGCCCAAAACGTAATAAAGCCGCCGCGCCGGCGTATCCACCACAACCGTTCCGGCCGGGTGCCTGGTATCGTAGGTGACTTCCTGCCGGCGAAGTTCCGGCTTGACCTTGTCGAGATGCATGGCGGGAAGCGGGAATTTCTCCTCCGGCTTTGCCGCATAATTCAGCCTCTGCTGGCCGATGCCGGTATTCGCGCAGCCGGCCAGAAACAGCGGCAATCCGAACAGAACACCACGACGTGAAATAGACATGTAACCCCCGCCAAATCATGTGATTAACGAGAGGTATAATTTTATGGTTAACAAACCCCTAATATGCGGTTGTGGTAATTAGAGCATTTCCAGGAAAAGTGGAGCCCGGTTTTCCGTCCGGAAATGCAGCAAAACAAAGAGTTAGAGCGCTTTCGCTACTCGAAGAAAAGCGAAAACGCTCTAACGTGCGGCAATCGCTGCGGCAGGTCTGCGATTGGCGAGATAAACCCCCGTCACCGCCAGAACGGTGCCGGCAATCATGGCGGGTGTCAGCGTTTCCCCGAAAAGCAGTGCTGCTTCCACGGCCGCAAGCGGCGGCACCAGATAGATGAGCGAGGCGGCCCGCGAGACCTGCCCGCGCCGGATGAGATAAAGAAGCAACGCCACGGCGCCGATGGAGATCGCACCCACCGACCAGGCGAGCGTGGCGGCAAGGCCGAGGCTCCAGTCCACATGCCCATCCTCCAGCAGAAGCGCGAAGGGCACGGTGACCAGCAGCGCACCGACATATTGCAGCGTGGCCACCGCCATGATGTTTCCGCCATGGACATATTTCTTCTGGTAGAGCGTACCATAGGTAACCGAAGTCATGCCCAGCACATTCACCGCCACGGCGTAGAGCGGCACCGACAGGCCGACAGCACCGGTGGCCATGACCTTCGGCAGCACGGCAATGGCGATGCCAGCAAAGCCGATGAGCAGGCCGGCGCGCTGCAAGGGCGAGATCCTTTCGCCGATCATGTAGCGGGCGGCCACCGCCGTCATCAGCGGCTGCAGACCGGCGATGATGCCGCCGATCGCCGCCGGCACGCCCTGCCCTATCGCCCACCAGATCATGCCGAGATAAAGACCGTGCAGGAAGACGCCGGACAGGATCGCCCGGAAGAGATCGACACGCCGCTCAGGCCACTGGATGGAGGAAAAGCGGCAGATCGCCCACAGCAGCGCCCCCGCCAGCAGATAGCGCAGACAGAGAAAGGTCAGCGGTCCGGTATAATAGACCGCATATTTGGCGGTGACCCAGCCGGTCGACCAGAGAAAGACGAAGATGGCCGGAGCCAGACGGTCGAGCGACATGGGAACATCCCCTGTGCCGCACGAACCCCGTAACCGGACACGGCGCGGGAAAGGCGGCGAATTGATATTTCTGCGGCTTCACGCAAACCGGCGAAGGATCGAACCGGGTTATTCAGCAAGGCGGTATCCGCATCCCGGCGAAAGGTCAAAGGTGTTTTCGTGATCGCATCTTTCAGATTTTCTGATGCGACGCCCGATATTCATCAACCGAAAGCGACCGACTAAAATTTATGCATTCGCCCACGGCGCACACAGCACCGTCACCCCGATACGCGCCTCATCCCCGCGCAACCAATTTGCCAATGCCGCATTTATAGGCTGAAACCGAAAAAACGCTTCTTTTTTAAAACTCTAGAGCGGTGAAAAATCTTCGCAGGGAGCTCCGCATAGTTCTTGCATTG
This sequence comes from Agrobacterium sp. 22-223-1, assembly GCF_053522385.1. NCBI lineage: Bacteria > Pseudomonadati > Pseudomonadota > Alphaproteobacteria > Hyphomicrobiales > Rhizobiaceae > Agrobacterium > Agrobacterium sp. 22-223-1. The sequence continues at coordinate 2,334,849 of NZ_JBNWCN010000001.1, forward strand.
CATTTGGCGTTGTATTCATATGGCAAAAAAGGGGACATCGAAGTTGGCATTTGACGAAATGATAAATGCGGACGACACGCCGCGAAGCCCATATGAAAACTATAACGAGTGGTACAGCCGACAGGACAGGGCGCACCTGATCCAAAAATCAAAAGACGCGGAAAACATCTTTCGAAAAACCGGTATTACTTTCGCAGTCTACGGCCATGCCGACAGTTCAGAAAAACTGATCCCCTTCGATATCATCCCGCGCATCATCTCCGGACGGGAGTGGCGCAAACTGGCCCAGGGCATCGAACAGCGCGTCCTCGCCCTCAATGCTTTCCTCGACGATATCTACCACAAGCAGGAAATCATCCGCGCCGGGCGTATTCCCCGAGAAATCATCGAGAAAAACGAAGCCTTCCTGCCGGAAATGATCGGTTTCACCCCGCCCGGCGGCGTCTACACCCATATTGTCGGCACGGATATTGTCCGCACTGGCGAAGACCAGTTCTACGTTCTGGAAGACAATGCCCGCACACCGTCCGGTGTCAGCTACATGCTGGAAAACCGCGAAACGATGATGCAGATGTTCCCGGAGCTCTTCCACGAAAACCGGGTGCGGCGGGTGGAGGATTACCCCTATCTGCTGCGCCAGTCGCTCGCCTCGCTCGCCCCGCCCGGCTGTTCCGGCAAGCCGCGCGTCGCGGTGCTGACGCCCGGCATCTACAATTCCGCCTATTACGAACATTCCTTCCTCGCCGACATGATGGGCGTGGAGCTTGTGGAAGGCTCCGACCTGCGCGTCATGGACGGCAAGGTCAAGATGCGCACCACCCGCGGTTATGAGGCCATCGACGTGCTTTACCGCCGCGTCGATGACGACTTCCTCGATCCGCTGACCTTCCGGCCGGATTCGGCGCTCGGCGTGCCCGGTATCATGGATGTCTACCGCGCCGGCAACATCACCATCGCCAATGCCCCCGGCACCGGCATTTCCGACGACAAGGCGATCTATTCCTACATGCCCGAAATCGTCGAGTTCTATACCGGCCGCAAGCCGCTTCTGGAAAACGTGCCGACCTGGCGCTGTTCGGAGCCAGACAGCCTGAAATACGTGCTCGACAACCTCGCCGACCTCGTCGTCAAGGAAGTCCACGGTTCGGGCGGTTACGGCATGCTGGTCGGCCCCACGGCGACGAAAAAGGAACGGGCGCTGTTTGCGGACAAGCTGAAAGCCCGCCCCTCCAACTACATTGCGCAGCCGACGCTTTCGCTTTCCACCGTGCCGATCATGGTGAAGAACGGCATTGCGCCGCGCCATGTCGATCTGCGTCCCTATGTGCTCGTCTCGGACAAGGTGAAGATCATTCCCGGCGGACTGACCCGCGTTGCTCTCAAGCAGGGCTCGCTGGTGGTCAATTCCAGCCAGGGCGGCGGCACCAAGGATACCTGGGTACTGGAGGATTAAGCCATGCTGGGCAGAACGGCAAACGGGCTCTACTGGATGTTCCGGTACATCGAGCGCGCTGAAAACATCGCCCGGCTGATCGATGCGGGCCTGCGCGTTTCACTGACGCGCAGCGGCAGCGGCGATGAGGACTGGGACGGCGTATTGCAAAGCGCGGGCGTTCATGAAGCCTTTCTCGAAACGCGCGAGAAGGTAACGGCGGCCAATGCCATCGATTACCTCCTGCGGGACAAGGCGAACCCTTCCAGCGTCATGTCGTGCATCGAGGCGGGCCGCAACAATGCCCGCATGGTGCGCACGGCGCTGACGCGCGAAACATGGGAAGCCACCAACGAATTCTGGATCGAGCTGAAGAACATTCTCGGTCGCAAGCTCAACCATGCCGAACTGCCGCAGACCATCGATGTCATCAAACATCGCGCCGGTCTGGTGCGCGGCGCCTTCCACGGTTCGATGCTGCGCAACGATCTCTATAATTTCTCCCGCATCGGCACCTTCATCGAGCGTGCCGATAACACCGCCCGCATTCTGGACGTCAAATATTACGTGCTGCTGCCGGCGGTGGCCCATGTCGGCTCCTCGCTCGACAATGCGCAGTGGGAATCCATCCTGCGTTCGGTCTCGGCCCACCGTTCCTATGGCTGGGTCTACGATGCGGAATACAAGCCCTCCAACATTGCCGACTTTCTCATTCTCAATGGCCGCATGCCGCGCTCGCTGGCCTATTGTTATGAAAAGATCGCCAGCAACCTCAATTACATCGCCGAGGATTACGGCGAGAGGCACAAGGCGCACGACACGGCCGAGAGCATTCGCGACAGCCTGCGCGCGACCACCATCAGCCGGGTGATGGATGAAGGCTTGCACGAATTTCTGGAGAGATTTGTCAACCGCAACGGACAATTGGGACAGGAAATCACGGAAGGCTACCGCTTTTATCAATAAGCGCGTGGACGGGGACAGCTTATGCGTCTGAAAATCACCCATACGACGGAATATGTCTATGACGAGCCGATGCCCTATGCGTTGCAGCGGCTGCGCCTGACGCCGCAGACCGGCCCCGGCCAGACGGTGGAGAACTGGGATGTCTCGGTCGATGGCGCCACCGTCGAAGTGACCTATGACGACCATTTCGGCAACCGCGTTGCGCTGGTGGAAACGGAAGGCCCGCAGCAGCGGGTGAAGGTGGTGGCGAGCGGCACCGTGAACACCGAGGACAAGGCGGGCGTGTTCGGTTACCACATCGGCAATGCGCCGCTGTGGCTTTTCCTGCGCGAGACGCCGCGCACCAAACCGGGAAAGCTCGTGCGCGAACTGGTGAAGGTGAGCGCCGGCGACAGCGAGCTGGCCCGCCTGCATGACCTCATGGAGAATATTCACCGCAAGGTGGAGTATGTGCCGGGCGCGACCGATATCGAAACCACGGCGGAAACAGCGCTGGAAGCGGGCAAGGGCGTGTGCCAGGACCACGCCCATATCCTGATTTCCGCCGCCCGGCTGATGGGCCTGCCCGCCCGTTACGTTTCCGGTTATCTGATGATGGAAGAGGTGGAGGAACAGACGGCCACCCATGCCTGGGCCGAAGTGCATCTTCAGGGACTTGGCTGGGTGGGTTTCGACGCCGCCAACAATATCTGCCCCGACGACCGCTATGTGCGCATCGCATCGGGCCTCTGCTACCGCGATTGCGCGCCGATATCGGGCATGCGCATAGGCCCGGCGGGCGAGACGCTGAATGTGTCGGTCACCGTGCAGCAATCGCAGGGCCAGAGCCAGTCGCAGAGTTGAGATGATGGCCGGCAGGGACGACGACACAATCGGCTTTTATACGGGTAACGCCGCGGCCTACACCTCGCGTGGACAGGCGGCGGATCGCCCGCATCTGGAAACATTCCTGAAGCGGCTGCAAGAGGGTGCAAGCATTCTCGAACTGGGATGCGGCGGCGGGCAGGACAGCGAATTCATGCTGGCCGCCGGTTACGATGTCCACCCCACCGACGGAACGCCTGAAATCGCCAAAGCCGCGCAAGCCCGGCTCGGCATTCCCGTCCGGACATTGCTGTTCGAGGATATCGACGAGAGTGCGCGATATGACGGCGTCTGGGCCAATGCCTGCCTGCTGCATGTGCCTCGCCCTGCCCTGCCGGGCATTATCGGCCGCATCCACACGGCGCTGAAACGGGGCGGCGTTTTTTATGCCAGCTTCAAGGCAGGAGAAGTGGAAGGCCGCGACATGTTCGGCCGTTATTACAATTACCCTTCGAAGCCCTGGCTGGAAGACGCTTACGGACGGTTTGACTGGGCGGCGGTGGAGATCGAAGCGCGGCAGGGCAGCGGTTACGACCAGCTCCCGACCGCATGGCTGCATGTGACGGCAACGAAACCCTGATCCGGCGCGACAACTTGACGGTTGCGAAACCCCGTCCCACCCGGTTTAATCCCTGCATCGATTTGAAAGCATGATCCGGCTTCAGCCTGCGGGAGGAAAGCCGGCCGGGAGACGACGTTGTACAGCATTTCCGACTATCGCGACTGCCAGTCGCATGGCCCCGTCATCGCCGAACGGGTCTGGACGGCATGGTGGCAGGATAGCGGCCTTCAGGTGGGCGACGTCGCCGAGCACCTAAAGGACATGACCAACCCACATGCGCTGCCCACCGGCTTTGTCGCCCATGACGGCGGCGATTATGTCGGCTCCGCCTTCCTCATCCATTGCGATCTGGAAGAGCGTCCGCAATATCTGCCCTGGGTCGCAGCCCTGTGGGTGGAAGAAGACCGTCGGCGCTCGGGCGTGGCGCGAGCCTTGATGCAGGCCGCGACGCAAAGGGCGGCTGAACTTGGCCACGAGACCAGCTATCTCTGCTGCCAGCGGGGTCTCGAAGCCTATTATGTCAACTGCGGCTGGACCGTTCTGGAACGTGGCGTCGGCAAACACGACCTGACGGTGCTGACCTACACAACAGGCAAATAGGTTTCCGCCGAGATCCGCGGCCGGAAACCCCTGAAACGACGGGAGGAACCATGCGACCGCCAGCCGCCATTATGGAAACCGCGCTCTACGCCGACGATCTCGACGCCGCCGAAGCCTTTTACCGGGATGTCTTCGGGCTGGAAGTGGTGCGCAGGCTGCCGGGGCAATTCATCTTCTTCAAATGTGGGCAGCAGATGCTGCTGATCTTCGACCCCGAGCAATCCCGCCGCGCCGACCCCGACAATCCGATCCCCCGCCACGGCGCGGTGGGGCAAGGTCATTTCTGCTTTTACGCCAAGGACAAGTCGGAGGTGGACGGCTGGAAGGTGCGCTTCGAAGCGCTCGGAATTCCAATCGAACATTATCACCGCTGGCCGAATGACAGCTATTCCGTCTATATCCGCGATCCGGCGGGTAATTCGGTCGAGGTTGGGGAAGGCAAACTGTGGGGGATTGATTGATGGAGCGCAGAGGTTTTCGCGCGAAAACCATCGTTTCCGTTATTCCGGCCTCGAGCCGGAATCCAGGCGGCGCGCGTCGGCGCAGCAGGAAGACTCTTTTCAGCCCAAGGACTTGGGCTGGCTGGATACCGGCTCAAGGCCGGTATGACGGATAGAGGGAGCAAAATTGCCCCCTCGACCATTAGCATGTCCGGTCCGCAGATCAGATCTGGCGAACGGTGATCTCTTCTTCCGCATCCACGGCCAGCGGGTTCTTCAGCGGCAGGCCGAAGCCGGCAGCTTCGATCTCGAAGACGTCGCCCGCTTCGGGCTTGATGCCTTCTGCGAAGGAAAGCGTCGCGGTGCCGAACATGTGCACATGCACGTCGCCGGGCGCGCGGAACAGGCCATATTTGAAGTGGTGATATTCGAGGTTCGCAAAGGTGTGGGACATGTTGTCCTCACCCGAAACGAACGGCTTTTCGAAGATGACCTTATCGCCGCGCCGGATGCGCGAGGTGCCGCGAATATCGGACGGCGGGGCGCCGACGCGGATTTCCGGACCGAAGCTTGCCGGGCGCAGCTTGGAATGGGCGAGATAGAGGTAGTTGATCCGCTCGGTGACGTGATCGGAAAACTCGTTCGAAACGGCAAAACCGATGCGCATCGCTTCGCCCTTGTCGGAGATCACGTAGATGCCGGCCATTTCCGGCTCTTCACCGCCATCCAGCGCGAAGGAGGGAGAGGTGAGCGCAGCACCTGGTGCCGCCGCCACATGGCCGTTGCCCTTGTAGAACCACTCGGGCTGAACGCCCTTTTCGCCGGCCTTCGGCTTGCCGTTTTCGAGACCCATGCGGAACATCTTCATGGAGTCCGTCAGGCTTTCTTCCGCCGCTTCCGTGGTCTTCTTGTGCATGCTGTCGCGGGTTGCGGCCGAGCCCAGATGGGTAAGGCCCGTGCCGGTCAGATGCAGATGCGCGGGGTCGGGATGGGTGATCGGCGGCAGGAAACGACCTTCGGCATAGGCCTTTTCGAGATCGACGGCATCGCCGAGACCGTGGGCGGAAATGACATCGGCAAGGCTCTTGCCGCCATTGGCGGCTTCCATGGCAAGCGTATAAACCGACGCCGCACCCTTGACGGCCTGCGCCTGCCCGCCTTCTTCGCGAACGGCTACGGTGATCTTGCCACTGGCATCCTTGATCTGTGAAATAAGCACGGGATTTCCTTCCTCCGGCGCAACGCGCCTTGTCTCTTCTAAGCGGCGCATAACGCCTGCACCTTATGAAAGTGGCCGGAAACCGGCCACTTTTTTGACTTGCTATGTGGGTTGGGCAATCAGCCCTTGTTCTTGTTGTAAACGTCGAAGAACACGGCGGCGAGCAGCACGAGGCCTTTGACCATCTGCTGGAAGTCGATGCCGAGGCCGACGATCGACATGCCGTTGTTCATGACGCCCATGATGAAGGCGCCGATGACCGCACCGGTGATCTTGCCAACGCCGCCGGATGCCGAAGCGCCGCCGATGAAGCAGGCCGCGATAACGTCAAGCTCGAAGCCCACACCCGCCTTCGGCGTCGCCGAATTGAGGCGTGTCGCGATGATCATGCCGGCAAGGCCGGCCAGTACGCCCATGTTGACGAAGGTGAGGAAGCTCAGACGCTCGGTATTGATGCCGGAAAGCTTGGTCGCCTTTTCATTGCCGCCCATGGCGTAGATGCGACGGCCGATGGTGGTGCGGCGGGTCACGAAGCTGTAGAGCGCAACGAGAACAAGCATCACGATCAGCACGTTGGGCAGGCCGCGATAGGTGGAAAGCTGGTAGCCGAGGAACAGGATCGCAGCCGAGATCAAAAGGTTCTGGGCGATGAAGAAACCGAAAGGCTCGACATCGATACCGTGCTTCACGTTCACGACGCGACGGCGCCATGCGAGATAGAACAGCACGACCGTAATCAGTACCGTCAGGATCATCGAGGTGGTGTTGAGACCTTCAATGCCGCCGATATCGGGCAGGAAGCCAGTGCTGATGATCTGGAAATCGGTCGGGAACGGACCGATATTCTTGCCGCCGAGCACGAACAGCGTCAGACCGCGGAACACCAGCATGCCCGCCAGCGTCACGATGAACGACGGAATGCGGTGATAGGCGATCCAGTAACCCTGTGCAGCACCGATGATACCGCCGATGACGAGACAAATCAGCGCCGCAAGGAACGGGTTCATGCCCCATTGCACGGTCAATATGGCCGCTATCGCGCCGACAAAGGCGACGATGGAACCGACCGAAAGGTCGATATGCCCGGCCACGATGACGAGCAGCATGCCCAGCGCCATGATGACGATGAACGAGTTCTGCAGGATGAGGTTGGTCAGGTTCACAGGGCGGAACAGGATGCCGCCGGTGTAGAACTGGAAGAAAACCATGATGGCGACGAGCGCGATCAGCATGCCGTATTCGCGGATATTGGAGCGAATATACGACCCGACCGAGATGACGTTACTTTCTTCGTTTGTTGTGTTTGCCGAACTCATGAGTTCTTCTCCCCTGAGCGCATGATAGCGCGCATGATGCTTTCCTGGCTCGCCTCTCCCTTCGGCAATTCAGCGACGATGCGGCCTTCGTTCATGACGTAGATGCGGTCGCAATTGCCGAGCAGTTCGGGCATTTCCGATGAGATCATCAGAACGCCTTTGCCGTCGGCAGCGAGCTGGTTGATGATGGTGTAGATTTCATATTTCGCGCCGACATCGATACCGCGGGTCGGTTCATCGAGGATCAGCACGTCGGGATTGGAGAACAGCCACTTGGAGAGCACGACCTTCTGCTGGTTGCCGCCCGAAAGATTGACCGTTTCCTGAAAAATCCCCGACGAGCGGATGCGCAGGCGCGTGCGAAAATCGCTCGCTACCTTCATTTCCTTGATGTCGTCGATGATGCTGGCACTCGACACGCCGGCCAAATTGGCAAGCGTGGTATTGTGCAGAATATTGTCGTTGAGCACGAGACCGAGATGCTTGCGGTCTTCCGTGACATAGGCAAGACCGGCATCGATGGCCTTGCGCACGGTGCTGACATCGACCGGCTTGCCGTCGATCAGCACTTCGCCGCTGATCTTGTGGCCATAGGACTTGCCGAACACGCTCATGGCGAATTCGGTGCGCCCGGCACCCATCAGACCGGCAATGCCGACGACTTCGCCCTTGCGCACGGTAACGTTGATATCGTGCAGAACCTGGCGGTCGCGGTGCTGCTGGTGATAGGCGTTCCAATTCTTCACTTCGAGAATGGTCTCGCCGATCGGCACGTCGCGCGGCGGATAACGATCCTCGAGATCGCGCCCCACCATGTTGCGGATGATGACATCCTCGCTGATTTCTTCCTGATGACAGTCGAGCGTCTTCACCGTCATGCCGTCGCGCAAAACGGTGATCTGGTCGGCCACCTTGCGCACTTCGTTCAGCTTGTGGGTGATGATGATCGAGGTCATGCCCTGCTTGCGGAATTCCATCAGCAGGTTCAGCAGCGCCTCGGAATCGCTTTCGTTGAGCGAAGCCGTCGGCTCATCGAGAATGAGCAGCTTCACGCTCTTCGACAGCGCCTTGGCGATTTCGACGAGCTGCTGCTTGCCCACACCGATATCGGTGATCAGCGTCTCCGGCGATTCCTTCAGACCCACCTTCTTTAAAAGTTCGCGGGTACGGTTGAAGGTCTGCTGCCAGCTGATGACGCCGCTCGAAGCGACCTCGTTGCCAAGGAAGATGTTTTCCGCAATCGACAGGAGCGGCACGAGCGCCAGCTCCTGGTGAATGATGATGATACCAATATCTTCACTGTCGTTGATGGCGCGAAAATTCCGCACAGCGCCTTCATAGTGGATTTCGCCCTCATAGGTGCCGGCGGGGTAAACACCGGAAAGGACCTTCATCAAGGTCGACTTCCCCGCGCCGTTCTCACCGACGAGTGCGTGGATCTCACCCTCTTTAACCTTGAGGTTGACGTTCTCAAGCGCTTTCACGCCCGGAAACGTCTTGGTGATGTTCCGCATTTCGAGAATGGTATTGGCCATATCGCAATCCAGCGCCCGATTAATTCCGGCGTTTTTATTTTTATGGAAAAACGGGGATGACGCCAAGTCATCCCCGCATGTGTGTCGAGCTTATTTCAGCTGGTCTTCCTTGTAGTAACCGCCATCGACGAGAACCTGCTTGTAGTTCTCCTTGGTCACGGCAACCGGCTTCAGCAGGTAGGACGGAACGACCTTGACGCCATTTTCATAGGTCTTGGTGTCGTTCACTTCCGGCTCCTTGCCCTGCAGAACGGCGTTGACCATGTTCACGGTCACCTTGGCGAGTTCGCGGGTGTCCTTGAAGATGGTGGAGTACTGTTCGCCGGCAATGATCGACTTGACGGAAGGAACTTCAGCGTCCTGACCGGAAACGACCGGCAGCGGCTGGTCCTTCGTGCCATAACCAACGCCCTTCAGCGAGGAGATGATGCCGATGGAGAGACCGTCGTAAGGCGACAGAACGGCGTCAACCTTGGCGTCGGTGTAATAGGCCGACAGCAGGTTGTCCATGCGGGCCTGGGCCGTTGCCGGGTCCCAACGCAGCGTACCGACCTTGTCCATGCCGGTCTGGCCGGACTTCACGACGAGCTTGCCGCTGTCGATGTAAGGCTGGAGAACCGACATCGCGCCGTCATAGAAGAAGAAGGCGTTGTTGTCGTCCGGGGAGCCGCCGAAGAGCTCGATGTTGAACGGGCCCTTGCCATCCTTCAGGCCGAGCTTGTCGACGATCGAAGTCGCCTGCAGAACGCCAACCTGGAAGTTGTCGAAGGTGGCGTAGTAGCTGACGTCGCCGCTGTTGCGGATCAGGCGGTCATAAGCGATGACCTTGATGCCCTGCTCGCCGGCCTGCTTCAGGACGTCCGACAGCGTCGTGCCGTCGATCGATGCGATCACGAGGACCTTGACGCCCTTGGTGACCATGTTTTCGATCTGGGAAAGCTGGTTCGGAATATCGTCATCGGCATATTGCAGGTCGGTTGTGTAACCGGCTTCCTGAAGCTGCTTCACGATGTTGTTGCCGTCGTCGATCCAGCGTGCGGACGACTTGGTCGGCATGGCGATACCAACGGAACCCTTGTCCTGTGCGAAAGCCGGCACTGCGAAAGAAGCAGCACCGATGGCACAAGCTGCCATCAGCGAAATAATGGACTTCATTAACTCTCTCCCTTGAGCCCTTCTCTGGAGCCCGCATGCTGCGGTGCACCATGAAATTCATGCCGTCAGAGGAAGAAGCCGCATTGCGCTCACTCCGATTTCGCAATTGCGAAATGGACCAGCTGCCGCTCCTCCCCGGCATTCCGCAAATTGTTCTGAATCCATATAACTGTCAAATAGAATAAATCAGTTTCCATATATCAATTGTGATATATTAAATCGATACAAAAACCGATGAGGGGTATAAAACCACGGATGAACAACCAAAAAGTGTATGAGCAGGCGCAAACAACGGATGCCCTTTTCGTCTTTGAGGACAACCCTTTGCTGCGGGCCGGATTGAAGATGAGCCACCTGCGCATGCTGGTCATGATCGAGGAGCACGGGCAGGTCAGCGCGGCCGCCGCCGCCATGAACATGACGCAGCCCGCAGCCTCGCGCATGCTCTCGGAAATGGAGGCGATCGTCAAATCACCCCTTTGTCAGCGGGCCTCGCGCGGCGTGGTGCTGACGAAATTCGGCGAGGCGCTGGCGCGGCGGGCACGCACCATATTGCTGGAACTGCGCGAGGCGAGCCGCGAGCTGAACCAGATGAAATCCGGCAGCGGCGGCTCGGTCTATATCGGCGCCGTCACCGCGCCGGCCATCAGCCTCGTGGTTCCCGCCATCAGGCGCGCCATGGACACCTATCCCGGCATCGAAATCAACGTGCAGGTGGAAAGCAGCAACGTGCTGGCCCGCGAACTGCTGGCGGCCCGGCACGATTTCATCATCGGCCGGATACCGGACGATTTCGACCCCGGCCTCTTTTCCATCCATGAAATCGGCATAGAGCGCGCCTGTCTGGTGGTGCGCGAAGGCCACCCGCTGCTTCGCGGCGAGCCCGTGACCCTGCAGGATCTCTCCGGTTACGACTGGGTCTTCCAGCCGCCCGGCGCGCTTTTGCGCAGAACCATGGAGGATGTCTTCCTCACCCATGGCGTCGCCATGCCGCGAAACGTCATCAATACGCCATCCGTGGTGCTCACCCTTGCGCTTGTCTGCAACACGGATGCCATCGCCCCGATCGCGCAGGACATGGCCGAATTCGTTGCCGGCCAGCAGGCCGATATCGGCCGAACCCGGATATTGCCGACGGATTTCGAACTCGTCGTAAAGCCATATAGCATCATCACCACCAAGGGCCGTGTTTTGCCGCCCAGCGCCCGCCTGCTTTACGATCTGGTTCTGGATGAAAGCCGCAAGCTGACCGGCCCGTGACGACGGCAAGCCAGACACCACCTTCATGATCCATAAAGGCCGGATAGTCAGACCGGCGAAGGAAAAGCCGCATGCTCTTCGGACAATCCGTCTTCCAGTCGGTCGTCGACAGGCTGAAACACGAAAAAGAAACGGAAGAGGAAGGCGCGGATCCGTCACCGCCCACCGGTCACCGCATTGCCGGTTTCAGCTCGGGCTTCGTTATCGATACACATATTGAAACGCCGCCGCCCGCGAACGGCAATCTCGATGCCTATCTCGCCTTCCTGGCCGACCCCGCGCAACCGCCGGAACCGGAGCCGGAGCCCGAACCGGAACCGATGCCGGCCCATCTCGAAAAGACGTCGCTTGCCGATGTTTCGGCGGAACTGGCAATCCACGACACCGACACGGCCGCAACGCTTGCGGAAAAGCGCCGCGCCTTTGCCCGCCTCAATCATCCCGACCGGGTGAAACCGCAGTTCCGGCACAATGCGACGCTGCGCATGACGGCGGCCAATCTCCTGATCGACCAGGCGATCCGGATGCTGCGGGCGCGGGAGCATTTCCGGTAAAAGTGCCGGACGGCCTTATCTCGCAAAATACATGAAACGAAAGACAGGAGGCGCTTCAGCCCGCATCGTTCTTGTCGGTGGGCGCGCTTTCGGCGGCAGGCTCATCCGCGCCATTTCCGCTTTTGGGAGCATCGCTTGCGGGTTTGAACTTCAGCAGCAATTCATAGGCCGCATAAGCCCCGATGCCGGCAACGATGGTTCCCCAGAAAAACTCGCGATTGACGAATTCGATGACGGCCCATGCGGCGCAAAAGCCGACGATGAGCAACCGGACCCACAGGGGACGATAAAGCGGATGACTCGTATCGATATTCAGCATGGCGTTCCCGTCCCGGGCCTTTCCCGTCGATCGCATGATTGCGGTTCCACACCCAAAGGCGTGAAGATGCTTATGCGTCTTGGCGGTTTCACAGGAAAATTGCAACGCAATTCAGCCCCGCCGCCGATCAGGCTGGCGTGAAAGACCAGCGCAGGAAGATCGTCGCCGGTGCCGCAGGCAATGGCAAGACGGAACACCCGCGTCACAGGTCGCACACTGCGGCGGCCTGCGCCTGGATTGCCCCGCTCTCTTCGAAGCTCAGTCGCGCAGGCGTCCGAGCAGCGCCAGAAGCTGATCGCGGGCCTTCTTGCCGCCGATCCTGTCGATCAGCTTTTCCTCACGATCCCGCCAGGTGTTGGAAAGCCGGTCGAGAAGGCTGCTGCCCTCCTCCGTCATGTCGAGGAAATGAACGCGCCTGTCCTCTTCCGATTTGCGGCGGACGAGCAGTCCCTTCTCTTCCATGCTGTCGACGATGGCGACGAAATTGGCGCGCTGTATGCCGAGCGCTTCCGCCACATCGCTCTGCTTGAGACCCGGATTGCCGCCGACGATGACGAGAACGGAAAAATCGGCCGGCCGCAATCCCTGCTCCGCCAGCACATCGGCAAAACCGTTTGCCACGGCAAGTTGCGAGTGCCGCAAATGATAGCTGATCGCAGTCGTCAGCAACCCATAGTCGATAGCCGTGATATGCGCCGCTTCCGCGCTGCCGCTTTCGGCCTTTTCCGTCCGCGGCCCGTTGCTGTGTGCCAATCGCAAAGCCATCCGATCCCCCGCCTGATTCGTTCCTTTACCTTGTCGAAATCATAACCGACAACGTCACGAAACTGTATCCCAAATAAATGTAGATGATACTAATATTGTATAATAATTTGACAGTTAATCGCCGGCAAAGCAAACCCGGACTCCGGATCGCCACCCGGCGAATGAAAAAAGTATGACTATTTACCCGCCAATTTTGAGGGGATAAAATCGCGTCCCGCGCCGCATTTGAAAGGCATTGCCCTCATCCGACCGCCTCTTCGTGAAAGGGGCAAAACAGCGGCCCGACCCGGCAATAACATACTACTTATAAGGGAAACCCTATTGCGGCAAAAAGACAATACGTCAAACGACGCATCGCCCCGCCATCGCACAAGGGGCCCACAACCACCCCAAAACAGCCCCCACGCCGGGCTCCGCCCAAAAACAGGCAACGTTTCGCAAATCTCTGATTTTTAGACATTGATGCGAAAACAAAGCTGGGGTATGAACCAACCGCTGCACGCGATTCAAGCGTGACCGCTGCACCCGTAGCTCAGCTGGATAGAGTGTTGGATTCCGATTCCAAAGGTCACAGGTTCGAATCCTGTCGGGTGCGCCATTAAAATCAACTATTTATTGATTTTCGAGTAACCAAGCATGAAGCCTTGAGCAGCTTGCTCTTCGATACGTTTGGAAGCCAACGCTTCTGAGGCCAGGGTATAAGCAATTTCAGACATCGTCATATGGCTTCAGGAAACATCGCTGATCGCACATTTACTGTACGCGCTCGCGCTCGACACAGCCGATGGGTCGCATCTGCTCGAAGCCGCGCCGCGTAATCCAGGCGACATTGAATCAAGCTTTTAATTACATAACCACATCGCTGCCGGTCAGGACAGGTTTCGCCTCCACCTCGTCTTCTGCAAGGCTGGCATTCGCCTGCAGATGCAGGCCCATTACCGCCACGAGGAGAAAAAACCAGACGAAGCCCGAGCTGAGCAAGAATAGCGTTTCCAGAAAGCCGTAGAGCAGGACATAAAGCCAGACGCCGACATAAAGCCGCGTCAGCGGGCTGTTGCGCATGGTATCATCCATTTTGCCGAGATAGTGAAGCGGCAGCAGGCAAATCCACATCAGCACTAGCCCAAGGCCTGGGATGCCGCCTGCAAGCAGCAGGTCGAAATAGCCACTGTGGGAAGCCGGCGCGGTCGTCGCCCAGGTATTGTTTTCGGTGAAGCTCGACATCAAGGCGTCGCTGCGCCAAAAGGCCTGATAGCCGTATCCGAGGATCGGACTTTTGCGGATGTAATCGATGGCGACCACCCAGATATCGGTTCTGCCCGTAAAGCTGGCATCGACACCCATCCTCGTCAGCATCTGCGAAAACACCGGGTCGACCGTGGTGCCGACGGTCACGACGGTGAAGACCAACAGAAGCAGGGCCAAGACCACATAACGCCACTGGGGCCAGTGCACGATGAACCAGCCCGACGCGACGACGATCGGCATCAGGCCGAGCACCGTCTTGCCGCCTGACTTGATCAGGAAGAACAGCGATAACAGCAGCACCAGCAGGCCGCCGATGAAGGACCAGCGCCGGCAGAGATAAATCGCCACGATGATCAGCACCGCCATGACCGAGGCAGCCTCGTTCTTGTGCTGGAAAACCCCGCGCCAGTTACCCGCCAGAAGCGGCTCCAGCGCGTCGCTTGCCTGATGGATAGATCGTGATGGCAGGACGATGACGCCGAAGTAACACAGAAACAGGATAATCATCACGCACCCGGCAAGCAGCGTGGTGAAATGCCGCTCCGTGCGTGGCAATTGCAGAAAGCCGCCGGCAAGCACACAGATGATGGCGCACATGGCAAGCCGCCGCAGCGAAAACGCCGGCGCCTCGCCTACCAGCGAGGTGAAGACAAACCAGCCGAAAATCGCCGCCATCAGCAGGCGCGGCGTGAAGACGAGGGAAAGCGAACGTTCCCTCGCCATGAATACCATGAAACTGAAAAGCAGAATGATCGCGGTGAGTTGGTTCAGCAGGTTGGACCCAGCCGCCATGGCAGAGCCCTGATAGGTCGAGGAAAGCGAAACATAGGGCGAGAAGCCGACCGTGAAATAAAGGAACGTCACATAGAACAGTGTATTCCGCCAATATCCACGCGCCTGTTCTTCGTGCGCTGCAGCCATAAGGGGGGCTTCTCTGTCTTTTTTCATGCGCGCCACATCGTACCCGATGCTTCATTCCGGTAACATGAATATCCCGCCAAAATCCTATTTTTTAGTTATTCCGAATGCACGGATGAATAGCAATGCCTTCATGAAAGAAAGAAGTGTAAGCGGAGAAGCAGGCGCTTTTTTGCAATCAAACAGTGTGCAGATCAGGAGTCGAGTTAGCCCTTTTAGGCCTCTAAATAAAAAGTGGCGCCTTTGCGACGAACTCCCAACTCATCACTTGACTGGAAGATATCAGTTCGGGCTTATTGGATTTCAACTAGGGGATGTTTTTTATTAGGGGGTATCGTGAAGGGCTCATTATTAGCCTGGCTGCTTGCCATGGTTTTGTACGCTGTGGGCTCTCCAGCTCAGGCTGTAAGTATAGACTGCGGAGAGAACCAGTCATTTTCGGCCGGGCTCGGAGGCTGGGGACCATGGTGGAGCGGGTCAGCTCCGGTCGTGGACACGTCCGTCGGCCACACGGATTCACAATCCTTGCGCTTACAGGGCGGTCCTGGCACGGCAAGCAGATACATATTGCCCACCGAATGCCCGCTCGGCATCGCTTATGTGAATTATTGGGTGCGTACCCAAACGGGTAGCGCTCGTATTTACACAAAGCTCGTTGATCAGGTGACCGACGCCGTCCTGTACGATTCGGTCAACGCCGGACCGACCATTGTGGGGACGACTTGGACAAGGATTTCGATTCCCGCCATGATCACCAATGAGACACTCATTGGCATTACCGCCGAGCCGGTTTCGCCGGCAACCAACACAACAGTTTATATTGATGACGTCGTCGTTGCGAATGATGCCTGCGCAAACCAGTCTTTCACGCAAGACACGGGCGGGTTTGTGGTTTGGTGGAGCGGCAATGCGGTGGCCAGAACCTCCCCCGGACGAACAGATAACTGGTCGCTCAAACTGAGCGGTTCTCCATATGGCACCGCCAAGCGAGATATAAGCCCCGGCGAATGCCCTCAGCCATTAACCCGAGTTGCTTATTATGTCCGAGCGGAGACGGGAAGCGCTCTTGTTCACACAAAACTCGTCGATCAGGTAACTGACGAAACACTATGGGATACCAACACCGGCCCGATTGCCGTTTCTTCAACGGCCTGGACGCGCGTCGTTATTGACGTTCCCATGCCGAATACAACATTGATCGGTATTACAGCCGAAAGACAGGATGGCGGTGCGGTCTCGGTGCTGGTCGACGATGTCATGCTGAATCCAGGCATCGCCGCCTCCCCCCCAACGCAGCCAGACAACGTACCTGTTCCCGTTCGCGATGGTTGGGCCCTGACTTTTTCGGATGAATTCTCGAATGGTACACTTGATCCCGCAAAGTGGGTGGCAATCACCACGGGCCCAACATACGGATCTAGCACGGAGGGTTTTGGCGAGACCTGGGGAACGGAGTGCTATAACGCTTCGCAAGTAGCGATCCAAAACGGATCGCTACAGTTGACCGCAAAGCAGCAGTCCGTGAGCTGCCTGGGGATCACGAAATCGTGGCTCAGCGGACTTGTCATCTCGAAGGATCGCTTTTCGCAGGCTTTTGGCCGTCTGGAGGCACGGATCAGAATGCCAGTCGCAAGGGGATCTTGGCCAGCGTTCTGGATGATGCCGCAATTGCAAAAGAACTGGGGAACCTGTGGCATGTACTGGCCCTGCGGAGGCGAAATCGACATTCTTGAATATGTGGGGCAACTCAACTCGACGACCAATGCCACTGAAGACAAAACAGTGCACAGTACTTTGCACTGGGGTACATCGACTGGTGGGCATACACAGGACTCCGGTTCGGCAAATGTTGTCCCCAGCGTCGACCGTTGGACGGTATACGCGGCTGAATGGGATACGACAGGCATCTCGTTCTTCGTCGATGACACCTTTGTCAAAAAGGTCGCGTTTCCCCTGCCCAACAGTTCAGGACTTTACACCGGGGCAGAGCCATTCAATGTTCCATTCTACTTTATATTGAACCAGTCCGTGGGAGGCGCTTGGCCGGGGACACCAGATCCCGCAGATTATCCTAACACTGTCAAAATCGACTATGTTGCGGCATATAAACGTCCATGACCGGTACGTTTATTCAATTGCATGTGCGATGGCTGTATCCAGGAAGAACAACTCTAATCACGTGTTCTTCAGATTTTAGGTATTTTTTGAACGTATACATCATAAATTCTTGTGAGCATCGTAACTACGATAATCCGGTGACTTTTTCGACATGATGCGCCGCGTTGCCTCTATCTGCATTTGAGGCGAAGGACGTGAACGGTTGAGTACTTCAGGAGTGGCAATGCAAAAGGTTTATTCCATCCAGTCTCTGAGGGCGCTCGCGGCGTTTTCGGTCTTGCTGTTTCATATAATCGGCGAACCGTTTACGATTGGAGCGGCAGGTGTGGATGTCTTTTTTGTCATCTCCGGCCTCATCATGGGATCGTTCGCGGCAACGGCGGGGCCGGGAGCGTTTTTATATCATAGGCTGGTCCGTATTGTGCCCCTATACTGGGCCGTGACCCTGGTAATGTGTGTCGGTGCGATGGCGGGCGTTTTTTCAACCTTCACCTTCACGCTCGAACATTTATGGAAATCGCTGTTTTTTATTCCATATGCAGGCGACAACGGCGAGGTGGTTCCCCTGTTGGTCGTGGGCTGGACCCTCAATCTGGAAATGTTCTTCTATATTGTCTTTGCACTTGGACTTGCTTTGCGCGCGCCGCTGGCTGTGACGGTCGGCATCCTGTCCGCCATGGCTTTGGCAGGACAGGTTTTCAACTGGCAATCCCCCTTCATGCAGACCTGGACATCGCCGCTTTTGCTGGAATTTCTTGGCGGCCTCCTGCTGTCGCGCTTCATGTTCCAGGGAATGCAAGCGGGTATCGCTGCGCTTGTCGTATCATTGACGGGTTTCGTTGCCGCAGCCCTGATAAGCGAGCAATCCGGAATGCTGCGCCTGATGACGTGGGGCGTGCCTGCCTTTTTCCTTGTGGCCGGATGCGTGTGGCTTGAGAATGCCGGATCGTGGCCAAAACGCCTGTTTAAACCCATCGAGATTGTCGGGGATTCATCCTACGCCCTTTATCTTCTGCATGGCCTGGTGATTTCAATCGTCCATAAGATACTGGCGCCCGGACTTCTCGCAGGGGTCGTCATCATCATCGTTGCGCTGACGGTGTCGGTCTTTGCGCATTTCCTGTTCGAACGGCCGCTGATCAAGCTTTTCAGACGCAGGTATGGCGGCGGGCCGCGCCGGCAAGACCAAGCCGTACCGGTGCGCTGACGCGAGGATTGGCCGGCATCGCGCATGAACAGCGTCATGCCGATACCATCATCGCCCGCAATATCCTGCACGACCTGGCGTTAGTGGAGAGCTTCGCCTTGAAGAACGGCGCCAGAACCGAAACCGCCTCATCGACGAACGTCTGTCCGTCATAGAGGTCCATGTGATTGGCCCCTTCGACGATGTGAAACGCCTTGTCCGTGCTCGCAGCACGGTCGAAGAGGTCGTCGCTCATCCACTTGCTGCCCGCCACGCTGCCGGCGACGATCTGGATCGGCTGCGTCAGATAGACGTCGGCCATGTGATAGGCATCGTAGGTGATGATCTGATTGAGGCTGCGCAGCGTTGCGAAGCCCGGCGCGGTCGCGCACTCGGCGCGCGGCGTGTGGTAATATTCCCAGGCCTGCCGCAGCTCTTCGTTCGGCGCGTCCTTTTCGGTCAGCGGCGCCAGCGGCATGGTGGCGTAACCCTTGCCTGCGGCGTCCGTCGTGCGGGCGTTCGATCCCGCCTCGACATAGGGCAGCGCGTCGATAGACCTGACGGTGTTTTCCCAGCCATTGCGGAACATCGAACCGATATTGACCGCGCTCACCGTGCCGACCGCCTTGATGCGGCGATCCTGAATGGCGGCATTGGCGGTGTAGCCCGCACCGGCGCAGATGCCCATCGCGCCGATCCGATCCCTGGCGACGTAAGGCAACGTGGTCAGATAATCGATGACGGCGCTGACATCCTCGGTGCTGACATAGGGATTTTCGAGCTGGCGCGGTTCACCGCCGCTCTCGCCCTGATAGGAACGGTCGAAGGCGATGGTGACGAAACCCTGTTCGGCGAGCTTCCTGGCGTAGGTGCCAGCGGTCTGCTCCTTCACGCCGCCGCCGGGATGCGAAACGACGACAGCCGGCCAGGTTTTCGTTTCATCGAAACCTTCGGGGAAATTGATCACGGCCGACATGACGATGGTCGGGTTGTTCGAATTGCTGAAGCTGATCTTGCCCATTTCCAGTCTCCTTCTGTTGAGCCAGCGGCGGTTTGAAATTCTTTCCGGGTATCCGCTTGCCGATGGAGGTAATCTACGTCAGAAAGATTGTGTCGATTAGACAGGGAATTCATATTGGGCCTATCACTGGAGTGATGAATGAGGCGGGATGAGATTGCCGATCTGGCGGCGTTCGTCGTCGTCGCCGAGGAGCGCAGCTTCACCAAGGCGGCAGCGCGTCTCGGCATGGCGCAGTCCGCCCTCAGCCAGATCGTGCGGCGGATCGAGGAAAGGCTCGGTGTGCGGCTTTTGTCGCGCACGACACGGAGCGTCGCGCCGACCGAAGCGGGCGAGCGGCTGATCGCGACGCTCGGTCCCATGCTGCACGATCTCGATGTGGCCGTCGCGTCGCTCGGCGATCTGCGGGATCGACCGTCTGGCACGATCCGCATCACCACCGTGGAGCACGCGGCCAAGACAATCATCGTTCCGGCAATGAAGCGGCTGCTGCCGGACAATCCCGACATCAAGGTGGAAATCACCATCGACTACGGTCTGGCCGATGTCGTTGCCGACCGCTTCGACGCGGGTGTCAGGCTCGGCGGCGACATTGCGAAGGACATGATCGCTGTGCGCATCGGACCGGACACGCCGATGGCGATTGCCGGTTCACCCGATTACTTTCAGAAACATCCGGCGCCAACGTCGCCATCGCAACTCGTCGATCATCGTGCGATCAATCTGCGGCTGCCGACATCCGGCACGCTGAACGGCTGGCGTCTCACACCCGGCGGCCGGGAGACGCGCGTTCGCATCGACGGGCCTCTGGTCCTCAACACCATCGATCTTATTCTGGACGCGACACTGGACGGGCACGGCCTCGCCTATCTGCCGCTCGATCAGGTTCAGCCGCATCTGGATGCAGGCCGACTGATGCGGGTGCTCGGCAAGTTCACGCCCGACCTGCCTGGCTATCACCTCTATTATCCCCACCGGCGGCATCCATCCGCCGCCTTCAGCCTGTTCGTCGAGACCCTGCGGTTTCGCGGGTAACATTGAGAGCGCCGGATGAAACGATCCGGCTGGGGCTGCGTCAAAAGGCCCCTGCCCGAGGGCATGAATTGGCGTTGTTGAAGCAGCCGGTTTGAGGTAGCCCTATCCTCGATAGATTGTATCAAGTAACAGACTGGAAATACTCAAATGATGGATTGGGATTGGGTAGATTTGTTCCCCTTGGTCTTCTTTCCGTTCAAGATTATCGTGTTGGGCACGGGCATGTTCTTCGCCATCAAGTGGCATCACGATCAGGCGAAGAAGGAAAAGGGCCCCAGCGGCCCGTAAGCGCCCGCCGGTCGGGCAGCGAAAAGTTCAGATTTCATCGGATGGATGTTTTCGCGCGTGAACCGGTGCCGGGGAACCCCATGGCGATGGTTGCCGATGCGGATGATCCAGCCGTCGCGAAGATGTTGCGTCTCGCACGGTGGACATCGATTTTGCCAGAACGGCTTTCGATTGCGCCACATCGTCGTTGAACGCCGGCGGGGATGCCTCCCCGCCGAAACGCATGCTGGAAGCGGACCGCCGCTTAGAACTCCTGCCAGTCGCCCTTTGCCGTATCCACAGCAGCATTGCCCGAAAAGGCCGAGGCGATCTTGCGGCCCAGCGCGCGGACCGGGGACGCCACATATTTGTCGCTGCCACCGGCGCTGCGGACCGGCGCAGGCTGGCTCTTTGGCTGATACGCGCCGTCGGCGAGCCGGAACTGGGAGAGCAGCTGGTTGAGCGACGCCACTTCCTTGGCGAGGCTGTGGCTTGCGGCATTGGTTTCTTCCACCATGGCCGCATTTTTCTGCGTGTCCTGATCCATCTGGTTGACCGCCGTATTGATCTGCTGCAGACCGGAAGACTGTTCCTGCGCAGCCTCCACGATGGAGACGACGTGCCGGTTGATTTCCTGCACTTCCGAAACGATGGTCGCCAGCGCCTTGCCGGTGTCGCCCACCAGCTGAACGCCCTGCTGCACCTGATCGTTCGAGGTGTTGATCAGCGCCTTGATCTCCTTGGCGGCATGGGCGGAGCGCTGGGCAAGCTCGCGCACTTCCTGCGCGACGACGGCAAAACCCTTGCCGGCCTCGCCCGCACGGGCGGCTTCCACGCCGGCATTCAGCGCCAGAAGGTTGGTCTGGAAGGCTATTTCGTCGATGACGCCGATGATATTGCTGATCTCATTGGCGGATTTCGCAATCTGCTCCATGGCGACCACGGCGCGGCGCACCACCTCGCCGGATTGTTCGGCGCCCGCCTTGGCACGGCTGACGATCAGGCCCGCCTCCTGCGCACGCTTGGTGGAATCCCTGACCGTCGTGGTGATTTCTTCCAGAGCGGCGGCGGTTTCCTCGACAGCCGCAGCCTGCTGCTCGGTGCGCTTGGCCAGATCGTCGGCGGCAGATTTGATCTCATCCGCACCCGCGCCGATGCCGCTGGCGTTCTGGGCCACCTTGGTCAGGGCCGCCTGCAGCTTTTCGGCGGACATGTTGAAATCGTTACGAACGGCGTCGAGCGTGGCGGTGAACGGCTGGCCGATGCGATAGGAAACATCGCCTTCCGAAAGCTTCGAAAGACCGGCTGCGAGATTGTCGACGGCGAACTTGACGTCGGCCGCTTCCCTTGCCTTCTGCTGCTCGCGCTCCATCCGGTCTTTCTCCGAGAGGCTGCGATTGGCTTCGGTTTCCTGCTCGAGACGAATGCGCTCGATGGCGTTTTCGCGGAAGACCTGCACGGCCTTCGCCATCTGGCCCACCTCGTCGCGGCGCGCCATGCCGTCGATTTCCGTCGCCGTCTCGCCGCCGGCAAGCGACACCATCCGCTCGCGCAGGCGGGCGATAGGGGTTGTGATGCCGCGGGACGCCACGAACAGCGCCAGAATGATGCCGACCGCAAAAGCGATACCGACAACCACCAGCGAGGTGAAGATGGTCGAGTTCGTCTGATCCGTCAGTTCGTCGCTTCCCTCAACGACGCCCTTGGCGAGCTTGTCCAGCAGCGCCGTTAGGGCAACCGAAGTCGCCTGAATGGAGGCGTCCGCCTTGAGCAGCTGGGCAGCGGATTCCTCATTACGGTTTGCCATACCAAGTTCGACAGCCTTGTCCGTCATGGCGGTTATGGCCTGCGACTGCGCGATGAAGGCGTCCATGGCGGCGGACTCTTCGGGAAAAACAGTCTTCACATTATTGAGACGCTGCAGGAGCGCGCCCTTGCTGTCACTGTAGGCCTGCTTGGCGGCCTTTATCTCCGGCCCGTTCACGTCATACGCCATGACCTGATAGGCGCCATAGGCCAGGGCAACCAGATTTCGGTTGGCACGCGCAAGCTCCACCAGAGCGGCGTTGTCGTTGGCGATAAAGAGCGAGTAGGCCGTGTCCGCTTCCTTGTAGCGGGTGGACATGAAGGCGGCTGCGCCAAGGCCGACGATGCAGAGCGGCAGAATGAGCGACAGGATTTTGGTGCGGATACTGGCGTTTTGAAGAAAAGACACGGAAAGCCTCACGTCATTGAAAAAACCGCTCCTTCCCCGTGCCGGAGGTGTTCGGCAAGACTGACATTGCACGTCGAACGCCCCGATCATCGAGACTTCGCTAGCCACATCATAGGCTCTGGCCGCATCTGCATCATGCATGCGCCGCAGAAAGCCGCCTGTCCCTTCCAATACGGGGAGGCCGCTCACCACGGTTGGCGCGGCGGCCCGCCAGCAGGCGGGAACGCCAGGCCAAATTCCCTGAAAAAAGCGGAAGCGAGCGAATTTTCAGCCGTCGCTCCCGGTTTATTTTCCAGTAAAATGATTATAGTCAAAAACTTTACAATTCCTTCACGCCACGGTGGGCAAAGCACGGGTGTTTTTTGCCCCCGGAGACCGGTCGTCAACTGCCCGGCGCAAAGGGCCGCGCCCTTCGCGTGGCCGCCCATCGCTGCAAAATGGCGGCCATGACGGCAAGTCCGGCCATGGCGGCGAATATCATGGCGATGTCGCGATAGGCGGCGGCAAAACCGAAGCGGGCAATCCATGGCTGGCTTGCCAGCGGCGAGATGAAATGCCCGAGAAACATCGAAGCGGTGACGATGCCGGCGATACGCCCGCGCAGTCTGAGCGGCGCCAGCATGATGGTGGTGGACATGATGCCCGGCATCACCACGCCGAGGCCAAACCCCACCACCGCAAGCGATGACAGCATGGCGACCAGCCCCTCGGCCATGGCGAGCAACGCAAAACCCGTCGCCATCGACACCAGCCCGGCGGCAATGATGGCGGTCACGCTGGCCCTTGCCCGCAATCGCCCGAAATTGAGCGCCGCCAGCGCCCCGGCCAGATTGAAAATGCCGATGGCGTATCCCGCAATGCTGCCGGAAAACACTCCAAGCTCCCGCAGGAAGAACGGCAATTGCGAGGGAATGGTGTAAAACAGGGCATTGACGAGAAACACCGCCAGCGCCAGCACACCCACCAGCAGCCAGTTGACCGCAAAGTCCTGTTCGCCGCCGGCTTTTATGCGGCTGTCGCTCCTCACCGGTTCCGTCAGAAAGAACAGGGCCGCCGGCAGAATGAGCAGGGCGACGGCATAGACCGCGAAGGGCGCGCGCCAGTGCAGATCCGCCAGCAAACCGCCCGCCACCACGAAAACCACGCCGCCGATCTGGGTAAAGGCCTGTTGCAGGCCGAGATAACGCTCCCGCGCCGGGCCTTCGAAATAATCGCCCACCAGCGCCGTGCCGATCGTCATGATGGCGCCGATCGCCAACCCCAGAAAAGCGCGCCCGACGAGCAGGCCGACAAGGCTATCGGCAAAAAGGCCGGACATGCCGGAAAGGCTGTAGAGCAGGATCGCGCCGAGCAGCAACCGCTTGCGGCCGAAGCGATCCGCCAGCACCCCGGCAATGGGCGCGCAGAAAGCCACGAAGACCGAGGGCAGCGTCAGCACCATGCGGCTCATGATATCCACATGCGGCGTCGACAGGAAAGTCTGCTCGATGGCCGGCAGCGAAGGTGCGACCGTGGTTCCGGCCATGATGGTGAGCGTGGCGACGAACAGCAGCGTCACTTTCAAGGCGAAGGATTTTTCGGCCATCTCACGCCCCCTTGTAAGGCGTTGCGGACCGCGCCTGTTTCAGCGCACGCGCCCACCAGCCAAGCTTGTTCATCATCGTCTCCAGCGCGCCCGCCGCCGGCACACCGGCGTCGAACTGGCCCGTAGCATCGACACGATCCCAGGGATTGGCGAAGCTGACGACATCGCGGATCGTCACCGCATGCAGTTCCGCAAAGACGGGACGAAGCTGCTCGGCGGCGCGCAGGCCACCGGAAATCCCGCCATAGGATACGAAAGCCACCGGTTTGGCGCCCCATTCGTCATAGGCGGAATCGATCAGCACCTTCAGCGCACCGGGGTAACTGCGGTTATATTCCGGTGTGACGACGATGAAGGCATCCGCGCCATCGAGGCTTTGCCGAAGCTCCCGCACCGCGGCGCGCTCGGGCGCGTGATCCTGCGGCAGATCGAGTTCGCGCGGATCTATGACCGCAAGCTCCAGTCCCGGCAGGGCCTCGAGCCGCTCCAGCAGCCATTTGCCGATGACATCGCAGAAGCGCGGATTGCGGGCGCTGCCGAAGATGATGCGGATGGAAAGTGTATTGTCGCTCATGGAACGTCCTTCAACAGTGTGTTCCATGTCCTGATAATTCCTCAACTATAGTTGAGGTCAATAGCTGCGCATAAAAAAAGCGGCAGGTTCAAAACCTGCCGCATCCGTCTCTTGCAGTGGCGTAGGGCGCTTCAGGCCGCCGCGCGCCGCAGCGCTGTCGCAACCGTGTGGATATGCGCCGCACCGATGCCGCAGCAGCCGCCGATCATGGTCGCGCCCGCATCCGCCCAGGAGCAGGCAAAACGGGAATAGACATCGCCGGTCAGATCCGCGCGCGTGCCATGTAGCCCTTCATTGGCGGCGGAATCGCCCTGCTCGCCTTCGAAGGCATTGGCGTAGACGCCGATTTCCAGCGACACAGCCTTTTCCGCGAAGACGGAGGCGGCCGTCTCGACGGCGGCCTTCATGACTTCCGGCTTGCTGCAATTGAACAGAAGCGCGGCGGCACCCGATTGCGCCGCCCATTCGGCGGCCGCCCTGACCGTTTCACCGGAGCGAAGCGCGGGCTCGCCGCCGGCCGCAGCCGCATCGTCGTTGAGCGTGAAGGAAATCCAGAACGGTTTGCCGCTCGCGGCAACGGCCTCGCGCACCGCCTCACCCTCGGCGATCAGGCTGAGGGTCTCGCCGAGCCAGACATCGACATGAGGCGCGAGATTGTCGACCAGCACCTTCAGATAGGCCTGCACCCGCGTGGCATCGAAATTCTGCGGCTCATAGGAACCGAAAATCGGCGGCAGCGAACCCGCCACCAGCACCCTGCGACCGGAAGCATCCGCCGCCTCGCGCGCCAGCCTGCCCGAAAGGGCGATCAGCGATGCGCCATCCTTCTGGAAACGCTCTTCGCCGATGTGGAAGGGCACCAGCGCATAAGAATTGGTGGTGACGACATCGGCGCCGGCTTCGATGAATTCCGCATGCACCTGCCGCACGATCTCGGGCGCGTCGATAAGCGCCAGCGCCGACCATTCCGGCTGTTTCAGCTCGGCCCCGAGCCGCTGCAATTCGCGGCTCATGCCGCCGTCGAGGATACGGATTGTGCTCATGGTCATACTCCCTGAATGTTTATCGCCTGACCGGCACCTGCTGTTCGACAAGGCCGAAACAGCGGGCGATGATGGCGGTGAGAATGAGATAAAAGACGGTGACGACGATCAGCGGCTCATAGACCAGAAGCGTATCCTGCCGCACCTTGTAGGCGACGGCGTAGAGGTCCATCACCGTCACGGTGAAAGCAAGCGGCGTGGCTTTAAGCTGCATCACCACCTCGCCGGCAATGGTCGGCAGCGCGATGCGGATGGCGCGCGGCAGCCAGATGCGGCGAATGAGGGTGAAACGGCCCATGCCGAAAGCCCTGCCCGCCTCCAGCTCGCCTTTCGGCACCGCCAGCAGCGCGCCACGCAGAACTTCCGCCTCATAGGCCGCATAGTTCAGCGTGAAGCTGACGGCCGCAAAGAAGAACCCTTCGCGCAGCACCGGCCACATGAAACTCTGGCGCAGGCCGGGGATCATCGGCAGAAGCGAGCCGACGCCGTAATAAAGCAGCCAGAGCTGGATGAGCAGCGGCGTGCCCCGGAAGAAGGTGCAATAGGCCCGCGCCAGGATTTTCGTCACCCGCCCGCCGCTCACCTGCGCAAACGCGAGCCCGATGGCCAGAAGAAACCCGATGCTGACGGAGATGAAGAGCAGCGCCACCGTCTGCCATGCACCCGAAAGAAGCAGCGGCCAATATTTTGCGACCCATGAAAAATCCATGCCGTCCCCTCCTCAGGCCAGGGCCGGCTGGCCGCGCCGCACGCGGCGTTCGATCAGCGAAAAAACGAGGTTCGAAACGAGCGTGATGGCGAGGTAAAGCAGGGCGGCGGCAAGGAAGAACAGGAAATATTGCTTGGTGCTGGCCCCGGCGAGACGCGTCGCCAGCGCCAGTTCCTGATAACCGACGACCGCCACCAGGGCGCTGTCCTTGGTCACAGCAAGCCAGAGATTGCCAAGACCCGGCAAGGCGTTCGGCAAAAGCGCCGGCAAGACCACCCGGCGGAAACGTAAGGCCGGCGACATGCCGAAGGCGCGCGCCGCCTCTATCTGGCCGCTCGGAATGGCAAGGATCGCCCCGCGCAGCACCTCGGTCATATAGGCCCCCTGCACGAAACCCAGAACCGCAACGGCAGCGACGAAACCGTTCACCTCCAGCGGCGGCATGCCGGCGAGCAGCAGCAGCCGGTTGATACCGTCAGTCCCGGCATAATAAAGCCCGACGATAAGGATCAGCTCGGGAACGGCGCGGATCGCGGTGGTATAGAGATTGAGCAGCAGGCCAAGAGGCCTGTTGCCCGAAAGCTTGCCGAGCGCCCCGGCCATGCCGATGGCAAGGCCGATCAGATAGGCGCCAGCGGAAATGGCAAGCGTCGATGCCGCACCCTTCAACAGGGTGCCGCCCCATCCCGGAGGATAGGGAGACAGAAGTTGCAACGTGGTTTCAAGGCTTGCCATATGCGTGACCGATCAGACCGAATTACTGCCCGTAAATATTGAAGCTGAAGTACTTCCTGGTGATCTCGTCATATTTGCCGCTGGCGCGTACGGCGGCGATTGCCGCATTCAGCTTGGCCTTGAGTTCGGTGTCTTCCTTGCGCAGGCCACCCGAAACGCCGAGACCGAGGATTTCCTTGTCGTCGGCGACATCGCCCATGTCGGCGCAGCAATCCTTGCCCGCATCGCTCTTCACGAAAGCGTCGAGAACGATGGAGTCGCCGAAAACATAATCGATGCGGCCGGCCGCGAGATCCTGAAACGCCTCGTCCAGCGTCTGGTAGGTCTTCTCATCGGCGACACCGGCGAAATATTTCTTGTAATATTCGGACTGGATGGTGGCCACCTGAATGCCGATGGTCTTGCCCTTGACGTCCTCGGCCGTAGCACCCGCCTTTTCGCCCTTGGCGCCGATCAGCTTGCTCGGCGTGTTGTAATATTTATCGGTGAAATCGATGATCTTCTGACGCTCTTCCGTGTTCGACATGGATGACCAGATAACGTCGAATTTCTTCGTCTGCAGCGCCGGGATGAGGCCATCCCAGGAGAGCTCCACGATCGAGCATTTTTCCTTCATTTCCGCGCAGACGGCGTCCATGAGGTCGATTTCCCAGCCCTGCCACTTGCCGCTCGCATCCTTGGCGAAGAAGGGCGGATAGGCCTCGTTCATGATGCCGAAGCGCACCTCGGCGCTGGCGGTGAAGGCGGAAAACGCAAATGCCGTTCCGGCAAGCAGCGTGGCGAAGAATTTCATTCAAGTCTCTCCTGTTAAATACGGACTGTCGGGCAAAAGGGTCAATTGGCGAGCGCGCCGGTAAATTCCCGGCAGCGGGCGCTCAAGGGGTTTCCGAACACCTGCGCCGGCGGCCCCGCCTCCTCCACCCGGCCCTGATGCAAAAACACGACCTGCGAGGATACATCGCGCGCAAAGCGCATTTCGTGGGTGACGAGCAGCATGGTGCGGCCTTCCTCGGCCAGATCCCGAATGACCTTCAGAACCTCGCCCACCAGTTCCGGATCGAGCGCTGAAGTGGGTTCGTCGAACAGCATCACCGCCGGCTCCATGCAGAGCGCACGCGCAATGGCGGCGCGTTGCTGCTGCCCGCCGGACAGGAATGCCGGATAGGCGTTTTTCTTGTCATAAAGCCCGACCTTGTTCAGCAGGGCTTCGGCCTTTTCGACCGCCTCCTGCCGCCTGACGCCGAGAACATGAACGGGCGCCTCGATGACGTTTTCGAGAACGGTGCGATGGGCCCAGAGATTGAAATTCTGGAACACCATGCCGAGACCGGTGCGCAATTTTTCCACCTGCCGCCAGCTTTTCGGCACGGCCTTGCCGTCGCGGCCGGTTTTTGTGGCGATTTCCTCGCCATTGATGATGACACGGCCGCGATCCGGCGTTTCGAGAAAATTCATGCAGCGCAGAAAGGTGCTTTTGCCGGAACCGGAAGACCCGATGATCGAGATGACATCGCCCTTATGGGCCTGCAACGAAACGCCCTTCAAAACTTCATGCGTGCCGAAGCTCTTGTGGATGTCATCCGCTTCGAGCGCGCAGGCGCCTGTATCTGCCATCGATTGACCTAGCCGATCCGTTTTTTGAGTGCCGCCACGCCAATAGCCGGGATTTCGCGGTGCGACGTGCACAATAACAAAGACTTGAGCCGCGCATGTTTAGCGAAAATAGCCGCAGACGCGCGCAACAATCGGCTCTTTTACATATTTATGACGAAAAATCATTTCAAAATATCATCTGGAGCGAACGCCCTTGCAAGGACGTCGGGACGATGCCCGCTCCACCGCCGGCTCTCTCCGGTTCCCCTCCGCCTCGCCCTCCACGGGGCTGGTCCGCGCAAATCCTATTTTTTAGTTATCCATGATGCACGGGAAAATAGCACCGCGATTGTGCGCTTTTCCTCGGGAAATCGGAGCCCGGAGACAAAGGACAAGACGGAAGCTTGCCAAAATTGACGCCAGACCCCAAAAAATCGCCTACAAAAATTTATCCATATTTCACCCAAAGGTTGCTTGCTTGAGCGTATTTTGTTAACCTCAACCGATACGCTTGATACAGATTAATATATTGATATTAATATGATTTATTCCAAATCCGATACTTTCGATCCCACCGGATTGCAGGTTTTATATCTATATTAATACATTCAAATATACGCTGCCTATGGTTGATTTCGTCAATGCACAAAAGGTGGGGGCCGACGGTGGACGTTCCGATACACACCCATATGGACGATGGCGATAGCGGTCACTTGACACAACGCCCGGTTCAAATCGGTGTGTCCGGCATCCGCCCCATGCGCAGGGAAGACGTTCCGGCTGTCGAGGCCGTGCTCAACAGCGCTTTCAGAAAGACCGGGCAGGAGCGGAACTTCGATTTCGGCTCCTATATAGAAAAACTGTTTTTCGGCAGTCCCGCCTTCAGTCCGGAAAACGGCAGCGTTGTCTACGACGCCGGAGAGAACGGGGTCACCAGCGTCATTCTCGCCGTGCCCATGCGCTTCGTTGCGAATGGAAAAACCATTACTGCACGGCTGCTCTGCGCCTTCGCATCGGACGGGAAACGCGGCGCACTCGGCGCGGCGCGCCTGTCCCGCGGCATGCGGGCATCCAAACACGACATGTTGTTCTCGGATACGGCTTCACCCGTCAGCGCCGATCACTGGGTGGCGACCGGCGGCAACATGCTGCCGATTGAAAGCCTGCAATGGCACAAGGCGCTCAAGCCCTTCTGCACCATCGCGCTGCGCATGCCGCGTCGTTCGAAACTGGCAAAGACCACGCTGGCGCTCACCGCGCTCGGATTTGTGGATGGAATCCTGCGGCGGTGGAAAAAGGGTCTAAGGCCGCAGGAGGCCGCCGGCGCTACGGTGAGAACCGTGGATTACGAAACCTTCCGCCGCAGGGCGCTCGCGATGATCGAGCGTTTTTCCATTCGCCCGGAATGGTCTCACGAGGAATTCCACTGGCTGATAGAGATGAGCAGGACCAATGAAAGCCTCGGCGAACTGAAGGGCGTGGTGATCGAGAATGCCGAAGGCCATGCCATGGGCGCTGCGCTGTTTTTCGGCCAGCGGGGGAGAACGGCCTATGTGCTCAATCTCGTCTGCGATGCCGGTTGCGAAAACGATGTGCTCAACACCCTGTTCCGCCATTTCGATGACGAGAACTATGCCCATGTCACCGGCATGGCGCAGCCCTTTCTCATCAACGCGCTTTACCGCCAGAACCACATGAGCTTCCGCCACGACGGCTATTTCTGCATGGCGAC
The DNA here is from genome assembly GCF_053522385.1 of Agrobacterium sp. 22-223-1. NCBI lineage: Bacteria > Pseudomonadati > Pseudomonadota > Alphaproteobacteria > Hyphomicrobiales > Rhizobiaceae > Agrobacterium > Agrobacterium sp. 22-223-1. Next base: position 2,365,812 of record NZ_JBNWCN010000001.1, read on the forward strand.
GCGCGATGACGCCCTGCGGGAAAGGGCGCTGGCCGGCGACATCTATATTGGCGGACTGTGCTCGGAGAGCTGGAGCAAGCTCATCACCGACTATTGAGCCCCCCCGCCCCGCCTCACGACGGAAGACGGATCGAAACCCTCAAGCCTTGCTGAACCGTCCGACATTGGCCGAGATGAGATGGCGCAGCGCTTTCGCATAACGTTTGGAGCGCGTCTTGGCCGCCAGCGCGCTGGTCCAGTCCACCATCGACCCGTTAATATCGAAATCGCCGAGCTGGCCTTCGGGAATATCGCCCTTTTCGATGCGCTCGACGATGGAGGCGAGCGCCGCATAAAATTCCGGCGAACGATAGGGCGGATGCAATGAATACATGCCCTTGCCCGTGCCGAGAAAATCGAGGCGATAAACACCCGTGCGCATCATGTTCGTGCTCAGCACCTCCTCGGCGGGCATCGAGACAGGCTGCTGGTTATAGGCATAGGAGCGGATGCGCCGTTTGACATCGGGCTTGAGCAGTTCCAGCGAGCCGATGCGTTTCGCAAAGCGTTCCATGTCGATCATGAAAAGCCGGGTGGAAACGGTGGCGAAACGCCAGGTGGGAATGCGCGACGGCAGCTTGCGCGGCGCAGGAATATTCTTCACGCCGGGCATGCCGACATGGCGGGAAATATCCAGATCGCCGCGCACCGTCGGCGGCCCGGAAAAGGGCGTGATGCACAGCGCATCCGGATTGGCCTTCTGAAGCGCGATAGCCTCGCCGAACCAGCTCTGGCTGCCGCCGCCGAACATCATGTCGCTGTCCATATGCAGCACATAACGGGCATTGGCGCGTTTCAGCCCGTAGAAATAGACATGGAAAGGCCCGCCATCGAAAGCCTTGGCAGGATAGAGGATCGGCGAGCGGGGAAAGAAGGTTTCCGTCACGGCGCTGCGCGCCGCATCGCTGTAATCGACGATATCCACATGCAGATGCGGATAATTGGTCTGCATTTCCTCCAGCATGTCGAAGAGACGCTGGCGCGCCGCATCGAAACCGTTGCCCTTGTAGCGGCCGGCCCCCACCTGGCCCGTATCGACGGTGAGGAGAATGCGGTCCACCTGTCCGCCCCAGACCCTGAGCTGATGCGGCAGGGTCAGGGCCGCATGCGGGGCATCGAAGGGGTGCAGGTTGATTTGCAGCGCCTTTTGCACGGGAGGAAGCGGCATTTCAGCATTCATAGTCATGCACCACGGTTCCGGAATTCATTGATGATGGCCATCATGGGTTTTTGGTTGAAACTCCAGTCCAGCGGCAGCGGCCGGTTGGCGGTGCCATCCCGGCGCGGATAGGCCCAGCGGATCCAGCTATATTGATCCGAGATGCCCCATGTGGTGATGGAGGAAAGCGCGCCGCCCGCCGAGGCAGCCTCCAGAAACTCGCGGACCTGGCCGTTGATCAGCATATCGCGTTCGGCCTCCGGCGCGGGCAGCGTCTGGTCCATCACATCCAGCTCCGTCACCAGAACGGCAAGACCGTAACTGCGCATTTCCGTCGTGAAGGCGGCAAGCTCGTCCTTGGCGATCGGCCAGCCGCCGCGCAAATGCCCCTGCAGGCCGACGGCGTTGATCGGCGCGCCCTTCTCCAGCAGTTCGAGAATGAGATTGCGGAAGGCCGCGCGCTTGGCCGGCGATTTCTCGGCGGCAAATTCCACATCATATTCGTTGAGCACGAGCTGCGCCTTCGGATCGACCGCATGAGCGATCTCGAAAGCTTTCTTGATGGCGTCCGGCCCGGCGCCGTAATACCAGGCATCGCGCCGCGCGCGCACATTGCCCGGCACGTCGGGGATCGGCTCATTGACCACGTCCCAGCTATGGATCACGTCCTTATAACGCTCCATCACCGTGACGATATGGGTCTCCATCAGCTTCTCGACCTTCACGCCGCCGCCGATGCTCGCAAGCCAGGGCGCGTTGGAGGCATACCAGATCAGCGGATGGCCGTGCATGGAAAGCTTGTGCTGACGGGCGAAATTGGCGATTGCATCGGCGGCGGCGAAATCGAACGCCTCCGCCGAAGGCCGCAGGACCTCCCATTTCATTTCGGTAACGGGGGTGATACGCGAGCAATATTTCACCACCGCCTCGCCGATGCGGCTATCGGCGGTGAGATCCGGCAGGTAAACGGCCGCGCCATACGGGGCGGTTTTGCTCGCCGCTTTCTTCTGCGCGGCAAAGGCCGGGCCGGCCACGGCATGCAGCAGGCCAGCGCTTGCCGCACCGCCCATAAAATTCCGCCGCCCGATCCGCATGCACCCGCCTCCGCAACCTTTATTCCCAAAACATAACATTCCGATCATAGGAAAAGGATATTAAAGATTTGCAAGGTTAACCGACGTTATACCACGTCATAATTGGCCAGACCCGCTTAATGCGGTAGTAACTTCGCTGTGCGAATTCTTGGCCCACGCCGCATGGAGTTTGAAGTCTTGGTTTCCGTTTCGATTGTCATTCCCGTTCGCAATGGCGAGCGTTACATCGTGGAAGCGATCGAAAGCGTGTTGCTGCAGGGCGAGACCATCGGCGAAGTGCTGGTGGTCGATGACGGCTCCACCGACACCACCGCACAAAAGGTGGAAAGTTTTTCCGACCCTCGCGTCAAATTGCTGGCCCGGCCGCAGGGAAGGCAGGGCGTTTCCGCCGTGCGCAATTTCGGCCTGTCGCAGGCGCGCGGCGAATGGACGATGTTTCTCGATGCCGACGACCGCCTGAAACCGGGCGCCATCGCGGCCCTTTGCGCCGGCATTTCCGGGCCGGATGTCGTCGCCGTTTATGGCGATTACGAGCGCATCGATGAAAACGGCGTCAAGATCGGTCGGCGCAATCTCATTCGCCGCCGGGAAAAGCCCGATGGTTTCATTCTCCAGCCGCTGCTCGGCGGCAACTTCATCGTCAATGGCGGCATCATGCTGGTCAGGACCCGCATCTTTCAGGAATTCGGCGGTTTCGACGAGACTTTGCGTTATGCCGAAGACTGGTATGGCTGGTGCAGGCTCGCCGCCGCCGGCCGCTTCGTTTACCTGCCCGGCTGCCATGTGCTGGATTACCGCGTGCACAGGACGAGCGTGATGATGAACCGGCTTTTGACCTTCCGGGATTGCGAACCGGCAATCGAGGCCGTGTTTTCCGACCCGGCCATCGTCGCTGCCGTTTCGCCGCCGGAGTTGCGACGGCTTCGCCGCCGATCCGAAAACCATATGAATGCCTATACCGTGGCGCAGGCCTTCCGCGCCCGCCGCTACCGCGAGGCCTTTTCGGCGCTGGCCGATACCTTCCTCAATCGCCCGCGCCAGAGCCTCAGGGCCGTCGTTTTTTCCGCCGCAGCGCTTGCCGGAATTTAGGAGTTTCCATGTCCGAGATCATGCCGGAAGCGGTGGTGTGCATTCCGAGTTTCCGCCGGCCGGAAGGCCTGAAAAAGACGCTTCGGTCACTCGCAGCCCAGAAGGTCGATTTTCCCTTCGCCATCGTCGTGGTGGATAATGACGGCGCGGGCCAGGCGGGCCTTGCGGTCGCGCGCGCCTTTTTCGCCGAAAGCGGCATGGCCGGCGAGGCATTGGTCGAACCGACGCAGGGCAATTGTTACGCCATCAACACCGCCTTCCGCACCGCCCGGCAAAGCTATGCTTCGGCTGAGTGGTTCCTGATGATCGATGACGACGAGGCCGCCTCCCCCGGCTGGCTTGCCGAAATGGTTTCGGCGGCGAAATCCTTCGACGTCGATATCGTCGGCGGCCCGGTCAACCGGGAATTCGACGCGCCGGCTTCGAAGGCGGTTCTCTCGCATCCGCTGTTCGGCTCCATTGAAGCGCCGACCGGCCCCGTCGAGCAAATCCACGGATCGGGCAACTGCCTGATCTCACGGCGGGTTTTCGAGACGCTGGCGAAACCGGAATTCGACGTGCGCTTCAACTTCCTCGGCGGCGGCGACATGGATTTCTTCACCCGCTGCCGCAAGGCCGGTTTCAAATTCGCCTGGAATGCGCAAGCGCTCATCATCGAATATGTGCCGGAAAACCGCATGGCGCCGCGCTGGATCATGGAGCGCTCGCTCCGAACCGGCATCATCAATTACAGCATCGACCGCGCCCGACGCCCCGGCCTGAAAGGTGGGCTGCTGCTTGCCGCCAAAAACGCCGTCAGCCTGTGCCTGTCTCTTGTCCGCGCCGTTTCCGCCTTCGTGAAAACCGGAACCCTGCTGCCAGCCACGCATCCGCCGCTGATGTCCATCGGCCGCGTGATGGCAAGCCTCGGCATTACGCTCACGCCCTACAAGGCGCCGGCGAAGAAGAGCTGAAGCAGGATAGTTTCGGCTCAGCTAAGCGTTTTTTGCCTGCCGAGCGAGATCGTATTCGTGAACCGTTTCTGGAAACCGAACGACGCCAAGGCCGTCGCGAGGACGAGGAGCGGCACGAGCACCGGCCAGAAGAAACAAAGGACAATGCCGGTGACGCGATAAAAATCCCAGTCCTTGTCGCGGCGGGCGCCTTCGATATAGGTCATGGCGAGAGAGGTAACGGTGCCAATTCCATATATAAAAAGAGAAATGGACGTAATCACCATTGGTGGCCTCAATAAATCTATGATTCGAATAAATTTGTAATATTGATGCAGTGTAGCGCAGATGTTCGCCGTTGCAACGGATTTCAGCGACGCAGCGCATCCATTCAATAAGTTAGGAAAATCTTATATTGTCGGGCGGGAGGCGCACGCGCGCTTTATTCTTCGCGTAGCAGCAGCTTGTCGCGATGATCTAGCGACCTTGTCCCGAAGCTCCGAAGCGATACTTCAGCAGCGAATATATGGCGATAGGATTGGTCAGCAGGTAACGTTTTCCGAGCCGCTTCGGCTCGAGCATGGCCCGGTAAAGCCATTCCAGCCCCATATCCTGCATCCATTGCGGCGCCCGGCTGTTCTTGCCGGCGAGGAAATCGAAAAGGCCGCCGCAGGTCTTGATCACGGCGATGCCGGAAAGCCTGTCCAGATTGCGCGAGACGAAACGCTGCTCCAGCGGTATGCCGAAGCCCACCCAGAGAATATCCGTCCCGGATGTCGCGATATCGGCGAGGATCGCCTCTTCCTCGGCCCGGCTGAAATAACCGTTGCGCCGCCCCGCAAATATAAGGCGCGGATAAAGCCTCTGCATTTCCTCGACCGCCGCACGGTTCACCTCTTCGGAGCCGCCGAGGAAATAGAATCGGCTACCCGTCTCTTCGGCGCGCTTCGCAACCGCATGAACGAGATCCGTGGTCGCAACCCGTTCTCTCAATGCCTTCGGGCAGAATTTGCGGGAGAAAATCACCAGCGACATGCCATCGGCATGAATCTGGTCCGCCTGCCGCAGCATGGCGTCGAATTCCCGGTCGTGATGGCAGAGCGCGATGACCTGACCGTTTGCCGATGTCGAATAAAACGGTCTTGCACCGGCCGCACGCGCCGTCGTCGCGCGCAGGATGAAATCCCGCGCCGTTTCGTCGATAGTCGCGTCAGTAATGGGCAACGCCGCAAGCGGAATAACCGGCCAGACCTGGCCAGTCCCCTCCGCATCCGGCATCTCTCTCCCTGTCATAATCTGTCCGGTGTCCAAGATAGGCATCGTTTCATTGTTATATTCACGCTTATGCTTAGGGTATAAGGCTTCAAACACTACGAAGAACTATCATTAATATTTTTATAAATCCCCGTATGCGGCAGCCATTTTACACGCCTGAAGGTTGTGCGCCACATTTTCTGCCTATTCCGGTTTTCCAGCCGATGGGTTAAGGGACGCGGAAATCAAACCACGGAAGGGCTCCGGCCATGGAAACAATCTCGATCGACAATCGCGGCGATTTCGGCCTCTGGGCGATAGAACGGGCGAAAGAAATCGTCGCCAACGAGGCGTCCGATCTTGCCATTTCGGTTCGCGACGGCGACGAGGCGGGCATTCGCGATGCCGGCAATGCGCTGGGCGCGGCCATCGCCGCCGCCCTGCTCGAAGTTTATGACGGTCTGATTTCGGAAGAATAAGGCGACGCGCAGCCGCCTTGTCTTACCGCGCCGCGACATCCGCGTGATCGTCCCGGCGAAGATAACCCCAGAGGCCGAGCGCCACGGCAATTGCCAGACCAAGGAACAGGCCGCCCATGCCGCCGGCAATCAGGAAGGTCAGCTTGCCCGGCGGCCAGCTTCTGGAATTGGGCGCAACCGGCTGCGAAATCACCCGCACATTGGTGGAATCGATCGACTGCTGTTCGGCAAGCTGGCGTGAGCGCGTGAGATAAGTCTCATAGATCGCCGCCGCCGAGCGGGCGTCACGATCGAGATCACGCAGCCGCACCTGCGCCTCATTGTCGGTAAAGACATTGGCGCGTTCCGCCACCGCTTTCAGCCGCAGGGCATCGAGTGAGGAGCGCGCCTCCGCGACATTGATCTTTGCCGCTTGAAGGATACGCCGCGCCTCATCCGCCATTCCCTGTTCCAGCATCGCCCGCTCCGCACCCGCGGTCGCAAGACGCGGATGGCGCGCGCCATAGGTCAGCGTCATCGCACCGATCTGCTGTTGCAGCGTGCTGTATTGTGCGCGGATCGTATTCATCGTTTGGCTGTCGAATATGGCGTCGCTCTGGGTGCGGTTCTGCGCAATCGCCGCCTCCATCTGCTTGAGGCGCGATTCTTCCTGAATGAGGCGCTGCTGGGTCGCAAGCACCTGAGCGTTCAGCTCACCGGAAGCCAGATTGCTGACGAGCTGGCCGTTATTTTCCTGTAGGCCGTTCTCGCGGCGGAAATCGGCCACGCGCTTTTCGGCGGCGGTCACATTCTCGCGCATTTCCTCGAGCCGCTTCCTGAGATCGTCAACGACGCGTTGACTGCTGTCGGAGTTTGTCTGGAACAGTTCGCTTTCGAAAGCCTTCACGATGGCCTTGGAGACAGTCACCGATTTTTCGGCATCATTGGTCCAGACCGAAAGCGTCACGACAAAGGAGCGCGGGTCGCGTTCCGCCGCCACCCGATCGCCAAGCGAACGAAGCGCGCCGACCCGGTTGTCGTCATCTTCCGGTTTCGATGAGAACATAGCCTTCAGCCGGGCGAGCGGCGGCGGGCTGATGAATTCAGGATCCTGATCGAGCTTCAGCTCGTCCACCACCCGCGCCAGCACGTTGCGCGAGGTGATGGTGCGCAACTTGCTTTCCACCTCGAGGATTTGCGTGTCGCGCTGCTGGTTGGGCGAAAACACCCCGTCATTGACGACGTTCAGGTTGGAGGGATTGACGACGATATCCGTATAGGCCTTGTAGCGCGGCGGCGTCATAGAGGCATAGGTCAGCGCGCCGGCGACGCAGAGAACGATTGCCAGCACGATCCAGACGATGCCTTTGCGAAGCCAGAGGATGACGTCATCCACACCGATCCTGTCGATATGTTTCAGGCCCGGCAGCGCGGCCGCCAGACTGCCGCTCGGCGAAGCCGCCTTCACCGGCGTCTCGGCCGCGGCCGGCTCGGCGACGGTCTTCGCCGGTTTCGGCTCCAGATGCTCCTTCAGCACCGTGCGCTCGAAAACCTCGTCCTCATCCACCAGATCGTCCAGCAGGGAACCATGGGGTCTCGCGGCAGGCGCCGTTTTTTCATCGAGCGGACGTGCCTGCTTATGTCCCGCCTTTTGAAGCCTGTACATCAGCCAATCCAACTCGAACGAACCACAAAAAGGCCGGCAACAGAGGGTTCCCATCGTCGCCAGAGCCGCTATCGACGGACAATTTTAAATATGACGGGTGAATTTTAGGTTACCCGCATCGGTCCCGCCATCATCGCCTATTCGCGGCCACGTTGAAAGGGATGATTGACTCGAATGGATCGATACGGTTCTTTCAACCGTTATATTTTTGCATTATCCATTTGACCCTCAAAGATTTTATCGAAACGGAGTTTGGAATGAGCCTGAAATTTGGAACGAGCGGCCTTCGCGGCCTCTCCGTCGATCTGAAAGGAAAAGCCTCGGCCGTCTATGCCACGGCATTTGCGAGACACCTTCTCACATCGGGCCAGGCAAAGGCGGGCGATCCCATTCTCGTCGGCCGCGATTTCCGCGATTCGAGCCCGGATGTTTCCGCCACCTGCATCGCCGCGCTCAAAAAAGCCGGCCTGACCCCGTTCGATTGCGGCACGGTGCCGACACCGGCGCTGGCGCTTTATGGCCTGTCTCTGAAGGCCGGCGCGCTGATGATCACCGGTTCGCATATCCCGGCCGACCGCAACGGCATCAAGTTCTACCGCCCGGACGGTGAAATCGACAAGCAGGACGAGACGGCGATTGCCGCTCTTGCCGCCGAAATCGAAGCGGAAGGCATCAGCGACGAGGCGGCGACCGCCGAAGACCATTCCGCCACCACAGCCGAACTTTTCTACGAGCGCAACATCGCGCTGCTGCCGGAAAAGGCGCTCTCCGGCCTCAAGATCGGCGTTTACCAGCACAGCACGGTGGCGCGCGATCTCTTTGTCGACGTGCTTGCCCATTATGGTGCGGATGTCGTTCCGCTCGGCCGCTCCGAAACCTTCATCCCTGTCGATACCGAAGCGGTCTCGCCGGAAACGCTGGCCCTTCTCAAAAAATGGTCGCCAGAGCACGGTCTCGACGCCATCGTTTCCGCCGATGGCGACGGCGACCGCCCCCTGCTTACCGATGAAAACGGCGTGCCGCTGCGCGGCGACCTCATCGGCCTGATCACCGCCAATTTCCTCGGCGCCGGCGTGGTCGTCACCCCCGTCACCTCCAATTCCGGCATCGAGGCGAGCGGTTCGTTCGACGTCATCCGCACCAAAGTCGGCTCCCCCTTCGTGATCGCGGGCATGGCTGAGGCGCTCGCCGCCGGCAAGAACGGTGTCATGGGCTTCGAAGCCAATGGCGGCCTGCTGACGGCCTCCGCCTTCACACTTAATGGCAGGGCGCTTTCGCCGCTGCCGACGCGTGACAGCTTCCTGCCGGTTCTCGCCGTGCTGCTTCTCTCGGCGGAACAGAAAAAGCCGCTGTCGCAGATCGCCGCCGCTTATAACCTGCCGGTCGCCGCCGCCGACCGTCTGGAGAACTTCGCGCAGGAAAAGAGCGCCGCCCTGATGACGCATCTGCGCGCCTCGCGCAGCAATCTCGAGGCATTCCTCGCACCGGTCGGCACCGTGAAGGCGCTGAGCGACATCGACGGCCTGCGCGTCGCGCTCACCGATGGCAGCACCATCCATTTCCGCCCTTCCGGAAATGCTCCCGAAATGCGCTGCTACGTCGAAGCGGCCAATCAAGATGAGGCCGAAACGCTTCTGAACAAGGGGCTCGATCTCATCCGCAATTTTGGGTGAGAGTGGATGCCGCATACACGATGGTGTAAGCTGCGCGCATGAAAAGAACGGACGCAATCAGGAAACTCAAGCGCCACGCCCATGCAGTGAAAAGCATGGGCGCGACGTCGCTCTATCTTTTTGGATCGACGGCCCGCGATGAGGCCCTTGCCTCCAGCGATCTGGACATCTTCATCGACTATGATCCGGGCCGCCGTTTCTCGTTGATCGATCTCGTCGGTATCAAGCAGTTTCTGGAAGAAGAATTGGCCGTGGAAGTCGATGTGACGACACGCAACAGTCTCCACCCACTGTTGCGGAATGACATCGAGCAATCCGCCGTACGGATATTTTGATGACCAGACGCAGGGTCGGGCCGGTTCTCGCCGAAATTCTGGAGGCCATAAACGGCATTGAGACCCACACCGCAGGCCTGTCACTCGCTGATTTCCAGCAAAATTGGCTCCTCAAACTCGCCGTGCAACGCGCCCTCGAAATCGTTTCCGAGGCGTCCCGTCACCTACCCGATGACTTGCTGGAGCTTACGCCGGACGTACCGTGGAAACAGATTCGCGGAATCGGCAATATTCTGCGTCATGAGTACCACAAGATCGCGGATGACGTCGTTTGGGCCGTGGTCACCGAACATGTGGCGCCGCTCAAAATCGCTGTTGAGGCTCTTCAACGATCCGTCGAAAGTGAAAACTGAGGACTTATCAGCGCGGTGTCGCAAATGTCGCACCCCGCCCGTGCCCTGTTGCTCTTCCGGCTCCATGGAGCGATAAGGACCGGAGGGCCACAAGAGGCGGATTATGAGCGGCGAGACCATTACCCTTTATGAAGCGATAGGTGGCGATGCGACCGTCAGGGCGCTGACCCGGCGCTTCTACGAATTGATGGATACCCTGCCGGAAGCGGCGCGCTGCCGCGCCATCCATCCCGCCGATCTTTCCGGCAGCGAGGCGAAGTTTTACGATTATCTGACGGGATATCTTGGCGGACCGCCCGTTTATGTCGAGAAACACGGCCATCCGATGTTGCGGCGGCGCCATTTCGTCGCCCCGATCGGCCCCGCCGAGCGGGATGAATGGCTGCTCTGCTTCCGCCGCGCCATGGACGAGACCATCGAAAACCCGAAGCTGCGCGAGATCATCTGGACGCCGGTCGAGCGGCTGGCCTTTCACATGCAGAACCAGGAGGCGGACAGCCAATGACCACGCAGAGCGCGACCATCGCAAGCCTGCCCCGCGAAAGATTGCGGGCCTTCATTCTGTTGCTAGGCGGCCTGCTGGGCGCGGCCGGTGTGATGCTTGCAGCCGCCGCCACCCATACCGGCGAAACCTATATGCTCGGCAATGCCTCGGCCATGGCGCTGGCCCATGCGCCGGTGCTGGTGGCGCTCCATATCGGCGCGGATCGCATCAGAACCGCCATTCCGGCAGGCCTGATCCTCGGCCTCGGCACGGCGATCTTTGTCGGCGATCTCGTCACCCGGCATTTTTCCGGCCACAGCCTCTTTCCCTACGCCGCACCCACGGGCGGCCTCGGCATGATCGCCGGATGGCTGGTGCTGTGCGCCGGAGCATTTCTGAAGCCGAAGGGCTAGAACGCGTTCGGTTTAAACCGAACCGTTGGGCGTGCCCTACCTCTCTGTTTTACGCATTTTCCGGACGTAAAACCGCTTCGCACTTTGACTGGAAATGCTTCAGCTTTAGCCCTTACGCCGCGTCCAGCGAAACGACAGGATATTGCGGCCCTCTTCGGCCGCCGCGCCGATCTCGAAGGACGGCGTTTCACCGGGCTGGCGGGTGCGCAAATAGGGAAAAGTCACGACATTGCCGCCGCTTCTGGCAAGGCGGTTGCGCCTTTCGCGTTCACCGATGATTTCATAGATATCCGTCAGGGCCGGATCGGCAGCCTGCTCGGCCATCTTGTGCAGTTCCACGCGGCAGGCTTCCGCCGCCGGCTCTTCACCCTTAAAATTATTGCGCTCGTCGCTCATCGCTGGAGGTCCGTTCATTCATGGTCTGCAGCGCCCGCTCCAGACTGGATTTGCTGCCGTTGCGCAGCGGAATGAACGTCTTGCCGAATTTCTTGCAACCGGACTTCACCCGCAGACACGCATCGTGGCTGATACAGTCGATCGGGCAGAAAACGCAGTCGACGGAGGGAAGCACGGTATCTATGCGGGAGACGGCTTCACGCAGGCCGCCATCGTGATGAATGAGCTCCGCGCCGAAATTGCTGGCGATCTGGCGAAGATGCGCAACCTGACAGTCACGGCCGCCGACATAAAGAAAGCTTTTCGGACCGGAAAGCTGCTGTTCGGCCACATCCCGCTCGGCCTGGGGAGCGCCCTTGCCCTGCTTGCCGCCACGTTCGGCCTTCTTCTTTTCCTTGCGTGCCATTCCCTCACCTGCCGGTTGATTTTTCAATGCCCCGGACGTTCGGGATGCCGGCACCATAATAAAGATGAGTTTTGGAGTAAAGTATAAAGGTGATAATTTTCCTCATGTTTTGACATAAAGAATCGATCACATATTCGCGAGAACGGTTCCGTTCAGCCGTTTATCCGCAATCCGCCCATGAAAAGCTGCTCCAGATGCCGGGCCGCATCCTCAAAACGGCCCTCGCCGCCATTCTTCTCGCCGAGCACTGCCCGCACCTGCACATCGAAATCCGCATAATGCTGGGTGGTCGACCAGATGGAAAAAATAAGATGATAGGGATCGCATTTGGCCATCCGTCCGGCCTTCACCCAGGCGCGGATGACCTCGGCCTTTTCATCCACCAGTTGTTTCAGCGGCCCCTTCAGCTCATCCTCGATATGCGGCGCGCCCTGCAGGATCTCATTGGCGAACAGGCGGCTTTCACGCGGGAAATCGCGCGACATTTCCAGCTTGCGACGAATATAGGAGCGAATCTCGCTTTCAGGATTTCCCTCGGCATCGAAAGCGCGTAGCGGGTCGAGCCATGTGTCCAGCACCCGCTCGATCAGCGCGCGATGCATCGCCTCCTTGGTGCGGAAATAATAAAGCACGTTCGGTTTCGACATGCCGGCCGCCTCGGCGATCTGATCGATAGTGGAACCGCGAAACCCGTTTGTGGAAAAAACACTGAGCGCGGCTTCAAGAATCGCTTCCTGCTTTTCTTCCTGAATGCGGGTCCGCTTCTGTGTTTTCGCTGCGCGCGGTATGGCCATTCTTAGCTCTCTGTTTCTTTTCCATGCAATTGCCGTTACAGTATGCTTAAAAAATAATCTACGCGTACAGTTTAGGCAAAATTACTGCGATTCGTCACGAAAATCCCTTGCTGACGCCACCGCGAATTTGCAATGTTTACCAGCCGGTCAATTTATCCCCCATCGCCATCACAAGGCAATGGCTGTTATCTTAACCGGCAAAAAAGGGAACGGCACAAGCTTTGCTTCGATAAAAACAAAACAGGTGAGGACGACACTTCATGGCGGCGGGTAAGAACTTGACGGTCAATGGCGACCGTCTGTGGGACAGTCTGATGGATATGGCGAAGATTGGCCCCGGCATTGCCGGCGGCAATAATCGCCGCACGCTGACGGATGAGGATGCGGAAGGCCGCCGCCTGTTCCAGCGCTGGTGCGAAGCGGCGGGCCTGACGATGGGCGTCGACCGCATGGGCACCATGTTCGCCACCCGCCCCGGCGAGGACCCGGACGCGCTTCCCGTTTATATAGGCAGCCACCTCGACACCCAGCCGACCGGCGGCAAGTTCGATGGCGTGCTCGGCGTATTGGCCGGGCTGGAGGTGGTGCGCAGCCTGAATGACTTGAACATCAAAACCAAACACCCGATCACCGTCACCAACTGGTCAAACGAGGAAGGCGCGCGCTTTGCCCCGGCCATGCTGGCCTCCGGCGTCTTCGCCGGCATTCACGATCTCGATTATGCCTATGGCCGCACCGATACCGACGGCAAGACCTATGGCGAAGAGCTGAAGCGCATCGGCTGGCTGGGCGAGGAAGAGGTGGGCGCGCGCAAAATGCACGCCTATTTCGAATATCACATCGAACAGGGGCCGATCCTTGAGGCGGAAAGCAAACAGATCGGCGTCGTCACCCATTGCCAGGGCCTCTGGTGGCTGGAAGTGACGCTGACCGGCAAGGAAGCCCATACCGGCTCCACCCCGATGGCCATGCGCGTCAATGCCGGCCTTGCCGCCGCCCGCATTCTCGAAAAGGTGCAGGAGGTGGCCATGGCCCACCAGCCGGGCGCCGTCGCCGGCGTCGGCCAGATGATCTTCACACCCAATTCCCGCAACGTGCTGCCCGGCAAGGTGGTTTTCACCATCGACCTTAGAACCCCCTCACAGGCGAAACTCGACAGCATGCGCGCCATCTTCGAACGCGAGGTGCCGCAGATCGCCGAAGAACTCGGCGTCGGCTGCTCGATCGAGGCCATCGGCCATTTCGATCCCGTCACCTTCGATCCGGTTCTGGTCGGCCGCGTGCGCTCTGCCGCCGAAAAACTCGGCTACAGCCACATGGACATCATCTCCGGCGCCGGCCACGATGCCTGCTGGACGGCACGGGTCGCCCCCTCCACCATGATCTTCTGCCCCTGCGTAGACGGGCTTTCCCACAACGAGGCCGAGGAAATTTCGCCAGAATGGGCCGCAGCCGGTTGCGATGTGCTGCTGCATGCGGTGCTGGAGACTGCGGAGATCGTGGAATAACGATGGACCTAGGCACCATAATCGCAGGAATGACTCTTCTGTCAGGCGTTCTGGCGTTCTTCTACAAGAAGGATGGCGCTGTAGACAAAGTTGGTGGCGTGGGCGTTCTACTGATTATGCTCATTATAGTAACTGGTAGCGTCAACATCTTCATCAGCCGGGAAACGGCCTATCAGGCAGATCAGGCGAAGAGGGAGACGGAAACGCTCAAAACTGAAAACCGACGAGCGCAAACCACCATTCAGCTACAGTATCTGGATATAGAAAAGCCTTTTGACGGCGGACATATCTCCTTCTCGGTCTTCGAGAAAAGCGACGACTTTCCTGACAGGCAAGCGCACCCACTCGGAGAGCAAAACCTGATCATATTCCGTAACCCAGCGAATGATGGCCCAATCGGCAAACTATGGTTGGATGCGGCAGACATGGGGTTTACGAGCGCGGAACTGGTAAAGGAGAAAGGCAGAATAAAAGTCACGCAGGAAGGCTCAAAGCGAGGAACATTCGTCTACGATCTCGAAGAAGGAAACAACTGCGCGATGGCCGGAGAATGCCCGAAACAATTCGGGCGGGACGATTATCTCTTCTTTACAGAGGCACTGGCCGGGATCGACGGTGATTTTCATATCGGATTGAACATTCCGGACTTCGTCGAGCAACCTGCCCTAATGTCGGTTTCAAAAATTCTACAAAACCCGGTGATCGGTTATTTCAAGACAAACGTTGAGTATAAAATTAATGTTGAAAAATTTGAGAAATATTATTCGGATAATATAAATGGGAAAATCTACCTCACGCAGTCCAACGCCAAAAACTCTTCTCTTGCCAATTGCAAGAGAACAGCCACACTTCCTATTAAAATCGAGAAAATCGAAAAAACCGAACAAGATATAGATGCAGCCTGCGCGGGATCAGGAACATGCTTCCGGATGATTCATGAGAGTAATTTTACAATAAACGCTTGTCAGATCTCAGAATTCTAGCAGGGAACGGGCCTATGAAGAGCACACTCGTCAAAAACGGCACCATCGTCACCGCCGACCTCACCTACAAGGCCGATGTGAAGATCGAAGGCGGCAGGATCACTGAGATCGGGCCCGATCTGACGGGCGGCACGGTACTCGACGCCACCGGATGTTACGTCATGCCCGGCGGTATCGATCCGCATGTGCATCTGGAAATGCCCTTCATGGGCACCTATTCCGCCGATGACTTCGAGAGCGGCACGCGCGCGGCGCTTGCCGGCGGCACCACTATGGTGGTGGATTTCTGCCTGCCGGAGCCCGGCCAGTCGCTTCTCGATGCCCTGCAAAGATGGGACAACAAGGCGACGCGGGCCAATTGCGATTATTCCTTCCACATGGCCGTCACCTGGTGGGGCGAGCAAGTCTTCAACGAGATGAAGACGGTGGTGCGGGAAAAAGGCATCAACTCCTTCAAGCACTTCATGGCCTATAAGGGCGCTTTGATGGTGAATGACGACGAGATGTTCGCCTCCTTCTCGCGCTGCGCCGAACTGGGCGCCATTCCCTTCGTGCATGCGGAAAACGGCGATATCGTCGCGCAGATGCAGGAAAAACTGATGGCGGAAGGCAATGTCGGGCCGGAGGCGCATGCCTACTCCCGCCCGCCCTCGGTGGAAGGCGAGGCCACCAACCGCGCCATCATCATCGCCGATATGGCGGGCGCCCCGCTTTACGTCGTCCACACCTCCTGCGAACAGGCGCATGAAGCGATCCGCCGCGCCCGGCAAAACGGCATGCGGGTCTATGGCGAACCGCTGATCCAGCATCTGATCCTCGACGAAAGCGAATATGCCAATGCCGACTGGGATCATGCCGCCCGCCGGGTGATGTCGCCGCCCTTCCGCAACCGGCAGCATCAGGACAGCCTCTGGGCGGGTCTCGCTTCCGGCTCGCTGCAATGTGTGGCGACCGACCATTGCGCCTTCACCACCGAGCAGAAACGTTTCGGCCTTGGCGATTTCCGCAGGATTCCGAACGGCACCGGCGGGCTGGAAGATCGCATGCCGCTGCTCTGGACCCATGGCGTGGCGACCGGCCGGCTGACGATGAACGAATTCGTCGCCGTCACCTCCACCAACATCGCCAAGATTCTCAACATCTATCCCAGAAAGGGCGCGATCCTCGTCGGCAGCGATGCCGATATCGTCGTCTGGGATCCGGCGCTAGAAAAGACCATCAGCGCGGCGAGCCAGCAATCGGCCATCGATTACAACGTGTTCGAAGGCCAGAAGGTCAAAGGCCTGCCGCGCTACACCCTGTCGCGCGGTCTCGTCAGCATCGAGGAGGCCACCATCGAAACGCAGCCAGGCCACGGCCAGTTCATCGCCCGCGATCCCTATCCCGCCGTCAGCCGGGCGCTTTCCACCTGGAAGGAACTCGTCGCGCCGCGCAAGGTGGAGCGCAGCGGCATCCCGGCATCGGGTGTATGACCGTGAGCGCCGGGCCGAAACGCGAAATCGTCATCGCCGCAGCCGTTCTCATCAATGAGCGGCGGCAGATGCTTGTCGTGCGCAAGCGCGGCACCACGCAATTCATGCAGCCGGGCGGCAAGATCGATCCGGGCGAAACGCCGGAACAGGCGCTTCACCGCGAACTTGCCGAGGAAATCGGCCTGACGCTGCCCGAAAATGCCGCCCGTTATGAAGGCGTCTTTCGCGAGGAGGCCGCCAATGAGACGGGGGCCGACGTCGTCGCCCATACATTCATCGCCAGACTTCAGACAGAGGTCGCCCCGCAGGCGGAAATAGAGGAAGTGCGCTGGCTCGATCTCGACCGCCACCCCGGCATAACGATCGCAAGGCTCACGGAAACCCAAATGCTGCCGCTGGCGCGCGCGGCCCTGACGGAAAGCGAAACCAAGCCCAGATGAACCAGGCCTCCCCCTATTCCGTCGTTTCCGCCAGAAATCTCGGCCTCACCTTCGAAACGGGCGATGGCCCGGTGCACGCACTCTCCAATGTCGATCTGGAGGTCGGCAAGGGCGATTTCGTCTCCTTCATCGGCCCTTCCGGCTGCGGCAAGACCACCTTTCTACGGGTCATCGCCGATCTTGAAAAACACACGTCGGGCGATATCACCGTCAACGGCACGACGCCGGAAAACGCCCGCCGGGACCGCTCCTACGGTTACGTTTTTCAGGCCGCCGCCCTTTATCCATGGCGCAGCATCGAAAAGAACATTGCGCTACCGCTCGAAATCATGGGCTATACCAAGGCCGAGCAGCGCGAGCGCATCGAGCGCACGCTCGATCTCGTCAACCTCAACGGTTTCGGCAAGAAATATCCATGGCAGCTTTCCGGCGGCATGCAGCAGCGCGCCTCCATCGCCCGCGCGCTCGCCTTCGATGCCGACCTGCTGTTGATGGACGAGCCCTTCGGCGCGCTGGACGAGATCGTTCGCGATCACCTCAACGAACAGCTTCTGAAACTCTGGGATACGACCGGCAAGACCATCTGCTTCGTCACCCATTCCATTCCCGAAGCGGTGTATCTTTCGACCAAGATCGTCGTCATGTCGCCCCGGCCAGGCCGGGTGACGGATGTGATCACATCCACCCTTCCACGGGAAAGGCCGCTCGAGATTCGCGAGACGCCGGAATTTCTGGCGATTGCGCATCGGGTGCGTGAGGGGTTGAAGGCGGGGCATAGCTATGAGGGGTGAGGCTGGAAAAGACGCCGTTGCGGCAAGCGTTACCCCCCTCTGCCCTGCCGGGCATCTCCCCCACAAGGGGGGAGATCGACCTGCGGCGAGGTATCGCCCATCTCGAGGCTTGAGGGCAAAACGGCGAGCGAGCCTCCTGCTGATCTCCCCCCTTGAGGGGGAGATGCCCGGCAGGGCAGAGGGGGGTAAGCCGCACCCTCGCAGTGAGCGACGGAGCAAAAACCCATGACCCTCCTCCGCCACCGCATCCTCCCCATCCTCACCGTCCTCCTCGCCATCCTCATCCTCTGGCACCTTGCGGTCGTCTACCTCAACATGCCCTTCGCCCGCGACCAGGCCATCCGCGCCGGGCAGACGCCGGGCTTCTTCGAACTCCTGCCGCAAACCTTCGCCCAGGAGCGCCCGGTTCTCCCCGCCCCGCACCAGATTGCCGCCGAACTGTGGGACACCACGGTCAAGAAGGCCATCACCTCCAAACGCAGCCTCATCTATCACGCCGGCGTCACGCTCTCGGCCACCCTGCTCGGTTTCGCCATCGGTGCGGTACTCGGCATCCTGCTTGCCGTCGCCATCGTGCATAACCGCGCCATGGACCGCTCCGTCATGCCGTGGATCATCGCCAGCCAGACCATACCCATCCTCGCCGTCGCGCCAATGATCATCGTCGTCCTGAATTCCATCGGCATTTCCGGGCTGCTGCCGAAGGCGCTGATCTCCACCTATCTTTCCTTCTTCCCCATCGTCGTCGGCATGGTGAAGGGTCTCAGAAGCCCAGAGACGATCCAGCTCGACCTGATGCACACCTATAACGCCTCGCCCGGCCAGATATTCTGGAAGCTGCGCTGGCCCGCAGCGCTGCCCTATCTCTTCACCTCGCTGAAGATCGCCGTTGCCATTGCGCTGGTCGGCGCCATCGTCGGTGAATTGCCGACGGGCGCTGTTGCCGGGCTCGGCGCGCGCCTGCTTTCCGGCTCCTATTACGGCCAGACGGTGCAGATATGGGCGGCGCTGTTCATGGCCGCCGGTGTGGCTGCCCTTCTCGTATCCATCATCGGCATCGCCCATGCCGCCGTCCTCAAGAGAATGGGAGCCCGGCCATGACCCATCCCGGCTGGTTTTTCGGCGCGATCCTGTTCTGGCTTGCCGCCTGGGCCTTCAACGAATGGCTGGTGCGCCGCCACGTCTCCACGCCAGCGGCAAAACGTATCGGCCGCATCGCCGTGCCGCTCCTCTTCGGGCTGGCGATCCTCGCGCTCTGGGAAGGCGTGGTGCGCGGTTTTTCCGTGCCGCCCATCCTGCTGCCGGCCCCAAGCGCCATCCTCGCACGGCTCGCCGGCTCCCTGCCGATCCTCTGGGCCGATTTCCGCCAGACCTTCATCAAATCGGTACTGACGGGTTATGTGCTCGGCTGCGGCCTCGGCTTTGCCGTCGCCATCCTCATCGACCGCTCGCCTTTCCTCCAGCGCGGGCTGCTGCCCATCGGCAATTTCGTCTCGGCTCTGCCGGTCGTCGGCGTAGCACCGATCATGGTCATGTGGTTCGGCTTCGACTGGCAGTCGAAAGTCGCCGTCGTCGTCATCATGACCTTCTTCCCCATGCTGGTGAACACGGTGCAGGGGCTTGCCGCTTCCAGCCACATGGAACGCGACCTGATGCGCACCTATGCCGCCGGCTGGTGGCAGACATTGGTGAAACTGCGCCTGCCCGCCGCCTGGCCCTTCATCTTCAACGCGCTGAAGATCAATTCCACGCTGGCGCTGATCGGCGCCATCGTCGCGGAATTTTTCGGCACGCCCATCGTCGGCATGGGTTTCCGCATCTCGGCGGAAATGGGCCGCAGCAATGTCGATATGGTCTGGGCCGAAATCGCGGTCGCCGCGCTCGCCGGCTCCGGCTTTTATGGTCTCGTGGCGCTCGCGGAGCGGGCCGTCACTTTCTGGCATCCGTCCGTCCGTGGGGGACGTACGTAATAACGAAAAAGGGAACAGCGATGAAAATGAAACTTGCATCCATGCTTCTTGCCGGCGCGTCACTTCTGACCGCATTCGGAGCGCAGGCCGCCGACAAGATCACCCTTCAACTCAAATGGGTCACCCAGGCGCAGTTCGCCGGATATTACGTCGCCAAGGACAAGGGTTTCTATGAAGCCGAAGGCCTCGATGTCGACATCAAGCCCGGCGGCCCGGACATTGCGCCGGCACAGGTTCTGGCCGGCGGCGGCGCTGACGTCATCGTCGACTGGATGCCATCCGCACTCGCCACCCGCGAAAAAGGCGTGCCGCTGGTCAATATCGCCCAGCCGTTCAAATCATCAGGCATGATGCTGACCTGCCTGAAAGAAACCGGCATCACCAAGCCGGAGGATTTCAAGGGCAAGACGCTGGGCGTCTGGTTCTTCGGCAATGAATATCCGTTCCTGTCCTGGATGGCGCACCTGAAAATCCCGACCACCGGCGGGGCGGACGGCGTGACTGTTCTCAAACAGGGCTTCAATGTCGATCCGCTGCTGCAGAAACAGGCCGCCTGCATTTCCACCATGACCTATAATGAATATTGGCAGGTCATCGATGCCGGCATCAAGCCGGAGGAACTCGTCACCTTCAAATACGAGGCGGAAGGCGTGGCGACGCTGGAAGACGGGCTTTACGTTCTGGAAGACAAGCTGAAGGACGCCAAGTTCAAGGAAGACATGGTCAAATTCGTCCGCGCTTCCATGAAGGGCTGGAAATGGGCGGAAGAAAACCCTGACGACGCCGCCGATATCGTTCTCGAAAACGACGCCTCCGGCGCCCAGACCGAAAAACACCAGAAGCGCATGATGGGCGAAGTGGCAAAACTGACCGCCGGCTCGAAGGGCGCACTCGACAAGGCGGACTATGACCGCACGGTCAAGACGCTGCTGGGCGGCGGTTCCGACCCGGTCATCACCAAGGAGCCCTCCGGCGCCTTCACCACCGAAATCACCGATGCGGCGCTGAAATAGCCGGACCGACCGCCAAATCACCGAACGCGCGGTATTTCCGCGCGTTTGGATTCACAAAGAAATTTAAGACCTCTCCTCCGTCATGCCGGACTAGATCCGGCATCCAGCCACGGCGTGTCTGCGCCGTTATAAGAGTCTCTCGCGATCAAGGACTTGATCGCGCTGGACCCCGGATCTAGTCCGGGGTGACGGTATGCGGATGATACGTTTTGCCAAAACGCACAGATTTTGCGAAACTTTACGAACAATGCGAACATGCAGCCGGCCGGACACTCCATTGGTAACCCATTTGACGAATTACAATATCCCGACCTATACAAAAATGTATATCAACCATCGCGGCTATGCGGATTGATTTGTACGACAACAAGAATTACAGTCCCGCCCACAAGACTGCCAAATTTGATCTTGTAAAATAAGCACAGGGCAAAGGTGCTTAAGATTCGCGTTGAGGGGCGTTTGAATCGGGAGGATCGAAAAGGAAGTATTGTGATCCCTTGTTTCACATTCGCTATCGCATGACCTTTTAAAAATGAGCCCTGGGGCTGCAGGACATGCGATCGGATATTGCGCGAGCCAAGACACATGCAGCATAAAGTCACGTTTAACCGCTTTGTATTCCTTCTTCTTTCCGCAACGGCGCTTCCCCTCTCCGCAGCCGCCGAGGGAGAGGCGCAGGCGCCGGTCAAACAGCAGAACCTGCCTTCCATCATCGTCGCCCATGCGGCAAAACGCGATCTCGTGGACCGCATCATCGCCACCGGCACGATCCGTCCCGTGGACGAGATCTACGTCCAGCCGCTGGTCGACGGCCTGTCGATCGACACGCTGAACGCCGATATCGGCGACCGGGTGGAAGCGAATGCGGTTCTGGCCGTGCTTTCCTCCGACAGCCTCGTGCTGCAAAAGAGCCAGCTTGAGGCCAACCAGGCCAAGGCCGAAGCCTCCGTCACCCAGTCGAAGGCGCAGGTGCTGGAAGCGCAAGCCAATCTCAATGACGCCCTTCGCCAGCGCGACCGCGCCGCCAAGCTCGGCCAGAGCGGCTCCGGCTCCGTCTCCGAGACGGAAAAGACCGAAGCGGCCGCTCAGGTGGCGCAGGCCCGCCTCGATGCGGCCAAACAGGCCGTTTCCGCCGGCGAAGCCGACATCAAGGTCGTCGACGCGCAGATCGACGATATCGATCTGAAGCTGACGCGCACCGGCGTGAAAACCCCGGTCGCCGGCATCGTATCCGCCAAGAACGCCAAGGTTGGCGCAATCGCCAGCGGTGCGGGCAATCCGCTGTTCACCGTCATCAAGGATGGCGCGATAGAACTCGTCGCCGATCTCTCCGAGACCGATATCCAGAAGGTCAAGGCAGGCCAGAAAGCCTATTTGACGGTTGCCGGCGGAGCTGAGAAAATAGAGGGCAAGGTGCGCCTCGTTTCACCCACCGTCGACCCGACGACGCGCCTCGGCTCCGTGCATGTGGTTCTGCCGACCGACAGCCCGGCGCGTTCCGGCATGTATGCCAGCGCGGCGATCATCGTCGAGGAGACGAATGCGCTCGCTTTGCCGCTGTCGGCCGTCACCTCCGGGCGTGAAGGCTCGACCACCCGCAAGGTGGAAGGCGACGTCGTCAAGCAGGTGAAGATCGAGACCGGCATCGAAGACGGCGGTTTTATCGAGATTGTCAGCGGTCTTGCCGCTGGAGACAAGGTTGTCGAGAAAGCTGGAGCATTCGTGCGCGATGGTGACCGGATAAGACCGGTGGAAGCCCAGACGGCTGCGTCCAACTGACTGAGGGAATGAGATGAACTTTTCCGCATGGTCAATCCGTAACCCGATTGCGCCGCTGCTCGGCTTCGCGCTTTTGATGATCCTCGGCATGCAGGCGTTCAACACCCTGCCCATCACCCGTTTTCCGAATATCGACGTTCCCGTCGTGGCCGTTACCGTGACCCAGAGCGGCGCTTCGCCGTCTGAGCTGGAAATGCAGGTGACGAAGGAGATCGAGGACGCCGTCGCAGCCATCAGCGGCGTCGACGAAATCCAGTCCACCGTGGTCGACGGACAGTCGACGACAACAGTTGTCTTCCGCATCGAAAAGCCGACGGAAGAGGCGGTTCAGGACACCAAGGACGCCATCGACAAGATCCGCAGCGATCTGCCCGCCGATATCGAAGTGCCCGTCGTCAGCAAGATCGACGTCGAGGGACAGGCGATCCAGACCTTTGCCGTCTCTTCGCCCAACATGACGCTGGAAGAACTGTCCTGGTTCGTGGATGACACGATCAAGCGTTCGCTCCAGGGCCAGTCCGGCATCGGCAAGGTTGACCGCTACGGCGGTGCGGACCGCGAAGTTCGCGTGTCACTGAGCCCCGAAAAGCTCGACGCCTATGGCATCACCGCAACCGAGGTGAACAGCCAGCTGCGCGGCACCAATATCGATCTCGGTTCCGGCCGCGGCCAGGTCGGCGGCAACGAGCAGACCATCCGCACGCTCGGCGACACGCGCGATGTGAGCCAGCTCGCCAACACCACGATTGCGCTTTCCAACGGCCGCTTCGTCAAGCTCTCCGAGCTCGGCACGGTCACCGACACCTATCAGGAACAGAAATCCTTCTCGCGCTTCAACGGCAACCCCGCCGTCACCTTCGCGGTGTTCCGCTCCAAGGGCGCGAGCGAGGTCTCGGTCGCCGAAACCGTGGCGGCAAGCCTCGATGAGGTGCGCAAGAATCATCCGGATGTGTCGATCGAAATGGTCGATGACGCCGTCTATTTCACCTATGGCAACTACAAGGCCGCACTTGATACGCTGATCGAAGGCGCGATCCTCGCCGTCATCGTCGTCCTGCTCTTCCTGCGCAACTGGCGCGCAACCCTGATTGCCGCCGTGGCGCTGCCGCTTTCCGCGATCCCGACCTTCTGGATCATGGATATCATGGGCTTCTCGCTCAACCTCGTCAGCTTTCTGGCCTTGACGCTCGCCACGGGTATTCTCGTGGACGACGCCATCGTGGAAATCGAGAACATCGCCCGCCATATCAAGATGGGCAAGACGCCCTATCGGGCGGCGCTGGAAGCGGCCGATGAAATCGGCCTTGCCGTCATCGCCACCAGCTTCACCATCATCGCGGTCTTCGTGCCGGTGTCGTTCATGCCCGGTATTCCCGGCCAGTACTTCATTCAGTTCGGCCTCACCGTCGCCTTCTCGGTGTTCTTCTCGCTCGCCGTGGCCCGTCTCATCACACCCTTGATGGCGGCCTATCTGATGCGCGCTGAAGATGCGATGGACGATCACCAGGACAATGACAGCCGGTTGATGAAGGCCTATACGCGCATGGTGACCGCCACCACCCGCAAATGGTGGGCGCGATATCTGACAATGCTCGGCGCCATCGGCTTCCTCGTCGCTTCCGTCATTCTGCTCGCCGGCGTTCCGGGCAGCTTCCTGCCGCCGGACGACGCCTCACGCGTGACGCTTTCGGTGGAACTGCCGCCCAATGCGACGCTCGACGAAACCGACCGCACGACGACGCAGATTTATCATGCCCTGCGTGACATCAACGGCGTCGAAAGCGTCTTCATCCTCGGCGGCGCTTCGCCGAAGGGCGATCTGGAACTTCGCCGCGCCACCGTCAACGTCATCCTCCAGAAAATCGACCATTCGTTGCTGAAGGTGCTGGTCAACAAGGGGCTGGGCTCCATTCCGCTCATCGGCCAATATCTTCCGAAGGTGGAGGAAAAGGGTCGCACACGTCCGCAATGGGATGTGGAACGGGATATTTTCGCACAGGTGCGCGGCATTCCGGATGTCCGCATCATCAAGCTGAACGACCGCGCGGAACGCGAGCTCTCCTTCAACTTCCTCTCGACGAACGAGAAGGATCTGAACGATGCCGTCGGTATTCTCGAAAGCCGCCTGCGCGCCTCGCCCATCCTTGCCAATGTCAGCTCGGAAGGTGCATTGCCCCGCCCCGAACTGCAGATCCGCCCGCGCAAGGATGAAATCGCCCGTCTCGGCATCACGCCGCAGCAGATTTCGCAGACCGTGCGTGTCGCCACCATCGGCGATATCGATGCGCAGCTGACGAAGATTTCGCTGGATGACCGGCAGATTCCGATCCGCGTGCAGGCCTCGCTCGATACCCGCCGCGATCTCGCCACCATCCGCGCGCTGAAGATCAAGACCGCCTCCGGTTCGCTGGTGCCGCTCTATAGCGTTGCCGATATCGACTATTCGGAAGGTCCAAGCTCGATAAAGCGCAACGACCGCAACCGCGTCGTCTCCATCGGCTCCGACGTTCCCTTCGGCACCGCGCTCGACACCTCCACGGCCGAATTCAAGCGCATCGTTTCGGAAACCGATCTGCCGGCAAGCGTTCGCCTTGCCGAAAGCGGCGACGCCAAGGTGCAGGGCGAAATGCAGCAGGGCTTCGTCAACGCCATGCTGCTCGGTCTGATGCTGGTGCTGGTGGTGCTCATCCTGCTGTTCAAGGATGTCATCCAGCCCTTCACCATCCTGTTCTCGCTGCCGCTTGCCATCGGCGGCGTGGCGGTCGCGCTCATCATCACGCAGAACGCGCTGTCCATGCCCGTTCTCATCGGCATCCTGATGCTGATGGGCATCGTGACGAAGAACGCCATCCTGCTCGTGGACTTCGCCATCGAAATGCGCCGCCATGGCATGGAACGGGTGCATGCCATGGTGGAGGCCGGCCGCAAGCGCGCCCGCCCGATCATCATGACCTCCATCGCCATGTCGGCGGGCATGTTGCCCTCCGCACTCGGCGTCGGCGAAGGCGGTTCGTTCCGCGCGCCGATGGCGATTGCGGTGATCGGCGGCATCATCGTCTCCACGGTGCTGTCGCTCATCGTGGTGCCGGCCTTCTTCCTCATCATGGACGACCTGTCGCGCCTGCTCGCCCACCTCTTCGGCCGCTTCGTCGGCAAGAAGGAAGAGGAGGAAGAGGCCCTCTCCAACGAGAAACTCTCGGAGATCGCCCGCGAAAACAGCCTGGCGCTCTCCTCGCTGGAGGCGCGCGTCGCCAGCATGGAAAAGGGCACCGGCGACAAGGCCGCGGACAAGGGCAGCAACATATTGCGGCTGCCGCCGCTTGCTGCGGAGTGAAGCTTGCAGAATAACGATTGAGACGCCGGGCCCTGTGCCCGGCGTTTTCTTTTGGGGTGTTTAAAGGGCAAAACGTCGCCGCTTCTTTCTTCTCCCCGAGGGGGAGAAGGTGGCCCGAAGGGTCGGATGAGGGGGCACCTTCTCCGAACATCTCAACCCTCGCCCCCTCATCCCGCTGCCGCGACCTTCTCCCCCTCGGGGAGAAGAAATATGTGGCACTCGCCCGCTCCATCTGCTCCACCGTGCTTTGAAGCACGAATGGCCCAGTCATTTCCTCCCCGTAACGACTGCAATCCTGTTTGATCGAAATCAATTCGCTTTCCAGGTGAACTGCTAATCTCCCTCGCATCGGGAATTGCCGGTCGAAGGATAATGCGATGAGCTCTTTTCAGATAGGCGTGCGGGAACACGAACATCCCCGGTTTCGTATCGCTTCGGACAGCCCGGCAAAAGGTATGAGCGGGAGCCGGATGGACGTGAACAAGACCGTGAAGCTGAGCAACAGGGACAGGAACATTCTGCTGCGTGCACCCTTGATCGGGATAGCGGATGATGCGGCGGCGTTGAAGCTGATGGAGGCGGCGACCATCACCAATGTGAACGCCCGCCATGTGCTCTTCAAGGAAGGCGAAGCGGCGCAGCATTTTTACTGCGTGCTGTCGGGTTATATCAGGCTTTACCGGCTGGACCGGCATGGGCGCGAGGCGGATGTGCGCGTCAGCGGTCCCGGCGATACCTTCAATGAATGCCTGATTTTCGGCAGCGATACCTATCGTTACAGCGCGCAGGCGGCGGAAAGCTGCACCGTGGCGCGGTTCGAACTTGCGAGAATCCGCAGCCTGATCGATCAGGAGCCGGCCATCGCCAAGGCCGTCATGCGCTGCCTGTCCAACAGCCTGCTGGCCACCATGGACTGCATTGCCAATGACCGGCTGCAGACCGCGCCGCAGCGTGTCGCCCATTACCTCATCAATCAGGGCCCGCGCGACGCGACATCCTTTTCGCTCCGGCTGCCCTTCCAGAAAAGCCTGCTCGCCGGCAAGCTCGGCCTCGCGCCGGAAGCGCTGTCGCGCGCCTTTTCGGCACTGAAAAAGGCTGGCGTTACCGTGCGCGGACGCATCGTGCAGGTCAATGACGTCGCCGCACTGAAGCAGATCTGAAAATACCGGGAGAGGATGAAGGGCGGGATGCCATCAGGCATTCCGCCCTTCTGCATGTCCGAAATCGGAAAATCAGTCCGGTTACGGCACGAAGCGGAAGCTGTCGCCCTGCCGCTCGACACGGAAAAATCCGCCGAGATGACCGCCGGAAACCAGCCAGCCATGGTCGGCGGCCTCGGCCAGCGCCTTGAGGCGTGTTTCATAAGCAAGCGCGGAATCGATATCGTAGACGAAGCCGACGCCGGGATCTTTCACCTGCAACGCGCTGACATGCAGCACATCGCCCCATAATAACAGCCGCTCATCGCCATTGCCGATCAGATAACCGGTATGCCCCGGTGTATGGCCGGGCATGGCGACGGCCTCGATACCCTCGGCGACCGCGCCCATGGGGATCGGCCGCAGCATCGGGCCGCAAATGTCGAGCAGCCGCGCGGCAAGGTCGAAACCGCCCTGCCGGGCTGGCGGCAGGCTCTTGCGCGCCTCCGCGCTGCTGAAAAAGCCGAGATCGGCCTCGGGAACCCATATGTCGGTATTGGGAAAATAAGGCTGGTCGCCGTCGATGAGGCCAAGCGCATGGTCGCCATGAATATGGGTGAGGATGACACGCCTCACATCGGCCGGCTGAATCCCGGCGGCAATCATCGCCGCGCGGGCATGGCCATAGGCCGCACCCCAGGCTGTGCCGCAACCGGCATCGATCAGCCAGATGCCGTCAGGCCCGGACAGCGCGAAACAGTTGACGTCCATGTCCACCGTTTCGCCCTGATGGCCGGCAAGGACCGCAGCCAGCGCTTCGGCACCCTGACGGTGAATGAGATGGCCGACCGGCGCCTTGTAGACACCGTCGACAAAACGGGAAACCTCGTAAGCGCCGAAACGGCGGGAGATAGCCATATTTCAGAGACCGCCCTGCTCTTTCAGGAAACCGACGATGCGATCCACGCCGTCGCCGCGTTTCATATCGGTGAAGACGAAGGGCATGGCGTTGCGCATGCGGGTCGCGTCGCTGTCCATGACGGTGAGGTCAGCGCCGACATAGGGTGCAAGGTCCTTCTTGTTGATGACCAGCAGGTCCGAGCGGGTGATGCCCGGCCCGCCCTTGCGCGGAATTTCCTCACCCTGGCAGACGGAGATGACATAGATGGTGATATCGGCCAGATCGGGCGAAAAGGTCGCCGCGAGATTGTCGCCGCCGGATTCGATGAAGACCACGTCGAGATCGGGAAAGCGCGCATTGAGCCCGGCAATCGCCTGCAGATTGATCGTCGCATCCTCACGAATGGCGGTATGCGGGCAACCGCCCGTCTCGACCCCGACGATACGCTCGGACGGCAGCGCCTGCATGCGCACCAGCGCCTCGGCATCTTCCTTGGTGTAGATATCGTTGGTGACGACCGCGACCGAATAATCCGCGCTCATCGCCTTGCAGAGCTTCTCCGTCAGCGCCGTCTTGCCAGAACCGACCGGCCCGCCAATGCCGACGCGCAGCGGCCCATTACCCGATTTCATCACTCTGTTCCCTTCGATATGCTTTGGTCTTGTTTCACCATAGTCCCTCAACGGGACGCTTCAATATATGCAAGGACCGTGCCGCCCTTTCATGACCGGAAAAGCCGGGTGCCCTGCGTTTCATGGCGCATGGCTGCCGTATCGGCGATGATCGTCGCGCTGCCGAGATCGTCGAGCGTGGATTGCATCGCCCGCGCCGCCATCGCCGCGATGATCGCCTCGCTTGCGGCCAGAATGGTAACGCCATCCTTCTGTCCCGCGACCCCGAGGCGGATGCCCGCTGAAACGATCTGCGAAGCGCCGCCATGCAAAAAGGCGGCAATCGTTTCCCTGAGCGGCACCGCATGGCCGGCGGCGACCGCGCCGACGGCGATGGGATAGGGAACGTCTTTCGGCAAGAGGTCCAGAACCGCATGCGGCCATGCCCCGGCGGCGGCAACGAAAGCATCGCCCAGAAGCACCGTCTCGCGGTATCGCTCCGCCGAACCGGCCAGCGCCCGCGCCAGATCGGTGGTTTCGCTCAAGACGGCCGCATCCCCGGCGCTGCGCCAGGCATGCGCCAGAAACACCGCATCGTTCCACAGGCTGCCGTGGCGCAGCAGCGTTTCGAGCCAGTCGCGCAGGGCCGCCGCATCGCCGACGCGCCGATCCTCCACCGCCTTTTCAAGCCCGCCGGAATAGGAAAAACCACCGACGGGAAAAGCCGGCGACATCCAGGCCATCAGCCGCAGCAGCGCGGCGACGCCGCGATCTTCACTCACGGCTCAGCCGTGATCGTGATGGTGATGCCCGTGGTCATGACCATGGGAATGGCCGCCATGGGCGTGGTAAGCGCCGCGCGCCGGCTGGAATGGCTCTTCCACCTCACGCACGGTGGCGCCCAGACCTTCCAGCATGGCGCGGATGACGTGGTCGCGCAGGATGAGAATGCGTTCCTCCTCGATCTGCGCGGAAAGGTGGCGGTTGCCCAGATGCCAGGCAAGTTCGATCAGGTGAAGACGGTCCTTCGCCTTGATTTCGAACAGCTTTTCATCCGCCGCGCGGACCTCTATCAAGTCGCCGTTCTCCACCACCAGAAGATCGCCATGGGCAAACAGCACGGCTTCCTTCAGGTCCAGCATCACCATCTCGTCATTTTGCAAATGCAGCAGCTTGCGGCGCAGATGCCGCTGGTCATGCGCCAGGGTGACATAGCCGGAAGCTTCGTCGGCGGGAGTTCCGGCCGGATGATAGGAGGTGACGCGCAGCATGGGATGATCCGTTTCAGAAACAGTCTTGGGGGTCTGATTTTTGCCGGATAGGCGGGGTGATTTCAAGGTGAATGAATGCAAGGTATGAAAAAGGCCGGCATTGCCGGCGTAAAGACTTGAGGCGTCCGGCAACTTCTCCTCCGTCATGCCGGACTGGATCCGGCATCCAGCCACGGCGCGTCTGCGCCGTGAGAGTAGTCCGAGATGACGGTGTGCGGATAAGGCGGCACCGCGAAAGACAAGCACGTCCCAGAAAACGAAAAAGCCCGGCATTGCGGCCGGGCCTTCGTAAAATCGCAAAACCAAAATCAGGCCGCAGCGCGTGCCTTCAGGTTTTCCAGAATGTTCTGCGGCGCGGAAACGCCATAGGGGTCGGATTCGCAATTGTCCGAATAGCCCTCTTCCTCGAACCACTGCTCGACGACGCCATCGTTGACGACGGCGGCGTAACGCCAGGAACGCATGCCGAAACCGAGATTGTCCTTGGCGACCAGCATGCCCATCTTGCGGGTGAACTCACCCGAACCATCCGGAATGACCTTGACGTTTTCGAGGTTCTGGCCCTTTGCCCAGGCATTCATGACGAAAGCATCGTTGACCGACAGGCAATAGATGTCGTCGACGCCGAGCGCGCGGAACTCGCCCGCCAGCTTTTCGAAATCGGGCAGCTGGTAGGTCGAGCAGGTCGGCGTGAAGGCGCCGGGCAGCGAAAACAGAACGACCTTCTTGCCCTTGAAATAATCGTCGGAGGTCATGTCCTGCCAACGGAACGGATTGGGGCCGCCGACGGCCTCATCGCGAACGCGCGTGCGGAAGGTTACGGCGGGCACTTTTTTGCCGAGCATGTCTTGTCTCCTGTTCTGGCGTTTTACGAGGATCGCTTGGGATCGATCCGCGCGGAATTCTTTTGCCGTTTCCATAGCGCAAGACGCGCTGCGGTGCAGCATAAAAATAGGCTTTGCCGGAGGAAAACCGCAGCTTGCGAGGATCAATTATGCAGCGCCACCGACCAGCGCAGAAATGGCGGCAACGGTGTCCACCAGCCGGTGCGAATGCCGGCCTCTCGCAACATGGCGGCCGACCATGTGTTGCAGCCGACAAGGGCGTTGAACCGGCCATTCGCCTCGAAAAACGCATCGGTCAGACCATAGGAAACGCCGGGTATCAACCGCACCTTGCCCCCGGGCCCGCCCCCGCCATCGTCCCGCAGGAAGCTTGCGCGAATGGCGGCCACGAGGCGCCGATAACCCGCTTCGGAAACGCGAAGGCGCTTTACCCCGGCAAGATCGGCGGCAAAATCCCCCGTCACATCCACATGCATCACCGACCGGTCGAGCGTCAGCGAACGCAGGACCGGCATGGGTTTCAGATCGGCCCAGGTGGGTGTCTCGGTATAAAACGACCGGCCGCCCCAGCCGACCACCAGATAGGCCGCCGCCGGATGGTTGACGGCAATGCCGCCCTCCTGCAATTCGGAAAAGTCCCGCCGCAGATCGTCGTCAACCGGTAGGGCGATATCGGTGTGAATCGGGTTGGATAACAGCAGGATTTCGCGACCCGCCGCGCCGCCGCTCACATCCCCGGCGAAAAACGGGCGCGGCACGATAGTGCCGAGCAGAAGCAACAGGAGGATCAGCAGCATGCCGCCGCCGATCCACCTAGTAAGAATTCTCAACACGAAATGCCGTCAGAACAGGAAATAACGCTGCGCCATCGGCAGCACCGTTGCCGGTTCGCAGGTCAAAAGCTCGCCATCGGCGCGCACTTCGTAGGTTTCCGGATCGACCTCGATATGTGGGGTGAGCGAATTGTGGATCATCGACGCCTTGGAGATGCCGCCGCGCACATTCTTCACCGGCAGCAGCTTCTTGGCAACGCCGAGGCGCTGGGCAAGGCCCGCATCCAGCGACGCCTGCGACACGAAAGTGACCGAGGAATTGGTGCGCAGCTTGCCATAGGCGGCGAACATCGGCCGGTAGTGCATCGGCTGCGGCGTGGGAATGGAGGCGTTCGGATCGCCCATCGGGGCAGCGGCAATCGAGCCGCCGAGCAGCACCATCTCCGGCTTCACCCCGAAAAAGGCCGGGTTCCACAACACCAGATCGGCGCGCTTGCCGACTTCGATGGAGCCGATCTCGTGGCTGACACCCTGGGCGATGGCGGGGTTGATCGTATATTTGGCGATATAGCGGCGGACACGGAAATTGTCGTTTTCGCCGGTCTCTTCCTTCAGGCGGCCGCGCTGGCGCTTCATCTTGTCGGCCGTCTGCCAGGTGCGGATCGCCACTTCGCCGACGCGGCCCATGGCCTGGCTGTCGGAAGAGATGATCGAAAACGCGCCGATATCATGCAGAATATCCTCCGCCGCGATGGTTTCCTTGCGGATGCGGCTTTCGGCGAAGGCGATATCTTCAGGGATGGACGGCGACAAGTGGTGGCACACCATCAGCATGTCGAGATGTTCGGCGAGCGTGTTGACGGTATAGGGCCGTGTCGGGTTGGTGGAAGACGGAATGACGTTGGGATTGCCGCAGACCTTGATGATATCCGGCGCATGCCCGCCGCCCGCCCCTTCGGTGTGGAAGGCATGGATGGTGCGGCCCTTGATGGCGGCGACCGTATCTTCCACGAAACCGCTTTCGTTCAGCGTATCGGTGTGGATCATCACCTGCACATCGTATTGATCGGCGACCGTCAGGCAATTGTCGATGGCGGCCGGCGTCGTGCCCCAGTCCTCATGCAGCTTCAGCGACGACGCGCCGGCAAGGATCATTTCCTCCAGCGGTGCCGGCAGCGAGGCATTGCCCTTGCCCGCCAGCCCGAGATTCATCGGGAAGGCATCGAAGCTCTCGATCATCCGCTCGATGTGCCAGGCGCCGGTGCAGGTGGTGGCGAGCGTGCCATGCGCCGGGCCGGAGCCGCCGCCCAGCATGCAGGTGATGCCGCTCATCAGCGCTTCTTCGATCTGCTGCGGGCAGATGTAATGGATATGCGCATCCATGCCGCCGGCCGTCAGTATCCTGCCTTCGCCGGCAATCGCCTCCGTCGAGGGGCCGACGATAATCGTCACGCCCGGCTGCGTATCGGGGTTGCCCGCCTTGCCGATGGCGTGGATGCGGCCGTTCTTCAGGCCCACATCCGCCTTGTAGATGCCGCTATGGTCGACGATCACCACATTGGTGATGACGGTATCGACCGCGCCTTCGGCCCGCGTCGCCTGGCTCTGGCCCATGCCGTCGCGAATGACCTTGCCGCCGCCGAATTTCACTTCCTCGCCATAGATCGTGTGGTCCTTCTCGATCTCGATAAAGAGTTCGGTATCGGCAAGACGCACCTTGTCGCCAACGGTCGGGCCGAACATGCCGGCATAGGCGGCGCGGGAAATCTTGTAAGGCATAGGCTCAGGCTCCTTCGGACGCGGAGAAAATCGATGTGGGAGAAATTCGTGTCAGCCGGCCCTCGCCCGCAAGGGCTTCGACCAGCTGTTGTTCGGCGGTAAATGGATGGCCACTCCAGCCCTGATGGCCGAAACCGGCAATCGCCACCTCGTCGCCATCGTCGCTCACGCTCTCAAGAACATGGGCGATGGCGAAAAGGCCGGTGCTGGGGCAGACATAGGGCGCGGGCGCATAGGCCTCGAGCGCGGCATCGAGCCTTTCATGCACACCGCGCGGAATGACGATGTGCCCCTTGCCGGCTTCTCGTGCGATGGCGGCAAAACCGGCGGTATAGTCGGCGCAGAAATCGGTCAGTGCCGGCCAGCGTGCGCGGATATCCGGTTCCATTTCGGAAAATTTTGCGGGATCGCGTACCGACCAGATGGCGGAGGCCTGCCGCACGCCGTCGCTCTCGCGCCAGTCTGTCCCTTCCGCCATTTCGCGGCCAGGCCGCCCGGTATTGCACACCGCCACCACATCGGTGCGCGTGCCGCCCGGTCCCAGCGACCGGCAATCATTGAAGCGGATGACGATATCGGAACAATCGATGAAATCAGCAGCACCCGGCGGCAGTTCCCCGTTTCCAACGATCGTGATGCGCCGCCCCATGCGTTCAGAAACCTTCCGACAACTGACGCAGCTCTTCCGCCCGCTTGCCGCTCATTTCGGCAAGGCAGGAGGAAATCAGCATCGGCTCCATCGAGCCGCCGCGCGCCTGAAAGCCTGAAAGCGCGCAATTGGCGTCACGAAACGCCACCCAGGCGCGCTGGGCAGTCACCAGCGCGTCGGTCGCACCCTTGCCGTCTGCATCCGCCGTCTTGTCGCGCTCGGTGAGCAGCTTGCGCAGCTTCTGATATTCGACGTTCAACTGCTTGTCGGCCTTTTCGTAATCCTTGCCGGCGCAGATGGTCATGTCCGCCTGCGTCTGCGGGGCTTTGCAATCCGGCTCGCCTTGCGCAACGGCCGGCATGGACAGGCCGGCGGTCGCGCAGAGAAGCACGGCCGCCAGAAGGACGTTTTTTCGGCTCATCTCCATCGCTCAGGCCGCCGCGCCATCGAAAGCCTGCGGCTTCAGCGCCCGGGGATCGACACCATCGAGACAATTGGCATTGACCGCCACCATCGGCGTGCCATCCGGCCCGTCGGCATAAGCAAAGCTCTCGATGCCGCAGGTGGAGCAGAAAAGATGATGGATCCTGTGTTTGTTGAAGAGATATTCCGCCAGCTTGTCCTCGCCGGAAAGCAGCGTGAATTTCTCACGCGGCGCAAAGGCCAGCGTGGAGCCGAGACGCTTGCAGCGCGAACAATTGCAGATGACGGTATGGTCGAGATCGGCATCGACCTCGAAGCTCACATCGCCGCACTGGCAGCTTCCATGATAATGCGCCGTCGCCATTTCATAACCTCCCCATGACCTGTTGACGGAAACCGTAAACCTCGCGCTTGCCGGAAAGCGGCACCAGCGTCACCTCCCGTTTCTGGCCCGGTTCGAAACGAACCGCCGTGCCGGCGGGAATATCGAGACGCATGCCGCGTGCCTTGTCGCGGTCGAACAGGAGACCCGCATTGGTCTCGAAGAAATGATAGTGGCTGCCCACCTGCACCGGCCGGTCGCCCGAATTGGCGACTTCGATGGTCACGGTCGGCTGGCCGGCATTGAGTTCGATGCTGCCCTCTGCGGTAATGATTTCACCGGGTTTCATGGTATTTCCCCTTTTGTCTCAGGCAGCGTTGGCCGCCGTGCAGCCTTCGGCCTTCAGGACGCGCCGTGTCGACGCGGGATTATTGACGAGTTTCGCCGCCGGGCGAACGGGCCTGCGAACCAGCTCACCGCCGCAATTCGGGCAGGCGCCGTGAAGCACATCCGTCACGCAATCGACGCAGAAGGTGCATTCGAACGAGCAGATCATCGCATCCCGGCTGTCGGGAGCAAGATCGCGGTCGCAGCATTCGCAATTGGGCCGAAGCTCCAGCGCCATATTCGCCCCCTCACCGTATCGGTTCGTGAACGGTCACCAGCTTGGTGCCATCGGGAAACGTCGCTTCCACCTGCACATCATGGATCATCTCGGCCACACCTTCCATCACCTGATGGCGGGAAATGACATGCGCGCCGGCTTCCATCAGCTCGGCCACGGCACGGCCGTCGCGGGCGCCTTCGACCACGAAATCGGTAATCAGCGCAATCGCCTCGGGATAGTTCAGCTTCACGCCGCGTTCCAGCCGGCGGCGCGCCACCATGGCGGCCATGGAAATCAGCAGCTTGTCTTTTTCTCTTGGGCTAAGGTTCATCGTCGTCCCGCAGCTTGGAACCTGTTCCGCAAGCATGGTTGCGGCAAGCAGATCCGACATGTTGACAGACCCCGAAGGCCGCCGGTTGCCGACGATCCGAAGGGTTTACAGATTCCAGACTTTCGGCACTGGCGCGCCGTTTCGCAAGAGCGAAATGATCGGAAAAAGCAATTTTCTCAAGGAGAAACCATCGGCGGCAGAGACGCGCACAACAAGCTTGCCCTGCCATTCGCTGGCGCCGCCGCTTTCCCCGGCAATAGCCCGGATTTTAGGCAGAAGCGCCTCGGCCAGCGGCCCGATATAAAGCAGCGTCGCAAAGGCGACCTGACCGGCCAGAACCGCCGGTTTCGCGGTCAGTGCCGCTACCTCGCCTTCCAGCAGAAGCTCTTCGGCATGAACCAGCTTACCCCCGTGGCGAATGCGCCAGCGGTCGCGGAAAAGACCGTGCGCCATCGCCTCGCCCATGGCCTGGCGGCCGAGCAATACAGCTTCGACGGCGATGAATTCGGAAGACTGGTCGAGATCGGCTTCCAACCGGCGGGTCAGCGACGCCCGGTCGAAAAGGATGGTTTCCTGCGGCAGCCAGTGCAATCTGGCGCCCGGCCCGGCGGAAACGCGGGCGGTAACGGTGGCTGTGCCGGAGGATGCCTTGTAGACCTTCTCGCAGGCCTGCGTGGTCACCACCAGCGAGGTGCCGGCACCGGCAACCGCCTGCCATTCGAGTTCGTCTCCGCCGGTCAGACCGCCGGAGGAATTGATGAGAATGGCTTCGGCTTCGTTCGAAAAGGTTTCCGGCAGGCGGATTTTGGCGCAGCCTTCCTGGAACAGTTCCTCCAGCCGGCTGCGCCCTTCAACCGCTTTGGTTACAATGCGTCCTCTGCCACGGGCGCGCTGCTGCCGGACAGGTTGAGCGTCTTGGCGACCGGAAGGGCCGATGGCTTGCTGTTCTGGCTGCACGCGGTCTCCGAAGCGGTTGCGGAAGCGGATGAGGCCTTTGCGCCGCAATCCTTCTTGACGACGGCATCCACGACCAGCTGCCCTTCCGTATTGCGGAAGAAATCCCACATTCTTTCGGCCGCATCAACCGTGCGCGTCACTTCGCCTGTGGGCATCTTGCGCTCCACGGCCGGTTCCGCCTTCGGCGTCTGTTCGCCGCCCGGCTTGCGGGTGACGACAGCGCTTGCGGCCAGCACTTCCGCCTTCATGGTGGCGCGCGGCCAGGCATGGTCCCAGTCGTTGATGACATAGGACTGAATGCGTGCGCCGGCCTTGCAGACATCATAGGAATTGACGGTGAAACTTTCGCCCACCTTGCTTTTGGCAGCGCCCTTGCAGCCGTCCATCTCGGCCCAGCGCTTCAGCGCCGTCTCGCCGCCATATTGCCAGTAGGATTTGCCGCCGCCCTGATAGGGGTTGGCGGGATCCTTCAGCCCGGCAAAGGCGATGATCGACATCGGCCGCGCCGGCGTGCAGCTTGCCGCATCCGGTGCCCATTTGCCCTCGGTCTCCAGCGGATAACCCGCGCGCAGCGAGGCGACGAAACCGGCAGCGGTGAAATCGGCGCTGCCATTGCAGATGAATTGCGACAGCATGCGTCCGCCGCCGGAATAACCGGAACCGTAAAAACGCTCCTCATCCACGCAGAACTTGCCCTTCACCATGGTGATGGCATCGCGAATGAAGCCGACCTCGTCCAGCCCGCCCGGACGCTTGGTGACACCGGGAACATTCCAGGCATGGGTGCCCGGCAATTCGCCATTCAGGCTGCCGGCCAGCGCCACGACCACCAGACCGTCACGTTCCGCCAGCTTGTCCCAGCCGCTGCGGTTCAGCTGGCCATGCGGATTGCTGTTGGAGCCATGGAAATCGAACACCACGGGCAGCGGCTTTTTTCCGTCATAGGCCGAGGGAACAAAATAGACGCCGTCGCGTTTTTCTCCGTTGGAGAGAATGGAAAAATCATGCCTGCCCGGTTCCATGCCGGGTCCGGGCAACTGACCGCAGCTCGATGCCGACGCTGCGACACCGGCGCTCGCGCACATCGCAAGACCCAGAAAGAGGGTGCGGGCGGAGCGGAACAGCCGGGCGGCCCGGCCAATGGCAAAGTCTTGATGCATTGACACGCCTTTATTGGGCACGGTTTTCCCGACGATACGTCGGACGCGCGTGGAATGTAAGGGATCAACTGTCACGGCGTGCGAATAGACTTTTCCTGTGTCTCGCATGCAGCATTTGCGCTGCCAATATCACAGGCAATTATTCAATGAAATGCTAAAATTACGCATGAAAGCCATGTCGAGACGCATAGGCTTTCAAAATATTAATCGGCCGTTTGCACGCCGTGATCGGTGCGCAAGGGTTTTAGTCTCGATTTATACTGTCAGGTGACGCCGCGCCTCCGGCGTATCCAGCGTTTCGGCCAGCCCCTGATGCACGATTTCGCCGCGGTCCATGATGTAAACGTAATCGGCAAGCTCGCGGCAGAAATCCAGATATTGCTCGACCAGCAGGATCGCCATGCCGGTGGAATCGCGCAGATATTTGATCGCCCGGCCGATATCCTTGATGATCGACGGCTGAATGCCCTCGGTGGGCTCGTCGAGAACGAGAATTTTCGGCCGCGTCACCAGCGCCCGACCGATTGCGAGCTGCTGCTGCTGGCCGCCGGAAAGATCGCCGCCGCGTCTTCCCAGCATGGATTGCAGCACCGGAAACAGGCTGAAAATATCGTCCGGGATGAACCGTTCCTTACGCGGCAGCGGCGCATAGCCGCTTTCGAGATTCTCCTGCACGCTGAGCAGCGGAAAGATTTCCCGCCCCTGCGGGACGTAGCCGACGCCGCGCTTGGCCCGGTGGTAAGGCGCCAGCCCATCCAGCGCCGCCCCTTCAAAGCTGATCGTCCCGGCACTGATGGCGTGCTGGCCGGTAACGGCCCGCAGCAGTGAGCTTTTGCCCACCCCGTTGCGGCCGAGGACGCAGGTGATCTTGCCCATCTCCGCCGTCAGCGAAACGCCGCGCAGGGCCTGCGCCGCGCCGTAATGGAGGTTGATGTTGTCGACGTTCAGCATGGTGAAACTCCATTGGCGCATTGGTGGGAGGCGCTACCCCCCTCTGCCCTGCCGGGCATCTCCCCCTCAAGGGGGGAGATCGGCAAGCGGCGAAAACTCTGCCCATGGAACGGGCGGGTGCGGCATCTGATCTCCCCCCTTGAGGGGGAGATGCCCGGCAGGGCAGAGGGGGGTATGGCGAACACAGACGCTTCCATCACCGCCCCAGATAATTCTCGATCACCTTCGGATCGTTCGACACAAAATCGATCGATCCCTCCGCCAGCACCGAGCCTTCGGCAAGGCACGTCACCTTCACCCCCAGCTCGCGGATAAAACCCATGTCGTGTTCCACCACCACAACCGAACGGGTCTTGGCGATTTCCTTCAAAAGCACGGCGGTTTCGGCGGTTTCCGCATCCGTCATGCCGGCCACCGGCTCATCCACCAACAGCAGCTTCGGCTCCTGCGCCAAGAGCATGCCGATTTCCAGCCA
This sequence comes from Agrobacterium sp. 22-223-1, assembly GCF_053522385.1. Taxonomy (NCBI): domain Bacteria; kingdom Pseudomonadati; phylum Pseudomonadota; class Alphaproteobacteria; order Hyphomicrobiales; family Rhizobiaceae; genus Agrobacterium; species Agrobacterium sp. 22-223-1. Next base: position 2,404,841 of record NZ_JBNWCN010000001.1, read on the forward strand.
TTGTTTCTGGCCGTGCGAGAGGTTCGCGGCGAGATCGCCGCGGCGGTGGCCGAGGCGCACGGTGGCGAGGATTTCCTCGATGCGGGCCTTGTCTTCCTCCGTCAGCCGGTAAAACAGCGTCGCGAAAACGCCGCGCTTGCGGTTGAGCGCCAGTTCCAGATTGTCCCAGACGGTATGGCTTTCGAACACTGTCGGCTTCTGGAACTTTCGCCCTATGCCGAGCTGGGCGATATCCGCCTCGTCCTTTTTGGTGAGGTCGATGCTGTCTTCGAACAGCACCGTGCCCGTATCCGGCCTTGTCTTGCCGGTGATGATGTCCATCATCGTCGTCTTGCCCGCACCGTTCGGGCCGATGATGGCGCGCAGCTCACCCGGTTCCACCACGAAGGAGAGGGAATTGAGCGCCCTGAAACCATCGAACGACACCGAGACGCCATCGAGATAAAGCAGGCTTTTCGTTCTGTTTTCGGAAACCGTGTTCATATCCGCCTCACTCCGCCGCCTGTTGCGCCACTGTCGAGCCGCTGTCATTGCCCGGCTGGGCGTCGCCTGCCGCAAGCGCGACCCGCTTTTCGCGCCGCCGGGCCAGATAGTGTTGCAGCGTGCCGACGATGCCCTTGGGGAAGAATAGCGTCACCGCAATGAAGAGCCCACCCAGCGCAAACAGCCAGAATTCGGGGAAAGCGCCGGTGAAATAGCTCTTGCCGCCATTGACCAGGACAGCGCCGATTATCGGTCCGATCAGCGTGCCGCGCCCGCCCACCGCCGTCCACACCACCACTTCGATGGAGTTGGCGGGCGAAAATTCGCCGGGGTTGATGATGCCCACCTGCGGCACGAACAGCGCACCGGCAATACCCGCCATCATGGCCGAAACGACGAAGGTGAAGAGTTTGATGTTTTCCACCCTGAAACCGAGAAAACGCACCCGGCTTTCGGCATCGCGCACGCCCACCAGTACCTTGCCGAATTTGGAATTGACGATGCCCGATGCGATCAGCAGCGACAACGCCAGCATCACGGCCGTCATGGCAAACAATACGGCCCGCGTGCCATCCGCCTGCACGGAAAAGCCGAGAATATCCTTGAAATCGGTAAGGCCGTTATTGCCGCCGAAGCCCATGTCGTTGCGGAAAAAGGCAAGCAGCAGCGCATAGGTCATGGCCTGCGTGATGATGGAAAGATAAACGCCGTTGACGCGCGAGCGGAAGGCGAACCAGCCGAACACGAAGGCCAGCAGCCCCGGCACCACCAGCACCATCAGCGCCGCAAACCAGAACATGTCGAAACCCTGCCAGAACCACGGCAGTTCCTTCCAGTTGAGGAACACCATGAAATCAGGCAGCACCGGATGACCATAGACCCCGCGCGTGCCGATCTGCCGCATCAGATACATGCCCATGGCATAACCGCCGAGTGCGAAGAAGGCGGCATGGCCGAGCGAGAGAATGCCGCAGTAACCCCAGACGAGATCGAGCGCGAGCGCCAGCAGCGCATAGGCCAGATATTTGCCCAGCATCGACATGATATAGGTCGGGATGCGGAATGCGCTATCGGCCGGCAGTAGCAGGTTGGAGGCCGGGACCAGCACGGCAATGGCCAGAATGATGCCGATGGCGATGGAGATGCGGCGGTCGAGCGCGCGCAGGAGGAAGCCGGTAATCATGCTTCGATCGCCCTTCCCTTGAGTGCGAAGAGACCGCGCGGCCGCTTCTGGATGAACAGGATGATGAGAACGAGCACGAGGATCTTGCCGAGCACGGCGCCGACCGTCGGCTCGAGGAACTTGTTGAGCACGCCGAGAGACAGGGCGCCGACCAGCGTTCCCCAGAGATTGCCGACGCCGCCGAACACCACCACCATGAAACTGTCGATGATGTAGCTCTGGCCGAGATTGGGCGAGACATTGTCGATCTGCGACAGCGCCACGCCGGCGAGACCGGCGACGCCCGAACCGAGCGCGAAGGTGAAGGCATCCACCCAAGGGGTGCGAATGCCCATGGAAGAGGCCATGCGGCGATTCTGGGTCACGGCGCGCATCTGCAGGCCGAAGGAGGAGCGCTTCAGGAGAACCAGCAGCGCGAAGAACACCGAAAGCGAGAAGCAGACGATCCACACCCGGTTCCAGGTGAAATTGAGATAACCGACGCTGAAGGAGCCGGACATCCAGCTCGGGCTGCCGACCTCACGATTGGTAGGCCCGAAGATGGAGCGCACGCCCTGTTGCAGGATGAGCGAAATGCCCCAGGTGGCGAGAAGCGTTTCGAGCGGTCGCCCGTAAAGGAAACGAATGACGCCGCGCTCCATCACGAGGCCGACGAAGGCCGTCACCAGAAAGGCGGCGGGCAGAGCGATGGCGAGCGACCAGTCGAACAGGCCGGGGAAATGCGTGCGGATCACCTCCTGCACCATGAAGGTGGAATAGGCGCCGATCATCACCATCTCGCCATGCGCCATGTTGATGATGCCCATGACGCCGAAGGTGATGGCAAGGCCGATAGCGGCGAGCAGCAGAACGGAACCGAGCGACAGGCCGTACCAGACGTTCTGCGCATAGTCCCAGAAGGCAAGGGAGCTTTCGATGCTCGATATGGCGCTGTCGATATCCGACTTCAGGCTCTGATCCACCGACGAGGAAGCCGCCATGAGAATGCCGATGGCATCGCGCCCGCCAAGGCTCTTGATGGTGGCGATTGCCTCTTTCTTTTGTTCGAGCGACCGTTCGGAGGAGAGCAGCGAGACAGCCCGCGCCTCCTCCATCCGGGTCCGCACCTCAGTATCGGTCTCCTTGGCGATGGCCGCTTCCAGCAATTCGAGATTTTCCGCGCTCGGCGCTTTCAGAACGGCGTCTGCCGCGGAAAGCCGCACGGATTTTTCCGGGCTGAGCAGGGTCAGCCCGCCAAGTGCGGCGCGGATGACCCGGCGCAGATTATTGTTGACCTTGATCTTGCTGACAGCCGCCTTCGGCGCTTCACCCGCACTTTCGCCCGTCAGCGGGTCGATCAGCGTGAAATTGGAGCCTGCCGGTTTCGTCATGAAAACCAGATTGTCGGCCTTGCGCACGTAAAGATCGCCCGCCGCAAAAGCCTCGAGCGCCGGCACGACACGCGCATCGCCCGTGGCGGCAATCTGCCCGATCAGCACTTCGGCCTGCTTGAAATCCGCCGTGCCGAGCGCATCGATCAGCGCCTTCGGCTCGCTTTGCGCGAAGGATTGGGCTGCGATCCCCAGGGTGAGCCAGAGGAAGATGGCTCCGAGAAAAGATCGGATCGTCATGTCGGGTTCCTTGGGCGTTTTACGACAGGGCGTTTGTGGGTAATGCCACTTGAGTATGTGGTTTACCCCCCTCTGCCCTGCCGGGCATCTCCCCCACAAGGAGGGAGATCGGCAAGGTGCGCTCGCATCGCTCTATCTCGACCGAAGAGAAATGCGGGGCCTAGCCACGAGTCGATCTCCCCACCTGTGGGGGAGATGCCCGGCAGGGCAGAGGGGGGCACGCTTGTTCAGTTTTCAACTATTGAAGCACCGCCCCCAACGAAGAGGGAGCGGCACCATCCCCCGAGGCTAATCAGCTACCCTTGCCGCCGCACTTCCCACTGGCCACATTGAAGTTGCCGCAAGACATCGGCTTCCGCCAATCCGAGATCAAATCCTTCGAGTCCGGCAGATAATCCGACCACTCGTCACCCACGACCTGCGGCGTCTGCTGCACGATTTCGAACTGGCCATCGGCCTGGATTTCGCCAATCAGCACCGGCTTGGTGATGTGGTGGTTCGGCATGACGGTGGAGTAACCGCCCGAAAGGTTCGGCACGGAAACGCCGATAATCGAGTCGAGAACCTTGTCCGTATCCGTCGTGCCGGCGGATTCGACGGCCTTTACCCAGGCGTTGAAGCCGATATAGGCGGCTTCCATCGGGTCGTTGGTCACGCGCTTGTCGTTCTTGGTGAAGGCATGCCAGGTCTTGATGAATTCGGCATTGACCGGCGCATCGACGGACTGGAAGTAGTTCCAGGCGGCAAGGTGGCCGACCAGCGGTGCGGTATCGAGACCGGCAAGTTCTTCTTCGCCGACCGAGAAGGCGACGACGGGAATGTCTTCAGCCTTGATGCCCTGGTTCGCCAGTTCCTTGTAGAAAGGCACGTTGGCGTCGCCGTTGATGGTGGAGACCACGGCGGTCTTCTTGCCGGCCGAGCCGAATTTCTTGATGTCGGACACGATCGTCTGCCAGTCGGAATGACCGAACGGCGTGTAGTTGATCATGATGTCCTCTTCCTTGACGCCTTTCGACATCAGGTAGGCCTTCAGGATCTTGTTGGTGGTCTGCGGATAGACATAGTCCGTACCGGCCAGAACCCAGCGCTCGACGCCTTCGGTATTGGCGAGGTAGTCTACGGCCGGAATGGCCTGCTGGTTCGGCGCCGCACCCGTGTAGAAGATGTTGCGCGAGGATTCCTCACCCTCATACTGAACCGGATAGAACAGGATCGAATTCAGTTCCTCGAAGACCGGCAGAACCGACTTGCGCGAGGAAGACGTCCAGCAGCCGAAAACGGCGGCGACCTTGTCCTGCGAAATCAACTGGCGGGCCTTTTCGGCAAAGAGCGGCCAGTCGGAAGCCGGATCGACCACGACGGCTTCGAGTTTCTTGCCAAGCACGCCGCCCTTCTTGTTCTGCTCGTCGATGAGCATCAGCATGGCGTCCTTCAGCGTCGTTTCTGAAATCGCCATCGTACCGGACAGCGAATGCAGCACGCCGACCTTGATGGTGTCGTCAGCGGCAAAAGCGCCGTGGAAGGCGGTGGTGGACAGGATCGCGCCAAGCAGCGCGGCACTAAGCGTCTTGCGGAATATCATCGGAAGAACCCCTCTCCTTGTTTGGCCTCTCGTGGAGGCTCAGCGGCATCTGCGGCCGCTGCTGGGAGGGACTATCGATCTCGTGGGAGCGAAACCGTATACGTCAATTGACGTAGGCGGGGTGGCGAAAGATGCAGGGGGGTGTTTGGGAATAAGCTGAACCTGAAGGGGCATGTCTGTGAAGCAGGAGGCCTCAGCTTGTTTCTTCTCCCCGCCGGGGAGAAGTCCGCGGCAGCGGGATGAGGGGGCGAGCGCCGCGATATACGGAGGGGTTGCCCCCTCATCCGACCCTTCGGGCCACCTTCTCCCCGCCGGGGAGAAGAAATGCGCGGCACGGTCTCACATCAGGAATGCGGCTTGTCGTTCCGCTCTTCGTCGCGGATCGCATCGTCGTGATACCACGAACCGAAATCGATATGCGGCTCCTGCGCCTGACGCTCAAGCTCGCTCAGCGCGCTGTTACGGAACTTGGAAAGACCCGCGCGCCCGCCGACCGGGAATTGATAGATCGTTGCCGTCTCGCGATGAATGCCAGTTGCCATTTCGATCATCTCACTCTGTTTGCATCGAAGCACTTTATGTGTGGAGCTAACCCGCAAAGGCCAGATTCGCTCCGTTTGATTAAAAAAAAATCACCTTGCGAAAAATATAGGCATTAATCGTCTCATCTACAAGAAAAACCATTCCGAAAGCGCCGGTTTTTGGGGCAAATGCCAATCCCTCGCGCGCAACCGAAATCATTGCACCGCAGCAGGGCATTCCGCCGGGAGACGCCGGCTATCTATCAGGATTCAATGATGAAACATGAGGGGTGAATTTGCCTGCCGCAGTGCAGCAGAACCAGCCACGCGTGATATCCAGGCTCCTGCGCGACAGGGGGCCTGAAAGATTTTTCGAAAAAATCGCCTGATATCGCCAATCTGGCACGCGGCATGCATCTAAGGGGTCAGCCCTTGAACGCGAATGCGCTTCGGTGGCCAAAGCCACGGGAGGCCTCAAGGCTTCGCATTGTTACCTATGAGAGGTTCGTAATGACTAAGTTCAAACTCGAGTACATCTGGCTGGACGGATACAAGCCGGTCCCCAACCTGCGCGGCAAGACCCAGATCAAGGAATTCGACGAATTCCCCACACTCGAGCAGCTGCCGCTTTGGGGCTTTGATGGCTCGTCCACGCAGCAGGCCGAAGGCCACTCGTCGGATTGCGTGCTGAAGCCCGTCGCGATCTATCCCGACCCGGCCCGCTCCAACGGTGCACTCGTCATGTGCGAAGTCATGATGCCCGATGGCGTCACCCCGCATGCTTCGAACAGCCGCGCAACCATCCTCGACGACGAGGACGCATGGTTCGGCTTTGAACAGGAATATTTCTTCTACCAGGACGGCCGCCCGCTCGGCTTCCCGGAACAGGGTTACCCGGCTCCGCAGGGTCCTTATTACACCGGCGTCGGCTTCAAGAATGTCGGTTCGGTTGCCCGCGAAATCGTTGAAGAGCACCTCGATCTCTGCCTCGAAGCCGGCATCAACCACGAAGGCATCAACGCCGAAGTGGCCAAGGGCCAGTGGGAATTCCAGGTATTCGGCAAGGGCTCCAAGCGTGCCGCCGACCAGATCTGGATCGCCCGTTACCTGCTGCTGCGTCTTTGCGAACAGTACGGCATCGACGTCGAATTCCATTGCAAGCCGCTCGGCGACACCGACTGGAACGGTTCGGGCATGCATTGCAACTTCTCCACCAAGTTCATGCGCGAAGTTGGCGGCAAGGAATATTTCGAAGCCCTCATGGCCGCTTTCGCCAAGAACTGGAAAGAGCACATCGACGTTTACGGTCCGGACAACCATCTGCGCCTGACCGGCAAGCACGAAACCGCTCCGTGGAACAAGTTCTCCTACGGCGTTGCCGACCGTGGCGCGTCGATCCGCGTTCCGCATTCCTTCGTCAACAACGGTTACAAGGGTTACCTCGAAGACCGTCGTCCGAACTCTCAAGGCTGCCCTTACCAGATCGCTTCCGTCGTTCTGAAGACGATCGCAGAAGTGCCGCTCGCAAAGTCGGCTGCTGCCTGATAAGCCAAGACATGGCGTCGCCCGCAACCGGGCGACGCCATTTTTCTGTCCACCGAACGGCCGGGCCGGTCAGGCGACCTTTCGCCGAGTGCCGCACACGGCATAGTCTTCCCATACGCAAGCTCAAACAAGCGGCGTGGCTTTGACCAACAGCCTCGGATTTTCCGAAAACCGCACCGTCGTTTTCGGTTCGACGCTCTAAAGCAAGAAGGTGAGCGATGGGCATTCTCCAGAAATTCTCTCTCGAAAACCGCACGGCCATCATCACCGGCAGCGGCCGCGGCCTCGGTTTTGAAATTGTCAGCGCCTTTGCCGAAGCGGGCGCGCATGTGTGGCTGACCGGCCGCAATGCCGAAACGCTGGAACAGGCGGTCGACACGTTGCGCAAGGCTGGCGGCAAGGCCGATTACGCCGCCTTCGATATTGCCGATACCGCAGCCGGCAGCGCCCTCGTCCGCCGTATCATGGACGAGTTCGGCCATCTCGATATCCTCGTCAACAATGTCGGCGCGCGCGACCGCCGCCCGCTTGCCGAATTCAGCGACGAGGACGTGCTGGAATTGATCCGGACCGATCTTACCTCCTCCATCTCGCTATCGCGCGATGCGGCGGAGGCCATGAACACCAATGGTTACGGCCGCATCATCACCATCACCTCCATTCTCGGCCATATCGTCCGGCCGGGGGATGCGATCTATCCCGTCGCCAAACAGGGGCTGACCGGGCTGATGCGCGCCATTGCCGTGGAATATGGCGCGCGCGGCGTCACCAGCAACGCCATCGCACCCGGCATGTTCGCCACCGAAACCAATGCCGCCCTTGCCGAAAATCCTGAGATGGTGGCCTTCGCCAAGCTGCGGGTGCCGCTGGAGCGCTGGGGCCGGCCGGATGAAATCGCCGGTGCTGCCCTGTTTCTGGCGAGCGACGCGGCCTCCTTCGTCAACGGCCATGTGCTGACGGTGGATGGCGGCATGTCGGTGCGGCTGTGAGAGGCCCGTTGCGGAAAGGCGCTAGATAGGCATGGCCGCACGGCAACGCATCATCCCCGTCAGGCGCGAATATAACCGCTGGGTCGCCAACCAGACGCTGGAAGATTATGCGCTGCGCTTCACCGCCAAGAGCGCCCGGCAATTTTCCTCCAACCGCATTTCCCACACCGCCATCGGCGCTATTTCTTTTCTGGCGCTGGAAGCCATCGGCGGCGCCATCACGCTCTCCTACGGCACCACCAACGCCTTTTACGCCATCCTCGTCGCCGCCATCGCCATGCTCGCCGTCGGCCTACCGATCAGCCGTTATGCCATCCGCCACGGCGTCGATATCGATCTTCTGACGCGCGGCGCAAGCTTCGGTTATATCGGCTCCACCATCACCTCGCTGATCTATGCCGCCTTCACCTTCATGCTCTTCGCCATCGAGGCGTCGATCATGTCCGGCGCGCTGGAACTGGCGCTCGGCATTCCCCTGTGGATCGGCTATATCATCTCCGCCGTCATGGTCATTCCGCTCGTCACCCATGGCGTGCGGCTCATCAGCCGTTTCCAGATCGTCACCCAGCCCTTCTGGATCGTGCTGAACATTTTGCCCTTCGTCTTCATCGCTTTGATGGACTGGGAGAAATACGATCTTTGGCGTGCCTTTGCCGGTATTCACCACGCCTCCGGCCCGCCGGGAACGGTCGCGGATTTCAATCTGGTGGAATTCGGTGCGGCCTCCGCCGTCATTCTGGCGCTGATGTCGCAGATCGGCGAACAGGTGGACTTCCTGCGCTTCCTGCCGGCCGAGGGGCAAAGCCGCCTGCGCCACCGCATTGCGGTTTTCCTGGCGGGCTCGGGCTGGGTCGTCGTCGGCGTGCCGAAGCTGCTCGCCGGCTCCTTCCTCGTGGTGCTCACCTTCAGTTCCGGCGTCTCGGTGGATCGCGCCGCCGATCCGGCGCAGATGTATCTCACCGCCTTCGGTTACATGATCCCCAACGAGACGGCCGCCATGCTTTTGATGGTCGCCTTCGTGGTCGTCTCGCAGCTGAAGATCAACGTCATGAATGCCTATGCGGGTTCGCTCGCCTGGTCGAACTTCTTCTCGCGCCTCACCCACAGCCACCCCGGCCGCGTCGTCTGGCTGGTCTTCAACGTGGCGATCGCGCTGCTTCTGATGGAGCTCGGCATTTACCGGCTGCTGGAAGAAACGCTCGGCATCTTCTCCATCATCGCCATGGCCTGGCTCTGCACCATTTCCGCCGATCTCTTCATCAACAAGCCGCTCGGCCTTGCCCCGCCCGGCATCGAATTCAAGCGCGCCCATCTTTACGACATCAACCCCGTCGGCGTCGGCTCCATGGCGCTTTCGGCCACCATCGCGCTGATGGCGCATTTCGGCGCCTTCGGCCCGCTCGCCGCATCGCTCGCGCCCTATCTGACGCTGATCGTCGCCTTCATCGCCTCGCCGCTGATTGCCTGGGGCACGAAGGGCAAATTTTATCTCGCCCGCAAACCGCGCCAGAAGTGGCGTGAGGAGAGCAGCATCACCTGCTCCATCTGCGAACACCCTTTCGAGCCGGAAGACATGGCCTGGTGCCCGGCCTATGCCGCGCCGATCTGTTCGCTCTGCTGCTCGCTGGACAGCCGCTGCCATGACATGTGCAAGCCGAAAGCCAAGCTGAACTATCAGGTCGCCACCGTCGCGAAATCCTTCCTGCCGGATCAGCTGGTGGCCAAACTCGCCACCCGGCTCGGACGCTACGGCATGGCGGCGGCGATTGCCGTCACCGCCATCGGCGGCATATTGGCGATGATCGCCCATCAGGTCGGCACCGCCTCGCCGGAAACGGCCGATGTGGTGAACCGCACCATCCTCATCGTGTTTTTTGTCTTCGCCGTCATTGCCGGCATCGTCTGCTGGTTCCTCGTGCTTGCCCATGACAGCCGGGTTGTGGCGGAAGAGGAATCCTCGCGCCAGAACACATTGCTGCTCAAGGAAATCGCCGCCCACAAGAAGACCGACGCCGCCCTTCAGGACGCCAAGGAAACGGCCGAGGCCGCCAACCGCGCCAAGAGCCGTTATGTCGTCGGCCTCAGCCATGAATTGCGCACGCCGCTCAACGCCGTTCTGGGTTATGCCCAGATTCTCGAGCGCGACGACACCATCCCCCCGCCACGGCAATCGGCAATCAAGGTCATCCGCCGCTCGGCCGATCACCTGTCCGGCCTGATCGATGGGCTTCTCGATATTTCCAAGATCGAGGCCGGGCGGCTTCAGGTCTATTCCAACGAGATCAATATTCAGGATTTCCTCGACCAGATCGTCGACATGTTTCGCCCGCAGGCGCAGGCCAAGGGGCTGGAGTTCCGCCATGACCGGTCGCGGGCCCTGCCGCAATATGTCCGCACCGATGAAAAGCGGCTGCGCCAGATCCTCGTCAACCTCATCTCCAACGCCATCAAATTCACCGATGAGGGCGCCGTTACCTTCGATGTCGGTTATCGCAGCCAGGTGGCAAGCTTCACCGTTTCCGATACCGGCCGCGGCATTGCCGAAAAAGACCTCGCCCGCATCTACGAACCCTTCCAGCGCGGCGAGGCAGACAGCGTGCGCCCCATGCCGGGCCTCGGCCTCGGCCTGACCATCACAAGGCTCCTCACCAATACGCTCGGCGGCGAAATTTCCGTTTCCAGCGCAAAGGATGAAGGTTCCACCTTCCGCGTGCGCCTCATGCTCTCTGCCGTGCACCGGCCAAGCACGGCGCCGGCGGCGGAAAAGACCATCCGCTCCTATTCCGGCCCGCGCCGCACCATCGTCGTGGTCGATGACAACGAGGATCATCGCGAGCTGATGCGGCAGGTGCTGGTGCCGCTCGATTTCGTGGTGCTGACCGCGCAAAGCGGGCCGGAATGCCTGACGCTCATCGAAGGCGTGAAGCCGGACCTTTTCCTCATCGATATTTCCATGCCCGGCATGACCGGCTGGCAGCTTGTGACCAAACTGCGTGAAGCCGGCCAGACTGCACCGCTCATCATGCTCTCGGCCAACATCGGCGACGGGACAGTGGCGGGTGCTGGAGAAGACAATCACAATGACGCCATCGCCAAGCCCGTCGATATCCGCCAGCTTTGCGACAGGCTTGCCGTGCATCTCGGCCTGAAATGGATCTACGAGGCGGATATGCCGCCCCCGCCATCGCCGCCGCCCGTAGCGCAGATCGTGCATCCCGGCGCAATTCACATTCAGGATTTGCAGCGGCTCGGCGAAATAGGCTACATACGCGGCATCGAGGCGAAACTCGCCGATCTTGCCCGCAACACGGAAAACCTGCCCTTCACGCAGGAGCTCGGCACCTATGTGCAGGCCTTCGATCTGGCCGGTTACGCGCATTTTCTCAAACGGTTTGCAGATAGCGACATGGGAGACGGCAAGGCATGAGCGGTCAGGCGGCGGCAGCCCCGAGAGACATCGTATTGCTGGTGGATGACAGCCCGGAAGCACTGGGATTCCTCACCGATGCGCTGGAACAATCAGGCTTTTCCGCCCTCATCGCCACCTCCGGTCAGGCCGCGCTCAACATTGCCGAACGCATCACGCCCGATATCATCCTGCTCGACGCCGTCATGCCGGCCATGGACGGTTTCGAAACCTGCCGCCGCCTGAAGGCCAATGCGGCGGTGGCGCAGGTGCCCGTCATCTTCATGACCGGGCTGACCGAGACCGAACATGTGGTGCGGGCGCTCGAATCCGGCGGCGTCGATTATCTGACCAAGCCGATCAATATAGACGAGCTGCGCGCCCGTATCCGCGTGCACCTTTCCAATGCCCGTTCGGCGCAAAGCGCCCGCGTCGCGCTCGACGCCGCCGGCCGCCACCTGCTCGCCGTCCGCGCCAATGGTGCCATCCACTGGTCGACACCGCAGGCGACGCGGCTCGTCAACGCCGCCACCGGCCGCGATGACGGCATGGAAATCGTCACCAGCCATATTGGCCGCTGGCTCGCAGAACGGGCGGCGGCGGAAACCGGCCGCGACGTGCCGCTGACGATCACCGAGGCCGGGCGACCCGCCCTGCAACTGTCCTTCCTCGGCGCCATGGGGCCGGATGAATTCCTCTTCCGCCTCACCGCCGCCAATGAGAAATCCGGCGACCACCTGCTGCGCGAGCATTTTTCCCTCACCGCCCGGGAATCGGAAGTGTTGCTGTGGATCGCCAGGGGCAAGTCCAACCGCGATATTGGCGATATTCTCGGCCTTTCCGCGAGAACGGTGAACAAGCATCTGGAGCAAATCTATGTGAAGCTCGGGGTGGAAAACCGCGCATCGGCGGCCGTGAAGGCGGCGCATATATTGCATCAGGGGTGACGACAGCGCTGAGTGTGGTAAGGTTCGGCCAACATATATTTTCTCCTTGAGCGCAGCGTCCGCTCATTGGTGGAGCGGCGGCCCCTTGTTTCTTCTCCCCGAGGGGGAGAAGTCCGCGGCAGCGGGATGAGGGGGCAAGCTCTCCGAAATCCGGCAACGTTGCCCCCTCATCCGACCCTCCGGGCCACCTTCTCCCCCTCGGGGAGAAGAAACAAGTGGCAACCCCCACCCAAAAATCACCGTTCGAACCACCTGAACCCTATCACAGGATAGAAATCCAATGGACCGTTTCATCATCCTTTCCGGCTGCTCCGGCGGCGGAAAATCCACGCTTCTCGCCGAGCTTGCCCAACGCGGTTTCGCCACCGTGGAAGAGCCCGGCCGCCGCATCGTCATCGAAGAAACCCGCAATGGCGGCACGGCCCTGCCGTGGATCGACATCGAAGCCTTCGCCCGCCGCGCCATCGCCATGGCGCTCGAAGACCGGCAAAAAGCCCCTCCGGAAGGCCCGGTCTTCTTCGATCGCGGCCTGATCGACGCCGCCTCAGCGCTTCGCCATGTAAGCGGCGATGCCTTCATCGAGACGCTGCGGGTTGCACACCGCTATAATCGTCTGGTCTTCCTCACCCCGCCATGGCTGGAAATCTACAGGGGCGACAGCGAGCGCAAGCATGGCTTCGATGCGGCGGTCGAGGAATATGAGCGTTTGCTCCGCGACTATGACGAGCTTGGCTACGATATTTCCGTGCTTCCGAAATCCGGCATAGGGGAACGTGCGGACTTTATTCTGACGCGGATCGACTGAAGCGTCCTGGCAAGAGAATGGGCTTCAGCGGTTTTCGAGCAATTGCGAGACGGTGACAAACTCAAACCCGCGTTGACGCAGACCGTCGATGATCAAGGGCAAAGCCTGCCTGGATATCTCGCGGCTTCGATACATGACATGCATGATGATGATGGAGCCGTTTCCGGTCCGCTCGATGACGTGTCTGGCGAAGGCGGCAGCATCCTCGGCGACATCGGGAAAGGATTCCGGCTCGACATCCCACATGATGGTTTTCCGGTCATGCCGGGAAAGATACCAAGGCAAGGTGAGCAGCTTCTTGCCATAGGGCGGGCGGAACATGATCTCGCCTTCATAACCCGCAGCCCGAATGGCCGCATCGGTGCGCTCGATCTCGTCCCCGATCCGCGCCGGCCCCATCAGCATCATGTTGGAATGCGTGTAACTATGGTTGCCGATCTGATGCCCGTCGCTGACGATCATGCGCGCCTGCGGCAGATTTTCTTCGGTCTCCTGACCCGTCAAAAAGAAAGTCGCTTTTACCCCGCGCTCCCTCAGAAGAGTCAAAACATCAGGCGTGAAACGCACCGACGGCCCGTCGTCGAAAGTCAGCGCCACCATCGGCCTCGCTGTTTCGACCCTTGCGATGATGCCGCCGAATAATTGCGTCGTCCGGGATTTGCTGAAGAAATGCAGGCCAACGAGCGCCGTCGCCAGCACGGCGAAAACAAGGAAGAGCGACACGGCTCGCTTTGTCGTCATTGCCATCCCTCATTGCAGTTCCCGAGAGGATTAGTTTCCTGCCTTGTTGTCCCTAGTATGGCCGAGACCGCAAACAAAAAGCCCGGCATCGCTGCCGGGCTTCGATAGGGTGTCGCAGAAGGGCTTAGCTGCCCTGCTGGATGTAGGTGAACTTGCCGTCCGGACCCTTCTTCCATTCGTACATGACGTAGCCGGGAAGCTTCGGGTCGCCCTTCTCGTCGAAGGAGATCTCGCCGAGCGCGGTCGGGAAGGTGCCGGACTTCAGGGCCTCGGCAACCTTTTCCGGCTCCACGGAGCCGGCGGCCTTCGCCGCACCGGCAATCGCCTGCATCGCGGCATAGGAGTAGAGCGTGTAGGCTTCCGGGTTGAAGCCGGCGGCCTTGAACTTCTCTACCAGTTCCTTGTTTTCCGGGCGCAGCGTCGGATCGGGGCCGAAGGTGTTGAGCGTGCCTTCGACGGCGTCGCCGGCGATGGAAGCAAGTTCGTTCGAGACGATACCGTCGCCCGAAACGAGCTTGGCCTTCAGGCCCTGGTCAGCCGCCTGACGGATGATGAGGCCGGCTTCGGTGTGCAGGCCGCCCCAGTAGATGATGGAAACGCCGGCTTCCTTCATCTTGGAGATCAGCGCGGAGAAGTCCTTGTCGCCGACGTTGACGCCTTCATACATGACTTCCGTCACGCCAGCCGCATTGGCAGCCTTCTTGGTTTCATCGGCAAGGCCCTGACCGTAAGGCGTCTTGTCGTGAATGATGGCGACCTTGGCGTCCTTGAAATGATCGGCCAGGTACTTGCCGGCAATGCCGCCCTGCTGGTCGTCACGGCCGCAGGTACGGAACGTGTTCCACAGGCCGCGCTCGGTGAAGACCGGGTTGGTTGCGGCGGGTGTGATTTCGAGAATGCCGTTTTCGGCGTAAACTTCAGAAGCCGGAATGGAAACGCCGGAGTTGAAGTGACCGACAACGAATTTCACGCCGTCAGCGACGAACTTGTTGGCAACCGAAATACCCTGCTTGGGGTCGGATACGTCGTCGCCCAGCACGATCTTGATCTGCTCGCCATTGATGCCGCCGGCGGCATTGATGTCTTTCGCGGCCTGTTCGGCACCCTTCTGGATCTGAGCGCCGAAAGCAGCGTTCGGGCCGGTCAGCGGTGCGCCGACAGCGATCACGACATCGGCCCAGGCCGAACCGCCAAACGCGACCATGGCGGTCAGCGCAACAGCGGAAAGAAGAGACTTCTTCATTACTTTACTCCCAGTTCCTTTGGATGGGTTGATTGCAAGGACCTGTTCAGTACCCACCTTCACTGAACAGGAAACTGTTCCACTCTGACGAGCATTGTGCAGCCGGAAAAATCCGCCTGTCAATCTTTCTTCTTGTAGGAAAATGCCGATGTCCGGTCGTAAAGCCAATAGTAGTTATTGACCATCTGGCTTGTCCGGCGCGTGCGGAAACCGACGCTGGAAAAAACCAGAAGAAGAACGACGTCAAACACGTAATAGAAGCCGTTGATGAACGGCCCGTTGAACAGCGCGTGATGCAGAAACCGCATCACCACACCCAGAGCGAGCGTATAGATCACCACCCGCGTATAACCGCCCCAGCCATCGGCCACGGACTTGCCCGTGCGCCATGCCGTCCAGAAACCCAGAAGAACAACCAGCGCGCGCAGAACATACCGCACGCCGTTATCCGTTTCGAAAAAAAGGCCCTGCATCTCTTTCCCCATCAGTGCCGGGCTGAAACGCCCTGACCCTGCCTTGTCTGTCGTCCCGTCGTTTTCCCGCCGGGCATTTTATTGTTTGCACCCCGCCATGGATCCTTAAGGTTTGGCCGAAAGGACGACAGGTCGCCGTTTGCAGTCTTGCGCCGCAAAATTTCCGGCGCAAGTAAAATCTTTCAGTGCCGTCCGCCTTCGAGATAGGCGGCGCGCACCTGCGGATCGGCGAGCAGTTCCCTGCCCGAACCGCTCATCGTTACCTTGCCGTTGACCATCACATAGGCGCGGTCGGAAAGCTTGAGCGCGGCAAAGGCGTTCTGCTCCACGAGGAAGACGGTCAGCCCCTCTTCCTGGTTGAGTTTCTTGATCGCCTCGAAAATGCCCTTGACGATCAAGGGTGCGAGACCGAGCGACGGCTCGTCCAGCAGCAGGAGCTTCGGCCGCGCCATCAGCGCGCGACCGATGGAGAGCATCTGCTGCTCGCCGCCGGAAAGCGTGCCGCCGCGCTGGCTCTGGCGCTCCTTCAGGCGCGGGAACATCACGAAGATCTTCTCGACGTCTTCCTTGAAATATTTCAGGTTGTCGAGATTGGCGCCCATCTGCAGGTTTTCCAGCACCGTCATGCGCGGGAAAATCCGGCGGCCTTCGGGCGACTGGGCAATGCGCTTGCGCGCGATCAGATGGGTCGGCAGATGGGTAATATCCTCGCCGTCGAAGATCACCTGGCCGGCGCGCGCCTGCGGGCTGCCGCAGATGGTCATCATCAGCGTCGACTTGCCGGCGCCGTTGGCGCCGATCAGACTGACGATCTCACCCTTTTTGACCTCGACATCGACACCGGCCAGAGCACGGATATTGCCGTAATAGGTTTCGACACCCTGGACTTTCAGAAGCGGTTCACCGGACATCAGGCCGCTCCTCCGTCGAGTTCTTCCGCAATCACGTCTTCCACTTCATCATCCTCGACACCCAGATAGGCGGCGATGACCTTCGGGTCGTTCTTCACATGGTCCGGCGTGCCGTCGGAAATCTTCTGGCCATATTCCAGAACCACCACATGGTCGGAAATCTGCATCACCACGGACATGTCGTGCTCGATGAGGAGCAGCGACGTGCCCTCGTCGCGAATGCCGCGCAGGAGCGCGTTGAGCGCCAGCGATTCCTTCGGGTTGAGGCCGGCGGCCGGCTCGTCGAGGCACAAAAGCTCCGGCCCCGTGCACATGGCGCGGGCGATTTCCAGACGGCGCTGCGCACCATAGGGAAGGTCGCCGGCCGGGTCGTCGGCGCGGTCGATCAGATCGGCCTTTTCCAGCCAGTATTTGGCCTTTTCGATAGAGGCATCCACCGCCCGCCGGTAAGCGGGCAGGCCGAGAAGACCGAGGATCGTGTAACCCGAAGCCTTCATCAGCGCATTGTGCTGCGCCACCAGCAGGTTTTCCAGAACCGTGAGGCCAGAAAACAGGCGGATGTTCTGGAAGGTGCGCGCCACCTTGGCCTTCTTGGTGATTTCGAAATCCGGCAGGCGCTCGAGAAGATGCGCCTCGCCGCTTTGCTGGCGCATGGTGATCATGCCCATGGTCGGCTTGTAGAAGCCGGTGATGCAGTTGAAGACCGTGGTCTTGCCCGCACCGTTGGGGCCGATCAGCGCCGTGATCTCGCCGCGCTTCGCCTCGAACGAGAAGTCGTTGATGGCCATCAGGCCGCCGAAGCGCATCGAGAGATGTTCGACCTTGAGGATCGTATCGCCAGTCGTATTGGGTGTCATTGTTGCCGTTCCGGAAGCCATCAACCGTGACCTTCCTTGGTAAAGCTGCCGGAGACGGCCTTGCGTTCCTTGAGGAAGGCCGTGGGTTCACGCGAGCCGACGAAGCCGCGCGGCTTGAACAGCATGACGATGACCATGGCAAGGCCGAAGAGCAGCATACGGTAAAGTTCAGGCGTGAAGTCGGGCCCGAAGACATGCTTCAGGAACTCCATTTCACGCAGAAGCTCGGTGCCGCCGACCATGACCAGCGCCGCAATGGCGATACCAGTCAGCGAGCCCATGCCGCCGAGAACGACGATGGCGAGGATGACGGCGGATTCGAGGAACACGAAGCTTTCCGGCGAAACGAAACCCTGACGCGCGGCGAAGAAGGAGCCGGCGAAACCGCCGAACATCGCGCCCGTCGCAAAGGCGGTGAGCTTGGTGATGACGGTATCGATACCGAGCGAACGGCAGGCGATTTCATCCTCGCGCAGCGCTTCCCAGGCACGGCCGATCGGCATGCGGCGCAGGCGGATGGTCACATAGGCCGTCAGCATGCAAAGCAGCAGGATCACGTAGAACAGGAAGATCTTGTAATAGGCCGACGACATCGACAGGCCAAAGGCCTTGGCGAAATTGTTCGACGCGCCGACATCGAAGGACCAGATGCCGAAGACCGAGGCCTTGGCGATGCCCGAAATACCGAAGGTGCCCTTGGTCACATCCGTCCAGTTCAAAAGCACGAGGCGGATGATTTCACCGAAGGCGAGCGTCACGATTGCCAGATAGTCGCCGCGAAGACGAAGCACCGGGAAACCGAGGATGATGCCCCAGAAACCCGCGAGAATGCCGGCGACCGGCAGGAGCACCCAGAAGGACAGGCCGAAATGACTGGAGAGCAGCGCATAGGAATAGGCGCCGACCGCATAAAAGGCCACGTAACCGAGATCGAGCAGGCCGGCGAGGCCGACGACGATGTTGAGGCCCCAGGCCAGCATCACATAGATCAGGATCTGGATGCCGAAATTGTCGACGAATTTCAGCGAACCCTGAAAGCCGAACAATTGCACGGCGATAACGGGATAAAGCAGCAGCAGGACCAGCGCCAGCTTCAGGAAGTGCTTGTGGAAAAAGCCCTTCTCTTCGGAAATCTCCAGCACGCCGCTCTTGGCCTTGGCCAGCTTGCGACGGTCCAGCGACGGCTTGATGAAGCCAACGACGAGGAAACGGCCGACAGCGGCAATGCCGACGAAGACCGCCAGAAGCCCCCAGCGGGTGCCCCAGATCAGCTGGTTGTTGATATCCTGATAGGTGACGATGCCGACATAAAGAATGAACATGCCGAACGAGATGAGGCCCGCAATCAGGCCCTCCTTCACAGCCGCCGCCATCAGGCTCGGGCTGGAAGCAGCGTTGTCGGAAGCGATATTGGTCATGGGATCACACCTTCTCGACTTCCGGACGACCGAGAATACCGGTCGGCTTGAAGATCAGCACGAAAGCCAGGATGCCGAATGCAGCGACATCCTTGTAGGCGATGGAGAAATAGGCCGACCACAGCGATTCGATGAGGCCGATCAGCAGGCCGCCGAGAACAGCGCCCGGAAGCGAGCCGATGCCGCCGAGAACGGCTGCTGTAAACGCTTTGACGCCGGGGACGAAACCATCGCTGAACGAGGCCACGCCATAATACATCAGATACATCGTACCGGCGACGGCGGCCAGCGCCGCACCCATGATGAAGGTGATGGAGATCGTCTTGTCGACATCGACGCCCAGCAGCGCCGCCATCTTGCGGTCCTGTTCGGTGGCGCGCTGCGCCCGGCCGAGCGGTGTCTTGTTGACGATATACCAGAAAGCGAAGAGCAGCACCGAGGTGACGACCATGATGATGAGCTGCTTCAGCGACACGGTGACGGCGCCGAAATGATAGCTTTCCGTCACCATCGACGGGATCGGCTTGTTGCGCGGACCCTGCGTCACCTGAATGAAGTTGGACAGCGCGATCGACATGCCGATGGCCGTGATCAGCGGTGCAAGACGGAAGGAGCCTCTGAGCGGGCGATAGGCGACGCGTTCGATCACCCAGTTCCACAGGCCGGTCATCAGCATGGCGACGACCATCATCAGAAGCAGAAGAAGCGCCACCGGAATGCCGGCGACAAAGGATGTCACGATCAGGAAAACGATCAGCGCGGCGAAGCCGCCGAGCATGAAAATATCGCCATGGG
The DNA here is from genome assembly GCF_053522385.1 of Agrobacterium sp. 22-223-1. Classification (NCBI taxonomy): domain Bacteria; kingdom Pseudomonadati; phylum Pseudomonadota; class Alphaproteobacteria; order Hyphomicrobiales; family Rhizobiaceae; genus Agrobacterium; species Agrobacterium sp. 22-223-1. The sequence goes on from NZ_JBNWCN010000001.1 coordinate 2,424,350, forward strand.
CGAAGTTGATCATGCCGATGATGCCGTAAACCATCGTATAGCCGATAGCGATGAGGCCGTAGATCGATCCAAGAGTCAGCCCGTTGATGAGCTGCTGGATAAAATACTCCATGTCTTTCCCCCGGGCACGACCTCGAATGGGCCACGCCTCGTTATGTTAATTATAGGAGCGCCCTTGCAGGCAGGCCCCCACCCCCAAAATGCATATCGTGTTCGTTAAAAATGTGAAGTCAAAAACGGGCGATCCTGCACAAAATTTGGAATTTCCACATGGACTGCCGCTTTCCCGGTCAAAAGAGCCATGATTTTGGCAGGAAGTGCTGAAAAAATGACGGCCGGATGCTTATTTCAGCATTGTCCGACGCCATTATTTGACGGGCAGCGGGCAAAGGAGTAGCGAAGATCAGAACGGCGATATCCCGCAGACGGGATCAATTGGCAAAGAGATGATCGACATATTGACGAAAGCGGCGCTGGACGCCGGGCAGGCCATCATGGCGGTCCACCGTGCCGGCCCGCATGTGTCGTATAAGGACGACTGCTCGCCGGTGACCGAGGCCGATCAGCGCGCCGAGGCGATCATTCTTGCGGCCCTTGCCGCCCATTTTCCCGACATCCCCGTGGTTGCCGAAGAGGCGGTATCGAGCGGCATCCTGCCGGAAACCGGCGCGGAATTCTTTCTCGTCGACCCGCTGGATGGCACCAAGGAATTCATTTCCGGCAAGGACGATTTCACCGTCAACATCGCGCTCATCCGCAATGGCGTTCCCGTGGCCGGCGTGGTTTACGCCCCCTGCCGCGGGCAGGCATGGACGGGCGAGGACAACGCCGCCGAAAAGCTCGCCATTTCCGGCGAAGGCGCCATCCTGTCGCGCCACCCCATCCGCGCGCGCCAGCGCGGCGCCTCCCCCGTGGCGCTGATCAGCCGCTCGCATTGCACGGCGAAAACGGAAGCCTTCGTGGCCGAACACGGGCTGAAGGACTGCATCTCCGTCGGCTCCTCGCTGAAATTCTGCATGCTGGCGGAGGGCGCTGCCGACATCTACCCCCGCTTCAGCCGCACCATGATGTGGGACACGGCCGCCGGCGACGCCGTGCTGCGCGCTGCAGGCGGCAGGACGCTCGATTGCGAGGGCAGGCCGCTTGCATATGCGGTAAGGGGTGACGGCGAGGATGCGCTGGCCAATCCGGATTTCATTGCCGAAGGGGCGATGGCGGTGGAACACGCGGGGTAACAGGCGCTCGGGGTTTCCTGCGGCTCTTGTGACGTGCGGCATTGATGAGTTTCCGTGTGTGCGGTTTACCCCCCTCTGCCCTGCCGGGCATCTCCCCCACAGGTGGGGAGATCGGCAAGGCGCACCGTCACCACTCCATACTCAAAGATCGAGATGACCGAGACATCGCCGCAAGTCGATCTCCCCCCTTGTGGGGGAGATGTCCGGCAGGACAGAGGGGGGTGAAGCCACACACACCAAGGCCCCCCAAAAATAATCCATCCCCACTCATCCCCACCCCAACCCACCGCCCCACAATGCCCCGCAACGAAACACCGCAGCGCGGAAGGCACATCATGACGGAACAGACGGCGAGACTTCGGCTTCCCTATATTCTCCCCTCGCAGGCACAGAAACACGTCACCCACAACGAAGCCCTGCAAAGGCTGGATGCGATCGTGCAACTGGTCATCAAGGCCATCGTCACCGCGCCGCCCGATAACGGCGCGGAAGGGGATTGTTTCCTCCTCTCCGCCGATGCCACGGGCGACTGGGCCGGCAAGGGCGGCAGGCTCGCCTTCCGGCAGGATGGCGCCTGGCTCTCTATCGCGCCGCAACCGGGCTGGACGGCGTGGTTTGCGGCCGAGAGCAAATATCGCATCCTGCGCGACGGCAACTGGCGCGACATGCCGCTGCCGGCCGCCGGCCGGCTGGAAAGGCTGGGCATCGGCACGGAGGCCGACGCCACCAACCGGCTGGCGCTCACCGCCCCCGCCAGCCTCTTCACCCACGCCGAAGAAGGTGGCAGCCACCGCATGACGATCAACAAGGCGGGCAAGGCCGATACCGCCTCGCTGCTGTTCCAGTCCGGCTGGAGCGGCCGGGCGGAAATGGGCCTTGCCGGCAATGACGGGTTTTCGATCAAGACCAGCAAGGATGGCGCCTCATGGCACACCGCACTTCTCTGCAGCGGCGATGGCCGGGTCTCGATGCCGAACCGCCCGCTCGCCGTCGCCGGCCTGCCGGCGGGCACGACGAAACCCGCCAATGGCGCGGCGGCAGGTTTTTCCGTGCTCTCCATCGCCGAGGGCGGCTTTGCGCTCGGCGATGCGGTGAGCGGCGGCGGGCGTGAACTCGTGGTTCCGGCAAAGGGCCCTTATCTGGCGGCCCTGACGCTCGCCGTGGTCTCCTCCTCCGGCCACCGGGTGACGCTTTTCATCAATGGCGCGGCGGCCAGCTTCGGCATCGCCGGCAATGCATCGACATCAGGCACATCGCAGTCGGCAACCTCCATCCTTTCCCTCGACGCCGGTGACCGCCTGCGGCTGCAGCATGAGGGAACGGCGGAATTTACCCAGGGCAGCGGGAAAACGTGCCTTTCGCTTGCGGCACTCTGACGGAAACAACCGATGAGAGAGAAAAATTGCGATTTTTGGAAAAATTTTTTCCCGGCAAAATAAGGCGACTCGAACAAATCAGGCGAAACCGTTCAAATTCTTAATAAATTGTCTAGAGCTGCTTAGGCAATTTTTAAAGGTACCGGGATAGAGTTCCCGTCATATGGTCTTGAGTTTGTATAGAGTGTCCAATGACCGAAATGATACGCCCACGAGTTAAATATGTCATCGGCCCCGATGGCAGCCCTCTGACGATCGCGGATCTTCCGCCTGCCAACACCCGTCGCTGGGTCATTCGCAGAAAGGCGGAGGTGGTTGCAGCGGTACGCGGTGGACTGTTGAGCCTCGAGGAAGCCTGCGAGCGTTATACGCTCACCGTCGAAGAATTCCTGTCCTGGCAGTCCTCGATTGCCGATCATGGCCTTGCCGGCCTGCGCACCACGCGCATTCAGCAATATCGCCACTAAAACAGTGCGCCGGCGCGAAAACGCGCCCAGACCGAGTTTCCAGAACGCCCCGCCGGATTATCGACGGGGTTTTCGGTTCGATTTCGGATTTCCTCCTGAGAACTGCCCAACAAAGCCGGCGATTGTCGCCGGTTTGTGTCCGCTGCGTTCGCTATCCCGCTGTTTCAATTCAGGCTGAAGCCGGTACAGTGGCGACAACGAACAGCAATGCGGAAGGCGCTCATCATGGACATCAAGACAACCGAAACCGGATCGCACGGCGAATATTCGGCGACCATCGACGGCCACAAGGCCGAGATGACCTATTCGCGCACCTCCCCTTCCCTCATCATCATCGACCATACCGGCGTGCCCGATGCGCTGCGCGGCAAAGGCGTCGGCCAGGCACTTGCCGCCCATGCGATCGATGAAGCCCGCAAGGGCGGCTGGAAAATCATTCCGCTCTGCCCGTTCTTCAAGGCCCAGACATTGCGCCATGCCGAATGGGCGGATGTTATTCAGGGGTAAATGGGCAGACATAACGAGCGTTATGTCAGTTATCTACGTATCGACGGATGTTTTGGCCAAAACGGAGCATCCACACGCCGTCACCCCGGCCTTGAGCCGGGGTCCAGCAAGCTCAAGTCATTGAGCTGAAAAGACTCTTCTCGTCGCGCAGACGCGCGCCGACTGGATGCCGGATCAAGTCCGGCATGACGGCGGAGATATTCGGGTGTGCCAGCAATCACGCCACCTTCAACGGCGGCGTCCCGGCATGCATGCTCCGGCGGACTTCTTCACGGAATTCAAGCGTATCCTTCGCGCCGTGCACGGCCACGGCGTGTTGCACGGCCGCTTCCATAAGTTCCTCCGGAGAATCGGCGGAGATGGCGACGGTGCATCTGCTGTCACTGGGGAATTCGCGGCAATCGATATATTGGCGGGCCATTTTTTCCTCCCTGCAAGTGCCGCCCGCACCCGCACGGGGTGCGTGCGCGTAAAAGCCTCCGGCTCACGGTCGGAACCTCCGTAAAATACGCCTTTCCCCACGCCCGGACAATCGAAATCAGGCCTGACCTTCCCGGCGGGAAACACCGGCGACGCGGCAAAACAAAAGGCCGCCCTTAAGGAGCGGCCTTTCGAAAAAATGCATGGCGTCCCGTCATTGAAAGCCGCCTCCTGATCCACCGGCAGCCGTCAATGAGGACGATCTTCGTAAATTCCTGCGCCTATAGGTCAGGCGCGGGCGCGGATGGCTCCGTCGCGGTTTTCGAGGGCAGCGGCCTTTTCATATTCGGCCTGCACCTCTTCCAGCGAAGCTTCGGCGGCTTCCTGCTGGGCCTTCAGCTCACGGATCGAGACCTGAAGATTATCCGCCCGCTGGCGCGCGGCTTTGGCGAAGGTCGGATAGGCGAAATGCGTCGGATCGGTAATGCCCGACTTGCTTTCTTCCAGAGATATCTGATGCACCAGTTCCTTTGCCATCCGCTCGAACTCGGACATCATCTGCTGCAGCTGGTTAAGCTGCCGGCGTTTTTCATTGACCTGAAATTCCTTCAGGCGAACCAGGCTGTCACGCGACTTCATACGCAATACTCCATGGATAGCGAGACCCGGATCAAAAAGGCACTATGCCACCCTGATCGGCCCGTTTAACCCGCCCGTTTTTCCGTAAGGGTTGACCCCTGTCCCGGAATGATTCCCAAAAGTTACCCGACGTTAATAAAAAACCGCCGTCGTTAACCTTTCGTTTACGGGCATCGTTAATGATAACGACGATCATTTAAGGGTCGGTAAATGCCAGGTCCAAAAAAATGGACCCGACGATGTAAGAGTCGATTGAATCACTTAACGGGATTTCCTCACGTTAAGCTTCAATTTTGGCGATGGTGGATTCACGTGCAAAAACAGCGAAATGCCTACTTTGCTTAATAAATTCGATACACCTTGCCAAAGGCAATTAGAATTTGTTAACCATTTGGTGGCAGCCTGCAAATCAGGCAACGTCTGGATCCGCATCGCGCGAGGCAATGATTTACCGGTTCGCGGGCGGCAAAGGGGATAATTATGCGGGTTCTACTTATTGAAGACGACAGCGCGACAGCGCAGAGCATTGAACTGATGCTCAAGTCGGAGAGCTTTAACGTCTACACGACCGACCTCGGTGAGGAAGGCGTGGACCTCGGCAAGCTCTATGATTACGACATTATTCTTCTCGACCTCAACCTGCCCGACATGTCGGGTTACGAGGTTCTGAGAACGCTTCGCCTCTCCAAGGTCAAGACGCCGATCCTCATCCTGTCCGGCATGGCCGGCATCGAGGACAAGGTTCGCGGTCTCGGCTTCGGCGCTGACGATTACATGACGAAGCCGTTCCACAAGGACGAGCTTGTTGCCCGCATTCACGCCATCGTCCGCCGTTCCAAGGGCCATGCACAGTCGGTCATCGCCACCGGCGAGCTGATCGTCAATCTCGATGCCAAGACGGTTGAAGTGGGCGGCCAGCGCGTTCACCTGACCGGCAAGGAATATCAGATGCTCGAGCTGCTTTCGCTGCGCAAGGGCACGACGCTGACCAAGGAAATGTTCCTCAACCACCTCTATGGCGGCATGGACGAGCCGGAACTGAAGATCATCGACGTCTTCATCTGCAAGCTGCGCAAGAAGCTGGCAAACGCCGCCGGCGGCGCAAACTACATCGAAACCGTCTGGGGCCGCGGCTATGTTCTGCGCGAGCCGGATGGCGCGACGGAATTCCTCGAAACCGCCTGATCCATTCCGGAACAGGACAGTTTTTAAAAGACCCGCTGGAAACGGCGGGTTTTTTGTTGCGATTTCAAGGTCGCAGGTAACGGTGTCATTGGCATATCACGACACACGATCATATTCCGGCGCATGGATACTCCCTCATTCCTGTGCTTGTCAGAGGACTCCAGCCGATGCGCGTCTGCGCAGCGAGAGACTCTTTTCAGCCCAAGGACTTGGGCTGGCTAGATTCCTGTGACAGGCACAGGAATGAGGGAAGAAGAGCTAGGCTACGCGCCGCAAAAGGATAACGGCACATGAACCACCCTACCCCTACCCTCAAGACCGAACGCCTGACGCTGCGCCCGCTGATGATCACAGACTTTCCCGCCTATCGAGACTTCATGGCGTCGCCACGCTCCATCGGTGTCGGCGGGCCTTACGACCTGCCCTCGACATGGGGCGTGTTCTGCCACGATCAGGCCAACTGGTACTTTTTCGGCCATGGCGCGCTGATGATCGAGCTTGGCGAAACGGGGCAATGTGTCGGCCAGGTCGGCATCAATCACGGTCCGCTGTTTCCGGAAAAGGAACTGGGCTGGCTGCTTTACGAAGGCCATGAAGGGCGCGGCTATGCGGCGGAAGCCGCCTCGGCGCTGCGCGACTGGGCCTTCAAGACCCTGAACCTGCCAACGCTCGTCAGCTACGTCTCGCCGCAGAACCGCAAATCCGCGGCCGTCGCCGAACGAATCGGCGGCAGGCTCGACCCGGCGGCACCCCGTTCCGATCCCGAAGACCTCGTTTATCGGCACCATCCGGTAAGTGCCGTTTGAAAAGGGACGCCTCAGGACCATCCGGCCACGAGGCGTCCGGAAAACCCGCCCTAGCGCATTTCCGCTTTCAGAAAGCCGAGGATCGCCTGCGCGATCTGCGCATGGATGGCCGCGCGGTCCCTGCCGCCGCCATCCCGGCAGACGAAACCTTCGCCCGGTGAAAGCTCCTCCACGATCTTTTCGCCGTTCGGCCTGCAAATCTGCATGAAGCTGAAATGGCTGGCATCCGGTATTTCCCGATAAACGGTCGTCGCCTTTGGCAGATGCCGGGCAATATAGTCGGAATCGGCCTTGATGGCGGCGATCTCTGGTGTTTCCACACCCGCGGCCAGAACCAGAACCGGGACGCCGACGGCTTGCAGCGTCTCCGGCAGGAAACCGGCGGCCGGCCCGAGATCCAGCGCGATGGCGGCGCGGATGCGGGTATCCTTCAAATCCATCGAAAGACGCGGATCGGCCCTGCCGTCACCGACAACCCCGACTTTGGCGAGCAGCCGCGGAGCCTTGCATTGCGGCGGGCGCTTCTCCCCGCGGCAATCCTTGAGGGCAAGATCGGCGCTGTATCGCGCGCCAACCAGCTCCATTGCGGTCCAGCCGCCAAGGGAATGGCCGATTACGGCGATGCGCGTCGCGTCGATCCCGCCGGCGAATCGGTCATCGCCGAGCAATGCGGTCAGCGTTCTGCTGATGTCGCGCGGCCGTTCCCACAATGGAACGATCTCGGTCGCATTTTCTTCGGTGAACGATTCGCCGCCGTGATCCGGGGCGGCCACGACATAACCTTCCCGAACAAGCTCACCGGCAATCCAGTTCAGATTGCGCCAGCTTCCGCCGAAACCGTGCGACAGCAATATGAGAGGACGTGAACCGGCAAGAAGGGAAGCGCCCGGTTGAACCTCAAGGCCGTAAAAGGCGGCATTTTCGCCGACGATCTCGCTTTTGCCCGACGGCGCGGCCGGGTACCACAATGAAACGGCTAGCGGTCTCGAACCGGCCTCATCCGGCAATTCGATCTGTTTAAAACCGATGCCGCTTTCCGCCATTGCGGACTGGACAGTGGAAAAAATGACGATGACCGCCAGAAGAAGATAGCGCATGGGATGCTCCGGAGTTGATATGGACCAACTCCTGGTTCAATCCGCCGCCCGCCGAGACCTCGAACAGGTTTCAGGTCGTCCTGAAACGCGATTGGAGACAGCAACACCGGGCGCTGGAGAAACCCGCGTCGAACTCTTACTGGAAATGCTCTAGAGCACGTCCGATTTAAACGGAATCGGTGGACGTGCTCTACCTCTTTGTTTTCACGCATTTTCCGGACGTAAAACCGCTTCGCACTTTTACTGGAAATGCTCTAGATATCCGCGATCCGCTCGAAAAGCCGAACGGGGCTGTCGCGGAACGCCGTATCGCGAAATGGCCGGAAGCCGAATCGGGCGGCTATGGCCAGCGACGGGCTGTTGAGCGGATTGATCATGCAGACGGTCCGTTGCGAAATCCCGCGATCATCGAACCATCGCAGCGCCGCCTCCACCGCCTCGGTCGCGACACCCTTTCCCGCCAGCGCCCCGTCGATTTTCCACATCGCCTCGGGCACGCCGTCGAAATCCTCACCGTTGCCACGGCGCATATGGGCAAAACCCACCTCGCCCACGATGCGCCCCGTGGCAAGCTCTTCCACCACAAAGGGGCCGAAGCCGAAAGCGGACCAATGGCCCAGAAAACGCAAAAGCCGGGCGAAGGCGAGTTCCGGGTCCAGCGGCGCAATCGATACGACCCCTTCGATCTGCGGAACATCCGCGCCCCAGAAGGCGCGATAAAGCGCTTCATCCGCGATGGCATGCGGCCGCAGGACAAGGCGAGCGGTTGTCAGACGTGTCATGAACATGCTCCCCAAACGAAAAAGGCCGGCGCGTCGGCAGACGCGGTCCGGCCCTTCACAAATTCAGATCGGCGATTGAACGGTCACTCGGCAACCGTCTTGGCGGTAAACACGATGCGGTCGTCATGCACCTTGTATTCCACCGCCATATTGGCCTCCTCGGCCAGAAGCAGCGTGTAATAGGGCTGAACGGAATGGGCGTCGACCGCCTCTTCCAGCCTGCCCTCGTAAATTTCCACGAACTTGGCCGGCACGCGCATCATCCGGCCCTTGACGGTGATTTCGAACCTGGCGTCGCCGTCGGGGCTTTCCAGCAGCACATCCACATTGCCGCCGCGCGGAATGGCGCCATAAGCCACGAGGAAGAGATTGAGCAGAAGTTTGACACGATTCTTCGCAACGATGGCGCGCGGGCCGTTCCAGCTCACCTCCGCCTTCTTTTCGGCGGCGGCGAAATCCTGGGCGGCTTTTTCGGCCTCGCCGGTGTCGATGGACGCGCCGGCGGAGCCGGAAGCGCCGAAAGCAAGGCGGGCGAACTTCAGCCGCACGGATGCGTTAAGGGCTGACGTGCGGATGAGATCGAGCGCATCGTCATCCGTGCCGCCCTCGTCCAGGAGTTCGAGGCCGTTATTGATGGCGCCGACAGGAGAAATCACATCATGGCACACACGGCTGCACAGAAGAGCCGCCAGATCGGGACCGGACAGCGTGATATTGAGTTTGCTGGTCATAAAATTCTCTCCTGCGCAAGGGAGGCGCGGACGGTGTGGAAATTGTTAAGCCATAATGACACCATATTTGGTAAACCGATTGTTAATAGGATGGTTTCAAAATGCCAAATGCCTTAACAGGCCACACTGGAGCCCCGTGTATCCGCAAGGATGCGCGAAACATGCTGTAGAACTTTGACTCTGGGCATCGGCCCTTTCGAAAACCGATTCGGATTTTCGAACCGATGCGCTAACGAAACAGACGGACGGACATGACGATGCGCCTTACGAAAACCCGCACCATTGCACGCCTCGGACTGGGAAAGATTGTCGCGCTCCTTGCGAGCCTCCTGATATGGGTCGCACCGGCCGCGGCCCAGAACAGCGATCAATATTCTTTCCAGGAAGTCGTGGATGCAGGCCACGGATTCTTCGGTGAAACCACCGGCGGCCTTGCCAAGGTGGTGGAGCGCGCCTTCCAGCAATACGGCCTTCCGAACGGTTACATTCTGGGCCAGGAAGGCTCCGGCGCCTTCGTCGCGGGCCTCACCTATGGCGAAGGCACGCTTTACACCAAGAATGCCGGCCAGCACCCCGTCTTCTGGCAGGGCCCCTCCCTCGGCCTCGATTATGGCGGCCAGGGCACCCGCGCCATGATGCTGGTCTACAACCTGCCCTCCGTCGATGCGCTTTACCGCCGTTACGGCGGTGTGAGCGGCTCCGCCTTTATAGTCGCCGGCGTCGGCATGACCTATCTGAAGAGCAGCGACGTGACCCTTGCCCCCATCCGCACCGGCATCGGCGCGCGCCTCGGCATCAATGTCGGTTACCTGAAGCTCACCCAGCAGCCGACCTGGAACCCCTTCTGATTATGCGAGGGTGCCGCGTCTTTCTTCTCCCCAAGGGGGAGAAGGTGGCCCGAAGGGTCGGATGAGGGGGCAACGTTGCTGTATCTCACCGCCCTTGCCCCCTCATCCCGCTGCCGCGGACTTCTCCCCCTCGGGGAGAAGAAACAAGTGGCGCCGACACCGCCTGTGCAATTGCCGGGAGCCCCCTCCCCACGGTTGCAATAATAGCGTAACGTGCTTTCGCGCCCCTCTTTCCGAATGCGCGCGTATCTGAGTTTCGGAGACTGTCCCGCGTGATCGAATATGCCATTCTCTTCGGATTGGGTTTTCTCACCGCAACCCTGCTGGCCCTGTTGATCGCACCCGCGATCCACCGCCGCATCGTCGCCTATACGGAAAACCGCATACGCGCGACAATGCCCATCAGCCCGCAGGAAGTGCGCGCCCAGAAGGACATGGCGCGTGCGCTCTACGCCGCCGAAAATGCCAAGGTCCGCCAGGAACTGGATACGGAACGGGAAAAGAACACCTCGCTGCGCCTCGCCAACGAGGCCGCCTCCAGCGATGCATATCGGCTGGGCGAACAGAACCGCAGCTTCTCCCTGAAAATCGAGGAGCTGACGCTGGAAATCGGCGAATTGCGCGCGGCCCTCGATGCCGCCGAAGAACATGCCGGCGCCGTACAGGCGAACCTCGCACAACAGGAGCAGGCCGCCAACGAGCGCGCCGGCCAGATGTCCGATCTCACCGCCCGCCTCACCAATCTGACGCGCGAGCTGGATGATTCGAAAATCCTCGCCGCCACCCGCGATCTGGAGGCCGAGCAGGCCAAGCAGAGCGCCACGCGTTTCCGCAAGGAAGGCGAGACCGCGACCCGCGAATTGCAGGATGTGGCGGCCCGCAACAAGGAAGCGATGACGGCGGTTGCCCGCGAAAGCCGCAAGGTCACCCGGCTCGAGGAACAGGTCGCGACCGTCATGGCGAAAAATGCCGATCTCGACACGATGCTGACGCTGCGCAACCAGGAAGTCGCCCGCCTCAAGGAACAGCTTGCCGCAACCGGCGGCCGCGCCAACGACATGATCATCCGCCTGCCGAACCCGGCCGTGCCGGTCGAGAAAACGGTTAGCCCATCGCAACCCGCTGCCCCTGCCCCAGCCGCCGCGCTTGAAACCGCACCCGCCGCCGAAGAAGAGGCGGCACCGGAGGAACCAGCCCCCCCGGTCGTGACGGAGCCAGCGGCGTCGCAAGGTCTGGAGCAGGAAATCGAGGATATCCGCAATCAGGGCACCGCGCTCACCGAACGCCTGCTGAACGTGCGCGGCACCGGCAATGACGAACCCATCCGCCGCGAAATCGCAAGGATCGCCGCCGAGATGATCGCGCTCACCGCCGCGCAGGAGGGCGAAAAATCGCCCATTCCGGCGCTGCTCGCCAAGGCCTCCGGCTCATCGGGGCGGGAGAGCCTTGCGAAGCGGGCGAAGGTGGTGATGGAGAAGCGGGAACATTAGGTCCTCGGTGGGTGTGGCCTACCCCCCTCTGCCCTGCCGGGCATCTCCCCCTCAAGGGGGGAGATCAGCTGGGAGCTACCGCTCGCTCATTCGCAACGTTAGAGATGGGCTGAAGAGTACCGCATATCGATCTCCCCCCTTGAGGGGGAGATGCCCGGCAGGGCAGAGGGGGGTGAAGCCGCATACGCCTCGGCATCATACCCGCCCCATAACCCCCGCCATCTGATAAAGCGCCAGCCCCGAAGCCGTCCCCGCATTCAAGCTATCCAGCTGCGGCGATTGCGCAATCCGCGCCGTATGAAACCGTGAGAGCACCGATTGCGGCAGCCCCTCGCCTTCTGTGCCGATCACCAGCGCCATGCGCTCGGATCGGGGAATATCGCGGATCTCGGTCTCGCCACCCGGCGAAAGGCTCCAGATAGCAAACCCGGCCTCGGAAAGCCGCTCCAGCATCTCCACCGCCCCGCCGCCACGATGCCAGGGAACCGAAAGCACCGAGCCGACGGAAACGCGTAGCGCCTTGCGATAAAGCGGATCGCATGAGGTCTCGTCCAGCAGCACCGCATCGGCATAAAACGCCGCCGCGTTACGGAACATCGCACCCAGATTGTCGTGATTGGAAATGCCGCAGCCGACAAGCACCAGCGACGAGGCGGGAAGTGCCGCCGTCATCTCTTCCAGTCCGCGATCCTGAACCCGCCGCCCGAGCGCCAGAATGCCGCGATGCAGGTGAAAACCGACAATGCCATCCAGCACGGGCGCTTCGGCCACATAAACCGGAACATCCGGCGGGAAATCGGCAAGGATATCGGCAACGCCGGAAAGCCGGTTGCGAAGGATGAGGATGCTTTCCGCCGCGAAGGCGCCGCCCGCTTTATGGGCGGCGGCCAGCATGCGCAGCACCACCGTTCCTTCGGCAATGAAGCGGCCCTGACGCCCGGTCAGGTCGCGCTCGCGAATATCGCGAAAGGCGGCGATGCGCGGATCGGCCGGGTCCTCGACCGGGATCAGCACCCGCCCGTCCAGCAGCTTATTGGCCTCACTGGCCATCGACCGTCACATCGGCGAGGAACCGGCCGGCCGCGACGTTGAAGACCAGCGCCTTGCGGGTGCCGTTGGCGAGCCGCCCGTAAAACAGCATGTCGCCGCCGGAATAGCTGACATTGTCGATGACGAAGCCCTGCGGCAGGCTGGCGGTGACGGCAACCGGCCCGTTGCCGGTTGGAACGGCGAGGTTCGGCGCTTCGCTCTGCGTCTGGACGGCCTTCGACGGCCCCATCGCCTTGTAGACAACCGCACCGAAGACGGCCATAAGGCTGATAAACATCACGGAGCCCGACACGATCTGCAAACGGATCATCTTGCGGCGAACTTTTTCCATGGCCGGATCAAGCGGCTTGTCTTCCTGTTCGTCTTGCTCGATCTGCGTCATCGGGTTCCCTGAAATGCTGATGGATCGGAAAAATAAGAATGAACGACCCCTTTAAACAAGGCGGAGACGCAAGGAAAGTCCTGATTGCCGGGGAAAACGCCGAAGGCCGCCTCGATTCATGGCTGGCAGGCGAAGTGGGCGGCGACTTCTCCCGCAGCCGGCTGAAAGCGCTGATCGAGCAGGGCGCGGTCTCCATCAACGGCCAGCCGGTGACGGAGCCGAAAAAGAAGGTGCATCCCAAGGACCGCATCGAAATCGTCATGCCCGAGCCGGAAGACCCGGAACCCAAGGGCGAGGACATTCCGCTCGACGTGGAATATGAGGATGAAGACCTGATCGTGCTCATCAAGCCCGCCGGTCTCGTCGTGCATCCGGGCGCCGGCAACTGGACCGGCACGCTGGTCAACGCCCTCATCCACCATTGCGGCGACAGCCTCTCCGGCATTGGCGGTGTCAGGCGGCCGGGCATCGTGCACCGGCTGGACAAGGAAACCTCCGGCGTCATGGTCGTGGCGAAGAACGACAATGCCCACCGCCATCTCGCCGCGCAATTTGCCGACCATGGCCGCACCGGGCCGCTGGAACGCGCCTACAAGGCCGTTGTCTGGGGCCGCCCGCGCACCCTGCGCGGCACCATCGACGCAGCACTCGGCCGCAGCGCCGACCGCACCAAACGCGCCGTCAAGCACGAGGATTCGGACGATGCCCGCGAGGCGATCACCCATTACGAGGTAATGGAGCGTTACCATGAGCGGCCGGATGCGACCTGCCTCGCCTCCATGGTGGAATGCCGGCTGGAAACCGGCCGCACCCACCAGATCCGCGTTCACATGGCCCATATCGGCCATCCGCTGATCGGCGATCCCGAATATGGCGCGGCCTTCCGCACCAAGGCGAACCTTCTCGAAGAACCGGCAAAGAGCACCGTTCGCGGCTTTCCGCGCCAGGCCCTGCATGCCTATCTGCTCGCTTTCGAACATCCGCGCACCGGCGAGGTGATGGAATTCGAAACCGACCTGCCGGATGACATGGAAGCGCTGACCGCCGCATTGCGTGGCTGAAAACCTGCATGGCGCGGTCAAAAAAACTGCGCCATGCATTTCGCCGGAAGCCCCGGATAATAAAAAAAGATTAGCGGATAGCGATATTCCGCAGTCGGTCCTTTTTATAGACCGCCCCAATTTCGCTTCAATCGTCACACCTCCTCGGCCCCGCAAAGCCTGAAATCGCCGCCATTGAACCGTGGCGATTTCAAGCCTGCCAAATAAAACCGCAGGGACGCCATTCGTTCGATCCGCCCCCCGAACGGAACCGGCATGATGACGGGATCTATCGCATGAATATCGAAGACCGCCGGTTTATCTTTCAGGAGTTGCGCAGCGTCGAAGGCTATATCGACCCGCCCGATGCGCTCGTCTTCAAGGCGCTGTTGCAGGCCCAGACGAAAAGCGGCCTCCATGGCGGCATGGCGGAAATCGGCGTTTATTACGGCCGCTCCTATTTCCTGCTGCGCAAATTCGCCGGGAGGCAGGAAAAGGTGCTGGGCGTCGATCTTTTCGATCTCGATCCGCCCGAAGATGGCAGTCTCGACCAATATGAACGCCTGATGGAAAACGGCCGTCGGCTGGGTTTCGCCATGGATGAAGACCTGATCATCAGGGGCGACAGCACGCGGCTGGCGCCCGCCGACATCACCTCCCGCATCGGCCCCGCCCGCTTCTTCAGCATCGATGGCGGCCACAACCTGCACCACGTTCTGGCCGATGCGAAACTGGCGATGGAGGTGATCGCGCCGCATGGCGTCATCGTCTTCGACGACACTTTCAATCCCGCCTGGCCGGAAGTGACGGTGGGTGTCGCCGATTTCCTGCGCACCCATGGCCACAGCCTCGTCTGCTTCGGCATGACGAAATACAAAACCTATGTCTGCCGCCGGGAATTTCACGCGACCTATGCGGACGCGATTGCCGCCGATCCCGATCTGCAGGCGCTTGCCCATGTGGAGACGCAGTTCCTTGGCTCGAAGGTTGTGCGCCTGCACAATCCCATGCGCCGGCGGGTGATGTATGAGCTGATGGTGCGCTCCGGCCTTGGCGGTTTTTCGGAACGAATCTACCGTTCGAAAGTTAAACAGGTCAAGGAAGGTGTCACTGGAACATAACGCATGTGTGAACGCAGCGTTCGCTTGAAACGCGGCGGGCGCGTACATATCTGTCACATGGGTTCGTGCGGGGTCGGTAACGACCCGCAGCTTACGGTGTGCCTCCGGCGGGTCAGTCGCCGATCAAAGAGGGTACCGTTCCAGACCATAGATAAGGGGGTGCTTTATGGCCCGCAATAGTTTGCCTACGATTACAGCCGGCGAAGCCGGTCTCAATAGATATCTCGACGAAATCCGTAAATTTCCGATGCTGGAGCCGCAGGAAGAATACATGCTTGGCAAGCGTTATGCCGAGCATGGCGACCGCGACGCCGCGCATAAACTCGTCACCAGCCACCTGCGTCTCGTCGCCAAGATCGCCATGGGTTACCGCGGTTACGGCCTGCCGATCGGCGAAGTCGTCTCCGAAGGCAATGTCGGCCTGATGCAGGCGGTGAAGAAATTCGATCCGGAGCGCGGTTTCCGCCTCGCCACCTATGCCATGTGGTGGATCAAGGCCTCGATCCAAGAATATATCCTGCGCTCGTGGTCTTTGGTGAAGATGGGCACGACCGCCAACCAGAAGCGCCTGTTCTTCAACCTGCGCCGGCTGAAAGGCCGCATCCAGGCAATCGACGATGGCGATCTGAAGCCGGAGCATGTCAAGGAAATCGCGACGAAGCTTCAGGTGTCGGAAGAAGAAGTCATCTCGATGAACCGCCGCCTGCATGGCGACGCCTCGCTGAATGCGCCGATCAAGGCGTCCGAAGGCGAGTCCGGCCAATGGCAGGACTGGCTGGTGGACGACCATGACAGCCAGGAAGACGTGCTGATCGAACAGGACGAACTGGAAACCCGCCGCCGCATGCTGGCGAAAGCCATGGGCGTGCTGAACGACCGCGAGCGCCGCATCTTCGAAGCCCGCCGGCTTGCCGAAGACCCGGTGACGCTGGAGGAACTTTCCTCCGAGTTCGACATCAGCCGCGAACGCGTGCGCCAGATCGAGGTTCGCGCCTTTGAGAAGGTGCAGGAAGCGGTGCAGAAGGAAGCGCTGGAAGCTGCGCGTGCGCTGCGCGTGGTGGATGCGTGAGTGGACGCGCTCCTGACGCCGATGCGCTGACCGTGAATCATCCTCGGCCTCCGGCCGGGGATTTTTTATTTGTAAAAGGCGGGCGGGGAAATGCTCTGTCTCTGAGACCCACGATTGTGCTGGAGGAGAAGCGGTAGGGAAAATATCCGCATTTCGGAGTATGCCGCTTACCCCCCTCTGCCCTGCCGGGCATCTCCCCCACAAGGAAGGAGATCGGCAAGACGCGCTGCGTTGCGCTATCTCCGACCGTCAAGAAAAGCGAAACCTCGCCGCGAGTCGATCTCCCCACCTGTGGGGGAGATGCCCGGCAGGGCAGAGGGGGGTGAGCCGCACCCACCCACATCACCCGACAAAGCAAAGACAACGCCGCAGCCATTCCACAAGCACGTCGCCCTTTGCCATATAACAAAAAGGGCGGCCTAAGCCGCCCTTAAATCATCACTGCCCGGTCGCCGGCGTTGCCGCCGCCCATTCGCTGAGCGCCTTGTCGAAGGCGGCGATGCCGTCATTGCCCTTTTGCAGGGTCAGCAGCGCACGCCGGCCGTTGCGGTAGGAAACCGGGATATCGATCCAGTTGCGGCTCTTCAGAAGCTCCAGATTGGTCTTCATCGCATCCGGGAAGTCGTTGAGCGCGATCATGTGGAAATCGTCGGTGATCTTGGCCGGAACCGCGATCAGCGCGTTGCCGCGATCCTGCTCGGTGCTCTTCATCGCGATGCGCTGGACGCTGTCGATAGCGCCGCCTTCGAAGCCGGGCGAAACCGAGAAGACGATCTCGATCAGATGGCTGGCCGGCAGCGACGGATCGGTATTGCGCTTGAAGGTGATCAGCGCGCTGAGGCCACGGCCGGGAACGGTGATCTGGCCCTGCACGGTCGGAGAAGGTTTGCCCTCACCGTCGTTTTCCTGCTGCAGCGACCAGGAAACGCTGCCCTGAATGGCGGTCGGCACCGTCTGGCCCAGCACTTCCTCATAAAGGAACATGCGGTCGCCGGCAGCGGCGGCAGGCTGCTGCGCCGGCGGCGTGCCAGCCGGGGTTCCGGCGGGCGCACCGGCATTATTGGCCGGAGCCTCGCCCGCAGGCGGCGGCGCGACATTCTGCTCATAGACCGACTGGCCTTCGGCGGTGACCGGCTGGCCGTTCGCACCGGCGGCAGGTCCCTCGTCACGCTCGGTGCCGTCGGCCAGAAGCCGCTGGGTGAACTTGGTGCCGCTGACGGAGCCGTCATCGCCATGGGTCGGGGTCTGATGGTTGGTCGGGGTTGTCGGCTGCTGCCCCGTGGCGGGCGGCTGCTGGGTCGCCGGCGGTGTCGAGGTCTGCGCCTCACCCGTGCCGTTCGAAGCCGTCTGGCTGGTGCCGCCGTTCTGTGCGGAACTGACCAGCCCGCCGACCATATCGTTCAGCGCGTCGCGGTTCATCCACACGGCATAACCGCCGCCGGCAAGCAGCGCCACGCCGACAAGGGCCAGCACCAGCGACGCATAATTGCGGCGCGGCTTCTTCTTGACCATATAGGCGGGCGTCGCGGCGGCAGCGCCCACGCCATTCGTTTCGCCCGAAGCCTGACGGGTGGAGGACGACGCGCCGTCATAACCGATCAGCTCGTCCAGATCGTCCCAGGGCGTGCGTTCCTTATTGTCCTTTGCCGCTGCCTGATCGCCGAAGAGATCGTTATCCGCACGCGGCAGCGCCGGCGCGTCCTTGGCGGGAATGGCAATATCCGCATCCTGGAAATAGGACGAGAAATCCTCGACCACGGCCGCCTTTTTCGGAGTCTGCTCTTCCGGCTGGCGATGGTCGTCAAAATCGTGCCGGCCGCCAAACGCCGGAGCATGCTCCACGGCGGCGGGGCCGAAATGGTCGTCCGTCTCGCGCCGCTCATCCTTTTCGTAAGGGGCGGGCTCGAAACTTACTTCCGGCTCCTGGTAATGCTGCGCGGCATAACCGGCAACGAGCGGACGTTCGTCGGTCTCGTTGCGAACCTCTTCATATTCCTCGGCGGCCGGACGCACATCGTCGTCCTGCGCTTCATCGAGCTTGCGCCAGTCATCCTCATCCACCGGCTGCGCCCAATGGGAGGGAACGGAATCATCGGCAGCGCCGAGCGCCGTTTCAGGCTCCGGCTGGTGAGCCGGCTCTTCATCCGTCCGTGTGAAATAGGTGCCAACTGTTTCGTCGGAGCCGTGTGCCGGGGCGGGAACGGCATGAACCGTTTCCGGCGCATCATAAAGCTCTTCCGGCTCGTGTTCGCCGTGACGCTGCTCCTCAGCAGCAACGGCTTCGACGTGCCGGGGCTCTTCCTCTTCAGCCGGTTCTTCGTAAACCGGCTCCGGCTGTGCAGGCGCGGCGGGTGCGGGCTCTTCATAGACCGGCTCGTGCCGTTCCTCTTCCTGCTCAGCCTGTTCCACAGGTTCGGCGGCGCGCGCCTCGTCTGCGTCGGCAGCATCCTGCTGGTAGTAGGATGCCGCCGTCTCTTCGGCTGCCGGGGAGATAGCGTCATCATCCTCAAGCGCGGGAAGCGCCTCGGCATATTCGCTGTCGACCTCGGCAATGGCGGCGTCCAGCTTGGCGATCTGCCGGCGCAACAATTCTTCCGGCGGACGTGGCTTCATATTCTCGAGTTGGCGCACAACCGCACTGCGCGCCTTGTCGTAAACCTTCGCCCGGTTTTCGGGAGTATTGTTCGCCAAGCCATCCACGGCCTTGCGAATGACTGCTACAAAATCCGCCATAAGCACTTTCTCGTCGTGACCGGCGACGTACCGGCCCGATATGGTTTATGAATCTAGATCGCCGAGGACATTAATCCTCAAACGGATCAGTCACAAGTATGGTGTCGTCACGCTCCGGACTTGTCGACAGAAGCGCGACAGGCGCCCCGATCAATTCCTCGACCTGACGGACATATTTGATTGCCTGAGCAGGCAAATCCGCCCATTTTCGGGCACCGACGGTAGATTCTTTCCAGCCTTCCAGCGTGACGTAAATCGGCTCGACGCGCGCCTGCGCGCCCTGGCTTGCCGGAAGATGATCGATTTCCTGGCCGTCGAGCTTGTAGCCGACGCAGATTTTCAGCTCGTCGAGACCGTCAAGCACGTCAAGCTTGGTGAGTGCGATGCCGGTAATACCATTGGTGGCGACCGACTGGCGCACCAGTGCGGCGTCGAACCAGCCGCAGCGGCGCTTGCGGCCGGTGACGGTGCCGAATTCATGACCCTTTTCGCCCAGGAACTGGCCGATCTCGTCATTCAGTTCGGTCGGGAACGGGCCTTCGCCAACACGGGTGGTGTAAGCCTTGGTGATGCCGAGAATGTAACCCAGCGAACCCGGCCCCATGCCCGAACCGGCAGCGGCCTGGCCGGCAACCGTGTTGGAAGAGGTCACATAAGGGTATGTGCCATGGTCGATATCGAGCAGCGAGCCCTGCGCACCTTCAAACAGGATGCGCGCACCGGCGCGGCGCTTCTTGTCGAGCAGCAGCCACACGGTTTCGCTGAACGGCAGGATGCGCTCGGCGATAGAGCCCAGCTCTTCCATAATCGTCTCATGCGAGACTTCGGCCGCGCCGAAACCACGACGAAGCGCATTGTGATGCGTCAGGATACGATCGACCTTGGCGGAAAGCGCCTCCATGTCGGCGAGATCCATGACGCGGATGGCGCGACGGCCAACCTTGTCTTCATAGGCCGGGCCGATGCCGCGGCGGGTGGTGCCGATCTTGGTGCCGCTGTTGGAGGCGGCGTCTTCGCGCATACCGTCCAGCTCGCGGTGCAGCGAAAGAATGAGGGTGGCATTGTCGGCGATACGCAGGTTTTCCGGTGTCACCTTGACGCCCTGCGCTTCCAGACGGCCGATTTCAGCGATCAGCGCATGCGGATCAACGACGACGCCATTGCCGATGACGGCAAGCTTGCCGGGACGCACGACGCCGGACGGCAGAAGCGAAAGCTTGTAGCTGACACCGTCGATGACAAGTGTATGGCCGGCATTATGGCCGCCCTGATACCGCACGACGACATCTGCCCGCTCGGACAGCCAGTCGACAATCTTGCCTTTGCCTTCGTCGCCCCATTGCGAGCCGACCACCACAACATTCGTCATTTCTTGCTTTCCTGCTCATGGCGCTTGCGCGCCCGATAACCCGATGGGAAACCCAAACCCGCGAATGTATACTGTGTTGTTTTACGGAAAGCGACCCTGTTTCTTATGGAGAATTTTGCTTTTTCCGTGACAAGGCGCGGATTTCCCGCATTATCTCGCCCCGTGGGGGCCAAGCGCGGGCGCAAGACCGCCATTCACCCCTTAGCCGTTTTCCCGCCCCGTGAAGAAGCGAAACATCAGCGTGCCCTCCAAAGCCTATATCGCCCTCATCATCGCCACGCTCTGCTGGGGCGGCAACACCGTTGCCGGCAAGCTCGCCGTCGGCCACATCAGCCCCATGGCCTTCACCTTCCTGCGCTGGGTCTTTGCCGTCGCCATCATCTTCGCCATTTCCGTGCCGCAGCTCATCAAGGACTGGCCGGTGGTGAAAAAGCGCCTGCCCTATTTCCTCGTGCTCGGCAGCGTCGGTTACACAGCCTTCAACGTGTTTCTCTACACGGCCCTGCAGCACACCTCGGCCATCAACGCCGCCGTCATCCAGGCCGGCATTCCCATGGTTATCTTCGTGCTGAACTTCATCCTGTTCCGCACCCGCGTGCTGTTCGGCCAGATCGCCGGTTTCTGCCTCACCATTTCAGGCGTGGCGCTTCTCGCTTCGCATGGCGATCCGGTCTCGCTGCTGCAGCTGGAAATGAATGTCGGCGACGCCGTCATGCTGCTCGCGGTTCTGGTCTATGCCATCTACACCGTCATCCTGCGCTGGAAACCGGCGGTCGACTGGCGCACGCTGATGGCCATCCCCGCCTTTTTTGCCCTTCTCACCTCCGTCCCGCTGGTTTTCTGGGAAATGTCGCGCGACAGCGTCATCTGGCCGGATCAAAAGGGCTGGGTGCTGGTGGTCTATGCCGCCATTTTTGCGTCGCTCATCGCGCAGATCCTCTACATCAAGGGTGTGGAACAGATCGGCGCCAACCGCGCCGGCCTCTTCATCAACCTCGTGCCCGTCTTCGGCACGTTGCTGTCCGTCTTCGTGCTCAGCGAAACCCTGCACACCTATCAGATCATGGCGCTCATCATGGCGCTGGCCGGCATTGCCGTGGCGGAACGAAAAAAATCGCCGGTTTCCTGAACCCATAAGGGTCAGGAAAACCGGCGTAGTCTGGCAGGCATGAAAGAATGGAGCATCGGATCGAAAACTGTTTCCGATGCTCGAACGAAAGGTCAGAGCGCGGTTTCTCGCTCAGCCGGAGAAAGGACGGCGTTGCCGAGGACGATATCGCCCTTGTCGGTGGTAACGATCAGCACTTTTTCGAGCGATCCGTCATTGTTCAGCGAAAAGGCAAGGCGCAGGGCGCTCGAAGACCAGCCGGCGCCGGCGAGCGCAGCACGCTTGATCGCGGCGCAATCACCGCAATCGCCAAGGCTTAACGACGGCGTTGCCGGAACATCGGCTGCAAAACCGGAAAAATAATCATCGAGCGCGCCCATTGTGGCGTTCACATCGCGGTTGACGCGCAGCAGTTCCTCGCGGCGCTCGCCGGTCAGCGGCGCGGCGATGGTGGAAACGCATTGGCCGGCGGAAAGAACGCAGCCATCAAAACCACCCGGCGCGGAAATGCCGATCTGGGTGACAGCGCTTTTCTCGACGGCGGCAAAACCACGGGCAAAACCGGCAGCACCGGCCGCATCGGCATGGGTGGACATGGAAGCAACGGCAATTCCGCAGATGGCGGCAGCAATAATCTTCTTCAGCATTTCATACCCCGTTTTGCGATCCGCCGGCTTGTGCCGGTCTCGATTTCTGTTTCGTGGAAGCGTCTCTTTCAAAGGCCGCTCCCCGTCTGTGATCCCACAATGGCACAGCACTGTTTTCAGCCGCTTTAAGCCGATTGCTACAATTTTATCGGTTTTCATTTTTGTACAGAGAACGCTTTTTTTCGAATATGCGCCGGTATCGTCGCCGCGAATTCCGGGGCAACGTCGGGAAGCGATAAAGGGGCCGCATCGCTGCGGGGGTATCAAAGGGTAGTGCAGGGTTTTGCAGACGATGCGGCCCCGGCTTCAAACATATGACCCGCCCGCCAAACCGGTTCCTGTTTGGAGGATGGGCATATGCCGGCCGCCTCAACCGTGACATCGGGAAACTCCCCGGTTTCGGCCGCCTGCCCCGCCCATCCTGCGCCGCGCGCACGCCTGATAACCGGGATGGGCCGAGTATAGCCGGGCCGGCGGGACCGGGGATGCGCGGGGATAAACGCATCTTGAAAAAGGCGCTCGGGGGGCGGTTTCGCCCCATCCCGGACACAGGAATTTTCAGCGGGTTAACAGGCCCTTGATCGGCGGCATTTGAATTAACCTTGTCTTAAAACCCGACGTTAATGGTTAGCAATTTAAGAATAGCGGAACGAAAGGGTTCCGTTATGCGTGGCGTATCTGCCGTTGTTTTCCTGATGCTCGTTCTCGCCGGCTGCGCCACCGCACCGTCGCAGGTGACCAATGCCTGTGCGATTTTCGAGCAGCGGAACGGCATCTTCAACAATTGGCGGCGCGACGCAAAGGCGGCCGAGCGGGAGTTCGGCGTGCCGGTGCCTGTCATGATGGCGACGATCTACACCGAATCCGCCTTCCGCCCCTATGCACGGCCGCCCCGCACCAAGCTTCTCGGCTTCATTCCGTGGAAACGCCAGTCGACGGCCTATGGTTATGCGCAGGCGCTTGATGGCACATGGAGTGTTTACCAGCGTGAAACAGGCCGCTGGTCGGCAAGCCGCACCGATTTCACCGACGCCATCCACTTCGTCGGCTGGTATCACGCCAAGAGCCGTCGCGAAAACGGCATTTCGCTGAACGACCCCTACAATCTCTACCTCGCTTATTATTCCGGCCATGGCGGTTATGCGAAGGGCAGCTGGCGCAACAATTCCGCGGTCCAGAAGGCCGCCCGCCGCTCCGCCAACATGGCGATGCGTTACGAGGCGCAGCTGCAGCAATGTGGATATCGCTGAGGCTGGGGCGGGAATAGCCCAGCCTGCGGTTGCTAGTGCCTAAACCTCTCCTCCGTCATCCTCGGATCAAGCCCGAGGATGACGTCGAGTTTGTGCGACGCTTTTTCAGGAACTGACATGCGCCTGAGTTCCCCACCTGAGGGAGAAAGCCGATAGTAGCGGCGCACTTTACGCCCCATAAGCCGCCAGAAAACCCCTGACCGCATCGATCTCGACGGAGCGGATTTCATGCCCGCCCGGGTGCCACACGGTTTCCACCGTGCCGCCCTGCGCCTTGAGGCTCTGTTCCAGCGCCTTGGTCAGCGGCACCGGGCAAATCGGATCGCGTTCACCGGCCGTGATCAACACCCGGCGCGTGGCTTTGGCGGGGGAGATCTTCGGCTCGAACGGGATGAGCGGATGCATCAGCACCGCAGCGTCGAAAAGCTCGGGCTGTTCGATCAGCACATTAGCAAGAATATTCGCGCCATTGGAAAAACCGAGGCCGATGACCGGACCGGCCTGATAATGCTCCCGGTTCGCCTTGACGAAATCGGCGAGCTTTTCGGTTGCGCGCTGAAGGTCGGCCATGTCGTAGACGCCCTCGCCCGTACGCCGGAAAAACCGCGCCGCGCCGTGTTCGGAAACATCGCCGACCGGCGAGAGAATGGTGGCCTCAGGCAACAGACGCGAGCCGAAATCGAAGAACTGGTTTTCATCACCGCCGGTGCCGTGCAGCAAGACGAAAAGCGGAGCACCCGCAACGCCGGCGCGGGATTTGTGGAAATAGCTGTCCTTGGTCATGGGAGAATCCTTTCTGAAAGGAGGAGATTCAACGGCTTCCGCGCGGCCTCTTCGGCCAGGCGGAGCGATCAGATGGAGCAAACGGATGCGGCTTGTTTCTTCTCCCCGCCGGGGAGAAGGTCGCGGCAGCGGGATGAAGGGGGCAAGAGTGCGATCTATAGCTGACGTTGCCCCCTCATCCGACCCTTCGGGCCACCTTCTCCCCAAACGGGGAGAAGAAATACGTGGCAATGTCCTGCCAAACGCTATCGAGCGGTTAAACCGCCTTCTCATCGCCCAGCGGCTCCAGATGCTCTTCCAGCACGGAGCGCAGATGCGCATGCTGGGTCGGCAGCTTCAGCGCCTCGCCGAGATGGGCGGTGTCCTCGTCGCGGTCGAAACCGGGCTCGTTGGTGGCCACCTCGAACAGCACGCCGCCCGGGGTGCGGAAATAGATCGCCCAGAAATAATCGCGGTCGATGACAGGCGTCACCTGATAGCCGGTATCCATCAGCGCTTTGCGCACCTCCAGCTGCTTTTCGCGGTTTTCGACCGCAAAGGCGATGTGGTGCACGGACCCTGCACCCAACCGCGCGCCAGAGATATTCGGCATGGTTTCGATGTCGATAAAGTCAGCACCGTTACCGCCGGGCATACCGAGGCGCAGAACGCCGTCCTGGCGATCCACTTCCTGATAGCCCATGAATTTCAAGAGCTCGGCGGTCGCACCTTCATCGCGAAGTCGCAACGAGGCACCCTGAAAACCATGGATCGCCTGATCCGCGCCGACGCCGTTGCCGATCCACTGCGCACGGTTGTCATCCCTGACCTCGACCAGCGCAAAGCCGTCGCCATCGGGACCTGCGAAATGCAGGCGCTTGTTACCGAAGGCTTCATCGGCCTTCAGGCCATCCACGCCGGCCTTGGAAAGGCGGTCCTGCCAGTAGCCGAGCGATCCTTCCGGAACGGAAAACAGCGTCGTGCCTACCTCACCGGTGCCGGGACGACCGCGGGCGATATGCGGGAACGGAAAATAGGTCATGACGGAGCCAGGCGTGCCGACTTCATCGCCATAATAGAGATGATAGACGTCAGGCGCGTCGAAATTGACCGTCTTTTTCACCCGGCGCAGGCCGAGCGCATCGGTGAAAAAACTGTTGTTCTGGCGCGCGCTCGCCGCCATGGACGTGACGTGGTGCAGGCCCTTGATCTGGTTGAGCATGATAAACCCCTTTTGCCTGGCGGGCCTCACGGTTGGGGCCTGCCCTGTTCATGGCGTAAAGATGGGGTAACAGCGCTCTCAGGCATAGAGAGGACAACGGGAACGGATTGTTCCCGAATGATGAACGATAAAACCGACTGTTCAACGAGCCCGATAGGGCAGCTCAATGATCGTCGGCGACGCCCAGGGTCCAGTAGCCGACAGCGCGCAGCGATGCTTTCGGGAAAGAAATCTCGTCGGTAAGGAAGGATTTTGCCGCCCTCGCCTCGGATTTTTCGCAGGCGACAAAGACATGCAGGCCGTCATGATCCGCGCTCCAGCCATGGTCGCGCAGCGCCTTTTCGATGAGGCCGGATGTGCCGGCGGGCTTGCCGCGGCGATAAAGCCATGTCCACTCGACATTTGCCGCGCAGACGATCTCCTGCCGCTCGGCTTCATCGTCGATTTCCGCATAGACGCTGAGCTTTTTGCCGGCCGGCATTTCGGCCGCCATGCGCAGCATCACCGGCAGCGCCGTCTCGTCACCGGCAAAGACATAACGCTCGGCTTCCGGGCAAACACCGCTCGGGCCGATGATGCCGAGAACATCGCCGGGCTTCGCCGTCGCGCCGAAGGTTGCGCCCGGCATGTGGTCGCCCTCATGCATGACGAAATCGATATCGACTTCACCGCGCGCGATATCGCCGGAACGGATGGTGTAGACACGCCGTGTGAGAAGATCGTCGCCCGCCGGCCAGACGATGGCCCCGGTGGGCGCAAGATAAGGCCAGACCGGCGCGCGGGCCTGATCCGGCACCAGAAGCAGGCGCACATGCATGCCGCCGGTCAGCAGCCTTTCGATGCCGCTTTCGACGGAAACCACCAGCCGGCGCATATGCGGCGTCAGATTATAGGCGCGGGCGACCTTGCCGACGAAGAGATTGGGCAGCTCACGCTGTTGCGCGCCATGGCCGCTCCAGCGGAAATCCAGCCCCGTCTCGCCGGAGAATTCGACGATATGCTCGGCCACCATGGCCTTTACCGACATCAATATATGTTCGGAAATGCAGCTCACCCTTGCGGCGAAACGGCCGCCCTCGGCGCTGAAGCTGCCATGGCCGTATTCCGTCCTGAACCGCACTGTCGCGCCTTCGCGTTCCATCTCCATATGCTCGGAAAAATGATCCTCGAAAGCATCGACGATCGACAGCGGATCGGGCAGCGAGACGGAGGTTTCGGCAGACAGGAGAGACACGGGCATAATCCTTCACTTTGCAGTCCGGTTATCTTTAATCCCGACAACCGCGAAGCGTAAAGGTATTTTATGAGTGTCTAGAGAAGGTTTTTGTCGCTTCCCACCGTTTCCGGCAATTGCCAGTCGATCGGCTGGCGGCCATGGGAGGCGAGAAAGGCGTTTGCCTTGGAAAAATGGCCATTGCCGAAAAAGCCGTTATGGGCCGAAAGCGGGGACGGATGCGGCGAGCGCAGCACGAGATGCTTGCGCTGGTCCACGAAGGCCGCCTTTTTCTGGGCATAGGAACCCCAAAGCAGGAAGACGACATGGTCGCATTCGTCGTTGACGGCGCGAATGACGGCGTCGGTGAATTTTTCCCAGCCCTGCCCCTGATGCGAGGCGGCGCGGGATTCTTCCACCGTCAGCACGCTGTTGAGCAGAAGCACGCCCTGTTTCGCCCAGCTTTCCAGAAAGCCGTGACCCACCGGGCGAATGCCGAGATCGCTCTGCAATTCCTTGTAGATATTGACGAGCGAAGGCGGAATGCGCACGCCGGGCTGGACGGAAAAGCACAGCCCATGCGCCTGACCGAGCCCGTGATAAGGGTCCTGGCCTAGAATGACGACCTTGACCTCATCGAGAGGCGTGAGATCCAGCGCCCGGAAATATTCCGCACCCCTGGGGAAAATGCGCTTGCCGGCGGTCTTTTCGGCAAGCAGGAACTCCTTCAGCTTGAGCATATAGGGGCTGGCGAATTCGCCGGAAAGAACGCGTTTCCAGCTATCCTCGAGTTTGACGCCTGCCTCTGCCATGCCCGCCTCTCCCATAATCGCGCTTATTTGAACCGGTTGCCGCGTTGCAGCACTTCGATCTTGTAACCATCCGGATCGCAGATGAAAAAGTATTTCGCGAAAGGCTGGCCCTTATAATCGGCTTCGATGATTTTTCCGGGGGAAAGGCCGATCTCGGTGAAGCGCTGGTGCTCGCCATCCACATCGGCCACACTGACCGCAAGGTGACCATAGCCGTCGCCCAGCGCATAGGGCACTTCGCGACCCCGGTTAACGGTCAGTTCCAGCTCGAAATCGCCCTCGGCATTGCTGAGATAGATCAGCGTGAAGTTTTCGAACTCGGCGCGTTCCGCAACCTCAAGCCCGAAAGCCTGTTTGTAAAATTCCACCGAACGCTTTTCGTCCAGCACCCGGACCATCGAGTGGATCAGCTTGGCCATGGTGTTTTCCTTCTTCTTCTCAACCTTTGACGGCCCGGTTATGCTCCGGGCATCGCGGCCCAAGGGGATAAAGACTGCGTGCTTCGCTTTCAACCCTAAAGGCGCTTTTAGACCGACGGGCCAAACGCCGATCACGATAAATGTGATGGAGAAAACCTCTGCTTCGCCCCGTGCGGTAAGGCTCTGCGACAACGACCTGCGGCAACAGGGATGACAGATTCAATGCCGCCGCTCTATCATGAGTAGAGAACTCATGATACCGGCTTATGCATGCGCCTTCTTTATCTCTGTCTTGGCTGGCTTATGGTCGCGACCGGCATTGTCGGCGCGTTTCTTCCCGTTTTGCCCACCACGCCGTTCCTGCTTCTGGCGCTCTGGTGTTTTTCCCGCTCCTCGCCAAGACTCGAGGCATGGCTGCTGGCCCACCCCAGATTCGGCCCTTCGCTGCGGCGATGGCGCGAACGCGGCGCAATCGCCCGCAACGCCAAGGTCGCAGCACTTTCTGCCATGTCTGTCAGTTACGCCGCTTTCTGGTTTCTGAGCGAGCCGCCGCCGCTGCGGGCCGCCATCGTCGCCGCCGTCATGCTCGGCTCCGCGCTCTTCATCGCCACCCGGCCGGAAAGCTGAGGCGAAGGACGGTCCTTAACGGTGGCGCGACTGCGGCAGCACGTAAGGAATATGCCGCGCCGGCAGCCGGCCGACGACACCGCCAATGCCATAGACCCTTGCAATCGTCTCGTCGCTGATCGTTTCCAGCGAGGGGCCGCTCGCCGTCACCCGGCCGCCATGCATGACGATAAGTTGATCGGCAAATTCCGCCGCAAGGTTGAGGTCGTGCAGGATGGCAAGCACCAGCCCGCCGCCGCCTGCAAAGTCGCGCGCCGTTTCCAGCACCGCGATCTGGTGGCCGATATCGAGACTCGCGGTGGGCTCGTCGAGGAAGAGCGCCCGCGCCTCGCCATTTTCCATCGGGTTCGGCACCTGCGCCAGCGCCCGGGCAAACTGCACCCGCTGCTGCTCACCGCCGGAGAGCATGTTGTAGGACCGCTGCTCGAAACCGCGCAGCCCGGCCTTGGCGAGCGCGCGGCGTGCCTGCTCTTCCGGCGCGCGAGACCCCTGTGCGACAGCCCCCATCCGCACGATTTCGAGCGCGGTGAAGGGGAAAGCAAGCTGGGTGCTCTGCGGCAGCACGGCCCTGAGACGGGCGAGCTGGACCGGCGTGAAGGCCGGCAGGTCGATGTCGTTATAGGTCACCGAACCGCCCTCGGCGCGCATTTCGCCCGAGAGAACCTTCATCAGCGTGGATTTGCCCGCACCGTTGGGGCCGATGATGACATTGACCTTGCCGGGCTTCAGATCGACGCTGACCGCATCGAGAAGCCGGCGGCCGGAGCGGATGAGAGTGAGGTTTTCGGCCCGGATCATGACATGTTCCGCATGGAAAAACCGCCGCGTCCCAATAGCAGGAACAGGAAGACCGGCGCGCCGATGAGCGCCGTGACGACGCCGATGGGCAGTTCCGCCGGTGACGCGACGGTGCGGGCGAAACTATCGGCCAGAAGCAGAAGTGCTGCCCCGCCAAGTGCGGAGGCCGGCAGCAGGAAGCGGTGCGACGGGCCGATGGCGAGCCGCAGAAGATGCGGCACGACGATGCCGACGAAACCGATCGAGCCGGCCGCCGCCACGCTTGCCCCGCAGGCGGCGGCAACGGCCAGAATGACGATCCGCTTCAGCCGCTGCACCGGAATGCCCATGTGAAAGGCGGCGGCATCGCCCAGAATGAGCGCATCCAGCCCGCGCGCGACGAAGGGAATGATGGCCAGCACGATGACGATGAAGGGCAAGGTGGCGAGCACCTTGGCGGGCGTGGCCCCGCCGAGCGAACCGAGCGACCAGAAGGTAATGTCGCGCAGCGCCCGGTCATCGGCCATGAAAATCATCAGCCCCGTCAAAGCACCGCTGATCGCCGCCACCGCGATGCCGGCCAGAATGAGCGTGGTGGTGGAGGTGGCGCCATCCTTCGTCGCGATCAGGTAAAGTACCCAGGTGTTCAGCAACCCGCCGAAAAACGCCATCAGCGGCAGAAAATGCGGGCCGAAAAACACGGCGACGGTGGCAAGCGCGCCTTCCCCGAGAGAAATGGCCGCGACCGCGAAGAGCGCTGCACCCGAGGTGACGCCGACAATGCCGGGATCGGCCAGCGGATTGCGAAACAGGCCCTGCATCATCGCCCCCGAAACGGCAAGCCCCGCGCCGATCAATATGCCAAGCGCCGTGCGAGGCAGACGAACCGCCTCGAGAATGACCCTGTCGCGCGCATCGAGCTGATCCGCGCCGCCGGTGAAATAAGCCCAGAGTTCGGACATGCCGACGCCCGTGGGTCCGCTGACCAGCGACACGCCACAGGCAAACAGCAGGATGCCGACGAGCACGGCGAGGGTGACGACCCCCTGACGGGATCTGTCGCCCGCAACCCTGCCTTCAGCGGAACTCAAGGCTGCAAGGCTCACGGCTTCACCACCTCAGGATAGAGCTTGGCTGCCAGCTCGCGGCCCGCAGCGGGCGTGCGCGGGCCAAAACCGATGAGATAAAGCCCATCCATGCTGATGAGCGCCTTGCTGGCAGCGGCAGGCGTGGACTGGAAGGCCGGCAGCGCGAAAGTCTCATCCGCCTTGGCGGCGTGGTCGCCGCGCGCCATGGTCAGCACCACGTCGGGTGCCGCGGCAATGACCGCCTCATCCGTCAGCGGCTTGTAACCCGTGATCTCCTGAGCCGCATTGATGCCACCTGCCATTTCGATGATCGCGGCGGCTTCTGTATCCTTGCCCGCCGCCATGATGCGGCCACCGGCGGTGGAAAGCACGAAGAGAACCCGCTTCCTGCCCTTTTCCGGCACGGCGGCGACATCTTTGGCGAGCGCATCGAGCCCGGCCTTGGTCTCGGCAGCCAGCGCCTTCGCCTTGTCAGAAAGACCGACTGCCGCGCCGACATCCTCGATCTTTTTGGGGATGGCGTCGCCGCTCGGCGGCGTATCGACGGTGACGAACGGCACCGCACTTGCCTTCAGGATGGCGATGACATCCGCCGGGCCGGACCCGTCTTCGGAGAGGATGAGATCGGGCTTTTGCGACAGGATGCCTTCCGACGAGAGCGCCCGCATGTAACCGATATCCGGCTTGGCAAATGCATCGGCCGGATAGCTGCTGGTGCTGTCACGCGCAACGACGCGGTCTCCTGCGCCCAGCGCATAAAGGATTTCGGTGACCGTGCCGCCCACCGCGACGATGCGTTTCGCTTCCGGATTGCCCTTGTCCGAAGCCATGGCGGCAGGTGCGGCAAAGGCGATTGCGGCGGGCACGAGAGCGGCGAAAACGAAGGAACGAAGGCGGGAATTCAACATGGCGCTATCCTGAAACACGACCCGGCGCGGCTTTCCCTGCGCCAATTAATCTTGAGTTCTTTACACATGTTTATGGGCGGCGCAATCGATAAGTGGAGTAAATTTGTTCGCTTTGTCGTGAACCCCTTTCCAACCTCCCCGCGGCTGGATATCCTGACTCAAACTGGAAACTTAAAGGGAGAATTTCATGTTTATCGCAATGAACCGTTTTCGTGTCGTGCCGGGTTATGAAGAAACCTTCGAATCCATCTGGCGCGAGCGCAAATCGCATCTGAGCGAATTGCCGGGCTACATCGAATTTCACATGCTGAAAGGCCCGAAGGCAGATGACCACACGCTTTATGCCTCGCACACCGTCTGGGCCACCAAGGACGATTTCCTCGCCTGGACGAAATCCGAACAGTTCCGCGCCGCCCACGCCAAGGCCGGCGAAAATCGCGGTAAGGTGGAATATCTCTCCGGCCCGCATTTCGAAGGCTTCGACGTCATCATCCATGAAGACAAGAATGGCGAACGCCGTTCGATTGCCGCCTGAGGCCGCCCGATGAGCATTGCAGCCCAAAAGACCGACGACGACAGGCAGGCCCGCGCCGCCGCTGCGCTCGCCGAAAAGCCTGATGGTATCGTGGAGGCCATCGCCGCCAAGGCCGAGGTGACGCCGGCCGAAATCCTGGCGATCCTGCCGGAAGGTGCCGCCGTTTCCGCTGCCGCCGACCGCTTCGACGCCATCTGGAACGAGATGCGCGGGTGGGGCGAAGTCCTGATGATCGTGCAGACCGGCGATATCGTGTTCGAAGTGCCGGGCCACCTGCCGGAAGGCAGCGAAAGCCACGGCTGGTTCAACATCCACGGCGACAGCCCCATCGGCGGTCACATCAAGAAGGACAATTGCGCCGGCATCACCTTCGTCGACCGCGGCTTCCACGGCCGCCGCTCCTGTTCCGTCTGGTTCATGAACGCCGCCGGCAGCGCCATGTTCAAGATTTTCGTCCGCCGCGACGAGAACAAGGAACTGCTGGCCGGGCAACTGGCGAAGTTCGAAGCGCTGCGGGACGGTTTCCGCGGCTGAGACCCGTGGGGAGGCTGCCAGCAGCCTCCCCACTGCTTTCATAATCGCACGCACGCGTCATCATTCGCCTGGGACCTCACCGGCTCACGCGTGAGAAAACAACCACCGGTTCATCGCCCGTTCAGTGCCGTTTTTTATCATCCGCTGAAATTTGATCGGCACCAGCACGGAGCAAGCACCATGACCGACCGCCAACCTCTTCTTTCGCGCCGCAGTTTCGCCGGGCTTGTTGCGCTTGCGCCGCTTTTTGCAGCGGGCGGCGCGGCTGCCGCACCGGCAAGCCTGCGCGGCAGCGTTTCCTATCGCGAGCGCATCGCCCTGCCGCCGGGCGCGACCGTTACCGTGCGGCTGATCGACGTTTCGCTGGCGGATGCGCGGTCGCAGACGATTGCCGAGACCACCATCCGCCCGCGTGGGCAGGTGCCGGTGCCCTTCGTGCTGCGTTATGATGACCGCGACATCCGTGGCCGCCGCTCCTATGCGCTGAGCGCCGAAATCCGCGACCGCGACCGGCTGCTCTTCACCACCACCCGCCGTTATTCGGTGCTGACCGGCGGTCGCGACGATACCGACCTCGTGCTTGAGCGCGTCGGTGCCGGCCCGGGCCGGCCGGAGCCGGAAGCCGGTATCGATGGGCGCTGGCTGGTACAGGACATCCTTGGCGAGCGGGTTCGCGGCCGCCGTCAGGCGACGCTGGAAATTACCCGCGAGGGCCGCGTTTCCGGCAATGCCGGTTGCAACGGCATCGGCGGCGAGGTGAAGATCAGCCGCAACCGCGTCGATTTCGGCCGGATGATTTCCACCCAGATGGCCTGCGCGCCTGACATCATGCGCCAGGAACGGCAGTTCATCGAAGCGCTGGAGGGCGCCCGCTCCTTCAGGCTGGAGCCGCGCCGCGGCACGCTGGAACTGCTCGACGGTCGCGGCCGCACCGCGATGCGCCTGCGCCGCGCCTGAGGCCGGAACGGCCCACAGAAACAGCTGGCGTCGCTGTGCTGGCCATGGAACATTCCATGTCGCTTCCGGCACGGCGCGCTGCCCTTTCCCGCACTATGACTTTGGCTGCGTTCGTCTTGACGCTTTGCTCCGCCGCAGAGCTGCGCTATGGAACGCGCCGAACTGCGCCGGCTGATGCCGGCGCGACGTCTTTGAGGGAAAACGAATGACATCCTATGTTCTGACCGTAGCCTGCAAATCGACCCGTGGCATTGTGGCTGCGATTTCCGGTTATCTGGCGGAAAAAGGCTGCAACAT